>NZ_JAAVKI010000003.1 GCF_011806525.1 Thalassospira sp. HF15 | reverse complement strand
GGGGATGCTCTATATCAACTCGCTGGCGACCACCGATGGCAACCTGTCACTGACTGTGACATTTGAAATCGGTACCGACCCCGATCTGGCCCAGCAAAAAGTCCAAAACCGCGTCTCGCAGGCCGAACCGCGTTTGCCTGATATCGTCCGCCAGCTTGGTGTGACGGTGTCAAAGCAGTCGCCCGACCTGACCATGGTCGTGCATTTGCGTTCGCCCAATGAACGCTATGACATGCTTTATCTGCGCAACTACGCGACGCTGAATGTGCGTGATCGTCTGGCGCGCATTTCGGGTGTTGGTCAGGTCGGCCTGTTCGGGTCGGGTGATTATGCCATGCGTGTCTGGCTCAATCCGGACAAGGTTGCCGAACGCAATCTGACCGCGGGCGAGGTGGTTTCCGCCATCCAAAGCCAGAACGTTCAGGTCGCGGCCGGTATCATTGGTGGCGCGCCTTATGACACCGGTGTGCAATTCCAGTTACCGATCAATATAAGCGGCCGTCTGGAAAGCCCCGGCGAATTTGAAAACATCATCATCAAACGCGAAGCCGACGGCACGATCACGCGTTTGGGTGATGTCGCGCGGATTGAAATGGAAGCCCAGCAATATGCGCTGCGCTCCCTACTTGATAACAAGCCGGCCGTTGCGATTCCGATCTTTGCATCGCCGGGCTCGAACGCGCTTGATATTTCAAGCAACGTTCGCGCAACCATGGAAGAGCTCAAACAAAGCTTCCCGGACGATCTGGATTACTCGATCGTTTATGACCCGACCGTGTTCGTCCGTGGTTCCATCAAGTCGGTCATCATGACCTTGCTTGAAGCGATTGCCCTTGTTGTTGTTGTGGTAACGGTGTTCTTGCAGACATGGCGTGCCTCGATCATTCCGCTGTTAGCCGTACCGGTGTCGATCATCGGTACCTTCGCGCTGATGCTGCTGTTGGGCTTTTCGATCAACGTGCTGTCGCTGTTTGGTTTGATCCTGGCCATCGGCATCGTGGTCGATGACGCGATTGTTGTTGTTGAAAACGTCGAACGTAACATCGAACGTGGTCTGTCGCCGCGCGATGCAACGGTTGCTGCCATGCGCGAAGTCACCGGACCGATCATTGCGACATCGCTTGTGATCACCGGTGTGTTTGTGCCGATTGCCTTCATTTCTGGCCTGACCGGTCAGTTCTATCAGCAATTTGCCCTGACGATTGCCATTGCGACGATCATTTCCACCATCAACTCGCTGACGCTGAGTCCGGCTTTGTCGGCTGTGCTTCTGCGCAGTCATGATGCGCCAAAAGACTGGCTGACACGCAGTATGGACTTTGTCTTTGGCTGGTTCTTCCGCGGCTTCAACCGCTTCTTTAACCGCAGTACCGAACTTTACGCCGGTGGCGTGAAACGGTTGCTCGGGGTAAAGACCATCATGATGGTGCTTTATGCCGGTCTTCTCGTCCTGACCTATCAGGGCTTCCAGATCCTGCCGACCGGCTTCGTGCCGCTTCAGGACAAGCAGTATCTTGTCAGTTTTGCCCAGCTTCCGCAGGGTTCGACGCTGGACCGAACCGAAGATGTCATTCGCGAAATGTCTGATATCGCACTCAATGAACCCGGTGTTGAAAGTGCTGTGGCCTTCCCGGGGCTCTCGATCAACGGCTTTGTGAACAGCTCAAGTGCGGGCATCGTGTTTGTCACGCTGACCGACTTTGCCGAACGCAAAAGTGACGATCTGTCAGGCCTTGCCATCGCTGGCAAGCTTCAACAGAAATTCGGTGCCATTGACGAGGCCTTTGTTGCCATCTTCCCGGCACCGCCGGTGCAGGGGCTTGGCACGGTCGGTGGTTTCAAGCTGCAGGTGCAGGATCGCTCCGATCAGGGCTATCGCGCGCTTGATGATGCAATGAAACAGGTCCTGGCCAAGGCATGGGCCGCACCGGAACTGACCGGTGTGTTCTCAAGCTATAACATCAACGTGCCGCAGCTTCAGGCGACGCTTGATCGTACCAAGGTCCAGCAGCTTGGCATCCCGGTTGATGAAGTCTTCCGCACGATGCAGGTCTATCTCGGCTCGATGTATGTTAATGACTTCAACGCCTTTGGTCGCACCTATCAGGTGATCGCACAGGCCGACAAGCCATACCGTTCAAGCCCGGAAGACATCCTGCGACTGCAAACACGCAATGCAGACGGGGATATGGTGCCGCTTGGCTCCGTGCTTTCGGTCTCTGAAACATTCGGGCCCGATACGGCCATGCGGTATAACGCGTTCCGTTCTGCTGATCTGAATGGCAATGCAGCACCGGGATATTCCAGTGGCGAAGCACAGGCGGCAATTACAAAGATCCTCGATGAAACATTGCCGCCGGGCATGTCCTATGAATGGACGGAACTGACCTATCAGCAGATCCTCGCGGGCAATACAGCGATCTTTGTCTTCCCGATTTGTATCCTGCTCGTATTCCTGGTTCTGGCGGCTCAGTATGAAAGCCTGACCATGCCATTGGCGGTGATCCTGATCGTCCCGATGAGCATCCTGTCAGCTGTCTTTGGTGTCTATTTGTTCGGGGGTGATAACAACATCTTCACCCAGATCAGCCTGTTTGTGCTGGCCGGACTGGCTTCAAAGAACGCCATCCTGATTGTCGAGTTCGCCCGCGAACTTGAACATCAGGGCCGCAGCACCGTTCAGGCCGCGATCGAGGCCAGCCGACTTCGTCTGCGCCCGATCCTGATGACTTCCTTGGCCTTCATCATGGGTGTCGTCCCGCTGGTTCTGTCCAGTGGTGCCGGTGCCGAGATGCGCCACGCGATTGGTATTGCGGTATTTTCCGGCATGCTGGGTGTGACGATATTTGGCCTGATCCTGACCCCGGTCTTTTATGTTCTTGTACGCATGATTGGCCGGCGTAACGATGTTCGTTCACTTGATGAGGCTGATGCACATCAGCCTGCGGAGTGACCGATATCGTTGCATAAGCAGCCGGACCGTCTTTTTCCCCCGACCCCGCCGGTCCGGCTGCTTTACTTTTCCTGTCAGGCGTTATTGGCTTGCTCGCGCATCGCCAGAAACGCCGTTGTATTAAGGTCTATCGGGCCTTTCCATGTGCCAGCCTGTTTCGGTGACGGTGCGTCCCAGTCAATTTCCGGATGTTGTGGAATGTTTTCGACTGATGGCCAGCGTTCCCCGCCAAACAGCTCTTCACGGTAGTCGCCAACCGTGCCCATTGTACCTGCAGCGCCTTCCCTGACTTCCAGGCGGTTGCCATATTTGCGTTTGAGCTCGAACTCAATTCGGTTTTCCACATATTCGTTTAGCTCATCGCCACTTAGCCCGCGCTGTTCACCGTCACTTTTGGCAAGCCTGTACTCAAAGCCGTAATCCATGCCGTTCGAAACATTGGTGTTTTCGGTGCCAAAAACGGCGGTGAGTTCCCCGTCCAGATAATAGGCACGGGTTACCTCAGCATCGCTGTTGTCATCAAGCCAGTTCGAAAGGTTGTTTTCCGCATTCTTTCGGATTTCCTTGAACTCTGCCTGACGGGAAAGCATGCGTTCTTTCCATTCCTCGGCACTATATTCGGTAGTGTATTCACCGGTTTTCATGTCAATCGGCCGATTGAGCAGCAGCATCTGCGCCCCAACCAATGAAAATTGTCCCTGAATGTTGACCATTGCGATATCTCCTGCTGTGACGGTTGGGAAAACAAGCAATATCAATGCCACTCATGCGTGTAGTGCGGGAATCCTTTGATATCTTTGGTGCCTGTTCTGTGATGTTGGTCACGTGGGCAAACAAGGACGCAATTATTCCCTTAAGTCAGATGGTTAGAGGGAACAAACTGCCTACACCAAACGGGAGATGGCCTATACTATTGTGGAAAGACCGGTTCATAATTGCCGGGTGCTTGCCAACGCAAAACCACGCCCTATCTTTCGCAAAGACTGTTAGCCAAAAAGGTATTCGAGGATGAATTACATCCGTACAGGTTTGTTACTCGCCGGGTTGACCGCGTTGTTTGGCGCGGTTGGCATGATGATTGGCGGGCAACAGGGCATGATCATTGCGCTGCTGTTTGCAGCCGCGATGAATGTGTTTGCCTATTGGAATTCCGATGCCATGTTGCTGCGCATGCGCAGTGCACGCCAGGTGGATGACAAAACCGCACCTGAACTGGTTGCCATGGTGCGGGGGCTGGCGCGCAATGCCGATCTGCCGATGCCCAAGGTCTATGTGGTTGAAAACCCCCAACCAAATGCCTTTGCCACCGGACGCAATCCGGAAAATGCGGCGGTGGCCGCGACTACCGGGCTGCTCAAGCTACTGGACCGCAATGAAATCGCGGGCGTCATGGCCCATGAACTGGCGCACGTGAAAAACCGTGACACCCTGACCATGACGATCACGGCGACCATCGCCGGTGCCATTTCGGCCCTTGCAAACTTTGCGATGTTTGCCGGAATGTTTGGCGGGGGACGCAGCGACAATAACAATCCGCTGGGCGGGATCGGCATGATCCTGATTGCCATCTTGGCCCCGATGGGGGCAATGATCGTGCAGATGGCGATTTCACGCACCCGCGAATACGAGGCCGACAAGATCGGGGCTGAAATCTGTGGTCATCCCATGTGGCTGGCCAGTGCGCTGAACAAGCTTGATAAGGGCGTGCACGCAGTGCCGAACATGGATGCTGAACGCAACCCGGCAACCGCGCACATGTATATCGCCAATCCCTTGTCGGGAAAGGGCGTTGATAGCCTGTTTTCAACCCATCCCAACATGGCCAATCGAATTGCACGTCTCAAGGCCATGACCCGTTCGTCGGGCGGAAATGCGCAGGGACCACAAGGCGGGCCGGTCCGCCAGCCTGCACATGTTGCAAAGACAGGAAGATCTGCGGGGCCATGGGCACGTAAATCGCAGACCCCTGTTGCGAAAGGTCGTTCTGCGTCGCGACAGCGCAAACGTCCGTGGGAATCCTGAATTCGTCAAAAATCTGTGTGGTTGGATGGTCTGCTCACCTATTTTGGGGGCAGGTATCCTATTCTTGGGTATGAGGTATATTCCCACGCGCAGGATTGACCATCCTGATTTGTAAGAGGAAAATGATCCGACAAAAGTCTTAAGGCCCCTGTTATCCAGGCTCTGAACTGCAGGGGACGGATAAGGACAAGAATGGCTGGTTTCTGGTCAATAGTTGGCCTCGTGTTCAAATCCTTGATCACGGGCTCTGACACTGTCGATGACATGGGGGATGGCGCCGGGGATGATCTGGCGGCCGATGATGTTCTGTGCCGATATGGCATTGCCCGTTTCACCGCTGCTGATACCAATGCCCATATTGGCGCCGATTCTGCCGATAACGTTTCCGAACTTGTAAGCGCTGCCTTGAAATCTGTTCCGGAAACCAGCGGGATCAGGATCGATCAGTTCTTTTCGCCAAATCCCGACGCTGCCGATCTGTTCCAAGCCATCCGAGAAGCCCAGTTGGGGGTTCTCAACGTGGCGCATCGCAAGGATTCCGATACGGTTTTCTGGGGCCGTGAGGATCCGGGCAACGGCTATGTCGATCTGCATATGGTCAGTGACGCACTGACATCGTCGCTCTATGACCTGATGTTGCCCCAGACCTACAGTTTCCGCCAGCCCAGCCATGCTGATGTTTCCGAGGCGCTGCGTGTCCTTTTGAATGCTCAGCTTGTGCTGAAATCACGTGGTGGCGAACAGCGTGCCCTTCAGATTGCGCGATTGGCTGCCATTCTTGAAGACCTGCAGGACCGCGTACTTGGAGGTGATACCTTTTTACAGGCGGGTTCCGGGGTGGCCCTTGCCTATGGATTTGGGGCATTCGTCCTTTCGGAAACCGGGGATCGTTCCTATTGCGCGACGGCGCTGCGCGTTATGGAGCCCCATATCCGCCAGATGGTCAGCGATATCGCTGATAAACCGACGGCAGCAGCCGGTAAAACCAAAACCGCAGCGCCGAGCGGACTTAAGGGCGAGGCGCTCGATGGAAATGATCAGGGTGGGCAGGAAAACCAGCTGTCCGATCTTCTCGACCGGATTAGTGATTTCTCCAAGGTAGACCCGCGCACCACAGCAGCACTCGCCCTTTACGGATCGCTTGTGAACTGGTCCTTGGTCGCCAATCTTAAAACGCGCTCCGGGGCTCTTGCGGTTGCGATTTGGCGCATGTTGGAGCGCCGCATCGAACTCTCCATGGGATCGCCGGTGGATCGGGCTCTTTCGATCTGTAAACTTGGCGAGGCCATGGTGCTTACCGGCAAGGATAAGGAAGATGCCAGCCTTGTCGACAAGGGGGCTGGCCATTACCGACGGGCGCTTGGCATGATCAATGCCCGCGTGCATGGTCCGCTATATGCAACAATCGCCTATGGTTTGGCCGAGGCGATTGTGTCGTCTGCGACCATCCGTGATGTCACCATCCCCGATACCCAGGTTGTTCCCGTCTTTCAGGCAGCGCTCAAGGTCTGCACGCGTCGCGATCATCCCTATATCTGGGGCCGCATCATGTTTGCACTCGCGACCGTCTATCTGACCAATGGCAACCTGCATAAGGATATCGAAATGCTCACCCATGCGCGGATGAGCTACTCTCAGTCTTACGAGGCATTCACCGAAGCCGGCGCCAAGGGCGCAGCACGTGCTGCTTCTGGCGGCTATACCCGATCAGAAAACTTTCTTTCCCAACTTGGCCATCGCAAGGCGGTGATGGATGCAACGGGCGGAAATGGCAATGCGGCGACAGACAAGGATACCGCGGACGCCTCCTGACTTTTGCCTACCGTTTTGCCCGGACAAAAAGAAACCCCCGCAGCAGGCGCTGCGGGGGTTTTGACTGCGTATGCCGTGTGACTTCTATTCGCGATTGCCAAAGAAGTGCAGCAGCATGATGAACAGGTTCACGAAATCAAGATACAGACGCAGCGCACCGAACAGGGCTTTTTTGCCTGCCGTGGTTGCATCATCGTGCTCGTGGTACTCTTCCTTGATTTTCTGGGTGTCATAGGCGGTAAGACCCGTGAAGATCAGAACACCAGCCGCCGAAATGACGAACTGCAGCATCGTGCTGGCAAGGAAGATGTTCACCACCATTGCAATGATGATACCGATCAGGCCCATGAACAGGAAGCTGCCCCAGCCCGACAGATCTTTCTTGGTGGTATAGCCAAACAGGCTCATCGCACCAAAGGTACCCGCGGTGATGAAGAACGTGCGCGCGATCGACTCACCGGTATAAACCAGGAAGATCGACGCCAGGGACAGACCCATCAGGCCAGCATAGATCCAGAATGTCGCCTGTGCGGCACCAAAGCTCATCTTGTGGATGCGCGCGCTCAGGAAGAACACAAGCCCGATCGGGGCCAGCATGACAATCCAGTGCAGTCCGGTGCCGAAAATAGCCTGCATCAGGGTCGGGCTGGTCGACACAGCCATTGCCACGATACCGGTCAGGGCAAGTGCGGATGCCATGTAGTTATAGACACGCAGCATATAGGCGCGGAGACCTTCATCGATCTCGGCCGCCGACCGGCCAACCGAGACGTCATAGCCGCGTTGACGCGTTTCAAAAGCCATTGAAATCCCTCTTTGATCCAATTGTGAGCAGAACATAGTTATACAATTCTGCGATGATCAAAATATGGCAGGATTTCCGGGAAAAGCAACGGTTTGACAGATTGTCCTGCGCTGGGCCGCCGTCAGATGTGAACTTGTTCACCCTTGATATGACGCTATCGTGAAATCGTCCGATGACGACAGGTTATGTAAACCGGTCTATGATGGTGCCACTGCGGGACTCGCAAAGCTTTGTTTAAACGCATACAGGTCCGGCCCAATGTCACGTCCAATCTTATCCGATATGTCGCTTTCAGACCCGTTCCGGTTTCGGGTTTTTGGGCGTGGGTTGGCTATAGGCGGGTTGATCGTGGGCTGTCTGTTTGCCACAAGCTCTATTGGCGCTTCGGTCGGGCAGGCTCAAAATGCCAGCCTTCAACGCGCCCCGGGTGATGGTGACATTCCGGTCTTTACCGATGCCTATGACGGATCGGAATTCTGTGCGGATGGCAGCAGTGATGCGCCTTGCGCCATCGCCCCGGTCGATGTGCCGGAATTCGATGCCAGCTTCGTCTACCGGTTTCTCGCCTATCACGCACAACGCCCGTTCGATCGGTTTTCCTGGCAGGCCTTCACATCGCTGATGGACCCGCTGCATCGCCCGAACCAGCCCGCACGGTGGGAAACCTTTCCGACAAAGCGCGATCTGTTCGCCGAGGTCACTTTTCCCAACCCGGCCTGCGGCAAGGATCTGCCAGACGGGCATTTGTTGCTGGCAAGCTATCTGCAATCGACCGGGGATATTCTGATTGATCAGACCGGCAACTTCGTTTTGTTTGAAACCCGCATCAATCCGGTCGCCGCAGACTATATCACCGCCAATAATCTGCAAACGCGCTCCGGTCGGGCGGCTTTTGCACAATCCGGGCAGGCCGTTGATTTCCCGACCGGCCATTTGCAGGCCGATCTGGCCAAGGTGGTGAGTGCGGTTTCGACCAAGGCTTCTGCCAAGGATCCTGCGAAGAACGCCATATCCGACGCTGACCCGGCTATCCCGCCCGCTGCCCCCGGCGTGATGGGGGCGCAATTGCTGAAATTTGCATGGCGCATTTTGCCAACCGACGATGCAGCGCAGAATAGCCGTTACTTGACCCGCCCCGCCCGAATATCGCTTTCCGGTGATCAGACGCTTGATGGTCGGGCGAAATGCCTTGATGTCATGGTCGGCCTGGTCGGCATGCATCTTGTGCAACGGGTTGCCAGTGGCAATGGGGATCGCTGGATCTGGTCGAGTTTCGAACATGTCGACAATGTCCCTTTGGCGGCCAATGCGCGACGTCCCAACAGCATCATCACCAAGGAACCGTTTGAAAACGGGTGTCTGGCGCCAGGTGCGGTGGATCAGCAATATGCTTTTTATGGCGGGATGGGGGCTGCAGGCGATCCTGCCAATCAGCCAATCTCTGAAACCCTGAAATGGGCCGATCACACGCCCTATGCCCGTCTGTCATCGGGGGGGCAGGCCACATCGCCCGATATCGTGCGATGCTGGCGGCTGTTTTCCGGCACGGCAGAAAGCAACTTTGTCTGGCAGGGCAGGCTGTCGGGTAGCGTTCTTGCAAACTACATGCTGCTTGGCACGCAATGGATCGGCAATCCGGGCGGGGCGCCTTTTGGTGTTGGTGAAGTGCCGCGCTTTCTGACCAACAGCACGCTTGAAAGCTTCATGCAGGATCAGTCGGATGCCACCTGCCTGGGCTGTCATGCAAGGGCAACCAGTGATGCCGGGCAAATTGCCAACTTTACCTTCCTGCTGGATCCGGGCAGCTAGGGTCAGGAACAGAGAAAACTTCCAATTTCGGACGATTGCAACTAGCATGCATTGCAACATTTGCCGCAGCCAAAAAAACAAGAACAGCGGCGAATACAGGGAGGAAATATGCTGGGCAGTCGTTCTGACTATGCTTCGGTGCGTTCTCGATTTGCCTGGAACGTACCAACCCACTTTAATATCGGCGTCGATGTTTGCGACAAATGGGCGGATGATCCGGATCGTCTGGCTCTGATGCATCGCAGGCGCGATGGCACGCGCCGTGATTACACATTTTCACAGATCAAACGCCTGTCGAACCGCTTTGCCAATGTCATGCGCCGTCATGGCATACGGCGCGGCGACCGGGTGGGGATCCTGTTGCCACAAAGCCCGGAAACCGCAATTGCCCATGTCGCGACCTATAAAATGGGTGGTATTGCCGTGCCGCTCTTTACCCTGTTCGGGGTGGATGCGCTGGAATACCGTCTGGGCAACTGTGCGGCCAAGGCTTTGGTGACCAACAAGGAAGGTGCCGCCAAGATCGCTGAAATCCGTGATCTGTTGCCGGCCCTTGAATATGTCTATGTGATTGATGGTGCGCCGGACGGCTGTTTTGATTTCAAGGCCCTGTCATCCGAGGCCAGCGACGAATTTGAACCGGTCAACACCTGGGCCGATGAACCGGCTCTGATCATTTACACATCCGGCACCACTGGCCAGCCAAAAGGGGCCTTGCATGCGCATCGCGTGTTGCTTGGCCATTTGCCCGGTGTCGAAATGTCACATGATTTCTTCCCCGAAGACGGGGATGTTATGTGGACCCCGGCTGACTGGGCGTGGATTGGCGGGCTTCTGGATGTGCTGTTGCCTGCCTGGCATCATGGGGTGCCCGTTGTTGCCCACCGGTTTGAAAAATTCACGCCCGAGGATGCCTTTCGCCTGATGGCTGAATATGGCGTGCGCAATACCTTCCTGCCGCCTACGGCGCTAAAGATGATGCGGGCCGCCGGTGATGAAATGGCGCAAAGGTTCAATTTCAAACTGCGTTCTATAGCAAGTGGTGGTGAAACATTGGGTGCGGAACTTCTTGATTGGGGACGTCGGGTGTTTGATGTCACCATTAACGAGTTTTACGGCCAGACCGAATGCAACATGGTGGTCAGTTCCTGTCAGTCGATCATGGACCCCAAACCCGGTGTCATGGGCCGTCCCGTGCCCGGTCATGACGTGGCAGTGATTGATCTTGGTGGCAAGGTGCTTGAGCCCGGTGAAATGGGCCGCATTGCCGTGCGCGCACCCGACCCGGTGATGTTCCTTGAATATTGGCGCAATCCCGAAGCCACCCGCGACAAGTTTGTCGGTGAATGGCTTCTGACCGGCGATATGGGCTGCATTGATCAGGATGGCTATATCCGCTTTGTCGGGCGCGATGATGATGTCATCAGCTCGGCTGGCTATCGCATCGGCCCGGGCGAGATCGAGGATTGCCTGATCGCCCATCCTGCTGTTCGCATGGCCGGTGTGATCGGCAAGCCCGATGAACAGCGCGGCCAGATCGTAAAGGCCTTTGTCGTGCTGGCGGATGGATTTGCCCAAAGCCCGGAACTTGAAAGCGAAATCAAGAACTTCGTCAAAACCCGTTTGGCCGCGCACGAATACCCGCGCGAGATTGCTTTTCTGGATCAATTGCCGATGACCACGACCGGCAAGGTCGTTCGACGTGCCTTGCGCGATATTGCCTGATCATCACGGTGCGACTTCAGAACGATTTCGAAATGGTTTTCCAAAAAACAAGGCCGGGTCCATCTGGATCCGGCCTTGTCTATCTGAGTGCTGTGTTAGCGGTCCTACTCGTTACGTAGCAACGGGGCTGCCGGACTGCGCAGCGCTTGCCATGTGCCGACAAAACCCGCCGCCAGCGTGGCAAACAGGCCAATCGCAATCGGCCCGATGATGGTCATCGGCAGAAGAACCCAATTGGCCTCCATGATCAGAACCAGCACCGACCAGGCTGCAACCGACCCGACAAACGCTGCGATCACCCCGGTGGCAAGACCAAGGATCCCGTATTCCAGCGCATAGGCATAAAGGATGTTGGCGCGCGTAGCACCCAATGTCTTGAGCACCACGGCATCATAGATGCGTTTGCGGCGACCGGCCGCAACCGCCCCGCCAAGCACCAGTACGCCAGCCACAATCGCAATCATGCTGGTCGCATTCAATGCGGTTCCAATCCCGGCCAGAATGGCATTGGCGGCCTCAAGCGCTTCGCGCACCCGGATCGCCGAGACATTCGGGAAGTCCAGGCCGATCATGCGATCAACCGGTTCTTCCATTTCTCGCGGCATGTGCGCAGTCGCGATCAGGCTATAGGGCGCCTTGTCGATCAGGCCCGGTGAAAACACCATGGCGAAATTCATCCGCAGGCTTTGCCATTCGATTTCGCGCCAGTTGGCGATCTCGGCCGTGATGTCACGCCCCAGAATATTGATGGTCAAGGTATCGCCCGGCTCAAGGTCAAAGGCCCGCCCGATATCGGCACTGATCGACACAAGCGGCCTGGACGCATCGTTATAATCCGCAGGCCACCATTCACCACGCACCAGTTTGGTTTCCGGCGGCGGGGCGGCGGCAAAGGTAAGGCCACGGTCACCGCGCAGGAACCAGCGATCATCACCCGGACCGACATCGTTGGAATCAACCCCGTCAACCGCCGTCACCCGACCGCGCAGCATCGGTGTTTGTTCGACATCCGAAACATTGTCCTTTGCCAAAAGCTGGCCACGGAACTGTTCGATCTGATCGGGGCGAATATCAAGGAAGAAGAATGCCGGGGCAGAGTCCGGCAGGTTCTCGTTGATCTCGTTATCAAGGTTGCCCTCGATCCCCGAAATCGTCACCAACAATGTGAGACCCAGTCCAAGCGATAAGGCAACCGGCACGGTGCTGGCCCCCGGACGATGCAGGTTGGCCAGTGCCAGTCTGGAAAAGGCGCTGCGTCCCGTGATCAACCGTTTCGAAAGGGATACGATACCAAGACCTGCAAAGGTGAAAATCACCACAGCCGCGGCCGACCCGCCAATAAAGCCAAGCGCAATCGCCCTGTCAGTTGCGGTGAGTACTGTCAGCACCAACAACAGCACCAGTGGCACACCGATATAGGGCAGGTCACGCTTGCGCACCGGGCTGCCACTAAACAGCCCCGCACTGGACCGGAACAGGCGTGCTGCCGGAATCTCCCGCGCGCGCAGCAACGATGGCAGGGCAAAGACCAGCGTGGTCAGAATGCCAAAGCTCGTCGCAATGATCAGCGATGGCAATGCCGGGCCAAGGGTCACATCAATCGGCAAGCGTCCGGCAAGAACCGGCGCAATCAATGCCGGGGTCACTGCCCCGATCAAAAGCCCGATCCCAATCCCGATCAGGGCCAGAACAAGGATTTGCAGGAAGTAAATCCGAAGCACCAAGCCATGCGACGCCCCGATGGATTTCAGCGTGGCGATAACAGATGTTTTGCTTTCGATATGGCTGCGCACCGCATTGGCCACCCCGATCCCGCCAACCAGAAGCGCCGACAGCCCAACAAGGGTCAGGAACAAAGTCAGACGTTCGATAAAGCGTTTCAGGCCCGGGTTGGCATTGGCTGTATCGCGAATGCGCCAGCCTGCTTCTTCAAACCGATCTTCAAGCCGTTCACGAAAGGCGGTCGGGGTTTCATTATCATTGATATCCAAAGCGTAATAATAGCGGATCAGACTGCCCGGCTGCACCAGCCCGGTGTCCATCAACCCGTCCATCGACACCATCAGGCGCGGGCCAAAGTTGAAAAAGCCAACTGCCTTGTCAGGCTCGGTCGCAATCACGCCACGGATCTGAACATCAATATCGCCAAGGGCAACCGTATCCCCGACATTGATCTGAAGCCGTTCAAGCAAGCCTGCCTCGGTTACAGCGCCCCAGACACCATCCTTCTGATCAAGGATCCCGTCAAACGGCACCCCATCGACAAGCTCCATCTCGCCAAACAGCGGATAGGCATCATCAACCGCCTTAAGCTCCACCAGACGGCGCTGGTCGGGGCCATAGGCGGTGGTGCGCATGGTGGCGAGCTCCGCCACACGTTCGGTGTTTGCCCGCAACCACTCAATCTGGTCGCCGGTGGCTTCCTGATGGGTCAGACGCAGTTCGACATCACCACCCAAAAGCTTCCGGCCGTCACGCTCAAGGGCCGATAGAACGGATTCCGAAACGTTTCCGACAGCGGCAATCGATCCGACGCCAAGCGCAAGACACGCCAGGAAAATACGAAAACCCGACAGTCCGCCACGCAGCTCGCGTCGGCAGACACGCCAGGCAATCGACCAAAGCCGGTCCGCGCCTTCGGTGGGGGAAATGGACGTGCTCATGATTGCGATTCCAGTTGCGAAACGATTTCGCCGTCACGCAGCATCACTGTGCGGTCACACCGCTCGGCAAGGCTCGGATCATGGGTGATCAGAAGCAAGGTCGACCCGCGCCGTTTGGTCAGGTCAAACAGCAATTCAATAATCGTTTCACCCGTGGTGCCATCAAGGTTACCGGTCGGCTCATCGGCAAGCAGAAGCTCCGGGTCCGTCGCAAGGGCACGGGCCAGGGCGACGCGCTGCTGCTCCCCGCCAGACAGCTGTCCGGGATAGTGATCGGTGCGGCGACCCAGCCCGACATGTTCCAATTCCTCGCGCGCCTTTTCAAAGGCATCCTTGCGTCCGGCGAATTCCATCGGAAGCGCAACGTTTTCCAACGCGCTCATCGTCGGGATCAGATGGAAGTCCTGAAACACGATGCCGACATGGTGGCGGCGATAAAGCGCAAGCCCGTCTTCATCAAGGGCGCGCAAGTCCTTGCCACAGACCTTCACCACACCTTCCTGGGCTTGTTCCAGTCCGGCAATAACCATCAAAAGCGATGTCTTGCCAGAGCCTGACGGACCAACAAGGGAGACGCGCTCACCCGCACCAATCGAAAGATCGACCCCTTTGAGGATTTCGACAATCCCGGCCGGACCCTGCAGCCTAAGCTTCAGGTCTTGAACATCAATTGTCTGTTTTGGCATCTCACCAGACGCGGCGACATTTTGTTCCGGTATCGTGGTGGTTTCGGTCACACTCATTTCGGGTCCTATCGGGTTGTCCGTTGCAAGATTGGCAAAGCAGGTTACATAAGCTTACGGATCAGGACGTTTCTGGTTCAGACTTCTTTTGATCTGAATGACTTCTGTATGCGTTCTTTTAGGGTAAACGTTTGCAAACCGCTCCGGCAAGAACGCAGCAGATAAAGGTGAGATGTGTAATGAATTTGGCGTTTGGGCAAGGTCGCACTGTAATCAAGTTCACGAAAAAGCTGGCGTCGCGGCTGCGCAAATCCGCCGGTTTGCTCCTTGCCACGCTTGCTGTCGTAACCTTTGGTCTGGCCAGCTTTGCCTATGAAACCAAGGCACAGGATGCCGATCAAACGCCAAAAACCCTTGTTTTATTTGGCGATAGCCTGATGGCGGGCTATGGCCTTGCCCATGAAAACGGTTTTGCGCCCAAGCTCGAAGCAGCGCTTAAGGAAGCAGGCCATGACGTTCAGGTCGTAAACAGCTCGGTTTCAGGCGACACCACGGCAGCGGGCCTTGCCCGTCTTGACTGGGCGCTGGTTGAAAAGCCCGATGCCGTCTTGCTCGAACTTGGTGCCAATGATGCCCTGCGCGGTATGGAGCCGTCCCAGACCCGCGAAAACCTTGCCGCCATTCTCGAGAAGCTGCGCGGCATGGATGTCGATGTCCTGCTGGCCGGCATGATGGCGCCGCCCAATATGGGCAAGGCTTATGGCGCGGAATTCAACAGCATCTATCCCGACCTTGCCAGCAGCTATCAGGTTGATCTTTATCCGTTTTTCCTTGAAGGCGTCGCTGCCGAACCCGGCCTTAACCAGGATGACGGCATGCACCCCAATGCCGATGGTGTTGATGTTATCGTCAAGCGGATCCTGCCTGACGTGATTGATCTGCTGCAAGGCACGGACGCCAGCTAAACCACGGCAGCCCGGCCCGCGCTGGGACGAATACTGTCTCTGCCCGCCATCCTCGCACCCTGTTCTGTTAAGACACCCCCACTTCCCGACGACAGGCGCCGTTAAAACCGTTGGCTTAACATTTCTTGCGCCCGGTTTCAGGGCGTGGTGCAAAACGGTCCACTTTCCAAGGGTTTATGCGGCCTCCAGCAGGTCATAAAATTTCGCAAAACCTTAAATCAGCGCAATTATGACGCTTCGCGACGTCAAAAAACTGCATATGTAGATAGAAAACGTCAACAACCCGAAATGATTGGTGCACTCGACGTCTCAGGCAACTTCTGCTCGCGTGGGTTATCTAAAAATATTATATAAATCAATATAATAACAGGGTTTTACGAGGGGTGTGAAATCCCTGAATTTGGCCTGAAAATCCCCATTTGAGGACCAAAACACGGTGTTTGGTGTGAAATTAACACCTCATTTACTTTCGGTTATGTTTCGAACTGGCTTTAGGCTAACTGCATAAGTTGTTTTTAAAGAAGGGTGCCGACCAAGCAACGCAATCGCACAGAGATTTTGAAATTTCTTGTGCCGCCAGTAAGCCCTTGTTGTTCAATGGGCGGTCTTGCTTAAATCTTTTAATATCAATTACTTAATCGCATTCTCCCTTATCGCGCCCGAATGGGGCCTGTGGATAACTCATCGGAGATCAAACTAGGCCGTATTTCTTGATTTCTGTGCGTCACATCCAAAACAACAAGCGATATCAATATGTTGATATATGGTTGTGGACTCCTTGCATTCTCAACGAGTCGCTAATTGGCCTGTGAATGAATCGGAAGCGATTCAATTTTGACTGCAAATGCAGTTGCAGGGGCCGGAATCCGTCGATACACTTCATCCTTATCGGGTCGATAGCAGGCATGACCTGCATTTTCGACTTCCGATTTAAGTCATGTATTTCAGTGCCTTAAAGGGATTGTTCTGTGTCGTCTTCTTCCACCGTCAAGCAGTCCTACACCATTCCCTGTTCCTCGATCTTTCGTGATGCGGTGCTACAACTGGCCGAACGGCGCGGCGTGAATGCCGCCGATCTGGCGCGTTCGGTCATGCTGATTGTCCCGGAAAAGGCGATTGACGAGTATCAGGACCCCGGTGACCCGCCCAAGGGGGATCGTGAAACCATCGTCTTGAAATCCGGCCCCGCCGAAGGACGGCCTTGGCGGCGCAAACCCCGCTTGCAATTGCGCCTGCCGCCGGGCTTTTCGGTGGTCACGGTGCGTAAGGCGCTGAAAATGGCGATCGATTTCGATGCGGGCGATGTGAACATGCGCGTGGAGAAATCCGACGTTCTGGCTGCCGAACGTGCCGCCCTTGAAGAAGCCCGCGCCCTTAAAAAGCGCCAGGCAGAGCCCCCCGTCGAACTTCTGCAATCGCGCGAGGAACTCGAACGCCTGCGTCAGATCGTTGATAATCTGGCTTTTGATCCGCTTGATCGGGGTGTCACGACCTTTAACGAAGCGCTGCATGTCATGGGCTTTGCCCCCAGTGCGCGGCCCGATATGCGCGCGATCCGCGCCAAGTACCGCGTTCTTGCGGCCATCCACCACCCGGACAGTAATTATGGCTCCCACCAGCGCATGACCCAACTAAATGCCGCCATGGAAATTTTGCGCAAGCACGTTTCCTGATCCGCCGTTTTGCGTTTGTGGACAAACCGCCGCTCAAGCCCTTGTGGAAGGGTTGGCGCAATGCTTAGATGTATGAAAGTGGATTTCTGGTTATCGACCGGGCTCAAGACCCGGGCACCTTGGCCAGACAATGACGGGAGACAGCATGACGGCGGAATTTCGGGCGGCACATGCCAGCGGTGAAAACTGGGCCTCGGTCGCATCCGAGCTTGCCGAACTTCTGGAAAAAGAGCCACTGCCAAGTCAGGCACTGGCTTTTTTGTATGTCTCCGAACCACTCGCTGCGGATCTTGGCAGTATCCTGACCTTCCTGCGCTCGCGTTTGTCGATTGAACACTGGATCGGAACCTCTGGCGTTGGGGTGTGCGGATCGGGCCGGGCCTATTTCGGGGTGCCGGCGGCGTCTGTCATGGTGGCACCCTTTGCCAGTGACGATTTTCATATCTTTGAACCGCTCAAAACCGAAGCCGATCTCGATACGCCAGAACTGCAAAAGGCAATTGACCGTCTGCAGCCGATCTTTGGACTTGTCCATGGTGATCCCGGGGCGCCTGACAGCCTTGGGCAACTGGCAGAACTTGCGCGTCTGGGCTCGACCTATCTTGTGGGCGGGATCGCATCGGGCGAACGCGGCGCGCCACAGATTGCCGATCGCGTTGTTGATGGCGGGCTGTCAGGCGTTTTGTTTGATGGCAAAACCAGCGTTCAGGTCGGCATCAGTCAGGCCTGCACGCCGGTCGGTCCGGTGCATCGCGTCACCGAAGGCCGCGAAGGTATTGTCTCCACCCTTGATGATCGCCCCGCCCTTGATGTGCTTAAGGAAGAACTCGAAGCAGATGGCGGTGAACAATCCATGGCATCGGGTCGTTATCATGCGGCCCTGATGGTGCCGGGCTCCGATACCGGTGATTTTGTCGTGCGCAATCTGATGGGGATTGATCCCAATAACCACATGATCGCGATCAGCGGCGATGTGCAGGCGGGCGATGCCATCCGTTTTGTCCGCCGTGACGGGGCGGCGGCCGAACAGGATCTGCGCCGCATGCTGGCCGATTTGCAAAAACGCCTCCCGGGCAAACCGCGCGGCGCCCTTTATTGCAGTTGTGTCGCCCGTGGCCCGCATCTGTTTGGCACCGAAAGCCGTGAAATGATGATCATCCGTGATGAACTGGGTGATTTGCCGCTGACCGGCTTCTACGGCAATGGCGAAATCTGCAATGACCGCTTCTACGGTTATACCGGGGTTCTGACCCTGTTTATCTGACGCTGCGTAAAACCCGATCACAAGAAATTTCCCCCGAACGGTTTCATCGCGCGGACAAGCGGATATATTCAATCCATTGCAAAATCATGTGTCGCACCGATCCAGTGCGTCGGGCGGCGCAAAACAGGGGAATTTCATATGGAATATCGTCGATTGGGGCGTACTGACATCGATGTCAGCGTAATTTGTCTCGGCACCATGACCTGGGGCCAGCAGAACACACAGGACGAAGCGTTCGAACAGCTTGATTACGCCACTGCCAACGAAGTCAATTTCATCGATACCGCCGAAATGTATCCGGTCCCGGCGATGGAGGAAACCTTCACCGCCACCGAAACCATCATCGGCAACTGGCTTGAAAAACGCGGGCGTCGTGATGATCTGGTCCTTGCCACCAAGGTTGTCGGCCCGGCGGATCGTTTCCCGTATGTCCGTGGTGGCCCGCGTCTGACCCGTGACCAGATCTTTGAAGCCATCGACGCGTCACTGACCCGCCTCAAGACCGATTATGTCGATCTGTATCAGCTGCACTGGCCGGATCGGAATTCCAACTTCTTCTCCAAACTTGGCTATACCCACGACGCTGACGAGCAATTCACACCGATCGAAGAAACCCTTGGTGCCCTTGATGAACTGGTCAAGGCCGGCAAGGTCCGCCATATCGGTCTGTCGAATGAAAGCCCGTGGGGCCTGATGAAGTTCCTGGAGCTGTCCGAAAAGAACGGCTGGCCGCGCGTTGTCTCGGTTCAGAACCCCTATAGCCTTCTGACCCGTCAGTATGAAGTCGGTCTTGCCGAATGCTCGATCCGCGAAGATGCCGGTCTTCTGGCCTATTCGCCGCTGGGTGGCGGGGCGCTTTCGGGCAAATATCTGGGTGGGGCGCGTCCGGAAGGCGCGCGTTCGTCGATCTGGCCGCAATATTTTGGCCGTTATCTGACCGAAAATGGTGTCAAGGCGACCGAAGCTTACGTCAAGCTTGCCAAGGACAATGGTCTTGATCCGGCCCAGATGGCGCTGGCCTATGTCAATTCACGTCCGTTCCTGACGTCCAACATCATTGGTGCGACCAGCATGGAACAGCTGAAATCCAATATCGGTTCGGCCAACATCACGCTGTCGGATACCGTTCTCGAAGAGATCGAGAAAATCCACCAGATCTATACCTATCCGTGCCCATAAGGCGTTTGCCATACGGTCACAGGATCGTCAGATTTTGATCTCAGACTCTGACGAACAGCTTCGTGAATGCGGCGGTCAAACCCGCCGCATTCCCCACCACCTGGACGGAGGCGACGCATGGTTAAGACGATAGTTGGCAAGGAAGCCGATCTCGGGGATATATCCGTTCGCCGCGTTTTACCCCATCGCGAGGTGCGCTCTGTCGGCCCGTTCGTTTTCTTTGATCACATGGGCCCGGTAACGTTCGAGCCAGGACAGGGCATTGATGTGCCCCCGCATCCTCATATTGGCCTTGCGACCGTGACCTATCTGTTTACGGGAACGATCCTGCATCGCGACAGTCTGGGCAGCGATATTGAAATCACCCCGGGTGATCTCAACTGGATGCATGCCGGACGCGGCATCACCCATTCCGAACGCGAAACCGAAATGGTGCGTAATTCCGTTCACGCCCTGCATGGCTTGCAGCTGTGGGTAGCCTTGCCCGAGGATGCCGAGGAAACCGATCCCGCCTTTTATCATGTCTCCAGGGATGACCTGCCGATCATTGAGGATGCCGGGCTGCATATGCGCCTGATCGCGGGCGAGGCCTTTGGCAAAACCGCCCCCGTGCCGGTCAAATCAAAGCTCTATTACCTTGATGTCGCCATGGACGAAGGCGCGCAGCTTTTGCTGCCCGGCGAAAATCAGGAAGGTGCTGTCTATATCGTTTCCGGCACGCTTCTGATTGATGGCGAAAGCCATGAACAACACAGTCTTGTTTACATAGCACCCGATGAAATCCCCGACATTATCGCCAAGACCGATTGTCGGGTGATGTTGCTGGGCGGTTTGCCCGTCGGACGCCGGTATTTGTGGTGGAACTTCGTTTCCAGCAGCAGGGACCGGATTGAAAAGGCCAAATCCGACTGGGCATCTGGCAATTTCCCGCAGATGGATGGCGAAGATGATGCTTTGCCGCTGCCAGAACGCTCGACCGGATAATTTCCACAACGGGTTGAACTGTAAAGCCACCCCGGACTTGAATTGGATTGAAGAAATGCGTTTGTTTGTTGGTGTGGAAATTCCCCACGATATTGCGGTTGACCTCTATCCGCTGGGGCGCGCGATCAAGGGGCTGGATGCCCAGACCCCGGAAAACATGCACATCACGTTGAAATTCATCGGCAATGTTGATCCCGGCCTTGCGGGCGAGATTGATCAGGCCCTGTCACAAGTGGCGTTTGAACCGTTTGATCTGCAGGTGTCTGGCCTGGATATGTTTGCCTCAAACCGCAAGGTCCGCATTTTCTGGGCCGGGGTAAAGGATCAACCGGCCTTGCGCCGGCTCGCCAATCGGGTGGAAAACGCACTTGTCGCCCTTGATGAGTGCCCCGATATGGATATGCGCAAATTTACCCCGCACATCACGCTGGGCCGCAACCGGGATGCGGCGCGCGCCTCCATCGAACAGGCGATTGTCGATTATGGCGATGTGTCCTCACGGGTATTCACCGTCGATCGTTTTTGTCTTTATGAAAGCCATTCAACGGTGGATGGCCCTGAATTTCGCGTCATTGCCGCCTATGATGGCAAGGATGGCCCGATCAAGGAGCCTGACCTGTCCGACGCCTTTGTCACAGAGGATTTTCAATGAAACTTGGCTTTATCGGAACCGGCGCGATCAGTGATGCGGTCATTCGTGGTCTTTTGACATCAGACTATCAGGTCGATGAAATCATCGTCTCGCGCCGAAGCACGCATGTTTCGGAAAAACTCGCCGCCGATTTTGACCGCGTGCGGGTCGAAGATGACAATCAGGCGATCATTGATCAATCCGACATGATCTTTCTCGCTGTCTTGCCGCAGATTGCCGGTGATGTTCTTTCCGACTTGCGCGTGCCCGATGACAAACAGATTGTCAGTCTGATCGCCACCATTCCGATTGCCGATCTCAAAGTTTGGCTTGGCACCAATGCCCAATGTGATCGCGCCATTCCCCTGCCACCGGTCGAACATCATGCCTGTGTCACCGCGGTCTATCCCGGCTCGCCCGATGTGATGGCATTGTTTGAAAAACTCGGTGGCGCCGTGGCGGCTGAAACCATTTATGCCTTTGATGGCTATGCCACCGGCAGTGCCCTGATGGCGACCTATTTCACCGTGCTTGAAAGTGCAGCCCAGTGGATGGTCAAACATGGCTCTGATTACGGTGACTCAAGGCGATATCTTGCCGCCCTGTTTTCGGGCCTTGCGGAAAACACCGACAAATCCCCTGATCAAAGCTTTGCGGATCTTTACGAAGGCCACATCACCGCAGGCGGGCTCAATGAACAGGTCGCGCAAACCTTCATCCGCGAAAAGGGCACCGATGCAATCCATACTGCCCTCGATGAAGTCTTTGCCCGGATAAAGGCCTCTTCATAAGCGCCATCTGACAATGCAAAACGGGCGGCTCTATTAGCCGCCCGTTTTTCTGTTCTTTATATAAGGCGCGAGTCCTGCCTCAGGCCGCCGCCCGGTTCTGATAGCCCACCGTCAGGCGTTGCTGCCCGCCATTGCCACCCTCGATCAGATCGACCATGGCATAGCCGAAATCGGCGTAGGAAATGCGTGCCACTCCGTCATGATCAGGAACCAGTGTATCGGTGCCACGGACATACAGGCCTGTCAGTGGGCCATCAATCAGCATTGCGGGCGGGCGCAGGCAGGTCCATTGAACGTCGTCATACTGATCAAGTAACGCATCCTGATCTGCACAGGCCTCTGCAATCGGGCGCACGCTATCTGGCAGGAAGTCCGGCGCGCTCAGGACTGTATGCCCGCTGTCATCGGCCAGTTTCAGGGTCGCAGCCCCACCGGTCAGATAAATCGGGGCGCCGGTTTTGCGCGCAGCATCGAGCAAAACCTGGCTCATTTCGACCAGAAAGTCTTCTGATCCGCTGATTGGGCGCAGTGCGCTGATTACAACGTCATGGCTTGCCATCAGCTCAGCAACACGGTCCGGGTTGGCCAGCACATCAAGGCTTTCGCGTGCAACACCTTCGGGTAAATCCGACAATTTATGGATGTTGCGCGCAATCGCTGTGATGGTGTGGCCGCGCTTTACGGCTTCTTGCAGGGTTGCGTTGCCAACATCACCAGTGGCGCCAAAGAGAACAATTTTCATCAGACGTTTCCTTTATAAATGTGGGCGTTTGATTTTTAGGTGGTGCGCGGGGCAGGGATGGTTATTGGCGCCGGTGCCGGGCGTGCGGCCCGCTGACCCAGCCAGATGCTGATCAGAACGACCGCGACCCCGGTTATCTGAATCGGACTGAGTGCCTCGCCCAGAATGACCCAGCCGAGGATCACCGCACTGGTCGGGCTTAAAAAACCAAAGCTTGTCACCGTCGTCGGGCCCAGGCGCGCAATGCCCCGGAACCACAGGTAATAGGTCAGTGCCGCCCCGATCAGACCCAGCCAGACCAGCCCAGCCAGATTGGTCAGCGTCGGAACGGGAAAACCGGGCTCAAGGATCAGCGCAACCGGGATCAAAAGGATCCCGCCCGCGGTTAATTGCCAGGCGGTAAAGGTCAGCGGCGAGACGGGCGGTTGCCATTTGCGCGTCATCACCGTACCCGCTGCCATCGATGCCGCGCCGGCAAGGGCGACGGCAATGCCAATCGGATCAAGGTTGCTTGTCGGGCCAAGGACCAGCATCGCCACCCCGATCAATCCGGAAATGGCGGCAAAAATACCCAGAAGGGTGATGCCTGATCCCAGTGCGATGCGGGCCAGAAACAGCACAAGCAACGGCTGGATCGCGCCAAGCGTTGCCGCCACCCCGCCGGGCAGGCGATAGGCCGCAACGAAAAGCATCGACCAGAACACGGCGAAGTTCAGTGCGCCCAGAATGAATACCCGGCCGCGCCATCCAGCAGGCGGCAATTGCCGCACGACAAGCAGCAGGATCAAACCGGCGGGCAGGGCGCGCAAAAGGGCCGCGGTCAACGGGAAGCCATCGGGCAACATTTCCGTGGTGACGATATAGCTGCTGCCCCAGATGATCGGGGCAAGGGCCGTCAGGCATAAATCAGTTGTTCGGTTCATGGGGGTAACTCCATTTATCTTGACGTCAAGATACATTCAGAAATCTTGACGTCAAGATAAAATTCTGGGATGAATTCGATCTATGGATAAAGTTGATCGCATTCTTGCGCAGTGGCGCCGCGAAAGACCCGACCTTGATGTCGCGCAAATGGGCGTCATCGGGCGGGTGGGGCGATTGCGCAATCAGTTAAGTGCCGCCCATGAACGTGTTTTCAAAAAATACGATCTGTCGCCGGCAAGTTTTGATGTTCTGGCAACGCTTCGCCGGTCGGGCCCGCCCTATGCGCTGAGCCCCTCGGAACTCATCGACTGGACGATGGTGACGTCGGGCACCATGACCAACCGGCTTGATAAGCTTGAAAAAGCCGGGCTGATCACCCGCAAGCGCAACCCCGAAGATGGGCGCGGTTTTGTGATCGCCCTGACGGACAAGGGGTTTGAGCTGATTGATGCTGCCGTCACCGAGCACGTCGCCAACCAGCATCAGATGATGGAAGTACTGAGCGAGCAAGAGCGCGAACAGCTTGATAGTCTGTTGCGCAAATGGCTGGCAGCGATGAATTCAGCCGGGAATTCAACAGACAGCTAGATCAGTCATAAACGATCCCGGGGCTTAACAGTTCAAAGCCCGCGATTTCAAACTCATACATGCCTGATCCGTCCGCCTTTTCGGCGCGGGCAATCAGTTTGCCATCTCCATCGCGAAAGACCGCGTGCGCTGTATGCAGGGCGCGGTAACAATGGCTGCCGTCAGGATAAAGGTATTTGATCATCATGCTTCCTTGCAAAAGCACATCATGACCAATCCTCCCTGACAGCTTGTTGTCAGGAGCCGCACCAAAGGCATGCAAAACCAACATCCAGCACATGTATATGCGCCGGTCGATCTGGTTTGTATGGCTTGGAAAAATGCTTTTGCAGTCAGTGGCAGAGAGGAGGGGATTCGAACCCCTGAGGGGCTTACACCCCAACACGCTTTCCAGGCGTGCGCCTTAAACCACTCGGCCACCTCTCCACATGCGATCTTTGATATATCGCGAAAGCGGGCGGACATTAGCCGAGACGCCCGCGCTTGACAAGGCCCAATCAGCCTCTTTTTTCACTTTGCTGAAATCATCTTGTCAGGGCTCTGATACTTGCGGTTATTCGGGCATTTATTCGTTGTAAGTCCTTGGAAAAACGAAGCTTGTCGTCATCTTTACCTCTTGTTGATGTCTGGTCATTAGAGTTTGGTGTCAGGCGTTTGAATCTCTTGGGTAATATCTTGCTATACAAATGCAGTTCTTTACCCGGTTTGTGCAAACCCTTAGGGTCGTTTTTGTTTTTCTAATGTACCGGCCCTGAATGGTCGCTTGGAGAGAATAATGTGGTTTTTCCGGGCGTTGGGATGGTTGCTGCTTTTTGCCAGCATCGCCGTGCTGGTCGATGATTCCATCACCGCGCTTCAGACAGGCAGTTTTCGACTGGTCGCCGCCGGGGAGCTCTGGTATCGCCTTGATACCGGCAGCCTGAACCTGTTGCAGTCCGTCATTCAGCGCTACATTTCCGTCTGGGCTTGGGACACCATCTTTGTGCCGGTCTTGCTTGCCCCGGCTCTTGTCGTGTTGTTTGTGCCAGCCGCAATCCTTCTTTTGCTGACTCGCAAGCGCAAGCGTCAGCGTATTTTCTGATCTTCCTTCACCTGTTTCCTTGGGCTGTCTGCGAACGGCGGGTTTAGCCCATTGTCGCCTTGTTTCCGGCTGATGCACACAGCAGACTGCCTGCAATCATGATGGCAACAGGCAGGAAAACTGGGATGAAGGCGTGGATCTGCACCGCATTTGGCGAAGAACCGCAATGGCGCGATGCCCCCGAGCTGGCCGTGCAACCGGGTCAGGTTCTGATTGATGTCGCTGCCTGCGGGGTCAATTTCGCCGATACCCTGATCCTGCTTGGCAAATATCAAAAACGCCCCGACGGTCCCTTTTCCCCCGGCTTTGAGGTCAGTGGTACCGTGCGCGCGGTTGGCGATGGCGTTACCCACATCAAAGTCGGTGACGCCGTCATGGCGATGCCCGATTGGGGCGGCTACGCCGAGCAGGTTATTGCCGATGCCAGCCTTGTGATCCCCTTGCCTGATGGCGTTGATTTCAATAACGCCGCTGCCTTTCAAATTGCCTATGGCACAAGCTGGTTCGCCCTGAAATATCGCGCTGATGTCAAACCGGGCGAGATTGTTCTGGTTCATGGCGCGGCGGGCGGGGTCGGTCTGACCGCTGTCGAATGTGCCAAGCTTTTGGGTGCGACCGTGATTGCAACGGCTGGCGGCGCTGATAAATGCCAGATCGCGCGCGATCATGGCGCGGATTATGTCATCGACTACAAATCGGAAAATATCCGCGATCGCGTGCGCGAAATCACCACCCCCCTTGGGCAGCCCAAGGGGGCGGACGTTGTTTATGACCCGGTCGGGGGCGATGTCTTTGATCAGAGCCTGCGGTGTGTCGCACCGGGCGCGCGCATCCTTCTGATCGGCTTTGCCAGCGGTACCGTGCCGCAAATCCCGGCCAACATCCTGCTGGTCAAGAATGTCACGGCAATCGGCTTTTATTTTGGCGCCTATCTCGAACAGAACCCCGATATCGCACAGCAAGGCATGGCAGAACTGCTTGATCGCCTGAAATCCGGGGCGATCCGCCCGATGATCTCGCGTGTGTATGGTCTCGAAGACGCCATGGACGCCCTGACCGCCATCCGGGATCGTACAGCAACCGGCAAGCTCGTGATTGATTGTCGGCCGGACAGGTAAATAAACAGATTTTCCTGATATCAGCAGATTTAGCTCAACACGCTCTGATTCGTTGGTATAGGATACCCGCGTCCCAACCACTTCTCTGCCGGATTTCGCAGTAATGCCCGACGATAAAAACAGGCCCGATCACGTCCAGTCTTCCGCAAAGACCCGTGATCAGTACGAAACCTATCCTTATCCGGACCGCAATCCAGACGATGAGGACAAGCGCCTGATTACCGGATCGCCTGGCAACTGGGACGAGGTTGTTCATTTTGTTTTTGGCGGGCGCGATCCATCGGCACAGACCAAAAGTGGCAAGATCAAAATTCTTGTCGCCGGTGGGGGAACGGGTGATGCGCTGGTCATGCTGGCCCAGCAGGCCCGTGACCGCAAAGCCAAGGCCGACATCGTCTATATCGATCTGTCCGAAAGCTCGCGCGCCATTGCCGAGGCCCGCATCAAACGCCGTAGTCTTGAAAAGAACGTCACTTTTGTCACCGGCTCATTTGTTGATTTGGCCGCTGAATATGGCCCGTTTGATTACATTGATTGCTGCGGGGTGCTTCATCATCTGCCCGATCCCGATGCCGGGCTGAAGGCACTTGCCGATGCGCTGAAACCCAATGGTGGCATGGGCCTGATGGTCTATGGGGAATTGGGGCGTCAGGGCGTTTATCACATGCAGGAAATGATGGAACGCCTTAATGCCGAGGCCGGCGGGGCCAAGCGCCTGAATTTCGGCAAGGCGCTGTTTAATTCTCTGCCCGGGACCAATTGGCTCAAACGCAATCCGTTTGTTGGCGATCATATTCATGGGGGTGACGCCGGGTTTTACGACCTGCTGCTCCATCAACAGGATCGCGCCTATCGCGTGGATGAAGTCTTTGATTTCGTCGAGGCCGCCGGTCTGCGCCTGCAAAACTTTATCGAACCGATGCGCTATGACCCGACCACCTATTGTTCGCGTCATGACGTTCTTGATAAGGCGATGCATGTGCCGTTTCGCGAACGCGCGGCCCTTGCCGAACTGATGGCCGGCAACATCACCAAACACACCTTTTATGTCGTCAAGGCCAAGAACAAGGTCAAACCACCGGTCCCGTCGCCCGAACTGATCCCGACCTTTACCCGTGTCGATGGTGCGTCACTCGCCCGTTCGGTCGCCAAGACCGGCAATATCAAGATCACCTTTACCGGCCTTGCCGTGACCCGCACCATGCCCTCGGCGTCGCCGGCGATTCTGTCGCGCATTGATGGCATACGCTCCATCGGCGAGATTTACGAGATGTTTGACCCGAAACCCGAAAAGTTCGAATTCAATGCGCAGTTCGCAGTGATGTATTCGGTATTGAATGCCGCAAACCTGATGTATCTGCGCTATCCCGCGAAGAAGTAACTCTTTCCCCCAGCCAATAAAAAATGCCGGTCACAGGGGGTGTGACCGGCATTTATGTACGCGTTCCAACCGGGGGAGGCTGGAATTGCGTTCAGGGATCTCTTGGGTAAGCCTTAACGAAGGCTCAGGCCTTTCCACGCATCCATCAGGGCTTCAATCAGAACCTGGAGCGGGAAAGTAATTGCGCTGTGCAGCGGGGATACATTGTTCTGCATGACAAAATACTCGGTTATGCGCTCTTGCGCGGGTTAAGCTTTCCAGAACGGCTTGGCCGCTTCGCGTTTTGCGTCGTAAACGGTCCAGCCGATATCACGCAGCATGTGTGCATCCATGTCGGCCAGTTTCTGACGCAGGTCATGACGTTTGACCCAAGTGCGCGGCAGATCCAGCAGGCTGGAAGCGTCGTGATGGCGGCGGGTGGCGACAAATGCGCCGGCTTCTTTGGTGATAGCAACCATTGCTCTAATCCTTTTGAAACTAGGCCTGCTCTCAACAATTCAGCGGCCCGTGCATCCATGATGCGTGTGTCAATAATCTCGTTAAACTCAGGGTTACTTGAAAAAAAGCTTGCGCTCAAACCACCATTTGTCATCATTGCATGAGTTTTAGTCATGCAAAGCAACTGTCATGAAACGCCGTCCATTGCCGCTAAATGCGCTTCGGGCCTTCGAAGTAGCCGGAAGACTTGAAAGCTTCACCAAAGCGTCACATGAGCTTAACGTGACCCAGGGGGCAGTTAGTCGGCAGGTGCAACACCTTGAAGAAGTTCTGGGTCGCAAGCTGTTTGAACGCCACCACAGAAGCCTGCGGTTGACGCGTGCAGGTCAGAACCTGTTGGAATCCCTGACCCCGGCTTTTGACGCCATCGAAGATGCGGTTGCCAAGGTTGAAGACCGTGTCGATGACACCTTGTTGTCTGTCTCGGCCCCGCTGACATTTTCCATGCGCTGGATCGTACCAAGGTTGGGCCGGTTTCAGATGGAATATCCCGATTTTCAGGTCCAGTTGGGCACCTACAGTGATGATCTGGCCTCGGTCGATTTTAACGAGGTCGACATTGCCATCCGCTTCGCCGATCACGCCAATGAACAGCTTGTCCATGAATTCCTGACCGGTGAACGTCTGCTGCCGGTCTGCCATCCAAGTCTGGCAAAGCAACTCAAAACCCCCGAAGACCTGGCCGGGGTGACGCTTTTGCATTGCTCTGCTCAGCGTGAAGACTGGCGTATCTGGCTTGCGGGGACGGGCATTCAGGGGGTCGATGGCACCAAGGGACCGGTTTTTGCCACCCTTGATATGGCGATGGAGGCCGCGGCAAGCGGCTTTGGGGTAGTAATCTCCGATCCGGCGATGATCGGGGAGTATGTCGTGACCAATCGTCTGACCGTGCCGTTTGATTTACCGATCGACAGTCCCTATGCCTATTCGCTGGTTTATCCACGCGGGCGTCTGGAGCGGCGCAAGGTCAAGGCTTTTCGTGACTGGTTGATGGCCGAGATCAAGCTTGAAACCGCAAGGCAAAAACTGTCGAAAAAGGATCAGGGAAACAACCGGGTCACGTGATGGTGCCTTGAAATTGAACGATTTAGCAGTGAATATCAGATGCTTCTAGTGTGGCGACGTTCACAGGCGCATCATCTTGGCTCACAGCGTTTGCAGGCCATCGATTGCGTCGCATAGTTTAACACCACATAATGAAACAGTGATCAGCTTGCATCAGGGGAAGACGACAATCACATGATTTCGTACACAGCCAGCATGAAAATGCCGGGTCGGGGACGGCTGGGCATGGCTATGACATCCATCCTTTTTGCCATTGCAATCACCCTGTTTGGCGCCGTCCTCTCGACTTCGGGCGCAAACGCGCAGGAAGGCGACACCCCCACCATCAATCCGGCGCCGACAGTCGCCGTGGACGAGGCCGATCTGGCGCCGCTCACCACCCGATCCCATGGCATTTCGCTGTATGGTGATCTGAAATACGGGCCGGACTTCCATCACTTTGATTATGTGAACCCCGATGCGCCAAAGGGCGGCACATTGGTGCAATCCTCTATCGCGCCGTTTGATACGCTCAACCCCTTTACGCTGAAGGGCACGCCAGCAGCGGGCATCGGCCTGATCTATGACAGCCTGATGGCTGCAAGCGCGGATGAACCCTATGCGATGTATGCCTTGATCGCGCGCGAGATCGAAGTCCCCGAAGACCGATCCTTTGCGATTTTCCATCTTGATCCGCGCGCACGGTTTCAGGATGGCAGCGACATCACCGCCGAAGATGTTGTGTTCTCCTATGAAATACTGGTCGAAAAAGGCAGCCCGGTTTACCGGCAATATTTTTCCCAGATCGAAGGGGCCGAGGCGCTTGACGAGCTGACCGTCAAATTCACCTTCAAGCCGGGCAATAACCGTGAAACCCCCATGACGGCAGCGGGCATTTCGATCATGCCCAAGAAGTTCTGGGAAGGTAAGGATTTCTCCAAAACCACCTTCGAATTTCCGGTTGGCAGTGGCGCCTATATGATCGACAGCATCGAAGCCGGACGCCGGATTACCTATAAACGTAATCCTGATTATTGGGCCGCCGATCTTCCGGTCAATCGCGGCCAGAACAATTTCGACACCATCCGTTACGATGTTTATCTCGACCCGGAAGTGCAGCGTCAGGCTTTTCTGGCCGGCGAATACATGGTGCGGTCGGAACATTCATCGCGTGATTGGAGCACCGCATATAAGACCCCGGCGGTCGAGCGCGGTGACATCAAGAAGGAATTCCTTCCCGATCACCTGCCCGTTGGCATGCAGGCCTATGTGATGAACAATCGCCTGCCACTGTTTTCCGATTGGCGGGTGCGCAAGGCACTGCAATACGGTTTTGATTTCCAATGGCTAAGCCAGGCCATGTTCTATGGGGCCTACAAGCGGACCGACAGTTATTTCGTCAATTCCGACCTGGCTTCAAGCGGCATCCCGACGGGGGATGAGCTGGCCTTGCTCGAACCCTATCGCGATCAATTGCCGCCCGAACTGTTTACCCAGCCCTTCACGCTTCCGAATTTTGACGAAGCGGATGGCCGCCGAAAGGCGTTACGTGAATCCATGACGCTTTTGAACGAAGCCGGTTGGGAATTGCGCGACAAGGTCTTGGTGAACAGGGAAACAGGGCAACCCTTCCGGTTCGAACTGATCATTCGTCAGCCCGGTCTGGAAAAGATCGCCCTGGTGATGAAGGCCCGCCTCAAACAGCTTGGCGTGACCATGGATATCCGTCTGATTGACACCGGCCAGTGGGTTAACCGTATTCAGGCGTATGATTTTGAAGTCACCACTTTCTGGTGGACGCAATCCCTGACACCGGGCAACGAGCAACGCGTATTCTGGAGCTCCGAGGCCGCTGACCAACCCGGATCGCGCAACTTTGCCGGCATCAAAAACCCCGTGGTCGATGCCATGATCGAAAAGGTCGCATCCGCCCATAGCTGGCACGAACTGGTGACCGCCACCCGGGCGCTCGACCGGGTCTTGTTGTGGGGATACTACGTTATCCCGCAATACTATCTTGGCGGTGAACGTCTGGCTTGGTGGGATGTGTTCGGTCGCCCCGATGAAGTCCCGCTCAAAGGCGCATCGGTCATGCGTTGGTGGATCGATCCGGAAAAATCAGCCAAGCTCAAGATGGGGGGATATTAAGCCATGCTGAACTATATCATTCGGCGTTTGCTTCTGATCCCGGTCACATTGTTTGGCATCATGGTGCTGAATTTCGCGATCGTTCAGTTTGCCCCCGGCGGTCCGGTTGAACAAGTCATTGCCCAACTTCAGGGAACGGCTGTTTCTTCAACCGCACGCATTACCAATCAGGGCGGTGATAGTGGCGGCGGCAGCGGATCAGCCGCATCATCGCCATCGGGCAACAATTTCTCCTCGAACTCGAACTATCGTGGTGCACAGGGCCTCGATCCCGAAGTCATCAGACAGCTTGAAGTGCAGTTTGGCTTTGATAAGCCAGCCCATGAACGCTTCTGGATGATGATGAAGAATTATCTGACCTTCGATTTCGGCCAAAGCTATTTCCAGGATCGCGACGTCGTTGATCTGGTGGTTGATAAGATGCCGGTTTCGATCTCGCTGGGGATCTGGTCAACGCTGATCATTTACATCATTTCAATCCCGCTTGGCATCACCAAGGCAGTGCGCGACGGTTCGAACTTCGATATCTGGTCATCCGCTGCCATCATTTTCGGCTTTGCCATTCCGGGCTTCCTGTTTGCCGTCATGCTGATCGTGGTCTTTGCGGGCGGGGCTTATCTTGATTGGTTCCCGTTACGCGGGTTGACGTCGTCAAACTGGGATCAAATGTCGCTGTTTGGCAAGATCGTTGACTATTTCTGGCACCTGACCTTGCCGATTATCGCGTTGACGATTTCGGGCTTTGCCACGCTCACCATGCTGACCAAGAACTCGTTTTTGGATGAAATCAACAAGCAGTATGTCGTGACGGCGCGCGCCAAGGGTTTGACCGAAAAGCGTGTGCTTTATGGCCATGTTTTCCGCAACGCCATGCTTCTGATTATTGCAGGCTTCCCCAGTGCGCTGGTTGGAATGCTGTTTACCGGTTCGGTCCTGATCGAAGTGATCTTCTCACTTGATGGTCTTGGGCTGCTTGGCTTTAACGCGGTGATGACGCGTGATTATCCGGTGATGTTTGCCACCCTTTATTTCTTCACGCTGTTTGGCCTGATCATGAACCTGATCAGTGACCTGAGCTATCACCTGGTTGATCCCCGGATCGACTTTGACGCGCGGGGGAATTGATCATGTTCAGTGCTGTTTTCTCGCCGCTTAATCAGCGTCGCATTTCAAACTTCAAGGCCAACAAGCGCGGCTATTGGTCGCTGGTGATCTTTGCCATTCTGTTTGTCATCTGTCTGGTGGGCGAACTGGTTGCCAATGACAAACCGATTTTCGTTCAGTATGGCGATGACTGGTATGTGCCGATCATATCGAACCATCCCGAAACGGTTTATGGCGGGGATTTTGACGTAGAGACCGATTTCTATGATCCCTATATTCAGGGCAAAATCGCCCAAAACGGCTTTGCCATCTGGCCCCTGATCCCGTTTTCCTATGACACCATCGATTTCGAAATGCGTGAACCGCAACCCGCCCCGCCCTCAACGCGGCATTGGCTGGGTACCGATGAATTGGGCCGCGATGTGTTGGCCCGCCTGATTTACGGGTTCAGGATTTCGATCCTGTTTGGTTTGGCGCTGACGGCCGTCAGTTCCGTGATCGGCATTGCTGCTGGTGCGGTCCAGGGCTATTTCGGCGGCTGGGTGGACCTTGGTTTCCAGCGTGTGATCGAAATCTGGGGCGGCTTGCCGCAACTCTTCATCCTGATCATCCTCGCCAGCCTGTTTGCGCCGGGTTTCTGGACGTTGCTATTCATTCTCGTGCTGTTTAGCTGGATGAGTTTGACCGGACTTGTCCGTGCCGAATTCCTGCGCGCCCGTAACTTCGAATATGTCCGCGCGGCACGTGCGCTTGGCATGACCGACACCCGGATCATGTATCGACATGTTCTGCCCAATGCGATGGTCGCGACGATCACCTTCCTGCCGTTTGTCTTGAACGGCTCGATTGTGGCGCTCACATCGCTCGACTTCCTGTCGCTTGGCATGCCGCCGGGCTCGCCGTCATTGGGTGAATTGCTCTCGCAGGGCAAGAACAACCTGCAGGCGCCATGGCTTGGCATCACGGCCTTCTTTGCCATCGCCGTCATGCTCAGCCTTCTGATCTTTATCGGCGAGGCGGTCCGTGATGCGTTTGATCCGCGTAAGACATTTTAAGGAGTAGGACAATGACAGAACAATCTGCCGATCAGCCACTCCTGACCATCAAGGACCTTTCGGTCAAGTTCGCCGATCTGACGGCGGTAAAGGATGTGTCCTTTACCCTTGATCGCGGTGAAACCATGGCGCTTGTCGGTGAAAGTGGCTCGGGCAAATCGGTCACGGCCCTTTCGATCCTGCAATTGCTGCCTTATCCGCGCGCCAGCCATCCGTCCGGCTCAATCATTTTTGACGGGCAGGAAATGGTCGGGGCCAAGGAACGCACGCTCCGCAAGATCCGTGGCAACCGCATTTCCATGATTTTTCAGGAACCGATGACCTCGCTCAACCCGCTGCACAACATTGAAAAGCAGGTTGGTGAAGTATTGCTGCTCCATAAAGGCCTGCGCGGTGTCAAGGCACGGGCGCGTATTCTTGAACTGCTGGAACTTGTCGGTATTCCCGATCCGGCATCACGGCTCAAGGCCTTGCCACACGAACTTTCCGGCGGGCAACGTCAACGCGTGATGATTGCCATGGCGCTCGCCAACGAGCCGGAACTGCTGATCGCGGATGAGCCGACCACGGCTCTTGATGTCACCATTCAGGCGCAAATCCTCGAACTGCTCAAGGACTTACAAAACAAGCTTGGTATGGCGCTGTTGCTGATCACCCATGATCTGCAGATCGTTCAGAAAATGGCACAAACCGTCTGTGTCATGAAGGACGGCAAAATTGTCGAGGCCGGGCAGGCCCGCGCCCTGTTTGATGCGCCCCAGCACGCCTATACCAAAAAACTGCTTTCGGCCGTGCCAAGTGGCGAAGCCCCGCCATTGCCGGAAAATGCTGCAGAATTGCTTGAAACCAGCAACATCCATGTGCAGTTCCCGATTGGTCGCAAGGGTATCCTTGGGCGACCGGATCATTATCTCAATGCGGTCGATCAGATTTCCCTGACGCTCAAGCAGGGGGAAACCCTTGGCATTGTCGGGGAAAGTGGCTCGGGCAAGACCACGCTGGCGATGGCGATTTTGCGGCTTTTGAAATCAACGGGCGATATTCGCTTTGCCGGTGAGGACATCCGTGAATTTGCCGGTGCTGATCTGCGCAAACTGCGTCGCGACATGCAGGTGGTGTTTCAGGACCCGTTTGGCTCGCTCAGCCCGCGCATGTCGATCGCCCAGATTGTCGGCGAAGGCCTTGAAATCCATGAACCCGATCTGACGGTCAAGGAACGCGAAGCCCGCATTGCAGAGGCGCTTTCCGAAGTCGATCTGCCGCAAAATGCCATGGATCGCTATCCGCACGAATTTTCCGGTGGTCAGCGGCAACGCATTTCGATTGCGCGTGCCTTGGTCCTTAAGCCGCGTTTTATCGTACTGGATGAACCGACATCCGCGCTTGATATGTCGGTACAGGCGCAAATCGTTGAATTACTTCGTGATTTGCAGGCGCGCCATAAAATGGCATACTTGTTTATCAGTCATGATTTACGCGTAGTGCGTGCATTGTCACACCGTGTGATGGTCATGCAGGGTGGTAAACTGGTCGAAAGCGGTGCGGCATCTGATGTGTTTGACAATCCGAGTGAGCCTTACACCAAGGCCCTTCTGGCCGCGGCCCTTGATCTTCGGGCGGCCGGGACAGAATTTGTCAGCAAGTAGGGATGTTATCTCGCGTGTGATCGGTTACAACCCATATGCAAAAACAGGAATAACAGAACCGCAAAGGCAGGTTAAAAGGTGGATATGTTGTCACGTGCGATGAAAAATCGAACCGGACATCGTCTTTGGGGCCAGGCACTTGTTATTGTACTGGCTTTCTTATTGTTCTCAGTCAATCTGCCAACGGCCCGGGCCAGTGATGCCCCCGCCGATGACGCAAAAACCGAAGAGACCGAAGAACCCGCTGTTCCTGAAATTCCGGAAACCGTCGTTGTTCCCGATCCGGTATCGCTGACCGTTGTCTTGCGTAAAAGCGGCACCATCCGCCAGGTTGTCTTTACCATCTGGCTGGAAGCCACCAGCAGGGAGGCCGCAGGTGTGATCGAACAGCGCCTGCCCAAGGTCATCAACGCCTTTCTGGTCGATCTGCAGCGCCTGATGTATCGCGATACCGAACAGCGCTTTGAAGCACGCGAACCCGGTAAGCGCAGCTTTAAATATGTCGCGCCCGATCTTTTGCCGCCTCCGCCCCCCAAGACCGAGGAAGAACTTGCTGCCGAAGCCGAGGCAGCCAAGCTGGCTGAAGAAAACGGCGAGGAAATCGTCAAGGAACCGCCCTTCAACCCGTTCCAGCCGGCAAGCAATCGTTACTTCGCAGCGCTTCAGAACAAACTGCTGCGCACCGGTCAGGGCGTCCTGCCGCCCGATACCTTGCGCTCTGTCCAGATCCGCATGTTCTATGACTTCTGGCCGGCCGACGCCAAGAAGCGCTAAACTTCTGCAAGGCCCTTCAAACTGTCCATTATGATGGTGCCGGCTGACAGCCTGCGCATTTTGCGCATGCCCCATTGCCAAAACCGGCACTTGTCTGTCATCGGGGCTGTGATATCCGGGGATCATCGTCACCGGAGTTGCCCCGAACATGTCTTTTGAAATCTGGCTCAGTTTTACCCTGCTTGTTTTTTTGCTGGTCCTGACACCGGGCCCAAGCATCCTGATTGGCATGTCACATGCCTTGCGTTATGGCGCACGACCAACCCTGATGACCGCCCTTGGTGATGTCACTGCCAACATGATCCAGATGCTGATCGCAGCCCTCGGTGTAGGGGCTGTCCTGGCGACATCAGCAACCGCCTTTGCCATGGTTAAATGGTGCGGGGTCGGTTTCCTTCTGGTGATCGGATTGATGTCTTTCTTCCGCAAGCCCACGGAAATCAGTATCAAGACCGGTTTCGAAACGAATATTCAGGCACGCTTTGAGGCGGCAAGTTCCTGGCGTCTGTTTCGCGAAGGCTTTCTGGTTGCGGCCGGAAACCCCAAGGCCATCGCATTCTTTGGCGCGCTGTTTCCGCAATTTGTCGATCCGGCCCAGCCGCTTGCACTTCAACTGATGATCCTTGGCGCGACCTTCGTCTTTCTTGATTACAGTTTCGTAATGATTTACGCGATGGGGGCGGCACGGGTTATGCCCTGGCTGGTCAGACGCGGCGGCAATAACGTGATCGCACGGCTGTCCGGCGGCGTTTTGATCGTTGCAGCGGGGCTTTTGGCCCTGATCGAGATGCCTGAAACCATGGCCGGGCCCCATCAGACCGCTGAGCCGCCAATGAGCCAGGAATCGACCCAATAGCGCCATCAGATTGTGCGATGGTCACCAGATTCAGCGCTAATGATTTGATATATAATGATAAAATCCGGTCCGATAGTGTGCGCTAGAGGGACGCACTACAGACCAACCAGTCTGTATATAGCGATTTTTCGCCATATCAGAGGTCATGCATTTAAGATGGGGAAGTTTTGCTGCCCTAAAACGCCATTTTCAAGCAGCTTCGGCCTCTAACCGGGCCTTGAACGTCAATTGCGATCGGGCTTCAGGCACGTGTCGGTTTGTTTTACAGCCGGATCATTCGGTCTCAAGACCGGCACCAACGATGATATCGCCAAATTCACGCAGGAAGACGGACCCCTTGACGGTACGCTGAACCAGGACCGAGCGACGGTCGTCTTCGTCGACCTTGCGTTTGACCATGCCAAGCGAACTCAGACGATCAAGCGCACGGGTAATGGCCGGTTTGGAAATATTAAGCGCCTCGGAAAGACCACGCACGGTATGCGGGGCCGGGGTCAGGTAAACGCTAAGCAACAAGGCCATCTGTCGGGCCGACAGGTCGGGGGATTCCCGACGCACACTTTCAACAATCGCGATACGCCAAAGGTCGAGCGCCTTGGACGGATTGATCTCGATCGACATACTTGTGCCCAACAATTTATTTGTTACGAATACGTAATCTCTACCTGACCCCGGTAGTGATGTCAAAGGTGTAATTGGGAAATATGTAAATTCCCGTTTTTGGTTTACTTACCGTAACGATCCGCGATCAGCTTGAAAGCAGCGCGTATGCCTTGCGCTTCGCCGCCTGTCGGGCGACCCGGCCGATCAGACGGGTTCCATGCCATCAGATCGATATGCGCCCAGCTTTTTGCCCCGTCGGCAAACCGATCCAAAAACAGGGCAGCAATGATCGCACCGCCAAACGGGCTTCCGGAAATATTGTTCATGTCGGCTGCCTTGCTATCAAGCTGGCTGCGATAATCATCCCACAGCGGCAAACGCCACAGCGGATCATTTTCCCCCATGCCCGTTTCCATCAATCCGTTTGCCAGATCATCATCATTGGAAAACAGCGCAGGCAGACCCAAACCAAGGGCAACACGTGCCGCCCCCGTCAGGGTGGCGAAATCAAGCAACATGTCGGGGTCTTCCGATGCGGCTTCGGTCAGGGCATCGGAAAGCACGATGCGTCCTTCGGCATCAGTATTGCCGACTTCGACCGTGATCCCTTTACGGGTTTGCAAGATGTCGCTTGGGCGATAGGCCCGACCCGACACCATGTTTTCAACTGCCGGGATCAGAACGCGCAGCCGCACCGGAAGATCGGCCGCCATGATCATGCGCGCCAGACCAAGAACCTGTGCCGACCCCCCCATATCCTTTTTCATCAGGATCATGTTGCTTGATGGTTTCAGGTCATAGCCACCGGTGTCAAAACACACACCCTTGCCAACCAGCGTGATTTTCGGCGCACTCTCATCGCCCCACGTCAGGTCAATCAGGCGCGGGGCGCGGTCGCTGCCATGGCCAACCGTGTGAATGGCCGGGAAGTTCTGCTTCAAAAGTTCTTCGCCGACAATTGCATTCACGGTGGCACCAAATTGCGCACCAAGGCCTCTGGCGGCTTCTTCAAGTTCGGCCGGGCCCATGTCATTGGCCGGTGTATTGATCAGATCGCGCGCAAGCCCGATGCCGCGCGCAATGTTTTCGGCGCGCTTGGCGGCGTCATTGTCCTGCAGGGCAATTTTGGCGCGCTTGTCCTTTTTGCCGTCATCCTTGCGATAACGATCAAACTGATAACCACCCAGATAAAGACCAAGGGCGGCCTTTTCATAAAGATCGGCCTGATCATTTAAATCATCTGACAGGGCATAGGTCCCGGCTGGAAGCGATTTCGGCAGACCGGCAAAATCCCAGATCGCCTTTGCATCATCACCATATCCGACCAAAACCGTGCCAACCGATCCATCCGCACCCGGAAGGCAAAGCTGGGTTCCGCGCTTGCCCTCAAAGCCGTTGGCGGCAATCCATGACTTGGTGGCATCGGATTGCTTGGCAAGCCAGCTTTCAAAACCGCTTTCAAGAATGGGGGTAATCGGGGTCGGGGTGGCAGAAGGATCGCGTGCGATGATGTGGTCGTACAATTTATGACTTCCCTGCTGGTGACGGGTGACAAGTAACAGATGACGGTCGATGAAAGGGCAGCGGCCAAAGGCCACCAGACCAGATGCGACCGGTTCAAAAGATATGATGCCCGATCTTACGGCGGCCACCCCTTGGGGTCAAAACGCATTCACATCATCGGGTGTGATTGTTCACGTTGTCTTGCGCAAGCTCGCGCTTGAACCCAACGCCCAAACGCCAGATAGTATGCGTCGCTGTCATTCCGTGCGCGTCCATCGCGCAAAGCTCAAAGGGCCTGCCATGCAAAACCTTCCCGTGCTCTATATCGGCAACAAAAACTATTCTTCCTGGTCGCTGCGCGCCTGGCTTGGCCTGCGCGTTGCCGGCGTCGCGTTCGAGGAAAAGCTCGTTCCCCTGCGGACCGAGGAATGGGCGGCAAAGGCCCCGGTCTTTTCACCAAGTGCCAAGGTCCCGGCGTTTTTCGATGGCCAGAAAACCATTTGGGAAGCACTGGGCATTCTCGAATACATCGCAGATAGCCAGCCCGACACCATGCTGTGGCCGCTTGATGTTGATGTACGCGCCATTGCCCGTTCGGTGTCGCTTGAGATGCATGGCGGCTTTGGCCCGCTTCGCAGTTCCATGCCGATGAACTGTCGTAAAAGCCTGCCCGGTCTGGGGCGCGGCCCCGGCGTTGAAAAGGATATCAACCGTATCGGCGAAATCTTCAAGATGTGCCGGACCCGATATGGGCAGGGCGGTGATTTCCTGTTTGGTCATTTCTCGATTGCGGACGCCATGTATGCCCCGGTGGTGTCGCGGTTCAAAACCTATGGCGTTTCGCTTGATCCGGTTGGCAACGCCTATATGGAAACCATCCTTGCCCTGCCAGACATGAAGGAATGGTACGCGGCGGCTGCCACCGAAGAGTGGGTCATCGAGGCAGAAGAGGTCAAGTAACCCATGCCGGGCTTAAGCGGCCAACTGCCCGAAATTGATCCGATGGGCGGCGATGCGGCCTTGAATGAGTTGCTGGCTGAGGTCCGCGCGTGCCGCATCTGTGCCGGTCATTTGCCTCTTGGTCCGCGCCCGGTCGTGCGACTGGCAAAATCGGCCCGCATCCTGGTCATCGGGCAGGCACCCGGCACGCGGGTGCATGAAACCGGCCTGCCGTGGAATGATGCCTCTGGCGACCGGTTGCGCGATTGGTTGGGTCTGTCGGTCGATGATTTTTATGATCCGGCAAAACTCGCCATCATGCCGATGGGGTTTTGTTATCCCGGCCGGTTTGATCGCGGTGGTGATCTGCCACCGCGACCGGAATGCGCGCCGACCTGGCATGATGCCCTGCGCCAACATCTGCCCGATATCGGCTTGACCCTTCTGATCGGGCAATATGCGCAAACCCGCTATCTCGGCGAACGCCGCGCCAAAACCATGACCGAAGCCGTCCATCGTTTTGATGAATTTCTTGGCGATGACATCCTGCCCATGCCCCATCCAAGCTGGCGCAACACCGCCTGGATTAAAAAGAACCCGTGGTTTGAAAGCGATCTTTTGCCGGTCCTGCGCGGGCGGGTAAATGCCCTGCTGACATAGGCCGATTTGGGTTGGTGCAGAATGTATGTTCCAATGCCCCAAGCAAAAGGAGGCACGGCATATGAGTAAACTTGAAAAATCCGCGATCGAAACCGCCCTGACCGAACTGCCCGGCTGGGCGCTTGCCGATGATGGCCTTTCTATCGGTCACACCTATAAATTTGGCGATTTCAATGCTGCCTTTGGCTTCATGACCCGGGTCGCACTGATGGCGGACAAGATGGATCACCATCCCGAATGGTTCAATGTCTATAACAAGGTCGAAATGACGCTGACCACGCACGATGCCGGGGGCGTCACGCAAAAGGACATTGATCTCGCCCGTTTCTGTCAAAGCGCGGCTGCGTAACAAATCGGGTGCAAAGAATTGCGCCCTGCCGCTGGGGGTCGGCAGGGCGCATTGGCTGCGGTGATAAAGAAGCGAAATGGTGTGGGACTATTTCGGTTCCAGCCGGACCGCGCCATCAATGCGAATGGTCTCGCCATTGATCATTTCATTTTCACAGATATGCATCGCCAGACGGCCATATTCATACGGATCGCCCAACCGTTTCGGGAACGGCGTATTGGCAGCCAGGCTTTCCTGAACCTCATCGGGCAGGCCCATCAGCATCGGCGTGCCAAACAGGCCGGGCGCGATTGAGGCCACCCGAATGCCGTGGCGCGCCAATTCACGTGCCGCTGGCAGGGTCAGGGACGCAACCCCGCCCTTGGATGCCGCATAGGCCGCCTGTCCGATCTGGCCTTCAAATGCCGCGATCGATGCCGTGTTGATAATCACCCCGCGTTCGCCGGACTCACTTGGGGGATTCTGGCTCATCGCGGTGGCGGCAACCCGCAGCATATTGAACGTGCCGATCAGATTGACCGTGATGACCTTGGAAAAGGCTGCCAGATCGGCCGGGCCTTCGCGCCCGACAATACGTTCGCCATGGACAACCCCGGCGCAGTTCACAAGGATCGACGGAATGCCGATATCCTTGACCACCTCGGAAACCGCGTGTTCGACACTTTCGGCATTCGAAACGTCAACGCCGTAACCGATACCGCCAAGTTTTTCGGCGGTCGCCTTCGCCCCGTCTTCGTTCAGATCAAAGGCCGCAATCCGTGCCCCGGCATTTGCCAGTGTCTCTGCCGTTGCCGCACCCAGACCGGATGCAGCCCCGGTCACAATGGCGATCGAACCCTTGATTTGCATGACGTTAAGCCTCCCGACGCGCGCTATTCTGATTAATTTGGTATTTATATACCAAATTATATCTTTCGCCGACAAGGCCTATTCTGGGGTGTTTTCAGGGTCGGCTGCGCGGTGTGCAAGCTTGCGTTCCCGAAGGGCGACATAGCCCGCCGCCCCGATAATCATTGCCCCGCCCGGCAGGATCCAGATATCGGGTATTTCGCCAAACAGGATCAGGGCCAGCACCGCAATGATCGGCAGGCGCAAATAGGAAAACCCGACAAAGAAACTGTAATCGGCCAATTGCAGGGCTTTGACATTGCAAATCTGCATCACATTCATCATCAGTGCCGCAACCGCCATCAGGCCAAGGGCGTTCCAGCTGGGTGTTTGCCAAACGAACAAGGCCGGGATCAGAGATACAGGTGTTGTGATGATCATCAGGTAAAACAAAAGCGAGGTCGTGGACTCCGTCGTAACCAGTTGCTTTGTCATCATCCCGGCGGAAGCCATGCAGATTGCAGCAGCAATCGGCAGGATGCTTGCCGCCTGCATGGTATCTGTTCCGGGCTGAATGATCAGCGCCACACCGACAAACCCGATAACAATCGCAAGCCAGCGATGAATACGCACCCGTTCGCGCAATATAACAGCTGCAAGGATGGTTCCGAACAGTGGCACGGTGAAATTCAGCGTCGTGGCCTCTGCCAGCGGCAAATAAAGAACTGCCATGAACCACAAACACATTTCTGCGGCCGACAGGATCCCGCGCAATCCAAAAAGCGGCAGCCGTTTGGTCGCAAGGCTGCCAACCCCGCGCTTCATCACCATCGGCAAAATCAGGATCAAGCCAAAGGCAAAGCGCAAAAACACTGCCTGATAGGGATGCAGTTCCTCGGTGGCATAGCGGATGGTCAGGGTAAAGCAGGCTGCAAGAATGGCGGCCAACAGGGCAAAAAAGCTGGCCCGCATCACATCGGATTGCGCGTTAAACCATGCCTGCATCCTGTCAGGATCTCTCGTTGCTTGGCGGCGGATCAAGATCGCTGGCAGTGGATGAAAGGCCGCGTTTGATCCGGTTGGCTTCGCGGTTCAGCTTCGCCTCGCGCCGCGCAATATAAAGCGCGGATCCGATAATCAAGACCGCACCGGGCAAAAGCCAGATTTCGGGAACTTCACCAAACATCACCAGTGCGATAACCGAAACAAAGGGCAGGCGCAGGTAATTGAACCCGACGACAAAACTGTAATCGTAAACCCGGAAGGCATTGGTGTTGCCGATCTGCGTCAGGTTGGCCATAAACGCCCCCGCCACCATCAGCAATATCGCCTCAAGGCTGGGTGTCTCCCAGACAAACAAGGCCGGGATCAATGTCATCGGCGTGGTCAGCACCATCATGTAGAGAATGATGGTCGTCGGGTTTTCGGTCCGCGACAGGGATTTGATGGTCAGCCCGGCACTGGCCATGCAGATGGCCGCTGCAATCGGCAACAGGCTTGCCAGTTGCACCGTTTCATCCCCCGGGCGGATGATCACCAAAACCCCGCAAAAGCCGACCAAAAGGGCGGCAAACCGATATTTGCGGACTTTTTCACCCAGAAAAATCGCAGCCAGAAGGGTGCCAAACAGCGGCACGGTAAAGTTAAGCGCGGTGGCCTCGGCCAATGGCATATAGGCAATGGCGGAAAACCAGAAACTCATCGCCCCCATCGACAGAACCGCACGCAGGCAGAACATCGGAAACCGTTTGGTCTTAAGCGGCACCAGTCCGGCTCTAAGCGCCAGTGGTGCGATGAACAGAAGGCCAAAGAAATTGCGGAAAAACACCGCCTGCAACGGGTGGATATGCTCGGTCGCAAGGCGCACAAAGATCGAGAAGATCGCCGCACTGATCGACGCCATCAGGCCAAAGGCGGTTGCCTGCAAATAGGGCGGTAAACCATTAAACCAGTCACGCATCGGGTTTGTCCTTTGGGCTGGCATCACGATCAATCGGGCTTATGGGGATCGCCTGCGGGTCTGCCGGGGCGGTGGTTGGTGTTCGAAGTTGCGCCTTGGCCTTTTTTGCCAGAACCGCCTCGCGCCGGGCGATATACAAAGACGACCCGATGATCAAACCCGCCCCGGCCCAAGTCCAGAAATCAACCACCTCACCAAACATGATATAGGCCAGAATGGCGACAAAGGGCAGGCGCAGGAAATCAAAGATCATCACATAGGACTGATCGGCCGTGCGATAGGCCCGCACCAGCAATTGCTGCCCGGCCGTTCCGGTGACCGCTATCACCAACAGAATGAAAAGCTGCCAAACAGTCGGCCCCTGCCAGTATATCAGGGCCGGGATCAGTGACAGTGGCGTCATGACAAGGCCCATCCACGTCACGATGGCATTTGCGCTTTCCGTCCGCGACAGCATTTTGACCGTGGTCAAGGCGCCCGCCATGAAAAGGGTCGCGCCAAGGGCCAGAATCGCGCCGGTTTCAAAACTTTGTCCAAATGGGCGGATCACAATCATCGCACCGACAAAGCCAATCGCAATTGCACTCCAGCGACGCGCCCGCACCGTTTCGCGCACGACCACGGCGGCCAGAACCGTGGTCAGGATCGGCAGGGTAAAGTTGATCGCAATAACCTGGGCGGCGGGTGACAGCGACAGGGCGGTGAAAATGCACGACATCGCCCCAAAGCCAAACACGCCGCGCAGGAAATGCAGTTTGAACCGCGCTGTCTTTAATCCGCTCCGTCCGTGGGAAATCATCCACGGCACCATTGGTAACAAGCCAAACAGGTTACGGAAAAACGAGGCCTCGAACGGGTGCAGGTCTGCAGTGACATAGCGGATGAAAACCGCCATCACCGCAAAACACATTGCAGCACTGATCATAAGAAGGGCGCCCATCAGGGCTGCATTTTCAGAGGCGGGGCGATGTAAAATCATTACAGTTAAGGTTTACGCAGCTATCCGGAAAAAATCCAGTCTCGCGAAAGGGATATGGCATGGCGACGGCGCATGGCAGACCCGGCAAATTTGGCGAACAGTTCGCGCCCACCCGTTTTTCGTGTAAGATCAAGGCAATCAGCAAAATCCATTCAGGGGGAAGATAAATGGATGCAATTGATCGCAAACTGATCGACATCCTGCAGGAAGACGCATCACTGTCCTATTCGGTTCTGGGAACGAAGGTCGGGCTGTCTGTTTCTGCGGTGAATGATCGGGTGCGCAAGCTGCGCGAACAGGGGATCATTCAGGCCTATCGCATTTCGGTCGACCCGCAGGCGATTGGCCGGGCGCTCACCGCACTGGTCTGGCTGCGCACCGATCCGGCCAAGGGCAATAAGAAACTGGTCAAATCCCTGATCAAGGCCGACGAGGTTCTTGAATGTCATCACATGACCGGGCGCTTTGATTTTCTGGTCAAACTGCGCCTGCGCGATACGGCCCATCTCGAATCCTTTATTTCTGATACGATCAAGGAAATGCCCGGCGTGGTCGAAGTTCTGCCGGAAATTGCCTTGTCGACCTCCAAGGAAACCCTGTTTGTTCCGGCTCAGGCCGAGACAGACTGACCAATTCACGAAATTCGGACAATTTTTATCAATCACCGGGGGATGATGGCATTGCCGGTCATCATTTCCTAAGTATCTGATGTGATAGTAAATCGCGAGCCGCCCACCGAACCCATTTTGATATCCCGACACAGGAGCCCCCGAAATGATTGAATCGATGAATCTGGTGATCCTGATTGCATCGATTCTGGTGGTGGTGGCTGTCTTTACCAGTCTGGTCAGCTTCCGGGTCGGTGCGCCCTTGCTGTTGGTGTTTCTGTTTGTCGGGCTTGGTGCGGGCGAGGACGGCATTGGCGGCATCATGTTTGATAATGCGCCGCTGGCCTATTTTATCGGCTCCATCGCGCTTGCCCTGATCCTGTTTGACAGTGGCTTTGAAACCCAGCTTAGAACGTTAAAAATTGCCGCCGGACCATCACTTGTTCTGGCCACCATCGGGGTGTTGATCACCACCGGTGTGATTGGCGGGGTGACTTGGCTGGTGCTTGATGTGCCGTGGCTTGTGGCCCTGTTGTTTGGGGCGATTGTCAGTTCGACCGATGCGGCGGCGGTGTTTTTCCTTTTGCGCGTTGGCGGCATCAATCTGCGTGATCGCACGCGCAGCACGCTCGAAGTTGAATCCGGATCAAACGACCCGATGGCGGTGTTTCTGACCATCTCGCTGGTCGAACTGATCATTCTGGGCGGCGGCGAAAACATCGCGCTCGAACTGCTGCAACGCTTCATTCTGCAGATCGGTCTTGGCGGCATCTTTGGCCTTGCCGGTGGCTATGCGCTGGTCTGGATGATCAACCGGATCAAACTTGAACCGGGGTTGGTGCCGATCATTACCATGGCACTCGCACTCAGCCTGTTTGGCGCGACCAGTATTCTTGGTGGTAGTGGTTTTTTGGCTGTCTATGTCGCGGGTCTTTATGCTGGCAACAGCAACATGAAGATGAGTGTCGGTGTCCGGCGTTTTCAGCATGTCACCACCTGGCTTGCCCAGATTGCGATGTTTGTCACCCTGGGCCTGCTGGCCACACCATCGGAATTTGGCGATGTGATCATCCCGGGTGTGATTCTGGCTCTGGTGCTGGTGTTTGTCGCCCGCCCGGTGGCGGTCTGGTTGTGCCTGATGTTCTTTAACTTCTCGCGCAATGACACCGCCTTTATTTCATGGGTCGGTTTGCGCGGTGCTGTATCGATCCTGCTTGCCATCGTGCCGATGGTCGAAGGCGTGCCCGAAGGACAATTGCTGTTTAACACGGCCTTTATCGTCGTGATCACCTCGCTTCTCTTGCAGGGCTGGACGATTCGTCGGATGGCCAACTGGTTGGGTATTATTGTGCCGGCCCGCCATGGGCCGGTGGATCGTATTGATCTGGAACTGCCCGGCAATGCCAATCAGGAAATCGTTGTCTATCGCGTCCACGAAGCCAGTGCGGTTGCCACCGGGCAGCGTATTCCGCGGTGGGCACGACCCAGCTTGATCCTGCGGGATGGCGCATCATTGCGTCCGCATTCTGCCGGTCACATTCAGGGCGGTGATCAGGTCTATATCATCACCCCGCCGCGTCATGTCGAACTGCTCGATCAGCTGTTTGCCGGTCCGGCCGAGGGGGCCAATGATGTCGAATTGTTCGGTGATTTCAGCTTCCCGCATGACACCAAAATTGCCGATATTGGCCGTTTGTACGGTTTTGCCGTTGATGAAGCCGATATCGATCTGACGGTGGCGCAAATTCTAAGCCGGTATCTTCCAGGCGACCTCGAACTGGGTGATCGCGTGTCCTATGGCACCGTCGAACTGATCGTGCGCCGCACCGATGACGAACATAACCTGATCGAGGCCGGGCTTGCGGTCGAACAGCAAAAGGCCAAACCCAAACGCCGCATCCCGATCTTCCAGTCACGCAGTGAATTGCTTGAAATCTGGAAGGACTGGCAGAAACGCAAACGGGCGGAAAAGAACGCTGCCCTGCGTGGTCAGGATGCGTCTGACGACAAGCAGATCGAAGACGGGTCTGAAACATCTGATCCGGCGGATGCTGAGCCAAAAGACAGCACAGCCGAATCCAGTCAGCCTGATCCGGTTACAAAGACCTGATTAGCAATGGATTAGATTGCTGCAAAATGGATTAGTTCAACTAATGCCATGATCAAAAATGCTGGCTTGGTGGCCGCGCCAAGCTGGCCTAAATTGCGACTTCAATTCTTGTTGGAGTCCTTGGGCCATGTTCGGTCTTTATGCAGCAGTTGTCTTGATCTGGGGATCAACCTGGATCGCCATCCAGTATCAGCTTTCCGTCGCCCCCGAAGTTGCCGTGGCCTATCGCTTTGCCTTGGCAACGCTGATCTTGATGGCCTGGTGTGCTGTTCGTCGTCTGCCGATGCGCTTTGGCTTGCGTGATCATTTCTTCATGGCTGTTTTGGGCGTTTGCCTGTTTTCGCTCAATTATGTGCTGATCTATGTCGCTAGTGTGCATCTGACATCGGGGCTTCTGGCGGTGGTGTTTTCAACCATCGTCATCATGAATATGATTAATGGCGCGATCTTTTTCCGCCGCCGCCCCGAAACCCGCACCGTGATTGGCGCCTCGATCGGCCTTTCTGGGATCGCGCTGGTTTTTGCCAATGATCTGGCCGCCTTTGATCTGACCACGGGCGGCAGCATCGGGCTTCTGGTGTCGCTCGCGGGCAGCTACATCGCATCACTTGGCAATATGGCCTCTGCACGCAACCATGCGCACGGCGTGCCGGTCATGCAGGCCAATGCCTTTGGAATGCTTTATGGCACGCTGTTGTTGTTTGGCTATATCGCGCTTGCCGGTATCCCACTTTCCTTTGACGCCAGCCCCAGCTTCATTGCTGCATGGGTGTATCTTGCGCTGTTTGGATCGGTGCTTGGGTTTGGTTTCTATCTGACCCTTCTGGGCAAGATCGGGCCTGATCGGGCGGCTTATAGTTCCGTCATGTTCCCGATTGTCGCATTGTTGCTGTCGACCTGGTTTGAGGATTTCCATTGGACCGGTAACATCGTCTTCGGTGTTGCGCTGACATTGGTGGGCAACGTGGTTATTCTGACCAAACGTGTCCCCAAACCGGCGACCAAGGTGCTCGAACAGGTCGCACCGGTACAGCCTGCCTGCGCAACAACCCCGACAGCGAAGCCCTGATCGCGATGCCTGAAGACGGAGTAAGAAGATGAACGGTACGGCCTATTTCGAACGCATGGCGCAATATAATCTCTGGGCCAATGCAAAGGCCTATGAGATGTGCGCGAAATTGCCAGTGGCCGAACTGGATGCCCCGCGTGCCGCCTTCTTCCCGTCGATCATGCGCACGCTTAATCATATCCTTGTGGCCGATCGCATCTGGATGAGTCGCCTGCTCGGCTCTTCGATCTCCATGCCGCTCAATACCGTGCTGTATGAAAAGTTCGATGAATTGCGCACAGCGCGGATGGCCGAAGATCAGGCGATCATTGAATTCACGGGCAACCTGACCGATGCCGAAGTCACCGCGGATCTGACCTATCACTCGGTCGCCGGTGATGCCTATACCATGCCGCGCGATCTTGTTCTGGGGCACATGTTCAACCACCAGACCCATCATCGCGGCCAGCTCTCGAACATGCTGATCGAAGCGGGCGCTGACCCGCTTGAAATCGATCTGATCTATTTCGCCCGGGAACAGTTGGCATGATCGATCTTGTTGTCGCCTACACGCCGTTTCTGATCGCAGCACTTCTGCTCAATATCTCGCCGGGGCCGGACATGGCCTATATCGTCGGGCAAACCGCCGTGCATGGCCGCAAGATCGGCCTGTTTTCATCGCTTGGCGTGATTTCCGGCGCCTTTGTCCATGTTTTGGCGGCAACCTTTGGTCTGTCGGCCATCCTTGCCACCTCGGCGCTGGCCTTTGCCATTGTCAAATGGATCGGGGTGGCTTATCTGGTGTGGCTTGGTATCGGGGCGCTTCGCAGCAGCTTCGCCAAATCCGAAACAGAACCTTGTTCTGAAGAACCCTCGACACCGATTTCCACCAAACCGATGACCGCCTTTGGCGCCTGGCGGCAGGGGGTGATGATTGATGTGCTCAATCCCAAGGTGGCGATCTTCTTCATGGCCTTTTTGCCGCAATTTGTTGACCCGGCCATGGGCAATGGCGCGGTGCAGTTCCTTCTGCTCGGCCTGATGGTGCTGTTGATCGCCTTTTTCGTCGAAGGGATGCTGGTGATGGCGGTGGCCTCGGCAGCTAACCGGATCAAGGGTAGCCGCAGGCTTGGTGCCTGGCTTCATCGTGCATTGGGTACCATGTTTATTGCCCTTGGCGTCCGCCTTGCCATCTCACAGCAATAGGCAGTTGGCTGCGCCCAGCCGCAGGATTGGTCTGCTGCTAACCCGCCAGGGAAGCAGCCTTCTGCAAGACGGCCAATCCCTCGGCATGGGCACGTGCATCCCCGCTGGCAATCACCAGATCGCCACTATGCATTGTCAGGCTTTTGCCCGCCCAATCGGTAACCACGCCGCCAGCACCTTCGATCACCGGCACTGCCGCACAGAAATCATAGGGCTGCAGGTTCGATTCCACCAACACATCGCCAAACCCCATCGCAATCAGGCCATAGCCATATGAATCGATGCCATAAATCGGCTGCTTGGCGGCACCAAAAATCGCCTCATATCCGGCAATCGCCTTGTTTTCGACGAAAAGATCCGGCCCGGTGGTGAAAATGATGGCATCTTTCAGGTGTTCGCATTCACGCGCTGTGACGACGTCGCCATTTAGCGTGGTCGGTTGCCCTTCAACCCCGATCCAGCGTTCATCAAGGATCGCCTGATCAATCACACCCAGCACTGGTTTGCCATTGCGGCACAGTGCAATCAGGGTGTTGAAGCTGGGCTTGCCGGTAATAAACGACTTGGTGCCGTCAATCGGATCAAGGATCCAGACATATTCGGCATCAAGGTTTTCCGGCCCGTATTCCTCGCCCAGAATGCCATGGTCGGGCAGTTCCGAATTGATCAGATCGCGCATGGTGCGCTCAATCGCCCGGTCGGCATCGGTCACAAGGCTGGCATCACCCTTTTCGTCAATCGCAAGCGGCTTGCGATAATAGCTTTGCAGCACAGGGCGCGCCGCATCGGCAAGCTTGTGGGCCATGGCAAGGAACGGGGCAGTGTTGGTCATCGGATTTCCTGTGTCGGGCATATGTGGGGCCGGGGCAGCGCGGTCAGAAGGTCGGGGTGATCAGGCCATCGCCGTCTTGATCGTGGCCAGAACATCCTGATGGCAGCGTGCATCACCACTGGCGACAACATCGCCAGCACTGTCCATATGAAGGGGCTTGCCTGCCCAGTCCGTCATAACACCACCAGCACCCTCAACAACGGGCACCAGCGCACAGAAATCATAGGCCTGAAGCCCGATCTCAACCACCGTATCGGCCAGACCGAGTGCTGTCAGGCCATAGGCATAGGCATCCACCCCGTACATCGGCACCCGGCAGCCTTTCGATACCGCCTGATAGGCCTTGGCGGCATCGCCGGTAAACAGCTCCGGCGCGGTGGTAAAGAAGGTCGCACTTTTAAGGTCTTCGCATTCGCGCGCACTGATTTCGGTGTCATTCATCGTGCTGGCCCGACCCATCACGCCGACCCAGCGTTCATCGGTAATCGCCTGATCAATGATGCCCAGAACCGGGGTTCCGTTATGGCAAAGCGCAATCAGGGTCGCAAAGCTCGGCTTGCCGGAAATGAACGATTTCGTGCCGTCAATCGGGTCAAGCACCCAGACATATTCCGCATCGACATTTTCCCGACCGTGTTCCTCGCCCAGAATCCCGTGATCGGGCAGTTCGGCATTCAGGATATCGCGCATGGTGCGTTCGACTTCGCGGTCGGCAATCGTCACCGGGCTGTCATCGGCCTTGACGTCAACCGCCACCGGGGTGCGGTAATATTTGCGCACAACCGGGCGCGCGGCATCTGCCAGTTTGTGGGCGATTTCCAGAAATTGGTCGAGGTCTTCCATGAATGCATATCCCTGCGGGCAAAGAGTCAAAGGGTGGCTTGGCGGGTAATATTTCCGCTTTGGACCCAGAAGGCAAGGACGCCATCGATAAATCCCCAAAACGCAAACAGGGGACAGTTTCCTGTCCCCTGTGAAAATTCAAATGCTGATCAGAATGTCTGAGCAGGCAGCTTACTGCGCGACGGTTTCCTCAACCGCATCAGCAGCGCCTTCTGCGGCATCTTCAACGGCTGCTGCCGCTTCGTCTACGGCTTCTTCAACCGCATCTTCGACCGCATTTGCGGCTTCGACTGCAGCCGGATCAGGCAGCTCAACCGGGTTGTCAGACAGGGTATTCAGCCAGGCAATAACCGCTGCACGATCAGATGCCTTTTTCAGGCCGCCAAAGCTCATTTTGGTGCCATCGATATAGTCACGCGGCTTGTAAAGGAACTCGTTCAGCTCTTCAAAGCCCCAGTTCCCACCGTGGTTTGCCATACCGTCAGAGTAGGAGAAGTCATCCTTGTGCGCAAAGGCCGCACCAACGATGCCATAAAGGTTCGGGCCGGTTTTGTTCGGACCACCTTTTTCGACGTCATGGCAGGATGCGCATTTCTTGAAGACTTTTTCACCCTGACCAAGGTCGGCAGAAGCCAACATGGCAAGAATTGGTTCAGGTCCGGCCGGTGCCGCAGGTGCAGCAGCAGGGGCACTTGCGCCTGCCATTACATCTTCGGAGAACGGATAAACCGGTGCTTCCAATTCCTCGGGATGGACCAGCGCGCCGCCGACCTTGCCGACAACCACTACCAGAAGCACAGCACAGATAACGCCGGCTACGATCTTATTGATTTCCATCGTGTTCATGACGGGACCCCGTTACAGCCTAATCACTCTCAGGTTTTATTTGTTCGTCAGTTTACCCATGCGTCCCCGGCAATCCTCGTTGAAGAGAAACACACGCGTAACCGCTGGCAAAACTGGTCGGTGGGAAACTATACGTTTCAGCGATTTGCATCAACCTTTCTTAAACACCAAGGCGAATATGGATGCTTTAGAACTTTCGTCTAGTGTTATTCAGAAAGCGATTCCACCTTTCGTCTCCCCACCAAAACCGGCTAATGTCGCGCCGATTCATACCTGTTTCTGCCATCGCTGGTTCACATCATGCTTTGCGCAAGATCAAAGAACAGGTGATTTGTGCCTTACTGGAGCGAAGAAATGTCGACCCCGCGCAATCCTGTTGTTGTAATTCCCGCCCGCATGGCGTCCACGCGTTTGCCCAACAAACCGTTGGCCGATATCTGTGGCGAACCCATGATAGTTCAGGTTTGGCGTCGCGCATCCGAGGCCGGAATCGGCCCGGTTCTGGTCGCCTGTGCGGAACAGGAAATTGCCGACGCGATCACCGCTGCCGGTGGCATCGCTGTTCTGACCGATCCCGATTTGCCCAGCGGGTCGGACCGCGTGCATCAGGCACTTCAGACTTTCGATCCCGATGGCAAGTTTGATGCCGTAGTCAATGTGCAGGGCGATTTGCCCACCATTGATGCTGCCGATATCCGCGCCGTGTTTGAACCGCTGAATGATCCGGATGTCGATATCGCGACGCTGGCGGCTGAAATCAAACGTGACGAGGAACGCACCAACCCCAACGTGGTTAAGGCGGTCGCGGCGTTTGGTGCTGGCCGGGTGGCGCGCGCGCTTTATTTCACCCGCGCAACCGCGCCCTATGGTGACGGACCGCTTTATCATCACATTGGTCTTTATACCTACCGCCGTGCCGCCCTTGATCGTTTTGTCGCCCTGCCCCCGGCCGAACTGGAACAACGCGAAAAGCTCGAACAGCTGCGCGCGCTTGAAAACGGCATGGTGATCGCGGTCGCTTTGGTCGATGGTGTGCCGCTCGGCGTCGACACCCAGGAAGACCTTGAACGCGCACGAAAGGTGCTGGGCGCGTAGTTGCGCAAGCCCGCCTCAAGTGCTTTAAGGTGATAACCAAAATACATGACCATTCAGGAAACAGCCAGATGACTGCGCAACAAAAGATCGCTTTTCAGGGAATGCACGGTGCCTATTCGGATCAGGCTGCGCGACGCGCCTTTCCGGGTGCAACGACAGTACCGTACAGGACCTTTGAAGGCGCATTTGGGGCGCTCGAAGAAGGCGACGTGGATCTGGCGGTGATACCGATTGATAACACCCTTGCCGGGCGTGTCGCCGACGTCCACCACATCTTGCCAGAATCCGGTGTCCATATTATCGGTGAGACCTTCCTGCGCATTAACCATGCGCTGGTCGCGGTCCCCGGCACAAAGATCGAAGAGATCAAGGAAATCCACAGCCACGTCCATGCGCTCGGCCAATGCCGCAAGCTGCGCAAGGAACTCGGTGTGAATGCCGTGGTCGGTCCTGATACGGCGGGTTGTGCCAAGGAAGTCGCCGATCGCGGTGATAAATCCATTGCCGCCATTGCCCCGGTTCTGGCCGCCGAGATTTATGGTCTTGATGTCCTGCGGACCGAGGTCGAAGACGCCGAACACAACACCACGCGCTTTATCATTCTGGCGCGTGAACCGCTTGATATCGCCAATGACGGCACCCCGGTCGTAACCAGCTTTGTCTTCCGTGTACGCAACGTCGCGGCCGCCCTTTATAAGGCGCTTGGCGGCTTTGCCACCAACGGCATCAACATGACCAAGCTTGAAAGCTACATGGTCGAAGGCCAATTCACCGCGACCCAATTCTTCGCCGAGGTCGAAGCCCACCCCGAACAGCTCGGCCTGCGCCACGCCCTTGAAGAACTGCAGTTCTTCTCGCACGAAGTGCGTATCCTGGGCGTCTATCCGGCGCATCCCTTCCGTAAGGAAAACCATCCCCCGGCGGAATAGGCCTGTATCAGGCGTCAGAATCAAAAAAGGGCCGGACAACTTAATGTCCGGCCCTTTATTCTTTGATCAGTAGATTACGCCCCGGCTTGGTTCTTCAAGTCGGTCGAGAAACGATGAATGATCTGGCTCAGTTCGGCCGAGCGATCTGAAAGCTCTGCCGATGCCGATTTCAGCTCATCGGCATCATTTGTCGTGCCCTGCGCGTTCTTCATGGTTTCGTCAACGCTCTGGGAAATCTGTTTCACACCATCCGCACTGCGATTGGCATTGCCCGAGATTTCCTGTGTTGCCGCACCTTGTTCTTCAATGGCGGCCGCAATGGCGGTCGATGCGCCCCGGACCTGTTCGATGGTTTCCGAAACCCGGGAAATGCCCGTAACGGCACGTTCAGTGCCATCAACAATATCGTTGATCTGGGCTGCGATCTCATCGGTCGCCTTTGCCGTCTGGGTGGCAAGGTTCTTGACCTCGTTGGCGACAACCGCAAATCCTTTGCCCGCTTCACCGGCACGCGCCGCTTCGATGGTCGCGTTCAGGGCCAGCAGGTTGGTCTGACCGGCAATGTCGTTGATCAGGCCAATGATTTCCTTGATCTTGTCGACAGTCTCGGACAGGCCCGCCACATCGTTTGATGCGCTTTGGCTTTCATCCGTTGCCCGTTCAACCGTGTTGGACATCTGTGAAATCTGCACGTTGATTTCGGTAATCGACGAAGAAAGTTCCTCGGTCGCGGCGGCAACCGCATCAACATTCTGCGACACCTCACCCGCGGCATGGGCAACCTGCTGACTTTGTCCCAGAATGCCGTCTGCACTCTGTGACATGCTGATCGCAAGATCATTACTGCGTTGAACCGAATGATCAACCGACTTGGCAATGCCACCGACTTCGCTTTCAAGCTTTTCGGCGATTGACCGGATATTGCTGCGACGTTCTTCCTCGGCCTTTTGTTTCTGCACGGCCGCATCAGCTTCAAGCTGCTGCGCCTGTGCCGACTTGTCACGCAGCGCCAGAACACCGGCTGCCATGTCGCCAATTTCAACGAAACGCGATTCGGTTTCGACCGGTGCCTGATAATCACCGTCGGCAATCGTGCGAATGCTGCTGTTCAGGCCAACAATGCTGCGGGTAATCCGCGTACCGACAAGCCATGACAAGACACCGGCGATGATGATCGCGATAACGGAAATGATCGCGATGCGTTGCATGACAGAAATAAATTCTGCCTGAACATCATCCATATAGACGCCGGCACCAATGGCCCAGTTCCATTCCGGGATCGGGCGGACATAGGCGGCTTTCTCGATCAGTTTGTCGCCTTCGCCGGGCTTTTTGGTTTCATAAAGGATGACATCGCCACCGGCTTTGGCTGCTGCAACGATCATGTTGCGCACCTTGCTGTCCGGATTGCACTTGCCAACGTCTTCGGGGCTCAGCGGGTCGAGCTGCATGCAGTAATTGTAGTCTGTCGCATAGATATAGTTCTGCCCGTCAAATCGATAGGCATTGAGAACCTCCAGCGCTGCTGCCTTGGCCTCATCCTCGGTCATCTCGCCGCTCTTGGCTTTGGCGATATAGTGATTGGCGATGGTGACAGCGCCTTCGGTCAGATTCGAAATCTGCTCAAACTTCCCGTTTCGAAGACTTGTCTGATAGTTGAAAGAGACGGTTGCAATGATGGCCAGTAAGACCAGCAAGCAAATGGCGGGGATTGCAAAAATCCCCGTGACGACCCGAAACCGCATTTTTGTACCCTCTGGCGATTATGATGGCTCAGATCTTTGCACATGATCCGAGGGCCAAATCATGAATGTTAAACGTAATTTTTTGATTACTTGGGGATGGCGGGTTTGGGCATCAATAAGCTGACCGATTGAATTTGCATGGCTGATCAGCGCGGGGATTGTTTGACTTCTGGTCAAATGCCCTGTATCACCCCGCTCATTCCTTCGCTTGCAAAGACAGAATCAGCTGTCAGGAACTGTATGAAAAGGCGAGGGCGGCTGTATCGTGATGACGGTATGGCCTCACATCATTTGCCTCTCATGCGGGTCCGACGCTGGCGCTTTGCCAAGCACCGGTCTTGACTGCGTTTGGGCAGGCACCACAGGCGTTAACATGTCGCCGACCGGATAAACGAAGGACTTTCCTTTATGACCGATTTTAATGGGCTCAACCTTATCGAGCCCCTGCTGCGCAATGTTGAAGCAACCGGTTTCACCGCGCCGACCGAAATTCAGGCCGCGACGATCCCGGCACTTCTCGAAGGCAAGGACCTGATGGGTATTTCCCATACGGGTGGCGGCAAAACGGCCGCATTCTGCCTGCCATTGCTGCAGCGTCTTGCCGAAAACCCGCAGCGCCCGAAACCGGGTCAGCCGCGTGCCGTTATTCTGGCACCGACCCGCGAACTGGCCACCCAGATCGGCCAGTGCCTGCGTGATTTCAAAAAAGGCATCCGCCTGTTTTCTTCTGTTGTCTTTGGTGGCTCTCCGATGGGCCCGCAGATTCAGGAACTGCGCCGTGGCGTGGATATCCTGGTTGCGACCCCGGGTCGTCTGCTCGATCACATGTCGCGTAACACGGTACGTTTCGACGATGTCGAAATCTTCATCCTTGATGAAGCCGACCGTATGCTTGATATGGGCTTCTCCGAAGACGTTCTGACCGTGGCAGAGCTTCTGCCGAACAATCATCAGACCGTGATGTTCTCGGCAACCATGCCGGCCGAAGTCAAACATCTGACCGACCGTCTTCTCAAAGATCCGGTCAAGGTTGAAACCGCACCGCAGGCAAGTGTCACCGAACGTGTGACCCAGGTTGGCATGTTCGTGAAACGTCACGACAAGACCAAGCTTCTGGTTCAGATTCTCAACCGTGATGACACCGACCGCGTTCTGGTCTTTACCAAAACCAAGGCAGATGCCGACGAACTGTCGTTCCAGCTGCGCGATGAAGGTATTGATAGCGATGCCATCCATGGCGACAAACAGCAACGCATCCGTCAGAAAATCCTGCGCAACTTCCGCAATGGCCGCTTCCCGGTCCTGATTGCGACCGATGTTGCTGCACGTGGTATCGACGTTCCGGGCATTACCCACGTTGTGAACTATGATCTGCCGCAGGATGCGGACAGCTATGTTCACCGTATCGGTCGTACCGGTCGTGGCAGTGCCGAAGGCATCGCGATTTCGTTCTGTGAGCCGCGCGACATTCGCCTGCTTCGCAACATCGAACGCCTGATCAAACAGGATGTCGGGATCGACGAAGATCACGAATTCCATGCTGCTCCGCCGCCCCGTTCATTCGGTGCTGGTGGCGGTGGTCGCGGTCGTGGTGGCCGTGACGGTGGTCGTGGCTTCGGCGGCGGTGGTCGCGGTGGCTTTGGCGGCCGTGATGGCGGTCGTGGCCGTGGTGGCTTCGGCGGTGGTCGTGATGGTGCCCGCGATGGTGCACGGGGTGACAATCGTGACGGTGGTCGCGGTCGTGGTTTCGGCGGCCCGCGTGACGGTGGCCGTGATGGCGCCCGCGCAGAAGGTGATCGCGCAGCACGCGGTTTCGGTGGTCGTGATGGCGCGCGTCGTGATTTCAGCGATCGTCCGCGTCGTGATGGCGGTGATTTCCGCAATGATCGCAAGCCGCGCTTTGACAATGATGATCGCGCACCGCGCGGTGATCGTGAAGAGCGCAGCGGTGGCCGCGGTGGCAACTTCCGCCCGCGTGGTGAAGGTGGCAACCGTGACGAACGTCGCTTTGCTGACAAACCACGTGGTGATCGCGGCGGTAATTTCCGCGGTCGTGATGGTGGCAAAGACGGTGGCCGTGATGGCGTCCGTCGTGACTTCAACGACCGTCCGCGTCGTTCCGAAGGTGGTCGCAGCGAAGGTCGCGGTGGCAACCAGGGCATGAAGCGCCGTTCGGCGTAATCTGCACTGGATCTGACGTGCATTTGGTGCGTGCGTAACGCGCGCACCTGATGCAGTCCGGGCGGGGGCCCGTAAAGAAACATATCAAAATGGGGGGACCGGCTGGCGACAGCTGGTCCTTCGCCATTTTTACGTGTGTTTCCGGGTCGCAAATTTCGAATAATATATATTTAGACCTATTCCTAAGTGTGGAATTGGTCTAAATATACTACACCTAAGCGTAAGGTTTCTGTTCTGCGTTCATCTCAGGATTGGGCAGCAAGCAGGGAAAGAGTGGTAATGATGAGGATCAGGCTTGCATCTTTGGCCATGCTATTGGCCACCGTGATTGGTTCGGGATCGCTGCGTGCGCAAAGCGCTGATAGCGGTTTTGTCTCTGATGCCGATAGCCCGCGCGATTGCAGCCGTCTGGTGGCATCGGGCAATCCGGATTATCCGCCTTATCTCTGGGTGGCACGTGATGGTGAAACCCTCAAAGGTGCTGCGGCTGAATTCATCAAGCGTGTCGGCGAAATCGCCGGTGTCGAGATTGATGTGATTTATTCGGGCAACTGGGGCCGCGTGCAGCAACATATGCGCGATGGCACGATTGACCTGATTGCCGGCGCTTTCCTGACCCTGCCGCGACTGGATTATATGGATTATTTCTATCCGGCGTTTCAGGGCACGCGTACCGTGATCTGGACACGTGACAATCTTGATCTGCGCTATCGCGAGTGGTCCGATCTTGTCGGGATTGATGGCCTCACGGTCATCAATAACAGTTTCGGGCAGGCCTTTGATACCTATGCCCGCCATAACCTCACCATTCGTGAAGTGCCAAGCCTTGAACAGGGCTTGCAGATGCTGTCGCTTGGTCGGACGGAATACCTCATCTACGAGGAATTCCCGGGCAAGGCAGTGGCTGTGCATGAAAACATCAACAATATCCGCAGCTACGAAACCCCGGTCAGCACCGAAAACCTGTATCTGACCATGTCACACAGCTCCGAATGCAACACGGGCGACCTGCGCGGCCGCGTGTCGCGTGCCGTTTTTGACCTCGTCTCGCGCGGGGTGATGACTGAACTGCTCGAAGCCAGCGTTCAGGAATGGGGCGAACAAACCAACTAGGCCCCATTGCCAGCACTGACGCCTGAGCCAAAGCGCTTTCGGGACAGAGGCCCAGCGGGCCAACGCGCCCGCTCTGTGGCTGATCGTGGCCAGTGACTCCGGCGTTCATGACCGATCTGCCCCACTGCCACCCGCACAGATGCGGCTTTATTGCAGTCTCCCGGCAGCTCCCACAACGCGATCAATCCGCCCAACCCACATCATTCCCGCCTGCGCCAGCGCTTTCCACGCCATCCGCACAACGGCAACCGTGCCAGCAACAAGGCAAGCAAGCCACCGGGCAATCAGGCGACAACGGAAACCGGGCCAACCTTCCGCCCGCCAACAACCCGACCCTCCAACAACCCGGCCCTCCATCACTCTCGGACCCACGCCGCCTGCCTGGGGAAAATCCGCCCATACCGTGCCTCAATCGGGGTTTGGAAATAAATTGGTATAGCTATGCGGATTTGATTTGACGTTAACGTTAACGTTAACTACAACAGAGTCGCGTCATATCCCGGTGCGTTCAACCATGGCTGCACCGGCCTCACCACAGGATCGCGACATGGCTTCGTTTGAACCGCAAAACCCGAACTATGCTGCCGAAGTGCGCAAGCGTTTTGCCCAGCAGCCCTACAATCTGTCGATCGGGGCCAAAGTCACCGATGTGCAGCCGGGCCGGGTCGAAGTGATTGTGCCAAAACGCGATGATCTTATTCAGCATAACGGCTATTTCCACGGCGGCCTGATCGCAGGGCTTGCCGATATCGCCGGTGGTTTTGCCGGCTGGAGCCTCGTGGAAGCCGATCAGGGGATGCTGACGATTGAATACAAACTCAACATCGTCGCCCCCGGACTTGGCGATCAGTTGCGCGCGGTCGGCGAGGTTGTTTCACGCGGTCGGTCGATCATTGTCACCCGCATCGATGTCTTTGGTATGAGGAATGATGAACCGGTTCTGTGCACGACGGCGCTTCAGACGCTGAAGGTCATGAAGCTGCCACCGGAATTATTAAGTGATGCCGCATAATCAGGTTGATTATTCACTTTTGTCAAAAAATGAGACCGTCGGTGTGAAGCCGTTGTGAAACAGGCGTGAAACACTCGGAAAACACAGAGAAAACATTTAGGGCAGGAACACCATCATGGCATTTTTCGACTTTCCCGGATTGAAATTTGATCTTGGCGAAACCGCAGAAGCGATCCGCGAAACCGTCTCCTCCTTTGCCGAGGCGGAAATCGCGCCGCGCGCCGCCGAAATCGATGAAACCAACCAGTTCCCCAATGATCTTTGGCGCAAATTCGGCGATCTTGGTCTGCTCGGCATGACCGTGTCCGAGGAAGATGGCGGCACTGGCCTTGGCTATCTTGAACACGTGATCGCCATGGAAGAGATCAGCCGCGCGTCAGCCTCTGTCGCCCTGTCGTATGGCGCGCATTCCAACCTGTGCGTCAACCAGATCAAGCGTAACGCGACAGCCGAGCAAAAGGCCAAATACCTGCCCAAACTCATGACCGGCGAACATATCGGGGCCCTTGCCATGAGCGAGCCGGGTGCCGGGTCGGATGTGGTTTCGATGAAGCTTAAGGCCGAGAAAAAGGGTGATCGTTACATCCTGAATGGCAACAAGATGTGGATCACCAACGGCCCGGATGCCGATACGCTGGTGGTTTACGCCAAAACCGATCCCGAGCTTGGCGCCAAGGGCATTACCGCCTTCATCATTGAAAAGACCTTCAAGGGGTTCTCGACCGCGCAAAAGCTCGACAAGCTTGGGATGCGGGGCTCGAACACCTGTGAGCTGGTATTTCAGGACTGCGAAGTGCCCGAGGAAAACATTCTGGGCAAGCTCAATGGCGGCGTGCGCGTTCTGATGAGCGGCCTTGATTACGAACGGGCCGTTCTGGCCGCCGGTCCGACCGGGATCATGCGGGCCTGCATGGATGTGGTCGTGCCCTATATCCATGAGCGCAAACAGTTCGGCAAGGCGATTGGCGAGTTCCAGCTGATGCAGGGCAAGATTGCCGATATGTACACGACCATGAATGCGTGTCGTGCCTATGTTTACGAGGTTGCCAAGGCGTGCGATCGCGATGAAACATCGCGCAAGGACGCGGCCGGTGTGATCCTGTATGCGGCGGAAAAAGCCACCTGGATGGCGCTTGAAGCCATTCAGACCCTGGGCGGCAATGGCTATATCAATGAATATCCGACGGGCCGATTGTTGCGCGATGCCAAGCTGTATGAAATTGGTGCCGGCACCAGTGAAATCCGCCGCATGCTGATTGGCCGCGAACTGTTTGGCGAAACCGCCTGAGCCTGACAAACCCCAAATTCGTCCCATGAAGAAAACGGACCCTTACCATGAGCACTTCTGATCCGATCGTCATTGTTTCCTGTGCCCGTACCGCGATGGGCGGCCTGCAGGGGGATTTCGCAACCGTGACTGCGTCCGAGCTGGGCGGTGTTGCCATCAAGGCAGCCCTTGAACGCGGCGGGGTATCGCCTGATGACATTGATGAAGTCATCATGGGCAATGTCCTGCCCGCCGGTCAGGGTCAGGCCCCGGCGCGCCAAGCTGCATGGCATGCCGGAATCCCGCGTGCCGCCGGGGCAACCACGATCAACAAGATGTGCGGATCGGGCATGAAGGCCGTCATGTTTGCCCATGATACGCTGGTGGCCGGAAATGCCGATGTCATGGCAGTCGGTGGTATGGAAAGCATGACCAATGCACCGTTCCTGCTGCCAAAAATGCGTTCGGGCCACAAATACGGTCATGACATGGCTTATGACCATATGGCGCTTGATGGTCTCGAAGATGCTTATGACAAGGGCCGTTCCATGGGTACCTTTGCCGAGGCAACGGCGGAAAAATACGGCTTTACCCGCAAAGAGCAGGACGATTATGCCATCACCTCGCTGACACGTGCGCAGGATGCCGCCAAGGCCGGTCATTTTGCAGAAGAAATCGCACCCGTGACCTTCGCCACCCGCAAGGGGGAGGTAACGATTGATGCCGATGAACAACCGCCAAAAGCCAAGCCTGAAAAAATCCCGACCCTGCGTCCGGCCTTTGCCAAGGATGGCACGGTGACAGCCGCCCATTCCGCATCGATTTCCGATGGGGCGGCCGCCCTTGTCATGATGCGCGCATCCGAAGCCGAGAAACGCGGGCTGAAGCCATTGGCGAAAATCACCGGTCAGGCGACCCACGCGCAAGAACCGTGCTGGTTTACCACGGCGCCAATTGACTCCATCAAGAAGGTTCTGGCCAAGACCGGTTGGTCCAAGGACGATGTCGATCTTTGGGAAATCAACGAGGCCTTTGCCGTTGTCGCCATGGCGGCCATTCGTGACCTCGCACTTGATCATGGCAAGGTCAATGTGCATGGCGGGGCCTGTGCACTGGGCCATCCGATCGGGGCGACCGGTGCGCGTTTGCTGGTGACACTGATCCATGCGCTCAAGACCCATGGCGGGACCAAGGGGGTTGCATCCCTTTGCATCGGCGGGGGCGAGGCAACGGCGGTCGCGGTCGAGCTTTTGTAAGGCTTGCCATACCCTTTAAGGTGATGTGAACCAGATTGCGCCTATGGTTTGGCATGCGGGGCTTTCTGATGACAGAAAACCGTCAGCCTGCTATCCGAACCACGGTTTGGGTGCAGGCGCGGGGCCGCTTGCGCAATATCGGGGTATCATAGTCAAGGGACAGCCATGCAAGATGTGTTGAGCCTGGCGGCGCAAAATCTTTTGTCGCCCATCGTTCTGTTCTTCGTTTTGGGTGTTGGGGCGGCGCTTGCGCGATCGGATCTGACAATCCCCGAGGCGGTCGCCAAGGGAATATCGCTTTATCTGCTGTTTGCCATCGGGTTCAAGGGCGGGGTTGCGGTTTCAAATAACGGGATCGACCTGACCCTTGGCATGACGTTGATGGCCGGCGTCATCCTGTCTTTCGTGTTGCCGTTCATTGCCTTTGCCCTGTTGCGCTGGATATCGCAACTGAGCCGAACCGATGCCGCGGCGGTGGCGGGGCATTATGGCTCGATCTCGATCGTCACCTTTGTTGCCGCGACCTCGGTGCTGCAAAGTTCGGGCATCGCAGCAGAAGGCTATATGGTTGCTGTTGCTGCGGCGATGGAAGCACCGGCGATTTTTGCGGCCTTGTTGCTGGTCTCAACGGGCGGCAAGGGCCGGATGGATGGCGCGCTGATCCGCGAAATCCTGCTCAATGGTTCGATTGTCTTGCTGGTGGGCAGTTTCTTTATCGGCTGGATCACCGGGGCCGAGGGCATGGCCAAGATCGAGGCGCTGATTGTGTCCCCATTCCAGGGGGTTCTTTGCCTGTTCCTGCTCGATATGGGGCTGGTCGCGGGGCGCGGCCTTCGACAGGGGCGTGCTGTTTTGCGGCTTGGGCCGCTGGCATTCGGGATGCTGATGCCGGTGATCGGGTCCTGCCTTGGACTGGCCTTTGCGATGCTGATTGGATTGTCGCTTGGCGGTACGGTGTTGCTGATGGTTCTGGCGGCCTCGGCAAGTTATATCGCGGTGCCTGCCGCGATGCGTGTGGCCCTGCCGGAAGCCAATCCGTCGGTCTATCTTACGCTGTCGCTTGGCGTGACATTCCCCTTCAACCTGACGCTTGGCATTCCGCTTTATCTGGCGATGGCCAACGCCGTTCACGGAGGTTAATCCCATGGAAAAACACGATGCCAAACGGGTCGCGATCATCATTGAATCTGTCATGGAAGGGCGCCTGCGTCAGGCGCTTCAAGGGGCGGGTGTTACCGGGTTTTCCGTTTTGCCGGTCCTTGGAGGGTCGGGCCGTTCAGGAAACTGGACCCGTGATGACACCATTTCACGTGGTGGCGGCATGGTGCAGGTGATTTGCATCATTCGCCCGTCAAAACTCGACGCATTGCTGGAAGCCGCCTTTGAGGTGGTTGATCGCCATATCGGCGTGGTCACGATCAGTGATTGTCAGGTGCTGCGTGCCGACCGGTTCTAGCGACATTTGATGTTACCGTGTATTTCGCAAAGGAGGATATTACCAATAAGACGGTTTGGATGACGCTGAATGAGGGCTATCAAGTTGCGGAAATTGCCCGTATTTTGTCGCCAGATACTGACTGAACAGGGGACTTCGCGAGATGCCAAAGCCGACCGTTGACCGGATGCTTGCCGGTTTCAAGAGCTTTAAGGCGATGTATTATGAACAGCGCCCGGAACGCGTCGAAGATCTGGTCAATATGGGCCAGAAGCCTGAAGTTCTGTTGATTGCGTGCTCTGATTCCCGCGTTGATCCGGCCATCTTGACCAATGCCGAACCGGGCGAGATGTTTGTCATACGTAACGTTGGAAATCTGGTCCCGCCCTATGAGCCCGATGAAAATTATCACGGCACGTCGGCGGCCATCGAGTTCGCGGTCAGGGACCTTAACGTCAAGGATATCGTTATTCTGGGTCATTCGGCCTGTGGTGGTTTTACAGCACTGGTCGAACATGGCGAAGCGGGCAAAGTCCCCGATCGTGACTTTATTGGCGAGTGGGTCAGCATTGCCAAATGCTGTCTGGAGCATGGAACAGACGTTGACGAGGTATCGCGCCATTCGGTCCGCAATTCGCTGCAAAATTTAATGTCGTTCCCGTTCATCAAGGAACGGGTAGAAGCCGGAACCCTCAAGCTGCATGGCTGGTGGTACGGCATGAAGGAAGGCATCCTGTGGCACTTTGATGCCACACAGGACAAATTTGTTCAGGGTGATGAATAAGGTCTGATCGTAAACGACTTCTGATCAAAAGGCCGTACATCGCCCACCGAACGTAAACCGGGAGGGTGACCGCCATGCGGTTGGAAGAACATCAGATCATGGTGCGCGATACCGCGCGCGAGTTTGCCGAAAACGAACTCAAACCCAATGCCGCAAAATGGGACACACATCATACCTTCCCGGCCGAGGCGATTGCAGGCCTGGGCGAGCTTGGCTTTTTGGGCATGTTGGTCCCCGATGACTATGGCGGGGCGGGCATGGATCACGTCGCCTATGCCTTGGCACTCGAAGAAATTGCCGCCGGTGACGGGGCAACATCAACCATCATGTCGGTGCATAATTCGGTAGGCTGTATGCCGATCCTGAAATTCGGCACCGAGGCCCAAAAACAGGAATTCCTGGTGCCAATGGCACAAGGCGAAAAGATCGGCGCCTTTTGCCTGACCGAACCGCAGGCCGGATCGGATGCCAGTGCGCTGCGCACCCGCGCGGTCCGCGATGGCGATCACTGGATTATCAATGGCGCCAAGCAATTCATCACCTCGGGCTCGGAGGGGGATGTTGCGATCGTCTTTGCCGTCACCGACCCGGATGCCGGAAAGCGCGGTATTTCGGCCTTTATCGTGCCGACTGATACGCCGGGCTATGTCGTATCCCGGGTTGAGGAAAAGCTTGGGCAGAATGCGTCGGACACTTGCCAGATCACCTTTGTTGAATGCCGCGTGCCAGCCAAGAATATGCTGGGCGAGGAAGGGCAAGGCTACAAGATCGCACTCGCCAACCTTGAAGGCGGGCGCATCGGCATTGCCGCCCAGTCGGTCGGCATGGCACGCGCCGCGTTCGAAGCCGCCAAGGACTATGCCAACGAACGCGAAACCTTTGGCAAAAAGATCATCGAACATCAGGCGGTGGCATTTCGCCTTGCCGATATGGCAACCAAGATCGATGCCGCCCGGCTTTTGGTCCATCGCGCCGCAGAACTGCGCGATGATCACAAGCCGTGCCTGACCGAGGCCTGCATGGCGAAAATGTTTGCGTCAGAAATTGCCGAGGAAGTTTGCTCCGCCGCCATCCAAATTCATGGCGGGTACGGCTATCTCAAAGACTTCCCGGTCGAGCGGATCTATCGCGATGTCCGGGTGTGCCAGATCTATGAAGGCACATCTGACATCCAGCGCATGGTGATTGCGCGGGCGTTGGCGGATTGACGGGTTGGTACCGGGTTTGATCAGAGATTTTTGCTTCTATTTCATCGTTTCAAGACACGTTCGTGATCATAGCCCGGTGGTGTCGCCTTAAAGGCGGAGTCCTCTGGTCCGCGGGTTGACTTATGTTGTGAGTCTCGTAAGCCGGATATGTCCAGTTTTGTCGTCAGGATGCAGCCGTTATCGCCACCCTTAACTTTAATGATCTCCGACTCAATAGTGCGAGATGGTTTTAATACGCAAGAGCCGCCGTATTGAGATGTGTTGGACTGCACTACATAGCAAAACAGGTCCCTAGTAGCGGATTGGAGGATGTGCGCGTAGTAAGAGGTATCGCGGTTCCAAACGCAAGCTATCAACAAATCAAGTTCTGATTTGAATAAAGAACGGTGCTCAATGTTCGCAAGTTCAAAGCAGTTATATGATGAAAGTTGGATGCCATTCCAGTTTACAAGATTATAGAAATAATTGTCGGTTTGCGGTTCGGCAGGGAGGAGCCGAAATTTCTCAAGAGTTCTTTTCTCCTCTGGGGCATAGTGGTTTTTCACACGCATGTTTACTAGGCAAGACTTGTATTGTCCGGTGGTTCGGAAGGGAAATGCTTCAACAAGTAGGTTGTAAGCTTTATTCCCACAAACCCAGTGTTCTAGTCCAAAAATGAGGGCAATCTGATGCCTGCGTGCATGTGATATCATGAATGGTAGCCAGCTAACCGGTACCGATACCTCGGGAAGAACGAGTAATTCAACGCCCTGCAGTTCTGCCTCGTTTAGGATCTTCCACAGGGTTTGTTGTCTTTCGTAGCTGACATTCGGTTCTCTGTCTTTTCGGAAGGCTCTTTCAATGTCTTCAACCGGTATTTTTAAGTTTGCTATCGCAATTTTAAGTTCCCGCTTGTTGTTGCGGCTACTACGATTATCGTTGATATCGATCTTGTGAAAAGATGGCCGACCGTCGCCTCTATCAACCTGATTTATCAGCACTTGAATTTTCGAGTTACTATTCTGTGTTTTGTATTGTTCAAGGGCGTCGAAAGCGAACGAATAGAAAGGGTTTGAGGAGGTTTTTTGGAGATTTACGTAAGCTTGGAAAACCTGCCACTCGTCGAAGTGAATGAAGCGTGGCGTCAGCAGTGTCTTCAATTCAGATATTTTCGGAGTTGTATGTGTGTCTGTAACGCCTGAGTCACAAAGCTCGCCTTCATAATCTGTGTAGTTGAATAGGGGCCACGCAACATAAGCGTGTCTAAACATGTTGGATTGTCTCAATGAATGGACAATATTGCTGTAATTAAATATCCATTCTGGAGAGTTTTTGCTGAAAATTACACTTTCAGAGTTCTTTTTGTCTAATAATGACAAAGGAAGGAATGTAGAAATATTTAAGTATTCATGTAAATCTATGCGCGATTTTTCGGTGAGGGAGGCGGACTCTTTGCCGGCATAGTCTAAGCCGACCGTAAGCTTGATCAGGCGGCTGATTTCCTCGCGGAACTCTCGCGCAAAATGAATTCGTGCTTGGCCGTCTTTGATCAACGCATAACTTATTACCTTTTCCCAAAGACGGAAGAATTTGATCGCGTTCTCTCCCTTAAAGAATTTCTGAATCTTAGGGATTGGGTCGTGCTTTGCGCTGATTTTACAAAGTCTGTGAGCAATGATGTGAGATGAAAGATATTTCGAGAGGTTGGTCTCATTTTCTGCAAGGCCGACTAGGCTGCGAAACTTATTTGCTGATCCAGCATATAGGAGGTCATAGGAAAATTTTTCCATATCCGCCTCAATATGGTCATCTGGTAGAAATCGAAACGCACTACTGCGTTCTTCTATTTCTTTTTCGAATAGGTCTAGGCTAGCAAGTGTGTGGTTCTTGTCAAAATAATGAAGTATTATTTTATCTCTTTGTAATATAAGTCCGTGAAATTTTTTATCTAAAAGATATAAATTCCCTTTTCTTTGTAGTGTTTGTTTGAAGTGATTTTTTATGAATGAATCTACCTCGTTTCCGTTTTTTGACGTATTTATATTTGGGTCACTAAATACGAATATTAAGTCATCAACGTATCTGCCATAGTATGCAGGGCGAATATTATTCGATATATGATTGTCGAATTTTCGAAGGTGCCAGTTTGCAAGAATAGATGAAGATGCAAACCCAATAGGTAGGCCAAGTGTTTGGCTTTCATCTGGATGTGTTAACTGTAAGAAAGGATATATTTTATTGTGATAGTATATGAATATTTTTTCCAAAAGATTTGTGAGTTTTATCTCGAAATAATTGTCACCTTTATTTTGACTTAAATGATTTCGAATTTCATCAAAGTCGATTTCTGTGCTGTAGAAGTAAGACTTTAGGTCGATTGAGAATATTGCTGAGTTTTTTCCATTTTCGATGGAGCTTTTTGCGGAATCAATCGCGCCATCTCTCCATTTCGAATAACGTTCTATGTAGCGTTTGAATATTTCGCATTGACTGCTCTCGGAGATTTCATTGTTGTAGAAATTTCTCCGGAAAAATTTGATTTCATCGCTTATGCGATTCCCATATGAATTCGAGTTTATCTCACCATCAATTGTTGGCCCGCAGATGGCAGACCACATCATTTCAATAATATGTATTTCGGATGGTGCATCTATTAAATAATTAAACTTCTCTATATTGTAACTATCAGAAGTTTTTTTGTTTGTTAGAAATAATGGTCCATTTTTTTCTTGGGTTTCTTGCGATATGCTTACTTTCTTGGGGATAATTTTGAAGTCTATTTCTTCAAGGAGTGCATCAAAAAAAGGATGATTTTCTGGTGCTTCTGAGTTGAGTAGTGAAATTAATCTACTGAGGCGTTGATCAGGTGAGCTTGATAAAAACTCTTTGATTTTGTTGACGATGGAAGTTTCAGCTAGGGGGGCCTCGTTTGTCGCTGCTCTTTGTATGGTGTTGTGAATATGTGTAGTTTCGAACTCAGCGATCCGCCTTTTTAGGAATAAGTTGAGGTTTTCGTAATACGCGTAACTCTTCAGAATTTTGAAGGTTGCTAGTATGTGTTCGATCTCAACTTGAAATGACATCTCAATGGTTTCTTCCGATTGGTGATCTTATGTTTCCATGGCTTAGGTCGGCGGGGGGCTGTTCATCACGCATGCTACTTCAGGTTGGTTGTTTGGGGTTATATAATCAATAAGAAATTAAATTAGCGAAGTCGTTCTTAAGCTTTTTTTATTGCGTATTTATCAAGTAACCTGCGGAACTGGTGATAGTTCAGATCAAGGCTTTTGGCGGCCTCGGTCTGGTTGTTTGCGTTTTGCCGCAGGGCCTGTTCAAGCAGCTTGATTTCGAAATTGGCGACCTGTGATTTGAAGTCGATATTTGTGTCGGGTTCCGGGGTGTCGACCTCTGCCGCAGGTGTCGGTGTGTCCCGGTCGGTTTCTGACCAAATGCCATCAAACGGATCAAGGGTGATGTGGGCCAGCGGGGTTTCGTCGTCTTCGGACAGGTAAATGCTGCGTTCAACCGCGTTGCGCAGTTCGCGGATATTGCCGGGCCAGTAATGGCGGAGAAGTTGTTCGGCAGCCGGGCGCGAGAAGCCGGGAAAGACGCTGCGTCCCAGGCGTTTGGTCATCTCAAGCGCGAACTGTTCGGCGAGCAAGAGGATATCATCAGACCTTTGGCGCAGTGGCGGCACGGCGATGACGTCAAAGGCCAGACGATCAAGCAAATCGGCGCGGAACTTGTTGGTTTTGGCCAGTTCGCGGAGATTTTCATTTGTCACACCAATGACGCGTGTGTCGACCTCGATCACCTCAGACCCGCCGACACGCTCGATCTCGCCATACTCGACAACGCGCAGAAGCTTTTCCTGAACCACGGGGCTTGCGGTGGCGATTTCATCAAGAATGATGGTGCCGCCATGCGCACGTTCGAACCGCCCTACATGGCGTTTGGTCGCGCCTGTAAAGGCGCCGGCTTCGTGGCCGAACAGTTCGGTATCAAGAAGGCTTTCCGTAAGTGCTGCGCAATTGACCTTGACCAGTGGGCCACCCCAGCGGCGCGACAGATAGTGCAGGCGGGCGGCAATCAGTTCCTTGCCCGAGCCGCGTTCGCCAATCACCAGACACGGGCGTTCAATCGGCGCCAGACGTGAAACATGCTCAAGGGCGGCCAGAAAAACGGGGTCTTCGCCCAATATCGGTTGCAAGCTGTCCATTTCGCGAAAAACGTTATCGAAAAACGACAAAATTGTCGCGATAAAAGTTAATTGGAAAAGAGGGACAATTCTAAGTCATTGATTTTATTGGATGTCAAAACTGGCACGGCATTTGAAATAGAGAGTGCAGAATTTTGTGCGTCCCCCGATTAATTAAGGAGATCAGACAATGGGCGTGTTTTCGCGTTTGTCCGATATCGTAAATGCCAACATCAACTCGCTTCTGGATCGTGCCGAAGATCCGGAGAAAATGGTGCGGTTGATGATCCAGGAAATGGAAGACACCCTGGTTGAAGTTCGTTCTGCCGCCGTCAAGGCGATTGCCGACAAGAAGGAAGTTGAGCGCAAGCTTAAAAAACTTCATGACGGTCAGGTCGAATGGGATACCAAGGCAGAGTTTGCCGTTTCCAAAGGCCGTGATGATCTGGCCAAGGGTGCGCTGATGGCGCGCCGTCGTCTGGCCGATCAGAGCCTTGTGCTTGAGCGTGAACTGGAAGTGATTGAAGAGACCCTTGGCAAATATGACGAGGACCTCAACAAGCTTCAGAACAAGCTTAATGAAGCCAAAGCCAAACAGCGGACGGTTGAAATCCGCATGCAGACTGCAGAAAAGCGTGTCAAAATGAAAGAAAAGCTGCATTCCGGTCAGATCGACGAAGCGCTTCTGCGCTATGAGCAGATGGAACGCCGGATTGACGAACTTGAAGCAAGTGCGGACTCCTGGGACCTTGGTCGCGGACATAGCCTTGAAGAACAGTTCGAAGACCTTGAGGCCGAACTCGGGATCGAGGATGATCTTAAGGAACTGAAAGCACGCGTGAAGAGCGACGCGAAGAAAGACAAATAAGTAACGGGTTTTCGTGTTTCGACGTGTGAGCCTGCTTGAAAGAACGAGATGTCAAACATGTGGGCGATTGCCGTACCCCTTATCGTTTTAATAGCCGTTGTCGGCCCGGTCTGGGTGGTGTTTCATTACATCACGGTTTGGAAACGCATGAAGGCGGAGCAACGCCCGCAAAGCCCGGAACAGTCGGCCCGTGAAAAAGAAATGATGGCGGGTCTGAAAAAACGGGCAGAGCGACTCGAGACGCGTGTTGAAACACTTGAACGCCTGTTAGATGCCGAGGTTGCCGAATGGAGGAACAGGATATGACTGCTCAGCAAGCTACTGCCGGTGACGGTTTTGGGCGCAGTCACAAAAAACGGTCACACTGTGGATGTGGCCCCCGGCGGAACCCGGACGGGTCCAAACGCCACGGCGTGATCGGCCGGACCACGCGCGGCATTTCAGAAGCCTTTGGTATTCCGCGCAAGGGTGTGCTGATTGCCTTCATTCTGGTTCTGATTTTCAGCTTCCCGGTTGGCGTGATGCTGTTTGGCCTGGCATGGGCCTATGTTCATCACCCGGAATGGTTTGCCAGCCTTCGCGGTAAAGCGCGCGGGGCAGCACAGAGTACCGCTGCCGGACGCACCGCACGCCAGAACCACAATTCTGCGGATGCCGCCAATGCTGCAGACGCGCGCCCGACGGTCGGTGTCGATTATGAAGAAAGCTGGATGGAAGATCTGCGCGAGCAGTTTGACGATCTGGAACGGCGCACCGGTTCGATGGAAGGCTTTGTCGCATCCGGTGATTACCGCATGGCATCCGAGTTCAAAAAGATGAAAGAGGATGACGCTGCCGACAAGGCCGATCAGGACAAAAAGGACAAAAAGTCAGATGAACCAAAGGCGTAAGTCTTTGAGAGGTTTGACGGATCGAGATTGACGACGGTTTTATAAGCTACCCCAATCCCCCCTCGCGTTAGCACGGGCCTTGACCCGAAGGACCGTCGTCAAACATCAAACCGGATTGCCAAGGCAGTCCGGTTTTTTCTTGTGAGCGTATCGGCGATATGATCAGGCGATCCGTCTTTCAGCCGGACGTGTTGCGGGTGTGAAGGCATCACGGATGCACGCTTGCAGGGCCGATGCGGCGTCTGAGTGCGCCTGGCGTGATGTTCGGATCACGGTGGCGACGGATGGTGGCCGGGGGAAGCTATCGGTGATGACGTCAATATCGGGTGTCAGGCAGTGATCGCCGATGAGCGCAACGCCAAGCCCGGATGAAACGGCTGCGACGATGGCATTGCTGCTCGCACACGTCAGGATGGTTTCAAAGCCCGCATCATGCGCCAGACCGGTTTCCATGGCCCATTTCTGATAGAAGCAATCGGGATCAAAGGCCAGAAACGGGATGGGTTTTGACCAGTCAAATTCGAAATCCGGGGCCTTTACCCAGTGCAGGGGTGTCTGGCGCAACGTGATGTCTGTCGGGTGTGTGAGGTGCTCAAAGATATCAAACACGCCAATATCAATTTCGCGATCTTCAAGCTGCCTTGCGATATGCAGGCTTTGGGCGGTGGTCGTGGTTACCGCGACATCGGGATAAAGCTTTTTGAAATGGCCCAGGATTTTCGGCAGGCCGTTATTGGCCATGTCCTCGGTCATGCCAAGGCGCAAGCGGCCTTTGAGAGGTTTGCGTGCAAGGCTGATCAGGGCTTCTTCGTGGATGGCAAGGATCCGTCGACCATAGGCCAGCAATTGCTGACCTTCGCGCGTGAATTTCGATACGCCCGCCCGGCGATCAAGAATGGCATAACCAAGCCCGTCTTCAAGGCGCTTGATCTTGTGCGAGATCGCCGATTGTGACAGGGCAAGGTGGTCTGCCGCACGGGTAATGCCACCATGATCGGCAATGGCACAGAGTGCCTCCAGGCTTCCGATATCCAGACGGGTCATGGGGGCCTCGTTAAATGTGCAGTGCATGACAATTTCAGATATAAATATGATATCTATTCATTTGTGTCATGTCAAAGGTCGGCGCATCATCGGTTCATCACCAAAATTACCGATGCAAGGAGACGCCGATGAAACCGGTCGCAACCCGACATGCCCTGATCAACGATAGCCGTATTGCCCATGGCGTATATGGCGATGGCACGCCGGTCATTCTGATGCATGGTACGCCGTCATCATCCCTGATATGGCGTCACAGCATCGAAAAGCTGGTTGGCCACGGATACAAGGTTCATTTGTTCGACCTTCTGGGATATGGGCTTTCGGAGCGCCCGTGGGACCCGGATATTGATACCTCGATCAGTGGGCAATTGCCCGTTCTTGAAGGATTGATGGATCACTGGGGGCTGACATCGGCCCATATTGTCGGCCATGATTTTGGCGGGGCGGTTGCCCAGCAGGTCGGGGTCCTTCGGCCCGAACTGGCGCGCAGCATCACGCTGATTGATGCGGTCAGTTACGACAGCTATCCATCAAAGCGCACGCGTCAGCAAATGGCAGCCGGGCTTGATGTGCTGGCAAAGGCGCCGGATGCGGAACACCGGGCGCATTTCCGCGACTGGGTACGTTCAGCCGTGGTGGACACCGAGGCGTTCGAAGCTGGCGCTCTTGATGCCTATGTGGACTACATTTCCGGTCCGATTGGTCAGGCGAGCCTGTTTCAGCATCAAATTCGCCACTATGATCCGATCCATACCATGAAGGTTGCCGACCGATTGGGGGAGCTTGGCAATAAGCCGGTCAAGCTGATCTGGGGCGCTGATGATATCTGGCAAACACCGGACTGGGCAGAGCGCCTGCAGGGTGACATTCCGGGCTCCGAGCTGACCTTTGTTGAGGGGGCGGCGCATTTTGCCCTTGAAGACAAGCCTGATGAGATCACCGCCCTGATCCTTGATTTTCTGGATCGGCATCGCGACGCCTGATTGGTTTTGATTGAAATTCAGTATGCCGGACCTTGCCAGACGGGTGAGGTCCGGTTTTTCTGTTTGTTTGCAGTTCTTTGCAGAAAAACTCCCAAATAGCGTTTATCACTATACCTAATTTAAAGGTTTTCCCGGCAAAGTCGGGAAAATTGCCCATATAGTGGGATATAGGGCTGGCAGCGTTTTGGGGAACATCATATGGCGACCATGATCGAACATCCCGGGGAACAGGATTTTCTGCATCGATTGATGCTTGATAACCCGTGGTGGGATGGTGTGACCGATGATCAGGTGCAAGGCCTGCCGCAGCGGGCGTTTTTCAAGCGGTTCTGGGGCGCGATTGAAAAGAATGATGGCCAAAAGGCGCTGGTTCTGACCGGTCCGCGCGGGGTCGGCAAGACCGTGATGATGCGTCAGGCGGTGGCCGAGCTTTTGAATGCCGACACGCCGCGTCGCCATGTTTGCTATGTGTCACTTGAACATCCGCTGTTTCTGGAAATAGACCTGCCGCGTCTGCCGAAATTGCTGCGCTCCATGCGGGGTATTTCGGCCGATCATCCGCTGTGGCTGTTTATCGATGAGGTGTCCTATCAGCGCGACTGGGAGGCAAGCCTTGTCAAACTGCTTGCGTCTGATCCGATGTTGCGTGTGGTGGCGGTCAGTGCGCTGGCGCCTGCGGGCGACAATGCGGAATATATCCAAAGCCTGTTTTTACCACCCTTCAGCTTTGCCGAATATCTTGAGCAAAAGGGCATCGCGCCCAGTGATGTCTTGCCCGAAACCCCCAATGTCAGCCGTTATACCGCCGATGTGCCAGACGGGCTGGTTGAGCTGAACGACCTGTTTGAAAATTACATCAATGAAGGCGGCTTCCACGATGCCAACGGCGAAGCCGGGGCCATTCATCGCTCGCTGCATTCGGATCTGCCGGGCCTGCATGGCATTTCAAGCCCGTCGGACTTGCATCGGTTATTCGCGCTTTTGGCCTATAATACCGGCTCGGAATTTTCGATAGAGACGCTGGCGCGCGAGCTTGATCTCGCCAAGAATACGCTCAGACGGTATCTTGAATATCTTGAAAGTGCGTGGCTTGTGCGCCGTCTTGAACGGGTTGATCAGGATGCCAAACCGTTTCAGCGCGCGGTCGCGTTCAAGGTCCATCTGATTCATCCGGGGCTTCGCACCGGTTTGATTGGCGGGCGGGCATCCGATAGCGCAACAATTACGCGATTGGCCGAAACCGCGATCCAGACGCAGTTTCTGACCTCTGCTGTGGGCATGGAAAGCCTGTATTATGCGCGCTGGGGCCAATATGAAGTGCCGTTTGTCTTCCTGGATCGCCGGTCAGGGACGCCGTTGTTTGCCTATCACTGCCTGTGGCGCGATGAGGCGATCAGAAAGCCCAAGGAAATCCGCGCACTGGTCAATTTCCGGGGCAGTCATGAGCTGCCGCTTGGCGCGTTTGTCCTGACCAAGGCGCAGTGGCATGGCGGCAAGCTTGGCGGGGTGCCGATGCGCTTTGAACCAGCCAGTGTGCTGGCCCTTCGGATCGGACTTGAGTTTTCGCAGCTTTGAGCAGTGCCCGTGATCGGCGGTACGCGGCAAAGGAGGCTACGCATGATTGGACTTCTGAGGTTTTGCTTTGTGCTTGTCGCCGGGGCGGTTTTGCTGGGCAATGCGTCTGTGCAGGCACAGGTGGTTTGTCCGGCCAAGCCGCATTGGAGTGCGACCACACCACCGATCAATATCGATCATGTTTTTTGCGGTGAGGTCGATGGCAACCGGGCCAAGGGATTTCATTCCCGCCCGGGTGGCATCAATCCGGCCAGTGTTGCCGATGTCAAAATCACGCAAGAACCCAATGCCAGTGGCGTCTTTGGTGCGACTGTGACGCTGGTGAACCCCCATGGCGCCAATCCGTCGAAGTTTTCCACGATGTTTCCAGACAGTTGCAGTCAGGCCGAGGTTGAAAAATCCATCCTTCATGCCTTTGACAATCCTGTGGCGTGTCCAGCGGGCGCGCCGCATTGGGCATCGTGCGGGCTCAATCGACCGGGCGGCGGACCGGCGGAGGGGTATTGCGTTGGTTCATCGTCAGAGACAGGTTTTTACATCGCCTTTGCAACGCTTAGTCACGGGGCAAATGCGGGAAATATCAATACGGCCTTTCCGCTGTATTAATCGGGTGCCGGCGTGGATCGAGAGATTGTGAAGGTGGTTAACGATGACAGGTCATAATTTACCTGCCCCGGACTGGCCGGGAAAGGTGGCTGGTGAGGTCGGGCATGATCGCATTGCCGCCTGTCTGGTGATGGATATCCAGTGCGCGGCCCACTGGGGGGTTGAGGTGCTGTCACATGTTGATCACGTGCGCCAGGGTGTTGAAGCCTCTTGGGAAATGGCAATGAATGCCTACATTTTAAAAGTCGGGCCGGAAACAAGTGATATCCTGCCGGTCTATGATGAGTCGGGTGAAAGCCCGGTGACGGTGCGCACCGCCGATCTTGAGGTGGCGCTACGAGCCTGGATATCAAGGCTGTCAGAAAGCCCGGATTAACCGGGCGGAAAGCAATTTGCCTGAATGTGGGCATGGTTGGGCAAGATGAGTAAAGCGAATTGAACGCAGCATTCTGGCGTATTCCCACCTCGCATATTTTCAAGTGTGCGATGATCATAATGGCGGCTGCGTTTGTCATGGCGCCGCACCATTTCGCATTTGCGCAAGCCAGTGGCGACAAGCCCGCGCCGTCTGATCCGCTTGAAAAATTCCTGCATCAATATGTCGAGCATGCCGGTTTGCCCGGGGGAGTGGTGGCGATTGGCTATGGTGCTGGCAATGTGCGTTACGCCGCGACGGGGTATGCCAGTGTCCGGCCCGAAACCGGCATGACGCGCGACCGACAGTTTTATATCGGATCGCTGACCAAGATGATGACGGCAGTTGTCACCTTGCAACTGGCATCCGAAAAGCGGATTGATCTGGCTGATCCGATTGGCAAATACCTGCCCGCAGAATTCCGCGACCGCATCGCCAATGCCAACAGCGCAACCATTCGTGATTTGTTGCGCAACAGTTCGGGGATTCCCGATTACCTTGATGGTGAATTCTTTTTTGAGCTGGTCGGGCGCGACCCCAAGCATGGCTGGCGAAATGTCGAGCTGTTGTCGCTGATTGCAGATCGGGATGCCTATTTCGCGCCGGGCACAAATTATGCGCCCTCAAACAGCAATTTCATCCTGCTGGGTGTGATGATTGAGGCGGTCGAGGGCGATCATATCGAGGCGGTGTTTAATCGCCGGATTTTTGAACCGGCCGAGATGATCAATACGTCCTTTGGCCGTTATCCAAGGCCCGCCTTGCTGGCACGTGGTTTTGACGATGCCGATGGCGATGGGCAGCTTGAAGATGTCACTGATTATGATGTGGGTGATCAATTGGCCGATGGCGGGGTGATTTCCACAGCCGAAGATATGGTCAAATTTGCCCGCGCACTTTTTGTGGACGGTGTGCTGTTGGGGCCGAATGCGCTGGAACGTGCCACAACCGACACTGCCTTTGCCGGTGATGGATCCTATGGGTACGGGCTTATGATCGGGGCAAGCGACTGGGGCCCGGTCTGGGGGCATGACGGGATCTATTTTGGGTATTCGGCGGAGTTTTCCTGGTTCCCGGAACAGGACACGGTGGTGGTGTTCCTTGCCAATGGACGGGCGCTTAACGAGGTGCCAACGGTAACCAGCATGTTGATGACCGGTTTGTTCGGAAAGCCGGAATAGATTTTCTGATACCCGCCTGCGTATCCGGTCTTTGGCTGTATCGCCAGATAAGGCCCGTGTTGATCGGGGCAAATTATACCGCAGCGCAAAAAGTGGCTTGCAGTGAAAAACAAGTTTGAGTAATTTTCGTAAAAATAAAGTTCAAATATTGTACGAATATTATCAAACGGGAGATTCCTGATGGCTGCTGCCCCACGTCCGCGCCGATCTGTTTTGTATATGCCAGGCTCCAATGCGCGTGCCCTAGAAAAGGGCAGAACGCTTCCGGCTGATGGGCTTATTCTTGATCTTGAGGATGCCGTGGCACCCGATGCCAAGGATACGGCCCGCGACCAGATTGTCAGCGCGCTTTCCGAGGGTGGCTATGGCAAACGCGAAATCCAGATCAGGACCAATGGCCTGAACACGCCGTGGGGTCATGCCGACATTGTCGCGGCCTCAAAAACATCGGCGGACGCCATCCTGCTGCCCAAAGTCGAAAGTGCCGATACCGTGCGTCAGGTCGCCAATATCATGGAAGCCGAAGGCGCGCATGCCGACATGACCATCTGGTGCATGATGGAAACCCCGCTTGCGATGCTAAATGCCAAGGAAATTGCCGGTGCGCATCCGCGTCTGGGCGGCTTTGTCATGGGGACGTCGGACCTTGCCAAGGATTTGAACTGCGCACATACGCCCGATCGTCTGCCGATGGTGACCAGCCTTGGTTTGTGCGTGCTGGCGGCGCGTGCCTTTGGGTTGGCGATCCTGGATGGGGTGCATCTTGATCTGTCTGACGATGCCGGGTTTGAGGCATCCTGCAAGCAGGGCCGCGAGTTCGGCTTTGACGGCAAGACGCTTATTCATCCCAAAACCATCGCCGCGGCCAACGAAGCCTTTGCCCCGGCAGAAGCCGAGATCGAATGGGCGCGCAAGATCATTGCCGCCCACGAAGAAGCCAGTGCGGCGGGCCAGGGTGTTGTTGTGGTCGATGGCAAGCTGATTGAAAATCTGCATGTGGTTTCCGCCAAGAAGCTGGTCGCCATGGCCGATTTGATCGCGGAAATGGACGCCGCCTGACAGGCCTGCCTGCATTCAGGCAAAACGGTTCGCGCCGGATAAAAAAACGAGACAGTCAAAGCGGCGCGCATCGGCATTTCATCAAAAATCCGGCCTTTCAGGGGAGGCAATCGAATGTCAAAGACCAATCCGGGCAATTATTTTGAGGATTTCCAGATCGGACAGGAAATCCGCCACGCCACACCACGCACGATCACAAGCGGTGATGTTGCGCTTTATACCGGGCTGTATGGCCCGCGCTTTGCCGTGCAGTCATCCGACGAGTTTGCCCAAAGCATCGGCTATAAGGCCGCCCCGGTGGATGACCTGCTGGCCTTTCATATGGTGTTTGGCAAGACGGTGCCGGATGTATCACTCAATGCAGTTGCCAATCTGGGCTATGCCGGGGGTGTGTTTGGCGTTCCGGTCTATCCGGGCGATACGGTCAGTTCGGTATCGACCGTGACCGGGATCAAGGAAAATTCCAACGGCAAGACAGGTGTTGTTTACGTCAATTCCGTCGGGCGCAACCAGCGCGGCGAGATGGTGCTGGATTACAATCGCTGGGTCATGGTGCGCAAACGTGATGAAAATGCCCCGGCCCCGGAAACGGTCCTGCCCGAACTGCCCGGTGTGGTCGCACCCGAAGCATTCCAGATCCCGGTCGGACTGGACGTATCGGCCTATTCGACCCAACTGGCGGGATCACCGCATTGCTGGGATGACTATTATGTCGGCGAGAAAATTGATCATGTCGATGGCATGACCCTTGAAGAAGCCGAACACCAGATCGCAACCCGGCTTTATCAAAACACCGCCAAGGTCCATTTCGATCAGGTGGCCGCCAATGGTGGCCGATTTGGCAAGCGGCTGATTTATGGCGGGCATATCATTTCGCTGTGCCGTGCGCTTTCGTTTAACGGGCTGGGCAATGCGTTCCGGATTGCCGCCATCAATGCCGGCGCACATGCCAATCCGGCGTTTGCCGGGGATACGATCTTTGCCTGGTCGGAAGTGCTGGGCAAATTTGAAGTGCCCGGTCGTCGTGATCTGGGGGCGCTTCGCTTGCGTCTTGTGGCGGTGCGGGATCGTCAGGCCAGTGATTTCCCGCTTAAGGGCGAAGACGGCAAATATCAGTCTGATGTGTTGCTTGATTTCGACTACACGGTTTTGATCCCGAGATAGGCATATCATCGTCCGGAAGGTGCGATGAAGGGTTGTCTCGCAAACTGTCACTTTAATTTCAGGTTGAATAGCGTAAGCTTATTTAACCACTTTAATTGAAGGGGCGGACCAGTCATGACCAATGTCAAACCCATCCAGGCGATTGAACCGGTCGTTCATCGCCGTTTTGTCGCAAAGGCCCTGTTGCGTCTTAAGGCAGAGCTGAAATCGCAAGTCCTTGATGGGGCCGAGGCCGACACCCAAAGCCTGCGGCTGGCATCATGGAACCTGATGCATTTCGGTAACGCCGGGGCGTATGAGCGCGAAGTCGAATCGATGATGTATATCGCCGAGATCATCGATCATTTCGATCTGGTTGCCGTTCAGGAGGTGAACGACAATCTCGACGCGCTTGAAACCCTGATGCGTGATCATCTTGGGGACGGATGGGATTACATCGTCACCGACACGACCGAGGGGGATCGTGGCAACAGCGAACGGCTGGCCTTTGTGTTTCGCAAGTCAAAGGTCATGTTCCGCCGCGAAGCTGGCGAGATTGTTCTGCCAATCGGGCAGCGCATTCTTGAACGTGGGGAAGATGCCCCGGCCGATCCGTCGGTCCAGTTTGCCCGAACCCCGTTTTCCGTTGCGTTCCAGTCCGGCTGGTTCAAATTCAAGCTGTGCACGGTACATATCTATTACGGCAAGGCGTCAGAAAATAGCCCGGAAATGGGGCAGCGCCGCGAAGAAATCGAACGGATCGCGCGGTTTCTGGCCGATCGCCAGGCCCGCGAGCAGGAAGTCCACGACAAGGCGGCAAACTTCATCCTGCTGGGTGATTTCAACATCGTATCCCCGGAACACAAGACGATGGAAGCGCTTGAAGATGCGGGTTTTGTCGTGCCTGACGCGATCAAGGATGCGCCATCAAGCCTATCGGGCAAGCATCACTATGACCAGATTGCCTTTCGCCTTGCCGATGACCGTTTCAGACTGTTGCGATCAGGTGTGTTTGACATGTTTGATGTGATCTATCGCGATACAGACGCCGAACAGTATATCGATCATGTCTGGGGCAACGCGTTTGATCACGACAGCAATAATAATGTGCGCGACCATGACAAGAAGAAGGCCTATTTCCGCAAATATTACCGCAAGCACCAGATGTCGGATCACAAGCTGCTTTGGTGCGAGGTTCGGACAGACTTTTCCACAGATTATCTTGAGAACGTGCGCGAGGGGAGTTGATCGCCCGGGGCAGGGTCATCATGTTTGAATGAGTTAGACCTTGATCGACTGTCTGTTTCCTTGCGTAAGAAGGTCTAATTGTGCGATTGCTAAAAGCACGTTACGCCGTATGTGAACGACCCGTGTCATTCATACGCCCTTCCCGCAGGGTGTTTACGGTGTCTGAGAGGTTAACCTACGTAGTTTAACGGAGGCAGTTTGGGTGTTTTGTCACTGAAATCTTTGATTTGCAAAGGGGTTCAGATTGACTCAAACCCGCTGCATGGGTAAATAAACCCTGCTTTCCCGCCAGCTACTTTGAGAAGAGGCAATTCCGTTATGAGCAAAGCCAATCGGCCGCTGTCTCCGCACTTGCAGGTGTACCGGCTTCCGATGACGGCAAAGATGTCCATCTCTTTCCGCGTGATGGGTGTCGGCCTTGCCATTGGTTTCGTATTTTTGGCGTCCTGGCTGATTGGTGCCGGCGCTGGTCGTGAGGCCTTTGATGGCTATCACGGATTTTTCACCTCGTGGTTTGGTCTGCTGCTGCTGTTCGGTTGGACGGCGGCGTTTTATTACCACGCTTGCAACGGTATCCGTCACCTTGTCTGGGATACCGGTCGCGGCCTGACGAATGAGGGTGCTGACAAAGGCAACCCGATCGTCCTTGGCGCGGCAGTCGTGCTGACCATCATCACCTGGATCATCGGTCTGGTCTAGGCCGGGCAAGAGGGGACAATTCGTCATGAAGATGCAATCCGATCTGGGCCGTGTCCGCGGTCTCGGTTCTGCCAAAAGTGGCTCTTCGCACTGGTGGACCCAGCGCGTTACGGCTGCTGCAAACCTTCCGCTCGGCATCTGGTTCATTATTTCGATTCTTGCCGGGCACACGGCAAACTACGATGCCGTTCACGCTTGGTTGAGCTCGTATTTCCATTCGACCATGATGATCCTGATGATTGTCAGCGTGGCCGTGCATTTCACGCATGGCCTGCAGGTCGTGATCGAAGACTATGTGCATAACCGTAAAGCAGAAATGATCTCGCTGATGCTGATCAAGGCGGTGGCAGCTTTCCTGTCTGTTGCTGCGATCGTTTCAGTCCTGCGTATCGTTTTTGCCGGAGCCTGAGCCAATGAGTGAATCTTATAAAATTATCGACCATAACTACGATGTCGTCGTTATGGGTGCGGGTGGCGCGGGTCTTCGCGCGACGCTGGGCACGGTTGAAGCCGGTCTGAAAACCGCATGTATCACCAAGGTCTTCCCGACCCGTTCGCACACCGTTGCTGCCCAGGGTGGTATCGGTGCGTCGCTTGGCAACATGTCCGAGGATCACTGGCAGTGGCATATGTATGACACCGTCAAGGGTTCCGACTGGCTGGGTGACCAGGACGCAATCGAATATATGTGCCGTAACGCCGTTCCGGCGGTTCATGAACTTGAACATTACGGCATGCCGTTCTCGCGTACCGAAGATGGCAAAATCTATCAGCGTCCGTTCGGCGGTCACACCCGTGACCACGGTAAAGCACCGGTTGAACGTGCGTGTGCTGCGGCTGACCGTACCGGTCACGCCATGCTCCATACCCTGTATCAGCAGTGCCTGAAGCACAAAGCAGAATTCTTTGTCGAATATATCGCCCTTGATCTCATCATGGACGATGACGGTTCGTGCAAAGGTCTGGTGGCCTGGGATCTCGATACCGGTGAACTGCACCGCTTCAACGCCAAGATGGTCATTCTGGCGTCCGGCGGTTATGGCCGTGCATTCTTTAGCTGCACCTCGGCACATACCTGCACCGGTGACGGTCATGGCATGGTGGCCCGTGCGGGTCTTGGCCTGCAGGACATGGAATTCGTTCAGTTCCACCCGACCGGCATTTACGGTTCAGGTTGCCTGATCACCGAGGGTGCCCGTGGTGAAGGTGGTTATCTGACCAACTCCGAAGGCGAACGTTTCATGGAACGTTACGCGCCGACCGTTAAGGACCTTGCATCGCGTGACGTTGTGTCGCGTGGTATGGCACAGGAAATCCGTGATGGTCGTGGTGTTGGCGAGCACGGCGAATACATCCACCTGCACCTTGAACATCTTGGTTCGGAAGTGCTGTGGGAACGTCTGCCGGGCATTACCGAAACCGCAAAAATCTTTGCCGGTGTTGATGCGACCAAGGAGCCGATCCCGGTCCTGCCGACGGTCCATTACAACATGGGCGGTATCCCGACCAACTATAAGGGCGAGGTTCTGCGTCCGACCGCCAAAGACCCGAACGCGATTGTTCCGGGCCTGATGGCAGCGGGTGAAGCAGCCTGCGTTTCGGTCCACGGTGCAAACCGTCTGGGTACGAACTCGTTGCTCGACCTTGTTGTGTTTGGCCGTGCATGTGGTCTGCATGCCGCTGAAGTGGTCGATGCCAAGGCATCCTTCAAGGAGATCAAAGGCACGGACGGTGAAGAAGCGATTGCCCGCTTTGACGGTCTGCGCTGGGCCAAGGGTTCGCGCCCGACGGCCGATATCCGCCTTGAAATGCAGCGCGTCATGCAAAGCAATTGCGGCGTGTTCCGGACCTCGGAAATTCTTAAAGAGGGCAAGGACAAGCTTTCTGAAACCGCCAAGACGCTTACCGACGTTGGTGTTTCGGATCGCTCCCTTATCTGGAACTCGGACCTGGTCGAGACTCTCGAACTTGAGAACCTGATGACCTGTGCCGCAGCCACCATGAATTCGGCAGAAGCGCGTCATGAATCGCGTGGTGCACATGCCCACGAAGATTATCCGAAGCGTGATGACGAAACCTGGATGAAGCACACGATTGCGACCGTGAACACCGACAAGGGTTATGGCGTTGATCTGACCTATCGTCCGGTCAACAACTTCACCCTCACCGATGAAGTGTCGTATATCGAGCCGAAAGAGCGCGTCTATTAAGGCGCGGCAAGAGAGGATTTGAGAGATGGTAGAATTCAATCTTCCCGCCAATTCGGTCGTCAAAGAGGGCAAAACGTTCTCTGCGCCGGCTGACGCGAAGAATGTCCGTGCGTTCAAGATTTACCGTTTTGATCCGGACAGTGGCGATAACCCGCGGACCGACACCTATGACATCGACCTCGACAAGTGCGGGCCGATGGTTCTGGACGCGCTGATCAAGATCAAGAACGAGATCGACGCGACCCTGACCTTCCGCCGTTCCTGCCGTGAAGGCATTTGCGGTTCGTGCGCGATGAACATCGATGGCCGTAACACGCTTGCGTGCCTGAAGCCGATTGATGACATCAAGGGCGAGGTCAAGATCTATCCGCTGCCGCATATGCCGGTGGTCAAGGATCTGGTGCCGGATCTGTCCCAGCCCTATGCACAGCTTGCCTCGATCGAGCCGTGGCTTAAGGCCGACAGCCCGACCCCGCCGGATGGCGAACGTCTGCAGTCGCGTGAAGAACGCGCCAAGCTTGATGGTCTTTGGGAATGCATTCTGTGCTTCTCCTGCTCGACCGCGTGCCCGTCTTACTGGTGGAACTCGGACCGTTACCTCGGCCCGGCGGTTCTGCTGCAGGCATATCGCTGGTTGGCAGATTCGCGTGACGAATATACCGGTGAACGTCTCGATGCGCTCGAAGATCCGTTCCGCCTGTATCGTTGTCACACGATCATGAACTGCACCAACACCTGCCCGAAAGGCCTGAACCCGGCGCTTGCGATCACCGAAATCAAGAAGATGATCGCAGAACGCCGCGCCTAGGCGCTTGGCAGTGTTGCCCTGATATTGGCGTTTGACGCCAGCGTGTTAAAGCCGCTGTGGATCAATGATCCCGGCGGCTTTTTCGTGCAGGTCTGGTCGTGGATGACTACTGAAGAAGCCGTGCCAGCATGTGCCGCACATGATCCTGCCCGCCAAAAAATATGGCGAGGATACGGACGGTCCTCTCGTCTTCGTTGATGTCAAACCAAACAATGGCACGGCCAAGCGTTACGTGGCGGAGCCCGGAAGCTATGGCGTCATGCAATGTGCCGCAATAAGGTGCATTTCCGAGTTTTTCGATGTCGTCGTGGATATCAAGTAGGCGTTGCTGCGCATGTAAAGCCGCACTGTCGGAAGCTTCACCAAATTCGACATAGCTCTTAAACAGGAAGTCGAAAATCAGTTCAAAGTCACGTTCGGCATCCGCTGAATAGATGACCTCATAGGTCATGCGACGCATGCTTTTTGGCTGTGATCGCTGAAATCCGGTCTTTCATTTCTGTGCTTGAGACAAACTCACCTTTGCGCCGTGCTGTAATGATCTGGCGCAGTGCCTCGGTTTCAAGGGACTCGGTTTCGGATTTATTGCGCAATAGTTCGAGACCTTGCTGAAGCACGGCACTGACACTGGGGTATTTGCCCTGCGCAACCAGCTCGCGCGCAAAGGCGTTCTGGCTGTCTGTCAAAGAAATAGACGATTTCACGGTCATTGGCGGCCTCCTTCATATCCTGAATGGTGCTACCCAGTAGTATTCATGTCAAGTTCCGGCTGAGATTTTGTCGTGCTTTGTTAATATCTGTCTTACGTAAAACCGCTACAGTGCTGTTCGGGTTTTCATCAAGCAGGGAACGTTCATCTTGGCCCAACGCTTTATTCCATTTGTTCGCGCTTTGGCCCCGTTTGCTGGTCTAGGTCTGTTGTTGGCTTTGGCCGCCTGCGGGGAAACCGGCCCGAAGTGGGAGGCGCAGGATATGTTTGCCGCCCCCACCGAGCAAAAGGTCGATGATCGCTATCGGGCGATGATCGACTTCAAGGCCATGGCCCGTGATGCGGCGGGCAAGGAATATGCCGCCGGGCCAAATGCCACGGTGATCGGGGCTGTTGAAGAAGCGGTTGCGATGTGCCAACAGGCCAATGCGCAAGGCTGCAAGGCGGTTCGGGTGGGTTTGACATGGGTCGACGGGCTTGATCAGGCCTCCATCGAAAGCGTGATTTCATCCTATCGCGATACCATGACGGCCGAAGCCTATCAGGCCGCCGGGCAGGGCAATATGGGGGCGGCCAACTGGCTGGCCTATCATTACGCGGTGCGCGGTGAGAATTTGCAGGAAGCCGAACGCCTTGCCAAGCAGGCGCTTCAGGTTGCCCCGGATGATCCAGGATCACTTGATACCTATGGCCTGATCCTTTATCGGCAGGGGCGCTACCAACAGGCCGAGGATGTGTTTATCCGGGTGAACAAGGCCATGCCGACGGCCGAGCATATCGCGCATTTCGCCGACAATGCACTGGCCATGGGCAAGACCGAAATGGCGCGTGCGGCCTATCAGCGCGCATTGCAGGCAGGGGCAGGGCCAGTTCTATCCCAGACCATTCAGAAACGCTTGCTGGCGCTGGACCTGAATGGCGGGGCGGCGGCCCCGGCCCAGGCCCCGGCACAGTAAGTTTTCATGATCCAGCACATCATCTTTGATTGTGACGGCGTTCTGATCGATAGCGAGATTTTGTCGTTTGCTGTCGATGAGAAGCTGTTGCCAGACTATGGTGTGACGATTACCGCAAGCGAACTGGCGCGCGATTTTGGTGGTGTGACCTACGGCGAAATGATCGCGGCGCTGAATGCCCGGTTTGGGGCGAATATCGCGGCCGTTTCCTATCAGGAACGCTGCGAAGCCGAGCTGGCGCGGGCCTTTGAAACGGATTTGCGGGCCATTGAGGGTATCCATGACCTGCTGGCAAATTTGTCGGTACCCTTTGCGCTGGCATCGGGCAGTGATCTGGCCCGGCTTGATCAGTGTCTGTCACTGGTTGGCCTTGCGCACTTTTTTGAAGACAGGGTGTTTTCAGCAGAACAGGTGACGCGCGGCAAACCGGCCCCGGATGTTTTCCTGTTGGCGGCTGAGACATGCGGCTGGACGCCAGAGCATTGTCTGGTGATTGAAGACAGCCCGTCAGGTATTCTTGCAGCCAAGGCGGCAGGCATGCAGTCGGTTGGTTTTCTGGGCGGGGCGCATCGCAGCAATGATGATGCCGATATCCTGCGCGATGCCGGGGCGGCGCATGTGGCAGGTAACAACACGGAATTGCGCGGTTACCTGCACCAGATCGGCGTGATCAGCGCGATATAGGATCAGGCCCAGTCAAGGGTGATGACCTCGCCATCGACCAAGGGCAGGTCGACTTCATCAAGGTTATTACCGGGGCCGGTGCGATCAACGATCAGAAAGTCGCTGTCTTCTTCAAGAACCAGCAACGGGTGATGCCAGACGTTTTTGGCGTAGGTCACACCCTGGGTGCCATCACTTAGGAACGCACGCAGGTCTTCGGGGTTGGGCGTTTCGGTGCCCGATGCGACGACAATCAGGAACTTTTGGCCTGCAAGCGGGATGAAGGCCTGTGATCCCAGCGGATGGCGTTCCATCATCTTGATTTCAATCGGCTTGGGCCGGGGCGTGCCGCGAAAGATGCTGATGATCGGGGTGCCGCCCTCGTCCCCGACATCAACGCGCGAGATGTCATGGAACCGGGTCGTGGTGCCTTGGTTGATCTTGTAGGTATCGCGCGCGGTGTCGGTTGAGATGACCTCGCCAAACGGGGCGAAGGCATCCGGGCTCAGATGTTCGATGGAAAGCTGCATTAACTTGCCCCGTTACTTGGTCGGCTTGCCGAGAATGCGCAAACGGCTGATGCCGCCATCGGGGATCGAGTTGACGCGCAGATGGGTGACCGGACCATTGACGGTAAGCGCGGAGGCATCAAATTCATGAATGTGGTCCGCCTGCATTTTGCTTTCGGGCAGGAGGGTCGACCAGAACATCGAACGTGCGCGCAATGATTTGTCTTTTTCACCGTCAACAAAGGCACCCTCGATGGAAACGCGGTCGGGATAGTTGCCCTTGAAATGGCAGGTATCAACGATGATCTTTTCGATCTCGCCGGGATTGCCAAGCTCGACAATCAGCCATTCATTGCCCGGTTCGCGCCGACGGCGGGTTTCCCAGCCATCACCCATATTGACCCCGCGACCCGGTGCCAGAATGGCATTCGGGTTGCCGTAATGGGCATCCGACCAATCGACAACCACGCCGCCATTGATCATGGCAGCCAGATCGACCTGTTCACCCTTGGCGGCCATTTCCGTCCAGTCGCGGTTCGGGCGACCATACACGCGCAGACGTGCGACACCGCCATCAGGATAGATGTGCAGGCGAACGTGGCTATAGATCGCGTCTGACGTCACAGCGGCATAATGATGCGCACTGGCCCCAAGGCCCATCGGGGCGACGATTTCATCCCATTTGGCATCATCACCCGGATCACCATCCGGGCAATAGCAGCCTTCAAGCGATCCGGCAGGCGGGAAGTTGCCGGTGAAGTGACTGGTGTCGATATCAACACCGTGAATGCGGCCCGAAGTTGCGAGGCGCACGACACAATAGTCATGGCCTTCAACGCGTTTGCGGCGGCTTTCCCAACCATCCATCCATTTGCCGTGATCGTCATAGCGGTCAGGATAAAACACCGCATCGGCGGTTTGCAGCATGCGCTGCTTGTCGGCGAAGAAATCATCGGTCGCAAAGATTGCTGCGGCACCCAGACGTTCATCGGCAAGATTGACAAAACGCCGTGTAAATTCCGGCGCGTCGATGTTTTCCTGATGGCTCATGATCGTATTATCCTGAAATAGTCGTTTATTATATGGCAGAAATCGGTTCGGGTGCTGCTACAGCGCCTCAAGCCGCAATTTGGCAATGCGGTGAACCTGATTGATCGCCTCATTGAATTCGGTTTCCGGATCGTTTTTCACGCGCCGCTCGAACGCCTCGAGGATGTCGGTGCGTTGATAACCCTTGACCGCAAAGATGAACGGAAAGCCGAACTTCTGTTTATAGAGATCATTGAGCTCGGTAAAGCGGGCAAGTTCATCAGGTGTGCATTGATCGAGCCCGGCACCCTTCTGTTCGTTTTGCGATGACGCTGTCAGATCGGCCAGTGCGAGCTTGCCTGCCAGATCCGGGTGAGCGCGCAAAAGTGAGAGTTTGTCATCATCAACCGCGCCATTGACCACAGCCGCCATGGCATCGGCCAAGGCCGCGGGCGTGTCGAGATCCTTTGGGATGCCGCGCTCATAGAGCTGATGGGCGACCCAGGGGGAATGTTCATAGACCCAGCCATAGAGCGAGACAAAGGCGCTTTCGGCCAGGGTGCTCGGCGGGCGGGTTTCAAACAGGGATTGAGTGGTTTCTGTCATTGGGACCTTGTGTTCTTTTTTAATCAGCCGCCAAAGGGATGATGTTCACGCCAGTGGCGCGCAATATCGATCCGGCGGGCAAACCAGACATTGTCGTGGCTTTGTACATAATCAACAAAGCGCTTAAGGGCTGCGAACCGGCCCGGACGCCCGACCAAGCGGCAATGCAGGCCGATCGACATCATGCGCGGGGTTTCGGTCCCTTCTTCGTACAGGGTGTCGAAGCTGTCCTTGAGATACTGGAAATACTGTTCGCCGGAATTGAAACCCTGCATGGCGGCAAAGCGCATGTCATTGGCATCAAGCGTGTAGGGCACGATCAGGTGCGGCGTTTCGGTCTGCGTGCTCCAGAACGGGAGTTCGTCGCTGTAGTCATCGGCATCATAAAGGAAGCCGCCTTCTTCTGCCACCAGACGGCGGGTGTTGGGGCTGGTGCGGCCGGTGTACCAGCCAAGCGGGCGTTCACCGGTGACATCCTTGATGATCTCAATTGCCTTATGCAGGTGTTCGCGTTCCTGATCTTCAGGCATGTATTGGTAGTCGATCCAGCGATAGCCGTGCGAGCAAATCTCGTGACCGTCTTTCATCGCAACTTCGCCGACCCGTGGATGGCGGGCAAGGGCCATGGCAACTGCAAAGATGGTGATCGGAATCTGGCGTTCGCGGAACAGGTTCAGAATGCGCCAGACACCGACCCGCGAACCATATTCATAGATCGACTCCATGCTCATATGGCGGACACCTTCGCGCATGTCGGCCCCGATCATTTCAGACAGGAACGCTTCCGAGGCCTTGTCGCCATGCAGGATGCAGTTTTCGCCGCCTTCTTCATAGTTCAGGACGAACTGCACCGCGACGCGCGCCTTGTTTGGCCAGTTGGCCTTGGGCGGGTTTTCCCCATAACCGATCAAATCACGCGCATATGTCTGGTCGTTCATGCGAACCTTCTCCTGAATTCTGTGGGATTGATCCCGTACGCCCGGCTTTGTTGTCGGGCCTGTTTGGTGTAGCATTAACCATCGGCCGCAGCGCAGCAAGAAAGAAACCTGTGCGTGGCGGGCCAAAGACGTGCCGCACTATCAAGGCTGTTTTGATAATGTTCCTGGACGGGATCAGATTTGAGCCACGTTTTTCGCGGTCTATCAAGGCGTTTCGCCTGTGTTTCCGTTCATAGTGCCTGAAACTGCTGTATTCGTTTTTCAAAGAATTGTTGATATAGTTTCACTTTATCCCCTCTTTCCCGAGGGTGGGTCCTAATGCGACCCTTTTAAATCGCTCAAAAAATGGTTCGGCACAAAACACAAACAGAATGCCGTTCCCGGGGAGAAGCGACCGCTCATAGAATTGAGGGTCAGGACCAATTAATTAGATTGGAATGGCAGACGTTATATTTGTGAAATCCAAGGAAAAGCTCGCGGGTCGGGTTGGCATCCCGACCAAGGGGTTTGACGCTGGAGTTTGCAAATATAACGTCTGTCCTTCGGGTTAAACGGATTTGCACGGGCTACTTTGTCGTGAAACCTTGAAAGATATGTATCTTCCTGCGGTTTCGCTCCGCGTATCCGCACAAATCTGTTTAACCATTCAAACCTAATTAATTAGTCCTGACCCTAGAACGAGAGAGGAGGCCCGGCATGGGACGACTGACCACCCATGTACTGGATACGGCGAAAGGCTGCCCGGCTGCCGGAATCCGCATTGAGCTGCATCGCTTTGGCAATGGCCATGATGACATGGTTGCCGAGGCCGTGACCAATGCCGATGGCCGCACCGATAAGCCGATGCTTGAAGGTGCCTCGTTCAAACCGGGCCAGTATCAGCTTGTTTTCCATGCGGGCGACTATCTGGATGCCAGCGGTGCCGAGCTTCCCGATCCTAAATTCCTGGATCAGGTGGTGATCCGCTTCGGAATTTCCGACGGGCAGGCGCATTATCATGTGCCGCTGTTGCTGTCGCCGTTTGGCTATTCCACCTATCGCGGCAGCTGAGGTCAGACATGGCAAGTGCGACCGGACCCCTTCGTTCTGATATCCGTTTCCTGCTGGGAGACGAGGAACGCAGCCTGCGTGATGTTGATCCGCAGATGACGGTTCTTGAATATCTGCGCCTTGATGAGCGCAAGGTCGGCACCAAGGAAGGCTGTGCCGAGGGCGATTGCGGGGCCTGCACGGTTGTGCTGGGTGAACCGGATGGCCAAGGTGGCATGGCGTACAGCACGGTCAATGCCTGTATCCAGTTTGTCCCGACCCTTGATGGCAAGCAGCTTTTGACGGTCGAGCACCTTAAATCCACCGATGGCACGTTGCACCCAGTGCAGCAGGCGATGGTTGATACCCACGGGTCGCAATGTGGCTTTTGCACGCCGGGTTTTGTCATGAGCCTTTATCAGCTGTGGCTTGATGGTGGCGAGGATGACCGGGGTGCGATCAATGATGCGCTGGCCGGTAACCTTTGCCGGTGCACCGGCTATGGCCCGATCATCGAGGCCGCGCGCAAGGCAGGTGGCGTTGCCGCCAATGACAGTGCAGAGCAAAAACGCCGGGCTGATATTGCCGCCAAGCTGACCGCGATGGTCGAGGATGCCGGCATGCTTGCACTTGAACATCCCGCCGGGCGTTATTTTGCACCGCGCACATCTGATGCGTTGGCCGAACTACTGGTGGCGCATCCGGATGCGACGGTTCTGGCCGGGGGCACGGATGTCGGGCTTTGGGTGACCAAGATGCTCAAGCGTCTGGATCCGATCATTTACATTGGCGATGTCGCAGATATCCAATCGGTTTATGAAACTGAAGATGCGCTGATTATCGGAGCTGGTGTGACCTATAGCCGGGCGCATGAAGCGCTGGGCCGGGTGGCAAGTGATGTGGGCGAGCTTGTGCGCCGCATCGGATCACGGCAAATCCGTAATGCTGGCACGGTGGGCGGCAATATTGCCAACGGTTCGCCGATTGGTGACACGCCGCCAGCATTGATCGTGTTGGGTGCGAAGATCGTGCTGCGCATGGGCGATGTTCGGCGTGAAGTGCCGCTGGAAGACTTCTTTATCACCTATGGCAAACAGGACCTGGTTGCGGGCGAGTTTGTTGAAAGCGTGATTGTGCCCAAACCCAAAAGCGGCTTGGTGTTCAAGGCTTATAAAATCTCCAAACGGTTTGATCAGGATATCACGGCCGTTTTGGCAGCCTTTGCCATCAAGGTCGACGATGCCGGCAAGGTTGTCGAATTCCGTGCGGCCTTTGGCGGTATGGCAGGCACCCCGATGCGGGCCAAAAAATGCGAAGCGGCTCTGATCGGCAAGGATTGGGATGAAGCCAGCCTTAATGCCGCACAAATGGCACTGGCCAGCGAATTTGAGCCGATGACAGACATGCGTGCCTCCAAGGAATACCGGATGCTGGTCGCGCAAAACCTGTTGACCAAGCTGTTTATCGAAACCAGTGCGCCCGACGTTGCCACCCGCCTTGTTGGCAAGGAGGCCGCCCATGTCTGATCAGGTTTTGAAAGCTGACAATGACGAGGTGATTGCACCGACCGCAGGCCTAAGCGGTGGGGTAAGGTCAAGCTCCAAACATGACAGCGGCCCGAAACATGTGGCGGGTGAAGCGGTTTATATTGATGACATCAATGAACCGTTTGGCACACTTCATCTGGCACCGGGTGCGGCAACCATTGCGCATGGCAAGATCACCAAACTGGATCTGTCAAAGGTGCGTTCGGCCCCGGGTGTGGTGAGTGTTCTGACCGCCGATGACATCCCCGGTGTAAATGACGTTTCCCCAGCACACACCCATGACGAGCCGGTTTTGCCCGATGGCATCGTGCAGTTTTATGGCCAGCCGGTCTTTTGCGTGGCGGCCGAAACCCGTGCGCAGGCCCGTGCGGCCGCGAAACTGGCCGAGATTGAATATGAAGAACTGCCAGCCGTTCTGGATGTTGCCGAGGCACTTGAAAAGCAGCTTTTCGTCGCGCCGCCGCATGTGATGAAGCAGGGCGATCCCAAGGCCGCACTTTCGCGTGCCAAGCATCGCCAAACTGGTCGGATGGATATTGGCGGGCAGGATCACTTTTACCTTGAAGGCCATATCAGCTTCGCCATTCCGGGCGAGGATGGCGATGTGTTGCTGCATTGCTCCACCCAGCATCCGTCTGAGGTGCAGCACAATATTGCCAATGTCCTTGGCCGTCCGGCCAATGCGGTAACGGTCGAGGTGCGCCGCATGGGCGGCGGGTTTGGCGGCAAGGAAACGCAGGCGATGCAATGGGCGGCACTGGCCGCCATCGTTGCGACCAAAACAGGACGCCCGGCCAAGTTCCGTCTGGACCGCGATGACGACATGGTCATGACCGGCAAACGCCATGATTTCATCGTCGATTACGATGTTGGTTTTGATGATGACGGACGGATTTGCGGGCTGGATATCCAGTATGCCGCCAATTGCGGTTTTTCGGCTGATTTGTCGGCGGCGATTGCCGACCGGGCGATGTTCCATACCGACAATGCCTATTACCTTGGCGATGTCGAAATCCGGTCCTATCGCTGCAAGACCAACCTTGTGTCCAACACAGCCTTCCGGGGCTTTGGCGGGCCGCAGGGGATGGTGGCGATTGAGCGGATTATTGATGAGATTGCCATGACGGTTGGCCGTGATCCGCTGGATGTGCGGATTGCCAACTATTATGGCAGCAAGGATCGCAATACGACGCCGTACCATATGGTGGTCGAAGACAATGTTCTGCCGGAACTGACCGACGATATCGTCAAAGCCAGCGATTATCGCAAACGCCGCGAAGAAATTACGGCATTCAATGCCGAAAGCCCGGTTCTGAAAAAGGGGCTGTCGCTGACCCCCGTGAAGTTCGGGATTTCCTTTACCACTACTTTCCTCAATCAGGCGGGTGCGCTGATCCATGTCTATCAGGATGGCTCGGTGCATCTGAACCATGGCGGGACGGAAATGGGGCAGGGCCTGTTTATCAAGGTTGCCCAGGTCGTTGCCGAGGAATTCCAGATCGATCTTGATCAGATCAAGATCACGCCGACCAATACCGGCAAGGTCCCCAACACATCGGCCACGGCCGCATCCAGCGGGGCAGACATGAACGGCATGGCCGCACGCGATGCAGCGATGACGATCAAGAACCGCCTGATCGAATTTGCCGCCGAGAAATACGGTGTTGCAGAAAGTGCCGTGCGCTTTGTGCCGGGCAAGGTGATTGTGGGTGACAAAGCTGAATTGGGTTTTGCCGATCTGATCAAGGAAGCCTATCTGGCGCGTGTGTCGCTGTCGGCGACCGGCTATTACGCGACGCCAAAAATTCATTATGACCGCGAAAGCGCATCGGGACGGCCATTCTATTACTTTGCCTATGGCATGGCGTGCTCGGAAGTTTTGATCGATACCCTGACCGGGGAATACAAGGTGACCCGGGTTGATATCATTCATGATGTCGGGCGGTCATTGAACCCGGCGATTGACCTTGGCCAGATTGAAGGTGGCTTTATTCAGGGGATGGGCTGGCTGACATCCGAAGAATTGTGGTGGGATGACAAGGGCAGCCTGCGCACCCATGCGCCGTCGACCTATAAAATCCCGGCATGTTCGGATCGGCCGGAAGATTTCCGGATGGAACTATGGTCATCCGGACGCAATGTTGAAAAAACCATCCATCGATCCAAGGCAGTTGGTGAGCCGCCCTTGATGCTGGCGATTTCGGTGCATCGGGCGATTGCCGATGCGGTGGCCTCGGTCGCGGATCACAAGATCGTCCCGGCGCTGAATACCCCGGCAACGCCCGAGGCGGTTCTGCATGCGGTTGCCGATTGTGCCAAGCGCATGATTGAGAACGCCCATTCAGCCCATTCAATGGTAGGGGAATAGGCCATGACCCTGTCGCGGCGCGATCATATCAGGCTTTTGTCGGCATCCGGTCCGGTGATGCTGGTCAGTGTCGCGGCCATTCGCGGATCAACCCCGCGTGAGGTCGGGGCCTTCATGCTGATCACGGCGGATGCGATTTCGGGCACAATTGGGGGCGGCAACCTTGAACATCAGGTGACACGTCGGGTGCGTGACGGATTTGCCCAAGGTGTCGATACAGTAACCCTTGGCGAGATCGTTCGGTTTCCGTTGGGACCGGGGCTTGGGCAGTGTTGCGGTGGATCGGTCGAGGTCGGTTTTCATCTGTTGGGCGGTGTCGCGAAAGAGACGCTGCGCAGTGTTTTGACAGAGATCGAGACGGCACCGGTCAGCGCCGATGGCCATTGGGTAACTGTGCCGACTGATTGCAGCGACATCGCCCGGGTCAGTGCTGCGCATGCCAAAATGCTGTCTGGCAGTTTCGGGACTGCGCGCGGCGGGATTGTGACGCTTAACGGTTTGGAAACGCTGTGTTTGCGCCTTGATGATGCGCGCACGCCGATCTGGATTTTTGGCGCTGGTCACGTTGGCAAGGCGGTGGTGCAGGCCTTGGCACCGCTGCCGTTTGACATTCGCCTGATCGATTCGCGCGACGACTTTCTGGCGGGCGTTGAAGGCGAAAATGTTCAGGTTTGTCAAAGTGATAAACCCGAAGCCGAGGTCGCAGATATTCCCGCAGGCGCGCATGTTTTGATCGTAACCCACAACCATGCGCTTGATTTCGATATCTGTCGGGCGGCTTTGGTGCGGGGTGATCTTGGTTTTGTTGGCATGATTGGCAGCCAAACCAAGCGTGCACGCTTCATCCGACGTCTTTCTGATCGGGGGTTGAGCCCGGCTGAAATCGGTCGTCTGACCACTCCGATTGGAATTCAAGGCATTAGCGGCAAACAGCCCGCAGTGATTGCAGCATCGGTTGCCGCACAGGTGTTGTCGGTGCGTGAAGCACAGATGGTGAATACACAAACGCCCAAATCCGCGTCAGACGGGTTGGGTTGAGTTTAAGGCCTTCTTTGAGCGCAATATAAATGATAAAGGGCCGCGCAATGACGGCCTAATCAGGCGGTTCGGGAAACCGGACCTGAGGTTTCGTAGAGGAGAGTTTGGCTGTGTGTGACGCCAAGGGCCATATGCGCCATGCCGTGGATTTGTCGCGGCAGAAGATGGAAGAGGGATGCGGTGGTCCGTTCGGGGCAATCATCGTTCGCAAGGACGAGGTGATTGCGGAAGGATGGAACAACGTGACATCCAAGAACGACCCGACCGCCCATGCCGAGGTCAGCGCCATTCGCGCGGCCTGCGAGAAGCTGGGCACGTTTGATCTGTCGGGCTGCGAAATCTATACCAGCTGCGAACCTTGCCCGATGTGCCTTGCGGCGATCTATTGGGCCCGTCTGGACAAGATTTATTATGCCAATGGTCGCGAAGATGCTGCTGCCATCGGCTTTGATGATCAGTTCCTGTATGATGAGGTGGCAAAGCCGATCAGTGATCGTTCCTTGCCGATTGTTCATGTCGATTTGCCCGAGGCGCGCGAAGTCTTTGCCGCCTGGGATCTCAAAGCCGACAAGATTGCTTATTGAGACCGTTTGATTGCAGTGCGTTATGCGGTAAAACCGCGTGTCGGGTGCAAGACATATCGCTAAATGGGGGTGGCAACAGTGACGTCAATGACCGGTGAAACCGGGACAGAAGCCATGAAGGGGGCAGGTCCTGCGCAACTTGAAGTGCGCGGTGTGACCAAGGCCTTTCCGGGGTGTCTCGCCAATGACGATATCAGTTTCCGTATTGAGCCTGGTGAAATCCATGCGCTGCTCGGTGAAAACGGGGCGGGTAAAAGTACGCTTGTGAAAATCATCTATGGCGTGCTGCAGGCCGATGAGGGCGAGCTGATCTGGGAAGGCAAGCCGGTCACGATCCATAGCCCGCATGATGCGCGCGAAATGGGGATCGGTCTGGTGTTCCAGCATTTCTCGCTGTTTGAAACCATGACGGTGCTTGAAAACATTGCGCTGGCGATGAATGACGTGCGCGATATGGATGCGCTGCGCAAGCAGGTCGAGGAAGTTGAAAAGACCTATGGTCTGCCGCTTGATCCCGATCGCCATGTTTACACCCTGTCGGTGGGCGAACGTCAGCGCATCGAGATCGTCCGGTGTTTGCTGCAAAACCCGAAACTGCTGATCCTTGATGAGCCGACCTCGGTCCTGACCCCGCAGGAAGTCGAAAAGCTGTTTGAAACCCTGCGGCGACTGGCCGATGAAGGATGTGCAATCCTTTATATCAGCCACAAGCTGCATGAGGTGAAGGCACTGTGCCAGAAGGCGACGGTGCTGCGTGGTGGCAAGGTTGTCGGGGGCTGTGACCCGCGCGAAGAAACTGCCAAATCGATGGCCGAAATGATGATCGGCCAGAAATTGACCGCACCGGATCGGGGCGAGGCCCGCAAATTTGGTGATGTGCGCCTTGCGGTTTCCGACCTGTCGCTTGCCAGTGATGAACAGTTTGGAACCGACCTTAAGGGCATTAACCTTGAGGTGCGCGGCGGTGAAATCATGGGCGTTGCCGGGGTGGCCGGGAACGGCCAGAACGAGCTGTTCCGTGCCCTTGCCGGTGAAACCGAACAGGAAGCGGCACCTGATAGCATCAAGATTGATGGCAAGTCGGTGGCGCATTTCGGTCCGCGCCGTCGGCGTCGTCTGGGCGCGACGTTCGTGCCTGAAGAACGTAACGGGCATGGCGCGGTACCTGATATGAGCCTGTCGGAAAACGGTTTTTTGACCGCGTTTCGGCGTATGGCGCTTTCGGCCAAGGGGCTTATCCGTGAAGTGCCGACCAAGTCATTCGCCGATAACATCATCAAGACGTTTGATGTGCGGACCACCGGTTCGGGGGCGGAGGCCGGATCGCTTTCGGGCGGCAACCTTCAGAAATTTATCGTCGGGCGTGAGATTTTGCAGGACCCGGGTGTTCTCGTGATTTCCCAGCCGACCTGGGGCGTTGATGCCGGGGCGGCCAGTGCCATTCATCAGGCATTGCTCGATCTGGCAGCCAAGGGCACGGCGGTTCTGGTGATTTCGCAGGACCTGGACGAGATTTTTGCCATTTGTGATTCGGTGGTGGTGATGGCGGAGGGCAAAATGTCCAAGCCGCGCCCGATGGCCGATGTCAGCATCGAAGAAATTGGTCTGTTGATGGGGGGGCTTCATGATCTTGAAGGCAACGCGACCCCGGCGAACGACATGGAAGTTGAAGGAGGTCGCGTTGGTCAGGCTTGAACCCCGTCGCCAGCATTCACAGGCGATGGTTTATCTGTCGCCGGTTCTGGCAATCCTTATGACGCTTGTCGTCGGCGGGATCATTTTTGCCTTTCTGGGCAAGAACCCGTTTGACGCGCTTTATACGTTTTTCATTCTGCCGATCAATAACAGCTATGGCATTTCCGAGCTGTTGGTGAAGGCGACCCCGCTTGTCATCATTGCGGTCGGTCTTGCCATGGGGTTCCGGGCCAATGTCTGGAACATCGGGGCTGAAGGCCAACTGACCATGGGGGCGATTTTCGGCGGGGGTCTTGCGCTTTATTTCCATGACAGCGAAAGCATCCTTTTGATGCCGGCGATGTTTGTTCTAGGCGCGCTGGGCGGTGCGTTTTGGGGCGCGATCCCGGCTTTGCTGCGCACGCGATTTAACGCCAACGAAATTCTGACCAGCCTGATGCTGACTTATGTCGCAACGCTGTTCCTAAGCTTTCTTGTCCATGGGCCGTGGCGTAACCCGGAAGGCTTCAACTTCCCGGAATCACGTCCGTTCCCGGATGCGGGTTTGTTGCCGATCATTTATGACGGCACGCGTGTCCATCTTGGGACGGCGGTTGCAGTGTTTGTGGTGATTGCCGGGTGGTTGTTGCTGTCAAAGTCCGTGATCGGTTTCCAGCTGCGTGTTGTCGGCAAGGCCCCGCAGGCGGCCCGCCATGTCGGGTTCCGTCAGAAACGCATGGTGTGGTTTACCTTGCTTTTGGGTGGGGCATTGGCCGGTCTGGCCGGATTGTTTGAGGTGGCAGGGCCGATTGGGCAGCTTCAGCCATCCATTTCACCGGGTTATGGCTTTACCGCGATTATTGTCGCGTTCCTTGGCCGGTTGCATCCGGTGGGTATTCTGTTTGGCGGTTTGATCATGGCGCTGACCTATCTGGGGGGTGAACTGGCGCAGATTACGTTGGGCTTGCCAAATGCCGTGACCGGGTTGTTCCAGGGGATCTTGCTGTTCTTCCTGCTGGCCTGTGATGTTTTGACCAAGTACCGCATTCGTTTCGGCTCCATCGCGGCAAAAGGGAGAACCGCATAATGGAATGGATTGTTCCCTTTATCCTGACGGTGATTACCGCCTCGACCCCGCTTTTGCTGGCGGCAACCGGTGAGTTGGTGACCGAAAAGTCCGGCGTTCTCAACCTTGGCGTTGAAGGCATGATGCTGGTCGGCGCGATTGCCGGTTTTGCCGTGACGGCCTCAAGCGGGTCGGCGACCCTTGGCATTCTGGCAGCCGTTGTGGCCGGAACCTTGATGTCGCTGATCTTTGCGTTTCTGACCCTGACACTTATGGCCAATCAGGTGGCGACGGGTCTGGCGCTGACGATCTTCGGGGTTGGTTTCTCTGCCCTTGTCGGATCGGGTTTTGTCGGCTTTGCGATTGAACCGCTGCCGGGTCTTTCGATCCCGGGCATCAGCGCCATTCCGATTGTCGGGCCGATCCTGTTTGGGCAGGATTTTCTGGTGTATCTGTCGATTGCGGCTGTGATCGGGGTGGGCTGGTTCCTCGCGAAATCGCGTGCCGGACTTGTGCTGAAGGCGGTTGGTGATTCTCATCATTCCGCACATGCGATTGGCTATTCCGTGATCAAGATCCGCTATCTTGCCACGATGTTTGGCGGGGCGATGGCGGGCCTTGGCGGTGCGTATCTTTCGCTGTCCTATACGCCGATGTGGGCCGAAAACATGACGGCCGGTCGTGGCTGGATCGCACTGGCACTGGTGGTGTTCGCCACCTGGCGTCCGGGACGCTTGGTTGCCGGGGCCTATATGTTTGGCCTGATTTCGGTGATGCAGTTGCATGCGCAGGGTGCGGGTATTCATGTGCCCAGCCAGTTCATGTCGATGCTGCCGTATCTGGCAACTGTGATTGTGCTGGTGATTATTTCAAGCGACCGCGCGAAAATCAGACTGAATGCGCCGGCCTGTATTGGTCAGGCGTTCAGGGCCGCCCAATAGGGTTTTGGCGGCTTTGTGTACGGGACCGAAACACGTCAAATGATGTTTTGGCCCGACGGGAGGAAGACTGTACTTGCCAAACCTCACACAAGCCGGGCACGGCGTGGCCGGTTTGTCTGAGATTTGGTTTGTGCAGGAACGCGTCATTGATTGCGATCAGGAATTACGTATAAATCCTGATTGAGTGTCTAACAGGGAGACTAAATTATGAATGCAAGCCTCGTGAAGCGCACACTTGCCGCTGTGGCGGCTGTTGGTGCCCTCGCAACCGGCATGGGTGCAGCCCAGGCCGAAGACGTCAAAGTCGGTTTCGTCTATGTCGGCCCGATTGGTGACCACGGTTGGTCGTATCGTCACGACATCGGCCGTCAGGCGATTGAAGCCGAACTCGGTGATGCTGCATCGACCAGCTATGTCGAAAGCGTGCCGGAAGGTGCCGATGCCGAGCGTGTGATCCGTCAGATGGCCCAGACCGGCCACAACCTGATCTTCACCACCTCGTTCGGGTACATGAACCCGACCGAAAAAGTTGCCAAGCAGTTCCCGAACGTCAAGTTCGAGCATGCAACCGGTTACAAGCGTGCCGACAACCTGTCGACCTATGCTGCCCGTTTCTATGAAGGCCGTTATGTTGCTGGTGTGATTGCCGGTAAAATGACCAAGTCGAACGTTGTTGGCTATGTCGGTTCCTTCCCGATCCCGGAAGTTGTCCGTGGCATCAACTCCTTCATGATGGGTGCATGGTCGGTGAACCCGGACGTTGAAGTCAAAGTCGTATGGGCCAACACCTGGTACGATCCGGGCAAGGAAGGCGATGCGGCCAAGGCGCTGATTGACCAGGGTGCAGACATCATGGTTCAGCACACCGACAGCCCGGCACCGCTTCAGGTTGCTGAAAACCGTGGCGTTCTTGGTTTCGGTCAGGCATCTGACATGATCAAGTTCGCACCGAAAGCACAGCTGACCGCGATTGTTGATAACTGGGACAGCTACTATGTGGCACGTGCCAAAGCGGTTGCTGATGGTACTTGGGAATCCATGGACACCTGGGGTGGCATCGACACCGGCATGGTCGAAATGGCACCGTACACCAACATGCCTGATGACGTGAAAGCACTGGCAGAAGAAACCGCTGCCAAAATCGCATCGGGTGAATTCCACCCGTTCACCGGCCCGATCTATGACCAGGCTGGCGAACTGCGTGTTGCAGAAGGCGAAGTTGCTGATGACGGCATGCTTCTGGGCATGGACTGGTACATCCAGGGCATTGATGCCGAACTGCCGAAATAAGTCAGACTTTCGATCCATCCGGGTCGGCTAAATGACGAAGCCCCGTGCATTAGGTTGCGCGGGGCTTTTTTCATGCGAAGGGGCCGGGAACGGAGCTTGCGGATCGGCTCGCAACGTGTCGCAGCGCCATTGATCAGTCGGCCTTCTTGGCTTTGTCTTTGTCCATGGGTTTGGGTTTGGGTTCCTCGGCCTTTTCATAGGCGACCATTTCGGTCCGTGGATGACGCAGGGCATAAAGGGCAGCGCGCCAGCCATGCAGCTTGACCTTGTGTTCACGTGCCTTGCCCGCCCATTTGTCGCGGAAGCGTTCCATGTCGCCACGGCGGTTGAAATAGATCACCATATCGACGATTGGATCCGACTGACCGGACCGCGGGATTTCGATGTTTCGAATCCCCATCGTCCAGTTCCTGCTCATGACATTGGTATCGAGCCAATCCAGCACAGCTTGTGCTGACTGCTGTTCATGAATGACGACGCGATATGGAAAATTCCGAAGATCTTTCGACATCGACTGTGTCCCTGACGGTTCCCGTTTGGGTTGATGATACATGAAATCCGTTACGAAGATGCTTAATTCATCTGTGTGCCAAATTTCACATACTGTTGCATGGGGTCGCATGATCCATTGGGAGGTGGTTCACATTCCAATTGGTGATAAGTCCATGTTTTCCCGCATCAAGAGACCGAATTTGTATCAAGGACGATTAACTCAGCTTTGAGGTCCAAAAGTCGAGACGCTGTTTGGAAGACATGTCTTCTTTATTGCGCGGGGGTTGAATAGTCTTTGGTGCGATAATACTTTCACCAATAATAATTCCAGATTAGTCTGTTAGTTATTGGCAAAGAAGCGTAAGAAGACCAGACATTTAGCTTCGCATTGCTTATATTAAATGATAATAAAGTAATTCATTTCGCCGCAACCAAGATTGCCGGCATGTCTTACAAAAGAAACGGGGTCTTACGGTGAGCGACAAGCCTTCTGGCATTCAGCCTTCAGGACGGGAACGCCATTTCAAACCGGAAGAATTGATCGTCAGCAAGACTGACCTCAAAGGGCGGATTACTTACGCCAATGAGGTGTTCTTGCGCCTTTCCGACTATACGGAAAAACAAGTGCTTGGCCAGCCGCATGCAATGATCCGCCATCCGGATATGCCGCGCTGCATTTTCAAGCTTTTGTGGGACCGGATCTCGAGCGGGCACGAGATTTTTGCCTATGTCGTGAACATGGCCAGCAACGGCGACCATTACTGGGTCTTTGCCCATGTCACGCCAACCTTTGATGCCAATCACAATGTGATTGGGTATCATTCCAACCGTCGGGTGCCGGACCCGAAAGTTCTGAGCGAAAAGATCATTCCTCTGTATGCGGAGCTCCGCAAGATCGAGGAAAGCACGCCCAATCGGAAGGACGGGATGAATGCCGCGTCCAAAGCTTTGATGCAGAAGCTGTCTGATGCGGGTATGTCCTACGACGAGTTTATACAAAGTCTCTAGAAATTTGGGTGTCTCCCCGCCCGAGAAATCGAAGGTTCGAGGTTCTAATGTCGCTGTTTGGTGGTTCAAAATCAGGTATCAAAAAAGCACTGGATGTGGTTCTGGCCGCAGCAGATGGTGATTACGAAGCCCGTATTACCAATGTCGACAGTCATCCGGACATGCGTGAACTGTTCATTGCAATCAACCGTCTGATTGACCGCAATGACGCGTTTCTGCGTGAAAGTGCGGCATCGATGGGGGCTGTTTCCGAGAACCGCTATTACCGGCGCATCGTCGAAACCGGCCTTGTCGGTGAATATCTGTCTTCGGCCAAGCGCATCAATGCGGCCAGTGCCTCGATCGAGCAGAAGCTCTCAGGTTTTGCCGATATTCTCGATGAATTCAAAAGCGGATCCTTTGCCGCGGTGGATGACATCGCCAATGCGGCGTCCGCGCTTTCCGATGCGTCTGGTGATGCCAATTCGATCGCCCATGAAACCAGTTCGCGGTCGACCAACGTGGCCGCAGCCGCGCGTCAGACCGCAAGCAATGTGAGCGAGCTTTCCGCAGCGTCCGAGGAACTTAATGAGTCGATCCGCGACGTTTCCCAGCAGGCCCGCGAATCAGTCGAAATTGCCAACCGGGCCAATGGTCTTGCCCAGGAAACCGATGGTCGTATCGGACAGCTTGAAGCGGCTGCTGGCGAGATTGTCGAAGTGGTCAGCTTCATCCGTGACATTGCCGCCCAGACCAACCTTCTGGCGCTGAATGCGACCATCGAGGCCGCCCGTGCCGGTGAAGCCGGCAAAGGCTTTGCGGTGGTTGCCAACGAGGTCAAGGGACTTGCCAACCAGACCAGCAAGGCAACCGAAAGCATCGAGGAAAAGGTTCAGGACATCCAGACCGCCATTGAACAGTCGGTCGGATCGATCCGTGAGATTGCTGGCGTGATTGATGATCTGGCGGCACGTTCGGACACGATTTCGGGCAATGTCGAAACCCAGGCGAACCTGTCGACCAACATCACCCGCAATGTCGAACAGGCATCGGGCGGCGCACAGGAAGTGACCGATAACATCACGGTTGTTTCCGACATGGCCGGACGTACCGGCGAGGCTGCCGATACCACACGTGATATGGCCGACCGCCTTGCTGATCAGTCGGAAAATCTGCGCAATCAGTTGGGTGTGTTCCTCGATACCATCGAAAAACTGCTTTATACCGCCAAGAAATAACCGCTTTCTGCGTGCAACACAGCGTATCGGGCGTCATGATGGTGGCCGATATAGAGTTTTAGTAGGAGAGCGGTGCCATGCGGGTTTTCTTCAATTCGCGTCACGATGCCCATGACGGGGCTGGCGAAATGCATCACGGGCGCATGGTGCCGTGTTTCGAGAATGCCCGGCGTATTCCGATCATTCGCGATGCGGTAGCCCATGCCATCAAGGCGCAGCTGTTTGATCCCAAGGATCATGGCATGGACCCGATCCGCGCAATCCACGATCCCGACTATATCGAATTCCTTGAAACCGCGTGGGATGGCTGGACCAAGGCTGGCAACAAAGGGGATGCCTTCCCCTATGTCTGGCCGACGGGCGGTTTTTCCGGCGGCAAGCCCGAACATATCAGTGCGCGTCTGGGCCAGTATGCCATTTCATCGGACACGCCGATTACGCAAGGCACCTGGAAGGCCGCCTATTGGGGGGCGCAGACTGTGATCTCGGCTGCCGAAGCCGCCTGGAGCGAGGATGAATCTTCCTTTGCACTGACCCGCCCGCCCGGTCACCATGCCCATGGCAATCGGTATGGTGGGTATTGTTTCTTGAATAATGCCGCCATCGCCGCCCAGCACATGATTTCCAAGGGCGCGAAAAAGGTTGCGATCCTTGATATCGATTACCATCACGGCAACGGCGCGCAGGATATTTTCTATGAACGTGGCGATGTCCTGACCATATCCATCCATGCCGATCCGACCCATCAGTTCCCGTTCTTCATGGGCTATGCCAATGAAACCGGGCGCAATGACGGGCAGGGCGCAAACCTGAATATCCCGCTTCCGGGCGGCAGTGATTTTGGTGCGTGGGGGCAGGGATTTGCCAAGGCCATGCAGAAACTTCTGACCTGGAAGGCTGATGCGCTGGTGGTTGCCTTGGGTGTCGATGCCCACGAGGCGGAGCCGATTTGTGATTTCAAACTCCAGACCGATGATTTCAACCGTATTGGCCAGATGATCGGACGGTTGGGCCTTAAAACCGTCTTCACCATGGAAGGCGGCTATGCCCATGATGTGATCGGGCACAATGTGGCCGCGGTTCTTAAGGGCTATCTTGAGCTTTCGAAAAACTAGGCCGACCAGACCAGAATAAGCAACGCCCCGAACCGATGTCGGGGCGTTTTTCTTTTGGCGTTCAGTTTTCAAGGTACAGTGTTTAGCGTTCCCAGGGCGGCGTGCCGCCAAATTCCGCGACCAGAAAATCGACGAAGGCGCGGACACGGGTCGGCAAATAGCGGTTTTCCGGATAGAGCGTATAGACTGCATGTGATGGCGGCTGATAATCGGGCAGGACGCGGGTAAGGCGTCCGTCGCGCAGGTGTTCATCGACTTCCCAATTGGATTTCAATGAAATGCCATGCCCGTCAAGGCACCAGCGGGTCAGCACTTCGCTGTTATCTGAATCCATGGAGCCTGCAACCGCCAAGGTTACGGGCGCGTCATCGCCGGGGCCTTGCAATGTCCATTGATATTGCTGCGATCCCGGAAAGCGCAAAAGCAGGCAATTGTGGTTCAAAAGGTCTGCGGGCACCTTGGGGGTGCCGTTCTTTTCAAGATAATCCGGGCTTGCCACCAGCATGCGTTTATTGGCCGCCAGTTTGCGGACAATCAGTGAGCTTTCCTTGAGCTCTGCAATGCGGATGGCGAGATCGACCTTGTCTTGCAACAGATCGAGCAACCGATCAGACAGGTGCAGCCGGATTTGCACATCCGGATTCTGTTCGACGAATTTCGGTATAATCGGGGCGACGAACTTGTTGCCGAATGCCACCGGGCAGGTCAGCGTGACCGGTCCGCGCGTGGTGTTTTTCTGATTGGCAATCGCGTTTTCGGCTTCCTGCATTTCGGAAAGAATGCGCAGGCAGTGCCGGTAATAAACATCGCCCTCGGTCGTCAGATTGACCCGGCGCGTGGTGCGGTTGAGCAAGCGCACGCCAAGGCGTTCTTCAAGGCGGGCAATCCGGTTTGATACCACGGCAGCCGAATGGCGCAATTCGCGCCCGGCAGCAGAAAGGTTGCCAAGTTCGGCAACACGGACAAAAATCTGGATGTCCTCAAAGTCGGACATGGCGCGGGAAGCTCCTGATGTCTGAGGTCTCTTGCATTATTCTATGTGCAAATTGGCGGGCACACTGTGCCATTTTAAAGATTATTTTGAAAGTCATTTCGATTATGCTCAACCCCTAAATAATAGAGCCGGTCGGGTGACTGTGTTAGGAAACAGATCGACTGGATTGAACCCGGATAAAGCCATCAGAGCGACTTCAAAAGTCCCGGGTATCATCATCAAGGCAGGGCTGCCAGCGCGCCGGAAACCGCGCATGGGCGAGACGGAGGTTTCAAGCACGTGGATATTCTGTTTCAGGACTGGATCAATCTGATCCTGCGCTGGGCGCATTTGATTACGGGCATCGCCTGGATCGGGTCTTCGTTCTATTTCGTGTGGCTGGACTTGTCCTTGCGCAAGCGTCCGGGCATGGATGAAGGTGTTTACGGCGAAGCCTGGATGGTCCATGGCGGCGGCTTCTATCATGTGAACAAATGGATGGTGGCACCCAGCTCCATGCCGCCCGAACTGCACTGGTTCAAATACGAGGCCTATTTCACCTGGATTACCGGCTTTGCGCTTTTGGTGACCATGTATTACTGGAGTGCCGAAAGCTATCTGATCGATCCGAGCGTGCTGGCGCTGACCAAAATGGATGCGATCCTGATTGGTCTTGGCAGTCTGTTTGCCGGTTGGGTGATCTATGACATCATTTGCAAAAGCGCGATTGGCAAAAGCACCGGCAAGCTGGCCGTGGCACTGTTCATCCTGATCATGGCGGCCGCCTATCTGTTTACGCATGTGTTTAGCGGGCGCGGCGCGTTCATCCATGTCGGCGCGATGATTGGCACGATCATGGCAGCCAACGTATTTCGCATCATTATCCCCAATCAGAAAAAGGTCGTCGCCAGCCTGATGGCCGGTGAAAAGCCCGATCCGGCATTGGGTCTGCAAGCCAAGCAGCGTTCAACGCACAATAACTATCTGACGTTGCCGGTTTTGCTGATGATGATCAGCAACCACTATTCGATGCTGTTTTCGCACGACCAGTCCTGGCTGATTGTCGGATTGATCCTGATCATTGGTGGATTGGTGCGCCATTTCTTTAACACGCGCAATGCAGGTGGTACCGGCAAGGCGATTGCCTGGCAGCTTCCGGCGGCAGGTGTGGGGATGGCGGTTTTGGCGATGTTTGCAAGCTATGACCCCAGTGCCGTCAAGCTGGCAGATGAAGACATCATCACGGCCGATCATGCGCTTGCGATTGTGCAGACGCGTTGCACGGCATGTCATTCGGCAAATCCGACGGACGAGGGTTTCGACGAGGCCCCGGCAGGCGTGATGTTTGATGATCTGGCCCAGATCGAAGCCAATGCCCAGCGCGTGCTGGCGCAGTCCGTCATCGGTCGTGCCATGCCGCTGGGTAATCTGACGGAAATGACCGACGAAGAGCGTGCCCAGCTTGGTCAGTGGATCCGGGCGGGCATGCCGGAATAATCTGACGGAGCACTTCCCAAACAGAAAGAGCGGTCGCATTGCGACCGCTCTTTTGCGTTGACGGGCTTTTCCAGATCGGCGGGGAGGGGGATGTTTTCGATCTAGACGTCAGCGCGATAGTTCATCGGAACCCAGTCATACATGGTCGCATCTTCGCGCACATGGCCAAAGCCCGGGAAGGCGACATGGCAACCGGCCACCAAATACTTTTCCTTTACCGCTTCGGCAAAGGCGGCCTCGCGTGATTTGATTGCCATGTCGGAATTACCATCAAAGGCAATGGCGATATTCGGGTCGTCAAACTGCACGACATCGCCGTGGGTAATGTCGCCCCAATAGACGAACTTCTCGCCGTTGCTTTCGATCCAGAGCGCACTGTGGCCCGGCGTATGGCCGGGACGGAATGTGGTGTTGACCATGCCCGGGATGGCCGGGGCATCGGGGGCATATTTCACAAGCGTGTCGCTATCGATATAGGGGGTCAGGGCTGCGACGGCCTGATCAAAGAAGGCTTTGGTGTCTTCAGGCGCGGTTGCCTTGTTTTCGGCACTAAGCCAGAACTCGGCGTCGGCTTCTGGGACATGCACGGTGGCATTGGCAAAGACCTTTTTGCCGCCAAGTGTCAGGCCTCCGGTATGGTCGGGATGGATGTGGGTAATCACAACATCATCGACCTGATCAGGGTGATAGCCCGACGCAATCATATTGGCCGGAAGTTTGCCCAGTGCCGGTCCCATCAAATCGCTGGTGCCGGCATCAAGCAGGACAAGGCGCTCACCGAAATTCAGCAGATAGGCATTGACCGAAAGGTAAGTCGGCGTGCCCTGAAATGCGTTGGCAAGGGCAAGGCGGGCCTGTTCTGGTGTGGTGTTGATGTAAAGGTCAGCCATCGGGAACTGGGCGGCGCCATCGGAAAGGGCGGTGACTTCGACATCACCGACCATGATGCGGTAATAGCCCGGTGCCTGTGTGCCGACCATTGGTGCCTTTGCCTTGGCGGCAAGTGGGACAAAGACCGTGCTGCCAACCGCACCAACGGCGCCAGCGGCAAGCGTGCTTTTGAGCAAATCGCGACGTGATAACATTTTATTTTTCCCTCAAATCATGCCGGTTCAAACCGGCCAGTTGAAAACCGATAGGGAAAAGCTATAGTGCACCTATTCAGTAATCAAATCGATGTCAGTCATGGATAATATTGATCATTTCAATTTACGGTCCTTTGATCTCAACCTGATGGTTGCGTTCGACGCAATGATGCAAGAGATGAGCGTGACCAAGGCGGCTGAAAAGCTGCGCATTGGTCAGTCGGCGATGAGCCACAATCTCAATACGTTACGGATGTTGCTGGCCGATGATCTGTTTGTGCGTGTCGGACAAAAGATGCAGCCAACCGCCAAGGCGCGGACCTTGGCTGGTCCGGTCCGTGCCGCACTTTCGCAGGCACAGAACGCCCTTCATGCGACCGATTGTTTTGATCCGCAAACAGCCCAGCGGGTTTTTCGGTTGGGTGTAACCGGTGAAATGGACATGATTTTGCTGCCGATTCTGTTGCGGCATTTGCAGCAGCAGGCGCCGGGCGTCAAAATCCTCAGCCGTACCATTACAGCCGACACGGTTGATGTGATGATGAATGGCGGCGAGATCGATATCGCGATTGGCTGTAAAAGCCCGCTTGCGGCGGCACATTGCGGCGAAGTTCTGTTTCATTCGGAAGTTGCCTGTTGCTTTAATCCGGACATCCTTGATCTGCCGTTGCCGATATCACGTGCGCAATATCTGGCGTCACGTCATGCGGTTCTGTCGCAAACAGAAAATGTCGCCGGGTGTGTTGGCGTCGCGCTTCAGGGGCAGGGGATTGAGCTTGATGTTGTTCTGGCGACACCCGATTTCATGCCGCTTCTGGCTGCGGCGCGGAACAGTGCCGTGATTGCCACCGTGCCGTGTCGCATTGCCAATCAATATGCGCCGCTGTTTGGGTTGTCCTATTGCCCGATGCCAATTGATGTGGCGTTTCCGCCGGTGACAATGAATTGGCCAGTGTGGACGGACAAGGATGTCGGTTTGGTCTGGTTGCGTGATCAGATCCGCACGGTAATTGATTCTATTGCACCCGATCATGATCTGCGTGCGGCAGAGTAATCGGAATCAAATCCACGAAAAGATCAAAACGCCCCGCCGGTTTCCCGACGGGGCGGGAACCTGGCCAGCACAGGGCAGATTGTGGTGCAATAAGCTCAGTGAAGGCAAAGTTTCCGCATTCCAAATAGGTCGCCAAACCACCAACGTCAATGTGGTCAAAAAATAATCAAAATATGACCATTGATGTAAAAATAGTCATACCAATAGTGACGTGCGCAAATATTTTCCCCAAAAGAGATGTAAAATCGTCGCTTATTGCGTGGGAATCCTTCGATTCGTGATTTTATTCGATTTGCTCTCTGAGTCTGGCACGGTTTTAGCAAGTGAGCGTGCGGTGCAATAAAAACTCAGTGGAGGCTATAAATGAATAAGAAGCTTCAGGCGCTTATCGGCGCCGGGGCCATGGCAGTGTCTGCGATGGCAATGTCAGCCGCACAGGCAGCAGAGACCATCAAGGTCGGTGTGCTGCACTCTCTTTCCGGGACGATGGCGATTTCCGAAACCACGCTGAAGGACACCGTCCTGATGCTGGTTGATGATCTGAACAAAAACGGTGGTCTGCTTGGCAAGGAAGTCGAAGCAGTGGTCGTTGACCCGGCTTCTGACTGGCCGCTTTTCGCCGAGAAAGCCCGCGAGCTGATCGAGCAGGAAAAGGTCGATGTGGTGTTCGGGTGCTGGACGTCAGTTTCGCGTAAATCGGTTCTGCCGGTCTTCGAAGAACTGAACAGCATGCTGTTCTATCCGGTTCAGTATGAAGGTGAGGAAAGCTCGCGCAACGTGTTCTACACCGGTGCAGCGCCGAACCAGCAGGCCATTCCGGCTGTTGATTATCTTCTGAGCGAAGATGGTGGTGGCGCAGAACGTATCGTTCTTCTGGGGACTGACTATGTTTACCCGCGTACCACCAACAAAATCCTGCGTTCCTACCTGAACGGCAAGGGTATCGCCGATGAAGACATCATGGAGAACTATACCCCGTTCGGTCATTCCGACTGGCAGTCGATTGTTGCTGACGTGAAAGCATTTGCGTCTGCTGGCAAAAACACTGCGGTTGTTTCGACCATTAACGGTGATGCGAACGTGCCGTTCTACAAGGAACTGGCAAACCAGGGCATCAAGGCCGAAGACATTCCGGTTGTTGCCTTCTCGGTTGGTGAAGAAGAACTGGCCGGTATCGACACCGCGCCGCTTGTTGGTCACCTTGCTGCCTGGAACTACTTCCAGTCGGTTGAAGCAGATGCAAACGCTGCCTTCATCGAAAAATGGCATGCCTTCATCGGCGATGAGTCGCGTGTAACCAACGACCCGATGGAAGCAACCTATATCGGCTTTAACATGTGGAAACAGGCTGTTGAGCAGGCTGGCACCACCGACGTCGATGCCGTTCGCCAGGCAATGTATGGCCAGGAAGTTGCAAACCTGACCGGCGGTACCGCTGTCATGAACACCAACCACCACCTGTCCAAGCCGGTTCTGATCGGCGAAGTTCAGGATGATGGTCAGTTTGACATCGTTTGGGAAACCGAAGGCACCGTCGTTGGCGATGCATGGTCGGACTTCCTGCCGGAAAGCGCAAAGCTGACCGCCGACTGGACCTATCCGTGGGTCTGCGGCAACTGTGAAAAACCGATGTACTAATTGGTTTTGGATGGGCCGGTCGCGGGTATGCGACCGGCCTGTTCACTTTGAGGCGGCCTTTCTGTGGGGCCATGCCCGCCCATTCTTTATTTCCTTTTCTGTTATGCATTCAAAGGTTTGGCGATCATGCGCAATGACATGTTTTCGATGCTGCGCCGTTCTCCGTTTTGCCTTCAAGAGGTCCGGAAATCCGGCAGTCGACCCGGCAATCTATGGGGCGCCGTTCTGGCCTGTCTTTTGGTAATTTTCATGGCCGTCCCTGATACGGCGATGGCCTATAGCGATGAAGAACTTCGCAACGTGGCCGAAGGTCTGAATGTCAAAAGTTCTACCAAGAAAATCGAAGTGATCGAGGAAATGGCAGCAGACGGGGACCCCCGTGTTGCGCCGATCCTGCGTGCGATGCTTGAGGGCGATCTTTATGTCCGCGATAGCGACGAGCACGTTGTGATCACCCGCAAACAGGGCAAGGTCTATACCCATATCGACATTGTCAGCGGTGAAGAGGTCGGCGAAAGCGGATCAAAGGAAATTTCCAAGATCAAGGTCAATAACCGTCTGCGCGGTGTGCTGCGCGATGCGTTGGCAACACTTAACCTGTTTAGCCCGGATTTGGCTGTGCGCTCGAACGCGGTTGAACAGATCATGGATGCGCGCGATCCGGCAATGTTGCCGTTGCTTCTGCGCGCGATTGACCGCGAAGAAGATGAAACGCTTCTGGCCCGGATGGAACTGGCACGTGCCACCATGGCGTTGGCGGCCGGTGAAACCACCGAAGAACGCCTGAGCGCGATTGAAGTTCTGGCAAGCGAAACCACCCCGCAGATCCGCGCGGTGCTGTCGCAATTTGTTGCCAGTGCCGAGGCCGAAGGTTATGAGCCCGAAGTGGTTGCCGCCGCGGAAGATGCGCTGGAGTCTGTTGAAGGGCGACTGTCGACCTGGCAAACGGTGGGGGATGTTTATCGCGGCATCAGTCTGGGTTCTGTCCTGTTGCTTGCCGCTGTTGGTCTTGCCATCACCTTTGGTGTGATGGGTGTCATCAACATGGCGCATGGTGAAATGATCATGATCGGTGCCTACACCACGTTCATGGTGCAACAGGCATTGGGATCCATTCTGCCTTCGGGATCGGCTTGGTCATTGGCGATTTCAGTCCCCGCGGCCTTTCTGGTCGCCGGTGCTGTCGGTGTCGTGATCGAACGTTGTGTCATCCGCTTCCTGTATGGGCGTCCGCTTGAAACCCTGCTTGCAACCTGGGGGGTTAGCCTTGTGTTGCAGCAGGGAATCCGCACCATCTTTGGTGCAACCAACCAACAGGTTATGGCACCTGATTTCATGAGTGGCGCGGTCGAATTTTCAACCGGTCTGGTGCTGACCTATAACCGTCTGTGGATCATCCTGTTTAGCGTGATCGTCGTGGCAGGCATCGCCGCGGTGCTGCGCTATACCGCGTTCGGTTTGCAGATGCGCGCGGTGACGCAAAACCGGCGCATGGCCGGATCGGTTGGTATTCGTACCGGTTATGTCGATGCGCTGACCTTTGGTCTGGGATCGGGCATTGCCGGGATTGCCGGTGTGGCGCTGAGCCAGATTTCCAATGTCAGCCCGAACCTTGGTCAGACCTACATCATCGATAGTTTCATGGTCGTCGTGTTTGGCGGTGTCGGGAACCTGTGGGGCACGGTGCTGGGTGCATTCAGCCTTGGTATCGTCAACAAATTCCTCGAACCGGTTGCAGGTGCGGTGCTTGCCAAGATCTTTGTCCTGATTGCGCTGATCCTGTTTATCCAGAAACGACCCAAGGGGCTGTTTGCCCTTAAGGGCCGCGCGGTGGAGGCCTGATCCATGACCGATTATCGTCAAAAATATCAAATGACGCCGGTGATTGGCTGGCTCATGAATGACCGTGGTGGGATGATCCTTTTGGGTATTCTGATTGCGGCCGCCATTCTGGTGCCTGCCAGCAACCTGTTGTTGCCGGAAAGCTCGGCCTTTCATGTGCCGACCTGGATGGTCAGCCTGCTTGGCAAGTATCTGTGTTATGCGCTGCTTGCACTCAGTGTTGATCTGATCTGGGGCTTTTGCGGGATTTTGTCGCTGGGCCACGGGGCGTTTTTCGCACTCGGTGGCTATGCGATGGGCATGTATCTGATGCGTCAGATCGGTGATCGCGGCGTTTATGGTGACCCGATCCTGCCGGATTTCATGGTCTTCCTGAACTGGCAGGAACTGCCCTGGTACTGGTACGGCTTTGACATGTTCTGGTTTGCCATTGTCATGGCGATGTTCGTGCCGGGGCTTTTGGCGTTCGTATTTGGCTTCCTGGCCTTCCGGTCGCGTGTGACGGGGGTGTATCTTTCGATCATCACGCAGGCGATGACCTATGCATTGCTGTTGGCGTTTTTCCGCAACGACATGGGCTTTGGCGGCAATAACGGCCTGACGGACTTCAAGGATTTGCTGGGCTATTCGTTGCAATCAGATGGCACCCGTGCCGGGCTGTTTGTCGCATCCTGTGTGTTCCTTGGCATCTGTTATACGGTGGCACGCGGCATTACCCAGTCCCGTCTGGGCAAGGTTCTGATCGCCATCCGTGATGCCGAAAGCCGGGTACGCTTCACCGGTTATCGCGTTGAATATTACAAGCTGTTTGTCTTTACCGTTTCGGCCGTGATGGCAGGCATCGCTGGCGCGCTTTATGTGCCGCAGGTCGGCATCATCAATCCGGGTGAATTTGCCCCGGCCCTTTCGATTGAAATCGTCATCTGGGTGGCGGTTGGCGGGCGCGGGACGCTGTATGGTGCGGTGCTTGGCGCGTTTATCGTCAACTATGCCAAGACCTTCTTTACTGGCGCGATGCCGGACTTCTGGCTGTTCTTCCTGGGCGGGTTGTTCATTGCGGTGACCCTGTTCCTGCCAAAAGGTGTGATTGGTGCCATCCCGGCATTTGGATCGGCAGATCGGCAATCCATCATCACCACCTGGCGCAAACGCCGCGCAAACCAAGGAGGCAAGGCATGAGCGAAGCAGCTGTTCAAATGAATGCCTCGGACGAGGAACAGGTCAAATCCGCCAAGTCGGAAACCATCCTTTATGTTGACGGCGTTTCGGTCACCTTTGACGGGTTCCGGGCGCTGAACAACTTGTCCTTTTATGTCGAGCCGGGCGAACTTCGTGCCATTATCGGCCCGAACGGTGCGGGCAAGACGACGATGATGGATATCATCACCGGCAAGACCCGGCCTGATACCGGCGACGTCCTGTTTAAAAGCGAGATCGACCTGACCAAGATGGACGAGGCCGAAATTGCCAATCTGGGCATCGGGCGCAAGTTCCAGAAACCGACCGTGTTTGAAAGCCATACCGTGTTTGACAACCTGCTTTTGGCATGTTCGGGCGGGCGCGGTGTGTTTCAGGCGCTGTTCCATCGCCTTAGTGACGCGGAAAAGATCAAGATCGAAAAGGCGCTGGTCACCATCATGCTGGAAGACAAGCGTGATGAAATGGCGGCCAATCTGTCGCACGGGCAGAAGCAGTGGCTGGAAATCGGCATGCTGTTGATGCAGGAACCCGAACTTCTTCTGGTCGATGAGCCGGTTGCCGGGATGACGGACTCCGAGACCGAAGAAACAGCGAAGCTTTTGCGGTCGATCTCCAAGGAATACTCCGTTGTGGTCGTTGAGCATGACATGGAATTCGTCCGTGACCTTGATTGCAAGGTCACCGTTCTGCACGAAGGATCGGTTCTGGCGGAAGGACGCCTTGATCACGTTCAGAATGACCCGCGGGTCATTGAAGTTTATCTGGGACGCTAGGGGAAACTGTCATGCTTGATGTCAGCAATATTGATCTGTTTTACGGTGCGTCCCATGCGTTGCGTAAGGTGTCGCTAAATGCCGAAACCGGCAAGGTGACAGCGGTACTGGGCCGTAACGGGGTTGGCAAAACATCGCTGATGCGCGCTGTTGTCGGCCAACATCCGATTGCCGATGGCAACATCAAATGGGAAGGCAAGGATATCTCGCGCGATCCGTCTTATCGACGGTCGGCCAATGGTATCGCGATTGTCCCGCAGGGGCGTGAGATCTTCCCGCTTCTGACCGTGAAGGAAAACCTTGAAACCGGGTTTGCCGCGTTGCCACGTCCCCTGCGCCATATCCCGGATGAGATTTTCGAGCTGTTCCCGGTACTGCGCGACATGCTGGGCCGTCGCGGTGGGGATCTTTCAGGTGGGCAGCAGCAACAATTGGCCATCGGGCGCGCACTTGTGACACGTCCGCGTCTGCTGGTGCTCGATGAACCGACCGAGGGTATTCAGCCGTCGATCATCAAGGACATTCAGCGCGTCATCAAACAGCTGGCCGATCGCGGTGATATGGCGATCCTGCTGGTGGAGCAATACTTCGAATTTGCCCATGAACTGGCTGACGAGATTGTCGTGCTTGAACGTGGCGAGGTTGTTCTTTCAGGTGCCAAAGAGACTTTGGATCGCGAAAAAGTCCGCGCCTATCTGACTGTTTGATCAGCATTTGCCAAAATTTTGCGCAAATAGCGTGCTTTCAAACTGGCCAAAGACCGCCAAAATCGCTGCATCGGCAGGGTGTTGGTGGTTGGCCCGCATCTTGCTGTGTAGCCCCTTGGTATTCGGGTTAGCCATGTGAATGTGTTTGGCCCTAAGGTCCCGTAAGTGGTCCGCTTTAGTCAGGTGTCTTTGTGCAGCTTCGCAAACTTGAACCGACAACATCCGCAAATCCGAATGCGGAGATGGAAACGCCAGCAACGCCTGCCCGCATCATCACCGATGGCCGGGCCGAGGTGACGTTCCGTCAGGGCAGTGGTGCGGCGCATCAGGGCGGGCATGCGGCACTTGATCATCTTTATTACCGTGACCCGATGAAAATCCTGTTCCCGCGCCCGATGGCCGGGGACCTTACGACGGCTGTTCTGGTCACCACTTCGGGCGGCATGGTCGGTGGCGACAAGCTGGCCTTTGCCGGCAAGGTCGAGGCAGGCGCATCGGCACTGTTTACAGCCCAGGCGGCAGAAAAGATTTACCGGTCGGTCGGGCCGGATTGCGAAATGTCGGTTGATCTGGATGTGGCCGATGGCGGGTGGCTTGAATGGTTGCCCCATGAAAGCATCCTGTTTGATCAGGCGCGCCTGAAACGCAAAACAACCGTGCGCGCAGTTGGTACCGGCATGGTCATGGCCGGCGAGATGATGGTGTTTGGTCGCCTTGCGCGCGGCGAGGTTTTCAAGACCGGTCTGGCGCGTGATGCGTGGGATGTTTCGATTGACGGTCGCCCGATCTGGCGTGATGCGCTGCATCTTGAAGGCGATGTGTTGCGCATTCTTGATCACGAAGCGGCCTTTGACGGGGCACGCGCCAATGCGACCGCCATTCTGGTCGGGCAGGGCGCGGAAGAAAATCTTGAGGCAGCACGTGACTGTCTGACACAGGCAATAGACGGGTTGGAGGCGCAAGATGTTCTGTGTGCCGCGACCGCAATGAAGGGAATTGTGATTGCACGTTTCATGGCGCGTGATCCGATGAAATTGCGCCGGGTCTATGGCGCGTGGTGGAAAACATTCCGCCATCAAACAAGGGGGCTTCCCGCACGCTTGCCGCGTTTGTGGGAGATTTAATTGATGAAGCCAAGGAGTAGGCAGGCATGAATCTGACGCCACGCGAAAAGGACAAACTGCTGGTTTCGGTTGCCGCCATGGTGGCGCGCAATCGCCTTGCACGGGGGGTGAAGCTGAACCATCCTGAAGCGATCGCGATCATCACCGACTATGTCGTTGAAGGTGCGCGTGATGGTCGTTCTGTTGCTGATCTGATGCGCGACGGGGCGACCGTGATCACGCGCGATCAGGTGATGGATGGCATTGCCGAAATGATCCACGAAATCCAGGTCGAAGCGACCTTCCCGGACGGGACGAAGCTTGTGACCGTTCATGAACCCATTCGCTAAGGAGACAGGCCATGATTCCAGGTGAAATCATTACCAAGGAAGGCAGCCTCATCCTCAATGAGGGGCGTGAAACCAAAACCATCACCGTTGCCAATACCGGCGACCGTCCGGTGCAGGTCGGGTCGCACTATCATTTCTATGAAACCAATCCGGGTCTTGATTTTGACCGTGAAGCCGCACGTGGCTTTCGCCTTGATATCCCGGCCGGTACTGCGGTTCGTTTCGAACCGGGCCAGTCGCGCGACGTCAATCTGGTGAAATATGCCGGCACCGGCACGGTCTACGGCTTTAACGCCAAGATCAACGGCAAGCTTTAAGCGGGGGGATGGAATAAATGGCTTATGAAATTGATCGTCCGTCCTATGCGGCCATGTTTGGCCCGACCGTGGGCGACAAGGTACGACTGGCTGATACCGACCTGATCATCGAGGTCGAGAAAGACTTCACTACGCTCGGTGAAGAAGTCAAATTCGGCGGTGGCAAGGTGATCCGTGATGGCATGGGGCAATCCCAGACCACGCGCGCCAATGGTGCAGTCGATACCGTGATTACCAATGCGCTGATCCTTGATTACACCGGTATCATCAAGGCCGATATCGGCATTCGCGATGGCCGCATTGCCGGGATCGGCAAGGCCGGTAACCCGGATGTGCAGCCCGGTGTTGATATCATCATTGGTCCGGGGACCGAGGTGATCGCCGGTGAAGGCAATATCATCACCGCCGGTGGCATTGATGCCCACATTCACTGGATCTGCCCGCAGCAGGTTGAAGACGCGCTTTATTCCGGTGTGACCAGCATGCTGGGCGGCGGCACCGGCCCGGCAGCGGGCACGAACGCCACCACCTGTACGCCGGGTCCGTGGCACATTGCCCGCATGCTGCAGGCAGCAGACGGCATTCCGATGAATATCGGTTTCTTTGGCAAGGGCAATGCGACCCTGCCGGGATCGCTGATCGAGCAGGTCAAGGCAGGGGCATGTGGGCTTAAGCTTCATGAAGACTGGGGCACGACGCCAGCGTCGATTGATAATTGCCTGTCGGTGGCCGATGACCTTGATGTGCAGGTCATGATCCATACTGATACCTTGAATGAAAGCGGCTTTGTCGAACATACCCGTGCATCGTTCAAGGGACGCACCATTCACACCTTCCATACCGAGGGTGCCGGTGGTGGCCATGCGCCCGATATCATCAAGCTGTGTGGTGAAGCCAACGTCTTGCCAAGCTCGACCAATCCGACACGTCCGTTTACGGTCAACACGATTGACGAACATCTGGACATGCTGATGGTCTGCCATCACCTTGATCCGAAAATCCCCGAAGACGTTGCCTTTGCCGAAAGCCGTATCCGCCGTGAAACCATCGCGGCCGAGGATATACTGCATGATCTTGGCGCGTTTTCGATCATCTCCTCAGACAGTCAGGCCATGGGTCGTGTCGGTGAAGTCATCACCCGCACCTGGCAAACCGCCGACAAGATGAAAAAGCAGCGCGGGGCACTGCCCGAGGATGCCGGTGCGGGCAATGATAACTTCCGTGCCAAGCGTTATGTCGCGAAATACACCATCAACCCGGCGATTGCGCAGGGCATTGGCGCGCATGTCGGTTCCATCGAAGTTGGCAAGATCGCCGATCTTGTTGTCTGGAAACCGATGTTCTTTGGCACCAAACCCGACATGGTCATCAAGGCCGGCATGATTGCCGCAGCCGCGATGGGCGATCCGAACGCATCGATCCCGACCCCGCAGCCGGTTCACTATCGCCCGATGTTTGGCTCGTATGGCAATGCACTTGCAAAATCGAGCTTCTCGTTCGTATCGCAAGCGGGCATCGATGCGGGTATTGCTGCCGAATTCGGCCTGTCGAAAGGCCTTCTGGCGGTGTCGAATACGCGCAATATCGGCAAGAAGGACATGAAGCTAAATGATGCTTTGCCTGCGATGGAAGTTGATCCGGAAACCTATCAGGTGACCGCGGATGGAGAACTTCTGACCTGTCAGCCGGTTGATGTTGTGCCGATGGCGCAGCGTTACTTCCTGTTCTGATCGGTGGCAGACAAGTCCATGCGTCACGCTATTGAACATATCCCGGTTGACCGTGCCGACACATCCGAAGTGCGTGGCACGGTCACGCTGGCCTTTTCCGACCGGCATCGTCGCCGTATTCGCTTGCATGATGATGCGGGCGAGCCGTTCCTGCTGGATTTGCCGCATGCGGTGCGTCTGGCGGATGGGGATCGGTTGCGCCTTGCGGATGGCGGGGTGATCGTCGTCCGCGCGGCCGAAGAACCGGTTCTGACCATTACCGCGGCTGGTCCGATTGCGACCGCCAAGCTGGCCTGGCATATCGGCAACCGTCATACGCCCGTTCAGGTTTTGAATGACGGGCGTTTGCGCATCATTGATGACCATGTGATGCGCGACATGATCACCGGTCTTGGCGGTGTGGTCGAAAATGAAATCGCCCCGTTTGATCCGTTGAATGGCGCCTATCACGGGCTTGGTGGCGCGCATGGTCATAGTCATGGCCACGATCATTTCGAGCATGATGATCAAGCACATGACCACAAGCATTCCCATCATCACGGGCATACCCATGACCACGGATGATCTGACCCTTAATCCCACTGGCCTGATGCGGTTGATGACGTGGCTTAGCCCGTCATTTCCGGTGGGGGCCTATACCTATTCGCACGGCGTGGAATATGCCGTCGAGGACGGTCGGGTGACATCGGCCGATAGCCTGATCAACTGGGTCGAAGGGGTTCTGGAATTTGGTGCCGGGCGGATTGATGCGGTGCTGTTTTGTGCCGCGTGGCGGGCTGCGCGTGCCAGAGATGAAAACGCGCTGTTTGAGATCGGGGTTGAGGCCGATTGTTGGCGTGGCACATCGGAAATGGCGTTGGAAGCAACCGCACAAGGACGTGCCTTTGTCTCGACCACGGAAAAGGTCTGGGGCGCAGGCATGATCACCCGCTGGGCCAGTGCCATGCGCAAGGATGATCGCCTGCCATCCTATCCCGTCGCGGTCGGAATTGCTGCTGCCCAGTCTGATGTACCGCTGCGTGATGCGCTGACCGCCTATTTGCATGCGATGGCGGCAAACCTTGTGTCCAGTGCGGTGCGCCTGGTGCCGCTGGGTCAGACAGATGGTGTGCGGTCCCTGTCATCGCTTGATCAGGCGGTGACAGTTGCAGTCGATCACGCCATGAAAACCGACCTTGCCGATCTGGGTGCCGCGGCACCGATGGTCGACTGGACGTCGATGAAACACGAAACCCAATATACGAGGCTATTTAGATCATGAGCTCTCCCCTTCGTATCGGAATTGGTGGTCCGGTCGGGTCCGGTAAAACCGCCCTTTTGGAACGCCTGTGCAAGGCGATGCGCGATGAATTCAACATCGCCGCCATCACCAATGACATCTATACCCGCGAGGACGCCGAATTCATGACCCGATCAGGTGCGCTGGCGGCTGATCGCATTGCCGGGGTTGAAACCGGTGGCTGCCCGCATACGGCCATTCGTGAAGATGCCTCGATCAATCTGGCGGCGGTCGAAGATATGGCGGCCAAGCATGCCGGGCTTGAGGCGATCTTTATTGAATCGGGTGGCGATAACCTGTCTGCCACTTTCTCGCCGGAACTGGCCGACATCACGATTTATGTCATCGACGTTTCTGCCGGCGACAAAATCCCGCGTAAAGGCGGGCCGGGCATTACGCGTTCTGATCTGCTTGTGATCAACAAGACCGATCTGGCGCCGCTGGTGGGTGCTGATCTGGGTGTGATGGATCGCGATGCCAAGAAAATGCGCGGCGACCGGCCGTTCCTGTTCACCAACCTCAAGGCGATGGATGGCCTTGAAGACGTGAAAAACTTCATCATCGAGACAGGGGGGCTCCGCCAATCCGCAGCATCCTGATATGGGGATATACGGAAAGCTGCACGGGCTTTGCCAGCTTCATTGAGAGCGGCATTGACCCAAGGATGACGGGAGCACGCATCGCCCGGCTGGCAACAGTCGGGCGTTTGTGTTTTCAGGGCCAAACAAAAAATGCAACTTTTTAGTTGCATAAAAAATATCTTCTGGCAGTTTAAATGCAACCAGGAGGTTGCACTATGTCAAATACCATTGAGAAGTCGATTGAAATCAAGGCATCCCGTTCACGTGTCTGGCAGGCCCTGACAGATCATCAGGAGTTTGGCACATGGTTCGGGATTGATATCAAAGCCCCGTTTGTCGTTGGCGAGGTGTCCAGGGGCATGATGACCATCGAAGGTTTCACGCATGTGCCATGGAACTCGACGATCAAGGCCATGGAGGAACCGGGTTACTTTGCCTATACATGGCACCCCTATGCGGTGGACCCCGAAGTCGATTACAGTGGGGAACCTGAAACCCTTGTCGAATTCTGGCTTGAAGAAACATCCGGCACGACATCGGTAAAGGTGCGGGAAACCGGATTTGATAATCTACCACTCCATCGCATTGCTGATGCGCTGCGGGCCAATACACATGGCTGGGAACACCAGCTTGAAAACATCAAGAAACATGCAGAAACCTGAAAATAATTCGGACAATGGCAAACATGACAAGGATTTCTCCGTCATGTTTGCCGCTTTGGGCGATCCCACACGGCTGGCGATCTTTGATCGTCTGGCCGATGGCAAGCCGCGCTCGATCTCGGTGTTGTCTGATGATGCCGATATGACCCGGCAAGCGGTGACCAAGCATCTGCGTGTGCTGGAAGCCGCCGGATTGGTGCAGAACCACCGGGTCGGGCGTGAAAGCCAGTATGCCTTTTGCCCTGAACAGCTGGCCGAAGCGCGTGCCTATCTTGATCAGGTGGCGGGACGTTGGGAATCTGCCCTGATGCGGCTTAAGTCCTTTGTCGAAGAGGATCCTGCGTAAAGCTTTGAAATTCATTGGATATCGCGTTTGTCTAAGATGATCTGCGCGATATCCGGTGTCATTTTTCTTGGCGTCGATGACATTTGCGGGTATCCCATATCGCGTTGAGCCGGTCGGGCGGACCGGTTAACGAGAGGCAGTTCTGCGCAAGGGGTTGATTGCAGTTCTGCCTTATAACGGGAATGGGAAACCGTTACATGAAGACCAAAGATATTGTCTATATCGCCCTGTTTGCAGCCCTGACCGCCGTTCTTGGGCTGTTTCCGCCAATCACCCTTCCAGTTACCGGTGTGCCGGTCACCGCACAGTCGCTTGGCCCGATGTTGGCCGGGGCCATTCTGGGTGCCCGTCGTGGCGGGCTTTCGATTGTTCTCTTCCTTGTGCTGGTTGCTGTTGGCTTGCCGCTTTTGTCCGGCGGGCGCGGTGGCTTTGGCGTGATGATTGGTGTGACCGGCGGGTTCATGTTTGGCTGGGCCATTTCGGCCTTTGTCATCGGGCTTCTGATCGAGAAGTTCTGGAACCGCCTGAACGTTTTCAATGCCGCCCTGTCCATCGCCTTTGGCGGGATTGTGGTGCTCTATGCCATTGGCAATGCTTGGGTCGCGGTGGTGGCCGAGATCAGCTATTGGCAGGCCACCGTCGGTGCAGCACCGTTCCTGATCGGCGATGCGATCAAGGTCGTGATTGCGACTGTCGTGTGCCTTGCAGTCCGGCGTTCCTATCCCTTGATTTCCAAGGCGGGCTAACGTCTTATGGGCGCAAGCATGTTGGTGCTTGCGCCCGATTTGCGCTCATCCAACACTTCCCAGATAACCCCGGACAGCAGCTTTATGATCCGACTTGAAAATGTCTCTGTGCAGTTTGACCAGCGACGCGTCCTTGAGGACATCACACTTGAATTGACCGAAAAGCGGATCGGCATCGTCGGTGCGAATGGATCGGGCAAAAGCACCTTTGTCCGGTTGCTCAATGGCCTGCAAACTGCAAGCACCGGTCGGGTTCTGGTTGATGATCTCGATGCGGCAAAGGACGGCCGTAAAATTCGGCGTCATGTCGGGTTTGTGTTTCAGAACCCGGATAACCAGATCGTCTATCCGGTGGTCGAAGAAGACATTGCCTTTGGCCTCAAGCCGCTGAAGCTTTCGAAAGACGAAGTCAATCGACGCATTGACGAAGTGCTGGCGCGTTATGACCTTCAGGATTTCAAAACCCATCCAAGCCATTTGCTGAGCGGCGGGCAAAAGCAGTTGCTGGCGATTTCGGGCGTGTTGGTGATGGAGCCGCGCTATATCGTGTTTGACGAACCAACCACGCTTTTGGATTTGCGCAATCGCAACCGGGTGCAACGCGCGATTGCCGAACTGGATCAGACGGTGATCACGGTGTCGCACGATCTGGATTTGATCGCCGATTATGACCGGGTGCTGGCGTTTGACGGCGGCAAGGTCGTGCTGGATGGTCGGCCTGCTGAAGTTCTTCCGAAATATCGGGAGATGATGGCGTGATCGCGGGTCTTTATATCGACGGGCAATCTGCACTGCACCGGGCGCAAGCCGGGGCCAAGATCCTTGCCATGATCGCTCTTGGTACGGGGGTGTTCCTGATCCCCGATTGGCCGGTGGTGGCGTTTGTTCTGGCGACCGTTTTGTTGCTTTATCCGGTTTCGGGGTTTGGCCCACGCATTATCTGGGCGCAGATCAAACCGATCCTTTGGTTGCTGGTGATCTTCTTTGCCGTTCAGTTCTGGCTGAATGACTGGCAGGCGGGATTGCTGGTCGTCACCCGGATTGCGGCGATTGTGATGTTTGCGTCGCTTGTGACCCTGACCACCAAAACATCTGACCTGCTGGCATCGCTTGAACGCGCCATGCAGCCACTGCGCCCGATTGGCGTGAACCCGGAAAAGGTCAGTCTGGCGATTTCAATGGTGCTGCGCTTTATCCCGGTGATTTCAACCGTGGCATCCGAAATCCGCGATGCCCAGCGTGCGCGCGGTTTGGATCGATCCGTCGTTGCGATGGTGGTGCCGTTGATTATCAGAACGCTGAAGATGGCCGATGACGTCGCCGATGCGATTGATGCGCGCAGTTTCGACTAAGGCCTGGCGTCTTTCACCGAAGTCCCCCCAAAAAAAGCCCCGACACGCCGGGGGGATTGGGGGGTGGCGTGCCGGGGAAGTCGAAGATCTTGGTGCAATCAACTACAGGCCAAGATGCTTGGCATGGAAGCGGATATGATCTTCGATGAAGGTAGAGATGAAATAGTAGCTGTGGTCATAGCCATCCTGAATGCGGATGGTGACCGGATAGCCGGATGTCTTGGCTGCTGCTTCAAGCACTTCGGGTTTAAGCTGCTCGGCCAAAAAGCCATCGGCACCGCCCTGATCGACAAGGGCCGGGGTCTGAACATCGGGCGAGCTTGCCGCCTTCATCAGTTCCGAGCTGTCCCAGTCTTTCCAGGCTGATTTGTCATCCCCCAGATAATTGCCAAGCGCCTTCTGGCCCCACGGGCAATTGACCGGGTTGGAAATCGGGGCAAAGGCGGTGACGGACTTAAACACGCCCGGATTGCGAAGCGCAATCATCAGCGCCCCGTGACCGCCCATCGAATGACCGGAAATCACCGCATCATCATTGACCGGGAAGTGATCCTTGATGAGCGCTGGCAATTCCTTGGTCACGTAATCATACATGCGGTAATTGCGGGCCCATGGTTCCTGGGTGGCGTTGACGTAAAAGCCAGCCCCCTTGCCGAAGTCATAGGCTTCTTCCTCGTCATCAGGCACATGATCGCCGCGCGGGCTGGTGTCCGGGGCGACAATGGCGATGCCGAGTTCGGCCGCAATGCGGAATGCGCCCGCCTTCTGCATGAAGTTTTCATCCGTGCAGGTCAGGCCCGATAGCCAGTACATGACAGGGACCTTGGTGCCGTTGCTGGCTTGGGGCGGCAGAAAGATCGCAAAGCGCATGTCGCAGCCAAGCGTGGTCGACGGGTGGGTATATTGCTTTTGCCAGCCGCCAAAGACCTTGTTGCTTGAAGAATTCTCGATACCCATTTCGGGGCCTCCTTCTGATCGGCCACTGCCGGAATAAATCCGGCAGTGGCGTGATTATTCAAAGATTTATTTTATGATCAGTAATGGATAACCGAACGGATGCTTTCGCCTTCATGCATCAGATCGAATGCTTCGTTGATGCCTTCGAGCTTCATGGTGTGCGTGATGAAGTCCGAGAGTTTGAACTCGCCAGCAAGGTAGCGTTCAACATAATCCGGCAGCTGCGAGCGGCCTTTGACACCGCCAAATGCTGTACCGCGCCAGACGCGACCGGTAACCAGCTGGAACGGACGGGTGGAGATTTCCTGGCCGGCACCGGCAACACCGATGATGACCGACTCACCCCAACCCTTGTGGCAGCATTCAAGCGCGGAACGCATGACATTGACATTGCCGATGCATTCAAACGACCAGTCAACACCGCCATCGGTCAGCTCGACAATGACTTCCTGGATCGGTTTGTCATAGTCTTTCGGGTTGATGCAGTCCGTCGCGCCCAGTTTCTTGGCGAGATCGAATTTCTTTTCGTTCAGATCAATGGCAACGATGCGACCGGCACCGGCCATCTGTGCGCCGATGATGGCCGAAAGGCCGATGCCGCCAAGGCCAAAGACGGCCACGGAGTCACCCTTCTGCACCTTGGCCGCGTTAACCGTGGCCCCCATGCCGGTGGTGACCCCGCAACCAAGCAGGCAAACTTCTTCAAGCGGGGCGGATTTGTTGATCTTCGCCAGCGAGATTTCCGGCAACACCGTATATTCCGAGAAGGTCGAGCAACCCATATAGTGATAGATCGGCTTGCCATTCTGCGAGAAACGCGTGGTGCCGTCCGGCATCAGGCCCTTGCCTTGGGTTTCGCGGATTTTCTGACACAGGTTGGTTTTGCCCGATTTGCAGAATTTGCACTCGCCACATTCCGGGGTGTAAAGCGGGATCACGTGATCGCCAACCGAAACGCTGGTCACACCTTCGCCGATGGACTCAACGATACCGCCGCCTTCATGGCCAAGGATGGCCGGGAAGATGCCCTCGGGATCGTCGCCCGACAGGGTAAAGGCATCGGTGTGGCAAACGCCGGTTGCAACGATCTTGACGCGCACTTCGCCTGCTTTCGGCGGGGCGACCTGAACTTCTTCGATCGACAGCGGTTTGCCCGCTTCCCAGGCGATGGCGGCTTTGCAGGTAATGGTTTCGGCGCTCATGACGCTACTCCGATGTTTGGATATGTAATGACAACAGTCTATTTATTTCCCTTGATATGATAATCCGCTATTTTGGTAATTCACTTTTACGTATGTGTAATAATCAAGATGAGGTCGGGCGATGAATGCCTGGGACGGGATCAGCGAGTTTATCGCCGTCACGGAGCGGCAAAGCTTTACGGCGGCCGCCAAGCAGCTTGGTATTTCGGTCGCCCAGGTCAGCCGGCAGGTCACAGCGCTTGAAGAGAAGCTTGGCGTACAGCTTTTCTACCGCACGACGCGCAAGGTCAGCGTCACCGAGGCGGGGCAGATTTACTATCAGCATTGCCGACAATTGCTCGATGGGCTGGGCGAGGCGGAGCGCGCGATTGGCAACCTGACGGAACTGCCACGCGGCAAGCTGAAACTGACCGCGCCCACGACCTACGGCGAAACCGTGATTGCGCCACTGGTCAATGACTTCGTCACCCGCTATCCCGATCTGGAAGTGCAATGCCGCTTTACCAACCAGAAGCTTGATCTCGTGTTGGAAGGCTATGATATGGCGATCCGTTTGGGCCGTCTGGAGGGCACAGCCGGCAGCCTGATGACGCAACAGCTTTCAACCCGGCGCCTGTATGCCTGTGCAGCCCCCAGCTATATCGCCAAACGCGGGGAGCCCTATTCCCTGTCCGAACTGCACCACCATAACTGTCTGGTCGGGACACTCGATTACTGGCGGTTCGAAGAAGACGGCCGCGAACGCACCGTGCGCATCCATGGCTCCATCCACGCCAATAGCGGTCAGGCGCTTGTCGATGCGGCGCGCAAGGGCATCGGCATCGTGCAGCTGCCCGACTATTACGTCGATCCATGGATCGCCAGCGGCGATCTTGTGCCAGTTCTCACCAAATACCAGCCATCTGACGAAGGCATCTGGGCGATCTACCCGACCAATCGGCACCTCAGCCCCAAGATCCGCATGCTGGTCGAGCATTTGGGAAGGTATCTGGGGTAGGGTGCAGCCGATAAAAATTAACCAAATACGATAGTATTTTGCGTTGTATTTATCTCAAAAGGTGTAATCCTTGACGCAAGGCCGGTTGAGTTTCGTGTTCTGTGGAAGCTGTGTCAGGGGGATTTCCATGATAAATCGTCAGTGCGTTGTCGTTTCGGGAATATTGTTTTCTCTTTTTGCCATGACGGGGTGCCAGACATGGCAAACGGTGTACGAAGACGATTACAGTTACCCGGCCACAAAGCCTTTTAATGCAAAATTCAATACTTGGTTCTGGCGTGAGGATGCGACAGGCACCCATGTTTTCAATTACATCGACACGCCGGGGAATGCGGGGCCCGACAAGAAAGGGTGTTTTGCGGATGCGCCCTGCGTCAAGCTAACTGCGCCCGTGTACCTGCAATCAGGTGATGCAAAACCACCCTACATAAATGCGGAGATGTATAACAATTCATGCGCGCGGCAAGGGCCGGGGCATCCCGATAAGCAGCCTTATGATCGATTGCTTGACCCGGTAAATCCACTTTTGCAGTCGATAACGCTAATTCAACCGACCAAACTGCATGCCAATATCCAGAAATATTGTGACCTGCCCTATCCTTACCGCCCGATTGACGGTGTAGCGAAACAGGGCCCCTTTGCCGAGGACTCTTGGAACACAACAACAACGACCAATATCGCGCACAACTATCTGGCATTGATCGCAGATAAAGAGGCGCTGTGGAAATGGTATCGGGACATCGGCTTCAACAACATTTATTTGGCGGATGACGCGGTCTCAAGCCGGATTGTTGCAAATGTTCGTGCAGATGGCACGGGTGGTGGCAGCAGGGGGTGGGGCTATTGGAATACCACTATGAATCCACTGGTGATGCAATTCGCATGGTTTATGGAGATCACCACTGAGAAAAAACCGCCCAGCTCCGGATTTGACAACAACGTTTGGATGATGACTGTGCGCGGCGGTTCGAGCTTGGATTTTTGCCTGACGCCACTTAGTCCCGAAAAATACAGCATCTACGATTGGCATCAGTACAGTATCGAATGGACAAGCAAGTCCGTGCAGTATTTTGTCGATAATATGCTGGTGGCCGATCACCGGAAATACATTCCCGATATCGGGCTTGCGTTTCATAACTGGGTGGATAATCGCAACTACGGAAAATATGGGCCGCCAAATTATCCGCTGAAAACGCCCAAGAGCAATCTGATCAATCAATTTGCCGTCTATCAGCAGCAGGCAACCGGCCAACAAAACGTATCGCCGGTAGCCATCAACGGTACCACATGCGGCAGCGTTCCCTTTGATAAAGACATCAACGAAATCCAGGAGCTGATTAAAAAAATCATAGAAGCCTATGGCTAGAAGGGCTTTTGGCTCGGCCTGAGTATCTGGTCTTTCTCAATCACAAATGCTGATGAATTGCGTCATAAAAGGCCGCACAATTTTTCAGGATTTGATGAGGTTTGAAATGTCCGAATGCAGGGATTCCCTAGGTGATCTTTGGGAAGTTTATGAGGCCAAGGATGGCTGGCGCTGGCGGCGCACGGCCAAGAATGGCGAGATTGTTGGGGCTTCGACGCAAGGTTATTCGAAAAAGTCTGATTGCATTGCCAACGCCAAACGTCCGGCGTGTGATTGCGATCTGAGCTAGGTCGAGATCATCCGGCGCAAAGAAAAAGCCCCGCTGGCACAGGCCGCGGGGCTTTGTCGTTTGGAGGGTGCGTTTGCGTTACTGCGCGGTCCAGCCGCCATCGACCGAGAGGTGCGTGCCGGTCATTTGTGATGCGGCGTCCGAGCACAGGTAAAGTGCTGTCTGGCCGATTTGTTCGGGGGTGACGAACTGTTTGGACGGGTGTTTGTCCGACACCAGGCGAGTGGCGGATTCTTCAACGGAAATGTTGTTTTCTTTCGCGCGTGCCTCGATCTGGCGTTCGACCAGTTCGGTGCGCACCCAGCCCGGGCAGATGGCGTTTGCCGTGATGCCGGTTTCGGCGGTTTCAAGGGCGGTGACCTTGGTCAGGCCGACGACACCGTGCTTGGCGGCAACATAGGCGGCCTTTTGAACAGAGGCGACAAGGCCGTGGGCAGAGGCCGTGTTGATGATGCGGCCCCAGTTTTTCTTGCGCATATAAGGCACGGCAAGACGTGTGGTGTGGAAGACCGATGACAGGTTGATCGCAATCACCGCGTCCCACTTTTCCGGCGGGAAGTCTTCGACATTGGCGGTGTATTGAATGCCGGCATTGTTGATCAGGATGTCGACGCCGCCAAACTTGGCTTCGGCGTCCTTCATCATCGCTTCGATCTGATCGGGTTTGGACAGGTCGGCCCCGTTATAGTGCGCGGTTACGCCATAATCGGTTTCAAGACTTTTGCGGGTGGCCTCGATTTCGTCAGCATCGCCAAAGCCGTTGAGCATCACATCGGCACCAGCCCCTGCAAGGGCCTTGGCCATGGCAAGGCCGATCCCGCTGGTCGAGCCGGTCACGAGTGCGCGTTTACCTGTCAGCATGTTGTCTTCTCCCTGTGAAATGGGCTTTCTACCCTTTGATTTAGGAAGATCATGCCGCAGTGCAATGTAACTGGCAAGAAATGCTGTAGCCGGGGCTCGGCTTTTTACGTGCCGATGCCGTATTTCCGCAATTTGTTGGCAATCGATGTATGCGAGACACCCAGCCGTGCCGCCAGCTTGCGTGAGCTGGGGTAATCCGGGTAAAGGCGCGTAAGCATTTCACGTTCAAGCAAATCCATGCCGCTGTTGAAATCGCTTTGCGCAAGGGCGGTGGCAATCAGATCGGTTTGCTCAGTCGGTTTGTCGGAGGCGTCTTGTGCGGCTTCGGATGTGTTTTGCGGGCTGGGTTCAGGTGCGCTTGCCGTGCCTGATGCAGCATCGGCCAGATCACGTGCGCCAAGCACATCGCCATCCAAAAGTGCGACGGCGCGAAACAGCGTGTTTTCAAGTTCGCGGACATTGCCCGGCCAGTCGTGGCTGCGCAGCCAATTCAATCCGTCGGCGGCCAGGCGCGGGGTCGTTCGTTCGGTCTGTTGGGCCGTTCGGTCGATGAAAAAGGCGGCCAGATCGGCAATGTCTTCGATCCGGTCGCGGAGCGGTGGCAGGGTGATGCCAAGTACATTGAGGCGGAAATAAAGATCCTCGCGAAATGTGCCGTCATGCGACATGGCTTCAAGGTCGCGGTTGGTCGCACTGATCACCCGAACATCAACGGTGATTTCATCGGTGCCGCCGACACGCCGGAAGCTGCCATCCTGCAGTACCCGCAAAAGCTTGGCCTGCAAATACGGTGTCAGTTCACCGATTTCATCCAAAAACAAGGTACCGCCATCAGCCAGTTCGAGAAGTCCCGGCTTGCCGCCCCGCCGGGCAGAAGTAAAGGCACCAGCGGCATAGCCAAACAGTTCGCTTTCAGCCAACCCTTCGGGCATGGCCGCACAGTTAAGGGCCAGAAACGGTTGATCGGACCGCGGGCTTGCGCGGTGGCAGGCGCGGGCGAACAATTCCTTGCCCGTCCCGGTTTCCCCCAGAATCAGGATCGGGGCGTCAATGGCGGCCAGTCTTTGTGCCTGCGACTTCACACGGGTCATTGCGCGGCTGGTGCCGATAATATCGTCAAAGTCGGTATGGCTGCGATCCTGAAGGGCGGTGATCACCCGGCCCAGTCGTGCTGCGCGATGAAATACCATCACCCCGCCCCACGGGGCATCATCCGTGACGTCCGATCCATCATCGACATGGCCAATTGGTTCGACCTGCAAAAGATAGGTTTGCCCACCCAGGGTCACTTCGCGTTCGGGCAGTCGAAAACCACCTTGGCGTAAATCTTCAATCGATGGTTCGACAAGTATGTCTGATATATGCTGGTCACGCAGTGGTTTTTCTGGGGTGCCTGAAATCGCCTGTGCAGCCGGGTTGGCCTGTGCGATCAGGCCATTGGCATCAACCGCAATCACCGGATCGCCAAGGGCGGCAAGGGTGGCATGCAGTTGGGCGCGGCGGCGTTCGGTCGGCAGCCGGTCGATTTCGGTGATGTCGAAAATGCCGGGAATTTGTTTAAGCGCGTGCGACAGCAGCAGAAAGCGTTCAGGGCGCACAGCCGGGATATCAGCATAGATGTGATGGGTGGTGACTTCAAACGTGCGGATGTCCAGGCCCTGATCGGTCAGAACGTTGATAACGTCACGCGTAATGCCAAGTCTGTTTTCGCCGCGAATTTCGAACCGCATGACTGTACCGAAAAATTTACACTGTAACGATAGGTTTACGACGTTAGAGTTCTGAAATCCAGCGTATTTGCGCTTTCTGCGGTCGATTGATGTCGGTGTGTAAATAAATATTTACATCCATCCAGCTGGTGATTTCTGCAAGTCCTTGAAAACAGGGGGTTTTCAAATCTGGCACGGTGCTTGCGGTGATGTGGGCAGAATAAACGCATTTCAAGGAGCCTTCCGATGTCTGCCCATGACAAACACAACACCGCTAAATCCGGTTTTGCCACCCGTGCGATCCATCACGGTTATGATCCGCAAAGCCACAATGGTGCGTTGAACCAGCCGGTCTATATGTCTTCGACCTTTGCGTTCGAAACAGCCGAGCAGGGCGGGCGTTTCTTTGCCGGTGACGAGCAGGGCTTTATCTATTCCCGTATCGCCAACCCGACCCTTGATCTGCTGGAAAAGCGTCTGGCGGTGCTTGAAGGCGGTGAAGCCGCTGTTGCGACCGCATCGGGCATGGGCGCGATTACGTCGGTCTTCTGGACCTTCATTGCGCCGGGCGACGAGATCATTGTCGATCGCACGCTGTATGGTTGCACCTTCGCCTATTTCCGTCACGGTCTGGAAAAGTTCGGCATCAAGCACACCCATGTGGATCTGACCGATCCGGCAGAACTTGAAAAGGCGATCTCGGACAAAACCAAGATTGTCTATTTCGAAACACCGGCCAACCCGAACATGCGTCTGGTCGACATCGAAGCCATTTCCGACATTGCCCACAAGCATGGCGCCAAGGTCGTTGTCGATAACACCTATTGCACGCCGTACCTGCAGCGACCGATTGAACTCGGTGCTGACATCGTTGTTCATTCCGCGACCAAATATCTTGGCGGTCATGGCGATCTGATGGCCGGTGCAGTGATCGGGTCGCTTGAAGACATGACGCAGGTGCGTCTGGTCGGGCTTAAGGATATGACCGGTGCGGTTCTGTCCGCACAGGATGCCAACCTTGTCATGCGTGGGCTTAAAACGCTTGAGCTGCGTATGGAGCGCCATTGCGACAATGCCGAGAAAATCGCCGATTTCCTTGCCGCGCATCCGAAGGTCGAGAAAGTCTACTATCCGGGGCTGGAAAGCGATCCGCAGCATAAGCTGGCCAAAAAACAGATGGACCGTTTTGGCGGCATGATCGCGTTCGAGCTTAAAGGCGGGATCGAGGAAGGCCGCAAACTGATGAACGGCCTTGGCATGATTACCCGTGCGGTCAGCCTTGGCGATGCAGAAACCCTGATCCAGCATCCGGCATCGATGACCCATTCAACCTACACCGCCGAAGAACGTGCTGAATATCAGATCACCGATGGCCTGATCCGCCTGTCGGCCGGGCTTGAAAGCATCGATGATATTCTTGCTGATCTGTCAAACGCCCTTGATGGCGGTGAGATGGCGATTGCTGCCGAGTAAAATCAGAGTACATGCAAAGCGGGATGGCTTGGTGTCATTCCGCTTTGCTGTTTTCAGCCTGTGCTAGTTAATCAAACAGGCTGTAGCGATCCATCGCTTCGCGGGATCGGTCTGACAGGTTCTTGTTCTCAATGCGCAAAACCCTGAGATTGCGCAGATCAATCTGTGAGAATGAGGGTGCGGTATCGGGATGGGTTTTCAACAGCTCCAGCATCATGCCATTTGAAAAGGCACGTCTGAGGCCTGTTTCGATAATGTCGTGCAGTTCCGGTGTTTTGCGGCTGACAAAGAAATAGATCGGCTGCGGGTAATAAAGCGCCGTCGTGTGGGCGATTTCGATGCCCGGCGCATCCCACTTCATCCAGTTCCATTCGCCGACAATCTGCCAGTAGGCACGCGGGTAAAGATCAAACCGCTTCGCATCAAGCATGCGATGAAGTGTCTTGTAGCGCCCGGAAACGACGTTGAAGCCGTTATCAGCCAGAATCTCGCTGTCAGGCCATCCAAGTCCCTGACCCATCGAAAGTTTCCTGAGATCGTCAAGCGTCTGAACCTGGCTGAACGGTTCTTTCGCATCTTCATGCAGCATGAACAGTCGCAAACCTGTGGTGCCAAGATAGATCGGGATGAAGACGGGAAGCAGTCTTTCTTCGCGCTCCGGATTGGTGCCAAAGAAAACTGTGTCGAACTGGTCTGCGGATTCGAGCATGGGAATGCGCCGCTCTTCAGTCGGGTAATCCATGCAGACCGGCACAAGGGTGGCATCCGTTCCGCTCAGCCTCAGGGCCAGCCGCAACAAATCAATATGATATTCCCGATGTTCTTCCCAGGTGACCTCACCGCGGCAAAAGACCGACGGCGTATCCATCGGGATGCGCACGACAATCGGATCATTGCCGCTTTCGGACTGCGCATGTGCGGGCACGCCACCGAACAGGGGTGCCGTGACAAGCATCAGGCAGAGCAATCGTCGGACAGCATCTTTGATGGCGATGAACGGGTTCATCACGGCAGCTGATGCATCTGGAATTGCTCTGATCCCGCCTGTCATTGGGATGAAGCAACTTTAATCAGGGAAAGTGATGGGAAAGGACGAAAGTTTGGCAATTTGCAATTCACCGAAAGCGAACTTTAGGAGGGGAAACATATATATCAGTATAATATATTGCGGGGCAAAGAATTTAGATCAAGGCGTTCAAACAGACTGCAGCCAGACGCTCGCCCCAGGGTGAACTTTTCGGTCCTTCGTGTTCAATCCACTCGCCCTGTGACCTGCGGCGTATGTGCGGCTTTATGCGAATTCCAGTGAGATTATTGCGCAGCCTGCCTTGAAGAGCCTTCTTCGGGGATTGCAGTTGCGCGGTCTTGCCTTGGGTGCTTTTCAAGATGTTGGGCAATGCCAAAGCGGGCAAGTGCAGCACGTGATTGATCAGAAAGGTTGGGGTTTAGCAGGTTAATCACCCGAAGGTCTGCCAATGGCGCTTTTTTAAATGCCTCGCTGGTTTGTGGATGGGTTCGAAGCAGTTCAAGCACCTTTCCGGTCGCATGCGCGCGCGTCATACCATCAAGGATGGCATCGTGCAGCGCGGATTGATCAGGGCTGACAAAGAAATAGATCGGCATGGGGTAATAAAGTGCAACATCTGTCGCAAGTACAATGTCAGGTGCGGTCTGTCGCATCTGGTCGAGTTCGGAAAATGCCTGCCAATAGGCGCGTGGATAAAGCTCAAACCGACCAGCCATTAGCATGTTGTGCAGATGAGGATAACGGGCATCAATGACCCGCATGCCATTAAATTCCAGTATCGCCGTATCGGGCCACCTGCGTTCCTGACCAAAGGTGAATTTCTGCAGGTCGTTTAATGTATGAATGTTTTTCAGATCAGTTTCGATGTCAGTTCGCGTAAAGAACAGGCGCAGGCCCGTTGTGCCGAGATAGACGGGAAAGTAAATGGCGAACAGATCCCGTTCGCGCGCGCTGCTGGTGCCAAAAAATGCCAGATTGATGGTGCTGCCATCGCGCAGCATCGCCACTCTGCCATCCTCCGTCGGATGGTCACGGCAAACGGGTGTGATGGTGAAAGGCATTTGCGAGAAGCGTGCAGCCAGACGCAGCAGATCGATGTGGTACCAGCTGACCTGATCCCAAGTTGTCTTTCCGGCGCAAAACGGTGTTTCCTCATCAACAGATATTCTGACCTCAAGACTGCTGGCTTTTGCTGCGGCGTCCTGGGCTTTTGCCTGCACGGGGTTGACCGATAGCAGGCCGGTCAGCATCAAGCTGATCAGGAGATACCCAATGGGTTTGGCCCGTGGTCCTGCGAAAAGATTTTTCATCGTTTTTCGGTCTTTACGGATCGCAATTGGGCGCGCCTATCGTGGGGCAGGCGCGTATGAATGGTCCACTTTCTCACACTCCGGATTACAGATGGGGCTGGCGAATCGTTGCTTCAAGAAGCGCAGAAAGTCACCGCGAAATAATGTTTCAGACGGGAAATTCGAAGTTTTGACCGGGATCGCCGCAGCCGATTCCACGATTTTGGCAAAATCGGCGAATCTTGTGTGAAATGATGGTGTAGTCCCTTGATTTCTGCGGCGCAGACATAAAAATCGGCAATCCAATACCGGAATATTGCGGGCGGATTTATTCAGCCCGCGCAAGACCCGAAACATCGGGCGTTTAAAGAAGGCGAACAGGAAATGTCAGCACAGGATAGCGCGCCGGAAATCGGCGAAATTATCGAAGCAACCGGCACCGGTCAGGTGAATTCCAAAGACCTTGAGATGCTTGGTCTGCTTGAAAAGAAAGTGCGCTGGCTTTCAAGCTGGACGATCCATAACGCCAACCATCTGCGCCCGAAACGCGACGGGATCAAGGTCGGTGGCCATCAGGCCAGCTGTGCGTCGATGACCACCCTGATGACCGCGCTTTATTTCAATGTTCTGCGCCCGCAGGACCGGGTCGCGGTCAAGCCGCATGCCAGCCCGGTATTCCATGCCATCAATTACATGATGGGCCGCCAGACCAAGGAAAAGCTTGAAAACTTCCGGTCCTTTGGCGGGGCGCAGTCCTATCCGTCACGCACCAAGGATAGTGATCAGGTTGATTTCTCGACCGGGTCTGTCGGCCTCGGTGCGGCGGTGACGAACTTTGCGGCCCTGACACAGGATTACCTGCGCTACAAGGACATGCTGCCCAAGGGTGAAACGCCCGGTCGCATGGTCGCCCTTGTGGGTGATGCGGAACTTGATGAAGGCAACATCTATGAGGCGCTGCTTGATACCTGGAAACATGACATTCGCAATGTCTGGTGGGTGATTGATTACAACCGCCAAAGCCTTGATGGCATGATTGATGCCCATCTGTTTCGCGTAATCGGCCGGTTCTTCCGCGCTGTCGGCTGGAACGTCATTACCATCAAATATGGCCGCAAGCTGCATGATGCCTTTGCCAAGCCGGGCGGGAAATCGCTTAAGAAATGGCTCAATGATGTACCGAATGACATCTATTCCGCGCTGACCTTCCAGGGTGGGGCAGCATGGCGCAAACAGATTACATCGGACATGGACGGCGACAATGCGCTGGCAAGCCTGCTTGGCGACTATGACGACGATCAGCTCCATGACCTGATGACCAATCTGGGCGGCCATTGCATGGAAGCGGTGCTCAGCGCCTTTGATGCGGTCCCAAATGACAAGCCGACTGTGTTTATCGCCTATACCGTCAAGGGCTATGGCACGCCGCTTCAGGGGCATAAGGACAACCATGCCGGCCTGATGAACGTGCCACAAATGGATGCCTTCAAGCTGCAAAACAACGTTGCCGACGGGCAGGAATGGGATCTTGCCGCGGGCCTTGATATCAGTGCTGATCAGATACGTGATTACATCGCCAAGGCACCGTTTAACGATGATGCCCCGCGCAACAAATTGGCCAAACACATCACTATCCCCGAAATGCCCTACGCGCGGACGGAAACGTCCAGCACGCAGGAAGTCTTTGGCAAGATCCTGAATGAACTGGCCAAGATGAAAGGAAGTGACCTTTCCGATCGCATCGTGACCACCTCGCCCGATGTGACGGTGTCGACCAACCTTGGCGGGTTTGTGAACCAGCGTGGCTTGTTTAGTCGCGAAGAACTGGCTGATGAATTCAAGGAACGCAAGGTCCCCTCGGCCCAGAAATGGATCAGATCGCCAAGTGGGCAGCATGTTGAGCTTGGCATTGCCGAAAACAACCTGTTCCTCAATCTCGCCGCCCTTGGTTTGTCCCACAGCCTGTTTGGCGAACGCCTGTTCCCGATTGGAACCCTTTATGATCCGTTCATTGCGCGCGGCCTCGATGCGTTGAATTACGCCTGCTATCAGGATGCGCGGTTCATGGTGGTGGCAACACCAAGCGGCATCACACTCGCCCCGGAAGGTGGCGCACATCAATCGATCAGCACACCCATGATCGGCATGGGTCAGCCAGGCCTGACCAGTTTCGAACCAAGCTTTGGTGATGAACTGGCCGCGATCATGGGCTGGTCGTTTGACCATATGCAGGACCCAGACGGGGGATCAGTTTACCTGCGTTTGTCGACCAAGCCGCTGTCGCAGCCGGAACGTGACCTGTCAGATACCGAAAAAACCGAAATTATTTCGGGTGGCTACTGGCTGCGCAAGCCGGGCGAAGATTGCAAAATGGCGATTGCCTATTGCGGTGCCATGGCACCCGAAGCAATTGCGGCTTGGGAAAAGCTGTCGGATGACCATCCGGGCCTGGGTCTGCTTGCCGTCACCTCGACCGATCGTCTTTATAACGAATGGCAGGATCTTGAGCGTGCGCGTCTTGAAGGCAAGGCCGATGGCAAGATGGCGCATGTCGAAAACCTGCTGAAACCGCTGGCGTCAGATGCCCGCCTTGTCACCGTGATTGACGGCCATCCGGCCGCCCTTGCGTGGCTTGGTGGTGTGCGCGGTCATGCGGTTGCCCCGCTGGGTGTGAATGCCTTTGGTCAGTGCGGGGACAGCATCGCGCTTTATGACCATTACCAGATCGGCACCGATGCGATCCTGCGCGCGGCGAAGCGTTGGTAGTTGGGCGTATGTTGAAGGCATCATTTCCTAGTAGATGTGCATTTTTAAGTTGATTATCATTCAGTGAAAAATTATCCGAAATTGCATTGGAGATTTTGTTCGGGATGAAAAATGCGTATTGCTAGGCTGTATGTTGCTTTCAAGCGTTTCTTGATGAACAACCCTAAAGGCAGGTGGTTTCTCTTACTGCTGGCCCCTTTTGTGGTAACGCCTGCAGATTTTGTAGAGTTGGATAAAACTAAGGGGATGTTCGCTAGGCTGACAGGCTGGGGGTTGCCTTTCTCGCCCGCCCTTTTCTGCGGGTGTGCTGGATCGATGGTCTATGGGAGCCTGTTCAAGACAATGGCACCTAACATATCAGGTCTTAGCGGTGCGGAATACTCTACCCGTGTTGCTCAAGTGCAGTACCTAGCTTATGGCCTGCTGTTCTGCCTAGCATTTCTGGGGATCTACATATATGCGCTTATGGCCCCAATTCGCTTTAAGGCCTTGGGCATGTTATTCCCTAAGGTGAAGAAAGATTTTCGACAGCCGCCAATTAAATATTTTCTTTTGGTCGGCAGTAGTGGCGTGGTTTGGGCAACACTTTTCGGAGCTCTTGGTGGTTTAATTATAGCCTTTGGTAGAGCTACAACGAACCAGGAAATTGGCGAACAGTTCTTTAGTGAGTATGGCGGCTGGGTTTTTGCACTGCTTGTCGTGTGGGTATTGATGCGTTTGAGGAGAGACCAAATCCGTTCGGAAGCTCATAATCAGATGTTTTTGACGCAACAGGCCAAGCGGTTAAATACGCTATGGGATGTGAGTGTTCTTCTCGTATTGCTACTGATCATGTTTGGCATACTGTTTCTGTTCGGAAGGGTTTAGAAAAACGCCTGCTTAATCCCATCAATGATGAACTGAACCGCAAGGGCCGCCAGGATCATACCAAGCAGGCGGGAGACCACTGTGGCGACGGTCGGGCTCAGGCGTTTGGCGACCACGTTTGCCAGCAGGAAGAAGACAAAGGCGATGACCATCACCACTGCAACCACACCAATGACGCTGGCCTGCATCGCGATATTGTCTTCGAACTTGCCCATCAAAAGCATCACCGATGCAATCGCACCGGGACCGGACAGGAACGGGATCGACATCGGGAAGATCGAGATATCGTCGGCCTCATGATCGGGGATGGTGACGTCGCCGTTTGATTTGGCCGGACTGGATTTGGCTTTTGCCTTTACCTTTGGTTTTTCCGCTTCGTGATCTTCTTCAAGTTCCTGATGGACCTGTTCGGCGCGCTCGTTACGTTTCTGGCTGCGTTTCTCAAACAGCATTTCAAGTGCGATCAAAAACAGCAACGTCCCCCCGGCAATCCGGAAGGCGGGCATGTGAATGCCAAACACGCCAAGCAACCCTTCGCCGATCAGGGCAAAGGCGGCCAAAATGAAAAAGCTCGTCAAACACGCCCGGATCGCCATCCGCCTGCGATGGGCAGCACTTGTGCCCTGTGTCAGGACGATGAAAACCGGCACCAGACCGAGCGGGTCAATAATCACGAACAGCGTGACAAAGACCGGGATCAGATCATTTAGCATATCTAGGCTTGGCATCGGTTCTTCCTGCTTTCGGCGGTTGCGCGACGGATGCGTATATTGCGCCTATCTTGGCAGGTAAATGGTTAAATTGGCAGTTCTTTCCCCGGAAGGATCTAGCGGCGTTTGCCGCGATTGCGGCCATATCGGCCGGCACTTTCCGGGTAATCGATATAGTCCGCCGGTTTCTTGCGCACCCATTTGATGAATTTGATCATGTCGGGATGTGTGGTCAGCTTGTCGGGATGATCGAAGTCGCGTGCAAGGGTGGCCTCATTAAACAGGCGGTGGATCATGCGATGGCAGACACGATGCAACCATTCGGTTCCCGTGCCGCCCTGTGATTTTGGCCGCCAGTGATGGCGGTCCACGGTCGGGCCCTCGATCATTGGGCGGCCACAAATCGGGCAGGGACCAAGATCAGAGCTGTTGGAATTTCCGGGTATTGTCATGGTCGATTATTCTGGCGGCATGCGCCGGTTTTCAAAGAACTTCTGCCATGTGCCGGGCTTAAGCGCGCGCAATGCCTTGATCCGGGCCCTGACCGAGGGATGGGTATCAAGCAGGCTGGGTGGCTGGGTGCTGCGATAGGGCACAAGTCCGAGGCGTTTGCGGTTGATCTGATCAATATGCAAAAGCGCATCAATCATGTCTTCGGGGCCGTTCAGCAGATCACTTGCCCCGTGATCGGCGGCAAATTCGCGATCACGGATGACGGCACGCTGGAACAGGAAGCTGATGGTCGGCACAGCACCAAACAGAACAATCATCCAGGCTGGCGGGTTGAAATCACCAAAGATGAAGATTGCCAGACCAAACAGCGCGATGGTCCATGTTGCGCGATACAGCACATCGGTAATCAGCAATATCCGGGTGTCGCCATGCCAGGCATGCGCCACTTCATGGGCCAGAATGGCGCGCATCTGACGTGGTGACAGGCCATGCACCGCATCGCTTGAAATGGCAATCGTGGTGTTGTCATCCGTGCCGGTTGTAATCGCGTTAACCCCCTTGCCCGGCAGCAGGAAAAGTTTCGGCTTGTGATCAAGGCCTGCGCGTTCGGACAGCAGGCGGCTCATTTCATGAATGGCGTGATAATCCTCGCCCGAAAGCGGGCTGGCACGCAGCATCTTCATCAGGATGTCGGGCGAGATCATGGGGGAAAGTGCGAGCATCAAGCCGACCGCAATCCCGGCTGATATCATCATCGACACACCACCCAACATCCATGCACAGGCCGCAAGCACGCCGATCATGCACGCCATCAGCCCGCCCGCGTGAGAAATCCCGCCCGGTTGAATGGCGAGAAACCGTTGAATGAAGTCGGGAAGTTGCGGCGTGTTGTCAGCCATAAAGTGTTTGCCTGTCGGGGTTTCGGGTTGGGGTCATGTTCAAAGATAGGGATGATGAACACATATGCGCAAATGCAACCTGCGTTGCGATGAAAAAAACTCTATGCCAGACAATCTGTGAACCGCATTGATTCAGAACAGGTCTGATCAGGTGGGAATTTGTCAGGATCCGACGTCGGAATTTGGCCAGAATTGCACGATGTGATGGCGCGGTAAGGCAATGAAATAAAGGGTTTTGCGGCAAAATTTTAACACATCCTTATATATTCGACTAGAATAGTGGGAGTATGCCAATGGCTAGGATACCCGTTGTGGCTTCGCTGCGTGGGTGGTTTGTCATGCGTGATTGGCAAATGGCCAAAGGCAACAGATATAAGGGGTCTGCCCGCATTTTCGGGCAGGTGTAGCGGAAGGAACGAATGGGCCTGTTGGATAAAATCCGGCCAACCCGCAAAACGGATGCGGGACGCGAGGGGGATCGTACCCCGCTGGAACGGTTGTTCTGGCGGTCGATTGCGCTTGTCGGCGGATTCTCGATGGTGATCAACCTGCTTAACATGGTGATCCCGATTTATTCCATGCAGGTATTTGACCGCGTTCTTTCCAGCCGGTCGGTTGATACGCTGGCCCTTCTGACCCTTGGCATCGGTCTTGTGCTGGTTTTCATTGCCTCGATGGAGCAACTCAGATCGCGGGTTCTGATCCGGGTGGGGACTGCGCTTGATCTGCGTTTGGGCGGGGATCTGTTTGCCCATGTCGTGCAGCAATCCGCGCGCGGCAGCCAGATGCGCCAGCGCCCCTTGCGTGATCTTTATGGATTGCGCGGTTTTCTGACCGGCAGCGGGCCATTTGCCCTGATCGATTTCATGTGGGCGCCGGTTTATATCGGGGTGGTATTCATCTTTGACACCCGCCTTGGCATGGTGGCATGCGGCGGTGCGTTGTTGTTGATCGTGATTGCGATTGCCAACGAGGCCGCGGCCAAGATATCCGTCGACCGATCCGAAGAAAGCCAGAACCGCGGCATTGCGCAGGAAGAAACCTATGTCCGCAATGCCGAAGCGATGGAAGCCATGGGCATGACCCAGTCAGCGCGTCAGCGCTGGCAGGCGGATCAATCTGATGCGCTGTATTGGGAAGGACAGGCCAGCCGACGGGTTGGCACATCGACCACGTTATCGCATTTTGTCCGTCTTGCCATGCAGGTCTGCTTTATCGGTGTTGGCGCCTATCTGGTTCTGTCGGAAAGCATTACGATCGGCATCATGGTGGCCTCCATGATCCTTGGCATGCGCGGTCTTGCGCCGTTTGACGGGGCGGTAACCGCATGGCGGAGCTGGAATGCCGCGCGCAGTTCGTTTGAACGGCTTAACAATATCCTGCTTGAAAAACGTCAGACCGCCCCGGCACCGATGCCGCGCGGGCGGGGGATGGCGGTGAGTGTTGATCGTCTTGTCTTTGCGCCGCCCAACAGCCGCAACGTTTTGTTCAAGGGGTTTTCATTCAAGGCCGGGCCGGGGCAGATTATTGCGATTGCCGGGTTTAACGGGGTTGGCAAGACCGCCCTTTTGAAACTGATCATGGGCATCTGGTTGCCCGGGTCGGGGTCGGTGAAGCTTGACGATGTCGAAGCATCCCGGGCGGATCGCACCGAAATGGGCGCGCAGATCGGCTATCTGGCGCAAAACCCGTTCCTGTTCCCCGGCACGATTGCCGAAAACATTGCGCGTCTTGGTAATGCGGAAATGCGCGACATCATTCAGGCGGCTGAATTGGCCGGGGCGCATCAGTTTATTCTTGATCTGCCTGACGGCTATGACACGCGTGTCGATCGTGGCGGCCGTAACCTTTCGGGCGGGCAGAGGCAATTGATTGCCCTGGCTGCGGCCCTGTTTTCACGTCCGCGCCTGTTGCTGCTGGATGAGCCGACAACGGCCCTTGATGACGGCGGTGTTGCCCATATCACTGAGCTGATCGAGGTCCTGCGCCGTAATGGCATCACGACCTTTATCGTCAGTCATGAACGCGAAATTCTTGCGCATGCTGACGCCATTCTGGCCTTGGCGGATGGCCAAATTCAGGTCGTCCCGGTCAAGGGTGCGGGCAAACCTGCGGCGCCGAAATCCGCACCGGAAAATGATGAAATCACCCGTGGCTTGCCACCTGCGGCGCGCCCGACGGAATCTGCATCGGATGCACCTTCATCTGATGGTCAGATGCGCATCAAACCCAAACAGATCGAAGTGCCCAATCCGGATGCGCCGCGTCCGATCGTCGAAAAGAACAGCGCGCCGAATACACATCCGGCAGCAGCGAAAAGCGCACCAGAGCCTGCGACCCAGCCTGAACCCGAGATCGAAGAAATGCCTGAAATTGCTGATTTCGGCACGACTGGCGACGCTGGGTCGGGTCGGGCAGAGGCCGCAAAACAGGCCGCCGGGATCGCCAAAACGGAAATGAAACCGCAACCGACCCCGGGTGGCACAATGATGACGATGCGACCGGTCAGCAAAAAGCCGGTAGCAAGCAGGAATGCGGCCCGCAAGGATCCACCGGCAGCTTCGTCACGAGAAGCCCGTCCGGCAAGTGCCGCCGATCTTGCGCCAAAGCGCCCGGCAGCGAAGCCAAAAACGCAGCCTGAACGCGCGGCACAGCCTGCCCGCAAGCCTGCAGCACAGCGTAAGATAAGCGAGGTCGAAGCGATTGCCAAGGCCCGGGAAGAAGCCGCCTTGCGCATGCGCAAGGTGCGTGAGGATGCCGAACGTGCGGCTGCCAAGCGCGCGCCGCGCCGCAGACCTTCTGAAGATGCGGAACGTCCGGCAGAGCGTGAACAGGTGCGCGCGCAAAGCACCCGGCGTGGCCGCCCGCAATTGCGTGTGGTTGAAGGATCGGCCGAGCGTCGACAGGGTGGTGCCTGATGTCTGGTGGTGTGCAACTTCCAACCGCGCGCGAGCTTAGCACCGATGTCAAACCATTGGTGCGGATCGGCTTTTTGATCCTGTTTCTGGGGTTCGGGTCGGTGCTGCTTTGGGCTGGAACGGCAGAAGTCAATTCGGCCGCCACGGCCAGCGGTGTGGTTGCACCGTTTTCCGGTCGCCAGAGTGTTCAGCATCTTGAAGGCGGCATCATTCGCGAAATTCTGGTGCGCAATGGTGCGCGGGTTAAGGCCGGTGATGTGCTGGTGCGTCTTGATGATACGCGGTCACGTGCCAGCTTTGATTTGCTGAACAACCGCTATCTCAATGCGCTTGCCACCCAGACCCGCCTGATCGCTGAACGCGCACAGGAAGACTATCTGACTTTCCCTGCACCACTTAAAGACCCGCGCTATTTCTCGATCACCGATGCGCAGCGGACGCTGTTTCAAAGCCGCCGGAGCGCGTTTCAGGGCGAGTTGGAACTGTATGACGAGCGGATCAAGGAGCTGCGTCGCGAGATTGTCGGCACGCGCGAGCAAAAGGTTGCCGCCGAACAGCAAGTCGGGATCGTCAAGGAAGAGCTCGCCATGGTCAAGCCGATGGTCGAACTCGGCTATGCACGGCGAACCCGGTTGCTCCAGCTTGAAAGCCGACTGGTTGAAACGCTTGGTAATATTGGACGCTTTTCGGCTGACATTGCGCGGATCGAACAGCAGATCCAGCAGGTCAAGGCCAGCCAGTCTCAGCTGATGCGTGATCATCTGCAGTCGATCAATACCGAACTGCGCGATGTCCAAAGCGAGATTTCCGATCTCAATGAACGTTTGCGCTCGGCCGAGGATATCCTGGTGCGCTCCGACATCAAGGCACCGCGCAACGGGACTGTGACAAACATGCAATTCACCACCGTCGGCGGGGTGATCCCGCCCGGTGCACAGGTGCTTGAAATTGTGCCGGCTGATGATCGCCTTGTGATCGAGGCCCGTGTTTCACCAAACGACATTGACGTTGTGTCGACCGGGCTTCCGGTCAACATCCGGGTAACGTCCTTCAGCCAGCGCTGGTTTGCACCCGTCAAGGGAACGGTCACCGATGTCTCGCCGGACCGTCTTACGGACTCGGAAGGCCGGTCCTATTTTCAGGCAATGGTCGAGATTGATGCAGACAGCCTTGCCGAGCATGAAGGTATGATTCTGTCGCCCGGCATGCCCGCCCAATTGGAGATCGTGACTGGCGCCAGAACGATTCTCGCATACCTGTTTTCCCCTATCACCACCAGCTTTGATCGCGCATTCCGCGAACAGTAGACCCCCAAAGAACGTATAGGTCATGGTGGGTGGTTACATACAACCTGACAGATTCTGACATGCTGGGCTTTTCCGTTCCAAATCAACGGAAAATATGAGAAAAAGTGCATTATCCGTCCCAGAGAGAGTCATTTGCTCTTGCTGAATCGCAAAATCCTAATCTATACTACGGTATAAATGGATTCTGAGGCGGATGTCCGCCGCAGAATTGGTAAAAACAATTCCCATGTAGGGAGTATGTGCTTTGGTCTCGCCCGCCAACCAAGACGATGGTGTTGGAATCACCGACACCGACATTGATGAGGTACTTGATGGCCGCTCAGAAGGTGATTCTGACGCGGCCAAAAATGATTCTGGTACCAGCTCTTCGGGCGATGGCAATCCGCAATCTGCAGCAACTCAGGTCTTCACCAACATTCAGAACGTCATCGGCAGCGCCTATGACGATGTTCTGGTGGGCGATGATGGTGACAACACCCTGATTGGCGGCGAAGGCGACGACATTCTCGAATCGGGCGAGGGTGAGGATGTTGTTACCGGCGGCGAAGGCCGCGATACCTTTGTGCTCCAAAGTGGTTTCGCACAGACCACGATTACCGATTTCAACGTTGATGAAGACGAACTGGCGCTGAGTGACCTTGGTGTCGACAGTGTCAGTGAACTGATGACGCTGGCCAGCGAAGACGCGGCGGGCAATGCATTCATCGTTTTCTCGACCGGTGACAAGGTCGTCTTCCAAGGTGTCACGAAAGCAGAACTTGCCAATGTGACGCTGGTTGACGTTCCGCAAATCAACGAGGTGTCTGTCGCGACCGATGGTGGCGATGCATCGTCGGGTGATGGCGAAGCCAATGTCATTGAAGGCGGCGAAGGGAATGACACCATTGTCGGTTCTGATGGTGACGATGTCATTTCATCAGGCGGTGGTATCGACAACATTGATGGCGGTGCGGGCGAAGATACCCTGTCTCTGGATGGGGCGGCAGACGGCGTGCGCGCCGACCTTTCGCAAGGATCGGCTACGGATGCTACCGGCGCCAATCGCGTTTCCTTTGAAAGTATTGAAAACCTGCGCGGCACATCGGGCGATGATGTCCTGACCGGTGATTCCGGCGACAACAGCCTGTCGGGCGGCGACGGTGATGACACCTTCAATGCCAGCCAGGGCGCGGACTCTATCGAAGGCGGTACGGGCGAAAACACCGTCGACTACAGCCAGTCTGAGCAGGGTGTTGAAGTTAATCTGGACTCCGGTGCCGGTCGTGCAAATGACGCCGAAGAAACCGGATCGCAGAGCGATTCCGGTACATCAACCGAAGGCTCCACAAGTGGCGACGCGACAGGTGATGCTGGCGCAGGCGATTCAGGGGCCGGTGGTACAGAAAGTGGTTCGGACAGCGCCGAAGAAACCGGCGCAACGGGCTCCGATGAAACCTCTGGCGACGCATCTGGCAGTGAAGAAACGGGTCAGACCGATGGCGGCACCGACAGTGGCGCAAGTGATTCGGGTGAAACCACATCTGGCGACACGGAAACGGAAACCGGTTCAACAGGCTCCTCTGAAACACAGGAAGATGCCACCTCGGGCGAGGCCTCTTCTGGCGGTTCGGAAAGCACTGGCGAAACTGGCAGCACTGGCGATGCCGGGTCGGAAACACAAACCGATACCGGTTCTGGTGATGCATCCGGTTCCGAAGAAGCCGATGGTGAAACGTCAGGTTCTTCAGGCAGTGACAGCACCAGTGACGAAACCTCTTCCGACGCAGAATCCACGGGTGACCTTGGGTCTACGGACGCTTCTGCTGGCGAAGAAACGTCGGGCTCCGAAGGTGGTGATGCTGTAACCGACACGGATACAGGTTCTGACACCGGTTCGGAAACGGCCGCGGGCGGTGAAACTTCAACTGAAGATACTTCTGACGGCGAAACCACTGGCGAGAGTGGCTCTGACAGTGCATCCGGTACCAGCGGTGACGACACCCTCGATGCGGGTGATGAAGGTTCGCCAAATTCCGGCAGCGATGCCGAAGATAGTGCAACCGATCCTGACAGCACGGGATCCGGCGGCGCAGCAGAAGGTTCCGAGCCGCAAGTAGACGAGGCGGCTGGGGATGAGACCTCTGGTTCGCAAACAGATAACGATGGTGCGTCTGCGGGCGATACGACGTCCGGCGAAACCGGGACGGAGTCAGGTTCTGGCGAAGAATCCACCAGTGAAGAAGGTGGAGCAGAAACCCAGACGGGCGAAAGCGACCAGAGCGAAGAAGATAACACGACCTCTGGCGCGCAGGCCGGTGCCGAGACCGGTTCGGATGCGAACGATACGTCGAGCGACGAGCAGACGGGAACCGAACCCACTGGTGAGACGACCGAAGAAGCTGGTGATGCGGAATCTGGCGATGCTTCTGCTGAAGCCGGTTCGCAAACTGGCGAGTCAGACGGTGACGTGACGTCCGGTTCTGATGCTGAAACGACCGCAGAAGATACCGCGTCGGGCGGCGACGCCACCGGTGACGGTGAAACGGATGCCGGTACACAAGCCGGTGCGTCCGAGGGTGAAGGTGCCAGCGACACTTCTGGTGCAGCAGATACCGGCGAAGACGCGACGGGCAGCGATGCATCCGATGGCGACGATGCCGAGTCTGGCGTAACTGATGCCGACGAAGGTGATGCAAACGCTTTTGACAATACGCCGACCGCTGGTGCTGATGTGGTGCAGGGCGGCGATGAAAGCGACATACTTGGTGGCGGTGCCGGCGACGATACCCTTCAGGGCAATGACGGAGACGACACGCTCGAAGGCAGTACCGGTAATGACCTGCTACAGGGTGGTGCCGGGAATGATGTTCTGCGCGGTGAGAACGGCAGTGATGTTCTGCAGGGCGGAGACGGCAGTGACAGCCTGTTTGGTGGTGCGGACGATGACTTCCTGCAAGGCGGTGCCGATGACGACCTTCTGGTGGGCGGTGACGGTAATGATGTCATGGCTGGCGGATCGGGTGATGACTTCCTGCGGGGCGGTCAGGGCGATGACCATATCCAGGGCGGCAGCGGCGTTGATACGGTCAGCTATAGCGATGCCGAAAGTGCGGTCACCGTAAACCTTGCCGACGAGACCGCCACTGGTGGCGCGGGCAATGACGTTGTCCAGATGGTCGAAAATGTTACCGGCTCGGACCATGACGATCACATCACCGGCGATGATGGCGATAACCTTCTTGAAGGTGGTGCCGGCGTCGATACGCTGACCGGTGGTGAGGGTAACGATACCTTGACCGGCGGTGCTGGCGAGGATGACTTCGAACTGACCGAGAATTTCGGCAACGATACGATCACCGACTTTGCCGGTTCGGAAGACATTATCGATCTTTCCAGGCTTGGCATTCAGGATTTTGCGACCCTGCAGACCATGATGTCCGACGATGGTAACGGCAACACCGTTATCGAATTCGGTGATCAGGGTACCCTGACCCTTGCAGGGGTCAGCAGCGACAGCCTGACAGCTGATGATTTCCGTGGCTTTGGCCGGATTTTCCAGACCGAAGACAACGACGTTGGTGCCGGGACAGATGGCAACGACGCACTTTATGGCTATGGCGGTGACGACACGCTTGGCGGTGGTGCTGGCGATGATGTTGTATCGGGTGGCTATGGCGACGATACGGTTTCGGGTGGTGCTGGCAATGACACCCTGCGCGGTCAGGAAGGTATCGATACGGTCGATTATTCCGGCGCAAACGGTGGTGTGCAGGTCGACCTTGCCGATGGCACCGCGACCGGTGCTGATGGCGACGATGTTCTTGATCGTATCGAAAATGCGACCGGCTCGGACTATGACGATGAACTGAACGGCGATGACGGCGTTAACGTCCTGCGCGGCGGTGCGGGCAATGACACCCTTGTCGGACGTGGTGGCAATGACACCCTTGATGGTGGCGATGGCGACGACCTGTTCATTGGCGAAGATGGTAACGACATCATCATCGGTGGTGAAGGCAGTGACACCCTTGATCTGAGTGCGCGAGAAGGCGGGCAGAACGTCAATCTTGCTCGTGGTACGGCGCGCGATGAAGAAACAGGGGAAAGCGACAATCTCAGCAGTATTGAGAATGTCATTACTGGTGCGGGCAATGACGCCGTAATTGGTTCGGATGACGACAACGTCATTTCAACCGGTGCCGGCGATGATGTTGTTCGCGGAATTGGCGAGGGCAATGACACAGTTGATGGCGGTGAGGGCAATGATACCATTGGCTTTGGCAGCCAGACTGGTCTGAATGTTGACCTTGCCGCGGGAACAGCCACAACCGATTCCGGCTCGTCTCAGATCTCCAACTTTGAAAATGTGATCGGTACGGAAAACGCCGACGTTATCAGTGGTGACGAAGGTGCCAACACACTGTCTGGCATGGGTGGTGATGACACCATTTCGGGTGGCGGTGGCAATGACGTTTTGTTTGGTGGCGAAGGTAATGACACCGTCGATTACACCGGTGTAGACGGTGGTGTTACCGTCGATCTTGCGGATGGCGCAGCCACCGGCGATGGCAATGATACGATTTCCGGTTTTGAAAACGTTGTTACCGGATCTGGGGATGATATCGTCTATACCAGCGGCGACACTAACCTGATTGATACCGGTGCAGGTGACGACACTGTTTATGGTAGTGCGGGTGATGACACTCTGGTTGGTGGCGATGGCAATGATACGCTGAGCTATAATTCCGGCGCAGAAGATCTGGGTGCTGGTGTCACAGTAGACCTGGAAGACGGAACTGTTACCGGCAACAATTTCACTGATACGATTTCCGGTTTCGAGGAAATCGAGGGGACCTCGACCGAGGACACCATGCTCGGTAGCAGTGGTGACGACGTCTTTATGGCGGGGGATGGTAACGACACCATTGATGGTCGCGGCGGTGACGACACGCTGAGCGGTGGATCGGGTGCAGACACCTTTATTGTCACGCCTGACAGTGGCAACGACATTGTGACGGACTTCAATCCGCTTAACGATATCATTGATATCCAGGGAATTGATGGTCTTGAACTGTTTTCTGATGTCGCCGACTTTATTGGTGAAGATGCTGCAGGCAATGCCACGATCACGGTCGGTGACGCGTTGATTACCCTTGAAGGTGTTAATCCCGACAGTCTGACCTATGCCAACTTCAAAGGTATCCGCTCACTTGAAGGTACCGAGGAGAAAGATGTCCTAAACGGTACAGACCGTAGCGACGTCATCACCGCAAAAGCCGGTGACGACACGGTCTCCGGTGGTGCGGGTAACGATACGATTGATGGTGGTGACGGCAACGATTTGGTCACCGGCGGAACTGGCGCTGATAACATCACTGGTGGTGCGGGTGATGACACCATCAATGGTGGCGATGGCAGTGATGAGCTTGATGGCGGTGATGGTAATGACACGCTGAGCTATCAAGGGACCACCGGTGGTGTCGATGTGGACCTTGGGACAGGTCAGGCTAAAACCGCAGATGCCACAGATACGATCGCCAATTTCGAGAATGTAACTGGGTCCTCGTATGACGATACAATGGCCGGGGATGAAACTGCTAACACTCTAGAAGGCGCATTAGGCGACGATATTCTTGATGGCCGTGGCGGGGATGATGTTCTCAGTGGCGGTGCCGGTTCTGACACTATGGTGGGCGGTGCAGGCAATGACACGATTGATGGTGGTCTTGGATCGGATACCGTTACCTACGGGGACGCATCGGGCGGTGTAAGTGTTGATCTTGCCTCTGGAACAGCATCTGGCGCGGATGGCGATGACACGCTGGCGTCTGTCGAAAACGTTATCGGGTCCGATTATGATGATGTGCTGACCGGATCTACGACCGACAATACCATCGAAGGTGGTGCCGGTGACGACACCATTGACGCTGGTGCGGGCCAAGATTTGGTGTCGGGTGGTGAAGGTGCTGATACCTTTGTCTTTAGCACCCGAACCGACGACACGGTCATAACCGATTTCAGTCCGGCGGAAGACAAGATTGATCTTGTTGGCTTCAATATTCCGAATTTTGAAGCTCTCAAGAAAATGATCAGCACCGATTATGACGGCAATGCGGTAATCACTCTCAATGAGAACACCATGACGTTGAATGGTGTATCGCCGGAAGATTTGACTGCCGATAACTTTGTTGATCTTGAAACGCTTGGCGCGACTGAAAGTGACGACACCCTGCAGGGGTCATCGTCTGCTGAAATCATTGACGGTCTTGCGGGCAACGACATCATTCATGGTGGTTCCGGTGACGACACCATTTTCGGCAACGATGGTGACGATACGATCACCGGTGGTGTTGGCGAAGACGTTATTGACGGTGGTGCGGGTGAAGATACTGTCGATTACACCTCCAGCAGCGGGGTTCAGGTTGATCTTGAAGCCGGTACGGGAGGTGTTGGTAGTGAAGACACTCTGACGAACATCGAAAATGTCACTGGGTCTAACCAGGATGATGTTATTGCAGGTGACACTGGCGCGAATACCTTGATCGGTGGTGCTGGTAACGACGTCATTTCTGGCGGTGCGGGGGATGACGCGGTCCTCGGTGGGGCTGGTGATGATATCCTTTCCGGTGGTGAAGGTGATGACACCCTTGTCGGTGGATCAGGCACAGATAAAGCTGATTACAGCGATTCAGACGGTTCGGTGACGGTTGATCTTTCTGAGGGGACCACAAGCGGAGCCGCAGGCAACGACACCCTTGAAAGCATCGAAAACGTTCAGGGTTCTGATCATGACGATACCCTGATTGGCGATGACGCCAATAACACCCTGAGCGGTGGTGCTGGTGATGACATCCTTGATGGTGGTGCCGGTGACGATCTGTTGTTTGGTGGCGCTGGCGATGACACCATCAAGGGTGGTGAAGGGAACGACACCGTCGACTACGAAGGCCAGGGCGCGGTTTCCATTGATCTGGCCGCAGGGACGGCAACCAGCGCAAATGGTACCGATACCATCAGTGGTGTTGAAAACGTCGTTGGCTCCGGCCAGGCCGACACCATTATCGGCGATGATAGCGATAATATCATCAATGCTGGTAGTGGTTCGGATACCATCACAGGTGGTGCTGGTGATGACACTCTGACCGGTGGTACGGGTGCCGACGTATATATTGTCGGACCAGATGACGGTGCAGATACCGTAACCGACTTCTCCATTGGCGAAGACCAGATTGATATTACGGCCCTTGGTGTTGATACCTATGGCGATCTCTATGAAATGATGTCCGAAAACGAAAACGGTGACCTTGTCATCGATTTCGGTGAAGGTACATCCATGGTGCTTGAAGGTGTCAGCAAGGATGACATCACAGCTGACAACTTCATCGGCGTGCGCGACATTGTCGGAACGTCCGGTGATGAAAGCATGTCGGGGACCGACGGTCAGGACACCATGTCGGGCCTTGATGGCAATGACATTATTGATGGTCTTGAAGGCGATGACAGTATCTTTGGCGGTACAGGTGACGACACCCTGATCGGTGGCGAAGGCAACGACATCCTTGATGGTGGTGACGGTGTCGATACTGTCGACTATTCCGATGAGATCGCGGACATCAATGTTAATCTCGGGACCGGAACGGCCACGGGACCTGATAGCAATGACCAGATTCGGAATGTTGAAAACATCGTTGCCGGTGCGGGCAATGATACGCTGACCGGTTCTGACGCTGACAACGTTCTTCAAGGTGGCGAAGGCGATGATGTCCTTGAAGGCCTTGGCGGAGATGACACTCTGTCGGGCGGTGCAGGCAATGACACGGTAAGCTACGCCAATGCCGAAGGCGGTGTTAACGTTGATCTGGCCGGGCAAACAGCAAGTGGTGCAGCAGGCGAAGATACCCTTGAAAGCATCGAAAATATTACCGGTTCGGCCCATGCGGATACACTGGCTGGCGACGGTGACGACAACACGATTGATGCTGGCGCAGGCAACGATAGCCTGATTGCAAGCAGTGGCAATGACGTGCTGCGTGGTGGTTCAGGTATTGATACCGTCGACTATGGTAATGCGACCGGCGGAATTACTGCTGATCTTGGTGCTGGCACCGTCAGCGGTCTTGGCACTGACCAGATTGAGGGTATCGAGAATCTGAGCGGTTCGGATTATGACGATACCATCACGGGTAATCTGTCCGCCAACGTCCTCTCTGGTGAAGATGGCGATGACACCCTGTCCGGCGGTGGTGGCAATGACACCCTTCTTGGTGGTGCGGGTAACGATACGCTGAATGGCGGTTTGGGCAGCGACCTGATTGATGGTGGCGACGGTGTTGACACCGTCGATTACTCTGATGCAGAAGCCGGGGTTAACCTTGATCTGGCAACAGGTGAAACTGACCAAGACACCGGCGATACGGTTCTCAATGTTGAAAACGTTGTTGGATCAGGGCTGAATGATGCCATTACCGGGTCGGACGTAGACAACACTATTTTGACCGGTGCGGGCGACGACACCATCACAGGCAGCGCCGGGAATGACGTGATCGACGGCGGTGCTGGTCAGGACGTTGTTGATTACAGCAACAGTGAAACCGGTGTTGATGTTGACCTTGAAGCAGGTTCGACCAACAAGGCAGACGGTACCGATCAGCTAAGCAACATTGAAGATGTGATTGGCTCGGATGCCGATGACAGCATTGGTGGTTCGGATGCGGCAAACACCCTTTCGGGTGGTGCTGGTGACGATACCATTGATGGCCGTGGCGGCAATGACCTGATCGCGGGCGGTGCCGGCGATGACACCCTTTCGGGTGGCGAAGGGACCGATACCCTTGATTATTCCGGAGCAAGCGGTGCTCAGAACATCGATCTTTCTGCCGGAACCGCAACCGGTGCAGGTGGCAACGATACGCTTTCCGGGTTCGAAAACGTCACCGGGACCGAATTTGACGACACAATCACCGGCAACGAAGCCGACAACACTATCAATGGTGGTGCCGGCAATGACATGCTGACCGGTGGTGCGGGCGATGATGTTCTTGATGGCGGCGAAGGCGATGACAGCTTTGTCGGTGAACTCGGCAATGACACCTATATTGGTGGCGAGGGTGCCGACACTCTGAATTATTCCGACGCGGCATCGAGTCTGGACATCAATCTGGCGACCAACACTGCAACCGGCGAAGATACCGGCACCGATACCTTCAGCGGCATCGAACAGATCATTGCATCCGACCACGATGATGTCATCACGGGTGGCAGCAAAAACGACACCATTCTTGCCGGAGACGGCGACGACAGCGTAACCGGTGGTGCCGGTAACGACGTCATCGAAGGTGGTTCGGGCAACGATACAATTTCTGGCGGCGCTGGCACCGATATCCTTGATGGCGGAGAGGGTGAAGATACCCTTTCGTTCACTGGTGAGTCCGGTGTTTCGGTTGACCTTCAGACCGGTGCAACCAGCACCGGCGATACGATTTCGAACTTTGAAAACATTGTCGGTTCAGCCAGCGCAGACACCCTGCGTGGTGACGCGGGTCGCAACACCCTTTCGGGTGAGGCCGGCAATGATGTTCTTGATGGTCGCGCAGGTGACGACGTCCTTCTGGGGGGCGCCGGAAACGATACGCTGCGCGGCGGTGCGGGCAGTGACACCATCGATGGTGGCACGGGCAACGATACCCTTGATCTTGGCGACCTTTCCAGTGACCAGACCGTTGATTTCACCAACGGTACCGCGACCGATGGCAGCGATACCGACACCTTTACCAATATTGAAAATGTTACGACCGGTGACGGCAATGACGTGATCATTGGTGATGATGCTGGCAACGTTATCAATGCCGGAAACGGCGACAACACAGTTGAAGGTGGCGAAGGCGACGACGTCATCACCACTGGTGAAGGTTTCGATCTCGTTGATGGCGGTGCGGGCGATGATGTTATCGATACCGGGGATGGTGCCGATACCGTTCTTGGCGGCGAAGGTAATGACGTCATTTCATCAGGCAGCGGCGATGACCTGGTCGAAGGCGGCGCGGGCAACGACACCATATCGGGTGGTGCGGGTTCCGACACGCTGGATGGTGGCGCAGGCAATGACACGCTTCTGTCCGGCGAAGGGGATGACCACCTGATCGGTGGCGAGGGCGTTGATACTGCAAGCTATGTCGACTCTGAGGCCGCGGTCACAGTTGATACCAGCAACAATACCGTTTCCGGTACAGCAACCGGTACCGATACGCTCGAAGGCATCGAAGCCATCGAGGGCTCTGACTTTAGTGATACCTTCATCGGTGGCGGTCAAAGCGATACCTTTATCGGTGGCGCTGGCGATGACACCTTCGATGCCGGTGCCGGCAACGATACCCTGACGCTTGGAAGCGGTTCGGATCAGGTTGTCTTCAATCCGGGTGGCGGCAGCGATACCATTACGGATTTCAACCCCGATGCCGACACCATCGACCTGACCAGCTTCAATGTTGCCGGATATGGCGCTCTTGAAAACATGTTTGGCACGGACGCCAATGGCGATGTGACCATCACGTTTGAAAGTGGAGATACCATTACCCTGCAAGGGGTTACCCCATCGCAACTGACTGCCGACAATTTCATCGGTGTTGATGTCCGCCTTGGTTCCGAAAATGCCGACGACATGATCGGCGGCAGTGGCGATGACATCATCAATGCCCGTGAAGGCGATGACACCGTTGATGGCGGCGCCGGAAACGACCGTCTGATCGGTGGCGAGGGCAATGACACCATCGATGGTGGTACCGGAAACGATACGCTGGTTGGCAATTCCGGATCGGATGTTCTGCGCGGTGGTGACGGCAACGATACCGCAGATTACGCGACCGAAGGTGCCGGGATTGAGGCCGATCTTGAGGCTGGCACAGTTACCGGTGGCGATGGCGATGATGTCCTTGAAGGTATCGAAAACGTAACAGGTACCCTGTTTGACGATACGCTGTCGGGTAATGACGAAAACAATACCCTGACCGGCCTTGATGGTGATGACACTTTTGTCGGTGGTGCAGGTGATGACGTGCTTGATGGCGGTGAAGGTTCCGATACCGCCGATTACAGCAATGCGACCCAGGGCGTTAGCGTTAATCTGGCGGCAGGGACAGCAACCGGTGACGGCAACGACATCCTGACCGACATCGAAGGCGTCGTTGGTTCCGACTTTAACGACAAGATTTCCGGTGACGAGAACAGCAACACCATTTCCGGCGGGGCTGGCGGTGACGCGATCAATGCTGGCGCCGGCAACGACGTCATTGATGGCGGCGAAGGCATCGACGAAATCAGCGGTGGTGCGGGCGATGACATCATCAGCGGCGGTGTCGGTGGCGACATCCTTCTGGGTGAAGCGGGCAATGACACCATCACCGGTGGTGAAGGCGATGATATTGTCGAAGCCGGGTCTGGCGATGATTGGGTTTATGGTGATGCAGGCGACGACATCCTTGATGGTGGCGCTGGCGATCTTGATACCGTCGATTATTCGAATGTCGATTCCGGTGTCACAGTCGATCTGGTCAAGGAATACGCAACTGGCGGCGGGGGTGACGACATCGTTCGGAACTTCGAACGCGTTGTTGGCACTGACTATACCGATACACTGGTCGGCAGTGACGGGGTCAACACCCTTGATGGCGGATCGGGCGACGATACCCTGGTCGGTGGGGATGGCGATGATGTCCTGATCACCGGCGAAGGCGAAGACCTGATCGTTCTCGAACCTGGCAGCGGCAATGACACCGTAACCGACTTTGATGTTGCCAAAGACATCATCGATCTGTCGGCCTACGGGATCGAGGATTACGCAGCCCTGCGCGACCAGATGGCCGATGACGAAAACGGTAATGCGGTCATCACCCTTGGCGATGGCGACAGCATCACCCTTGAAGGTGTTTCGGTTGACGATCTTGGTCAGAAAAACTTCTTTGGTTATGACGCCATCTTTGGCACCGAGTTCGAAGACGATATCACCGGCAGCCAGATCAGTGATGAAATCCACGCCCTTGAAAGCGACGACATCGTCGATGGTCAGGCCGGCGATGATGATATCTATGGCGACGAAGGTAATGACACCCTGATCGGTGGCGCAGGCGACGATACGCTACGCGGTGGCGAAGGCAATGATACCGCCGATTATTCCGATACCACTGACGGTGTCACCGTTGATCTGGGTGCGGGCACCGCGACAGGGGATGCAGGCAACGACACCCTTGAAAGCATTGAAAACGTTACCGGTGGTAATGGTGATGATGTTCTGGTCGGTGATGAAAACGCCAACATTCTTGACGGTGGCGCAGGTAATGACACGGTCTTTGGCAATGGGGGCGATGACACCCTGATCGGTGGCGAGGGCGAAGACGTTCTGTCCTACGAAGGTGCTGAAGAAGGTGTGAATGTCGACCTTGATGCAGGTACCGCAACCGGTGGTGCTGGAAATGACACCATTGACGGTTTCGAGACCCTGACCGGCTCCGATCATGATGACACGCTGGCAGGCAATGCGTTTGATAACGTCATTGATGGCGGTGCGGGCAATGACACGCTTTCGGGCGGTGCGGGTAATGACACCCTGATCGGTGGCGAGGGAGACGATATCGTTGATTACGCCGACCAGACCGATGGTGTGGTTGTCGATCTTGAAAATGGTACAGGGGTGGCGAGCGATGGCACCGATACCCTTGATGGTATCGAAGGTGCGACCGGTGGTGCCGGTGATGACACCCTGACCGGGTCGACCGGTGACAACATCCTTGCTGGTGGCGCTGGTAACGACACCCTTTCAGGCGGTGCGGGCAACGATACGCTTGCCGGTGGCGATGGTGCCGACCTTGTGGATGGCGGTGCCGGTGATGACGTCCTGTCGTTTGAAGGTGACAGCGTTGCCGCAGATGGTGAAACCACCGATCATGTCGGTAGCCCGACCACCGACGGGACGGGCGATGTTGCCGATATTTCGGGCAAGAACCTTTCTGATGACAGCTTCGTTGGCGGCGAAGGCAATGATACGCTGGTTGCCGGTTCCGGTGACGATGCAATCATTCTTGATCGTGATCATGAAAACGGTGCGGCCAATCCGTCCATCGTTGATATCGAAAACATTGATGCCGGTGACGGCAATGACGTTGTCGATCTGACCAGCAACACCCATTCCTATGGCGATGTGACGGTTGATGGTGGTGCGGGTGATGACACCATCTGGTCAAACGATGGTGATGACGTCCTGCTGGGCGGCGACGGTGCCGACAATATCAATGGCGGTGCCGGGAACGACACCCTTGATGGCGGTGCGGGTAATGACGTCCTTGATGGTGGCGAAGGATCTGACACCATCGACGGCGGCGAAGGCAACGACACCATCGCAGCTGGCGCAGGCGACGATATCCTGATCGGTGGCGATGGCGACGATACCTTGGATATGTCTTCTGCTGATGGTGCGACCATTGATCTTGGCGCAGGTACGGCAAGCAGCGATGCAACCGGCAGTGACGGTATCTCCGGCTTTGAAAATGTTATTGCTACCGACGGTGAAGACACCATCATCGGTTCGTCTGGGGACAACACGATTGATGGTGGTGCCGGCAATGACACCGTCACCCTTGATGGCGGCAATGATGATATCGATGGCGGCGATGGCGTTGATACGCTTGATCTTTCTGGCACCACCGGTGGTGTTACGGTCGATCTTGCGGCCGGAACGGCAAGTGGTGCCAATACCGGATCGGACTCCATCACGAACTTTGAAAATGTAACCGGCTCGGATGACGCCGACGTTATTACCGGTTCCGATGACGCCAACGTCATTGATGGTGGTGCGGGCAACGACACCCTTGATGGTGGTGCTGGTGACGACATTCTGTCTGGCGGTGCCGGGGATGACACCATCGCGGCCGGTGCGGGCAATGATACGCTTTCGGGTGGCGCGGGTGCCGATACTTTCGTCTTTGAAGACGGCACAGACACCGATCTTGTCAGTGACTTCGATCTGACATCTGACGCAATTTCTCTGCCGGATTTGGGCATCTCGGCCTGGACCGATTTGCAACCGCTGCTGTCTGACGGACCTGACGGTGCGGTCATTACCCTGCCTTCCGGTGGCACGGTAACCCTGTCGGGTGTGTCGGTCGCAGACCTGACCCCGGATCACTTCACCGGTATCGACAATGTCGGGACCCCGGGTGAAGACACCCTTGGCGGTGGTGAAGGCGATGACTCTGTCGACGGTGGCGCCGGTGATGATAGCGTCGATGGCGGCGATGGCAACGATACCGTCGAGGGCGGTGACGGCGATGATTCCGTTGACGGTGGCAGCGGCAATGACTCTGTCGGTGGTGGCACGGGCAACGACACGGTCGACGGTGGCGATGGTGACGATACCGTTGACGGCGGTGAAGGTAATGACTCCGTTGATGGTGGTACCGGCAATGATTCTGTTGGCGGCGGCGGCGGTGATGACACGGTCGATGGCGGTGACGGCGACGATACCGTTGACGGTGGCGATGGCAATGACTCCGTTGGCGGTGGTACCGGTAATGACACAGTCGGCGGCGGTACGGGTAACGACACGGTCGATGGTGGCGACGGTAACGACACCGTAGATGGCGGCGATGGCAATGATACTGTCGGTGGTGGTTCGGGCGATGACACCGTTATTGGCGGTGGCGGCAACGACACGCTTGGCGGTGGCGAAGGTACCGACACCCTTGATGGTGGTGACGGTGACGACGTCCTTCAGTTCGAAGCTGATCGTACTGGCCAGGCCGGGGACGAAACCGATCATGCCGGTAGCCCGGGTGTTGATGGCACCGGCGAAGTTGCCGACCTCGAAGGTCTTGGCCTGAGTGATGACCAGTTCGACGGTGGCGAAGGGGTTGATACCCTTGTCGGGACGTCGGCTGGTGATGCAATCATTCTGGATAACGATCACGCAGACGCATCGAACACACCGTCGATTTCCGATGTCGAAGTCATCGACACGGGTGCTGGCGACGACGTTGTCGATCTGACCAGCCAGACTGAATCCTATGGCGATGTTTCGGTTGATGCCGGAACCGGTGATGACACCGTCTGGACCAACGAAGGCAATGACAGCATCAGCGGTGGCGATGGCAATGACCACATCAATGCCGGTGCGGGCAACGACATTGTTGATGCCGGTGCCGGCAATGACACGGTCGTCGGCAGTGCTGGCAACGATACGCTTTCGGGTGGCGACGGCTTTGACACGCTTGATATGTCCGATGTTGACGCCGACATTGCGGTCAATCTGCAGAATGGTACCGCCAATAGCAGCGAAACCGGCGATGATGTCATTTCCGGATTTGAAAATGTAACCACCGGTGCCGGTGACGATACCGTTACCGGAAGTAGCGCCGATGACACCCTTTCGACGGGTGACGGCGCCGACACCATTGATGGTGGCGATGGCATCGACCTGATTGATGCCGGTGCGGGTAACGACGTTGTTTCCGATGGCGCTGGCAGTGACCTTGTCATGGCAGGTGCCGGGAACGATACGGTCATCGCGGGTGCTGGCAATGACAGCCTTGATGGTGGCGATGGTACCGATACCCTTGATATGACCAACGCATCGGGTGATGCGGTTGTCGATCTTGGTGCGGGTACGGCAAGCTCCGCTGAAACCGGTGATGATCAGTTCTCGAACATCGAAAATGTCACGACCGGTGCCGGTAATGACCAGATTACCGGTTCGAACGGCGATAACGTCATCGATGCAGGTGCCGGGGATGACACCATCGACGGTGGTTCGGGGGATGATACGGTTGCCGGTGGGGCTGGTGCCGATACCTTCATCTTTGCCGATGGCACCGATGATGATGTCGTCAGCGACTTTACCCGCGGCGAAGACAAAATCTCGATTGATGATCTTGGCATTGAAAACTGGGGCGACCTTGTACCGTTGCTCAGTGAAAATGGCGAAGGCAATGCGGTCCTGAACCTGCCGGCGGGCGGCACGGTGACCCTTGTCGGTATTGGTCTAAGTGAACTCAGTGCCGATGACTTCACCAACATCACCGATGGCGCAACGCCAAATGACGATACCCTCAGTGGCACCGATGATGATGACACCATCGATGCCCTTGCCGGTGACGATACGGTTTCCGGTGGTGCCGGCGATGACACGTTGCTGGGCAATGAGGGTGCTGACACCCTTTACGGTGCTACCGGCAATGACAGTCTTGATGGCGGTGCTGGCAACGATACGTTGTCGGGCGGCGAAGGCGACGACGCACTAACGGGTGGTGCCGACAATGACGAACTCAGCGGCGGTGCCGGGGATGATACTCTTGACGGTGGTGCGGGCGACGACGTTCTGAACTTCGAAGCTGACGAAACCGCGACCAGCGGCGATACCACCGAAAACACCGGTAGCCCGGGCGTAGATGGCACAGGCGATGTTGCCGACATCAGCGGCAAGAACATCTCCGACGATACCTTCATCGGTGGCGAGGGTGATGACACCCTTGATATGTCTGATGGCGGTGATGCGCTGGTGCTGGATGGTTCGAAGCTTGGCGATGGCCAGACCACAACGCCGACGACTGAAACCCGCACCCTTGGCCTGACAGATTCTGCAAGTTCCGCTGATATGCAGGCGGCCTGGTCGGATGCCAACCTTTATGCCTTTGACTTCGGCACGTCCTATGTTGATGGCGATGGCAAGCTGAACCTTGCGGCTGCCGATGACACCGTCAATTTCGACGGCAACGGTATTGGCAATGACGGTGGCAGCCCTGCCGGTGGCCAGATCAACCATGATGCCCAGTCTGGCGAAAGCGAAGCGGTCGTTGTCGACCTTGGTGCAGACGCAAATACCGCCACGGTTCAGGTTTCCAACCTGATGGCTGGCGAAGGCGGCGGCGAGATCGGTTCGTGGCAGGCCTTTGATGCGGATGGCAACCTTGTTGCTTCGGGCACGCTTGATGACACTACGATTGACTACACCAGCAACGGTGTCGGCACGGCGACCATCAATGCGACCGATGGCAGCGGCAACCCGGTCGAGTTCCGCTATATCGCGTTCGAAAGCGAACCTTACGCCAATGGCTCTTCGGGCTCTGACAGCAGTGACTATTTCGTCCGCTCGATCAGCTTTGAAACAACTGTTGATGAACAGACGGCCGATGGTGCGCGTCTTGACGGGGTCGAAGTCATTAATGCCGGTGCCGGTGATGATGTTGTCGACCTGACCAGCGACACAATTTCTTACGGTGACGTCACCATCAATGGTGGTTCGGGCTCAGATACCCTTTGGGGTAACGAAGGCGATGACACCATCAATGGCGAACTTGGCCATGACAATCTGCATGGTGGTGCCGGTAGTGACTATGTCGATGGTGGTTACGGCGACGATATCGTCGAAGGCGGCGTTGGCGATGACACGCTGCTTGGCGGTGCTGGCGAAGACACCCTGCGCGGTGGTGTCGGTAATGACACCATTGTTGGTGGCACAGATGAAGACACCGTCATGTATGACGAGGCGACGTCGGGCGTTGATGTCGATCTGGCGAACTACACTGCAACCGGCGGTGCCGGTAGTGACGCGATCTATCAGGTCGAAAATGTCACCGGTTCCGATCATGACGACACGATTTCCGGTGATGCCAAATCCAACATCCTGGATGGTGGTGCCGGTGATGACACGCTGTCGGGTGGTGCCGGTAACGACACCCTGGTCGGCGGCGATGGCAATGATACTGCTGATTACAGCGATGCAAATGGCGCGGTAAATGCCGACCTTGCAACCGGCACGGCACAGGTCGGTGCTGGCGAAACCGACAAGCTTTCAAGCATCGAGAACCTTGTTGGTTCTGATGGCAACGACCAGCTGAGCGGTTCGGACGATAACAACACCCTGACCGGTGGGCTCGGCAACGATATCCTTTCGGGCCGCGCTGGCGATGACGTGCTTGAAGGCGGTGCCGGTGACGACACCCTTGATGGTGGCGAAGGCAATGACACCATCACTGGCGGCGAAGGCAGCGACGTGATCGATGCCGGTGCCGGTTCAGACTTCGTTGATGGCGGTGCGGGCAATGATACGGTCATGGCAGGTGCGGGCGATGACACCCTTGCCGGTGGTGAAGGTGACGATACCCTTGATCTGGCTGAAGCAACCAGCGGTGCCACGGTTGATCTGTCTGCGGGTACGGCAAGCAGTTCCGAAACCGGCAATGACACCATCTCCGGCTTTGAAAATGTGATCGGCAGTGCTGCGGCAGATACCATTACCGGCGATGCGGCCAACAATACGATTGCTGCAGGCGACGGTGCCGACGTCATTGATGATGGCGCGGGCGATGACGTTGTCGATGCTGGTGCCGGTGACGATACCCTGAAAGCGGCTGCTGGCGACGACACGCTTGATGGTGGCGACGGCGAAGATACCCTTGATATGACGGCCGCCAATGGTGCGACGGTTGATCTGTCGGCCGGAACCGCGACCTCGGCTGAAACCGGTTCGGACACCATCAGCAACATCGAAAACGTCATCGGATCGGATGGTGACGATGTTCTGACCGGATCAAGCGGTGATAACACCCTGCTCGGTGGTGCCGGTGATGACACCATCGAAGGTGGTGCCGGTGGCGACTATCTTGATGGCGGCGATGGCCGTGACACCATCAGCTACGAAGGATCCGACGAAGGCGTTGAAATCTTCCTCGGTGATACCGATGCCCACACCCACAATCCGGGTGATGGCGGACGTGCCTTTGGTGGTGATGCGGTTGGCGATATCCTTGCCAACTTCGAAAAGGTCATCGCATCCGCCCATGACGACTATGTCTATGGCAACAGCCAGAACAACGAGGTTGATCTGGGTGACGGCAATGACACGTTTGACAATGTCGAAGCCGAGATCAGCGAAGACACCGTCGATGGCGGCGAAGGCAATGACACGATCTGGACTGGCGATGGTGCCGATACCCTGATGGGTGGCGAAGGCAACGACAAGCTGCATGGCGAACGCGGTGATGACACCCTTGACGGTGGTGCCGGCAACGACACGCTTTATGGCGATCAGGGCAACGATACCCTTGATGGTGGCGTTGGCGATGACGTCATTCACACCGGTTCGGGTGCCGACGTTGTTCAGGTCACCAGCCTGGTTGGTGACAAGGTCGTCACGGACTTCAACACCAGCGTCGATCAGATTTCGCTTGATGCGCTTGATATCAGCACCTGGTCGGATCTGGCCCCGCTTCTGTCCGAAGTAAACGGCAACACGGTTATTGATCTGGGTGATCAGGGGTCTGTCACCTTGCGCGGTGTGCGCCTGAACGATGTTTCGTACGATATGTTTGTCGGCATCGAAAATGATGGCGGCCCGACCCAGTTTGACGATGTCCTGCTGGGCACTAGCGAGGATGACTATATCGATGCACTGGCGGGCGATGACACTGTCGATGGTGGTGCCGGTAATGACACCCTCAATGGCATGGACGGCAATGACACGCTTTCGGGCGGCGCTGGTGATGACACCATCACGGGCGGTAGCGGTGAAGATGTCATTTCCGGCGGTGATGGCAATGACAGTCTCGAAGGCAATGAAGGCAACGATGTCATTGCCGGGAATGGTGGTGACGATACCCTGATCGGTCATGCCGGTGACGACGTCATGGATGGCGGCGGCGGCGATGATTACATCGACGGCATGGAAGGTGACGACACCATCACCGGTGGCGACGAAACCGACACCATTTATGGCTCTGCCGGTAATGACTCGCTGGATGGCGAAGGCGGCGACGACGTTATCTATGGCGGTGATGACAATGACAGCATCGCCGGTGGTGCAGGCAATGACCTGCTGTCCGGGGACGCTGGCAATGACACCCTTGATGGCGGCATCGGCAATGACATGCTCGCAGGTGGTGATGGTGACGACACGCTTCTCGGTGGTGACGGCGATGACGTCCTGTCGGGTGGCAATGGCAATGACCTGATGGATGGTGGTGCCGGTAATGACACCCTGACCGGAACCGACGGCACCGATACCCTGCTGGGTGGATCGGGCAATGATACGCTTGATGGTGGTGCGGGTGATGATACCTACACCGGTGGTTCGGGCGCAGATGAAATCATTGTTTCCAACAATTCCGGCGACAAGGTCGTTACCGACTTCAACGCCAATGAAGACAAGATCAATCTGGCCGCGCTCGACATTGATGACTGGGATGATCTGCAAGACCAGATGACCCAGGTCGGCAATGACACCGTGATCAACCTCAATGGTCAGGGCACGCTCACGCTTGTCGGTGTCTCGATGAGCCAGCTTGATGCCGACATGTTTGTTGGTATCGAACAGTCCACATCCGGTCCGACGCCAAATGATGATCTGCTCTATGGCACCAGCAACAATGACACGATTGCAGCCCTGTCGGGTGATGACACCGTCTATGGCCTGAATGGTCAGGACACCATCACTGGCATGGACGGTAATGACAGCCTCTATGGTGGTGACGGCGATGACACGCTTTCGGGTGATGCGGGCAATGACCTGATCGAAGGCGGCAGTGGTCAGGACAGCGTCACGGGCGGTATCGGCGATGATACCCTTGATGGTGGATCGGGTGACGACCGTGTTTGGGGTGGCGAAGGTGCCGATACCCTTACTGGTGGTCAGGGTCAGGACAAGCTGTATGGCGAAGCTGGCAACGACACCATCAATGGCGGCACCGGCGATGACAGCATCCTTGGCGGTGCTGGCAACGACGTGATTGATGGTGGTGAAAACAACGACCGTCTTTATGGCGGCGATGGCAATGACACCATCGAAGGCGGCAATGGCGACGACAAACTGTATGGCGATGCAGGCAATGACACCCTGATGGGTGGTGCTGGCCATGACAGCCTTGTCGGTGGCGCTGGTCGTGATACCGCAAGCTATGCCAACTCGACCACAGCCGTTGCCGCAAGCCTTGAAAGCGGCACGGCAAGCAGCAGCAACGGCAATGACAAGCTGAGCTCGATCGAGGATCTGATCGGTTCGGACTTTAACGATTACCTGTTCGGTGATGACGGCGCGAACCTGCTGTCTGGTCTTGATGGCAATGACATCCTTGGCGGTGATGACGGGGATGACACCATCTGGGGCGGTGATGGCAATGACAGCATCAATGGCGGCAAGGGTTCCGACCTGATCGATGCCGGTGCTGGCGACGATTACATCGAATATCAGAAAGATGCGAACTGGACCGGCAGCTATGCTGCGAAAAACGTTGGCGATCCGGGCATGGATGGCACCAACGAACAGATCAATCTTTCCGGCTATACCCGTTCCGAGGATATCATTGATGGTGGTTCGGGCACCGATACGCTGGCCATGACCAGCGGCAACGATGCCCTGTTCCTTGAAGATCGACTGACTGATCCGGGCACCAGCCCGCGCATTTCCAACGTCGAAGTCATCGATGCCGGCAACGGTGATGACATCATCGACCTGACCAGCGACACGCTGTCTTATGGCGACGTCACGGTTCTGGGTGGCACCGGCGATGATATCGTCTGGAGCAACGCGGGCGATGACGTCATTGACGGTGGTGCTGGCAACGACACCCTGTGGGGTGGTTCGGGTGCTGATACGATCGGCGGCGGTGCTGGTGAGGACGTTCTGAATGGCGGTGCCGGTGATGATGTCCTGCAGTACAACGCTGATGGTGTCTGGGACAATAACTGGTACGCGGTGAACAAAGGTTCACCTGGCGAAGATGGTCATCAGAATGACAGTGGCTGGGGTCATCATCATTTCCACGGCAATGGCTGGGGGCACAATGATGGCGGTGATTCTGGTACAGGCGATACCGTCAATCTGGGCGGCTATAATCAGTCGAACGATGTCTTTATCGGTGGCGATGGTGTCGACACCCTGAAAATGACCAGCGGCAATGATGCCCTGTTCCTTGATGACGACATCAGCGACGGTGACGCCACGGTTCGGATCAGCGGCGTCGAAGTGATCGAAGCCGGTGACGGCAATGACATCATTGATCTGACCAGCGAGACGGAGAGCTATGGCGACGTCACCCTTGATGGTGGTGCGGGCAACGATACGCTGTGGGGTAATGCCGGGGATGACCTGTTGCTGGGTGGTTCTGGCGATGACCATCTTTATGGCAGTGCCGGGGATGACACCCTGACCGGTGGCACCGGCTGGGATACCTTCCAGATCGGCAAGGCCGATGGGCATGACATCATTACCGATTTCACGCCGGGCGAAGACATCATCGATCTGTCGGAGTGGAACTACAACAACTTCAACCAGGTCCTGAATGACATGCATCTTGATACCGATGGCAATGTCGTTATCGAACTTGGCAATGATGCCTCTGTCACCCTGATGGGTGTTGATGACCCGGATGATCTGGATGCCGATGACTTTGGCTTTGGTACCTGATCAATACCTGACAGGTTGAACGAACAAAAAACGGGCGGTTATGGTAACCGCCCGTTTTATTTTTGAGTTTTCGTTGAAATAACTGTCTACTCGGCAGCTATCAGATCAATTGTCCGTTGGTTTTCCGGTAATGACATGTCGTGCTGCAGCTTGGTGCGCAGCTCGTCAATCGCGCGAATGCGTTTGATCTCTTCAAAGCATTGCGCCCCTTGCGGGTGGCTTTTGCGAATCAGGGCCATCCATTGCTTGATGCGCCCGGCCTGATGGTTTTCCGATGCGCCGTCCTCTGCCATCAAATCGCAATAGGAAAGCAGCTTGGCAAGAACATCTGCCCAGCTTTCCCTGGGCAGGTGCGTACCACCGTCAAACGCCTTGATACGGGTGGCAAGGTCTGGGGCGGCGATGGCGCCGCGTCCGATCATAAAGCTGTCGCAGCCCGAAATATCGCGGCATTTCTGATAATCCGCAACATCCCAGATTTCACCATTGCCGGTCATGCCAATCGAAATCGCCTCGCGGATGCGTGCGAGGTACTCCCAGTGCGCCGGCGGTTTATAACCTTCCATCTTGGTACGCGCATGCACGGTCAGATGCTGCGCACCACCGGCTTCAACCGCGCGTGCGATTTCAAGGAACATCTCCTTGTCGGAGTAGCCAAGGCGGACCTTCGCACTGACCGGGATGTGGTCCGGCACAGCACGGCGCACGGCCGATACGATTTCATAAAGGTTTTCCGGGCATTTCAAAAGCGATGCACCGGCTTCGCGTTTGTTCACCGTCTTGGACGGGCAGCCGAAATTGATATCAATCCCCGGTGCGCCAAGCTCAACCGCGACAACGGCATTTTCGCCCATCAGTTCGGGATCATGACCCATCAACTGAACCAGAACCGGCACACCCGACAGGGTCTTGCCACCGTTCAGGAGTTCCGGGCAATAGCGATGAAACACATGGGCGGGAAACAGGTTTTGCGATACGCGGATAAACTCGGTGACGCACAGGTCAAACCCGCCGGTCGCGCTCAGCAATTGCCGAACGCGCCAGTCAACAAGTCCTTCCATTGGTGCGAGCACCAGATGCGTCATCGCGATCAATTCCGGTTTTAGAAAATCAGTTGGCGGCTTTTAGCATAAATGGACCAAACCTGTCGGTGAAAAATCACAGATCAGCCTTGCCGTTGCGCACGCAGGCCGCGAAAATTTCTCCGGCCTTGATCAGGTTTTTCGGACAACTTCTGAAGGCTTTCAGGTGCTCAAGGAGGGTCTTGAACAGACCGCTTGCTGATACTTTCGGGTTAATCTTGATCCATGTCTTTGAATTTATGCATCGCTTGGTGCTATATCATTACCCACGTGAATGTCAGAGGCACCAAGCTTGCCAATATGACGTCGCCGATATCAAAATAAGGAGGATCGTGGGATGCTGTATATCGTAGAAAAAGCCCTGGATGAGCTCGAATCCGTGCCGACCGAAAAGCGCGAAGGCCTCAAGCATCTTGATCAGGAAATCAACGATGCGGTCGAAAAGCTGAAAGTCCTGAAGGAAAAGCTGAAAGCCGCTGAAAACAAGTAAGCTCAGCGTACCATTCAGAAGTCAAAGGCCGTACCGTTCCGCGTGCGGCCTTTTGTTTTGCCTATTTCGCGACAGTCTTGATCAGGCTCAGCAAGTCCTCGACTGCGGCAGTCGGGTTGGTCGTGCCTGAAAGGACTTCAGATTCAAGTGCCTTAATTCGGCTTGCGACGTCATCGCGGGCGGTAAAGGTCTCAAGCAACCGGTCACGCAACATGGTCCACATCCAGTCATGTTGCTGACGGGCCCGCTTGGCGGCAAATTCGCCTTCCTTTTCCATCACGGTGCGATGCTGGTTGATCAGATCCCAGATGTTATCAAGCCCGTCATTGATCAGGGCTGAAACCATCACGGATTGCGGCCGCCAATGTTTGCTGCTTGGCTGCATAATCCGCAAAGCTGAGGAATACTCACGTTTGGCTTCGCGCGCCTTTGCCGGGTCGGCATCGGCCTTGTTAACCGCGATCAGATCGGCAATTTCAAGAACGCCTTTCTTGATGCCCTGAAGCTCATCCCCCGCACCGGGCAACATGAGGACAAGGAAAAAGTCCGTCATCTGGGCGACCATGGTTTCGCTTTGCCCGGCCCCAACAGTTTCGACCAGAACCACATCAAAACCGGCAGCCTCACACAGCAGGATGGTCTCACGCGTCATGCGATTGACCCCGCCCAGATAGCCGCTGCTGGGTGAAGGGCGGATATAGGCATTGGGATCGATCGACAGTTCGTTCATCCGGGTCTTATCCCCCAGAATGGACCCGCCGGATCGTGCACTGGTTGGATCAACCGCCAGCACGGCGACTTTTTTGCCTGCCTTGGTCAGGTTTTTGCCAAACGCCTCGATAAAGGTTGATTTGCCCACACCGGGCACACCGGTAATCCCGATGCGCTGCGATCCGCCCGTTTTGGGCATCAATTCGGCCAGAACCGCCTGCGCCTGTTCGAAATGTTTGGGATTGCGGCTTTCGACCAGGGTGATCGCGCGTGACAGAATGGTGCGGTCGCCTGCCAGAACACCTTCAACGATTTCATCGGTCGAAAGCACACGCCTGCGCACGGCCTTGCGCGGGCTGACTGTGCCGCCCGATCCTGCAGGTATGGTGCGCAGTGTTTCTTTCACCAGGCGTTCCTTGAATTTGGCAAATTATCCATGCCAGCAAAGCGTTGAGCCTTGACAGGAAGGGGCCGTTAAGCCGCTTCCTCACCAGACTGATTAAGCTTTTCTAGCAGGTCGCCTGCGGCTTCGGCAATGACCGTTCCGGGCGGGAAGATCGCCTCTGCCCCGGCTTCGAACAGTTTGTCGAAGTCCTGCGGCGGGATCACGCCACCGGCAACAATCATGATGTCATCACGACCGAGTTTATCGAGCTCGGCGCGAAGCTGCGGTACAAGGGTCAGGTGACCGGCGGCAAGCGAACTTGCACCGACGATATGAACATCGTTTTCGACCGCCTGCTTGGCGGCTTCTTCCGGGGTCTGGAACAGCGGGCCAATATCGACATCAAAGCCAAGATCGGCAAAGGCAGTTGCAATCACCTTCTGACCACGGTCATGACCATCCTGACCCATCTTTGCGATCAGGATACGCGGACGGCGACCTTCATTTTCTTCAAACGTTGTGATCAGGCGATCGACCTTGGCCAGCGCCTCATTATCCGCACCGACTTCTGTTTTATAAACACCCGAGATGGATCGGATCACGGCCTGATGACGGCCATAGACCTTTTCAAGCGCATCGGAAATCTCGCCAACCGTACATTTGGCACGCGCGGCTTCGACAGCCAGTTCAAGCAGGTTGCCATTGCCACCATCGGCCGCATTGGTCAGTGCAGTCAGGGCACTTTCAACAGCAGGGTTGTCTCGCTCGGCCCGCAGACGTTCAAGTTTGGCGATCTGCTGACGGCGGACTTCGGCGTTATCGACCTGAAGCACATCAACCGGGCGATCATCGGTGACACGGTATTTGTTCACACCGACAAGGCTTTGGCGGCCGCTATCGATCCGGGCCTGCGTGCGGGCAGCTGCTTCTTCGATGCGCATTTTCGGAATGCCGGCTTCAATCGCCTTGGCCATGCCGCCCTGTTCTTCGACCTCGGCGATATGGGCCCATGCCTTTTCGGCCAGATCGCGTGTCAGGCGTTCGACATAGTACGAACCACCCCACGGATCGATGACATTGGTGGTGCCGCTTTCCTGTTGCAGGAAAAGCTGCGTATTACGTGCAATCCGGGCCGAGAAATCGGTCGGCAATGCCAATGCCTCATCCAGTGCATTGGTATGCAGCGACTGGGTGTGGCCTTGCGTTGATGCCATCGCCTCAACACAAGTCCGGATGACGTTGTTAAACACGTCCTGGGCTGTCAGCGACCAGCCCGATGTCTGGCTGTGTGTGCGCAAAGACAATGATTTCGGGTTCTGCGGATCGAATTGTTTGATCAGCTTGGCCCAGATCATGCGGGCCGCGCGCATTTTGGCGATTTCCATGAAGAAGTTCATGCCAATCGCCCAGAAGAACGACAGACGCGGCGCGAATTTATCAATCGGAAGGCCAGCGGCCTGACCAGCCCGGGCATATTCGATGCCATCGGCCAGCGTATAGGCCAACTCAAGATCGGCGGTCGCCCCTGCTTCCTGCATGTGATAGCCGGAAATCGAGATCGAGTTGAATTTCGGCATGTTTTGCGAGGTAAAGGCAAAGATGTCCGAAATGATCCGCATCGAGGGTTTCGGCGGATAGATATAGGTGTTGCGCACCATGAATTCTTTGAGGATGTCGTTCTGAATGGTGCCCGAAAGCTGTTCGTGCTTCACACCCTGTTCTTCAGCCGCCGCAATATAAAGCGCCATGACAGGCAACACCGCGCCATTCATGGTCATGGAAACCGACATTTCATCAAGCGGAATGCCATCAAAAAGGGTTCGCATATCATAGATGCTGTCAATCGCCACACCGGCCATGCCGACATCACCGGCCACACGCGGATGATCACTGTCATAGCCACGGTGGGTGGCAAGGTCGAAGGCAATCGAAAGGCCTTTTTGACCAGCAGCCAGGTTGCGACGATAGAACGCGTTGGATTCTTCGGCGGTGGAGAACCCGGCATATTGGCGGATCGTCCAGGGACGCTGCACATACATGGTCGGATAGGGGCCACGCAAAAATGGCGGCATGCCCGGCATGGTACCCAGGTGATCAATGCCATCCAGATCCTTGGGGCCATAGGATGATTTGACATCGATCCCTTCAGGCGTCGTCCAAGGCGTGCTGTCAAACGGGTCTTTGGCCCCGGCAGAAGCGCCATCAAACAGTGGCAGGTCAGAGAAATCAGGAATGCGGGTCATGGTTATTTCTCCCCCTGTGCGCCAAGAAGATGATCAAGCGCGGTACCACAAATGCCAAGCACATCGGCACCAACAAAGACAAATTCATCAATGCCAGCAGCCTCGTAGTCGGATCGGGCATCGCCGGGATTGCCAGCAAGATAAACAAGGCTGGCACCCTTGGATTTAAGTGCCTTGGCAACGTCTGTCGCCATTTCGGCATATTGTTTGTCCGAGCCACAGATAACGGCGATTTTTGCCCCACTCTCGGCAAAGGCGTTGGCAACGCCATCCGCATCGGCAAAGCCGTTATTGCTGATCGCCTCAACGCCGCCAGCTTCAAAGAAGTTGCGCGCAAAACTCGCGCGTGCGGTGTGCTGGGCGACCTTGCCAAGATTGGCCAGGAAGACCTGCGGGAAGGTGCCGGTCTTGGCCTTGTGTGCATCGGAACGCTTGCGGAGCGCCTCGTAACTTTCGGCAAGGCGATGGGCTGGCAAAGCACCGATACGTGTCGAGGCACTGGTGCCATAAAGATCGGTAAACATATGGCCGATGGTGGCCCCGTTACGTGCGGCTTCTATCATGGACGCAAGTGTCGTGCCGACCGTGCCATCAAACTTGGTCTGGCGGGACTTGGCATCAGCAACGATCGCCTCAAGGTCGGGTGTTTCGCATTCAACCTTGGCTTCTGTAATGTTGGGGAATTCCGAAACACCGGTCAGCGGATCACGGCGCGTCGACAGGCGTTTTTCGCGTGCGTTCCAGACAGTCTCGATCTCGGTTTTCAGACTGCCATTGGCAAGTGCACTTAGAATGCCGCCCGATTTTTCAAGCGACTGGAATTTCGACCAGGCCGTTTTCGCCAGTTCCTTGGTCAGGTTTTCAATGAACCACGAACCGCCCGCCGGATCAATGACCCGGTGCACGTTGCTTTCTTCCTGCAGGATCAGTTGGGTGTTGCGCGCAATGCGCCGCGCAAAGCCATCAGGCAGGCCAATCAGATGGTCATAGGGCAAGCAGGTCACACTATCCGCCCCGCCAAGACCGGCAGCAAAGCTGGTTACCGTGGTGCGCAGCATATTGACCCACGGATCAACCTTGGTCATCGCCATTTCGGCCGAAACCGCATTGATCGTGATTGTCGCATCCTCGGCACCCGATGCCGAAAGGATGCGACTCCACATCATGCGAAGGGCGCGCAGCTTGGCGATCCCGGCAAAGAAGTCGGTGCCGATGGCGACGTTAAACACCATTGCACCGGCGGCCTGATCAACCGCCATTCCGGTATTGGTCAGGGCGCGAAGATAGGTCACCCCGCTTGCCAGAAGGCATGCGAGTTCCTGACCATCGGTGGCACCGGCATTATAGTAAGGGGCCCCATTGACCGAAATCGCAGTCGCCAGCGGGAACAGATCAATCAGCTCAACCGCAACATTGGCTGCGTGATCAACCGCATCCTGTGCGCCACAGGGCAGGTTGCCGGTCGTAGCCAGGGTGCCAATCGGATCCATGTTAAAGGCCGGTGCTGCTTCGTCGGCACCCTCGGAATTTGCAATATGGGCAGCCAACAGGGCAGCTGCCGGAACACCCGCCGCACCGGCATCAAGCCCGATGGTGGCTAGGTTGGTATAAACGTCTTCAAGGGCGGCATCGAGATCCGCCAGACAATGAATGGCGATGCCATCAACACCAACCTCGGCAGAACTGATTTCCCGGCCATTGCGTGCAGCGGCATCAAGCTTGAGCGTGACCGAGGTCGCGCCATTTTCAAGGTCTTCAAGGATCGCGGCGTTGGTTGCCTTGGGATCGGGATGGGTGTGCAGCTGGCGGATGTCCCAGCCGGTGACAGTTTCGCGCGGCTCGACCGTGGCATTCAGAACTTCGTGGATCAACCGGGTCGCATCATCCTGATCGTCGCTGGTATAGATCGGCTGAACGGCAAAACCATCAAGCGTGTTTGTCACAAGTTTCTTTTCGAACGGCGCGCCTTTAAGCGCCTCTTCGGCAAGCTTGCGCCAACTTGCGTAATCAGCGGATGGAAATTCTGATGCGAGCTTTAGCGGGTCGGACATGGTTTCTCCCGGCTTGGTTGGCTCCGGCCTGTCTGCGACTCCATATGGGTCGGGGCACGGAACGCTTCCAAATTTTATTCTACTACGGATTCCCAGTACCCGGTACACCCCGCCCGGCCCATTTCGTACCAAGAAAACATCATCGGTATCCTGACTCGCGCAAAAGCCTTGAAAAATTGCTCTGCACTTACAGTTGCGGGGGCAGTTCCGGGCTTGGCCATAACGCCGTAAGGCAGGGCCGCACCGGATTCCCGACCATGTTTTCCGGTCACATTCGCGACATGGCGGTTTATAGCACCTGTCCCTAATTCCGTAAATAGGCATGGAAATACCTATTTAGGCGAATAAGCCCCCTTACAGATCAGGTTTCCGTAACGTTATGTCTTCGCAGACATTGAGTTTTGTTGGCTTGCTTGCTGTGTGTGCGCTGCGTGGCCGCGATCATTGCGGGCTTATACTTTCGCGGCAAAGGTTCCAAAGCGGGGTGAAGGCAGAACATTGCGTGGCAAAAATTTGGCGTGTTTAACCAATTTGACATTTTCATCTGGCAATTTGGGCTTGTCCCAATTCTCGGAGTATCACCATCCATGAACGCGCTTCGCGCCATGCCATCGCAATTTTGTCCTGATGGACTTGTTGCGTTCGCCGACGACAGTCCCAGCGCCAAGGCAGCCCTTGAAACAGTGTTGCGTCGGGCAGGATATGACGTGGCCGGTTTTGATTGTGCCGATGATCTGATTGATCAGCTGGACGGCATGTGCCCCAACGCCATCATTCTGGATATCGAAATGCCGGGCATGAGCGGTTTTGAAGCCTTCTGCGAGATTCGCCGCCGCTATCCCAACAGCGAAAATGTGCCGGTGTTCTTCTTCTCGGCCCATTATGATGCCGATACCCGCGCACAGGCTGATGCGCTTGGTGCTGCTGACTTCATCAGCAAGGATGCCAGCCCGAAAGTGGTTCTTGAACAGCTCAACCGTGTTCTCGGCAACTCCATAAGCGCCTGCTAAGCGCTTCAATCACGACATTGCGATGATAAACGCTCTGCATCTGGCAGGGCGTTTTTTTATATCTGCGAAGGCTGGTCTTGCTTGCCTTGGTTCCCATATTTCGGGCATAGCATGATCAGGGTGTACGCCCCCAAGTCTATGAACACGTCCAAGACCAAGCCGATCAAATCCCGGAGCTCCGCGTAATGCCACAATCCCTTGCTGCCAATCCGATTCTTGTTGAAGCCACCCGTGGCGACATGGTCGAAAGTTTCCATCGTGGTCGCTATGTGGTGATGAAAGCTGATGGGACCGTGGTTGACCAGGGTGGTGATATTGATGCGTTGATGTATCCGCGTTCGGCGATAAAGCCGCTTCTGGCCATTCCGTTTTTGGAAAGCGGGGCTGTCGAGGCATTCGGGCTTGAGGACAAACACATCGCGCTTGCCTGTTCATCGCACAATGGCGAGGAAGAACACGCCCAAACCGTAAAGGCGTGGCTCGAAAAGATCGGTCTTTCGGTCGATACCCTTGAATGTGCGCCGCATTATTCGCTTAGCCAAGCTGCGGGCATCAAACAGGCATCCGATCATGTCACCCTGACCAAGGCGCATAACAATTGCTCTGGCAAGCATTCCGGGTTCCTGTCGACCGTCCAGCAACTTGGTGAAGACCCGACGGGATATATCGAAGAAGCCCATCCGGTTCAGCAGCGCCTGATCAAGGTGCTTGAGGAAATGGGCGATTGCGATTTGTCCTCCACCCCGCGCGGTATTGATGGTTGTGGCATTCCGGTGATTGGCATGCGGTTGCGCGATCTGGGGCTTGCCATGGCCCGGATGGCCGATCCGGCCGGACTTGATGAAAAACGCGTTGATGCCATCAAACGCATCCGCAGGGGATGTGCAAATGCCCCGTTCATGGTGGCTGGAACCGGGCGTTTTTGCACCGGCATCATGGAAGAATGCGGTGAGGATGCGCTGGTCAAAGTCGGTGCAGAGGGCGTGTATTGCGCAGCCTTCCCCAAACAGGGGCTCGGTGTGGCGCTTAAAATCGATGATGGCACCCAACGCGGGGCAGAGGTTGCGATGGGGGCAATCTTGCGCAAACATGGCGTGATTGATGACGCCAATGCCGAGGTCCTGAAAAGTTACCTGACCCCGGTCCTGACCAACTGGGCGGGCAAATATGCAGGCGATCTGCGCCCCGCCTTCTGATCGACTGAATTGGGGAACAGATGCAAAGCATCGCGGCCTATATCTTTGCAGCCATTGCTGAAATTGCCGGATGCTTTGCCTTTTGGGCCTGGTTGCGATCGGGGAAGTCCGTTTTCTGGGTGATCCCCGGTATCGCATCCCTGATCGTGTTTGCCTGGCTTCTGACACGGGTTGAAGCCGATTTTGCCGGGCGGGCCTATGCGGCCTATGGCGGGATCTACATTACCGCATCAATCTTCTGGATGTGGGCGGTTGAACGCAGCATGCCGGACCGCTGGGACATAACCGGGCTTGTTGTCTGTCTGATTGGTGCCGGCATTATCCTGTTTGCACCGCGCTAATACGCTCAGGCTTTTTCAGACTTTTCCTCAGGCTTGTTTCCGGTTCTATCCTCGGCAGGCAGAAGAACGTGGAATGTGCTTCCCTTGCCCATTTCGGTTTCAAACCAGATCCTCCCCCCATGTCGAACCGTGACGATGTCATGGGTGATCGACAATCCCTGTCCGGTCCCTTTTCCAACTTCCTTGGTGGTGAAGAACGGGTTGAACACCTTGGATCGGTCTTCCTTGGCGATACCTGTTCCGTTATCGGAAATCGAAATCAGGATACTGTCATCAAGGGACGTCGTCTTGACCGTGATATGACCTTCATCGGGTTTGCGGTTTGCTGCCTGAATGGCCTGTGCGGCATTGACGATCAGGTTCAGGAAGACCTGATTGACCTCGTTGATATGACACGGGATATGCGGAATTTCCGGATCAAGTTTTTCGGTGATGTCGGCATTATGTTTCCATTCATTGCGCGAAATCACGATCACGTTTGACAGAACCCGGTTGATATCGGTCGTGGTTTTTTCCGTGCCCCCGGGGTGGGAGAACTCCTTCATCGACAGCACAATGCGCGCCACCTGATTGATGCCATCTAGCGACTGCTGGGTCGCATTCGGGATTTCCTCAAGCAGGAATTCAAGATCGGAATCGCGCATCTGGCGGGCGAAATCCTCAAACGTGTTGGGCGGCAGATGGATGCGGTTCTTCCACAAGGTCTGCAACGCCAGCCCCAGCATGCGTGACAGCGACCCATAGCTGTCATTGAGGAACTTCAGATTGTCGCGGATATATTGGCTTGGCGTGTTGATTTCATGCGCGATGCCGCCTGCCAGATGACCAATCGCTTCCAGCTTAAGCGCCTCGCGCAGGTCTTCTTCAAGCTTCTTTTGGGCGACTTCCGCATTCTTGCGCCGGGTAATGTCACGGAAAATATACAGATAGCTCATTTCCGATCCGAAATTGGCCGGGCTTACGATGATTTCCATCGGAAACGTGTCGCCATCCAGACGCTGGGCCATGGTTTCGGTATAGTCATATTTAAGGACACCACTGCTGATATTGATGCAGCGGTTCAGAAGTTTGTGGCGAACCGTGGCCTTGCGGTCGATGAACATGACATCGACCGAGGTGCCCAGAAGCTCATCACCCGTTGCACGCAGGATTTCGGCCGCTGATTTGTTGAAGTCGTGAATCATCCCTGTGGCATCGATAATCAGAATACCTTCAACAACACTGTCGAGGATCGTTTTTAACCGCTGCGTGGTTTCCTGCTTGCGGCGTTTCTGCTCATTCATAAGCGCTAGGAAATGCGCGCGGATTTCTTCCGGTGCGTCTATTTCCTGTGCGGCTTGCAGCAAATCCTCGCCAGATGTTGCTTCAGCGCCGCCACTCAGGATTTTTGGTGCTTCGATGTTGGCCTGGTCTTCGGTCATGAGGCCTCCCCGGCAGGAGCATCTGGATCGTGACCGCCGCGGCGGACGCGAATGGGTTCATGAAACTGATGGAGTTCCTGAAACACACGCAACCGCTGGATCTGGATTTCCGAAACGAAATTGCCATGGGTCAGCAAGACATGCCCGTCGCGCGTTTCGATATCAGTCAGAAGGAAATCGCCGATCCGCAGGTTTTTCAGGTAAATGTCGTGCTCGGTCCCTTTGGGGTAGGCGACCTTGTCATAGGATGGATCTTCCTTGGCAAGGATCCCCTCAATCTGATCAAGCAGATCAGGGTCATAGCGATTGGGCTTCTGGCGCAATTCGTCAAAATGCTGTTTGACCACAAGATCACTGTCCACCAGCTTGCCAAGGTCATTGAAAATCCGCAGCACGCGGGCACCCAGCGGAATGTCACCGCCGACCGGACCTTCGGCCGGGAAGCCTGATCCGTCAAAGTTGCGGTTTTGCAGATAGACGATACCAGCGACCTGTTCCAGACGCGGGATATTGGAAATCAGTCTTTGCGCAACCTCGGGCGTGCGGCGAACAATATCCCGTTCAAGCGGTTGCAGGGGTTTGTCTTCGCCCAGGCGGGCAAGGATTTCCGGCGGCAACGAGACATAGCCAATCGGTGCCAGCAGTGCGGCCAGGCCCAACTCCCACGGGTGCGGATAACCGATGGATTTGGCAATGGTATCGCACCAGATCTTGGCGCGCATCGCCTTGCCAAAGATCGCCGGATTAAGCTGGGCGAGAACCTCTGTCAGGACCTTTACACTGCCAGCCAAAGTTTGTTCGATCAGGGCCTTTTCAGCCGTGATCAACTGATACTGGCGCAAGCCCGCATTGACGCCGGCAATCAGGTCTTCGTCTTCGCACGGCTTGTTGAAAAATCGAAAGATATGCCCGCGATTGATCGCCTCGACGGCAGTGTGCTGATCGGCATTCCCGGTCAGCATCATGTTGACCGTATCGGGGCTGAGCTTGGCAACTTCGGCCAGCAATTGCACACCATCCATTTCGGGCATGCGCATGTCTGCGACACAGACGGCGTATTTCTTGCCAGCCTTGATCTTTTCAAGGGCCTGCAGTGGGCCAACGGCCGTGTCAAAGTCGAACCTGCCGCGCAATTTGCGTTTAAGGCCCATCAACAGGTTTTCATCGTCATCAACGAAGAGTACGGGGGGATTCTGTGGCATCATCTCTCTCCCTTACATGTCCATCTCGCGGTATTTCTCTTCCACGACATGCGCAGTTTCACGCCATACCGGCAGGCGGTCGCGTTTGCCCAGCCGATCAAGATATTCCATATCAATACGGCTTTCCGGGGCGGTGCCGGTGCGTTGCTCAATCGCGACTTCACGTGCGAGATGCTGCGCAATATAAATGGTCGCCAGCGCATTCATTTCCGTATGCGGCGTGTCTTGCGGGCGGTGGTGATAGGCAACGGTCTGCACCATCGCACTCGGAAAGCCCCAAAGACCCAAAAGGTACGCACCGATTTCCGGGTGTGCTGCGCCAAACTGATCGCGCTCGGCGACGTAAATCGGAATGTCTTCGGCTTCGACCCGTTTGACGACCTCGGCCATTTCATCGGCGCGATAGGCATAAAGGATCAAACTGCCGGTGTGGCTCAGCATGCCAATCGCTGCCATGACACTAACCACTTCTTTGGGAAGTTTTTCCTGTTCTGCGATCAGGGTTGCAATAACGCCAAGTTGCTGACTGCGCCGGCACAGTTGCATCATCCGCGTTACCGCCGGTTTGGGGCCATCAAAACTGCGAAACAGGCCGATAAACAATGCCAGTGCCTTAAGCGTATCGACACCGATCATGCGGATGGCTTGTGAGATTGATGTGATTTTCTGACTGATCGCGAAATAGGCTGAATTGGTCAGCTTCAAAATTTCGGCTGTTAGCGCAATGTCGGACGCAACGATGGCTGTCAGCTGTTCGTTACTGACCAGCGGGTTTTCCAAGGCTTTGACAAGGTTGGTGTAGGTCGTCGGCGGGGAGGCAAGCGCGTCGATCCCGCCAACAAGTCCACGCAATTCCGGATTGGTCAGAAGATTGCGCAGATCAAGGGCATTTTCGATCGTCTCGATCAGCAACTGATCATCGCATGGTTTGGCCAGATACTGATGCGCCGGACCAACGGTGCGCAGAATGGCTTCTTCCTCGGCGAAGCCTGACAGAATGATCCGCGCGCTATGCGGGTGTCTTTCCTGCATGATAGTCAAAAGCGCAGCACCATCGGTTCCGGGCATGCGCATGTCGGAAACGACCACGTCGGGTTCCACTTCGGCAGCCTCCGCCAGGGCGCTTTCCGCGTCATGCGCGAAATGCAACTCCCAGCCGGACCGGACCGAGCGTAACCGGCGGCGCAAACCGTCCAGAATGTTTTTGTCATCATCGACAAAAAGGATGACGCTCATTTTCACCTCATGCGTGTGCTCCATGGTTGATACATGGGGCCTGCAAAGGATCTTTGATAGTCCGCATATGTGGAGGGTAGTGACCCTTTTGCCGCTTTTTTTACTGACGGGGCAAATGGATGCGTGTGATCAGCTGTTGGTCAGTTCGCGATATTTGTCTGAAACAACGGCGGCAATGTTGGCCCACTCTTCGAGATGGCCATCCTTGCCGATACTCGACAAGTAGTCGGTATCAATGCTGCTATCCACATTCAGTCCCGCATCCCGATCCGCAATCTCGCGGGTCAGATGTTGCGCAACATAGATTGCGGTTAACGCTGTCATTTCCTGATGCGCCAAATCCATCGGGCGGTGGTGATAGGCAACGGCCTGAATGACGGGCGCCGGAAAACCCCATAACCCCAACAGGTAAGCGCCGATTTCGGCATGTCCGGCACCAAACTGTTCGTTCTCGGCCTGATCAATCGAAATGCCTTCTTTTTCGACCCGTTCAACAACCGCCTGCATTTCATCCGCCCGATTGGTGTAAAGGATCAGGCTGCCAATGTGGCTGAGCATCCCGATGGATGGGACTGCATGACAAATTTCGCGTGGCAGCCGTTCATATTCTGAAATCAGGGCGGCTGTGACACCGATTTGCTGGGATCGGTGGCACAGGCGTTTGAGGTTTGCCGCCTGACTGGCCGGGCCATCAAATCCGCGATAAAGCCCGACAAACAGGGCAAGAGCCTTAAGCGTTTCCATTCCCAGCATGCGCACGGCATGCGCGACCGATGAAACGTTCTGGGTCACGGCGAAATAGGAAGAATTGGTCAGTTTCAGAACTTCTGTCGTCAGCGCGATATCGGATTCGACGATTTTGCTGATGGTATCAAGCGAGTAATTGGGATCAGAAAAGGCCGTTTCGAGGCGCATATAGGTGTCAGGCGGCGATGCCAGGCTTTTTGATCCTGCGACAAGGGTTCGAAGTTCGGGGCTGCACAACAACTGCCGCAGGCCAAGGGCATTTTCAATGCTTTCGATCAGGGTCTCATGATCGCACGGCTTGCTCAGGAACTGATGGGCCGGGCCAATGGTGCGCAGATAGGACGCATTATCCGCATGGCCGGTCAGAATGATCCGAACTGCGTCAGGATGGGTTTTCTGTAAGGTTTCAAGCAAGGTGACGCCATCCATGCCGGGCATCTGGATATCTGAAACAATGACGTCGAAATCCTTGTTCTCGGCAAGGTCGATGGCCTCAGATCCACTATTGGCAAAATGCAGGTTCCACGCCGGGCGGGCACTGCGCAGGCGTCGGCGCAACCCGTTCAGAATATTGGAATCATCATCGACAAAAAGAATGTGGTGCATTGGAACCGATACTTTTCGAAACACTGTTCAGATGGGGGCAGCCGAAGTGCCCTGCAAGATCGAAAGATCACGAACCGCCGATTTGAACGACTCGACCAAGACAGCGTAACACCTTTCCGATGTTTTTGCCGTCCTGAGTGGAATGATCGGGTGTCAGATCCAAAATGCACAACAGGAAACCATACAATCGTATAGCGACTGTGTGTTGATATACCCATGTCGTCGTTATTTCTGGTGTGATTGTCATAATTTGTCAGACTGTGCGGTGCAAACCATGCCTACAATTTTAATGATTTCAAAATCTTCGTGAATACAAGCCGTTCCTGATCGGCCGGGAGTACGATCCACTATATGACAACGCGAACGGAACTGGTTGATGCCATCAAGAAGCATCAGCTCTATGTGATGAAGCAGCCTGGTGGAAAGCGATTGCATTTGCGCAATGGCAATCTCTCGCGAATCAAAATGAGCAAAATCAGTCTCGAAGATGCCGTGCTTCCCGGTGCCAATTTCATTCAGGCCGCAATCCGCGACGTAAAATTCGATTTCTGTGACTTGTTTGGCACAAACTTTGTCGAGGCTGACCTTGAAGGGTCAAGCTTCATGCGCGCCGATCTGCGCGGCGCGAATATGGCGCGCGCAAAATTGCGTCACGCCAATCTGAAAGGTGCCGACCTTCGATCCGGTGTAATGGTAATCGTCGATGCCGGGCGCGAAAAACAGGTCAAGCGTATTACCGATCTTGCGAATGCCGACCTTCAGGGGTCGATTATGTCTGGCGCCAATCTGGCAGAAAGCAACATGTCCGGTGCCAGGCTTGCCGATGCCGATCTCAGTGATGCCAACATGTTTGCCGTAAATCTTGCGGGTGCTGATTTGTCAGGGTGCAACCTTACAGGCGCAAAGCTCAAGAATGCGAACCTCAAGGGGGCAAAGCTCAGGGACACGCTTTTGCTTGGAACGGATTTGTCCGGTGCAAATCTGCGCAATGTTGATTTGTCCAATGTCGATCTGTCGCAGGCCAATACCTCAAACTCGATTGGCAGCAAGTCAGCAACCCCGTTGCCTGAAGACATCCGTATTCTTCTCAACGCCCATACCGAATGGCTGACAAGTGGCGGCGCATCGGGGGCAAGGCTGGATGTCACAGGGCGTGATCTGACAGAGCTTGATCTTACCGGTTTTGATCTGTCGGCAGCCTGCTTTGATGATTGCATCCTGCGGGGTGTTTTGCTGGTTGATACCATTCTCGTAATGGCATCAATGCGCAACGCGGATTTGACCCGCGCACGTCTAAGCGGTTCGATCATGAATGGTGTCAGGATGTCCTTTGCCAACTGCAGCAAGGCCGTATTGCAGGGGGTCAAGTTTGGTGGTGTTGAACAGCGAGACGCCAAGGGACAGAAAACAGGCGAAGTCTGGCGCGCAGATTTGCAATCAACAGATTTTTCGTATGCCGATCTGCGGAACTCGGTATTTGATGAGCCGCAGATGAAAGCGGCGAAGCTTTACAAGGCCAATATTTCAGGTGTCGCCTTTGGCGAAACGGACCTGAACGACGTTGATCTTGAGGGCACCAATGTCGGCTCGATTCTGACCGGCACTATCCCCGGAAAGGTCTAAAATCCGACCCTGCCGTAAGACTGCTTACTAAGCATCCGGATAGTTTTCCCCTACTTTCTACGGACCAAAACGGTCTCGATAAGGCGCAATGTCTTAAACATGTTGCGTTGCAGACGAACAACTGCATTCTATAAATCAGAATAATAAAAATCTAATTTAGAATCTTGGGGTTTCCTTCTGTATGTCGTCGCGTTCTGAATTGATTGATTCAATCAAGAAGCATCAACTTTATCTCAATCAAAAGCCGGGCGGCGTGCGCATGCAAAAGCGCAACTGTAATCTTTCCCGCATCAAGATGAACAAGATCAGCCTGAAAGAAGCCGTGCTTCCGGGGGCAAATTTTATTCAGGCATCCGCGCGCGAGGTATGCTTTGATTTCTGTGACCTGTTTGGCGCCAACTTTGTTGAAGCCGATCTTGAAGGATCAACATTCGAGCGCGCCGACCTGCGCGGTGCCAACATGGCACGCACCAGTTTGCGCAATGCCAATCTCAGCGGCATTGATTTGCGTGCAGGCATCATGGTGGTGGTCGAAGGTGCGCAGGAACGGACGGTCAAAAAAGCAACCGACATGTCCAATGCCGATCTTGAAGGCGCGATGATGTGGGGATCAAACATGGCCGGCGCCAATATGTCCGGGTCGCGTCTTGCCCATACCGATATGAGCGACGCCAACATGTTTGCTGTTAACCTCGAAGGTGCAGATTTGACCGGCTGTATCCTTAACGGGGCGAAGCTGCGCAATGCCAATCTCAAGGGGGCCAAGCTTGCCGGATGCGAACTGGTTGGCGCAGATCTGAGCGGGGCGAACCTGCGCAATGTCGACATGAAGGATGTTGACCTGACGCAGGCCAATACATCCCATTCCATCGGTGGCGGGGCGCCAACTGCGCCGCTTAATGATGACATCCGTGATTTGGTCAATGGCCATAGCGAATGGCTTTCCACAGGTGGTAAAACCGGCATGCCGATGATTGCCGCCGGGCGTGATCTGTCGGGGATGGACTTTTCGGGCATGGATTTGTCCGGGGCCGTGTTTGACAAATGCATTCTGCGCGGGGCGTTGTTTGTCGATACCATTCTTGCCATGTGTTCCATGCGCGAAGCCGACATGCATAAGGTCCGCATGAATGGCGCAGTTATGGATGGCGTTCGTATGGCCAATTCCGATTGCTCTGAGGGGATTTTTCAGGGTGTTCAATTCGGCGGGATCGAGCAGCGCGACAAGAAGGGCGCGAAAACCGGAACTGTCTGGCGGGCAGATCTGACGGATGTAAATTTCGAACAGGCAGACTTGCGCAACTCGGTCTTTGACGAAGCGCAGATGAACGGCACCAATCTGACCAAGGCCAATATTGCCGGTGTGGCCTTTGGGGCGACGGACCTCAGCAATGCCGAACTTGAAGGTGCGAATGTCGGCCTGATCCTGAACGGTTATATTCCCGGCAAGAAATAGTCTTTGCCCGGCATTTACGTGAAACGCAAAACGCCGCCCTTATCGAAGGCGGCGTTTTTGATTGTTCGCGGCGATTGGGTGCCTAGCTGCGATAATCCGCATTGATCGAGATATAGCCATGGGTCAGATCGCAGGTCCAGACAGTGGCCGTACCATCGCCAAAGCCAAGATCGGCATCAATGTCGATATACTGGCCCTTGATGTGGGCTTCGACCGGGGCTTCGTCGTAATCCTCGACCCGTTCGCCATTCTTGGCCAGCGCGATGCCGCCGATTGAAATGGTCAGCTTGTTCGGGTCTGCCGTCACGCCGCATTTGCCAACCGCCATGACAATACGACCCCAGTTGGCGTCTTCACCGGCGATGGCAGTTTTCACCAGCGGGGAGTTGGCAATGGCCTTGGCGGCAATCTTGGCTTCTTTTTCACTCACCGCACCGGTGACATTGACGGTGATGAACTTGGTTGCACCTTCGCCGTCACGCACAATCTGATGGGCCAGATCACGCAAGACATCCTCAAGTGCCGTTTTGAAACCGGCCAATGCCGGATCATTGACGTCCGAAATGGTATCATTGCCCGCCTTGCCGGTCGCCGCCAGAAGAACGGTGTCAGACGTCGAGGTATCGCTATCGACGGTGATGGCATTGAAGCTGCGATTGTTGCAATCAGCCAGCAGTGCCTGCAGAACAGAGTGCGGCAAGGCTGCATCGGTAAAGACAAAGCCCAGCATGGTCGCCATGTTCGGCTCAATCATGCCCGATCCCTTGGCAAAGCCTGCAATGGTCACTTCGGTGCCATTGATGGTGGCGGTGGCCGAGGCCCCCTTGGGGAAGGTATCGGTGGTCATGATTGCCTTGGCGGCATCCAACCAGCTTGCGTCATTGGCAAGGATGTCTTCCATGGCATCTGTAATGCGGTTTGCCGTCGTCGGTTCGCCAATCACACCGGTCGAAGCCGTAAAGATTTCAGTCTTGTCACAGCCAAGCGCCTTGGCGGCTGTTTCGACCTTGTCAGCGACGAACTTCTCGCCAGCCTTGCCGGTAAAGGCGACCGAGTTGCCTGCATTTACGAAAAATGCACGTGCGGTACCACCTTTAAGCGCTTCGCGTCCCCAGCGCACCGCAGCCGATGCGGTGGTCGATGTCGTAAAGACGCCAGCAACCTGGGTGCCGGGTTCAAGTTCTGCCAACAGAACATCCGGGCGCCCCTTATAGCGAATGCCAAGAGTTGCGGTGTGCAGTTTGACACCGGCAACAGCCGGAAGATCGGGGAATGCCGCAGGGGCAAGCGGGGAAATGGCAGTCGCAACCATCTGTGCAGTTTCCTTTATTGGAGAAGTAGGCCCATCCTGCCGCAACGGTGACGAAAAGCAAGCGCCAGAATGCATCTGCAAGATCAAAAATGATCTACAAAAAACGGGGCGAAGCCAATGGCTGCACCCCGTTTGATGATGTTGGAAAGACTTAGAGCAGGTTGATCGCCCTGTTATCCGAATTATTCAGCCGGTGCTTCCTTGGCAGCTTCTTCTGCTGCTTTTTCAGCTTCGATCTCGACATTGTTGACGATATCGGCATCGGCACGCAGCTCTTCAACAAGTGCGGTGAAGGCATCACGGCTGATTTCAGCCACCAACTGCTGACGAACTTCGTCAAGCGACGGCTGGGTGCCTTCTTTTTTCTCTTCGACCTTGATCACGTGCCAGCCGAACTGGGTCTGAACCGGCTCGCTGGAATAGGTGCCTGCATCCATCGCAAAGGCTGCCTCGGCAAACGGTGCGACCATGTCTGCACGGTTAAAGAAGCCAAGATCACCACCATTCGGGCCGGACGGGCCAGTAGATTTTTCCTTGGCGAGTTCGACAAAGTCAGCACCATCGTCCAGTTCGGCGATGACGGCCTTTGCGTCTTCTTCGCTTTCAAGCAGGATGTGACGGGCGTGAACCTGCGGCTCCGGCTCGTTGGTAGCGACGAATTCGTCGTATTTTGCCTGGATTGCCTCATCGGTGATCGCGTCATTCAGCGCACGATCAAGATAGGTTTCTGCGATCAGGCGGCGTTCAAGGGCGGCGATCTGTTCTTTGACTTCTGCGTCATCGGCCAGACCGGCTTCGCTGCCGGCATTCATCAGCAGGCGCTGGTTGATTTCGCGGGTCAGAAGATCGGCCTTGAGCATTTCAAACGGAAGCTGGCGATACTGTTGCGGCAGGCCCTGCTGGGTTGCGCGGACTTCGGACTCAAGGATTTCCTCACCATTGACCGTCGCCAGCACCGGATCTTCTGCCGGTGCAGCGTCCTGCGCCATGGCAGGGGATGCAAAAATGACGGTTGCCAGGGACGCGGCAAGAAGGGATTTGCGCAGCATAGTTTCTCCAGACTTTAATTTCAGACGGGCTTGTGCCCGGTGCCTCTGTCCACGGGTAAAACACATAAGTGGTGCCTGCACAAGGCTTCGCCGTGGATGACGCACCTTTTGACAAAGCAATCTGTCCAAAATGTGAAGAACCTAAATTTGCTTGTCTGCATGTTGTGATGCCGTCCTGTACGCCCGCTTTTGGGCGCATCCGGGTATCACCCGCCAAGGGTGGTGAGGACTTGGCGACAATTACGTGAAATTTTGATGCTTCGGGCGGTGGTGTTCGCGTGGGGTTCAGGCCTCAACGTCAAACAACACTTCACCGACCATCCCTTGCGAACCATCGGCACGGGTAAAGCCGGATTTGGCCACCAGATCACCGCCAACAAGGCGTTCGTCCAACGGTGTGATCATGGTCAGCGAAATCGATTTGATCCCTTCGCTTGCCAGATCAGTCTGGCTTCCATCTGCGCGCAGCAAAACAAGCGAACTGAACACGGCATCGTTCTCGTCAATCACGCCATCTTGGTTGTCGTCATACTTGGCCAGTTCGGCAAAGCCGTCTTTTGCGCCGTTCTGGTCGCCAAACAATTCGGTGCCGTCGTTGATTTTGCCATCCCCATTACGATCAAGCGCAAGCAACGCATCCCCGCCACTGACCCAGGCGGTTTGATCTTGGTCGCCATCGCCATCAATATCGAATTGGGTGCCGTTGGCAACATCGGTGACATCAATGCCATTGCCATCAAGGTCAAGAATAAGCGGATCCTGCTGGTAAATCCGCCGGATTTCGATGCTGACAAATTCAATCTTGGCCTTGATTTCGGACACGGAAATAGCGCCATCCATCCGGCCCGAAGAGCGCCCCTGAATCTGGGTGAGGTCAATATTGACGGCTTGGGATATCATCTGCAGGGAACCGGCATCGGCCCTTATGTCGCCCGACGCAATCCCTGATACGAGTGATTCCACCGAAATGCTGTCAGGTACGCCGTCAACACCGCTGATCGCAACATCGCCGAGTGGACCATCCGCCATATCAGATGCCATCTGACGTGCTTTTTCGGGCGGAACTCCCATCATCGACAGAATGATGAAGGCATCATTGTTCATTCGGCCCTGTGCATCCTGAATGGCTGGTTTGACAGCGCTCAGGACATCAAGCGCGTTGGTTTGCACTTCAAAAACCGGCAAATGGGCAAATGGCTGCTCAGTTTCTTCTTCAAGCTTTTCGTTGGCTTTCGCGCTCAGATCAACCTGATCTGCAATTGCGCGTTGGACCTTGCTCATCTGCTCCGTATTTATTTGCGGAGCGGCAACGTTTTCGGCAGCAGTCTTGGCTGCTGCATGTGCACCAACATAGGCATCCATGCCCGCATTGGCGGTTTGCTGTGAGGTGACCATGTTCGGGTCAAACATAATTCAGCGCCTCCTTCCTGAAGGGCTGCGGGATGCCGGTCAGGACATCCCGTCGCAGTTAAATCAGAACATCCTGTTCCTGTGTCGGGTCAATGACAGGCACGGTTTCACCATTCGGGAAGGTGAAGGTGGCATTGCCGTCATCCTGACCAAAGCGGCCCATCGGCATCATCATATCAACGGTCAATTGCAGCGGACCGCTGCCTTCACCGGCATCCGGTGCGGGCTGATTGATGCTGCGGACAATAAGGGTTGCCTGTTCCATGAACTGTTCGGTGATCTGGGCGTTCAGTGCGGCCATACGTTCGGCGGCAATCGCCTGACCATTGGTCTGCGCGGCACCTGCCGTCGCGCCATCTTCGCCTTCGTTCGCGGTCTCGTCAGATCCGACAGTTGCATTCATCAGTTCACGGATAAACTCGGCGACTCCGTTGTCGTTGATATCAAACAGAAGCCCGCCATTCTCGGCACTGGCCGGGTTGCCAAGCACGTCAACCAGCGAACCGCCGCCCAGTCCATCCATGACATTGCCAAGTGCGCCAAGGGCCGCCCCCATGCTGTTGCCAATTGCAACGGCCTCGGTGCGGACAACTTCAACCTTGGCGGCCTGGTAGTTAAACGAGAATTCGCCGGTATCATTATTGATGCTGATATCAAGTGACTGAACCGCCATCATCGCGGACTCGGATACACCAACCGCCGAACCATTGGCACCGGCATAGGAAATGGCGGTTTTGCTGTGGCTGGCGATGGCCTGATCAAAGGAAAACTCGAACTGGTCCTGGCCGCTGGCGGCATCGCGAATGCCATTGAACATGGCGTCGGTCGCGGCAATCGCGTCTTCTTCTGACATGCCTGACAGTGCGAACATTTCCTCGACACTGCCCCGGATCAGTTCAAGCGACGCATCAAGCGCGCGCTCGAACAGCGCGTCAGTACTAAGTGGCTCGGAGGAAAGTGATTTGCCCGTCGCGGGGGCAAGCTTCTGGCTGTCATTATGTGCGGCAAGCGCATCATCAGACAACGCGACCGGATCAATGCGGGTACGCCCATCAGGACGGGACTGCGCGGCAGTGTCGTTGGCATCCGGATTGGTTTTGCCAAGAGGCTGACGCGCATCTTGCAGGGCAGACTGGCCCTGTCGAAACGGATTAAGTGCTGAGAAATCGACCATAATCCTCCTCCTGAGGACTTGATTTGGCAGCGTCTTCGGGACTTTCCCGCGTGCCAAAACGAGCTACATGCTCTGTTAGGGTGCAAAACTATGGTGAAAATAATACGACCATTCTTCGTATTTCTCAAGCAAGAATGGATCAACACAGTTAAACGACAATGTGAAGATGCACGGATTTGGCGGCAATCCGGTGCGATAAACGGTAATTTCCCGCTCTTCATTCCCGATATTGGTTCGTTCCGTTGACAGATGGCAGGCAGGGTTCTATCTGTGATCGGGCTCCGCTTTCTGCCGGTGCTCATTGTGTCTTAATTTATTTGTTCAGGAACGTATTAATGCTCGGCGCTATTGCCCGGAAAATTTTCGGTTCAGCTAACGATCGTGAAGTCAAAGCCCTGCGGGCCACGGTCGAGCAAATCAATGCCCTGGAACCCGAAGTCGAAAAGCTTTCTGATGATGAATTGCGCGCCCGTACCGATTGGCTGCGCGACCGTCTCAAGAATGGCGAGACTCTGACTGACATCCTTCCTGATACCTTTGCCACCATCCGCGAGGCGTCCAAACGTGTGCGCGGCGAACGTCATTATGATGTGCAGCTTTTGGGTGGCATGGTCCTGACCTCTGGCAAAATTGCCGAAATGAAAACCGGTGAGGGTAAAACCCTTGTTTCAACCCTTCCGGTCTATCTGAACGCGCTTGAAGGCAAGGGCGTTCACGTGGTCACGGTCAACGACTATCTGGCAAGCCGCGACGCCGAATGGATGGGCGAGGTTTACGGTTTCCTGGGTCTGACGGTCGGTGTGATCATGCATGGCATGACAGATGACCAGCGCCGCGAAGCTTATGCCTGCGACATTACCTACGCGACCAATAACGAGCTCGGCTTTGATTATCTGCGCGATAACATGAAGTTCCGTCTCGAAGACATGGTGCAGCGCCCATTCAACTTTGCCATCGTTGATGAGGTCGACTCGATCCTGATTGACGAAGCCCGTACCCCGCTGATCATTTCCGGCCCGGCCGAAGACAGTTCGGAGCTCTATCGCGCGATTGATGCGCTGATCCCGAAACTGGTCGAAGAAGACTATGAAAAGGACGAAAAGGCGCGCGCGGTTACCCTGACCGAAGAGGGGACCGAACACGCCGAACAGCTTCTGATGGAAATGGAAATCCTGACCGAAGGCACGCTTTATGACGTTGCCAACGTTCATCTTGTCCATCACGTCAATCAGGCGCTGCGTGCGCACAAGCTGTTCCAGAAAGACACCGACTATATCGTCAAGGACGACAAGGTCGTCATCATTGATGAATTTACCGGTCGTATGATGGAAGGCCGCCGCTATTCCGATGGCCTGCATCAGGCGCTTGAGGCAAAGGAAAAGGTAAAGATCCAGAACGAAAACCAGACTCTGGCATCCATCACCTTCCAGAACTATTTCCGTCTGTATCCGACCCTTGCCGGCATGACCGGTACGGCAATGACCGAGGCCGAGGAATTCGAGGAAATCTACAACCTTCAGGTTGTCGAAATCCCGACCCATCGCCCGATTGCCCGTATCGATGCCGATGACGAGATCTACCGGACCGCCAAAGAAAAGTGGATCGCGATCTCCGAGCAGCTCGAAGATTGCCACAAACGCGGTCAGCCGGCCCTTGTCGGGACGGTCTCGATCGAAAAATCGGAAATCCTGTCCGACCTTCTGAAAAAGAAGAAAGTCCCGCACGAAGTTCTCAACGCCAAGCAGCACGAACGCGAAGCCCTGATCGTGGCACAGGCCGGTGCGCCGGGCGCGATCACGATTGCAACCAACATGGCCGGTCGTGGTACCGACATCAAACTTGGCGGCAACGTTGAAATGCGCGTTGAACACGAACTGGCCAACGTCACCGACGAAGCCAAACGCGAAGCCGCGATCGAAAAGATCAAGGCAGAGGTCAAAGCCGATCAGGAAAAGGTTCTGGCGGCTGGCGGTCTGTTTGTGATCGGTACCGAACGCCATGAATCACGTCGTGTGGATAACCAGCTTCGTGGTCGTTCAGGTCGTCAGGGTGACCCGGGCGGATCGAAATTCTATCTGTCGCTTGAAGATGACCTGATGCGTATTTTCGGGTCTGAGCGCATGGACGGCATGCTCCAGAAACTTGGTCTGGAGGAAGGTGAAGCAATTTACCATCCATGGATCAACAAGGCGCTGGAAAAAGCCCAGCAAAAGGTCGAGGCACGGAACTTCGATATTCGTAAGAACGTCCTGAAGTTTGATGATGTCATGAATGACCAGCGTAAGGTCGTTTATGAACAGCGCCGCGATCTGATGCAGGCCAAAAATGTCGCCGATGACGTCGCCGACATGCGCGCCGAAGTCATCGAAGATATGGTCGACAAATACTGCCCGGCCAAGGTCTATCCGGAGCAGTGGGAAGTCACCAGCTTGCACGAAGAAGTCACCCGCCTTCTGGGGCTTGATCTGCCGATTTCTGATTGGGTCAAGGAAGAAGGCATTGATCAGGAAGTCATGCGCGAACGCCTTGAAAAGGCGTCTGATGCGAAAATGGCGGCCAAGGTTGCCAACTATGGTGCGGATATCATGCGCCAGGTTGAAAAAAGCCTTGTTCTGCAGCTGCTTGATCAGTCGTGGAAAGAACATCTTCTGGCACTTGATCACCTGCGTCAGGGCATTGGCCTGCGCGCCTATGGTCAGCGTGACCCGCTCAACGAGTTCAAGCGCGAAGCGTTTAACATGTTTGAAGCCATGCTTGTGGGCTTGCGCGAACGCGTGACCCAGATGCTGTCGCATGTCGAACTGCAGTCGACCCCGCGCCCCGAAGACCTTGAGGCACGGCGTCCGCAGCAGGAAATGCACGAAAACCGTGATGAACTTGAAGCAGCCGAGCAGGGCGCTGACAGTGCAACGGTTCAGTCGCGTCAGGCATCAAGCAATGTTGACCCCAACGATCCGTCGACCTGGGGTCGTGTTGCCCGTAACCAGGCCTGCCCGTGCGGATCTGGCAAGAAATACAAGCATTGCCATGGCCAGCTGAGCTGATCAAAAGCCGATGAAATTAAGAAAAGCGCGCCTCCTTCGGGACGCGCGCTTTTTTATTGCTTCCCTGTTGGAAGATGTTCTCTGACGAACTGTTTGACCGGTGCCAAAACCTGTTCATCGGTTGTCAGATAGAAGCCAAGCGCAATCAGCGTTCCGGCATGCCCGGTGTCCGGGATTTCAACAAGCTCCGCCTTTGGTGCCAGCTCCGCCAGTCGGCGCGAATTTCTTGGATAAACGGTGTGATCACGCGTGCCGGTCACCAGCAACAGGGGCGGCATATGCGCCAGATCCATCTCGACCGGCTGGCTTTCACTGGCGGGTGTATCGCCAAATGCGTTTTGGGTCGCTGCAACATCATAGGGATAAAAATCATACGGCCCCGAAAGGCCAATAATCCCGGCGATGGCGCTGCGATCAAGGTCAACCGCCTTCAAATAGACCGGATCAGAAACCATCTGAACGGCGTTGTACGCCCCGGCAGAATGACCAGCCAGCATGATGGGGCCATCTTTGATCTGCTCGGGATGTTGCGCAGCATACTGTTTTACATAGGCAACCGCCGACGCCCCATCCTCGATAAAGGCTGGGAAATGCACATCCGGCACCAGTCGGTAATCGTGGATCGCAACGGCATAACCAAGCTCGTTGAAGCGTTTGGCGACAAAGGCATATTTGGCGCGATCTCCGGAATCCCAAGAACCACCGTAAAACCAGACCAGAAGTGGGGCCGGCTGCATGGATTGCTCTGGCAGGTAAAGATCCAGAACCTGTCGATCATCCGGGCCATAGGAAAGTGCTGCGACGTCAGGTTTTAAATCGCCAGCTTGCCAATGGTTGTAAGCCGCCAGCTTGTCGCAGCCGGCGAGCATCACTATTGCGATCAGTGAATTTGAAGTGACGTTCAAGAATTTTCTGGAAAGCATCCGGGTTCCGAATTGGGGGTTAAAAGCACTGTTGCTTGTTACGTTACCGTCAGCCGATCCGTTTACAAATCCTCTGTTGCAAAGATATGCGTCTTGTGTTCGTGCTTTAAGGGCTTGTTTTCGGGTAAATTCACATCGACGGGCAGGATGACAGCAACGTTTATTGCTCCTTAAGTTCCACCCCACTAGACTCACCGCCATATTGTGAGAGGAAAAAGTTGGGTAAGGTGTCTTCATTCAATCAGGTGTCCAGACGTGCGAAAAAACTGGAAGCCAACGGCCAGACCGGCGAAGCCATAAAACTGTACGAGTTGTTTCTTCAGGACTTCCCAAAAAACACACGTGCACAGGCTATGCTAGAGAAGCTGCGCTCATCTGTATCTGCCGACGCTGATGAGGTTCAGGACGACTACACAACGGCCCGAAAATTGATTGAACGGGGTGAACTCGCAAACGGCATTGCCCTTGCTCAGCAGATTGTCGAAAAGTTGCCCGATAACGCCCCGGTCTGGAACCTTCTGGGGACGGCCTGTTTCCAGGATAACCAGCCAGTTGAAGCAGAGAGATATCTGCGCAAAGCAATTGAAATTGATAAAAATTTCGGTGTGGCATGGGTTAATCTTGCGACCTTGTTTTATGCCCAGAACAGGTTGGAACTCGCACTCAAAGCCTTTCAAAATGCCAGCTATCTTGATCCGGAAAACGGTGGTTTACTCAACAGCATCGCGGGTATTCTGATTTCTTTGCGCCGTCTTGATGAGGCTGAGCCGTTCTGTGTTCGCGCCATCCAGAAACAACCAGACCTAAGCGGCGCTTATAATAATCTTGCCATCATCTTCTATCGCAGAAGGAAGCATGCCGCCGCAAAGCAGGCATTTGAAAAAGCCGTACAGCTCAAGCCGGATGATATGTCTGCCCTTGGCGAATATCTCTATGTGCGGGCGCAAATCTGTGATTGGTCGCCATTGCCGCCTGAATTGCGCATCACCAAGCCATTGGGACGACCAGGAAATTCAATTTCGCCATTTTCGATGCTGCATTTCGAAGATGATCCACTCGCGCAGCGCAAGCGATCGGAAATCCGGTCACTGGACTATGTCGTTAAAAACCAGCCGCCAACGTTCCAGCGTCCAGCTTCTCGCCCGAAAAAGCTTAAAATCGGCTACTTTTCGGCCGATTTTCATAATCATGCGACTCTTTCTCTAATGATGGGACTGTTGGCGTTGCATGACAAAGACCGGTTTGAAATTCACGCTTATAGTTACGGCAATATCACCGAGGGTTGGCGACGCAGCAAGCTTCAGAAAATGGTCGATAAGAATTGGGATGTGCAGAGTGCCTCGGATGATGAGATTGTCCGACACGCGCGTGCACAGGGCATTGATATTGCGATCGATCTCAAGGGCTATACCCAATTTGCCCGCCCGCGGCTGTTTGCGCATCGAATGGCACCACTCCAAGTGAATTATGTTGGCTATCCGGGAACTTTGGGAACGAATTGTATTGATTATCTTGTTGCCGATCACACCGTGATTCCCGATGCGCAGAGAGATGCCTACGCCGAAAAAATCATCTACATGCCGCATTGTTACCAGCCAAATGACGGTGGAAGGGTATATCCGGAAAATACACAAACCCGCACGGAACTTGGCCTGCCCGAGGATGGTTTCGTGTTCTGCTCGTTTAATGCCTGCTACAAGATTTCACCGCGTGAATTTGATATATGGATGCGCTTGTTGGATAAGGTTGAAGGTTCAGTCCTTTGGCTGTTCCAGGGCAATGACGATGCGGTGATAAACCTTCGCGAGGAAACAAAGGCACGCGGCATTGATCCAAACCGGCTTGTTTTCGCAGGTCACTTGCCTGAGGCAGAACATCTCGCACGCCATAAGCACGCGGACCTGTTCCTTGATACCTTTAACGTCAACGCCCACACGACCGCGAGTGATGCGTTGTGGGCCGGCCTGCCGCTTGTAACCCTGCCCGGTGAGCAATTTGCTGCTCGTGTGGCGGCTAGTATCCTGACTGCGGCAAACTTGCCGGAGCTTATTGCCAAGGATGAGGCCGAATATGAGGCCATTGCCCTTGATCTGGCTTTGCATCCTGAAAAAACCATCGCGTTGAAGCAGAAGTTGCAAGAACAGATCAAGACCTGCCCGCTGTTTGACTCGGAAGGCTATACCCGCGATCTCGAAGCAGGCTTTGAGGCCGCGTATGATCGCTTTTTGCAAGGATTGCCGCCCGACGATATCGAAGTGTGATGTCAGCGTGCTTTCTGCACTTGGCGAAGGTTTAATGGCGCGATAAAACAGTGCCATGACAATACAACAACCAGATAAAGGCTGCATGTCGGTTGACCTGCGCCAGGGCAAAACCCCGGAAAAAACCGTGTTCGTCAGTGCGGTGGCATTGGTCGATATCGATCATCGCGTGCTGATCGCCCAGCGGCCTGAAGGCAAATCCATGGCAGGCCTCTGGGAGTTTCCTGGTGGCAAGGTCGAGGCGGGTGAAACGCCTGAAATGGCGCTGGTGCGTGAGCTGAAAGAAGAGCTCGGCATTGATATCACCGAAAGCTGCCTGGCCCCGTTTACCTTTGCGTCGTTCACCTATGATGACTTCCATCTGATGATGCCGCTTTATCTGTGTCGCGTCTGGAAGGGTGAAATCACCCCGATGGAAGGTCAGCAGGTCAAATGGGTACGCCCGGTACGTCTGGGGGATTACCCGATGCCGCCGGCCGATGTGCCGCTTGTGGCGATGCTGCGCGATTTCCTGTGAGCCACTGGCGCGTTTGCAGCGTATGGCTTGGGCATAAGAATTTGAATGAAGTTGTGGGGATATGATGTCTGATCCGGTCCGTGCCTGTCTGATTATTATCGGCAATGAAATCCTGTCTGGCCGCACCCATGACAAGAATCTGCCCTATCTGGCAGAGGAACTGAACAAGCTTGGCGTTCGATTGGCCGAAACCCGCGTCATTCCGGATATCGAAGACACCATCATTGCCACGGTTAACGAATGCCGGGCGGCGTTTGATTACGTCTTTACCACCGGCGGGATTGGCCCGACCCATGATGACATCACGTCCGAATGCGTTGCCAAGGCGTTTGGCGTTGAGATTGAGCTTAATGCCGACGCCCACGCCTTGCTTAAAAGCCACTACGAAAACCCCGAAGACCTTAATGAGGCGCGTTTGCGCATGGCGCGTATTCCGGTCGGGGCGGAACTGATCCAAAATCCGATTTCCAAGGCACCGGGTTTCCGCATGGAAAATGTCTATGTCATGGCTGGCGTACCCATGATCATGCAGGCGATGTTCCAGGGCATCAAACATCAGCTGATCGGTGGCAAGCCGATGGTATCACGCTCGGTCGGTGGTTATATCCCCGAAGGCACGATTGCCAAGGTACTGGCGGAAATTCAGGGTGACTTCCCGGAAACCGATATCGGGTCCTATCCGTTCCTGCGCGAAGGCAAACTTGGCACCACATTGGTCGTGCGTGGCGAAAGCCACGATGACGTCAATCAGGCATCTGATCGCATCCGCCTTGCCATCATCGAAGGCGGCAAGGATGTCATCGAAGATACCGGCGCTGTTTGATCAAGCATGTCCTGCCAATAGTGGATTGCGTTTGGTCAACGCAATCATCGTGCGCCGTGTCTAGAATTGTTCTGACCTTTTGACGGGAAGACAACATGACCGAGCAAAACCACGATCCGCACGATGATGCGCGCAACAGTCTGGCCGCCCGCGAAGCGCGCTCCATCGTGAAGTTCATGATTGAACACACCGCCTATGGCGGATTTGGCGCGCTGGTGTTCGGCGCACTGGTTCTGTTTTTCGATATTGGCGGGATCTACACGCTTGCCATGTCGTCGCGCGATGCGCCGATCTTCATCTTCCTGCTGTTTTTCGGTCTGTTTGTGACCTTTGGCAGCATCAGTCTGGGGATCGGGATCATGACCATGGGCGGTTTTTCCGATGATGACCGCTACCGCGATGAGCGCACGCGCAACCGCAATGACAACGACTACAAATAAAAAAGGCGCCGATCAACGGCGCCTTTTTTCGTTGGTTGAGGTGCGCGCGATCAGGACGGATTGGTCTCTGACTTCTTGGCGATGAAGCGCGCAACCAGCATGCCGATGATCCAGCCTGCCAGCGGCACGATAAAGATATAGTCAAAAAGCGGGTGGCTCGATTCCCCACCCGATGCTGCCAGCACGAACCCGATCCAACCCGCGGTCAGGATATAGCCGAAAATCTTGAAATAGACCCCGCTTGATGGCCCCTTCTTTTTCGGCGGCTGTTCGGACGTGTTCTGTTCGCTTTCCGCACCGGACATTTGGTCTTCCTATCGTTCAAGTGTCAGGGCATCGGGATCAATGCGATCCTGCCAGCCTTCGCGCACCAGTTCGGGCACGACGTGATCCTGTTCCGGATAGCCAATGCACAGATAGGCAATCAGGCGCCAGTGGTCGGGCACATCAAGCGTTTTGCCCACAACATCCGGTTCAAGGATCGAAACCCAGCCAACGCCAATGCCCTTGACGCGCGCGGCCAGCCAAAGCAACTGGACTGCCGCGACGGCCGAATAATCCAGCATCTCGGGCATGGTTTTGCGACCCAGCCCCATGCCTGCTTCGGTTTCCTCGTCGGCAAAGACGGCCAGTTGTACCGGGGCCTGATCCATGCCCTGAAGCTTCAGCGATGCATAGAGCTTGGCGCGTTCGCCGTGATAGTCATTAAGCGCCTCGTCATTGGCCCGCTCGAAACTGTCGCGGATCAGTTTGCGACGTTTCGGATCATTGACCTTCACAAAGCGCCATGGCTGACAATTGCCGACGGACGGCGCAAGGCAGGCTTCCTTGATCAGGTCGTCGATATCGTCTTGCGGGATCGGGTCAGTGCGAAAACGCCGGACATCGCGCCGCCACAGCAACAGGTTGATGAACTGCTTCTGGAAAGCCTGGTCAAAAACCGGCGGCGTCAGGTCCGTGTCTTGGGCATCGTCTACGGCAACTTGATCTTGTTGGGTCATGGCGTGGGCCTGATGAAATGCGGGGTAATTCTCAATTGTTTTGCACCCTACCTGTCAGCACCGCTATCGCCAATAGCAAGATGATCTCGCCAACCAATTGCCATCGCTTTTTGCGCGACATGGTGCCGGGGCCGATTAGAACGGCACGTCTATGGACAGAAGGCCGGTATAATTCCCGTGCGCCACTTCATAGGTCAGTTTTCGCCGCAGCTCGAAACGGACACTGGCAGGATAACGGCCCCATTGCTGGCTAATGCCACCCCCGGTGTCGAGATATAGATTAGTACTTTCGATGCTGACAAACGGTTCAAGCGTCATCGAGGATCGCGCAACGTCATGGATCAGGGAGAACTCTGATCGAATACCGGTAATGTCCTCGGCTCCCGTGGCAACATCGCGAAAGCCCTGAAGGCTGAGATCAAAATTCAACGGATCATAGGCATAGTCGGTTCCGGCATAATATCGCGTCGATCCGCTGCGCCCGTAATTCTGATTAAGCAACGAGATGGTTTCGTCTTGGCCTGCAAACGGAATGATTTCGTGGTGACCCAGCGCAAGGCGATAGCGGGCCTCGACAGAGGCATCAAAAAGCTGCGTGGTGGCAATGCTTCCGGGCACAAGCCCGCCATTGGTGGCGCGCGCGGCATCGACAACTTCGCGCGCCGTGATCATGTCGCCATCAAGCTGGATGCTAAGGGGTAAGGCGCCAAATTCATAACTGGTGCCAAAGCCGATGCTGTTGGCAATGCTCGTACTTTCAAGTGTCTCGGCATAGCGCAGATCATCGGGAACAACACCAATCGGGGATTGGTTGATGGTGCTTTGGCCAAGGCTGATGCTGCCGCGCAGGTTAAACCAGTCGGTCACCCGTGATACGAAATAGGGCGAAAGCGCCAGGTTGTTTTCGCGGTAGCGCAACTGGCGGGTGCTTGATTCACCAACCGTGCTGCCCCAGCCAACCCCCATGCCAATGACAAGCCCGTCATCAATCAGGTAATCAACGCCGCTATCAATTGATAGCGTATCGCCACTCAAACCCGGATCATACCCCGATCCGGTGATGCGGTTTTCAAGTTCGGCATGATTGCCCGCAAGCCAGATGCTGATCGGGCTGCGCGCACTACGTGACTGTGTGGGGAAGGTGCCCGCTGCACTGTCAAAATCAATCCTGCGCGCCAGCGATGACAACGCGCTGCGACCGGCCAGAATTTCGCTTGCTGTTGGTGTGCCGGAACCAAATTGCAGATGTTCGGTGGCCTGTTGCGGCGGGGCAAGGAAGCTTTCGGACAGAAGCGGGGCGAGCCTGCTGTCATAAAGGTCTTCATCCATCTTGTCATAAAGCCGGTTCATATGCCGACGCTGGTTTTCCATGCGGGTGGTTGTTTCATTGCGCAAAACCGGGGCATCGGGCCGCGCGACATCATCGCGGGCAAGGGCCTGCGGTATGATGGGCGGCTGGTTTGTCTCGCGGCGCAGGACATACGTAATGGCCGCCAGACAGACCGTGGCAATCACGGCGGTTTGAAAGGGCTTGTGCATCTGACGTTAAACATCTCTGTTCTGGTCAGTGATTAGGGTCAGGCCTCATTAGTTTGATTTGAATGGCAGACGTTATGTTTGTGAAACCCGAGGAAAAGCCCGTAGAGCGGGTCGGCATCCCGGCCAAGGGATTTGACGCAGGAGTTCGCAAACATAACGTCTGTCCTTCGGATTAACCGGATTTGCACGGGCTACTTTGTCGCAAAGCATTGAAAGATAAGTATCTTCCTGCTGCTTTGCTCCGCGTATCCGCACAAATCCGGTCAACCATTTAAACCAAACTAATGTGACCTGGCCCTAACCTGACAAAGGAAAATGCAGGGAATGTGGAGAAAGACGGGCAGTTCTGCCCCATTGATGTCTGGGCCGCAAAGGTTGCCATCCGGGCCAATAGAATGTTGCGTCAAAAACCAAGCCGCGCTAGAACGCTTTTCATCGGCTTTGGCCGGTTCCAACGCGCGTCGCGGGCGTGGCGAAATTGGTAAACGCAGCGGACTTAAAATCCGTCAGCCCTAAGGCTTTGCCGGTTCAAGTCCGGCCGCCCGCACCAGCGCATCAGTTGATGGACCACTTTTTGGGTCCCGGCACCAAATTGCCGAATTCCCGTCATCATATCCCCTGCTTTGTTTTTCATCCTGCAAGCTTCCATGCGCCGGTTTGCCGTGGATGTTTCTCACTTCATGAATGCAGGAGAACGATGATGATCCATCTGATTGCCATTGGTGTGATTGCCGCCACCGTGTTTGTTGTAACCTGATGATTGGTTTATGACTTCTTGCAAGTAATGTTGCGGTGCGGCATGATTTGTGATGTGCTGAAAACGCCACCAACAGGTCAGCATTGCCATGAACAACGTCGCCGCCAAACCCGCCAGGATTTCAAAGAACCCGGAGCAAAAAGACCCGGTATGGCACGCTTTGCCTGCCCAGCAATCTCTGGATAACTTCCAAACAAGCGCGCAAGGACTTGATGCGCATGAAGCATTAGAACGTCTGGCGCAATATGGTGCCAACCGGCTGGAACCGCCGCGCCGACGCGGGCCGCTGATCCGGTTTCTTGGCCAGTTCAACAATGTGCTGATTTATGTCCTGCTGCTGGCGGCTGTGGTCACGGCGGCTTTGGCGCATTGGGTGGATACTTCCGTTATTCTGGCGGTGGTGGTGATCAATGCCATCATCGGATTTGTTCAGGAAGGCCGGGCAGAAAGCGCGCTTGAGGCGATCCGCAATATGCTGTCGCTGGCCGCCATCGTCGAACGCGGCGGACGCAAAACCGAAATCCCCGCCGAGGATGTGGTACCCGGCGACATCGTCCATCTGCAATCGGGCGACAAGGTGCCTGCCGACCTGCGCCTGATCCGGGTCAAGGGCCTGCAAATTCAGGAAGCCATCCTGACCGGCGAATCTGTCCCCGTCGACAAGGCGGTTTCCCCGGTGGCAGAGGACGCAGCACTGGGGGATCGTTTTTCCATGGCCTATTCCGGCACCATGGTTACTCATGGGCAGGGCTGTGGCGTGGTTGTTGCCACGGGCGCCAAAACCGAAATCGGACGTATCAGTGCGCTGCTGTCCGAAGTCACGACACTCACCACACCGCTTTTGCGGCAAATGTCGACCTTCGGGCGCAAGCTGAGTGCGGCGATTATGGCGGTTGCCTTTGTCACCTTTGTCATTGGCGTCTGGGTGCATGGCAGGGCGGCGGCCGACATGTTCGTTGGCGCGGTCGCACTGGCCGTGGCGGCCATCCCCGAAGGCCTGCCCGCCATCATGACCATTGCGCTTGCTACCGGCGTGCAGCGTATGGCGTCACGGCGTGCAATCATTCGCCGTCTGCCCGTGGTCGAGGCGCTGGGATCGGTCAGTGTGATTTGTTCGGACAAGACCGGGACGCTGACCCGCAATGAAATGACCGTGCAGTCGCTTGCCACCGGCAAGCACCTTTATGCTGTTACCGGCACAGGATATCGCCCGGAAGGCGGTTTTGAGCTGGATGGCAAACCAGTCACGCTGGATGATCATCCGGGATTGACCGAAATGGCGCGCGGCGCGTTGCTGTGCAGTGATGCCGGTCTGCATGAAACGGACGGCCAATGGTCGGTTGATGGTGATCCGACCGAAGGCGCGCTGGTGGCGCTTGCCATGAAGGCGGAACTCGAACCAAGTGCCGAAAACCGCACCTTGCCGCGCCACGATGTCATCCCGTTTGAATCCGAACATCGCTTCATGGCGACCTTGCATCATCATGCCGAAGGTCATGGCTTCATCTATGTCAAAGGCGCGCCCGAACGTATTCTTGGCATGTGCAGCACTCAGGGCGGGCCGGAATTTCAGGAGGTCCTTGATCGTCCCTATTGGGAAGCCCGGATGCAGGAAATGGCCGAAAATGGTCAGCGGGTTCTGGCACTGGCATTTCGCCCCACCCATAACGGCCATCACCAACTGGTCTTTGATGACGTCAAACAGGATCTGGTGTTGATCGGGCTTTACGGGTTGGTCGATCCGCCCCGCGATGAAGCCGTCGCCGCGGTTGCCAAATGTCGTGCTGCTGGCATTGCGGTCAAAATGATCACCGGCGACCATGCGATAACGGCCGCGGCGATTGCCCGGCAACTCGGTCTTGGCGACGGCGAACGCGTGGTCAGCGGTCACGAGCTTGACGGGCTTGATGACACTGCCCTGCGGGATGTGGCGCAAAAATCCCACGTTTTTGCCCGCACCAGCCCCGAACATAAACTGCGTCTGGTCAAGGCCCTGCAGGCCGAAGGTCATGTTGTCGCGATGACCGGCGACGGGGTCAATGATGCCCCCGCACTCAAGCGTGCCGATGTCGGCGTTGCCATGGGCCAGAAGGGCAACGAAGCCGCCAAGGAAGCCGCCGAGATGGTGCTGGTCGATGACAATTTTGCCTCGATTGCTGCGGCGGTGGAGGAAGGCCGCACGGTCTATGACAATCTGGTCAAATCGATCCTGTTCATCCTGCCCAGCAGCGGCGGGGAGGCCCTGACCATTGTCATGGCGCTGGCTCTGGGGCAGTTGCTGCCGATCACCGCGCCGCAAATTCTGTGGGTCAATATGATCACGGCGGTGACGCTCGCACTCGCTCTTGCGTTTGAACCGGCGGAAGATAACGTCATGAAGCGTCAACCACGCCGACGGGACGCGCCGCTGCTGTCAGAATTTCTGATCTGGCGGACGATTTTTGTTTCGCTCATTCTAGTGGCCGGGACGTTCGGTGTCTTTGTCTGGTTCCAGAACCGGGGTGCTGATCTGGAAGTTTCCCGCACGGTGGCGGTCAATACGCTTGTGATGTTCGAGTTGTTCTATCTTTTCAATGCGCGTTTCCTGACCGCATCGGCCCTTACCAGAAAGGGTCTTTTTGGCAGTCGGGCGGTACTGATTGCCGCCGCACTGGTTGTGGTTTTTCAGTTGATCTACACCTATGCGCCGCCGATGCAGTATCTGTTTGAAAGCGTCGCGATCCCGCCACTTGGCTGGGTTATAGCTGTCGGGGTCGGGTTCAGCGTCTTTGTGCTGGTCGAAATTGAAAAGGCTTTCCTGCGACACTGGCAGAAACGCAAGACAGGGTGATGTTTACCGGATGTAAAGCAGATGTCGCCTATCCATGACACATCTACCGAGAACACATATGGTGTTAACACCCTTGCTTCATGAAGAAGGCCAATGCCTGCGAGAAAGAGCAGATTTTGAGGTGTGTGGCTCTTGAAAAGCGAAATCTGACAGAACGGGTATTTTATAGTCTAAGGAATATTGAAGACTATTTTTTGGAGGTGATCTCAATGACTGAAGATATGACTGTTGACGTTAATGAGATTGCTAAAGACTTATGTGAGAACGATGATAAAAGTCTACTAGTCAAGAGGTTCAGTGATTTTTGCGCGCTTTTGGAGGAAGAGAGCAGTCGTAATTACGAACTCATTATTACTGATTTGGTCGCGAAGTTGCCTGGAGAGCAGTGCTTCGGTGTGTGTGGCGATCATTTGGAAAAAATATTCCAGAACAATACCTTAGATGAGAAGGTTAGATATACGGCTTTCTTCGTGTATGTGACATATCTTCGTAGATATAAGCATATTAATAAAGCTCGTAACGCGCTTCTGACGCATGAGCACGAATTCAAGAATTTTCCGACGTATGACCATTTGTTGTCTATGGTTTTGAGTCAGCTTGGGCCGGAAAATCTTCATGCAGCTTTGTCTGCAGCAGAGAGAGCTTGTGACAAAATCTCTGATAATGCGGGTGTTCTGCATTCGTATGCGGCAACTGCGGCTCAACTTTTGGAAGACTTTGATAAACCGCATAACAGCGAAAGTGTGCTGGAAAAGGCGCTGGAAAGGTTGGCTAAGGCACTTAAGCTTACCCCTGATTATCCAAAGTTCTACTCGACGCAAGCCCGGTTGTTTTCGCTCAACGGTGACTTCATAGAAGCGAAAAAGGCGATTGAAAAGGCGATTGATCTGGAACCTTCAAGCGGGAAGGACTATTTCATTCGGTATCAGGATTACCAAGCAGTCAAAATCGCTATCAAACACCAACAGGCAATATTCGAAATATCGAAAAAACTCAGTGAAGCTGAAGGTAACATCAAAAGTATTTCTGAGAAATTTATGAGTGATGTTGAAAAAGCAAAAATGACCAGTATTGAAGCGGTAGGTTTTTTTGCTGGCGTCATTGGGCTAGTCGTTTCTGGCGTGAGCGTTTCTGCGAACATAAATGTTTCAGAATCTATTGTTGTTATTTTGTTTTTGACGGCGGCTATGGTTTTTTCATTTGCTGCATTTTCGTTCATTGTGCACGGGATCGACAACTTGAGTCGTGCAGCTTTCATGGTTCTTATTGCAATAATAATTTCTATTGTTGCAATAGTTTCTCATGCGGAATTCGGTCGTGCAGAAGGGGCAGTAGCAGCGTTGATCGAGCTGCCTGATATCGAGAAACAAGCAAAATGACTATTTTGCACCCTTGTTTTAACTTAACGATTTTGTTGTCCGGCGAAGGCTGGATTTGAGGTTCCGTGAGAGAATGTTTCTGAGTGTCACTGATTCGATATCCAAGCCATGGTCGAAGGTAAATGAAGATATTCTAGGTGGTGTGGAAAATGTGGCGTGGGTTTTAGATGGTGCAACTGGTCTGGGCGGGAATATGCTCGTTGAGCAAGGTAGCGACGCTAGCTGGTTTGTTTCCTTGCTTAATCGAGAGCTGGAACGCTGGGCAAGCAATCGTGCTTGGTCACTTAAAAAGATTGTCAAAAAAGCTCTCTCGGCCGTGTATGAGGATTTTAAAGATAGGAATTTGCCGGTTGGCCTAAAGCCCTATGAGCTCCCATCCGCGAGTCTTGCAATTACACGTTTGAAGAATGGGTATTTAGAGGCAGCTGTTGTCGGGGATTGTAAAATACACATCAACAAATCTGACGGTATGCGAGTACTCGGCAAAGGTACTAGGCTGGAAAAGCTGGATAACCTCGTTATTGACGAGGTGAGACGTCTTGCTTCTAGCTCTGCCAATTTTGATGAGATTAGACAGAAAATACTGCCAGTTTTAAGAAGGCATAGATCCCTGATGAACTCAGAAGGCGGTTATAGCATCATCAGTGTCGACCCGGAATCTGCCGATAAATTACGAACAAAGCGGATACCTCTTCAGTCTCTTGGATCGGTCATGCTTGCTTCAGACGGTTTCTATAGGTTGTGTGATACGTTTGGAGTTTACGATGATAAGTCTTTGTTCTCAGCGGCTCTGAGGTTTGGATTGGAGAAGTTGTACGAGGATTTGCGTAAAATTGAAGAGAAAGATATCAATTGCGTGCAGTATCCAAGGCTAAAGCCAAAGGATGATGTTACAGCACTAATTCTTCGATTGCATCGCAGTTCAGATTGATTCTGTGGGCGCGGATATCGGGCCTAGCGTCTTTGTCCTGGTCGAAATTGAAAAGGCTTTCCTGCGACACTGGCAGAAACGCAAGACAGGGTGATGTTTACCGGATGTAAAGCAGATGTCGCCTATCCATGACACTTCGCCGCAACCACATGCCAGGCCCCCATGCCCCTACCTGATGAAGAAGACGAAGGTCCGCGCAAGAAAGAACGGATTGGCAAATATGTTGCCCCCGAAGAACGCGCGGCCAATATCGTCAAGCAGCTTGATGAATTCCTGCGCAAAGGGCCAAGCAAGGGGCTGAAATATTCCCGTTGGCAGCAACTGGCCTGGTATGAGATCGTTGATGAAATCAAGCGCGCCGAAATGGCGCAGAAAAATCAGGACACCCTGACCAAATCCGCCTTTCTTAGTCTGGCAATCGGCTTTGGCACGGTTGGCTTCTGGGGCTTGGTACTGATGGCGGGCAATAGCCTTGGCGGGATTGCCGCAGGCGTCATTGTGGTTGCCGGTCTTGTCATCTGGCGCGCCATGTCCAAGGCCCAATGGTTCAAATAAAAACGCATTCAGGCAGGCATTCAAAACCATGAACAAGGACGCAGCGGAAACACTGGCCATTCGCGCTATTGCTCATATCGCCAGCGATGAAGAATTGCTGCAGGGATTGATCGCGCAAACCGGCATGGGGTTGGATGACCTCAAAGCCGGGATCGGGTCAAACGAAGTGCAGCTTGGGGCCCTTGAATTTCTGCTGTCGCACGAACCCTTTCTGATGCGCTTTGTCGAGGATTCGGACTATGCCCCCGAAGATCCGGCACGTGCGCAAATCGTTCTGTCCGGCGGCCCCATCTGGCAGGACTGATCCCCGTTCAAAACTTGAAATGCAATTTCCCGCCTTGAAAAACCTCGCGGTGACTTGACCTTGTGCGCGATCTAAAATATGAAATTGATGTCATGTTCATAAAATGATCAATAAGGCAGGCCCGGCATATGACCTCAACGGCAGCTGATTTTGACTTCAATCGACCCGAAAGCTTCAGCTATGCCGTTGCTTTGCGCCAAGCTGCGCAGGGGCAGCGCCGAGGCGAACGCACGCGTGCTGAAATCTGCGTTGCCGCCTGCCAGTTGCTTGATCGGGAAAGCCTGTTTGATCTTAAAGTGTCCGCGATCTGCAAGGCGGCCAAGGTCGCCCATGGCACGTTCTATATCTACTTTCCCGACCGTCACATTCTGGTCAGTGACCTGACCCTTGGTTTTGTCGGGTTTGTGCAACAAGCCATGCTGGCGGTGGCCGATGCCAATCCGGATGCGTCCATCCGTGCGACCACGGCGGCCTATTTCATGTTGTTTGAACAGAACCCCGGCCTGATGAAATGCCTGGTGCACAATATCGAAAGCTTCCCGGAAGCACAGGACGCCTTCCAGAAGCTGAACCGCGAATGGATCACCACTGTGGTCTCGCGGATCGAGCACCGACTGGCAAAAGACGGCAAACAAAATGACATCAGCCATGAAGAACTGATGCGGCGCGCTTATGCGCTGGGGGGAATGACCGATCAGTATCTGTCCGGGTTGCTGTTGATCGGGGATCCAACACTCGTAACCATTTCACAGGGGCGGGATGCGGTCATTGATACCCTCAGTCTGCTGTGGCAACGGGGGCTTGAACCATGACTGTCGTGCGCGACGCGGACAAAACACCCATCGATCAACTGATACCCCACATTCAATCGTCCTGGGCAAGCCAGGCCGATTATGTTGCGCAAAACTCCGCACTCTACCGCGACCTGTGGCAGGGCAAGGCACCGCCCAAGGATATCCGCGACCTTGCCGAGCTGCCGCTGTCGGACAAATCGCAGCTGCGCGTGTCACAGGCCGATCATCCCCCGTTTGGCAATTATCTGGCATCTGGCCGGGACAAGGCCGTGCGCCTGCATCGGACATCGGGCACCACCGGGCAGGCGATGAACCTTGCCCTGTCCGACCGGGATACCAAAATCACCCAGATCGTCGGCGGGCGCAGCCATCGCACGGCTGGCCTGACACCGGGCCACACTGTCGTGCATTGCCTGAATTATCAGATGTGGATGGGTGGTCTGACCGATCACATGACGCTTGAGGAAACCGGCGCACTGGTCGTGCCGTTCGGGGTTGGCGGCACGGAACTTCTGGTGCGCACCATTCAGGAAGTCGGCATTACCGCCATTTCCTGCACGCCGTCCTATCCGGCGGTACTGGAACGCGTGATTGCCGAAAAATTCCCCGGCCTCAAGCCGCGTGACCTTGGTCTTGAACTTGGCCTGTTTGGCGGGGAGCCGGGGCTCGATGATCCGGCATTTCGCGACCGACTGCGCTCGGTCTGGGGCATGGAACCGCGCAATGCCAATTATGGCGTGTCCGATGTCTTTTCCAATTTCGCGGCGCAATGCCCGCATGACACACGCCTGCATTTTCTGGCGTCCGATGTTCTTTATCCCGAACTGATTGATCCCGACACCGGCGCGCCACTTGAATTGCGCGCCGGGGCGAAGGGCGAACTGGTTCTGACCCATCTGATCCGCGATTGTCAGCCACTGGTGCGCTTCCGGTCCGGTGACATCATCGCGATTGATGAAACCGAACCATGCGTCTGCGGTTGTACCGGTTTCCGCTTCCGGGTGGTCGGGCGGTCAGACGATATGGTCGTGGTGCGCGGGCTTAATCTGTTTCCCAGCATGGTGGCGGCAGTCATCGGCCAGTTCGCCGAGCTGTCTGGCGATTACCGCATCCCGCTTGACCAGCCACCCCCTTATGACGTGTTGCCCGTATCGGTCGAAATGGCCAAGGACCAAAATGGGGATATTCCCGATGGTCTGGCGGCAACCGTGGAAAAAGAAATCAAAAAGGTGCTGGGCGCGACTGCCCGGGTGACCATCCTGCCTGCCGGGTCCTTCCCGGTAACAGAAGGCAAAACCAAACGCGTGATCAGGAGCTACGAATGAGCCAGATGACCTATGAAACTGTTCTGAGCAAATTGGGTGAGAACGGCGTTCGGACCATCACCCTGAACCGCCCCGATAGTCTGAATGCCATGAACCGTGGCCTGATTGATGATGTTGCGCGTGCGTTCGAAGATGCCAATACAGACCCTGAAACACGGGTGATCATTTTCACCGGTGCGGGCAAGGCATTCTGTGCAGGTGATGACCGCCGCGAACATGTCCACCCGGAAACCGAGGGCGAGGCACGTGACCTTGTAAACGCCATTCAGCGCGCCACCCATGCCATCACGCTGGGTCCCAAACCGGTAGTGGGCGCAATCAATGGCTGGGCTGTTGGTGGCGGATTTGAATGGGCGATCAATTGCGACTTTCCGATCTGGGGGCGCTCGGCGCGTGCCTTTTTCCCGGAAGTGTCGCTTAATCTGTTTGTCACCGGTGCGGTGACCGCCTTGTTGCCCGCCCTTGTCGGTCTGAACAAGGCGCGTGAAATGCTGTTCTTTGGCAAACGCTATGATGCTGCGGAATTGCATGAAGTCGGTGTTGCCTGGCGCGTGGTCGATGATGCCGATCTGATGGCAGAGGCAAGCACAGTCGCCAACGATCTTGCCAATTTGCCCGAACTTTCGGTGCGCGCCATGAAGCGTGTGCTGAATTCGGTTGCGACATCAGATATGCACCGCGCCTTGCAGCTTGAAACCGATGCGACGGTTGCCGGTTTCCTTGATCCTAAAACCACGGAACTGCTCAGCGCCTTTTAACGGCGTCGGTCAAGCAGTTCCGGTTTTCCATCGGTATCGGGCCGCGGATCGCTGCGCAGCAATCCGTAAATTACCGAATCGCGGATGCCGATATGGGTTTCCCATTCACCGCGTAAAATGCCCTCGCGGGTAAAGCCCAGCTTTTCAAACGTCTTTTGCGATGCGTGATTGTCCGGGTCGATATCGGCAAAGACCCGGCGGGCTGACGTGGTGGCAAACAGATCATCGATTGCTGCTGCCAATCCGCGTGCGGCATAGTTCTGTCCACGCGCGGCCGGTGTGATCATGCAGGCTGCTTCCCAGATATCCTTGTCGTGCCCGGCATTATAAAGGGCAATACGGCCAAGGGCGGGTCCATCGGGTACTTCACACACAACCCACGAGGTTGCCTCAAACCCCTCGTTCCAGCTTTTCAGCTTTGCAATGGTCGCTGCAACATCGGGAAAGGCTGGCTCAGGCAGCCAAAGGCAACAATCATCATCACCAAAAATCACGTGCAGGTCCGGGCCGTCGGTTACCGGATCAAGGGGGCGCAGATACATGTCAGGCACTTCGTTTATGGATCACAATGGGGATGGTCGGGGGTGTGGCCTAACCGATGAAGGGCAGGGGCGTGCTACCGTAAACATAAATCCAGACCAGAAGCCCGCCGCCCAGCAAAATGCGATAGATCGCAAACGGCGTGAAGCTGGATCGTTTCAACCAGCTCATCAGAAGGGCAATGGCGATCAAGGCGGTGATAAACGACAAGCCAGCTGCCAGCAGAACGTCCTCGGTCAGGTTGATATCGCCAGCCTGCTGCAGGTCAATCCCTGCCAGCAATCCGGCACCCAAAATTACCGGGATCGACATCAGCATCGAAAACTGTGCTGCGTCCGAGCGCTCATAGCCCATGAAACGTGCTGCGGTCATGGTGATGCCCGAACGACTGGTGCCGGGTACAAGCGCAAGGACCTGGGCCAAGCCAATGAACAACGCACCGCCCCAACGCATATGTTCAAGACGGTTGATCGTCATGCCGACCTTGTCAGCAATCCACAGCAACACCCCAAAGCCAAGCGTCGTCCAGGCGATGATTTCGACAGAGCGCAGCTGTTCTTCAATCCCGGACACCTTGAAATAGAATCCAACAGCGATCACCGGGATGGTCGCCAGCACGATATGGATGGCCAGGCGGGCACCAGCGTTGATTCGCCCGGTAAACAGCCGGACGAATCCGGCAAGCATGGCAAACACATCACGCCAAAAATAGATCAAAACAGCGGCCAAAGTGCCGACATGCACCGCAACGTCTACCAATAAACCCTGATCCGCACTGCCGGTGATGGCAGGGGCCAGAACCAGATGGCCAGATGAGCTGATCGGAAGAAATTCGGTGATCCCCTGAACGATCGCCAGAAGAATAATGTGCTGTAGGGTCACGCCGGCCTCTGTGCCTGTTCGCTGCAAAAACTGATCGCTTATAGCAGTTTAGCCCATTTTGGCGAAACGCATAAATAGTACCATTATGGTACTATTGAAATAATCTTATAGCGATTTTGGTGGGGTCATCTTGAAAAACCGGAAAATTTATCGGGATATTTAAGTCAGTTTTATTGACCTAAATGCGATTTTGTACTGGATTCTTGCCTTTTCGACACGTATACAGAGCAAAACCCGCAACATAAAACCCTTCCAGAGGGCCGTCATGACAGAAAAGATGCTGAAGTTTGTTCATCTCGAACAAAAATATCCGCACAAAAGAGAGGCGTCAGAGCGCCGCACGGATTTCAACGAGATTTATGAGCCGTTTGAGGACCAAAGTGCTGCAGACCAGTCAGCGCGCTGTTCGCAGTGCGGTGTTCCGTTCTGCCAGGCACATTGCCCGCTTTATAACAACATCCCCGATTGGCTGCGCCTGACCACCGAAGGTCGCATGGAAGAGGCTTATGCCATCTCGGCTGCAACCAACAACATGCCGGAAGTTACGGGGCGCATTTGCCCGCAGGACCGCCTGTGTGAAGGCAACTGCGTGATCGAACAATCGACTCATGGCGCTGTGACCATCGGCTCTGTCGAAAAATACATCACCGATACCGCCTTTGCGAATGGCTGGGTGAAGCCGCCGAAACCGACCAAGGAAAACGGTATGTCGGTGGGCATCATCGGCGGTGGTCCGGGCGGCATGGCCGCAGCAGAACAGCTGCGCCTCAAAGGATATGAAGTCCATATCTATGACCGTTATGACCGCATGGGCGGGCTTCTGGTTTATGGTATTCCGGGCTTCAAACTTGAAAAAGACGTGGTTGAACGCCGCGTGAAGCTTCTCGAAGAAGGTGGCGTTATCATGCACACCGAATTCGAAGTTGGCCGCGATGCAACCCTTGAAGACCTGCGCAAGAAACACGACAGCGTTCTGATCGCGACCGGCGTCTACAAGGCCCGCGACCTGAAACTGCCCGGTGCCGGTCTGGAAAATGTTTATCCGGCTCTTGAATATCTGACCACGTCCAACCGTCATGGTCTTGGCGACAAGGTTCCTGCCTACGAAGACGGAACCCTTAATGCCAAGGACAAGAACGTTGTGGTCATTGGTGGTGGTGATACCGCCATGGACTGTGTCCGTACCGCCATCCGTCAGGGGGCGAAATCGGTCAAATGTCTCTATCGTCGTGACCGTGCCAACATGCCGGGTTCGCAGCGCGAAGTCGCCAATGCCGAGGAAGAAGGTGTTGAATTCGTCTGGCTGACCAACCCCGAAGCGTTTGTTGGCGATGACAAGGTAACCGGTGTACGTGCGGTCAAGATGCGCCTTGGTGCTCCGGATGCCGGTGGTCGTCAGAGCCCGGAAATCATCGAAGGCTCAAGCTACACCATGGATGCCGACATGGTCATTCTGGCCCTTGGTTTCGAGCCGGAAGACCTGCCGACCCTGTTTGACGCACCGGAACTCGGTGTATCGCGCTGGGGCACGGTCAAAATCGACTTCCGCACCATGATGACCAATCTGGATGGCGTGTTTGCTGCGGGTGATATCGCCCGTGGGGCATCGCTTGTGGTCTGGGCAATTCGTGATGGCCGTGATGCGGCTGACCGGATTGACGAATATTTGCTGGCGCGCAAAGAAGCTGCCGCTTAATCCCGCTGCCGCATTAGGAGAGAGAGTTATGAACAAGATCGTTCACAGCAAGGGCGCAAGTGATATCGCCCGTTTTGAAAAGAACGCGGCTCATCTTGAAGCCAGCGGGATGTATGATCCGGCAGAAGAGCACGCCAACTGTGGTGTGGGTCTGGTCGGTGCCATTGACGGCAAACCGCGCCGTGAAGTTGTTGAAGCCGGGATCGAGGCGCTTAAGGCCATCTGGCACCGTGGTGCTGTTGATGCCGATGGCAAGACCGGTGACGGCGCAGGCATTCACCTTCAGATCCCGCAGGATTTCTTCAAGGCGTACCTTAAAGTCATCAACCAGGAAGCCCCGGACAGCCTGATCGCTGTTGGTCAGGTCTTCCTGCCGCGTATCGATATGGCCGCACAGGAACGTTGCCGTGCGATTGTCGAAACCGAAATCCTCAAGCAGGGTTACGGCATTCTCGGCTGGCGTCAGGTGCCGGTCGATGTGTCGGTCATCGGTGAAAAAGCCAACCAGACCCGCCCGGAAATCGAGCAGGTCCTGATTGGTGTGCGCGAAGATGTCAGCGAAGAAAAATTCGAGATTGATCTTTATGCCATCCGTCGTCGCATCGAGAAGGCCGTGCTTTCCGAGGCGATCAAGGATTTCTATATCTGCTCGATGTCGTGCCGTTCGGTGATCTACAAGGGCATGTTCCTTGCCGAAGACGTTGATACCTTCTATCCGGATCTGCGCGACGAACGCTTCATCTCGAACTTCTGCGTTTATCACCAGCGCTATTCGACCAACACCTTCCCGAGCTGGCCGTTGGCACAGCCGTTCCGTGTTCTGGCCCATAACGGCGAGATCAACACGCTGCGCGGTAACGTCAACTGGATGAAAAGCCACGAAGCACGCATGGCACATGATGCCTATGCCGACAGCATTGATGACCTCAAGCCGGTGATCCAGCCGGGCTCGTCTGACTCGGCGGCGCTGGATGCCGTGTTTGAGCTGATGGTCCGTGCCGGTCGCGACCTGCCGATGGTCAAAACCATGATGGTGCCGGAAGCCTGGTCGAAAAAGGCCTCTACGCCTGACAGCTATAAGAACCTCTATGCCTATTGCAACGCCGTGATGGAACCGTGGGACGGCCCGGCCGCTCTTGCGGCCTATGGTGGCAAATGGCTGATGGGTGGGACCGACCGTAATGGTCTGCGTCCGCTGCGTTATGCTGTTACCGGCAATGGTCTTCTGATTGCAGGTTCCGAAGCCGGTATGGTTCATATCGACGAAGAAGCCTGCATTGAAAAAGGCCGCCTCGGCCCGGGTCAGATGATTGCGGTCAACCTTGAAGAAGGTCAACTGCTTCATGATGCCGAGCTCAAAGACAAGCTCGCCGCACGTCGTGACTGGTCGAAATGGGTCGGTCGTACCAAAGTGCTCGATGACCTGATTTCACCGGAACGCACCGAACCGGCATATCTTGAAAAAGAACGTCTGCTGCGTTTGCAGAAATCGATGGGGCTGACCCACGAAGACCTTGAACTGATCCTTCATCCGATGGGTGAGGACGGCAAGGAAGCTATTGGCTCGATGGGTGATGACACCCCGCTTGCGATCTTGTCGGATCGGTATCGCGGCCTGCATCACTTCTTCCGTCAGAACTTCTCGCAGGTGACCAACCCGCCGATCGATTCCCTTCGTGAAGCGCGCGTCATGAGCCTGAAAACCCGTCTGGGCAACCTTGGCAACATCCTTGACGAGGATGAAAGCCAGTGTGATCTGCTGCAGCTCGAAAGCCCGGTTCTGACCAATGCCGAATATGACGCAATGCGCGGCTATATGGGCAGCAGTGCGGTCGAAATCGATACCACCTTTGACATCAATGGTGGCAAGTTGGCGCTGCGCGAAGCGATCTCGCGCATTCAGCGCGAAGCCGAGGAAGCTGTGCGTGGCGGTGCCCTGCACATCATCCTGACCGACGAAGGCATCTCTGAAACCCGTGCCGCAATCCCGATGATCCTTGCGACCGGTGGTGTTCACAGCCACCTCGTGAAGACCTCGTTGCGCACCTATATTTCGCTCAACATTCGCTCAGCCGAATGCATGGATGTGCATTACTTCGCCGTTCTGATCGGTGTTGGCGCGACCACGGTAAACGCCTATCTCGCACAGGAAGGCTTGCTTGATCGTTATGCACGTGGCCTGTTCCCGAATGTGAACAGCACCGCCGAAGTCATGCAGCGTTTCAAGGCGGCGATTGATGCCGGTTTGCTCAAGATCATGTCGAAAATGGGCATCTCGATCATCAGTTCGTATCGGGGTGGTTATAACTTCGAAAGTATCGGCCTGTCGCGTTCGCTCGTCGCCGAATTCTTCCCGGGCATGCCGTCGCGCATTTCGGGGATCGGCCTTCAGGGCATTCAGCGCCGCACCATCGCCCAGCACAAAGAAGCCTTTAACGGCAATGTTGTGGTTCTGCCGGTGGGTGGTCTTTATAAATACCGCCGCAGTGGCGAACGTCATGTCTGGACCGGTCCGCTGATCCATACGCTTCAGTCGGCTGTGACCTCTGGCAGCTACCATTCGTTCAAGAAGTTCTCGGATGGTCTGCGCTCGCGTGAACCGCTGCATTTGCGTGATCTGCTTGATTTCCGTTCTGACCGCAAAGCCGTGCGTCAGGATCAGGTCGAAAGCATCACCGAAATCCGCAAACGCTTTGTCACGCCGGGCATGTCCCATGGCGCGCTGTCGACCGAGGCCCACGAAGCCCTGGCGATTGCCATGAACCGCATCGGTGCGAAATCGAACTCCGGTGAAGGTGGTGAATCGCGTGAACGTTTCCGTCCGCGTGCGAACGGTGACAATGCGCGTTCCTCGATCAAGCAGGTTGCATCAGGTCGTTTCGGTGTCACCGCCGAATATCTGAACAACTGCGAAGAAATCCAGATCAAGGTCGCCCAGGGAGCAAAACCGGGTGAAGGTGGTCAGCTGCCGGGCTTCAAGGTCACGGTGGAAATCGCCCAGTTGCGTCATGCAACGCCGGGTGTGACCCTGATTTCGCCGCCGCCGCACCATGACATCTACTCGATCGAAGATCTGGCACAGCTGATCTATGACCTCAAACAGATCAACCCGCGTTGCCGCGTCTGCGTCAAACTGGTGTCGCGTTCGGGTGTCGGCACGATTGCCGCTGGCGTTGCCAAGGCAAAAGCCGACGTGATCCTGATTTCCGGGTATGACGGCGGTACGGGCGCAAGCCCGCAGACCTCGATCAAATATGCCGGTGTTCCGTGGGAAATGGGCCTGTCGGAAGTCAACCAGGTGCTCACGCTCAACAACCTGCGTGACAAGGTCAAGCTGCGCGTTGATGGTGGGTTCAAAACCGGCCGTGACATTGTCATGGGCGCGATGCTCGGTGCCGAGGAATTCGGTATCGGTACGGCATCGCTGATTGCCCTTGGCTGCATCATGGTCCGTCAGTGCCATTCCAACACCTGCCCGGTGGGTGTCTGTACTCAGGATCCGGCCCTGCGTGCCAAATTCGTCGGTACCGCAGACAAGCTGGTCAACCTGTTCACCTTCATGGCCGAAGAAGTCAAAGACGTTCTGGCCGAGCTTGGTTATACCCGTCTTGAAGAGGTCATTGGCCGCTCTGATCTGCTCCATCAGGTTCACCGTGGCGCCAAGGACCTTGTTGACCTTGACCTTAACCCGCTTCTGGCACAGGCAGATGCCGGTGATCATGCGCGCTTCTGCACCATCGAAGGCCGTAACGAAGTGCCTGACACCCTTGATGCCCAGATGATCAAGGATGCCCGTCCGCTTCTTGAAGACGGCGAAAAGATGCAGCTGCAGTACAACATCCAGAACACCCAGCGTGCGATTGGCACCCGGATGTCGTCATTGATCACGCAGAAATACGGTATGAGCGGCCTGAAACCGGGTCATCTGCATGTCCGTCTGCGTGGCTCGGCTGGTCAATCACTTGGTGCCTTTGCGGTGCAGGGCCTTAAGATCGAAGTGCAGGGCGATGCCAACGACTATGTCGGCAAGGGCCTTTCGGGCGGGACGATTGTTCTGCGTCCGCGGCCTTCAAGCTCGCTTAAGACCAACGAAAACACCATCATCGGCAACACCATTCTCTATGGTGCGACCGCAGGCAAGCTGTTTGCCGCGGGTCAGGCCGGTGAACGTTTCTGTGTGCGTAACTCCGGGGCGACTGTTGTCGTCGAAGGCTGTGGCTCGAACGGTTGTGAATACATGACCGGCGGCACGGCTGTCATCCTTGGCTCCGTTGGTGAAAACTTCGGTGCCGGCATGACCGGTGGCATGGCGTTCATCTATGACACCGAAGGCACCTTTGCCGATGTCGTCAATGATGGCTCCATCCTGTATCAGCGCATTGAAACCCAGCATTGGGACGAACATTGCCGTTCTCTGATCGAAGAGCATGTGAATGAAACCGAAAGTGGTTTTGCGCGCACCATCCTCGATAACTGGGATCGCGAACGCGGCAACTTCTGGCAGATCGTGCCGAAGGAAATCGTCGACAAGCTGGAACACCCCATTCGCTCCGAGAGCGAAAACCAGGCAACTGCGTGATCCCTCACGCTTTTGCGCAAGCTCCCTTGTCCAACACACCTGGACAAATGAACTCGCCCCGTACTTCGGTACGGGGCTTTTTTCTTTGTCGGCGGTGGTGCGGGATTTTGAGCGACATGCACGCCAAATCAATGCGTTCCAGTCTGGAACACCATGACGAAACGCAGTTATGCATTGCCGGTTAAAGCAGAATGTTCAGGTAAGTTCCGCGCCGGGCATTGTGATCAATCTGATCGGTGGCGATCAGGTTGCGCAAACGGGCAAGCTGGGATGCGATAAAGCTGTCAGATGATGGTTGGTCGGAATTGGCGCTGACCCGGCCACGCGACGCAATGGCGCCCTGCGGACGCGCGCGTGCATCCTGAAGCCCGGTTTGCGAGGAGCCTGTGCCAATTCTGTTGGTCGCCATCTGATCATCCACGTTTGAAAGTGCGATTACCCTATCACGTGGTCAGGCATTTGTCATGATTGCGCAACAGCGGGGCGACCCTTTTTTCTGTCCAGAATCCGGACAGAAAAAAGGGTGGCCATCAAAGACCACCCCGGAGGAAGCTAACGAGAGGGAAAAATCACGTTAGGATATTAACCTTGGTGCCACGGTTGCCGCTGGTTTCAAGCGGCTGGTGCTCGGTCACGATGGAACCGATAACCTTGGCAAGACCGGTTGCCTTGTTGATCGCGCCTTCTGCGGCTGCGAAAGGCAAAGACGGTTCTGCACCACCATTGGGCGTAATTGCTTCGTTTGCGGCCTGTGCCGCTGCACTTAGTCCTGAACCTTGAACTGAGCCGATCATCCTGACCTCATCACTTGATCCCGGAAGGGCTTGCCCTCATCACGACCGGGGTGGTTAAAAACTTTCTGAAAACCACGGTATGGTTTTGTCATCTAGATATAAGTGACGGTTGTCACACTATCCAGTGCCGTCGTCATCGACTGCGCGCCAACGGCTTGGTTTGCAACCATTTTAGCTAATATAGACGGGTAAGATTTTTTTAACCAATCGGCGAAAAGGACGTCTGTTCGCGGTGGTCAGGGTTGGGGAATCGAGCCGTTCAAAGTGACCTTAGCTCGAATGGGTCCGCTCTGCTGCAAGTTTGAGCGCGTCATGAACGGCCTTTTGCAAATGACCCGGTCGGAACGGCTTTTTGACAAAGACGTAGTTGCCCAGAAGATTATCCAGTTCCTTGCGCGAACGTGCGGGATAACCCGACATGAAGACCACGCCATAACGCGGGTTTTGCCGCAGGGCTTCGATGATCAGTTGCGGCCCGCTACGCCCTGGCAAGACAACATCGGTCAGAATGATGTCAAAGGGTTCATCGTCAGCATTCTTTGCAAGGATCACCAAGGCTTCTTCGGTGCTTTTGGCGGTTTCGGTCTTGTATCCGGCGTCATCAAGGATGATTTGTGCCGTGGTGCGCAGTGCCTGTTCATCATCAACAATCAGAACGCGCTCGCCATTGCCGGGGAATTCGCCGATTTCATCGACTTCGTGCACCGGCTCCGTGCCCGGTTCGGTGCGGGGCAGATAGATCGAAAAGGTCGTGCCTTCGCCCTCGACGCTTTCAAGATTGATAAAGCCATGCGACTCCTCAACCCAGCTATGGACGATGGAAAGTCCAAGGCCCGTGCCCTTGCCCGGCTCCTTGGTCGAGAAGAAGGGCTCAAAAATATGGCTAACAACGTCTTCGGGGATGCCGGTGCCGGTATCTTGCACCGTAATGACAACAAACGGACCTTCTACCTCTGGCGGGAAGATATCCTCATCTTCATCCCCGGTGCGCTTTGCCAATGGCGGGATATCGGCACTGCTGCATGATATCTGCAACGTGCCCCCCTCGGGCATCGCATCACGCGCATTGATCGCAAGGTTCAAAATACAGGCTGACAGCTGGGTCGGGTCGACCCTGGTATGCAGTTCCGGTTCATCCGACCAGATTTGCAGATCAATCCGGTGTTCCAGCAACGTCACCAGCAGCTTTTCCATCTCGGCAAAGATGCTTGCAACCCGGACATTTTTGGGCTGATCGATCCTGCGTCGCGAGAACATCAAAAGCTGATCGGCAACACCTGTGGCCCGTTCGCCAAGTGAGATGACATGCTCAAGGTATTCCTTCACACGTTCAGGATCGTCAATCTTGGCACGCGCGACTTCCGCGAAACTCAGAATACCGGCCAGACAGTTGTTGAATTCATGCGCAACGCCGCCTGCCATCTGGCCAACGGCCTCAAGTTTTTGCGACGTGGCAAGCTGTCGCTGCAGCGCGTGCTGTTCTTCGGCGGCACGCTTTTGGTCGGTAATGTTGCTGCCGGTCCCGCGATAGCCATTGAAACGGCCATCAAGCGCAAAGACCGGCACGCCGTTGATGCGTCCGAACTGCTTTTCGCCATTTCGCGCCGTCCAGGAGAACTCGATGTTATAAAACGCCTTGTGCTCATCGAGTTGGCGTTTCAGCTGTTGCCAGCCATCGGGATGTTCGGGATGCAGGCCAAGCTTGTCAAAAGACTGACCCTGTGGGGATCCGTTGATTTCCTCGATCAGCTGATAAAACTTGTAAGAGGCAAACGCGATCTTAAAGTCGCTGCCCATCTCCCAGTACCAGTCGGCAGAAGACAACGTAAAGTCACGGAAACGTTCTTCACTGTCGCGCAAGGCATTCTGTGCTGCCTGATGCTGTTGGGTGCGTCGTTCCAGACTTTCGGCCATGGCATTCAGGCCACGCTCAAGGGTGCCAATCTCGTCCCGCCCCATCGGAGTCAGGCGCGAGCTCAGCTTGCCAATCTGGATCTTGTTGACGAACTGCGCGGCAGCGATCAGGCGCTTGAGGACCGTATGCTGGGTAAACAGAAAGATCAGCGCCGAGGTCAGCAATACGCACAACAGCGATCCGATAAGCAGTACCGACTGCATCTGTCGCTGACTTTCTTCAAGGCCTTTGGTGGACACCTTGAGATAGACATACATAAAGGGCTGATTGGCCGTCAGATTAAAAATCGGTGTAATACTGACCATGCTTGATCCGGTTTCGCCATCAACCGTCATCAGCATTTGGTCGGTCATGTCTTCACGCAATTGATCTGCTGGAAATTCTGGTAGGTTCCTGATGGACGTGCCTGTCAGCAGCGGATCAATCGAATGATAAATCGTACCGTCAAAACCGATTGCCATGGCCTGCTGCAAATGCGGGCCCAGCAGCAATTCCATCTGTTCAGGATCGCTCAGAATGGAAACCTTGAGTTGTTCCTGCTGAATCAGCCGTCCGGGTGTGCTGATCTTTTCGGCAATCCGGCGGTCAATCTCCGCCCCGAAATAGTTCACATAATACCCGCCAAACAGGCCAAAAAGCATGGTTTCCACGACAATGATCGCAAGCGCGATCTTGAAAACCAGACTGCCGATCAATCGGTCAAACAGCGTCCTCAAGTGCTTTTGGCTCCCCACCCGGAATGATGTATTTCTCGCGCTGTGATTTTATTCGGTTTCAATAAAATACTGACTTGGATTCGTTGGCGCGGGTGTTGCGTAACTCCATGCAGCAGGCATCACCTTGGGAACGTTATGGAAGTTCCGGGCAACAACGCCTTTTCTGTTTGGCGGTAACGCGATTCCCATAACGTAGAACTGATCGGCGCTGATGTCGAGAATATCGCGCATAAGTTGATTCTGGATTTTTGTATTTGCAGTCGCCTTGAGCTGGTCATAAAGCGCCAGCTGATTTTGCACTGCTTCGGGCGGTGTGATTGAATCCGGGCTGTCGGGATTGAGGTACCAATGGGCCCAGCCGGTGGCGAACCAGGATGATTCGGAAGACATCGGCAGGTAATTGATCGGGATCACCATCGCATCAAGGCCACCATCACCCCCCCAGGCGCTGGCGTGATGATTATTGCCTTCGCGCAAGGCGACGAATTCGTCACGCGGCAGATTGCGTGCCGTGACATCAATGCCAAGGTCGCGCCAGTAGCGCATGACACCTTTAAGCATCTCGAACCGCTCTGCACCCTCGGTATCAATGCTAAACGCAAGCGGCTTGCCATCCGGGCGCATCAGCATGCCGTCCTCATTCCGATCCGTCAGTCCGGCCTTTTCCAAATAGGTTTGGGCAAGCTCAACATCATGCGCCATGAACTGCCGCGCCAATACGGTATGGTATTGCGGGCTTTCCGGTCGTGGTGCCGCCTGATGGGGCAGCGCGCCGGGGACAAAACGGTCAATGATGCTCTCGCGATCAATCGCATAAGACAGAGCTACCCGGAAATCCTTGTTCTGGAAGATTTTGCGCAGCACCGGATCCTTGTCATTAAGGTTCAGCGACAAGGTCAGGATATTCATATCGCTTTCCACCAGCGTGAAGGGCAACAGATCCTTGTTCTGTGCAAGGACTTCATCGGCATGTTTGCTGACATGACGTTCCTGCATGTTGACCTTGCCTTCGATTGCGGCTTTTCCTGCAGCCTCCTTGGAGGCCACAAGGGCCATGGAAACCGTGTCGATATAAGGAAGCTGGCGACCGGCAGGATCAATCTTCCAGTAATAGGCATTACGCTTGGCGATCAGCGGGTCATCCTGGCCGTATACCCCGTCAAGGACCCAGGCATTCAGGGTTGGTACATCAGGATTATTCCAGCGCGACGGATCGTCAATCGTGCCGGGTTGGCCAAACACATCGACAAACCGTTCTTTCCAGCCGGCATACCCCATTTGCTTGGCGGTGCTGTCTGCCTTGCTGTTGTATTTCGGCAAAAGCGGCTTAAGAAAATGCGCGGGGTAACTTACCGGCTCGACACCCTCTGGGCGGGCAAGTGCTGTCGGGAACAAACCATATGGCTTGCTGAACCGGAATGCGACGGTATGCAGGTCAATGGCGTCGACCTGAACCGGATTGCCGCCTGACGTCAGCCATTCGGGAACAGAATCGCCGAACGCAGGGTTGTTCAGGATATCCTCGTACCAGAAAACAATATCGTTTGCGGTAAATGGCTCACCGTCTGACCAGCGCATACCGGGCCGCAGTCTGAAAAAGAACTCGGTTGCATCGCTGCTTGGTTGAAAAGACAGGGCGACATTCGGGATGGTCGAAGACCATTGCGGTGTCCAGCGCAGCAGAGGCTCATATCCGATGTTACGGATCAAAAGGGCATGGTCGCGCCGGTTGCGTTGCGCCATTTTCCACGTGCCGCCATAGGTACCCATTCTGTCCGTGGGTGTGACGATCATCGGGGTGGTCGGCAAGCGGTCCTTGACCGGCGGCAGGGTGCCGTCTGCGACCTGCTTGGCAAGTTCTGGTGCCTCACCAAACTCAACAGCGTGCGCGGTGCCAATGCCTGAAAGCATTGCCGCAACTGCCAAAATCAGAATAAAAGTATGGTGCCTCACAAAAACCTCTGCCCCCGTGGATTTGTGCGCTTTCTTCAAAAGTATTGCAACGGCTACCCTTAAGGGGTGGCGCATTGAGCCTTCCAAACTAGATAGACATGAAGATTTGTTAAAGTACAAAATTCGCAATCATGCGTTTTTTGTATCTGGTCTTTGCGCGTCAAGGTTACCAGGGCTGCAACTTCATAAGCCAACATAGCAATGTGTTGAGCGCGCATTCCAAGACTGAAAACATCTGGTAGCTTGATCTCGCAAGCTGTTGTCAGTGTTGGTTTTTATTTATTAAAAACCAAGCGTAGCACCCTTAACCTTAGGGAATCAAAGTTTCTTTCAGTCTAATATAACGATCTGGTGGATTGGGGGTGCTAAAATACCTCAAAGAGGCCAATTGGTGTCCGCGAACATGATCGGGTATGATGACCCGGACCGATACGAGACGAAAGTTGTGACGATGACGCAATCTGACAATTCGGATCAGACCGATGACGGGGCGTCCTTTTTGCCGGGGCCCAAGCCTGCTGCGCCGATCCCGCGTTACGAATCGGGATCGGATCAGGCGCTGCGTGAAAGATTGCGGGGCTTATCGATGAGTGTCGGCTCTCTTCCGGTGGGGCAAGACACGGACGGCTTCAGTGTTGCGGGGATTGAAGGCATGATTGATCGCAAGAAGGCCAATGTCGCTGCGAAAATTGTCGAAACCGATCCTGATCAGGCTCTGCGCGTGATCCGCAACTGGCTGCTTGAAGATTAGGGGACTGACCTCGTCTCTGGCCCTCCTGATACCCTGCTTAAGCAAGGGTTTGGTCGGCACCGCAAGGCCGGCTGTCGATAATGCTTTGGATATGCTCCGGTTTTTGTCATGGTTTTGTGCAGGCAATACAGCGACAAGCGGCAGGGGGCGTGCTTTGACAGATTTCAGTAAGCTGATCACAGACCAGTTTTGTATCTTTGATCCCGACTATATCGCGCAGCAAAAAAACTACGCCGCAAAGCTGGCCCCACTTCAGGAAAAGCTGATTGCAGCGCAGAAAACCGGAAACAGTATGGCGGCCTCCGATCAGCAAATGATCGAATGCAAATGGTTGCTGCAATATACCGCCGACTGGAAAACGTTGGATGACAAGCTGGAAGGTTTTGCCAACTCGTTAAACAACCCCGATCAGGCGTGGGCGGAAAAACAGGTGGCAAGTGACGGCTCCTGGGGGCCGTGTTACGACCAGTGGTTCCTGAAAGTTGATGCGATGATTGATGCGGTCAATACATTGGCTGATGAAGGGCAGGCACCCGAATATCCGCTTACTTTTCTTGAACCGATTGCCACGCCGGACAAAATGATTGCCTGGCTTGATGGCCAGAAGACATCAACGATTTTCACTGATGGCCTTGACCGCCGTGATGCCCTTGGCGCGGTCACAGCCGCCCTGTCACAGATGTGCTTTAAAAGCGAAATCCGCGATTATTTCAAAGCCAATGTGAAGGGATTTGAACTGACCGATGCGTATATCAGCGCCTACAAATCGTGGCTGGATGACTGGCAGGATGATCAAAGCGGATATTGGGGCGGCTGGTTTGAAACACAGGATCAGGGCGTGCTTAAAAGCAGCGATCTCAGCCTGACCTTCCACAATATTTCCTATCAGCACGGCAAGGTCGATCTGTGGACGCAGATTTTCAACACCACCCTTGCGATCCGTGACGATGCATATCCGTTTGGCTGGAAGCACAATGGTGATTTCAACAATCACAACAATTACGACGTCACCAAGATTTTCGATCTTGGTTGGGGGCAGGTTGATACTGCGACCCAGGCTGCCGCGTCCAAAGACATCGCATTGGTGCTGCACTGGTGCCTGACCAAATCCATGACACCCGATGGCGGGTTCATTGATGACCCGACGTTTTATAACTCGGTCGGGGCGGCTTACTATTACGGGGTCTCGTTCCTTGATCAGGCGGGATATTTCGGCACTACCGCGCCGTTCTGGACCGACAAACCCTTCCCGGACGGTCCGGCACTTTGCTGCAAAATCCAAAAGAACATCAAATCCGAAGGCCTTGATGATGATGAGGCCAAGGCAGCAATGGAGAAACTCGTCGATGCTTGCGGCAATTGCGCCTGATGGTCCGGTTTTTTTTGGTTATTTTGACTTATGTATTGGCGGAGAGGGCAATTCTATCCCCATATTGAATGAGTAAGAACAACAACATGTAATGAGGTTTCGGATGACCGATCGAACAGACATTGATCTTGCGGCATTGCGAACCCGTCTGGAGGAACGACGGGCGGAAATTCTATCGCATTCCACGCATTCAGAAGATTATCGCAAGCCGGTCGAACTTGACCAGCAGGCGGTGGGCCGTTTGTCGCGGATGGATGCCCTGCAAAATCAGGAAATGCACCTTGAACAGGAACGTCGCCGCACGGTCGAGTTGGAGCGGATCGAAAAAACTCTCAAGCGCATGGATGACGACGAATACGGCCATTGCCACAATTGCGGTGAGCCGATCCAGAAAAAGCGTCTGGAAGCCGATCCGACCACACCGCTCTGTGTCGACTGTGCCGATCATGTGAGCCACGTCTGACATTTCATCGTAGATATAAATCCAGTGAATGCTGCGTGCGGACTGTTCTGTGCGCAGCGTTTTGAATGAGTCTGGACCCTAAGAATCGGGAGAAGCGGTTGCCAGCGTTGGGGCTACAGAAAAATCAGATCGGAAAGGGCAGCATCCTGTTTGTGCTTTTAACCGTTCTGGCTGTTCTGGTTATGTTGCCCGGATCCGCCCGTGCACAAGGAAGCTGCGCCCCGATCAGCGCGCCAAAGGCCTTCCTCGAATTTAATCGCATGGACCCGATGCTTGATCGCTATCGCTCCATTCGCTGGTTAAACAGCCGTGCCGGCGGGGATTCGCGTTATCTCGTCACGGGTCTGACCGAATACGAGGTGAATGCATCCTTTGATATGCGCATTGAACCACGCCAAGTCGGTCCCGGGCGATATTGTCTTGATCCCGTTCTGGTCAACCCGAAGGTCGATGTGGTCAAGCATCTGGTCTATATCCCGGCCGAACTGGAACGTGGTACCTGTGAATATGACGTCGTCTATGCCCACGAAGGCGAACACGTCAAAATCAATCAGGGTATGGAAGATGATATTCGTGTGGCCCTCGATGATCTGGTCAAAGATATCGTTGGCAAGGTCGGGGCGATGTTTCCGATGCCCGCTGACAACGTGCCGGGTGCCATGCGTCGGCTTCATTCGGAATATGGTCGCGATTTCAAAAGACGGCTGAATGACATTCGCCGACGCAGCCGCGAACAGCACCGGAAAATAGATACCCCGCAGGAATATGAAAGACTTTCACTGGCCTGTGGGCCGAACTCTGCCTTTCAGACGGATCTGCAGGATGCGCTCAGATAGCCTTTTGAAAATCCTGCAATCATCTGCCCGGAACGGCTCAGTCTTCAAAGCCATTTGAACCGGTGCTGTCCTCAATTCCGGCGACTTCTCGAAGTCCGGCAAGGTCCAGCCCGAAGATGTTGCGTGATTTAAACTCAAGCAAATCATGACGTCGGAAATCGGCAATGATACGGCTGGCTGTCTCGGTGGTGATGCCCAGCATCGCACCAATATCTTCGCGCCCCGGCAGGGTGCAGGTATCGGTCACGTCATCATGCAGAAACAGGCAAAGCCGTGCGACACGTTCGCGCGCAGTTCCTGTCGACATCTGGGTCAGCCAGTTATCCGATTCCATCACGGCTTGATGCCAGCGGTTAAGCACCTGTTTGTGTAAACGCGGGCTCTCACTATCAAGCTTTTCAATCACGGCAATCGGAATGCGGCACAGCTTGCTGTCCTGCAGTGCCTCGGCGTGATGGGTAAAGCAATCACTGACCAGTGCCTCAAGCCCGATGGTGCCGCCGGGTTTTACAAGGCGCACAACGCGCTGATTGCCATCGGGCAGGTAATGCACAAGCTTGATCAGACCTGAACGCAGCGTATAGATCGATTGTGCCTGATCCCCGGCATTGTAAAGCGTGTTGCGTTTGGGCAGCGCGATGTCCTCAACCGGCATATGGACAAGTTTGAAATCCTCGTCCGTCAGGTTGTTGAACAGGGCAAATTTCCGCACACCGCATTCGCGGCATCGCGCAAGTTCGGGTCGGAATGTGTAGCTTGTTGTATGGTTCACGCGTGCCACCCATGACGCCGGGCTGATCCGGATTGCGGGTCAATCCCGGTTACGCCGGTATCGAAAATATAATGAGTCCAACTTTCGACCTAATCTACCGTACCAGAATGTGAAATCAATGCATAGTCATGCTGGTCCAAGGATGGGACCTTAGTCACATGTGTGAACCAGATTGTGATTTCAGCTGCTGGAATCAAGGGTCACCAGACCCTTTTCGATGGCATAGCGCACCAACCCGGCCGAACTGTCGATATCAAGCTTGCGCTTGATGTTACGCCGATGGGTTTCAACAGTTCGCACACTGATGTCGAGTTCGCGCGCGACATGCTTGTTGCTTGCTCCTTTGGCCAGAAGGCGCAACACCGTGCGTTCGCGTGATGTCAGGGGCAGGCCATCATTGTTGATGTTTTCGCCATCCGTGATGCGATCAAAGGTGGAGCTATACGCTTCCCCGCCATTGGCGACGGTTTCAATCGCGCGCACCATGTCATTCGATGACACGTCTTTGAGGATAAAGCCCTTTGCGCCAGCCTGTTGGGCGGTGCGCAGATATTCCGGGTTTTCATGCATCGACAGGATCACGACCTTGGCATCAGGCAGGGTTTCACGGAACTTTTCAGCCGCTTCAAGGCCGTTCATCACCGGCATTGAAATGTCCATCAGCACAATATCAGGATGCAGATCACCCGCCATGGTCAGTGCTTCCGCCCCATTGCCTGCTTCGCCGATGATGTTGATATGTTCAAAGCATTCCAGACGCGACCGGATGCCATCCATTACAAGCGCGTGATCGTCGCAAAGCAAAATTCGCAATGGCCGATCGGTGGAATAAACTTCGTTGGCATTGGTGACATTGGTCATGGATCGAACGAGTTCCTGTCGCGTGTCTGTCGGGTTGTAGGGCGGGGCCCTAGGCCAGATTAACCGCTGATAGTGTTCTCTGATAGGGTATTTTGGCGGTTTGCCGGAATAAATGCAGTGATTTTCGTACCATCATCGGGTTCGGATCGCACCGAAAGCCCGCCGCCGTGGAATTCCATGCGTTCGCGCATATTGCGAAGCCCGATCCCTGCGCGCGGATCACGATTTCGGATATAACGGTTGGTCTCGAAACCAACCCCGTTATCGGCAATGCGCATCACGATGCTTTCGCCTTCGCGCTTGATGGATATTTTGACAACCGTCGCATCAGCGTGGCGTTCAATGTTGGTCAGCGTTTCCTGCAACACGCGATACAGCGTCGTCTTCTTGCCGATATCAAGCTGCCCGTCGATGTTTTCACATTTCACCTCGATCAGGATGCATGAACGGTCTTGCAGTTCGGCACACATGCTCTCGATCGCCGGTTTCAGGCCAAGATCATCAAGGACCGCCGGGCGCAAATCGCGCGAGATGCGCCGGACTTCATGGATGGCGTCCTGCAACCGGTTGGCGGCCTTTTCCATCGGTTCAATCGCGTTGTCGCGGTTTTGGGTGATGCGCGCAATGGCGGTTTCGACCGCATACTTCACCGACACAAGGATCTGACTGATGCCGTCATGCAGTTCGCGCGACACCCGAAGGCGTTCCTGTTCCTGCACATCAACAACCCGGTGGGTCAGCTCCTTAAGCTTTGAGTCGGCCAGTTTGCGTTCCGAAAGGGTGACAACCGTGCCCGAAATCCCCACCAGCAATACCGCCAGAATGGTCACCCCGATGATCGAGATCGTGGTTTCGCGGATATGGGTGGAAACCTCGGCCTCGATCTCTGTGACCTGCTCGGAAATGTCGTCGATATAAATCCCTGTGCCAATCATCCAGTCCCATTTATCAAGCATCAGAGAATAGCTGATCTTTTCGGTCGGCTCGCCGGTTGATGGCTTGTCCCAGACATGGCGCATGAAATCGCCACCCTTTTCGGCATTGAATATCAGACCCTGGATCACCGAGTTGCCATTGATGTCGCGGAGGTTCCAATAGGTCCGCCCCAGGCGCCACGGCTCTGGCGGGTCGACAAGGGCGGTGCCATCACGGTCATAGATAAAGAAATAGCCATCTTCGCCATAAGACAGGTCTTCGATGATCGCCTTGACCCGTTCCTTGGACACCGCATCAAGCGGGCTTGCCACCGAATAGATGTGATCGATCGAGGCCATCGCGAGTTCAAGATAGCTTTTAAGCTCTGCCTTGCGCGCTTGCAGGATGTTGCGTTCAAAGGTTCTGATTTCGGCCTCGGCCAGTCGTTCGGCCTGGGCGAAGACCAGCCAGGAGATCGCAGAAGCCGCCAGAACCAGCGGCAGGATCGAGAGCAGCAAAAACTTTAGTCGAAGATTTAGCTTCGGCATGGGCGCAACCGTTTCGGGATTTTCAGTTTTTTCGTCGGCGGACAATAGCATATCCGCACCAAAAGTCGCTGAAAGATCGCGGTTTTCCGGTCGCTGTGATTGAGAAAGCCGACAGGCACTGTTCCGTATGGTGAAAAGAAACTGGTCCGTATTTTCAAAAATTGGTATTACCAATTTACGAGATCATGCTTTGACAGGGAGAGGGCAATGCGCATATACCAGAACCGTCGCCTGCCCACCGGGCGCCAAAAGCTCTGGATGCATTGCACAAGATCTCAACGTGCTGGCATCCCGTACCGCCACAAAAGGTATGGCGTTGCAGGCATCCCGCACCGCAACGCATTCCGGGACCATATCGTGGCGTTTCACTTGGTTTTGGCAGGCGCGCACAGGCACGTTCCTGCCAGGAAAATGTGGTAGGAGCCCGGTGTCCATGACGCGTTCAGCACCAAAGCGTATCCGTAAACTTCTGGTCGCCAACCGTGGCGAGATTGCGATTCGTGTTCTACGAGCCGCCAACGAGCTTGGCATTCGTACAGTTGCGATCTTCTCTGACGAGGACCGCTTCGCCCTTCACCGTTTCAAGGCTGATGAAAGCTATACGGTGGGCAAGGGCAACAAACCCATTCGCGCCTATCTTGATATCGAAGACATCCTGCGCGTCGCACGCGATGCCGATGTTGATGCCATCCATCCGGGCTATGGGTTCCTGTCGGAAAATCCCGAATTCGCCGATGCCTGTGCCGAGGCCGGCATTCAGTTTATCGGTCCGGACTCTGATGTCATGCGCACTCTTGGCAACAAGGTTTCCGCGCGAAATCTGGCCGAAAGTGCCGGTGTGCCGGTTATGCCCGCCTCAAGTGCGCTGCCCGAAGACATGGCAGAAGTCACCCGCATTGCCGAGGATATCGGCTACCCGCTGATGCTCAAAGCAAGCTGGGGCGGTGGTGGCCGAGGCATGCGCGTCATCGAAAATGGCAAGGATCTGGCGGGGCAGGTGCTGGCCGCACGCCGCGAAGCCGAGGCCGCCTTTGGCAATGGCGAGGTCTATTTTGAAAAGCTGATTCGCCGCGCCCGCCATGTCGAGGTACAGCTTCTGGGCGATACCCACGGAACGCTGGTTCATCTTTATGAACGTGACTGTTCCGTTCAGCGCCGCAACCAGAAGGTCGTCGAACGCGCCCCCGCGCCGTATCTCGATGATGATCAGCGCAAGGAAATCTGTGACGCCGCCATTCGTCTTGGCAAGGCGGCCAATTACGTCAATGCCGGGACGGTCGAATTCCTCATGGATGTCGACACATCCAAATTCTATTTCATCGAGGTCAACCCGCGCATTCAGGTCGAACACACCGTCACCGAATGCGTCACCGGCTTTGATCTGGTCAAGGCACAGATCCTGATCGCCCAGGGTGGCCGCATCGGCTTCCCGTCCGAAACCGGTATCCCCTGGCAGGAAAAGATCAAGCTGCGCGACCACGCGCTTCAGTGCCGTATCACCACCGAAAACCCGGAAAACAACTTTGTCCCCGATTACGGGATCATCAAGGTCTATCGTGGTGCGAACGGCTTTGGCATTCGTCTTGACGGCGGAACGGCCTATTCCGGGGCGGTGATCACACCGTTCTATGACAGCATGCTTGAAAAGGTCACCGCATGGGGCAGCACCCCGCGCGAAGCGGTGGACCGTATGGACCGCGCATTGCGCGAATTCCGTATTCGTGGTGTTGCCACCAACCTGGCCTTCCTTGAAAACCTGATCAATCACCCGAAATTCCGGGCTGGCGAATACACAACCCGCTTCATTGATGAAACGCCCGATCTGTTCAAGTTCGTGCGCCGTCGTGACCGTGCCACCCGTTTGCTGCGCTTCATCGGCGAAGTGGCGGTCAATGGCAATCCTGAGGTCGAAGGCCGTGTCGTGCCGACCAATCTGCATGACCCGGTGATGCCAAAGTCCATCGACCTTGGCGAAATCCGCCCGGGCACCAAGCAAAAGCTTGATCAGTTGGGGCCAGAAGGTTTCTCGCGCTGGATGAAGGATCAGGAACGCGTCCTGATGACCGACACCACCATGCGTGATGCCCATCAGTCGCTGTTGGCAACCCGCATGCGCACTTATGACATGCTCGAAATTGCGCCCTATTACGCGCATGGGCTGCCGGAACTGTTTTCCATCGAATGCTGGGGGGGCGCGACCTTTGATGTTGCCATGCGCTTCCTGAAAGAAGATCCGTGGGATCGTCTGGTCAAACTGCGCGAACGCGTGCCCAATATCCTGACTCAGATGTTGCTGCGTGCCTCAAACGCGGTCGGCTATACGAACTATCCCGACAATGCCGTGGATTACTTCGTCAAGCAGGCGGCTGAACACGGCATGGATGTCTTCCGCGTGTTTGATAGCCTGAACTGGGTTGAAAACATGAAGGTCGCGATGGAATCGGTTCTGAAAACCGACAAACTCTGCGAAGCGACCATCTGTTACACCGGCGATATCTATGACAAGGATCGCCCGAAATATAACCTTGATTACTATATGAATATGGCCCGCGAACTCGAAGCATCGGGTGCCCATATTCTTGGTCTCAAGGATATGGCGGGTGTCCTGCGTCCGGCCGCTGCGACCGAACTGATCACGGCACTCAAGGATACGGTCAATATCCCTATCCATTTCCATACCCACGACACCAGTGGCATTTCGGCGGCCACCGTGATTGCCGCCATTGATGCCGGGGTGGATGCGGTCGATGCGGCAATGGATTCGATGTCGGGTCTGACATCCCAGCCCAACCTCGGCTCGATTGCCAATAACTATATCGGTCAGCCGCGCGATCCGGGGCTCAAGACCGAGGCACTCAAGGAAGTCTCGACCTATTGGGAGCAAATCCGTCGCTACTATGCCGGATTTGAAAGCGACATCCGCAGTGGCACCTCGGACGTCTATGTCCATGAAATGCCGGGCGGCCAGTACACCAACCTGCGTCAGCAGGCCCGTGCACTGGGGATCGAAGATCGCTGGCCCGAAGTGTCCAAGGCTTATGCCGCGGTCAACAGGATGTTTGGTGATGTCGTCAAGGTAACGCCAAGCTCCAAGGTTGTCGGCGATATGGCCCTGATGATGGTGACATCCGGTTTGTCCGAGGAAGACGTTCTTGATCCTAAAAAGGACATTACCTTCCCTGACAGCGTCATTTCCTTCTTCCGTGGTGAAATCGGTCAGCCGGTTGGTGGTTTCCCGCCAGCCCTGCAGCGAAAGGTGCTGAAAGGTGCCGAAGCCCTGACGGATCGTCCGGGAAAATCATTGCCGCCGATTGATTTCGAAGCGACCCGCAAGGAAATCGAAAAGAAAACCCATCGCAGCAATATCACCGATGCAGAGGTTGCATCCTATGTGATGTATCCCAAGGTGTTCCTTGATTACGCAGAACATCGCAGCCACAACGCCGACGTTTCGGTTCTGCCAACTCCTGTCTTCTTCTACGGGATGAACCAGAACGACGAAATCTCGGTCGACCTTGAAAAGGGCAAAACCCTTGTCATCCGCTATCTGACAACCTCAGAAGCAGGCGACGAGGAAGGCAACCGTACCGTGTTCTTCGAACTCAACGGTCAGCCGCGTACCGTCAAGGTCGCCGACAAGACGTTGGCTGGCACGGGCAAGACAAAACCAAAGGCCGAAGATGGCAACAAGCTGCATGTTGCAGCACCGATGCCCGGTCTTGTGGTCGAAGTCCATGTGTCCGAGGGCCAGAAGGTCAAGGCGGGTGATGTGATGTGCTCGCTCGAAGCGATGAAAATGGAGACCGCGGTTCACGCGGAAAAGGATGGCACCGTGGCCACAATCCACGCCCCGGCTGGTACACAGGTCGAAGCCAAGGACCTGCTGGTCGAATTAACGGAGTAACCTACCGATGCTTAGGATGCCTGAGCCTGATCAGAACACGCTTGCTCGCCGCAAGGACATTATCGCCGCGATGCGAGACATCATCCCGTCACCGGGTGGGGTTATTGTCGATGATGATCAGCTCAGGCCCTATGAATGCGATGGGTTGATGGCCTATCGGCAATTGCCGATGATCGTTGTCCTGCCCGAAAATACCGAGCAGGTCGCAGCCATCCTGAAATATTGTCATACCCACAAAATCCGTGTCGTTCCGCGCGGTGCCGGCACCGGCTTGTCCGGTGGGGCGCTTCCGATGGCCGATGCGATTACCATCAGTATGATGAAATTCAATCGCGTGCTTGATATCGACTGGGACAACCGGGCGGCCGTCGTTCAGCCCGGTGTCACCAACCTTGGCATCACGCGCGCGGTCGAACATGAAGGTTTCTATTACGCCCCCGATCCCTCAAGCCAGATTGCCTGTTCGATCGGCGGCAATATCGCCGAAAATTCCGGCGGGGTGCATTGCCTGAAATACGGGCTTACCACCAACAACGTGCTTGGCGTTGAAATGGTCACCATCGAAGGCGACATTCTGCGTGTTGGCGGCAAGGGCCTTGATCAGGCGGGCTATGATTTGCTCGGCATCATTACCGGGTCCGAAGGCCTTCTGGGGATTGTGACCGAGGTGACGGTGCGTATCCTGCGTAAACCCGAAACGGCGCGTGCGCTGTTGCTGGGCTTCAATTCATCCGAAGAAGGCGGCAATTGCGTTGCGGCCATCATTGCCGCCGGGATCATTCCGGGCGGGCTTGAAATGATGGATGCCCCGGCGATCAAGGCGACCGAGGAATTCGTTCAGGCGGGCTATCCGCTTGATGTCGAAGCACTCCTGCTTGTCGAACTTGATGGCCCGCAGGTCGAAGTCGATTACCTGATCGACCGTGTTGGCAAAATCGCCAAGGATTGCGGGGCCGTCTATTCGCGCATTTCCGATAGCGACGAAGAACGCCTGCTGTTCTGGTCCGGGCGCAAGAACGCCTTCCCCGCCATTGGCCGCATTTCACCGGATTATATGTGCATGGATGGCACCATCCCGCGTGGCCGTCTGTCCGAAGTTCTGACCGGTATGCAGGATCTGTCCAAACAGCACGGGCTGGGTGTTGCCAATGTCTTCCATGCCGGTGATGGCAATTTGCATCCGCTGATCATGTTTGATGCCAACAAGCCGGGCGACCTTGAAAAGGCGGAGGCCTTTGGGGCCGACATCCTCAAACTCTGTGTTGCCGTGGGTGGTGTGCTGTCGGGTGAACATGGCATCGGTGTCGAAAAGCGCGACCTGATGGGCGAGATGTTCACAAGTGACGACATGAAGCATCAGGAACGCATCAAGATGGCCTTTGACGAGGACCAGCTGCTGAACCCCGGCAAGGTATTCCCGACCTTGCATGGCTGTGGGGAGCTTAAAACCCTGCATGCCAAGGCGGTCGCCGACAAATTCCCGGATATCCCGCGCTTCTAGAACACCGCCCCAAGACACAAGAAACAAACAAGACAAAACAAAGGCCTGCCAATCGGCTCCCGCAAATCCGGTTGATCAGGCTCAGGAGAGGAAAAGAGAGAGTTATGGTGGACGTACTTTCCCCCACCACGCCAGACCAACTGCGTGACGCTGTTGGTTGGGCGCTTGGATCAGAGACCCCGCTTGAAATCATCGGATCGGGCAGCAAGCGCGCTTTCGGGCATGCTGTTCAGACCAATGCGGTGCTTGATTGTTCGCAATTGTCGGGAATTTTGTTTTACCAGCCCGAAGAACTGGTGATCTCGGCGCGTGTCGGAACACCATTGGCCGACATCAAGGCCGCGCTGGCCGAGAAAAATCAGCAATTCCATTTTGAACCGGGCAATTTTCCGGCCCTTGTGAATGGTGGTGTTGGCCCGGATGCCGGAACAATTGGCGGGCTGGTTGCATGTAACCTTGCCGGGCCGCGCCGCATCAAGGTGGGTGCTGCACGCGATCACCTTCTGGGCTTTGAAGCCGTGTCTGGCCGGGCAGAGGATTTCAAATCCGGCGGTCGGGTGATGAAAAACGTCACCGGCTTTGATCTGTCGAAACTGATGGCGGGTTCGTTTGGCACGCTGGGTGTGATGCATACGGTGACACTCAAAGTCATGCCCAATGACGAAACATCGGCCACCGTGATTGTTGCCTGCAGCGACCCGCGTAAAGCTGGCAAAGCCATGACATTGGCCATGCGCAGTGAAAACGAAGTCTCGGCCGCGGCCTGGATTGCGCCGGAAGACGCACCGCATCTTGATGTGCCACTGGCCGGCGAATACGGCAGTGGGCTTGTAGCCTTGCGCCTCGAAGGACCTCATCCCTCGGTCGCGTGGCGGGCTGACGCACTGTGTCGTGCGCTTGCCGAGTTCGGCGAATGTCACGAAGTCCCCGAAAGTCATAGCCATAGTATCTGGAAGGTCGTCTCTGATGTCGCGCCGTTTGTGGCATCGGAAAACACCAATAGTCTTCTGTGGCGCGTATCGGTCCCACCGGCAAGCGGTGGCGATGTCTGTGCCGATCTGATCGAAAAAACCGGCGGACGCGCAATGATGGATTGGGCCGGTGGCCGGATCTGGTTGCAGCTTGCCGGGTCGGATGCAGCAGATGGCATGGCGGGCACGATCCGTGACGTTGTCACATCTGCTGGCGGGCAGGCTGATTTGGTGCGTGCGCCAAGCGAGATGCGCAATACCGTCCCGGTCTTCCATCCGGAAAACCCCGCACTTGCGCGCATCAATGCCCGGATCAAGGAGAACTTCGATCCGCACGGCATCCTCAATCCGGGGCGCATTGCACCCGTTTCACAGAACGGGGAGGGCGCGTAATGCAGACGAACTTCACCGCAGCCCAGCTTGAAAACCCGGCCATCGCCGAAAGCGAACAGATCCTGCGCAAATGCGTGCATTGCGGTTTTTGTACCGCGACCTGCCCGACATTTGTGACGCTGGGTGACGAACTTGATAGCCCGCGCGGGCGCATTTATCTGATCAAGGACATGCTGGAAAATGACAAGCCGGCAACCGAAAAGGTGGTCAAACATCTTGATCGTTGCCTATCCTGTCTGTCTTGCACAACCACCTGTCCGTCAGGTGTCGATTACATGCACCTGATCGACAATGCACGCGCCCATATCGAAGAAAACTATGATCGCCCGCTGGGTGACCGCTTGCTGCGCAAGTTGCTGTCGATTGTCGTGCCCAACCCGACCCTGTTTAGGATGTCTCTGATCGGGGCGAAATTTGCCGCGCCCTTTGCGCGCTTTATGCCCGGTCGTCTCAAGGGCATGGTTAAAATGGGCGCACGCCCGATGCATGCGCCAAGCTGGGTTGATAAACCACAGGTGATCCCGGCGATTGGCGAACGCAAAGGTCGCGTTGCCATCCTGATCGGTTGTGCCCAGCAGGTGCTTGAAACCGAAATCAACGAATCGACGGTTCGTCTATTGACCCGCCTTGGTATCGAGGTGGTGGTTGCCAAGGGGGCCGGATGCTGCGGGTCGCTTGTCCATCATATGGGCAAGGAAGAACAATCGCATGCCCAGGCCAAGGGCAATATTGATGCCTGGTCGGCTGAAATCAGCGGCGAAGGCCTTGATGCCATCGTGATTACCGCATCGGGCTGTGGCACGACGATCAAGGATTACGGCCATATGTTGCGCCATGATGTGGCCTATGCCGACAAAGCTGCAGCTGTATCGGGTCTTGCCAAGGATATTACCGAATATCTTGCAGGCCTTGATATTGATCCTGCTGTCTTTGCCGGGGCAGACCACGGCAATCCGCGCGTGGCCTATCACTCGGCGTGCTCGATGCAACATGGTCAGAAAATCACCCGACCACCACGCGATCTTTTAAAACAGGCCGGGTTCGAGGTTGCCGAAATCGCCGAAGGCCATCTGTGTTGCGGGTCTGCCGGGGTCTATAACCTGTTGCAGCCCGAAATTGCTGGTCAGCTTCAGGAACGCAAACGTGGCAATATTCGCGCAACCCAACCTGATCTGGTGGCAACGGGCAATATCGGCTGCATGGTCCAGATCGAAACCGATGACCTGAAAGTGCTTCATACCGTGCAGTTGCTTGATTGGGCATCTGGCGGCCCGGTGCCGGAAAAACTGCGGGACCGTATGAAGGCGGCTGAACTGGCAAGCTAGGCTGCGGTCTTTTCGTGACCTGAAAGAACAAAAGGACGGCAGAGGTTTTCCCTGCCGTCCTTTTGGTTTCAGACCATCCGTGTTTGGATGTCGCGCCAGATGGCGCCTTATTCTTCTTCGTTGCCAAGCAGGCTTTTGACAATTCCCTCGGCAGCAGAGCTTTCACTGCTGTCTTCGGCATAGGCCGCGGTCTTGTCACGAATCCACTGTACGGCTGCCGCCTCATCGACATCCACTTTCTGCGCGACCTGAGTCAGGACTGCTTCGATTGCCAGAACGTGGGATGCCACGTTGTTCACCGCGACATGAAGATCGTCAATATGGCGCGATGCGGCTTCTGACATGTCTCCGAGTTCGCCAGACAGCTTCTGAATCAGTTCCTGAATCTCGTCGAGTGAGGCGTTGCTCATATTTTGCTCCTGTTATGGCTGCACACAATCGCGCGCGGCATTTCTTGATCCCTTATGCGCAACAGTTGCGTGTAATGGGAGCCATGTAAAGGCCTAGAAGGCAATTATCGCCATTTGGCGATGCCGATCAGGCCGGGCGGGCTGGTTTGGGTAATTGTTACAGTTTTTGTTGCAGTTTGTCGCAATTGGCCGCCAGGCAACATGTTGAAACGAAAATGTGCCATGTTCAGGTGCGCGTGAAAATATCTTAAGCATTTGATTTTAAAAGTATAAATCGTTTGTTTTTACCACTCTGATACGTTGTCACATAACGTTAACAAAAGCGACACAATACCGTAAGCACCCAGCGTTAGAGTCCGCCTCGCAGATCGTTGCACCGTTCCGAAGTGGAACTACCATTGGGGAATTTATGATGAAGAAGACTCTTGCTGTTGCGGCGCTTATGAGCGTTGCCCTTGCTGGCGCTGCCGAAGCACGCGACCAGATTCGTATCGTTGGTTCGTCCACCGTCTTCCCGTTTGCAACCGCAGTTGCAGAAGAATTCGGTAAAACCACCTCCTTCAAAACGCCGGTTATTGAATCCACCGGTTCTGGCGGTGGTCTGAAGCTGTTCTGCGCCGGTGTTGGCGAACAGCATCCGGACATCACCAATGCTTCGCGTCGCATCAAGAAGTCCGAAGTTGAAAAATGTGCTGCAAACGGCATTTCGGAAGTTACCGAAGTTAAAGTTGGTTACGACGGTATCGTTCTGTCGAACTCCAACGATGCACCGCAGCTTGACCTGACCAAGGAACAGATCTTCCTTGCTCTGGCGAAAACCGTTCCGTCCAAAGACGGCAAGTCGCTCGTAGATAACTTCTACACCACCTGGTCGGAAATCGATCCGAGCCTGCCGGACGTTAAAATCGAAGTTCTCGGCCCGCCGCCGACCTCCGGTACCCGCGATGCCTTCACCGAGCTGGTACTCGAAGAAGCTTGCGAAGAGTTCCCGGTTATCGCCGCTCTTGAAGAAACCAACAAAGACCAGTTCAAAGCTGTCTGCGCTGGCGTTCGTGAAGACGGTGGCTATGTTGAAGCTGGCGAGAACGACAACCTGATCGTTCAGAAACTCGAAGCAAACCACGATGCCCTTGGCATCTTCGGCTTCTCCTTCCTTGACCAGAACGGCGACAAGCTCCAGGGCTCGCTGATCGGTGGCGTTGCTCCGACCTTCGAAGCAATCTCTGCTGGTGATTACCCGGTTTCCCGTTCGCTTTACTTCTACGTGAAGAACGCGCACGTCGGCACCATCCCGGGCATCAAGGAATATCTTGCTGAATTCACCGCTGACAAAGCATTCGGTGACGAAGGTTACCTTGCTGACCGTGGCCTCATCCCGATGGATGCAGCAGAGCGTGAAGCTGTTCGCAATGCAGCGATGAACCTTTCGCCGCTGAGCATGTAACGCGATCTTTCAACCGGTGGCGGCCTTTGTCGCCACCGGTTTCTTTATGTCTTTGCTTGATTTGTTTATTGTTTCTGTCCTATTGGCCTCATGTCCTGATCTTTGCAGGCTCAACTGGCGAACGGATCTAACACAATGTCCCTGTCTTTCCTGTTGCTCGCGGTTGCCGCACTTTGCGCGCTGTCCTTTTATTTCGGGCGCCAGCGGGCTGTTGCCCTTTCTGGTGGCCGACACAGCAATCTTCATTCCTTGCCGGTTCACTACGGGGCCTACACAGCAGCATGGTGCGGGCTTCCTGCGCTGGCGCTGCTTCTGATCTGGTACATGTTCCAGGGCTCGGTGATTGAAGCTCTAATCATATCGGACCTGCCGCAGGAAATACTGGGTGACTCCGGTCGTCTGTCGCTGGCGCTCAACAGCATTTCACAGATCGCCGCCGGTGGCGGTGAACATCTCACCGTGTCGCCGGAAATTGTTGATGCCGGGCGCAGACTTGCCAATTTGCAAACCATCGCCAATGCGGCGCTGGTCGTTGTCATGCTGTCGGTTGCGCTTGCCGGTCTTGTCCTGTCCTATCGACGGATTGAAGCGGATATGCGCGCGCGCAACAATGTTGAACGCATCTCGCGCGCGATCATGATTGTCTGTTCGGCGATTGCGATCTTGTCAACGGTCGGCATCGTCTTTTCGCTGATGTTCGAAACCCTGCATTTCTTTAGCAAGATCAACCCGCTCGACTTCCTGTTTGGTCTGGAATGGAGCCCGCAAACCGCGATCCGTGCCGATCAGGTGGCGTCCGAGGGGGCGTTTGGCATGATTCCGCTGTTTGTCGGTACCTTGCTGATTACGCTGATTGCCATGTGTGTCGCGGTGCCGGTCGGCCTGTTTTCGGCCATCTATATGGGCGAATATGCCGCGCCTAAATTTCGCGCTGTTGCCAAACCCGCACTTGAGATTCTGGCGGGCGTGCCAACGGTTGTCTATGGCTTCTTTGCCGCGCTCACCGTGGCACCGTTCCTGCGCGACAACGGCGCGATGCTCGGCCTCGATGTCAGTTCGGAAAGTGCGCTGGCCGCTGGTCTTGTCATGGGCATCATGATCATTCCGTTTGTCTCCTCGCTGTCTGATGACGTGATGTCGCAGGTGCCGAAATCGCTGCGTGACGGGTCCTATGCATTGGGGGCGACCAAATCGGAAACCATTCGGCAGGTGATTTTCCCGGCCGCCTTGCCCGGTATTGTCGGGGCGGTTCTGTTGGCCGTTTCGCGGGCGATTGGTGAAACCATGATTGTTGTCATGGCGGCCGGTCTTGCTGCGAACATGACGGTCAACCCGCTTCAGGCTGTGACGACTGTTACCGTGCAGATCGTGACGCTTCTGGTCGGCGACCAGGAGTTCGACAGTGCAAAAACCCTCTCGGCCTTCGCGTTGGGGCTGGTTCTTTTCCTTGTCACCTTGGGGCTGAACGTATTTGCCCTTAAGGTTGTTCAGAAGTATCGCGAGAAATATGACTGATATGGCATCTCTTATGGAAGACAGAGCTGCGGCCAAAGTGATCTCTGACAATCTGCGCAAGCCGGTTGACTGGGACAGCCCGAAAATCGCCCGTAACATCAAGAAACGTTACGCAGCCGAACGCCGCTTTAAAATCTATGGTCTGGTTGCGATCTGTTTGGCGCTGCTGGCGCTTTGCACGCTGGCACTTTCCATCGGCTCAAAAGGCTACAGCGCCTTTTATCAGACCTATGTCCAGCTCGAAGTGACCTTTGATCCCGCCGTGATCGATCCGGAAGGCACCGGTGATCCCGAGGTGATCGGGCGTGCGAACTTTGATGGTCTGATCAAACAGGCCCTGCGTGATCGTTTCCCGGACGTGACCTCGCGCAGTGAAAAGCGCAATCTGTATGGCATCGTATCGGGTGGGGCGTCTTATGACCTGCGCGAACGGGTTCTCGAGAATCCGAGCCTGATCGGGCAAACGCGCAGCATCTGGCTGATCTCCGGCGATGACTTCGATATGCTCAACAAGGGCTATATCGATGCCGATGTCGAGGAAGGCTCGCGTCGCCTGAACGATCAGGAAGTCAGCTGGTATAACGAACTGGTCGAAGCCGGCGCGGTAGAAAAACAGTTCCACACCCGCTTCTTCACCAACGGCGATTCCCGCGAACCGGAACTTGCCGGGATTTGGGGGGCGGCTGTCGGGTCGTTCTACACCCTGATTGTCACACTGGCATTGTCCTTCCCGATTGGGGTTCTGGCCGCGATCTATCTCGAAGAGTTTGCGCCGAGAAACCGCTTTACCCAGATTGTTGAGGTCAACATCAACAACCTGGCAGCAGTCCCGTCCATCGTGTTTGGCTTGCTGGGTCTTGAGGTCTATCTCAATGTCATGCATCTGCCGCGATCGGCCCCGGTTGTCGGGGGCTTGACGCTCGCACTCATGACGCTTCCGACGATCATCATCGCCTCGCGTGCGGCGATCAAGGCGGTGCCACCGTCGATCCGTCAGGCCGCCCTTGGTCTTGGCGCGTCACCGGTTCAGACCGTCACCCATCATGTCTTGCCACTTGCCATGCCCGGCATTCTGACCGGCACGATCATTGGCATGGCCCAGGCTTTGGGGGAAACCGCACCGCTTCTGATGATCGGGATGGTGGCCTTTATTGTTGATATCCCGGGCGGGGCGCTTGACCCGGCAACGGTTCTGCCGGTGCAGATCTATCTGTGGGCAGACAGCCCGGAACGTGCCTTTGTCGAGAAAACCTCGGCAGCGATTATGGTGTTGCTGGCATTCCTCGTCCTGATGAATGGACTGGCTGTGTATCTGCGCAAAAAATTTGAACGGAAGTGGTAAAATGGCTGCTGTATCCCAGAGCGCAATGACGGTAGAGTCTTCGGTCGAAAAACCGAAAATGACCGCGCGTAACCTTGATCTTTTCTATAGCGAAAATCAGGCTCTCTACGAGGTCAATCTTGATATCGCCGAAAAACAGGTGACCTCGCTGATTGGTCCGTCGGGCTGTGGTAAATCCACTTTCCTGCGTTGCCTCAATCGCATGAATGACACCATTGACGGTGTCACCATCAAGGGCGAAGTCACCCTTGATGGACGTGACATCTATGACAAGCGCATTGACGTCGTTCAGCTGCGTGCGCGCATCGGCATGGTGTTCCAGAAACCGAACCCCTTCCCGAAATCGATCTATGACAACGTGGCTTATGGCCCGCGCATTCATGGTCTGGTCAATTCGCGTGACGAGCTTGATGAAATCGTCATGACCTCGCTTGAACGTGCCGGTCTTCTCAAGGAAGTCAAAGATCGCCTGCAGTCACCGGCAACCGGTCTTTCCGGTGGTCAGCAGCAGCGCCTGTGCATTGCACGCGCGGTTGCCGTCAGCCCGGAAGTCATCCTGATGGATGAGCCGTGCTCGGCCCTTGATCCGATTGCAACCGCCAAGGTCGAGGAACTGATCGACGAGCTGCGCTCGAACTACACGATCGTGATTGTGACCCACTCCATGCAGCAGGCTGCGCGTGTGTCACAGCGCACCGCATTCTTCCATCTGGGCAAACTCGTTGAAGTCGGCGAAACCGATCAGATCTTTACCAACCCGAAGGACGAACGCACCAAGGGTTACATCACCGGTCGCTTCGGTTAAGCGCTGTCAGGAGAACGATGAGATGTCTGAAGACAAAACACATATTGTAAGTTCGTTCGACGAAGAGCTGACTCGCCTCAACAACATCATTTCGCAGATGGGCGGGCTTGCCGAAAGCCAACTGATTTCGTCGATCCGTTCCATCGTCAAACGCGATTCCGAACTGGCTGAGAAAGTCATTCTGTCGGATCAGCGGATTGATGTGCTTGAACAGGAAGTTCAGGATTTCGTGGTGCGCTTCCTTGCCCTGCGTCAGCCGATGGCCGATGACCTGCGTCATGTTGTCACCGCGCTCAAGCTGTCGAACGATCTTGAACGCATCGGTGATTTGGCCAAGAACATTGCCAAACGCGCCCAGGTCCTTAACCAGATCCCGCCGATTCGTCCGGTAAGTGCGATCCCGAACATGGCCAAACTGGCCCAGGAAATCATTAAGGATGTCCTGGATGCCTATATCGAAGGCGATGCCGACAAGGCGCACCGCGTCTGGGAACGCGATCAGGAAGTCGACGACATGTACAATTCGCTGTTCCGCGAATTGCTGACATACATGATGGAAGACCCGCGCAACATCACCGCATCGACCCATCTGTTGTTCATTGCCAAAAACATCGAACGTATTGGCGATCACGCCACCAACATCGCCGAAACGATCTATTACCGGATCAAGGGTGAAGACCTGCCGGGTGTTGACCGGCCAAAAAACGACGCAGCAAACTTTGCTGTTGTCGAACCAAATGAGTGACACTGGAGCATAAAAGATGGACCCAACGATTCTTATCGTCGAGGACGAGGCTGCAATCGTAACCATGTTGCGCTACAACCTCGAACGCGAGGGGATGCAGGTTGTCGAAGCCGGGGACGGTGACGAAGCGTTGAAAATCATGGCAGAAACCCATGTCGATCTTGTTTTGCTCGACTGGATGCTGCCGGTGATGTCGGGCATCGAAGTCTGCCGCCAGATCCGTCGCAAACCCGAAAGCCGCGATTTGCCGGTGATCATGGTCACCGCACGCGGCGAAGAAGGTGATCGCATCCGTGGTCTTGATACCGGTGCTGACGACTATGTCACCAAACCCTTTGCCATTGGCGAGTTGCTGGCCCGTATTCGTGCACTTTTGCGCCGGTCCGGTCCGGCGCAACCACAAGGGCAGTTGATCTATTCCGATATCGAAATGGATCTCGCCGCTCACCGTGTCAGTCGCAACGGCAAGGCCATCCATCTTGGCCCGACGGAATTCCGTCTGCTGCGTTATTTCCTGGAACATCCGGGACGTGTTTTCTCGCGCGAACAGTTGCTTAACGCCGTCTGGGGCCCGAACATCTATGTCGAAACCCGCACGGTTGATGTTCATATCCGCCGCCTGCGCAAGGCACTGAATGACGTCAAAGGAACGCGCGATATCATCCGCACCGTCCGTGCGGCCGGTTATGCGCTGGATTCAGAAACCGCTGCCTAAGCCGGTTTCGATAGACAATCTCATGAAAAACCCCCTCAGCGGTGTGCTGCGGGGGTTTTTGTTTTAAGGGCGTAACGGCTTGCGGTCGGGCTTAGGATTTTTCCTCTGCCGGCTTGTCCGAAGTGTCGGGATTGCTTGGTTTGCGCTGCATGCGCGGTGCCAGTTCGTTCATCAACAGCATGTCGGCCCGGCGGAACTTGGCGATTTCGGCATCAATATCTTCCTGCGGTACATCGCACGCCGCCAAAACATGGTCCGACAGGCGCAACCCGGTTTCAAGAACCTCGGGGATCGCCGCATCCGCCCCATGACGTGACAATGGTCCGATATGGGTAATGTCCTGCGCACGCGCAAAGATCTTCAAATGCGGGTAATGCTGGCGCAGCAGCGCAACGGTTTTCTCGGTCGCGTGCGGGTTCCCCATGGCAACAACCGCAATTTTTGCTTCGTCCGTGTGCGCGGCCCGGAAAGTTTCCGGCCTTGATCCGTCTGCAAAATAAACCGGCAGGCCTTCGGCCCGGCCACGCGAAACCTGTTGTGCGTCACTATCAAGTACCAGAAACGGAATGTTCCGGGTTTTAAGCAACCGGGCCAGAACCCGGCCCACGCGCCCGCTGCCGATCACCAGAACATGCTGCTGAATGCCCTCGGAATCCTCGGCAATCTTGCCAAGCTGGTCTTCTTCCTTGGGATGAAGCTTTTCTTCGATCTTGTGACCCAGGCTGATCAGGGTCGGGGTCAGCGCCATGGAAATGGCGACCACCGGGATCAGTACCCCGGCAAGATCGAGCGGTACCGCCCCGTTTTGGGCGGCCAGGGCAAACATCACAAAGGCAAATTCGCCACCGGCTGCCAAGCTCATGGCAACACGGATCGCCAGGCCCGTTTCAAACCGCATGGCCTTTGCCAGACCAAACAGTACAGCCGTTTTGATCGCCAGCAACAACACCAGCCACATGATGATGGTGCCGAACTCGTTGTAAACCACATCGGCATTGACCGACATGCCCACCGACATGAAGAACAGCGACAGGAACACCCCACGGAACGGCGCAATATCTGCTTCGATCTGATGGCGGAACTCGGTTTCGGCCAGCATCACACCAGCAATGAACGCGCCGAGCGCCATCGAAAGCCCGGATACCTCGGTCAGCGTGCTGGCCGCCAGAACGACAAACAGCGTGCCAATGGCAAACAGTTCCGGGTTCTTGAGCGATGCGATATAGCGAAACAGACGCGGCAGTAAATACCGTCCGACCAGCAGCAACAGGGCCACAGAGCCAAACCCAAGCAGGATACTGATCCACGGGCTGGTTTCCGTCCCGGCATTGCCTGCCGCCTGAACCATAATCAGGAACGGACCGACCGCCACATCCTGCAGCAGCAAAATGGCAAGGGCCGCACGTCCGAACCGGGTATTGAGCTGCCGGTCATCGGAAAGCTGTTTGAGGATGATGGCTGTTGATGAAAGCGCAAGGGCGCCTGCGATCACCAGTGACGTCGGCAATGGGAATTCCATGACGACCAGAAGCCCCAGAAGGGCCGCCATCGACACCAGAATCTGCAAAACGCCCAAGCCGGCAAACCGTCCGCCAATGACGCGCAAACGTTCGCGTGACAGCTCCAACCCGATCATGAACAGCAGGAAAACAACGCCAAGTTCGGCAACGGTGGAAATGTCTTCGCGTTCGGTAATCAGGCCAAAGCCAAACGGCCCGATAAAGAAACCGCCAATCAGAAAACCGATGATCGAATTCGCACGCAGCTTGTGCGCGATGGGGACCGCGACGATTGCCGCAGTCAGAATAAGGAACAGCTCAAACAGAACGCTGTGATGCATGGCAGAAATCGATCCGGAATGCGGTCAAACAGTTTGCGGGGTCAGCTCGGACCAAAACCCTGGGATCCTGACCCTAAATAACTGAAAATAACGAGATTAACAGGATAACGAAAATAACCCGTGCAGTCGTGGGTAAATTTGAAGCATTTGCGAAATACGCCCGCCCGGCCATGGCGTCTGGCCATGCCATCTGCCAAACAATCTCGCTGATGGCGCTGAGGCGACGGATATGTGAGCCAGGAATGGCGCAACGTGATGAATGTCATCGCCAGATGACTTGCCTTTCGGGTTGCCAAATGCCATCTTCCGCGGGCCCGATCAGGGGCCGGTTTAATCGCTTTTCAGACGAGCAGACATTTTGGAACAGTTTATCCCCTACATACAAATCATCGCAGGTCTTGTTTTACTGACCGCGGGTGGTGAATTCATTGTTCGGGGTGCTGTCGGTCTGGCGCTGTTGCTGGGCGTATCGAAGGTCATTGTCGGTCTGACGATTGTCGCGGCCGGGACGTCGGCACCGGAATTTGTCGTCTCGCTGAATGCATCTCTCAAAGATACAGCCGACATTGCCATGGGCAATGTCGTTGGCTCCAACATCGCCAATATTCTGCTTATTCTGGGGGCGGTTGCATTACTTAAACCTGTTGCGGCCTCGCGTGTGACGGTCGTCCGTGATGGTGGCACCATGCTGCTGGGCACGGCCGTGTTTATCGGGTTTTGCATGTTCGGCGCGATCGAACGCTGGGCAGGGGCGATCATGCTCTGTGTGTTGGCCGCAATCTGGTACTTCACCTACAAGCACGACAAAAACGCGCCGAGCGATGCCACCCATCTGCACGAAGAAGAAGTCGACGAAATCGGTGAAAAGCCAAAAGGCTGGACCAAACCGATCATTGCAACCCTGATCGGTATTGTCGGCCTGATGCTAGGCGCCGATTGGCTGGTCGAAGGCGGTGTGTCGGTGGCCCGTCAGTTTGGCGTGTCAGAAGCCGTCATTGGCCTGACCCTTGTGGCGTTTGGCACGTCCTTGCCGGAACTGGCCGCATCGGTTGTCGCCGCCTTCAGGGGACATTCCGACGTTGCGCTTGGCAATGTCTTTGGCTCGAACCTTTTGAACCTGCTTGTGATTATTGGCGGGGTTTCGCTGATTGCACCGATCCCGGTTCCTGACCAGATCATGAATTCCGACATCTGGATCATGCTGGCGGTGACGATTGCCCTGCTGATCGTTGCCTATGCCTTGCGCAAGATTTCGCGGATCACCGGCGTGGTATTCGTGACGGCCTATCTGGTCTATGTCTTCCAACTTGTCGTAGCATAGTCATCCCCTGTGCCGGGGATGGGCGACAGGCGCCTTCGCACATTTCAAACGGATCGAGGCAGCAATGACAGGTCAGCTTCCCAAAACGGTTTTGATTACCGGCGCGGCAAAGCGCATCGGACGCGCGCTCACACTTGAGCTGGCCCAGGCTGGCTATGACATTGCCCTGCATTGCCACTCGTCACGCGACGATGCCGAAACGCTGGCCAGCGAAGTACGCGATCTTGGCAGGCAGGCCTGTGTTGTTTCGGCCGATCTGACCAACGAGGATGACACTCATCGTCTGGTCTCTGACGCCACCGGGCAACTTGGCCCGATCGGGGTTCTGATCAATAACGCATCGACCTTTGAATTTGATGATGTGAACAGTGCGACCCGCGAAAGCTGGGATCTGCATATGGAAACCAATTTGCGCGCCCCGTTTATCCTCTCGCAGCAATTTGCCAAGTATTTACCCGATGACTGCAAGGGCGCGATCATCAACCTGATTGATCAGCGGGTGTGGAATCTGACCCCGCACTTTATGACCTATACCTTGTCCAAGGCAGGCCTTTGGACCCTGACCCAGACGCTTTCGCTGGCATTGGCACCAAAAATTCGGGTCAATGCCATCGGACCGGGGCCGGCACTGCCTAGTAGCCGACAAACACAGGAAGATTTCGATGCGCAATGCGCGAAAACACCCCTGAAAATAGGGACAAACCCGCAAGAGATTTGCGACGCGGTTCGATTTTTCCTTGCCGCGCCGGCCATCACCGGGCAAATGTTAGCGCTTGACGGCGGGCAGCACCTTGATTGGGCGCCCAGTGGCGACGAGGACAAGCCAGTTGAATGATGCCCGGCGGTGAAGTGAGAAATCGCTGCCAAACATCGGGCCGGACATGTGTGGTTCTGTTGATGAAACCGCACAGGAAAGCAGCACAGGGAAGACCGGAATATGACCGCAGGCCTTAAAAAGGATGCCAAAATTACGACACTGCCATTTGCCGATTTGCCCCATGCTGATCTGGCTGGCAGCCTGCGCCGTGTCTTTGTGCGTGATATGATCATTCACACCTCGATCGGGGTGTATGAACATGAAAAAGAAGCCCCGCAACGTGTCCGCATCAATCTTGATCTCGAAGTGCTCGAAGGCGATGGTGTCCAGAATGACGACATCACCACCGTGCTCAGCTACGAAGATCTGGTGGTCGGTACCCGTCGCATTTGCCAGGATGGTCACACCAACCTTGTGGAAACCCTTGGGGAAAAACTCGCCGATATGTGCCTTGCCGATCCGCGCGTGCGCAAGGTGATCGTAAGGGTTGAAAAGCTCGACGTGTTTGAAGACGTCACGGCAGTCGGTGTTGAAATCGAACGCCACAATAACGCGCGCTGATCGATAAGCGATTTCACCAAAAAATTTACTTTTTCAGACGTGTGATCCAAGGGACTCTTTGATTCCTCTGGCGCGAATCGCTATGGCGCTTATTCACAAGCATCTGGCGAATATGAATCAAAGGGAAATATTCATTTTTTACAACTCTATTACCGAATGATTTCACGTTGACAGTATTTTTGTTGTTTAAAATCAATAGCTTAACTGTTTTGCTCAATAATTGTGCACTTCACAGAACGTTAAGACTCTCAAGGGGTGCAGGAAGTCACCCCCCGATTACCCACATAGTTATCCACAGTCTTGGTGGACATCTTTTTTGGCATCGCGATTCCCCTTGGCGCGGTTGCGATGTTAATCTTTTCCGCTATGTTTCAATGCGCGTTTGCAAGTGACGACCGTCACAACTTTGAATGTATTTTTAGAGTCTATTGCGGTTATCTTGCATCGCTTTTGTTTGTGTTTGGCGAATAGTTTGGTTAGGCACAGCGCGAAGGACGATGTGGTGCATCGTTCAAGCGGTGTAACGACACGAAACATCGCCAAACACAAACCCTTAGGGCCGGACCATTCCTCTGCCCCGCAGCGTTAAGGATCTGGACCGTAGCACCGCTACGCTCTGCAATCCTTTCCTCGCTGGACAGAGGAATGGCCTCGGCAAAACGGTTCAAGATAGCCGCAATAGACTCTAGTCACGGAGTGCCTTGATGAAGCCACCTGTTTCCCCCGACAACCCGACCGGGGATGACACCCCGAAGCGGGAAATCGGTTTGTCTCTGGATGGTGACAAAATCGACGGCGGGGCGGCGCGTGGGGTCGAGGCGATCAAAAATGCGCTGAAAACCATGCCGGGATCGCCGGGCGTCTATCGCATGATCGATGACAAGGACCGTGTGCTTTATGTCGGCAAGGCCAAGAACCTGAAAAAGCGCGTGGTGTCCTATACCCGCATCATGCAATTGCCGATCCGCATTGCCCGTATGGTGGCCCAGACGGTGAAGATGGAAATCATCACCACCCATACCGAGGCCGAAGCCCTTCTTCTTGAATCCAACCTGATCAAAAAGCTGAAACCGCGCTACAACATCCTGCTGCGCGATGACAAAAGCTTCCCCTATATCCTGATCACCGAGGATCACGACTATCCGCGCATCGTCAAACATCGCGGTGCGCGCGCCAAGGATGGCAGTTGCTTTGGCCCGTTTGCCTCGGCCTGGGCGGTCAACAACACGATCAACCATCTGCAACGCGCCTTTTTGCTGCGCTCTTGCACCGATGGTGTGTTTTCCAACCGTTCGCGGCCCTGTTTGCTCTATCAAATCAAACGCTGTGCCGGCCCGTGTGTGGATCGTATCTCCAAGCCCGAATATGAAGAGCTGGTCGATATCTGCCGCGACTTCCTGACCGGGCGCAGTCAGAAAATCCTCAAGCAGCTCGAAGCCGACATGATGGACGCGTCCGAAAAGATGGAGTTCGAACAGGCTGCGATGTATCGCGACCGTATTCGCGCGCTCAGCCAGATCCGCTCGCATCAGGACATCAATCTCGAAGGCGTCGAAGAGGCCGATGTCATCGCCCTGCATCAGGAAGGCGGGCAAAGCTGTGTGCAGGTCTTCTTCTTCCGCTCTGGCTCGAACTATGGCAACCGGTCCTACTTCCCGCGCCATGAACAGTCGGCCGAAGTCCCGGAAATCCTCTCGGCCTTTGTCGGGCAGTTCTATGCCGACAAACCGGCCCCCAAACAAATCTTCCTGTCGCACGAAATCGAAGGCCAGGAATTGGTTCAAACTGCCCTTGGCGTGAACAATGACCGCAAGATCGAATTGCTGGTGCCCAAACGTGGTGGCAAGCGCAAGCTGGTCGAACATGCCCTGACCAATGCCAAGGATGCCTTGGGTCGCCGCTTGGCCGAAAGTGCCACCCAACGCAAATTGCTCGAAGATCTGGCCGACAAGCTTGATCTTGAAAGCACGCCGGAACGGATCGAGGTTTACGATAACTCCCACACGCAGGGCACCAACATGGTCGGCGGCATGATTGTCGCAGGACCCGAAGGCTTCATGAAAAACGCCTATCGCAAATTCAACATCAAGGGCGATATTGCGCCCGGTGATGACTTTGCCATGATGCGCGAAGTCTTAACCCGCCGCTTTGCCCGCGCGCAAAAAGAAGACCCGGACCGCGAAAACGGCACCTGGCCCGACCTGTGCCTGATTGATGGTGGTCTGGGCCAGCTTGGTGTGGCGCGCTCTGTGCTGGAAGATTTGGGCATCGAAGACGTCATGCTTGTCGGTGTTGCCAAGGGTGTCGATCGCAATGCTGGCAAGGAAGTGCTGCACATCCCCGGCAAGGCCCCGGTACGGCTCGATATGAAGGACCCGGTGCTTTATTTCATCCAGCGCCTGCGTGACGAGGCCCACCGTTGGGCGATTGGCACCCACCGCGCCAAACGGGGCAAGCAGATCGGCAAAAGCGTTCTGGATTCGGTGCCCGGTGTCGGTGGCGCACGAAAAAAGGCACTGCTGCATCATTTCGGCTCCGCCCGCGGGGTCGCAGACGCCGGATTGTCGGATCTTGAGGCGGTCGATGGCATCAGTGCCGCCCTTGCCCGCAAGATCTACGACCATTTCCACGAAGGAAAGTAAGAACAGGGAAGCAAATTTTCTTCTTTATAGAGCGTTGGTCGGTTTACGATATTTTTTAATATCTTAGCTCGTTCGGCAATTGGGGAATGGTGGATGTCGCAAACAAATGCAAGGCATCAGTCTTGGACTAACAATGAATTGGAAGCTGCGGTCGAAGCTTATTTATACCTACTTAAACTCGAGCGGTCTGGGATTACTTTGTCTTCCCGTCAAGTAGAGGGTATGGCTGGAAAAGGCCATCTAGTGGATAGAAACGGTGCTTCAATTCGTTATCGGTTAAGAAACATTTCTCACATTTTAAGTGAGCGAGGTTTGCCGGTTTTACAGGGTTATTCTCCTGCTCCAGCAGTTGGAAAAAATGTACGCGAGAAAATAGAAAACATTCTGGATAATTCTCGCGAGTTCATTCAGCTACTGCAAGACAATCAGCAGAACCCACATGCCGGAAAACATACAGCTTCTGGGCTGGTAGAGGAGCTGGAAAACTTAAAGAGTCGAATCTTACTCTTATCTGACTTGAACCAAACCTCTCCAAATTTTGGTCACAACAATCCTCCCGAAGATATGCGTTTGGAGTGCTCTGAAAACGCCGAAGTGATTGAGGCGGTTCGATCAATTCAAGAAGAGGTTCAGAAGAAGAATATTGATAGAAACAAGCTGGACCAAGCACGAAGGATCGTCGCCGAATTTGGTTTGAACTGTGTGCTATGGATGCGCGACCGAATTACGGACTTTTCCAAAGCTGCCGCTATTGCGGCGGGAACGGCTTATGGAGTTTCGAACTCTGGTGGTCTGCCTCACGAGATTTCTAATGTTCTAGCGAAGATATCGAGTTTCCTTTTCTAGTATTATGCCGATTCAGGTTGCTTGTTCTGAACAGGTTGCAGCAAAATCTTAAGCAGCCCTTGTGGTATGCTCTTGAAGCCATTAATAATTGCGCGGTTTTGGGCGATTATCTGCCCCATGCCATGACGACAACCCTGACGCCATCTCCATAAAATCCGTCAAACAGGCTCCGTTTATGAAGAACCAGATTCCCAATCTGCTGACCATGTCGCGCATTATCGTGATCCCGGCACTGGTCGCATCGTTTTACATTGATGGCCCTGTTGGCAACTGGATTGGCTTTGCCCTGTTCGCCTTTGCCGGTGTGACCGATTTCTTTGACGGCTATCTGGCGCGCAGCATGAATGTCGTCTCCCCACTCGGTCGGTTCCTTGATCCGATTGCCGACAAGCTTCTGGTGGCCGCCGCCCTGATGATGATGGTGGCCTTTGAACGGATTGCCGGGCTTTCGGTGTTGCCCGCCGTGATCATCATGTGCCGTGAAATCATGGTGTCGGGCCTGCGCGAACATCTGGCCGAACTCAAGGTGCCGTTGCCGGTGACGGTGCTTGCCAAATGGAAAACCACGGCCCAGATTTTGGCCATCGGGTTCCTTCTGGTGGGCGATGCATCGCCTGAGTTGATCCCCTCGATCCTGATTGGTGATATCCTGCTGTGGATTGCCGGGATCGTCACGGTCCAGACCGGCTATATCTATATGCGGACCGGCCTGAAACACCTCGATTAATTCGCGCATTACGGGACGGCGGCCATGTCACGCGTTTCTGTTCAGCAAGATGATTTTGATCCGGGCGCAGAACTTGCAGCCCTGACAGACGGCCGCACCGATATCGGTGCGGCGGTCAGTTTTGTTGGGCTGGTGCGCGATATTCACGGCGGGGAAAACGTCTCGGCGCTGACCCTTGATCATTATCCGGGCATGACCGAACGCGAACTCGAAAAGATCGCCGAGGAGGCCGCCAGTCGCTGGCCGCTTGATGATATCCGCATCGTGCATCGTTTTGGCCGGATGTTGCCCGGCGAACGGATTGTTCTGGTGATTGTGCTTTCGGCCCATCGCCGTGCCGCGTTTGAGGCCTGCGACTTCATCATGGATTTCCTCAAAACCCGCGCACCGTTCTGGAAACGCGAAGAAACCCCGGATGGTGGGGATAAGTGGGTCACGGCAAAGGCATCCGATGATGCCGATGCCGACCGTTGGAAATGACCACTTGGTTTGGGCCCTTGGGCGCCCCTCAGATAAACTTCGTCAGGACTGACACCAGTGTCATCAACCCTGTTTGCAGGGTGGCGGCGTTATTGACCTGCTCGCGCAGGAGCGTCATGGCCGCTTCATCCTGTGCGTCGACCTCTTTGGCCTCATCAAGCTGTTTGAGCTGAAGCGCTGCAAGTTGCGTTGCGGCTTTATCAAGGGCAGGTTTGGATTTGACCTTCTGGTCAATGCTTGCCCCTTGATAGGTCACAGCTGCCGCGGCGTAGGCCTCCTGCGCATCCGCAATCAGGGCACCGAGTGTCTGGCTCATGGCAATATTCCCTTTCTTCTTTTCTAGTTGGTGGCTGTTTCAAGCAGGCCGGTGCCCTGTGTCACGAGTTCCGCCGGGCTGAGTTTGCCGATCTGGCTGGAAAGCTTGATGCCGTCTTCGACCGCCGCGATCAGGGATGCCATATCAAGCTTGGCATAATTGTCGATCTGGCCTTGCAGCTTGCTGCCAAGCGCGGAGGCGGTGACAAACGCGCGCAGGGTTTCTGTCTGCATCGCACTTTCCGCCGTAATCAGGTTCTGCCATTTCTGCCACCAGGCCTGCACCAGAAGGCTTTCGGCTTCCGGATTGTTGTGTTCCTTGCTGCGAATCTGGTTTAGCTCGGCAATCAGGGTGCTGCGCCGGGTCAGGAATTGAGGCGGGGTGCGGGCAAAATCATCGCTGATGGTGGCAAGCTGTTTGCGCAGTTTTTCCAATATCAGTCCGGATTTGGTCACCGCTGATGCACCCAGGGCGGATCCGGCTTCGATATTGTCAAAGATCGCGACAAATTGCTGATACTGGCTGCGCAGGCCCTTTAGCGCGTCCTGCCATTGGCGCTGCACGCCGGGGTCGATCTTGACCGCATCGGGATCAAGCAATGTGTCGATATTGGCCGGCGTGACCGTGCCTGTGAAATCCTCGATATTGGCAACGAAGGTGCTGCGCTTTGCGCTGTCGGATTTCGGGAAGGGGGCGAACTGCGTGCTATAGGCGTCGTCATATTTGTCGAACGCCTGTTCGGTCGCGCTGCCAAACTGTGTGACTGAAAGTTTAAGCGTCTCGGCCTTCTGGCTGCACGCCGCAAGCAGGGTGATCGTGCCGATCAGAAAACTGCGGCGAACAAATTGTATGAGGATTGAAAAGTTCATATCGGCCCCGTCTGATGATTTTGCCCGATTGGGCATCAGATTTCAGACGGGGAAGGGATCGGTTTGTGATCGGGCAGGGCTGACTATTCGATAAAAATGAATAATCGACTTTATTATTTGCTCAGCATGAAAAGTGCCTGATTGCCCAAAAAGTTGGAAAATCGGGTCTGGCTGCCCAGGCTGAGCTTCGATCCGCTTTCATTGAGAACCATCGACCGTTCAATCGTCAAATCCATCTCTTTGCACAGGGCAACAAAGTCCAGAACCGTGCAGAAATGGATGTTTGGCGTCTCGTACCACATGATCGGAAGGTTGGGGTTCTGCGGCATACGACCCCGGAACATCAAATCAAACCGCGCGCGCCAATGGCCGAAATTCGGGAAGGACACAATCGCCTGTTTGCCGATGCGCAGCAGTTCGGACAAGACTTCCTTCGGCCGCTGGGTCGCCTGCAATGTCTGGCTGAGAATGGCGTAGTCAAATGCGCCATCGGGATAATCCGCCAGATCACGATCCGCATCGCCCTGCATCACCGGAAGACCTTGCGCGACACAATTGCGCACCCCTTCGTTGGACAGCTCAAGCCCGCGGCCATCAACCTTTTTGGTGCGGGTCAGATAGCCCAGAAGTTCACCGTCGCCACAGCCGATATCAAGCACGCGCGTACCCGGTTCGATCATGTCGGCAATCAGCTGCAAGTCGACACGGATACGGTCGCTGTGCGCTGGAATGGCCGTGCTGTTCGAAATTGTTTCATCCATGATTATTTCAGCCCCCGGCCTTCGGCGGCACCTTCGATAAAGCCGCTCAGAACCATGTGGAAATCGGGTTCATCAAGCAGGAACGCGTCATGGCCCTTGTCACTTTCAATTTCGACACAGCTGACATTGCACGATGCGGCGTTAAGCGCATGCGCAACGATCCGGCTTTCCGCCGTGGTAAAGCACCAGTCACTGGAAAACGACACGACACAGAACCGGGTTTTGCAGCCCTGAAACGCCTCTGCCAGCCGCCCGTCATATTCAAGCGACAGATCGAAATAATCCATCGCACGCGTGATATAGAGATAGCTGTTGGCATCGAACCGGTCGACGAAGCTTTTGCCCTGATGGCGCAGATAGCTTTCGATCTGAAAATCATTATCGAAGCTATAGGTGATCGCGCCACGGTTTTGCAGCTTGCGCCCGAATTTGCGATGCAATGCTGGCTGCGACAGATAAGTGATGTGCGCGGTCATGCGCGCGACAGCCAAGCCACGCGACGGTTTCTTGCCTTCCAGCAGGTAATTGCCCCCGCACCAGTCCGGATCGGCCATAACGGCCTGACGCCCGACTTCGTGGAAGGCGATGTTTTGCGCCGAATGGCGGAACGAGGTCGCAATCGGGGCAGCGGCATAAACGCGCTCCGGATAGCTTTTGCACCATTCAAGAACCTGCATGCCGCCCATGGAACCGCCAATGACGGCAAACAGCATGTCGATGCCAAGCGCATCAATCAGCATGGTCTGGGCACGCACCATATCGGCAATGGTGATAACCGGAAAATCAAGACCCCATGGCTTGCCGGTTTCAGGATTGATTTCCTTGGGCCCGGTACTGCCAAGGCAGCCGCCAATCACGTTGCTGCAGATGACGAAATATTTGTCGGTATCAATGATCTTGGCGGGACCGACAATCTCCGACCACCAGCCTTCCTTGCCGGTGATCGGGTGCACGTCATCGGCAACATACTGATCACCTGTCAGGGCATGACAGACCAGAATCGCGTTTGATTTGTCGGCATTAAGTTCGCCATAGGTCTGATAGGCCAGGGTGAAGGGGCCGAATTCCACACCGCTATCAAGGCGCAGCTTTTCCGTTTCGCCAAGCACCATATGGTGACCCGGAAGCGGAGGGCGCTTTTGTGTGTTGGTCGCGGTGGACATATTAGGTCGGTATCCCTGTTATGTGATGGATTTTCAGCCAAACTGGCGCTGCGCGACGGGGCGGCAGCCAAATCTGGCGAAAAGTCGCTTGCTCTAGCTATGAAGCAGACCGGGGTTTAGTCAATCTTTTCTTTGCATTTCTGCGGCCCTGTCCTAATACTGTGCGCCGTTCAAAAGAAGAGTAGATTATGGCGTCTGACGATAAAAATTTGGCAAATCTTGGCCTGGATGAGCTGCGCAGCGAGATCGACGAGATCGATCAGGCGCTGCAATCGCTGATCATTCGCCGGACAAAAGTTGTGCAGGCTGTCGGGGCCTACAAGGACCGCGTGATCGCAGCTGGTGGCAAGGTCAAGGTGCCCTATCGCCCGGCCCGTGAAGCCCGCATCATGCGGACCCTGGTGGCTCGCCACGAAGGGGCCTTTCCGAAAACAGCGTTGATTCAGATCTGGCGCGAAATGATCGCGGCCGGAACGCGCCTTGAAGCGCCATACACGATTGCGCTTTGCCGGAATGCCGAAGGTCTTGATTGCTGGGAACTGGCACGTCTGAATTTCGGCTGCCTGAACGAGATCATTGAATTTGATACCCCGCGCGAAGCGTTTAACGCACTTGAAGACGGTCGTGCGGCGGTTGGTGTGTTTCCCAAGCCACAATTGGGCGAGGCCCAGCCATGGTGGGTTTATCTGACAGAACAAAGCCCGGTGCGCGTTGTGTCAAAGCTGCCATTCGGGGGACGCCCTGTCGGACGCGGCGAGACGACCGAAGGTTTTGTTCTGGCCGCGATTGATCTTGAAGACAGTGGTGATGACCGGACCCTTTTCGTGGTCAGCCTGTCGAAAGAGATTTCGATGGACACGGCGCGCAAAAAAATTGCGGATGGCATCGACGGATCGGTAATCCTTGGCTTTTCTGACGACGTGGCGACAGATCGGCGTTTTGTGCTTGTTGATGTGCCGGGATTCTTTTGTAATCGCACCAACGCGTTTGAGGCGACGCTGGCCGCGCGAGGTCTTCGCCCCGAAAGTTTGCGGGTGGTTGGCGCCTATGCCGTGCCGCTTGCCGAAGACGCACTGAGTTAATATGCCTGGTAGGCCACCATTGGCCGCCATTTCCCTTGGGAGAACTACCTGATGTCTGCGCCCACCCCACGCCCCGGAATTCTTGATATTGCGCCGTACAAAGGCGGAAAATCCAGTGCTGACAGTGCTCAGCGCGTGATCAAGCTGTCTTCGAACGAAGGCGCACTTGGCCCGAGCCCCAAGGCCATGGAAGCCCTTCGTAACTCTGCGACCCGTTTGCATCGTTATCCGGATGGCGGTTGCGATGTTCTGCGTCACAAGCTGGCTGAAAAATACGGTCTGGAGTTTGATCAGCTGATTTGCGGCAACGGATCCGACGAGATCCTGACCCTTTTGATCCGCGCCTATGCCGGTCCGGGCGATGAGGTGCTGTATTCGGAACACGGGTTCCTGATGTATCCGATTGCGACCATGGGCGTTGGTGCGACCCCGGTGACCGCCAAAGAAACCAACATGACGACCGATGTTGATGCACTTCTGGCGGCGGTAACTGACAAAACCAAGATCGTTTTTGTTGCCAACCCGAACAACCCGACGGGCACCTATATTACGGACGCGGAAATGAAGCGCCTGCGTGATGGTCTGCGTGACGACATCGTTCTGGTGGTTGATGCGGCCTACGCCGAATTCATGACGGGTCAGGAAGATTATTCGGCCGGTGAAGAGCTTGTGAAAGCGGGCAACAACACGGTAATGACCCGCACATTTTCCAAGATCTATGGTCTTGGGGGTATTCGTCTGGGCTGGTGCTATGCGCCGCCAGCGATTGCCGATGTGCTGCACCGCCTGCGCAACCCGTTCAATGTGCCACTGCCGACCCAGGAAGCCGGTGCTGCTGCCCTTGATGATGATGATTTCGTCAATGAATGCGTGCGCCACAATGCGGAAACGCTTTCGTGGTTCCGTGACGAGATCAATGCGATTTCGGGTATCAAGGCACATCCGAGCTATGGCAACTTCGTTCTGGTCGAATTCCCCGAGGAAGAGGGCAAGAACGCCGATGCCGCCAATGATTTCATGATGGCCCGTGGCGTGATCCCGCGCAAAATCGGTGCCTATGGCCTGCCGCAGATGCTTCGTATTTCTATCGGTACGAAGGAAGAAATGGAAATCTGCCTGCAGACCATCAAAGACTTTGTGAACCCATAAAATGACCAAAACTGCATCCCAACCGCTGTTTGAAACTGTCGCTTTTATCGGCATGGGCCTGATTGGCTCGTCCATGGCACGTCGCATCAAGCGCGACGGCCTTGCCAACAAGATTACCTGTGCGGTTCGCTCTGAGGCGACCCGTGACCGGGTTCTTGAACTTGGTATTGCCGATGAGGCCTATTGCGACATCAAGCAGGCGGTTGGTGATGCGGATCTGGTGATGGTCTGTGCACCGGTCGGGGCCAACGAAGCGATTGGTGCGCAACTGACCGGTGTCCTTAAAAAGGGTGCGATTGTTTCGGATGTCGGTTCGGTCAAACAATCGGTCATACGCGACATTGCGCCGCATCTGGACGAAGGCGTGCATTTCGTGCCCGGCCATCCGTTGGCGGGTACCGAACATTCGGGACCGGATTCCGGTTTCCCTGAACTGTTTGAGGAACGCTGGTGCATCCTGACCCCGGTCCCGGGCGAAAATGAGGATGCTGTGGCCAAGGTCAAGGCGCTTTGGGAAGCCTGCGGCATGTTCGTCGAATGCATGGATGCCGATCATCATGATCGTATCCTTGGCATCACGTCACATCTGCCGCACCTGATCGCCTACACGATTGTTGGTACGGCAACCGATCTTGAAGATGCCCTGCGCCAGGAAGTGATCAAGTTTTCCGCAACCGGTTTTCGTGATTTCACGCGTATTGCCGCATCCGATCCGACCATGTGGCGGGATGTGTTCCTGAATAACCGCGAAGCTGTTCTGGATGTGTTGGGCCGTTTTCAGGAAGACCTGATGGCGTTGCAACGTGCCATTCGCTGGGGCGAGGGCGAGAAGCTGTTTGAGCTGTTTTCGCGCACGCGTGAAATTCGTCGCGGCATTGTCGACGCCGGACAGTATTTTGCCAATTTCTCGGCCGAGGGCGAAAACCGTCAGAGCGATGAAAAAAGCAAGAAAAAGCCAAACGAATAATACCGTGATGCCCGCGTTTGCGGGCTAATCCGACGGACAACAGCCCCACATGTTGCACCGTTCGGTCCAAGGGGAATGAAATGTCTGCCACCAACCACCCAGCATTTGCCAGGGTTATGCCGTTCGTGTTTGTGTTCCTTTGGAGCACCGGCTTTGTCGGGGCCAAGTTTGGTCTGCCCTATGCGGATCCGTTCGTTTTCCTGTTTGTCCGATTTGTCATTGTCCTGATCCTGATGATCCCGGTGATCTTCCTAATGGGGGCGAAATGGCCAAAGACCTGGCGTGAGGCGGCCCATATCGGCACGACGGGCGTGCTGGTGCATGGGGTGTATCTTGGCGGGGTGTTCTGGGCGATTGATACCGGACTGCCTGCCGGGCTTGCCGCCCTGATTGTCGGTTTGCAGCCGGTTGTTACGGCGTCTGTCGTGGGGTCCCTGCTTGGCGAGCGGGTTTCGATGCGCCAGTGGGGCGGATTGATCCTTGGCCTGATCGGGGTGGCGCTTGTTCTGCTGCCCAAGATCGGGGATGGCGTTGGCATTACGCCGTTTGGCATCGGTTTGGCGGTTGCCGCCCTGTTTGGCATGACGGCGGGCACACTTTATCAGAAGCGTTTTTGCACCGGCATGGAACTAATGAGCGGCACGGTCGTTCAATATGTTGCCGCCGGTATCTTTGTTGGCATCGTTGCCCTGTTCAAGGAGCCATTGCATGTCGAATGGAGCATGGATTTCATTCTGGCGATGGCCTGGCTGGTGCTGGTGCTTTCGATCGGGGCGATCATGCTGTTGATGGTTCTGATCAAACAGGGCGAAGCCACACGGGTCGCCAGCATGTTCTATCTGGTGCCGCCAACAGCTGCGTTCTTTGCCTGGGTGTTGTTTGACGAGCAACTTGGCGTGCTTGGCTTTGCCGGATTTGCAATCGCCGCCCTTGGGGTGGCATTGGTGATCATGAAGCGGTAGTTTCGCGTAAATTTACGAAACCGGAAAACAAGTTACTGGAGGAATGCGTGACCAACGCCCGCGAAAAATGGGTTTTTGGATATGGGTCGCTGTTATGGCGGCCGGGCTTTGAGTTTGCCGAGTGCGCACGTGCGTTGCTGCCCGGCTATCATCGCTCGTTTTGTATCTATTCCCATCATTATCGCGGCACGCCGGAAAACCCCGGTCTGGTTCTTGGCCTGAACAAGGGCGGCGAATGCGTCGGTAACGCGTTTCGCATTGCGCCGGAAAACTGGTCAAAGGTGAAAGCCTATCTTGATGAGCGCGAACTTGTGACCAACACCTATATTCCGGCCGATGTCGAGGTCGAGCTTCATGACGGCCGCAAGGTGATTGCACATACCTATGTCGCCGATCCGACCCATGAGCAATATGCCGGGAACCTGCCGGTGCGCACAGCAGTCGAAATCATTGTTGCCGCCCACGGTAATGTCGGCCCCAACCTTGAATATCTGGAAAACACGGTGAGCCACCTTGATGAAATGGGCATCATTGATCCGCCCCTGCATGACCTGATGGATCTGGTGCGCCGCGAATATGGCGAAATCAATATGGGGGCGGGTATCTGATGAGCCAGTCAAACGCATCGACCGTTTCCGGCAGCCAGTCCGGTTCGCAAACGCCGCTGACGGTGGCCTATCTGATGCTGGTTTGCTGCACGCTGATGTGGGGGTCAAACCACGTTGTTGCGCGCGGCATCAATGAAACGGTGCCGTTTGAAGCCCTGTCTTTCTGGCGCTGGATTGTTGCGATCTGTTTGTTGCTGCCTTTCTGCTTCAAATATTTGCGCCGTGACCTCGCGATCATGTCCGAACACAAGCTGTCGATGTTTCTGATCGGCTTTACCGGCGTGTTCCTGTTCTCGGTGGTGATTTATCTGGCGGCCTATAACACGACAGCGGTCAATACCGGGCTTTTGAATGCCACGACCCCGATCTGGGTGTTGTTGTTTGCTGCCCTTTTGACAGCCGACAAGCCGCGACTTGGTCAATGGGCCGGGGTGCTGATTGCGGGCACGGGAACCGCGACGATTATTGCCAAGGGCGATCCATCGGTTTTTGCCAGAATGGATTTCGTTCTGGGCGATGTGCTGGCGATGATGTCTGCCATGGTCTGGGCGGCCTATTCGATGTTTTTGAAACGCGCGCCAAAAGGCGTGCATCCGCTGAGCCTGGTGTTTGTTTCTGCCCTGATCGGCTTGTGTTTCCTGACGCCGCTTTATGTCTGGGCGCTGGTTGTGAATGGAAAGCCGTTCTTCACAACGCTTGATCCGGTCTGGCCGGATATGATCAAGATTTTCTATATCGGGGCGGGGCCGGCGTTTCTGGGCTACATGTTCTGGAACAAGGGTGTGTCGATGGTCGGTCCGGCCAAGGCCGGGGTGTTCATGTATCTGATCCCGGTCTGTTCAAGCGGCCTTGCCATCGCCTTTCTGGGCGAGGCATTGCATCTTTATCATCTGGCGGGGATCGTCCTGATCGTATCGGGCATCTGGCTTGTCACCCGTAAAAAGACCGAGCGCGTTCGCGTTACAAAGCCTTAAGCTCCAAACCCAAATAAAAGGCCCGCAAACCATATGGTGTTGCGGGCCTTTGTATTTCTGTCGCTAGACCGGTCAGGAAACCTTATCTGTGCTCGGGTCTTTGCCGGGCTCTTTGGCCATGGCACCGATCTGCGCGTCCTCTTTTTCCTGTTTCGCATCAATGTCATCAGAGGTGAGCATCGGCAGGTTGAATTCTGCCTGTGCCTCCGCTTCGAGCTCGCGGGTGCGGGTATCGATGCGGGTCTTGATTTCCTTCATGAAGGTCTTGCGATCAAGGCCCGGTTCCATGGCGGGCATGAATTCCATGGTGACGCGACCGCCATACTTCATGAAGCTGTCACGGCCCCAGAACATGCCGGAATTGAGCGCGACCGGAATGACCTTGGTTTCGGGAAAGGCTTTATACAGCGCGAAGATCCCCGGATGATACGGACGATTGGAGCCCGGCGGCGTGCGTGTGCCTTCGGGGAAAATGATCACCTGACGATTTTCCTCAAGCGCCTTGGACGCCCCCTTGATCATGTCTTTGAGTGCAGCACTGCCGGCTGAGCGATCAACGGCGATCTGACCGGACAGAATCAGAAATTGTCCGACCAATGGAATGCGGGTCAGTTCCTTTTTCAGGATATAGGCCGGATCGGGAACCACCGTGTGGAAGGTCAGGGTTTCCCATGCAGATTGGTGCTTGGCGACAATGATACACGGACCTTCGGGCAGATTTTCCAAGCCGGTGAAGCGTTTGCGCATGCCAACCGAATAGCGCAGCATGAATTGAATCAGCCGACACCAGGCATGCCCGACAAACTGGTTGGCCTTGCGACCACACACCATCAATGGCGTCAGCACAATGCAAAGAACTGCAGTGCCGCCGAAAAACAACACGTTAAAGAGCAACGCGCGCAGAGCTATCATTCAGACAAAATCCTTTATGGGCGAAGGCTCATGACCCTAAATATCCGCTGTTTTGTAACAGCAATATGACGATCAGAAAATGCCGATTGTTCAACCATCCTTGGCCGAAACGTTTGATGCCGAATAATCATCAGGGTCGGGCGCGTCGCCGGATGTGCCGCCGGGGCTGCGCAGTGCCTTGCGGTCGCCGTTTGGCAACCAGTTCAAAAGGGTGTTGCGCAGGCTGGCAAAAACATACTTGTTATATTCGCTGGCAATCAGAGCTGTGCTGCCCGGGAAGCGCCACCAATTGTCGATCTTGACGTTATCGGGGAAAACCGGGTGGGCGATGATTTCAACATCGGGCATCAGGCTTTTGAATTCGAGAAGCGATCTTGGCATGTGGTAGTTGGCCGTGACGATGCGCAGGCTTTGATAGCCTTCCTCATACATCCAGACGGCAGTTTCAATCGCATTGCCGCGGGTGTTTTCCGCAACATGGCCCAAAACGACGCAGCAGGAAATCAGGCGCGGGTCGGATTTGCCAACGGATAACAGTTCATCGACTTCGACGCCGCGATAGACCCCGGAAATAAACAGCTTGTCGGCAAGACCATCCACCAGAAGACGACGCCCTTCGGACAGGCGTTCGCTGCCGCCGGTCAGAACGACGATGGCGTCGGTTTTTTCGGTCGGGTTATCGACGGTTTTGGGAATGTAATCGACATACCAGACAAAGCCCGCTGCCCAGATCAGCCCGCAGACGATGAGGGTCGAAAGCAAAAAACGAAACCGCCGAAAGCGGCGGCGATGCTGCACACTCAGTGGGGGCTTGTTCATGTATGCGTGCCTGAATAGCGGCGATCTGGCATGAATTCGGATCTCCTCAACGGGACAAAGAGGGCCAAGGCCATGATCCCAAAAGGGAAGTGGTGACAACCGACTATACGAAGACCGCCAAGCGGTTACAACATCCGGTGTAGGACTCGTAGCACGGTTCTGGTCGCGGTAATGCCCGCGACCATCGCAACGATGAAGGGAATGGCGACGATCAGGCCGATAAAGGTCGGGCTGAGGACGAGTGACGGCACCGGCCAACCGGCCCGCATGCCAAGCCAGCCGATCAGGGCCGAAACCGGCAGCGCAATCAACAGACCGATCAGCGCACCAAAGAAGGCCAAGCGTTGATTGTGGCGGCCGAACTGACGGGCGATATAGCCATCTTGTGCGCCGATCAGATGCAGCAGTTCAATGATGCGATGATGGATCGAAAGCCCCGAGCGGGTGGCAAAGACGACGGACAGCATGGTTGCGCCAAACAGCACAATGATCAAAAGTGCCAGTGCAAGTTCGACTGAAAAGGCAACATCGGCAATGCGTTCGATCCAGATGCGGTGATCATCAAGAACGGCTTCGGGCGCAATGACGCCCAAACGCCGTTCAACCGCATCAAAGTTGAAACCGGTTTCAGGTGTGACTTCGATGATACGCGGGATCGGGAGTTCGCTGATGACTTCGTCCGGGCCAAGCCAAGGTTCAAGCAGGGCTGCCATGGTATCGGGACTGAGTTCCTCGATCCGGGCGATGCCGGGCATGGTAGAGACCTGTTCGATGATGCTGTCGACGGTTCCCTGCAGGGCGGCTTCGCGTTCAGCTGGCGATCTGTTGGCGAGCTCGGTCGGGGGAACCTGGATCGACAGGCTGCCTTCGATCTGACCTGACCATTGACCGACACTGTCATGAAGGGCGGCAAGCCCGACAATCGAGAAGGTCAGAAGCGCAACCATCAGGGCGACGATGCTCGGCAAAAAGCGCGAGGAAGAATCGCTTTCAAGGGGAAGGTGCGATGGTGGTGCGCGAAATGCCATGATCGTGTGTTGGTCCTGTTGATCCTGTTGATCGGTTGGTTACGAGCCTTGATGGTTAGGGCCAGTTTTCAGCCGCTGCTGGTGACGTCATGCAAGGTACCACCTTCAAGCAGCCATTGGGTATGGCCAAACCGCCTGACAAGATTACGGTTATGGGTGGCAATCAGAACGGTGGTGCCGAGCTTGTTGAGCTCTTCAAACAGATAAAGCAGCCGCATGGCGATTCGGTCATCGACGTTCCCGGTCGGCTCATCGGCCAGAAGCAGGGCCGGACGGCCAATGACCGCGCGTGCGATGGCAACGCGCTGTTGCTGCCCGCCGGATAACCGCGAAGGGGGTGCGTTGACGTGATCGCCCAGACCAACCCATTCGAGAAGTTCGGTAACGTTTTTGCGAATCTGCAGGTCATCGACACCCGCGACGCGTAGCGGCAGGGCAACGTTTTCAAAGGTGGTCAGATGGTTGATCAGGCGGAAGTCCTGAAACACGACGCCGATCTTGCGGCGAATCGCCGGCAGTTCTTCACGCGGGATGCGGATATTGTCGCGACCAAAGATCGAAATTTCACCACGCGTCTGTCGCAATGCCAGATATAACAACCGCATCAGCGTTGATTTGCCCGCACCCGAAGCACCGGTCAGGAAGTGAAAACTGCCGCGGCCCAAAGAAAAATTAAGGTCGCGCAGGATTTCTGGTCCGGATTCATAGCGGACTCCGACATTCCTGAAACTGACGACGTCGGTCAAAATTTGTGCTCCATCTGGGCAATGACGGTCGATGCATAGCAGTTTATAACGGGTTTCGTCATTATCTGACAGGGTTGGAAAGTACCGCTGCCATGACAATATCGAAAATGAAATAACCGTTTAGAGCGGTTTGTCATGCATTTTTGAGGGTGACCAACAGCCCGGTCAGGCAATGGTTTGATACCCAAATCCGGGCAGCTTCTGTTATCTGTGCTTAACAGTCTGTTAAATCGCGGCTATTTACATATAGTGTAAGTCTTCACTGACGGTACAGGGGGAACGTCAGTCGCAACCAGCTTCTTGTCCTCCCCCATGTTTGAGGCCGCCGTCATCGATATGCCAGGTTTGCAATGATCATTACTTGCCCAGAGTGTTCCAAGAAATACTCAGTCAAAACAGAAGCCATCGGCCCGAAAGGCCGAACCGTGCGCTGTAAAAGCTGCGGCAATAGCTGGCATCAGGATCCGCCCGGCGCAAAGAAGGCCGCACCGGCCCCGGCACCGGAAAGTGATATCCCGGCCCCGTTCAACGAAGAGGGATCGCTGGGTGCTGATTTCAATGCAGATCAGATGGGCGGAGGACCGGTTGATCCGGGCTTTGAAGATGCCGAAAAGATTCCTGATCCGCCCCCGATTCCCCAGCAGCTGATTCGCAACAATCCCAAGCCGGAGCCCAAAAAGAAAAAGGGCATCGTTGGCTGGATCATCTTCCTGCTGTTGCTGGGCGGGATTGGTGCGGGCGGATATTTCGCCAAGGATCAGATCATCGAACTGTGGCCGCCGATTGCCAAGGTCTATGACATGGTCGGGCTTGATGTCCCGCATGTTGGCGAAGGCCTTGATATCCGCGAACTGCCGCCGACCCGTGAAGAAGAGGACGGGGTGGATGTTCTGGTGGTCCGGGCCGAGATCGTCAATATCAGCGAAGAGCCGCGTGCCCTGCCATACCTTCTGATCGAGCTGCTTGATCCGCTTGATCGTGTGGTCCAGCGCAAGAAGGTTCCGCTGATCTATGATGAATCGCTGGTCTCGACCGGTGCGGAAATGCCGATGCAGGAACAGATGCTTCCGGTCAATGAAAGCATGCAGGTCGAAACCAAAATCCGCCGTCCGAACCCGACGGCGACGCGTTTGCAGGTGACCTTCCTTGACCCGCGCGAGGCGATCGAGCCTTAAGCCATCAGGTAATTCACCCGATAATGAAAAAGGCAGCACAGGACGTGCTGCCTTTTTTGTGTTGGTGTTTAGGCGAGGGATCAGAACCGTTTGAGCAAGCGGTCGATATAGTCCTGTTCGATCTCGGGACGGTCCGGATCGCCGGAGCGACGGCGGAGTTCCTGCAAGATGCGCCAGGCGCGCTCAAGGGTGTTTACATCCGGGATGATGGTGGTGCCATTGCCACCGACCGGACGGCCGAGCGGGTCCCGACGGCCCGACCCGTCAAGATCTTCAAGCATCGGCGCCATCTGGCTCAGGCCCTCCAGCGCGCGGCTGATCTCGCCAATGCCCTGTTGCAGGGCGTCCATGGCCTGTCGCTGATATTGCAGGGCCTCGTGGGAGCGGTTGTGTTCAAGCGCCTCGGCAGCGCCACGCATGGCATCAATCACCGAATTCATGCCGCTGACATCGCCAAACTGACCCAGACCGGGATCATCGAGGATTTCGCCTGCATCATCAGCAAGGCCTTGTTGCTGGCTTGCGCGCGGGCCATTGCCGTTTTGGGTGGAGGCATTGTCGCCATCATTCATCAGGTCCTGCTGGCGGCGCGACAGATCGCGCATGCCATCAAGCATCTCGCGAAGGGTTGATGTGATGTCCATGCCGCCTTCGCCGGTGGTGACCTGCATGTTTTCGACCAGTTCGCGCAGGCGGTCGATCAACTGGCGGGCCTGATCACGGGCACCGGCGCGCATCAGGGCATCAATCTGATCAATGATGCGTGACAGGTCCTGTTGTTCAAGCGTGGCGCTGGTTGCTGGTTGTTCGTCGGTTGCCTCCGGGCTTTCGCGCATCAGGGCAGCGAGATATTCATTCAAGGCCTGACGGTATTCTTCAATCAGACGGGCAATTTCACGTTCGGTGACATCGGGGTTGGCCAAGGCTTCGAGCAGGCGTTCCTCGGCCTCCATCAGGTTACGCTCGGCAATGCCGTAGCTGCCACGTTCAATCTCCTCGGCGACATGCCACAAAAGGCCTGCGACATCCTGATGGGTGTCACGGTTATGCAGGTTGGCAGCCAGGCGGTTTTCGGCGACAGACAGGGTCAGGAACACACCGAGATGACCATTAAAGGCCTGCGGGGCAAACAGCACCGGAAGCAAAGCCTGATGCATTTCAACAGCGCGGTCGGGATAGCGCAGCAAGCCGCGCCGGATGGCGATCAGCTTTTGCGCCACCGGATGGGTGAATTCACGTTCAGGCAGCACCAGGGAGCGGATATCACTTTGACCCGCCTGATCGGCATTATCGCGTGAGACCATCTGGATATTGACCGGCAGACCCGCCCATGGATGGGCCACCAGATCAACAAAGCGTGGCCCGTCAATGCGGGTTGGCATCGCACCCGTGCCAAGATTACCGCCCGCAGCACCCGCGCCACCTGCATCACCCTTAAGATCAATGACGACCTGATCAATCGGGCCATATTGCTTGAGCGTGCCTTCCTCGGCGGCCGGCGTGATGACAAGGTCGAGGCTGGCCAGCCCGTAATCATCGCTGGCAACGTAATCAAGACGGACATGATCGCGGCGGGTGACGGTCGGCGGACTGACAAAGGACAGGTTTGGCACATTATCGGCCAGCAGTTCGATATCAAGCGTCAGACGATCATTGCCCCAGACAGAGATCCGCCAAAGGCCCGGCTGATCAATGGCGGTAGAGAGCACATAGCTGTTTTCACTGCTTTCGGTGAAGGCTTGCTTGCCATTGGGCGTGGTCAGGGTCGGTTCCCAGATGCTTGAGATGCTGCCATCAAGGGTCGATCCTGCCGGGACCTGAACGGCCATGACATCGCTGGTTCCGCCGGATGCTGTATCGGTCGCGTTGCCCGTGCGGCTACCGGTATCGTCAGATAGCGAACTGAACTGCAAGATGCGCGGAATTTGCCCGGTATAGGCCGGTGGGGTCACCCAAAGGGTTGCGGTGAAGTCCGCTGCGCCCAGCCGTTGAAGCGGGCTGAAGGCCTTGGAAAAGCGTTCAGCGACATGATCAGACCCGGTCATCAGCCCGACAAACAACAGCAGCACGGGAATGGCTGTCAGACCAAAGCGATCAATGCGGGTAATCGCGGGCAGGGGGCGCGACAGCCGAAGCTTTGCCAGGGCTGCTTCATGCAGGCCAAGCTGGCGTTGCCACAGAAGGCTGGTCAGGGGGTCATCGGTTTCGGGGATGTGGTCTTCAAGGCTTTGCAGCGGGTTGTTATCAAGATGGTTGTCGATTTCGATCCGATGCAGAACATCACGCCGGGTCGGCTTCTTGAAATGCCGCCAGGGGGCAACGATCGACACCATCATTGCCACCGACAGGACCGACAGCAAAATAATATGACCGGTGGCCGGCAGAATTTCGAACGCCCCGGTAAGCGTCAGACCAACAACCAGCAATCCGACGGAAAGGGGCGGGATCAGGCAGGGCCAGACAGATTCCCACAGCATCACCATGCGCGTCTTGCGCACATGACGTTCCATCTTGGGATAGGGCGGTATCAACGACATGGGTTCGGTGGTCCCTGCTTGCCGACATAAAGCGTATTCTAGCACAACCCGCTTCTTTACAGCTTGGGGTTTTGCGAGGGTGGGTCAAGCAGTTCGGACGTTTGGAACAAAATAAAAGGGCGGCTGACATATGCCAACCGCCCCAAAAGTACAGCTGATCAGGAACGCCGCGTTATGCGTTGCTGAGCCATGAAGGGACCTGATCCATATTGATCAGGTCGTCAATTTCCTGACGTGGACGCACAATGGCGAAGTTGTTGCCCTTGACCAGTACTTCAGGTGTCAGCGCACGGGTGTTGTAGGTCGATGACATCACAGCACCATAGGCCCCGGCTGACATCACGGCGACCAGATCGCCTGCCTTGAGGTCGTCGGGAAGGTCGCGGTCCTTGCCAAACGTGTCACCGGTTTCACAAACCGGGCCGACCACATCGACCTTGACCTGTTTATCGTCATCACCCTGTTCATCCACCGGGATGATTTCGTGATAGGCGCTATAGAGCGTCGGGCGGATCAGGTCGTTCATCGCAGCATCAAGAATGACAAAACGCTTGGCCTCGCCTTCCTTGATATACATGACACGCGAAACCATGATCCCGGCATTACCGGCAATCAAACGGCCCGGCTCCAACGTGATATGGCAGCCAAGATGGCCAACGGTTTCACGCACCATCTGGCCATAGGCATCCGGAAGCGGCGGTGTTTCGCCCTGATAGGCAATGCCAAGACCACCCCCAAGATCGAGGTTGCGAATATCGATGCCCTCGGACCGCAGCTGTTCGACCAGACCGGCCAGACGTGTAAAGGCCTCGCGGAAGGGGGCCAGATCCGTCAACTGGGAACCGATATGCATGGCGATGCCGGTGACTTCAATGCCATCCATGGCCGCCGCATCACGGTAAACTTCAATCGCACGGGTCCAGTCGATACCGAACTTGTTTTCGGCCTTGCCAGTCGCGATCTTTTCGTGGGTTTTGGCATCCACATGAGGATTGACGCGCAACGCAATGCGCGCCTTTTTGCCCATATCGATTGCAACACGGTTCAGTTCGTTCAGTTCAGGGATGCTTTCGACATTGATCTGGGCAATGTCGGCGGCAAGGGCTTCGCGTATTTCGGCATCGGCCTTGCCAACGCCAGAGAATATGATTTTCGCCGGGGGCATGCCCGCACGCAGCGCACGGCGCATTTCACCAACCGATACAACGTCCGCACCCGCACCAAGATTGGCAAGGGTTTTCAAAACCGCCTGATTGGAGTTCGCCTTGACCGCAAAGCAAACGGTGGCATCAAGTCCCTCGAAGGCGTCGGCATAGACATGATAATGGCGTTCAAGGGTCGCGGTCGAATAGCAAAAGAACGGGGTGCCGACCTTGTCAGCCATTTCCCGGATCGCCACACCTTCGGCGTACAGTTCACCGTTGATATATTCAAAATGGTTCATTGGCTCGGGTAATCCCTTGGATATTCCTGTCCGGCATCGGTCGGCGGTTCGAGCGGGCCTTTTTTGCCGCAGGCCGCAACCGAAAGCCCCAGCATGATGGCAAGCGTCAAGATGGTGCCACGTTTGAGCAAGCTGTTGGTCATTTCAGAAACCTTTCCTTTGCTGCCGCGACGGATTCCTTCACACGGACCGGGGCAGTGCCACCAAAGCTTTGGCGGGCGGCAACAGATGCCTCGACCGTGAGCACGTCATAGACCGCATTGGTGATCTTGGGCTCGATGCCTTGCAGGTCTTCAAGTGACAGCTGATCAAGATCACAGCCCTTGGTTTCCGCAAGCTTGACGGTCGCGCCGACAACGTGGTGGGCATCACGGAACGGCATGCCAAGTTCGGCCACAAGCCAGTCGGCGAGGTCGGTTGCGGTGGTATAACCCGCACCGGCCGCCGCACGCATATTATCGGCAAAGACCTTCATGTCGGCAATCATGCCGGTCATGGCGGCGACACACAGACCAAGATGGTCATGGGCCTCAAAGACCGGTTCCTTGTCTTCCTGCATGTCCTTGGAATAGGCCAGCGGCAGGCCCTTCATCGACAGCATCAAGCCGTTATAACAGCCGACAATTCGCCCGATCTTGGAGCGGATCAGTTCAGCCGCATCGGGATTGCGTTTCTGCGGCATGATCGACGAGCCGGTCGAGAATTTGTCGGACATGCCAATAAAGCGGAACTGGGCAGAACACCAGATGACCATTTCCTCAGCCAGACGCGACAGATGCATGGCGGCAATCGATGCAGCGTTCAGGTATTCAAGCGCAAAGTCACGATCCGACACCGCATCAAGCGAGTTTGCCGTCGGGCGATCAAAGCCAAGTGAATTTGCCGTCATGTGACGATCAATCGGGTACGGAGTACCGGCAAGGGCAGCTGAGCCCAGCGGGTTTTCGTTCACACGTGCCCGGCAATCGGCAACACGCCCGCGATCACGACCAAACATTTCGACATACGCCAGAAGATGATGACCAAAGGTGACCGGCTGGGCTGCCTGAAGGTGGGTGAAGCCCGGCATGATGGTTTCAGCATGGGTTTCGGCCTGTGCGATAAGGACTTCCTGCAGGCCCTTGAGGCCGGCTTCGAGATCACCCAGGGCAACATCGCGGACCCAGAGTTTGAAGTCGGTCGCGACCTGATCGTTACGTGAGCGTGCCGTATGCAGGCGGCCGGCCGCCGGGCCGATCAGTTCGCGCAGACGGCTTTCGACATTCATGTGGATGTCTTCAAGGGCAGCGGAGAATTTGAATTCGCCGCTCTCGATTTCTTGAAGAATCTGGTCTAGACCGTTGGTTATCTTTTCGCCATCTTCTGCAGGAATGATGTTCTGCTTGACCAGCATGGCGCAGTGGGCCTTGGAGCCCTGGATGTCCTGGGCGTAGAGGCGCTTGTCAAAGCCGATGGAAGCGTTGATTTCTTCCATGATGGCTGACGGGCCTGCTTCAAAGCGGCCGCCCCAAAGGGAGTTTGCGTTATTCTGGTCAGTGGCGTTTTGATCGGTCATCGTGATCCGCAGTCTTGGAAAGGTTGGTGTTGTGAAAGCATTGCTTCGTTACGTAAAACTTGGCGTGATTGTCGTCATATCGGGCATTTATGCAACCCCCGCCTTTGCTGATACGCAATTACCGCAAGAACTTTCAAAAATGGTCGTGCCGTCCGATGGTGGTTCTTTGCCCGAAGACCTGGCCTTTGTCGATGAAAATGGAGATGAGATCGCCTTTAATAGCCTGAAAGGACAGGTTGTTCTGGTCAATCTGTGGGCGACGTGGTGTGTGCCCTGTGTCAAGGAAATGCCTGATCTGGATCGACTGGCTGTCGAAATGGGAGACAAGCCGTTCCGCGTTCTGGCCCTTAGTCAGGACCGCGGCGGTGCGGATGCGGTCAAAGAATTCTTTGATGAGAATGGAATCGAGAACCTTGATGTCGTTCTCGATCCGCGTGGTGCAATTGCCCGAAAGATGGGCGCGCGCGGGCTTCCGACCAGTTTTGTTTATGACGCCAAGGGTGCGCTTCGTGGCAAGCTCGAAGGTATTGCACGCTGGGACGCGCCCGCTATCATCACGTATTTCGATCAGTTGATTGATCAGACATCCTGATCCGTTAAGCACGGTTTCAGGCGGCGCCGGTTTCAAGCAGGGTCAGAACATCTTCAAGACGCGGTGCGGCGTCGGCCGCGCCGTTGTTTGTCGTGGATAGCGCACCGGTCGCGCAGGCAAAGCGCACGGCATCATTGATCGATTGCCCGCCATGCAATGCCACAGCCAAACCGGCGTTAAAGCAATCCCCGGCACCGACCGTATCAACCGTATCAACCGCAAAGCCGGCGACAATGCCCGTTTGCCCGTTCGATGAATAGAACGCGCCCGCACAACCCATTTTGATGATGACGGTTTTCGGTCCCATTTCATGCAGTTTGATGCTGGCTGCGCGCGCGGTGGCTTCGTCGACAGGATCAATGCCGGTCAGGGCCAGGCATTCGCTTTGGTTCGGGGTGACGATATGCGTGTGTGCAAGCAGATCACGCATGACAATCAGATCAGCAACCGGGGCCGGATCAAGAATGACCGTTGCCGTACCTTCGCGGGCGTATTTGATCGCACAATCAATGGCCACCACCGGACATTCCAGCTGCAATAGCATATAGTCGCAATCGCGCAGCAAATCCTGCTTTTCGTGCAGGTCGGCGCGGGTCATGGTCATGTTCGCACCACCAACGACCGTGATCATGTTTTCACCGGTCTCATCAATCGAGATCAGGGCGATGCCGGTTTGTGCCTCATCCGCGACGATCAGATGATTGGTTTCCAGCCCTTCGGCGGCAAGGGTTTCGATCAGCTGATTGCCGAGCATGTCATCGCCAACCTTGGAGACGAACACCGGTGATACGCCAAGGCGTCTTACGGCGAGCGCCTGATTGCAGCCTTTGCCGCCCGGCCCGGTTTTATAGCCCTGGGAGGAAACCGTTTGGCCCGGCGTGGGAAGCTTTGCCACACGGGCGGCAAAATCAAAGTTCGAGCTTCCAACAACTACAATGGTCATATCTGTCCGCGTCTATGAATTAATTCCACTAGTTTAATGTTGTTCCTAAATCAGGTGTTTAAAGGGCAATTACGCCAAAATCGACCGAGATTGAGAAAATATCATCGATTGGCGATTGCAGGGTCCTGTGGATCAGGCAATTAGCGCTTATTGCGGGGTGAATTCGTCGGACAGGGCGGCGTAAATGCGCTGGAACTTGGCAAAGCGTGGCTGATAGGCGTCATGGCGTGACAGGTCGGGCTCGATGACTTCCTCGATCGCGGGCTTGACGCAGACATCAGTGACCGGTTCGTTCGTCAGCGCCAGACGGGCAAGCCGAGCCGCCCCGAATGCAGGGCCCTTGGTTGCACCTTCATAGCGGGCAAGCGGTTTGCCAAGAATGTCAGCGATCATTTGAATCCAGTAGCGGCTGCGCGACCCGCCGCCAATGACGCCGGGCAGATCACAATGCGTTCCGGCCGCATGAAGGCGGGACTTGGCATCGCTCAGCGCAAAGCCAACCCCTTCAAGGACGGCCTGAACCATGGTTTCGCGATCAGTGTCGCTGCCCAGACCAAAGAAAACGCCACGGGCATAGGGGTTGTTGTGTGGGGTGCGTTCACCGTTGAGATACGGCAGGAACAGAACATCCGATGGGGATTTGTGCTGTGCCTCCACCCGGTTGAGCAAGGCGGTGATATCCCCTTCGCCCAGAAGGTCAGCCGCCCATTTCAGGCAGCTTGCCCCATTCAGCAGCACCGCCATCTGGAACCAGTGGTTCGGTATGGCGTGGGCAAAGCTGTGCAGCAGCTCTTCGGGCTTGGGGCGGTACTTGTCCGAGGCGACGAAGATCTGTGATGAGGTGCCAAGCGAAATGAAGCCATCGCCATGGGCAACCGCCCCGACCCCGATGCCACCGGTGGCGGCATCACCGCCACCCCCGGCAATGATGACGTTCCCTGTCATGCCCCAGCGGTTTGCCAGCGGTTCCCGGAGGGTGCCGGTAATATCTGATCCTTCGACCAGTCGGGGGAGTTGATCAGGTGTCAGACCGCAGGCCTTGATCGCACTTTGGTTCCAGCTTCGGCTTTGTTCATCAAGCCAAAGGGTTCCGGCCGCATCGGACATTTCAGTGACTTTGTCGCCTGAAAGGCAAAAGCGGATGTAATCCTTGGGCAGCAGGATGGTTTTGATCTTGGCAAAGACATCGGGTTCATGTTTTTGCAGCCAGATCAGTTTGGGGGCGGTCATGCCCGACATGGTCGCGACCCCGGCCCGCTGGCCAAGATCGGGCAGGGCAGCATCGAGTTCAGCGCATTCCTGCATGGCGCGGCCATCATTCCACAGGATCGCCGGGCGCAGAGGGGTGTCTTCGGCGCCGAGCAAGGTTGCGCCGTGCATCTGCCCCGACAACCCAATCGCGCGGGTTTCGGCGACTGCTGCGGGGTTTTGGCGATGCAATGCGTCGATTGCCCGTGTGGTGGCATCCCACCAGTCTTCGGGGTCTTGTTCGCTCCAGAACGGTTGGGGGCTGGAAACGCTCAAGGGGACATCTGCCTCGGCGAGGGTGACCGAGTTTTCGTCAATCAGTAGTGCCTTGACTGCCGACGTGCCGACATCAATTCCGAGATACATTTTCGGACGGCCTCCAGAACCGTTTGATTTTTCCCGACATCATGATTGCGCGGGTTAAACAGAATACTATTCCAGATGGTTGCAGCTGCGAATGCAACAAAAAAAGCCGCTGCGGAGCAGCGGCTTTGATGTCTTGATGCCAAAGTCGGCACGCGACCGCTCAGCGGGTCGGGGTCGGTTCGTCACCACTGTAGTCATAGAAGCCACGGCCAGCCTTGCGGCCAAGCCATCCGGCTTCGACATATTTGACCAGAAGCGGGCACGGGCGATACTTGGTATCGGCCAGACCATCATGCAGGACATGCATGATCGACAGGCAGGTATCGAGACCAATAAAGTCTGCCAGCTGCAGCGGACCCATCGGATGGTTTGCACCCAGGCGCATCGCGGTATCGATGGACTCGACGTTCCCCACACCTTCGTAAAGGGTGTAGATCGCCTCGTTGATCATCGGAAGCAGGATGCGGTTGACGATAAAGGCCGGGAAATCTTCGGCACTTGCCGTGTCCTTGCCGAGCTTTTTGGTCAGTTCATGAATGGTGCGATAGGTGGTTTCGTCCGTGGCAATACCACGGATCAGTTCCACCAGTTTCATCAGCGGCACCGGGTTCATGAAGTGCATGCCCATGAACTTCGACGGGCGGTCGGTATAGGACGCCAGACGGGTGACCGAAATCGAAGAGGTGTTGGTTGCGATGATCGCTTCGGGGCCAAGCACCGGGCACAGAGCCTTGAAGATCTGTTTTTTGATCTCTTCGTTCTCGGTGGCCGCTTCGATAACCAGATCACAGTCAGACAGGAAGGAATATTCCGTTCCGGTTGAGATCAATTTCAGCGCCGATTCTTTTTGCGCTGCGGTAATGATCTCTTTCTTGACCTGTCGGTCCATATTCTTTTCCATCACGCCGATGGCCTTATCAAGGGCATCCTGCGAGATGTCGAGAATTCGGACGTCATAGCCGGCAAGAGCGATCACATGCGCAATACCATTGCCCATCTGACCGGCGCCGATTACGCCAATGGTTTTGATATCTTCCAACGAAGCCATTTGTTCCCCACTCGTCCCCAAGGGTCAAAACAAGAGTATGCGTTGCTTTGACCCTAAAGGGGATCAGATTATTTGTCGAGTTCGCTCGCCAGAGCGGGAAGGGCCTCGAACAGGTCACCGACAAGTCCGTAATCCGCTACCGAGAAGATCGGCGCTTCTTCGTCCTTGTTGATCGCGACAATGACCTTACTGTCCTTCATGCCGGCAAGGTGCTGAATAGCACCCGAAATGCCTACAGCAATGTATAGCTGCGGTGCAACAACTTTGCCGGTCTGGCCGACCTGCCAGTCGTTGGGGGCATAGCCCGCATCAACCGCAGCGCGAGAAGCGCCAATAGCAGCGCCGAGTTTGTCGGCAATCGGCTCGATCAGGTGGAAGTTTTCACCCGAACCCATGCCACGGCCACCAGAGATGACGATGCCAGCGGCGGTGAGCTCAGGACGTTCCGACTCGGTCAATTCCTGACCAACGAAGCTGGATTTGCCTGCATCAGCAGCAACAGATACGTCTTCGATGGCAGCAGAACCGCCTTCGCCCGCAACCGGATCAAAGCCGGTGGTCCGGACCGTGATCAGTTTCAAGCTGTCTGCCGACTGCACGGTCGCCATGGCGTTACCGGCATAGATCGGACGCACAAAGGTATCGGCATCGACAACATCGGTGATGTCGGAAATCTGTGCGACATCTTTCTTTGCGGCGACGCGCGGCATGAAGTTTTTGCCCGAAGAAGACGCCGGAGCCAGAATGTGGCTGTAATCGCCAGCCAGTTCGATCACCAGACCCGCCATGTTTTCAGCAAGGAAGTGACCGTAGGCAGCGTTGTCCGCGACAAGAACCTTGGACACACCTTCGACCTTGGCTGCGGCGTCAGCCACAGCGCGGCAGCCTTCGCCGGCCACAAGAACGGTGATGTCGCCACCGATTTTCTGAGCAGCAGCAACGGTGTTAAGCGTGCCACCCTTCAGTTCGGTATTGTCGTGTTCGGCAATAACAAGAATGCTCATTTGATTGATCCCCGCTTAGATTACTTTTGCTTCGTTGCGGAGCTTGTCGACAAGCTCTGCGACGTCGGCAACTTTGACACCTGCCTGACGTGCTTCCGGTTCGGAAACTTTCAGGGTTTTCAGGCGCGGCGCGGTATCAACACCAAGGTCGGCCGGGCTCATGGTATCGAGCGGCTTTTTCTTGGCTTTCATGATGTTCGGCAGCGACGCGTAGCGCGGCTCATTGAGGCGCAGGTCGGTGGTAACGATTGCCGGAAGATCAATCTTGATGGTTTCAAGACCACCGTCGATTTCACGCGTAACATCAAGCTTGCCGTCAGCGACGACAACCTTGGACGCGAAGGTGCCCTGCGGCCAATCCAGCAGTGCGGCCAGCATCTGGCCGGTCTGGTTGGCATCATCGTCAATTGCCTGCTTGCCGAGGATCACGAGATCCGGGCTTTCCTTGGCAACGACTTCTTTCAGGAGCTTTGCAACAGCCAGCGGCTGGAGTTCGTCCTCGGTTTCGACCAGAATGCCGCGATCGGCACCCATGGCAAGGGCGGTGCGCAGGGTCTCCTGGCACTGTTTAACGCCGAGCGAGACAGCAACCACTTCGGTGGCGGTGCCTGCTTCCTTGAGGCGGATGGCCTCTTCAACGGCGATTTCGTCAAACGGGTTCATGGACATCTTAACGTTGTTCAACTCAACGCCAGACTGGTCCTGTTTGACACGGATCTTGACGTTGTAATCCACAACGCGCTTAACGGCGACAAGAACCTTCATGACAGACCTGTTCGTTTTTGTTGTCGAAACTGCGGGCTTTGCTCCCTGCCAAGGCAGAACGCAAGCGGACCCGCATGGTAATGTTTTCCCCGCGACGCACAATAAGTAGTGCTACGCAGGTTGTCAATTTACGTAAAGGTGTTGACGTTAACGACAACTTCTTCACGAAAATCTTGATGCCCTTCGCAGTCTTGATACGGCAAAAATCCGCAAGGGAACAAGGATTTTGTCCGATAAACTTGTTATCGGGCCGGATTACCGGGTCAGGCCGGGCTGCCAGAGGACATCCTCCCTGCCGTCACTATTGGCGTGGCGGGCAAGGACAAACATGTGGTCTGACAGGCGGTTGATGTAACGAACGGCTTCGGAATTGATGGTTTCGATCGCAGCCAGCTCAACGATCAGGCGTTCGGCCCGGCGCGAAACCGTGCGCGCCACATGCAGGTGTGCCGACAAAGCACTGCCCCCGGGCAATACAAAGGATTTCAACGGATCAAGCGCTGCGTTGATCTGATCAATCTCGGTTTCCAGACGTTCGGTCTGTGTGGCGGTGATGCGAAGGGCGGGCTGTTCAGGATTGTCATCGCTGCCATCGCCCGGCGTGCAAAGATCAGCCCCCAGATCAAAAAGATCGTTCTGGATTCGGGCGAGCATTTCGTCCACTGCCCCTTCGGCATGCAGGCGCGCAACGCCAATCACGGCATTGGTTTCATCCACGGTGCCATAGGCCTCCACGCGAACATCGTTTTTGGCAACGCGTGTGCCATTGCCAAGGGCGGTTTTTCCCTTGTCACCGGATTTTGTATAGATACGAGTCAGTTGAACCATGTGCCGTCCGTGTTCTTGGTTAATCAGGTTGGACCTTAAGCCCGTCTCAGGAACCGACCGCCATCAGCGACAGGATGAAAAGCAGCAGCAGGGCCAGGCCCTGCAAAAGGACGCGCATTTGCATCAGTTTGTTTTGTTTGCGCGCATCCTTGCCGCGCGCCATGGAAACGATGCCCATGATCAGGACCCCGGCGACCGCGGCCATCGCAAGCAAAACACCAATCTGTAAAAAAGCAGCCATACCTGTTTCTTCCCTGTTTCTAACCGGCGGCGACATGCTGCGCCAAACGGACGCAACAGGCAACCAGACGATGGCAATTTTGGCAATTAGTCGATGGTTTCGTTTTCGCCGAAGCTGCGACGGTCGATTTTGAATTTCTTGATACGCGAGGCCAGCGTGGTTGGTTTGATGTCCAGAAGAGCAGCCGCACCATTTTTGCCAAACACCTTGCCCTTGGTCATCGTCAGGGCATGGATGATGTTGTCATATTCGGTCTGGCGCAGTTCATCGCGGGTGAGAACGGCTTTTTGCGGTTTGCTTTCCGGGGTGGTTTCAGGTGTTGGTGAATTGCGGCTGTCGCGCCCACCATGTTCGGGCAGGTCGAAATGCAATTTGCCGTCATGGGCAAGGATGGCGGCCCGTTCGATGACGTTTTCCAGTTCGCGCGCATTCCCCGGCCAGCCGTAGTTTTGCAGGGTGCGGACCTGCCCCTTTGTCAGTGTCGGCTGGGCGATATTCAGGCGCTGGCAGATATTGCGCAGGAAGTGTGATGCCAGTGGCGGGATGTCGTCGGGCCGTTCACGCAACGGGCGGCATTCAATGGGAAAGACGTTAAGACGGAAATAAAGGTCTTCGCGAAAACGACCCAGCCGGACTTCTTCCTTGAGATCGCGGTTGGTCGCGGCAATCAGGCGGACATTGACCTCGCGGGTGCGTTCTTCGCCGATGCGCTCGAACTTCTGGTCCTGTAGAACGCGCAACAACTTGCCTTGCAGTTCTAGCGGGATTTCCCCGACTTCATCCAAAAACAGCGTGCCGCCATCAGCCAGTTCAAACCGTCCGACACGATCGCGCACAGCCCCGGTAAAGGCGCCGCGGACATGGCCGAAAAATTCGCTTTCAAACAGTTCGTGCGGGATCGCAGCACAGTTCACGCGCACCAGAACACGGTCAGACCGTGCACTTGCCTGATGGATGGCGCGTGCAATCAGTTCCTTGCCTGTCCCGGACTCGCCCGTAATCAGGACGTTGGCCTCGGTGGGGGCGACAAGGTCTATCTGTTTAAGCGCGCCCTGAATGGCATCGGATTGTCCGATGATTTCATGGTGGTTGTTGGTCGACAGGATTTCTTCCTGCAGATAGGCGTTTTCAAGCTCAAGCCGTTCACGCAGACGGTCGACCTCTGCCAAGGCGGCATGCAGCTTTTCCTCGGCAATTTTACGTTCGGTGATGTCACGAAAGACAATCACCGCACCGATCACAAGTCCATGGTCGCGGATCGGGGTGGAGGTATATTCCACGCGGATCGGTTTGCCGTCGTTGCGCCAGAAAACTTCGTCATCGACGCGCCGCACGATACCTTCGCGAAAGGCATTATAAATTGGGCAGTGTTCGACGTGATACGGATCGCCATTGATGTGGGAATGGTGGATGATCGAATGGACTTCGCGACCAACCAGTTCCTCGGCTGTCCAGCCCAGCATGCGTTCGGCGGCCGGATTTACGAATGTCGTTACCCCGTCACTGTTGACCCCGTAAATGCCTTCGCCAGCAGCGCCGAGGATCAGTTGGTTTTCACGTTCAATTTCGCGGAAAAACCGTTCGGCGCGCCGCCATTCGGCAATGCCTTCGCGCAAGTAATCATCCGCCTCGGAATCGACATCGCGGCGATGACGGGCATCAAGATCGGAAATCGTCACGGTCAGGTATTCCTGTCCTTCAAGGATCAGGGGGCGGGCTTCGTGTTCGAGTTTCAGTTCGGTGCCGTCCGGGCGGGTCAGGTCCAGTCCGCGGGTCCAGGCAAATCCGTGATAAAAGGCCGCCTCGCTAAACACCACCAGACTGGGCACCTGTCCTTTGTGCAGTGCACTCATGGAGGTCGCCAAAAGTTCTTCGATGCTGCGTCCCAGCAGGTTGGCAGCCGCCTGATTGGCAAAGACAATCCGGTCAGATTTCGGGTGAATCAGCAAAGTTGGGTGCGTGTGCGCCAGTAATGCCTGCAAGTGCAGGTTTTCAATCATCACCGGTATCGGATTGATTTCATTCAGTCCCATCAGTAACTCCTACGAAATATCGTAATATTTGATACGATATTTCGTAAATTACGAATTTTCGTGATGGGTAAGCGTCGCACCCTCCCCGCCAAGAGTCCAGCATTTTCAACGAAAAATGACGCATTGCACAAAATGGCACGCTCGTTGCTGTAGGGACTGTGAACATCTGGTGCTGCCGATCAGGCGGCGTAACAACAACAGGGGGTGATCACATGTCAGTCAAAAGTCTGGGCAATCCATTTAGCGGCGATACCGATTTGCGGCACAGCAAGGGCTGTGGTTGTGAGGACTGTTCGTCAAAAACCGGACATACGCATGCATCACATAAAGATCATGACCATGGCGTGAAACACGATCTGGCCAGCATGCCAGCCCATAGCGATATGGGCGATATGGATGCCAAAACACCGGAAACCAGCGAGGAAATGCTGGATCGTGCCATCGACAGCGCAATTGTCCGTTCGGTGTTTGGTCATAACGACATTTCGCGTCGTTCATTTGCCAAGATGGTTGGTGGCAGCACCATGATGGGGGCACTTGCCTCGGTCCTGCCGATTGACAAGGTCAAGGCGGCGATCCTTGATGATCTTGGCACGCCGGAGAAATCCAAGCTGAATATTGGCTTCGTGCCGATTACCTGCGCGACGCCGATCATCATGGCCCAGCCGATGGGCTTCTATGAGAAATACGGTCTTGATGTCGATGTCATCAAAACGGCCGGTTGGGCGGTTGCCCGCGACAAGTCGCTGAACAATGAATATGACGCGTCGCACATGCTGACCCCGATGCCGCTGGCGATTTCGATGGGGGCGGGTTCGACAGCAACGCCATTCCTGATGCCAGCTGTTGAAAACATCAATGGTCAGGCCATCGTTCTGCATAACGACCATCTGGACAAGCGCGACCCGAAAGACTGGAAAGGCTTCAAGTTCGGTGTGCCGTTTGAATATTCCATGCACAACTTCCTGCTGCGCTATTACGTCGCCGAGCATGGTCTGGACCCGGATAAAGACATCCAGATCCGTGTCGTTCCGCCGCCCGAGATGGTGGCAAACCTGCGTGCCGGTAACCTTGATGGCTATTTGTCGCCAGATCCGTTCAACCAGCGTGCCGTTTGGGAAAAGATCGGCTTCCTGCACACGCTGACCAAGGATATCTGGGAAGGTCATCCGTGCTGTGCGTTTGCATGTTCGAAGGCGTTTTCCGAAGAATTGCCAAATACCTATGGTGCACTTCTTAAATCCATCGTTGATGCGACCCAGTACGCATCCAAGGCCGAAAACCGCAAGGAAATCTCGGCTGCAATCGCACCGACCAACTATCTGAACCAACCGGTTCCGGTGATCGAGCAGGTTCTGACCGGCCGCTATGCCGATGGTCTGGGCGAGGTCAAAAACGTGCCGGATCGCATCGATTTCGATCCGTTCCCATGGCATTCGATGGGCGTCTGGATCCTGACCCAGATGAAGCGCTGGGGCTATATCGAAGGCGATGTCGATTACAAGAAAATCGCCGAAGAAGTCTATGTCGCGACCGATTGCGCCAAGATCATGAAAGAGCTTGGCTATGAAGCGCCGACCGAGACTTACAAAAGCTATACCATCATGGGCAAGACGTTCGATCCCGATCAGCCTGAAGCCTATGTCAACAGCTTTGCCATCGGTAAAGGGGTAAGCTGATATGCTGGCATCGCTCAATGCCAGGGCTTTGGTGTTGTCACTTGTACTTCTGGCGGTCTTCCTTGGTCTTTGGGAGGCCGCCAGCCCAAAGCAACAACTTGCTGGCGAACTTACAGAATATGAACTTCTGATGGGTGGGGCAGAGCCAAAGGCCGCTGTGCCGCCCCCCTCAGACGTGATCGCCAAGGCATGGGAAGAGCTGAGCAATCCGTTCTATGACGCCGGTCCCAACGACAAGGGGATCGGTATCCAGATCGGCTATTCGCTTTATCGCGTTCTGACCGGCTATTTCCTTGCGGCGGCAATTGCCATTCCGGTTGGGTTCCTGATCGGGATGTCGCCCCTGATGTACAAGGCGCTTGATCCGTTTATTCAGGTGCTGCGCCCTATTTCCCCACTGGCATGGATGCCACTTGCCCTGTTTGTCATTCAGGACAGTCAGGCATCGGCGATCTTTGTCATCTTTATCTGTTCGATATGGCCGATGTTGATCAACACCGCTTTTGGTGTGGCCGGTGTGCGTTCGGATTGGGTCAATGTGGCGCGTACCCACGAACTTGGACCATTGAAAACCGCCTGGATCGTCATTCTTCCAGCGGCGGCGCCCACCATCCTGACCGGCATGCGGATTTCGATTGGCATTGCGTGGCTTGTGATTGTGGCTGCCGAGATGCTCGTCGGTGGGACGGGGATTGGCTACTACGTCTGGAACGAATGGAACAACCTTGATCTGACCAGCGTGGTGTTCTCGATCCTGATGATTGGTGTTGTCGGCATGTTGCTTGATACCGCCTTCGCCTATTGCGCACGTCTCGTGCAGTACCAGGAATAAGGAGACCTGATATGTCGACACCATTCCTGAGTTTGCAAAACCTGACCAAACGTTTTCAGGCGCCAAAGGGCGGTGACGCCCTGACCGTGTTTGAAAACGTCAATCTGGGGATCGAGAAGGGGGAGTTCGTTTGCATCATCGGCCATTCCGGCTGTGGCAAGTCAACGATCCTGAACATTCTGGCCGGTCTTGATGAGCCATCCGAAGGGGCGGTCATCATGAATGGCAAGGAGGTCTCCGGCCCCAGTCTTGATCGCGGGATCGTGTTCCAGAACTATTCCCTGCTGCCGTGGTTATCGGCCCTTAAGAACGTCACCTTTGCCGTTCAGGCCAGATACAAATCCTGGAGCAAGAAGCAGGTTCACGATCATTCGATGAAGTATCTGGAAATGGTCGGTTTGGCCGGCGGGGCAGAGCTTCGCAAGCCATCGCAATTGTCGGGCGGCATGCGTCAGCGTGTCTCGATTGCCCGTGCCTTTGCAATTCAGCCGGAATTGTTGCTGCTTGATGAGCCGTTCGGGGCCCTTGATGCCCTGACACGCGGCAGCATCCAGGATGAACTGATCCGCATCTGGTCCGGGTCTGATCAGACGGTCTTCATGATCACCCATGATGTGGATGAGGCCATCCTGCTGGCAGATCGTATCTTGCTGATGACCAACGGGCCGTATGCGCGTGTGGCGGAATCGGTTCAGGTCGAAATTCCGCGTCCGCGCGAACGCGCCAACATCATCCACCATGCCGACTATTACGACATTCGAAACCACTTGGTCGAATTCCTTGCCACCCGCTCCAAGGCGCTTGCCGGTAAGCAGGAGGAAGGATCCGTGGCAGAGCCATCCATCGTGCGTTTTGGCGCGCATGGCGTGGTTGCGGACCCGAAAGACAACCGCAAACCGGCTGCCAGCCAGGTGGAATAAACCAATCGCACCCTGATTACTGAGAAGGAGAAAAGCTGTGAAAAAAGCAGATGTCAAAGAAATGATCATCGAAGCCAAAAAGGCCAAAGGCCTTGGCTGGGAAGAAGTTGCAAGCAAGATCGGCATGTCGCCGGTTTGGACCACGTCTGTTTGCTTTGGCATGAATTCCGCGCCAAAGGACAAGGCCGATATGCTCGTTGCCCTGTTTGAACTGCCAGCCGAAGCATCGGCTGTTTTGCAGGAATGCCCGATGAAGGTCTGGGATCAGGCAGTGCCGACCGATCCGGCGATTTACCGCCTGTATGAGGTGGTTGGTGTTTATGGGGAAACCATCAAGGAAATCATCCACGAGAAATTCGGTGATGGCATCATGAGCGCGATTGACTACGAAATGTATATCGAGCGCAAGGAAGACCCCAAGGGTGACCGCGTTGTCATTACCCTTGATGGCAAATTCCTGAAATACCGCGCCTGGTAACCAACGCCTTGCGCCCAGTCGCAAAGTTAAAACCGGTCTGTTTCATGCAGGCCGGTTTTGCTGTTTGCGGATCGGGAAACAATAAGTTGCCAGATTCCCGGTGGCGCAATTGCCATGATGGTTTAAATCTTATGGTCAACAACACATTGACTTGGAAAGGGCTTTATCATGGCTGATCTGTCGAACTTCGACATTACCAAACGCTGGCCTGCGCAAAATCCGAATGTCATCCAGCTTTACTCCCTGCCGACCCCGAACGGGGTGAAGGTTTCGATCATGCTCGAAGAAACCGGGCTTGAGTATGAGCCGCATCTGATCAATATCGGCGAAGATGAAACATGGACCCCGGAATTTCTGTCATTGAACCCCAATGGCAAAATCCCGGCGATCATTGATCCGAACGGACCCGATGGTGCACCGCTTGGCCTGTTTGAATCAGGTGCCATCATTCAGTATCTGGCTGAAAAGACCGGTAAGTTCCTGCCCGTTGATCCGGCAAAACGCATTGAAGCAATTCAGTGGGTGTATTTTCAGATGGGCGGGGTCGGCCCGATCTTTGGCCAGCTAGGTTTCTTCCACAAGTTTGCCGGCAAGGAGATTGAGGACAAGCGCCCGCTTGATCGGTACCGCAACGAGTCAAAACGCCTTCTGGGTGTGCTTGAAACCCGCCTTGAAGGGCGTGACTGGATCATGGGCGATGAATATACCATCGCCGATATTGCGTCGCTGGGTTGGGTGCGCAACCTGATCGGTTTTTATGATGCCGGGGATCTTGTTGATTATCACGAGTTCAAAAACGTTCCGGCCTGGCTTGAACGGGCGCTTGAACGTCCGGCTGTTCAGCGTGGAGTGAATATTCCCGCGCGGGATTAAGCCCACTGATTTGACCGGATGGATACAAATGCTTTCCATCCGGTCAGGCTGGTCTTAATTAATGGGATGATTGATTGTCCCACGAAGTTAAGAGACCTAAACCATGACCAGCCGCATCAAGGACGCCGCCCTAGCCCAACAGATCACCGACGAGACCCTTGCCTGGCGCGAGGTGATTTGTCCGGTGACGGCAAAATACGGAAACTACGTCGCCAAGCGCGATCTGCGCGACAAAACCATTGTTAGTTTCCAGCACGTTCTTGAAGACACCATCCCCACCTTGCTGCCGTTCGTGAAGGCCGGTGCAAAGGTCAAGGTTGGCGCCTGTAACCCTGACAGCACCGATGATGCGGCGGCTGCCTACCTTGCTGCCAACGGGGTCGAGGTTCATGCCTTTTCGGGGATGACACCCGAAGAATACGCCAAAAGCATTGATATCCTGTCGTCCGAACCCGCTGACATCATTGCCGATATGGGTGGCGAGCTGATCGAAGCGTTTGTCAAAAAAGGCCACAAGGTCGAAGGCGCGCTTGAAGCCACCACGACCGGTGTGCACCGGGTTGAGAAGCTTGATTATTCCTTCCCGGTCTTTAACTGGAACGACATCGCGATCAAGGACCGCCTGCATAACCGTCACCATGTGGCACAGGAAATGTGGCCGGTCTTTTCCAATGTGACGGGGCTTGCGCTTTATGGACGGACGGTCCTTGTGATCGGCTTTGGCCCGGTCGGGCGTGGTGTGGCTGAACGTGCGCGCAATCTTGGGGCGGTGGTGTCGGTTGCCGAACGTGATCCTGTCCGTGCCCTTGAAGCACAGCATCATGGTTGCCGGGTTGTCAGCCTTGAGGATGGCCTGAAAGAAAACGCGATCATTGTTACTGCCACCGGCCTGAGCGGCATTCTTGGGGCGAGCCAGATCAAACAGTGCCGTCGCGGGGCGATATTGGTCAATGTCGGGCATTCCAATACCGAGATTGACGTCAAATGGCTGGATACCCAGACACGCACAAGAATGCGCCGCCATATCGAACGGTTCGAGCTGGATAACAGCCGCGAGGTTTATTTGCTTAACCGGGGCAGTTTGCTGAACCTGGCACCGGGTATGGGCGGATCGGGCAAGGATCTGTTTGATCCGTTTTCGGCCATTCTGATCCGCGGGATCGACTGGCTGGCATCGGGTGGTGCGGCATCGTTCAAGCCGGGGTTTTATGCCTACCCGGAAGATGTCGAGCGCGAAATCGCCGAAGCCATCCTGCACTCGCACAGCTAGGGTTTTGACTTGGGGCATCTCACGATGCGCGGGTTAACGCTGCACATGCCATCACCACACCAACCGGGAAGATCCCGATGAAAGCACTGGAATGGATTGAAGTCGAAATTCGCGCGGTCGGGACCCCGCGGCTTTATTGTGGTGGCTTGGCCGTGCTGGCCTATGGCGGTACGCGGCGGTTAAACGACATTGATTTGTTTGTGCCTGCTGCGTATTTCGAGCCGCTTGTCGAAGCACTCGCGGCCTATATCCGCAAACCGGCAATCCGGCAGTGTGAGGCAGGCTGGGATCTGACCTATGTGCAGTTTGTCTATGATGGTGTGAAAATCGAAATTGGCAGCGATGATCACCCGCGCATTCAGGATGGCGTATCGGGTGAATGGGTGGAGCTTGTCATTGATTATGACAGTGCCGAGCAACGATCCTATGACGGCTGTACGATCCCGGTCATGGCACGTGACCAGTTGATTGCCTATAAGCGTCGGCTTGGCCGTGAAGTTGACCTGATTGATGTTGGCCAACTGACAGAGACGTAAGCGCGATGAACACCCCGGTCAGAAAACCGGGGTGTTTTTCGTTTACTCTTCGTCTTGTCGCGGCTGTGCAGACAGGACTTGCAGCCGACCCGCAGCTTTCCCTGATACGATCTGATACACTTTTCGGGGGTTTCGGGGATAATTTTGCGAATTCTGTTTGTTTAGATCAAAGCGTCGTATGGCGCGTGTTGGTATCTTGATTTCACGGGCCTTCAACGGATTTTCAGGAAGCGGACCCATGAAAAACATCACGCGCATCTATTTTGGCAGTTTGATCGCCCTCTCGGTTTTGTGGTTGTCAGTGAATCCCGATATTTTCGGGGCGAACGACTTCATCGGCTTTCGCAACCTGATGGTTCAATATTCCGGTTTTCTGGCCATAGGCATGATGAGCCTGATCGTGTTTTTGTCCGTCCGACCTGTCTGGCTGACACGGCGCATAGGCGGGCTGGATAAGGCATATCGCCTGCATAAGTGGCTTGGCATCACGGTGCTTGTCGTGGCGACGCTTCATTGGGCCTTTCGGATGGCACCAAAATGGGCGGTGGCGCTTGGTCTTCTTGAACGGCGGCGGCGTGGGCCGAGGCCGGATGGATCGGGCATGCACTGGGCGCAATCCCTGTTTAGTGAGCAGCGCGGACTGGCGGAAACGGTCGGGGAATGGGCATTTTATATTGCCGTTGCCCTGATCCTTATCGCGCTGATCAAGCGCATTCCGTATCGCTGGTTTGCCAAGACACATACGCTTCTGGCCGTGATTTACCTTGTGCTGGTCTATCACAGTATCGTTTTGCTTGATTTCGCGAACTGGGCGACGCCTGTTGGTTACGCCTTGGCTGCGATGTTGATGATCGGGACGGTGTCGTCAATCATCGTTCTGGTTGGACAGGTCGGCGCGGGACGTCGATCAACCGGCGAAGTGGTAGACGTTGATTTTCTGCCCGAGATGAAATCGCTTCAGATCGCGATCAAATCCGATGGCGGGTGGAAAGGCCATCTTGCCGGGCAGTTTGCCTTTGTCCGTTTTGGCAATAGCAACGAGCCGCACCCGTTTACCATTGCATCTGCTTGGCGTGACGGCGTTCCGGGGCTGACGATTATCGCCAAGAAGCTGGGCGACTATACAAGCACACTTCAGGAAACGTTGAAGCCCGGTGACAAGGTGGTGCTGGAGGGCCCTTACGGCACGTTTACACTGGATCGTGGACAGAGCCATCAAATCTGGATTTCCGGAGGCATCGGCTTAACCCCCTTTGTGGCCTGGCTTGAGGATCTGGTGGCCAATCCGGCAAAACTTGAGATCGATTTCTATCAGGTTGCACCGCATTGCGATCCCAAACTGATGGCGCGGATCAAGGATCTGTCGGAACGCGCAGGGGTTCGGTTGCATGAATGGCGCGATGCGCGGGATGGTTTCCTGACCGGTGAAAAACTGCGCAGCGATGTCGTGCATTGGCAAAAGGCAAGCGTCTGGTTCTGCGGGCCACGCCAGTTTGGCGAGGATATCAAAAACGATCTGGTCGGGGCGGGGTTGCCAAGTTGCGCCTTTCATCAGGAACTGTTTGATTTCAGATAAGCAATGCGATGCACGAAAAAGCGGGCGGTTCATGATTGAACCGCCCGCTTTCAGCTTGCTCGTTATCCAGTTTGGTTTGTGGATTCCTAGGATTTGTAACCGATCCGAAGGTTACCCCACTGTTCGCCATTAACCATGATCGGAACGTCACATTCCTTCATGAAGACGACACTGTCGCCCATGTCACGGAAATAGGTCTGCAGCAGATGGGGCTTGGTATTGCGCCCGGCCATCAGTCCGGCACGATCGTCAAAGATCCGTCGGTTGCGGCAGTTGCCCATATTCCATGCCGGTTCACCGGGTTTCTGCGGCTGGCTGTAAACCTTGTTGTGGGTCGGCAGGTAACCGTTGGTATCGACCCCGGCGGCAAAGACGATATGTTCGTCCTTATCAAGCATGGCTTCCTGAAGCGGGGTGAAGTTGCGGTCCGTGAACGGGATATATGGCGTCATGAACTGCTTGGGATCAGTGCCGTCAATCGGTTCATAGCGGGTATTGAACAGGTCATCATGGGTGAATTCCTGATTGCGCAAACCGGTTTCAAGAACCTTGCCCAGATCTGCTGCCAGTTCCTTGCCAAGACCGGCGATCTTTTCGTCATGTTCGCTGGTTTTCTTAAGCAGTCCGAGAATGACCTGCGTTGCGGCGTCGTCAACTTCGGTGAACTGGATGTGGGTGCCAAGGGTCGAGTGTGCTTTGACAATCCCCATAAGCCGCGTGCCGTCTTCCATGGTGATGGTAATCACCTTGTTGCGGTCTTCTTCACTGGCTTCGATACGCGCCAAAAGGCCTGCAATCGACATGTCGGCGGTGACACCTTCGCGGACATCGCCATTGCCGAAGTCGACATTGATATCAACGGCAATCGGCACGCGTTCCGTGTGACGCCGGTTGGTGTTGTCGGCACTGCGCAGAACCATGCGGAAGCGGGTTTCCATCTCGTTGATATCGTTGCGGATATTCGAAGACAGAATGCGCAGGTTTTCGGCCGTCTGGCTGGCATTGTGCGATTTCTCGCTGGCGAGTCCGATATCGCTCGAGATGCCCTGCATGTGCGTGGAGACTTCCTGTGCACTGGTCGAGATTTCACCAATGGCTGCGGTTTGCTGTTCGACAGAGGCCGAGATGTCGCTTGAAAGCTGACTGACCTCATCAATCGCGCCGCCGATGCCTTCAATCGCGGTTACGGCCTCGGAGGTGGCGCCCTGAATAGCGGTGATTTGCGCATTGATGTCGAGGATGGCTTTTTCGGTCTGGGTAGCGAGGTTCTTGACCTCGTTTGCGACCACGGCAAAGCCCTTGCCGGCATCACCGGCGCGCGCGGCTTCAATCGTGGCATTGAGTGCGAGCATCTTGGTCTGATCGGAAATGCGCTTGACGATATCGACAACCTTGCCGATTTCGGTCGCGGTTTCCGACAGGCTGCCCATCGTGGTTGATGTTTCCTGCGCACGTGTCACGGCCTGAGCAGCAATATCGTTGGTTTTGTGGATGCGCTCGGCGATTTCGTGGCTGGATGCCTGCAATTCCTCGGTCGCGGATGCGACGGTTGCGACATTGCTGCTTGCGATCTCGGTGGTTGCTGTGATGCGTTCGACCAATTCAGACAGTTCACCGGCGTCGCTTTCCATCGATTGCGCGACATCGTTGGTGCGCCCGGCCTGGAAGCCGACTTCGGAAATGATATTGTCTGTCTCGCGTTCGATGATTTCCGACATCGACTGGATTTCGGATGCAGACCGCTCGCCAGCCAGTATTTTCTGCCGGGCAGACATCAGGCTTCCCATGTCGGCCATCAAAAGACAGCGCGCCGCGTCTGCTGTTGCAGCATTGCCTTTGGTACGCGCGGCCAGCGCGGCACAATCGGCCGCGACCTTGTGATAGGCCATCACGATATGTTCGGGTGCCAATCCGATGGCGGCATCGGCCAGAACATGCTCATTAAAGCAATGGTTGAATGCATCTGCGCTGTTTGCGTTGATGAGTGACGCAAAACGTCGGGACATCTCGGTAACATGATGTTGCGGATCACTTCGTACAGCGCTGCTTTGGCCGGTCCCCAGCAGTTCTGTGACCAGGTTCTCTGCAAGCTGTTCTCCATTTTGCGCAAACAAATCTTTCGCGGCATTAATGCGCGCATAGATTGTATTGTCCGGCATTGCAGAACTGTGGTTCATTTGGCATTATCTCCCTTATTCCCGGCGGGCCTTTTAGCCCTATTTTTCACAGACTTTTGGCAGTCTGTGTGTGCTTTTGGGGAGTGTATCACTACAGGTAAGTCTAAAATATATCATACTTTAGGTTGATATGGAAAAAGGCCCGCCAGTGTTGGCGGGCCGAGTTTGCCCTTGTTGTTCACAGGGGCCACGGTTCAAATACGAATCTTAACAGTATTTCAGAATGTTATGGGGTTCACCGGCTCAGAATGCCGCGCGTGACGACCTGTGCCTGAATTTCGGCAGCCCCTTCAAAAATGTTCAGAATTCGGGCATCGCACAGCACACGACTGATCTGATATTCCAGCGCATAACCATTGCCGCCATGAATCTGCAGCGCATTATCGGCATTCGACCAAGCAACGCGCGCACCAAGAAGTTTGGCCATGCCTGCCTCGATATCGCAGCGAATATCCTGATCTTTTTCAAATGCAGAGAAGTATGTCAGCTGGCGTGCGATCATGGTTTCGACAACCATCCATGCAACTTTTCCGTATACCCGCGGGAACGCATAAAGCGGTTTGGAAAACTGAATGCGGTCCTTGGCGTAGCGCATGCCGATCTCAAGCGCGTTCTGCGCAACACCGACCGCACGGGCGGCGGTTTGAATACGTGCAGACTCAAACGTCGCCATCAGTTGTTTGAAGCCCTGACCTTCTTCGCCACCCAAAAGGTTCTCGGCGGGCACTTCGAAGCCATCAAAGGACAGTTCGTATTCCTTCATGCCGCGATAGCCAAGCACCTCGATCTCGCCGCCAGACATGCCGTCAGCCGGGAACGGATTGTCATCCGTGCCGCGCGGTTTTTCGGCCAAAAGCATTGAAAGGCCACGGTAACCTGCTTCGTCCGGGTTGGTGCGGGTCAGAAGCGTCATAAGATCCGAACGTGCAGCATGGGTGATCCAGGTCTTGTTGCCGGTAACCTTGTAGGTATCGCCATCCTTGACCCCACGGGTCCGCAAATGCGCCAGATCCGATCCATTGTTGGGTTCGGTAAAGACGGCGGTCGGCAGGATTTCCCCCGATGCCAGTTTGGGCAGGTAATGTTCCTTTTGCGCATCCGTGCCACCAAGACGGATAAGCTCCGCGGCGATTTCAGAGCGGGTACCAAGCGACCCAACCCCGATATAGCCGCGTGACAGTTCCTCGGTGACAACGCACATCGCGGTCTTGCCCATACCAAGGCCGCCGAATTCTTCGGGAATGGTCAGGCCGAAAACGCCGAGCTCCGACATCTCCGTGACGATCTCGATCGGGATCAGTTCGTCGCGCTCGTGCCAGCCATGGGCATGGGGGGAGACCTTTTCCTCGACAAAGCGGCGGAACTGGTCGCGGACCATATCAAGGGTTTCGTCCTCAAGGCCGGTTTCGCCAAAACGACCGGTATCAAGGCTGTCTTCGATTTCTGCGGCAATGGCCCGACGGGTTGCATCCGAGTTGCCGCGTTGCGCAAGGGTCGCCACAGACGGGTTCGTTAAGAGCGATGCAATAAGGTCGTCGGCAACGCCAAGTGTTGAAAGACGGATGATCTCGCCCTGTGACATCGGAATGCCGCCAATGATCTGGGCCAGATATTCACCAAAGGCCGATTGCAGGATCAGCTGTTCGAGATTGCCGAACTTGCCCTGGTTCTTGAGGCGGTTTGACCATGCCTTCATCTGACCAAGGGCGGTCACATAGGTTGTGAACCAGGCAAAGCCGTGCGCTGCAAACTGGTTGTCATCAAAGGCATCGGCATTGACCCGGCCGTCCACGGTTACGGAACTGCGCAGCGCATATTCGGCGGCGTCATAAACGGGGCTGAGTGCTGCCAGGGCGTCATCGCACAAACGTTCGAGGTCAGGCAAAAGGGCGTTATCGGTCATTGTTCGGGTCCTCGATTCAGGTCCTCGTTGTGCAATCCAGTGGGGCGATTGCGTCGATCGGATACGGGTGTTGCAGTCTATCGATGGTCAAGGGTGGTGGCACCCCGGCGCAAATCGGGCGAGAATGCGCGCAGGGTGCCATCATTCAGTCGAAGGTCGGACCCCGGACGACTTGGGAGAATCCGGAGCCCAAAGTGGGATTATCCTTCGACTGCTTCTTCAAGGGTGCGCATGCTAGGACGTTTGGCCTGAACCAGAACGGCCATGTTGCCGGGCTTGTGTTCGTTGCGCATCATTTTCATGTGGGCACGCGGGATGTCTTCCCAGCTGAATACTTCGGACATGCTGGGATCAATCCGGCGTTCCACCATCAGGGTATTGGCCTGTGCCGCCTGCTTGAGGTTGGCGAAGTGGCTGCCCTGAATACGTTTCTGACGCATCCAGACAAAACGGGCATCGAATGTCAGGTTAAAGCCCGTCGTGCCTGCACAGAACACCACCATGCCGCCACGCTTCACGACGTTACACGATACCGGGAAGGTTTGTTCGCCCGGGTGCTCAAAGACGATATCAACATCGTTGCCTTTGCCGGTGATGTCCCAGATCGCCTTGCCGAATTTACGGACTTCTTTCATATAGTCACCAAATTCAGGGCCATTGACGGTGGGAAGCTGTCCCCAGCAATTGAAATCCTTGCGGTTGATCACGGCCTTGGCACCAAGGCCCAGCACGAAATCGCGTTTGCTTTCATCGGAAATGACGCCAATCGCATTGGCCCCGGCAGTGGTGATCAACTGGATCGCCATGGAACCCAAGCCACCTGATGCACCCCAGACCAGAACATTATGGCCCGGACGCAGGATGTGCGGACGATGGCCAAACAGCATGCGATAGGCCGTAGCAAGGGTCAGCGTGTAGCACGCGCTTTCTTCCCATGTCAGATGTTTGGGGCGCGGCATCAACTGTTGTGCCTGAACGCAGGTGAACTGGGCAAAGGAGCCGTCCGGCGTCTCGTAACCCCAGATTCGCTGGGTCGGAGACAGCATCGGATCACCGCCGTTACATTCTTCATCGTCACCGTCATCCTGGTTGCAGTGGATGACGACTTCGTCGCCGACTTTCCAGCGCGTGACCTTGGAACCCACGGCCCAGACAATGCCCGATGCATCCGATCCGGCAATGTGGAACGGGCAATCATGGGAATTGAAAACGGAGATCGGTTTGCCAAGCGATGCCCAGATGCCGTTGTAGTTCACACCAGCCGCCATCACGAGGACGAGGACTTCGTGGCTGTCAGGCTGGGTCACCGGCAGGACTTCGCACTGCATGGCGGTGTCGGGTTCGCCGTGCCGTTCTTCGCGAATCGCCCAGGCATACATGTTCTTGGGCACATGACCCAGTGGCGGGATTTCGCCGATTTCATAAAGATCTTTTTCTTCCTGACCGCCACGGAAAGGCAGCACTTCAGCAGACGTATTCATGGCCTTCACTCCTTGTTCGGGGTCGATCCGGGTTGCAGGGTAACGAAATTACCTATGTTGCGCTGCGGTCGACGAATCCTCCAAGCCACGGAATTTATTCTATTTCCCCGGGCATCTCCCGGTTTTCTGCGGGTTTGGTCGCAGGCGAAACCGGGGCGATATTTGTTTTCGCTTTTATCGCGTTGCACAAATTGTTATATAATTACTTGGACATTGTCTAGTGGATAATTTAATAACGTTTCCACGTAATTATCGTAAAGAAAGCCGGTAATAAAAGTACAAGAGGTCGCGATGTCGATGGAAAACAAGCGCAATGCAGCAAATTCTGAACGCGATCGCCCGTGGCTGATCCGGACGTATGCCGGGCATAGCTCCGCACAGGCATCAAATGAGCTGTATCGCCAGAACCTGGCAAAGGGGCAGACCGGACTTTCGGTGGCATTCGATCTGCCAACCCAGACCGGATACGATTCTGATCATGTTCTGGCCCGTGGTGAAGTCGGCAAGGTCGGCGTGCCGGTTGCGCATCTGGGCGACATGATGACGTTATTTGACGGCATTCCGCTTGATCAGATGAATACATCGATGACGATCAATGCGCCTGCCGCGTGGCTTTTGTCGCTTTATATAGCGGTGGCCGAAAAGCAGGGCACTGCGCGCGCGAGCCTGCAGGGCACAACCCAGAACGACATCATCAAGGAATATCTGTCGCGCGGGACTTATATCTTCCCGCCGGCCCCCAGCCTGAAACTGATTACCGATGTGGCGGCCTTTACCTATCGCGAAGTTCCGAAGTGGAACCCGATGAATGTGTGCTCCTACCATCTGCAGGAAGCCGGGGCGACTGCCGAACAGGAACTGGCCTATGCGCTGGCAACGGCGATTGCGGTTCTTGATGCCGTGCGCGATTCGGGGCAGGTCCCCGAAGAAGACTTTGCCAAGGTGGTCGGGCGAATTTCGTTCTTTGTGAATGCCGGGATTCGCTTTGTGACCGAGATTTGCAAAATGCGGGCGTTCTGCGAACTGTGGGACGAGATTACGCGCGAGCGTTACGGTATTGAAGACGCGAAGTATCGCCGGTTCCGTTATGGCGTGCAGGTCAACTCATTGGGCCTGACCGAACAGCAGCCGGAAAATAACGTTTATCGCATCCTGATCGAAATGCTGTCAGTTGTTCTGTCGAAGAACGCGCGTGCACGCGCAGTACAGTTGCCCGCCTGGAACGAGGCACTTGGTCTGCCGCGTCCGTGGGATCAGCAATGGTCGCTGCGTCTGCAACAGATCATGGCCTATGAAACCGATCTTCTGGAATATGAAGACCTGTTTGATGGCAACCCGGCGATTGAACGTAAGGTGGGCGCCCTTAAGGAAGGAGCCCGGGCCGAACTTGCGAAGATCGATGAGATGGGCGGGGCGATTGCCGCTGTTGATCGCGGCTATATGAAACAGGAACTGGTGCGTTCCAACGCGCTTCGACTGGCGGATATCGAAAGTGGCCTGACCAAGGTTATTGGTGTGAATGCCTTTACCGAGACCGAGCCATCGCCGCTGACATCAGGTGAGAAATCAATCCTGACTGTCGATGACATGGCCGAGCAGGAGCAGATTGAAAAACTGAAAGCCTGGCGTTCGGATCGCGATCAGAAGGCAGTTGATAGCGCATTGTCGGATTTGAAGTCGGCAGCCAGTGAAGGTCGCAATGTCATGGAAAGCTCCATTGCCTGTGCCCATGCCGGGGTGACAACCGGGGAATGGTCGGAAACGCTGCGTGACGTGTTTGGCGAATATCGTGCGCCGACGGGGATTACATCGATGATCGTCACCGGTGAGGAGGAAAACCTTCAGGATTTGCGCAATCGCGTGGATGAGGTGTCTGACAAGCTGGGCGAACGCATGAAGATGCTGGTGGGCAAGCCGGGACTAGATGGCCATTCCAACGGGGCAGAGCAGATTGCGGTCAAGGCAGGTGAAGCCGGGATCGAGGTGCTTTATGAAGGCATCCGCTGGACGCCAGAGGAACTTGTGCGCAATGCCATCGAAGACGGCGCACATGTGATCGGGCTTTCGATCCTGTCAGGGTCGCATGTGCCGCTGGTGCGTGAAGTGGTCAATGGGCTGCGTGCGCAAGGGGCTGGTCATATCCCAGTCGTTGTTGGCGGCATCATCCCGGAAGCAGACATGCTGGTTTTGCGTCAGATGGGCGTTTCGGCGGTCTATACCCCCAAGGACTATCAATTGGCCAAGGTCATCTCCGAGATCGTTGATCTGGTCGACCGCAAGTCTTCTGATAAAGCTGCAACCCCGTCAGAAGCCGGCGGTGGCAGTCAGGAAGATGCTGCGCTTTATTAACGAAAGACCAGTCAGTTCCATTAAACAAAAAACCGGTCGGACCCAATGTCGGGTGCGACCGGTTTTGTATTCGGGGAGGCCTGCGCTCAGGACTTGGCGGTCGCAGGTTCCTTTTTGGTTCCGTGACGTTCGCTGACCCAGCTTTCGAAGGTCGAGGCGGGTAGCGGCTTGGAGAACAGGAAGCCCTGAATGAAGTCGCAGCCTTTTTCCTGCAGATACACAAGCTGTTCGACTTCTTCCACACCCTCGGCAACCACTTCGAGGTTCAGGCTGTGGCCAAGGCCGATAACGGCATCGACAATCGCTTTGTCATCCATATCGACATGGATGTCGTTGACAAATGAACGGTCGATCTTGATCGAGGTGACCGGGAAGCGTTTGAGATAATTCAGTGATGAATAGCCCGTGCCGAAGTCATCAATCGCGATCAGAACACCAAGTTCCTTGAGTTCGTTGAGCGTCGAGACAGCCTTTTCCGGGTTGTTCATCAGAATGGATTCGGTGATCTCAAGTTCCAGTGTGCCATTGGGCAGGGCGGTATCCTTGACGATCCTGGTCACGCTATCGACCAGTTCGGCATCCTGGAACTGTGCCGGGGACAGGTTGACTGCAATCCGAAGATCGGGCAGCGATGTATCGCGCCATATACGCGTCTGTCGGCATGCCTTGTCGAGAACCCAAGCCCCCAGACGGTTGATCAGGCCGCATTCCTCGGCAACGGAAATAAACTCGCCCGGCAGGATCAGACCGCGTTCCGGGTGATGCCAGCGTACCAGTGCCTCTGCACCGACGACGCGTTCGGTGCGGCAATCGATTTTCGGCTGATAGTAAAGTTCGAGTTGATCCTGTTCGAGCGCGTTGCGCAGATCTTCCTCGATGGTTTTGCGTTCCTTGACCCGTTCATGCATGGAGGGCAGGAAGAACCGGTAATTGTTGCGCCCTTCGGCCTTGGCAGCATACATCGCCATATCAGCGTTCTTGACCAGCTGTTCGGGGTTTTCACCATCTTCCGGGAACAGGGTGATGCCGACACTGGCGGTCGAGTGCAGGCGGATGCCACGGCAATCAAACGGCTGGGACAACTCGTCAATGATGCGCTGGGCAAGGGCGATGGTGTCTTCGATGTTCTGAACATCGGTCTGAATGATTGCGAATTCATCACCGCCAAGGCGGGCGGCGGTATCTGAATCGCGGATGATACGCGACAGGCGCTGGCCCATTTCCTGAATCATCAGATCGCCAACGTCATGACCGAAGTGGTCATTAATGTCCTTGAAGCGGTCAAGGTCGACAAACAGAACCGTGACACCGCGCTGGAACCGGCGGGCCGACAGCAAGGCCTGACGCAGACGATCGAGGAACAGGGTCCGGTTCGGCAGGCTGGTCAGAACGTCATGGACGGCCAAGTGGCGCATGCGTGCTTCGGTCTGTTTACGTTCGGTAATGTCGGTATAGGTCGCAACATAACCGCCGCCCGGCATCGGGTTGTGATCCACCTGTATAACGCGACCATTCGGGCGGGTACGTTCCATGCGATAGGGTTCGCGACGCCGCGCAATCGCAACACGGTCGGAAATCAGGGCCTGAATGCTGACATCGCCATATTCGCCGCGTTCGCCGTTATAGCGCAGGATATCGGAAAGCGGCGTGCCTTCCTTGACCAGATCGCGCGGCAGATTGAGCAATTCGATATAGCGTTCGTTCCAGACCATCAGATTGAGGTCCTGATCGAACAGACAGATGCCCTGACCGATATTATGCAGGGTGGCTTCCAGCAGGGCCTGTTTACGCTGGGCTTCTTCCTGTGCCTGCCCCTGAAGGGCGACCATTTCGTTATATTCACGGATCAGAAGACCCAGTTCGTCCGAACTGTTCCATTCCACCGGACGGCGCAGTCGGCCATGCTTGGTCATCCGGATGGAATGCAGAAGACGATTGAGCGGTTCCTTGATCGAGCGCTTGTTGGCGATCAGAAGGCTGGCGGCCACGACCGAAATCAAAAGCCCGAACAGGATCATGTCGATCGCAATACGGCGGAACAGCAAGTCCTGCACGCGGTCATCGGTAAAGTAAATGACCAGCTCGCCAACGTCGTGGCGGACGTTGTTGCGTTCGAAATAGACACGGCGCGACAGGCGCAACGTATCGCTCAATTCTGATTGGGAAACGCCGGTATGGGCAAATTCTGTTCCGTCGGCACCAAGGGCCTGCACAGCAACAATGTCGCGATCACGCGCCATGGCGTTCAGTGCAGATTCGATGTTATCGACGTCGAGATACCAGAAAGGTGTGGCCAGAACGCGGGCGTTAATATCGGCGGTTTGTTCGACTTTTCCGTTCAAATCGTCGCGCAGCACCTTGTAGCTGACATAGCCAAAGACAACGAAAAGCGCCAACGAGAACAGCGACACAAGCGGCAATGCAATAAATAGCAGCCGACTGCTCAAGGACTTCCGTTGTAAAAAGCCGTACGATCCGCGCGACAAGCGTTCTCTCCCTGGCACCTACTTTGGTTTAGCCGAATATACTGTACTCGACGTTCGTATGGGTGCCAACTCCCCTTAAAATTAGCCTCAAGTCAAACCGCAACCTGATGAAAACGCAAGTTCGATTTCGTTAGATTAGAAAATAAACAACTCCGACTGGCAAGCTTATCTATTTTGGTGTGAAGTCATTCAGCTTCAACCATTTTTACCGAATATCTGCGAAAAATTCGTTACCGTGGAACAGCCTGACGGGCGAGTTCATCACATCTTTCGTTTTCCGGATGGCCGGCATGGCCTTTGACCCAGTGCCATTCAACCTGATGTGGTTCAAGGGCTTGCAGCAGACGTTGCCACAGTTCCACGTTCTTCACAGGCTTTTTGTCCGCAGTTTTCCAGCCGCGTTTCTGCCAGCCGAAAATCCATTTTGTGATCCCGTCTCGGACATAGCTGCTGTCGGTATATATATCGATCACGCACGGGCGTTTGAGGGCCTCAAGCGCACTGATGGCGGCCATCATTTCCATGCGGTTGTTGGTGGTTTCGGGATCACCGCCCGACATTTCTTTTTCAACGCCCTTGAACCGCAGGATCGCGCCCCAGCCACCAGGGCCGGGATTGCCGCTACACGCGCCGTCTGTATAGATCTCGACACGGTTGTCTTCGCCGTTACTTGAAGTCATGATTTGGTGTTCCTTGCCGGTGCCTTAGTCAAGGCCATAGGCGGCAGCGCTATCCACACGTTGGTGGAAGCGCAATTTGTTGATGTATTCACGCGGATTTTTAGGTGTGACCAGCGCATCCTTGGGAGTGTTTACCCAGTCATAAAGCCGGGTCAGCAGGAACCGCAGGCTGGCACCGCGTGCAAGAATGGGCAGGGCGGCCTTTTCGGCCTCTGAGATCGGGCGCACCTTGCTGTAATGTGACAGAAGGTTCTTGGCCTTGGTGACGTTAAAGCTGTTGTCAGGTTCAAAGCACCACGCATTCATGCAAATGGCGACGTCATAGCAAAGCAGGTCATTACACGCGAAATAGAAATCGATCAGGCCTGACACCTCTTCCTTGCCCGGGAAGAAGAAAACATTGTCCGGAAACAGATCGGCATGAATGACGCCCTTGGGCAATTCGTGCGGCCAGTTGGCGTCGAGATAATCAAGTTCATCGGCGATCATTTCGCCCAGACCCGGAACTTCGTCATTGGCGTGTTCCTGACAGCTTTCAAACAGCGAACGCCAACCCGCAACACTCAGCGCATTGGGCAGGTGCATCTCGAAATCGAGACCAGCACTGTGCAGTTCGGCCAAAGCTGCGCCAAGACCAGCGCAATGATGGGGCTGGATACGACGTGGTGACATGCCTTGCAGGAAAGATGTAATGGCGGCCGGGCGATCACAAAGGGCACGCAGAGCAAGGCCGTCCTTGCCGTGGATCGGGGTCGGGCAGTTCAGGCCCTTGGCGGACAGGTGATCCATCAGGCCAAGATAAAACGGCAGGTCGTCAGGATTTACGCGTTTCTCGTACAAGGTTAGGATGAACGGTGCCGTCGTGGTCTGGAGCAGAAAGTTGGTGTTTTCGACACCTTCGGCGATTCCCTTGAAAGATACCACGTCCCCGATATCGTATTCGGCAACAAAACGGGAGATATCTTCGTCTGAAACATCGGTATAGACGGCCATGGGTTTTATCGTCGTCCTGATCTGAAAGTAAGCATGTCCGCAGCGTTAGCTGGCAAGCTGGCGCGGCAGTTTGAAGGTAACGTTTTCATCGGTCAGGGTTATGGTTTCGACCGTCACGTCATAGCGTTCCCGACAGGCTTCAATGACTTCCTCGACCAGTACTTCCGGGGCAGAGGCGCCAGCGGTGATGCCAAGGCTTTTGATACCTTCAAGCCGGGACCAGTCGATATCCTTTGCCCGTTCGACCAGAACCGATTGCATGCAGCCTTCACGCTTTGCGACCTCGACCAGACGATTGGAGTTCGAAGAGTTCGGCGCGCCGAGCACCAGAATGGCATCAGCTTTGTTCGCAATCAGCTTGACCGCGTGCTGCCGGTTGGTCGTGGCGTAGCAGATGTCTTCCTTCTTCGGGACCGAAATCGACGGGAAACGCCGCTGCAGGATTTCGATGATCTTGGCGGTGTCATCCAGTGACAGGGTCGTCTGGGTGACGAAGGCCAGATTTTCCGGATCGGCGATTTCGATGGTTTCAGCGTCTTCTTCGGTTTCGACCAGGGTCATGCTGCCCGGTGGCAACTGCCCCATCGTACCGATGACTTCCGGGTGGCCGGCATGACCGATCAGAAGAATGTGCTTGCCTTCGGCGTGATGGCGTTCGGCACCGCGATGGACTTTGGAAACCAGCGGGCAGGTCGCATCGAGATATTCAAGCTTGCGGGTTTCGGCCGCCTCCGGCACGGATTTCGGAACACCATGGGCGGAAAAGATCACCGGAACCCCGTCGGGCACCGCATCAAGTTCATCAACAAAAACCGCCCCCATGTCGCGCAGGCGATTGACCACGAATTTGTTATGCACGATTTCGTGGCGGACATAGACCGGCGCGCCATATTTTTCGAGCGCTTTCTCGACGATCTCAATCGCGCGATCAACCCCGGCGCAGAATCCGCGCGGGTTGGCAAGAACGATCTGAAGGCTGGCTTTGTCAGACATGATACAGGTCCGGCTTTCCCAATCGCGTACGGGCGTTCCCGACGCATTTTTCAAACATTGACGTTACATAACCCGCCTGATCATGTGGTGCAATGACTCTGCGGCAAATGGACCTTGTGCCGAGACAGGAATTTTGACCTTTTCTATCGGGGTGAACCCTTCAAGCGGGTTGTGCCGACCAACGTGACAGAATAGACTGCGCGCGGGCCGTTCGAATAAGACACAGGCCTGAAAACATTTGGTTTGATAGAGGCTTGGATGACAATCGGTAACGGACTTCGGCGCGTTTATGCATTGGGTATGGTCTCGCTTGGCGGATTGCTAAGTGCGTGCGGCGGCGGAAACCCGTTCGAAGAACAGCCTGTGCCGGTTTGCCCGGCGGCTTATCTGCCAAAGGATACGGCGAAACTGGTCGAATTCAGTGGCGGTGGCCGCGATCTGACGGATGTGATCGTCGAGGCGGAATTCACCGGCTATATCGGCGACTGTGGCTATGACCTTGATGACAAGGAACTTGATGTCATCATCAGCCCGATCATCACCGCGGAGCTTGGCCCGGCAGCGCAAAACCGTGCTGTGCAGTTCGAATATTTCGTCGCTCTGCGTGATCCGGACGGTAACTTCATCCAGAAATCTGTCTTCGACATCAATATGGCCTTTGCCGACAATCTGAACATGGCGCGGATCCGCGATGAACAGGTTACTTTGTCGGTTCCGTTGGATGATGTCTGGACCGGGCCGGATTATGAAATCTATCTTGGTTTTCAGCTGAGTGCCGAGCAACTGGAATATAATCGCCGCTTCGGAACTGATTGATTTATCGGGTTTTTCTGGTGTTCAGGGTCGCTTGATCACCCCTTTTGCAAATAGGGGCTGGTCGGTTTGCGCGGAAACCCGTATAACAGAAACATACCCAAATGATCCCCGTGGGAGAGGCCGCAGTCCTTATGGATAAGCGGACGCCGAAGGAGCAACCACCCCGGAAACTCTCAGGCAACAGGACCGCGCGGAGATGGGACTCTGGAAAGCAGGTGCTGTGATCAGGCTGATCAAAATGTACCTCGCCGAAGATGTAAGCAGACCGGTTTAGCCATTGGCTGTGATTCTTTCAGGCTCCGAGACAGAGGGGGAATGTGGTTGGCCAGTGGTCGGCTATGTTTCGCAACGATTGTCCCGGAGAAGGAAGAGTGGATCAACAGACCGAACTGCTAAAAACAGCCCTTTATGACCTGCATGTGGAACTCGGTGCCAAAATGGTGCCGTTCGCTGGCTATGCCATGCCGGTTCAATACCCGCTTGGGGTGAAGGGCGAACATCTTCATACCCGTGCAAAAGCTGGCCTGTTTGACGTATCCCACATGGGGCAGGTGCGCCTGACCGGTGAACACCGTGTGGCAGAGCTTGAAAAGCTGGTGCCCGGTGATATCGCCATCCTCAAACCCGGCCGTACCCGCTATTCCGCCTTTACCCAGGACGATGGCACGATCCTTGACGATCTGATGATCACCAATGCTGGTGACAGTCTGTTTCTGGTGATCAATGCGGCGTGCAAGGACGATGATATCGTTCATATGCGTGCCAATCTTGGTGATGGCGTTTCCCTTGAAGAAATCGATGACCGCGCGCTGATGGCGCTGCAGGGTCCGGAGGCCGCCAAGGTGCTGTCACGGTTTGCCCCGGCGGTTGCCGATCTGAAATTCATGAGCTTTGCCGAGATCGAGATTGCAGGCATTCCGTGCTTTGTGACCCGTTCGGGCTATACCGGTGAAGACGGCTACGAGATTTCGGTGCCCAATACAGACGCCGAGGCGCTTGCGCGCAAATTGCTGGCCGAGGATGAGGTCGAGGCGATTGGTCTTGGCGCACGTGATTCGCTACGTCTGGAAGCGGGCCTTTGCCTGTATGGCAATGACATCGACACCACCACAACCCCGGTTGAAGGCGATCTGAAATGGATCATCAACAAGCGCCGTCGTGCAGAAGGCGGGTTCAAAGGGGCGGATGTGATCCTTGATCAGCTTGAAAACGGCGCAGACCGCAAGCGTGTTGGCATCAAACCCGAAGGCAAGGCCCCGGCACGCGAACACACCCAGATTTTGAACACGGACGGCGAAGAAATCGGCGAGATTACCTCTGGCGGGTTTGGCCCGACTGTCGATGGTCCGATTGCAATGGGCTATGTTGCCATAGAGTTTTCCAAGCCGGGCACCAAGATCGACCTGATGGTCCGGGGCAAGGCGCGCCCGGCAGAGGTGGTTGAACTTCCGTTTGCACCGCATCGCTACTTCCGCGGTTGAGTATCCGAAATTATTGAGAGAGCGGCGCTGGCCGCATTGGCATTGAATTGATCAAGAGGGACAAAGGGAAATGACGAAGAAGTTTTCGCAGGAACATGAATGGATCGAGTTCGAAGATGGTGTAGCGACTGTCGGGATCACTGATTATGCGCAGCAGTCGCTCGGTGACATCGTGTATGTCGAGCTGCCGGAAGTCGGCAAAAAACTGACCAAGGATGGCGACGCGGCAGTTGTTGAATCCGTCAAGGCCGCAAGTGACGTCTATGCGCCGCTTGATGGCGAGATCGTCGAGATCAATGAAGAGCTTGATGCCAATCCGGCCCTGGTGAACGAAGCCCCGGAATCCGAAGGCTGGTTCTTTAAGATGTCCCTTGCTGATGAATCCCAGCTTGATGAGCTGATGGATGAAGCAGCCTACAAAGACTTCGTCGAAGGTCTCTAAGCATGCGTTATCTCCCACTGACACGTGCTGATCGTGCTGCGATGCTTGATACCATCGGGGCATCATCGGTTGATGAACTATACAGCGACGTGCCCGATGGTGCGTTGCTTGACGCACCTGTTGATTTGCCATCCCACCTTGGCGAAATGCAGGTCGAACGCGATATGCAGGCCTTAGCCGCCAAGAACATGGGCGCATCCAGCGTACCGAGTTTCCTTGGGGCAGGTGCCTATCGCCACCATGTGCCAGCGACGGTTGATTACGTGATCCAGCGCGGCGAGTTTCTGACCGCCTATACGCCGTATCAGCCGGAAATCGCACAGGGCACGTTGCAATACCTTTTCGAGTTCCAGACCCAGGTTGCCTCGATCACCGGGATGGATGTTGCCAATGCCTCGATGTGGGATGGTGCCACATCCTGCGCCGAGGCTGTCTTGATGGCATGTCGTGCAACGCGTCGCAAAAAGGCTGTTTTGTCTGGCGGTCTGCACCCGCATTACCGCGAAGTGACCGAGACATATTGCCAGTACAGCGACACTGAAGTTGCCGGACGTGATGGTCATCCTGAACATCAGGCAACTGCCGAAGAGCTTAATGATCTGATCGATGATCAGACGGCTTGCGTTGTGGTTCAATACCCCGACGTCTTTGGTCGCATTCAGGATCACACCCAGCTGGCAGAGATTTGCCATGCCAAGGGCGCGCTTCTGGTCGTGGTCTTTACCGAGGCGGTGGCGTTTGGTGCCGTTAAATCACCGGGCAGCTTTGGCGCGGATATCGTTTGTGGCGAAGGCCAGTCAATCGGTAATGCCCTGAACTATGGTGGTCCTTATGTCGGGCTTTTTGCCACCACCCAGAAACTGGTGCGTCAGATGCCCGGTCGCCTGTGTGGTGAAACGGTCGATCAGGACGGCAAGCGTGGCTTTGTCCTGACACTTTCGACCCGCGAACAGCATATTCGTCGTGAAAAGGCGACCTCGAACATTTGTACCAACTCGGGCCTGTGTTCACTGGCCTTTACCGTGCATATGAGCCTGCTGGGTGAAGACGGCTATCGCCGCTTGGCGACATTGAACCATGAAAATGCCTGCAAGGCGGCGGATGCGATTGATGCCGTTGATGGCGCATCGGTGGTTAATGACAGCTTCTTTAATGAATTCACCGTCAAACTGACCAAGCCAGCGGCTGAGGTGGTCGAGGCCCTGGTTGCCAAGGGTGTTCTTGCAGGTGTGCCGCTGTCGCGCCTGTATCCGAACCGCTCGGATCTGGATAACTACCTGTTGGTGGCGGTGACCGAAACCAACACGGACGAAGATATCGCGGCCCTGGCGTCCGCATTGAAGGAGGCGCTGGCATGACCTTTACAACCCATACCGGTAACCGTGGCCTTGTCATTGAAGAACAACTGATCTTTGAACAGGGTCAGCCCGGCCGAACCGGTGTTGATCTTCCGGAACCGACGGGCACCAAATCACGCCTTGGCGGTCTTGATCGTGAAAGCGATGTTGGTCTTCCCGGCCTGTCCGAACCGCAAGTCGTTCGCCATTTCACGCGCCTGTCGCAGAAGAACTATGGCATTGATGCCGGTTTCTTCCCGCTGGGTTCGTGCACGATGAAGCACAACCCGCGTCTGAATGAAAAGGTCGCGCGTCTGCCCGGTCTTGCTGATCTGCATCCGATGCAGCCCGAAAGCACCGTTCAGGGCGCACTGGAACTGATTGATCAATGTGCGCATTGGCTTCTGGTTCTGACCGGAATGCCTGCAGTTGCCATGTCCCCGGCAGCGGGGGCGCAGGGCGAGCTTTGCGGCATGATGGCCATTCGTGCAGCCCTTGATGCGCGCGGTGAAAACCGTCGTCGTGTTCTGGTGCCCGAATCGGCCCACGGGACCAACCCGGCAACCGCAGCCGCCTGTGGCTTCACGGTTGATTCGATCCCGGCCACCGAAGACGGCCGTGTTGATCTGGCTGCGTTCGAAGCCAAACTTGGTGACGATGTTGCCGGCATCATGCTGACCAACCCGAACACCTGCGGCCTGTTTGAACGCGACGTTCGCAAGATTGCCGATCTGGTGCATGAAGCAGGTGGCTATTTCTATTGTGATGGTGCGAACTTCAACGCCATTGTCGGTCGGGTGCGCCCGGCGGATCTTGGCATTGATGCGATGCATATCAACCTGCACAAGACCTTCTCGACCCCGCATGGCGGTGGTGGGCCGGGTTCCGGGCCGGTTGTGTTCTCGGACGCGTTGGCACCGTTTGCCCCGATCCCCTATGTCGTCAAAAAGGGCGATGGTTTCCATCTTGTCGAAACCGCAGACGAAGATGACGGTATGAAACCGTTTGGTCGTCTGAAGGGCTTCCATGGTCAGATGGGCATGTTCATTCGTGCGCTGAGCTACATGAAAAGCCATGGTGCAGATGGCCTGCGTCAGGCATCGGGGGACGCGGTTCTGAATGCCAACTATTTGTTGGCACGTCTTAAGGACAAGCTCAGCGTTGCCTTCCCGGGCTATTGCATGCATGAGGCGCTGTTTGATGACAGCTTCCTGAAGGATACCGGTGTTTCGACGCTGGATCTGGCCAAGGCGATCATCGACGAAGGGTTCCACCCGATGACGATGTATTTCCCGCTTGTGGTCCATGGGGCGTTGTTGATTGAGCCCACCGAGACCGAAACCAAGGAATCGATCGATCAATTCTGCGATGCGATTCTGGCGCTTGTTGCCAAAGCCGAGTCGGGGGATGCGGAATTCTTCAAGAATGCACCGTATCTGACGCCGCGCAGACGGCTTGATGAAACGGCTGCTGCGCGCAAGCCGGTTTTGCGCTGGAAACCTGAAACGGCTTGATAAAGCAAGCAACCTGACTGTTTAGGGCACCCCGGTTATCTGACCGGGGTGTTCTTTTTCAAAGACTTGGACTTGAAACCCATTGGACTTGTCGCAATCTGCACCCTTATACTTGTCAGAATAGTAATGAACGACGTCACCTAAAGGCGCGTTTGGGGATTTTGTGATCGGACCGCTGTCCGTTCCGGAGGTTTGAAGTCAGTCATGTCTCGTCGAGTGCAAAAAGTATTCACTGCCGAACGTCGTCTTAAAGAACGCACCGGTGGTGTTGTTGAAGATTGGTCGGATTCCTTTTTTGATCCGACGCTTGAAAGCGGGATCGGCGCGGGCGAGCCGATGCCAGCTTCGCTGCCGGCGGAGACGAGTGTTCCGGAAACCTCGGGAATGAGCCAGGCAGTGCTTGATGAAATCCGTGCGCTGCGTGGCGAGGTCTCGCAACTGCGGCAGGCAATGGCATCAGGCGGGACCCCGGCTGTTGATGCGTCGTTTGAGGCACCAGAGGCATCAAATGATGCCCCGATGGATAGCTTGCCTGACCCGGTAAGCAGCAACCCGACCCATTCCAGTCGTCCGGGTGCAGCAGAGCCGGATCGTGATGATCTGGAATTGATTCGCACCCAGATCGAGGAAATGAACGAACATATTCACAAGGCGAAAGTCCAGATTGCATCGTTGCGCCATCCAAAGGCGCAGGACGACCGTCTTGTCAGTGCAGCGTCAGAACTTGATGCCATCGTCAAGGATACGGAGATGGCGACCCACACCATTCTGGAATCCGCCGAGCAGATCGATGATCTGACGATGACACTGAAAAACTCGGCGCCGAGTGATTTTGTCGCCGATCACGTCGAACAGATTGCCTTTATCGTCACCAAGATTTTCGAAGCCTGTAACTTCCAGGACATCACCGGGCAGCGCATTAACAAGGTGGTCAGCACCCTTGAATTCGTTGAAGAGCGTGTGCACAACATGATCTCGATCTGGGGTGAAGAGGCCTTTAGCGATCTGCCGGTGCCGGAAGTTGAAGAAGAAGCGAAGCCCGACGATGCGGATCTGCTGAATGGTCCGCAACTCGAAGGGGAAGGCATCAGCCAGGACGATATTGATAAGTTGTTCGAATAACTCGAAAAATACTTGGTTTTGACCTGTGATTTAGGGTAGTAGCTTTGGCTGTCTCTTTTCTGCAAGGGATGTGACAGGCGTTTTGCAGCGTCTTTTGTCAACCAAACGTTCATATATGCTAAGGTAAATTCTTACCTATAAGAATAAGAAGCTATGTTGGGATGCGTGTGACATTCGGTTGCACGTGTTTTGGCGTGCTTGGAGGTTAGTATGGGATTTTGGTCTCTCGGTGCTATTCGCCAGCCTAAGGCGCAAGATATCAAATGGCGCAAGAGCCCACGCGGGGATTATTACCGCCTGTTCATGATTGACGACATTTCAGAGCTTAGTCTGGATGGCGTCGGCGGTGTTTATCTGTTGTGGCATGGCGGTTTACAGCCGTCCTGGCTTGTGGCCGGTGCGACAGAGGATCTCGGTCACAGCTTTGCTGAACTGGCACGTGACCCTGATATTCGTGAGTACGATTCCCGTGGCGGTGTTTATATGAGCTGGTCGCCGATCAAGGACAGCTTCCGGGAAGGTGTTGTGCACTTCATTGCCAAGCACACCAACCCGACCTTTGAATGCGATTATGACAGCAAGGAAGACCCGATACCGGTTTTGTTGCCGCGCTGATCAATTCGCGACACGCCGTATCTGGAATGCAAAAAGCTCCGCAGTTGCTGCGGAGCTTTAAGCGCTTCTGCCATAAATGGGAAAGCAGGCTGGTTCTAGAGTTTCGCCAGAACCGCTTCGGCACTTGAGACTTCAAACGCACCGGGTTCTTCGACCGCAAGGTCGGTGACTTTGCCGTCTTCGACGATCATGGCAAAGCGGTTGGCACGTTTGCCAAGTCCACGGCCGGTCAGGTCAAGTTCAAGGCCGGTTGCATCGACGAATGCAAGATCGCCATCCGAAAGCATGGTAACGTTTTCTGCCTTTTCGGCATCTGCCCACGCCTGAAGAACAAAAGCATCATTTGATGCCAGGCAAACAATCTCGTCGACACCTTTTGCTTTGATCTCACCGGCTTTGGCGACAAAGCCCGGCAGATGTTTTGCCGAGCAGGTCGGGGTAAAGGCACCCGGTACCGCAAACAGGACAACTTTACGTCCTGCGAAGAATTCCTTGGAATTGACAGCTTCGGGGCCATCGCTGGTTGCGCGGAAAAGGGTAACTTCCGGGAGTTCAGTACCGACTGAAATGGTCATGGGTATCTCCGTTAATTGGCGCAATCCCGTTGACTGCGCGCTGGATCGCATGCCGGAATCAAACACCAAATCTGATTGGCATTCAATGCTTTCACGCAGGTTTCATCTGCTTGCTGTGTAACGCCTGCACTTTCTGACTTGTTCCTGCAAAGGTCCTGCGTGCAGACCGGGATGTTTAGAATACGCATCCCCAATCAGATGTGATCACTGTTGTGAACTGGCAAGGCTGGCTGATCCGTTAGCGTATTCAAGCGCACCAAGAACTTCATCCACGCCGAGCAACTCCGAAAGCAGGATGCCATCCGGTGCGCCCGGGCCAAACACGGCATTGAACGGAATGCCAAAGCGGCCATAAGAGGCAAGGTAGTCGGCGATTTTCTGATCCGGGAGGGTCCAGTCTGCCTGCATCAGGACAATATCGTCCTGCGTGAGAGCGCTGCGCACATCGGGCTTTTCCAGAACCAGCTTCTTGTTGACCTGACACGTCACGCACCATTCCGCCGTCACATCAATCACGACCGTTTTGCCATCGGCCACCAATGTGTCGATGGTTTCCGGCGCAAAGGCCTGCCAGGCGAGGCTGCCGTTGCCTGACGATGCGCCCGTAGACGATGGTGGTTTGGAAAAGCCGGGTGCAAACAGCGCAACCAAAAAGCCCAACACGGCAAGCGAGGTGAATGCAAAGCGTGGACGCAGCTTTGATGTGCGCTGGCGGGCCCAGATAAAGATGCCCCCCACAATCAGGCCAAGCCCAACAGCGATCGCGCCGCCCAGTCCTACCTGAACCGACAGCACACCCAGAAGCCAGATTGCCGTGCCGATCAGCGCAAGACCCAGCACGAATTTGACACCGTTCATCCAGCGACCGGGTTTGGGCAGGATGTGTGCGACATGCGGTTGGATGGCGATGGCGAAATAGGGCAGGGCCAAGCCGATGCCAAGCAGCGTGAAGATCCAGAAGATATCAAAGATACTCCCGGCCAGTGCAAATCCGACGGCGGTTCCGAGGAACGGCGCCGAGCAAGGGGTTGCCAGCAAGGTGGCAAACATGCCGGTCAGGAAGTTGCTGCTGATATGGCGCCCATGGCTTTCGCTGCGCGTTATGGCGTCATTGGCGGCGTTGCCAAGCTGGTCCGGGCCGGAAATTTCAAAAAGGCCCCACATATTCAGGGCGAACAAGGCCAGGATGATTGTCATCACCGTCAGGAAGAGCGGCTGCTGGAACTGAATGCCCCAACCGATACTGCCCCCGGCCAGTTTGATGCCAACCAAAACGGCGGCAATCAGCCAGAATGACATGATAATCCCCGCTGCACTGGCGAGAAATCCAATGCGCACCCGATTGATTTCCTGTTCGCGGGCCTTAAGGGCGGACATGACCTTGATCGACAGAACCGGCAAGACACAGGGCATGACATTCAGGATCAGGCCGCCAAGCAGGGCAAACAGCCCGATCATCCAGAAGCTCATGCCCGCGTTTGCGGCCGCGCCGGATGTGTCGCCCTCGATAATCCCCGCGCTGTTGGCCGTGCCGACCACAAGATCTTGTTCGACAGATAACGGACCGGCGATGACGGTGACGGTCAATGGTTGGCCGTTCAATGATTGGTCTTCGGCAAGGCCCATAACCGTAAGATCGAAATACTGCGTATCGGCACTATCGCCCTCAACGTTGGCTGGCTTCGGCAGGCCGAAGCCAGCGCGCAGGTCGCTTTCAATCAGGATATCGTCAATGGTCACTCCGGCGGTATTGAGGCCCCGGATGGCAAGACGCAGATTGTGGGCGTCGCCTTGATTTGTGCTGCTGATGCTGGTGACATCGATCGGAAGGCCGGTGCCGGTCAGCGGGACCTTTGATACGAATTTTTCGATCTGATGGGCGTGGTTGCTTGCGATTGAACCGCCGCTGCTGCCCAAGGTGCCCGCTGGAATGTCGAGATTGAAGTTGGCGGTTGCGGGAATACAGATGTCGCTGCAGACCAGATAATCGACATCAAGACGGACCGAGACTGGCTGCGACGGATCCGGGATCGTCACATCAATTGGCAGGATGATCTGATCCTTGTAGCCGAAGGTTTCCAGTCCAAATATCGAAAAGCGATGTGGTGCAGGCCACAGAATGTTTGCCGCGCCAACGTTTTCTGACCCGGTCCAGTCAAGTTGTGGGGGGAACCCGGCATCGCCGGCACTGCGCCAGTAAATCTTCCAGTCCGGCTGCAATTCGTATTCAAGGCCCAGACGCAGTGTTTCTTTGCCGCCGGTTTCGGTCTGCGCACTGATGAGGCGAACCGATGTAAAGTCCTCGTCAATCCAGTTGGTTGCCATGTCTGATGCGGCCATAGCGCCACTGGTCGCGCCAATGGTTGAAACACAGAGGGCACATAACAGGGTCAAACGAACGATAAGGTGGCGAAGCACGTGTTGTTCCTTAAGCACGAAAAGCGGTTGGCTAAGTGTGGGCTAAACTTGTGGCACAAAACAGGCGTAGTTCGAGCCTGTGTTCAAATCAAGCCACGACTGTGTGAACGTCCTATCACTAGCACAGACAGATGGTACCCTGGCATGATTCAAAGCAAATGCGAACGCGTTCATTGGCGTGTGACAGGATTCATTCCTACATACGGTATATGGGAAGTTGTGATGTCAAACGACAAATTGTCGCAGTTTCCCGGGTTCATGATGGTAATGGAAAGGCATTCGCGCTAGGCTTGATGAAACAGGATAAAGAGAGTTTGGATATGGATGAGGGTATAGACACAGGCGATTATCTCGGCGGGAAGCTCTTGGTCGCGATGCCGGGAATGCGTGATCCGCGCTTTTCGCAAAGTGTGGTCTATATCTGTGCGCATAACAAAGACGGTGCGATGGGGCTGGTGATTAACCGCCTGATCGACAGCATCACCTTTCCGGAATTGCTTGAGCAGCTTGGCATTGCGCGCCCGGCGCCAACCATCGAAGACATTCAGGTGCATTTCGGTGGCCCGGTTGAAAGCAGCCGTGGGTTTGTCCTGCATTCAACCGACTTTTCCAATGAGGCAACTCTTCACGTTGATCATGGCGTGTCGGTAACCGCGACCGTTGATATCCTTGAACAGATTGCCGTCGGTGAAGGTCCGCAAAGCCGTATCCTTGCCCTTGGCTATGCCGGATGGCGCAGTGGTCAGCTTGAAAGTGAAATTCTTGCCAATGGTTGGCTTCACGTTGATGCTGATGCGGATCTGCTGTTTGATACGGATTGCGAAGACAAGTGGGAACAGGCGTTCTCGCGGCTTGGTTTTGCGCCGGAATTGCTGTCGGGTGAAGCTGGCCACGCCTGATTGGGGCCATGGTTCCGCATTCGTGAAAGCGTGATCACCCGCAAAAGAAAAAGCCTGCCAAACTGGCAGGCTTTTGTGTTTTGTGCAGGTTCGATGGGATCAATCGAACAGGGCGTCGATTTCTTCCTGTGAGAAGATCTGGTCAACTTCATCCTGAGACACGCGATTGGCATTCTGCGGTGCCTTGGTGACGGTTTTGTCCAGATTGTCGAGGCCCTTGGGATCTGGCGGCAGGTCGAACTCGCCAAAGTCGTCTTCGCCCCAGATCTCGATCACGCGGTTTACGCGTTCCTCGATATATTTCATGGTGTTGACGACTTTGGTGATCCGTTGCCCGGTCAGATCCTGGAAGTTACAGGACTCAAAGACCTTCACCACCAGCTCGACAATGTCGTCTGCCAGCCCCTGGGTGTAGTCATCCGGGGCGGCTGAGCGGATGTTGTGGGCGACCGCGTCGATCTTTTCAACGGTTTCAAGGATGTTCGCTGTTGCGTCTTCGGTGGCGGCAACGACGGAATCAAGCTCGCCCTTCACGATGTTGATACGGGTGCCACTGTCATCTTCAGGCGCAGTGTAAAGGGCAGCGATTTCCTTTTTGGTTTCCTGAATGGAATTGGCAAGGGCGCGGACTTCGTTTTTGACCAGACGCAGTTCGTTGCGGGCGTCGGCCTGTTCATCATCGTCCGGCACTGCAGCTGCATTTGCCTTTTTCTGTTCCTCGATCATCACCCGGATGTCGGAAAGCAGCTCAAGCTTGAGATCCTCGATTGCGGTGTGCAGGCTTGAAATATCCGGGCCACCGGCGGAACCGTTCGGGTCGGCAGGCATTTCGGTCGGCAGGGCGACCATGTCGCTCATGGTTTCGAGTTTGTTGAGCAACCGCATCTCTGCGGTAAATAGTCTTTTACTTCCTGAGCGTGCCATAGACGAACCTCTGTCTTTGAACCGTCTGCATCGGGCAAGGGCCTATGCGGCTGCCTTGCACGGAACATCGGGAATTCATACGTTTGGGTAGAATAGTCCGCAAAGCTGATATATCCAACCGAATTTCTATCCGTGATATTGGTAAAAAGCCCACGCAATTAAAGGGTTCGGGCAGTATTTTTGCTTTTGGTCGTTTCCGTGCAGCTCAAACTGCGCATCGAATCGCTTCCGGGAGCGTTTATTTATGCGCTGTAAGGCTTAAAATCGGGACTTAGTGAAGCACGGTCAGGATGTCGTAGCGTCACGTTGATCGGATGGCGTTCAGACTGCGTACGTTTTAAAACAAAACGGCTTTAGCCATTGGTTGAAGTGATTCTAAGGTCTTTTGCGCATATATTGCACGGCAGCAAACCTTAAGATGGCAAAATCCGGGCCAGAGGAATGGCGGTTTTTCTATCCAAGGGTGGGTGTTTAGAACGATTTCAGTGAAAACCAGAGCGCTAATTTGATATATTATCAAATACATTTTTTGTGCAATGCAGCGAGGTTTTTTCTGGAACAGGTGCCGAAGATACGCTATTTGCCTGCGTTACCAATGTACTTTTATGTGCAGGCTATTTAAGAATAAGATATGTCAGAGGAAATGCTCCGGCTCGTCGAATTTTAATCTTTAGTTGATATGGTGGAAAGCTTCCAAGTAAGGAACCTGAAACCGTGTCACAGAAAGATGACGAGGGTGGGGAAGAGTGAGGCATATCGCCTTGAGATGTAATGCGAGGGGGCAGATTCGCATGTCGATCAAGAAGCTATTTCCCATTCTTTTGTTGGGATTGGCGGTACTTACCGGGTTTGACAGCACAGCGCTTGCTGTTGGTCAGCCTGAGCCGTGGCAGCTTGGGCTGCAGTATCCGGTTTCACCGGTGGCTGTTGAAGGCCATGATTTCTTTATTTTGCTTACGTGGTTGATGACGATCATTACCGTGGTCGTTCTGTTTTTGCTGCTGTACGTTCTTTTCCGCTTCAGCGCGAAACGCAACCCGGTGCCGTCGAAAACAACCCACCACACGCTTCTCGAAGTGGTCTGGACGGTTGTTCCGGTGCTGATCCTTCTTGTTATTGCGATCCCGTCTTTCCGCCTGCTGTATTTTGCAGACCGCGTTGAAGATGCCGATCTCACTCTCAAGATTATCGGTAAACAGTGGTACTGGACCTACGAGTATCCGGATAACGGCAACTTCACCTTTGACTCGCTGATGATTGACGAGGAAACCGCCGTTGCCGAGGGCATGAACCGCCTTCTGGATGTGGACAATCCCGTTGTCCTGCCGGTTGACCAGAATATTCGCCTGATCATGACGTCTGACGACGTGATCCATAACTGGGCCATGCCATCGCTGTTCATCAAGCTTGATGCCGTTCCCGGCCGTTTGAACGAAACCTGGACCCGCATTCCAGGCGAGTATGCCGGAACGACATTCTATGGTCAGTGCTCTGAGCTGTGCGGCGTGAACCACGCCTATATGCCGATCGCAGTAAAAGCTGTTACCATGGAAGAATACGAGGCCTGGGTAGCCAAGGCCCAAGAAGAATTCGCATCTGCTGATCTGCCGTCTGCGGTATCAGTGGCATCGGCAGAGTGAGGGAGAGACTGATGGCTCACGCTGACACACATGATCACGATCATACCCCCGGCTTCTTTACCCGTTGGTTCCTGTCGACCAACCATAAGGATATCGGGACGCTTTATCTTATCTTCTCTGTGATCGCCGGCTTGATCGGTGGTGCTTTCTCGGTCTGGTTCCGTATGGAACTGGCACAGCCGGGAACTCAGATCATTGAAGATCACCAGTTCTTCAACGTGCTCGTAACCGCACACGGCATGATCATGGTCTTCTTTGTTGTCATGCCCGCGATGATTGGCGGTTTTGGCAACTGGTTCGTTCCGATTATGATCGGCGCTCCGGATATGGCGTTCCCGCGTTTGAATAACATTTCCTTCTGGCTGATTGTTCCGGCCTTTATCCTGTTGATGCTGTCTGCTGTTGTGGGCAGTGGTGCCGGGACAGGGTGGACGGTTTATCCGCCGCTTTCAGGTATTCTTGGTCATCCGGATGCCTCAGTGGATATGGCTATCTTTGCCCTTCACCTTGCGGGGGCCAGCTCGATCCTTGGTGCGGTGAACTTCATCACCACCATTTTCAACATGCGTGCGCCGGGTATGACCCTGCACAAGATGCCGCTGTTTGCCTGGGCAATGCTGGTAACGGCATTCCTGCTGCTGCTGGCGGTGCCGGTTCTTGGTGGCGCGATCACCATGCTTCTGACCGACCGTAACTTTGGCACGGACTTCTTCAATCCGGCCGGCGGTGGTGACCCGATCCTGTATCAGCACCTGTTCTGGTTCTTCGGTCATCCGGAAGTTTACATCATGATCCTGCCGGGCTTTGGCATCATCAGTCACATCATCTCGACCTTCTCGCGCAAGCCGGTCTTCGGCTATCTCGGGATGGCCTATGCGATGGTGGCCATCGGTGTTGTCGGCTTTATCGTCTGGGCGCACCACATGTACACCGTGGGCATGGATGTTGACACCCGTGCATACTTCACTGCGGCGACGATGGTGATTGCGGTTCCGACCGGGGTTAAGATCTTCTCGTGGATTGCGACCATGTGGGGTGGCTCGATCTCCCTGCGCGCGCCGATGCTTTGGGCGATCGGCTTCATCTTCCTGTTCACTGTGGGCGGTGTGACAGGTGTGATGCTGGCGAACTCGGGCATGGATCTGCCGCTTCATGACACCTACTTTGTTGTGGCGCACTTCCACTATGTGCTGTCACTTGGTGCGGTCTTCTCGATCTTTGCCGGCTTCTATTACTGGTTCAGCAAAATGACCGGTTACGAGATTTCCGATCTCGGTGCGAAGATCCACTTCTGGCTGTTCTTCATCGGCGTGAACCTGACCTTCTTCCCGCAGCACTTCCTTGGATTGGCTGGCATGCCGCGTCGTTATGCCGACTATCCGGATGCATTTGCCGGGTGGAACATGGTTTCCTCCTATGGTGCCTACATCTCGTTTGCGGCGACCCTCTTCTTCCTTGGTGTGGTGGCGCATGCCTTCATCCGTGGCAGGAAGGCCGAGGCAAATCCGTATGGTGAAGGTGCCGATACGCTGGAATGGACTGTGAGCTCTCCGCCGCCGTTCCATACCTTTGACGAACTGCCGCGTATCAAGTAAGTGATCCTGGTTTAAGTCCCCCGCAGGCCTTGGTTTGCGGGGGACATCCTACCGCCCCAAAAGAGAAGACCAGAGTTCAATGACCAAGCAGGTTGCCAACCAGACCCTAGCACTTGAAAACGCAGTATCCCTGCCGGTTTCAGACGTGCGCGACTACATCGCATTGCTTAAGCCGGGCGTGATGACCCTTGTGGTTTTCACCGGTGCTGTTGGTTTGTTGATTGCCCCGGGTTCCATCCATCCGTTCCTGGGACTCGTCGCAATAGCCTGTATTGCCGTCGCCAGTGGTGCGGCTGCATCGATTAACATGTGGTATGATCGCGATATCGATATCCACATGAAGCGTACCCAGAACCGACCGATCCCGGCCGGACGGGTGCCCGCAGACGAGGCCTTGTCGCTTGGCATTGCGTTGTCGATTGTCTCGGTAACCGTGATGGCGGTCGCCATCAATATTGCTGCTGCGGTTTTGCTGGCGGTGTCGATTGCGTTTTACGTGTTCGTTTACACCATGTGGCTTAAACGCAGCACCCCACAGAATATCGTCATTGGCGGTGCCGCCGGGGCATTCCCCCCGATGATCGGCTGGGCGTCGGTGACAGGCGGGATTGATATCAATTCAATCGCGCTGTTCATGATTATCTTTATGTGGACACCGCCGCACTTCTGGGCGCTGGCACTGTTTCGTTGTGGCGACTACGCCAAGGTGGGCGTGCCGATGATGCCCGTTGTTGCCGGTGAAGCCGCGACCAAAAAGCAGATGCTGGTTTACACCATCCTGCTGTTGCCGGTGACGCTTGTTCCGGTTGCGACCGGATTGCTGGGTGTATTCTACGCGGTGACTGCTGGCCTGACCGGGCTGTGGTTCCTGCGCCATGCGGTTCGTGTTCTGCGCAATGCCGAAGAACGCGCCCCGCACAAGATGTTCGGGTATTCGATCCTGTATCTGTTTGTCCTGTTCGGGGCAATGGTTGCGGATGTCTGGCTTGGTGGGTTGATGGCATGAGTGAGCAACCCGAAATGAGCAAAGCCGAACTCGAAGCGTTTTATGCAAAGCGCAAAAAGAAGAACTGGGCATTTCTGGTTATTCTGAGCAGCCTGATTGTCCTGTTCTTTGCGATAACCATTTTGAAGATGAGCTAGGAAATCATGGCTGATCAAAAACACACAGATACTGTAAAGGCACGCAACAAGCGGGTTTTGCTGAGCTGTGTTGTCGTCGTTGGCGGCATGGTCGGCCTGTCCTATGCATCTGTACCGCTTTACAAACTGTTTTGTCAGGTCACCGGTTTCGGCGGCACCACCCAGGTCGCTGAAGAAGCGCCGGTGGAAGTTTCGGAAAAGACCATCAAGGTCCGGTTTAATGCCGATGTGAATTCCGGGCTGCAATGGCAGTTCAAACCCGAACAGCGTGAAATTACGGTTCGTCTGGGCGAAGATAATCTGGCCCACTACATGGCCGAAAACATGGCCGTCAAACCGATCACCGGTCAGGCGACCTATAATGTAACACCACTGAAAGCAGGGCAGTATTTCAGCAAGATCGCGTGTTTCTGTTTTGACGAACAAACCCTTCAACCGGGTGAGCGCGTCGACATGCCGGTCAGTTTCTATGTTGATCCTGCCATTGCCGAAGACATCAATACCCAGGACGTGAAGACGATTACCCTGTCCTACACCTTCTTCAAAGCCGAGGCATCGGTGGAAGCAGTAGGCGGGACTGAAGATCAGGGAGGCTGACAGAACGCGGTTTCGTGGGCTGTACGGTTTTTGGTTAAAAAAGCGAACTTAGAGTTTCTTTTATGAGGATTGAGGGGGGCAAGGAATGAGTGATCATGCACAAAAGCATCCGTTCCACCTGGTAGACCCGAGCCCGTGGCCGCTGGTGGCTGCGGCGTCCGCTGGTCTGTTCACCGGTGGCATGGTCATGTTCATGCATTCGGACCGTGCGCCGGCTGACTTCTGGCTGGCGGCGATCGGTATTGCGGGCATTCTGTTTGTGATGTTCCGTTGGTGGAGCAACGTGATCAGCGAATCACACATCTATCATAACAAGGTCGTTCAGATCGGCCTGCGTTACGGGATGTCGCTGTTCATCGCATCCGAGGTGATGTTCTTCGTCGCCTTCTTCTGGGCATTCTTCCACAACGCCTTTGTGATCTTTAGCCCCGGCGTGACCGAATGGCCGCCTGCAGGTGTCGAAGTTCTTGATCCGTGGGATCTGCCGTTCCTGAACACCTTGATCCTGTTGTTGTCGGGTTGCACGCTTACCTGGGCGCATCACGGCATCCTCGAAGGCAAGAAAAAGGATCTGGTTCAGGGGCTGGCACTGACCGTTGGTCTTGGCATCATCTTCCTGTGCCTGCAGGCATATGAATACAGCCACGCCGCATTCGGCTTTGCCGATAACATCTATTCCTCGACCTTCTACATGGCGACCGGGTTCCACGGCTTCCACGTGTTTGTCGGGACGGTGTTCCTTGCGGTTTGCCTTGTGCGGGCGATGAAGGATGGCTTCAAACAGGATCATCACTTCGGCCTCGAAGCAGCGGCTTGGTACTGGCACTTCGTTGACGTTGTCTGGCTGTTCCTGTTCTTTGCCGTTTACATCTGGGGCGGCGAATAAGCCGGTCGTCAGGTAACGAACAAGATCATGGATGATTACTATCCAAACCTTTCCCCCATTCGTACCGGGTTGGCATGCAAATGCCCCCGCTGCGGTGGGGGAAAGTTGTTTTCAGGCTTTTTGACGGTGCGTGAAACCTGTGAGGTTTGCGGACTGGATTTGCGCGGCCATGATTCCGGCGACGGTCCGGCCGTTTTTATTATCTTTATTCTCGGATTTCTGGTGGTGCCCATGGCGCTTTGGGTCGAAATGACCTACATGCCGCCATTATGGCTTCATGCGGTTGTGTGGGGGCCGGTGATCATTGGTTTGACACTGGTCTTGCTAAGGCCGCTTAAAGGCATCATGGTGGCGCTGCAATATCGCCATCGATCGACATCCGAACAGGACTGACCTTTCATGCCTCTTCTTAAAACGCGTCCCAGTCTGGCGATGAAAATTTGCGCCGGACTTTCTCTGGTTATTCTTTTGGCTCTTGGCTCCTGGCAGGTCGACAGACTGTTCTGGAAACAAAACCTGATTGAAAGCCGCCAGGCGCAAGCAGAAATGGCGCCAATTGCCGTGCCAACCGACACGACCCTTGATCCCGATATGGCGTTTCGTGCGGCATATGCCGAAGGGCATTACCTGAATGATCAGGAAAAATACCTGATGGCGCGCACCCGGCGTGGCAATGTCGGCTTCCAGCTGATTACGCCGCTTGAACAGGAAGACGGCCGGATCATTCTGGTTAATCGCGGTTGGGTGCCGCAGGATTACCGTGATCCTGAAACCCGTCCGGATAGCCTGATCGAAGGACAGGTTCGGGTATCGGGCGTTCTGCGTCTGCCGCGCGAAAAACACTGGGCGCAGCCGGAAAACGACGCACTGAAAAATCAGTGGTTCTATGTCGATGTTAATCACATGGCCGAAGATAGTGGGGCGGAGCTTGCAAGCCCGTATTATCTGGAACTTGATGACACCGAGGTGCCGGGTGGGCTTCCGATTGGCGGGCAGGCCAAGGTTGAGTTGCCCAACAACCATCTGGAATATGCGATTACGTGGTATAGCCTTGCGCTGACCCTGATTGTGATGTTTGTTCTGTATCATCGCCGCCCGTCCGACGAGACCGATCAGGACACTCCGGCCTGAATTTGCCTCCACCATTTGATTGATAGTCTGCGGACAGTAACTTTGCTGCCTGCACAGGAGTTCTCATGACCGAAGCGTATAAAAAGCTCGAAGCCCGTTTTCACCGTATGAGGGTCCTGTCCGGTATTGGCGGGATGTTGCATTGGGATATGGCGGTGATCATGCCGGGCGGGGGTGCAGAAGCCCGTTCTGAACAGCTGGCAACGCTGAGTGTTCTGGAAAACGAGCTGATCAATGCGCCGGATCTGGGTGATTTGATCACCAGTGCCGAGGGTGAAAGCCTTGATGATTGGCAACAGGCCAATCTTGCCGAAATGAGGCGCGCATGGGTCCATGGCACAGCTGTTCCGGCGGAACTGGTCGAGAAAATGTCTCGCGCCGAGACCCGCTGTGAAGTTGCCTGGCGCACTGCGCGCGCCGACAATGACTTCAATGGATTGCTGCCACAGTTGCAGGAGGTCCTTGACCTGTCGATTGAGGCTGGCAAAGCCAAGGCAGAGGCGCTTGGGACCTCGGTCTATGACGCGCTGCTTGACCAGTATGATCCCATGATGCGTTCTGAGCGGATTGATACGCTGTTTGCCGAGCTTGAATCCTTCCTGCCTGATTTTACCGCCGACGTCATCGAACGCCAAAAAACCGAGGACAAGCCACTTAAACCAAAGGGGCCTTTCCCGATTGAAACACAAAACCGGATCGGCCTTGATCTTATGAAGGCGGTCGGGTTCGATTTCGACCACGGGCGTCTGGATATCTCTCATCATCCGTTCTGTGGTGGCATCCCCGAAGATGTGCGTCTGACCACCCGCTACGACGAGGACGACTTTACCTCTGCGATCATGGGTGTTTTGCATGAAACCGGTCATGCGATGTATGAGCGCGGATTGCCCGCCGATTGGCAAAATCAGCCTGTCGGCAAGGCACGCGGCATGACCATGCATGAAAGCCAGTCGCTTCTGGTCGAAATGCAGGCCTGCCGGTCAGAAGAATTCCTGACCTATGCCGGTCCGATGTTCGAGCAGGCTTTTGGGGGCGACAGTTCGGCATGGAAGGCGGCAAACCTGCATCGTCTCTATACCCGGGTTGAGCCGGGCCTGATCCGTGTTGATGCCGACGAGGTCACCTATCCGGCGCATGTGATCTTGCGTTATCGGTTGGAGCGCGCGCTAATCGAAGGCGATATGAAGCTTGCGGATCTGCCGGCTGCCTGGAACGAAATGATGCAAAAGCTTCTTGGGATTGTGCCCGAAGATGATCGTAATGGCTGCATGCAGGATATCCATTGGCCATCGGGCGCGTGGGGCTATTTCCCGACCTATACGTTAGGGGCAATGGCCGCAGCCCAGATCTTTGCCGCGGCCAAGGAAGCCAACCCGGAAATTCCGACCGCACTTTCGCGCGGTGACTTTGCACCGTTGATGACGTGGCTTCGCACAAACATTCACAGTCAGGCATCGAGCAAATCCACAGATGCCATCCTTGAAGCGGCGACAGGAAAAGCACTTGGCGTTGATGCTTTCAAGGCCCATCTTGAGAATAGGTACGGTCGCTAAATTCAATTGAATGGGCCGGGTAATCTGCTAGCATTGATTGATGGACTGGTGATATATGCTGCCATCAATGATCGGGATATAATTCCGGCTAATTTTATATGGGCGCTGCAAACAGATGGGCATTACCGACGGCAACAAGAAGGTCATGGACCGACAGGTCTTTGCCATTGATCAGGTCATTTTTCGCGAAGGAAAGCCTGGTAACGCCGCCTATGTCGTGCAGGAAGGCAAGGTTGAAATCTACAAGACGCTGAGCGAAGGCAAAGAAGTCATCTTGGGCACCATTGATGCCGGTGGGTTGTTTGGCGAGCTTGCCCTTGTGGATAATAAGCCGCGCATGGCGTCCGCGCGTGCCAAGGAACGTACTGTTCTGATCGCGATCAACCGTCAAACGTTTGAAAAGAAAATGTCGGGCTCTGACCGCTTCATCAAGGCAGTGCTGCGAATCCTTCTGGGCAACTACCGCACGGTTGTACGCCGTGCAGCCCTTGCTGAGGCCAAGCTCAAGGAACATGACATCCCCCTGGACGGCTAAGCCGTGCCGCATGATCACAGCGGCACCCTGCCTGGATCGTGCTTTAGGCTTGATGCGTGCCAGATCTGCTTTATTGACCCTTGACTATAGCGGCGCAAACCCTCACTAAATCAGGCCTTGCCGTGTTTTTGGGGCGAACTGTCCCCTGAATGCACGGAACCGGTATTTGCCTTATGCAGGAGCAGGTCTAGTGCGCTATGTCAGCACGCGGGGAAGCGCCCCCGTTTTGCAGTTCGATGAAGTTCTTCTTGCCGGTCTGGCCCGTGACGGGGGGCTTTATGTTCCCGAAACATGGCCGACCTTTTCCAAGGACGATATTCGTGCCCTGCGAACTCTGACCTATGCGGAAGTTGCCTTCAAGGTGATCCAGCCGTTTGTGGCGGGAACCGTTGATGACGATGCCCTTAAGGCCATTCTCGAAGACACTTATCAGGGCTTTGATCACGAAGCGGTTGCGCCGCTTAAGCAGCTTGGTCCGAATGACTGGGTCATGGAGCTGTTCCACGGTCCGACCCTTGCGTTCAAGGATTACGCGCTTCAGGTGGTCGGGCGTCTGTTTGACCATGTGCTGGCCAAACGCGGCGAGCGGATTACGATTGTTGGTGCGACATCTGGTGATACTGGATCGGCCGCGATCGAGGCCTGCCGTGATCGCGAAAATATCGACATCTTTATTTTGCATCCGAAGGGCCGCGTTTCCGAAGTGCAGCGCCGCCAGATGACGACGATCCTGTCGGACAACGTGCATAACGTTGCCGTCGAGGGATCGTTTGATGATTGTCAGGATCTGGTCAAGGCGCTGTTCAATGATCATGGCTTCCGCGATGAAGTGGGTTTGTCGGCCGTTAACTCGATCAACTGGGCGCGCATCATGTGCCAGATCGCCTATTATTTCTGGGCGGGTGTGCAGCTTGGGTCGCCGGAACGCGAAATTTCCTTCTCTGTGCCGTCGGGCAACTTTGGTAATGTCTATGCCGGTTTTGCCGCGATGCAGATGGGCCTTCCGATCAAGCAGTTTGTGGTTGGTGCCAACCGCAATGACATTCTGGCCCGTTTCTTTGAGACCGGCGTCATGAAGATGGAAGGCGTTGAACCGTCGCTGAGCCCGTCGATGGATATTCAGGTCAGCTCGAATTTTGAACGTCTGATGTTTGATCTTTATGACCGTGATGGTCTGGCGATTGCCGAAATGCTGACCTCGTTCCGCGAAACCGGGGTGATGGAAATGTCGCAGGGCCAGTTTGGCCGGGCGCGCGAACATTTCGATGGCTATCGCCTTGATGACGCAGAAACCAAGGCCGCGATCAAGGATGTGCTGGCAACCAGTGGCGAACTGGTCGATCCGCATTCCGTGATCGGCATTGTTTCGGGGCGTCAGTGCAATCGTGACAAATCGGTACCGATGGTGGCACTGGCAACAGCGCACCCGGCGAAATTCCCGGATGCGGTCAAGCAGGCGTCGGGTATCTATCCAGACTTGCCGCCGCGTCTTTCTGATCTATATGACCGGCCTGAGAAGGTCGAACCGATGTCCAATGATGTGGCTGCTTTGATGGCGCATGTTCGCAAAAACCGACGTGCCGCCTGAAGGCCTGCCATGCTTGGATCTGAAATACGAAACAGGAGTAATGCTATATGACAGTCGAGCTCACTCGGCTTGACAATGGAATGATTGTCGCAACCGACCGCCTTGATCATGTGCAGTCGGTGGCCTTGGGCACTTGGGTAAATGTTGGTGCGCGTAACGAAACGCCTGACATCAACGGCATTTCCCATATGCTTGAACATATGGCGTTCAAGGGAACGCGGCGTCGTTCTGCATTGCAGATTTCCGAGGAAATCGAAGCAGTCGGCGGGCAGATGAATGCCTATACGTCGCGCGAAAATACGGCCTATTACTGCAAGGTCCTGCACGAAGACCAGGAACTGGCGATTGATGTGATTGCCGATATTCTGCAGCACTCAACGTTGGACGCGAAGGAACTCGAACGCGAACGTCAGGTGATCTTGCAGGAAATCGGGCAGGCCAACGATACGCCAGATGACATCATTTTCGACTATTTTCAGGAAACCGCCCTGCCAAATCAGGCGCTTGGGCGTTCGATCCTTGGCAGCCCTGAAAATGTATCGTCGTTGAACCGGGATCATTTGTTCGATTTCATGTCACGGCGCTATAGCCCGAAAAACATGGTGTTTTCTGCATCTGGCAAGGTCGAACATCAGCGCGTTGTCGATATGGTTTCGGAAAAGTTTGATAGCCTTCCGGCACATGAAGAACACGCGATCGAGCCCCTGAAATATGAAGGCGGCAGCCGGATTGAAAACCGCAAGCTTGAACAGGTCCATGTGATCATGGGACTGCCGACCGTGTCCTACACCGATGAAAGCTTCTATGACCTGCAGGTGTTCAACACCCTTCTGGGTGGTGGCATGTCATCGCGTCTGTTCCAGGAAATCCGCGAAAAGCGCGGACTGGTTTACTCGGTCTATAGCTTCTCATCGCACTATGTTGATGGTGGTCTGTTCTCGATCTATGCCGGGACCGGTGCCAATGACATCGCTGAACTGATGCCGGTAATGTGTGATGAACTGGTGCGTGCCACCGACGATGTGACCGAAGAAGAGGTCACGCGCGCTCGGGCGCAGCTTAAGGCATCTGTGGTCATGGCGATGGAAAGCAATTCCGGTCGCTGTGAAACGCTTGCCCGTCAGATCCAGATTTTCGGCAAGCCGCAAACAATGGAAGAAATCGTCGAGAAAATCGACGGTGTCGACCTTGAAAGCGTGCGTCGCTCGGGTAAGGCTCTTCTTGATGGCAAGCCGACGATTACCGCACTTGGTCCTGTCGATCAGATGCCGACATATGACGATGTGGCGGCACGCCTGCGCAGCTAACGCCCGGGTTTTGATGCTTTATTAACGGCACTTGTCTGACCTGGCAGGTGCCGTTTCTTTTTGCGGCTGTGCCCCGCCTAGTGTATCCCGATAACAGTCAGGATAGGAAACGTGCAGCATGCAATATGCCTTTGACATAGGTGGATCGAACATTGAGTTCGGTGTTTTTGATGCGGATGGGGTGGTTGTGCTTCATCGCAAAGCATCGACACCGCGTGAAGATCGCGACGCCTTTGTCGAAACACTGTCGGCATTCGTGCGTGAGGCTGATGTGCAATTTGGCAAATCGCCGGATATCGGCATCAGCCTTGCCGGTGGGATTGATCCGAAAACCGGCGCTGTGATTTCGGCCAATATTCCCGCGATCAAGGATTGGCCGATTGCGGAAGCACTTTCCGATATTCTGGGCCGTTCGGTTCTTGTTGAAAATGATGCCGACTGTTTTGCGTTGGCGGAGGCCTCAACGGGTGCAGCCAAAGAGGCCCGCACCGTGTTTGCGATCATCCTCGGCACCGGGGTTGGCGGCGGCATTGTCTTTGATGGACAGTTTGTTGGCGGCAAGAGTGGCATACGCGGGGAATGGGGGCACGGAAATGATGTCACCGGGACCCTGATCCGGCATGGTCTTTCCCCCGTTGTGTGCGGCTGCGGACGTGTAGGGTGTCTGGATGTCTGGGGGGGAGCCCGGGGTCTTGAACGTATTTATGCACAAATCCATGGTGCGAAACTTGCCAGTAACGACATTACCGCGGCTTGGCAGGCAGGGGATACTAGTGCAGCACCCGTAATCGACATTTATTGTGATCTGGTTGCCCGCGAACTGGCACTGATGGTCAATGTCCTTGATCCGGATTGCGTCCCGGTCGGTGGGGGGCTGGCGTCAGAGGCGGCCCTGATTGCAGAGATTGACCAACGCGTCCGAAAACAGGTTCTGGGACGATATGATGCACCACTGGTGGTTCCGGGGGCCTATGCGCGTGACGGTGGCCTGCGTGGGGCAGCATTGCTTCATCAGATGCCGGGGCGCCCGAAATCGGACTAACTTGCCCGGTCATATCAGAAAATTGTTATCCAAGCAGAAGAATAGCCTATGCGTTGGTATGTGAAGGGTTTAGAATTTACCTTTCGCGACCAAGGGTTTTAATTGTCGCAGTATAACAAGGCTTTATGACCGGATTCTCGGAGTAAAACCGTGCCGGTCAAGTAATGGGAAACATCATGACGACCGAGTTTGAGACCGATCATCAGGCAGAAATGGCCAAAATGTTCGAACAGCGTGTTGAGGCGATCCTGAGGCTTGGTATCGAGCAGTTTGGTCTGCCCATCGGTATCTTCAGTGCCATTGGTGAAGAGACCTATGAAATTCGACAGGTCTTCCACCCGGAAAATGCCCTGACCCCGGGGATGGCGTTCGATCTCGATGATACATTCTGCAGTCATGTGATTTCGGCCAGCAAGGTCTCTGCCTTCCACGATGTCAGAGAAAGCGAACTCGCTGATCACCCTGCTGGTGAAAAGTTCGGTTTTGCCGCCTATCTCGGTGCGCCGATTGTGGTCGAGGGCGAGTGCATCGGAACGCTTGCATTCGGCAGCCCGAGCCCGGTTGCGGCCTTTGCCAAGCATGACATTGATCTGGTGCAGCTGTTTGCTGACTCAATTGGTCAGACGGTTGCCCATATCCATGATCGCAAGGCACTTGAGCAGGCCAAAAAGGATATTGAACGCTCGGCCAATACCGATCCGCTGACGGGGCTTTATAACCGTCGCTATATGGAAACTGTGCTGCGCACCGAACTTGAACGTTCAAATCGCTATGGCAATTCAGTCGTCGCCGGGATGGTTTATTTCGACAACCTCAAGAACCTGAATGAAAGTTTTGGCTATGATGCCGGTGACGCCGCGCTGAAACTGTTTGCAAAGGTGGCATCGGAAATGATGCGCGAAACCGATGTGATCGCGCGTTGGAGCGACAAGGAATTCATCATCCTGATGCCCGAAACCGGGGCAGCGGGCGCATTGAACTACCTGCAGCGCCTGACAGATCGCGTGGGTGCGGAGGATTTCCAGGCCGGTAGCGAGCATCCGAGACTGACACTCAGCGTCGGGCTTGGCATTGCTGAGAAGGGCGATACGCTTGATAAACTGGTCTCGCGCACAAGCATCGCCATGCACCAGTCAAAGCAATCCTGACCTCGATAACAGGGCGCGCGCTTCCGCGTGTCGCCAAGCCGTGAAACACGGAAAAAAGAAAACCGCTTTGAGGAAAACCTCAAAGCGGTTTGTCTTGGCTGGGGCGGTAGGATTCGAACCTACGATACACGATACCAAAAACCGATGCCTTACCACTTGGCCACGCCCCATCAGCGTGCGTGGCGCGGAAAATAGCGCTCTCATGCAAAGAGCGCAACCCTCTATTTGAAGGTTTTTTTGTCCCGCGCTCAGTCCGGGAAGGCAGCCCCCATCTCGGCCTGTTCCCGGGTCTTCTCGGTCAGGATATGGGTGGGCGATATCCACCAGTCCGGGTTCTGTGCGGCAATGGCATGGGCGGCGCGTTCGGCCTGTTCAGTTGTGTCGTAAATACCAAAGCAGGTCGCACCACTGCCCGACATTCTGGCAAGCAGGCATCCCTCTTCGCGGGCCAATGCATTCATCACATCGCAAATTTCCGGAAGGATGCCCGTGGCAGGCAGTGTCAGGTCATTGCCGCATTCCGAAAGTGCGTCGGCAAGGGCGGCACCACTTTGAAAGACTTGCTTCGTATCCCACGCATTGGCGTCACTAAAGCCTTCATCAGCACGGGCCTTGAATATCTCGGGCGTTGAAACCGCCTTGCCCGAATTGATCAGGACCACTGGTACGGGCGGCAGGTCAGGGATTTCAGTGATCTCTTCACCGATCCCCGACATCACGCAGGTTTTGCCATGCAGGCACACCGGGACATCCGCACCCAGCGACAAGGCGATGCGCGATAAAATGTCCCCATCAAGGTCAAGTTTCCACATTTCGCACAACAAGCGGATTGCCGCGGCGGCATCGGCCGATCCGCCGCCAATGCCCGATGCAACCGGCAGGCGCTTATCAAGGATCAGGTCGGCACCCTGTTTGGTCCCGCTGGCGTCCTGAAGCATTCGTGCGGCCCGTATGACGAGGTTGTCATTGGTGTCATCAAGGGAAAGATTGGCGGCCATCGGCCCGGTAATGGACAGGGTGACTTTGCCATCATCGCGCAATTCACCCTTAAGCACATCGCCGGTCGCGGTGAAGCAAACCAGACTTTCAAGCAGGTGATAGCCGTCATCACGTTTGCCGGTGACGTGCAGGAACAGGTTAACCTTGGCAGGTGCCTGCTGGCGATAGGTCGCAGACATGAACGTTTCTTCCCAATTGCGTCAGTTTACGACAGTCGGGGCCACACTGGGTACCTGGCCATTGATTTTGGCTTCTACGGTACTGCGCAGGTCTTCGGTCGGATTGAATGACAGGGCGCGGTGCCACTGGAAACGGGCTTCGTGATAGCGCCCGATCTGCCAATAGGCATCCCCCAGATGATCATTGATGGTCGGATCGTCGGGTTTCAGTTCGACGGCCTTTTCAAGCTGTTCAACCGCGTCATCAAAGCGGCCCAGCTTGTAGTAGACCCAGCCGAGGCTGTCGACGATATAGCCATCATCAGGCTGCAATTCGACAGCACGCTTGAGCATGTCTTCGGCCTGATCAAAATTCATGCCCATATCAACCCAGCTATAGCCGAGATAGTTCAGCACATAGGGCTGTTCCGGTTCGATTTCGAGCGCCTGAAGGAAATCTGCCTCGGCCTTGGCCCAGTCACCGGCGCGTTCATGCGCAATGCCCCGACGATAGAGCAGACGCCAGCCAACCTGGGTCTTGCCACCCAGACGTTCGATGGCCTTGTCATAGGCATCGGCAGCCGGGCTATATTCCTGCTGAATGCGCAGGATATCTCCAAGCTGGATCAGGGCATCGGGACGGTCCCGGCGTTCACTGACCATGTCTTCAAGGATATCAATCGCCTCGTCGGCACGGCCGATCTGCTCAAGACTGGAAGCGGTGCGCAGCCGCGCATTCCAGCTGTGTGGCGAGGACACCGGAATGGCGCTATAGACATCAATCGCTGTTTCAAAGCGGTTCTGGATTTCCATGACTTCGCCGACCAGAAGACGGGTAATGTCATCATCAGGGCGCAGTGACAGCGAATAGCGCGCCATCAGCAAGGCTGGATCGACGGCGTTTTCCTGACTGAGCAGCGTTGCGATATCAAGATAGGCTTCTGCCAGACCCTCGGCTGGGGTCAGCATGGTGGCGATCGGCGGTTCTTTGCGCGCCAGTCGTTTCAGATGGAAAGGCATGGCAAGCGATTGCGGATGTCGGTCCATATAGCTTTCATACAGAAGTGATGCCTTTTGAACCTGTCCTTTGCGTTCATAGACCGCGCCAAGGGCCTCGGCGGCGCGGAGCGGTGCATCGGCCGGATCGCCATAGGCACTGGCAAGGGCACGTTCCGCAGCATCAAAATCACCAAAATGCGCCAGGATCAAACCACGATGGTATTCCGAAAGCGGGTTTAGCGATCCATTGCCCTGCATGCCATCAAGGGCAGCCATGGCAGGGGCCTTTTGATCAAGCCCGGTGTAAAGCCACGCCTTTGCCAGCGGGGCAATCAGGGCGTTGATGCCACGTTCGGGCAAGCTTGATACGACATCAAGCGCATCTTGGTAGCGACCTTCGCGAATGGCCGCATCCATCACAGTCAGGGCGGCAAACAGATCCTGATCATTTTCAGATTGCAGCTGTGTGGCGATGTTGACTGCGTCGCTGATGCGCCCGTCGCTGATCAGGGCGAGAAAGGCACGCCGGCGCAGTTCTGCATTGTCGGGATCAAGCTGGTGGGCACGCAAAAGGTATTGGGCCGCAAAGCCGGACTGGCTTTCAAGCTGCGCGGCTTTACCTGCGAGGAAATTACCCGAAAAACCGTTGGATTGCGGATACTCGAAAACGGCATTGTCGCTATTTTGCGGCATGGTGCCACACGCCGAAAGCGCAATAGCCGTCATCGGTATGAGGAGATGTAACAGTTTACGTTTCAAAGGCTTTTCCTGCGTCCGCAATTCGGGTTCGGCAATGCAAAGTTTCATGCATCGCCATAGTGAATTTCGGGATTAGCCTACTCAGTCGGCAATTATAAGGCAAAGCATTTGCAACACGGAACCATACGCAAAGGCCGTCACAATAAAGTAATGATCGGCAAAGCGCCGACAACAGCGGTCAAGAGCTTCATCTTGGCTAGCAGTAAAGCGGGCGCTTTGCCGGGACATCAAGTTGTTTGCCAATAATTTCACGGGCCTGTTTGGCAAATTGCGAGCGCTGGCCAACCGGTGCAACGGTTTCAAGAACGGTGATGGTCTTATCAAGACCAATCGCCTTGGCCAGGAACCAGCCAGCAAGATAGCTTGATGACAGGCAACCACCGCTGGTGACGATGTTGCCTTGCGCGACGAGCGGGCGGTCTTCAATGACCGCGTCTGTGCGCGCAATCAGGGGGCGGGTTTTGCTGTCGGTTGTCACTGTCGCAGGCAGCAGGCCCATGCGATAGAGAAACAGAACGCCCGAACATTGCGCACCAATCAGTTGGCGAGACGGATCAAGTGACAGGTGCTTCATGATGTTTGGATCATTGATGTGATCGCGTGAATGTATGCCACTGCCCAGAAGAACTGCATCTGCATCCTGTGCAAAGGACAGCGGCTTTTGTACGGAGACAGAAACGCCGTTCATCGAGGTGACGGTTTCGCCGGTGCCAACGTTTTCGGCATGCACGCCATCGGCCTTGGCGCGGTTCAGAATCGCCAGCGCAACGAAGCTGTCGAGTTCGTTGAAGCCATCGAGTGTCACAATCGCGATTTTCATGTCCATGATGCCTGCGCGTTAAAAAGGGCGGCCATTGAACGCACAGATTGAAGATGAAACAAGTAAAAACTTATATGCGGCCTGGGCGATCGGAAAATCAATCATCAGACCAAAAGAAAAAGGCCCGCAGTGAGCGGGCCTTTTTGTATGAGGAAAGCCAACAAGGCTTACATATTCGGGTAGTTCGGGCCACCGCCACCTTCGGGCACGACCCAAACGATGTTCTGGGTCGGGTCCTTGATGTCGCAGGTTTTGCAATGCACGCAGTTCTGGGCATTGATCTGCAGGCGGTTCCCGCCATTTTCTTCATCTTCGACGAATTCATAAACACCTGCCGGGCAGAACCGGGCTTCGGGCCCGTCATAGACGGCAAGGTTGGTGTTTACCGGAACACTGTCATCTTTCAGCGTCAGATGGATCGGCTGGTCTTCACTGTGGTTGGTGTTTGACAGGAAGACCGATGACAGCTTGTCGAAGCTGACTTTGCCATCCGGTTTCGGGTAGTCGATCTTCGGCATTTCTGCGGCTGGCTTCAGGCAGGAATGGTCTTCGTGGTTTTTGAAGGTCCAAGGTGCCTTGCCGCCGAACAGATAGGTATCAACTGCACTATAAGCCAAGCCACCCCAGAAGCCCCATTTGGCAAAGCTTGGGCGGATGTTGCGGACCTTGTGCAGTTCCGGATAGACCCAGCTGTCCTTAAGGCGCTGCGGATAACTGTCCATCTGTGCCGGGACTTCATCCTTGGTCAGGGCTTCAAAGGCAGCCTCGGCCGCCAGCATGCCGGTCTTCATCGCAGTGTGCGAACCCTTGATCTTCGGCACGTTCATGAAGCCTGCCGAACACCCGATCAGGCACCCACCCGGGAAAACTAGATCCGGGATCGACTGGAAGCCGCCTTCGTTCAGCGCACGTGCGCCATAGGAAATGCGACGGCCGTTTTCGAAAATCTTGCGAATTTTCGGATGCGTCTTGAAACGCTGGAATTCCTCAAACGGGCTGAGATGCGGGTTTTCGTAATCAAGTCCGATGACGAAACCGACAACCACCTGATTGTTATCCAGATGATACAGGAACGATCCACCATAGGTGTCCTTGTCAAGCGGCCAGCCAACAGTATGCTGGATCAGGCCTTCCTTGTGGACTTCCGGATCGACTTCCCAGAGTTCCTTGATGCCGATGCCATAGGTTTGCGGATCGGAATTCTTGCGCAGATCAAATTTCCTGATCAGCTGTTCGGACAGCGAACCACGGCAACCTTCGGCAAAGAAGGTGTATTTGGCATGCAGTTCCATACCCGGTTCATGGTTCGGACCCGGCGTGCCATCACGCTGCAGGCCCATATCACCCGTGGCGATCCCCTTGACCGAACCATCGTCGTTAAACAGAACTTCGGCAGCGGCAAAGCCCGGATAAACTTCAACACCCAGTGCTTCGGCCTGCTCGCCCAGCCAGCGGCAGACATTGCCAAGGCTGACGATATAGTTGCCTTTGTTGTGCATTTGCGGCGGCGTCGGCATCTTTTGGGCGCCGGTTTCGCTCAGCATCAGGAACTGGTCTTCGCCGGCAGGCACGTTTAGCGGTGCGCCGCGTTCTTTCCAGTCCGGGAAAAGTTCATTGATCGAGCGCGGCTCCATCACAGCACCCGACAGGGTATGTGCGCCGACCTCGGAACCTTTTTCGACCACACAGACGGTGATCTCTTTTTCCTGTTCCTGGGCGAGTTGCATCAGCTTGATGGCCGCTGACAGACCGGATACACCGGCGCCAACAACGACCACGTCAAATTCCATGGATTCCCGTTCCATTTGGCCTCTCTCCTTTGGCTGGCGGCCTTATCGAACTGTTTCCGTTCGTTGGCCGTGAGCCGGTATTCACCGTTCAGGGTCTCGCCCAAGCCCTGAATTCTCTGATAAATCTCTATGAATACAGCTATACCGATCATGGGATCGGTTGACAATCCATAGTCACAAGCGGTGTCGCGTTTGTACTCTGGCACAAAGGACCCAAAATCGTATAAGGTCCTCCCAAGCAGTGCCCGCGATCCCGATTGCGGTGCAACATACATCGCCTTTGTGTAGATGAGCAAACCAATTACAGACTTTGATGTAAATAATCTCGACGCGTTCGAGGCTCTTGTATGGCAATTTGAAATGGGCGCGGACGAGGCCATCGCTGACGAACCGCTTGACCGTTTCAAGGCGTCGGAAAGCCTGCGGCAAAATGCGGCCAACCGGCAAGGATTTGGCGCGAATGGCCGTCCGGGGGCGCAAGGCCGGGCCAGCGCTTCTGCACGTCCAGCGCAGGCAGCAAGACCCAGCGGTCCGGCAGCGATTCCTGCGGGCGCAGATGGCGGTTTCCTGCTGTCTGATACGCCGCACGAGGCCCGCCAATCCGCACGTGATGCGGCGGCCGCGGCAAACAGTCTGGATGAGCTTAAGGCCGCCATCGAAAAGTTCGAAGGATGCGCACTTAAGAAGTCGGCCAGCAATACGGTGTTTGGCACCGGTAATGTTGAGGCCAATATTGTGTTGGTCGGCGAAGCGCCCGGTGCCGAAGAGGACCGTCAGGGATTGCCGTTTGTCGGGCCGAGTGGAAAATTGCTTGATGCAATGCTGCGGTCCATCGGCTTGGCCCGCGAAGAGGTCTATATCACCAATATCCTGCCATGGCGGCCCCCGGGGAACCGTCAGCCGACCACAGCCGAGGTCGCGGTGTGCGAACCGTTCATTCGCCGTCACCTTGAGCTGATTGGTCCGAAGGTCGTTGTCTGTCTCGGCGGCAGTTCGGCCAAAACACTGATGGAAGAAGATCGTGGCATTACGCGTTTGCGCGGTACATGGAAGGAAGTTTCCTTTGCTGATGGCAAAAAGGCCGAGCTGACCGCGATGTTCCATCCGGCCTATCTTCTCAGAACGCCGGAACAGAAACGCCTTGCTTGGCGTGACTTGCGCGCGATCTCACAAAAGCTTTAAGGAATTGGCGATAATCTCGGTGTATGCATGGGAGATATGCATGCATTTGGAGTGCTTTGTGCGACATGCGCCAAGTGATTGATTCCAGATAAATGATTTCGCGGTTTGGCTGATTCCTGTTATAAGGATCGCCGTTGCACAAGGGGGAACACCGACGGCAACGGGTTGCGAGACCAAACTGCTTCGGGATAAACACGCGGCTTGAAAACAAGCCTCGTTGGGGAAACTGATTTTGATCGAAGCAATAAGAACACGCCTGCCGGGTGTAAAAAGCACCCTGAGGCAGGGACTCTTCTTCGCGTTTCTTGGCACCATGACGGTCATGGGTGCCGCGTCACCTGCTGCTGCCAGCATGCAGGAACAGGCAGCTCTTGGCAGCCCGGTTTTGGATGACGCGCTTTCGACCGCGATCCCCAAACCACTTTCCGATCGTGACGCCGAACTTTACGAACAGATTTTTGCCGTTCAGGAGCAAGGTCGCTGGGACGATGCCGACCGCCTGATTTCGCGCCTGTCCGATGATGTCCTGATGGGGCACGTGATGGCGCAGCGTTATCTTCATCCGACGGCGTATCGGTCACGTTACAAGGAATTGAAGGGCTGGCTTGCCAAATATGCCGATCATCCGCAGGCACCGCGCATTTATAAACTTGCGCTGAAACGTCGCGGCACGGCAAACTATCCGAAGAAGCCGGTTGGCAGCTATGTTTCCGGTGCGGGATATGATTACGAAAACATCACGCCCTATTACCACAAGTCGACCAAGAAGCTGTCATCGAAACAGCGTTCGCGCGTTTCGACCCTGAAGCGTCGTATTCGCCATCGTATTGGCAATGGTTGGCCGACCGGGGCGCTTGAAGTTCTCAACAGTGACGAAGCACAGCGTATTTTTGATGCCTACGAGCAGGACCATGCCAAGGCAGCGATTGCGTCGGGTTACTATTACTTTGGCAAACCGGACCTTGCGCTGAAATATGCCGGTGAAGCGGCAAAGCGTTCGGGCAAGCATCTGCCCCAGGCGCATTGGACAGCCGGATTGACCGCGTGGCGGCTGGGCAAAATGGATGAGTCGCACGCCCATTTCGCAGCACTAAGCACCAATAAATACGCATCCAGCTGGACCAGAACGGCAGGGGCCTTTTGGGCAGCGCGCATTGATCTGGCAGCTGGCCGGTTTGATGAAGCTGATGTCATGTTGAACCGTGCGGCGGAGTATCCGCGGTCATTCTATGGTCAGTTGGCAATGCGTGCGCTGGGCCGTGATGATGTCTTTGACTGGGACAGCCTTGAGCTTGATGAAAACCGTGCCAACAAGCTGAAGCTTGATCCGCATGGCCGTCGTGCTCTTTCGTTGTTGCAGGTTGGGCAGCGCGATGAGGCAGAACGCGAACTGCGTAAGGCTGCGGCCAAGGATGATGATTCGCTTCGTCGTGCTGTTTTGGCCCTGACCGATACCGCCAACTTTGCATCACTTACCATGCGTCTTGGCAGCTATATCGCACAAAAGACCGGTGATGTGTTTGTAAACGCGTTGTATCCCGTCCCGCCATGGGCACCGGAAGGTGGTTATGAAGTTGACCGCGCAGTGATCTATGCCTTCATGCGTCAGGAATCGGGTTTCAACACCGATGCGCGTAGCCATGCCGGTGCGCGTGGTTTGATGCAGCTGATGCCGGCCACTGCAAGCTATATCGGCAATACCCGTTATCGCGGAGCCAAACGCGCAGAGCTTTATCAGCCGGAAGTCAACCTGTCGCTTGGACAGAAATATGTCGATCATCTGCTTGAGCAGAATGGTGTGGATAATGGCTTCTTGCAGTTGATGGCAGCTTATAACGGTGGCATTGGCAATCTTGGTCGCTGGCAGAAGGCGCTTAAGGACAATGTCGATCCGCTATATTTCATCGAAAGCATTCCGTCGCGCGAAACCCGTTTGTTCATCGAACGCGTGATGGCGAACCTTTGGATGTATCGTTCACGCTTTGGTCAGGAAACACCGTCGCTGGATCTTCTGGCGGCGGGCGAGTGGCCAACCTATCAGCCGCAGGATCAGGATACGGATCGCGGCCTGACGGCGCAGCGTTAAGCAACACTTACTTGCGATGACAGCCAAAAACGGCGACACCCCGCACAAGCATCCCTCAAATCACAAGGACCGTCACCCGGATCAGGGGACGGTCCTTGATCGTATCAAGATGCCGCCCATGAGCGGTGAAGAAGCGCTGCGCCGGTTTGGCGAGGGGCATGCGTCACAAACAGGTTCTGAAAACGCCCCTCAGTCCGGGGAGCTTGAAAGCCTTCATCCCATCATGAAGCTGCTTGCACTGGGCGGAACATTGTTGCTGATCGTGGCTGTACTGCTTGGCGCGCTTTATCTGTTTGCAGCGTAAGGTTACTGCGCGACATCCTGGTTGGAACGTAGTGCGCTGATTTCGCTTTCGGTGGCATTGCCCAGCGGATCGTCCTTGGGCAGGTCGCGATACAGGTCACTCAGCACACGAAGGGCCTGATCCGGCTTGCCATTTTGTTTTAGCATCATGCCGTAATAGTACCGCGCCAACAGATGGTTGGGCATTTGCCCAAGTGCATGCAGGACAAGGTCGCGTGACGTGCTGTCGATCTGACCGTCTTGGGCGGTAATGCGGGTATCGGCATACTCAATCGCAAGCAAAGGGTTCTCGCCTGACAGGGCATAGGCCTGTGCGAAGGCGGCAACTGCGCGTTCAATGTTGCCCAGTCGCAGCGACCCGCGCGCAAGTGCGACCCAGCCCTGAAGGTTGCGCGGATTCACCTCCAGCGAGACGACAATCTGATTAAGCAATCGCCTGATCTGTTGATCGGTTTTGAAGTCGGGATCGGTGGCGTTGTCAGCAACGGCTGCTGCTGCGGCCAGATTGCGTTCGCCTGCGCGATCTGCATAGGGGCGCGATGGCAGGCCCGGACTGCCCAGCATGGCATAAAGCCCCAATGCCGCCATGACAGGCAGGACGGCAAAGGCCACGCGGCGCACCCGTGATCCGTGCCCTGCTGATTTCGGCAGGCTTGCATAAAGGGCCGCACCGGCCAGAATTGCCAAAACAGTCAAGCCAATCCAGATCACCGGAGACCTCCGATCGGATGGCGATATGTCAGGCGATTAGATTTCATCAGGCTTTGCCGTCGTCTTTTGAAGTGCCAAGAAGCTCGTCAAGACGGTCCTGTTCATCCTTTGACAGGGATGCCGAGGCGCTCGATCCATCGCGTTGCTTACGGCGATAAAACGCAAAAACAGCCAGAAGGGCGAGAACCACCAGAACCACAGGGCTTGCCCAAAGAATATAGGTTTCCGGCTTTAGCGGCGGGTTCAGAAGGACATAGTCGCCGTAGCGCGCCACGATATAGTCGATGACTTCCTGATTGTCATCGCCAGCCACCAGCCGTTCGCGCACCAGAACGCGCAGGTCGCGCGCCAGTTCGGCATCCGAATCGTCAATCGACTGGTTCTGACAGACAAGACAACGCAGTTCCTTGCTGATTTCGCGTGCGCGTTCTTCAAGAACCGGGTTCGACAGCATTTCATCCGGGTTCACCGCAAGTACCGGGTTCGATGCAAGGACGGGTAGAATGACGGCGAAGGCGCCCAACAGGATTTTGAAGCGTCTGATCATCCCTTTATCTCCTCGATTTTCGGCAGCAGAACCTTTTCAAGCACTTCAACGGTGACAGGGCCGACATGCTTGTATCGGATTTGCCCGTTGCCATCGATAATGAAGGTTTCCGGAACGCCATAAACACCAAAATCAATGCCGGTACGACCGGAAAGGTCCATCCCGACCGAGGCATATGGATCACCAAGTTCGGCCAACCATTTGACCCCGTCCCTGGGATCCTTTTCCTTGTAGTTCAGGCCATAGACAGGGACGTTGGCTTCGTGTGACAGCCGTTTGATCAGCGGATGTTCTGCCCGGCACGGGATACACCAGCTTGCAAAGACATTCAGAACCGAGACCTCGCCCTTGGTAAGGTCAGCGCGCGACAGGCCCTTATCCCGACCCGGCAACGGTGGAAGCGAGAATTCCGGTGCCGGTTTGTCGATCAGAACCGATGGCACAACAGAAGAGTCCTTGTCGATATTGAGCAAAAACACTCCGGCCAAGGCGGCAAACAAAACCAGCGGGATTACTGCGATCGAAAATCTCATGAAGCGGGAACTCCAAACTTCTTAAGGCGTAGAATTACGCGCGTGAGGATACTGAAACAGCCACCGATCAGCATCAGTAACATGCCCCCCCAGACCCAGGGCATCATGGGCAAGTAATGAACCGTCACAACCCGGCCGCCATCATCGTCGCGGTCACCAATCGAGACATGCAGATCACCATCACGACCGTGCCAGATATCGGCCTCGCGGGTTTCAACACCACGGATCGGGTAATAGCGGATTTCAGGGAACAGTTCTGCAACAGGGAGGGAATGACGATACAGAATAAAGGTCGCCTGTCGGGTGGCATAGTTCTCACCTGCCAAAAGCGAGACACCTTCATATTGCAGGTTATATGGGCCTGCCTGGATGCTTTGTCCGGCACGCGCAGAAATGACAACCTGTTCTTCCCAGATGCTGCTGGCTGATCCGCCAGCGATCAAGACCGCCAGACCGATATGGGCCAACGTCATGCTGACATAGCGCGGGCCCAGCAATTGCAGATTGCGATATTTGCTTTCGCCATGTTCCGGGTGGCGCCACAATCGGGCCCAAAGATCGCTGAGCGATGCGGTCAGAACCCATCCGGCAAGGCCGATGCCGATCAGTGGGGCCGGTGACAGGTCGATGAACCGGATCGAGACGAACAGGACAGTGATGAGGGACAGGATGGCGGCAAGCTTCATGCGCCGTCCGATCATCCAAATCTCATCCTGACGCCAGCGCAGTGCCGGGGCAAAGGCCATCAGAAACAGCATGGGCAGAACGATGGGGATCAGCACATCGACATAGAAGGGGGCGCCGACCGTGATCGGCTCGCCGGTAATCCATTTCAATACCAGCGGATAGATGGTGCCAATCAGAACCACTGCACCAATCAGTGACAACATGACGCTGTTGAGGAACATCGCACTTTCGCGTGAAATCACCTCGAAGCTGCGGCCGTCACCCATCTGATCGACTGATCGCCAGAACAGGTAATAGGCAAGGCCGAAGACGATACAGAACCCGATCAGAAGCCCGGTACTGTCACTGGGAAGCAATTGCGTTTCAGGCAAGGGGGCAAACAGGTCCGAACGGGTCAGGTACATCCCGAACCAGCCAACAGCAAGAGCCGTGATTCCCAAAAAGGCGGTCCATCCGCGCAGGGTTGCGGTTTTTTCAAGAACCGCCCGGCAATGCAAAAGGGCCGTGGTAAGCAACCATGGCAGAAGCAGGCTGTTTTCCGATGTATCCCAGTACCACCAGCCGCCCCACGCCTGTTCGCTGTAGGAGCGATAAGCATTGATCGCAATTGCAGTACCAAGGCAGACCCAGGATGCAATTGTCCAGGAACGCATTGTCTCTGCAAATTGGCGGTCGATCTTGTGTTCAAGCAATCCGGCCAGTGTCAGGGCAAAGATACCAGCAAGGCCAGCCAGACCGAGATAGAGAAACGGTTCGCGCAGGACTTTAAGCAGGTCCTGACTTTGCGGGCTCATGCCCCGACCATCGAGCGGAGCAACACTGGCGCGCAGGAACGGATCGGCATCAATCAGGGTCACAACACCCAGAATGGCGATCAGAAGTCCCAGAATTGAAAGCGCGTTACGGCCAAAGCGGTCATCGCTGGTTTCTCGGTCTTTGTGGAGCTGGAACGCCATCAAAAGGTTGATCAGCGATAATGCAACAAGCCAAAGCAACATCGCCCCGCCATCCGGGGTAAAGGCCGCCCCGATGCGATACAAAAGCGGTGTGGATGAATGGCTTACATCGCTAACGATGGGCAGGGTGAAGTCGCTGACGATAAAGGCGTTCAGCAATGCCGCCTCGGCCAGAAGGCCAAGCAGAAGGATGGTCGTGGGCAGCAAGTAAAGGTTGGAGGGTTTTGCCACCGTACCGACGTGGTCGGCAGTTTCGTCATCTGGAAAATCGGGCGTACCGGCAGGCGTGGCCTTGGTACCTTGGGGGCTTAGCATGCGCAGAGAGGAGTGCAGCCACAGCGGACTGAACAGGACGGCCTGTCCGATCCCGGTGACCACCATCAGAAGCAGGGCAAAGTGTCCTAATTCTGCAAGCATGTGCGTCTAAGGCTTCCCCAATAAATTCCCCAGCGACCTCTTGCCTGATCTGTCGGGAACGGATCAAGCAGTAATTGGTCGCGGCAATGTTCTTCTTAAGCGTATGGCCGGGCTTTATGGCGGCAGAATGTGGCTTAATTGCGCATCTGTTCTGCGTTCTTGGCTTCGATTTCTTCCCAATAACCGCTTTTCTTGAGCGATTCGGCGACTTCGGGCGGCATGTAGTTTTCGTCATGCTTGGCGAGAACTTCGGATGCGATAAAGGTGCCTTCGCTGCTCATGTGGCCTTCGGCAACGATACCCTGACCTTCGCGAAACAGATCAGGCAAAATGCCGCGATAGGAAACCGGCACGCTCTCGGCCATGTCGGTAACGACAAAGGCAATGGTCTGACCATCATCCTGCTTGGCGACTGATCCTTCCACGACAAGGCCGCCGATACGCAATCGCTGATCCGGATCAATCGGCGACTTTTCGGTGATCTCGGTCGGGCTGAAGAAGAACACAACGGAATCTTCAAAGGCGGTTAGCATCAGCGCCGCTGCACCGCCAACGGCGAGCAAAATGGCGCCGATGACATACATGCGTTGGCGTTTGCGGACTTTTGCGCGGGAAAGTGACACAGTCGTTCTCCGTCAGGATGCCTTTTGGGGCTTTTTGGTGCGGCGTGGACGCCGTGATTGCAGGACGGCCTCAAGCTGATCGCGTTCGATGCGGCTGCTGCGCAAGCCGCGCAAGGTGGCAATCAGCAAAACGATCATGGCCAGGGCCGTCAGGCCATAACTTGCCCAGATATAGCTGCCATAGCCGCCCATTGAGAAGAATTCACTCATTGCTTGGCCTCCGCATTGTGACCCGCATCATAGCTTTGTTCCGTGGGCGGTGCCGGGGTGCTGTGTTCATCAAACATGCCCGACAGATGCAGGGCGCGAATGCGTCGCTCATTAAGTTCCAGACGGACACGCAGGATCAGAACAACCAAGTAGTAGCAGGTAAAACCAAGGATCATCAGGGCAAGCGGCAATTGCATGCTGGGATCAATCGCCGGACCATCCATTCGCACGATGGAGGCGGGTTGATGCAGGGTATTCCACCAGTCGACGGAAAATTTGACGATTGGCACATTGACCGCACCAACCAGTGCTAGTGCCGAGCCCGCTTTCGATCCGCGTTCCGGATCGTCAAAAGCATTCACCAACGCCATGTATCCGAGATAAAGGAACAGCAAGATCAGCATTGAGGTCAGGCGCGCATCCCACACCCACCATGTGCCCCACATCGGCTCACCCCAGAGCGAACCGGTAATCAGACAAAGCGCAGTAAAGGTCGCGCCAACCGGGGCGGTAGCACGGGCGCAAATATCGGCCAGCGGGTGTTTCCAGATCAGGCTCATCGCCCCGCAGATCGCCATGCCGACATAGCAAAACAGGCCCATCCAAGCGGCAGGAACATGGATATACATGATCCGCACGGTGTGACCTTGCTGGTAATCAACCGGCGATCCGATCAGGGAAAAATAAAGCCCTGCCGCAATCAGAATTACGGTCAGAACCGACAGCCACGGTAGGATCGGGGCTGTAAATTTCAAAAACACACTTGGTTTAGCAAAGCGATGCATTTTTATTATCCTTGGTGCGGAAATCCGCAAAGGGTCATCCCGTCTCGTCGTCTTCTTGTTCTATTCCATAGCCTGGCGTACAGCATGGGCGGTAGCAAAGGGTGCGGCTGCCAGTGTCAAAAGTAGGATGGCAGCCATGATTTGCAATTGCGCGGTCGCTGATATGCCAAGCAGGGCAGCCTCAACCGCACCGGCCCCGAATATCAGTACTGGAATATATAGTGGTAAAACCAGAAGTGATACAAGTACGCCACCACGTCGCGCGCCAAGTATAAGCGCTGCGCCAATCGCCCCGATCAGGCTAAGTGCCGGTGTTCCAAGCAACATTGCGATCATCAGGATGGCAAAACCGTCCTGATCCATATTCAGCATCACTGCCATCAAGGGGGCAGCAATGATCAGCGGAAGCCCTGTTGTCAGCCAATGTGCCAGGACCTTGCCCAGTATAAGAAGCTCAAGCGACACAGGCGACAGAGTCAAAAGTTCAAGCGATCCGTCTTCGTAGTCGGCCTGAAATACACGTTCAAGCGACAGCATCGCCGCCAACAGCGCTGAGACCCAGATCACACCCGATGCAATGCGTGCAAGAATATTGACTTCTGGCCCGACACCAAACGGGAACAGGGTGGTTGTGACAATAAAGAATGCGACCACCATGACAGAATCGGCCCCCTGACGGAGCGCAAGGCGCAGATCACGTTGCAGGATTGCCAGAAAACCGGTCATTGCGCGGCCTCCTGCGATGACAACGCACCCTTCGCCGGGGTCATGTCTTCGAGATCGTCCTGTTCGGCCAGCCATTCGACCATCGGGATGGCAAAATCATCAAGGTCCAGAATGGTCGGGTTTTTGACATCCAGATCAACATGGGTTGAATAGATGACAATGCCGCCACGCGCGCGGAATTCGGCAATCAGTTGAGCAAGTTCGGCGCAGCTTTCGCGGTCTAGGCCAACGGTTGGTTCGTCAAGCAGCCAAAGATCACTTTGCCCGATCAATATGCGGGCTAGCGCGGTGCGACGTTTCTGACCGCTTGAAAGGTAGCGACCTGTGACACGGGAAAGGTGATGGATCTGAAGGGCAACAAGCGCCTCGTCAATGGCGGCGTCAAGGTTGCGCACACCACGCAATTGCCCCCACAAGCGCAGATTGTCGCGCACGGTCAGGACCGGTTTGATTGCGTCCTGATGGCCAAGATACTGGCTGCGGGCGTAATGGGCGGTGCGATCATCATTGATGTTTTCACCGTTCCAGCAAAGTACACCTGAACGCGGTGCAAGAAGTCCTGCCATCAGACGCAACAAGCTTGATTTTCCCGCGCCGTTTCGACCACGCAGCATTACGGCATCACCGGATTTGGCTGCAAAGGACAGGCCGCCAAACACCAGTCTTTCGCCACGCAGGCAGGTCAGATCAGAACCGCTAAAATCAGCCATATAACCCGTTAGATTGTCGGAAATTCATTCTGTAACACGTCATGATATAACGCGTTCCAGCGGATTATTCATGCAATAACCGACAATGGGCCTGATGGCATTGTTTCAAATCAATCCAAACTGACTATCAATTGGGTTCAGACCCTAGTCGCCAAAGCGGATCATGGCGGCACCGCTGATCGGGCCACCCCGACCATTCTGGATCAAAACCGCAATACCGCCGTCATAGGAGGCAGCCATGGCAAAGGGGATTTTCTGCTGACTGGTGCCATTCCACTGGCCAAGACTGACCATTTCGCGCACGACATTGGCATTTACCAGCCGCTTGCCAGCGTTTTCCCCCGACAGCACGTCACGTTGATGTTCGCGATCAAACCCGATCAGCCAGATTTGGGCAATCTGTCCCGGGGCCGGTTTGCCAACGCCACGCAAGGTAATCGTGCCCGTTGCCGGTTGAGACGGGTCAAGCATGCCCAGATGGATGTTCGCCTGGTTCAGCAAAGGGGGTACGGCGGTGCTTGTCGCTTCGATCTGCTGTTTGGCGGTGGCGCGAACGACGTGATCCCCATTAATGATGACTTGCGGGGTATAGACATAACGCTCGCGCATGCGGTTGGCGTAGTCGCGTTGTCGTGCACTGTAACGGGCATCGGAAAACGGGTCTTCCCAGCCAAGATAGTTCCAGTAATCGACGTGGTAGGAGAGCAACAGCAAATCATCATGCTGGTCTGCCATATCATGCAGGACCTGATCGGCGGGCGGGCAGGAGTTGCATCCTTGCGAGGTATAAAGTTCGACAACGGCGCGCGGCAAAACGCTTTCAGTCGCGATTGCCGGGCCGGAAACCGTCATCAGGGTCAGTGCAAGGGCACTCAAAAGGGGGCGAGCGTTTTTCATGACACTGATCATGCCTGAAAAGCACCATCACCGACCAATCACAAGGCCTTGAAAGCCGGGCGAGGCTTGAAAACGCAATGATTTTGCAGTGTTTTTTCTAAGAAACCTGTGCGTTTTGGCATTTGGCCAATTCGGAAATCTGGTCGGCTGGCATCGGATGCCCCAACAGATACCCCTGTATGAGATCGCAACCGGCATGGCGCAGCACTTCAAGCTGATGATTGTTTTCAACGCCCTCTGCGACACAGGTTTTGCCAAGGTTCTGTGCCATGTTGATGATGGTGATCGGAAGAGTTTCACCGTCCGGGCCGTCTTCAATGTCCCAGACAAAACTGCGATCAAGTTTGATGACATCAAATGGCAATGTACGCAGATAGCTCAGACTCGAAAAACCGGTTCCAAAGTCATCAAGGGCGATCCGTACACCAAGATCACGCAAGCGCTGCAACTTGGCCCGCATATCGTCAATGTTGCGCATGAACAGGCTTTCGGTGATCTCGATTTCCAGCCGGTCGGCGGCAACGCCCTTGTCAACAATGATGGTGCGCAGCTGTTCGGCAAAATCCATGGAGCCATAGAACTGCTGGACGGAGACATTCACCGCAAGGCGCAGATTGTGCAGGCCTTCCTGACGCCATGCGACCAACTGCTTGCAAGCCGTACGGATCACCCAGCGGCCAAGCTCGCCAATCACACCCATTTCCTCGGCAATCGGAATGAAGGTCGATGGCGGGATCGTTTTGCCCTCGGCTGTGGTCCAGCGCAGCAATGCTTCAACACCGGCAATCTCACCTGTTTTGGCATCAAATTGCGGCTGATAGACCAGATGGAGGTCTTCATTGTCAATTGCGCGGCGCAGAGCCGTTTCAAGTGCAAGGTCGGCACCCTTCTGGCTGTGCAGATTGACACTATAAAGCCCAACCCGATTTCGTCCCTGTTCCTTGGCCTGGATCATCGCAAGTTCTGCACAACGCATGATGTTGCTGGTGTCGTTGGCGTCCTCGGGGAAGGATGCAATGCCGATGCTGGCCGAAAGATAGACATCCTCGCTCTTGCGGGTCAGATGTGCTTCACCCAGTCGGGTAAGCAATTTTTCGGCGATATCGAAGGCTTCCTGCTCTGTATTCACATGCGGCAGGATCGCAGCAAATTCATCGGCACCAACACGCGCAACAACGGCGTCCTGACCGAGTTCGCGACTGATCCTGCGGGCGACTTCAACAAGAACATCATCGCCCGTGTTATGCCCAAGGGCATTGTTCACACGCTGGAAGTTATCGATATCAAGCATGGCAATGGTCAAGGGACGTCCGACCCTGCGCGCGCGCCCGATATGAAGGGACAGCAGTTCCGAGAACCGGCGGCGGTTTGGCATGCCGGTCAGTTCGTCGGTAAAGGCAATCCGCAGGACATCCTCGCGGTTCTTTTCACGGCCGCTGATGTCGGTGAAAATTGATGCGTAATGTGTGACGGCACCTTCACCATCACGCACGGCCATGATCGACAGCCATTCGGCATAAATCTCGCCCGACTTGCGGCGATTCCAGATTTCACCTTCCCATTTCCCGGTGCGGCTCAGATCCGTCCAGAGCTTGTCATAGAATGCCTTGTTCTGGCGTCCCGATTTCAGGATGGATGGCGTTTTGCCAATGACTTCCTCGGCCTGATAGCCGGTCACACGCGTAAAGGCGGGGTTGACGGCCTCGATCTCGCCGGTCGCGTTGCAGATCATCACGCAATCTGGTGAATTTTCGATCAGCTTGTTGGCAAGGGCAAGCGATTGGCGCGCTTTGGTCAGTTCGTTGCTGCTGTCATTGGCCAGATTGCTGAGATGAACCAGATAATCCTGTTCGATGAATTCCAGCAGGTCGGCAAATGACAAAACCCCAATGGTCTCGCCATGATGGTTATGCACAACGAGGTGACGGAAATTGTCACGCATCATCAGGTTGCGCGCATCATCTAGGTTCATGTCCTGCTGGATGAAAGTGACAGGGCGCGTGGCAATATCGCCCGCCGTCAGGTTTTCATGCTCATCTGCCAAATGACGCAGGATATCGCGTTCGGTAATGATGCCGGTTTGCAGCTCTGCCGGTAGGTCGTCGGGGAAACCGGAAATGATCGCGCTGTCACATTTTTCAGAATGCATGCGCTGGCGCAGTTCCCAGACGCGAATGTCCTTATGTGCAAATACCGTCGATTGGCGCACAGCATCGGCAACATCATTGGCGATGAACGGCTTTTTATCACCAACGTGCCGGATCAGGTCAGTCTGGCTGACGATCCCGACAAGACAACCTTCGGCGTCAATGGTCACAAGGTGGCGCACGCCGCGATCACGCATACGCACGATCGCAGATTGCGGGGTAGCGTGGACTGAAATGGTGTGAACCGGTTCGGACATACGTGTCGAAACCGGTTCGGAAAGTGCTGCGGCAGTCGTGGCTGGCAAAGAGAGCAAATCATGTTCGGTAACAATACCCACAGGCTTGTTGGCGACCACAACGATGATGGAACTGCTGTTGGCACGACGCATCTTGGTGATGGCTTCGCCAAGGGTCGCCTGCGGGGAGCAGTTCAAAACTGTTCCGGGTGAGAGTGTACCGACCGTCAGACCAGACGGGCGTCCGTCCGTGGATGTGGGGCGCATCATAAGGGTTTGCTCTGCTGGATTGTTCTTGTTCGCGTCTATTTTTAAGGGGTGACTCGTGGGGGCACTCCTAACAGATTACGCGCTCTTAAGAATTGTTCTGGATCAAGTGTGCACGCGGAGATTGAACATCTCCGAGAGATGCAAATTGAAAGAAAATAACATCTCAACGGAAAGCGGTGGGATGTCGAAATGTTAACCTGAAATTTCAGGAAGAAATCAGGCAGCTTTCATCAAAATGTCGTGCTTAACACGGCGTGCGCCTTACGGGTTGAAGTCACGAACCGCAACGCCACTCGTCTTGAGGCATTTACATGCGGGACTTTGCTGTAATTGGGCAACGTGCTTAAAGTGCACCATGACTCAGCACACGATAAACACCGAGCGACTATTGCTACGAGGCTGGAAGCCTAGTGATCACGCACCATTTGCGGCAATGTGCGGTGATCCCGACGTCATGCGCTACATTGGTAATGGCAAGACGCGAACTGCGGACGACGCGGCACGATACATCGCGTCATTTGAGAAAGAGTGGCGCGAACGGGGCTTCGGGTTGTTCGCTGTCGAAGCCAGAAAAACCGGTGAGCTGATTGGCTTCACAGGATTGTCTTGGCCGGACTTCTTGCCCGAAGTGTTTCCATCCGTCGAAATCGGTTGGAGATTTTCGAAGCTCAGCTGGGGGAAAGGTTACGCAAGCGAAGCAGCGGCCGCCGCTCTTTCATTCGGCGTCAATGAGCTTGGCATCACCGATATTGTGAGCATATACCAAATCGAGAACAGTGCATCGGCGCGCATCATGCGAAAGCTCGGCATGATCTTTGATCGAAGAACGATTGACCCAACCTGTGAACGCGAGGTCGAGGTTTATCGTCTACCTCGGCAATAAGTTTAGATCTGGGCATTTCACCACATTGATAGACAATGCTCTAAATCTCCGGCATTTCTGGTCGAGCTTGACAGTTTTCCCAAGACAGTGGTCCACATAAGAAACACCCCGCCAGAAATCCGGCGGGGTGTCAGCATTTAGCCAGTGATTTCAGATCGAAATCAGGCAGCTTTCATCATGTTACGCAGAACGAACTGCAGGATGCCGCCGTTCTGGTAGTAGAGAACTTCGTTCTCGGTATCGATACGGCAGGTGGCGATGCACTCTTCGGTGCTGCCATCCTTACGCGTGATGCGAACCGTGACGTCCTGAAGCGGGGTGATACCATCACCGATGCCAAGAACGTCGAAGGTTTCCGAGCCATCAAGCTTGTAGGTCGCACGGCCTTCACCATTCTTGAACTGCAGTGGCAGAACGCCCATGCAGACCAGGTTCGTACGGTGAATACGTTCGAAGCTTTCGGCCAGAACAGCTTTGACGCCAAGCAGGTTGGTGCCTTTTGCTGCCCAGTCACGCGACGAACCGGTGCCGTATTCCTTACCGGCCACAACGACCAGCGGGGTGCCTTCGGCCTGATAACGCATTGCAACGTCATAGACCCAGCCCTGTTCGCCCGACGGATAATGAACCGAAACACCACCTTCGGTGCCCGGTGCCATTTCGTTACGGATACGAATGTTGGCAAAGGTACCGCGCATCATGACTTCGTGGTTACCACGACGTGCGCCATACGAGTTGAAGTCGCGAACCGCAACGCCGTTTGCCTTGAGGTATTCACCTGCAGGGCTTTCTTCCTTGATCGAACCGGCCGGGGAAATGTGGTCGGTGGTGACAGAGTCACCCAGAATCAGGAGCGGACGTGCGCCATGTACTTCAGAGAAGTCACCCGGTTCTTTCGCCATGTTGACGAAGTAGGGCGGGTTCTGAACATAGGTGGACTTCCCATCCCATGCGAAGGTTTCGCCTTCGGTGACTTCAATCGCCTGCCACGGTTTCGGACCTGCAAAGATGTTGTCGTAACGATCTTTGTACATCGCAGCCGAGATCGAGGACGCAATGGTGTCTGCGATCTCTTTGTTGGTCGGCCAGATGTCTTTCATATAGACAGGGTTGCCGTCTTTGTCGGTGCCAAGCGGATCCTTGTCCAGATCGATCTTGAGGTTACCGGCAAGGGCATAGGCAACCACCAGCGGCGGCGAGGCAAGGTAGTTTGCCTTGACGTGCGGGCTGATACGGCCTTCGAAGTTACGGTTACCAGACAGAACTGCTGTTACCAGCATGTCCTTGTCTTCAATCGCACCGGCAATCGGGGCCGCGAGCGGACCGGAGTTACCGATACATGTGGTGCAACCGAAACCAGCGATGTTAAAGCCAAGCTTGTCCAGATAATCCTGAAGGCCTGCCTTTTCGAGATAGTCGGCAACAACCAGCGAACCCGGTGCGAGCGAGGTTTTCACCCACGGCTTGCTGGTCAGGCCAAGTTCGACAGCCTTTTTCGCCAGAAGACCTGCTGCGATCAGCACGCTCGGGTTCGAGGTGTTGGTGCAAGAGGTGATCGCGGCGATAACAACATTACCGTCCTTCATTTCGAAGTTTTCATTCGAAACCGGAACAGAACGGTCGGCATCAACACCCGGTGCCATTTCGGCAAAGGTTTTGTTGAAGCTTGAGACAGCATCTTTCAGCAGAACGCGGTCCTGCGGACGTTTCGGACCGGAAAGGGCCGGCTCAACCGTCGAGATGTCAAGTTCAAGCGTTGCGGTGTATTCGGCTTCGTGTGCCGGATCGCCCCACATGCCCTGTTCTTTGGCATATGCTTCAACAAGTGCGATCTGGTCTTCGTCACGACCGGTCGCACGCATGTAGTTGAGCGTTTCGTCATCAATCGGGAAGAAGCCGCAAGTCGCGCCATATTCCGGGGCCATGTTACCAATGGTCGCACGGTCCGGCAGGCTCATATGTGCAAGCGCATCGCCATAGAATTCGACGAATTTGCCGACAACGCCTTTTTCACGCAGCATCTGAACGACACGCAGAACAAGGTCAGTTGCGGTAATGCCTTCTTTCATGGAACCGGTCAGCTTGAAGCCGACAACTTCCGGGATCAGCATCGAGATCGGCTGACCGAGCATTGCTGCCTCGGCTTCGAGACCGCCAACACCCCAACCCAGAACAGCAAGGCCGTTCACCATGGTGGTGTGGGAGTCAGTACCAACCAGCGTATCCGGATAAGCAACGGTTTTGCCGTCTGCGTCTTCGCCGGTCCAAACGACCTTTGCGAGATGCTCGACGTTCACCTGGTGGCAGATACCGGCCCCCGGCGGAACGATGCGGAAGTTGTTGAACGCATTCTGACCCCAACGCAGGAAGCCATAGCGTTCGCCGTTACGTTCGAACTCGACTTCCATGTTCTTGTCGAGTGCGTCGTCGGTGCCAAAGAAATCGATCATGACCGAGTGGTCAATGACGAGGTCAACCGGTGAAAGCGGGTTCACCTTCTGGGCGTCACCGCCCATGTTGACGACGGCATCGCGCATCGCGGCAAGGTCAACGACGGCGGGAACGCCGGTGAAGTCCTGCATCAGAACGCGGGCCGGACGATAGTTGATCTCGTGGCTGCTTTTGTGCTCTTTGAGCCAATCAACAACAGCTTTGACATCTTCGGTTTTAACGGTGAAATCGTCTTCGTAACGCAGAAGGTTCTCAAGAACGACTTTCAGCGTGAAGGGAAGTTTTGAAACGTCGCCGAATTTCTCGGAAGCAACTTTGAGGCTGTAATAGTCGAAGGACTTGTCCCCGACTTTCAGCGTGCGGCGCGTTTTCAGGTTGTCTTTGCCACAAATGGACATCAGACCCTCCTCAAGGTGGTTAAAAGGGCTTGTCGTGACAAGACACCCCGACCGTCGGAGCGCCGAGCGGTGGGCTATCTGTGTTGCGTGACGCGGGTCACGGCTACATATCTATGTGCAACGGGGTTACACCACAATTCCCCATGAAAGTCCAGACCCCGAAAAGGGGTATTGGGGAAAACCCATTGATCACAGCGTATTGGTAAAGTCCAACAAGCGATAAAAAACCTATAGTCGATATGTGCCGCGGATATTTGCCTTTCAATAGTAGCGTTGTTTGTGGAGTCTGCTTTTTTCAAAGCGGGCGGATAACCGCGCCAGCGACTGCTGTTTTTCCATTCCGAGCGATTGGCAGACTGTGACACCGACTCCTTGCCGGAGTCGGTTCAGATGGAACGCATACGCATATTAAAGCGGCTTGGCTGCCGGGTTGGGAATTGTGCGGTGCATGATCGCGAAAATTTTTTGCAATGCGGCGATCAGGTTCGGCCCAAAATAGTCGCACCCTGCGATAACGTTACGTAATTAAGGGTAGAATGGTCGGAGTTTTCTGCCAGCAAATAATTGTGCGGTGCGAATTTGTAGAAAAGTCTCAACCCCTTGAGAATCATTGCATTGACGCAATATGCTGAAATTGGTACTTAAATGCCTATTAAATGTGTCAAGCCCGGTTTCCGTAAGGTCAGGGTCATAAAATAAACCGACACATCATCAGGGAAACTGAACAGTGGTTTGCGAATTTTGCACGTGAGAGCCCGAATTGCGGTTCTGCGGCATTTGCGGCCCAAGTCAGGGAGGAATGCGACGGCATGACGTCACAGAGTCCTATTCTAGAGATTAGCGACGTGTCGCTTGTTTTCGGCGGTGTGCGTGCGCTGAGTGATGTCAGCTTCTCCGTTCAGCCGGGCGAGCTTTTTTCGATTATTGGCCCGAACGGTGCGGGCAAGACATCCATGCTGAACTGTGTATCTGGGCGCTACACCCCGACAATGGGTTCTGTGTCGTTCAAGGGACAGGATGTTACCGGGCTTAAACCCAATGACCGGGCAGAGCTTGGCATTGGTCGTACGTTCCAGAACCTGGCGCTTTTCGGGCACATGAATGTGCTTGATAACATCATGGTTGGCCGTCATCACCTGCTTAAGAACAACTTCGTAAACGGGCCGCTCTATTGGTTTGGCGGGGCGCAGAAGGAAGAGCTTGAGCATCGTCGTTTCTGTGAAGACGTGATCGATTTCCTCGAGATTTCCCACATCCGCAAGGCAACTGCAGGCACGCTTTCCTATGGGTTGCGCAAACGCGTTGAGCTTGCGCGCGCGGTGGCGTTGCGCCCCGACCTGATCCTGCTGGATGAGCCGATGGCGGGCATGAACCTCGAAGAAAAAGAGGACATGGCACGCTTCATCATCGACCTCAACGAAGAGTGGGGCATGACCGTTGTCATGATCGAGCACGACATGGGGGTTGTCATGGACATCTCCAACCGGGTGATGGTCCTTGATTTCGGTCGCAAGATTGCCGAAGGCCTGCCTGATGATGTGATGGCCAACAAGCACGTCAAGAAAGCCTATCTCGGCGAAGAAGACGATGACTCAGACGAAGACGAGCAGGTAGCCTGAACATGAGCAGCAATATCCCTGAATATGCCGACGTTCAGTCGCTTGATACCTTCCCGAAAGTGCTGGCCTACAACGCGCGCAATTGGCCCAAAGAAGTCGCTATGCGCGAGAAGGAATTTGGCATTTGGCAGGAATTCACCTGGCAGGATTACAACGACCGCGTCAAATGGATGACGCTTGGCATGCGAGCCCTGGGTCTTGGCGCGGGTGATGTTGTCGGCATCATCGGTGAAAACCGCCCGGAATGGGTTTGGGCCGAAATCGCCGCCCATGCATTGCGCGGCATGTCGGTTGGCCTTTATCAGGACAGCCTGCACGAAGAAGTCGCTTACCTGATCACCTATTCCGGTGCGCGTATTCTGGTCGCAGAGGACGAAGAACAGTGCGACAAGCTTCTTGAGCTTGGCGAAGATATCCCGACAGTCGAACACATCATCTATTGTGACCCGCGCGGCATGCGTAAATATGACGACCCGCGTTTGATGGATGTCGAAAAGCTCTATGAGCTGGGTCGTGAACTCGAAGAAAAGAATCCGGGCATCTACGACCAGATGGTTGCCGATACCCGCGGAGACGAATGCGCCATTCTGTGCACCACATCGGGGACAACATCCAAGCCGAAAATGGCGATGCTGAACTCGCTGGATTTCCTTGATCACTGTGCAGCTTATTTGCGTGCCGATCCGAAATATCCCGGGGATAACTATGTCTCGGTTCTGCCGCTGCCCTGGATTATGGAGCAGGTCTATGTCGTCGGTCAGTCCTTGATCAGCCGACAGATCGTCAATTTCGTCGAAGAGCAGGAAACCATGATGGCCGACCTGCGCGAAATCGGCCCCAACTTTGTGCTTCTGGCGCCGCGTGTCTGGGAAACCATTGCTGCCGATGTCCGCGCACGGATGATGGATTCAACGCCGTTCAAACAGAAGATGTATGATTTCGGCATGGCGCTGGCCCGCACGGCACTCGATAACGGTGGTCATTCCAAGATGGCCGATATGATCCTGATGAGTGCGTTGAAAGACCGGCTTGGCTTTTCCAATCTGCGATCTGCCGCAACAGGTGGTGCGGCAATCGGTCCGGAAACCTTCAAGTTCTTTCATGCCATGGGTGTGCCGCTGCGTCAGCTGTATGGTCAAACCGAGCTGTGTGGCGCCTATACGATCCATCAGCCGGACGATATTGATTTCGATACGGTCGGCATTGCCTTTGATAATTCCGAAATCAAGGTGATCAACACCGACGAAAACGGGGTTGGCGAAATTGTTGCCCGCACGTCTGGCATGTTTACCGGATACTATAAAAATCAGGATGCCTATGACGAGGATGTCAGGGATGGCTGGATGCATACCGGGGATGCCGGGTACTTCAAGGAAGAGAACAAGCACCTTGTGGTGATTGATCGCATGAAGGATCTGGCGGAAACCTCCACCGGGGTGCGTTATTCGCCGCAGTTTATTGAAAACAAACTGAAATTCTCGCCCTTCATTGCCGAGGCCGTCATTCTTGGCAAGGACCTGCCGTTCCTGTCGACCATGATCTGTATTCGCTATTCGATCATGGCCAAATGGGCGGAGCAGCGCGGGATTGCCTTTACCAACTATACCAACCTGTCAGCCCAGCCGCAGGTCTATGACATGATTACCGAGGAAATCCGTGAGGTGAACAAAACACTTCCGGAAGCCCAGCGGATCAAACGGTTCCTGTTGCTTTACAAGGAACTTGATGCCGATGACGGCGAACTTACCCGGACGCGCAAAGTGCGCCGTGGCGTCGTGGCCGAAAAATACGCTGACATCATCGATGCGGTTTATGCCGGCAATGACAAGGTTGATATCGACACCATGATCACCTTCCAGGACGGGTCGAAAACCCGCATCCAGACGAGTGTGAAGGTCGTTGATCTTGATGATAACAAGGCCGCACAGACGGCCCCGAAAGCCGCCGAATAAGGCAGCAGCATAACTGTGGCCCGGGCCAAAGGCCTAGGCCGCCATTACAGGGATGGCAACATGAACTTCGAACTTCTGTTCCAGCTTCTGCTGAACGGTTTGATTGTCGGGACACTCTATGGCGTTGTCGCCATGTGTTTTGTTCTGATCTACAAATCGACCCAGATCGTCAACTTTGCCCAGGGTGAGTTCCTGCTGATCGGGGCATGGGTATGCTATGCGTTCCTTGTGGAAATGAGTATGCCCTTCTGGCTCGGTTTCCTGTTTACGCTGCTGTTCATGATGGCGTTTGGCATCGTTCTTCAGATGGTCGTTTTGCGGCCGATGATTGGTGAGCCGATCATTTCGGTCATCATGGTGACCATCGGGCTTTCAATCTTTTTCCAGGCGGCGACCAAATGGATCTTCGGGGCAACCACCGCGACTTACCCGCAGGTGTTTGAAACCCGTTCTTTGAACGTGCTCGGAATGCAGATCGAGACGGCCTATATCATGAGTTTCGTGATCTCGTTGTTCATCATGGCCGGGTTCTACTGGTTCTTTAAATATTCCAAGCTTGGCCTTGCGATGCGGGCAACGGCCTTTGATCAGCAGGTTGCACAAAGCCTTGGTATCTCTGTCAAAACCGTGTTCGCGATGTCATGGGCAATCTCGGCCCTTGTATCGGGGGTCGCCGGGATCGTGATCGGCATGGTCAATGGCGTGTCTTCCGCACTTTCGGTCATCGGGATCAAGGTGTTCCCGGCAGTGATCCTTGGCGGGCTTGATTCCATCGTCGGGGCGATTGTCGGTGGCGTGATCATTGGCCTTCTGGAAAACACCGCAGAGTTCGTTGACGGACAGTATCTGCACTGGGGCAACCTGTTCTCGATCGCGCCGTTCTACGTGCTGATCATTATCCTGTGCATCAAGCCATACGGCCTGTTTGGCACCAAAGACATCGAACGTATCTAAGGGACGAGGAAAAGTACTATGGCTGGATTTTCGCTACGTCCTTGCGGTGACTTCCGAACCACCTATCGGCAGGATACCCGCATCTTTGATACGACCTATATCCGCAATGCCGCGATCCTTGGCATCTTTGCCGTTGCCATGATCCCGTTTGTTCTGGATGGCTATTACGTCAACCTGTTCATTCAGATTTCGTATTTCGCGATTGCGGCCCTTGGTCTGAACATTCTGGTTGGCTTCACCGGACAGATTTCACTCGGTCATGCTGCCTTCTTTGGTTTTGGCGCCTTTGCATCGGCCTGGATAAACAACACAACGGGCATTCCCGTCCTGCTGTCGATCCCGCTGGCCGGTCTGATGACGGCGGCTGTCGGCATGCTGTTCGGGTTGCCAGCCGCCCGCATCAAGGGGCTTTATCTGGCGATTGCCACCTTGGCCGCGCAGTTCATTCTTGAAGACTTCTTTGCCCGTGCTGAATGGTTTACTGGCGGTTCCTATGGGGCGGCGGCCAATCCGATCAATGTGTTTGGTTATGAAATCTATGACGATTTCAGCTTCTTCTATGTCGCGTTGTTCTTCCTGGTGGTGATGTATCTGCTGGGTACCAACCTGATGCGAACCCGTGACGGTCGTGCCTTTGTTGCGGTCCGTGACCATTACCTGTCGGCTGAAATCATGGGGATTAACCTCACGAAATATCGTCTGATGAGCTTTGCAATCTCGTCTTTCTATGCCGGTGTCGGCGGGGCGATGTATGGCCATTATCTGGGCTTTGTCTCGGCCGAGGGCTTCACCATTCTGCTGTCGATCCAGTTCCTGGGCATGATCATTATCGGTGGTCTGGGTTCGGTCAAAGGCACACTGATGGGTACCGTGTTTATGGTGCTGTTGCCGGAAGTCATGGAAAGCGGTGTCAGTGCACTCAGCGTATTTGAATGGGCCAGCTCAACGGCTGTGACCGATGGTCTGGCTTATATCAAGGAGATGGCAATTGGTCTGGCCATCATCCTTTTCCTGATCTTTGAACCGGATGGGCTTGCTCATCGCTGGCAACAGATCAGGGCGTACTGGAAGCTTTATCCCTTCTCGTACTGATCAAAACCCCGAACCCGGCCCGCTTATAAAAAACAAAAGGGCCGGGGACAAAACGGGGCGACCGGGAGGCTATCTTTGATGAAAACGTCCAAGGGAGACGTCGTTATGAAGAAACTTATTGCTGCAACCGCGATGGTTGCAACCGGACTGTCATTCTCGGCAGCCCAGGCAGATGACGATATGGTATTTGTCGGTCATCTGATGGATATCACCGGCCCGACCGGCTTTATCGGCAAGTTTTATGCTGATGGTGTGCGCGATGCGCTGTTTTATATCAACACCCATGGCGGGATTGATGGCACGGTTCTGGATTCTGAATCCATCGACTACGCCTACAAGGTTCCGCAGGCGATTGCGAACTACAAGAAATGGCGTTCGCGCAATGAAATGGTTGCCATGCAGGGTTGGGGTACGGGCGATACCGAAGCCCTGATCAGCTTTGTCGCCAAGGACAAGGTCCCGGTCTATTCCGCATCCTATTCCGGTCATTTGACCGACCCGACCGGCAAGAACCCGAAAACCGCCAAACCGGCACCGTACAACTTCTTCTATGGTGCGTCTTATTCCGATGCCTGCCGTGCATTGGTTCAGTGGGCGGCCGAGGATTGGAAACAGTCCGGTGGTTCGGGCAAGCCGATCTTCTCGCATATCGGGGACAACCACCCCTATCCGAACGCTCCGAAAGAAGCGTGTGCTGAATATGCGAACGAGCTTGGTTTTGAAGTGACCGCACCGGTGGTTGTTTCCATGAAACCGGGCGACTTCAAGGCACAGTGCCTGACGCTGAAAGAAGCCGGGACCAATTACGGTTATCTTGGCAACCTTGGTCCATCAGTGGTGTCCTTGGTCAAATCCTGTGACACGGTTGGCGCAACTCCGAAATGGCTGGCCAACATCTGGGCAGGTGACTACGAGACGCTTAAAACCATCGGTGATGTTGAAAACTACGTCTTCCCGGCCATGACCAGCTTCTGGACCGACGAAGGTGTTCCGGGCATGGATCTGGTGCGTGAAATCTCGAAAATGTCGGACAGCTCCGGCGAAGAGTTCCGCACCCATCACTATATCCGCGGCATTTGCTCGGCCTATTACATGAAAGAAGCCATGGAATGGGCAAAGGCAAACGGTGGCATCACTGGCGAAAACATCAAGGCTGGCATGTATGCCCGTGAAAATTGGGTTCCGAAAGGTCTTGAAGGTGTTTGCATGGAAGCGACCTGGACCGCCGAAGACCATCGCGGCATCAACACCGTCAACATATATAACGGCAGCGCCAAAGGTGGCGAAGCAACGGTCGAAAAAGTAACGACCGTTACCCTGCCGCGTCGTGACGACTGGCTCGGTTACTAAGAGCGACGTTACGACAGACGAATGTCTCCCAGACTGTTCGGAGCCAGGACATAAGACGCAAGATGTCCTGTCTCCGGCAGCTGGAGATCAGCAGGTGATAATTCGAAAGGGACACCATGGCAGAGCCGGCCCGCAAAATGGAAACCGCCGAACCAATGCTTTCGGTCAATAACATCGAAGTCGTCTATGACGAGGTGATCCTTGTCTTGCGCGGGGTTTCACTTGAAGTTCCGCAAGGCAAGATCGTCACTCTTCTGGGGCCAAACGGGGCTGGTAAATCCACGACGCTAAAAGCGATTTCGGGTTTGCTGAAAACCGAAGACGGTGAAGTCACCCGCGGCGACATCAATTTCATGGGCAACCAGATTGCCAATGGCAATCCCGAGGATATCGTGCGCTCTGGCCTGTTTCAGGTCATGGAAGGTCGCCGGATTATCGAGGATATGACCTCTATCGAAAACCTGCGTCTTGGTGCCTATACGCGCAAGGACAACAAGGTCAAAGACGATATCGAAATGGTCTTTGAATATTTCCCGCGGCTTAAGGAACGCACCGGTCTTGCCGGGTACCTTTCGGGTGGGGAACAGCAGATGCTGGCCATCGGCCGTGCATTGATGGCGCGGCCCAAGATGATCCTGCTGGATGAACCGTCGATGGGCCTGTCGCCGCTTCTGGTCAAGGAAGTGTTCGGGATCATTGAAAAGATCAATCGCGAACAGGGCATCACCATGCTCATCGTTGAACAGAACGCCAACTTTGCGCTTAAAGTTGCCGACTATGGTTACATCATGGAAAGCGGTAAGGTTGTTCTTGATGGTACCCGTGACGAGCTTCTCAATAACGAGGACGTCAAGGAGTTCTATCTTGGTGGCGGTTCTGAAGAGCGCAAAAGCTTCAAGAACATCAAGTCCTACAAGCGCCGTAAACGTTGGCTGTAGGATGAATGCGCCAATTGCAGCAATGCGTGTGGTTGGCGCCTTTGAATGAAAGACAGGTTTGATGCTTAAGACTTATTTTGACGAGCGCGAAACGCGAACCCCGGAAAGCCGCGAAGCCGGCTTGATGGCAGCTTTGCCGCGTATTTTGCATCATGCCAAATCACAGTCGGCTGCCTATGGTCGGGTCCTTGCCGATATAGAACCGCAGACGATTACGACCCGTGAAGCACTGGCAAAACTGCCGGTGACCCGCAAATCCGACCTGATTGCCGCGCAGGCAAAGGAACCGCCTCTGGCGGGACTGAATGCAACGCCGGTTCCGGCGGTGGCACGCCTGTTCCAAAGCCCCGGTCCAATTTATGACCCGCAGGGCAAGGGGGATGACTGGTGGCGGATGGGGCGTGCATTTTTTGCTGCCGGTTTCCGTCCGGGCGATATCGTTCATAACTGCCTGTCCTATCACCTGACACCGGGCGGGTTCATTTTTGACAGCGGCGCGCGTGCGTGCGGCTGCGTTGTGGTTCCTGCTGGCGTGGGCCAAAGCGAAGCACAGGTCAAAGCGATCAGTGATTTGAAACCCGCCGGGTATAGCGGTACGCCATCCTTCCTGAAAATCCTGATCGAAAAGGCCGAGGAACTGGGCGCTGATATCTCTTCGATCAAGCGGGCACTGGTTTCAGGCGAACCCCTGCCGGAAACACTGCGGTCATGGTTTGCCGAACGCGATATTGACATGCTGCAATGTTACGCGACTGCCGACCTTGGCCTGATTGCCTATGAAAGCGATGCCAAGGACGGGATGATTGTTGCCGAAGACATCATTCTTGAAATCGTCCGTCCGGGCACCGGGGAACCGGTTGCCGATGGCGAGGTGGGCGAAGTTGTCGTGACCACCCTGAACATGGATTATCCCCTGATCCGCTTTGCCACCGGCGATATGTCGGCCATTGCAACCGGTCAAAGCCCGTGCGGGCGGACCAATCATCGCATCAAGGGATGGATGGGGCGTGCCGATCAGACCACCAAGATCAAGGGCATGTTTGTCCATCCCCAACAGATTGCAGAGATCGTCAAACGCCATGACGGTATCGCCAAGGCGCGCCTCGTCGTAACGCGTGAAAACGACAATGACGTCATGACCCTGACCTGCGAAGGGATTGAGGCCAGCCAGACTGAAGCTATTGCGGAAACCTTGGCAAGTGTTTGCAAGCTGCGTGGGCAGGTGCTTGCCGCGGAAATCGGCAGCCTGCCCAATGACGGCAAGGTAATTGATGACCAACGTGATCATGGTTGAGTGCGTTATCTGATTTGAACTTTATTCCCGCTCGGGAAACTTGATGCCGTCCGGTTTCGACCGGCGGCATTTCTTTTTGCAATGTTGGATTAACAAGATCGGTCACTGATCCTCGAAAGTTATCCCGACCAGTATTCGAGAAAATGTAAGAGACTGTTCGGCGTTTGCAGTTACAGTTACAGGTAACAACTGTTTGGGTAAGCTTGATAATCAAAGAAAGGCTCGCCGAATGAGTGATACAACAACCTGTGTTCGGGCTCCGGAAATCAGCGAAGAAGGCTATGCTAGTCTGGCTGCATCCGTCCATCGTGCATCAACCATCGTGTTTCCAAACAGCGCTGCCTACGCCAATCGGGCAGAGCGCGGAGCAGATGGCTATACCTACGGGCTTAGTGGTACCCCGACCACGCGAAAGTTGCAGGCCGCGATCAATGAACTCCAAACCGCAGAGGGAACATTGTTGCTGCCATCCGGGCAGGCCGCAATCATGTTGGTTTTCGTGTCTGTTTTAAAACCCGGTGATACGGTCCTGATTCCTGATTGTGCCTATCCACCAGTTCGATCTTTCTGTGAAAATTTCCTGACACCACGGGGCATGCATCACCGTGTTTACAACCCGTCGGCATCCACTGATGAAATAGCGCTGTTGTTTGACAAAACCGTGCGCCTGATCTGGGTCGAAACACCCGGTTCGACCACGATGGAAATGACCGATGTTTCAGCCCTGGTTGCCAAGGCTCATGGCCGAGACGTCTTGGTCGGTTGTGACAATACCTGGGCGACACCGCTTAACTTCAAGCCGGTTTCGGTTGGTGTGGATTTTGTGGTCGAAGCCCTGACCAAGTATCCGGGCGGGCATTCTGACGTTTTGATGGGATCGGTTTCTGTGCGCACGCGCGATTGGTTTCTGTCATTGAAGTCAATGATGAGCATGATGGGGCTTGGTGTGTCGCCTGATGATTGCGCACTTGTCTTGCGCGGTCTTCAAACCATGCCACTAAGATTGCGTCATTCGGAAAAAATCGCCCTTGAGTTCGCCCAGATGATGTGTGATCGGATATCGCCTGATCTGGTGTTGCATCCTGCTTTGGCGAGTAACCCGGAGCACACACTTTGGAGACGTCACTTTTCAGGGGCCAGTGGTGTGTTCAGCATTGTCATTCCCGACGACAAGCTATCAGCGGTGACAGCGGCTATTGATTGTGCCAAAACCTTTTCGATTGGGGCATCTTGGGGGGGCACGCATAGTTTGTTGGCACCGATGTCGGTCGCCACAGATAGAACGTTCCCATGGCCCGGCAACACCAATATGATCTTGCGGATCAGTATTGGTTTGGAAGACCCCGATGATTTGTGGCGGGATCTGATGCCAATTGTTGATGCGATAGCATCTTAGTATTTTGATCGTGGTTGGTCACGATGAGCCCATCGTGACCAGACAACACTGGGGAAAGAATGGCAAGGACTGGCAAGGCTTTTGCCGTTTCCATGATTACGGTCTGCCAGTTGATGGCGCTTGCCTTGTGGTTTTCCGCGACGGCGGTGCTACCGCAATTGCGCAGTGAATTTGGTATTGGCGCACTGCAATCCTCGTTATTTACCAGTACAGTTTCACTGGGTTTTGTTCTTGGAACCGTTACCAGTGCGATCCTTGGTCTGGCTGATCGTATTGAACCAAGGCGCTTCTGGGCTGTATCGGCGATTATCGCTGCAACGGCTAATCTCCTGATCCTTGTCGTTCCGATTGACGGTATTGTCGTGATCCTGCTGCGCCTGATCACTGGCGTGTGCATGGCTGGCATTTATCCCATCGGCATGAAAATGGTGGCAACCTGGTCACGTGGTGATACCGGGTTTTTGGTCGGGCTTTTGGTCGGGGCGCTGACCATGGGATCTGCCATGCCGCATCTGTTTGCGGTAGCAGTGCCACTTGACTGGCGATATGTGATTATCACGGCCAGTGGTACTGCTTATATCGCGGCGATTGCGATATTGTTTGTCCATCTTGGTGGCACACCGGGACGATCTCCCCGCTTTGATCCGAAAATGGTTGGCAAAATCTGGTCAAACAAGGCATTGCGCCATGCCTGCTATGGCTATTTCGGCCATATGTGGGAACTCTATGCCATGTGGGGCTGGATCGGTTTGTTCCTGTATGGGGCCTTTTCCGAGCGTTTGGTCGAGAATCCCGGCGTCTGGTCCGCCCTTTCAACATTTACCATTGTCGGCGTCGGCGCGTTCGGCTCTTTGGCGGGGGGCTATTATGCAGACCGGATTGGGCGGACAACGGTGACGATTGCCGCCATGGTGGTTAGTGGTGCCTGCGCGCTGATTGCGGGCAGTTTGGCTGATGCACCCTTTATCCTTCTTCTTGTCGTTTGCATCGTTTGGGGTGTGTCTGTGGTGGCGGACTCAGCGCAGTTTTCATCCTGCGTGATTGAACTGGCCGATCCGCATCAGGTTGGAACAGCATTAACCCTGCAAAACGCCATCGGGTTTTTGATCGCCCTTGTGTCGATCCATCTTGTGCCGGTGATTGCTGATCAAACCGGCTGGTGGGGGGCGTTTGCGATGTTGGCTGTCGGGCCTGTTTTGGGAACGATTGCCATGCTCAGGCTGCGCATGATGCCAGAGGCGATACAGCTTTCAGGCGGTAAAAAGTAAGTTTTGCCCGCTATAATGGCGATCTTTGGTGATCGGCTTCACTTGACAGTAGGGTGTTAAAAAGCTGCGCTGTTTGGGTTTTCTTGACCATTATCAGTACTAATATTAACTTCTGGCGGAATTTTCTTGCTGTCTCGCGTTCGGGGCGATGCGGCGAATATCCAAAAATAAGGGTCTTTCATGAGTCTCACCCTCATTGTTTTGCTTCCCTTCATTGGGGCGGTCTTACCCGCCATAATGATCAGGGCCGGGCGCAATGCATGTGCTACAGCAACCGGTTCTGTCACGCTGCTTGCCCTGATCCTGCTGATGGCAAAGGCCCCGGCGGTCATTGCTGGCGAGGTATTTCAGGTCAGTTATAGTTGGCTGCCGGAACTGGGTCTGAATGTGACCTTCTTCCTGGACGGGCTCGGGTTATTGTTTGCAACCCTGATCCTTGGCATCGGTTTGCTGATTATCATCTATGCGCGGTTCTATCTTTCCAAGGACGACCCGATGGGCAGGTTCTATGTGTTCCTGCTTTTGTTCCAGGGAGCCATGGTTGGCATCGTTCTGTCAGACAATATTCTGCTGCTGTTGATTTTCTGGGAGTTGACGTCGCTGTCGTCCTTCCTTCTGATCGGCTACTGGAAACATTTGCCAGAAGGTCGACAGGGTGCACGCATGGCGCTTGCTGTGACCGGGGCCGGTGGCTTGGCCATGATTGCCGGGATGCTGATCCTTGGCGATATTGTCGGGTCTTATGATCTGACCGTTATCGTGCAGAATGCCGAACTGATTCAGGCATCGCCGATGTATGTTCCGGCACTGATCCTGATCCTGCTTGGGTGCTTCACCAAATCGGCACAGTTCCCATTCCACTTCTGGCTGCCGCATGCAATGGCAGCACCGACCCCGGTTTCGGCTTATCTGCACTCGGCCACAATGGTGAAGGCGGGCATCTTCCTGATGGCCCGCATGTGGCCGGTTCTTTCGGGTACGCCGGAATGGTTCTATATCGTTGCGACGGCCGGTCTGGTGACCATGGTGCTTGGTGCCTGGATTGCGATCTTCAAGCACGACCTTAAAGGCCTTCTGGCTTATTCGACGGTCAGTCATCTTGGTCTTGTGACCATGTTGCTTGGTTTCGGAACCCCGATGGCCGCAGTGGCCGGGGTGTTTCACATCATCAACCACGCAACCTTCAAGGCCGCGCTGTTTATGACGGCAGGCATTGTCGATCATGAAACCGGGACCCGTGATATTCGTCGCTTCGGTGGATTGCTCAACCTGATGCCGATTGCCGGTACCATCGGGATTATTACCGCAGCCTCTATGGCCGGTATCATTCCGTTCAATGGGTTCATTTCCAAGGAAATGATGCTGGAAGAAGCATGGCATACCATGTGGTTTGACCAGAACTGGGTTGTGCCGCTGCTGGCGACGGTCGGTGCCCTGTTCTCGGTGGCCTATTCCTTCCGGTTTATCTTCCATGTCTGGCTCGGTAAGCCGCGTGATGAAAACCTGCCGCACCATCCGCATGATCCGCCCTTTGGCATGTGGGCACCGCCCGCACTGCTGACGGTTCTGGTGGTTCTGATTGGTCTGTTCCCGGCTACCATCGCAGGACCGCTGGTGGCTGCGACTGCCGGTGCTGTTGTCGGTGGTGAATTGCCGGAATATCACCTTTCACTTTGGCACGGCCTGACACCGGCACTTGGTATGAGCGTGATCGCGATTATCGGCGGTTCCTTGTTATTGCTCCGCCATGGCGGACTGATGTCGGCAACCGCGAACCTGTCGCGCCCCGATGCCAAGGCAATGTTTGACTGCGGAATTGCCAAATCCGTCGCACTCAGCCGATTGGTTTCGGACAATCTGCATAACGGGTCGCTGCAGCGCTATCTTGCAATCATGGTGATCGGTGCGATTGGTATCGGCCTTTCGGGCTTCTATGCCCAGCCGGACTTCCAGTCTGGCTCGCGGGAGCTTCTTGAAGTTTCACCGCCTGCGGCAATTGGCTGGTTGTTGTTGGTCGTGACCTGTGTGGCTGCGGTCTTTATGCATCACAACCGTTTGCTGACCTTGCTTCTGGTTGGTGTGGTTGGCCTGATCGTATCGCTTGGCTTCATCTATCTGTCCGCTCCCGACCTTGCTCTCACACAGATTTCGGTCGAGGTGGTGACAGTTATTCTGATGCTGCTTGCCCTTAATATCCTGCCAAAGGAAACGCCAAAGGAAAGTCTGCCTGGGCGCAAGATGCGCGATGGCATTGTTTCCATTGCGGCGGGCCTTGGTATTGGTGGTGTGATCTGGGCGATCATGACACGTGATCTGCCCAATACGATCTCGTCCTATCATCTGGCGAATTCAAAGACTGAAGGTGGCGGGACCAACGTTGTGAACGTCATTCTCGTTGACTTCCGTGGCTTTGATACCTTTGGTGAGATCATCGTTCTGGGGATCGCAGCCTTGTCGATCTTTGCCCTGATCGAAACCGTGACCAAGGGAGATGCTGCAAAACGTCTTGCCAGTTGGGTGGTTGAACTACGGCGTTCGCCAAACCGTCACCCGATGATGATGGTTGTTGCCACGCGTGTGATGTTGCCGCTGTCTTTGATGGTTGGTGTTTACATCTTCCTGCGCGGTCATAATGAGCCGGGCGGCGGCTTTATTGCCGGTCTGGTCGTTTCGGTTGCGCTGATCATGCAGTATATGGCGTCGGGCTTTGGCTGGGCCCAGAACCGTATGAAGGTGCATTACCACGGCATGATCGGCCTTGGTGTGATTGCTGCGGCAATTACCGGCGTGGCGGCCTGGGTTGCCGGCCTGCCGTTCCTGACCAGTGGCTTTACCCATGTCCATCTGCCGATTGTAGGCGAGTTCGAACTGGCATCTGCCATGGGCTTTGATCTTGGTGTGTTCCTGACGGTTGTCGGGGCTGTCATGCTGGCCCTTGCCAAACTGTCGCAGGTCGAACGCATGGCCGAGCATGTCGATATAAATGCCGAACCGATGGATCACGACCCGTCGGCACCGTTGGTAACGCCGGAAAAGGAGGCCTGATATGGAATTTCTTGTCGCAAGCAGTATTGGGCTTCTGACGACCTGCGGGACATACCTGTTGCTGCGCGGGCGGACCTTCCCGGTGGTTGTCGGGTTGGCATTGTTGTCCTATGCGGTGAACGTCTTCCTGTTCGCCATGGGACGCCTGACTATCAATATGCCGCCGATCCTGCGTGAGGGGGTTACCGAATATACCGATCCCTTGCCACAGGCACTTGTGCTGACGGCAATTGTGATTTCGTTCGGGATGACCGCACTGATCGTTGTGTTGTCGATCCGGGCTTATCTCGAAATTGGTAATGACCATGTTGACGGTCGCCCGGTTGGCGAGCCATCCGAAGCAGGAGATAAAAACTGATGGGTGACTGGATTGTTGTTCCCATAGTGCTGCCCGCCGTGATGGCCGCTCTGATTGTTCTGGCGGTGCGTCACGATATCCTTTTGCAGCGTGTCTTTTCGATTGCGGCGACCGTCGGGCTTGTGGCGGTGACCTTGTCGCTTGTGATCTTTGCCAATGGGCATGATCCGGAAATGTATGCCTTGGGCGATTGGCCGGCACCGTTTGGCATTGTTCTGGTGCTTGATCGCCTGTCAGCGATGATGGTGTTCCTGACATCGCTTCTTGGTCTTGGTGTTGTCCTGTTTGCTTCAAGCGAATGGGATCAGCGCGGCAAGCATTTCCACGCCTTGTTCCAGTTCCAGTTGATGGGGGTCAATGGCGCATTCCTGACCGGTGATGTCTTTAACCTGTTCGTGTTCTTCGAAGTTCTGCTGATTGCGTCATATGGTTTGATGCTGCATGGCGCGGGCGCGGATCGACTAAAAGCGGGCATGCAATATGTCGTTATCAACCTGACCGGGTCGTCCTTGTTCCTGGTCGGTGTTGGCATGATCTATTCCGTTACGGGCACGCTCAATATGGCCGATCTAGCCATTCAGGTGACTAATGTGGCGTCTGGCGATGCGGCTATTCTGCGTGCGGGGGCGTTGATCCTGCTTCTGGTGTTCTGCGTCAAGGCAGCCCTGGTTCCGGTCCATTTCTGGTTGCCTGGCACCTATGCCAATGCGCCGGCACCGGTCGCAGCCCTGTTTGCCATCATGACCAAGGTTGGAGCCTATTCGGTTCTGCGGCTGTATTCGCTGGCCTTTGGCGATATGGCCGGTGACATGGCATGGCTTGCAGAACCCTATATCCTGCCAGCGGCATTGATCACGCTCGTAGTTGGTATGACCGGGGTTCTGGCGGCAAAACGCCTTAACAGCCTGATTGCTTTCTCGGTGATCGGGTCGATGGGAACCTTGTTGATTGCTATCGGGCTGTTCACGCCAGAAGCCATTTCGGCGGGTCTTTATTATCTGCTGCATTCGACCTTCTCGGCAGCGGCCCTGTTCCTGATTGCTGATCTTGTGGTGTCACGCCGTGGGCAGTTTGGTGACAGCCTGCATACTGCGCCGCGCTTCCATCAGTCCGGCTTCCTTGCTGTTCTGTTCTTTGTCGGGGCAATCGGAATGGCGGGGATGCCACCACTCAGTGGCTTTATCGGGAAGCTTCAGATCCTTGATGCGGCGCGTGACAGCGATGCCATGATCTGGATTTGGTCGATCATACTTGTGACCTCGCTTATGTGTATCGTCGGCTTTGGCCGGGCAGGCAGTGTCCTGTTCTGGAAGAGCTCCTCGGTTGATGGTGAAATCACGGTCGAAGGCGCGAAATGGCCAGTTCTGCCGATCATCGCAAGTTGCGGTATGCTCGGTGCTTTGGTGGCGCTGACGATCTTTGCCGGGCCGATAAGTGATTATCTGCAAGGCGTTTCCGTGCAGCTCTTTGATACGTCGCAATATATCGAAGCAGTGCTGGGTGAAAACGCCCTCGCACTGGTCGGTCAATAAGGGGAGAGGATAGAAAGATGATGAAACGTTATCTGCCCCATCCGCTTTTGACCCTGGTGCTGCTTATTGTCTGGGTCTTTCTCGTCAATGAGATTTCGGCCGGTGCGGTGATCTTTGGTCTTATTCTGGCGATCATCATTCCGTTGATCACAGCAAACTTTTGGCCCGCCCGCCCGCGTGTGCGCAATGCCTATGCGATTTGCGAGTACGGCTTGATCGTGATGTGGGACATTCTGGTGGCCAACGTGATTGTGGCCGGTTTGATCCTGTTTCGGAAAACCGACAGTCTGGAATCAAAGTCGGTTGTCGTACCGCTTGAACTGACCTCGCCCGAGGCGATTACGACCCTTGCCGGGACGATTACCATGACGCCGGGTACAGTGACGATTGATCTGAGTGCCGATGCCAAAAGCCTGCTTGTGCATTGCCTGCATGCGCCGGACCCGCAGGCGGTTGTCGACGACATCAAGCATCGCTACGAACGCCGTCTGAAGGAGATTTTCGAATGATCGAATATGCACTGAATTTCGGCTTCGTCTGTGTGGCGCTGGCACTTTTGATGAACCTGTATCGCCTGACCGTCGGGCCGACCACGGCAGACCGTGTCTTGGCCGTCGATACCATGGCGATCAACGGTATCGCCCTTCTGGTTCTGTATGGGATTGGCAAGGCAACCGCGATGTATTTCGAAGGGGCATTGCTGTTTGCGATGTTCGGGTTTGTCTCAACCGTGGCCTATTGCAAGTTCGTCTTGCGCGGCGACATAATCGAATAAGGGAGCGTTACAATGCCGTTTGTTGTTGAACTCATTATTTCGCTTCTGATCGTGATTGGCGGGGTGTTTCTGCTGGTTGGGTCGTTCGGGATGATCAAGCTGCGCGATCTTTTGCCGCGTCTGCATGCACCGACCAAGGCGAGCACGGTTGGTCTTGGTGGCGTGCTGATCGCGTCCATGCTGTTCTTCTGGGTCGAGCGCGGGCATTTCACCATTCATGAGTTGCTGATTACGCTGTTCATCTTCCTGACTGCGCCGATCACGGCCAATCTGATTGCCAAGGCCTACATGCTGCTGAATGTTGATCCGAACAAGGATCTGCCACCAAGCAATCAGAATGAAGGCTGGGCCACCTTTGACCCGATCGGGCCAGAGGGCTATGACCCCAGCGAAGAATATGAGGAAAAGGAAACCTGAAAGGGTCAGGACCTTTGACAAGATCAGGCGGCACCGGGGAACCGGTGCCGTTTTTTTGTTATGGTGTCGATAGCGTAACCATGGTGATCCCATATTCCGATGATTTTTGAAACCGAGCGCCTCATTCTGCGTCCACGGACAATGGACGATTTTGACGCCTGCCTTGCGATGGACAGAGCGCGGGGCGTTGTCGATTTCATTCGCGGCCCATGGGATGACCCGGTTCAGCACAAGGCATTCATCAAGGCGCGTATCGAACAGGATTATGGAAATGGCCTTGGTTACTGGTCGATCTTTGCCAAGACCAAGCCTGATCACTTTCTGGGATGGATATTGCTGATCCCCGAGGATGGCACAGGGCCCGAGATCGAAATTGGTTGGCGCCTGCATCCCGATTACTGGGGGCAGGGCATTGCCAGCGAAGCCGCATCGGCAATCATTGATCACGCGTTTTCTCGTATCGAACTTCCATCCATTGTTGCTGATATCGATGAACGCAATATGGCCTCACGAAAGCTCGCGGAAAAACTGGGCATGACGGCTGACAGGGTGATTGACGGCTATTTGCGTCATGCGATGACACTGGAAGATTATCAAGTTCTTCGTGGCTGTATGGAAAATCCCGATTAGATTATCGCTTCTCGTTTGTTGTCCGAAGCTTTGGGACTTGCTAAGACAAATAGCAGAGAGGGACGCCATACAGCATGCCAGATTTTGCCATTGAAGATCAGTATCACGGGCGAATTGCCGGGATCGACGAAGTTGGTCGTGGGCCATTGGCGGGGCCGGTGGTTGCTGCCGCCGTCATCCTGCCGCGCGATGACCGACTGCCGGTGGAACTGGTGTCGGAGCTCAATGATTCCAAAAAGCTATCGGCCAAGAAGCGTGACCGGCTTTACGAAGTTATCATGAGCTGTGCCGAGGTCGGCATTGGTGCGGCATCTGTACGCGAAATTGATCAGATCAATATTTTGCAGGCGACATATGTCGCCATGCGTCGTGCTGTTAATCGCCTTGATGATTTGCCGGATCAGGCGCTGGTCGATGGTAATCGGGATCCCGGTTTGTCATGCGCTGTTGAAACGGTTGTTAAGGGCGACAGCAAGTCGCTGTCTATTGCCGCAGCGTCAATTGTCGCCAAGGTCGTACGTGACCGCGCCATGGCCCGCCTTGCGGTACGCTACCCGTTTTTTGGTTGGGAAGGCAATGCGGGATATGGGGTCAAGAAACACATGGCCGGGTTGGGCGAAGTCGGCCCCACTGTCCATCACCGCAAAAGCTTTAAACCGATTGCCGATCTGTTTGATGCCATGATGGATGGCCGCTAGGCGTTAAGCTAGGGCAGTCTGGTTGAACGGAACGATATGGGCGCGGACCAGATCGGTGCCATCCTCTTTGCGGGTGATGGCGGCAAAGCCATCTGTGTGACGGATGGCAACATGTTCATGCACACGGCATTCGGTACGGAACTGAATATCTAGGCTTTCGGGATGAAAATCCGGCCGACCATCTTGGCCCGCGATACCCATCACCCATTGCATCAAACGCACATTGTTAACATGCCCGTAAAGGTCCAGATCCGATGGCCGGGCCTTGATGTTGTCGACGGTTGGTAAGGGGGCCTTGGTGAATGGCGGGCGTAAAGGCGGTTCGATCAGTTTGGGGCCGGGGGGATCAGGCAGGCGTTCTTCGATCCAATCGGGCCATTGCGCCGCACGACGGGTTGTCAGGTCAAACATCACCCAGAAACTTTGTGCGACACCGATGACCTCGCCCTTGTTATTGGTAAGGCGGAAGTCACGCGTTGCAACCCGGCGCGAGACACCCGATGGCCAGGTTTCAACCAGAATGTCTTCGCCATTACCGGGATAGTCGCGGATATGAATGACCATGCGCGCCAATACCCAGGCAATTCCCTGATCAACCGTGTCGTCATAGGCCAGTTTCAGGATGCGTGCCCCCCAGCCAGCTGCATCCTGCATGTAATCTGCAAGGGCTGGGAGCATAACCTTTCCGTTATTGCCAATTTCGGAATAGCGCACACGATATGTCCCGGCCCAACCGCAATTGATTGGACGTTCGGCACTGCAGATATGGTTCCAATCAGGGGTCATTTTGCGGCCTTTCAGGTAAGGCTGGGGGTATGCCAAGCAAGTGGGCCAAGGAGCGCACTGATAATTTCAATGAACTAATGTGTTACTTGAAATTGGCAGCTGTGCTATGATCATAGTGAAGATCGGGTATTGGGATTAATGTTGAACAAAGGTGGTGGGGCGTTAATGGCAAGAGCGTACAATAAGACCAAACGTGCAAGCAAGGAGCGGGAAACCCATCAGCGGATTATTGATGCCGCGCAGGAACTGTATTGTTCGGTTGGTCCGGCAGCAACGACCATCAGCGCGGTAGCCTTACGGGCATCTGTTCAACGTTTGACGGTCTATCGCCATTTCCCCGCGGAAACGGACCTGATGGCCGGGGTGGTAAAACACTTTGCGTCTGAAAACCCGATGCCGGACCCAAATGACTGGCGCAATGATGTGGCACCTGAAAACTGGCCAATCGCAATTCTGAGTATGCTTTACAGCTACTATAGCGAAAAGGCGCTGCTTTGGTCTGCCTTGCTTTCGGATCGCGACAAGTTGCCTGAATTGGCGGGGCTGCTGGCCAACTTCGATCAGCAGCTTCTAACCATGCAACATGATATTCTCAGTCATTTACCAGCCATACGGCAGCGAAGCGTGCTCTGTCAGTCCGTTGTGCATCATGCGGTACAATTTTCGACATGGCGCAGCCTGTCGGAAAATGGTCTCGACACTGTGGAGATCGCAGCCCTCATGGAAGACTGGATTCAGAAATGCCCGCTTGGCTAGGGAGCCATATTAAATAAACAAATATGTTCATTTAATATGATGGCTTCTGCCGCATCTTTTTGGTGTCGCCACGTTTCTTTTTGGAATCCACGCGTTTGCGTTTGGCCGACAGGCTGGGGCGGGTTTTGACACGGTATTTTTTGCGCTCGGCTGCCTTGCGCAGCAAAGCCAGGAAACGGTCAATCGCATCCTGTTTGTTGCGTTCCTGTGTGCGATGGCGCTGGGCGTCAAAGACAATTTCACCGTCATTGGTCAGCTTGCTGCCAGCAAGTTCGCGCAGGCGATTGCGTACGCGCAGTGGCAACTCGGTCAGGTCATCAATGCGCACACGCATTTGAACGGCACTGGATACCTTATTGACGTTCTGCCCGCCCGGGCCAGAGGCACGAACAAACTGAAAGTTCAGATGGCGTTCATCCAGATAGAGGCCATTTTCAATTTCAAGCATGGGAAACCGTGCAGATTTTCGAGCGTTTCAAGTTGATCAGTTAACTGGGTATAACGGTTGGCTATTGATTGAATTTACGAATTTCTGTGCCTACATTACCTTGGTCTAACCTGTCAGGGGCGGGACCGACTGTAAACAGGAAATCAATGCTGCGCCTTTCGCATATCTATCTGGCCCTTGGGTGGCTTTCGGTTGGTCTTGGCGTGATCGGTATTTTTCTGCCGCTTCTGCCAACCACGCCTTTCATGCTGTTGGCGGCTTGGCTTTTTGCCAAGGGATCGCCGCGGTTACATGACTGGATATGCAATCACCCGCGTTTTGGAACGTCGATCCGTCAATGGAACGACTATGGTGTGATCAGCCGTCGTGCCAAGACCCTGGCAATGGTTGCGTTTCTTGTGGTGATTACGGCGTCGCTGGTGTTGATTGAGAACCGCTGGGTGGTGATGATCCAGCTTCTGGTCGCCATCCCGGTCAGCTGCTTTATCCTGTCGCGTCCGTCCGAGGCCCGTCTGGCCAAAGTACAGGAAACCACAAATCCAGGGCCATAATGGCGGTCAAAGCCAAGGCTGTCAGCCAGTCTTCTTGCGCGACAATTCTTCCTGACAGGTTTCTTCGAGCTTATCGAGCTCATCAAGGGTCGCGTCAATGTCTTCGCGCTGTTTGCGGAGTGTCTCGCGCCGTTCATTGACCTTGTCGACCAACGTGGTCAGCTGGGTGATCTCGCTGCGGTCGCCATCGTAGAGATCAAGAAGATCGCGAATTTCCTTTAGCGAAAAACCAAGCCGCTTTCCGCGCATGATAAGGCGCAGGCGTACACGGTCACGCTGGCTATAGATCCGGGTCTGACCTTGCCGTTCGGGCGAGATCAGTTCCTGATCCTCGTAAAACCGGATGGTTCGGGTGGTGACTTCGAATTCGCGGGCAAGGTCGGTGATGGTGTAGCTGTCGTTCATGGTGGCTCAATCATCTTTACGCTTACGTAAACTGAAAGCTACATGCTTTCACCAGCGGCGACAATCGGCAATTCTTTTGGAAGCTCCACACAGAAGGTACTGCCTTCACCGGGTTCGCTGGTGACATCAATGCTACCACCATGGCGATCAACAATCTTTTTGCAGATCGCAAGGCCAATGCCCGTTCCGGCATAATCCCCATAACCATGCAAACGTTTGAAAACCTCAAAGATCGTTTCGTGATATTGCGGATCGATGCCAATCCCGTTATCGGCGACAAAAATCCGATAACTGTCCGGCGTTTCTGATGCAAAAATACGAACCTGCCCATCCGTCGGGTCGCTGTATTTAAGCCCGTTTGACACAAGGTTCTGGAATAGCAGCAAGAGTTGGCTGGCATCGCCCATAACAGTCGGCAAAATGCCCTCGCGAATAATGTTGCCTTCCGGGGCCGATCCGGCACGCTTGAAGTTGGTGACAATGGCATCAAACAGGCTATCGAGCGGCACTGGATTGAATGGTTTGCCATGGCGACCAACGCGCGACAGGGTCAAAAGATCGTCAATCATCCGCTGCATGCGCTGGGTACCATCAACCGCGTAATGAATGAACTCATCTGCGGTGTCATCAAGCTGACCTTCATAGCGGCGTGCCAATAACTGGGTATAGCTTGAAACCATGCGAAGCGGTTCCTGCAAGTCATGTGAGGCAGCGTAGGCGAATTGCTCAAGCTCTGCGTTGGAGCGCTCAAGCTCCTGCATGGTGCGCTGGATTTCCTTTTCGTGGCGTTTGCGTTGGGAAATGTCGCGCAGCGTGATGATATAATGGTAGCGCTGATCGGCGGAAAAATGGCTGATCGCGACTTCAAGCGGGACATTGCGCCCACTAAGCGTGGAGGCCAGGACCTCGATCACGCCGGTGCCAAGGTCGGTCAACAGACGGTTGGGCGGTGGCGGTGTCAGCGGAGTATGTTCGCTGTCAGGCAACAGAAAGCGGATGATGTTGCGCAGTTCCGGATCGCCGGTCGGGCCACAAAGTTCCTGCGCGCGCGCATTGAGCGGTTCGATACTGCCATCATCAGAAGCGACAAGAATGGCATCAACGGTATTTTGCAGGATGGCGCGTGTACGGCCTTCGCTACGTTTGGTTTGCGTGACAAGGTCGGCCAGTTCAGCAGCCTGTTGGCGTAAAAGCCGGTCGCGTTGCACAGCAAGTGTGACATCGCGGATGATCAGGGAGCACAAAGTGCCATTGCGCTTGGTCTTGATTGGATGAACGCGTATGGACTGCTCCATGCGATCAAAACTGGCAGCGAACTGTGGCAAGGGCCGGAGCGGCAAGGCCCCCTGATTAAGGGACGGCGAAATCACCGCAGGCATGCCGAATTTAAGGCAATCTTCAATCGCCAGACTGACACGGCCAAGCTTCGTATCCGGAAACACATCTTGCAAGGCCTTGCCCATCACCTGGTCAGCATCCTTGCCAGATCGGCTTTGCATCCATTGGTTCCAATGACAAATCGTGCCATCCGGGGCAAGCGCAATCAGACCGGTGTCTGCCGTATCAAGTAAAGCTGCGAAAAGATCGGCAGCATCACTGTCACGGTTCAGATCAAAGGACGGTGAAGGGCTCTTTTTTTCGGATTGCAGTTTTGTCATTCACCCCACCGGTTACTCAAGGGAGTTGGCCAAAAAACGCCGCACCAATTCACGCAACATCTGGATGGATTCAAGGTCCATGACGAACAGGACGTAGCCATCAATATCGTTCTGACGCAGCATGAATTGTACATGCAAAATCATCAGAACGGGATTTGTTCCTTCGCTGCCTTCCGTCTCATCATCGTCAAGCAACGCCCGGGTTTCACGTTTTCGGAATGTCGGCATGGAGCAATTTATCGGTTCGCCCAATACATTTGAAATGCTGCCAAGACAGGCATTGAGGATGATGTTGCCAACCTCCATCAAAGCTTCCTGCTCCAAATCGGTCAGCGTATCCAGCGGCACGTCAACTTTCAGAAGGCTACGAACAAGTTCCAGACTGCGAACCTCTGGAAAGACCAGCATGGCCTCGCCGGTGAAGGGACCGTGGAAGCTTTGACTGACGGCAGAGACAACCTCTGTCGGCGCATTGGCAAGCTCGCTGTCAGAGAAGCGTTCAACAAATGATATTGCAGGTACCGTCAGTTCGACAGGTTGCTCGACCATTTCCGAGAGCGACGACGCGGCACGTCCGACACCAATATTGATCAGTTCACTGATCGTATCATGTTCAAGTTCGGTGAGTTCGATCATCGGGTTGCTTCCCGCGACGCGATGTAGTCGCGAATCTTGTCTTCGGTTGGGGGCTTTGGAATGAAATCAAGTCCGAGGCGTTCGGCCTTGTTCTGGATTTCCTGTTGAATATTGGCAGTCAGAAGGGCGATTACAGCCTCAGGAAAGCGCCCGCGCAACTTTTCACCTAGTTCGAGCCCGTCCATACCCGGCATGTTGAAATCAACCAGCATGTAGTCATAGGTCTTGGCTTCGACCATCTCGAGCGCCTTGTTGGCGTCTTCGGCCTCATCAATTTGCCAATCTGCGAAGTTGCTGGAAATGAACGCCTTGACCAGAAGGCGGGCGAACTTGCTGTCATCAACGAGCAAAACGGATTTTGTGTTTGGCATCTTCTTCTCGATTATGCGGGGCTCAGCCGGGGCCGATATAAATGTAATAGCCCGGCGGGGCTAAAGTTCGGTTTCAATATCGACGGCAGGGCGTCGAACAAATTCGACAACCTCACCGGGTGGCAGGGGTGTTGCAATCAGGAAGCCCTGGACTTCGTCACAATTGCATTCTCTAAGGAATTGCATCTGTTCGTTTGTTTCCACACCTTCTGCCACGACCTTGAGACCAAGGTTGTGACCCATCGCAATGATAGTGCGGGTAATTGCGGCATCATCTGTATCAATGGTGACATCCCTGACAAAGGAACGGTCAATTTTGATGGTGTTGATCGGCAGGCGTTTTAGATAGGCCAGCGACGAATAACCTGTACCAAAATCATCGACCGCTATTTTCAGGCCCAAATGGCGCAGTTCTTCGAGGATTGTCGTGGACTTCTTGATGTCCTGCATCATCGCCGTTTCTGTAACTTCCAGAACGATCCGGGCGGCTGGTGTACCGGTCTCTGAAAGAATACGTGAAACGGTTTCGGTGATCCGGCCTTCGATCAGTTGGCGGGGGGACAGGTTAACGGCAATCGGCGTTGCCGGAATTGATTGCGCATCCCACTCAGCAATCTGTCGGCAGACTTCGCGGAAAACCCATTCGCCTATCTTGCCTATTAGTCCTGTTTCCTCGGCAACGGGGATGAACTGCATGGGCGATATATATCCCCGGCCGGGCTGCTTCCAGCGGATCAGGGCTTCGAGCCCGCAGACCCGATTGGTCCGCAAGTCGACCTTGGGCTGGTAATGCAGCTCGAACTCATCCTTTACCAATGCCTCGCGCAGATCATTTTCAATCACGAGACGCGCCATGGCACTTTCGTTCATGGTCTTGGTGAAGAAGTGATAGGTGCCGCCACCACTGGATTTCGCGCTATACATCGCCGTGTCGGCATTGCGCATCAGGGCCGGGAAATCTTCGCCATCTGATGGATAAAGAGCAATCCCGATGGATGGCGTAACGAACAATACACGTCCCTTGATGTCAAAGGCTGGCGCTAGAGCATCCAGCACGGCTTGCGACAAGATGACGGCATCCTGTGTTTCCTTGAGGTCAGGAATAATGATCAGGAACTCGTCACCGCCCAATCGACCGACGATCTCCTGACGTCCAATGACTTTTTGAAGTCTAAGCGCAACCGCCTTGAGCAAAAGGTCGCCAACATCATGTCCAAGGCTGTCATTGATGAGCTTGAAACGGTCAAGGTCGATAAACAGGATCGCGGTTGCACCAACTCGTTCGGCCGCATTGTCTTTATGGTTTTGCAAGGCTTTTGACAGGCTGTTTTCAAGCATGCTGCGGTTGGGCAGGTTGGTCAGCGTGTCATGATTGGCCATGTAGACCAGTTGCTCCTCGTAGCGCTTGCGTACGGTAATGTCGTTGATTACTGCCGTCATCAGTGGTGTGGCGCTGTCGGGGATCAGGCGCAAGGCAATCGATATATCAATTTCCTTCTGATCGGCGCGAATAATTGGCAGCGTGAAGCGCTTTTCGACTGTTTCGCCGCTGGGTGCTTGCGCTGCCAGTTCTTCAAGACTGTGTTCAAGAAGGGGGATGGCACGGGGCATCAGGAATTCATGAAGCGTCCGGCCCTTTGGGGATTCATCACGCATCATGCCAAGGATCTCTTTGGTCGCCGCATTATATTCGACGATGTGACCGTTCGGCGTGATGGTCATAATGCCATCGGCAACGTTCTGGACAATGGCGCTCAGACGACTTTCGCGATCGCGTACTTTTTGCTGGGTTTCCAGCAATCTTTCGAGTGTGGAGGAAACGCGCTCCATCAGCCCACGCGTCGTTTGCAGGATCAGGCCCAGTTCGTTCCGCGCATGGTTGGCCGGAATGTCGATGGCCGCAGAGTCCGGTTTTTCGGGATCGATGTTGCGCAGTTGTGCTGCAATGCCCAGAAGAGGCTTGGTCAGTGTGGTATAGAAAAATGCCATCAGAACCAGACCAAGCAACAAGTTGCGCATGACACCCGACAAAAGGATACGCGATGCGCGGTTCAGGAAACCGTCGGCGATCAGGTCTGTATCGATTTTCACACTCAGGTGACCAACCAACCCATTTGGTCCGTCAGTGTTGAGCTGGATTTCGTATTCCTGGTTTTCCCCGAACATGATCTGGGTCAGGAAGGTGCGGTTCGAGCTGATCGGTTGTTCGGTCTTCCGGGCAAGGACATTGTCGAAATTGTCACGAAGTTCAGCCTCATAGACAGGCTCATATTCGAAAATGCCGGAAACGACGCGCGCGGCCAGTGTTTCATCAAGACCGTAGGCGGCCTGGGTAGCAGATTCGCGTAAGGTCGCGAGAACCTGGTTGACTGTGCGATCGATCAGGTTCTGTTCTTCGCGCAGATCCCAGATAATCTGAATGCCACTAAACATCAGGCCGATCAGCAAAGTAAGCCCGACCGCAATCCTCGCCTGTCTGACAGACAAGCGATCGCGCCATCTAAGCCGTTGTTGATCAAGGCCTTTTTCTGGCAAACCAAACCCCGCCATTTCGTGTGTTTTAACCCCTTCAAAGCAGACTATGGCTTTGCGGTGCCAAAAGCAATTCTCGGCGGCATTTAGGAACTGGAAAAGCCACGAGAAATCTGTATGGTCTGCGCTGCACTGCAGCCGGCTCGGACCCAATCGATTTGTGTTCTAAGCGTCAGGTCAGTGCCAAACAGACATTATACTACGCAAAAAATTAGGGTTTTATTGGAGTTGCACACAACAGCAGTGCGTGATAACCCAATTCCCGAGAGAGAACACGGCCGAAAGCGGGTGCAGCCGCAATCTGGCCCCGCAACCTGTACGGAGTTACACCATGACCTATGTGGTGACAGAAAACTGCATCAAGTGTAAGTATCAGGACTGCGTCGAGGTTTGCCCCGTCGATTGCTTCTATGAAGGTGAAAACTTTCTGGTGATTCACCCTGATGAATGCATTGATTGCGGCGTCTGCGAACCGGAATGCCCTGCCGAAGCGATTATTCCCGATACCGAGCCGAATCTGGATAACTGGTTGGAGATCAACCGTAAATTCGCAGAAGTTTGGCCGAATATCACCCGCAAAGGCGACGCGCCTGCGGATGCGGATGAATGGAACGGCAAATCGGGCAAAACAGAAATGCTGTCCGAAGCACCCGGAACTGGCGATTGATTCCTGGGCTAACCCACGGATATTACATGCGATTTTTGACCCACTGGTTCGCGCCAGTGGGTTTCGCGCATGGCTGCATTGAACGGGTCGCCGGGAAAATACCTGTAAACTGATGACGTGTTGTGTTATTGTCCACAATTCGCGCTAAGGGCTCGACAGGCTCGTTCCGAAATGTCGGATTTCCGTATTTGAATTCCCTGTCTGAACCGCGACTTTGCCAAAAAGCTTGGTCGCGTGAAGCTCTTTGCGTCGCTGGTTCTGTAGTGTTGCAGTTGAATGACCAGGCCTGATTGGGCCGGAAGGATGCTTGATGTCGGATAAGTTGCCGTTTGCTGTTGGCGATTACGTTGTTTACCCCGCACATGGTGTTGGCTGTGTCGATGGCCTGGAAACCCAGGAAATTGCGGGGCAGGAATTACGCCTTTATGTGATTACCTTTGAATCGAGCCGCATGACCTTGCGCGTGCCGGTGAACAAGGTTGGCAACTCCGGTCTGCGCAAGCTTTCCTCGAAAAAGCAGATGGACTCCGCGCTGATTACCCTTAAGGGCCGCGCGCGCGTTAAACGTACCATGTGGTCCCGCCGCGCGCAGGAATATGAAGCGAAGATCAATTCAGGTGACCCGGTTTCGATCGCTGAAGTCGTGCGCGACCTTCACCGCAGCGCGACCCAGCCGGAACAGTCCTTCTCTGAACGTCAGATTTATGAAGCTGCCTTTGAGCGCCTCGTGGACGAACTGGCTGCGATTGAAAAAATCGACAAGGACAAGGCGTCAGGTAAGCTTGAAAAGCTTTTGCAGAAGGCAGCCTGATTGCGAAGGCCCCTTCAGACAACTATTTATAAAAACCGGCCCGCACGATACGCTTGGGCCGGTTTTATTTTTGTTTTGGGCAGGTTACAGCGATGAGTACAGTTCTGGCGCCAATCAAGCCGGCTGAGCGAATCTGGGTCGTTGGTGCAATCAATGGTGACCAAGGCGCATTAAGTGCTGTTCATCAGAAACTTGCGCAACGCATCAAGCCGGGTGACAAGCTCGTCTATCTTGGCAATTACTGGGGCGATGGCACCGCAGAAAACGTCATTGCCACCATCAATGAATTGTTACTGTTTCGTCGCTTTTTCATCGCCAGAGACGGCGTTGATATCGCTGATATCGCCTTCCTGCGCGGTGCGGCCGAAGAAATGCTGTCCAAGTTACAGCAGATCCAGTTTGCCCCGAACCCCGGAGAAGTATTTGACTGGATGCTAACCCGCGGCATTGCCGGAACGGTGCAGGCCTATGGCTTTGATCCAGCCAATGTCCAAAGGACCATGTATCAGGGCGCACATGCGATTTCACAGTGGACATCGGCATTTGCCGATGCCGTGCGACGCCATAGCGGCCACAACGCGTTGCTGTCGGATCTTAAACATGCTGCCTATTCAACGGATGGGCGTCTGATCTTTGTCCATACCGGACTTGATGGATCGCGGCCACTCACCGGTCAGACCGATACTTTCTGGTGGGGCGGATCTATGTTTGAAGCCATTACCGAACGTTATTACGACTGCGCGCGGATTGTCCGGGGGGCGTCTCAGGGGCAAGCTGGTTTGCAGGAACGTGAATTTACCCTGTCGCTGGACGGCGGGGCGGGACGAGGTGGCTATTTGATCGCAGCAGCCCTTGACGGTCAGGGTGCGATCATCGAGCAGCTTACCAGTAGCTAAACAGATACAGGTCGGTCTGAAAAAAAGAAAAGGCAGCACGAAAATGCTGCCTTTTCTTGTTTGGGTAGATGTTCTGGTTACTGTTTTAGTGTTTAACCACTTTTACCAGTGATCCAACTGTCGGGGACTGACCGCTGCCAAGGCCATTGATTATGGCAAAGGTTTCCGCCGGTGCCTTGTCGACTTCCATATCGTCGATAAAGGTTTGCAGATCATATTCCGGGTTAACTGCCCGCACCTTGATCCGAAGCGGGGTGTAAATCTTCTTTTCCCGATCGGTAAGTGGGCGGAAGCTATAGGTCGTGCGACGCAATGGCAGGTTATAGCTATCGGCCTGGTCAAGCGGCGTAACAAACAGGAATTGATAGGCGGAGTTGCCGTGACGGATCACGACCACCCGCAGACGTGCCGGTCCAGAGCGCAGCGATATATCCGCACTGCCGGTGGCGGCTTCCTGGCCTTCGATATCCAGCATCTCGATATTGCGAATGGCAATCTGCTTTGAGAACCCGTTCTGAAGGTAGTGATCAAGACGCATGTCCTTGGCGCCTGGCGCCCCCTCGAAAATGATCTGCGCACCTTTGTTATCCCGGGCGATAACGGCTGTCGGCTGGTTGGTCATCGTGAAGCCATCAGGAACTTCAAATCTGAAATTCAACGGCACATGAACAAATTCCTGTCCGCGGACATACCCCTGATCGGGGCCGTCGCCATATAGAATGCCGTCAATTGCCGTCATATAGGGCACGGCTCCAAGTTCCGGGTTGGCTACTGTGGTGACATTGGCGCTTTGACGGGCCTGCTCGATACGGTCAAGGGTGCGTGGATGGGTTGCCATGAAGTCATACTGGTCAACATCATCTGGCGAACGCCCGGCGAGTTTCGCCTGCAAGCGCGAATGGGCCCGCAACTTCTTGAGGAAAGATGCCATGGCCTTCGGGTCATATCCGGCCTTGGTCATGTATCGAATGCCAAGCATGTCGGCCTCGAATTCATGCTCGCGCGAGAAGGCCTTAAGATAGGCGTTCGCCCCTTGGCCAATCAGCTCGCCGGCCCCGTTACCAATTGCAACTGCAAGCCCGCCAGCGAGAAGCTGAGTCAGAACGCCGCGGCTGTAACGCTGGGCAGAGTGACGGGCAACCACATGCCCGATTTCATGGGCAACAACACCGGCCAGTTCGGCTTCGTTGGTGGCAAGGGCGGCCAGACCACGCGTGATATAGACATAACCACCGGGCAGGGCAAAGGCGTTGACAACCGGGGAATCCAGCACTGTGAAGGTGAATTTCTCATTCGGGGTTTCTGACACCGCGACAAGTTTTTCACCGACTTCGGTTACGTAGGCCTGCAGGTCCTTTTCGGTGTATTCGCCACCGAATTCCTTGACCATTTTCGGATGTTCCTGCGAGCCGATCTGTTTTTCCTGCTCGGGCGACATGAAGGCCGTAAAGCTGTCTTCACCGGTTGCCCGGTTTGTCGAACATCCGGCAACTGCTGTGCTCAGCGCAATTGCTGCAAGCACGCCGGCAAGGTGTTTATGTGAACGGAAATTCAGCCAGCCCATTGATATCTTTCCTCGTGTCCTTTGGCCGCGTAAGCTGTCGCGAATTGTATTTGCGAAACCAACCGGGAATTGGTAGCGCGTGTTTCCTGATCATTCAATCTTTTCGCTATCCCCTATATGGCATCGAAAATGGGGAAATTTTTGGGCCAGCTTGCCATCAGCGCGCGCGAGCGCTCTGTGGTTGGTCCTCGTTGGCCTCTTTATCGCCGCAAGCCTGCCTGCAGTGGCCAATGATTGGCGATGCGGAAGCGATACTACTGAGGCCGTGGATGCGACAGTGTCCGAGCCTGGTCAAGTATGGCGCAATGTGTTCCTTGGCATTGATGCGATCGACGGGTTAACTGCATCTCAAGTCCCGAACAAATTGTTCCGATTGGCAGATATCGCGTTTGTCCCGGACTATGAGGGCGCGGCAAGAGAAAGGCTGCTGGAACTCAGTGCCCAAAAGGTTACTGTCAAAGCCCTTTCCGATCAGCCTGATTTTCTTGGTCGCACATCGGTTCGCATTGATAGTGAAAATGTTGGCGACTGGCGTGCGGTGTTACTCAAGGATGGTCTGGCGATGCTTTTGCCTGAAACCGGGCAGAATGTTGATGATCTGATCCGTGCAGAAGATGGTGCAATCAAAGGCCGAACCGGGATGTGGTCAGCTCGTGATCCGGACACGGCCTATTATGGTGTCGCCGACCGGGAGGATTCCGAAGCAACACCAACGGCAAGAGACGCAATTGGCAGGTTTGCCGTGATTGATGGTGAAATCAGGAGCATTGAGCATCAGGAATGGCGCAGTTATCTGAATTTTGGGGCACACTGGCGTGAAGATTTAACTATCGCGTTGGATGCCACGATACGTGACGCCTTTGCGCAAGACGAAGATTTCCAGAGCACCATGAACGACTGGATCGGGCAAAAGGTTCGGGTGCGCGGTATGGTCGAAAGTCGCGGCGGGCCATACATCGCAGTGCAGGAGCCATTGTGGCTATGCCTATCCCGTTAGCCGGGATAGGCAGTCCGTCGCAATTGGGGCTTGTTCTTTTGGTCCGGTTCATGAGACTTCTTGCCTGCGCCACCACCGGCCAAGTCGACTTGTTGGTATCAAATCAAAGAGGTCCTTCGCGTGCTCTACCCCGAAATTTCGCCCCATCAATCAGGATGGCTGTCGCGTGACGATGGTCACGAAATCTATTGGGAAGAAACCGGCAATCCGGCAGGTATACCGGTCATCTTCCTGCATGGCGGCCCTGGGGCCGGCATTTCACCCAACAGTCGTCGGTTTTTTGATCCGGAAAAGTACCGTGTCGTTCTGTTTGATCAGCGCGGAGCGGGCAAATCACGCCCGTTCGGAAGCCTTGAAAACAACACCACTGACCATCTGATCGACGATATCGAAGCCCTACGCGAAGCGCGTGGTGTTGACCGCTGGCTGGTGTTTGGTGGTTCCTGGGGCTCCACGTTGGCACTTGCTTATGGTCAAGCCTGCCCGGATCGCGTTACCGGATTTGTCCTGCGTGGCATTTTTCTTGGCACGACGTCTGAAATCAAATGGTTCATGGAAGGTATGGGAAGGTTCTTCCCCGAGGCAGAACGCCGCTTCCTTGATGCTGCCGGTTTTGGCAAAAATCCGGGATTCCAGCCGCTTCTTGACCGCTACGCCGATATTTTTGCTGGCAAGGACGGCGAAGAGGCCGCCATTGAGGCTGCACGTGTCTGGTCTGCCTATGAGGCGACATGCTGTACACTTTTGCCCGATGACGGACTGGTCGAAGATTTTGAAGGTGATCAGATCGCCTTGGCACTGGCCAAGCTTGAACACCATTACTTTGTCCATCGTTGCTTCTTTGAAGACGACCAGTTGATCGGGAATGTGGATCGCATTTCCCATCTGCCGATTGTCATCGTGCAGGGGCGATATGACGTCGTCTGTCCGCCGGTTTCAGCACTTGCTCTTCACAATGCCTGGGAGGGCTCGGAGTTGGTCATTGTTGATGATGCCGGGCATGCGGTCAGCGAGCCCGGCATCATCCGGGAACTGGTGCGGTCAACAAACCGGTTTGATGGCAAAAAGTTCGTGTAAAATTAACGTACAAACAGCATTGTGTTGTTGAGTTTAGAAAACTGTCGGTTAGTATAGCTTACCGATTGATCTAGTGGGGACTTGGTTAATGAAGTTGGTTTTGGGGAAACTGCTTGCAGTTTGCGTTCTGTTCGGTTTCTGGAGCACGGCGCACGCGCAGCAAATTCTTGGAAATGATAACGATTCCGGGCTGTTGGAATTTTCGACCGGTATGGTCGACATCACGCAAGATGAAGAAGCAGCCGAGTTTCGTCTGAACTACCGTGCCCAGCACGCGATGTTTGATGTGACCCGCCCGATCGGCGGTGTGATGGTGACCTCCGAAGGTGCCGTTCACGGTTATGGCGGTCTTGCGGTTGACGTTTTGTGGGGCGATCATTTCGTTTCCAGCGTCTATACCTCGGTTGGTGCATATCATCAGGGCAATGGCGAAGATCTTGGTCACTGGATCGAATTCCGTTCGGGTCTTGAGCTCGGCTTCCGCTTTGACAGCCATGAACGTCTGAGCCTTGGTATCTCGCACATCTCGAACGCCAGCATCGGTGACGAGAACCCGGGTACGGAAATCCTGTCTCTGACCTATTCCTTCCCGATTGAGCGCCTGTTCGACTAAGGCGATCATTCATAAAGATTTCAATCAGCCGAGGGTGATCGCATCCTCGGCTGATTTGCTTTTAGGCACGGGTTGGGTCCGGCGATATGGTAAAATCCGTACCCTCGCGGATTGATCACCACCGGATTTACTGCTAATGGAAAGCGGCTTCCAAGCAGTGCGCCCGTAGCTCAGCAGGATAGAGCACCAGATTCCTAATCTGGGGGCCACAGGTTCGAATCCTGTCGGGCGCACCATTTACCTTCCATGATCATAAAAACGAAGCGCACCCTGATGCGGCTCCGCGACACCGGATGGTTTCACACCGCATCCTGCGGTGGGTTCTCTTTGAACCATTCAACGATCTTGGGCATATTTTCTTCAAATGCGCCTGGCGCGAAGATATTTAGCACCCCCGCCTTTTCTGTGCCGCGGTTCTCGAAATCGTGCTGCAAGCCTGCCGGAACATAGATAAAGCTGCCTTTTTCTGCGTCCTGCCAGTTCTCGCCGATCAGAAAGCTCATTGTGCCTTCCAACACATAGAAAATCTCGTTCCCGTCATCATGGGCATGCGCGCCGATACCTTTGGTGTTGGGCTCCATCCACCATTCGGAGATGGAATACTGATTGGCTGTTTCCTGACCATCCGCCTTAAAATTGGCCTTGATACGACCCATGTCATAGCTGCGGCCCTTGCCCTGCCCCAGGAAAATGGCCTGCTGAGTATCATGATCTGACATCGTTTTCGGTCCCTGATATGCGCAGTGTCTTTGAATAATTGTGGTGCCATCATAGGTTGATTTTGCGAATGCATAAAGATGCTCAGTGATTTTGCGTCTTCAATTCGTATTGCTTGAAAATCAAGTGCTTCTTTCTCATATCGCTAGATAGGGGGCGTGCACGTTAGTGATGTGCACAGTTACCCAATAAAACGATATGGGAGGATAAAATGACGAGCTGGATCAGGCTTCCCAACAGTGAAGGTGAGTGTGTCTCGCGCCCGGACGGGCAGGGCGGTCGCAAAACCTATCAGCGCGAAGTTGGTCGTGCCGGTTTTCAAGGCCCCGCCGCGCAAATCTATCACCGTCATCCTCCCGCAGGATGGGCAACGTTTGAAGGCCCTTTGCGACCACGCGCATTTTCCCTTGCGAAGCTCTCGCCAGGGCCTGCCTGTCCGCTTCAGGCGCGTCGGGTTTTACATAATGAGCGGATGGAACTTCGCTATTGGAAAACCGAAGGCAAAATGCACGCACTGGCGCGCAATGCTGACGGGGACACCTTGATATTCGTCCATGATGGTGCAGGTGAATTGTTCTGTGATTATGGGCACTTATCTTATCGTGACGGAGATTATATCCTTCTGCCTCGTGGGACAGCATGGCGGATCGAGCCTACTGAAATCTCGGAATTCATGATGATGGAGGCCACTGCAGGTGCCTTCAAGCTGCCCAACCCATCATCAAGTGGGGAGGGGGCAATTGATCCCATGCTGTTCACCCTGCCAAAGATTGATGATGCCTTTATCGCGCAGCAAGACGACGCCTTCTGGGAAATCCATATCAAACGCAACGGACATGTTTCGACCCTGACCTATCCGTTCAATCCACTGGATGCGATCGGGTGGGAAGGGGATCTTTGTGTGGTCAAACTGAACTGGCGTGATCTGGCAAAACGGCACGCAGATGGACACCGGTCTTCGCCCGCCGCCCACTGTACCTTTGTGACCGATACCTTTTCGATCAGCACCTTTATCCCGAAGGTGGGGGAAGGGCAGTCTGGCGTCATGCGAGTACCCTTCTATCACTCCAACGAAGATGCAGACGAGTTCATCTTCTATCATCGCGGAGAGTTTTTCAGTCGAGGCGAAATCAAGGCTGGTATGGCGACTTTTCATCCAAGTGGCTTCCCGCATGGTCCCCACCCAAGTGCCTATCAGAATAAAATGATCAAGGCGCCGGTCGAGACCGACGAGGTGGCCATCATGATCGACAGCCGGGTGTATCTGAACATCGATGAATCGATACCTGCCGGAGCAGAATGGAAAGCCTATGTCAAAACTTGGGAAAAGGCAGAGGAAACGCTATAAGCACTTGATGACTTTGCGCGAAAAATGGCAGTTTAGCGCCGCGAGTTGTTGATGGTAATTTCGCGGAAGATTGTTAATGTATTTGTCAACTTGTCGGGGTAGTTTGAACCGTTAAGTACGTGTTTGGATAACATGACAAGGCGTTCCGTACGCATTGCCTCCCAACGCTGGAAATCCTGATTTTGAGGGGTATCAGGGTGACCGCTAGACATCAGCGCCGATACCGGTTAACCAAAGCCAATAATGAATAAGCAGAAGATCGTAAAATCCGTTAGCCACAAGACTCCTGAGCCGCATGAGGTGCCGGAAGACCCATTGTTGTGCTTGCCGCATACATTTGAGGCACGTGGTGTCAGGACGCCTTTTACGACCAAGACCCTGCGTTATGCCCGGGTGTCGATTGGCAAGGCTGGCCGGAAAATGATCATGTTGCCGGGCCTGTCGGGCGGGCTTGGCACCTATGAAATGCCGCTTGATACATTGCGCGAAGTGTTTGATCTGTCGGTTCATGATCGCATGCTGTTTGATCGCGTGCTGGAACTTGAAGAAATCCGGCCACAAACTATTCTTGAACATAGCCGTGCGGTCGGCGCCACCGGCGTTGGCGGTGTGGAGTTGGCGCGTGTGTGCACGCGCCGGAACTGGAATGAAAAGGCATCGCGCGAACTTGGTCAGATGGCGGTTTTACATCAGGCCCTGCGCCAGCTGGGCGGATCTGCGGTCAAGGACATGAAGCGCGAAGAACTGATGACCACCGAGGGCCAGATTCGCGCTCGAAAGGCGCTTAACCGGTTTGCATCCGAGCACAAGGTCGCCAATGACACCATCATTGATAGTCTTGGCGAATGGAGCAAAATGATTGCCCCGGTTGGCCTTGATCTTGAAGGCTGTCAGGGGCAGCTGCGTGTTTTGGCGACCGGGCTTAAGAAGTTTGCCAAGGATATCGACGAATGGGCAAATTCCGAGCAATCCGACTTCCGCTTTATGGCCGGTCGTATCGTAAGCGCGACCCGTTCGACCAGCGATCACGCCTTGAAGCGCATAGCCGAGGTCGATAGCTGGAACAGCGAACTTGGCAAGGTTCTGACCGATTGGGAACTTGCGAAGAAGGATATCGGTAAAACCATCGAATATCTTTGGTGGTTGCTTGATGGTTGGCAGGAACTGATTGATGTATGGGAAAAGCGTTCCCTGACAGACCGTTCCAAGCAACGCGAAACCGTCGAAGAAATTGCAAGCTTTGCACCTGTTCTGCCAATATCGGAAATCGCCGTCGCCGAGCAACAGTTCTGGGTTGATGTGCGCGTCAACCAGATGCTTTGGGCCGGCGAATTGCGTAAACTTGGCAGTGGCGAAATTGACGCCGATATGATGGATCGTCTCGAACGCTTCAGGAGACAGTCGGCATGAAGATTGAAGACGCCGGAAAACTTGGCGCTTCCCAGCTTGGACAGCTGTTTGAGTCACTCAACAGCAACGAGATTGCCCGTTTCACACGCGCAATCGAAAGCGACCGTGTCGATCCCAAGCTGCCTCTGCCGCATGAAACCATTCTGCAGATCCTGCGTCCGCGTCTGGCCTCGCTTAAGCCGGAACGCTATCCCACACCAATGCGTCAGTTCTGCGATCCGTTCGAAGATTTGCTGACCTCCGGCGAGCCGAATGACAAAAGTGTCAGGATCAGTCGATCTTCGTTGATCCCGATCTGGAATGTGGTCGTGGAATCCGGTGGGCCTGATTTCCAGAAGGCAATGAAAGACATTGAACGGGCTGCGGCCACGCGCGATACAGCCAAGCTTGCCATTGCTGAACGCATGCTTTGGAAGATTGGTGCACGCACGATCGAAGAGCAGATCGCAGAATCCCAGGGTGGCGTAAAGCAGGAACGCGCGCTTGCAACCCGTCTGGGGGCGCGCGTGCACATGACCGCCTTTGCGGAAGTTGGCAAAATCCTGACAGTCGGCGAAGAAATCGCTCAGTTGCGCGAACGTTTCCCGTCTGCACCTATCAGGGTTCTGGATGCAAATGATGTGAAGTGGTTGCGTGATCTTTTCGTGTCGATCTCCAAGACCAAGCCCGGCTTCGAGCCAATGTTCCTGCTTGCAGTTTTGTCGCGCCTGCTGCGCCCGAGCGAATTGTTCAAACTGATCCGTGTGTTGTCGACGAAGTCTGACGACCGAACCATCGAAAAAACCAACCTTGCTGAGACCGGCGATCTGATCATTGATCTTCTGGCCGAAACCGTGACGGAAATCGAACAAGGTGTCGGTACTGGCAAGGATGAGGCGCATATCCTCTCGCTTGCGCGCTGGTATGCATCCGAATTTGTCCGCATCACCCGCGAATTCAAAATTCGCAAGGACGGGCGTTGGGGTGAAAAGCTGCTTGATACACGTCGACGGGTGTCACGGGCCTTGGCCGATACGATGTTTGGCGCAACGCCGGAACGTGTGATTGATGCTTTGCCAAAGCTCGAAGCTGCGCAGGGACCGGGTTCCGGGCGTGGCGGACTTGCCCGTCCGATCTTCACCCAGGAATTTGACGACGAGAAGGTCCTTGCCGCCGAGAAATCGGCAGAGGCGATTGCTGAAACGGCGCGTATTTCCGATGTGCTGGCGGCGCAAAGTTCGGCGGCCAAGGCGGTGGTGGAACTGAAGAAAAAACTTAATCAGATCGGACGTACCGGCGTTGATGGCATGCGCCGATTGACACCCGAAGAAATTCCGAACGCGCAGCGTAATCTGATGGCAACTGTACGATTGCTTGAAATCGTTGATGGCCCGGATGATGCCGATGTGTTGCGCCGTCGCGGTATGAATGCATTGCGTGCATTGTCCACGGATCAGAAGGCAAGCTGATCTGATCCTGTTGCCTTACATGGCAATTTCCCGCGTAAGGCTTTTGACGCTATCAAGTTGGTCAAGCCAGTTCATGAAAGCCCGTATTTTGGGAAGCCGTGCGCGGCTTTTGGGGCAGCAGGCATAATAGTGAAACGGGCTGGCTTTGGGGTGCCCGAACGGGGCGATGATCCTGCCGGTTGCCAGTTCATCCTCAATCGCAAAGGTCGGTAGCAGGGCCACGCCAAGCCCGGCAGCCGCAGCCTGCATGGCCATGGTGAAATGTTCGAACTTCGGGCCGTTCTCACCGTCAATGTCACTTAAGTCACTTGCCGCAAGCCAGTCAGCCCAGCCGCGCGGGCGGGTTGCGATATGCAGCAATGGAAAGTTCCGCAAATCTTCTGCCTTTGGCGCGCGGCCGAGATCGGCAACCAACTGTGGGCTGCAAATCGGGACCATTTCCTCGTCATGCAGGATATGGGCATCCAGTTCTGACCACTGTCCTTCGCCAAATAGAACAGCAATATCAATTTGTTCGCGATCAAAATCCGGCATGCCGATGCGCGAGATAAAGTTAATGGCGATTTCAGGGAACTTGCTGCGAAACTCAGGCAATAATGGAATAAGGCAGCGCGATCCGAATGTCGGTGGCGCGGCAACTGTCAAAACCCCGCTTTCCGAACCGCCGGACAAAAGGGTAAGTGTCGCACTTTCAAGCTGATCAAGTGCTGGGCGGATGGATTGCATATAGCTTTCGCCTTCTGGCGTCAGCACAAGGCGTTGTTTTTCGCGGGCAAACAGCTTGCATCCAAGCCAGGTTTCAAGGCCCTGTATCTGGCGGCTGACAGCACTTTGTGTCAGATAGAGTTCCTCGGCGGCGCGCGATGCGCTGCCAAACCGGGCGGTTTGTTCGAAGCAACTAAGGGCCTTCAGGCTGGGAATGCGACGGGCCAAACGGGTATCCTGTTGTCGTGCTGTGAAACGAGTTCATGAGTTTTTTGCATAACCTATGTCGCTTTTATCATTTGCAACTTGCTCTGCCAATTCCTAGCTTAATCACATAAGCAAGTAAGCTTTTCAGGGGTAGCGTCATCTCGCCCTTCTATGGCGCTGCCCCTGCTTTCTGTACAAAAATTCATAAAAGGACCAGGCGAATGGCAAGCCGCGCACCGTTTCATTGGGAAGATCCGCTCCTGCTCGAAGAGCTGTTGAGCGAAGACGAACGCATGATCCGCGATGCGGCCCGTGCATATTGTCAGGAAAACCTCCAGACCCGCGTTCTGGAAGCCAACCGTCATGAGATTTTCCATCGTGAAATCATGACCGAGATGGGTGAACTTGGCCTGCTTGGCCCGACTATCCCCGAGGAATATGGCGGACCGGGTGTCAACCACGTGGCCTATGGTCTTGTGGCCCGCGAAGTTGAACGCGTTGATTCCGGTTATCGCTCGGCAATGTCGGTGCAGAGCTCGCTCGTGATGCATCCGATCTATGCCTATGGCAGCGAAGAGCAGCGCAAGAAATATCTGCCGAAACTGGCAACTGGTGAATGGGTTGGTTGCTTTGGCCTGACGGAGCCGGACCACGGTTCCGATCCGGGTGGCATGAAAACCCGTGCGCGCAAAACCGATGGTGGTTTCACCCTGTCGGGTGCCAAAATGTGGATCACCAACAGCCCGATCGCAGATGTTTTTGTCGTTTGGGGCAAGGATGACGATGGTGTTATTCGCGGTTTCATCCTTGAAAAAGGCATGAAGGGGCTGTCGGCACCGAAAATCGAAGGCAAGTTTTCGCTGCGTGCGTCGATCACCGGCGAAATCGTCATGGACAATGTCTTTGTGCCAGAAGAAAACATGCTGCCGAACGTCAAGGGCCTTGGCGGTCCGTTCGGGTGCCTGAACAAGGCGCGTTATGGCATTGCATGGGGTGCGATGGGGGCTGCTGAATTCTGCTGGCATGCTGCACGTCAGTACACCATGGATCGTAAACAGTTCGGTCGTCCGCTTGCGGCAAATCAGTTGATCCAGCTGAAACTGGCAAACATGCAGACCGAAATCACTCTTGGTCTGCAGGGTGCACTTCAGGTTGGTCGCCTGCTTGACGAAGGCAAAGGCGCACCGGAAGCCATTTCACTGATGAAGCGCAACAACTGTGGCAAGGCACTTGAAATTGCCCGTGTTGCCCGTGACATGCATGGCGGCAACGGCATCGCCGATGAATTCCATGTCATCCGCCACATGATGAACCTTGAGGCGGTCAATACCTACGAAGGTACCCACGATGTTCACGCCCTTATCCTCGGGCGTGCACAGACCGGAATTCAGGCCTTCACCGCCGAAGGCTGATCCAAATACCCTGATCGGGCGACAGCAGAAATGTTGTCGCCCGATTTGGTTCTACCTGCTTTTTCCAAGTCGATATTTCGGGATATTCAGATGACTGGCGCACTTTCCGGGCTTCGTGTTCTTGACCTTTCGCGTGTACTGGCAGGCCCGTGGGCCAGCCAGACCCTTGCCGATATGGGGGCCGAAGTCATCAAGATCGAACGTCCCGGCGCTGGTGATGATACCCGCGGTTGGGGCCCGCCCTTTGCCAAGGATGAAAAGGGTGAAGACACGACCGAAGCGGCCTATTACCTCACCGCCAATCGCGGCAAGAAATCACTGACAATTGATATCACCAAACCCGAAGGTCAGGAGATTGTGCGCAATCTTGCCGCCGAAAGTGATGTGGTGCTGGAAAACTTCAAGGTCGGTGGCCTCGCCAAATACGGACTTGATTATGCATCCCTTTCCAAGGTGAGCCCGAAGCTTGTCTATTGCTCGATCACAGGCTTTGGTCAGGACGGCCCCTATAAGGACCGGCCGGGTTATGATTTCATGATCCAGGGCATGGGCGGCCTGATGAGCATCACCGGTGCCCCCGATAGTGCGCCGGGTGGTCAGCCGATGAAAGTTGGCGTTGCGGTTGCTGATATCTTTACAGGGCTTTATGCAACGATTGGCATTCTGGCGGCCTTGCGCCACCGCGATGCCACGGGTGAGGGGCAGTATATCGATCTGGCCCTTCTGGATGTGCAGACAGCTGTTCTTGCCAATCAGGCGATGAACTATCTTGCGACCGGCAACGCACCGGGCCGTCTTGGTAATGCGCATCCCAATATCGTTCCTTACGAAGCCTTCCCGACGGCGGACGGTTACCTGATCCTTGCGGTTGGCAATGACAGCCAGTTCAAAAGCTTCTGCGCGGTCGCAGGACTTGATGCCTTGCCGCTTGATGAACGCTATGCCACCAATCGCAAGCGTGTGGCCAATCGCGATGATCTTGTGCCGCTGATCCGTCAGGCGATGGTTGGAAAAACCACCGATGAATGGATTGACGCGCTGGAAAAGGCAAATGTGCCGTGCGGTCCGATCAATACCCTTGATCGCGTATTTGAAAACCCGCAAGTCCAGCATCGCGGTATGGTCAAACAGCTCAATCATCCCACGGCAGGAACCGTTCCCACCGTCGCCAATCCGATCAAGTTTTCCAAAACACCGATCATGGATGAAAAAGCACCGCCGATGCTGGGACAGCACAGTGATGAAATTCTGCGCAAGGTGGCTGATCTCAGTGATGCGCAAATCGCAAAACTGAGAGACGCGGGCATCGTGTGATTTGAGTTTGAATTCGGGTCAGGAATAACTCTTGGAGATTGTGCTTTTTCGGATCATCCTCTCTTATGGTTGAATGACGCGCTGCACATTCTTTTGAAAACGGGCGATCTGACGCAATCAGTACCAATTTGCATACCCTTTTACCGAGGATATTGCGGAACTTCTGCAATTAACGCTGCTTTCGCCTCCCCCGGATTGCAAGTCTCTGTAGATTTTATATCATTTTACAAAATACAAAATCGGGGAACTACATGTCAGAAGTCGTCATTTCAGCACGGTCAGTTAGCAAAATATTCGGATCGGGCGGAGACAAGGTCACGGCACTGGACTCAGTGTCGGTTGATATCTTTCAGAACGAATTTTTCACCATGTTGGGCCCCTCGGGCTGCGGCAAAACGACGCTCCTGCGCCTGATTGGTGGCTTTGAACAGGCAAGCTCGGGGCAGATCCTGCTTGAAGGCAAGGAACTGAATGACCTGCCACCCTTCAAGCGCCCGATCAATACGGTGTTCCAGTCCTATGCATTGTTCCCGCATCTGACGGTCAAACAGAACATCACCTTTGGTCTGGAAATGCAGGGTACCAGTCGTAAACAGGCTGATGGCCGCGCAGAAGAGATGCTCGAACTGGTGCGCCTGGCCGAATATGGTGATCGCCTGCCAAGCCAGCTTTCCGGTGGTCAGCAACAGCGTATCGCTTTGGCGCGCGCCCTTGCACCCGCGCCAAAGGTTTTGCTTCTTGATGAGCCGCTTTCTGCCCTTGATCTGAAACTGCGCAAGGAAATGCAGGTCGAACTCAAACGCCTGCAGACCGAAACCGGGATTACCTTTGTTTTTGTCACCCATGATCAGGAAGAAGCTCTGGCGATGTCAGATCGCATTGCGGTGATGAAATCCGGCGAAATTCTTCAGATCGGTGCGCCGCGCGAAATCTATGAAGCGCCGACCCATCGGTTTGTCGCCGACTTTATCGGTGACAGTAACTTCCTTGTTGGTGATCTTGTTGATGCAGGTGCGGGCAAACGTGCCGTCAAACTTGCGGGCGGTCAGGTGATCGCGCTGACACAGGACGTGTCAGATCAACGCAGTGGCGAGGTGACTGTCTCGGTTCGGCCGGAACGCCTCGGTCTGATTGCTGATAGTGAAGCCGGTGCCGATCAGCTTGCCGGCACGGTTTCCACCGTCATCTATTTCGGAACGGATACCACCTATCAGATTGATCTTGGCAATGACGCAAGGCTGACAGTCCGGATGCAAAACGGTGTCGGGGCCAACGCCGACTTTGCGGAGGGTGACCGTGTTGCCATCACCATGTCGCCCGATGCAATTCGGGTACTGGCAGACTGATCATGGGCAACATATTACGATCCAAAAGATTTTGGTTGGTCGCGCCTGCGGTGGTCTATATCGGCTTCTTCATGGCCGTGCCGCTGTTTCAGATGGCCTATGTTTCGATATTGGAACGCGGCGATTACGGCGGGGTGAACTGGGGGGCATTTTCGATGGATGCCTATATCAGTTTCATCTTTGAACGCGATCTGATGGACAACCTGGTGGTCAATACCGACTACCTGCAGATCTTTGCCCGCTCCTTTGGTTTGTCGGCAATGACGACGGTCTTTGCGCTTTTGCTGGGCTTTCCGACCGCGTTTTACATTTCAACCCAACCGCAAAGCCGCCGGAACTTCCTGATCTTTCTGGTGACGATCCCGTTTTGGACCAACATTCTGGTGCGGAACTACGCGTGGATGTTGTTACTGCGCAATGGCGGCCTGATCGATGGTGTTTTGAACTGGATGGGGCTTGAGACCGGCGGGCTTGATATCCTTTACACGCCCTATGCCGTGTCGATCGGTCTGACCTATACCTATCTGCCGTTCATGGTTCTGCCGATTTACGCCAGTCTTGAAAAACTTGATCACCGTCTGGTCGAGGCCGCCTTTGATCTTGGCGCGGACAAACGACGTGCCATGAGCCGGGTGATCTTGCCGCTTGCAGCACCAGGCATTGCTGCAGGCAGCATTCTGGTCTTCATTCCCTGCCTTGGCGCATATGTCACACCGGAACTTCTGGGTGGTGGCAAGTTCATGATGATTGCCAACCTGATCGGTAGCCAGTTTGGGGCTGCACGTAACTGGCCGCTTGGTGCGGGGCTTGGCTTTGTGCTGCTGGCACTCGTTCTGATCTCGATGATGATCTATTCGTTCAAGTTCAAATCATTGCCGGAGGAAAGCCGATGAAAGTCGATGCTTCCAACCCGCTGTGGCGTTTCCGCGGGATCACCTCGACGGCAATGTTTTTCTTTGCCTATCTCTATCTGCCGATCGTGGTGCTGATCGCGCTGTCGTTTAACGAAAACCGTCTGGCGACGATCTGGACCGGTTTTACCATGGACTGGTATGTCACGGCCCTTTCCAATGATGACATGCTGCGCGCAGCCCAGAATTCCATTGTCGTAGCAATCTCGGCAACCGTTTTGGCGACCATTGCCGCAACGCTTGCTGCGATGGGGATGTCACGCGGACGGTTCAAGGGGGAGGCGGGCGTCTCGGCGATGCTGGTCCTGCCGTTATTGGTGCCAGAAATCGTAACGGCGATTGCGACCCTTTTGTTCTTTGTCGCATTGGGCATAAAGCTGGGTCTTCTTACCGTGATTCTTGCCCATACGGTCTTTTGTATTCCGTTTGCCTATCTTCCGATCCGCGCACGGTTGGAAGGCATGGACCCGGCTCTGGTCGAGGCGGCAAATGATCTTTATGCCAATGATTGGAAAGCCTTCCGGCGGGTGACCTTGCCGTTGCTGTGGCCCGGGATTTTGTCGGGCGCGATGTTATCCTTCATCATCTCGCTCGATGACTTTGTCATTTCCTATTTCGTTGGTGGTGCCGGGTCAACGACCTTGCCCATCTATATCTTCGGGATGATCCGCATTGGCATCACACCCGAGGTAAATGCTGTCTCTGCGATGATGCTGATTGTCTCAATCGTGTTTGTCAGCATCTCGTTCATGATTGATCGTATCCGATACTGAATTCCAAACGGGATGGCGGGTTCACCGGACGGGCTGGCCATCCGAATAACAAAACAACGCACCGTCCTTATTTGGGAGTCTCACGATGAAACTACGTTCCGTACTTCTGGGAGCATCCGCTATCGCCATGCTGTCGACCGGTTCGGCGCAGGCCGCTGGCGAACTGTTCTTTTATAACTGGTCGAACTATTTTCCGCCGGATCTGATGGAAAAGTTCGAGGAAGAAACCGGCATCAAGGTGACCCTTGATGTTTATGATTCCAACGAAACCATGCTTGCCAAGCTTCAGGCAGGTGCGTCGGGCTATGACATCGCTGTTGCATCCGACTACATGGTCGATGTGATGATCAAGGAAGGGCTGGCAACCAAGTTTGATGCCAAAAGCCTTGAGAATTTCAGCAATGTTGCCAAGCCGCACGACACCATGAAATACGATCCGGAGCGCGAATACTCCGTGACGTATCTTTGGGGCACCACCGGCTTCACCTATGACGCGGCTGCCATTGACGGCGAGCTTGAAAACAGCTGGAAAGAATTCTTTGAACCGCGTGAAGAATTCCGTGGCAAGATCGGTGCGCTGAACGACGAAGTCGAAATGTTCAATGCAGCGTCCTACTATGCCGGCGTTGAAAAATGCACCGAAGACCCGGAACAGGCCCAGAAGGTCCTTGATGTTCTGATGAAACAGAAACCCTACATCGCTGTTTACAGCTCTGAAGGGACCATCGACCGCATGTCGGCGCGCGAAGTTCAGATGCACATGCAGTGGAACGGTGCAGCTCACCGGACCAAGGAAAGCATCCCGGAAGCGGTCTTTGTCTATCCGAAGGAAGGCCTGACCTACTGGGCTGACCACTTCGTCATTCCGGATGGCGCGCCAAACCTTGAAAACGCCAAAACCTTCATCAACTGGATGATGAAACCGGAAAATGCCGCTGCGGCATCGAACTATGCCGGTTACATGAACTCGATCAAGGGTACCGGCGAATTCATGGATCCGTCGCTGACCAGTGATCCGGCTGTGAACATGCCTGAAGAATACGCAGACCTTTTGATTGCGTCGCAGAACTGCTCGGTCAAGGCGCGTGATCTGCGTAACCGCGTGTGGACCAAGCTTAAAAACTAAGTTTGGCGCCATGTTCTATCTATATGATCCGGCTGTCGTATGATGGCCGGATCATGTTATTTTGTGCTCACCACCCCATGATTTCCAAGGAACGCTGATCATGACGTCTCCGGCATCCTTCCCTGAATATGCAACACTGGCCCTTTGGGCGACGAACCTTGGTCGACCCGTGGCTGATCTGGCCGGATGGGCTGACCATATCGATGCCAAGATGGCCGAGGCTGCCAAGCAGGGTGCAAAAATCTTCGTGCTGCCGGAATATGCCAGCGAACAATGGCTGGCCTTCAAGCCGACGGGATTACAAACCGGTCAGGAAATCGCATGGATGGCCGACCTTGCCTCCGAGGCCCGCAAACACGCCGCCGAGCATGCCAGGAAGCACGACATGCTGCTCGTTGCGGGCAGTATGCCCTGGCACATTGATCCAAAAAACCCGGCAGCCGGGCAAACCAACAGTGCGATGATCTTTACGCCAGAAGGCGATGCGATCATTCAGGACAAACTGTCCCTGACACCCGGTGAGCAGGAGCCGGAAAACTGGAACCTGACCCCGGGCACGGCTTTCAATGTGATCAAATGGCGCGGGCTCAATGTTGCGGTGCTGATTTGTCTGGATATCGAAATGCCGGCATTGTCGTGCCTGCTTGCACCGCTTGATATTGATCTGTTGCTGGTGCCGTCGATGACACTCACACCTTCGGGCTATAACCGGGTGTTTGGCTGTGCAAAGGCACGCGCTGTTGAATTGATGACCGTTGTCGCGGCCTGTGGCACCACGGGGGCCGCGGTGAACACCACCAACAACCCGACCAACTATTCCGGCTGTTCGGTCTTTACCCCGTGCGAGCCGGAACTGGGGCACATCGGCCGCTTTGCCGAGACAGAGCCAACCTTTGATGACGGTGCGGATGGCGAACTTCTGATTGCCAAGAATGTGCCAGTTGGTTTGGTGCGTTCCTTGCGCAATGGTGAGGCAGAAGTCTGGCCGGGCGGTTGGACCGCGGATCATGTTTCTGTGATCAAGCACGGCTAGGAGCTGCTTTCGGAGCAGCAACACGTTCATATGCCAAAAAACAACGGACTTAACGATCAGGAGCAAGGCTAAGATGAAAATTGCGGTAATGGGGGCCGGTGCAGTCGGGTGTTACTATGGGGCAATGCTGGCTCGCGCCGGGAATGACGTTACCCTGATCGGACGTCCCAACCATGTCGAGGCCATGAACCGTGATGGCCTGTTGCTCGATTTTGGCGCGTCACAGGAATATGTCTCCGTTACTGGCGATACCGATGCGGCTGGCGTCGCCGGGGCTGAAATGATCCTTTTCTGTGTCAAGTCCACCGACACGATTGAGGCAGGCGAGCAGATCAAGCCGTTCATATCCGCCGACACCATCGTTCTTAGCCTGCAGAACGGTGTCGATAATGCCGAACGCCTCAGTGGCGTTCTTGGCCAGCCTGTCATTCCGGTGGTGGTCTATGTGGCAACCAGTATGGGTGGGCCGGGTCACGTCAAACATCACGGACGCGGTGAACTTGTCATCGGTCCATCGGCACAAAGTCAGACCGTGGTCGATACCCTCATTCCGGCGAAAATACCGGTCGAGGTATCTGAAAATGCCGAAGGTGCCCTGTGGGCCAAGATGATCCTGAACTGTGCCTATAACGCGCTGTCGGCCATTACCCAGCGGCCCTATGGTGAAGTCGTGGCGGGTGTTGGCATTTGGGATGTCATGCGCAATGCAGTGGATGAATGTCTGGCGGTCGCCAAGGGATGCGGTGTGACGGTGCCCGGTGACGTCTGGGGGGCGATTGAGAAGATCGCGGATACCATGCCCGGTCAGTTTTCCTCAACCGCACAGGACCTGGCGCGTGGCAAATCAAGTGAGATCGATTTTCTGAACGGATATATCGTGCGCAAAGGTAAGGAGCTCGATATTCCAACCCCGACCAATCTTGCCCTGCATGCCCTGACCAAACTTCAGGAAAGCAAAGGTTCCTGATGGCACAGAGAATTTGCTGATCAGCAATTATTCCGCCGGGCTGTCCGCAGTTTGGCCTGATTTGCGAAATGCGCGGGCGACCAGTGCGATGATCTGATCGTTAAACATCACCAATGCCGCGGCCAGAACGATCAGGACGCCGCCCATCAGGCTGACGGGGGCTGGCAAAACGCCAAATACCACAAGATCAAGAATGATCGCCCAAATCATCGCGGTATATTCAAAGGCCGACAGCGTCGAGGCAGGTGCGCGTGCCAAAGCCTCTGTCATCGCGATATGAGCAAGTCCACCGGTCAGCCCTGCTCCCATTAAGAAAACAAGACTGTTCATTGAAAGTGGTGCCCAGCCAAACGGGATCGTCAAAAGCCCACCGATGGAACAGATCACGGCAAAGTAAAAGGCAATCGTGCCCGATGGCTCCGTGGTTGTAAGCGCCTTGATCTGTACCTTGGCAAAGGCGGTGGTAACCGCAAAGGCAACGCCGGCACCAATCCCGATCAGGGTGTTATGATCCAGCCCCGGGGTCGACAGCGTTGGCCACAGCATCAGGAACACGCCGGCAAACCCGCCAATGGTCGCACCGATGACAAGCCAGCCGGGATTTTCGCGAAGCGTGATGATCGCAACAGGGATCAGGATCAGTGGCGCCAGAAAGCCAAGGGCGGTGGCAAGGGCAAGTGGCAGATAGGCCAGCGAGACAAAAGCCAGAAACATCGAAATGCAGCCATATGTGCTGCGCTTGAGGTGACCAAGCGGGCGTTTGGTTCTCAGGGCTCTGGGAAATTCTTTGCGCCAGATGAGGTACAGCACAATTGGTATCAGCGCCACACTGCTGCGCCAGAAGACGATCTGCCCGGTTGGGGCATCAAACGATGCCAAGCGGACAAACAAATTCATCACGCCGAACAATCCGGTCGCGGCAAGGCGTAACCCTATTCCAGACCAGAAACTGTTCATCGGGATTTTCCTGAAAAGTGGCAGGTGGCGGACCTGATTGTCAGGAATATCGCAAGTTCAGAATGGGCAATACTGATAAATTCTCATGTCAGACTGCACGATAATTCAATGCACTCACTCACAAATCGATCGCATTACAGCGAGTGCAGCCATTCCTCGTATCGTCGATCACGCTCTTCGTCGCTTGGATGAATTATATCCTGTCGACCGTTTTGGGCATTACGGCGGAAGTCACCCGGGGTCATGTTGTACTTTTCGCGAAAAGCGCGGATGAAGCTGGTGTCGCTTGCAAAGCCGCATTCAAGCGCAATGTCATAAAGAGACCGCTTGCTTTCTTTCGGGGACCCGAGCAGAGCCATCGCGTGGCGCAGGCGCAAGTCGCGGATAAAGCGATAGACCCCGCCATAATCCTCCATCAGTTGATAGAGCTTGGAGCGCGATATCCCAAGTTCCTTCGCCGCGCGGTCCGGTGTCAGATCAGGGGACGTGAAGTTCTTGCGGAAATATTGGCGGACCAGAGCCATGGTCTCAAGGTTTTGGCGCTTGTGGGTCGTTTCAGATGTTCCGCCACGGGCCGAATTCAGGCAGGAGGCCAGCATTTCGACAAAGCTATTTTCCAGCACGCTGGCCTGTTCGGGACTGAAAGAATGTGCGTTTTCCTTGAAAGACAACATCAGACTGGCAAGAATTTGCACCATCGGATCACGCGGGCTCAGAAACCGCATATTGTGATCTTCGGGAAGCGTCAAACGACTTTCAAGAAGCTGCCTTGGAAAGATCATCACCAGATTGTCAAAATCAGTCGTCACCGCTCGCGCGACCTGAGAAAGGTCCTGAAACAGCAATCCGCCATGGGCAATTGTTTGACCGTCCTTGCCTTCTTCCGAAGACATGCCTCCGCCATGGAAATACTGAACCATATAATGGTCCATGCCGTCATTGGCGATTGCGGCTTCGCTGCGCGACCAGAACTGATGCTTGCTGACGGTGCGTGCCAGCATCATCGATCCCAGAAGATCGGCATCGACCGTCGCATGGAAATCATTTTTGCGGATTTCTGGAACGGTTTCGACATCGAATATGCAGTCAATGCTGCTTTTCCAAATGTCATAACGCACTGACATTGGAAGGTCATTGACGGTGAAAAAGGTGTGCGTGTTCTGTGGTGTGTCTGTCATGCCTGATCCCCGGTTTTGCTTTCAAAGCAAACAACGCTACTTGCGCCGGTCATTTTGGTGCCACGCTCTAGAGTCGAATAGCTCCAGATCTTTTGTATAATAGGAACAGTTTATTCTGCCCGTCAAAGTCCAAAAGGTATAATTCCGAATATTATTATGTTCAAAAATAATATGATTTCGTAGCGTCGCGAGCCCGACGATGCCGGTGCGGGGCCAAACGACCCGTCAATCTGGTGTATGTCTTGAGACAATCTGTCGATCTTGGACGCTTTGCATATTTTTTTGGACGCTTCGTGCATCGGGACTGCAATCCACATGTTAAATGGATGAAAAATATGACCGGCCTCTGATCAAAATAAAAAAACAAGGGCCGGAGTTATCAGTGTGAAGTGATATTTTCTCTGGGGGAGAATATGGATCTGATTGAGATGCCGTCAGCGCGACTAACATCGCGCGCGGAAAAGCGCGACTGTGACCGCCCGGAAAGGGCCGCACCGTCAGAACTGAATGATGCGAAAACGATGAACGCCGAGAATGAGTGTTCATCTGAATCTGCCAATACAGAATTTTGCGAACCTGATCACGAGACACTCGCGCCGCTGGCACGGATGATCCTCGTTCTTGAGGGCATGCGGTCTTGTGCAAATGACAAGGTATTGTCAGCAGCAACCGACCGTACCGCCGAAATGACAGGTAATTGCGAAGATTCTGGCGCACAAACTGGGGCCAAAACAGGCTGGGCACCTGGCGTTCTGGCAGAAATCCAAACCATGTTCGAACGTGACTGGACCCCGGAACCAATCAGGCACCAAAGTGCAAAACTGTTTGGGCAGAAGATCGTCCCGGTCAACGATACAAGGTCTTCAACCGACCATTCGGAAACACTGCGAAACTAGGGTCTTGACCCTGATATCCTGAAATCTCGTGGCAGTAGCGCCAAGGCGCGCCATCAGTGGCGGTGCAAAGTACTTTTGAGTGCTTGAACGGTCAATTTCCGCCATTTCTGGGTAATTTGAATATCTATATGGATGAAATGTGCATTTTGAGCAGGCAGCTTGAGATAGTATTGCACGCAATAATAAGACACATGTCCGTTCACAGAGTGGGAAGATCTGCGTTCATGTTAAGGACATGAATATCAGTGAAGCTTAATGTTGTTCTCTGGGGTTAGAGATGATGTCTTGTACACCACATCCGGCGCGCCGGAAGGGAGAAGCCAATTGTAACGGTTTGGGCCGTGATTGGGGGCCTAACAGCCATATTCTTCCCGGACGTCGCGTGAATGAGCCTAATCATCAGGCGTGGAAGTTTCTGGTAGAAACTGAAACAAATGGTGATGAGCCTTCTGACACGGCGATAGATGGATTGTTTTCCGACTATATTGACGAAGCATCAGTCGCGGTAACGCGAACCTTCGAAGACAGCTTCAGAATGCTGAAGTCCGTGATGGAAATGATGGCATTTATCGAAGGTCTTCGTGTCAGGCATCTTGATGGGACGATCTCACCGAAGGCGGATAAACGCCTTGATCGGCTCAGCAATGACAAGTTTTCCAATCAGACAGACCGAAGTTCGCCGCACCAACGAAGCGGTTGGTCATCAGAATTGATGGTCCAGCTTCATAACATGTGCGCAAACGGGCAAACGCCCAGTGTGGATCATGGCAAAGTGACGAAGCGGTATGGAACATATCTTGAACCGGACCACGATATCCTTCCGCCGAAACCAAGCGTGACGCGATACGAACACTGACTGTTCCGGGCTTAGCGAAAATAACTTCCCGGTGTCCGTCCGGTGACCTTGCGAAACATTGCAATGAAGGCCGATGGGGTTTCGTATCCCAGATCAAGGGCGATTTCCGTGATCGACCGGTCATTGGCAAGCTTTTCAAGCGCATAAAGGAGCCGAAGCTTCTGCCGCCATTCGCGAAACGGCATGCCGGTTTCACGTTGGAACAGTCGCGCCAATGTGCGGCTGGATGCACCGCAGACCTTTGCCCAATCCTCAAGCGTGCGGTTATCCGCCGGATCACCTTGCAAATGATCGCAAATTCTTGCCAGTCGAGGATCCTTTGGGGCAGGCAGGTGGAGCTTGTCCTGATCTGGCGCCTTGATCTGATCCAGCAATACACGGATCAGCCGTCCTTCTTCGCCGTCCTCATCATACTCGACGGGGATTTCCGTTGCTGCGCGAATCAGTTCACGCAAAAGCGGACTGACTTCCAGAACCATGCAACGGTCGGGCAGATTGGTGTCAACATCCCGACCGATATATAGATGGCGTGCACGGGTAAAGCCTGTACAGGTCACGGCATGCTGCGTGTGCGGGGGAACCCACACCGCGCGCTGTGGTGGTACGACCCACATCCCGGCCTCCGTCACCACGGTCATTGTGCCTTCAATCGCATATAAAAGCTGGTTCCAGTCGTGGCTATGCGCGGCGACGTGATAGCCCGCTGGCATGTCACTGACCCGCACATATACCGCCCGTGGCAATTCCCGGGGGCGAGGGACCTTGTTGTGATGCTCCGGGCGTCCGTCAAAGGTGTTTAGGATATGAACCATGCCGTGGTGAAACTCAAAATGTCCTGATTGCGATATATGATGGCAGATTAACGCAAGACAGACGGATCGGACAGGTTTAACTTGGTCGCATTCCAAAACGCACAAGATGAGACACGGTCTTTGCCACCAAAGCGGCCCTGTCCCAGGAGAAGAAATGTCCAAGGAAATCATACCCGAAGCCAGCAATCACGCGGCCCCACTTGGTGATGCGACCAACGCACCTGCAGCCCCGGTCCATAAGGGCTGGCGCAATCCGGAAGTCCTGTTGATCGTGATGGCAGCGGCCATGCCATTGTCCTTTTCGACCTGGATGGCGCTTTTAAACAACTTTTCGATCGAAATGGCCGACTTTACCGGGCGTGAGATCGGGATTTTGCAGTCGCTACGTGAAATCCCGGGTTTTCTTGCCTTCACCGCGATCTTTGTGCTGTTGATCCTGCGCGAACAGACATTTGCCGTTATCTCGTTGCTTGTACTTGGCATTGGCGTTGCGATTTCGGGCTATTTCCCGACAGTGATCGGGCTTTATTGCACGACGGTTCTGATGTCGATCGGCTTCCACTACTTTGAAACGATGCAGCAGGCCTTGTCGCTTCAATGGGTGCGCAAGGACCGAACCGCAATGGTCATGGGCCGGCAGCTTTCAGCAAAATCGATTTCGTCGCTGGTGATGTTTGGCATGGTCTGGGTCATGCTGGAAGTGTTCAGCGTTGAATATCGTTATGTCTATCTGTTCGGCGGGGCGCTGACGATCCTTGCTGCACTGTTTGTCTGGGGGGCATTCCCGAAATTTTCCGATGCCCACCCGCAAACCAAGAAACTGATCCTGCGCAAACGGTATTGGCTTTATTATGCGCTGACTTTCATGAGTGGTGCCCGCCGTCAGATCTTTACCGTCTTTGCCGGCTTCCTGATGGTTGAAAAGTTTGGTTATGACGCGGCAACCATCACGCTGCTGTATTTGCTAAACCACGTGATCAACATGTTTCTTGCACCAAAGATCGGCAAGATGATTGGCAAATGGGGCGAACGCCGCGCATTGATATTTGAATATGCAGGACTGTTCATTGTTTTCATCTCCTACGCCTTTGTTGAAAACCACGTACTGGCCGGCGGACTGTATGTGATTGATCACCTGTTCTTCGCACTGGCGATCGCCATCAAAACCTATTTCCAGAAGATTGCCGATCCGGCTGATATTTCCTCGACGGCCGGTGTCAGCTTTACGATCAACCATATCGCGGCGGTCTTCATTCCGGCAGCCTTCGGATTGCTGTGGCTGATTTCGCCGGGCGCGGTGTTCCTGGCAGGTGCCGCCATGGCCTTTGTTTCACTGGTGCTGGCACTGAATGTGCCGCACGATCCGGAACCGGGCAATGAGGTGGTCAAGGGATACAAATCTCCCCAGCTTCATCCCGCCTAAGGACGACGTAAGCGGGCAGCGAATAAACAAAAAGGCCGCCCGATATATGGGCGGCCTTTTTATCTTTGTTGGCATCGTGAGATGCCGTATCGCACGCATGCGACTTATTTCTTGTTTGCAGCCTGCGGACCTTTGGCGCCCGCCGCACCTTGCTGTGCAGGGGGATTGTCTTCGCGGGGATTCTTGCCGTTCAGATAGGCCGCAGCGCAATGCTCGTCGCAATAGGGCTTGCTCGGAACATTCTTTTTGCCGCAGAAATGGAAGTCATCATCGCCCGGATCGCCAAACGGCCAGCGGCACATGCCCGGGCCCAGATCAAAGATCGAAATGCCTTTGGTCTGTTGTTTGGGGGCCGGTGCCGTCTTCTTTTCTGCTTCCTCGGCACGGCGCTGGATCGGGGACGGGCGCTTTGGCAGCCCGAGGCGGTGTGCCTTGCCAACGACAGCATTCTTGCCGACGCCGAGTTCCTCACCGATGCGTGCCGTGGTCCAGCCCTGATTCCAGAGCGAGGTCAGCAATTCAATCTTTTCCGGCGTCCAGCTCATTTCGAGTATATTCCGTATTTCTTGGTCTGCCGTCGGAGTATCCCACGGCAAGGGCTTGTTGTTCGATGTCAAACAGGGATACAGAGGTATCCGCTAATATCGTGTAACGCAAGGGGCTTGGAGATTCGCATCCTTTCGCCCGCGTGCGAACAGGGCAATTTGCATGTTGAAGCCACAATGTAAAGAGGGGATCGTGTTTTGACCGGGTTTTTCATTGCGATTACCGTTTTCCTTGCGGGCCATATCATACCCGGGCTGCTGCGCGAAAGGCTTGTCAGACGTATCGGCTATCGTCCCTACATTGTCGGCTTCTCGGTCCTGTCAATTTTGTTGTTTGGCTGGGTCATTCACGAGGTTCTTGTCGCGGAGTCGTTTTTGCTTTGGGACCATCAAACCTGGCAGGCGCAGCTTCTTGTTATTGTGATGTTACCTGCCTGTATTTTGTGGGCATGTGCCATTCTTCAACCCTGTCCGCTGTCAATCGGTCGAAAAACAGGATTTGATCCGGCGAAACCTGGCATCAATCGCTTCTGCCGCCATCCGCTTTTGCTGGGCATGATGATCTGGGGGATCGGACACATGATTGCCAATGGTGATGTGGTGGCTGTCATGTTCTTTGGCGGCAGCGGTCTTTTTGCCCTGATTGGTTTCTGGCGCATGGAGAAAATCCGTCTGCGCGAAGTTGCACCTGATCAACAGGCGGCGCTGCTTGGCGCAACCCGACGCTTTTCACCTGCTGGCTTGCTGCAGGGCGCGGTCCGGGGACGTGACCTTCTTGCGGGTGTTGTTCTCTATGTTCTTATCCTTGGCGGGCATGGTCATGTGATTGGTGTTGATCCGCTTATCATGACGGGTTGGTAACAGGCTTCTTATTGCAAAGCTTGTCAGCCAAGGTTTTGACAGGGATACTGTAACTTGCGCAGGGCACCTGCGCTGGCCCGGTTTGCCGTGTTGGACGGCAAAGGGCAGTTTCAAGCGAGGTAACATGACGTCTCCTCAACTTGCGAGCAGTCTGGCCAAATTTGCCGAGATGGAAGGTCGTCACCCGCGGCTTCTTCTGGCGACGGCATCGATAGTCGAAGAAAAACACCACAAACAAGTTGCCACCCTGTTTGCTGATGGGGGGTTTGATGTCGATGTCGCGCCCGGTCATTCCGATGCACAATCCATCGCCCGACAGGTCATTGATTGCGATGCCGATATGCTGGTTCTTATCCGGACATCCTTGACGGTAGAAGATCGTGTCAGTGTTGCCGATCTGATTGCCGCCCTTGATGCGCTGGACGGCGAGTATGTCAAAGTGGGTATCGTTGGCAAAGCTGACGACCCGGCAGCGGGCAATGTTGATTTTGTCTGTGATCTTGAACATCTGCAGACAAGCGATTGCGAAGCCCTGATCGACTATATTTTGGCAGTTGAAGAAGGCCGGGTTGCACAACATATTTAGAACATTGCAAAATTTCGCTGACCGGCGGGCAATGTTTTCGAAACCCTTTGGGCGCATACTGGTCGCTTAGCAGTTGCACTCTGAGGCGGCATGTTTAATCAAGGGACGAATGTATGGGATTGCTCAAGGAAACGCTGATGCGCGTCTTTGTCGGCAAAAAGGGCCGGGATGCGATTCAGGCTTATAGTGACGCACAATCCCTGCACGTGCGTGACAGCGCGACGGCCGAGCAAACAGCGGCCCAGGCGCGTCAGGCACGCCGCATTGAGGACCGCGCCCTTGCCCACCAGGATGAAGGCATGTCGGTTGAAGAAGCCCGTGCACTGGCCCTTGCTGAAACCCTGACCGAGCAGGCAGACGCCCCGCATACCGAAATCATGAAGGCCCTGAATGCCGCGGATGCCAAACTTGGCAAAAAGAAAAGCAAGATCGCAACGCCAGAGGATGCCCATCGTCAGGAACTGATCAATGAGGCAGTCAAGGCGCTGCGCAGCAAGCAAAGTGATCTTGATGAGCTTGACCCGGATCTGCGGGCAAAGCTGACCGTGATGGCCGTCGGCGCGCTGATGGGCGGCCCAAACACACCGCGTCAGTAAACGACAACCTGTATTTTAAACAAAAGGGCACCATCCCGGTCGGGCTGGTGCCTTTTTGTTTTCAGGTATTGCAAAGTGTCGGTTCAGGGCTCAAGGCTGCGGTGAAGGCCGGTGACAAGATCGCAATAGGACGGCTCGTTATCGGCGGTCAAATGGCCCTGGCGGATCAGGAAGTCAATCACCACCAGGGCACAATTGAATTTGAAGTCAAACCCGGTGCGGACAATCTCGGCCACTTCGGCGATGGGCAGCAGATCAAATTGCTCAACCTCGCCATCGGCGCAATGCGGGACGAAATCCTCTGGCAGTTCCAGATCGAAATTGACCATAACGTCCGGCTTGAGCCCTTCGTCCGTTTCATAAAGGTATGAAATGGTCCCGATTGGCAAAACGTTCTGTGCGAGGTCAGCGGGAATTCCGGCTTCTTCGGCACATTCCTTGATCATGTTTTCGCGAAAACCAAGGCCGGTTGGCTGGCCGCCGGCCACCATATTATCAAGCATTCCGGGATAGGTCGGTTTGTCCATCGCACGTTTGGCGATCCACATGTGAATGCCATCGGCCTTGCGGACAAAGCCGTTCATATGCACACCCCATGACCGGCATCCGAAATACGGCATGGCAAACCGATCCAACTGACATAGCGGGTCATCGGAAAGACGGTTACGGATATCAAACTTCTCGCCGTGCAGCTGTTTGATTACACCTTGCTGACACAGGGCTTCGGTGGCCTCGATCAGGGTCCGGTTTCGCGCATCAACAGTTTTGATCTGCGGGCCAAAACCATACTCACCGTTTTCGTCGCGCATGAACATATCGCCAAGGCCTGTCAGCGCGGTGGCAAATTCCGAACGGATGGCCCCGACCGGAAGATCGCCAATCCTAAAGCGGGCATAGCGTGCGAGATTGGCGTTATTGCAGGCGTGGATGTGATCAATATAGGCCAAGTCGAACTCCTGTCGGCAAGGGCGCTGCGAAATGGTGCAGCGCCGCGCACCAAGACAGCCTAAGCGCTAAGCGCCGAGTTTGAATAGCCTTTTTCCGACGTCAGAACTGTATTTACGTGGATGATCTGACGCAGGCAGCGTGCGATGTGCTCGGCGACCTTGGTTTCAAGCTGCTGGACCTGAATGTCGATCTGCAGTTCTTCATAACCACGCAAACCTTCGGCGACACTTGAGTGCCAGCTTGCCGGGACGAGGTTTCGCTTGGCAAACAGCTCAAGAACGCGCGGCATGACATCGGGTTCAGCTGCAGCGTGAACGGAGAAACAATAAACGGATTTTTGGGTATGCGCGTCGTGGGTGGACGCAGCAAATGCATGATCAGTCATGACAATGCTCACAGATATTCAGTGCATCAAAAAGGCGAACAGATACGTCCCGGTGTCCTTAGACAACCGGGCTGATAATTCGCGCAATGATGACCGAAAGAATGCTGTGATGTGTCATGAAGCTTTTTAATAGAGGGTCTCTTCAAAACCGGTCGGTTTGAAAGGGGACGCAAATGATGAAAGCGAAGGCTGGATCAGAGAACCAGAAGCGATGCGATCACGGCAAGAATGGTACCGGCGAACAGGATTTCCATCGAACGGGCGATCTGCTGTTCACGAGCAATGGCGATTGCAACGGCTTTGCGCTTATTCATCATGTTTACTCCGTCTTCTGACAGGTAGTGGCAATGTGCAGGTCTCGGCACAGTCCAAATATAGGCAGGCAAAAGGGCGAGTTACAAGTGCTGTGAGTCAAAAAACGTCAAAAAACTTTCAACCTCATGGAAAAGGTCGCGTTTTTGCTGTCGGTTTTGTCACAAATTGCGGTGACCTTGCCTGTTGGCCACACAGTGGGACTTTCCATGTTGTAAAACACACCGGCGCTTGCGAAGTTCCCGCCACGATTCGCTAAATTTTGCCAGCTAGCGGATGGTAACGGTGCTCTGGCCAATCACGCGCCGGGTATTGTCACCACGGGTAAAGGTAATTTCACCCTGATAGGTGCCCGCCGGCCAATAGCTTCCGGGGCGGTCCATATTGATGAAGAACCACTTCGCACGTGGGCCGGCATCGTTGGGCAGATCAACGGCAAAGTCGCGATGTCCGCCTTTGCCGTCTGGCGTTTGCAGGCTCATGCGAATGACGTCACCGTCATTGGCACCGATCAGATAGGCCCAGAAATAAAGGCCCGGGCTGGTGCGTGGCAGTTCCTGGTCCTTGCCATAGCCCCGTTTAAGGTCCGATGCGGTCGGGCGTGCCATCGAAAACCCATGACCATAAAGTGTAATCTCATTATAGGTCAGCTGGGCACGGGCCCCAGTTGACCAAAGGGCGGCATTATCAACACTGCAGTCATTGGGTGTGCTTGCACCCATGGCCGTGCCGCTGAACGGATCAACAAGTTCACCATCCTTGCGCAGATTGAAATGCAGGTGTGGGAAGGTTGCCTGGCCGGAAATGCCGATCCGGCCAATGACTTGTCCGCGGCTGACGCGGTCACCCTGTTTGACTGCGACCCAGCTGCGGCGCAGATGGCAATACTGGCTCTGCCAGCCATCATCATGATCAATCAGAATACCGTTGCCGCATTCAATGCCTTCAAGGCTGTTTGGCGAAATGCGACCGGAATCGATGTCTTCGACCCCTTCGCGCACAGCGATGACTGTCCCATCGGCAATGGCACGCACCGACACGCCTTCAAGCATGGTGGCTTCGTCGGGAATGGCGAAATCCGTGCCGCGATGGCCGTCATATGTCGTGGTGCCACAGGCATAATCGCGAATTTGAGGGCCCGGATCATGATCGACATAATGTACGATGTCACAGGTGTTGCCCGCACAATCGACCGGAAGATCAAACGGCGGGCCGTCTGCAAGGGCAGTGCTGCCAAAGGACAGGGTCGCGAACACGGAAAGAAAGAGTGTTCGAAAAGATCCTGATCGTTCTGGCATAAAGCCCCCTGTATTCAAATTTGCCGTTGTAAGATGGCGTTTCAGTGTTAATCGCCTTTCTCTAACATAAAGGTGATGATACCGCGATGTTCAAGATATTGTTTGCATGTTGCGATATCCGCTATCACTTCAAGATGACGAATACGAACCCGACCTCATCACACAAGGCAGGATGAAATGGATCAGAGCGGACTGTTTCGGCTGGGTATCTTTGCCGCCATTCTGGCGGTCATGGCCTTGTGGGAGGCCTTGGCACCCTATCGACCGAAGGAAGCGGTGCGTCGTCCCATGCGCTGGCTGACCAATTTCGGCCTTTTGCTGCTGAGTGCTGCTTTGGCACGCTTCACCATCGGGGCGGCGATGATTGCAACGGCCATTTGGGCACAGGCAAACGGTTGGGGGATCAATAACCTTGTCGGGTTGCCCCCGTTGTTATCGGGGCTGGTTACCTTTGTCCTTCTGGATTGTGCGATCTATTGGCAACATCGCCTGACGCATATCGTGCCGGTCTTCTGGCGGTTTCACAGGGTGCATCACTGTGACACCGAATTTGATGTCTCGACCGCTGTGCGTTTTCATCCCTTCGAGATAGTCGCATCCGCGCTTTACAAGTCTTTCTTTGTCCTGTTGATCGGGGCCGATCCTTGGGCAGTGGTGATTTATGAAAGCATGCTCAGCGGCTTTGCCCTGTTCAATCATGGCAATGTGCATCTGCCCAAAAGCCTTGATCGCGGCTTGCGCATGTTGATCGTCACTCCTGACATGCACCGGGTACATCATTCCAGCGTCATGCGCGAAACCAACAGCAACTATGGCAATATCCTGTCGATATGGGATCGACTGTTTGTCAGCTATATCGACCACACCAAGGTCAATGATCACGACATGCAGATCGGCCTTGACGAATTCCGCGACAAGGACAGTCAGAGCCTGCTGGGTGTTTTATGGATGCCGTTCGGGCGTCGTTAATTAAACCGGAACCACACCGCGCACCGCCATGGCCGATGCCACAAGGGATCGCCGCCCGTCTGTCTTGCCGCCAAGATATGCCAGGCGTGTGGCCTGCTGAATTTCATAGGCTGTGTCAGCATATTGCCGGTTAAAGAAATTGCGGATCAGGCTGTGCGCGCCCATCAGCGATTGCCAGTAATCATCGAAATCAATGAAATCCATGCGCACGGCCAAGGTCGTCGTGTCGATATCCTGCAATCCGGCATCCGACCAAAGATCGTAAAGATCATCTTCGTCCTCACAGGGGACGTCGAAAATCTCTTCGCGCAGTTTTTCGCCCTCGACCCCGGCCAGAATGGCCGCTGCATCCAGAAACAGCCGGATAAAGGTCAGACCTCCCGACCGGTCCCAGACCGATGCCGCAATCTGCCCATTTGGTTTGGTCACCCGCACCATTTCGCCAAGTGCCTGTTTCGGGTCTTCCAGATCATTGATCAAAAGTTGCGAGCAGGCGGTATCAAAACTTTTGTCCTCAAACGGCAGGGATGACGCATCACCGGTCTTGAGTTCGATATTTGCCGCTTCCTGACGCAGGGCATCGGTTAAATAGTCGGGAATAAGATCAATGCCGACAACCCGCGCATTCGGATAGCGGTTTGCCGCCGCCAGTGTCAGGCTTCCGGTCCCACAGCCAACATCGACCAGTGCCCCGCAGGACGGTGCGGCAACAAAATCAAGGAAGCTACGTGAAAGACGGCGGCTCCATCGACCCATGGCAATTTCATAGGTGTCGGCAATTGTGGTGTTCATTGTGGGGCGCTCCCTAAAGATTTGATCTTCTGAATTCTTTTTTATGATGCCGGGTGGGCATGCCCTGATATGTCGTCGTTTCTGGCAATTTCAAGCGTGTGACAATTGGTCATTCGACGAAATAGGCATTGCTCATTTCTAAAAATGCGCAATAAAATTACAAATATTGCATTGCAAAATAATCATAAGCGCGACATCTGCAGTGTGAGCCAGCGCGCAAAAGGCAAAGGGTTTCTAGGAAATGGACGAACGCGACGGACTTCATGGGCTGTATTTCGAAGATCTGGAGATTGGTCTGTCAGCAAGCTATGGCAAAACGGTAACCGAAACCGATATCGTCATGTTTGCCGGGATTACGGGTGATACCAACCCGGTGCACCTTAATCAGGACTATGCCGAAACCACAATGTTCGAAGGCCGGATTGCTCATGGCATGCTTTCGGCAGGGTTCATTTCCACCGTCCTTGGCACCCGCCTGCCGGGTCCGGGAACGATTTATCTGTCCCAGAATTTGCAGTTCAAGGCACCGGTCCGCATTGGTGACACCGTAACCGCGCGCGTCACTGTTCGCGAAATGATGCCAGAAAAGAAACGCGCCATTCTCGAAACCAATTGCTATGTCGGGGATCGCTGTGTGATCTCGGGCGAAGCAACGGTGATGGTACCATCGCGCGGCTAGGGTCAGGGAAGGCTCGCTTTTTTGTCGGAAAAGTCTTTACGCTTCGGGCCTGCGCCCTATATAGCTGCCTGCTGGATTTGCCGATAAAAGGTCGGCAGGCATGGACCGCAGCAAAGAGAGACCAGCGCGAATGCGCGTTTTTCGATCTTTTGAGAACCTGACCGACGATGCGCGCGGCGCCGTAGTGGCGATCGGCAATTTCGATGGACTGCATCTGGGGCATCAGAAGCTTCTGGATCAGGCCCGTGCGATTGCCCGCGATCTTGGTGCGCCGCTTGCGATCCTGACGTTTGAGCCGCATCCGCGCATGCTGTTTCGTGCCGATGATCCGCCGTTTCGCCTGACCTCGGCCGAGGACCGCGAAACCGCGGCTGGCGGCATTGATATCGACCTGTTCTATGAAGTCGAATTCAATCGCGATTTTGCCGCCATGACCGCCGAGGAATTCGTTGAACGTGTTCTGGTCACGGGGCTTGGTGCCAAGCATGTCGTAGTCGGTTGGGATTTCTGCTTTGGCAAGGGCCGGGCAGGGGATGTCGAGTTGCTGCGCGCCATCGGTGAAAAATCCGGTTTTGGCGTTACCGCGGTGCGTGCTGTGACCCATGATAACGGGATTATCTATTCCTCGACCGCAATCCGTCAGGCGCTCCGCGATGGACGCCCCGAAGACGCCAAGCACCTGTTGGGGCGCCCCTGGGAAATCGGCGGGACTGTCGCCCATGGCGATGCCCGTGGACGGACCATCGGGTTCCCGACGGCAAATGTTCCGCTTGGTAATCATCTGCGCCCGAAATTCGGTGTATATGCTGTCGAACTTGGGCTGGTTTCCGAGGCCGATGGCAAAACCGTGGAACGCTGGGTGCCCGGAGTCGCCAATATCGGTGTGCGGCCAAGCTTTGGCGGCGATGATGATGCCGGGCTTGAAGCGCACCTTTTTGACTTTGATCAGGACATCTATGGCCGGCGTGTGCGCGTGCGCCTGCACGGCTTTATCCGCGGGGAAAAGAAGTTCGATGGGCTTGATGCCCTGAAAGCCCAGATCGCGGCAGATGTGATCGCTGCCAAGGATATTCTCGGCAAGATTTGAATTTGTTGACGAACCCGCTATGATCCGCGCGCTTTTCGCAAGATCAGCTTTTCGCGAGACCTTTGGGGGTTCGCCCTTTTAATTTGTTCAAGACGACAGGACCGTCACGATGAGTGTCGAATACAAGAAAACCGTTATCCTGCCCAAGACCGATTTCCCGATGCGGGCGGGTTTGCCAAAGATGGAGCCCACCCTGCTCGAGCAGTGGAAGGACGAGGACCTCTATGGCAAAATTCGCGGTATTTCGGCCGATCGTGAAATGTTTGTCCTCCATGATGGCCCGCCTTATGCCAACGGCCATCTGCATATTGGTCATGCGCTGAACAAAATCCTAAAAGATGTCATCACCCGTTCGCAGCAGATGCTGGGCAAGAACGCGGTTTACGTTCCGGGTTGGGACTGCCATGGCCTTCCGATTGAATGGAAGATCGAAGAACAGTACCGCGCCAAGGGCAAGAACAAGGACGATGTTCCGATTGCCGAATTCCGCAAGGAATGCCGCGAGTTCGCCCAGAAATGGCTTGATATCCAGCGCGAGGAATTCAAACGTCTTGGCGTGATGGGCGACTGGGACAACCCCTATGTCACCATGGATTACAAGGCCGAGGCATCTATTGCGCGTGAACTTGGCAAGTTCCTGATGAACGGTTCGCTCTATATGGGCTCCAAACCGGTCATGTGGTCGGTGGTGGAAAAAACCGCCCTTGCCGAGGCCGAAGTCGAATATCACGACCATACCTCCAAGACGATCTATGTGCGTTTCCCGGTCACCGAGACCAAGGTTGATCTGCTCAAAGATGCGACCATCGTCATCTGGACCACGACCCCTTGGACCATTCCGGGCAACCGTGCGATTTCGTATGGCGAAGACATCGAATATTCCGTCATCGAAGTCACCGAAACCGCCGAAGAAGCCTGGTCGAAGGTCGGCGAGAAGATGGCGGTCTGTACCGATCTGCTTGAAGATCTGTGCAAAAACGGTCGCATTACCGCTCACAAGGTTGTCGGTACCTTCAAGGGTTCCGAACTTGAAGGCACGCTTTCGGCCCATCCGTTCCGCGGTCAGGGTTATGATTTTGACGTGCCGCTTCTGGCCGCTGACTATGTCACGACCGATACCGGTACCGGCTTTGTCCATACCGCACCGACCCACGGTCCGGACGATTACCAGACAGGTCTGAAATATGGTCTGGAAGTTCCGGAAATGGTTGATGGTGACGGTGCCTATTATCAGACCGTGCCGCTGTTTGCGGGTGAACGCATCTATGACGAAAACGGCAAGGAAGCCGGTGCCAACGAAGCCGTCATCGCCAAGCTGGTCGAAGTGGACGCGCTGCTGTCGCGTGGCCGTCTCAAGCACTCCTATCCGTGCTCGTGGCGTTCCAAGGCACCGGTGATCTATCGCACCACGCCGCAATGGTTCATTTCCATGCAGGACAATGACCTGCGTGAAAAGGCGCTCAAGGCGATTGATGAAACCCGCTTTGTGCCGGAAGCCGGTCGTAACCGTCTGCATTCCATGATTGCCAACCGCCCGGACTGGTGCGTATCGCGTCAGCGGGCATGGGGCGTGCCGATCACGGTGTTCATCGAAAAAAGCACCCGCCAGCCGCTGCGCGACCAGGAAGTCCTTGATCGTGTTTACGAAGCCTTCTGCGAAGAAGGTGCCGATGCGTGGTTTACCCGTGATGCGCAGTATTTCCTCGGCGACAAGTACAACGCCGATGATTTCGAACAGGTCACCGACGTGCTTGATGTCTGGTTTGATTCCGGTTCGACCCATGCCTTCGTGCTTGAAGAGCGTCAGGACCTGAAATGGCCCGCCGACCTGTATCTCGAAGGTTCGGACCAGCATCGCGGCTGGTTCCACAGCTCGCTTCTTGAGTCTTGCGGTACCCGTGGCCGCGCGCCGTATGAAGCGGTTTTGACCCATGGCTTCGTGCTTGATGGCGAAGGCCGCAAGATGTCCAAGTCGCTGGGCAACGTCATTGCGCCAAACGATGTGATCAACAAGCTTGGCGCGGATATTCTGCGTCTTTGGGTGGTGAGCTCGGATTATCACGATGATCTGCGCATCAGTCATGAAATCATTCAGCGTCATTCCGATATCTATCGTCGCCTGCGCAACACGCTGCGCTTCCTGCTGGGCAACCTCGCCGAATTCAGCGAAGACGAAAAAGTCGCAGACAACGAACTGCCGGAACTTGAACGTTGGGTTCTCCATCGTCTGAGCCACCTTGACGACATGGTGCGTAAGACGACGGCAGACTACGACTTCCACAGCATGTTTATCGAACTGCATAACTTCTGTGCGCTCGACATGTCGGCCTTCTATCTCGATATCCGCAAGGACGCGCTTTATTGCGACGCGCCAAGCAGCCTGCGCCGCCGTGCGGCTCGTACTGTCATGGATCGCGTGTTTGATTGCCTTGTACGTTGGTTGGCGCCGGTTCTGTGCTTTACCGCCGATGAAGCATGGCGTGCGCGTTATGGTGCGGAAAGCTCGGTTCACGCGGAAACCTTCAATACGGTTTCCGATGGCTGGAAAGACGACGCACTGGCAACCAAATGGGCCAAAATCCGCAAGCTTCGCCGTGTCGTCACCGGTGCGCTTGAACTGGAACGTGCGGAAAAACGCATTGGCGCAAGCCTTGATGCCGCACCAAAGGTTTATGCGGCAGCAGAATATGTCGAAGCGCTGAATGGCCTTAATCTTGCCGAAATTGCCATTACATCTGACATCGAACTGATTACAGGTGACGCACCGGAAGGTGCCTATACCCTTGAAGATGTTGCAGGTGTCGGAGTTGTGCCGGCACTGGCAGAGGGGGCCAAATGTGAACGCTGCTGGCAAACCCTGCCGGAAGTCGGCAGTCACGCCGAACACAAAACCGTTTGCAACCGCTGTGCGGATGCCGTTGATGAAATGGGAATTGCCGCCGAATAAGGTCGGCAAATGGGACGCCCTGCGACATCGCAGGGCGCATCCCGGCAAGTCAGAAAGAGTGTTGATGAAACATCGTGCCTTTGTGTTTGGTCTGATCGTCATTGCAATCGTGTTTGGTGTCGACCAGTGGACCAAGGCGCTGGCCATTGATGGTCTTTCAAACCCGTTTCGCGTGATTGAAGTCACGCCATTCATGAACTTTGTGTTGGCCTGGAACCCGGGCGTTTCGTTTGGCCTGTTTCAGGGGCAGGCGCCCTGGGTGATGATTGCCGTCACCGCGGCGATCACAATCGGCTTTGGTATCTGGATGGGACGCACGCGCGATTCCATGCTGCGCTTTGCTTTGGCAATGATCATTGGTGGGGCGATTGGCAATCTGGTGGACCGTTTGCGCCACGGGGCTGTGACTGACTTCATCGATCTGCATGTTGCAGGATATCACTGGCCGGTTTTCAATATTGCCGATAGCGCAATCACGGTTGGTGCGGCGCTACTGTTGATCGATTCCCTTTTTGGCGGTAAAAAATCTAGCTGATGAATTTTCACTGGGCTGGCAAGGCCCGGTCTAGACGTTTTAATGAGGCGCAAATGGCCCGGAAACTGACGACACAAATTTTCAAAATTGCATTGCTGGGCGGACTTGCGCTTGGCGTTTCCGGTTGTGAATCAACACGCGAAACCTTTGGCCTGAACAAACAGTCTCCGGACGAATTTCAGGTTGTCTCGCGTGCACCGCTAAGCCTGCCGCCGGATTTTACCCTGCGTGTCCCGGATCCTGGCGCACCGCGCCCGCAGACTGGTTCAACCACCGATCAGGCACGCCGTATTCTGGTCGGTGATGATCCCAACGCCGTAAAGCGTGATATTACCGAGGGTACCCGCAGCAAAGGTCAGGTTGCCCTTCTGTCGGCATCCGGCGCGCAATATGCCGATCCCGACATCCGCAACACGGTGGACCGTGAAACCTCGATCTTCATTTCCGAAAGCGAAGGTGTGGTTGATGATCTTCTGTTCTGGCAGGAAAAGCCGGAATTCGGATCCGTGGTTGACCCGGCCGCAGAAGCCAAACGTATCCGCGACCAGCAGGCCTTGGGTGACAATGTTTCCGGTGGTGCGGACACCCCTGTGATCGAACGCAAACAAAAAGGCTGGCTGGAAGATATCTTCTAAGCTGGGCGGCTTGGTCTTGCGACCACACGACAATTTGATGAATTAGGGCAAGGGCGCGATGGTTTCGCGCCCTTGTTCTGTCATATTCGGTTCTTAAGAAATGTCTGTTGAATGCGGTCGCCCTGTTCTGCACCCGCCGCATTCATCCCCTCTTTGCACAACCATACCTGAATTGGAATGGGACGCCACAATGACAATTCCTGAAACTTTCCGATCCAAGACGCGCGGCTTCTTGTCTGCGATCTTGTTGGCCGCACTTACCCTGGCACTTGTGCCGGGTTTGTCACTTGCGGCGGTATTCAATCCGCAAACCGCAACCCTTGATAACGGGATGCAGGTCGTGCTGGTGGAAAATCATCGTGCACCGGTTGTGACCCATATGGTCTGGTACAAGGTCGGGTCGGCTGATGAACCGCGCGGTGTGTCGGGCATCGCGCATTTCCTTGAACATCTGATGTTCAAGGGAACCGATGATATTGCGCCGGGCGATTTTTCAAAAATCGTAGCGCGTAATGGCGGCAATGACAACGCGTTTACCAGTTGGGATTATACCGGATACTTTCAGAATATCGCCCGTGACCGGCTTGATCTGGTCATGAAGATGGAAGCCGACCGCATGAGAAATCTGAAGCTTTCGGATGATGTGGTTCTGCCGGAACGCGACGTGATTATTGAAGAACGCCGTTCGCGCCTTGATAACAATCCGGGCGCGCTTCTGGGTGAACAGATGCGTGCAAGTCTGTATATGGCGCACCCTTATGGTCGTTCGATCATCGGGTGGCGAAACGAAATGGAAAAGCTTTCCACCGAAGACGCGCTTGAATTTTATCACGACTGGTATGCGCCCAATAACGCCATTCTGGTTGTCGCAGGCGACATCACGATGGATGAGCTGCTGCCGATGGCCAAGAAATACTATGGCGTCATTCCGCGTGGTAAGGACATGACCCGCAACCGTGTTCAGGAACCGGTTCAACATGCCCCGCGCAAAGTAACCATGCGCGACCCGCAGGTCGGTCAGGCGTCCTGGTCGCGCTATTATCTTGCCCCATCGTACAACACCGATGACAATAATGATGCGGCACCCCTTGATGTGCTGAGCGAAATCATTGGATCAGGAACAACCAGCCGCTTCTTCAAATCGCTTGTCGTTGATCAGAAAATCGCCTCAAGCGTTGGCACATTCTATAATCCGGTCGCTGTCGATCTGGCGACATTCGGGGTGTATGGCGTGCCGCGCGGCGATGTTGATCTTGCCGATCTTGAACAGGCGATTGACGGCGAAATCGCCAAGCTTCTTGCCGGTGGTATCACCCAGGATGAACTCGACCGTGCCAAGCAAAAGCTGCTTGATAGTGCGGTCTTTGCCCGTGATTCGCTCTCGGCCGGGGCGCGCGTTCTTGGTCAGTCGCTGGCGGTCGGTTTGACCGTTGATCAGGTCGAAAGCTGGCCGGACCGGATTTCTGCCGTGACGGTGGATCAGGTCAATGACGCTGCCAAACGAGTCTTTAATGACAAGAAGTCTGTCACTGGCTGGCTGATGCCGCCCGAAGGTGGTCCGGTCACTGGGGCGGGTGCGGCCCTTCCGATCACGTCTGGCGAAGGAGTGCACTGATATGAACAAGCTCTTTAAACAGATTGCCGGTGTGGCCTTTGCTTCGACACTGGGTTTTGGTTTCGCGCAACAGGCCAAGGCAGTTGAAGTTCAGGAAGTGATTTCGGATGGCGGCATTCGGGCCTGGCTGATCGAAGATCACATGAACCCGCTCATGACCATGGATATCGCCTTTACCGGTGCCGGGGCTGCGACCGACCCGGAAGGCAAGCTTGGCCTTGCCAATATGGTGTCGGGCCTGATTGACGAAGGGGCTGGCGCGATGGACAGCCAGACCTTCCGCGGTGAGATGGAAAATCGTTCCATCAGCCTGTCCTTTGATGCTGGCCGCGATGATTTTTCTGGTTCCCTCACCACTTTGACGCGTGAACGCGACACCGCGATTGATCTGTTGCGCCTTGCTTTGTCTGAGCCGCGTTTTGATGACGCGGCGGTTGAACGCATTCGTGCCCAGATCGTCTCGGGCCTGAAACAAGCGGAAAACAATCCCCGCGATATCGCCAGCCGCACTTTCTTTGGTGCGATCTTTGGCGATCATCCCTATGGTCGCCCGCCGTCAGGTACACTTGAAACGGTTGCCGGGCTCAATGCCAATGACTTTCGCGGTTTCGTGCGCCGGGCCTTTGCCAAGGACAATCTGATTGTCGGCGTTGCCGGTGACATTACAGCCGACGAACTTGGTCCTTTGCTTGATGAGGCCTTTGGCACGCTTCCAGATCAAAGCGATCTGCCCGAAGTTGCCGATATCACGCCAAAGTTTGGCGATATCGAAATCATCGAACAGGACATTCCGCAAAGTCAGGCGATCTGGGGGCAGAAAGGCATCAAACGCCATGACCCGGATTTCTATGCCGCCTATGTGATGAACTACATCCTCGGCGGTGGCGGTTTCTCTTCACGCCTGACCGAGGAAGTCCGTGAAAAGCGCGGGCTGGCTTACGGCGTCTATAGCTACCTTGCCGATCTTGATCATGCCGAAATGATGATGGGCGGGGTTGCTACGCGCAATGACGCGATTGGTCAGAGCCTGTCGCTGATCAGCGCGGAATGGTCCAAGATGAAGCAGGATGGCATAGATCAGGAAGAACTTCAGAATGCCAAGGCCTACCTCACCGGCGCCTTCCCACTGCGCTTCACCAGCCTTGGGAACCTTTCAGGCATGCTGGTTGGCATGCAAAAGGAAGACCTTGGCATGGATTTCCTCGATCGCCGCAATGACATGGTCAATGCCGTCACCCTTGATGACGTCAACCGGGTGGCTGCCAATCTGATGGACCCGGCCAATGTCACGGTTACCGTGGTGGGCAAGCCCCAAGGTGAATTGGCCTTCTGATCGCAGGTTTAAACCTGAAAAGCTGTAAAGCGCGGTGAAAGGGATTTCGCCGCGCTTTGTGCTTTGATAGGTTCATCTCAACCAAGATAATAATCCGAACATTACGAGCACCGCCTTCATGACCCTGCGCGTCCTGCCACAGAACCTGATCAACCAGATTGCCGCCGGTGAGGTCGTCGAACGGCCTGCGGCTGCGCTAAAGGAACTGGTGGAAAATGCCCTTGATGCCGGGGCGACCAAGGTGGACGTCAATCTGCGCGATGGCGGGCGGACACTGTTGTCGGTCACCGATGACGGCAAGGGCATGACGCCCGAAGAACTCGGGCTTGCGGTCGAACGCCACGCGACCTCGAAACTGCCTGATGATGATCTGTTCAATATCGGTTTCATGGGCTTTCGCGGCGAAGCCCTGCCATCTATCGGATCGGTCTCGCGCATGCGTCTGACCAGCCGGGTGCGGGGCTCTGAAAACGCCTGGACGCTGGCGGTTGAAGGCGGGGCCAAGGGCGAACCCGAACCAGCCGCCCATCCCTATGGCACACGGGTTGAGGTGCGTGACCTTTTCTATGCCACGCCGGCACGCCTGAAGTTCCTTAAAACCGCGCGGACCGAACAGATGTATGCGCGTGAAATCATGGACCGATTGGCCATGGCGCGGCCTGATGTCGGCTTTACGCTGAGTGGCGATAACAACAAAACGATCCTGAATTACCCGGCCTGCGAGGGCGATCTGTTTGACGCCCGCCTCAAACGGTTGGGTGCTGTCATGGGCCGCGAATTTCAGGACAATGCCCTTCAGATCGAGGCAGAGCGTGAAGGCATCCGCCTGACCGGCTATGCCGGTGTGCCGACCTTGAACCGTGGCAACGCCCAGATGCAGTTCATGTTTGTCAATGGCCGCCCGGTCAAGGACCGGCTGCTGCAGGGGGCCGTACGTGGGGCCTATCAGGATTTTCTGGCACGTGATCGCCATCCGTTGTTGGCGCTTTTCTTTGAACTCACCCCGCGTGATGTCGATGTCAACGTCCATCCCGGCAAGACCGAGGTCCGGTTCCGCGATCCGGGACTGGTGCGCGGGCTGATTGTTGGCGCGCTCAAACATGCGCTGGCCGGGGCGGGGCATCGTGCCTCAACCACGGTGGCCGATATGGCGCTGGGGGCTGTTCGCCGCGAAGGTGAGGGACCCTCACTTCCGTATGGTGGCAGTAACCGTACCGGTGGTGGAAGCGGATTTAACATCGGCCAGTATCAGCCAAATGTTCCAAGCCATTCGGCTGTTGAACGCAACTATGCGGCACAGGCACCAGGCGATCCGCAGACAGGATATGGCGGTCTGTTTGATCGCGGGCGCGAGTTCGGCGGCACGGATGACAGCGCTAACATGGCGGGCGGTGGCTTTGCTGCGGCTGCCGCAGCAGCCCTGTCGGGCGGCTATGACGCAGCCGCGCCATCAGCACGGATTGATAACATCGCCGATGAAGGCAAGTTTGTTGATCATCCGCTGGGTGCGGCGCGCGGTCAGGTGCATGCCAACTACATCATCGCCCAGACCCGTGATGGGTTGGTGATTGTCGATCAGCACGCTGCCCATGAACGCATTGTCTATGAACGCATGAAGGCCGATCTGGCCGAAAACGGTGTGAAGCGACAGGGCTTGTTACTGCCCGAAGTGGTCGAGCTTGATGAAGCATCGGCTGATCGTATTGGCGATCGGGCCGAAGAATTTGCCGAGCTTGGTCTGGTGATCGAGCCGTTCGGTCCCGGTGCCATTGTGGTCCGCGAAGTGCCCGCCTTGTTGGGCAAGGTCGATGTTGGTGCACTGGTGCGCGACATGGCCGATGAGATCGCCGAACTGGGGCAGGGCATGGCATTGAAGGATCGCCTGATGTATGTCTGCGCCACCATGGCGTGTCATGGTTCGGTGCGATCAGGGCGCAAGCTTAATGCTGATGAAATGAATGCGCTTTTGCGCCAGATGGAAGCCACCCCGCATTCCGGGCAATGTAACCATGGCCGTCCGACCTATGTCGAACTGAAGCTAAATGACATCGAAAAGATGTTTGGCCGCAGATAGGAAACCAGATGGCAGAAATCACGATTGATGTTGCAACACTTGATGACGCAGCCGCTGTCAGTGCGTTGTTTGCGCGGTCCTATTCGACATTTCTTGCCAATGACTATGCGCCCGAAATTCTTGCGCGCGCCATGCCGTTTCTGACCTTTGCAAAACCCGATCTGCTGAATTCAGGTACCTACTATATTGCCAAATCCGAGGCCGGTGACATTGTGGGCGCCGGCGGCTGGACCGCGGTGCGACCGGGCAGCACAGCTGGGGATGTTCAAAGCGGTCTTGCCCATGTTCGGCATTTCGCGGTTGATCCGGCTCATGCCCGCAAAGGCATTGCCAGCATGCTGTTTGATCGCTGTGTAAAGGATGCCAAGGCAGCAGGAAACGTAACCCGCTTTGAATGCTATTCCACGCTTACGGCGAGACGGTTTTATGAATCCTGCGGCTTTCGGGTGATCGGCGATTTTGCCGCCCCCTTTGCCCCGGATTTCAGTTTCCCCAGCCTGCATATGGTCCGGGAACCGGATTAATCGCGCAATTTGAGATCACGGGGAAGTCGTGTATTGGCGTTGACGCGTGCGCGCTGGATTTGTTCGGCAAACAGGCCGCGTGTGCCGCTCAGATCAGCATCGCGAAAATCAGCCCCCGCCAGATTGGTACCACTCAGATCACAGTTTGGTAGCTGCATGCCCCGGAAGTTGGCGTTGGACAGGTCAGACCCGAGAAACACCGTATTGCGCATCACCGCCTTGTTAAAACGCGCGCCCGACAGGCGACTTGCCGCCAGATTGGCGTTATCCAGATTGCTTTCCACAAAGTCGGCTGCAATCAGATTGCAGCGGCGTAAAACTGCATCCTTGCAATTGGCGCGCTGAAAACTGGCAAAGGGCAGGCCGCACCGGCTGAGGTCAATGCCTTCAAGCTCGGCCTCGCGCAGGTCGGCATGTTCGATGGACATCACCGTGCCTTCGCGTCCGCCTGTATCGACCCAAAGTTTGTGACTGATCAGGGCTTCATGAAGATCGATTTCGACGAGTTCTTCATCCTCGGCCTCAAGGGTGTCTTCGGGGACAATCTCGTCTTCGGGCGGTTCGGCTGACTTGGTTTCAGTTTGTGTGATCGCCGGGCTTAAGGCTTCGCGCGCTGATTGCATGGCTTCCACATTTTGGGTGCGGGTCTTTTTGTCGCGCGCGGTCGGAACGCCGACAAGCTCGCCATCGTCAAATGTCTGTCCCGTGCCATTCAGGCGCGGTCGGGTATCGGCAATGTCAAGATTGGTTGTGATGCCGACCGCCGGGGACGCTGTGGGTGTTCGGGTCCGCGTTTTGGGACCGGCACCATCATTTTCCAGCTTTCCGGTTTTATCAGAACCATCCACGGCCTCTGAAGACGCAGACGCAGACGCAGACGCAGACGCAGGTGCGGGCGTCACAGCCGAGCCGGTTTTTTCAGGCGCGGGTGTTGGCCCGCCAGCTTTGGCAAGATCCTGTGGACGGGCCGGGCCGAAATAGTTTTCTTCCAACACAAAGCGGCGCGGTTTTTTGGCAACCATGTCAATGATCTTGGCCAGACGCTCCGCATCGACCGGTTGGCGGAAAACGCCCTCGATACCGGCATCTACGGCATCGCGCATGCCGCGCCGATCAAGCTTCGGCGCACCCAGAAGGATCGGAACCTCGCGTCCGTGCGGATTGGCATCTGTTGCCGAATCCCGGATGGCGCGGATGGTGGAAATGCCCCGAATGCCATCAAGATAAAGACCGATCAACACCAGGTCCGGTTTGAGCTCGGACACCAGTTCGACCGTACGGTCACGGTCATCACACTCGACAAATTTGCCAAAGCCAAGCGGCTCAACAGCGGCGCGTGCTGCGTTGATGTTCCGTTCGCTGTAATCTGCATACAGGATCGTCTTTTTCTTGTTGTCATGGCCAGCCATGATGCGCGGTGTTCCCTTTGCTCAAAGGTTCTTGTCAGTCGGGCCCTTTGGACGGCTATCCGTCAGGGCCCGTCAGACGGAATGCTGAAGGTGCGTCGTTTTCTGTCATCATCGGTTCCACCGCCTGGTGCGATCATACCGTCGCCAACCTCATCCCCACCTTCTGATGGTGCTCTGAACTCACCATCGTCTGCTGATCCATCACTGCCCGGCGCATAGTTGCTGTCTAGCATTTCAATGGTAATTTCGACCCGACGGTTGGTTGCCCGCCCTTCGGGTGTGTCATTGGCGGCCAGTGGTCGACTGTCGCCATATCCCTGAATGACCATGCGGGTCGGGTCGGTGCCGTTCTGATCGATCAGAAAGTGCAGAACCGATGTCGCACGCGCCGCTGACAGGTCCCAGTTTGATATATAGGGTGACGACGCCGAAACCGGAACATTGTCGGTATGACCGGCGACCTGAATTTCGCCTTCGGTCTGGTTGATGACCGGCGCAACGCGGTTAAGGATGGCCGCAAATTCCTCTGTCATGCCTGATGAGCCGGACGGAAAAGCCAGTTCGTTGGGAAAGCGCACTATGACTTCACCGTCGACACGTTCCAGCCCGACTTTGTCTTGAAGGCCCATGTTATCCAGAACCTTGCCCAGCGTTTCTTCAAGCGCCTCGGCCTTTTCTTCCTTGCTGTCGGTTTCCTTGCTTTCGACCTCTGGTGTGTCAGCCTGCGGAATTTCAGACACGACGCGCGGAGTATCTGGGGTTGGTGCCTTAAGCGATTTGCCGACTATTGAGCCATCAAGCTCGATCACCCCGGCAAGCTGATCCTGCTGGGAAAACCCGAATGCGGCCTTTACGGACCCGGCAATCTGTTTATAGCGGATGACATCCATCTCGGCGAAAGTCAGCAACAATACAAACAGGACAAGCAGTAACGACATCAGATCGGCGAATGTCGCCATCCAAGCCGGTGCGCCTGCTGCGGGTTTCTTTGCCATGGACTATGCCCAGCCTGTTGCCTGTTTGCGCGCCGCCACCATAATCATTCTCCTCCGCCGGCTTCTTCGTCGGCCGGAACACCGCCCGGAATGTAAGGACCAAGGATTTCCTTCATGACCATCGGGCTCTGGCTGGCCTGAATTTGCACGACCGATTCAATGATCAGCTGTTTGGTGTTTTTCAGTCGGTCGACCTTAAGCGCAAGCTTGTCGGCAACAGGAAGCGCGATCAGGTTGGCCAGAACGGCACCATAGAATGTTGTCAGCATGGCAATCGCCATCGCGGGGCCGATTGCATCCGGGTCAGACAGGTTGGCAAGCATCTGCACAAGACCAACCAGCGTGCCGATCATGCCAAAGGCCGGTGCAGTATCGCCAATGCCCCGAAACATCAGTTCGCCAAGTTCGTCATTCTGGATCGATTTTTCCACTTCGCTTGAAATCGAACTGCGGATGACTTCGCCGCTGTGACCATCCACGCACATGCGAATACCACGCGCCATGATTTCGTTGTCGATCTCGACGCTTTCAAGGCCGAGAAGGCCGTTCTTGCGGACAATACCGGCAAGCTCAATGGCCTTTTCATAGATTGAAAGCGGATCTTCCTTGGGGTTCTTAAACGCAATGCCGATCCCGATCTTGAGGGACTTGATTACATCGCGCATGGGGAACTTGATCAGGGTTGCTGCCGCTGTTCCGCCAAACACCACCATGATCGACGGCACGTCGACAAAGGAATCAAGGCTGCCGCCCAGCAAAATGGCGCCAACAATAACGCCCATCCCGGCGATAATTCCAATAAGTGTCGCAATATCCATGTCGGTTTTTAGTATCCGGCTTTAAAACAAATTCCTGAAACGTGCAGGTGCCCAATGACGGCAGGTAACACGTGGCGGGTCATAACTTATCGGTTGTCTGACAGCCATGCAGGGCGAACGACTGCACGGGAACCTACCAGATGGAAATGAAACGCTTACTACACTCCTGAAATTGGGTTTGCGTTACCGGTTTTCCATATGCTTGCGACAACTTCCTGCGCATAAAGGCGAAAAGCGTTCCGCAAACAGGGACACCAACGTGTAAAATTACGGCGTTGGTTTAGTTGACGCTATACTTTTGGCATTAAATGTTTGTTGCCAGACTTTCACAAAGCGCTCAACCCCGCCCTAAGAATAATAGGTCATTATCCATAGGGGTGCTGTGATTGCTTTTACACGCTGAGGCTGTTGGCGAACAGGACCGGAATCCTGACAGATTCTGATTTTTCTGTGCTTTGCGTAGGAAACTCGGGTCGATCTAACCAAGTTCGAACGACGAAATCCCGAAAATATTATCAAGATCAAGCTTGGGTGCCGGACCTTTATACATGCGTGCAGTTTCAAACTCCTGCACCATGTCGTGCCCTTTGGCCAAATCAACTGCGGCCTGATTGGGTTCGGGCACGTCCAGATAGACCTTGTTGCTCTGATCAGAACGGCTTTGCAAAAGGGCGCCAAACAAGGTTTGCGCATCTTCCGCGTTCTGTGCAAACAACGGGCCGATCTTATGGCCTTCAATGCATGGGCGGATCAGACCATAACCGCGAATACCCATGGGTCCCTTAAGGGCAAGGGCGGTGTGTTTGTCGTTGCCGATCCAGCCGCGCAGGAAATTTATCCGACTTTCAGGGAACAGATGACAGGTCTGTTCAAAGGCATCGACAATGGCAATGTCATGCAGATCAAGCGTGATCAGATCATCGGGGATTGCGACATTCGTGGTGACCACGCCACCAAAGCGGATATTGCGATGGGCAAATTCAAAGCCTGACTTGCGATAGTTATCCTGCTGATCAACAACGCCGTCGAGGCCAATGGTCTTGAGAACACTGTCCTCAAGCACCGTCTGCCATAGCCGATAGCCAAGACCCGATCCGCGCCGATCCGGGCGGCAGATATAAAACCCGACAAACCCGAAATCCGAGCTGTACTGCACCGCTGAAATCACGGCGGCCAATCCTTGCTTGTCAAACGCGCCCCAAAACCCGTCCGTATCGGTGTTAAAAAACACCTCTGCATCGGCAAGACCAGGATTCCAGCCTTCTTTGGCAGCCCATTCAACGGCAAGGGGAAACTCGAATGATTTGAGACGGCGGATTTTATCAGGCATCGCTTTTTTCAGACTTATGATGATCAGATGAATGTCGGGTTTGCCCAGAAGGGCAAGGCAAACACATCTGCCAAACATCTATCACGGGACTGCAAAATCAATGAAATTTTTTAATTGAGAATACATGCCCTTGGCGGATCGGGGCTGATCAATTCGCTCGGACATTGGCAACCGATTGATGCAAGTCCGGGGCGAAATGTGCAATCGCGTTATCAAGTGCATTCAGGATGTCAGCAATCAGCGGATTGTTCGCGGGGACCGTTGTCTGATCAATTTCACTGCGCAATTCGGTAATGGCGCGGATCAGTTCACGATTGGTTGGGTTGGCCGCTGTGGCAATTGAGTTGGCGCGTTGGCTTATCATCCTGCGCACAGCCCGGAAGGCGACCATTTCCTGTTTGGCATCGAACGTTGGGGCTTCGTTTGGTCTTTCCAGCGCATGTTTTAATGACAAGCCGGTCATGTGGCTGGGCTCCGCAATCAGGGCAGATGTGATCATGCGAAATGCAATGATATCGGTGGCCAGCTGATCGCGGTTATGCGTATTTGCCAATGCGTCAAAGGCAAACAAATCCGCTTCGTGCTCGTCACTGTGATCCTTTAGGTCATCGCCACCGAAATGATCCGGGCGGCAATGGCGGACTTCATGAAAGATCAGCCAGCGATAAGTCAGATCGGCATTGCTGGCATAGTTAAGCCGTGTGCCAAACCAGTTGCGCATCAGTTCGGCAAAGATTTCGGTGTTGTTTTCCGGTGTGATCCTGACCGGGACAAAAATCCGGCAGGTTGCCAAGGCTGCATTACCTTTGCGACCGGTTAAGGTGAAGGGCGACCGGGGAAGCTTGGCAAAGGTCTGATCCGGGTTCTTGATGTTGCCAAGCCCAAGCGCCTCGTCAATCTGCCTTAAGAAGTCTTCCCGTCCGTCAAAGACCAACAGGTCGATGTTCCCGAACTCTCTGAGTTCCGATGCCAGATCGGTGGTGTTTGCTGTGGGCGCGGTCGCCTGCGCGTGGCTGGCACCGGCACAGATCAGAACCAGTGTCGCAATCAGGCCAATTCGCTGAAGGTATGTCCGGGCCAAAGCAATCATATGATCACTATGCCCGTCCACCGGCGTTGGTGCGACTGGAAAGTGTCAGGCTTCGGCCCGCTGGCCCGTGCGTTTACGTTGCGGACCAAACAGGCAGGTCAGAAGAAGGATCACACCCGACACCGTGGCAATCATGCCCGCAGCACTGACCGCGTAGGGTGATCCGAACCAGCCCGGGCCATACCCGGCAAACACATAGCCCAGAACGGCAGAGATTGTGGCAAACACAACCGACCAGCCAACCTGACGCCCCAATTGATTGGTCATCAGTCGCGCACTGGCCGGCGGGCAAACAAACATGGCAATCACGATGATCGATCCGACCGCATCAAAGGCCGCGACAGCTGCGACAGCCGTTGCCACGACAAGGGCAAAGCCAAGGGCGCGGGTGCGGATACCAATCGCACCGGCAAAGGCGGCGTCGAATGTCGAGATTTTCAACTCTTTCCAGAACAGGAAAATGAACAGGCCAATACCGACCAGGACAATTGCCAGACGCGGCAATTGTGGCGGCAGCGTTGCCAGTGCTTCGGGATCAAAAAGCGATCCCCAACCTTCGGCATCAAACCAGATCAGGCTTTCAAGATTGCCAAGCAGCGCGTGCTGAACATCCAGATGCACCGAGCTGGTATCAGTGATTTCAAGGAACAGGACGCCAACGGCAAACAACGTGGTGAAGACCAGCCCCATCGCAGCTCCCGGCTCAACCCGACCCAGCCGTTTGACAATTTCAATCATGACAACGGCAACGATGGCAGCCCCGCCGGCACCAAGCATCATCGGCACGGCGGTGATTGATCCGGTCACCAGAAAGGCGGCAACGATGCCGGGCAAAACCACATGGCTGATGGCATCACCGATCAGCGCCTGACGCCTCAGCAGCAGGAAATTACCCGGAAGTGCACAGGCAATGGCAGCCAATATACCGATCAGAATCGGTGTCAGGCTCAGCTGGACAAATTCCGCCCCAAGGGCTGTGATCAGATTATCGATCATGCCTTGGCTCCTGCGGTGTTTTGTGCGCTCTGGATCATACGGTCGATCTCGGCGATCTGGTCGGGCGTCATCATGCGTTCGATCGGGGTCAGTCCGTCATAACGTTCAATTGCGGAATCATCGGGCAGCATCCGACGTGCCATCGCCCAGCGGGCTTCATCCCGTGCGGCTTTCTCCGCAGCAATTCGCCCGCGTGCGGTCGCAACACCATCAGCCCGGATCATGCCAGCCCGACGCAGAATGCGAATGGTCAGCCCGTCATAGATCGGTTCACGCCGTGCCAGTGACAGAAGTCCTTGTCGGCGATGGACCCGACGCTGAAACCGTTGATGGCGGAGTGCGGATGCCAGCCCGCCACGCAACGGCGAAAACAGCGCGGAGATCAAAAAGAACCCGAAGGCAACCAGAACAATGATCGGCCCGGTTGGAAGAGATGCTTCGGCGGCAGACAATACCGCGCCGATATATCCCGACAGCCCCCCGACCAGGGCCGCAATGCCGATCATCTTGCCGACCTGATTGGTCCAGAAGCGCGCAGCCACTGGCGGAATGATCAAAAGTGCGACAATCAGGATAAGACCAACGATCTTAAGCCCGATCACCGTGACAATAAGGGCAAGCCCCATCATCGCCAGATCGATATTGCGCACGTTGACCCCGGTGGTTGCGGCATATTCCGGATCAAAGGCAACCAGCGTCATCGGACGCCTGAGCAGGAAAACAAACGCGGCGGCCAGCGCCCCGGCAATCGCGATGGTGGTGGCTTCGGAAATCAGCATGCCGGCGGTGGAACCCAGCAGGAAGTTCTCAAGCCCGGCCTGACGACCCGATGACATGCTCTGGATGACAGTCAGAAGCACAATGCCAAGCCCAAAAAATACCGACAGGACAGCGCCGATTGCGGCGTCTTCGGTCAGGCGGGTTTTGCGGGTGATCCATTCCACCATCAAAAGCCCGATGGCTGATGAAATCGCCGATCCAAGAATAAGACCCGGCAACCAGCGCCCATCGCTGCCAAAGGCCACCATGATAATGAAGGCAAGCCCGACACCGGGCAGGGTAGCATGGCTGATCGCATCGGAAACAAGTGCGCGTTTGCGCAGGAATATAAACGCCCCGGCACTGCCGGCCGACAGTCCAAGCAGGCCTGCACCAACGGCGACAAGCGCGCTGTTATAGCCAGCCTGCAGGAAAAGAGCGCTTATGAAGTAATCAATAAAACTCATATCCGTCAGGCCAGATGCAATTCATCAATATGGGTTGCGGCAAGCCGCCCGCCATAGGTTTCCTGCAGGTTCTCGGCTGTAAAGGTCGTCTCGACCGGGCCTTCGGCGATGCGCCTGACATTGATCAGAAGAACCCGATCAAAGTATTCCGCCACCGTCGACAGATCGTGGTGGACACAGACCACAGTGCGCCCTTCGGTCTTAAGCTCCTTAAGCACGGAAACAATCGCACGCTCCGTCGCGGCATCAACACCGGCGAACGGCTCATCCAGCAGGTAGAATTCGGCATTCTGGGCCAAGGCGCGGGCCAGGAAAACGCGCTGCTGCTGTCCGCCGGAAAGCTGACCGATCTGTCGCTCGGCAAAGTCGGCCATGCCGACCCGTTCGAGGCACTCCATCGCCTGTTCACGATGGCGTGCCCGCCACAGACGAAACAGCCCGACTGATCCATAAAGCCCCATCAGAACGACATCGATTACGCGCGCCGGGAAATCCCAGTCAACACTGGCGCGTTGCGGCACATAGGCAACCCGATCACGGGCATCTTCAAACAGCTTGCCAAAAATCCGCACTTCGCCGGAAAGACGGGGCACGACGCCAAGCGCGCCTTTCAGGAAGGTTGATTTGCCTGCACCGTTCGGGCCGATGATGGCTGTCATCGAGCCAACCGGGATAGAGGCATCAATAGAAAACACCGCAGGCTTGTTGCCATAAGATACCGTCAGGCCGCGCACGGTCAACGGTGCGTCCTTGGATGCTGCGTCCAGTATCTTGCCTGATTCTGCTACCAGTTTGGCGCTGCTCATGGTGTTTGTCCTGTTTCGCTTTAAATCAACAAGTCTGGCATTTTATATGTCCGGCTTATGAACCGGCGGCAAGTTTGCCCTGAAATCCGCCTGCGGGTGCTTGGCCGCCAAGGGCGCGGGTGATCAGCGTCGCGTTGTGATCAATCATGCCAATATAGGTTCCTTCGTAGGTGCCCGGATCACCCATGGCATCAGAATAAAGTGTCCCCCCGATCACCACGTCCTGACCCCGCGCAGCAGCCCCTTCGATCAGGGCGCGCACATTGCGCTCAGGTACGGAGCTTTCGACAAAAACGGCCGAAATCTTGCGCTCCACGATGGTGTTGACCAGTTCCTCGACCCGGCGCAGGCCAGCTTCGGATTCTGTGGAGATACCCTGAATGCCCAGGACTTCAAAATCATAACCACGCCCGAAATAACTAAAGGCATCATGGGCCGTCAACAGCACCCGGCTTTTCTTTGGCACGGTCGCGGTAACAGACGTCATATAGCTGATCAGTTTCTTGATCTCGGCAACATGCGCGTCGGCATTGGCGCGATAGGTCGCCTCACCCGCGGGGTCCGTATTGATCAGCGCATCGCGTACAGCATAAACAACCGTTTCCCAAAGCTTGGGGTCCATCCAGACATGCGGGTCAAACCGGCCTTTATATTCGGCATGACTCAGAAGCTTGTCACGTGCAATGGCTTCGCCGACCGCGACAACATTGCGGCGCTTTTCAAGATCAAGGAAGAACTCTTCAAGTTGCGCTTCCAGATAAAGACCATGCCACAATACCAGGTCCGCACGTGCCATGGCGGCGATATCGCTTCGGGTCTGGCGGTAGGAATGCGGATCAACACCCGGCCCCATCAGGGCCTTGACCTCTGCACGGTCCCCGGCAACCTGGCGCGCGGCATCGGCAATCATGGATGTCGTCGCGACAACATTCAGTGGTTTTGCATGCGCAATACTCACGCCCGCCGCCAGTGCGGCGCAAAACAGGGTAAGGCCAAAAACGATATGACGGGCGGCGGAAAACAATTGCATCTGGGCTTCCGAAGGCAAATTGGAATTACTCTGACGAATACCCACTATCTATGTGCGGACTTGTAAAGTTAGTCAAGGCTAAATTGCTATTTGCGTACTTACTTGTTATGAAGATTTCAGGAGTCTGGAGTGGAGAGACCAATGGGCAAAGACACGGAACTGAATCCGCGCCATAACAAGGCCGAAGTTTTCGCGCGCTTACGTGACGCACATGCCCGTGAAGTGACCGAAGATTATGTGGAAATGATCGGCGACCTGATCGCTGAGGAGGGGGAGGCACGTTCCGTCGCCCTTGCCGAGCGCTTCGGCGTGACGGCTGCTACAGTCAATAACACCATCAAACGCCTGGAACGCGACGGCTACGTCACCTCACGCCCCTACCGCTCGATCTTCTTGACAGAAAAAGGCGAAACGCTTGCCAAAAAATGTCGCGAACGCCACCAGATCGTCTATAACTTCCTCGTATCGATCGGGGTTGATCCCGAGGTCGCCGAGTTCGATGCTGAGGGTATCGAGCATCATGTGAGTGAGGAGACATTGGCGGTGTTTGCCAAAGCAGTTAAGTTCTAGCTGCTGTTAGAAAGGCGCCAAGATTCCAGACGAGTACTGCTGCACTCGCTCGGAGTTTGTATGGTGCAAAATTTCTTTTCTGAGGAATGGCGGAGAGGGTGGGATTCGAACCCACGGTACTATTGCTAGTACAACGGTTTTCGAGACCGCCCCGTTCGACCACTCCGGCACCTCTCCGCATGTGTGGTCTTGGCGTTCGAGGCGGTGTTTACCGGGATGGGCGCGAGATTGCAAGAGGGAAATCTCAAATTTTGCGCACTCTTTCACAAGGCGATCCGTCGTGGCTGGTCTGTGGGAAATGCAAACTGCGCTGACCCTGCTAAAATCTGCGGCTTGGGCGTGCGCGTTCCGGGGCTCTGTCGGTCACTCTGTGGTTGACTCTCCGGGGTAAAAGCGGTAATTCACCCGTTCTTCGCAGCGGTTCGGTATCTGTTAGCAGCGGCACCGAAGCGCGCGTTTGTGTTTCCAGAATGTTTTTCAGGAACTTTTAGATGTACGCAATCATCAAAACTGGCGGCAAACAGTATAAAGTTGCTGCCAACGACGTTATCAAAGTCGAAAAGATCGCTGCCCAGGCCGGTGATACCGTGAAGCTTGAAGAAGTTCTCATGGTTGCTGGCGACGGTGCGCCGAAAGTTGGTGCTCCGTTGGTCAAAGGTGCTTCTGTTACCGCAGAAGTTCTCGAACAGGCCAAGGGCGACAAGGTGATCGTTTTCAAGAAAAAGCGTCGGCATAACTACCGTCGTAAAAATGGTCATCGCCAGAACCTGACTGTTCTGCGCATCAAGGACATCAAAGCCTGATTTATCAGGCCAAGATGCAGTTTTAGGAGAGTTTCATGGCTCATAAGAAAGCTGGTGGTAGTTCGCGCAACGGTCGTGACTCCGAAGGTCGCCGTCTCGGCGTTAAAAAATTCGGTGGTCAGGCAGTTGTCGCAGGCAACATTCTCGTTCGTCAGCGTGGTACCAAGTTCCATGCCGGTGACAATGTTGGCCTCGCCAAAGACCACACCCTGTTTGCGACTGTGGACGGTTCCGTCCAGTTCAAGTCGGGCTTCAAGGGTCGTACTTACGTAACCGTCGTTCCGGCCGAGGCGTAAGCCTCCCGTCGGGTGCGGTCTTCGTACCGAATTTTGCAAGGGAGGAATGAGCAATCATTCCTCCCTTGTTGTATGTGCTATAGAAATTTATGCCTCGTTGATGCGCGATCCTCGCGCGCCGGGGTGCCAATACAAAATGATGAACGGGTACGCCCGAAGGACCGGTTATGAAGTTTCTCGATGAAGCCAAGATTTATGTGCGCAGTGGCCGCGGCGGTGCCGGTTCGGTCAGCTTCCGCCGTGAAAAATACATCGAGTATGGTGGACCGGATGGCGGCGATGGCGGCCGCGGTGGCGATGTCATTCTTGAGGCGGTCGAGAACCTCAACACCCTGATCGATTTCCGCTATCAGCAGCACTTCAAGGCCGAAGTCGGCATGCATGGCATGGGCCGGCAGCGCACCGGTCGTTCGGGCAAGTCCATTACCATCAAGGTCCCCGTCGGAACACAGGTTCTGGCCGAAGACCGCGAAACCCTGATTGTCGATATGGTCAAGCCGGGACAGACATACATGCTCTGTCGTGGCGGCGATGGCGGGCGTGGCAACACGCATTTCAAATCCTCTACCAACCAGGCACCGCGCCGCGCCGAAGAAGGCTGGCCGGCTGAGGAAATGTGGGTGTGGTTGCGCCTTAAACTGATCGCTGATGCTGGTCTTGTTGGCCTGCCGAATGCCGGGAAGTCAACCTTCCTTGCGGCATCCTCGCATGCGCGGCCGAAAATCGCCGATTACCCGTTTACTACCCTGCATCCGCAGCTCGGTGTGGTGAATGTCGATGATCATGAGTTTGTTCTGGCCGATATTCCCGGCCTGATCGAAGGCGCCTCCGAAGGCAAGGGCATCGGCACACGCTTCCTTGGCCATATCGAGCGTTGCGAAGTGCTGGTTCATCTGATCGACTGCGCCGAAGAAGACCCTGTCGCGACCTATAAGACGGTGCGTGAAGAGCTTGAAGGCTATGCCGAGGTACTGATCGAAAAGCCAGAGATCGTTGCCCTGTCCAAGGCCGATCAACTCCTGCCCGAAATGGTCGAGGAGCAGCGTGAAATCCTTGAAAAGGGCATCGGTAAAAAGGTCCATATCGTTTCTGGAGCGACCCAGCAGGGGCTTAAGGAAATCCATCGTGAAATCCGCGCCTATATCGATGGGGAGCGTGAACGCCGCGCCATGGAAGGTCGCGAAGAAGAGGGCTTCCAGCCGTGACAAACCACGCCCTGGCGGATGCAAAGCGACTGATCATCAAGGTGGGCTCGGCCCTGCTGGTTGATGAAAATACCGGCAAGCTCCGTCGTGCCTGGCTTGAGGCCCTCGCCGATGACATCGCCCTTCTGCGTGAACGCGGGGTGGAGGTCATCGTGGTATCCAGTGGCGCGATCGCCCTTGGCCGTCGCTTGTTGGGGCTTGATCACCGCACAATCAGTCTGGCCGATAAGCAGGCCGCTGCCGCCACCGGGCAAATCAGCCTGTCGCAGGTCTGGCAGGAAGCGCTTGGCCGCAATGGTCTGACCATGGCGCAGGTGCTTGTCACGCTCGAAGACATGGAAGGCCGTCGTCGTTACCTCAATGCGCGTGGCACGCTGAATGCGCTTCTGGCCCGTGGTGCCATTCCGCTGATCAATGAAAATGATACGGTTGCGACCGAGGAAATCCGCTTTGGCGACAATGATCGTCTGGGTGCGAAGGTCGCGCATATGATCTCGGCCGATACGCTGGTGCTGCTCTCGGACATCGATGGTCTTTATACCGCCGATCCACGCAAGAATCCGGATGCCGACCTGATCCCGGAAGTGCGCGAACTGACACCCGAGATTTTCGATATGGCCGGTGTCGCGCCGACCATGTACAGCTCCGGCGGTATGGTGACCAAGCTGCAGGCGGCCGAAATCGCCATGAAGGCTGGCTGTCGCATGATCATTGCGCGCGGCACCATCTATCATCCGCTTAAAGCCCAGCTTGAAGGTGCGCCCAATACCGTCTTTCTGCCCAGTGAAAGCCCGCTAGCCGCACGCCGTCACTGGATCGCAACCTCGCTCAAGGCGTCTGGGGCGATTGTGGTCGATGCTGGTGCTGCCAAGGCTCTGCGTGCTGGCAAGAACCTTCTGGCGGCCGGCATAACCGGCGTGGATGGACGTTTCAAGCATGGGGATGCTGTGCGGGTGCTGGGTGCCGATGGCGAACAGATCGCACGTGGCATCACGGCCTATGGTGCTGAGGAAACCCGTCTTTTGATGGGGCATGCATCGGGCGATATCGAAGCGACCCTTGGCTTTACCCGTGGCAATGCCATCATTCATTCCGATGATCTGGTGCTGGTCGAGGCATAGCTTTGGCCCTGCATTATAAAAAGGCTTGGGAAGGGGCGCTTGCGCCACTTTATTTGTGCTTCGACCCTGCAAATCGCGATACAGCATAAAAAAGGCCGCCCTTCATTTCGAAGAGCAGCCTTTTTTGCGGTGGCACTATCGTCCGGTTAAGCGGACTTAAGCAGCCTGATCGGCAAGGGCACGGGCCATCTGGCTCAGTGCTTCCTGATGCTTCTCGTGCTTGATGCTTGCGAAGTTACGCGCAAGTTCGAGGCACATACGCTGACGCGCGTTAAGCTCGGTTTCCTGATTGCCTTCGAGGCCTTCATAGAAATAGCTTACCGGAACGCCAAGTACCTGGGAGATCTCGTAAAGGCGACCAGCAGAGATGCGGTTAATGCCGCGCTCGTATTTGTGAGCCTGCTGATAGGTGACGCCAATCAGGTCTGCCATCTGCTGCTGGGAAAGGCCCAGCATGATGCGACGTTCGCGGATACGCTGACCAACATAACGGTCAGTGTCAGTGGCGCGGTTTGCGCGTTTCGGTTCTTCGTTTTGAGCATTCTCAGTCATGTTATAATCCGTTATCAACCGCCAGTTATTATTCCCCACTTCGGATGCTGTCGGGCTTGTTATTTTTCCCGATTTATCATTCCCATTTCAGCACCTTTAAGGCTCTGAAATGTGATGACTTGTACCTGAACATTGGTCAGATAATCATTGCAGCTTTCCGCCAGAAGCTAGCTATATAGGTCAATTTTACTGTCTTTGTCTAGTGTAGAAGGCGAAAAAAAGACGTTCGTTTCTACGCTGTCTGGTTTGTGATGATGCGCATAGCTGGCATGCGCGGACTGAATGACCGGCGGTTGCAAAAGGTTTTCCTGAGGCAGGAGCTGACCTAAAAGCTGGGTCCAAAATGCTGCACTGCCCCCAAGATCATGGGGTTGCAGCCACGCGCCACCATCTTGCGCAATTTTTTCCACAGGCGAAATTTGCGCAAGTTGATCGATTCCGATCCCGGCAGGACCATCGGTTCCACTGCTCGCAGTTTCTGTCCTGCGGGCCGGGGGCATGGAAATCGGTGTGATCGCGGTCATAAGTTTTTCGGTCTATTGGGTCATTGTTGCCTGTGTATTTCGGGACTCCGTGTGTTTCGGTATGTGGACATGGCAGTAACCCGGCAAAAATTGCCGCCTGTCGGCGGTGCCGGGCGTTCTAAAAAAGTTAACGAAAGGTTTATGCAGGATTGGTGCCGCGCGGAGGGGCCATCATTTGCCCTGGTGCGTGCGCATGACGTGCGGGCATGAAAAAAGGCGAAGCACTTCTGGTGGCTTCGCCTTTTTGACCGTGATCCCCGGGATGTGGGCGGGGTGTCTTATTTGTCGGATTTACCGCCGGCAAGGTTGTTGAGCTGTGCCTGCATTGCTTCAAGCTGGCTTTTAAGCTCATCCAATGAGGCATCCGGTTTTGCGCCTGCGGGTGCTGTCGGCTTTTTCGGACCGTCACCGGTTGGTTCGCCGTTTTCATCCTGCATGAAGGGCGAGAACATTTTCATCGTCTGTTCAAACAGCGCGATGTTCTGCTTGTTCATTTCCTCGAACTGGCCAAACGGGAACATGCCCTGCATGGTACCCTGCATGTATTCGCGCATCTGTTCCTGATTATGGCCAAAGGCGCGCATCGCCTGTTCAAGATAGCTCGGCACCAGTCCCTGAAGGCTGTCACCATAGAAGCCAATCAATTGGCGAAGGAAGCTGATCGGCAGAAGGTTCTGCCCCTTGTTTTCTTCCTCGACAATAATCTGGGTAAGGACCGGGCGGGTGATGTCTTCGCCCGATTTCGCGTCATAGACAACAAAGTCGGTATTGTCTTTGACCATCTGCGAAAGGTGATCAAGCGTCACATAGGAACTGGTCGCCGTGTTGTAGAGGCGGCGGTTCGCATATTTCTTGATAATGATGCGATCCTGATCATCTGATTTCTTGTTGGTCATGGCGTCTTTCCTGCTTCCCTGTTTCCCGGACGTTTGTCTGGCGAACTTCCCGGTGGTGTCTGTCCACCTGCTTTGCGCCCCGGCAAATCACGTTGTGCATTTACGATGTTGCGCAGCATTTTCGATTTTGCATTCGCTCAGAAGACCAAGAGAGTGCCGCGAATTTTCCAATGTGTCCAGTATTCAACGTGAAGTGCAGTGCGAAAAACAACTTTGGATACAGTTTGCTGCAGCACAGCACGGGAATTCGTTTTCCCATGCCCGCCAACATTCTATAGTGTTGCCGAGCAAATATGCTTTGCATCAAGCAATAATGAAGGTATCGCCGATGGCCAAGCGGACAAACGGCCCGGACCAACCCGAAGAAACAGGGGCCGGGTTTTCAGACCCGGATGACGAACGGCTTGAACAGCTTGCGCGCCAGTTTCTCGAACTCTGGCGTGAACAGGTCGCAGCAACTGCAGACGGCGCGCACGCTGCCAGTGCCATCGGGCGTCTTTATGCCTCTCTTGGGGCTGATACCACCCGCATGGGCGAAGGGTTCGAAGCCTGGGGCAAGCTGATCGGCCAGATGGCCATGGGCCAGCACCCGTCCGCTGCGGTCGGCAACCCGATGGGGGATGCCATGGCTGCCGCCAACCCGTTACAGGCGATGATGGATCAGATGGCAAAGGCCGCGCGCGAATTGCCGGCATCCCCATTCGCGGGCATGCCATTTGCGCCGGATATGTCGGCCATGGCGGGCATGACCGGGATGGGACCAAAACCGTCTACAACCACTGCCGGTGCCGACGCCGCGAATGCCAATGCCGCCGGTGCTGCCGGGAAGGCATCCGAACAAGACAGCGCGGAAACAGCCGCCGCCGATAAGCCGAAAAAGACTTCCAAGACCAAACGTGCTGCAAAAAATGCTGCAAAGGGGCAGGGGAAGAATGATCAGTCCGCCAAATCAAAAGCCACGTCCGCCAAAGCGGGAAAACCAGAAACGGGCGGGGCCAAGGCCGCTTCCGATGCATCTGGCAGTCGAGATGACGAGCTGGCTCAGCTCGCGCGCCGCATTGCCGATCTTTCTGAAACAATTGCTGCCCTGGAAGCCGGAACTGAAGGAGAAGGCGGAAACACTTCTGGCTGAGATGGAGGCCTTTCATCCCGACGATGTCGCTCAGGCGCTTGATCGTGTCGCCTTTGACCGTCACGCGGGATTCCATGACGGGGTGCGCGCTTATCAACGCCATCCCTATCGCCGTCCACGCGATGAGGACCGCAAGGATATCCCGATCCTCTGGGAAGAGGGATCGACACGGGTCTATGACTATGGCCCGACTGCTGACACCAAGGGCGATGAGACCGGCGAGATCGTTTTGCTTGTCCCGTCGCTGGTGAACCGCGGCTACATCCTTGATCTCAATGAAAAGCGAAGCTTTGCCCGTTATCTTGCCAAATGTGGCTATCGACCGCTTCTGGTTGAGTGGGGCTATCCCGGTATGGACGAAGCCAACTTTGGCCTTGATGATTATGTTGCTGGCCGCTTGGTGACGATCCTTCAGGACGTCGCGGATATGAATGGCGGACCAGTACCGATGATCGGCTATTGCATGGGCGGTGTGCTGGCCTTGGCCGCTACGCTTCTCGATCCGGCACAGGTGTCAAAGCTTGTTCTGCTGGCAACCCCGTGGGACTTCATGGCAGCCGGCCCGACCCAGTCACGCATTGCTGCCGCCTTTGCGCCCTCCTTGCCACAGATGCTGGCCATTCATGACACGCTTCCTGTGGACGTATTGCAAAGCCTGTTTGCCAGCCTTGATCCCTTCATGATGGGCGAAAAATTCCGACGCTTTCAGGCGATGGCAATGGATTCTGCCAGGGCACAGGATTTTGTCGCCCTTGAAGACTGGCTCAATGATGGTGTGCCCTTGCCGCGACGCGTTGCGGTCGACTGCCTGATTGGCTGGTATGTCGAAAACCGCCCGGCCAAGGGCCAATGGCAGATTGATGGCATTGATATCACCCCGGCAGATTTGTCTTGCCCGGTGCTGACCGTCATTCCGGAAAATGACCGTATCGTCCCGCCCGAAAGCGCACAGGCCCTGTTTGAAGCCTGCCCCGAGGATATCCGCGAGGAACTCCATCCTTCTGCCGGTCACATCGGCATGATGGTCGGATCGCGTGCGGAGAAATCCACATGGAAGCCGGTTGTCGACTGGCTGGCGAAGAAGAACTGACGTCTTTGCGCTAATCGGCAGTTTCGGTGGCAAGTTGTGCGCGCTCTGGCGCCCAGCGCAGGGTCAGGCGGGCCAGAAGCGCAATGATGATCAGTGTCAAGACGACCCGGCCCACCAGCACCACCCAGATATCCGCACCAAGTGCGAGCATGATCGCCGTATCCTCGATCAGCGAATGTGACAGCGACAACCAGCTGAGCGACAGGAAAAGCGTGCGTTTGGGGTAATTGTTCTTGCGTGCCTCATCAATGATCAGCGCCCCGCCATAGGTGATACCGAGCAAGACACCAATGGTGGTCACAGGTGCCACGTCGCGCGAAATGCCCGAAATGCGCAGGATCGGCATCATGGCCTGTGTGATGCGCGCGGTGATCCCGGTTTTTTCCAAAATATCGAGCAGGATCAACAACCCGACAATCACGCCAAAGGTCACGACAAGCGATTTGACCATCTGAATGGACCACTCCATCCAGCCGGCCAGACCAGCGGTGGCATTTGCAGTTTCACCCCCGACCATCCAGGAAAAATCAACCGGCTCGGATAGCCAGCCGGTCAAATCACTCACCCAGGTTACCAGGGCGGCATAACCAATTGCGGCACCCACGCGAAGGCCGGTGGTCGCCCAGAAGCTCGCCCCGGCCCGTTTGACAATCGCCTGTTCGACCGGCAGGCCATGGGCAAACAGCATCATCGCACACAGCGCGCTCAACTGTGCGCCCGTCATATCCAGATGGGCCGCCAGCCCGACAAAGGCGCCGACCGCACCATACATGCTGACCAAAACACAGGTCGCCCAGATCAGCCCGGCTTCCGGCGGCAGGCCAATCAGCGCCATGACCGGTGTCAGCCATTCTGATACCAGGTCAACCGCCCCGAACTCCTCGGCAATCCGGACAATCACCATTACCGGCAACATCACCTTGATCAGGGTGATGAACAGTTTCTGGCTGCGGTTGATCAGATCAAAGGCATAGCGATGCATGGGGCGGCATTCCGTATTGGTTTTAAAGGTGGTGCTTCAGGCGTTGGTGGTGAGCGCAGATAAATTGGTCGAACGCCGCGATCATGCCACGTGTTTTCGATTTTGGTGCAGCGTATTTAGGTAACTTCGTGCAATATGGAAGCGTTTTTTTCCTGTTGACGCTGTGGAGTTGCGTAGAAGTGCCAGAACTGGACCAGATCGATACCAAAATCCTGCGTCACTTGCAGGAAAACGCCGATATCCCCAATGCAGAGCTGGCGGACCGCATTGGTTTGTCCCCCTCGGCCTGTTTGCGTCGGGTCGCCAAGTTACGGCAATCCGGGGTGATCCGCAAAACCGTCGCGGTGATTGACCCGGGCCAAGTCGGGCGACCGCTTGGGGCGGTGATCAATCTTGAATTTCATCGCCACGGCAATCAGTTCCGCCAGGACTTCATCCGCAAGGTCCGTGAACTGGATGCTGTGCGCCAGTGCCATGTCGTCACCGGCGAGGTGACCGGGGTGATGATCCTTCAGATGCGCGACATGGCCGAATATACCGCCCTGTGCGAAACCCTGTTTGATGCCGATGACAATATCGTCTGGTATCGCACCTATATCATCACCGAAACGCTTAAGGATGAAATGGGACCGTCCTTTTAGGTTGGTTAAGCGTCGGGGGTTTGCTGCTATGGCGAGGTGAGGCAGCATGAGTTGGCAAGCAAACAAGCCCGGCCTGAAAATTATGGCCGGGCCCTGAAGAAGAGCATAAAAGCTTGATCAAAAGAGGGTGTGTTAGACCTTTTGACCAACACCGATCAGCATATGCGCATATTTATGTGGGTCTGCGAAAGGAGACAGCGCCAGCGCCGACAGGCGGCTAAGTTTGCCATAGGGAACACCATATGCGTGATGCATATGCCGGTTCAGCCCCTCGCGCGTATAAATCGGTTCAATATGTTTGGTGTCGAAGCCGCCGATTTTGAACTGGTTCGCCAATTCATCAGGCTCAAGACGCCACTGATAGAACTCGTTGACAGCTTCATCTTTAACTGGAACACCGTTCTTTTCATCAATTTCTCTCAAACGGTGATTGTAGAATGGCACACTGATGATCAGTGTGCCACCAGGTTTCAAAACACGATATGCCTCTTCAAAACAATCCTGTAGACCATTTTCAAAATGTTCGAAAGTTCCCCAGGAAATGTAGAGATCAAAGAAGTTGTCCTCAAAAGAAGTCTTGCGAATATCTTCGCGCACGAAGTGCATGTCGGGGAATTCGGAACGAAGTTCTTGAACGGTAGGTGTGCTCAAGTCAAGGCCGTAAGGCTCGTAGCCTAAGTCCTTAAGTAAGATGCACCATTCACCAAGCCCACACCCACCATCAAGAACTCTTATATTTTCTCCGGGGGGCGGTGCGTATTTTCTGACAACCTTGTACTCTGGCCTTACTTTTATACGCCATTGTGCGCGTCGTTGATTATCAATCTTGTTCCAGTTTTTTGTCCAATGATTGTCAAGCCGGTCTTCTTCATTAAGGCTTGGATCAGACTTGGTTGAATAGTCGGCTCTCATCATGAAACTCTGTTGTTTTTTGTATGTGCTGGATCATTTGTGGCAATCACGACATAAAAGACCGGAAAAATTGGAGCATGCCGATCGGCTCTTATTGCTCTAAATAACAGCCATTTATATGTCTTTTTGAATTTTTCTCTTATAGAAATTCTGAGGATGTTTTCCCAGAAAGTAATGAAGAAAAACTGTAGGGCAGAGGTGAAAAAGCCTCCAATCGGGAAAACTTCGATATTGCTATCCTGGAACTCCTCCTCAATTCTTCTGAGGCTATACTGGCGCCACCCATGCCATAAATACAAGAACAGGGAAGTTGGAGCAGGAACGATATGGACCTGCATGCCCCCGGGTTTGAGCCAATTCCCTATTTTGTTAGGAAAGTCATGGGCGAAGGGGATGTGTTCAAGTGCGGAATTAGTATAGATCAGATCAAATTCTTGTTCCCACTCGGAAGTGAGAATATCCCCTTGAGAGAAAGATGTGACAAACTTGGTGCTGTCGCGTTCAACAAAACGATGGTCAATATCGGTTCCATGCCATTTACCGTTTAAACCGGCTTCTTTAAAAAGCTCGACCGATCTGCCCGATCCACACCCTATATCAAGAATGGAAATGCCTTCCGGATTTGTTGAGGTCTTGTCGAAAATGAGTTTGGGTAGATACTGAATAATGAACTCTTCCGATAAGCCGCGCCCCGGTGACCAAGCATGAATTGCATTCGGCGTTCTGAATAGTGAAGATGTCGAAAAGTTACTTGCTTTTAGTTTCCTTGCTGGACGTAGATTCCGTCGAAAGTTTTGAATAAAGTAGATAAGGCGCGGCTTGAGGCCTCGGATCCCATCTCCATTAATTTCAGTTTGGTAATCCAACCCGGTCATCCTGTGTCAATCAAAGAAACTTTGTGGAATTTGCCAGACTAATACCCGGATGACAATTGATGATCAGACAGTTAGTTTGTTTGGCGCTCTATCGACGAAAATAAAATCAAATTTTTCTAGTGTGTAATTTGGTTGCTGGTTTTTTAAAACCCAGTCCGCGATCTCTGATTGGAAAGTTTTGATTGGGCAGTTGCGCTAAGTAGGTTAGGACTTCTGTATTAGGATTGAAAGCAGCGCGACTTGCCTCATGTGCTTGGCTGCTCGGAAAATGTAACGGTGCGTATGGTGTTTCGGATTGGCCCGAATGGCTAATGCTACAAAAATTTCGATTGTTATTCGGTCACTTGAGCGTGGCGGTACCGAAACGCACTTGCTGCGCACGCTACCTGCTATTGCCGAAGCAGGTTTCGACATTGAAGTTTTTTGTTTCGAACGTCCAGGTGAACTCGCTGAAAAAATGCGAGAAGAGAATATCAAGGTTGTGACCCCGCCTATAAGTGGGTGGCCCAAGCATATTCCTCTGGTTTTTAAGCCGGTTACGACGGTTTGGACCTGTTTGTTTTTCCTTTACTATTTATTTTCACGAAATCCGCGCATAGTTCACTTTTTCTTGCCTGCAGCATATCTGCTTCTGGGACCGATTTCTTTACTCCACTCTTCCAAGAAGGTTATGAGCAGGCGGAGTTTGAACCGTTATCTCACCAAGTATCCGAAATGGGTTCGTCAAACTGAACAATTCTTGCATGGTAAGATGTCGTTAATATTAGCGAATTCGAAGGCGGTGGTTGAGGAACTCAAACAAACAGAGTTCGTCTCGAGCAGGCAGCTGAGTCTAATATATAACGGTGTCCCGGAGTTCACAAAGACAACAAGCCCGGATCTTAAATCGGTCAGAGAGGAGCTCGGAATAAGAAAAGAAACGATTGTGTTTCTGTTTGTAGCAAATCTTTTGCCTTACAAGGGAGGGCTGGACCTCATCAAAGCTTGTTGCCTTCTTGGAGCAACCAATTCTCTGAACTGTGATTGGTGCCTTATAATTATTGGTGACAATAGGGCAGGAAAACAGGGCGAGATGGAACAACTTGCAGAAAAATACTCTATCAGGTCGCGGTTGCATTTTGTTGGGAAGCAACCCAACATCGACAGATATCTAGCTGCCTCAGATGTTGGGGTGTTGGTGTCGCATGAAGAAGGGTTTTCAAACTTTGTTTTGGAAGGCATGTCAGCTGGAATTCCAATGATTGTTTCTGATGTTGGAGGCAATCCTGAAGCGGTTGTAAACGGGGTGACCGGTATGGTTGTTCCGTCCAGAAATCCTGAGAAGCTAGCCGAAGCCATGTCATACCTGATAGAAAACCGTGAAGTTGCCGACACAATGGGGCGTGCAGGTAGGGTTAGAGCCAAGGAGGAGTTCTCAATTCTGCAGTCGGCACGTGGATACTGTCAGGTTTATCATTCCCTTGAGATGTGAAGTAATTTGGAAGCCGGGAGAAAACTGGGATTTACGCTCCTCAGGCTGACCGGTTCGCGATATTAATATGATAAACAGATATAACGTTTTGCTCTCTAGGACGAAGTTCCGGATATTTCCGCGTGCTTACAAGAGAAAACTTATTCAGTGGGCGCAGCAAGTTGGCTTAAAAACGCCAACTCTATTGCTTTCCTTCGATTGCGATACAAGCAGGGACGCCGAAGCCTCACTTCATGTGCAAAGATATTTGCATGAACACGGGATGACTGCAGACTTTGCAGTCCCTGGAGAGCTTCTGGAAGCTAATTGGAACGAGTACAGCAAACTACTTGATCTAGGCGCGAAGTTTGTCAATCACGGTTATCGCCGCCATGCGGAAGTAGATCGAAAAACGGGTAAGCCATTTTCAACCTTCACTTATCGTGACGTGTTGGCGGACGTATGGAAAGAGGACATCCGGCTTGGTCATAAGCTTCTGACAGAATTGACAGGGGAGGCGCCGCAAGTGTTCAGAACGCCCCACTTCGGGGAATTCAACAGCCTGAAGCAATTAGAAAGCTTGTATCGGTATTTGAATACTTTGGGTTACCGTGTGTCGAGTTCGACACTCCCAGTTTTAGGTGCACTCAGCGGTGGAGTTTATACGGTCGCACCTAGTTTGGTAGAGCTTCCGTTGAATGGTTGTTTGAATAAACCGGCTCAGCTAATCGATAGTTGGGGGTTTCTGTCTGCGCCAGATGCTCTTGGCAGGGAGAAACTCATCGACGAGCTAGCGGAATACGCCCGCTTATTTGGGCAAAATGTGCCCTTGCTTTTGAACTTATACTTCGATCCGGCAGATATAGCGAACGAACCAGAGGTGCTTGCGGCCTTGTCTAAATTGTCAGTTGGGCGGTCTTTGCACTTGGATGACAGGGAAATCTTGTCTTTGGTTGAGAAGGCAAAATGATGGCTATGAGTAGTTCGCCCCGAATTCTTGTTATTGGGTACTGCTATCCGCCGACTGTGAGCCCGGAAGGGGTCGTGACAGCAAAGCTGCTGCGCAATTTGCCTGACTGCCGTGTTGATGTTCTATCACTTGAAAATGGCCTAGTATCAACAGCCCTCGATTGTAGTATGGGGCGATACGCCGAAGAGATCAACGGCAGTGTATACAGGGTTTCTGGACTAAAACTTCTGCAAGAGATATGTCGTTTTTCTCGCTTGCCGTTTCGTCCGGATAGGTGGCTGCTGCTCAACCATGCAGTACTTCGGAAAGCAGACAAGCTGATATTGGAAGGCCATTACGATTGTCTTGTGACCCGCTCACAGTATCACTCCGCCCATCTTGTAGGCCTCTCCCTAAAAAAACGGTATCCGGATCTCCCTTGGGTTGCATGTTTCTCAGATCCTTGGTCGAACGCGGACCATCAAGCAGATATTCCATTTTTCTCCAGTTGGAGCAAGCGACAGGAAATGAAAGTTTTGGATGTTGCCGATCACCTAGTTTTTCCAACCGAGGGTATGCGGAAACATTTCAACGTGCATCAAACATCTCTGGATAGGAAGTCCACGGTTGTGCCGCATTCCTATGACCCTGCGCTATATGAGAAGTTCCGAGCCCACAAAGAACCTGATCATAACAACCTTACTTTGAGGCTGTTTGGATCGTTCTACGGAACCAGAACGCCTGATGTACTTTTCTCTGCGATCGACCAATTGAAAATGGACGATGGACAGAATCTAACTCTTGAGATTTACGGGCCATGGTATCAATCCTACGAGAGTTTGACGCACCGATTTCCTGAGACTTCTTTAAAACGTGTGAAATATGAGGGGCAACTTCCTCATATTGAAGCGTTATCAAAGATGCAGGAAGCCGATTTGTTAGTGCTTGTGGATGCACCCGGTGTGGGTAAGAGCATTTATCTGCCTTCTAAGCTTGTTGACTACATAGGCAGTGGTCAGCCTGTCCTGGCACTTAGCAGGGAAGGGGTTATCACAACGGTTGTGAATAAGCTGGGAGGTATGGTTGCTGATCCCAGCGATGTAAGTGCAGTCTCCGACGCCTTGAAAAAGTGGGTTGCATATAGGAAAGCGCCCTCTACGAAAAATATCAGACTGCTTGAAGAGTATCAGTCTACCAATGTCGGAGCGAAGTTTCGCTCAATGATTGATGAGTTGCTGTAGATGAGTGGGTTTCTTCAAAAAAGATATCCTGTGCCAGATTTTTGGTATGGGGTTCTGGTCGGGCTGCTTATTCTGCTACCATTCATGCGCATTCGCATAGATTATCAGTTCGTTGAGTTATCGGGTGCGTTGCAGTTCATTGTGTTTGTCGCGGGATTTGTCGGCCTGACACTTGCAACCACTATAAAGATCTCTTCTTTGAAAACTGTTTTGCTAGAACGGGCGACTGTCTTGCTGGGATTGTGGTGCATCTATGCTTGTGCTTCAGTATTCTGGTCTGAATACCCTTTACTTACCCTAAAGAGATCAATATTGGCGATTTTCCCGGCAGTTATGCTTTATCTTGCTGCTGCGCTCGTTGATAAGCCGGAAACGGTGGTCAAAGGATTCGTCCTTGGACTTTCCGGGATCACGACAATTTGCGTTGTCTACGCTGTTATCGGCCTATTTGCCGATCTATGGAATACATATCCGGCTAGAAGAGGAACGATTTACTTGTTCGGTTTGGAGTTCTCACAAACTTTAGGACAAAGACTTTTTCTAATCGACGGAGAGCTTGTCAAACTGCAAAGGTTCTCAGGTTTCTTCCCTAATCCGAATGGTTTGGGAATGGTGGCAGCAATATGCATGTTGCTATTGGCGGGGATTAGGCAAGATGCTCCAAAAGCATGCAGAGTTCTGTTCGCACTGATGCTTGTCGGGGTAATCCTCTCCGGTTCAAGATCTGCGGTGCTTATTTTGGTGTCAGGCTTCCTGTATTTATTCTTATCTCGAGTAGCCAATTACAGGTTCTTGGTTGCCGTGATGGTGATAGCAGCTTTGCTCATTCCCAGCGTGATCGTGATGATGAAAGGAGACTTGCTTCAGCTATCAATTCTACCTGCTTGGGTTTTTGAGCAAGAATCCCTTATCGCGAGTATCAGAGGACCGTTCCTGCTTGAAGCATCTCAAGCTGCTTTGGGGAATTGGGCTTTCGGGGGTGGGTTCGGTGTTGGGGCTGAAGTTTCGTTTGGCGCTAGTGCGGGGCAAATGGCTGTACATTCAGTATTCATGAACGCAGTTATCGAAACTGGCGTTGTTGGGCTAACTTTGCTCGTCGCTATGTGGATAAGCTTTATTCTTGTTGGTAGTCGGCAGCTCAATGGCAATTCCCGAATTGATAAAGTTATGGGTTGCATTTCTGTAACCTTGGTCGCGCTTTTCGTTGCTCAATCAGTTGATTTGAGCGTCACCCGTTTTCACTACATTCACCTGATATTTTTCTTCATGGTAGGGTTGTTGTTCTCTTTTCAAAGAACAGAATTGGAAAAGAGGATTTGAATGTACCAAATCGTTCAACGCAAGGATTGCGATAGGGCCGCTTGGGATGCTGCAGCTGATGGCTTTCCTGCTGCCTGGGCGTGGCACCGGTCTGAAATGCTCGATGCTAGGGCAACCTGGAAACGCACGGAAGATTTCAGTTTTTGTGTTTGCGATGCTGCAAATGGGCAAAAAATTGTTGCGCTCGTCCCTCTTGTGCTCGTGCACTCGCGATCACTGAACTCTCTTCTCGGAGGTCACTTTGAGAGCACCGGAAGTCCCGCGCTCGATCCAGATTTGCCTCGCCGTTCAGTGAAGAAAGTTCAGGAAAGTATTTTGGACACAATAGCGAGGCTGGCTAGAAAGCAAAGGATACGGCGAACGGATCTGTCTGTTGCCCCCTTAAGTCCAGAAATACGGTCTATTCACCGCCCCTTTCCCAACCCGCTATGTTATTTCGGTGCAGAAGATGCGTCGACTCAAACTTGGATGCTTAGACTTTTTGTCGAGGGTGGAGATGAAAAGCTATGGGAAGGGCTCGAACACCGAAGCCGAAAGCAAATAAACAAGGCTAAACGCTCAGGGCTGATTGCTGAAATAATCGAACCAGACCAAAGTTTACTTGAAACATATTATGGACTGCATCTTGTCACATGCAGCCGAAACGGAATTCCCCCCCATCGACAAGCATATTTCAAGGAAATTTTCGAAAATATTTCCAGACAAAAGATGTGCAAAACTGTCGTGGTGCGAGATGACAACAGGGTTCTGACAATCCAGAACTTCTTGGTTTATAAGGGGTCAGCACTATACTGGACCGTTGCCAGTAGCGACGATGCGTTAAAGCTTTGTGCAAATGATTTTGGCATGTGGGCAGCTATACGGTATTTCCGGGCCCAAGGCGTCGAGTATCTTGAGTGCGGCGAAGCTTTTCCTGCAGTCCACGAAGGAAAGCAAAAAGGGTTGAACGATTTCAAGAAATCGTTTGGAGGACAGTTGTTTCCGTATTACCGCGGGTCGATTTGCCACAGGCCTTTGCTTGAAGGTTTGCTTGGAATGCTAAGGCATTGTCGTAAAGGTGGAGCAGCGACTTGAATACCAACTCCCAAAGACACTTCGATTCTCGAGCAACTAATTATGAAACTGAGATTGGCGAGGAGTATCCTCAGTGGCTGAAGTGGCATTTAATTGAGAAATACACCCCACAAGGAGGATGTGCCGTTGATGTAGGGGGAGGCAACGGGCGTCACGCGATTGATACCGCTTTAAAATTCGAATGTGATACGTTTTGCATAGATTTGAGTGAAGGTATGCTAGTAGCGATGAATAATCGCGCAAATGCTATATCCCTTCCTAAGGATGCGGTACATCGACTACATGCAATTTGCGCTTCTGCTCCTTCGTTACCAGTAAAGGACTCTTCAGCTGATATCGCGTGGAGTTACGCGACTCTGTTGCTATTGCCTGATCAAGATACTGCTATCGCAGAGTTGATGCGAGTAGTGAAGCCGGGCGGAATCGTAATTCTTGATATTGGAAATGTCTGGAATTTCGGTTGGCTTTACTGGCGAAGATACTACCGAAAGCGAGGTTTCCCAGGTATATTCCCGATTTCTCGAACTCGAGCTACCTCACTTATTGATAACTTAGGCGGAGATATAATTGAAGACATCCCAACTGGGGTGTTGAGTCCGTTTCTGCTACTGCCATTTTTTGACAAGTACCCCGTTTTTCGCCGATTAATCCATAAAAATGGTAGGTATCCCGATTTGGACGGCATAGTTTCGAAGTGGATGCCGTTATTCGCTACCCGACACTATTTTGTGGTTAAAAAGAGGGGGCTTTAGTGATCCTTCGATCTATAGGTAGCGTTACAACATTTTTCAAAAGTGATTTGGGCATACGGTTTGTGGCCGAAGCTGCTGCGAGGGGCAGTGGTTTTGTCATAACTCCCTTGCTTGCATGGTCTCTTGGGGCTGCAGTTTTCGGAAGCTACACCCAGGTGCTCGCATTCTCGTTCGCACTTGTACCAGTTGTTTCTGCCGGGATCGGCTACTCAGTCATTCGGCGCCTCGCAGGATCCAAAGACGACAATCGTTCCCGAGCAACGCTTTATGTTGCGGCGGCAATGATTTCACTTATTTGTGCGGGGTTTGGTGCGCTTCTTTGTGTTTTCTCCTCGGAAGTTGCGACCTTCCTGTCATTGGATGTGGGCACCAGTGAAACAAATCTGATGATTTTGGTGGCAGTTCTCTCATGGCTCGCCGCGCTGGAGGCGCTTGTACAGGAATATTTGCGGGCTATGCAAAAGGTACGACAGTCTCTGTATGTGCAATTTGCATCAATAGCAGTTCACATTGCAACTTTGCTTGTTGCCGCTTATTTGGGGGCGCTTTCGATTTGGCTCGCGGTGGTTTTGCTCGGTATTTCCAAGCTAGTAGTCATTTTCATTCTTATTGTTGTCATGGTCTTCTGCCAGAAGGAAGAAATAGAGAGTCCTTATTCTCTCCCTGCGATTGGAACTCTTTTGGCTGGTATTCCCTTTATGCTGGCTGGTTTGGCGGAGTGGGCATCCAATCTCGGTGATCGCTTGGTCGTGGGTAGATACCTCGGGCCCGAGTTTGTAGCTCAGTATGTGGCAGCTGTGATGTTGCTTTCGACTATTGTTGCTCTCGGCGCGCCGCTCTGGTGGTTGTTGTTTCCCGAAATGGTAAAGTATACCAAATTGTCTGATTGGAAGGGCTGCAAAGAGAGAGTTCAAGAGCGAACGACTTTGTTTGTTGAGCTGAGCATTCCAACTTTGTGCTTGTTATCACTGCTCGCAGATCCATTGATTTCGCTGCTTGTAAATACCCAAGCAACTGGTATGACCCCGGTTGTTGTCATTTTGGGGCTGGCTGTGTTGACGAATCAGATATCAACTGGATGGGAGTACTTTGTGATCGCAATGTCATCTGGTAAGCAGCTTGTCTCAGTGACTGTTTGTTGTCTTGCAAGTGGCTTTTTGGTTGCGGTACTAGCAGCCCCGATTTGGGGGATACTGGGGGTCGCATCGGGAATATTGATAGGCAAATCCTTGCTTGCGGGTAGTTTGGCATACATTGCGAACCGTGCCGGATTCGGTGGAGGCGTCTGGAAAAAAAATCAGGCAATTGTGGTGCTTTGTGCGAACTCGATGATCTTTATTGTAATTTCGATCACCACATTCTTTGTTTCGCCGGTTGGTTTATTTTACGAGCTTCTACTAAGTGGCGGAATGTTTCTGTTCCTGCAGATGGTCGCTTACGGTGCTTACTTTCGGCTCGGCGGGATTAGTCAGCTACAAACCTTGCAATGAGGGTCGCTATTTTTTTAGCAGCTTGGCCATTCCCTTGGATCTCCTTCCATTTGGCTACAGCTGATGGTGCTGGCGAATATGCAAGGGATACTTCGATTTTGTCGGCTAGTCCCTCTGCTGAGGTTCCAATCAATTGTCCAAGGCCAAGGTCAATGATTTCAGGTCGCTCTGTCTCATCCCGAATCACGAGTATTGGAACGCCGCAGTAGGGGGATTCTTCCTGCATTCCGCCTGAGTCACTAATCACCAAATCAGCATTGCTCAATAATAGGATCATCTGGTCATAAGCTAGAGGAGAGATAAACTCGAGATTCTCGTTTGCACCGTCAGAGAAATGACGGGAAAGTATTTCACGAACCCTCGGGTTGGGGTGAATGGGCCACACGAAGAGAACGTCGGGCCGTCGGCTTACGGCACGCAACAACTCTTCGCAGAATTTGTCTAGCCCTCCGGAAAATGCCTCTCTGCGATGCATTGTTATGATGACAAGTGTCCTGCTGTCCAATTTATCTAAGCCTTGAATCACAGACTTGGGCTTGTTGTTCTTCCTGACTAACTCAAGGCTATCGATGCCGGGATTGCCCACAACATGGATCTGTTGCTGGTCAATTCCCTCCGCAACGAGATTTGCACGGGCTTGTTCGGTCGGCGCTAAATGCAGATTAGTCACACGTGCAATCATTTGCCGCAGGCCTTCTTCCGGCCAAGGGTTGAAAAGATTGTGGCTGCGGAGGCCAGCTTCAACATGAGCAACCGGGATATTTGAAAGATACCCTGCCACAGCTCCGGCAAACGCAGAAACGGTATCACCCTGCACAACAACCATGTCGGGACGATTGGCTTTGAAAGCTGTTTCAAGGCACGCAATAACCTTGCCGTGTATCTCTGATGGGGATTGTCCGTCCATCATAAGGTCGAAATTCACATCAATCTTGATATTCAAGCTACCGAGCGTTTGTTCAAGAAGTTCACGATGTTGACCGGTTGAATAAACCCTGACGTTGCTCGTGGTTATGTCTTTGAGATTTCTGATAACAGGAGCTAGCTTGATAATTTCCGGGCGCGTGCCCACTATGACTGCTATTGATTTAGGACTTGTCGACAAGGGGGTCATAGCTGAACTTCGGCATCGGTTTTCAAAGACGCATCATCCAATAGCAAATCAGCTATCCTTTTTCCAGCGACCTCGGGATTGAAAACTGATTCGAAATGCTGACGGGTCTTAAATCCGATCGTTTTCAGGTCTCTAAGTACAAGTTTATCAAGAGATTGCTGATAGTTGGAAGTCTGCATATCGACCCATTCAATTGGTGCATTCTCGTATTCGGTAGGAAGTTGTGAACTGGGTTTATTCAATAATATCGGTAAGCCAACCAAGCCTGCTTCAATTACGGTTTTGGGAATTTCCTCAAATTTCGTATGTGCAACGAAAATGTCATAGGTCTTGAAGCTTTCCAACAGTTCGATATTGTCCAAGCGTGATATCATTGAAATTCTGGGCGACAGCCCTCTATTGCGAATTGTTCGGATAAATTGCGCTCTCAAGGGGCCGTTCCCGATAACTGTCAGGTGCCATTCTGGACGACCTTCAAGCATCTCAATCAGTGGCGTAATCGTTTTTCCTTGAATTAGGCGACCTACCGTAATCAGGCGGACTGGTGTGTTAAGTGAATATGAGAGCTTCGCTGCGTTTTCGGGAAGTTCAATGACATTGGGTACAACGACAGTTTTGTGATGATAGGCGGGCGGGACGCTTTTAACTGCAGGGCTATATACAGGCGTGAGTACATCAATAAATCGATGTGTGAATCGGCGTGCTTTTCTTTCCAAATGAGCGAGAAGTCGGAGTTTAAGCGAACCTTCCATAGCCAATGAATTGTCTTGGTGGATCGAAGTATGGATGCTTGCCAAAGATCTGCATCCTAGGCGGTCTGCGAGCAAAACCGCAACTAACCCAGATATCGCGTCGCCATATGAGCGCACAGCAATTCTTTCATTTGGAGCGTTCCTAAACGAGAAATTCCTAGATAGAAAACTGGCTACTAGCATTGGGGTCAATCCAAGCGTAGTCAAAATAGCCAGCGGAGAAATCAGGCTAATCGAATGAAACTCTGACTTCGCGGCGCCTGCCAAGTGAGTGATGGCGTCTTTGGATGGTGAGTCTTTCACCAAAGATACTATGATAATGCGCGAAAATCGGCCAACAGGATTAAAATAACCTTCCGGTATCTCTCCTTTGTCGATCCAATCAGTAATTCGTGCTGCGACAACGACAATCAAAGTGTTGTTCAAAGCAAAGTCCTTTTGAATGAGTTTAATAAAATATCTTTGTTTCCTCAATGAACTGACTTAATCAAGTCCGTAGATCTTTATGACATGCCATTTGAAAAATGATAAACGAGAATCAGCGTGCTCCTAGGAAGGGCTGGATTTCCGATAATGAATTGGGGGAGCGATGCATTATCGCCCGGAAATCGACGGCTTGCGTGCCGTCGCAATTGTTCCAGTAATACTGTTTCATGCAGGTATAGGTTTCTTCGAGGGCGGTTTCGTCGGGGTCGACGTATTTTTTGTTATCAGTGGTTATCTGATAACCTCGATTATCCTCACCGAGCTCAAAGAAAAGCGATTCAGCTTTTCGAGTTTTTACGAACGTAGAGCCAGGCGTATCTTTCCGGCCTTGTTCTTCGTCATGGCGGTATGTGTACCATTTGCCATATCTTTGCTCCAACCTGTCGAACTCCTGGGGTTTTGGAAGAGCTTTGTCTCAGCCACATTGTTTGCCTCCAACTTCTTTTTCTGGACAGATACGGGGTACTTTGGCGGTGTCGCAGAACTCAAACCCTTGTTGCATACTTGGAGCTTGGCAGTAGAGGAGCAATACTACCTTCTCTTCCCCCCGTTTATGGTTGTTGTTTGGCGCCTTAGATTGCCATTTATAGTGGTTTTTTTGGTTGTCATCTTTTGCATCAGTATTGCAGCCGCACAATGGGGCGCAATTTACAAGCCGACGGCTGCATTCTATTTGCTGCCTACACGAGGTTGGGAGATTTTAGCCGGAGCATTAACCGCAATTTGGTTGTCGGAGCATGCGATAAAATCGAGCAACTTATTGGGGGTAGCGGGCCTTTCCCTGATTGTGATTTCGATTTTAACATTTGACGGTAGTTTTGGCTTTCCCGGTCTTTATGCGACTGTTCCAGTTCTTGGAACGGTTCTTGTTATTCTTGCGGCAACACCGGTGACGTTGGTCGGACGTGTTCTGTCTTCCAAAACGGTGGTCTGGATCGGGAATATAAGTTTCAGCTTGTACTTATGGCATCAGCCGATATTGGCCTTTTTACGTCATGAATTTGGGTACTCGCTGCGTTTGATTACCGTTGTCTTTGCTGTAGTACTGACATTTGTCCTGTCTTGGATCACTTGGAGATATGTCGAGAGGCCTGTAAGAGATCGGTCTTTCCTGAGCGGTTGGTCAATAGGTTTGTCATCCGTCCTACTCATCGGGCTATTCGTTGCGATTGGGGGCATTGGAATTTTCAATCACGGTGCGACATACTGGATTTCTAGTAACCAGCGGCACATGTTGGAGACGGCAATTCCGAGCCCGAAGCGCGGTGACTGTCACACTGGTGGGGCTCAGTACCTGAAGCCAGAGGATTCCTGCGTTTATAATGGAAAGCCTGCCGCTTGGGCAATTTTCGGCGATAGCCATGCTGTTGAATTAGCGTACGGTTTTGGTGAAGTGCTTAAGCCGAGTGAAATTGGCGTCGCGCATTTTTCCTACAGCGGGTGTAAGCCAGCATGGCGAAATGATAGCGAGCCAAAGTCGTGCAAGAATTGGACGGAAGAGGTCGTTGAGTATATCGCTACACACCAGACTATAAAAAATGTTGTAGTCAGTTATCGCTTGAATGAAGCTCTGTTTGGCAGTCATCTCGGAGTATGGCCGAAAATTCCTAACAGTACTGATGAAGTTACTCGTGGGAAACGTTGGAAGGCATTGCTTGGTACGATCAATCGTTTCGAGCGTTCTGGGAAGAATGTGATTTTAGTATTGCAGGCTCCAGAAACGCCGACGGACGTTCAGAATTTGATTTTGGCAACGCCTGTTGAAGGTGATGCTGTCAAAGGAGTGAGCGCTGACTGGTGGGAGAGAAGGTCGGCCTTCGTGAGAAGTTCATTGAGCCAGATACCTGATGATGTGACTGTATTCGATCCCGCTTCAATTTTTTGCACTAATGAAGCTTGTTATGCTGTTAAGAATGGGACCGCACTGTATTTTGACAACAATCATATGTCTACAGAAGGTGCAAAGCTTATTGCCGCAGAGGTTACACGGGAACTTCCAAAATAATATACTTGATTGGTATTAAATTGCTCAGTAGTCCCAAGGGTAAGGGTGAGGTTGGAATTCTAGGTTATTGGTATCGGTTAGAACTTGTCTCGTAACCCCAATCCAATCCGCTTTACCTGCAAAAGCAGCCCATCTGGCATATGTACTTGTTGCTGCACAAACGATACGATCACAGTGCATTAGGCCTGTCAGATCATCTATTTCACTGCCATGATAAAACATATGGGGTATTTCTTCAAACGCTTGAGAAAGCTCTTTGAATTCTTCATTTGAATTGTAGGATTCATCAGAGAAAATCAAAAAGAACGGTTTTGTGTCTCCCCAGTCAATGCGCTCTTGGATAACTTTAACATACTCTTGCGGTGATAAGTAATACCGTCCGCCCTGTGCGTATTTGAAATCTGTTGAACGCATGTGGATCCCAACAACAATATCAAATTTATTGCGCTGCTCACTAATAATAGTTTTCCATTTCCTGCAGATGCTCTCTGGCGGGCGGAAATATTCTCGAATTGCGTCTTGGTGTTTAACAACCCAAGAGGGACACTTTAGTTTAAAGCCATTCAATATGACAACGTCTCGCCGCCGACAAAAATCGGCAAACTCTTTTGTGTCGAGCCGCATCTTTTCAGAATTGTCCGTACCTTTTTGCCAATATTGGCTCCAGATCGGTCCCGTTACTCCAGTCTTGCGAGGGCGCAAAACTCTAAGCTTTTCGATAAGCTTTTCCGAAAAAAGTAATCTGGCTAGGCACCCCCGAACTTCTTTTGCTTCTATTTGCTTGGGGTAGGTTGGCAAGGCAGGGTTTTCGATTGCCGGGAAGTGCTTTGCAACGTCACTCAAACCCCAGTCGACCACTGTTTCATTTAGTTCGATAGCCGCCGCAAAAACATGAGCACGGGAGTAAAGTCGATTGCCTAACCGACCATTTCGATTAATGTTGATCCACATTCCTTGCTCTATCGGATTTGTCGTTTTCTAAATCAGACATTGTTTCCAACATCCTGATATGTAGGCGATTACGTTACAAAATGCCAAGCTTAACCTTACCTTATATTACCTCACGAGATACGTCCAGACGACGTTATTGGGTTAAGAAGGAAGATTTGTTTAGCATTTCAGGATGAGGTAATCGTTCGCCGAGAAATAAGCAACGCTAGAATTATTATCCTATATGTTCTCTTTTGCATTTCCTATGTTTATAACTGCCCTGAGCTGATGATTAGGCTGAGTCAAAGTCGCCGAGACAGCAGATCTAGTTTGTTGTGACTTGGAAGTTAGATCGGATTTCCCGATAACGACAGTATTTTTAGGTGAGTATATTAATGGTTTCAAAAGTAATATCCAAATGCTGGGAGATATTTGACCGTAAAAAAAGAATGGAATCTATCGGTATATGCGTAATAATGATAGTTTCTGGAATACTGGAGTTTTTAGGTCTGGCGACAGTGGCCGTTTTTTTAGGTTATGTTCTTGACCCAAGCATGCTTCAAAAAAGCGAAAAGGTTCTTTTTGTTCTTGATGTTGTTAATATTCCATTGTCTAGTATTAATTACTACAGCTTGGGGGCTGTAACAATAATATTGTTAACTACAGGTGTGGTTTTTAATTTTGCTGTCCAAGTAGGTATTGTGGGATACGGAGCGAGCGTAACTCGAGACCTTACGCGCGCTGCGGTGAGGGCAACTCTCTCCGCACCTGTTTCTTGGCATTCAAAACAGAACTCCTCGGAGATTTCTCAGCGTCTTCTGCAAGATGCTTCGTCGATTGGGAATACCGTTTTTCCTGCGATATTGGAATTCGCGTACGCTTTGATCATGATTATCATCGCGACGATTGTGGTGTTGACCGTTTCGTCAGTTACCGGCTTGTTGGTGATTGCGGGTGTTGGCCTGTTGGCGGCTATTGCAGTCACAGTAATTCGCAACAAAATTCAATTATATTCGGGAAAATTCAGAACTGCGATCGAAGGTTCTAATCGCCTAGGGGTCGAAGCCTTCTTGGGGGCGAGAGAAATAAAGATAAAGACTCGCGAAGAATTTTACATTCAAAAGTACATGGATGTTTACTCTGCAGCGAACCAATCGAAAAAAAAAATCAACGTACTCTTCAGGATTGTACCGACGTTTTTTGTTCTATTTGGACAGTTGGGAATGATTTTGGTTGTGCTCAGTCTCTTTTGGACTGGAGTTCAGCGAGAAGATGTTTTGCAGCAAGTCGCTTTCTTGGCTGTAATTGTTTCCCGCCTGCTGCCTTCCTTGACACGCCTGACTGGTACCATAGGTAACATTGCGACGGGCAAGCCATTCCTCGATGGTTATCAAGCTCAAATGGCTGAACTTCGTCGTTTCGAATTACCCCCTCCCGCAGAAGGAGGTTTTTTACCCGATTTGTCAGATGGCTGGAAGAAACTCGAAGTATCAGGGGTGAGTTTTAGATACCAAGAAGATGGTAAGAATGTTCTTAACCAAGTCAGTCTAACGATTGAGAATGGAAAATCTTATGCTTTCGTCGGTCAGTCTGGTGCTGGAAAAAGTACGATTGTAGATATCATCATGGGACTGCAGGCTCCCACAAGCGGTTGCCTCAAGCTAGACGGAACCGATTTCAATCCGAACCACCCGGCATGGTATCGAAAGATCGGTTATGTCGCTCAGTTCCCGTTTCTTTCTGACGATACTATTCTCGCGAATGTTGCGTTCGGCTTAGAGGCAGAGGATATCAACCTTGAAAAGGTTCGTGCCTCGCTTGAGGCCGCCGGTCTCACTGAGTTTGTAAACGGTCACCCTGACGGCCTTCTGACCAGAGTAGGTGATAAGGGGGTAAGGTTCTCAGGCGGACAGCGCCAGAGGATCGCGATAGCGCGAGCACTGTACGACTCACCGGAGCTGCTTGTGTTTGACGAAGCTACAAGTGCTTTGGATGTGCTTACGGAAAGAGCAATTCAGGATACAATCAGGAGCCTGAAGGGCACTGTAACTTCGATTACGATCGCTCACAGGCTTTCAACAGTGGTGGAATGCGACGAACTCTTCCTTCTGAATGAGGGCCATCTGGTCGGCAAGGGAGATTTTAAATCGCTGCAGAAGGAGAGTGAGCTATTTCGTTCAATGGTGTCTGAATCGGCAGGGTAGACGTGGTAAGTTTGCCTGATCATTCTGTGGAGAATTTTTGTGACAGTTGAGCTCGTTTTTGCCAGTCGGGATCCAGGAAGTGCAAACATGTTGGTATCTCTGCTTTGGATTTTGGAGCAGACTGAGGATTTTATCGACAATGAGTTGGCAGGCATTGTTCGCGCTATAGAGTGTTATTCTTCGGGGGAACTGCGTCGATCAAAGAAAAGAATTCTCGCCTGGGGACCAGCGGAAAGGGTTTGGCGTCGCGAAAAGCTTGGACCTCTCAAGCCTGATTTTCTTGGAGCGGAAGCGTCTGAGCCGAAGTTGTCACCAGAGGAAATCTCGGAGATTTTTGACCGAGATGGCGACAAAGTGCTGATTACAGGGCTTGATGATGTTGACGGCGTTACAGTTCGTATTCTGTGGGAGGAAGCGCGCAAGCGCGGGATTCCTGTTGTCGCTTTGGCGGACAATGATAAGAACATTGCTGCACGACTGTTTGATAGCAAAAAGAATGTTTTTTTACCCGACAGGTTACTCGTTCCATCTCTAGCATGCATTGAGGATATTGAACGCAACGGCCTTGATAGCGGCTTTGCAGTGCTTTGTAGGAACTGCCATCTGTTCAGAATGGAAGTGTCGCCTGCAATTTTTAAGGATTGCAGGAAGACTTGGGGAGCGGTTTCAGATGAAACCGTGGTCTTGTTCGTCTCTTTGGTAGGGCGCGAGATGTCTGGGTTTGGACGGCCCGTCCTTTTTGACGAGGTTGTAATGCTGGAAAAAGTAGTGTCCGCCCTTGATTCCGGCCGGATTGAAGAGAATTCGGGGCCGAAAATTAAGAAGCCCAGGCTTGTAGTTCGCCCACACCCGCGAGAGAACACAGAGAAGTTTGATTGGCTAACGCAGCATCAGTGCTCTTTTCCCATTGTACTCAGCGATGCAGGAAGCCCGACCGACGCGATTATGTCTGCAGACATTGTTGTTGGAGTACCATGTGCTATGTTGGAGGAGGCACAAGTGAGAGGACAAACGGTTCATTTTCTGACCTCAAACGGTATTGACTAGATGTCTGTTTAGCATTTCCTTGTGTGTTGTTACGAGCGATAGGGCATCAGATTTGCATCAGCTTTTAAAGGCCACCTTTTTTAGTTTTCTCAATACCCAAACTTTATGAATTTTGGAAATCGATTGATCTTAAATGAGTAAGAAGTGTCGCGTTGTGATCGTTCTGCCGGGGGAAGCGCGTGAGTCCCGACTTTCTGGTGCAAGGTCGGGCAGAAACCCCAAGGAATTCTTTTATGGTGGTCTAGCACTTCAGGAACAGGGACATGAGGTGGTGTTTCTGAATGCTAGGCAGATGTCAAATAACATGGCCGGTCGTTTCAGACAGCATTGCGAACGTAAACTGAACGGGTTGACCCAAATCGGGGTTACCAGAAGTCAGGTAGAGTTAATGATCCCTCATCTTCATGACGTGGACGTTGTTTTCGGTTTCACTGACTCATTTAGTTTGTCTATGGGATGCTATAGGAGCTTACTGCCAAAACAACTTAAGGTCATTGGTGGTTTTCATGGATTGGCGGACTGGAGAAAGCGTGTGCGGCCGCCATTTCGAAGTGGCTTTGGCCAGTTGGTGCGCTCCAGCCTCCAGCGTCTTGATTATGCAATGACGTCTGGTGCCGCTGACCGCGAAGCTGCGACAAAAGAATACGCGCTGCCCGCAGGACTCCTTCAGAGCTACGATTTTGGGGTGGATCAAGACTTCTGGTCTCCTGGCGGAACTACGGCTCAGAAAAATGACAATACATTCTTTCTGGCAATCGGCTCAGATCCCCAGAGGGACTACAGTGTTATTGCCCGGGCGGTGCTATCAGTACAAGTAAAAGTCATTACAAATATTGACGAGCCAGGTCTTCAGCAAAATCCGAAGATTGAGCTTGTTCGTGGCAGCTTGGCGACGTCGCACCTCTCGGACGAAGATATCCGAGAACTCTACAGAGCATGTAGAGGTGTTATTGTACCAATAAAAGATGTTTGGCAACCGTCAGGGTGTTCGGTAACGCTACAAGCAATGTCTTGTGGGAAGCCGGTTATCATTACCGATTATAAGGGCTTGTTTGATCGCGAATTTTTACGTGACGGAGAAAACTGTGTGCTGGTGCCACCCAGAGATCCAATTGCACTTCAACAAGCTATTGACCGCTTGTCTCATGATGAAGCGTTCTATTCCGGAATAAGTGAGGGGGCCTTGAGGACTGCTCGGGAACATTTCGGAATAAGTCGACTGGAAAACACGATATCGACACTTGTTGATCGCATTGGAGTTAAAGACTAAGCATGGGACTGGGTGGAAACCTTATCTGGACGACGGTCTTTAATGCGCACAACAAGCGGTTTGGCACAGGAGATATCGCTGTAGCCTGCGATACTCCAATGCTTTCGGACGTCTTGGCAGGACGTTTGTGGCGCTTAGATCGCGATTACCGTGAAGACATTGTTTTCAAACATAATTCGAATATTGCACATGTGTCCAAGCGCAATAAATACAAAGTTCTTGAAGCCCTAGATATCGTCTTTGAAAAGTTAATTTCCATCGATCAATTACGAAGGCGTTGGGAAGCTTTTGTGTTCAGAATGTCTGAGGAAGGATGGCGACGGGGAAAGCATCCGCGCTTCATGCATATTGATATGAGGATCCATTCCTATGCAAAGGCGCAAACCGCAAGCAAGACAATATGGAAAGAAGGCGGATGTGCTGCGCATGTGATTGCGCGTAATTTTGGACTGGAAGTTTGCAAGCCGCGGAGCTTTATGAATTTCCTACCGTCTGAAGAAGACGAAATAATCCGATTGCTGGATGATTATAGTATTAGGTCTCCCTTCATCGTCGTCGAACCCGATACCAATCGGGACTGGTTCGGTGACCTACGAGCTTGGCCGGCTGAGCGCTGGCAAAAACTTGTAGACGATCTGGCAGAAACTTATCCTGACGTATCCATTGTTCAAACTGGCGTTTCAGGGGAAGTGTCGTTGTCGAACGTGGTCGATATGGTCGGCAAGACAGGTTTCCGGCAAGCATGTCTTATGATCAAGAAAGCTTCTCTGTTTATCGGCACAGAAGGTGGGTTAATGCACGCGGCAAGTGCCGTTGATGCACCTTCTGTGATACTTTGGGGTGGAATCACTCTCCCGGAGTTTGCAGGGTATCCGCACCAGCATAACGTCATTTGCCATTATGTGGATTGCGCGCCATGTGGAAATCTGGGTTGGTGCGACAATGGTCACAAGTGTATGAATTTAATCGAACCTGATGCGGTATATGAGGCAGCATCTGTATTACTTGAGTCGAAAACTGCAGGTGTGAAGTGAAAATTGCGATCGGTTACGAGGTGGTTGACGGTCCCTGGGGTGGGGGGAACGCCTTTGTAAAGGCTATGACTGCATGGCTGCAGGAGCGTGGCCACCAAGTCGTGAGTAACCTTCACGATGACAATATCGACATCATTATTATGATTGACCCGCGAAGTCATTTGCCTGGATATACGTATTCGGCGTTTGAAGTCCTGCGCTATCAGCTAAAGATAAACCCCAGGGTTGTTGTTGTTCATCGCATTAATGAATGTGATGAAAGGAAAAATACCAAATGGATGAATTTTTGGTTGCGTGCAGGAAACTACGTTGCGGATCACACATTGTTCATTGCCGATTGGCTGCGCGATTTAAAAGTTTGGTTCCCTAGCGACGGGCGGCCATCCGACACTGTGTTCAATGGCGGTGATCCAAAGACTTTTTATCCGCGCGATAACATGAACACGCAGCCTGCATTACCATTCAAGTTTGTGACCCATCATTGGGGTGGAAACTGGATGAAGGGTTTCGATGTTTATGAGAAAATAGACCAGATGCTTGATGATGCCGAATGGCGTGATCGCATCAATTTTACATATATCGGAAATCTTCCTACTGGATTTGAATTCAAGAATGTCAAAGTACGTGCTCCGTTATCCGGCGTTAGCTTGGGCGAAGAGCTCTCAAAATATGATGGATATATAACGGCTTCGATTTGTGAGCCCGGTGGAATGCACCACGTCGAAGCCGGATTGACGGGATTACCACTGCTGTACCGAAACAGTGGAGCCCTTCCTGAATACTGTCATGGCTTCGGACAGGTATTTAATGGTGTAGAAGATTTTGAGGCCGCGCTGAGAAGTTACCTTGCAAACTGGGACAAGTACAAGGAATCCATGAAAGATTATCCTTGGACTGCGCAGCGCATGTGCCAAGGGTATTTTGATGTTATTGAACGGCTATACGAAAAGAGATACAAAATCGCATCTGAGCGGCGGTCATTTAGAAAGCTGATTGTTTTGCTCACCGTTTTTGGTATGCACGTTTTTTCAAAGCTTTATGCTTTTCGGTTCAAGAGAGTGCAAAAGAGCTGAGCGCTGCCAATCAGGAAGATTAATTGCTTAGCCTTTGAATTCTGGTGTGAGTGATCCTTCGCTTCCAGATAGAATGTAAACGATAGCCGAGGATTTCGAATGTTGCGATCTTGTCGCACAACTTGGCATCTCGTGAATTTGTATGGAGATATGTGGTTCCAATGAGATCATTCCTTCTGGGGACAATTAAGTTTTTTTCCTATGTATTCTCAATTATTCCGGCAAAGTTTCGTAACAAGCTGATTTTTTCATTGTTGATGCTTGAATCCAGAATTGGAAGTCCTGCTGAATCCCTCAAAAGGCTATACTTGTTGCAGGACGATTTTCAACGTCTGTTGTCTGAACGGGCAATGGCGTACGAGGGTGGTGAACACCCCAAACACCGTTTGATGAAGTATCACGACTTCTTCGTTGAGAATATTGCCCCAAACAGTCGGGTGGTTGATATCGGTTGCGGATATGGTGCAGTCTCGCGCACAGTTGCCAAAAGTGTGTCCGGTTCGACAGTATTTGGCGTTGAAATCGATGAAGAGCGCTATGAGCAAGCGTGCGGTGCCGACAATCCAACTAATCTCAAATTCATTCTTGGTGATGCTTTTGAAGTCTTACCTGAAGGTGCTGCGGATACTGTTATTTTATCCAACGTGTTGGAGCATATTGAAAACAGGACGGACTTTTTGAAGCGATTGGTTTCTGTCTTGGTACCGACGAAAGTACTTATTCGGGTTCCTGCATTCGAACGGGAATGGCACGTCCCTCTGCGCAAGGAACTGGGTATCAACTATTACAATGACAGAACCCATTTCATCGAGCATACCTTAGATGAGTTTAAGGCAGAAATGCAGGCCGCAGACATCAAGATTGATGATTTGCAGACGGTTTGGGGCGAAATTTGGGCTGTTTGCAGGCCTGCTTGATTGAAGTTGGATCAACTCTCCAGGAGTGGAGAAAGCTATTTCTATCCAAAGGAACTGGATTTGAGTTCAAGTATTGATCCTTTACGCAAAAGAATCCTCAGGACAGGCTGGACGAGCTTGCAAACGCTACTAGCCATCCTTCCAGGCAAGAGTAAAACTATTGCTGTTTGGTACGGCGGGGCCATTGCTGGTGATGTTGGTGGGCCTCTGGTTAAAGTTAAGCGGCTTCAAAAATATTTCCCTGAGACGCGTATTGGCTATTCAATTGTATATGCGCTGTCAAATACACCATACCTCTCTTCTTTCGCTTTAAAAGTTTTGCGGAGGCGTGAAATACCAGTAGTGCTGAATCAGAACGGCGTTTACTACAGCGGTTGGTTCGATGGGGATTGGGAAGAAAAAAATCGACAAATGTCGCGTGCCTGGCATGCTGCCGATTATGTATTTTGCCAAAGTAAGTTTTGTCGAGAATGCGCGGAGCAATTTCTTGGAAAACGCTCGGGGCCAACAGAAATTCTGTTCAATGCTGTGGACATAGATCATTTCTCCCCGCTGTCTGAGGCGGAACTTCTCAGTCGCGACGGAACTCGACCGGTGCTTCTTCTTACAGGAAAAATTGACGACCACATGTTTTACCGTATTGAAGCAACGGTACGTGGTTTTCACAAAGCTTGTTTGGACGGTCTTGATGCTGATTTGCGTTTGTCTGGTTGGATGTCGGCGAACGCAACGGAAATGACGCTTGGTCTTGTCAGGCAACTTGGCATAGAAGACAGAGTAATCCTTACAGGGCGATATCGTCAGGAGGATGCGCCAGATATATATCGCGCAGGCGATATATATATTATGCTTAAGCACAATGACCCATGCCCAAACACGGTTATTGAAGCAATGGCTTGTGGTCTGCCGGTTCTCTATTCAGCCTCGGGAGGCGTGCCGGAGCTGGCGACTGGGATGGCTGGCAGAGCCCTTCCCGTTGAACAGGGGTTTGACAGTAATCACGTGCCGACTGTTCAGGACATTGCCGATGGGATGATTGATATTGTGCGGGACTTGCCTGAACGTCGCAGGGCGGCCCGCGAAAGGGCAGAGAACGCGTTTGATCTTCGAAAATGGATTGAGCGGCATCAGTTTGTGTTTAAATCTTTTTTCGAAAAATAGGGCACAGCCTCGAGAGGGTAAAAGGGATATCTCAAAAAAAGAGTAAATTCCTTAAACGACTCTTTCTTGGAGATTTGTGTGCCAGTGAGGTTCATTGCTCTGTTTGTGGACGGTATTATTGCTAAAGTCTTGTTTAAACCTATACAATCGCTGTTGCGCTTTCAGTTTGAGGAACAGTTTTGAGTTGTAAGATTGCTTGTCATCATGAAAAGTCGATTTGTATATTAACTGTATAAGATTGTTCACATAGATGCTTAGGGCTTTTGAATTAAACCTTGGGGCGGCTACATGACCGGTGAAGCAACGGTTTCCGTGATTATTCCCTGCTATAATGGGCATGCTTATCTGGATCAGGCAATCCAGTCCGCACTCAACCAGACTCATCCGCCAATAGAAGTTTTGATTGTTGATGACGGATCAGACAATCCTGAGACGATTGCGCATCTGGATGGTATCGCTCTTGATGTTCGGGTTATCCGTCAAAAAAATAAAGGGTTGCCCGGGGCACGTAATACCGGCTTTCGTGAAGCTAAAGGCGAGTATGTCCTGCCATTGGATTGTGATGATTGGCTCGATCCGGAATTTATCGAGAAAACGCTTCATATTATCGAAAACAATGAGAATATTGATTTTGCGTTTTCATGGCTATCTTTGGAAGCGGAATCGCAGGGCGTGCTACCGAAACATTATAATTTTTTCGAGCAGCTCTTTTTAAACCAGTTGCCATATTGCCTATTACAACCAAAGCGCCTTTGGCAGGAGGTGGGGGGGTACGATGAAAACATGAAGCATGGTTACGAAGACTGGGAATGGAATATTAGGCTTGGAAAATCAGGATACTTCGGTGGAGCCGTTTTCGAGCCTTTGTTCCACTATCGCGTTCAATCTAATGCGATGTTGGCCAGTATTTCTCGCCAAAAGCATGTCGACCTGTGGATGTTTATTCGACAGAAGCATCCAGAGCTTTATTCTCTAAGGTCTCTCAAGAGGACGTGGTTACAATGGCGCAGTGCCAAATCCACAAGAAGCCTATGGCTGTATTTTGGATGGGAAGCCTTGTATCGGGTCTTTCCGCAGCAGATTTTTCGCAAAGTCGTTTCCGTTCTCTTTGCGAAATCGCATTCTTCAAAATTCAAGAAAGTCGAATTAGAACATTGATTGGGCTCAAAGAAAGGCCGAAAACTTCGCAAAGTAAAGCATGTCGTAAGGCTTATCTTCAACCAACTCCTGTTCTTTTCGGATTGCTTCTAACTCCATTCCGGAGTTTTCTGCTACGCGAATCATCGGCTTGTTACATGACAGGGTGCCAGCAGTGATCTTACGGATGGATTTATCTCGAAACAGGAAATCCATCATTGCGCACCAAGCGTCAACACCCAACCCTTTTCCTTTAGCGGATGGCGAGCCGATCAGGATGCCCAAGTCGGCCGTTCGATGATGTAGTGCCAAATGTGCGGAGATGGTTCCAACAAGCTGATTTGACTCTTTTAAGTAGATTCCCATGAACAGGCTTGGTGAACGTTCAAAGGAGCGAATGTAATCTTCGCAGGAGGCACGCGAGTGCTCATGAAATCTCTGATTGCTAAAAGCCATAAGAGATTTGTTGTTTAACCATTCGAGATATTCACCGCATATGTCTGAATAGGTGAACGTCTTCAAATAAGTAGCTTTGCCAAGAATATTAATGGCTTCAGTCGGCTTGGACATCCAGTTAGTCTACCTGCCGCAGTAAATGCAGGTTTCGCCAAACTTTATGAAAGGCTCCTACCATCGCATCAACTTCCGCATCGGTCATTTTGTGCATACACATCTGGAAGCCTAGGTAGGTTCTGTCCTGCAGATCCTCGGCAACCGGACAAATCCCCTTCGAGTAATTTACTTCTCTGCGGCAGATGTCGGAGTTCCAAGGGAAACCGGATTTTCCGTAGGCGATTTTTTGCTGGTACATTGGAAGCAGATGGATGTTGGCATATGAGGTGCCCAAGCCAGGAACACCTTCGCCAACAAGTGCTTTGTGTATCTTGTCACGGGAAACACCTGTTAGCTCAGGATCCACTTTCATAAAGTACATGTAATAAGAATGATTACAGCCCGGCGCGACAAACGGTGTCTCCAAACCCACAAGACCTTCAAGACCTTTGGTTAACCTCTCCGCTGCCCCACGTCTGGTCGCAACAAGGCGATCCAGTTTTTTCAGTTGTTCGATCCCGATTGCACTTTCAATTTCGCCAAGTCGGAAATTGAAGCCAATAATGTTGTTAATCTGCGACAGGCCGATGTCATGCGCAACATGTTCTCCGTGGTTTCTGATCAACCTTACCCGCTCGGCAAGTTTGTTGTCGTTTGTCACGACAACGCCACCCTCTCCAGTATGGATATGTTTATGGTAGTTTAGGCTGTATCCACCGAGATCGGTGAGAGTACCGGCAAACTTGTCGTGATATGTTGCACCCGGCGCCTGAGCGGTATCCGAAATAACCTTCAGGCCGTGCTTTCTAGCTATTGCATTGATAGCGTCAGTATTTGCTGGATGGCCACCGATATCCACACTCATGATTGCTCTGGTATGGGGCGTAATATTGTCCTCCACCGACTTGGGGTCGAGGCAAAAAGTTTGAGGATCGATATCAGCGAAAACCGGGATAGCGTTCCATACCAATATCGCAGTGGCGCTAGCGCACATTGTCCAAGGTGTAACGATGATCTCATCACCCGGCTCAATGTCAAGGGCACCAACAGAAGCGATAAGGCCCGATGTCCACGAGTTTACTGAGATGGCGTGTTCTACATCGAAGTATTCAGACATAGCCTGTTCGAATTGGCGGACCTTTGGGCCGCCAAGAAAGTCGTTACCTGCTCGCCCAATGAACTGAGACAGTACTCCACTTTCGACAACAGCTGCCGCAGCTGCCACTTCTTGCGAACCAATTGGATTGTAAAGAGCAAACGGTTTGGCTATGGCTTTTTCGCCGCCAAGAATTGCCAATTTATCAGCTGTGCTCATGATGGTCGTCCTCATTGGTAAGTGTCTCTATCTGGGTGATGACAGCTTGTGTGCTTAAAGCAGTTCGTCCAGAACAGATTGTTGCCGGCTTCCCGTCCAGGGCATTCAATAACTGTTCAACGACGTTTAGCTGAATGCGATCATAGTCTGGAGAAATATCTCTCTCCCTCGAACTTAATCTGACATAACCGGGGAAGCGTGTATCCTCTTCGGCGGACTGCCATATAACCTTCATTCCACTGTTATCGTATCTTAGCCGACCGCCGGATGCTATAATCTCAATCGAGTTGTGAAAGTAATCTTCAGACTTGCAAGGAAGAAATACTACTTTTCCTGAGCCAAATCTGAGCTCGAATTCGGGCTCAAGGTCATCAGGCTTCAATCTTCGTCCTGATGATATGATTTTAATGCTAGTGACGTCTCCAAATAAGTCCTGAAGAAGGTTTACGAAATGTACTCCATTGGCTTTCAAGCCTTTGGAATACCACGCCACCCCACTAAAACAAGGAGACTTGAAATTGTCCTGAATAATCTGGCGCACTTTTGCAGTACTCGGGTCGCACACACGAAAGAAATTCACAAATAGCTGCGCATTATATGTGTTGCATACCTCTAGTATTCGTTGTGCATCAGGATAGTTGTATGCAAGAGGCTTTTCGCAAAGGACGGCTTTCGGTCGCCAGTATCTAAAAACTTTCTCAATAGAATCCAGATGAAAATCTGTTGGTGAAGAGATCACCACTACATCCGGTTCTAAATTGCTTTCGGCATCATCTAGGCTCGCAAAGGCTATTCTGCTGTAGGCCTTAGTAAAGGTAGCTCTGGCTTCATCGTTTGGGTCAATACCGGCTACGAGATCAAATCGCGCATGCTTAGAAAAGGCTTTTGCGTGAGTAAGGTACTTCTTTCCAGTCAAATCACCAATGTCATAGAACACCCCAACATTGCCGAGGCCGATTAAAACTACGGAATAGGTTTCATTGTTTGCCATATGATGTTTCTTGCGGGAAATAATAGATAATCCTTGGCTTCAGCAGAGCAGTCCTTGGCGTTTCAATATTTCCATCATCATTTCTGCTCTCGTCCAGTCTTCTTCGGTGTCGATATCTTGCACCCGCCAGCGCGGTATGTTCACAGTTGTCGCCCAACGGTCAAAGAAGCGTTTGTTCTCCAGCCAAGCCTGAGGCCGTCCAAAATAGAACTGTCCAGCGTCGTGAAAGGCCTCAGGCAGATCCTGAGAGCGAGTAGAGAAGTATTCAGGATAAAACATCTCGACAGAATTGTCGGGATTCTGTTTGAAGCTCCTGAATATCGGATACTCGAAGGTTGCTGCGGAAAAAACATAAGACCATTTCCCGGTTTCAAGTTTTTGAAGTCCCGCCCGGAGGTCGCTCGCCTGGATGAACGGAGCCGTTGCATAGATACAACATGCCGATTCTATGTCATAGCCACTATCTATGGCCCACTGGATAGCATGAGCTATAACTTCGACTGTGCCAGCGTAATCATTCGATAGTTCAGCTGGTCGAACAAACGGGCATTCTATACCCGAAGATTTTGCGATTTCTGCAATTTCGTGGTCATCAGTGGAAACAATGATCTTATCGAACACACCGCTTTTGAGTGCTGCATCTATCGAGTATTCAATCATCGGCTTGTTACCAAACAATTTGATGTTTTTTCTTGGTATACGTTTGCTGCCACCGCGTGCCGGGATGATCGCCAGTCTCATAATTTTGCTTAATACCCCCTAAACAAACGACTACCTTAGCAGCTTTTCAGTAGCTTTTCTAAGCCTGCTGAGTCGAGCCATTCACTGTTGTTGTTGCTTGTGTAGTGGAAGCCGTCAGTCACTGCGGCTGCTGTGCTGTCGGCATAGCAATTAGGATTCCAAAACGCCAGCTCCGGCTTTATCAAATATCTGTCGTCCAGTTCCAACATGTTGCGCGAGTCATCTTCGGTACTCATTGCTTCATGAAGCTTTTCTCCTGGACGAATACCAATAACTTTGATGGGTAAATCAGGAGCAAGGTGCTTGGCGAGATCAATTACGGCCATGCTCGGAATTTTGGGAATGAAGATTTCGCCACCTTTCATCAAGGCAGAAGACGAAAGAACAAACTGGACACCTTGCGTGAGCGTTATCCAGAAACGCGTCATGCGTTCATCGGTTATCGGAAGATGGTCTGTGCCACTTTCAAGAAGCCGTTTGAAAAATGGCAGAACACTTCCGTTCGAGCCAATAACGTTACCGTAACGAACAACAGCAAACCGTGTTCCGATCTCTCCACTCAGACTGTTTGCAGCGACAAAAATCTTGTCTGAAGCAAGTTTGCTCGCGCCATACAGGTTTAGTGGGCTGCATGCCTTGTCGGTTGAAAGTGCAATGACACGCTTTACGCTATTTGCGAGAGCTGCCGAGACCACGTTTTCGGCGCCGTGAACATTGGTTCGGATACATTCGAACGGATTGTACTCGGCTGCTGGGACATGTTTCATGGCAGCTGCGTGAACAACATAGTCGACAGCCCGCATAGCCATCTCCAATCGGCTGTAGTCTCGGACGTCACCGATGAAATATCTCATGCAGGGATATTTTTTGACACTGAACTCCTGCTCCATGTCGAAGTGCTTTTGTTCATCGCGTGAGAAGACAATCAGGCGCTTCGGTTTGAAGTTGTTCAGCACGTGACGAACAAAGGCGCGCCCAAACGACCCTGTCCCCCCTGTCACCAGAATTGATTGACCGGTCAGATCAATCATCGGGGAATCAAAAGTGCGAATTGGTGCTGCCATCTAATCTGCTCCAGGTCGAATGTTTTGGCTTCTTGCGTCCAAATTGGATGCACGATCTTTAACGTTCTAAGTCATATTGATAGACAAGTGATGAATGGGCAGAAAGCGCATATTGGTTCACTCGTCAAGCCATCATGTCTGCAAGAAACTGCGTGCAGCAGTTAGACAAACCTATAGCTGTATGTTGCCAAGCTGAAATTCTGTCGCAGTGAGCGTCTTGTATACATGATACCTAGTGTGATCGCTCACATACCAGCTACGAAGAAATTCGGCCTCTTTTTGAATCGTTGCTTCGTTATTTTGAAGGAAGGACGAAACTGTTTCGAAAATCTTTTGACCCATTGAGTCGTCGCAATAAATGCAGCCTTTCTGCCAAGCAGGTAAACAGAAATACCAACCAATGAACTCTTGAGCACGGCGGGTCATCGCTTCCTCTTCAAAAAGGCTCCACCATTCTGAAGCTAACAGTTGGCAATAGTCGTCACGATCTTTTGCAATGACACCAAATTTAAGATGGCCATACCATCCTTTCTCTGCCAGCAACACTGGCTTACCTTGGGCCGCGAATTCAAATCCAATTGAGCCAGTACAGGAAATGGCGGCATCAATGGCTTCCATTAATGATCTTCCATTCCAGTCTTGGCCGGCCATTGCAATATGATCAGACGGCTGTTCACCAACAATAGTTGATAGCGCGTCTTTTGGGTCAATTCCATAAAGTCGGTCGATCGGGTGAGCTTTGAAGAGCCAATTGACGTTCTTATTCTGTCTGGCCTGATTGAGAGTTACTTCAATCCAGTCGCGAAAATCGAGAAATGAATCTAGTCCTAGGTATCGAGGAAAATCAAACCAGTTTTGAGCGTATACCGCGACAATTGGTTTCTCTGGAGACCAGTTGAAGGCCTCTAGAATTTCTTCACGCGATATGTTCCGGTTATTCGCCTGAAAGCTGAATTTCCCGCCGATATCATTGGTTTGGCCCTTTAAGCGGTTGGCGAGATGTTCTCGACCACATTTTGCTAGTTCAAGGCGGATTGGATCAGGACGACTTCTAACTTCTTCCGGGGTTGGTATGCAGACCCCGTCTGTGAGCTGAGAAGGGTCTTTGATTCGAACGAACCGTGCAGAACCAAAGTCCCCATAAAGGCAAACCGTCTCTATATTCCGCTGGAGCGCAAACCAGACAAGGCTGCCATAGAAAACACCGATCATATGGCTGGTTAATAGGAGGTCTGCCTTCGTTTCTTGAATGATATATCGACTTGTTTCAATATCTTCCAAGCCTCTTTTTACAAAGCTTACAATGTTTGGCAGATCAAGGGTGATCGTGGGGACCCGCATCCACTTGAGCAGGCTGTCATACAGAAGTGTGCCGGGAACACCGCCCGGAAGATCCCACGAAAGAATATCAGATCCGCTTTTACTATTTCTGATGAGTTCTGCTGCCAGAGGAGTCAGATCCGGAAGGGACTTTCTAATTCCTTCGGTATCGAACTTGATCGGTATCTCGTTGGCTTCGAAGGAAATTTTTACGCTGCTACGAGAATACTTTCCTATTATTCCCTCTTTGGGGCAGTCTGCGGTTCCAAGCGCAAGGTCCATCAATGATCGACGGAGCCAGTAATTGGGGTTGTCCCAAGTGCCATCCACTAAGATACGACTTGCCAGCGGCAGTACGTCTGCTTCAGAGTTCAATTCGTCGAAAAAGCGCTTTGTTGTTTTCTCAAACTCGGTTTTTTCTTTTAGAAGTCGGTGCTTCTGAATTGGCAATAGCGCCATTTTCAAACCGCTTCTCATTTTTTTTGATAACAGCGAAAGCATTTAGGAAACTCTACCGGTCGGATGTTTGGGTTATCGTAAGGCCATTGGGCGCGATTCAGCCAGTGCCGAAAGTGCAGAGCGTCGATTTGATCTGGCATACTGAATATTCTTCGGCAAAGAACACAACGTGGCTCTGTTTGCCAACGAGACATCTAATATGAAAAGATTTCTTTAAATGATCACATTCCGGATGATATCTTAACTTTATTGTACACGTCATGAAATTGGGTTCTTGAGAGTCCATCTGCCTGTAGAATCTTTAGTCCAGATATCTTTGTTTCTAAATCTCTCGCAGATATCGTCAAATTCCTCGCGGCTTATTTCTATATAGTTGCAAAACGCTTCAATGTATTTGTCCGCGCAAACACCATCGTAACGTCTTACAAGCTCCACACCGTGCTCTCTGGAGATGATGCCGGCTCTTATGTCATGGCTTGCCTGCTGTGCGGTAAATCCGAAGCCAAATTTAAGATATTTCATGTATTGGTTGACGAAGATGAAATCCTCATCAAGTGACACGAAGTTATGAGTACATCCGGTCATGCTCGGATCTGCTTCGTCTCCCGTGCGAACATGCATACCATGTTTGACTGCTAAAGCGTGGTTTCCGTAGGCATCCCAGTCCCTGATGTAATAACCAAGGTATATGAACTTTAAACCCTTTTGGTCCATCTGCTCAATGGTTGGCATCTTGTAGAAGAACAACTCTCCTTCTTCGAAACCAGCATTCAAGTAGGGAGAGATATCGCCGCCTGAAAGCGTGTTAAGAGAGGCAATGCTTCTTGCATCACCATTGTCAGACCCACAACCGCTGCCTACGGTAACCAGCGGGTTCTCGCCGCCGCACGCAAGAGGAATGCCATGAGTTAGCGCCAACCTCGGCATGCTCGAAATCAAAAAGTACTCAGTCGCTTTCGTCCAACTGCAGAATTCGCGGAACGCATGCCGGGTTACTTGTTTGCAGGTTTCGGGGGCCACGTTGATTGTTTCAAGATCAAAGCCTTGCTCTACAATGTTAGACAGGTTGTGTGCGCCCAAATCAGTCATCTGTTGTGGAACATAGGTTGCGCATACGAGCAATGGATTAAGTCCAATTTCTCGCGCAAAAAGGGCAAGGCGCAAACTATCCTTCCCGCCAGATACACCGAGTACGCAGTCGTATTTGCCTTGGGAGTTTTGTTTCGCCCAGGCCACTATGTCCTTAAGTTCCTTTTCGCGCTCATCCCAATTCGCAGGCTTGATATTCAAGGCGTACTGGCAGGGAGTGCAGATTCCGTCTTCGTTAAATACTTGGCCCGGTCTTGTATCAGGCTCGACGCAGTTTTTGCACCACCTCATGCCTCAGCTCCACTTTTGTCAAACACCGGAGGACTTGAGGGCTTTTGCCCTTCAACATATCCTTTGCCAATAAGAACATAAGTGTTTTTGTCCTCACCTGGCGCCCGCGACGGGGTAACTCGATAATCCACGTCGTAACTGCAGGAGAAGCTGTTATCGTTTCCATCCACGATCGGTGCATGCTTCAGATGCCACTTGGACCCCACTTTCTCCCATGCTCTAGGGTCTCGGTGCTGGTCTATGTAGCTCCAGAGTTCGCCTGATGAAATACCTTGCCACTCCAGGAACAGATCTTCATCTTTCGTGTCACGGTGTTGGTGCTTTTCCACCAGTTCAAGAGCCTGTTTACGATCCATCCTTTTCAAGCGGATCTCGCGGCAAGCTTGGTCGGTAACTTTTCCGTATCCCAGTTTTGCGAATTTGATTCTGTCATGCAGGCCGTTGTAGTGGTGGCAATTCACATCATGGTAGTTGTCGAACACGCGGACTTGGGGGGTTGTCTCGTAATTGTATGTATCGATCATCAACTCATGTTGCTTTTTGGAATCCCAACGGATGTAATTATTCAGATAAATACCGCGTACCCCGACGTTGGCGATATCGATGCTATCAGGGTAAAGAAACGAATCAAGGTTATGTTGATCGAGTTCAGGATATTTCTGTACCAGGTCTTCTAACTCAAATCCCATCAAGTCATGATCTTTGCGATAGCGTCGGGTCATCTCCACTTCTTCTGTGTGAGAAAACATCCCAACCTGATCGATTCCTTGATGCGCACCCCATATGATAAGTGGAATTCGGTAATTTATTGCTGACTGAACTGGAAAAGCCGTGTGTCCAGCAAGAATGTGCCAGTATATACTTCCGAAAGCTTCAAGCGAGGCAAGATTGAGCGCTCTCAAGGTGTTTGGATTGACCGTCTTTTGGATCATATCGCAATTAAACGCTATCCGCATATAAGCAAGATTTCGGATCCCAAGCGCCGTATTCCAGTGCTTGTTATAGCTTACCAGCAATGGATTAAGCCCAAGCAGGTTTTTCACAACATGAACGGTGAAATAGCTATCTCTTCCGCCGTCGACAGGGACGATACAGTCGTGCCTCTTTTGATCAGGAGACTTAAACTCTTTTACGATCGCCCTAAGTTTTTCAGAGCGCTCATTCCAGTCTAGGCAGTCTTTTTCTTCATGGATTCTGCAACCACTACAAACACCTTCTTCATCAAAAGTAAGGTGAAGAGGATGATTGGATGGATACAGACAACGAGTGCAAAACTGCATTTTATATTCCACATCTTGACCGATAGGTAGAAAGCCGAACTGGTTTGCTAAGTCTAAGCTATCTTAGCATTTCCACTACGTCAAAGATCCCGGCAATTGGCTTCCCAATTTGGCCTGAAAGCTTTTATAACAGTAGCTTACTGGTCGAGCGGTTCGTACATTTGAGAGAGGAGTAGTTGTTCCGGCGTCCGCTTTAATCGTCCATCGGGAGTGTGGCTCACATTTTGATATTCCAAACCAGATTTTTGCCGTATTGGGAGGCCTTTCGCACCCAAGTGATGCTTCAGCACGGCAATACTATGCTCGAAATGTTGAAAATAGTTGCCAGCAGCTGCCGCTACGTTTGGTTCGCTGAGGATTTCTTCAAAATGTGATGGCGCTCCGGCACCGCCCAAAGCTATGAGGGGAACGTTTACAGACCTGTTCACTTTTGAGATCAAATCAAGAGCATACCCTTCCAGTGAGCCGTCTTGATCTACGGAGTTCAAAAGAATCTCCCCGGCACCTAACTCCTCTGCAAGTTTGGCAGCAGTGATAATGTCTCGGCCCTCATCGTCCGCATACAAAGAGTAACCATCGGGGGTTCTTAAGGCATCAAGTGATGCAATGATACATTGTGCCCCGTAGTTCTCCGAAGCTTCCCGCAACAGGGCTGGTTTTCTGATGAAAGCCGTGTTTATCGCTATTTTGTCAGCTCCGGCCTCCACGGTGTCGTGGACCTCCTGCATCGTCGATATTCCGCCGCCAACCATCAAGGGGACGCGCGATTTCGACGCAACCTTTGACACCATATCAAGGTTGGGCCCTGCCCGGTTTTTCGAGGCTGAGATATCAAGGAGTGCTATTTCATCCGCACCCCAGGCATCAAGATATTCTGCACAAATAACGGGAGACCCAATCGGCGTATATCGCTTAAAGCCATAGCTTTGAACAGCGATATTGTCTTTGACAAGGATCGTGCCGATAAGTCTTTTTCGAAGCATGTTTGTTCTCTTAATTCGGGTATTCTGCTTTTCGCACAAAAGACAAAAAATTTGCAAGCAAGAGATGTCCCAGCTTGCCGCTGATTTCGGGGTGAAACTGCACACCCATAATGTTCTCAAACTCGACTGCTGCTATAAATCGTTGTCCATAGTCACAGGTGGCTGCGCTCAGTTCAGGACCCGCTTTGAAAACCGCAAAGCTATGGTCAAAATAGAAGCATGCCTCTTCTGACATAGTACAAAATAATGAGGACGCCTGCGGAGGGGAGACATCATTCCATCCGACGTGTGGAACGCGCAGTTGGAGTTCCGGGTCAAATTGGGTTGGATCAAAAGCCTTGACACTTCCCGAAAGGATGCCGAGGCCGGGATGCCATCCAAATTCTTCGGAGCCATCGAACAACACCTGCATACCCAAGCAAATTCCAAGAAAGGGAATTTTCTTCTCAACAGCTGCGGTTTTGATTGTTTCCGCTAGTCCAAGTATTGAAATTTTTTCCATCGCCGAAGCAAAAGCACCAACGCCGGGAAAGATAATTGCACCAGCGTTCAGAATCTCCTCCGGCAGTCTGGAGATTTTTGGTTGAACGCCAACACGCACAAGAGCGTTTTTGATTGAGTTGAGGTTGCCCAAGCCACAGTCGACCACCACAACTGGACCATCCTTTTTTGCAGGCGCTTTCATAATTAATATCTTTGTTTATCTTGAGTTGTTCCGGTTTCGAATCTCTATAGTGCAAGAGCTTCAGTTAAACCTAATGAGGATATCTGATGATACCTTGACCTAACTAATAGGAAAAACGCTGGCGGCATTCCAGACAATAAATTTGTTTCGGGTGTTTTACGACCGTGAGCTTGGCCTCACCGCGAGACTAGGACCGATTGCGCTGGCTGATATGGCTCGACCTGATGTACGACTTGTGGTTATAGTGTGTAATCATTCTTGATTAAACTGGTTTCGCCCATGGAGCGGCGCGTCCGGTAATTTAGAAAAAGTCTAAAAAACACCCGAACGGAGATCGCAATGCTAGCTGTTAACCCCGATGACAACAGCAAATTTATAATCGCTTCGCGTGAGCTTACGGTGGAGAATACCACGTTTTGCGGCGCGAAATGTGTTATGTGTCCGAGGGATGAGTACAGTCGCCGTTGGAGCCACATGTCAAACGAGATGTTTGAAAATGTAATGGACCAGGCGGCCGAACTGGGCATTACCTCTCTTGATCTTTGTGGATTTGGCGACCCTTTCATGGATCCGCAGTATGAAACAAAGCTCCGGTACTCGAAAGCAAAGTACCCTCACATCAGGACATATACCAGTACGACTGGCCACCTGCTGACCCCGAATAAGCTGCCTTGGATTTGTGAGCTCTTTGACACCATAAAAATTAGCCTTTACGGCAACAGTGCAGAGAGTTACGAAGCAATCCATAAAGGAGTGCTGAAGTTTGATAAAATTATCGAAAACATCGATGCGCTTCTTGCCTTGCCGAAGGGGCAGCGCCCTCATGTGATACTGACCTACCTCATCTTTCCTGAGAATGAGCACGAAATGGACGACTGGATTGCCCGTTGGAAGGGTCGTGCCGACGAAGTTCTAGTTTGGCGTCCCCATAACTATGGTGGATCTCCCATGGCTGATGAGCTTGCGTATGACACTAAAGAACGTCAGGAAGAGCAGTACCGTTCTTGTGGCCGCCCGGTGAAGGGAAATCCGTTCGTTCGCACCAACGGCGATGTTTCTGTTTGCTGTTATGACTTCAATGAAAAACTTACAGTCGGAAATTTTGCAAAGACCTCATTGTTGGAAGTGCTGCAAGGTCAACAGCTTGCAGAAATCCGAGACATCCATGAACGCTTAGCGTTTAAGGGATGTGGTAAGCTTTGCGAAGGCTGTGATCAGATTTATGATCGTCAAGATGCATTGGTCTACACAGATAATCCGAGCAGACGCTCCGACCAACCGACCTCTCATCCGGACCAAATTGTCAGATTGACTGAAGTCGCTTAGGCTACTATCAATCATATTGATAATTACTCTCAGCAGCGTGCGGTTTGAAGCCGTGCGCTGCTGATTTGATTCTGTGGAGTTGTCCGGGGTGAGAATACAGATCTATGTGGAGCACGACATCGTGGTTCGGCACTTTGTATATAGCGGAGTGTTCGAACGTTTAATAGAGCGCGGTCATGATGTCAGTTTGATTTTGCCTGATAATGCGCCCAAACGCATTTCAACTTTTCCGAATGATCGTCAGACGTCACTTCATGTCGAGACGGTACCAATGCACCCTGGGCGCCGCACGATATGGAAAAAACTTTTTCTGCTGGAAAAGTTCCGCTATCGATTTGATCCCGCTGCACTAAACACCAAGAAGGCATATGCTAAACTCCAGCATTGGAAAGCAAATATACTTTTCAGCTTGTTTGCTCTTCCATTGGTCCGACAGTTTTATATACGACTGCAAATCGCCAGACTGTCTCGGCTTGCAGACACGGAATTGTTCAGGAAGTTAGAGGACGAACAACCTGACTTGGTTGTACATCCCAGTGTTTTGGACGGTGTGTTCTTTGATGACTTGATCAGTTTTTGTGGTGAGTTGGGTATCCCGCTGATTAACATCATGAACTCATGGGATAACCCGAGTATCAAGCACGGTGCTGTTAACAATCCAGACTGTTTGTTGGTTTGGGGGCGTCAAACGCACCAGCACGCTGTCAAATATATGGGAATGAGGCCTGAGAACGTCAAAACGTTTGGCGTGGCTCAGTTCGATGTATATCGAAACCCACCTCGTATCAGCAAAGCGGAATTTTGCGCGAAACATGGACTGAACGAAGATTGCCGAATTTTGTTGTATGCTGGATCGAGCAAAGGAACAGACGAGACTGCTCATCTTCATATGATTGACGAGTTTATCGATCAAGGTGATTTGCCGCCCATGAAGGTGATTTATCGTCCCCACCCGTGGGGTAATGGCGGTGCAAACGGTGAAGGCGTTCTCGAACAGAAATGGAAGCACGTCGTGATTGAAAGTAGTATGGTCGAATATTTGCAGTCAGTGAAAAAAGGCACGGCTCGAATTTTCCTCGCTGACTACAGAGATACGCACGATGTTCTAAGCAATATCGATTTTTTGATATCACCTCTCTCAACTATCATCCTTGAGGCGGCTCTGCATGGGAAGCCAGCGATGTGCTACATGCCAGTCGATGAAAAAGAAGCTACGCACTTTCAAGCCGTAAAGGACATGCCTCACTTTGACGATCTGTTTCAGATGGATGTTTTCCCCAAAGCCTTTGGTGAAAGTGAACTCCGAGATGGGCTTGCTAAGCTCATAGAACTGTCGGAAAAAGTGGATACGCAAGTTAAACTGGCGAAAGCTTGTAATCACTTCATTGAGCCCTTTGACCAGTCCTGGGCCAACCGCTTTACTGATTTCGTTGAAGAATATGCAGCTCGAAAGATCAGGAATTAAAGGCAAGCAGGTTTAACTGGTCAAGGTTGTCGAGCACTGAAGGAGAGATATCCCGGTTGCCACGAAAGTCGAAAACAGGTTGGAAATGGCAGCCAAGCTGTTCTGCGCAATCTTGGTCATCTGCGCCATCGCCAATGACAAGAACATCGTTTGCCTGGAAACCTTGTCGGTGCATGAGTTCTTGCAGATTTTCCTGCTTGCTGGCGGGCCTGCCTTTTGTGTGTTCGAACCATTCGCTTAGGCGGCGTTCTCTCAGGATTGCCTTCAATTCTCGCTCAGGCGTTGCAGAGTTGATCGAAAGTGATAGGTCCATGCTGTTCAGCTTCTTCAAGCAATACATTGCTCCAGGCATTAAATCCGCTTCTACGACTCTCTTATGAACAGTTGCTGTAAAATCGGCGAGTAAGGCTAATTCTTGCTCTCTTGGCAGACGGTACTTTTTTGCCATGATTTCGAATATGGAGTGCCTGTCGAGTGGTGGGTTTTGGTGCAGTAAACTTTCCAGGTAGTTTTCTCCACTTGGGAACTTTCTGGCAATCGAATAAAAGACGCTCTTTTTAATGTCGTTCGAGTTGACCAGAGTGCCATCAAAGTCAAAACATACGGCTTTTATCAAGTTACTTTTCCATCTATTCATAATGCCTACGCGTCAGAGAGGCCGATATACCTGATCGGTCGTCAGTTATCATGATTGAGGTATACAGAGCATGTTGGCAGATAAGTCTATTCTTGCCGTCGTTCCAGCCAGAGGTGGAAGTAAAGGTATCAAGCTTAAGAACTTGCGTGAAGTAGGTGGTTTAAGCCTTGTCGCTCGTACCGGTAAAATTATTCAGCAATTGCCTGAAATCGACGCTGCAGTTGTCTCCACAGATCATGAGTTAATCGCAGAAGAAGCTCTCCGACATGGAATCTCAGCACCTTTTATCCGTCCGCCTGAATTGTCTGGCGACAGAATTGGTGATGTCGAGGTTCTATCACATGCCTTGTTAGAGGCTGAGAATGCATTTTCGCAGACATTTGATATCGTACTTATGTTGCAGCCGACATCTCCCCTCCGGAAAGCAGACCATGTTCGACAGTGCCTTCAGAAATTTTGCGAGTCAGATGTCGATGCAACATGGACCGTTTCGGAAACAGACTCCAAGGCGCATCCGCTTAAACAACTCAAATTGAATGTTTCTGGAGGGCTGGAACTCTATGATAAGGAGGGCAGTCAAATTATTGCCCGCCAGCAGTTGGAACCGCTCTATCACCGAAATGGCGTGGCGTATGCAATCTCACGAGAATGTTTGATAAATAAAAAAAGTATCTCAGGGGATAAATTTAATGCAACAGTCATCGACGAATATCTGGCGAATATTGATACTGAAATTGATCTCAAGTGGGCAGATTTTTTGTTGTCGGAAAGTCAGTAATTCTCTCGCTGTGCGGCCAAATGATAAAACTTTGTCAGTAACTGTGGAAGTACTATCCTTGCCCCAGAAAGAGAGAGATGATTGGAATCGATGTACATCATGTCTCCATGTTTATCCAGTAGACCACATTCTTGATCGCATAGTGATTGACGGGGCAAATAGTAGTCAGAGAGGCCAGCGTAATCATCGGAAGCATTAGATATAGCTTTGATTTTACTGGCATTATTCTCTTGGAGAAGGTTCTTGCAGTTAGGTGACGAAGATTTGTTTTTGATAGCGCAATTAATGTCAGGCGCGTCAGGGGAATCGCCGACTAACAATAATGGTAGGGGGCGCGTTTTTTCATAGAGATCTTTTACATCACCAGTGATCGCCTCTAGGAATGAATCACTGTTTTCAAATCTGACGTGTGAGTTATCGTTCTTCTGGATTATTAGGTTACGGTATCCTGGCCACCTTTGGCCGTGCATAACACCAATCACGTTTGGGTTAGAAAGCCAATGTATTAGTTCGTCTTGCTTTTCCAAGCAGTCTGATTCAAAGGCCCCGGTGTCGCTCGTGTAGGACTGTCCAAAAAAGCAACCAGCACTGGTAATTAGCTTGAACCTGTAAGGTAGACTGTCTGACATTTCTGATAGAGCAAGGGTATAGTGATCCATGTGAGAATCGCCCACAAACAGAACAATTTCCTCGATCTCCTTGTTCCCCAAGAGACAGTCGTTTGGGCAATCTCTTAGAACACCTTTACGGCGTTTTACTAGAGCTTCTACATAAGCTGCTGCATTTTCGTTGAAATCAAATGCTAATCCGGTAGTGATCCGCCACGGCATCCCGTCGGAGGTCCGAATTATTGCGCCAGTTAGCGTTGCTACACTAGCAAGGGAAATAATTGTCCCGAATCTGACAATGTTTTTTCTCAAGAAGATGGTTTTGAGCTGTTCTTTACTATTGATTCGGAAGCGCTTTTCAACGGAAAAATGAAGTAAGAATCCAAAAAACAAGCTTGCTAATAGAAGTGTTGATACCTCCGTCAAGTGGAGGTCTCGGTATACATAGTATTTATAAAATACTATCAGCGGCCAATGTACCAAATAAATTGAATAGCTGCTTCTTCCTAAGAAAAGCATTGATCTGCTACTTAGAAATTTTCCGACCCAGCTGCCTTGGGATCCGACAATTAGAATACCTGCCGAAACACAGGCAGGTAAGGCGTTGTAAAACGGAAACGTATCGGTCTGGCCAAGAAAAAAAGATTGGAAAAGGATTGCAATGATTGCCAAGTATGAAAATAAAGTTAGCGAATACCTCGGGACCTTGTTTTTCGTGGTTAGCGGGATGCATAGAGCGCCAATGCAAAACTCATAAACCCGGAAAGGTGTGAGGAAGAAAATTGAGGCGCTATCATCCAAAAAAACAGAGCTTGCACAAATACTAACTAACCCAATTAATGCTATTATTAGAAAAACCCGACCTCTTAGGTATTTATACGCAACAAGAATTAAAATAGGCCAGAGTATATACAGCTGCTCTTCGACACTTAATGACCACGTATGTAATAACGGTTTTTGATCTGCTCCAACATCGAAGTAGCCACTTTCTCGCCAGAACTTGAAATTCGAGAGTGAGATAGTAGCGCTCAGAAAACTTGCTCCAAAACGTCGGAACTCATCTAGCGAAAAAATATGAAATGCAAAGAATAAGGATACGAATAAAACTAGTAGGAGGGCTGGAAAAAGACGGTGCACTCTGTTGATATAAAAATTAACTATCGAAAATTTATCTGTTTCGATGTCACGAAGAATTTTCTTCGTTATCACAAATCCACTTATTACGAAGAATATATCGACCCCGATAAACCCTCCTGGAAGAGATGATGGTAATAGATGGAAAAAAAGCACCAGCAGAACAGCTAGCCCCCTTAGGCCATCGATTTCAGGGATATAGTCTTTTGTTTTCATCAAGGATTTCTGAGATATGAAGAGGGCAAGAAAGCCGCTCCCGCCCCCTCTCGTTAATATTAGATTTGATGCATGCGGGTAATCAATTCAGTTCGTAACGACCCCAATGATTTACGATTGACTTTCGCTCTAGTCGCTCAAGTTTGTTGATAGCAGGATCCCGGTATACAGAATCATTGTTGAAGTGGGTTGTGGAGACTTCTTCAAACACACAACCGGTTTCCGACCAGAAGTTATGCCAGACGCCTGGCATAACCAGAGCAGTATCGCCCGGACGCATGATTCGTGTTCTACCATCCACATTTGAGTGCAGCTCGCCATACAGGACCTGGAAAGTCTCTTCCTTGCGTTTGTGGAAGTGTTCAGGGTGAACTTGGCCCGGAAGCTGAACTAGGATCTTCTTGCAATACTCGCGATTAATGCAGTTGATCAAGACGGTCCCCACTTTCATGAAGTTTTCGATCCCTTCATGATGGGAGTATTCCACTTCGAACTCAGGCCCCAAATGAACACGTGCCTCGTTGAGGAGTGCCTTGACTTGGTGAATTGCCGACTTGATCACCTGATATTTGGGCGCCGGTGGCATTTCAACCTGTGCAGGGAAAACGGCCTCGTTGACCTTTAGGTTCTGCTGCAAAGTCATTCCAGGGCGCCAGTTCTCGCTGGACAACTGGCCTGGAACGTATGGCATCGCAAAGAAAACGTCCTCGCGTTCCAGAAGGGTTCCTGCTTCAAGGTCTTTCTTGGCAAAAATCCCGCGGCGTAAGCTATCGAGGGCTTCCTTCTCAGCTTTGGTCGGTTCGGTGCGCTCGTACGATCCCGCCAAAACTTGTGCTTTTTTACAGGCTTTGAACCAAGCTTCTACCTGTTTGGGGGTGGAGCTATATTTGTTGAGCTTGATCTTGTCAGTTTCAATACCAACATGGCGCTCGAACATCTCGGCACCCTGACCAACAGCAACCATTACCGGTCCAGTATCGGACGGCGCTTCGTGGGTTGACCATCCGATGACCCGATTGGGGAAGCGTTCCTTGAGCATCGAGATATTGCGTAAATTGCAGTCGGCATCTGGCGTCGGGTAGATGGACACACAATGCATGATAGCAAAGTCTGCGCCACGATGGTCAAAGAAGCTGACGACGTCATCAATTTCGTGAATGGTCAAACCGCCGGTCGAAACGATGATCGGCAGTCCTGACTCAACAGCTTTCTCAAGCAAGGGCCAGTCTTTGGCAGAACAGCTTGCGATTTTCAAAATATCGAAGCCCATCTCGACGATTATATCGACAGACTCTTCGTCAAATGGAGTGCATATCGAGATCAGCTTGTGTGCTTTTACCTCATCAAGCAGTTGTTGATACTGCTTCGGGTCCATTCGCGTCGAGAGAAAGCGTGGAATATGTTTGTTGTCACTGTCTTTCTGATGGTCGGGGTGGATAAAACTGTCTAGTTGGCGAAACTGGAATTTTACTCCGCATCGAACGCCCTGCGCACTGGCAACCTTGGCATTTTCTCGGATGATAGCCAGACCATGCTGCACATCACCTTGGTGATTGTTGGCAAGATCAAGCACAAACAGGTTTTTGAAATTGTATCGTGAATTTTCCATTACTTGTTCGTTCCTCTTGGAGCTTAGGCTGACAAGGCGGAAGGAACATAGCCCTTCGTCCAGTCGATGCTGACGGTCTTCTGTGTCGCGGCAGACAGGTGGGCTGCTGCTACAACCATCATTGTATCCAGTCCGCGCTCAAGCGAAATGGGGGACATGGATGGATCAGCGGTCAGTGCTTTTTCGATATGGCGCAGTTCTTTAATGAAGTCGTCTGGGCGCGTTTTGGCTATGTCGGTCTTGCGAGTGTAGCCGTCCGTCTTGAATTCTGAAACTGAATCTGTTCCCGGCTTAGAACCGCACTGCCACTCCAAAGATCCGTCTCGGAATTGAGCTCGTGCCCACTTTCGCGCTGGATGGGTGATGACATCCTGAACAACGCGTCCAGTAAACCCGGTATCGGTCTCAAGTGTCATAATACACAGCCGGTCATAGTCGATGGCGCCATCTTTTACAAAATCAAGCTGAGCCGTGACTTTGCTAACGCGGCCTTTTCCTGCACTGTGGGCAAAATGCTGCCAGAGGTTGGCTGCATGACTGTGCTCGCCGCTTGCGCCGCCGCCGCGACGGAAATAACCAAGATAAGTATCTTCTGGACCACTGAGCCAAGGGTGTGCCCCAAAGATTCCTGCCCAATGTTCGCGGAACTCAACATCCAGCGTAAGCAACGGGCCAAATTTATCTTCATTGATGTTTGCTACAAATTCTTCGGATGCCCGGCCAACAACGTGGTCATATCCGGTGAAAATGGCGACACCTTGCTTTTTTGCCTCTGCGACCAGTTCTTGCGCCCCCTCCAGACCAGGGCCGCAAATCGGCTTCTCAACGATAATTGCTTTTGGTTTCTCGGCAATAGCGCTCATGGCCAGTGGGATATGAACATCGGGAGGCGTTCCTATTACAATGATGTCATAACCACCGATAGGAACTTCTTTGCTATTATAAAGTCCAATTTCCTCGTCCCATTTTCCATAGCGGGATGGATATATATCGTGCTTCGTTCTTTCAAGCGCGGCCTGGTCAATGTCACACATGTCTACCGACCAACCGAGTGCCCGGGATGCGTTAGCGAGGTGATTGCCGATAGATCCGCAACCGTGAACTTTTACCTTGAACATAACAACCTTGTCTGAAGCTTTAGTGGGAACGAGAGCCGAAAATTTGGCAAAAAATATAGATGAGAACTGCATTTTGCAACTACATCAGGGACAAACACCTCAAGTCCTTGATCAAGGCGCGGGTTGCAGACTTACTGCGTGCCTCCCTGTGCATAAAAAGCAAGTTGTGCTGCATTGTACTTTCCTAGTGCCGGTTCATCCAATACGAACAGATGTTGGTCGTAGTCTTCATCGAACGAGTAAGACCAATGTCTTTGGAGGTTCGCTTGCAGGAAGCGCGCATTCGCAGCGCGACCGTCTACAAGTATGATGGTACCCGGGATAAGAAAGTGTTCAAATAGAAGGATGTCTGACGACATCGGCATAAAGTCTTTGTGCGTGGTGGATAGGCCATTGATTGATCCCTGCGTCGTAAATTGGTCAGGGCCATCAAGATAAATGAAGTCAGGACTAATCTGCGGAATCTCTTTGTATCTTGTCGTAAGGCGTCCCTGAAACTCGTAGCAAGTTACAGGCGAGACATGAAAACGCGCATTGCTAAGGCCCGCGGCATCGACGCGGTCCTTAGCTACTTGTGACCATCTTTGGACGTCATCAAGACTGTGCATTTCAAATGGATTGTGACGACGGAGGTTCTTGATTGCATCGCCGTATTCCTGTTGGTTGCGTCCAAGTGCATCGGCCATTATGAGTGAAGACCACCCGGTGCCAAACTCCAGGACGGTTGTGCGTCTGTTCTCCCGAACGAGGCTATGCAGTCGATGCAAATCCTTGAGCACAGGTTTGTATGGTGTGTCTTGCACCATATCGTTCACGCCGCGTTGCTTGCCCTTCGAGGCCTCGACAACATGCTCCATGCCTAGTGAAATAAAGTAATTTTCCAACTCGGTATCATGGACAGGAGTGAACTTTATAGAAAGCATCGTTTTTCCGTGATTTGTCACACTTAGAATAATCTACATATCGTCATCAATTATTCAGAGGTTGGGTTACCACTATCCTGAACAAAATCCTATTGAAAATCGAAGTATGCCTCGATTGGATCTACTGACAGCACATGAATAAAAATTGACAGTGAGTGCCTCAATACACTTTAAGAAGGACAGGTTCAATTCAACGTAGCAATGATCGATCTTTCGGACGGAGTACATTTCCTTGCCTGACGCGTCAAAAAAAATCATATCAGCGGACAAGCTCCTGATAAGTATCGTTGTACCCGTCTATAACGAAGAAGATGCTGTTTCAGAGCTGCATCGTAGATTTTGCGCAGTGCTTGACGCACAATTCCCCGATTACAAATTCGAGTTTGTTTTTGTCGATGACGGTAGCCGTGATAAGAGCCTCGAAAAATGCAAAGAACTTTCCGAACAGGACAACCGGGTAAAAGTTGTCGAGTTGCGTCGGAACTATGGTCAGACGGCCGCACTTCAGGCTGGTTTTGATGCCGCCGTCGGAGACATAGTTGTGTCTCTTGATGCTGACTTGCAGCATTTTCCGGAAGATCTCCCGAAATTCATTGAGAAAATGGAAGCCGGTGCCGATGTTGTATGCGGTTGGCGCCATCAGCGTAAGGAAGGCATCATCCGGCGATGGCCATCAAGAGTTGCAAACTGGATGATCCGTAAGATCACTGGTCTGGAAATTCACGACGTCGGGACAACTTATCGCGCTTACCGCAGAGAAATTCTGGACGATATCCTGATCTTGGGTGAGCACCACCGTTTCGTTCCAGTTTTTGCCAAAGTCGCAGGGGCTCGAATTGAAGAAGTCCCGATCGAGAACATTGAGCGGCCGCACGGTGAATCTAACTACGGAATTGGCCGTACGCTGAATGTTTTTTTGGATCTGTTTTTTCTTTATTTCTACACTCGGTACCTCGTCAAACCTATCCGCATTTTCGGCAAGTTGGCTCTGGCATGTGGAGCAATTGCGGGGTTGATTACGCTCTATCTTGCAATCCAGTGGTTGGCGACGGGGGACCCGGTCGTTCGCACACACAGTGGGTTGTTTGTTGTTGGATCTCTGCTTTATCTCGCTGCAGTGCAATTTTTGATCGGCGGTGTGACAAGTGAATTAATGGTTCGCCAATATTTCACTGACAGCGGGCACAAGTCCTACAAGGTAAGAAACGTCTGGCATAAATCGGAAGACTGATTAACAGATGTGCGGAATTTTCGGACGATTCTCAAGAAGTGCAAATCTCGGAAACCTTGAGAACCTTTGTTCGGCGACGAATTACCTCACGCACCGAGGGCCGGATGGTGGGGGATATTGGTCCGACCGGTTTTGGTTTCTCGGGCATCGTCGGTTGTCGATTATTGACCCGAAATTAGGCATTCAGCCAATGGCGACGGAGGACCGTCGCTATGTGGTCGTGTTCAATGGAGAGATTTATAATTATCTGGAACTGAGCGAGAAGTTCGCAGAAGACGGGTTTATTCCGAAAACAAGTTCGGATACCGAAGTCTTGCTCGAGGCTTGGCGTCGCTGGGGAACATCAGTATGCGAGCATCTTGATGGAATGTTCGCATTTGCGATCGCCGATCGTGAGAAAGGGAGCATATTCCTTGCCAGAGACCGTTTCGGCGAAAAGCCGCTTTTTGTTCAGGAAACTTCAGATGGTCTGACCTTCTCATCTGAATTCGGCGCTTTTCAATGTCTTGAAGACTATGATCCGGAAATCGATTTGGCGGGGCTAGGCAGTTTTTTGTGTCTCAATTACGTCCCCGGTGAAAGAACGCTGGTTGAGGGTATCAGGAAGCTTGCTCCCGGAAGTTGGTTGGAATTGACGCCACAGGAAACGCGGTCCGGCAGGTTTTGGTCTTCTGATGAAAACATCCAATCAACTTTGAATTTCTCCGCGGCAAAGAAAAATGCGCGAGAGTTGATAGATGAGGGTACGCGCCTCGCATTGCGGAGCGACGTGCCGGTTACACTGTTCCTATCGGGGGGCATTGACTCAACCTTGGTTGCTGAAAGTGCAGTTCGTCAGGGAAAAGTTAGTAAAGCCTGGTGCTTGGATATGCGTCAGGAAGGCTTTAGCGAATATCCAATGGCGAATAAGGTCGGAGAGGCTCTTGGAATTGAAGTCGAGCCTGTTGCCTTCTCGTCGAACATAATGAACGACTTTTGTCAACTCGCATTGAGGCAAGATGACCCGATGGCCGACTCATCTGCTCTTGCAGTTTGGGCCCTGGCTAAGCAAGTAAGCAAAGAATACAAGGTTGCTCTGGGTGGTGATGGCGGTGATGAACTGTTCGGTGGTTATCTGACATATCGTGCGACGCGCTTGCAGAGTGCATTGACGAAGTTCATGCCAAAACCCGTCCGAGACTTGTTGGCATCTTCGGGAGACTGGTTGCCTGTGACACCGGGCAAGGTTACGACAAGCTATAAAGCATGGCGTTTCCTGAGGGCTTTCGGGCTTGAACCTGCCGAGGCACATTATACTTGGAACGGGACGTGGTTACCAAATGAAGCCGCACAGCTTCTCGCTGATCAGCAAGCAGCCGGTTTTGCTGCTGACGCTTTAGCGCGCTTGAAAAATTCTCATAACTTGAAGCCGTCGCCGGGAATTCTTGATCTTCAAAAAGTGGATATCGCCGAATATCTGCCAAACGATATTCTTACCAAAACAGACAGATGCAGTATGGCTTGGGGATTGGAAGCCAGATCTCCACTATTGTACGGGCCATTGGCAAAGTTCGGACTTTCATTGCCCGACAGTCATAAATTCCGTCCTCTTGGTGCCCAAAAACGCCTGCTACGTGAACTGGTTAAGGACCGGTTTGGCCGCTCTGTCAGTCATACAAAGAAGCAAGGGTTCAGCATTCCTGTGCATCATTGGCTACGCAATGAGGCCCGGGTTATGGCTGAAGATATTCTGTCACCGGGACGGCTTGGGCAGCTCTGGTTTCTTGATGTTTCGAGGGTGGTTGACATCAAGAAACGTCATATGTCCGGAAAAGCGCAGTATGGCTTTGAGTTGTGGGGGCTGATGATGCTGGTTTTGTGGTTCGAAAACCGGTTCACAATGAAGAACTTCGTAAAACCATCATCGCAATTAAAACGGATACGCCTCTGATGCTTGATCGAAAAACTCTCCTTTTCTGGCTTTTGATCAGTGTCGTGATGTTTGCGTGGCGACCGTTTTATCTCGGTATCTATGTCGATGACTGGTTCTACCTTATGCAGTCGTCGCTATTGTCGCCGGACTGGTCCTTGGCGCGATGGGAAATGTTGGAGCTGGCCCAAAACCGCCCAGCCTTAAGAGTGCTCTCTTGGGTGTTGACGTCGTTCGTCCCGAGCGAACCATATGCATTGCAAAGCATGGCAATTGTTCTGACCGGAGCAACGGCCATCGCTTTCGCTGTTTTCTCCAAGCGTTTTGCTTTTCAATTCGTTGCAGAAAGGGACGCAAATCTGGTTGGGCATTTTGCGGCGTTGCTTTGGTTGGCTGCGCCCTTTGTGGTTCCAATTACTTTTTGGCCAACCGGCACAACTGCTTTGCTTTCTGCTATTTGTTTCTTCACCTCTGGTGCGATTGTTATCGCACATTGGTCCGATGCAAGTTTCAAGGATTGGTTGCTGGCGGCCTTGATTTCTGCTTGGGGATTTCTAACTTACGAGGCCTTTTATCTGCAATATGTCGTCTTGCTGTTCTTCCTGTTCGTTATAAGGGACAGGAAGCTCAAGCCTGTTTTGTGCTGGTTTGCGGTGCTTTCTGCCTCTCAGGTTTTTGCTCTTGGTTACAACAGATATATGCGTGCAACCGGCGCTGAGGGATCGCGGAAGTTCGATCAAGGGCTGATAGATGTTCTGTTCCACTGGATGAGCTATCCAGGCCGAATCATAGGCTTTGAACAACTCACTTGGCCGGTTTTGGCAGCAATCATCGCCGTGATCGGTTGCGGCGTATTTCTGGGATTTTCGCGCTGGCAGAAGCATCGCCAAGCTGAGACATTGCATGGCACGGAGAAATGGGGGGGCCTTGCAGGGGGTAGCGTTCTGTTACCAGCCTGTCTGGCGGTGATGATGCCGTTGCCTATCGCCATGATCGAGGGGATGCCCCTGTTTATTATTGCAATGATGGTGATTGGCTACCTCTTCATCAAAAAGTGGCCTGAAATTTTGCTACCGCAACGTCGAGGGTTCTTGATTGCAATGCTTGTGGTCATGGCCGGTATGGTTCTTGGTGGTCTGGCGTTCGCTGCCGGAAACTATGTGATTTGGGCTCAAGGGATCGGGGGGCGATCAGCAATGGTAATCGCGTTCTGGTTTATTCTGGGGATCGCCATATCAGTTGTCATGACCCCAGCAACCCGCAAATGGAAAACAGCGCTTTCCGCACTGTTGGTTGCGAGTTTTGTCGTACCATTGGCCGCTCGAGCGTATGACTGGCACACCTCTTGGACCATGCAACAGGACATCATGGCCTCAGTGCCTGAGATGCCGGTTGAAGAGTTTGATCGGAACAGTTTGTTCATCATCCGAAGCCCCCAAAACCCGGGATGGATTCCGGTCATCGAAACCAACTGGCAGGCTGGTAGCATGATGCGGTTGCATCTTGTCGAAGGGCTGGGAGGAGCAGAGGCGGCCAGCTTGCCTCTCGACGACTGGCAGCATAGGTGGGTTGTCTCCCGTCCCGATATCTACAGAATTGAAATTTTTGACAATCAAGTCACTCTGTTTGATTGCGATACTGGTCAGGTGCATTCCGAATATCAAGCGAGCGATGTCTGGCTTTGGGACCGGTTTGAAGGAACATTTTCGCGGGTTCGGAACCGGAAAATTCCCGGATGTGTTGCAAACTAGTCAAGAATGGCAACATGGATTTGTTCCAACCGTCAAATTGGTCTTCATTCCTTGCGGCGCAAGACCTCTTCGCACACCTCCTTGCGAGGCGATTGGGCATCAATGTAAAGATAGAAGCTGCAATGGCGTAATGGTAGCGGAAACCGCTTTATTCTGATGGTTTCGAACATGTGCCCAATCAAGCTGCGGATTTCATCGCTTTTGTTGATGTGCTCGTGCCGCATGAGAACGCCATAATCTAGTTTATTTCTAAACCAGTATGGGACACCGGTTCCAAAGCGCCATGCCAGATACCAGGCAAGTTCACCCTCACAGGGAATCGCGGCCTGAAAACGACCATGATCGGCAAGCAGCAAGCCAGCGCGGGCAATTTCGAAAGGAAGGTTTTGTAAATGCTCTAGAACCGCTATCGAGATGACCCTGTCATATCGTGTGTTCTCGGGGATTTCCTGCAAGTCTGCATATATGTTTCTAACCCGGTCAAGCGCCGGACTGTTCTCGTAGAAAAATGAGGCAGGCTCGACAGCATCATAAGTCTGATCTTGCTGTTCGTACGCTAAATGGTTCAACGTCCCTGCGCCCAACTCCAGCGTCAGTTCTCCAGTTGCATTTTTAGCGACTTGTCGATGCATCCATGTCTCAAGCTTTTGCGCAATCGAAGTGGCAACGTTTCCTCCCTTGCGATTGGCAAGATATTCTTTCTCGTAAATATCCTTGAACGCCTGAGGTAGAGGGGGATGTGTCCGCGGATATGAGGCTATCAATTGATCTATGTTCTGCGTTTTCATGATTTCAAGCTTCAAACCGGGCAATAGAAAAAGACAAACTACAAGAGACTCTGCTACACAGAGGCAAACTGTTATCGGAAAGAACGACCTCATTAAAGGTTTAAATTGGCTGGCAGAATTAAATTGAGTGCGAACATCTTCAAAGGACGGTGGGTCGGTTACCTGTTTTCTGCGGGGTGTATCTGTATTCTGGCTTGGAATACGGACTGGGGCGCGCTTGTGGATGGCTTTCGAAATATCAGCGCTGTGATGTTTCTTGTGGCAACCTGTTTGGTGATGACAAGTTATTTCGGGTTTTCCTATCGATGGTGGGAACTCTTGAATTCACGCTCTTCCACCAGTCTTGTTTGCTCGCTTAGGTCTTACTTGATAGGGCATTTTTTGAATAATCTACTTATGTTGCGCGCAGGAGATATCTATCGCGTAAACTGGCTTCGCAAGCAAAGTGGATGGAACGCCGGAAGTGCTATGTCTGCGCTGTTAACGGAGCGGATTACAGATATTCTGTCCCTTGGTGGCTTCAGTATCTTCGTCTTTGCGAACGTTAACCTGCCTCGCGAAGTATCTCTGGCGATGGCATTGCTGATTTTGGCTGGCCTGGTCTTGCTTTTAGCTAACATATTTTTACGCCGCATTCAGCGAACAACACGCAGATTGGCGTTGCGTGTCGGATTTCTCCTCTCACGGCGCGCGGGCCACTCGGTTTGGCGATTTGTCAACGGTATGGCAAGCGGGGTACTACCGCCGGGAACAACCGGCATGACAGGGCTTTATGTAAAGCTTTTGTCTGTCTCTGTGCTGGCGTGGCTGTTCAATCTTGCTGCAATTTTCACAGTGTTGTCGGTTTTTTTGAATGAAAATGCAGTGGGTGCCGCTATTACGGTGATGGTAATCACAAACTTCGGTTTGGCATTACCAACTTCTCCCGGGGGCGTCGGTGTTTACCATTCGCTTGTGGTTGTCGCGTTACTGCCGTTCGAGATAAATTTCGATTCCGCTTTGGCCATTGCATTCGTTTTGCATGCGGTAAACTATGTTCCGATGCTTGTTGCGGGGACCGTCGCGTTTCTAAGAAACAGGCCCGAAGCCGTTCAACGAACAATCTGAAGTCATGCTTTCTTGCCGACGACGGTCCAGCTATATCCGTGCCGATGATGGGCGAATACGTCGACAAAGCCATTGCGTTTCAGAAGGTCAATCGCTTCCTGTTTGCGATAGTATTTGGCCCATTGGGGATTGAGTTGATCAAAAACAATCAGATGTTTCTTTGAATAACTGACTTTCCCGAAAACTCGACGCATGTATGAACGCAGTGGCAGTGGTAAAACAGAACTCAACCAGATGTATGGATAAGTCATCAAAACCAACGCATGGCAGAGCAGGCTCAAAAGCCAATCGGGCATAATGTGGGTCAGGCGCCGAAGTGGTTGAAATATCGAGAGATAAAGCTCATTTCCCTCGTGTCCGTAGAGCCAGATTACCATCTGCCCGCCAGGGCGTAGGCAGTTCAGTGCGCGCTGAGCAACGATATTGGGTTCTGGAATATGATGAAGAACACCAATAGAAAAGATGATATCGAAGGGACCCAAGCCCTCAATGTCACGGCCCTCGCGTTGGACACAATTTATATCGGTTCCTGCTAAATTGTTTTTAAGCGTTTTAAACGCCGCGCTGGGTTCAATTGCAGTGACAGATTTGGCGCCTGCGCGCGCGAGCATCAATGATATGCGACCAGTTCCGGCACCTATTTCAGCTACATCTTTGTCTTGAATATCTTCAACAGCGAAAGCCGGTTCCAGAATGTCCTTTAGAAGCTCGTTCGAACCATAATACCCGCTGTTGTCGGTATAGGTTGTCCACTGATCGCCGAAATCGGCGATTGTCTTGTTCGAAGAATTCAACGTTCTGTTCCTTTAGCGGCAACCTTACGCAATGCCGCAATCACGCGGTCTACATCTGACAATTCCATATCCGAAAACAACGGCAGCGTCAGGCATTTTCGATAGAACTCTGAAGCGCCTTCAAGTGCGAGATCAGGACACATCCGACGATAATAAGGCTGGAGATGAACCGGTGTATAATGCACTTGTGTTCCAATCCCCATTTCTCTTAGGCTGCTCATTACCGCATTGCGGCCTAATCCGAGAAAATCATCATCGAAAAGCGCGGTCATAAGATGCGCACATGGATCACATTCTGCGGCTCGTCCGATCAAACGAACACCTGACGGAAGTTCGGATGCAAAATTATAATAGCGATCACGTAACGCACGACGTTTAGTCGCGAACTTTTCGAGCTTTCCTAGCTGGCTTATGCCAAGTGCACATTGCAGATCACAGGCCCGATAGTTGTACCCCGGATCTTGCATTTCGTAATACCAAAGGCCCCAGTCGCCGCTGATGTCTAGGCCTGCCTCCTTGCTCGTAAAATTTTCCTGATCTCGGCTCATGCCATGATTTCTTGCAAGACGCAGTCGCTCGTCAATCTTAGGGTCGTTTGTGGTGACAGCTCCACCTTCTCCCATGGCGATTGTTTTGACTGGATGAAAGGAGAAACAAGCCATATCCGACCAATGGCAGTCACCGGTTTGTGCTTCAAGATTGGGGCCATGACGACTGCCTAGAGCATGACAGGCATCTTCGATAATAATCATGCCTTCTTTGCGCGCGATGGCGTGGATCGCAGGCATGTCGCAGGTTTGTCCAGAAAAGTGAACGGCGATTACCCCACGAGGCTTCCTACCGGCGGTTTTTATGCGTTGAATTGCCGACATAAGGTCTTTTGGCCGCATCAGACCGGTTTCAGGATCGCAGTCGGCAAAACAGACTTCTGCGCCTGTAAATGCCATTGCATTCGCTGACGCCAGGAATGTGATTGTTGGTACAATAATACAGTCGCCGGGGCCAAATCCTGCGGCAATCGCAGCCAAGTGCAGTGCAGCTGTTCCCGAATTGCAAACAACTGAGTATTCAGCTCCGGTTTTGGCCGATAAAACTGCTTCGAACTCAGCGACCTTGGGGCCGGTTGTCAGATAATCCCCTTTCAGGGCTTCTACAACTGCGTCAATATCGTCTTGCTCTATAGACTGACGACCGTATGGTAGGAATTTCTTTGTCACTGGCTTTATCTCTCAAGAAAGGCTGAGGCTTGTGCGAAGATGTCTTTTCGCGCCGGATGGTTTGCTTGCCAGCCTAAGGCAGTTTTGGCCTTCGTTATTGATGAAACAAGTCTTGCTGAATCCCTCAGGCGTCTTGATACCTCTTTTATCGCAAATTTGGGATCCGATATATTCAGTGCTGCCTGTGAATAAAATACGTTTCATTCATAATGCTAATCGTTTTCAAATTTCGTTAAAATGGCTTCCGTCAGTCTGTTTACAGTCTTGCGTGCTCCAACTGAAGTTAGATGATTGTCGTCATAGTAAGCGGGAAGCTTGCTAACATAAAGGTTGCAGTCTTCAAGTGGGCAAAGATCTTTTGACGGATCCATCAGCGTTACATTGGTGAACTCTTTTTGGATATTGGTGAGCAGTTCAATGGCTTTAAGGTTTTTAAGGAGATAAAAATCTTTTGGGGACTCACTTCCAACATCCAGCATCGGGAGCCTTGCACTTAGCAACATTTGTTTTGGAACATTTACTGGCGACTCTGGCACTGGCATGATCAGAAAAACGGGTTTACCAATTTGACTAAGCCATGAAAGTCGCTCTTTGAACATTTTGTAAACGGCGTTCTGTTGCTCTTGCGAATTTTGAATTCCATTCTCATCAAAATAGTTCAACTGAGCAGTTATGCCTTGGGTCCAGCGCATGGAGACAACAAGTGTATCCGACACTTCAGCTAAGGACCTGATGTCTCTCTTCCAATCAGAGACATACTCAGGGCGATTGTCCGACATTGCCAAGTCGTCGCTTTTAAAGCTGTATCTGCTATGAATGCCACGGATATTGTATTTGGTGAGCTTTTGGTGCAATTCGGGAATGAACATACGAGCGTGAGAGTTTCCTATCAGAAGAATAGTTTTCTCTGGTCGTTCCCAATCGCCAAAACCGCATACTTTCAATTCTCCCAATGTGTGTAGGCTACACCCGTACTCATTCAGGCCGGGATCTTCTGCTGCCGCAAACTGGCGTTGCAGTTCTTCGGGAAAGCGATTGGGGGCACCTTGGTTGATATGCCCCCAGACGCCGACTGCAAACATTGCTGCGGATACTGTGACGGCAATGACGAAGACTCGAATAGTTGCGCTTGTGCCTTCTTTTTTTCGGCGGAATGGTTTTTCGACAAACCTCCAGGATAGATAGCCAAAAAGTAACGAGAGGAAAATGGCGCCCAATTTGACGGCAGGAGTCAACGGCTCAAGACTTAGTACTCTCAAAAATGCAAATATTGGTTGATGCCACAAATATAGGCTAAAACTGATAAGCCCGACTGCAACTACAGGCTTCGCAGAAAGTAATCTTCCAATAAATCCAGATCCATTGCTGAAAATAAGAACTAAAGTTGTGCCAAAAACTGGTAAAATTGTGTAAATTGATGGAAATCGTGTATTTTTATCAAATAATAATAAAGACATTAAAATAATTATGGTTCCAATTAGCTCCAGACAATAATTAGCACTTGGTTTTTTGTTCTGGCAGTAGAATGCGATCAAGCTGCCAGATAAAAGCTCCCAAATTCGACCGGGAAGAAGGAAAAAATTTGCGGTGGGAATGAAGTGACTGCCAAGTTCTGATAATAAAAGACTTGATATGACAATAAAAAATACGAAAGTTATTGATTTATTGCGATTTTTTCTTAAAAGAAAAATGAGAAATATTGGGAATATAACGTAAAATTGCTCTTCTACAGACAGGCTCCAAGTGTGTAGAAGCGGTTTTTCTTCTGCTGTAGCCGCAAAGTATCCGGTTTCTTTCCAGAATAATATATTCGACGAAAAAAGAGATAAGGATGCTAAACTTTGCGAGAAATCCTTGAATAGGTCAGGCCTCAGGAACCAGTAGCCAAATCCAAAAGATGTAAAAGATACGGTGAAGAGTGCAGGAAGTATTCTTCGAATTCGTCTTTGGTAGAAATCAGCGTATGAGAAATTATTATTCGTCTCTTCTCGAATTATAATCGATGTAATCAAGTATCCGCTAATAACAAAAAAAATGTCTACTCCGACAAAGCCGCCGTCGAATGGCCCTAAATCTGCATGGAAAAGTATAACTGAAATTACAGCCAAGGCACGTAGACCGTCGATCTCTCTCCTGTATTGCATGTCAAGTATCATTTTCCGAATTATGAATGTAATGGACTTCAGTCCCTAGCAGAAGTGACCCGCAAAGTATGCATGTGATCACTTCTGCCTATGAGGTATGTTCGCTGATGGAAACAACATTTCAGCTCAAACTATGATCAGAAAACCTAAGTGTGAAGAGTCTTTTTGGATTCCCTAGCTGTGCCAGAATAGGCAAGAGTATGTCAGCTGGTAGCTTTGTACATCTGTTAGTAAAACAGATGGAAAAATAAACTGGTTACGAAACGTTTGATTAAGTTTTGTTCAAATGTAACGAGCACTTGCGATCTTGACCCGAGAGGCACACACTATACATAACTTGACGAGGTTAGCTCTGGGTGTTCGCTCTTGGGTTGCGTACTCTTAAGCTGACCGAAAGTGGTAGGCATCTGCACTTGGAAATTTGCTGCGGTGCGGTAAGATTAAGTCAGGATCTGAGCAAGGCCATTAACGACCTTTGCCCGATCTTTGGAAACGTAATCAGGATTAATCGGAGGATCTCATGACCGACGTCGTAATTGTGGGTGCCGCACGGACACCAATCGGCGCATTCAGTGGCACGCTGGCCAATACCCCGGCGCATGATCTGGGTGCTATTGCCATCAAGGCTGCACTCGAACGCGCAGGCGTCGAAGGGGATGCTGTTGACGAAGTTATTCTTGGGCAGGTCCTGACAGGTGGTCAGGGTCAGAACCCGGCACGTCAGGCCGCCATTGGTGCGGGTATTTCGGATCGCGCGACTGCGTTTCTGATCAACCAGGTTTGTGGGTCGGGTCTGCGCACGGTCGCCCTTGCCGCTCAGCAGATCATGACGGGTGACGCCAATATCGTTGTTGCCGGTGGTCAGGAAAACATGTCGCTTTCCGGGCACACGGCGCATCTGCGCGCCGGGCACAAAATGGGCGATGTCAAATTCATCGATACCATGATCAAGGATGGCCTGTGGTGCGCATTCAACGGCTATCACATGGGCAACACCGCCGAAAACATCGCCAATAAATGGGGCATTTCGCGCGAAGAGCAGGACGCATTCGCCGCAAGCTCGCAGAACAAGGCCGAAGCCGCCCAGAAAGCCGGTCGCTTCAACGATGAAATTGCCGCTGTCACCATCCCACACCGTAAAGGCGACATCGTCTTTGATGTGGATGAATATCCGCGCCACGGTGCCACCGTCGAAGGTATGGCCAAACTGCGCCCGGCCTTTGATAAGGAAGGCACGGTTACCGCGGGTAACGCATCGGGCATCAATGATGGCGCCGCCGCGCTTGTTGTCATGTCGGCTGATGAGGCTGCCAAGCGCGGTCTGACCCCGCTTGCAACCATCAAGAGCTGGGCGACCGCCGGTGTTGATCCGGCAATCATGGGTTCCGGCCCGATCCCGGCGTCGAAAAAGGCGCTCGAAAAGGCCGGCTGGTCGGCAAGCGACCTTGACCTGATCGAAGCCAACGAAGCCTTTGCCGCCCAGGCGATTGCGGTCAACCGCGACATGGGCTGGGATACCGATAAGGTCAACGTCAATGGCGGTGCGATTGCACTGGGCCATCCGATTGGCGCATCGGGCGCACGTGTCTTCACCACGCTGCTGCATGAAATGCAGAAACGCGATGCCAAAAAAGGTCTGGCGACGCTCTGCATCGGTGGCGGCATGGGGGTTGCGCTTTGCGTTGAACGCTAAGCGGCCTTTTGCCTGAAATGAAACATGCGGGGCGTCCTCTGGGTGGGGATGCCCCGTTTGATTTGGTGCAGCGTTTGCTGCAGTGCGACGAAAGACTAAGCGGTTTTGCAGAAATCGAGGATGGAGAAGTAATAAAGTTACATATATAACGCTGTTTATGGACTAATATTACGCAAGTCGTAGAAGGGCAAACTACGGAAATCGCGATGATGACACGTTTGATCAACGAAGTTTAGGGAGGCGACCATGACAAAAACAGCACTGGTAACCGGTGGTACACGCGGGATTGGCAAGGCCATCAGCCTGTCACTCAAGGACGCGGGATATACCGTTGTGGCAAACTATGCCGGCAATGATGAGGCCGCAAAGGCCTTCACCGATGAAACCGGTATCGCGACCTATAAATGGAGTGTTGCGGACGCTGATGCCTGTGCCGCAGGCATCGCCAAGGTCGAAGCCGAAGTCGGGCCGATTGATATTCTGATCAACAATGCCGGCATCACCCGCGACGGTTTCATGCACAAGATGGAGACCGAGCAATGGAATGCGGTGATCGACACCAATCTGAGCTCGCTCTTTTACATGACCAAACCGGTCCTTGAGGGCATGCGCGCACGTGGCTTTGGCCGTGTCGTCAATATTTCCTCGATCAACGGCCAGGCCGGTCAGTTCGGCCAGACCAACTATTCTGCCGCCAAGGCCGGCGTGCATGGCTTTACCAAGGCACTGGCCCAGGAAGTCGCGCGCAAGGGCATTACGGTTAATACGATCGCACCGGGCTATATCAATACCGACATGGTGGCGGCGGTCCCGGAAAAGGTCCTTGAAGGCATCATTTCCAAAATCCCGGTCGGCCGACTGGGTGAAGCAGACGAAATCGCCCAGGCGATCCTGTATCTCTGCGGCCCGAATTCCGGTTTCATCACCGGTTCCTGCCTGTCGATCAATGGCGGTCAGCATATGTTCTGACGCTCTACTAAAACGGTAAGATGATCTTTCCTGTATCAAAACGCCCCGCATAATTGCGGGGCGTTTTTCGTAAGCATCGTATTTACCTGCAACTCAGGTGCAATGACGCACGTTCCCGATTTTCGCGGATGCAATCAGTGATCGGAGCAGTGGTGCATATATTTTACGGGATTTGTTTGTCTGGCAAGTGACAGAGATGTTGGAAGGGGGGTGAAAACTGTTCTATAAGCGGGGTCGGTTCAGAAAGACGCATCACCGGAAAGCGCAACCTAGACATGCGAAAAGATAAAATCATCAAGCCCGTCATAATGTGTGGCGGATCGGGCACAAGGCTTTGGCCGCTTTCGCGCAAGGCATTCCCCAAACAGTTCATTCCTCTCTATAAGGGAAAGTCCCTGTTTGAACTCACTCTCGATAGAGTGGCCCCGCTTGGTGATGTGTTGGCGGTGAGCGGAGATGATTACCGGTTTTTCGTTCAGGAGATTGGTGAGAAAACAGGGCTTAATCTTACACAAATTCTAGAACCCTGTGGGCGCGATACCGCTCCAGCGATGGGCTTGGCAGCGGCTTTCAAGGGAGATCCCGACGACCTGCTGTTGTTCTGTCCAGCCGATCACTTTATTCCTGGTTCAGATGAATTTCGTGGCATGGTTTCTGGTGCCTCTGATCTTGCCAGCAAGGGATGGATTGTCACCTTCGGTGTTCAACCTAGCGGGCCAAGTACAGCATACGGCTATATTGAAACTGGCAAGGAAATTCGCAGCGGTGTTTGCAAATCGGTTCGCTTTCATGAAAAGCCCGATGTCGAAACAGCTCTGGAATTCCTTTCTTCTGGCAAGTTCCTATGGAACTCGGGCATTTTCCTGATCAAACGTTCTGTGCTTCTTGAAGCATTAGAGGCCTTTGAACCGATCATTTACGACAAATGCGTGGCTTCAATGGCAAATGCCAAACAGGACGGTGCATTCTGGCGGCCCGGTGCGGAATTTATTGATGCCACCAAAAAGAGCATTGACTATGCAGTCATGGAGCGTGCGACAAACATCGCTGTCGTTCCATTCAATGGCGTTTGGAGTGATGTCGGCAGCTGGGATGCAATGTTCGCTCTAAGCGAAGTTGACCAAGATAATTGCGGCAAGCTCGGTGTTACCGAAAACATCCATTCGATTGACTCAAGAAATACACTCGTCCATGCCTCGGACCGTCGTTTTGTTGTGACAATCGGAACACAGGATCTGGTGATTATTGATACACCGGATGCCCTGATGGTCAGTGCGCTGGATCAGGTCGAGAAGATAAAGAGTGTGGTGTCTGAACTCGATACTGCAGGACGTGCAGAGGTTCACGAACATCGCCGCGTTGCACGCCCCTGGGGAGCATATGATAGCATTGATCAAAGTGATCGCTTTCAGGTCAAACGCATCACTGTCAAGCCGGGCGCAAGACTGTCCCTTCAAAGACATAACCATCGCGCGGAACACTGGATCGTTGTTAAGGGAACTGCATTGGTGACCAGGGATGACGAAACCTTCCTGCTCCAGGAGAACGAATCAACCTACATTCCCCTTGGGGCGGTTCACCGGATGGAAAACCCGGGAAAAATACCTCTTGAGTTGATTGAGGTACAATCTGGCACATACCTTGGCGAAGATGATATTGAGCGTTTTGACGATGAGTATGGACGCAGGACACAAGCAAAGAGCGAACTAGGATAAATTGGTATGACCAAACGGGCCCTCATTACCGGGATCACCGGTCAGGATGGTAGCTATCTGGCAGAATTCCTGCTGGAAAAGGGATATGAAGTCCATGGTATCAAGAGGCGTAGCAGCTCTCTGAATACCGATCGCATCGATCATCTCTATCAGGATCCGCACGAGCAGAATCGGAAACTCGTGCTGCACTATGGGGATCTGGCCGATAGCAGCAACCTGACGCGCATCATTAATGATGTCAAACCGGACGAGGTTTATAATCTCGGTGCACAAAGCCACGTCGCTGTCAGTTTTGAGGCCGCCGAATACACTGCGGATATTGATGCACTCGGAACGCTCCGTCTTCTTGAAGCCATTCGTTTCCTCGGTCTGGAAAAGAAGACCCGTTTCTATCAGGCGTCGACTAGTGAGCTTTACGGACTCGTGCAGGAAATTCCGCAAAAGGAAACCACGCCGTTTCATCCACGGAGCCCGTATGCAGTGGCGAAGCTTTATGCCTATTGGATCGCCGTGAATTACCGTGAGGCGTATGGCATGTATGCCTGCAATGGCATTCTGTTTAATCATGAAAGTCCGCGCCGGGGCGAAACGTTTGTGACCCGCAAGATTACGCGTGCACTCTCCAACATCTCACAAGGCTTGGAGCAGTGCTTGTATCTCGGCAATATGGACGCGCTGCGTGACTGGGGGCATGCAAAGGATTATGTCCGCATGCAATGGATGATGCTTCAGCAGGAAGAAGCTCGAGATTACGTTATTGCAACCGGCCGTCAGGTAACTGTACGCAAGTTCGTAGAACTCTCTGCCAAGGAGCTGGGCATTACGCTTCGCTTTGAAGGCGAGGGCGTCAACGAAAAGGGTATTGTCGACGCGGTCGACAAGTCGATCTCGCCAGCCGTTTCTGTTGGAGATGAAATCGTTTGCGTTGACGAGCGGTACTTCCGCCCGGCCGAAGTGGAGACACTTCTTGGTGATCCGTCAAAGGCCAAAAATGAACTGGGTTGGGAACCGGAAATCACCATGGAAGAAATGATCTCTGAAATGGTGACCCACGACCTCAAAAAGGCCCGCCAGCACCGCCTGCTCAAGGACAACGGGTTCGAAGTTGCAATTAACGCGTCGCAGTAAGTCATGACCAGAAAAGTTTTCATCGCAGGACATAGAGGTATGGTTGGCAGCGCGATTGCGCGTCAGCTCAGTTCGCACCCCGATGTCGAACTCATTCTGGCATCGCGTGATGAACTGGATCTTGAAAGCCAACACGCGGTAAACGTATTTTTTGCAAACAACGATATCGATGAAGTATACCTCGCTGCCGCCAAGGTCGGGGGTATTCATGCGAACAATACCTATCCAGCAGATTTCATCTATCGAAACCTGCTGATTGAAACCAATATCATCGGTGCCGCTCATAACTCAGGTGTTCAGAAAGTCTTGTTCTTGGGATCTAGCTGCATCTATCCGCGTGCGGTGGGTCAGCCAATGCGTGAAGACGCGTTGTTAACCGGTGTGCTTGAAAAAACCAACGAACCCTACGCGGTTGCCAAAATCGCGGGCATCAAACTGTGTGAATCCTTTAATCGGCAGTATGGCCGGGACTATCGTAGTGTGATGCCAACCAACCTTTACGGCCCGGGTGATAATTACCATCCGGAAAACAGCCACGTCATTCCGGCTCTTTTACGCCGTTTCCACGAAGCAAAGGTTTCCGGTGCCGACGAAGTCATGGTTTGGGGAAGTGGCAAGCCCTGTCGCGAGTTCCTGTTTGTCGATGATATGGCGGCAGCCAGCATACATGTCATGAACCTCGATGTTGCGACCTACAAGGCAAATACCGAGGAAATGTGCAGCCATATCAATGTCGGTTATGGCTCTGATGTGACCATCCGCAAATTGGCGACACAGATAGCTAAAACCGTAGGGTTTACCGGCAAGATTGCGTTTGATGCGTCAAAGCCTGACGGTACCATGCGCAAACTGATGGATAGCGACCGCCTGTTCGCAACAGGTTGGAAGCCGACAGTGGACCTGCAAACCGGTTTGGTTCTTGCCTATGACGATTTCCTCAATGGTGAAACGCGTGAAGCATAAAGCACCATTTCTCAATGGCGGTCAGCATATGTTCTGATCTGTCGCTTGGCAGCAACACCAAAACGCCCCGCAAAATCTGCGGGGCGTTTTTTCTTGTTTGGCAGTGGTCGGTTACGCGATCATGCTGCGAGGATATCTTTTGTCGGAACAATCTTGGCAAAGGTGTCGGCCAGCATGGTGAGTTCATGGTTATGAATGTCGGCGGCCAGAACTGTGTCGCCGGTCATGGCATCGGGCAGATCGCGTGTGGCGGTTGCGTCTGAAACGACAGTGACGGCAAACCCCTTTTCATCGGCAACACGGGCCGTGGTTGAGACGCAGACATGGGTCATGAATCCCGTCAGAACAACATTTTTCAGACCTGCATTCGCCAAAAGCTCTTCAAGGTTGGTGTTGCCAAACGAACTGGGGACCGCTTTGGTGACAATGCCTTCATCGTCACTCGGGGCCACTTCCGGCATGATGGCGGCATAGGGGCCGCTCGGGTCAAACAGACCGGTTGCCTGATGCTGGACATGGATCACCGTGCCGCCCTGATTGCGCCAATGGGCCAGAAGCGTCTGGATATTGGCAAGGGCAGGTGCAAGCCCGGAAAGCTTTAGGTGCCCATTGCGGTATTCTTCCTGGGCATCAATCACAATCAACGCGGCGTCCTTGGGCGTTCCGTTCGGAAGGACCGCACCGGCAATATCAAAGATGGTTTTTGCAGTCATATCGGGATCCTTAAGTTCAAGCGGATGATGGCTGATTATGGATCTGCAAATTCGCATTATCCATCGGCATTAATTCGACTATAATCTGCGAAAATGCAGAATATGGGAGTTTGTCATGTCGCTGGATTGGGAAGGATTGCGGACCTTCGCCCATGTCTGTCAGGCCGGAAATATGAGTGCCGCTGCGCGTGAACTTGGCGTCAATCAAACAACCGTCGCCCGGCGCATTGCCCGATTGGAAGAATGGGTTGGGTATGCGGTTTTACATCGCGATGGCCGTTCTGTTGCACCAACAGCACGCGCACAGGCCCTGCTGCAAACTGCCCAGCAGATGCAGGAAACCGTGTCCGGTCTGCTGGCCCGGGAACCAGAGGCTGACCATAACAACAAGCAGATCAGCGGCATTGTCCGCCTGACGGGTGTTGACGCGATCCTGCAGGATTGTGTCGCGCCGCATATGGCATCCCTGCATCGGTTATATCCGGGGATTGCGCTGGAGCTGATCGGGGCCAACCGAAACCTGAGCCTGCCGCAACGCGAAACTGATATTGCCATCCGTCTTGCCCGCCCGGAAAGCGGCGCGTTTCATATCCGACGGCTTGGTTATCTGGAATATGGCATCTATTGCAATCCTGATGGATTACTGCCTGATGCCCTTGATCCGGCGCAACTGACGTGGATCGATCTTGATGAGTTTTTTTCCGATAAGCCGGAGCAGAAATGGCTGTCTGATCATTTCCCGGATCGCAAGATTATCGGTTATGCCAATCGTGGATCGATCATGGTGGCGATGATGGCGGGGCATGCCTGCTGTGCGCTGCTGCCGCGCTGTGTCGGCGACCGGGTTGACGGGCTGACCAGGCTCGGTGGGTATGATCCGACCGGACGTGACGTCTGGCTGCTCACCCATCAGGACAAGCGTCACCTTCCGCCTGTTCGTGCGGTGGCTGACTGGCTGGTCGATATTCTTCTTGATGGGGATTTCATCACCCGCCTGTAATCATGATATCGGCGGGTTTACTATGACGGGCAACCGTTACCGCATTGGGAAGGTCGTTTGTTTCCGCCTTGGCGCGCGCCCCATCGTCATCAAACCCGAAACTCCGCCATCGATCCATCAATCGTGCGCGCAGGGTTTCTTCGGGCACATCCAGATAGATCGACAAATCAAACAGGTTATGCAGCTGGTCCCACGGCGCTTGATCCAAAAGCAGGTAATTGCCTTCGACCAAAATGATTTTATGACGAGGGGCAATCACCCGGGCGGAGCCGCGCGATATTTCAAGGCTGCGGTCAAAAAGCGGGACGCAGACATCCTCATCGGGCGTGTCGCGAAGCGCAATCAAAGTGCGTTTAAGGCCGCCGACATCAAATGTCTCCGGCGCACCTTTGCGGGGCAGAAGATCACGGTCTTCAAGAATGGCATTGTCAAAATGAAACCCGTCCATCGGCACCACAGCAGCCCCGGCTTTATCACCCCCCAGATGGTGATAAAGCCGGTCGGACAAGGTTGACTTGCCCGAGGCTGGTGCACCGACGATGGCAACAAGGATGCGGCCCGCGTCGGCGTGTCTGGCGCGAATGGCTTCCGCCAGATGATCAAGATCAGGTGTCATGAAACTGTGGTTCTCATATCCGGGGCACGTCGTTTCTTCAGGCGGCGTCTTCTGCCGGTGGCTCCTTGGCGCCTGTCATGAAGGCAACCGCATCCGACATGCTGTAGTCATCAGGCTTGATCGTACAAAGACGTTTGCCCAGACGATGGACATGAATGCGATCTGCCACCTCGAACACATGGGGCATGTTATGTGAAATCAGTACAATCGGCATGCCACGCGCCTTCACATCGGCAATCAGATCAAGAACCCGACGGCTTTCCTTCACCCCAAGGGCGGCTGTCGGTTCATCCATGATCACCACGCGCGATCCGAATGCAGCCGCACGGGCAACAGCCACACCCTGGCGCTGTCCACCCGAAAGGGTTTCGACCGCCTGATTGATGTTCTGAATGGTCATCAGGCCCAGATCCGTCAGCTTTTGGCGTGCCAGACGCTGCATTTCCTTATGATCAAGTGCGCCGAAATACTTGCCCATCAGGCCCTTCTTGCGCAGTTCACGACCCATAAACATGTTATCGGCAATCGAGAGTGCGGGGGAAAGTGCCAGGTTCTGATACACCGTCTCGATCCCGGCTTCGCGGGCCTCCATCGGCGAGGTGAACTGGATCGGCTTGCCATCAAGCTCGATGCTGCCTTCATCAATGGTCACCGCCCCCGAAAGGGCCTTGATCAGCGATGATTTCCCTGCACCGTTATCGCCGATCACGGCAAGAACTTCGCCGGGATACAGATCAAAGTCAGCGTAATTGAGTGCGGTCACGCGACCATATCGTTTGACGATGCCGCGTGCCTTAAGAACAGGTTGCACAGATTGGGAAGTGTTGCTCATGACGACACCTTTCTGATCCACTGGTCAATGGCCACGGCAATAATGGTCAGCCAGCCAATGGCAAAGACCTGCCAGAGAACATCCACACCCGCCAGTCTGAGGCCGGAATTAAACACACCAACAATCAACGCCCCGATCAGCGGGCCAATGATCGATCCGCGCCCGCCAAACAGCGAAATCCCGCCGATCACAACTGCGGTAATTGATTGAAGGTTGGCTTCCTGAAAACTTTGCGGCGAGACAGACCCAACACGCCCGATCGATGCCCACGCGCCAATGGCGCAAACAAGCCCGGCCAGGCAATAAACCATGATCAGCGTTCGGTTGGTGCGAATGCCGGAAAGCTCGGCGGCTTCCTTGTCATCACCGATGGCATAAACATGCCGTCCCCAACTGGTGTGGTTCAGGATGTACCAAAGTACGGCAAAAATCACCAACATCAGGATCGAGCCATAGGTGATCCGCGCCCCGCCAAGAGCAATGCTTTCGCCAAAGAATTTCAAAAGCGGTGCGATTTCATCCAGGGTCTGGCTTCTGATCGATTGCGCGCCCGAAAGCCACAGGTTGAGCGCAAAGAAAATATTCCACGTGCCCAGTGTGACGATGAAGGGCGGCAATTTGATGCGGGTTACAAGAAACCCGTTCAGTCCGCCGGCGCAGATCCCGCCGATACAGCCAATCACAATGGCAATCGGGGCCGGGATGCCGATTGTCACGGCAAGCTGTCCCATGATGACCGACATCAGAACCATGATCGCACCGACCGAAAGGTCAATGCCGGCTGTCAGGATCACAAGGCTTTGCGCCGCGGCCAGAATACCGATAATCGACACCTGCTGCATGATCAGCGACAGGTTAAAGGGCGAAAAGAATTTATTGCCGGCAACAAAGCCGAAAATGATGATCGAAAATATCAGAACAATGACCGGCACCATAGTCGGGTTGCCATGCAGGAAGTGCTGCACACTGTCAAAAAGACTGCGGTGTTTATGGTCGAATTGCGCGACGTTGCTGTCGCTGGAGTCAAGCGCGTGCTCGAACTCCTGTTTCTGGCGCGACGATTTGGGTGTCTCGCTCATCGTTTCCTCCGGACCTGGTCAAAACTGGTTCAGGCATTCCTGATCCGTTTACCGTCACCCGCCCGGCTCTGGTGGCTGGTTCGCATGACATACCAAGTGTAAAGCAAAGTGGGACAAGGAGGGCAGGGTATAATACTGCCCTCCTTCGAAGCAGATCGGGATCAGTTCAGGATTAACCCCAGCAACGATCCATGCCCTCGGCAACGTCAATCGACGGCACACCGTCGACCGGCTGATCGGTTACAAGGTTCACGCCAGTGTTATAGAAGTTAAGGCCCTGGCTGTTCTGCGGTTTTTCGCCGCTATCAGCCCATGCCTTGATCGCCTCAATGCCTTTGGATGCCATCAACAGCGGATATTGCTGCGAGGTCGCACCAATCACGCCATCCTTGACGTTGGCAACACCCGGGCAGCCGCCATCGACTGATACGATCAGAACGCCCTCTTCCATGCCAAACGATTTCAGCGCCTCATACGCGCCGGCTGCTGCCGGTTCGTTGATGGTGTAAACCACATTGATGTCAGAATCGCGCTGCATCAGGTTTTCCATCGCGGTACGGCCGCCTTCCTCGTTACCATTGGTCACGTCATGGCCGACGATCCGGTCGTCATCCTCGTCCCCGATCTTGTTGGGGTCCTTGATGTCGATCCCGAATCCTTTCATGAAGCCCTGATCGCGCAGGACATCGACTGACGGTGCACTTGGTGCCAGGTCAAGAAGGGCAATCTTGGCTTCTGCTGCCTTGTCACCCAGCTTGGCGGCGGCCCACTGACCAATCAGTTCGCCAGCCTTGAAGTTATCGGTGGCAAAGGTGGCATCGGCCGCGTCAATCGGTTCAAGCGGCGTGTCGAGTGCAATCACAAGAAGGCCCGCGTCACGCGCCTTTTTGACGACCGGTACAATCGCCTTGGTGTCCGATGCGGTCAGAAGGATGCCTTTTGCACCCGATGCGATGCACGATTCGATGGCCTGAACCTGTGTTTCGTGGTCGCCATCAATCTTGCCTGCATAGGTCGAAAGATCGATGCCAAGTTCTTCGGCCTTGGCAGACGCCCCTTCCTTCATTTTCACAAAGAACGGGTTGATGTCGGTTTTGGTGATGAGGCAGGCGCCGATATCCTCGGCTTTTGCGGTGTTCGGGGCTGCAGAGATACCAAGTGCAAGCGCACCAAGGGCTGCGCCAAGAAGTGCTTTCTTCATTTGTTTCCTCCCAGGACATAACCTGAATATGTGGCCATTTGGGCCTGATTTGATTGTTTTCCAACAGGTCGTGGCGCAGTTTTTGTGCCGGGCCTTCAACCTGCATGGGCCATACGACACACCAAATGGGCGAAACTGTCAATTAATAAATCCGATTGATTTATTAATTATTCCTGTCACTCTGGACGGTAATCAGGCTATCTAATGTCTGAGTGGGAGGACCAAATGTCAGACAGCATCTCTGCGAACCCGGATGATATCGGGGCGGATGATCGCATATCGCGTCCGTTGCATCCCGGCGGCGGCGCCAACCAGCTTCGCGTGCGCGCCTATAATGAACGGCTTGTGCTGTCGCTCGTGCGCCGCAATGCCGGTCTGTCCAAGGCCGATATCGCAAGGCTTTCAGGGCTGTCTGCCCAGACCGTTTCCGTCATCATGCGCGCGCTCGAACAGGACGGCCTTTTGATGCGGGGCACGCCGGTGCGCGGCAAGGTTGGCAAGCCTAAGGTTCCCATGGCGCTTAATCCCGACGGGGTTTATTCCTTTGGCCTGAAGATCGGGCGGCGCAGTGCCGAATTGATCCTGCTTGATTTCGTTGGCTCTGTACGTGCGACCAAGCGCGAAGCCTACAAATACCCGACACCCGATGGCATCCGGCGCTTTGTCCGGCAATCGGTTGATGACATCATCACCGGCCTTTCGCGCAATCAGATTGATCGTATCGCCGGAATCGGCATCGCAGCCCCGTTTGAGCTTTGGAACTGGGTCGATGAAGTCGGTGCCCCGGTCGAAGACATGAATGCCTGGCGCGAGGTCGATCTGGTCGACACCATCGGCGCCATCGTGCCATTTCCGGTCTTTCAGCAAAATGACGCCACGGCGGCCTGCGGGGCGGAACTGGTCTTTGGCCTTGGCCCGAACTATTCCGATTTTGCCTATTTCTTTATCGGCTCGTTCATTGGTGGTGGCGTGGTGCTGAACCAGGCGCTTTATGCCGGGCGCACAGGCAATGCCGGGGCTTTTGGCTCCATGCCGGTATCCTCACGTAGTGGCCATCCCAGCCAGTTGATCGATCAGGCATCCATCTTCGTGCTTGAACAAATGCTGACCCGCGAAGGTCGCGATCCGGCAATGTTGTGGCGTGATCCCGATTATTGGCATGACTTGGGCAACACCCTTGATATTTGGATTGCCCATACCGCACGCAGTCTGGCAATTGCCATTACCTCGGTCTGTTCGGTGATCGATTTCGAAGCGGTAATTGTCGATGGCGGCTTTCCGGCCGACGTCTGTGAACGGGTGGTGGCGGCAACCCGTGCCGCAATTTCCGAACTGGATTTGCAGGGCATCGAAAGCCCGCATATCGAACAGGGACGGGTGGGCAGTGCCGCACGTGCCATCGGTGCGGCCAGCCTGCCCCTGTTTTCACGTTATCTGCTTGATCAGAACGTTCTGTTCAAACAGATGGCCTGATCCAGTCGCTTCTTAGAAATTGTCTTTGCGTTTGCGAATCTCGGTAAATATCGCAACCGGGCTTTCGCCGCTCATGCCCAATGCCTCGGCAACGGACGGATCATCGGCGCGCAAGAACGGATTGGTCGCAAGTTCCACATCCAGACGCGATGGAATGGTCGGCAGGTTACGCGCCCGAAGCCCGTCAATATCCTGACACCGTGCGGTCAGAACCGCGTTGTTCGGTTCAATCGTTTTGGCGAACTTCGCATTGGCCTGCGTATATTCATGGCCGCAATAGACCTGGGTGCTTGCTGGCAGATTGCGGAATTTGCAAAGAGAGGTCCACATTTGCTCTGGCGTGCCTTCAAACAGGCGTCCGCAGCCCAACGCAAACAAGCTGTCCCCGGAAAACAGCGCCGTAATCGCCGGGAAATAGAACGCGATATGGCCGCTGGTATGGCCTGGCACGTCAAACACCCGACCTTCCAGATCGCCAATCAGAACCTGATCACCCTCGCCGCACGTGTCATCCATGTTCGGAATGCGCGCTTTCTCCGCCGTCGGGCCAAGCAATTTGGCACCGTATTCTTCCATCAGCTCGGCGTTGCCACCGATATGGTCATGGTGGTGATGAGTGTTGATCACCAGATCAAGGTTCCAGTCTCGCTCTTCAAGGGCGTCGATCACAGGTGCTGCTTCGCCCGGATCAATGATGGCGGTGACTTCGCTGCGGTGGCAGCGGACAAGATAGGTGTAATTATCTGAAAGACAGGGAATGACGATCACTTCACCGGCGGCCATAACGTACCTCTGAACCTGAATTGCACTTTGCCCAAAGACTAGCAGCAACTTCTGTCTTGAAACAATCACGCAAAACCGTCCGGCATGGATTGCAAAAACATTCCCGTGACCGATAGGGGATGATAGGCTTGCGCCATGCGTCAGGATGTCGTTGATCTTCACCGTTTTTATGCCAGCAGCATCGGGCAGGCCGCCCGGCGTCTGATCCGCAGGCGTTTGCGCGTCATGTGGTCAGATGTCCGGGGTATGCGGGTGCTGGGCTTTGGTTATGCCACGCCGTATTTGCGCCCGTTTATCGGCGAGGCAGAACGCGTCATGGCCTTTATGCCTGCCCGTCAGGGCTGCGTACATTGGCCGCCTGATGAACAGAACCGCGTGGCGCTTACCGAAGAAACCATGTTGCCGCTCCCCGACAGTTCGGTTGATCGTATCCTGTTGGTGCATCTGGTCGAACATTCCGATTCCATGCGGCGTCTGATGCGCGAGTGCTGGCGGGTGCTGACCCCCAATGGCCGGATTGTGGTGGTGACACCCAACCGAAGCTCGCTCTGGTCGTGGTCGGAAAAGACACCGTTTGGCTTTGGCCATCCCTACAGCGTGTCACAGCTGCAAAACCTGATGCGTGAAAACATGTTTCTGCCCGTACAGCACAGCCGTGCCCTTTTCATGCCGCCAACCAACATCCGGCTTTTGCTGCGCTGGTCGCAAATGTTTGAAAATATCGGCTCGCGCCTGTTTAAGGCCTTTGCCGGCGTTTCGATTGTCGAGGCCGGCAAGCAGCTTTATGCCAGTTCCGGCACGCCACAGCGTAAACGTCGTCTGGTGCATATTCCGGTGACGGTTCCGCCATTGCGTCCGGCGGATGGCAACCGGCAGCACCGCGAACCGCACGAAGATGCAGATGATGACCGTGCGGCAAATGCCCAGAAGCCATCAGACCATCCTGTTGGGCAAAGCAAAGATTGAGTTGAAACCTGCTGTTACGCCAACGCAATTGACAGACACCACAGATTTGTCTGCATAATACGTCCATGAAATTCAGGAACGCGTTGCGAAATTCAGTCAGGTTTGCAGGCAGCATGCTTATCGGGCATGCGCTGCTTGGGGCCACTCTGGCCGCAGCCCAAACGGTTCAGAACAGCAATATCCCCCGAACCATCACGCTTTATGCCGAAGACAGCAACAAACCCTATGCCTTTCTGGATGGTACGACGGCAGACGGTATCTATGTCCGGATATTGCAAGAGGCGTTTGATCGCATGCCGGGCTATCGGCTTGATATCGTCAGTGTGCCGTTCCGCCGGGGAATGGATTTGCTTGAGAACGGCGCGATCATGGGCTTCTTTCCACCTTATGAACGTGCTGATCGCAGCTGGATCGAACGCTATTCCATTCCGATTCTGCGTGAAACCGTGGTCGCGATCTGCAGCAAGGACTACGCCCACAGCAACGAGCTCAATCGCTTCCCGGATGATTTCAAAGGCGCGCGATTTGCCAATAATGCCGGCTATCGTCTGGCCGGACCCGAATTTTTCGACATGGTTGATGCGGGTGACATCACGCTTGAAGAAGCCAACACCACGGCAAGCAACCTGCGTTTCCTGATGGCAGGGCGGGTGGATTGTTACGTCAATGAACGCATGGCCATACTGGCGGCCATGCAGGAACTTGATGTCGACAGGGCAACGTCACGCCTGTTTGATGAAGTGGCCATCATCGGCCATGAATTCGGCTATGTTGCCTTTGGCCCCGACCCGGAAGACTACTGGCCGTATCGCGACCAGTTTGCTGATGACCTTGATCAGGTCCTGCGCGACATGCGCGACAGCGGCGAAATAGACCGCCTCGTCGTTTCCTACTTCGCATATTGATGTTGCACTGAAGGAAGACACGGTTCTCACGTTTGCCGGACACACAAAAAAACAGGCCACCCGAAGGTGGCCTGTTTCAGTATCGGTCTTGATCACAACGTCCTAGTGTTCGACGTCGCGCCAGATCTTGCGTTTGACCGCATACAGCATCGCGGTCAGCACGATCAGGAACAGGATCACTTTCATGCCAAGCGCTTTGCGGGCTTCAAGTTCCGGCTGTGCCGTCCAGTTCAGGAAGGCCGCAATGTCACGGGCATGCTGTTCCAGGGTCATCGGCGTTCCATCGGTGTACTCGACCGCTTCATCATAAAGCGGCGGTGCCATGGAAATCTGATGGCCCGGGAAGTAGTGGTTGTAATACTTGCCGTCTGCAAGGTCGAAGCCTTCAGGGGCTTCTTCCTCATAGCCGGTCAGCAGGCCGAACACATAGTCCGGGCCACCCACACGTGCCTTGTTCATCAGCGAAAGATCCGGCGGAATTGCCCCGCCGTTCGAAGCGGCAGCTGCCTTTTCGTTCGGGAACGGGGACGGGAAGTAATCAGCCGGGATGCCCGGACGGTCGAACATGTCGCCGTCGTCATTCGGACCATCCACGATGTCATACTCCGCTGCAATCGCCTTGATCTGGTCTTCGTTGAACCCGATGCCTTCAAGGTTACGGAAGGCAATGAAGCGCAGGCTGTGACAGCCGGCACAAACGTTCTTGAAGACCTGGAAGCCACGCTGCAGCTGGGCACGGTCATAGGTGCCAAACAGACCCTGCCAGCTCCAATCCTGTGCCGCGGGTGCCGGCTGATCGCCGCCGGCAGCCTTGGCTGCACCGCCAGTGAATGCGGTTACCGCGAAGGCGGCAGCAATTGCGGTCAGTGCGAACTTACGCATTTGCACCCTCCTTCAAAACAGATTCACTGATGCTTGCTGGCAGTGGTTTGGTTCGTTCAAGTTTTCCAACCAATGGCATCACCACAAGGAAGTGCACGAAATAATACAGCGTCGAAAGCTGACCCATCACGATGACCTTCAGACCCGGAATACCCAGGAAGTAGTCATCCGGTGCCTTCGCCCCGCAATAGCCGAGGATGAAGGTGTCGATGACAAACAGCCAGAAGAACCATTTGTAGACCGGACGGAATTTCGAGCTGCGAACCTTCGACGTATCGAGCCACGGGATCACGAACAGGATCACGATCGAGGCAAACATCGCCAGCACGCCAAGCAGTTTTGCCGGAATGCCAAAGATGGTGAAGTCGATCGAACGCAGGATCGCGTAGAACGGCAGGAAGTACCATTCCGGAACGATGTGCGGCGGCGTGACCAGCGGGTTCGCCGGAATGTAGTTATCCGGGTGACCGAGATAATCCGGTGCAAAGAACACAAACGCCGAGAAGAAGATCAGGAATACGCCCAAACCGTACAGATCCTTGATCGTGTAGTACGGATGGAACGGAATGCTGTCTTTCGGCGTCTTGATTTCAACGCCGGTCGGGTTGTTCGACCGCACGCTGTGCAGCGCCCAGACATGCAGGACAACAAGGCCCAGAATGACGAACGGCATCAGGTAATGCAGCGAGAAGAACCGGTTCAGCGTCGGGTTATCAACCGAGAAACCACCCCAAAGCCAGGTCACCAGCGGATCGCCAATGATCGGGAAGGCAGAGAACAGGTTGGTAATAACCGTTGCACCCCAGAAGGACATCTGGCCCCACGGCAGGACATAGCCCATGAACGCGGTCGCCATCATTGCCAGAAGGATCAGGATACCGATCCACCACAGCATTTCACGCGGTGCTTTGTATGACCCGTAATACAGGCCACGGAAGATGTGAATGAACACAACGATGAAGAACATCGATGCGCCGTTCATATGGATATAACGGATCAACCACCCGTAGTTCACATCACGCATGATGCGTTCGACAGATTCGAACGCCATGCTGGTGTGCGGGGTGTAATTCATCACCAGGAAAATCCCGGAGAGGATCATCGTCACCAGAACAAACCCGGCCAGGGAACCGAAGTTCCACATATAGGACAGGTTTTTCGGTGTCGGATATTCGTATGCAGAGTGGTGCAGCATGGAGATGACCGGAAGACGGTCGTCAACCCACTTGACCACTTTATTGTTCCACTGAGGTGCGCTCATCTACCTGCTCCTTACCCGATCCGGACCGATGTGTCGGTCAGGAATTCGTATTCCGGAACGACAAGGTTCAACGGCGCGGGGCCGCGGCGGATACGGCCCGACGTATCATAGTGCGAGCCATGGCATGGGCAGTACCAGCCATCATAATCACCACGGGTTTCGCCTGTGGCCGTGCCCATCGGAATGCAACCCAGATGGGTGCAGACGCCGACAACAATCAGCCACTCTTTCTTTTCGACACGCGCGTCATCCGTTTGCGGATCAACGAGTTCGTTCAATGCGACCTCTTCGGCCTCATTGATTTCGCGTTCGGTACGATGGCGGATGAAGACAGGTTTGCCTCGCCACATGACCTTAATTGCCTGCCCAACCGGGATGTTGGCCAGATTAACCTCAACCGAGGCAAGTGCGAGAACGTCCTTGGACGGGTTCATGCTGTCCACGAACGGCAACAACGCGCAACCAACGCCGACGGCGCCGACTGCTGTGGTCGCCAAGGTCAGGAAATCCCTGCGGTTCTCGTCCGGCTGGTGTTCGCCGGAGGAATGCACCGTTTGCGACATAATTAATCCCTCTTTCTGCCCCCAAAACAGGCATGCGGAATGCCAAACCAAGACTTAGGGCATACATGTTTACATTCCCTTGATGGAAATCAAACATTCATGCCGCCAAAAGCCCTTAGGCCTGTTTGTGGGTCCGTATACTAACAAAAAATCAGTTTGTTAAGGAGAACTTGGAGTTGCAATTTGTTTGCATTCAACTGGATCATCCGGTTTCGCGCTGCACAATTCGGTAAAATCTAGCGCAATTGCAGGTATCCCGCCCTTTATGCGCCAGACACTTGCGACTTTTATACGTCCTATTCCAAAAAAGTCTAATAGGGGCATCTTTCCGTAATTTTATAACATCGGCGGCTTATCCGATCTTCGACGCAAAGCGATTCTGACACCACCAGATTTATTTTCCGGTCTGTTTTGTGCCGGCATCGGATTGGATTGTTTCGCCGATGTGCCGTCTATCAAGCCGTCCCTGGCCGCAAAGGGCCGGGGCCATGTTGCGATGACCTGCGGCGGTGGCCTTAAAACCGGCAGGTTTCCACGGGGGCGGAATACCTTTTTCCGAAAGTGACTCTTTTACTAGACGACTGGTCTATTTTTCGTTACAACGCCTCTTATGAACAAACAGACCAAACATACCGACGCCCGGCAAGGTCTTCTCGATACCGCTCATACCCTCATGAGCGGCAAGGGGTTCTCTGGCGTTGGCCTCAGTGAAATACTGGCAGCGGCAGAAGTCCCGAAGGGGTCGTTCTACCACTACTTTTCGTCAAAGGAAGTTTTTGGCGAGGAGTTGCTGCGCCGGTATTTCGACAATTATCTCGCGGCGATGGATGATCTGTTTAGTCAAAAGAACCTTACAGGGGCAGAGCGCCTTGATTGCTACTGGCAAAACTGGATGGAAACGCAAACCGCATCCGATGCCCAAAGCAAATGCCTCGTGGTAAAGCTGGCGGCCGAAGTCGCCGACTTGTCTGAGGCAATGCGTGAGGTCCTGCTTGATGGCACCAAAAAGATCGTCAAGCGCATCGCTGATGCCATTGACGATGCTGTTGCCGATGGATCTCTCAGCGTGGATGAAGACAGTTTATGGCTTGCTGAAACGCTCTATCAATCTTGGCTCGGTGCAAGCCTTTTGGCCAAGATTACCAAGAACGACGCGCCTTTGCAGGCTGCCTTGGCAGCTACGCATCGAACTCTCAATGTGAAGTAGGCGTTAGGATGATGCCAGGAGGCGTATTCTTGCCGCGCAAGAACTAGGCGACCGGTCTATTAGTTGGGGAAAGCACTCCAATCGGGGCCGCGTTCAAAACACAAACCTGAAACTTCAGGACTCGACTCTGGGCCAAGTTTGGCCTGCCACACAGATGAAATCTCGAAAGGATTTTAAAGATGAAAGTACTCATGGTTCTGACGTCGCACGACAAACTGGGAAACACTGGCCTGAAAACCGGTTTCTGGCTCGAAGAACTCGCAGCCCCTTATTATGTCTTCAAGCAGGCCGGTGCCGAAATCACCCTTGCGTCGCCAAAAGGTGGCCAGCCGCCACTTGATCCCAAAAGTGACGAGCCCGACTTCCAGACCGATGACACCCGTCGCTTCCAGAAAGATTCCGAGGCCCTCGACGCCCTTGCCAATACGGTAAAGCTCGCCGATGTGTCCGTGGAAGATTTCGATACCGTGTTCTATCCGGGTGGTCATGGTCCGCTTTGGGATCTTGCCGAAGATCGCACCTCGATCAACCTGATCGAAGGCTTTCACGCTGCCGATAAACCGGTTGCACTTGTTTGCCACGCACCGGGTGTCTTGCGCCATGTAAAGGCACCGGACGGAACCCCGCTGACCCGTGGCAAAAAGGTCACCGGCTTTAAAAACACCGAAGAAGATGCCGTGCAGTTGACCGATGTTGTGCCGTTCCTTGTTGAAAACATGCTCAAGGAAACCGGCGCGGTCTATTCGGCGGGTGACGATTGGGGTTCTTATGTCGTGCAAGACGGCATGTTGATCACCGGCCAGAACCCCGGCTCCTCCAAAGAGGCCGCTGAACTGTTGCTGTCTGTCGTAAAACAGACCAAGGCTACCTGATAACGGCCTATGCCGTGATCCCCCGTGCGAGAGACCAACTGATCGGGCAGCGCTTGCGCTCTACCGCGAAAAGACGTCTCTCGCACGGGCGGGGCATGCAGGGATTTTGCCAAAAGGCGAACTCGGATTTTTTTGGAGCTTTTTCTTGCGGGCAGGCTAAAAGGATGGGAACAGGTGTTTTCAGGATAAAGCACCACATCCGCCAATTGCCTGGGCAAGCTATAGGGCCGCATGAGAATCTGTTTGTTCGAACCTGATATCCCGCAAAACACCGGCACCATCCTGCGCATGGCCGCGTGTTTTGGCCTGCCGGTCGATATCATTGAACCGTGCGGGTTTCTGTTGACCTCGGCCGCTCTTAAACGTGCTGGGATGGATTATCTTGCAAAGGCCAGTTATATACGCCACGCCGATTGGCGCGATTTTGTCGCCGCACGCGAAAACCGAACGGTGCCGGGGCGTCTGGTTTTGCTCACGACCAAGGGGGCCGAACCCTATTGCGATTTTGAATTTCGCGCTGATGATATCCTGATGCTGGGCTCGGAAAGCAAAGGGGTCCCCGATCAGGTTCATGAGTATGTCGATGCCCGCGTCGTCATTCCCATGCAGCCCGAAATGCGATCGCTTAATGTTGCCATGGCAACCGCTATGACACTGGGCGAAGCGCTCAGACAAACAAACAGTTTTCCAAAGAGGGTGGAATGAACAGCACGGACGAAAACCTGATCGAACAGCACAAGGAAACCGCCCGTCTCTGGTTCCGGCAGCTGCGCGATGACATCTGTGCCAGTTACGAGGCCCTCGAAGACAGCTATGAAGGACCGCTTTCTGACCGCGCACCGGGGCGTTTCGAACGCACCGTATGGGAACGCGGCGAAGGTGAGGGCGCCAGTGAAGGCGGTGGCGAAATGTCGGTCATGAAGGGCCGGGTGTTTGAAAAGGTCGGGGTCAATATCTCGGTCGTGCATGGCGAATTTTCCGAAAAATTCCGCAAGGAAATCCCGGGTGCCGATGAAAACCCGAACTTCTGGGCTGCGGGCATTTCACTGGTTGCCCATCCGTGCTCGCCCCATGTTCCGGCCGTCCATATGAACACCCGCCACATCGTTACCACCAAGGCATGGTTTGGCGGTGGGGCCGACCTGACCCCGGTCTTCCCGCAAGACAAAGATACCGCTGACTTCCATGGTGCGCTCAAGTCCGCCTGTGATGCCCATGGCGATGACTATTACGACCGCTTCAAAAAATGGTGCGATGAATATTTCTGGCTGCCACACCGGGGTGAGCCGCGCGGGGTTGGCGGGATTTTCTATGATTATCTTGATGCTGACTGGGATGCGGACTTTGCCTTTACCCAGGATGTCGGGCGTGCGTTCCGCGACATCTATCCCGAACTGGTCAAACGCCATTACAACAAACCCTGGACGGATGACGAACGCCGCGCCCAACTGATCAAGCGCGGTCGCTATGTCGAGTTCAACCTGCTCCATGATCGTGGCACCCGCTTTGGCCTGATGACCGGCGGCAACACCGAAGCCATCCTGATGTCACTGCCGCCCGAAGCCAACTGGCCTTAAGGCCTCACACCATCATTCCCGCGCAGGCGTTAAACTCGCTCAACACGGCTAGTGGCTATTGATCTTCCGGCGACATTTCGCCCAGGTGTTGTCGCATCCACATGACCTCGTCGGATGCGCCATCTGGCCCGCGCGCTAGGAAATCGGGCGTTGCTTGATGTCTTGAAGTAACCATCTTCCTGCGGGTCCGGGTTCCTTGCCCGACAAGTGTGCGGCATAAATTGTAAGCATCTCTTCTGGCGCTGCCACGTCTTCTGCCAGACTAAGCTTCACAAGTTTGCGTGTCGCCAGTGCCTCGGCCACAAGGTGCTCGGGCATGCGGCACCAGCCAAATCCCGCCAGCAAGAAATCCATGCGTCGTCCAAGATCGACAAAGCGCCAAGGTGCAGCCCCGGTGATGCCATAGCGCGCACCATCACGATCCACGGGATCTGACAGAACCAGTTGAATATGTTGTTCGATATCGACCCGATTGATCGGCCGATCCAGCAGTGCAAGTGGATGGCCCGTCGCGACAACTGGTATCAATCTGGTTTTAAACAGCGGGGTTGCGATCACATCCTCGGGGACGGTTGGCAATAACAGGCATATCGCAACCGAGACATCACCGCTGCGCAGTCTGCGTAACGCGCCGCCAAGGCCTTCGGTCGAAAAACTGATGGGCAGATTGGGATGGCGTTTGTGCAAATCGCGCAGACTGTCGATAAGCGGGGCAGACGGTACCAGCGGATCAATTGCGACACCAAGTTCCGGCTCAAGTCCGGTGCGTGTCCCCGCGGCCACGGCCTCAAACCGTTCGACGCTCGACAGCACAGCCTTGGCTTCAGCCACCAGAACACGTCCAACTTCGGTCAGTTTTGGCCGATGCCCGCTGCGATCAAAAAGAAGCACACCCTGCACGTCTTCCAGTGTCGCGACTGATTGACTGATGGCCGATTGCGCGCGGTTCAATTTCCGCCCGGCAGCTGAAAAACTCCCAGTCTCGGCAATACAGGTCAGAACCCGTAACTGATCAAGGCTAAGATTTCCAATCATAATCTATCACCAAAACAGATGGACTTTATCAATTTTATATCACTTCCGGTGAAGTTTTCAGAGACTTATCTTCGCCTCGACCCGGCACCGTATCCGTTGCGCAAAACGGTGTTCTGGTTCTCATGCCGAAAGACCCTGCCAAAGGCTTTCGCTTTGGTTGACAGTTCATCACCACAGGAAAATACAATGTCAAAACTTCTTGTCATCGAAGCCAGCCCGCGTGGTGCTTCGTCCGTTTCTCGCAACCTGATGCAAAGCTTTGTTTCCAATTGGAAAACGGCACATCCCGGCGGCGAAGTTCTTGTGCGCGATCTGGTCGAAACATCAATGCCGCATATCTCCATGCCCTGGCTGGCGGCATATTTCACCCCGCCCGAAGCACAAACGCCCGAAATGAAAGATGCCTTGAAGCTGTCTGATGAACTGGTTGCGGAACTTCTGTCGGCTGATGAAATTGCGATTTCAACGCCAGTTTATAATTACAATATCCCCTCTAACCTCAAATCCTGGGTCGATCATATCGTGCGCAAGGGCATCACACTGGGGTTCGATGGCGCTGGTCTTGTTACTGGTGTCAAAGCATCCCTGATCGTGGCATCTGGCGGTACCTACGGCGAAGGTTCACCGATTGCGGATCGTAATATTGCCCCGCAATACATGAAGCTGCTTCTTGGTGTTATCGGCATTACCGATGTGACGGTCATTCATGGCGAGGCGGCCAAAAATGTTGATATGGGCGAAACCTCGATGGCGGATTTCATCGCAGCCCATACCGACAGCCTGATCAAGGCTGCGACAGTTTGACAGGAATGCGCGGAAAGAGGGGAAGGTGGGCCAATCTGGCCTAAGAATTGAGAGACTCCCGCAAATGCGGGAATCTCTCGACGTGAAGCTCGATCCTAACCCCTACTTCCGCGCGGCAAAAATCCGCCCTATGGTATTAAGCAGGATCTGCGCGGCCAGAATGCTGGTCGATCCGGTCTGATCATAATCAGGGGCCACTTCGACCAGATCAATGCCGACAATGTCGCCACGCTTCGCCAGACCTGCGATGATTTCCAGCACGTCATAATACAGGAACCCGCCATGGCTGGGTGTGCCGGTGCCGGGCGCGATGGACGGATCAAACCCGTCAATATCAATGGTCAGGTAATACCGCTTTCCAGCCGGAATACGCTCCAGAACGCCTTCAACGCCAAGGGCACGGACTTGTCGCACAGACAAAATGTCCGAGCCCTGTTCACGGGCATAGTCATAGCCCTCCTTGGCGGTCGAGGACACATTGCGAATGCCAAGCTGGGTCATGCCCGTCACCCACGGCTTTTCAATCGCGCGGCGCATCGGGTTGCCATGACCATTGCGCACCCCGTGGCGCTCATCAACGAAATCGAGATGGGCATCAAACTGCACCACATGCACGGGTTCCTGATCGGAAAACGCATTGATGCAGGGAATATTGATCGAATGATCGCCGCCCAGAACAACGGGCAGGGCACCGGCCCCCAAAATCTTGCGCACGCCAAATTCGATATTGGCGTGGCTGTTGATCGTGTCGGTATGAATGATATCGGCGTCCCCAATATCGACCATCCGGACCCCTTCAAGATAGGTCACGTCATCTTCATGGTCATAGGCCCCGGCATGGCCAAAGGCAAAAAGTGTCGATGCCTCGCGAATGCCGCGCGGCCCAAACCGCGCACCCGATCGCCACTGGGTGCCAAAATCAAATGGTGCGCCAAGGATGGCGACATCGGCATCAATCGCATCCCAGTTTTCGATATAAGGACTTTTGGAAAATGTCGAAATCCCGACAAATGGCAGGTTCAACCGCCCGCTGTTATAGCCATGCTCAGACATAAAAAATCCCCTGTCGAATGTGGTGTGCGCAAGCCCCCACTCTAGGGGATATGTTTCCCCGATTGCAGCAAATAATTCAGGGTCTTGGCGGAAATCAGGTCTCGTTGATCAACCAATCAAGGAGTGTTGTGGTGGTCTGATTGCTGACCGAGTTACCGGGCACCATCCAGTATCCGCGATCCGCCCGGCTGACTTCGCGCCCGACCGCAACAAGGCTTCCTTGTTCAAGATGGGGGTCAACCAACCCTCGCCAGCCAAGGGCAACCCCCTGTTCGGCAAGGGCAGCCTGAATGACAAAGCCATAGGAATTAAGCCCAAGGTCGCCTTGGGCCGGTTTGCGTGTAATGCCATGATCGGCAAGCCAGCTTTCCCACGTCAACCAACGTGATTTTCCGTCCACTTCAAGATGCAATAACGGCGCGCGCGCAAAGTCTGCCGGATCATCAAACGGACCAAAGCGCTCCAGAAAGCCCGGCGTGCAAACCGGCACCACCCGTTCGGGGATCAGAAGCTGTGCGGTATCGGGAAAATCATCTGCCGCCCCGAATAACATCGCCGCATCGGTTTCGCTGGCCATTGCGTCATCAAGGCCCTGGGATGCGATGATATGCACTTCGGCCTCGGGATGTAGGCGGCGGAAATCAGTCACACGTGGCATCAACCAGAAGGCCGCAAAGCCGAAATCAGTGAAGATCCGCACCGCATGATCCTTTGTGGATCGCTGCGTATCACGCGCGGCTTTGTCGATGGTTTCCACACTGCTTTGAACGGCCTCAAACAGGATTTCGCCCGCATCGGTCAGCCGGCTGCCGCCTTGGGAACGATGCAGCAGGGATACGCCCAGCTGATCTTCGATCCGCTTGATCTGATAGGTCACCGCAGGCTGGCTCAGGCCCAGTTCATTGGCGGCCCGCGTCAGGCTGCCAAGCCGCCCAACAGCTTCAAAAATTCTCAGCCAGCCAATGTCGAGCGGTCTTTGCATTATAAAAATTCTTTATGGAAGTGATTAAAAAACACCGGGTTTCTTTGAGTAATGATTTGTGGATTTAATGTCGGTCACGCGATCAAGGTCAAGCGGAATTAAAAGAAGACCCGATAAATGACACCCGAAAAGGGGCTGGGTTTGCGCTGGCTTTGTCTCGCACCAAACGACCCAGGGGTGCTTTCTTGTCAATACTGCCGTCCCGGTGATCGGCGGATTGCACCCTGTGAAGGAGTGCAGAATAAATGACGTCCCCGAATATCCTGATCCTGATGGCCGACCAGTTAAACGGAACCCTGTTTCCTGACGGTCCGGCCGATTTCCTGCATACGCCCCATTTGCGTAAGCTCGCCGAACGTTCTGCGCGTTTTCGCAACTGTTATACGGCATCGCCTCTGTGCGCGCCGGGACGGGCGTCGTTTATGGCCGGTCAGCTGCCCAACCGCACGCGGGTTTATGACAACGCGGCCGAGTTTGCCTCAGACATTCCGACCTATGCCCACCATCTGCGTCGCGCGGGATACTACACCTGCCTGTCGGGCAAGATGCATTTCGTCGGCCCCGATCAGCTGCACGGGTTTGAAGAACGCCTGACAACCGATATCTATCCGGCCGATTTTGGCTGGACCCCGGATTATCGCAAACCGGGTGAACGGATTGACTGGTGGTATCACAATCTGGGGTCCGTGACCGGGGCCGGGATCGGCGAGATTTCCAACCAGATGGAATATGATGACGAGGTTGCCTATAACGCGACGCATAAGCTTTATGACCTGTCGCGCGGTCATGATGAACGTCCCTGGTGCCTGACGGTCAGCTTCACCCATCCGCATGATCCTTATGTCGCGCGCAAGAAATTCTGGGATCTTTATGAAGATTGCCCGGAACTTGAACCCAAGATCGCGCCGTTTGATTTCGACGATCAGGACCCGCATTCAAAGCGGCTGCTTGAAGCCAGCGACCACACGGCCTTTGACATCACAAAAGAAGACGTCAGACGGTCCCGTCAGGCCTATTTCGCCAACATCTCCTACATCGATGACAAGATCGGTCAGATCATGGAGGTGCTTGAAACCACCCAGCAGCTTGATAACACCATCATCGTCTTTGTCTCTGATCACGGCGACATGCTGGGCGAACGCGGCCTGTGGTTTAAAATGAGCTTCTTCGAAGGCTCGGCACGGGTGCCGCTGATGATGGCCGGGCCGGGAATTTTGCCGGGCCTTTATACTGACCCGGTCTCAAGCCTTGATGTCACCCCGACCGTGGCCGATCTCGCCGGTATTTCGATGGCAGAGGTCCAGCCTTGGACAGATGGCATGTCGCTGTGTTCGATGCTCGGCGGCAAGGCACGCACCGAGCCGGTCCTGATGGAATATGCCGCCGAGGGGTCCTATGCCCCGCTGGTCTGCATTCGCGAAGGCAAATTGAAATACACGTACTGCACGCTTGATCCCGAACAGTTGTTTGATCTGGAAGCCGACCCGCAAGAACTCACCAACCTTGCTGGCGATCCGGCTTATGCCGACCAGCTTGAAGCTTTTCGTGCCCAGCGCGTGGCGCGCTGGGACATGGATGCGTTTGATGCGGCTGTGCGCGAAAGTCAGGCGCGACGCTGGATTGTTTATGAATCGCTTCGCAACGGCTCCTACTTCCCGTGGGATTACCAGCCGCTGCAAAAGGCATCCGAACGCTATATGCGCAATCACATGGATCTTAACGAGGTCGAAGAAAAACAGCGCTTCCCGCGAGGGGAGTAAGAAGCAGCGTCGGTCGGCCATGTGGGACGGCTGGCCGGCGCTGCCTCAACTCTTTTGCCAGACTACCGCGCCACCCAGCGACCAGAGTACGAGACGACAAAAGTGCCTAATCAACACCGCCTCGCAGTCCGGCTCGGGTACGGACCGCATGTTTGATCACGGGGCATAAACAACGAAAAGTTGGGTACCCGAAACAGTGAGGTAAGCATGGACGACAAAATGAAGGTGGGGCCGCTTGGGCCCTTCCCCCGTGTCAGCAAGCCGGTCTTTTCCGTATCGGCGATCCTGATTTTGGGGTTCATCATATTCGGCGCGGTCTTTACCGAAACCGCCGGGGCGCTGTTCTCAGCCGCGCAATCCGTGATCGGCAACTATTTCGGCTGGTTCCTGATTATTGTGGCCAATCTGGCCGTGGTGGTCAGTCTGTATCTTGCCATCGGGCCGTATGGCCGGGTGCGTCTGGGACGTCAGACCGACAAGCCGGAATATGGTCTGTTTTCTTGGACGGCGATGCTGTTTAGTGCCGGCATCGGCATTGGGTTGCTCTATTGGGGGGTGGCCGAACCGCTTTATCACTATTTCGCGCCACCCATGGCCGAACCCGAAAGCATCGCGGCCGCCGAACAGGCGATGACGATATCGTTCTTGCACTGGGGCATTCATGGCTGGGCGCTCTATTGCATTGTCGGTCTGTCGCTGGCCTATTTCCATTACCGCAAGGGATTGCCGCTTTCGATCCGCTCCGCCCTGTATCCGATCATTGGCGAACGCATTTACGGCACCTGGGGCCACGTTGTTGATATTCTTGCTGTGTTTGGCACCATGTTTGGCATCGTCACGACCCTTGGTCTTGGTGTCATGCAGATCAGCTCGGGCCTGAATTCGTTGTTTGGTATTCCCGACACGATGCCGGTTCAGATCATTCTGATTGCCATCATTACCGTGTTTGCGACCATTTCGGTCATGGCGGGCCTTGATGGGGGCATCAAGCGGATCAGTAACCTCAACATCCAGCTCAGCTTTGTGTTGCTGGCCTTTGTCCTGATCTTCGGGCCGACCCTGTTTGTCTTTGACAGCTTTGTTGAGAATGTCGGCAACTATGTCAGCAGTCTGGTCCAGATCAGTTTCTGGAGCGAAGCCTACACCGACACGAACTGGCAGACCGGCTGGACAATCTTCTATTGGGCATGGTGGGTTTCGTGGTCACCGTTTGTCGGCATCTTCATCGCCCGTATTTCGCGGGGCCGCACGGTACGCGAATTCACCCTTGGTGTATTGTTCATCCCGGTCTTCATTCTGTTCTTCTGGTTCACTGCTTTTGGCGGGGCAGCGATCCATATGGAAATGGTCGGTGATCCCGGCCTGATCGAGGCCACCAAGGCAAGTTACGGCAGTGCGATCTTCAAACTGCTTGAATTCATGCCGCTAACCAAGTTTGTCACGACCGTGGTGATTGTCATGATCGTGATCTGGTTTGTCACCTCGTCAGACAGCGGGTCGTTTGTCATCGACATGCTGACCGCAGGCGGCGACGCCAATCCGCCACGCATTCAGCGTCTGTTCTGGGCCACGACCGAAGGCGTGATTGCCGCGGTTCTGCTGGTGGCAGGCGGCTTATCGGCCTTGCAGGCCGCAGCGGTGGTGGCGGGCTTCCCGTTTGCTGCCGTGATCCTGGTGATGATGTATGGGTTGCTACGCGGCCTTGGGCGAGATTCCCTTGTGCTCTATCGCTACACGCAATGGTACGAGACCGAGCACGAGGCGGAACACAACCTGCCCAATGCCTATGTCGACGAAACCGAACTCCCTGATGTTCACCCGGGGCCGTCGATCACCACACCAAGGCATGCTGAATAGGCACGCCAACGCCCAGACATTCTTGCCAGAATGCGAAGCGGACCGTCCGGAATATCCGGGCGGTCCGTTTTTCGTGGTCGCTTGCCGCACAGCGGTTTCTGTACTTGTGGTAATTGGTATGAGGATTGATTTTCGGTATTCCGGTGCGCGGGCCCGACCTTTGACAAGCTGGCCAACTGCCTGCCTTCAGCAAAGAAAATTGGCAGGCAGATGTTGACGTTTCACGAGCGTGCAACGTGGATTTAAATCCTCATACAATTATGAATGTGGGTGGCCGACCGATACACAAACACCGCCGGATGGGTGCCTTAATGTGATGGTTTTTCTGGTTCCGCGGCTGTCGGATCGTCGGGGGCGTTTAAAATGCGCCAGTCCTTGACACGTTCATTGATGATCCCGCTATTGACCAGACACTGGTGGATAAATCCACTGCGGTGCAGGGCTTTAAGGCCGGTATCAAGGGCCGCGACGATCTTTTCCGCATCGGGCAGGTGACGCGAGACCATGAAATGCTGGCTGCCGGGCAGGACAACCTTAACACCGTGCAGGGGGTACAAACGTATCCCGAAGTATTTCCGTGCCATGTCGGGCTCGGATGAAAATTCAAGCAGGGTGAAATCCGCGCGTCCGGCATTGATCAAGGCAGACATTTGCAAGGTGGTCGGGGCGCTGATCAGGCTTTTGGGGCGAAGGCTTTGAAGCACTTCCCAATCCAGTCGCCAGGTGCGGATGGAGACTGCCCTCATTTGGTGGACATCTGAAATCGGGGTTTCTGCGCGGGCGTGCAAGGTTTCCTGACTGACATAGACCCCTTTCTGAAACTCGCCGTTGCGCATGATTGGTGCGGATTTAAGGACATTCTGGGCGGGATCGATATTGAACCCCCAATCCGATTTGATGTCGGCGATGCCATCAATGATCATTTTGCGGCTGCGCTCGGAATTTGGCGAGGGAACGGCTTTGACAATCGCCTGCAGACCACCGGTTTTCAGGGCTTTCTGCAAGATCGAATAATTCACGAGTGACGCATTGCCGGGGGAGCCCTTAAGGCACAAACGGCAGTCGGGACGGCTGTCACGCTGACAGTACTGTACCACTGCAAAATCGCTCTCGCGCACCGGAAGGCGGATATCAACAAGACTGCGCGCCTGCGTCTGACGGGGCTGCAAGGCGAGGGTGATCAGAAACAACGCGAAAAGGATTTTGATCGCGCTCGAAAGCTGGTTCATGGCAGAATCCGGCGGTCGTTTTTCCATCCGATATCTCAATGCCCAGTCCACTTTTACCCGGCATTCAAATCGCTTTTTTTAACCGCGTTAATCTGGAGTTGAACTTCGCGGCGTCTCTGTAGGGTATTTGAATTTAACGCACTGTTTCACGTAAAAAGCAACCCGCCCCACGGGGAACGGGTTGCTTTTCAATAAATGTGAATAATCGATCTGATTATTCAAAAAAATTATTCAGCGGCAACGGCGGTATTTTCGCCGCGCACCAGCGCCATGTAATCTTCCATCATGGCTTTGCAAACCTCGCCGGGCGCAAAGCTGTACGGACCAATTTCGGCCACCGGGGTGACTTCGGCAGCGGTGCCGGTCAGGAAGCATTCTTCGAACCCTTCCATTTCTTCAGGCATGATCGCGCGTTCGATAACCTCGTATCCGCGCGCCTTCGCCAAACCGATCACGGTGCGGCGCGTAATGCCATCCAGGAAGCAATCGGGGGTCGGTGTATGGATCTGACCGTCCTTGATGAAGAACACGTTGGCACCAGTGGCTTCAGCCACTTGGCCGCGGTAATCGAGCATCAGGGCATCGGCATAGCCTTTGCGTTCTGCTTCGTGCTTTGAAAGCGTGCAGATCATGTAAAGACCAGCGGCCTTGGCGTTGGTCGGCGCGGTATTCGGTGCCGGACGGGCCCATTTCGACAGATCCAGACGGATGCCTTTCAGGCGTTCTTCCGGTGCGAAATAGCTTGGCCATTCCCAGCAGGCAATCGCCACATTGATGCGCGTGGTCTGGGCAGAAACACCCATCATTTCACTGCCGCGCCAGGCAATACGGCGAATATAGCCTTCGGTAATATTGTTGGCGGCCAGTGTTTCGATGACAGCGTCATCAAGTTCGGCCGCGCTATAGGGAATGGTCATGTCCAGAATTTCGCCGGATTTGATCAGGCGTTCGCCATGTTCGGCCAGCTTGAAAACCTTGCCGTTATAGGACCGTTCGCCCTCAAACACTGCACTCCCGTAATGGACAGCATGGCTCAGCACATGCAAAGTGCTTTCACGCCACGGTTTAAGTTCGCCATTATACCAGATATAACCATCCCGGTTATCAAAGGTCGGAGTCGTCATTTGCCAAATTCCATTTCAAGAACGTTCCTGGACGTAACTTTATGTCCTTATTTGTCTGGTCGGGGTAACATTCATAGATTAATGTGTCAATATAACTGACATAACGGATAAGCATGGCAGATATCTCTACACGCAAGGTAAACCCGCTTTTCCTGCGGGAAGAAGAACTTAGACAAGGCATTGAATTGCTGTTCTATGCGTACCGTGATTTCACCGAAGTCGCGGACCAGATGCTTGCGCAATATAATTTCGGTCGCGCCCACCACCGGGTCATCTATTTCGTCAGTCGAAACCCCGGTATTACGGTCAGCGACCTGTTGGCGATTCTCAAGATCACCAAGCAGTCGTTGTCACGTGTACTTGGCCAATTGGTGCGTGAAGGTTTCATCGAACAAAAGACCGGTCTGCAGGACCGCCGCCAGCGCTTGCTGACCCTGACGGAAAAGGGTGAAGCACTTGAACGCGAGCTGACCGAACAGCAGCGTGCCCTGATTGCCGCAGCCTATCGCGAGGCCGGGGCAGAATCGGTTGAAGGTTTCCGCAAGGTCATGCTGGGCATGATGGAAGAAAAGGACCGTAAACGGTTCGAGGATGACGGGCCCGATGGCATGCGCCGCCGTGCAGGCTGAAACAGGCTTTTGGACCGGCCACAATTTTGCCGTGGTCATCCTTACGCTTTTGAAAGATTTTGGGGCCAAGTTACTGTTTAAAGGTCCAGATTAATTTCGGTGTTCAGGAAACCCCAATGACCGGTGCCGATCTGCCGCATGTTCTTGTGGTCGATGATGATGACCGTTTGCGTGACCTTCTTACCCGTTATCTGGGCGAGAACGGTTTTAACGTGTCTTCTGCACGTGACGCAGCCAGTGCGCGCGCAAGCCTGTCGGGGTTGCAGTTTGATCTGATTGTGCTTGATGTCCTGATGCCCGGTGAGAAGGGTGTCGATCTCGCGCGCAGTTTGCGTCAGACCGGATCAAAGGTGCCGATCCTGCTGCTGACCGCACTTTCCGAGACCGCGGATCGCATTGCAGGCCTTGAGGCCGGGGTTGACGATTACCTGGCCAAACCGTTTGAACCACGCGAACTGGTCCTGCGGATCGAGGCGATCTTGCGCCGCTATGGCGAGTTGCCGGAACCCCAAGATATTGCCGCACCTGAAGAAGCCGACAGCGCGGCATCCTTTGGCGCGTACCGTTTTGATCTGACGCGGATGACCCTGCAACGCGGCGATGAGCATATCTATCTGACCACGGCCGAGCAGGCGTTGCTTGCAGCACTGGTCAAACGGCGCGGTCAGACGACGTCACGCGAACAGCTTCAGGGCATGATCAGCGGTAATGCCACTGATCCCGCAGCATCGCGCAGCATCGATGTGCAGGTCACCCGCCTTAGGCGCAAATTCGAAGAAGACCCCAAACAGCCAAGATACTTGCAGACAGTGCGTGGTCAGGGCTATGTCCTGTATACGGATTAAAGAGCGTCAGATAAGCGACCATGAAAACGGACAGGGATAAGCAGCGTGGGTAGCGAACAGAACGGATGGATCAAGTCATTGATGCCGACAGGGCTTTTGGGCCGGTCGCTTCTGATCCTGATGACGCCGATGCTGCTATTGCAGATCGTCACGGTCCTGATCTTTTTTGAACGCCATTGGGACACGGTAGCCCGGCAGCTCAGCCGCGGGTTGGCCGGTGATGTCGTTTTCGTGATCGACTATCTTGGCCAGTATCCCGACGAAGACCATTACGAATGGATTCAAAACACCGCACGCGCCCGCATGCAGCTTGATATGGTGTTCGAGCCCGATGCGATCCTTGAGCGTGAGATCACCGAACCGCCACTGGGATTGGTGTCCGAGGAGCTTTTCGTGGCTTTGGATGAGCGCCTGCAGCGCCCGTTCTTCTTTGATCTTGATCTGGATGACCGCAAACTTGAAATCCGGGTGCAGCTGAAACACGGGGTGATGTCGATCATTGCCCCGCGCAAGCGCCTTTATAATTCCACCACCTATATCTTCTTTATGTGGATCGCGGGCTCCGCCCTTATTCTGTATGGGGTGGCGGTGATCTTCATGCGCAATCAGGTTCGCCCGATCCGGCGTCTTGCCAAGGCCGCTGATCAGTTCGGGCGCGGTGTGGATGTTGAAAACTTCAAGCCAGAAGGCGCCGCCGAGGTTCGTATGGCTGCGACGTCCTTCTTGTCGATGCGCGATCGCATCGGGCGGCATCTGTCGCAGCGCACAGCGTTGTTGGCGGGGGTATCGCATGATTTGCGCACGCCTTTGACCCGCATGAAGCTTGAGCTTGCCATGCAGCAAAGCTCGCCGGGTGTGGACGCGCTGAAGCAAGATGTCGTCGATATGGAGCGCATGGTCGATGCCTATCTGGCATTCGCCCGTGGCGAAGAAGGCGAAAAAGCGGTTCTGACCGACATCGGCAAGCTTCTGACCGATCAGGTTGGTGAAGCTTTGCGCGACGGGCAGCAGATTGATCTTCACATCGAAGACAGTCTTGAGATGGAGCTGCGCCCGCAATCGGTCAAACGCTGTATTGCCAACATCATGTCCAATGCAGGGCGTTATGCCAACAACCTGTCAGTACGCGCCGGGCGCCGTGGGCAGGATTACGAGATTGTCTTTGATGATGACGGTCCGGGTATTCCCGCTGACAAGCGCGAAGAGGTGTTCAAACCGTTTTACCGTCTTGAAGAGTCGCGCAATCAGGCGACCGGCGGGGTTGGTCTTGGCATGACCATTGCGCGGGATTCTGCGCGCGGCCATGGCGGCGAGGTTCTGCTTGAAGATGCGCCGGGCGGTGGACTTCGCGTGCGTCTGGTATTGCCCATCGGGCACTAAGACCTGAAGGTCAAATTGCAAAAGCCCTGCAATATGCGGGGCTTTTTGTTTACGTGTTTTTGGCGCACTCAGAAGAATGTCGCGATTTCCGAAAGGTCCTTTTTCTCGGTCGCATGCGCCGGGATGGTGGCATCAGCCGCCGGGTAGCCCGTGACCAGCAGGATATAGGGCTTGTTGTGATCCGGGCGGCCGCAGATATCGGTCAGGAAGCTCATCGGATTTGGCGTGTGGGTCAGGGTGGCAAGGCCGGCACGGTGAAGGGCGGCAATCAGAAAGCCGGTCGCGATCGAGACGGATTCCGGCACATAGTAGTTCTTGCGCAGCTTGCCATCGGCAGATCGGCTTTTGCGTTCGCCAAAGATGCAAATCAGCCACGGGGCTGTTTCAAGGAACGGTTTGGCATCATCGGTGCCAAGCGGTTTGAGGGCATCAAGCCATTCCTCGCCTGCGCGGCCTTCATAAAAGGCGCGTTCTTCTTCTTCGGCGGCGAGGCGGATTTTGCGTTTCATTGCAGGATCCCCAATCACAGAGAAGTGCCAGGGTTGATGATTTGCACCGTTTGGTGCTGTGCCCGCAGCACGAATGCAGGTTTCGATGATGTCGCGTGGAACCGGCCGGTCCGAAAAGTCGCGCACGGTGTGGCGGGTTTTGATGTCGTCATAGAAGCCTTGCGCCCGGGCGCGCATTTCGTTGAGGTCATACTCCTGATAGTCGGGCAGGGGAATGGGAACGAAATCCGTGGTCAGCGCTTTTTCAACCGGCATGGCGTTTCCTGATGCATTGTTATTTATGGTGATTTGCCGATCTTATGGGGGCTCAAACTGCCCAGCAAGCCCCAAACACCCGTCGCACGCAGATGTGACCATGTCCGATAGAGGTGACGTTGACGGACATGTTCATTGCGATGTGTCATTGAACAGAAATGCGCGCGGGCGTATCAAGCGGCTATGCGGTTTACCCCTTGTGACAAGTGTTTTGATTCCGGCTGGGGATCCGGTGCCCAGAGTATTTAACACTAAATATACATAAAATTATGTAATTAACATAAAATGACAATTAATTTTGATTGTTTTCTTGCGATATACGTTTGATTGATGTTAAATCGCGGCAACTTGGCATGGAATGCGTGCCGGGATATATACTCCGTGTTTCCCGCCACGGTTCCACACACAGACAGACGAAACGGATTGATGTAGCGTTATGGCCAGCAATTTAAATGAAGAAACCGTCACCTATGTCCACCACTGGACTGACACTCTCTTCACGTTCAAAACCACCCGTGATCCGGGCTTCCGATTCATCAATGGTCAGTTTGCGATGATCGGCCTCGAAGTTGAAGGCAAGCCGCTTCTGCGCGCCTATTCGATGGTCAGTGCAAACTATGATGAAGAGCTTGAGTTTTTCTCGATCAAGGTGCCGAATGGACCGCTGACATCGCGTTTGCAGCATATCAAGGTTGGTGACAAGATTCTGGTTGGGCGCAAACCGACCGGCACCCTGATCCATGACAACCTTCTGCCGGGCAAGAACCTGTGGCTGCTGTCGACCGGAACGGGTCTGGCGCCATTCATGAGCGTGATCCGCGACTACGAGACCTATGAGCGTTATGACAAGGTCATCCTGGTGCATGGGTGCCGCGAAGTGCGTGAACTGGCCTATCAGGAATTCATTCACAGCGAACTGCCGCATAATGAATTCTTTGGCGAGGAAGTGCAGAACAAGCTTCTGTACTACCCGACCGTGACCCGTGAAGAGTTCAAGCATCAGGGCCGTATTACCGAATTGATGGCATCAGGCAAACTTTATGAAGACCTTGAGATGGAAAAGCCAACCCTTGAAAATGATCGCTTCATGCTGTGTGGCAACCCGCAGATGATTGCCGACACGCGCCAGATGCTTCTTGATTGGGGTGGCAAGGAAGGCAATATGAACGAGCCGGGTCACTTCGTGATCGAAAAGGCATTTGTCGAGAAATAAGCGGCTCGACGAGCTGGTCGTTTGAAGATTGAAAGGCAGTACCCTTTGGGTGCTGCCTTTTTTGTTTGGGGATCATCCTGTTCTTATACTTGGTTGCATACGTAGGTATATGTTCCTCCCCAAATGGGGATGTTTGGAAGTTTGGCTGTTGGCTATTTTGGGCTCATGAAGCGTCAGGTTCTAAAGCGTTAGAAGTGCCCTGATGCCGTGTGAAAGGAAACGAAGATGGGCTTTTTCAACTTTTTCAAACAATCCGGTTCCCAGACCGCTGCCATGACTTTGGATGCGCTGGATAAATCGCTTGCGGTTATCGAATTTGATCTGCAGGGCAACGTTTTGCGTGCAAACAAGAATTTTCTGGATGTGATGGGATATGAGCTGTCCGAGATTGTCGGAAAGCATCACGCCATGTTCGTGCCCGAGGAAATTCGTCGCAGTGCAGACTATGAGGTCTTCTGGTCCGATTTGCGCAAGGGCGTGTTTAAAAGTGCTGCGTTCCCGCGCACGACCAAGACCGGTCAGCGGATCTGGATCGAGGCAACCTATAACCCGGTGTGTGATGACAAAGGCAATGTCATCAAGATTGTGAAGTTTGCCTCGGACATCACCAAACGTCAGGAAGCCATGGCCGATTTCGAAGGCAAGGTGAATGCGATCAACCGCAGTCAGGCGGTGATCGAATTTGACCTGAATGGCAAAATTCTTGATGCCAATGACAACTTCCTGTCTGCGATGGGCTACGAACTTTCCGAGATTGTTGGCAAACATCACAGCATGTTTGCGGATCCTGCCTACGCGAAAAGTGAAGAATATGCTGAGTTCTGGCGGGATCTGGGACGTGGGAACTTCAATTCTGGTCAGTTCAAGCGCTTTGCCAAGGGCGGAAAGGAAGTCTGGATCGAGGCGTCCTATAACCCGATCTTTGATGCCAATGGTGTGCCCTACAAGGTGGTGAAATACGCGACGGATATTACCGATCAGATCCAGCTTTTGACGGACCTGAAACTGATGATCGATAATAATTTTGGCGAAATTGACCAAAGCCTGAGCGAGCTTGATCAACGATCCACGGTCGCCTATTCGAGTTGCGAAGAAACGTCTTCGAACGTGCAAACCGTTGCCGCGGCAGCAGAAGAGCTTGCGGCATCGATCGCTGAAATCTCGCGCAGTATGGCGGATGCACGTGTATCAACGGATCAGGTGTTCGAAAAATCCATCGCCGCAGGTGCATCGACTGAGAAGATGACTGAAGTCGTCACGGCCATGAGCAGCATCATTGATGTTATTCAGGGGATTGCGGGGCAGATCAATTTGCTGGCACTGAACGCGACGATTGAATCTGCCCGTGCCGGTGAGGCCGGAAAAGGCTTTGCGGTTGTTGCCAATGAAGTCAAGAACCTGGCCAATCAGGTTGCGAAGGCCACCGAACAGATTACCGAAGAGATCGAAGGTGTCCAGAACATCGCTGGCGAAGTAACGGGTGTACTTGGTTCAATCCGTTCAGAAGTTGAAGGTGTCCTGAATAACGTAACAACGATTTCCTCAGCCGTCGAAGAGCAGACTGCGGTGACCCAGCAGGTTTCAAGCAATATGCAGAGCATGGCGAATTCTGTCGAACAGTTTGCCAGTAGCGTGAATTTTATCCGCGATGCGTCCTCGCTTGTGCTGGGCAATGTCGGGCGAACCCGCGAAGCGGCACTGGTGCTGGCCCGTTAACGGCATCGGTCACGACGTTCAGACCATTTGAGCAGAAGAGGCAGGGTGCAAAAGCATCCTGCCTCTTTCTATGTGCAAGCGGTTCAGGGGTTTATACGAAAATATATACATAGGTATGTGATACTCCCCAAATGGGGATGTCGGGATGGGAAGCAGGCGGCAATAATCGGTCCTCAAGGAAACCAGTTTAGCGAAATTGCCTGATGCCGGAGCTTTCCATGAATTTACTGACATCGATCACGGTTGAGCCCAATGATGTGTTTGCCGATATCTTCGGTATGATCGACGCAGCATTTTTCGTTGCCGAGTTCGACCTGAAGGGCAATGTCATTCGTGTAAACGACAACTTCCTGTCACTGACTGGCTATGACGAAGAGGAAGTTGTGGGGCTGCACCATTCGCTGTTTTTGAGTGATGATGTGGCCGCAGCGCCAGAGTATGATTTGTGCTGGGTTGATTTGTGCGCCGGTAAATCCAAAAGCGTGATCTTGCCATGGGTGACCAAATCCGGTGAGCTCAAGTGGGTTGAAGAAACCGTTGGTCCGGTCAAAGATCGCTACGGCAAGGTTATCCGCATCGTCCGGATTGGTGTTGATGTTACAGACCAGCATGACATTTTGGCCGATCTGCAGGGCAAGGTTGAGGCGATTGATCATAGTCAGGCGGTGGTCGAGTTTGACCCGGCGGGCAACATCTTGAATGCCAATTCCAATTTCCTGAGCTTGATGGGATACGACCCGTCAGAAGTCATCGGCAATCATCATGATATGTTGCTTGATCCCGATTTTGTGCGAAGTGCGGAAAGCCGTGCCTTTTGGCGATCCCTTGTCAAAGGGAAAACCATTGCCCGCCAGGTCAAGAACATTGGCAAAGATGGTCGCGAAGTTTGGTTCGAGGCAAGCTATGGACCGGTTTACGGACCTGACGGAAAACTGTGCAAGATTGTAAAATTTGCCAATGACATTACCGATAAGGTTGAATCGCTTACGGATTTGAAAACGGTTCTCGAAACCGGGTTTGACGAAGCAGATCACGCAATTGGCAGGTTTAACGAGAGTTATGAGACGCTTTCGGCGTCCTGGCGCAAGGCGCATGCGCATATGGAAGTCAGTGCGATGGTTGCCGCACGTCTTGTCAGCAGTGTGGATGAAACAGCCCAACGGATGACGGAGTTAAGATCGGTTGCGGATTATGCGTTTGATCATGCAATCGAGAGCGATGCGGCCGTTTCCGCCCTTGAAGAGGCCATCGATGTTCTGCGTGACTGCGCACGTGACGATCCGGCCATCATAAAGCAAATCGATGTTCTGGAAAAATGCATTGGCGTGAGCGCGCGAATTTCAACCACTGTGCGGGCGGATATCAACGCGATGCTTTGCCGGGTAGCGGTGGTGTCGCTGGCCGTTGATCAGCAAGCTGAGATCACCCATCAGGTTCGCGGCGAGATGCACGGCATTCAAACCGTCCTTGAAACAACACAGAGGCCATTCGAGGACATGATCACGGCGTCAGATGACATTGCCATGATTGTCGGACGTGGGCGCGAAGCATTAGCAGTTTTGGAACGCTAACCCTGCCGGGAGCGTGACACGAGCGGGAAAAGGGCGGGTATCGCTATAAGATACCTGCCCTTTTCTTTTGTGGTTGGCTCTTTTGGGACGGGGCTGTTGGGTTAGAACAGGCGTGATCCGTTCGGGACATCCTGATCCGGGCGGATCAGGACAATACCCTTGTCTTCGTCGGCATCGGGAAAGCCCAGACAGAGGAATTCCGACATGAAGGGGCCGACCTGCTTTTTGGGGAAATTGACCACACCGGCGACCTGACGGCCGATCAGTTTTTCGGGTGTGTAATGTTTGGTGATCTGGGCAGATGTTTTCTTTGTGCCGATCTCGGGGCCGAAATCGACCCAGAGTTTAAGAGCGGGGCGGCGGGCCTCGGGAAATTCCTGGGCGTCGATCACGGTGCCGACCCGGATATCGACTTTGAGAAAATCATCAAAACTGATTTCGTCACTCATGGCTGTCTCCTTGTTATGGGAGCAGCTTAGTAAGATCACGTTCGCCTGATAAGCCCCAACAAGCGGTGTATCCTTAATTCCGGAGTTTGAGCACAATCGCGGGCACCGGATATGGCATAAGAAAAATGGCAGGACCAAAAGGCCCTGCCATCAAGTAGATTACGGGAATTTAACAGCCAAAGCTGTTACTTCGTAGCTGCGGTCTTTTCGATAGCAGCCTTGAATTCGTCAAGGGATTCGGTAAAACGAGTCTGCAGAAGAGCAAGAGCTTCTTCCTGGGACTTGGTTACCAGACCTGACAGTTCCTTGGCATTCGCAAGAGCTTCTTCATAAGCAGCTTTTGCAGCTTCGGTCTGTTTTGCAGCCGAAGCCATCGGGTCGTCAGCAGAAGTAGCAGTGAAATCTTTGCCCTGGGTCTGAACTTTATCCAGCAGCGTTTTGAAGATTTCACCCTGGCGCTGAGCGACAGCCTGGAAACCGTCGAAGGCTACCTTGTTGGCTTTGGTGAGGGCTTCCACGTTTTTACGCTGGAAAGCCATCATTTCGTTCACGTCAACACCCGGAATTTTGAAGTCCGCAGTGTATTTGGTGAAGTCGAGATCAAAGAACGGATTGGTTGCCTTTTTTGCGGCGGTCATGGTTTGCACTCCACTAGTTTGCAACAGATATGGAATGAGGCGCTATTGTGCGCCGCACAAATTCAACTGCAATATGCCGGAACGAACCGCTTTCGTCAAGGATTATTTTGCACTGCACAAAAACGTATAGGTTATTGTTCTGTGTCAAAATAATAACCTAGGGTGTATATGTGGTTTTTGCGTTTCAGATCAGGGAATTAGGTGTTGGTCGTGGTTGACGTCGCCTGATCTGATGGTGCATCGGCAGGGCTGTTATCGCCCCGGGACGGTGATTTTTTGAACGAAAAATTTCGACACCGTTTGCTGATTTTACCACAAATTGATGATGCCTTGCCAAGACCCTTTTCAACCTGGCGGTCCCAGTCGGCGGCTTTGGAAAGTTCCCGATCAAGATAGGCCATGGTCGGACCGAAATCGGTACTGTCGTCATCCAGCCAGTGCTTGAAGGTCTTGGCATAGACGGCGGTCAGTCCGGCAATGCGCATGCTGCCATGCAGGCCGGATGTCTGAAAACCGGCGGCCTCCAACATCCAGCGCATGGCGCCGAAATGTGTTTTGATCGCACGTAGCCCGTCGGTCGGGCCAAGGTCTCCGCCCGATGTGATGATGGATCGGAGCGCTGGCCGATATTCCGAGAGAATATCAAACCGGGCCATGATCACCGCAATCAGCCGGTCATGGCCGGGTTCATTAAAATCTTCGCTATCAAGGTCGGCAAGGACTTCGCGGTCGACTCGTTTGACAAAGCGGCGAAGCAAATCGCCCTTGCTGCTGCAATGATCGTAGCAGTCAGCAACCGATACACCGGCGGCGTTTGCGATATCGATCATGGTCACGTCATGCCAGTTCCGCTCTGCGGCCAGTTTCAGGGCCGCATCAATCAGAAGATTGGGGATATCCTTTTTCGATGGCATGACGTCCTCCTTGAAGTGTTTGTGCGTTTGTTCCGGTCTGGTCTAGCCTAGCCTGCCAGTTCCTGAGAACGTTTGCGTGCGGCTTCAACCGCGCGGGTCATCAGTTCGGGCAGGCCATTTTTCTGATCCATCAGAACATCAAGTGCTGCGGCGGTGGTGCCGCCAGGGCTTGTGACATTTTCCCGCAAGGTCGCAGCGGTTTCGTCGCTGGCATCAAGCAGGAAGCCCGCGCCAACCACGGTCTGGCGGGCAAGGATCATTGCCTGATCAGCGGGAAGGCCAGCTGCAACGCCAGCATGCGCCATGGCTTCGACCAGATGGAAGATATAGGCAGGCCCGCTGCCTGACAGGCCGGTAACGGCATCCATCAGACCTTCATCTTCAACCCATGACACCATGCCGACAGCTTCAAGCAGGGTCTGGCACATTTCGCGTTGGGCGAGGCTGACATTTTCGGTGGGGCACATGACGGTCATACCGCGCGATACAGCAGCCGGTGTGTTGGGCATGGCGCGCACGATGCGGGCATTTTCGCCAAGGTGGCTTGCGAAAAAGTCGATGGTTTTGCCCGCCGCGACGGACAAGAAGACGGTTTCGGCACGGACCAGTGGTTTGTAAGCCTCAATGACGTCGGGCAGAACCTGTGGTTTGACGGCAAACAGGACAACCTGCGGGATGAAATCTTCGCGCATGTGGTCAATGTCCGGGATGCCATTGATGCCGTATTTCGATTCGAGCTTTTCAGCCGTTTCGGTTTGTTCGACGATAAAGACGTTGGATGCGATCAGCCCACGGGCCAGCCATCCTTCGAGCATGGCGCTGCCCATCTTGCCACAACCAACCAGCAAAAGACGCGTATTCATAAATTCTGCTCCGCTTTATCCATCGGGTTTGGTTGATCGTTGGGCGATCAACACGCTTGATAATGCCGTAGCGATCTTCTCAAGGTGGGTCAAGTCAGCACAGAGGGCAAGAGGCGTGTGTCTCAAATACCGGTTTGGCACCGGGTGCCGGGCACACGGATGCTTTTGCTGCGATCAAACAGATCCTGGTGTCAGGCCTGACCGGCCGGTTCGAGCATGGCGTGCACCAATGCTTCGTCCGGGGATTTGCCCTGACCGAGTACGAAATTGAAGGCCGGGAAGAAACGTTCGCATTCCGAAAGCGCGATTTCAATCAGCTCTTCGAACTGTTCGACCATCGGGGGCACGTCGCCGCCAAAGAGCAGGGTATGACGGAATAGCGGCATGTTTTCTTCAAGCCACAGGCCGAAATGCCCGATCCAGAGTTGCTCGTTGCATTTGGCAACCAGTTCATAGATGCGCGGACGCAGCGGTTCGGGCACGAACAGGTCAAAGCAGCACGCGATATGAAGTGCCTCGGCATCTTCACGCCAGGTGAAATAGACCAGATAGGTGCACCAGTGTGCCGGAATTTCGACCACAATCTCGTCCGAGCTGCGGCGTTCCAGATGCCACTGGTTGGTGCGGGCGATATCCTCGACCAGGATCAGCGGGTTTTCGTCGCCGATGTCGCCGATATCTTCCATTTGGTCGTTCATATATACCCAGCCTGTTCAAGCATGTGCGAAAGGGCGCGCACTATATGCCGGAGAACGCTTTGTTTCAACCGCCGCCGTGCGCAGGACTGCAATGAATATTCCGAGCGCTGTCGCCCGGCCTGTTTACTTCGAGCGTCAGGCGGCCCTGCTTGTGACGGCAAATGTCGACGCAGGCATGATAAACGCCTGCGTCCTTACACATATATGGGAACTTATATGGGGATGTTTGGCCCGGTCAGGTGTCTTTTTTTGCAGCTGTTTTTGCCGCGGTTTTCGGCGCTGCCTTGGCGGTGCTGCGTTTCGCGGCCGGCTTTTTGGCCGGTTCGGCAGCATCCAGACGCTTTTCGAGATCGGCAATCTTGGCTTCAAGCGCATCAATGCGTTCAGCGGCACGGACCGCGACATCATGGACGACGTCATATTCCTCGCGGGTGACCAGATCCATGTTGAGCAGGATCTTTTCAAACTGCTGGCGGATCATGGCATCTACTTCGCCTTTGACACCGGTCATTGTACCCAATGCGGAATTGGTAACCCGGGTCAGGTCATCGAGAATGCGGTTGTTGATCTGCATGGTGGTCTCCGGCTTTTTGAATCTGTTGTTGGGCATAATATGGCGCATCATCGGCTCAGGGCAAGCCGCACGTCATACGGCCAGGGTGACGATAGCTTTATTTTCGATGGCTTTTCTTGCTCCAGATCAGGGGCAGTCTTATAAAGTGTCGTCAAACATGATCAGTCGTCTGGACCCAGCGGGGGCAGGCGGGCTTCGTCAGGAGAATGCAATGCTTATCGTCACCGGGGGCGCCGGGTTTATCGGTTCCAATATTGTTGCCGCCCTTGAAGATCGCGGCGAAACCGACATCGTTGTCGTTGATCGTCTGCGTGATGGCATCAAATGGAAAAATATCGCCAAGCGGAACCTGCGCGATATTGTTCATCCCGACGAGCTGCCGGATTTCCTTGAAAAGCATGCCGGCGATGTCGAGGCGATTTTCCATATGGGCGCGATTTCCGCGACCACGGAAACCGATGCCGACAAGATCCTTACCAATAACCTGAAACTGACGACCTGGCTGTGGGAATGGTGCTCACGCCATTCGGCACGCCTTATTTATGCGTCCTCGGCGGCAACGTATGGCGATGGCAAGCAGGGCTTTGATGACAGCTTTGATGAGGCCGATCTGGCGAAGCTTGCACCGCTGAATGCCTATGGCTGGTCAAAACATGCCACTGATCGCCGGTTCCGCCGCATTCTGGATCAGAACGGGTTCCGCCCAAAACAGTTTGCCGGGCTTAAGTTCTTTAACGTTTACGGCCCGAATGAATATCACAAGGGCGGCATGCGTTCGGTGGTCTCCCAGCTGTTTGACAAGCTGTCGGCTGGTGAAACCGCAACCCTTTTCAAATCGCACCACCCCGATTACGAAGATGGTGGTCAGCTGCGTGACTTTGTCTGGGTCGGGGATGTGGTCGACATCATCATGTGGCTTTACGACAACCCGGAAGTCAGCGATCTTTTCAATATCGGGACTGGCAAGGCACGCAGTTTCAAGGACCTCGCATTGGCGGTGTTTGCGGCCATGGGCAAGGAGCCCGATATCAAATTCGTGCCAACGCCTGAGTCAATTCGCGACAAGTACCAGTATTTCACCGAAGCCAACATGACCAAGCTGCGCAAGGCTGGCTATGGCAAGGAAATGACATCGCTTGAAGAGGGCGTGCGGCGCTATGTGCAGGACTTCCTTGCCACCGAGGATGCGTTCCGCTGATAAGGGGCGGGCAATGGCCGCGCGGTTTGCCATGATGCTGCCCCACTCCTTTGCGACGTCAGAACGACCTGCGTGCTCTCACCCATTTGCTGATCCGGAGTTTTCCAGATGCTGAGCCTTGCCTTTCCGGCGATAGACCCGATTGCGATTTCCATCGGCCCGATTGCCATTCGCTGGTATGCGCTGGCTTATATTGCCGGTCTGCTGCTGGGGTGGAAATATGTGGTCTATTACTGCTCCAAGACACCAAACATCATGAGCAAGCGTGATGTTGATGACTTGCTGTTCTGGGCAACCCTTGGTGTGATCCTTGGCGGGCGGTTGGGCTATATCCTGTTTTACAATCTGGACTACTATCTTGATAACCCGGCCAATATCCTGAAGGTCTGGCAGGGCGGCATGGCGTTTCATGGCGGGTTCATGGGGGTCATCCTTGCGATCATTCTGTTTGCCAGAAAGCGCGGTATTTCGACCATGGGCGTGCTTGATGCGGTGGCAGTGGCAACCCCGATCGGTCTGTTCTTTGGCCGGATTGCCAATTTCATCAATGGTGAATTGTTTGGCCGGACCACCGATGTGGCTTGGGGCATTGTGTTTCCCAATGGCGGCCCGGAACCGCGCCATCCAAGCCAGCTTTATGAAGCCGTCCTTGAGGGCCTGATCCTGTTTGTTGTGCTGTTTATTCTTTCGCGCAATGCGTTTATCCGCCATCGTCCGGGGATTCTGGGCGGTACGTTTGTTGCGGGTTATGGCATTTCGCGCATCATCGTCGAGTTTTTCCGCCAGCCCGATGCGCAGCTTGGGTACCTTGCCGGGGGCATTACCATGGGACAGTTGTTGTCTGTGCCGATGGTTCTGGTCGGGGTTGGTTGCATTGTCTATGCGCTGAAATCCAAGCCGATTGAAACCCGCATTCATCCCAAAGAAGCCGAAAACGCGTAAACATGACTTCCGAGACCGACAGCCCGCTTTTGGCCCATATCAAGCGCCGGATCAATGTATCGGGGCCGATCACCATCGCCGATTTCATGACCGAGGCACTGGCCCATCCCGAACATGGTTATTACCGCAAGCAGGACCCGTTTGGCCGTGCCGGTGATTTCATCACGGCGCCTGAAGTCAGCCAGATGTTTGGTGAACTGATCGGGCTTTGGGCCGCCGTCACCTGGCAGCAAATGGGCAGCCCGCGCAAAGTTGATCTGATTGAATTGGGGCCGGGGCGCGGGACCCTTATGTCAGACGCCCTGCGGGCGGTGCGCAATGTGCCGGGCTTTGGCGATGCACTGACCGTGCGGTTTGTTGAAACCAGTCCGGTTCTGCGCACCCATCAGCAAACCGCGATCATGGCCTATGGCATTCCGGCCACCTGGCATGAAACGTTTGATGAGATTCCGACACGCGCCGACGTCCCGGCGATTGTCATTGGCAACGAGTTCTTTGATGCGCTGCCGATCCGTCAGTTCGAACGCGGGGAAAAAGGCTGGGCCGAGCGCCTCGTTGGGGTGGATGCTACAACCGGTGCGCTTGGATTTGTTCGTGGCGCGGAAACACCGATCACGGATGCACTGATCCCGGCCACCATGCGTGGGGCAGCGAAAAAAGGCGACATTTTTGAAAGTTGCGCGCCAGCGATTGCTATTGCTGATCAGATAGCCCGGCGTCTGAACGAGACCGGCGGTGGGACGCTGTTTATTGATTATGGCCATCCCGGCAGTGCCTTTGGCGATACGTTCCAGGCACTGATGGGGCATCAATATCATCCGGTTCTGAGCAATCCGGGCGATGCCGATTTGACAGCGCATGTTGATTTCGCCGCCATCGGGCGCGCAATGAACGAGGCCGGAGCACGCACCGGTGCGGTCCTGACCCAAGGGACATTTTTGCGCATGCTGGGCATTGAGCAGCGTGCGGAGCTTTTGAAAACCAATGCCGATGACGATCAGCAGACTGCGATTGATCAGGCCCTGTCGCGGTTGATCGATGCAGATCAGATGGGAACGCTTTTTAAAGTTCTGATCGGCTATGGTCGCGATACCACCCCGCCGCCTTGCGTCAGCGGCGTGGCGGGCTAAATTGATTGCGACCGGAACGGTTTTGGGAACGGAGCAGGCCAGCATGACACATCCGATCAGCCCGGTTACCAACGGGATCGAACGCAGCACCAACGGGCTGACCTGGTTTGAAGCCGGGAACCTGTCGGAGAAGGATGGCCTGCGTCATGGGTTCCTGAGCCGCAAGGGCGGGGTCAGCGACGGTATTCATGGCGGACTTAATGTTGGTTTCGGGTCCGATGATGACAAAGACCGGGTGGCCGAAAACCGTGCGCGCGCCGCATCCGCATTTGATACCAGTGCTGACCGCCTGAGTACGGTTTATCAGGTGCATGGGATTGATGTTGCCGTTCTGGATAAACCGGTGTCGCGCGATGATGCCCCCAAGGCAGATGCCATGGTCACAGATCGTCCGAACATCATGCTGGGCATACTGACCGCTGATTGCACGCCGGTTCTGTTTCATGATCCGGTGGCTGGCGTGATCGGGGCGTGCCATTCCGGTTGGCGCGGATCGCATGGTGGTGTGTCGGCCAGCACGGTTGATGCGATGGAACGTCTTGGCGCCAAGCGTGAAAATATCCATGCGGCTGTTGGCCCTTGTATTGCGCGCAAATCCTACGAAGTTGACAGTAACTTCCGCAACACCATCCTAGCCGGGCCGGAAGGCGCGGAAGACCTGTTTGACCCGTCGGTCCGTGATGGTCATTTCATGTTTGATTTGCCCGAATATGTTCGCCGCCGGACGATTGCGACCGGGATTGCCTCGGTCGAGCTGGTGGCGCGTGACACGCTGGCCGAGGAAGAGCTTTTTTACAGTTATCGCCGAACGACGCTGCGCAAGGAGCCTGATTACGGGCGGCAGCTTTCGGCGATCATGTTGACAGAGGCGTAACATCATGCCGCATTTGATCATGCTGTTCTTTTTTATGATCATCGCGACCATGGTTGGTTGTGTGATGATGTGACGACGAAACTTGCCCCGATGAATTCTTTCCTGCGTTCTGTTGTTTTGGTTTTTGCGCTGACCGGTTTGCTTGCGGCGTGTGGTGATTTGCCGCGCCCGTTCGAAGGGGCCGGTCGTGCCGGTGATCCGGGATTGCTGGAGCTGCGTGATACCGGCACTGTTCGGGTTGAGACGACCGATGATCTGCCCGACGGGGCATCGGCCCATCTGGCACGCGCGATGGCGCGTGCGCTTAGGCTGCGCGATATTCCGGCCTATAGCGAATCTGATGTTGGCGGTGATTACATCCTGCGTCCCAATGTTCATGCCAGCCTGAGCGACAATGGCGCGGAGCTTGATATCACATGGGTTCTGATGCGCCCGGACCGGCTTGCGATTGATACCACGCATTCGACCGGGGAGCTTGCCGCAGATCAGTGGTTTGCCGACCAACCGACGGGACCGGAGGAAAGCAGCCTCGCCATTCCCAAGGAGCTGGTTGACAAAGTCCGTGAACTTGAAGGCAAGGCGGATGATCCGTTGGCAAGAACCTATGAAGGGTTGGTTGCCCAGCCAGCAGATGAGATTGCCTTCATGATTACAGGTGATCGGTCCTCGTTGCGTGCGGCACCGGTGATGAAGGTCGCACTGATCGACTTTGCCGGCGCGCCGGGCGATGGCAACACGGCCCTTGCACGGTCAGCAGGCGCGTTGTTGCAGGCGCGCGGGATCACGGTTGATAATCATGAAATGGATGAAAACAGTGTGATCCTGTCCGCCACGATTGATGTCAGCCCGGTCACCGAAGAAACCACCACGCCGCTTGATCGTGTGTCGATTGAATGGATCATCATGGAAGTCGACGGCACGGAACTGGGGCAGATGAACCAGAACAATGTCGTGCCGCGTGGCCAGCTTGATGAAAGATGGGGGACGGTGGCGTCTCTTGCCGCACAGGCCGCGGTCGAGACCCTTGACGGGGTTTTGGGCCAGATCGCGACAAACAAGAAGCTTCAATTGCGTCCTGCGAACAAGACGGCTTTGGCGCGCTGATCGCCTTTGCGATCTGGGGTGTGAGAGGCGGCAGAGCAGGGCATGCATGACTGCCTTGTCGTTATTCGGCATTGGCCCCATTTACAGACTGTTAACGGCTGGTTATAAAGCCGCCGCGATCTGCCGATATGCAGAATCGCCGAGATTTGGTCTTTGAGTGTCGTGAATGTGTCGTTGGACCGGCGGGAATTTCCCAGTTTCCGGGCTGTTTGGCGACAGGGGCAAGCAGGGCTGATGACGGCTGGTCTGCAGGTGGTGGAGTCGCGCAGGATTTAATTATTCGCTTTCCCGGCACCCATTAACCGAGGCCCCGCTATGAAGATCCTCGCTGGTAACAGTAACCGCCCGTTGGCAGAGGCAATTGCTGACCATCTTAACCTGCCGCTTACCCGTGCAGATGTGAAGCGTTTCTCTGATGAGGAAATCTGGTGCGAAATTCAGGAAAACGTCCGCGGTGAGGACGTTTTTGTCATTCAGAGCACCTCTTATCCCGCAAACGACAACCTGATGGAACTGCTGGTGATGCTTGATGCGCTGCGCCGCGGTTCGGCACGTCGTATCACGGCTGTGATGCCGTATTTCGGCTATGCCCGTCAGGACCGTAAATCGGGCCCCCGTACCCCGATTTCGGCAAAGCTGGTTGCCAACCTGATCACGGTTGCCGGTGCAGACCGCGTTCTGACCATGGATCTCCATGCCGGTCAGATTCAGGGCTTCTTCGATATTCCGCTTGATAACCTGTTTGCATCGCCGGTTCTGACCAGCGACATCCGCAACAAGTTTGAAGGTCAGAAACTGGTTATCGTCAGCCCGGACGTTGGCGGCGTGGCACGAGCGCGTTCCGTTGCAAAACGTCTGGACGCCGAACTTGCCATCATCGACAAACGTCGTCCGCAGGCCGGTGTTTCCGAAGTCATGAACGTGATTGGTGACGTTAAGGACGCAGCTTGCATCCTGGTCGATGACATCGTCGATTCCGCTGGTACGCTGTGCAATGCAGCGGGTGCGCTGAAAGAACGTGGTGCATCCTCGGTTGCGGCGTATGTTTCGCACGGTGTTCTGTCCGGTCCAGCGGTTGAGCGTATCGCCAAATCACCGATGAGCGAAGTCGTTACCAGTGACTCGATCAAGGCATCCGATGCGGTGCGTGATTGCGGAAAAATCCGACAGCTTCCGATTGCACCGCTGATGGCAGAAGCCATCCGTCGCATTTCGGAAGAAAAATCTGTTTCCGTTCTTTTCGATTGAGGGTATAAGGCCCTCGCTGCGGTGGCACCCCTGGAGGCCACCGCACTTGTTTTCGCAGGCTTTCAGCGGTGAATCCCACCAACCTGCGGGGACAAATTACTTTTAGTTCAAGGAGATTTTCCGATGGCAAATTCTGTTATCACTGCGGAAATCCGTGAACGGGCCGGAAAGGGGGCCGCCCGTGCCGTGCGTCGTGCCGGTATGGTCCCTGGTGTTATCTATGGTGCAAAACAGGAACCTGTTCTGTTCCAGATTGACCCGCGTCCGCTTTGGAAACTTCTGCATGCGCCGGGCTTCTATTCCCACGTTCTGACCATTGAGGTCGGCAAAGAGAAATACGAAGTTCTGCCGCGCGACGTTCAGTTCGACAAGGTTTCTGACGAAATCATGCATGTCGATCTTCTGCGCTTCTCCAAAGGCCAGACCATCAACGTTGAAGTTCCGGTTCGCTTCGAAAACGAAGAGAAATCCCCGGGCCTCAAAAAAGGTGGCGTGCTTAACGTTGTTCGTCACGACGTTGAAGTTCTGTGTGCTCCGAACGCAATTCCTGAAGAGCTGGTCTTCGACCTTAGCGGTGTCGAAGTTGGTGACTCGATCCACATTTCGGCAATTAAACTGCCGAAAGGTGTTGAGCTTACCATCACCGACCGCGACTTCACGGTTGCGACCGTTGCTGCTCCGTCCGCTCTGAAATCGGAAGAAAACGAAGCTTCCGAGGAAGAAGGCGAAGAAGCAGAAGCAGCAGAATCGACCGAAGAATAAGATCGAGGTCTTACGATGTTTCTGGTGGTTGGATTGGGAAACCCGGGATCGGGATATGCCGCCAATCGTCACAACATTGGCTTCATGGCGGCGGACGAACTCGTCCGCCGCTATTCTTTTGGTCCCTGGCGCAAGAAGTTTCAGGGCCAAATCTCCGAAGGTGAATTGAACGGTGAAAAGGTTCTGGTTCTCAAACCTGAAACCTTCATGAACCTGTCGGGGCAAAGCGTTGGCGAAGTGCTGCGCTTTTACAAGATTCCGGTCGAAGACGTTATTGTCCTGCATGATGAGCTGGACCTGCCACCGGGCAAGCTGCGCGTCAAACGCGGCGGCGGCCATGGCGGTCATAACGGTCTGAAATCAATCGATGCCCATTGTGGCAAGGAATATCGCCGTATCCGTTTGGGGATCGGCCATCCAGGCGATAAGTCGCGCGTGCATGGTCATGTGCTTGGGGATTTCTCCAAGGCTGAACAGGATGGCTGGCTGATGACCCTTCTTGATGCGGTGGCAGGCGAATTTGCCCGACTGATCAAGGGCGATGATGGTGGCTTTATGAGCAAGGTTTCCGCCATCGTTTCACCGCCCAAGCCGAAGGCACCGAAAAAGGACAAGCCTGCGGCGGGCAAGGGTAAGGCGGAAAAGAATGCTGATGCCAGCGATCAAGATCAGACTGATCAGGGTATCGACAATCTTTCGGGGGCGGCAAAGGTACGTCTTGAACGTGCCGATACCCCGGTAAGTAATGCAGCCTCGGCAATGGCCGAGGCGCTTGCCAAGGCATTTGGCAAAAAGAAATAGGTTGGTTTGTGAAGCCACAAACCGATCCAGATAAACAGAAATTCAAGTTACGGAGCCCGGAAAGATGGGATTCAAATGCGGTATCGTCGGTATGCCCAATGTTGGTAAATCGACCCTTTTTAACGCCCTGACCCAGACGGCGGCTGCCGAGGCAGCGAACTTCCCGTTCTGTACGATTGAACCCAATACCGGTCGTGTTGGTGTGCCTGATGAGCGCCTCGACAAGATTGCCGAAATCGGCAAATCGGCCACCATCATCCCGACCCAGCTTGAGTTTGTTGATATTGCCGGTCTGGTCCGGGGGGCATCAAAGGGCGAAGGCCTTGGCAACCAGTTCCTTGCCAACATTCGTGAAACCGATGCGATCGTGCATGTTCTGCGCTGCTTTGAAGACGACGACATCACCCATGTCGATGGCTCGGTCGATCCGGTTCGCGATGCGGAAACGATTGAGACCGAATTGATGCTGGCCGATATGGAAAGCTTGGAAAAGCGTATTCCGGCCTTGCAGAAAAAGGCGCGTTCGAACGACAAGGACGCCAAGCTGACCATGGATATGATCGAGCGCAGCCTTGAAGCGCTTCGTGAAGGCAAGCCGGCCCGTGTTGTTGAGGTGGATGGTGAGGAAGAAGAAAAGGCATTCCGTATGCTGCAGCTTCTGACCAGCAAGCCGATCCTGTATGTCTGCAACGTTGATGAAGACAATGCGGCCGAGGGCAATGAACTTTCCGCCAAGGTTGCCGAAATGGCCGAGGCACAAGGTGCACGTTCGGTTGTGATTTCAGCCGCAATCGAAGCCGAAGTTGCCCTTCTGGAAAGTGCAGAAGACAAAGCCGAATTCCTTGAAGGCCTTGGCCTGTCTGAAACCGGTCTGGCGCGTATCATCCGCGAAGGCTACAAGCTTTTGGATCTTCTGACCTTCTTCACGGTGGGCCCGAAAGAAGCGCGCGCATGGACCGTGCATAAGGGCGCAACTGCGCCGAATGCCGCGGGTGTCATTCACACCGATTTCGAGCGCGGCTTTATCAAGGCCGAAACCATCGCCTATGACGATTTCATCGAATTCAACGGTGAATCGGGGGCGCGCGATGCCGGCAAGCTGCGTCAGGAAGGCAAGACCTACGTCGTCAAGGACGGCGATATCTTCCACTTCAAATTCAACGTCTAAATCAGCGTTTTTTATAATGATTTCAAAGACCGCCCTACGCTTTAGGGCGGTCTTTGGTTTTTGGGCCTATCGTTTTACCCATGCAGGGCTTGTCAAAACGGTGAAACGCGGTCTACCTTCGCTCTTGCAGCAAAGAGGATGGCATGAACGATCTGAGCCCAAAAAAACGCATCTTACTGGTTTTCAATTCCGCCACCGGACAACCGGGACGGTTGGGAACCGTAATGCGCCAGTACGGGTTCGAGTTTGACATCCGCCGGCCCGGTGAGGGGGATCCGCTTCCGACCGATCTTGGCAAATACCATCTGGTTGTCGTGTTTGGTGGCCCGATGAGTGCCAATGACGATCATCTTGATAATGTCCGTGCGATCATGAACTGGCTGCCGCATGTGGTGGACAGTGATGCGATGTATCTTGGCATTTGCCTTGGCGCACAGATGATGGCCCGCCACTTTGGCGCGGACGTTTTACCCCACCCCGACGGCATGACCGAGATCGGCTATTACCCGGTGCAGGCAACCGAGGCCGGACAACACTTGTTTCCCGAGGAAATGGTTGTTTATCACTGGCACAGCGAAGGGTTTGGACTTCCAGAAGGGGCAGAGCTGGTGGCGACGGGGCCGACATTCCCCCATCAGGCCTATCATATTGATGAGCGGATCTGGGGCATTCAGTTCCACCCGGAAGTCGATGATGAAGCACATGAACGCTGGCTTTCAAATGCCGCGGACAAGACCGACCGCCCGAACGCCCAGTGCCCCGATACCCAACGTGCTGGCCGCGAGAAATACGATGCGGCATTCGGGGCGTGGTTTGAACGCTTTGCGAAGCAGGTTCTCGTCAAGAATCAGGTTTCCTGTGACGTTGGGCAAAGCAGCTAGTTGCTGATGTCTGACCTTTGAGCCGTGACGTCAGGTCGTTAGACTGTGACGGTATCCGCGGCTGTTGCCGACAGCCAGTTTTCGATGGCTGTTGCGTCAAGGGTAAGTGCATCGGCATAGCCGCCATGGAATTCCTCCCACGCATCGCGATATTCATCACGCACCCCGACCAGAACCGGAATTTCCAGATCCAGCGCGCGTGAAATCACATCACGTAGCCCGCGTCCTTCGGCCTCGCTTCGGCCAAAGCGGGCGATGATCAGGATGTCGGATCCGGCTTCAACATCGCGTGCAAGCTGTTCGGCCAAGGTGGAAAGCGCGTCGCCATCAAGCTTGCAGCCCTTGGCCATTTTGCCACGATTTTTCGTGATTGGCATTTCATCGCCGCTGCGCAGATTGCGGACATGGACAAGGGTGCCGCAATCGGCATCCTTGCGGCGTTTTTGCACATAACCCGCGACCGACTTGCCGTTTGCCAACATGGCGTCGGCAATTCCGGCAAGCAGATCGTCAATCGGGTCTTTGGGCTGAAAGGCAATTCCCGCCAGCATCGATCAGAACCGATCAATCACGGTAACACCGGTCGAGGCGAAGCTATCCATGTTCATCAGCGCAGTCGCCCCCTCGGCCAATGTGACGTGATCAGCAATCAGCTTTTGCGGGGCGAGTTTGCCTGACTGGATCATGTCAAGCATCGCGTCATAGCGAAATGCCTGCATGCCGTGGCTGCCAAGGATTTCAAGTTCATGGGCGACGACGCGGTCCATCGGCACCTTGGCATGGGCATGGTCGCCGGTCATTAGCCCGATCTGAATATGTTTGCCGCGTTTGCGCAAGCACGCGACCGAGTTAAAGCAGGTTGCCGCACTTCCAAGTGCGTCGACCGACACATGTGCGCCACCCCGGGTGATGTCCTTGATCGCGGTCGGGATATCATCGACTTCCTGCGCATTCAGGACTGCGTTGGCACCGATTTCCTTGGCAAAGTCGAGCTTGGCGTTATCAATATCGACCGCCACCACATAGGCACCGGCCGCAGCGGCAATCATGATGGCCGAAAGCCCGACACCGCCGGCACCATGGACGGCGACGATTTGCCCGGCGGAAAGCTTGCCCTGATCAATCACACCGCGGAAGCTTGTGGCGAAACGACAGCCGAGGCTGGCGGCGGTGGCGAAATCCATTTCGTCAGGCAGGTGGACCAGATTGGTGTCGGCATAATCAATCGCGACATATTCGGCAAAGCTGCCCCAATCGGTAAAGCCCGGCTGGAACTGGTGATCGCAGACCTGATGATTGCCGCTATGGCATTCCGGGCAATGACCACAGCCCGACACAAACGGGACGGTGACGCGATCACCTTCTTTCCAGCGTTTGATATCCTTGCCGACCGCAACCACGGTGCCGGCAAACTCATGGCCCGGGACATGGGGTAGCTGCACATCGGAATCATGGCCCATCCAGCCATGCCAGTCGCTACGGCACAGACCGGTCGCCCCGACCTTGATGACCACACCGCCATTTTGCGGGGTCGGGTCGGGGACGTTCTGGACCTCTATCGGGCCCTGATATTCGGTGAAATAGGCAGCGCGCATAACGACTTCCTCCGGGGACGACTTTTTTACTTTGGCCTAAGTATCATCCTTGTTGCGGTCCGGATGCAAGCGGACAACTTTGGGCAAGCCGACTGACGGTTTGGATTTTGGCTTTGGCTTTGGTTTTGCCTCAGATGGGGATTTTGGCTGATAGCGGCCCCATGGTGATGTGTCGCGGTCTTCGCCGTCTTTGCCCCATGGCCCGCGTTGATCGCGGCGCATATTGGCGTGCCTGGCGGCACGCTCTGCCTCATAGGTCGCAGCCCAGGGCGGGATGTTTGATGTGGATCCGCGGGTTTTGCGACCCGGGCGATAGATGCCAAAGGCGGGTGCGGGTGATCCGTCATGCCACAGCGGTACATTGCGATGCTTGAATAGCGGGATCAGGGCAAGTCCGGCAAGGAAGCCGGCAATATGGGCAACCCATGCAATGCCACCACCGGCACCACTGCCGAAATTGATCACCTGACTGACAAACCAGAAACCCAGCACGACGACAGCCGGGACATAAAAGATAAACACCCAGAAGAACCAGACCAGCACGCGCGCCTTGGGATAAAGCAGGAAATAAGCCCCCAAGACGCCTGCAAGCGCACCGGAAGCGCCGATCATTGGAATTTCTGATTGGGTATCAAGCAGCCCGTGACCAAGGGCGGCGGCAACACCGCAAGCGAGATAGAAAACAAGAAAGCGGAAATGGCCCATGGAATCTTCGACATTGTTCCCGAAGATCCAGAGATAAAGCATATTGCCGCCAAGATGCATCCAGCCGCCATGCATGAACATGGCCGAAAAGATCGACAGGAACCCGAAACCGGCCGGGAAGGGCGAAAAGCCCGGTGGCAATTCCGCATGACCAAACAGCACGGCCGGGATGGCGCCATATTGCAGGTTCATCAGAACCGTTGCGCGCGGATCAAGGGTGACGGTGCCAAGAAACACCACGACATTGATGGCAATGATCGCGTAGGTGACCCATGGCGTGATGGTGGTCGGGTTGTTGTCCTTGATCGGCAGCATCGGCTATGTCTGTTGTGTGTGTCCTAAGTGTTACGTCGGGCAACGGGCTTTTGATCAGGCAACGACGGCCTCATCGCGCGGGGCCAGACGATCACGCAGATATGCCGCCAATTGGCGATATTCGCGTTTGCGGGCCGAACTGCGCCGCCAGACCATGCCAATGCGCCGAATCGGTACCGGATTTTCAAACGGAACGATTTTCAGCAAATCGGGCCGACGTGCTTCAACTTCAAGCGACATTTCAGGCAACAGTGTGGCACCGATGCCGGCCCCAACCATCTGAACCAGTGTGGACAGGCTGTTGGCCTGAAAATCAGCCGACTTGTTCCAGCCCGCCTTCTGGCAGACTTCCAGTGCCTGATCGCGCAGGCAGTGGCCATCTTCGAGCAGCAGGAGTTTTTCATCCTTGATGTCGCTGATTTCGAGATGCTTTTTGTGCGTCAGCGGATTGTTCGGCGCGCAGGCAAAGACAAAGCGGTCCTCGAACAGTTCGAACTCTTCGAGCCAGTTTTCATCAATCGGCAGCGCAATCAGGGCAAGATCAAGTTTGCCCGCCATCAGAAGCTCGACCAGCTTGGCGGTCTGATCTTCGCGCAACAGCGGCTGCAATTTCGGGAATCCCGATTTCAGCGATGCCATCACATCGGGCAACAGATATGGGCCAATGGTCGGAATGACGCCAATGTGGATCGGGCCCGATAGCGGGTCGGAAGCGGCCTGTGCCATGGTGGTCAGTTCATCGACTTCCTGCAGGATATTTCGCGCCCGCGAAACGACCTCTTCGCCGAGCGGAGTCATCAGGACCTGACGCTTGTTGCGTTCGACCAGTTGGGCGCCCAGAAGGTTCTCAAGCTCGCTGATTGCAGCCGACAAACTTGGCTGCGTAATGAAGCAAGCCTCTGCTGCGCGGCCAAAATGTCCGGTCTCGGACAGGGCTACAAGATATTTGAGCTGCTTGATGCTCGGTTGGGCAGCCATAAATTTTTCCTATCAAGAATCCAAGTTTTATCTATTTGTCTTAGGTAATGCATTTCTCTACAAATCGCTAGCAAGCAGTGCATTTTTTGCAACTGCACACAAAAATTTTTGCGGCCTGTCGGGGGCCGCTCATCGTTTTTACAAACTGGGTTAGGAGTAACCATAATGCTTACCGTTGGTGATACGCTTCCAGAATTTAATCTTACCGGCGTTTCGGGCAAAAGCCCGGACAGCTTCGCACCGGTTACCGACAAGTCCTATGAAGGCAAATGGAAGATCCTGTTCTTCTGGCCGAAAGACTTCACCTTTGTTTGCCCGACCGAAATCGTCGGTTACGGCGAACTGAATGGTGACTTCGAAGACCGTGACGCGGTTCTTCTGGGTTGCTCGACCGACACCGACTTCGTCCACGCTGCATGGCGTACCCACCACGAAGACCTTGGCGACAGCCCGTTCGTATGGCTGGCTGACGAGAAAAAAGAACTCTCGACCGCCCTTGGTGTTCTGGCCAAAGACGCCGGTGTTGCGCTGCGCGCGACCTTCATCATCGACCCGGACAACATCATCCGTCACGTACAGGTCAACGACCTGAACGTTGGTCGTAACCCGCAGGAAGCGCTTCGTATTCTCGACGCTCTGCAGACCGACGAACTTTGCCCGTGCAACTGGACCCAGGGTGACGAAACCCTCTAAGTCCCGTTCGGACATGATTTCGGGATCGGGCTTTGGCCCGGTCCCGCTTTTCAGCCTGTGAGTTTTACCGAGTTTTGAATTGCCTGCCCCATTCGGGCGTGGCACCGGCCAGGCTGATGACGCATTCGTTTTTAAATTACCCGTTTATCGTTTCAGACAGTTTCAGAGGATTTTTCCCATGACGTCGATCGTTGAAATCAAGGACTCCATGCCGGCCTATGCCAAGGACCTTAAGCTGAACCTTTCGAGCATGGCCAACAATCCGGGCATGACCGACCAGCAGGTTTATGGCACTGCCTTGGCGTGCGCCTTTGCGTCGCGCAATGCCAAGCTGACCAAGGCGATTGCCAACGAAGCCGCAGATAAACTGAGCCCGGAAGCCGTCGAGGCAGCCAAGGGTGCGGCGGCGATCATGGGCATGAACAACATCTATTACCGGTTCAACCATCTGGTTTCAGATGAAGAATACAGCTCGATGCCAGCGCGTCTGCGGATGAACATCATCGGCAAGCCGGGCATCGATAAAGCCGACTTCGAACTGTTTTCGATCGCTGTTTCGGCGATCAATGGTTGCGGTATGTGCATTGATTCCCATGACAAGGTTCTGAAAAACGCCGGTGTCAAAAAGGAAACCATCCAGAACGCCATCCGCATCGCATCTGTGATCCATGCGGTTGCCGTCGTGATTGACGCCGAAGACGCACTGGCTGACTAAGCCATAAACATTCGGGCATTAGCCCAGCAGAAAGCCCCGGTCGCCTGATGGCGCCGGGGCTTTTTTTGCATTGGTTCGCTGGTTACGCCGTTAAGCGGTTGCGGGTTCTGTAATGCCGAGATGTTGAAGCGTTGCTGCGATCACCTGATCAGGTTGATCAAAATGCGGGATGTGGCCGCATCCCCTGATCAGCATCTTGGTGACCGGGCCGCCCGTGTTGGCACAGATGGTATGGACCTGTTCGTCGCTGCCAAACTGGTCATCATCGCCCTGAATGACCAGAAGCGGGCAGGTGATGTTTGGCAGTTCATCGACCATGTTCCAGTCCAGAAACGCCGGTTGACGCCAGGTATCGACCCAGGCGCGGAAGACATCATCGGTCTGGGCAAAGTGATGGCGTTCGAGCTTGGTTTTCCAATCCGTATCGGCATAGATCTTGGCGGCCTCGTTAATGCCGGTAACTGTAACATCCTCGACAAATACATGGGCGGCTTCTGAAATCACCGCTGTCACATTGTTTGGAAAGCGGGCGGCATATTTAAGCGCGATGGTCGCCCCGTCGCTGTGGCCAAACAGGATCGGTTTGGTGAGGCCAAGTTCGGTGATCAGGCCGTGCAGATAGACATCACTTTCGGTGTTGTGGAAATCAAGTGCGCGCGGAATGTCGCCAACTGCGTGCGGATCGGATTTTCCATGACCGCGCCGTTCATAGACGATCACTGGGTGGCGGGTTGCAGTTGCCAGCCTGGCGGGAAAGTCACGCCACATGCGAATGGTGCCAAGCGCCTCGTGCAGCATCAGGATGGTGGGCGCATCGGCCTGAACGTCATCAGGAATAATCCGCTGACAGGACAGGCTGATGCCATTCACGGTGGCGTAGAAATTTTCAATCTTCATCGGGCTTGTGGCATTCATGGGGGCAAACTTTGTTGGGGCTTTGACTGGGTGTATATCGGTAATTCGGTGCGTAATTGTTTAATTGCAATCATGGACAAAAAAACAGGGCCCGGCAAGTGCCGGACCCTGTTTGATGGGTTTTAATCCCGAAGATCGGGTTGGCGGAGCTTATTTCAGGGCTGCGCACGCACGTTTGATACGCTTGCAAGCCTCGATCAGGGCATCGTCAGACGTCGCATAGGAAATGCGGAAATACGGTGCCAGACCGAATGCCGACCCCTGAACCGCAGCAACGCCTTCTGCCTCAAGCAGGTAGGTGACGAAGTCGGTATCGGTTTCGATTTTCTTGCCGTCCGGGGTGGTTTTGCCAATTGCGCCCGCACAGGACGGATAGACATAAAACGCACCTTCCGGGGTTTTGCACGACAGGCCTTCGCATTCGTTGATGGCCGCAACGACAAGGTCACGACGCTTTTTGAATACTTCAGCGCGTTCTGCAAGGAAGTCCTGCGGGCCGTTAAGCGCTTCGACCGAAGCTGCCTGGCTGATCGACGAGGTATGGGTGCTCGACTGCGACTGTACCTTGTTGATCGCCTTGATCAGCTCTTTGGGGCCAGCGGCATAACCCAGACGCCAGCCGGTCATGGCATAGGATTTCGAGACACCGTTACAGGTCAGCGTACGGTCTTTGAGCTTCGGCTCGACCTGGGCAATGGTGGTGAATTCGAAACCGTCATAGACGAGGTGCTCATACATGTCGTCAGACATGACATAGACGTTTTCATGCTTGAGCAGAACGTCGGCAATCGCGCGCAGTTCGTCGCGCGAATAGGCCGAACCGGTCGGGTTGGACGGCGAGTTAAGAACCAGCCATTTGGTTTTCGGCGTGATGGCAGCTTCAAGTTCGGCGGCCGTGATCTTGAAGTCGTTTTCTTCCTGGCATTCGACGATGACCGGGGTGCCTTCGGCCATCAGGGTCATGTCCGGATAGGAGACCCAGTACGGCGCCGGAATAACAACTTCGTCGCCCGGGTTGAGCGTTGCAAACAGGGCGTTGAACAGGGTCTGCTTGCCACCGCAACCGACGGTGATTTCGTCGATGGTGTATTCCAGATCGTTTTCACGCTTGAACTTTTCGACAATCGCCTTGCGAAGCTCCGGAGTGCCGGCGACCGGAGTGTATTTGGTCTTGCCAGCATCGAGCGCTGCTTTGGCAGCATCTTTGATATTGTCGGGGGTATCGAAATCCGGCTCACCTGCGCCAAGACCGATCACATCAACGCCAGCAGCCTTAAGCTCGGCAGCCTTGGTGGTGACAGCAATGGTGGGGGAGGGTTTGATACGGCTCAAACGGTCGGCAATGAACGCCATTGGTCTGTTTCCCTGGAATTTATGAGAAGTGAAAAGAATCGTGTTCTTTCGGTTCGGACCCTACGCCTGCCTTAATTCCAATTCAAGGCTGTTTAGGGCCTTCTGCGGGTTCTTTGGGATGATTTTATCCAATTTCGCAGCCTTTAAGAAGTCCGAGCGGAAAGAACTGATGTGCAAACGCATCAGGTCACCGGATGTTCCCCCGATTTCATCCTGACGTCTGCTGACATTTCCTGACAGGAACTGTCAGGGGTGGGGGTTGCGGTTGGGCATATCTGACCTATAACTAGGAGCAGTATAAAACAGGGGTCTGCCCGATGAATGCGCTGCCGGAATTTTTGACCAAACGTCGCCCGCCCGTGGACGGTTCGCGGGAATTCAAACTGGTGACCGAGTACGAGCCAGCCGGCGATCAGCCACAGGCGATTGCCGAGTTGATGTCTGGCATCGATGACGGCGAGCGCGATCAGGTTCTTCTTGGTGTCACCGGGTCGGGTAAGACCTTTACCATGGCCAATATCATCGCCAAGACCCAGCGCCCGGCATTGGTTCTGGCGCCGAACAAGACATTGGCGGCCCAGCTTTATGCGGAAATGAAGCATTTCTTCCCGGACAATGCGGTGGAATATTTCGTTTCCTATTACGACTATTACCAGCCCGAAGCCTATATCCCGCGTTCTGACACCTATATCGAAAAAGACAGTTCGATCAACGAGCAGATCGACCGGATGCGCCATGCCGCGACGCGTGCAATCCTTGAGCGTAATGACTGTATCATCGTGGCGTCTGTTTCGTGCATTTACGGTATCGGGGCGGTGGAAACCTACCTTGAGATGACCCAGCGTATTTCGGTCGGTGATGAAGTTGATCGCAACGACATCATGAAGCGTCTGGTGGAATTGCAATATACCCGCAATGACGCGGCGTTTTCGCGCGGCACCTTCCGGGTGCGGGGCGACGTTTTGGAAATCTTCCCGGCCCACGCCGAAGATCGCGCCTGGCGCGTTTCGATGTTTGGTGACGAGATCGAGGAACTGGCGGAATTTGATCCGCTGACCGGGCATAAGTTCGCCACCATGGACTCGGTCACGGTTTATGCAAATTCGCACCATGTCACGCCGCGCCCGACGCTGGTGCAGGCGATGACCGGTATCAAGCAGGAGCTTAAAGACCGTCTGGCGCAGTTCCAGGCAGAGGGCAAATTGCTGGCGGCTGAACGGATCGAGCAGCGCACGACCTTTGATCTGGAAATGATGGAAACGGTTGGTCACTGCAAGGGTATTGAAAACTATTCCCGCTGGCTGTCGGGCCGTGCCCCGGGGGAGCCGCCGCCGACCCTGTTTGAATACCTTCCGGAAAATGCATTGCTGTTTGTTGATGAAAGCCACGTTGCCGTGCCGCAAATCGGTGGCATGTTCCGAGGGGACTATAATCGCAAATTCACCCTGGCCGAGCATGGCTTCCGGCTGCCCAGTTGTGTCGATAACCGGCCGCTGAAATTCGAGGAATGGGAAGCAATGCGCCCGCAAAGCGTGTTTGTTTCGGCAACTCCGGGTAATTGGGAAATGGAACGCACCGGTGGTGTGTTTGCCGAGCAGGTCATTCGTCCCACAGGGCTGATCGACCCGGTCTGTATCGTGCGCCCGGTTGAAACCCAGGTTGATGATTTGCTGGGTGAGGCCAAGGAATGTGCTGCCAAGGGGCAGCGTGTTCTGGTGACGACCCTGACCAAGCGCATGGCCGAGGATTTGACCGAATACCTGCACGAGCACGGTATTCGGGTGCGATACCTGCATTCCGACATCGATACGCTGGAACGCATCGAGATCATCCGTGATTTGCGGCTTGGTGTGTTTGATGTTCTGGTCGGGATCAACCTTCTGCGTGAGGGGCTTGATATCCCGGAATGTGCGCTGGTGGCGATTTTGGATGCGGATAAGGAAGGTTTCCTGCGGTCGAAAACATCGCTTGTACAGACGATTGGCCGTGCGGCGCGTAACGTTGACGGGCGGGTGTTGCTGTATGCGGACAAGATGACCGACAGCCTGCAATATGCGATTGACGAGACCAATCGTCGGCGTGAAAAGCAGATGGCCTATAACGAGGAACATGGCATCACGCCCGAAACCGTGCGGTCGCGGATCAATGATGTTCTCGAAAGTGTGGCCGAGCAGGATTACGTCACCGTCGATACCGGGGTTTCGGGCGACACCATGGTCGGTCATAACCTACGCGCCCATATTGAGGATCTGGAAAAACGCATGCGTGATGCGGCCGGGAACCTTGAGTTCGAGGAAGCGGCGCGTTTGCGTGACGAGATCAAGCGTCTTGAAGATCAGGAGCTTGGCCTTGCCGAGGCCGGACCGATGGCACGCGACATTGGCACTGTTGGGCCTGGATCAAAATCGGCCAATAAACCAAAATACAAGGGCCGCCGTCGCAAGGGGGCATAAAGGTCTCTAAAAATACAAACCAAGGTTGTATTCGTGGTTGAGAATATTCATCGCGATCACATATACATATAACGAACTCACCGCTTACTGCAGATGTGATCGCCATGGAGAAAACTTATAATGCGGCGTCTGAAAGCCTGGTGTTTGGTCATCACGGCATTCCTGCTTGGAGAGGGATGGTTTGGAAATGACGTTGCCGCCCGCACGTTGGTCGTCGCCATAAATGATGCTCCGCCCTATCGCATTGTCTCGGACACACCCGACGGTCAATCATATGAAGGCATTTATGTAGATGTCGTCCGCGAGGCCGCTCGCCGTGCGGGCCTGGACCTTGTGTTTGAGGTCGTTCCGTTCAAGCGTGCCCTTTTCCTGATGGAAAGCGGGGATGCAGACCTGATGCTTGGGCCCAATCGCACGGATGAACGTTTGAAATACATGTACTATTTCGGCGCGGCGCTGCCGAGCGAGCCGAAGGTGATTTATACTGCTCCCATGGATGCCAATGTGATCGAGATCGAAGATCTTGAGCACAAGTTGATCGGGGTTCTGCGTGGAGCCAATTATGGCTGGCAACTCGAAGAGGCGCGCGATATTCGCTTTGTCGAGGCGGTCGATTACGAGACGTTGTTTCGAATGCTTGATCTTGGTCGCATTGATGCACTGATTGCGCCGGAACTTCTTGCCATTCAACATATTCAGAAATTCGGGCCTTTCCGGATCAAAAAGTCTGATCTGGTGTTGCAGGGGCAACCTTCATTCATTGCGATATCGCGCAAGTCTGACTTCTTCCTTGATCGCAGTTTTACCGCGCTTGAACAGCATTTGGTGGAGATGCGTCAGGATGGAACGTTCGACGATATCTATGGCCGTTACGCCCATACTGATTAGGAATGCCGAGTGACCTTCATGCAAAGAAGCCGGTGCTTGGTAACACCGGCTTTTGCTGTTTTGATACAGAGGTCACGGATCACATGAACAGGCGTTCGTTTTCCATGCCTTTGTAGATATCGGCAACGTATTCGCCATAACCGTTATAAATCCGGGTCGGAACACTTTCACCGTTATTGAGCAGGCGTTCACGCGCCTGGCTCCAGCGCGGGTGGGGGACTTCGGGGTTTACGTTTGCCCAGAAACCATATTCATCGGCGTTGATGTCTTCCCAGAAGCTTTTGGGGCGCTTGTCGGTGAAGGTAAAGCGAACGATGGATTTGATGTTCTTGAAGCCGTATTTCCACGGCGTGACCAGACGCAGCGGTGCACCATTCTGTTTGGGCAATTCTTCGCCGTAAATGCCTGTGGCGATCATGGTCAGCTCGTTGGTGGCCTCTGCCATCGACAGGCCTTCGATATAGGGCCACGGATACCAGAACTGACGCAGGCCCGGCATGGTGTCCTTTTGGCTGGCAGTTTCCATTTCAACATATTTCGCACCCGACAGGGGCTTGGCGAAATCAACCAGCGCCTTCATCGGGAAACCCGACCATGGCACGGTCATCGCCCATGCCTCGACACAGCGGAAGCGATAGACGCGCTCTTCAAGCGGCATCTTGCGCACAAGGTCTTCAAAATCGATTTCAATCGGCTTTTCAACCAGCCCGTCGATCACAACGGTCCATGGGCGAATGCGCATGGCCTGAGCGGCTTCGGAGATCGATTTGTGTGAACCGAACTCATAGAAGTTGTTATAGGTCAGCGCCTTGGCCTTTTCGGTCATTTCGCGTTCGACCGTATAGGCCGGGTTGCGATCCACCGGATAAAGATCGGCGGTTGATCCTGATCCCTGTGCCAATGCACTGCCAAGCGGAAGACTGGATGCTGTCGCGCCAATCGAGCCAGCCGCGATCCCCTTGAGGAACTGGCGGCGGTTCTTATAGATCGATTCTGGTGTGGCGTCTTTTTCGGGGATTTCCCACCCCTTCTTGCGGCGTATCAGCATGGTGTCCTCCGTTGATCCTGATCCTAATGTCCGTGCAAAAACCGATTTGGGCAAGTCACGGCTCGGTGATCGGGTGGTGAAACTGTGATCTTGTACGGGGAAATTTGCCGATCTGATCCTTGATCGTGCACAAGCAGCATCTTATGACAGTGAAACACCAATTGGCGGGATGGATCGGATACGGGGCCGTCGCCGCCAGAAAACAACAAAATCGGGGTGCCAGATGGGTGCAATGATCGACAAGGCAAAAGCGGCAATCGACAAGGTCAATCAGCTTGGTGATCTGAAAGACAAGATCTTTACCGAGCTTGACGAAGACCGGATTTTAAAAACCGCCAGTGAAGCCGAAGACTATTGCGCGCAAAACCCCGGTGCGCCGCTTGCCGGGATGCTGGTGTCGGTCAAGGATTTGTATGACGAGACCGGAATTGCCACCACGGCGGCATCCAAGCTTTTGAAGGGGCGCGCGCCTGCGGAAACCGATAGCGAATGCGTTGCTCGGATCAAGGCGGCGGGGGCCATTCCGTTTGGCCGGACCACCATGAGCGAGTTTGCCTATTCCGGTGTCGGGCTTAATCCGCATTACGGCACGCCGGGCAATATCTTTGACACGGAAGGTATTCCGGGCGGGTCGACATCGGGCGGTGGATTGACTGTTGGACATGGCATTGTTGATATCGCCCTTGGCACGGATACGGGCGGATCGATCCGCATTCCATCGGCAATCAACGGGCTTTATGGCATCAAGCCCAGCCGCCTTGCGGTGCCGGGGCAGGGTGTTCATCCGCTGGCGAAAAGCTTTGATACGCCGGGGCCGTTGGCAGGTGATCTTGAAACGGCCATCTGCGCGTTTGAGGTCCTGACGGACATCACCGTTGCACCGCTGGAAAATCCATCAAAGACGCTTCGCATCGGTGTGCCGGTCAATGCGTTTGTTGATGGGCTTGATGATCGGGTGAAGTCCGGTTTTGCGATGATCTGTGCCCGTCTTAAAGATGCGGGGCATGAGTTGGTCGAGATTGATCTTGGCTTCATTGCGAAGAATGCGATCCTCAACAAAATGCTGGTGTCTTTTGAAGCGCACCAGATCTATGCCAAGGATTTGGCAAAGCTTGAAACTGTTGGCGATCCGCGCGTGCTGTCGCGGATCAAGTTTGCCGATACGCTATCAAGTGATGAAGTGATTGATGCCTATGCCAAGCGAACCGATCTTGTGTCGTTGTTCGGGGCGGCGATGGCGGATGTTGACGTAATGATCGCGCCAACATTGCCGCAGATGGCGCCAAAGATTGCCGAGGTCGAAGCCGATTTTGACAACCTCAATGCCCTGATGTTGCGCAATACCAGCTATCTGAACCTGGTGGATGCCTGTGCGTTGTCGATGCCGGTGCCGGTCGCGGGGGAGGCCGCCCCGGCAGCACTGATGATCGGGGCGCCGCATGGCCATGATCAGGCGATCTTGGCAGCGGCACGGTTGATTGATCCGCTGTTTGCCTGATCCGAGAATTTGTGTGCGCAAAACGGCCCGGGAATTCCGGGCCGTTTTTGTTTAGAGATCAAGTGTCAGGCGACCGCCGCTTTGCATGCGGGAGACACAGATGCACATCTGGTCGTTCTGGGCTTTCTGGCTGTCGCTGAGATAGGCGTCGCGGTGGGACAGGTCGCCGTCATGCGCAACGACGACAGACGTGCAGATTCCGCAATTGCCCTTTTTACAGTCGTAAAGCGGATCGACGCCTTCGTCGATCAGGACATCGAGAACCGACTTGCCGACAGGTACTTCGAAGGTTTGGCCGCTTTGGGCCAGATGGACCTCGAAACTGGTGTCGTCAAGTTGGGCGGCGGGGGTGGTGAAGCGTTCATAATGCACGTTCTCCGACGCCCAGCGATTGCGGCGGGCCGTATCAAGCACGGCATCAATCAGGCCACCCGGACCGCAGACATAAACATGTTTGCCAGCTTCTGGCGTGCCAAGGATGCTTGGCAAAGGCATGCTGCGTGATGCTTCGCCGCCATCGAAATAAAGCGTGCAGCGGCCGTTGGCGGCATCAAGCACCTCTGTCATCAGGGCCATGTCGGCATGGTTGCGGCTGGCATAATGCAGGACAAAATCCGTTCCGGCCTTCTGCAACGCGGTCGCCATGGCAAGGATCGGTGTGATGCCAATACCGCCTGCGATCAGGATGGTTTTGGCCGCCGCATCGGCCAGCGGGAAGTCGTTTTGCGGTAGGTCGATTTCAATGACATCACCGGTTTTGACCTTTTGATGCATGTAAAGCGATCCACCTTCGCCGTCCTCTTCGCGGAGCACAGCGATGCGGTACAGGTCGGGTTCACCGGGATTGATGATGGAATAGGACCGTTTGACGGGCTGGCCGGACGTATCGGTGACGGTGAGTTTGATATGGGCGCCCGGTTCAGCGGGCGGCAGGCTTGTGCCGTTAGCGGCAACAAGATCAAAACCGCGTATGCGGTCGGTCAGGTCATGGACCTGTTGAACAGTAACTTCAGGCATGGCGATTTTCCTTCCCAGGCCCCCGTATTAGCTCCGGGTGTGTTTGTCTGTGGGCTTGACTGGATCCAGATTAGATCAATTGGATCCAATTTTGTCAAACCTGATGGGACAGGAAAATGAGAGGCGGGGTGCGTTATGCGTCGTCTTCGCGTTCGATGATGGTAAAGTTTTCCGGCATATCCTGTGTTGGACCAAGGATTTGCGTATAGCGGAGTGCTGCGTTGGCATGTTCACGCATCAGTGCTTCGGCGCGGGCGCCCTGACCGTTGTCGATGGCATCAAAAATAATGTGATGCTGCATATGGCTGAAATTGAATCGGCGGAATTCGCCGGTCATGTCATCGCGATTAAAGGCGATGGAGGATACCGATGCAAAGGGCAGGTGGTTGTTGCGTGACAGGGCGTCCTCGATCGCGATGTTACGGCTCGATTCGATGATGGTGTCGTGAAAGCGCATGTTGAAATCATGATACGCTTCCATGTCCTCATCGGTCAGGTATCCCTTGGAAAACAGGGCGTCTCCGAGGGAAAGGCAGTCAATCAGATGATTGCGCGCCTGCGGTGAAATGCCGCGTTCACTGGCAATGCGGGCGGCAAGGCCTTCAAGGACGCCGCGTACTTCGATGGCGTCGGCAATTTCGGTCGGGGTGATGGCGCGCACGGTATAGCCGCGACGGTCGCCCTTGCGTAGCAGGCCTTCCTGTTCAAGCGTTCGAAAAGCAATCCGGACCGGTGTGCGCGATACGCCAAGCCGTTCAGCAATCGGAATTTCGGCAACCCTTTCGCCGGGCGGAAGTTCCCCGTTGGCGATCATTTTTCGCAAGGTAATCAGGACGCGTTGGCCGTGTTTGCTCATGCCGGTTTCCGTTTTGGTGATTGTCGGGCGATCATAGTTCAGTTCGAATTATTAAAAAAGCATCTTGCCAAATTGGATCCAATTTGATTACGGTTAGAAACATAACAAAAAGCTGGGTGGATCGAATTCCACCTCGACGTAAGCGTTTTGGCATGACGCCAAGGGAGAGAACAATGTTCCTGCGTAACTTCTGGTACGTCGCAGGCTGGGATGGCGAAATTGGTCGCACCCCTGTCGCGCGCACGATCTGCAATGAAAATGTCGTTTTGTATCGCCGTGCCGACCGGTCACTGGTCGCACTTGAGGACAGCTGCCCGCACCGTCTTCTGCCGCTAAGCCAGGGCTATGTAGAAGGCGATCGGTTGGTTTGCGGCTATCACGGCCTTGAATTTGATGGTGAAGGGGCATGTGTTCACATGCCAAACCAGCAAAGTATTCACCCGGAAGCCTGTGTTCGGGCTTATCCGGTGGTCGAGAAGGACCGTTTTGTCTGGGTCTGGATCGGCGATAAGGAAAAGGCCGACGAGGCACTGGTGCCTGATATCCCGCACGCGTCAGAGGAAGGCTGGGTCTTTGATGGCGGCACCTATGACGTGAAATGCGGTTACGAGCTTCTGGTCGATAACCTGATGGATCTGAGCCACGAAACCTATGTGCATCCGTCCAGCATCGGTCAGCTTGAGATCACTGAAAGCCTGCCCCAGACGCGGTCCGATGATGAAAGCGTTACCGTCGAACGCTGGATGGAAAATATCGTACCGCCGCCGTTTTGGGCAAATAACCTGAAATCGAAGGAAGTCTGTGACCGCTGGCAAATTTGTACCTTTACCCTGCCGTCCAATGTCATGATTGATGTCGGGGTTGCGCTTGCCGGTACCGGTGCGCAGCAAGGTGACCGATCCAAAGGTGTCACTGGCATTGTCGTGAACTGCATGACGCCGGAAACAGAAACCACGTGCCGCTATTATTGGGGCATGGTGCGCAACTTTGACATCGATGATAACGGTCTGACCCAAAACATCAAAGATGCGCAGGCCAAGGTGTTTTACGAGGATCTTGAAGTGGTCGAGGGCCAGCAGGCCAATATGCTGCGTCATCCGGAGCGGAAGCTTTTGAACTTCAATATTGATGCGGGCGGTGTGCGTGCACGGCGTCTGATTGACCGCGCACTGGCCGCGAATACATAAGCCGGTAAATAAATGCAGGCTTCCGGAGCGTTTCATGCGCTGCCGGAGCCGGCGTCGAGAGAGATCAGCGCAAGATACCAGTTCATCGCAGGAAAACCGTGCCAAGCGGGCGAGGGTATCGGGCGCATTTCAGGGAAAACGTCTGAGGTTGAAAATGTTAAAACGCCTGTTTGTATCGGCAGCAGTCGCTGCTGGCTGTTTGGCAAGTGCGCTTTCCGCGCAGGCCGAACCCGAATTCACCTTTGTGCTGGAACATGTGCTGGGACCCAAGGCAACGGCACAGGCCAAGTTCCTTGAGCCGTGGGCCAAGCGGATCGAGGAGCAATCTGACGGTCGTATCAAGATCGAGATCTATCCGGCAATGGCGCTGGGCGGCAAGCCGACCGAACTTTACAGCCATATCCGCGATGGTGCGGTTGATCTGGGCTGGAGCGCACTTGGGTACACACCAGGTGTCTATCCACGCAGCGAGGTGTTTGAGCTGCCGTTTGTTCATACCGGCAGTGCGGCCATTACCAACATGGCCATTCAGGATATCTATGAAGAGCACCTGTCGCAGGACTTCGATGATATCAAGCCGCTGCTGATCCATGTTCATACCGGACAGGCGATCTTTACCACCGAGAAGAAAATCGAAAGCCTTGCGGATGTCGAGGGCATGAAGCTCCGTGCACCTTCGCGTACGGGCGCATGGATGCTTGAAAGCTGGGGTGCGCAACCTGTCAGCATGCCGGTTCCGGATCTGCCACAGGCCTTGTCACTTGGTGTCGTGGATGGTGCATTGATCCCGCATGAGGTTGCCATTCCGTTCAAGATCCCGGACATGACCAAATACGCCATCGAAGGTGATCAGGGAGTTCGGTTTGGCACGCTGGTCTTCATGTTTGCGATGAACAAGGATCGCTACGAGGCGCTGCCGGATGATCTGAAGAAGGTTATCGATGATAATTCCGGCTCGAATATCGCCCAAGACATCGGCGAGGCATGGGATGCGATTGAACCGCGCGGTGAAGAGATCTTTGCCAAGTCGGGTGAATTGGTCACGCTGTCTGCTGAGGAAACTGCGAAGTTCGCCGACAAGGCTGATGAAGTGATTGATCGCTGGATTGCCGAAATGAATGACAAAGGCGTCGACGGTGCTGCCATCGTTGCTGCGGCGCGTGCGGCGATTGCCAAACATAGCAAGTGATCATTGCTTTCAGCCCGGTGACCGGGTTGCTCCTTTCCCGGTTACAGGCATCGTGCGTCGCAGGGGTGTGGTGTCCTTGTGACGCACATATATAAAAACGGCCCGGAGAAATCCGGGCCGTTTTGCGTTGGGGACGCGAGAAAGAAGTGCTTAGCCTTCAAGAAGGGAGCGCAGCATCCAGGCGGTTTTTTCGTGGACCTGAATACGCGCAGTCAGAAGGTCGGCGGTGGCGTCATCGTCCGAGCTATCGCAAATGGGATAGAGCGAACGCGCGGTCTTGATCACGGTTTCATGGCCCTCGACCAGCTGGGCGATCATGTCCTTGGCAGCGGGAACGCCTTTTTCTTCCTTGATCGCCGTCAGTTCGCCGTAAGCCGAGAAGCTGGCCGGGGCGTAGGCGCCCAGAGAACGGATACGTTCTGCGATCTCGTCAATCGCGGTCGCCAGCTCGGTGTACTGTTCTTCAAACATCGTGTGCAGGGTCTGGAACATCGGACCCGTTACATTCCAGTGGAAGTTATGGGTCTTGAGATACAGGGCATAGCTGTCTGCCAGAACGCGGCCAAGCCCGTCGGCGATTGCGGTGCGGTTGGATTCATTGATGCCGATATCGATCTGCATGATTTATCTCCTTTCGCCGCTTTCAGTCCAAGCGGGTTTTGTTTTCCTTTGCGTTAACAGGAAGATGACAGATGCAGCCAAATTACACCAATAGAATGTTCAATATTTTTCGATAGGGTAATTCTATGACGAAAAGTAGGGTTATTTCGAATCTGCTGCTTTGATTGCTGGTTCCAGAAATGGTGCAAACCTGCGCGAAGGCAGTGAAATGGCTTCGGCCCCGGTGATCAATAAATTAAGTGGTTCCAGCATTGTGATTGGTGACACCTTCATCCAATCCAATGAAATCAATGGGTTGCTTTTGTGGTGCCTTTATTGGAACACAATTCGCCCTGAAATGGCCTAATGTGACCTGTTTTCCCGCCTTGATTTATCGGCATATTCCTAACTGTCAGTCGAGGACGTGGTCAGCAGTCTTTGTCCCCCCTCACGATACTGGCCCGAATGGTTTCAGGTTGTTCCCCCACCTGAAATACCCCGGCTGACTTGGTCTCCCCAAGACCATGATGACCCCGAATCGATTGGGGCGGGTTTTATCCCGCCCCACTTTTTTGTCCGGTTTTCGGCTGTCGTCCACAGGGCAGGTTTCATATGCCGCAATTGCCCCAATTTGCCCCCAAAAAGGTCACCAATCACCGATTTTTGAGCCGCATTTCAAAGGCATATTGCTAATTGTCGGATGCGAAAACATCGATGTCGTGCTCTCCCTCACGATGCATTGATGCCCGAAAAAAGACGCTTTACCTCCCCCAAAAGCGTCATGTACCCCACGGGCAAGGCAGCGCATCCGGCAGGTCTCCCCAAGACCATCTGTCCCCAAAGCCCGGGCGAGCTTCCAGCTCCCCGGGCTTTTAATTTGTCCCGAGCTGCGGATAAGGATGGGGATATTGGCTTATCAGTTGCGAGATGCCGCGGGGCTTTGGGTGTGATGATCAGAAACAGATACAGAACTTTTCAATGGCGACAGGGAAAAGATCTTTGTCGGTTGTTCGCGCCCGCGCACGGTTACGTCCCCGCGCGGTTCCCATGCCGGGATGTCATCATGATTGCCGCACGCATTGACGGTGTCCTCGGTGGCAAGAATATAGGTGCCAAACTGTTTGTTTAGCGATTCGAGCCGCGAGGCGATATTGACGTTGTCGCCATGCACGGTGAAGGTCAAACGACTTTCAGAGCCAACAGCACCAATGACAATTTCACCGGAATTGATGCCGCAGCGCGTCTTGAGGTGTTGACCATGGCAGTAGATACGGCGTTCTGCGAGATCCTGGATGGCAAGGGCCGTGCGCACGGCATTGAGCGCATGGTCGCTATCAGGTGTCACAGCGTTAAAGGTGATCAGCATTGCATCGCCTTCAAACTGGGTGATCACCCCGCCAAAATGCGAGATCAAAGCATTGGTCTCGGTGAAATACTCATTGAGCATGGTGGCCAGTTCTTTTGGCGCGAGTTTTTCAGAGATTGATGAAAAGCCTTCGATGTCGGTGAACATCACTGTCGCGTTGACTGCTTCACCGTCACCCGGGCGGATCTGTTGTTCGGCATGGGTGATGCGATCGGCAATTTCGGGGGAGACAAAGCGCGAAAGATCGCGTGCGGCGATTTCATCGGTTACGGCGCGAATAAAAGAACGTTTGGCGCGCATCACCGCAATGGTGAGAACGGCTGTGACCAGAACGATGGCAATGATCTTGTCGATTTCGGCCCCGATGAGAATCGCATTTGAGGTCAAATAGGTCACATAATCACGCGTGATCATGCTTTTGCCGTCCTCTGACCAGATGACGTAGCCTGTCAGGATGATCCAGCCTGCCGCAGCTGCCCCGCCGGCAATCAGGATATAGCGCGGATCAAAGCGCAGGCTGCGCAGTGATATGAAGATGAAGACGTAAAGGACGGTTGGCGCTTTAAGATAGAAGCTGGCCGGTTGCATGTACTGGATATGAAAACTCCAGATCAGAACCATCAACAGCCCGATATCGGCAATGACCGAAAGGGTCAGAAACCAGTCGGTCAATTTGTTGCGATAGGTCAGCGCCAAGCGTTTGAGGGTAAACAGATAATAAAGCCCAAGCGCCCAGGGTACGGGGTGGATGCCATCGGACATTGCGGTCTTGGGAGAGATGGCATAGAGGCTTGCAAAAATCGTCACCAGCAACAGCTGTACCCAGCCGATCAGCTTTTCGCTTTCATACTGCTGCTTTTCAATCGCGCTTTGCACGCGTTCAGGAAGATGGCTGTTGGCATTCTTGCCAAACAGGAAGGCACTTAGAGTGCTTTTCATGATGCCGGTGTCCCGATCATTCAGAAGGTGTCTTTTATGGACACATTGAGTGTCTCCATAGTGGAGCGACAAGCGCCGCTTGCCAAGTCGCGATCCGATGACGGGTGATCACAGCTGCGTGCGAGGCCACTGGGTGGGGAGGTGGGTGAGGGATAAAGCAAAAAAAAAAGCCGGGCAACAAATGTGCCCGGCAAGTTTATCAGGGAGGCTTCACGTCTGGGAGACGTAGGACCCTTCACAGGGCCCTGGGTAAGCCGGACAGGGCGTCCGGCTAAAGACCGACATAATCGGTCAGGGAGAAAACTCTGTACCGCGGTGCGGCGTTTGCCGCTGCGGTTCGAGAGGAAAGATAGCGTTTTTGACAATAATGACCACTGCCAAATTGCTTTTTCAGCCATGCATTTTCTGCATAAATCTTCAAGAGCCCGAAATAACGAAGTAAACCATTGAAAATAAACGAATAAATTAAGATGTGATCGTACTATTTTCAATTGGATCACTTTTGAGAGGCTGGATCGATTGTGCATGAGCACAAAAAAATGCCGGTAGCGGGGAAGCTACCGGCAAGATCAACAGGGAGGCTTACGTCTGGGAGACGTAGGGAATCTTTGGGAGATTCCCGAACCGGATATCGTTCCGGCAGACGGATCGTCCAAGATCAAGGAAGTCGGAGCTGTCTCGCCTTGTGCGGCTGCTCACAACCTATGATGTGAATATAGGTGGCCTGCGAGTGGATTTAAAATTGAATAATGGCAAATCAACCATGCATCAGACGCATGACAATAAAATGTCAGCAATTTTAAGACATTATGGCACAGTTACCGCGTTACGCGCTTAGGTGTATATTGTCTTTTGTTAAAATCGCGCTTTGGTGGTTGAAATTTCCGGGCTGCATCACAAGGCAAAATTTGAGGCGGGTAGTGATCCGCGTTTACTGCCACAAATGAAAACAGCCCGACATGGCCGGGCTGTTTGATCAGTTTTGGTGATTTGGCGTGTGTGCCTATTTTTCGGCGGCTGCACTTGCTGCCGCTGCTGCCTTCGCCTTGACCTTTGATATTTCCTCGATCAGGAAGTCGCGGAATACAGCGATGCGTTTGGAATGACGCAGTTCTTCCGGGTAGACAAAATAGGCATCGAAGCTTGGGCCTTCGAGTTCTGGCAGAATACGCACCAGATTGCTGTTGGAGGGCAACAGGTAATCAGGCAGGGCGGAAATGCCCAGTCCGGACTCGGTCGCGCGGAAAATACCATAAATGTTGTTCAGTTTCAGGATCGGGCGCATGTCCGGTTTGAACTGCTGGGCCGTTGCCATCATCCAGTTGACGTTCGAAACCGGTGGGCGGGCATCGGCACCATAGATGATCAGGCGGTGATCCTTGAGTTCTTCGGGGGTTTTGGGCATGCCGAATTGTTTGATGTATTCGGGCGATGCAAAAACGTGGTAGCGCAGCGTCATCAACTGGCGCTGGACAAGGTCGGCCTGACGAGGTGGCTGCATACGGATGGCAACATCGGCCTCGCGCATCGCAAGATCGAGTTCCTCGTCATTCAGCACCAGCGACAGTTCGATTTCCGGATAGCGTTCCAGGAATTCGTTGATACGTGGGGTCAGCCAAGTCGATCCGAAGGCAACCGTTGTCGTGACCTTAAGCGGGCCACTCGGACGTTCTTTTGATTCACGAATGCGGGCCTCGGCCATGGACAGTTTGGCAAAAACGTCATGTGCCGTACGATAGAGCAACTCACCCTGTTCAGTCAGGATCAGGCCACGCGCGTGTCGATGGAAAAGCGGGACTTTCACGCTTTCTTCAAGTGCGCTGATCTGTCGACTGACGGCCGACTGGCTCAGATTAAGGTTTTCCCCTGCGTGTGTGAAGCTCCCGGCTTCGGCAACAGCGTGAAAAACACGCAGCTTGTCCCAGTCCATAGACCTGCTCCTAGATATCACCAGCGCACGGTCGATGCGCCAGACCCCTGATAATGGTTCTCTTCTTTTATGGCCAATTTGGTTTCCACACTATTAAGTGCGTCACAGGCTTTGACCAAGTGCATGATTATTCAATCAATATGAGGCCTGTGGCGTTTTCTGCAAGAAGACATTTTAAAGCAATTGGCTAAGCGTGTTGCGATTTTCGATCAATCTGAGGCTGGTAGCGGGATCGCGCCAGGTTGGAGCCATTAAAAAAGGGGATGCCGGAAGCATCCCCTTTTGTCATTCAGATCATCCTGGGCCGAAAGATCAGGCTTCTTGCTCTGCAATGAATTTTTCGGCTTCAAGGGCGGCCATGCAGCCCATTCCGGCCGCTGTGACCGCCTGACGGTAAACCTTGTCGGTGACATCGCCTGCAGCATAAACGCCTTCGACATTGGTCAGGGTCGTGCCCGGCTTGACGAGGATATAGTTCTCGTCATCCATTTCGACCTGTTCCTTGAAGACGGCGGTGGCCGGGTCATGACCAATGGCTACAAAGAAGCCATCCGCCGGGATATCCAGCAGTGCGTCGGTTTTGACGTTGCGCACACGCACCGCTTCAACACCATCCATCGGACCGTCGCCGCCCAGAATGTCTTCAACGACACTGTCCCAGACAACCTCGATCTTCTCATGCTTGAGAAGCCGTTCCTGCAGCATCTTTTCCGCACGCAGTTCATCGCGGCGGTGGATCAGGGTGACCTTGGAGCAGATACCTGCAAGGTAAAGGGCCTCTTCAACGGCAGTGTTGCCGCCGCCGACAACAGTGACCGGCTTGTTGCGATAGAAGAAGCCGTCACAGGTCGCACAGGCTGAAACGCCACGACCATTGAATTTCTCTTCGCCCGGAAGACCCAACCAGCGGGCCTGTGCACCGGTCGAAATGATGACGGTTTCGGCGATATAGGTATCGCCAGAGTCGCCCTTGCAAACGAACGGACGTTTGGAGAAATCGACCTCGGTGATCAGGTCATGCACCATTTTGGTGCCGACATGTTCGGCCTGGGCTTTCATCTGATCCATCAACCACGGACCCTGAATGACATCGGCAAAGCCCGGATAGTTTTCGACATCGGTGGTGATCGTCAACTGGCCGCCCGGCTGAAGGCCCATGACCATCATGGGTTCAAGGTTGGCGCGCGCAGCATAGATCGCAGCAGTGTAACCGGCAGGGCCGGAGCCGATGATGAGGACTTTGGTCTGATGTTCCTGAGCCATGGTGTCTGTATATGTCCGAGATGAGTAAAAAACTGACGTCGAACATATGGGGAGACCGCAAAAGACGCAACCGCCAGAGGAAAAGTTTGCGCGTTACGATGCCGATTTGCGGCAAGTTGAAATTGCACGTTTTCAACGGCTGGAATTTGGAACGTATCAGTGTGCGCACTTTGCCCGGCAGGATCCGGATAGATTAGCAGCCAAAAACAGGATTTTTCAGGGTTTTCAGTTACGGCATCCAAGCACACGATTGCATTCTTGCCTCGATTATATTATTGCCAGCAACTTGCCTCGCTGTAATATTGTTTCAATCGGGGTAACTTTCGCGCACAGAATCGAGGAATAAATGCAACGGGTCAAACTCGACAAGATCGACCGCAGAATTTTGCGCGATCTGCAGGAAGATGGCCGCATGACCAATGTGGAACTTGCACGCCGTGCAGGTATTTCAGCGCCCCCCTGTTTGCGTCGTGTGCGCGCACTCGAAGAAACCGGCTTCATTCAGGGTTATCATGCCGAAGTTGATGCCCAGGCACTTGGTTATAATGTAACCGTGTTTGCGATGGTTGGGTTGGCAAGCCAGGCCGAGCATGACTTGCGGGCGTTCGAAGCCCGTGCGGCAGAATGGCCGGAGGTCCGAGAATGCCACATGGTGGCCGGTGAAATGGACTTCCTGCTCAAGATCGTTTCCCATAGCTGGGACGAGTATCAGAAGTTCCTGACCACTGAACTGACCGTTGCCGAAAACGTCAACCACGTTAAATCGGCCCTGTCGATTCGTACGGCAAAGAACATGCCGGGTGTTCCGATCGATATCGACGTTGACGATTGATCGCAGATCGATCAAAGACCCCCGACACCTGACCTGACATTCCTGATCGAGACAGCAAAACCGGCGCTTTTTTCGCGCCGGTTTATTTGTTTGGTGATCCTTGCAAGGGTCAGGGGGAGGCATCACGTCCAAAACCTATACATGTTGCATGCGCGCTATGCCTGTCTGGCAATGGAGCCATGCATCGCACAGAAACTGTGATCCAAATCGGGTCCAGGTCGTAAAACAGACTGAAAAACAGGCATTTGGCGGGGTCACGTGGCGAGTGTGCCAAGTGCCGGTTTCTAAACGTATGGACGACGGCCCTTGTCAGCAACGTCTCAAGGGCATAAGTAATCACTACCTATACGAATGGGATATTATCTATCTCTTGGGATAATAATTGGAAGCGTTTCAAAAAGATATCAAAGCCAGCCCAGTTCAACCCGTTGAGGAAGACGGTTGGAGCGGGATTCTGCCGACCATCCTGTTTGCGGTTGCCGGTGTGATGTTGCTGGTGATTCTGTCTTATCGTCCTTCGGACTCCCTTTCTGGGGTCGGAATGGTGTTTCCGTTTTCCATGAGTGAAGAGGAAATCCTCGAACGGGTCGGGGCTTCCGGTGGTCGCGTTGCGAGATTTGGGGGCTTTGGACATATGGCTGTCGTTGTTCGCGATGACGGCGCGGTGCCCGAAGCCGGAGATTTCGGCGCCTTGTTTACTTTGTCGCCGCTTGTCGCATCGGCCTGTTTCGATGCGGAAGAAAATAATAAAGCCTTCTGATATTTGGGTGGACACCTATGGAAAAGTTACTTGAAATTCGTGCCAACGCGATCAAGACATTGTTTGTCATTCTGGCGGTGCATATTCCGCTGAGCGCGGTTGCCGGTTATTTTGCCAGCAATGACGCCATCTCTCCGCTGATCGCCAGCGCGGTTTTTGCCGCCATTGCGTTTGCGGTTTGTCGCGTCGCAGGGTCGCAGGCTCAAATTTCGCGGTTTATTGTTTCCTCTGCCATGATTTTGCAGGTCGCGGTGCTGGTCTATGCCTTCCGTGGCCATGAATGGCAGATCGATATTCACATGTATTTCTTTGCAGCCCTGGCTGTGGCTGGCGCGCTGGTCTGCTGGCGAACGATTGTCGTTGTGAGCGGCGTGATCGCCCTGCATCACCTGGTTTTGAACTTTGTCGTCCCGTACTGGGTGTTCCCGGATGGTGCTGATTTCTTCCGGGTGGTGCTGCATGCGGTTGTGGTGATTGTCGAGGCAGGCGTTCTGATCTGGTCTTGCAAAAGCCTGTATGCGACGCTGGCAAATGCCGAAACAGCGCGCAGTGAAGCTGAGGATGCCGCGAAAGCAGCGCAGGATCTTCTGGCCCAGAACGAACAGCTGCGTGAACAGCGCAATATCGAACGCAACAACTTCAAACGTGAACTGGCCGAACAGATCACCTCGATGATCGGGAAATCTGCCGGGGCGGTTGACGCAGAATCCGTTCAGCTTCAACAGCGGGCTCAGCTTCTTGATGATCGCGCCCGTACCGGCCGTGAGGCGTCTAGCGGGGCTGTGCATGCTTCGGAAGAAACTTCGCGAAACGTTCAGTCGGCGGCATCAGCCGTTGAAGAGATCAATGCATCCGCGGACGAGATTTCGCGTCAGATCGTTCGTGCGCGTGAAATCACGGATAACGCAGTATCGCGTTCCTCGACGGCGAGTGAGCGGATTGAATGGCTGTCAAATGCGGCGGAGAAAATCGGTGAGGTGGTCAACCTGATTACCGATATCGCATCCCAGACCAACCTTCTGGCCCTGAATGCCACGATTGAGGCGGCGCGTGCCGGGGAAGCAGGCAAAGGCTTTGCCGTTGTGGCAAACGAGGTCAAGAACCTTGCCAACCAGACCGCACGGGCGACTGACGAGATTGCCCAGCAGATCTCGGAAATTCAATCCGCAACCGGGGATTCTGTTTCGGCGGTCAACGGGGTTTCGGAAACCATCGGTGATCTGGTTGAAGTTGCCGCGACGATTTCGGCAACCATGGACCAGCAGCAAGGTGCGACCCGCGAAATTGCGCAAAGCCTGAATGTCACGGTGGATGCGACCAGAGACCTTTCGGATCTGATCCACCAATTGTCCGAACTTACCGATCAGACAGGAAATACTGCGACAGAGCTGCTTGGAAGTGCAGACCATCTTGGGTCTGAGGCAACCGATCTTAACCGCAATGTTGAGGCGGTCCTTGATCAGTTGGCCAAATCCGAATAAAGCGGCATAGGCGTTCCAACCAATGAAAAAGCCGGGCATATGCGCGGCTTTTTCTATGTCTGCATCTCGGATGAAATTCTGAAACGAAAAGGGCCCGGGGAATTTCCCGGGCCCTGATGCTGATCAGTTATTTCCGGGTCAGGAAAAATCGACCTTCAGAATTTCATAGCTTTTGGTGCCGCCTGGTACGGTGACTTCGACAGAGTCACCGACCGACTTGCCAATCAGGGCGCGACCGATCGGGGATGTGGTCGAGATACGGCCGGCATTGATGTCGGCTTCGATCGGACCGACCACCTGATAGGTGGTTTCCTCGTCGGTGTCTTCGTCGACAAGCTCAACCTTGGCACCGAACTTAACGACATCGCCGGCCAATGACGGCACGTCGATGACTTCGGAGCGGCTCAGGACGTCTTCGAGCTCGGCAATACGACCTTCGCAGAAACTTTGGCGTTCGCGTGCGGCATGGTATTCGGCATTTTCCGAAAGATCGCCATGCTCGCGGGCATCCGCGATGGCCTTGATGATTTCAAGACGTTCGACGGACTTGCGATGCTTCAGTTCTTCTTCGAGACGCTGATGCCCCTGGGGGGTCATTGGTACTTTTTCCATCGCGCTCACAGCCTATTCTTATTAGCGGTCGATACTACAAAATCAACCGCCCGGCATCCCGCCGGGCGGTCTGAATTCTTCCATCAGGTTCGGGTAAGAACCTTAGTACTTGTCCCCAAGATATTCCTGAACGGGCCGGACTGCAAGTGCGCCGCGTTTCAGGTTGTCGATGGCGCGCAAGGTAGCGCGGGCACCGGCGACAGTGGTGTAGTACGGGATGTCATCGGTAAGCGCCGTGCGACGGATCGAGAAACTGTCGACCACGGCCTGTTTGCTCTCGGTGGTGTTGAACACCAACTTGATATCGCCGTTCTTCATCATGTCCACAATATGGGGACGTCCTTCCTGTACCTTATTGACCGGGGTGACGTCCAGCCCTTCTTTTTCAAGAGCTTGTGCCGTGCCATGGGTCGCAACCACGCCAAAACCAAGTGCAATGGCGTCGCGCGCCAGTTGAACAGCGGCGGGTTTGTCATAGTTTTTGACCGAAATGAACACCTTGCCTTCAAGTGGCAGGGTATGACCGGCTGCCATCTGTGCCTTGGCAAAGGCGCGACCGAAATCGGTATCAAGACCCATGACTTCGCCGGTTGAACGCATTTCCGGGCCAAGCAGGGTGTCGACACCCGGGAAACGGTTAAACGGCAGGACAGCTTCCTTGACCGCGATATGGTCAAACGGGCCCTCGTTGATGTCGAAATCAGAAAGCTTTTCACCGGCCATGATCCGGGCACCGATTTTTGCAATCGGGTTGCCGGTTGCCTTGGCAACAAACGGTACGGTACGTGATGCACGCGGGTTGACTTCGATCAGATAGATCACGTCATCCTTGATTGCGAACTGAACGTTCATCAAGCCGACCACGTCAAGCGCCTTGGCCAGCTCAACGGTCTGGGCCTTGAGGCGTTCGATCATGGCGTCATCAAGCGAATAGGGCGGCAGCGAGCAGGCCGAGTCCCCGGAATGGATACCGGCTTCTTCGATGTGTTGCATGATGCCGGCGACAAAGACGTTTTCGCCGTCTGACACTGCATCGGCGTCAATTTCAATCGCATCAAGCAGGAAGCTGTCGATCAGAACCGGGCTTTTGCCAGAGACCTGAACCGCTTCGTGCATGTAGCGCAGAAGATCCTCGGTGGTGTGCACGATTTCCATCGCGCGGCCACCCAGAACATAGCTTGGGCGGATGACGATCGGATAACCGATGCTTTCGGCGATCTTGACCGCTTCGTCGACCGAACGGGCGATGCCGTTGGCCGGTTGCTTCATGCCAAGCTTGTTGATCAGTTCCTGGAACCGGTCGCGGTCTTCGGCAAGGTCAATGCTGTCCGGGCTGGTGCCGAGGATCGGAATGCCTGCTGTTTCAAGGGCTGCGGAAAGCTTCAGCGGGGTCTGCCCGCCATACTGAACAATCACGCCAAGCAGCTCGCCATTGCTTTGTTCAAGCTGGCAAAGCTCGATCACGTCTTCGGCGGTCAACGGCTCGAAATACAGACGATCCGAGGTGTCATAGTCAGTCGAAACCGTTTCCGGGTTGCAGTTGACCATGATGGCTTCGATACCTGCTTCGCGAAGGGCATAGGCCGCGTGTACACAGCAGTAATCAAACTCGATGCCCTGACCGATACGGTTCGGGCCGCCACCGAGAATGATGACTTTCTTGCGATCGGTGACTTCGGCTTCGTTTTCCGGTTCGAAGAAGCCATCGCCTTCATACATGGAATACATGTATGAAGTGCGCGACGGAAACTCGGCCGCGCACGTATCGATGCGCTTGTAAACCGGACGCAGGCCAAGGGCCTGACGATCCGCACGGACAGCATCTTCGTCCTTGCCCGCCAACTCGGCAAGGCGTGCATCCGAGAAGCCAAGTTTCTTGAGGCGCAGGAGTTCCTGCTTGTCGCTCGGAATGCCGTTGGTACGGACTTTTTCTTCTTCGGCGACCAGCATTTCGATTTGCTTGAGGTACCAAGGGTCGAACTTTGTCGCGCCCTGGATTTCTTCAAGGGTGAGGCCATGACGGAAGGCCTGCGCCGCATACAGCACGCGGAACGGGATCGGCTGCGTCAGCTTGGCGCGGATTGCACCCTTGTCCGGGGCGCCTTCAATCTTGACTTCGTTAAGGCCGGTAAGCCCGGTCTCCATCGAACGCAGACCTTTCTGAAGGCTTTCGGCAAAGCAGCCACCAATCGACATGGCTTCACCGACAGATTTCATCGCAGTGCCCAGAAGCGGCTTGGCGCCCGGGAACTTTTCAAAGGTGAAGCGCGGGATCTTGGTGACGACATAGTCAATGGTCGGTTCGAACGAGGCCGGGGTGACACCGGTGATGTCGTTATCAAGCTCATCAAGCGTATAGCCAACCGCAAGCTTGGCAGCGATCTTGGCAATCGGGAAGCCGGTCGCCTTGGATGCCAGGGCCGAGGACCGCGACACCCGCGGGTTCATTTCAATGACGATCAGACGGCCATCATCCGGGTTGACCGCGAACTGAACGTTCGAGCCGCCGGTATCCACACCGATTTCGCGCAGCACGGCAAGCGATGCGTCGCGCATGATCTGGTATTCTTTGTCGGTCAGGGTCAAAGCCGGGGCAACAGTGATCGAGTCCCCGGTATGAATGCCCATCGGATCGACGTTTTCAATCGAGCAGATGATGATGCAGTTATCCGCATTGTCGCGGACGACTTCCATCTCATACTCTTTCCAGCCGAGAATGGATTCTTCGATCAGCACTTCATGGGTTGGCGAGATCGCCAGACCATTGCGCACGATCTGTTCGAACTCTTCACGGTTATAGGCAATGCCGCCGCCTTCGCCACCAAGGGTGAAGCTTGGGCGGATAATCGCCGGAAGACCGGTGACTTCGAGTGCCTTGACCGCATCTTCAAATGTGCGGACCATGGCCGAGCGCGCACTCTCAAGACCGATCTTGTCCATGGCTTCACGGAACAGCTGGCGGTCTTCGGCCTTTTCGATGACGTGCTTTTTCGCGCCAATCATCTCGACACCGTATTTCTCAAGCGTGCCGTCATCATGCAGGGCAAGGGCCGTGTTAAGGGCCGTCTGGCCACCCATGGTCGGCAGGATCGCGTCCGGGCGTTCCTTTTCGATGATTTTGGCAACCATGTCCGGTTTGATCGGCTCGATATAAGTCGCATCGGCCAGGTTCGGGTCGGTCATGATGGTCGCCGGGTTCGAGTTGACCAGAATGACGCGGTAGCCTTCTTCCTTCAGGGCCTTGCAGGCCTGGGCTCCGGAATAGTCAAACTCGCAAGCCTGACCAATAACAATCGGGCCAGCACCGACGATGAGGATTGATTTTATATCTGTACGTTTCGGCATGTCGTTTTCCGCTTTTCGCAAGGGCAGGCGCGATTGCAGCACCGCCTCGTTTAAGTCCGTTAATCGCGTAATCTTGGGCGTGTCCTGATTATCGGGTCAGGCTTTTGCGTCCTCGATCAGACCAACGAAACGTTTGAACAGGTAGTGGCTGTCATGCGGCCCCGGTGATGCTTCGGGGTGATACTGAACCGCAAAGACCGGCTTGTCTTTCAGGCGAAGACCCGCAAGCGATCCATCAAACAGCGAGAAGTGCGTTGCTTCGACATTGTCGGGAAGGCTGTCCTTGTCGACGACAAAGCCGTGGTTTTGAGACGTGATTTCGACAATCCCGGTGGTGGTGTCCTTGACCGGGTGGTTGGCACCGCGATGGCCGACATCCATTTTCAAGGTTTTCGCGCCAAGGGCGAGCGCCATCATCTGATGACCCAGGCAAATCCCGAAGACGGGCTTGCCGCTGTCGATTAGGGTCTTGATGGTCGGCACTGCGTATTCGCCAGTTGCCGCCGGATCCCCGGGACCGTTTGACAGGAAGACGCCATCCGGGTTCATCGCCAGGATTTCATCAGCCGAAGTGGTTGCCGGAACGACCGAGACCTTGCAATCAAGGCTTGCGAGGTTGCGCAGAATGTTGCGCTTTACGCCGTAGTCGATGGCGACGACATGGTGCTTGGCATTGCCGACCTTGCCGTATCCGCCTTCGCGCGTCCAAAGGGCCTCGTCCCAGTCGTAACCGGTGGTGCAGCTGTTGTCCTTGGCAAGGTCCATGCCTTCAAGGCCCGGCCAGTCATTGGCCTTGGCAATCAGGGCCGGGATATCAAAGGTGCCATCCGCACTGTGGCAGATCACGCCATTTGGCGCGCCTTCGGTCCGGATGCGTTTGGTCAGGCGGCGGGTATCGACACCGGCGATCCCGATCCGGCCATGTTCGGCCAGCCAGTCGTTGAAGTGTTTCCGGGCACGGTAGCTTGACGGATCGGTTATGTCCTGGCGCAGGATGCAGCCAAGGGCGACCGGTTTGGCGTTTTCGATATCTTCGTCGTTGGTGCCGACATTGCCGATATGGGGGAAGGTGAAGGTAATCATCTGACCGGCATAAGACGGGTCGGTCATGATTTCCTGATAGCCCGTGATCGAAGTGTTGAAGCAGACTTCACCAACGACCTCTCCTCGGGCCCCGACGCCGCGTCCCCAAAAAACTGAACCATCTGCAAGAACCAGAACGGCAGAAGCACCAGGTGGCGGGGTGTGCGTGGGCGCTGACATTGGCAAATGTCCTTTCGGTTTTTCCACGGTGAAACATGGAGTCTTTTTATATATAATATTTCTGCGCAGGCCGACAAAAACGGCTGCTTTTAACCTGCATACCGGCCATGCAGACGCGCCAAGTGGTTTCCAGCAAAATCAGCCGACGGCACAAAGGGTGTCAGCAAGGTGTGCGGAAAGCGGGGCAAAGCGTGATCCCGGCAGGCAAATTGGCGGATGTCTACGGGAGTCGCCATGGCATGTCAAGGACGCATCTAAACTTTTATTTTATTAATAAAATCAATAGTTTAGTCGTTAACGTTTTCTTTGCGTCAAATGCCGTTTTGCGGTATGTTCGCTCCTTTCTTCCACAGAATCAGAGATGAGCCATGCTGCGATCGCAGCTTAATGACGCTTTGAAGAAGGCCGTCCTTGAAAAGGATGCCTGCTCCGTAACCACCGTGCGCCTCATTCTGGCAGCACTGAAGGAACGCGATATTGCCGCACGGAGCGATGGCAACACGGACGGCATTTCAGATGACGAGATCATCAATCTGCTTCAGGCGATGGTAAAGCAGCGCCGTGAAAGCATTGAAATGTACACCAAGGGCAACCGCCCGGAACTGGCCGAGCAGGAAGCCAAAGAGATCGAAGTGATCGAAAAGTTTCTGCCAGCCCAGCTGTCTGACGACGAAATCGAAGAGGCCGTGCGCGGCACCGTTTCGGATATCGGTGCGACCTGCCTTAAAGATATGGGCCGCACCATGGCAGCCCTTCGCGAGAAGTACAGCGGCACGATGGATTTCGGCAAAGCCGGCGGTGTTGCCAAGAAACTGTTGGGTTAATCGCAACAGCGCACTGTAATTTGGAAGCCGGGCGTGTAAAATCGTCCGGCTTTCGTCGTCCCAAGACCTGATACACAACAACAAACAAGCATCAGGGATGGGGCAGGGACCAATCAACACAGTCGCAGCGCCACGCTGTGACACTACGGGAACGGGGCACACATGAGCTTTCCCCAGTCGTTTCTTGACGACCTGCGGGCACGGGTGGGACTGGCGGATGTCGTCGGGTCATCGGTGAAGCTGATCAAACGCGGCCGGGAATATTCCGGACTGTGCCCGTTCCATTCTGAAAAATCCCCGTCCTTTACGGTCAATGAGCAAAAGGGTTTCTATCACTGCTTTGGCTGCGGGGCGCACGGCGACGTCATCAGTTTTGTGATGAATACCAGAGGCTTGACCTTTGTCGAGGCGGTCGAGGTGCTGGCCAATCAGGTCGGTATGGATGTCCCCAAACAGTCGCGCGAAGCCCAGGAACGCGAACAGAAGGCCAAAACCCTTTACGAGGTCATGGAAGCAGCCTGCGCGTTTTTCGAACGCATGTTGCGCATGCCTGAAGGCAAGGAAGGGTTGGATTACTTCCGTCAGCGCGGTCTGGATGATCAGACGATGGGCGAGTTCCGGCTGGGCTATGCCCCGGATAATCGCGGGGCGCTGAAGGCAGCCCTTAAACGCGAAGAGATCGACGAAAAGCTGATGGTAGAGGCCGGGCTTCTGATTGAGCCCGAAGATAGCGGCCGGCAAAGCTATGACCGGTTCCGGGGCAGGGTGATGTTCCCGATCCTGGATCGTCGCGGACGGGTGGTGGCCTTTGGCGGTCGCGTCATGGGTGATGGCAAGCCGAAATACCTCAACAGCCCGGACACCCCGCTGTTTCACAAGGGGCGGTTGCTGTATGGCCTGCCGCAGGCGCGTGAAGCATCGCGCCAGGACGCGCCGATCATTGTCACCGAAGGCTATATGGATGTGATTGCCCTGCATCGTGCGGGCTTTCGCGGGGCGGTGGCCCCGCTTGGCACAGCTGTGACAGAAGAACAGATCGGTGAGCTTTGGAAAATGACCAACGAGCCGATCCTGTGTCTGGACGGGGATGACGCCGGGAAACGTGCGGCTGTGCGTGCGGCCGAACGCGCTTTGCCGATCCTGCGTCCGGGCAAGTCACTGCTGTTTTCCATCCTGCCCGAAGGCGAGGACCCAGATAGCCTGATGGCGGCCCCGGATGGCTTTAACAGTTTTAGCAAGATCATTGATCACGCAGTGCCATTGGCCGAACTCGTTTGGCGCATGGATGTGGGGACGCACAAGATCGATACCCCCGAACGACGGGCGGCACTCGAAGCTACGATCAATCAGCGGATATCCGTGATCGCTGATGAAGCGGTGCGGTCACAATATAATGCGATGTTTCGGGATCGTATCTGGAAACTGTTCAAGGGTGATCGGGGCGGCAAGGCAGCAAATCGGTCGGGATATTCAGGTGGTTTTCAAAATAAAAAAGCCGCCTGGGGTGGCAAGCGCGGAAAAAATGACCATTTCTGGGGTCCGGCCGGTAAAGCGGTGCCGGGCATGTCGCGACCGCCCATGCAAAAGAAGCGCGACCTGCAGGACTCCATTCTTTTGCTGACGCTGATCAATCATCCTGCCTTGCATGACGAGATCGGTGAACAGCTCGGAATCTATAGTTGTGCAGACTCCGCGCTTGACAATCTTCGTCGGGCCGTCTTAAAGCTGCTTGACGATGATCCTGGACTTGATTGCGAAACGATCAAGGCCCATTTGGAGCGCGACGGGCTGTCAGAGACAGTTTTGCGGGTGGTTCGTGCGGAAGTAATCGCGCACGCTGCTTTCGCCAAGCCCGAAACGCCGCTTGAACGGGCCCTGACGGGTTGGAAGCAGGTTTTTTCCATGGCTGTAAGCTCCCTGGAGGACGAAGAGGCAAAATACGCCGTCCGACAGTTGGCAGCAGATACCAGCGAGGAAGAGTGGGAGAGATTTTCTCATCGCCGAGAAGATCTCGCTCGACGCCGGGAGAAAGTGTTTAAGCTCGACGACTGATTCTGGATCAATGTGTGATCTGGGTCGGCGATCGGGCTATTTGTGATTTGCGCTGAAAGACACGGCGCTTGGGACAACAACGGTACGAACGTACCCAGCGGGAAACGGGGAATAGATGTCGTCTAAGACTTCGAACGCTGAAGAGAAAAAGAACTCTTCTGAAAACGCAGACGGACCTCTTCTCGATACATATAAAGCGGCCATTAAAAAGCTCATTGCCAAAGGCAAGGAGAAAGGCCACATCTCGGTCGATGAGTTGAACGCGGCCCTGCCATCCGAGCATTTCTCCTCGGAGCAGATCGAAGACGTGATGAGCAATCTCAACGAGATGGGCATCAACGTTATCGATGGCGACGAAGCCGACGACAATGATGACAGCGACGATGCCGAAGCCGATCCGCGTGGCAACATCTCCGAAGAGGATGTTGGGCGGACCGATGACCCGGTACGTATGTATCTGCGCGAAATGGGCAGTGTTGAACTGCTGTCGCGCGAAGGCGAAATCGCCATTGCCAAACGTATTGAAGCCGGTCGCGATATGATGATTGGCGGGATTTGCGAATCCCCGCTGACCATTCGTGCGATTGTGAACTGGCATGATCAGCTTCAGGCTGGCGAACTTTTGCTGCGTGATGTCATTGACCTCGAGACCACCTATGGCGGTGGCCCGGAAGCGGAAATTGCCGCGGCCGAGGGCGAAGAGGAAGAAGATACCGAGGTCGACGCAGAAGCCGATGTCGAAAGCTTTGAATCGGCCAATGACGACGACGATGAAGAAGCCGAAACCGAGACCCCCGCAGGCCTCACCGATGAGGCGGAGGAAGACGAGGACGAAGACGACGACGAGTCCGAGAAATCCGAAGGCGAAGAAGGCGAGGGCAACGGCGAAGACGACGATGATGACGAGAACGAGCAGGTCAATGTTTCGCTTTCCAAAATGGAAGAGGAACTGACCGAGCAGGTTCTCGAGAAGTTCGAGCTGATCGCCAAGACCTATGAGAAATTGCACAAGGCGCAGGAACAGCGCCTGGTGGCGCTCAATAAGGGTGAAGCCGTTCCGGCAGCAACCGAGAAGCGCTATAACAAGCTCAAGAACGAGATGGTCGATCTGATGGAAGATGTTCACCTGAACAACTTCCGCATTGAAGAACTTCTTGATCATCTGACCGGTTTGAACAACCGTTTGCTCGGCCTTGAAGGCAAGCTTCTGCGCTTTGCCGACCGTTGCAAGATCAAGCGTCCGGACTTCATCAAGCAGTATCAGGGCCATGAACTTGACCCGAACTGGATGGAACGCGTTGGTGGCTTGCCGGGCAAAGGCTGGAAAAACTTTGTTGAACGCTATTCCGAAGAAATCGCCAACCTGCGCGAAGGCGTTGGTGGTGTTTCGGCAGAAGTCGGCCTTCCGATTGGCGAATTCCGCCGCGTTTACGGCGTGGTCAACAAGGGCGAACGTGAAGCTGGACGTGCGAAAAAGGAAATGATCGAGGCCAACCTGCGTCTCGTGATCTCGATCGCCAAGAAATATACCAACCGTGGTCTTCAGTTCCTTGACCTGATTCAGGAAGGCAATATCGGCCTGATGAAGGCGGTGGACAAATTCGAATACCGCCGTGGGTATAAATTCTCGACCTATGCGACCTGGTGGATCCGTCAGGCGATCACGCGTTCTATTGCCGACCAGGCTCGCACGATCCGTATTCCGGTTCACATGATAGAGACCATCAACAAGCTGGTGCGAACCTCGCGCCAGATGCTGCATGAAATCGGCCGCGAACCGACTCCGGAAGAGCTGGCTGAAAAACTGCAGATGCCGCTTGAAAAGGTCCGCAAGGTTCTGAAAATCGCCAAGGAGCCGATCTCGCTCGAAACCCCGATCGGGGACGAGGAAGACAGCCATCTGGGCGATTTCATCGAAGACAAGAACGCCGTTCAGCCGCTGGATGCCGCGATCCAGGCCAACCTGCGTGAAACGACCACACGGGTTCTGGCATCGCTCACCCCGCGTGAGGAACGTGTTCTGCGTATGCGTTTCGGGATTGGCATGAACACCGACCATACCCTCGAAGAGGTTGGCCAGCAGTTCTCTGTGACCCGCGAACGTATCCGTCAGATCGAAGCAAAAGCGCTGCGCAAGCTCAAGCATCCGTCGCGCTCGCGCAAACTGCGTTCGTTCCTGGATTATTAAGAAATCACGCGACGTTCGGGCTTGACCTTGGCTTGAAAATCGCTAGTTTTCGGGACCGCACCAGACATCTGGTGCGGTCTTTTCTTTACCCGGACTTTTGTCTTGGGGGCCCGTAGCTCAATTGGTTAGAGCCGACCGCTCATAACGGTCTGGTTGGGGGTTCAAGTCCCTCCGGGCCTACCACTTTTCCAAAAAAACGATTTTCTACCTGACGCGACATATATAGGTGTCCGCGCGTGCTCGCGCGTTGTCATAAGTCGGGGTTACGGAGCACAAAACCCCGATGAAGGCATTGCGGATTGGGGATCCCAACGCAGAACGGACCGGTCGTGTCGTCCACCCAGTTGTCGGGGAACCTCAGTTATGTCGATCTTGCGCGCTCGGACGGGGGGCGATGTGATCGGTGACCGGCAACTAGACCGGAGCTGTTATTTCCAAGCCCAGGCGTTGTTTGTCGGTGCAGATAACGAAATGCTGTCTGCACGCGAGGAAATCTTTGGGCCTTGTGCCTCGGTGATTAAAGTTGACGACTTTGACGAAGCATTGGCCGTTGCCAATGACACACCGTTTTGTTTGTCGACGGGTATTTGCATCACGTCGCTTAAGTATACCACGGAATTTCGTCGTAAATCTGCGGGCGGATGGTGATGGTCAACCTTCCGACGGCAGGCGTTGACTACGATATTCCGTTCGGCGGTCGTAAGTCATCCAGTATGGGAAGCCGTGAACAAGGACCAATTGCGATGGATTTCTATACAGCGGTTAAGACGGCATATGTCTTTGCCGGGGAATAAAGCTAATTTCTCCTAGAAATTGTTTTGATATCAGTGGTTTGTGCGAATTCTGTTTTTGGCAAACCTCTATCGTCAGATGTCATCAAGCTCAAAGATAACTTGTCTAAACTCGGATTTTCTTGATTTTGCCGACCTCCGGCGCGGTGCATCATTCTCGAAAATCTGGAGGAACGGTAGATGAAATCAGCGCTGGTAACAGGGGCGACGCGCGGCATTGGGCGAGCAATCGCAATTGCCTTGGCTGAAACAGGCTGGCGGACCTTTGCCCTTGGCCGGGATCGATCGGTCCTGGATATGCTTCGGGCTGATTTCGGGGTGATGCCGCTTGCAATTGATCTGACCGATCGCGATGAGGTTCGAGCCGTCTCGCGGGACTTGTCAATTGATGTGCTCGTCCATGCGGCTTTGCGCTGGCCGACCAAGGAGACATTTCTGGGGCTGAGCGAGGCCGATATCGATATGGGGCTTGAGGTCAATCTTTCCGCACCGCTGCAACTGACTCATTCCTTGCTGCCGTCAATGATCAGCAAGGGGCATGGGGATGTGGTGATGATTTTGCCGCAGGAAGAAGCCAATCCATTGGTATCGAACACGGTTCGTGAAGCAACCAAAGCCTTTGCAAAGCAACTGGGTGCGGAAGTTTCCCCATTGGGGGTGAATATTACCGTGATTGATCCGAAACAGGAATCATTCGCCGAAATGGCAACGGCGCTTGCCAATAAATTGTCGGCCGCGCAGCGGAATTGACGAAAAGAACCTGCATTTCCCGTGTCGGAATATCGGACATAACATTCGAGTTTACAGGATTGAATAATGGAACGTAATGGCGGACAGCTTTTGGTCGAAAGCCTGATGGCTCTTGGCGCAGTAAAGAGCTTTGGTGTGCCAGGCGAAAGCTACCTGGCGGTTCTTGATGCGCTACACGATACAGTTGGCAAACTTGACTATGTCCTTTGTCGCAACGAAGGCGGTGCTGCTTTTATGGCGGCGGCCTATGGCAAGCTGACGGGGAGCCCTGGTATCTGTTTTGTCACGCGTGGACCGGGTGCAACCAACGCATCCATCGGTGTTCATACTGCCATGCAGGACAGTGCACCGATGATCCTGTTCGTTGGCCAGGTCGGAACCGACATGAAGGGTCGCGAAGCGTTTCAGGAAGTCGACTATAAGGCTGCTTTCGGGACTGTCGCCAAATGGGCGGTTGAAATCGATGATGTCGAACGCATCCCTGAAATCCTGGCCCGCGCATGGACTGTTGCGATAACGGGGCGCCCGGGGCCGGTTGTTATCGCCCTTCCCGAAGACATGCTGACGTCGCTGACCGACAAGGCTGCATTGACCCATGCTGCAGAAATTTCCGAGGCAGCCCCGACTTCAGCAGCCGTTGCCAAGGCACGTGACATTCTGTCGTCGGCCAAGCGCCCGTTGATTTTGATTGGGGGATGTAACTGGCAGGAAGCTGGTGCCAAGACGCTGCAGGCATTCGCCGAGGAGTCCGATATTCCGGTCATTTCAGCTTTCCGTTATCAGGACCAGTTCGACAACTTTTCGAATGTGTTCTGTGGCGAAGCAGGCGTTGGAATGCCTCCGCACGTGCGGAATTTGCTGACAGATGCGGATGTGATTTTGGCGCTGAATGTGCGCTTTGGGGAAAACACCACGGATGGCTATACCCTGCTTTCCGTCCCGGTCCCGACCCAGAAGCTCATTCACGTTCATGGCTCAGATCTGGAAATCGGCAAGATTTATCAGCCATTCCTTGGCATTCATTCAGGCCCGAACGCCTTTGCTAAAGAACTTTCACCCGTTTCCGGTGGGTGGGCAGAATGGCGCGAAAATGCGCGGGCTGCATTTGAAGCAAGCTTCGAGCTACCAGACCTGCCCTCGCCAGTCGACATGGGTAAAGTCACGGCATACCTGCGTGATGTGTTGCCCGATGACGTCATTCTGACCAATGGTGCGGGCAACTTTACCGTATGGCCGAACAAGTTCTTTAAATTCGGAACCAAGGCACGCCTTCTTGCACCGCAGTCAGGTGCAATGGGGTATGGCGTCCCGGCTGCTGTTTCTGCCAAAGTTGCTTTCCCTGATCGTACGGTCGTCTGTTTCGCCGGTGATGGCGATTTTCAGATGAACTGCCAGGAACTCGGTACAGCAATGCAGGCCGGTGCTCAGCCGATCATTCTTCTGTTGAACAACGGTGTTTACGGCACCATTCGTGCCCATCAGGAGCGCCACTATCCGGCCCGCGTTTCTGGCACGACGATGGAAAATCCGGACTTTGTCAAACTGGCACAGTCGTATGGTTATCACGCAGAGCGCGTTGAAACGACCGACGATTTTGCCGCCGCCTTTGAACGTGCAAAAGCGTCAAAAACCGGTGCCCTTCTTGATCTTAACATTTCGCCGGAGGCGCTTACGCCAAGGCAAACATTGACCCAGATGCGTCAGTCAGCACTCGCTGCAAAGGAAAAAGCATGAGCAACAGTCAGGAAATTCGTTTAGGAGCAGATATCGGCGGGACTTTTACCGATATCGCACTGGATGTCAGAGGTGCACTCTTTTCAACAAAAGTGCTGACCAACTACACCGCGCCAGAACAGGCAATTCTCGACGGGATCGAAATCGTGACCGCCGATGCGGGGATCTCGATATCAGATATTGATCTGATCATTCACGGGACGACGCTTGCGACCAACGCGCTAATCGAACGTCGTGGCGCAAAGACAGCCCTTATCACGACCGAAGGTTTTCGTGACGTAATCGAAATGCGGACGGAAAACCGCTTCGAGCAGTATGACCTTGATTTGGTTCTGCCGACCCCGCTTATTCCGCGTGAGGACCGTTTCACTGTAACAGGTCGAATCAGTGCTGAGGGCAAAGAACTCGCTCCGCTTGATATCGCCCGCCTCGAAAAAATTGCTGACAAAATCGTAGAAGGCGATTTTGGGGCAGTGGCGATCGGCTTTATACATTCTTACATGAATCCTGCGCATGAACGTCAGGCACGGGAAATTCTTGAACGTAAAGTATCTGTGCCGATTTCAATTTCGTCTGAAGTCTCCCCGCAGATGCGCGAATTCGAACGTTTCAACACAGTCTGTGCAAATGCCTATGTGCGCCCGCAGATGCAGGATTACCTGATCCGTCTGCAAGATCGTCTCAAGGAAATGGGGGCCAAATGTTCGGTCTTCATGATCCATTCCGGTGGCGGTCTGGTTTCTGTGGAAACCGCAGCGGAATTCCCGGTTCGACTGGTTGAATCCGGGCCTGCAGGCGGGGCGATATTTGCAGCGGATATCGCGCGGCGTTTCGATATCAACCATGTTGTTTCATACGATATGGGCGGCACAACAGCCAAAATCTGTTTGATTGAAGACTTTGTACCCCATACGGCACGAACCTTTGAGGTCGCCAGAACTTATCGATTCTGCAAAGGGTCGGGGATGCCGATCTCTATTCCGGTTATTGAGATGATTGAAATCGGTGCCGGAGGCGGATCGCTTGCGTGGGTGGATGCGATGGGGCGTATCCAGGCCGGTCCTGAATCGGCAGGCTCCGAACCCGGTCCTGCGTGTTATCAGCGCGGTGGCGAGCGCCCAGCGATTACCGATGCTGATCTTGTATTGGGCAAACTGGATCCGGACAACTTTGCCGGCGGCAAAATCAAACTTTCGACCGATAGTGCATCGGAGGCGATTGTTACAGAGGTTGGTTCTAAACTGGGGCTAACGGCCGATGGTGCTGCGTTTGGCATCAGTGAAGTTGTTGATGAAAACATGGCTAATGCGGCCCGTGTGCATGCGGTCGAGAATGGCAAGAACATCTCCGACAACACCATGATTGCTTTCGGTGGCGCAGCACCACTTCACGCTGCTCGACTTTGTGAAAAGTTGAATGTCGATAGCTGCTTGATCCCTAATGGTGCCGGTGTTGGATCGGCAATTGGTTTCCTGAAGGCGCCGTTTGGCTACGAAGCACTGTCGTCGCAGATCATGCGTCTATCGAAATTTGACGCATCTGCGCTCAATGCGATGCTTGGCGAACTCAAGACTACTGCCGAAGGATTTACCCGGGCGGGTACCTCTGGGCCGGTTGACCGCGAAGTCACTGCGTTCATGCGATATGTCGGTCAGGGCTGGGAGATCCCGGTATCGTTGCCGGATCGTGACTTCACCGCCGACGATGCGGCCATGATCGCTGATGCATTCTGTGAAAAATACGCGGAGTTCTTTGGGCGGGCTGTCGAAGGTCCCGAGATTGAATTCGTGACTTGGTCTGTGAAAGCCCAGGAAGTTCAGGTTGAACCCGAAACCGTTTCTCTCGTTTCTGTCGGCACCGAGGTTCCGGCCACGGAATCACGCAATGTGTTTGATCCGGTCAGTGGTGAATTCTGCGACACCGCAATCGTCGAGCGCTCGGACCTTAAACCTGGTGATAGCGTCGCCGGCCCTGCCGTCATTGTCGAACAAGAAACGTCAACAGTTGTGACCTCGCCATTCAATGCCGTCATTCAGCATGACGGTACCATTCTTCTTGTGCGGAAAGGACTTGCAGCATGAGCAACATCAACGAAATACGTATGCAGGTCATGTGGAACCGCCTGATTTCGGTTGTTGAGGAACAGGCACTGACTTTACTGCGCACGGCCTTCTCGACATCGGTTCGTGAGGCAGGGGACCTTTCGGCGGGTGTCTTTGACCCCAAAGGTAAGATGTTGGCACAGGCAGTGACTGGTACGCCCGGTCACGTCAACACCATGGCTGAAGCAGTTCTTCAGTTTATTGCAGAAATTCCGCGAGAAAACATGTTTGAAGGTGACACCTATGTCACCAACGATCCATGGAAAGGAACGGGTCACCTGCACGACATAACGATGGTCTCGCCGTCTTTCAAAAATGGGGAGTTGATCGGCTTCTTTGCGTGTACAGCCCACGTGGTCGATGTTGGCGGTCGTGGCTTTGGCGCAGATGGAAAATCTGTGTACGAAGAAGGTATCCAGATCCCGATTATGAAATTTGCCGAACGCGGCAATGTGAACATGGACCTTCTCAAGATCCTGCGTCTCAATGTTCGTGAGCCAAATCAGGTGATTGGCGACTTCTATTCGCTGGCAGCATGTAACGATGTCGGCCACAAGCGCCTTGTTGAGATGCTTGATGAAATCGGGCTTGATAATCTGGACACGTTGGGGGAGTTTATCTTCTCGCGTACCCACGCGGCGATGATGGAACGTATTGCATCTCTGCCTAAAGGCGAGTGGTCAAATGAAATGATCACCGACGGCTATGACGACCAGATCCTGCTTGCAAGCAAGATCACGATTTCCGATGACGTTATTAACGTCGATTTTGCTGGTTCGTCGGGCATGAGCAAATGGGGCATCAACGTGCCCATGATCTACACCAAGGCTTATGCGTGCTACGCCGTAAAATGCGTCGTCGCACCAGATATTCCGAACAACTCTGCGTCGCTTGCTGCTTTTACCGTCAGTTCGCCGACCAACATCCTGAATGCACAACGACCGGCACCGGTATCCCTGCGTCATGTGATTGGTCATATGGTTCCTGACCTTGTGCTTGGTGGCATGGCAAAAGCAATGCCAGGCAAAATTCAGGCAGAAGGCGCAGCAGCGCTTTGGAATATTCATATCTCCGTCCGTCCGCAGGAAGGTCGCGAAGGTCGCCATTCAGAAGTTCTGATGTTCAATTCCGGGGGTATGGGCGCCCGCCCGACCCTTGATGGCCTGTCAGCAACTGCATTCCCATCCGGTGTCCATACCATGCCGATCGAGGCAACCGAGCACACTGGCCCGATTGTCGTTTGGCGTAAGGAGCTGCGTCCGGATTCAGGCGGTGATGGTCAGTACCGCGGGGGCCTGGGCCAAATTATTGAAATCGCACCGGCCGAAGGTCATGAGTTTGATTTTTCGGCCATGTTTGACCGTATTTCGACCCCGGCACGTGGCCGTGATGGGGGCGAGCCGGGGGCACCGGGCGTTGTCAAACTTGATGATGGTACCAAATTGCGCCCGAAAGGCTGGCAGCACGTGCCGGCTGGTCGGAAGCTGATTTTGGAGCTCCCAGGTGGCGGTGGATTTGGCAACCCTAAAGATCGTCCATTAAGCGACCGCGAAGCGGATATTAAAAAAGGTTACATCACCGGGGAACAGAAATGAGTTATCTTGCAAGCCGTTTGTCGGTTGTAAAACCGTCGGCCTCCATGGCTGTTTCGCAGGCCGCCAAGTCGCTTAGGGCATCAGGTATCGATGTTATCGATCTCGGTCTTGGTGAGCCGGATTTCCCGACCCCGAAACACGTGATCGATGCAGCACACAAGGCTGCACTTGATGGCAATACGCTTTATACAGCAGCTCTTGGTATGCCGGAACTTCGTGAATCGATCTGTCGCAAGTTCAGCCGTGAAAACGGTCTTGATTACAGTATCGACGAAGTCATTGTCTCCAATGGAGCCAAGCAGATCATTTTCAACGCATTAATGGCAACGCTTGAAGATGGCGATGAGGCGATCCTTCCTGCTCCGTATTTCGTGTCATACCCTGAAATGGTAAAGCTATTGGGGGGCACGCCCGTTGTTCCGCAATGCCCGAGCGAAACCGGTTTCCGACTGACCCCTGAAATCCTTGAAGAGGTCATAACCCCCAAAACCAAGTGGTTGTTCCTTAATATGCCGGGCAACCCGTCAGGTGCTGTCTATTCTGCTGCGGAGCTCCGCGCGCTTGGCGAAGTTTTGGAGCGCCATCCCAATGTATTGGTATTGTCAGATGAAATCTACGAGCACATTTTGTTTGATGATCGCGAATTCATTTCCTTCGCAAAGGGGTGCCCGAACCTGAAAGACCGGGCTTTGATCGTGAACGGTGTGTCCAAGGCCTATGCCATGACCGGCTGGCGTGTTGGTTATGCAGCAGGTCCGCAGACTCTGATCAAGGCCATGGCAACCGTGCAGAGTCAGTCGATAACGTCGGTCTGCTCAATCGCGCAATCCGCCGCGATTGCGGCACTTGATGGTCCGCAAGATGGCGTCGCGACATTCCGCAAGGCGTTTGAACGTCGCCGCGACCTTGTTGTTAAGGGCATCAACAAAATCAACGGTCTCCATATTGAGGCACCAGAAGGTGCATTCTACGCCTTTATTTCTTGTGAAGGTCTGATCGGTGCTAAAACCCCAGGCGGTGCAGTGCTGTCTGATGACCTTGAAGTTACCAATTATCTTCTTAAAGAAGGCTATGTTGCATCGGTTCCGGGCTCGGCGTATGGTTTGTCGCCTTTCTTCCGAATTTCAACCGCGACGTCTGACCTGGTATTGGAAGAAGCGATCAAACGTATCGACGATGCTGTCTCCAAGCTCGAAGTCAAATAGGATAGTTCCAGAATAAACATGCTACTTGAAATGATCTTTTTTACTGGTGCGGTGACCATTCCGACGTAAGCATGACTGGTGGTATCCGTAATGTTGGAGATTGCCCAAAAATCTCTAACTTTTTGTTGGCGAGCGGTGTCTCAGGTTGGTGTTGCGAAGCACATATGCAATGACCTTGGTGTATCTGAGCAGATAACCTATGTGGGTATACGATTGTTGATTATTTCCGAAGTTGGTTACGAGCAAGTGTTTGAAAGTCGTACCTTCGTTGGGAAAGTAGCAGTGTGAAAGATGTGAGAAGCTCCAGCGGGACTTGGGGGGCCTTTTCGAGGTTAGGCAATATGAACACCAAACAAAATTCCTGTGTGGAGAGTCTGATATGACGGGGCAAAGTGTACGATTGCCGCCGCTAAACGCGTTGCGCGTTTTCTGGGCTGTAATGCGCCAAGGGAGTTTCCGAAGTGCTGCTGATGAACTGCTTGTCACACCGCAGGCGGTCAGCCAGCAGATCAAATTGCTTGAAGACATTCTTCATGTTCAATTGTTCGAACGCAAAGGGCGTGTGATTGAACCCACAGAACAGGCTGTTGTCCTTTCCCATTTTATTGAAGCTGGTTTTGACGAATTCACCGAAGGCGTGCGTCGTATTACCAACTCGACTTATCGTAATCGTATCAATATCAATGTTAGTCCGTATTTCGCCACCCGTTACTTGATGGAGCGGTTGGAACGTTTTCGTGATCAGATGCCCGGCGCAGATATCCGCCTGACTACCATGGTCAAGATGCGTGACTTCGCGGCCGATGAGGTCGATGTCTCCATCGAGTGGGGGTTTGGCAATTGGAAGGAATATGACACCACACTTCTAGTGCAGGACCCAAAAATCATCTGTTGTGCGCCACGTTTGGCCGATGTGATCAAGACCCCTGAAGATCTTGCGAGACACACGTTACTTCATCCGGTTCTTGCCAGAACGCTGTGGGACAGTGTCTTGCGCCATCTGGGAATGACTTCACATGAGCTTGCTGGCGAGATTGAATTTCAGGATGCTGCTACTATGCGTCGTGCTGCAATTTCGGGGATGGGGGTTGGCCTGATTTCCAAGCTTGATGCCATGGAAGATCTTACAGAAGGTCGTTTGGTCGCACCATTCGGCTTGGACGCTTTGTCCAATATGGAATCCGAAGATATCCCGGGATTTTATCTGATCGTTCCGCGTGCACATAAGCGCGTCGGGATCATTTCGAATTTTTGCCAGTGGATTGTCTCTGAAAACTGGTCGACAGATGGCTGATGTGTATACGTCATTTTCAAAACGCTAAAAATGCTCGCGTTTAGCCTGGGTTTCCGGATTTTTTTGTTTTCTCAGTGTGCCGCGTTGCTGGAAAACGAAAATCTTCTCGTTAAGCCGTCTTTCCTAAATGGTTAGAGAGAGAGTGCTGCTGCACCTTAAAGTTGGTCAACAGAAGTCACACAACTTCAAAAGTCTAGAAACAAGTAGAAGCTGTGAATTGACGGGGCCGTTAGTGCTTTAAATCTACACCTTGAAATCCTTGTTTTCATTTTTTTTATTGCCGCAACAGTTAACCGGTGGATTTGCGCGTTTAAATCCGTCGGACGCAATGCGGTAAGAACCGTTGTTTTGCGCGCTCACGCAGTGACGTTCATTTTGGTCGTATGGGCAATTTTAGGACAATAAATTCTTAACAAAGGCGTTCGGTTTCTTGTTTTTTGCAGTGTGAGTGCAGCGAGTACTCTCAGTCGAAGCCATGTCAGGTGTGGCTATCAGGGAACCCTTGCAGCACAAAAAAGGTACATAATACAAAGATCCCTTTTGGAAAGAATTGCCTTAACGACCCCTGAACATCGAATGTGCTGCTAACATGAGGAGATATCGATGCTTCGCAAAAATGCCTTTATGGCTATCGGCTTGACGCTTCTTGGATTAGGAACGTCCGTTCCTGCTGTAGCAGAAACCAACTGGATTATGGCATCTGGGTACCCGGAGAGCAGTTTCTTTACCCAGAATATCCGCCAGTTTATCGATTCCGTTGAAGAACGGACCAACGGTGAACTAAAAATTGACCTGCGTTCCAACGGTAGTCTGATCAAACTTGATTCCACCAAACGCGCAGTGCAGTCCGGACAGGTGCAGATCGGCGAAGTACGATTGAGTTCGTATGGCAATGAGGCGGAAATCTATAACCTGGATAATATCCCAGGCGTGGCAAACAATTTCGACGAAGCCTGGGAATTGATGGAAGCCCAAAAACCTTACTTTGCGAAATTGTTTGGCAAGAACGGTATGCAGGTTCTGACCTATGTCGCTTGGCCAGGACAGGGTTTTTATACCCAAAATGAGCTCAAATCGCTTGATGACGTCAAAGGGTTGAAACTACGCATCTATTCGCAACAGACCCAGCGTCTTGGTGCCGGATTGGGCGCAGAAGCAATCATTCTTCCATTTGCCGAAGTGCCACAGGCATTTGCGACAAACATGATTGACTCCCTTTGGACATCTGCTCAGACCGGTACGGATGTCCAAGTCTGGGACTTCCTTGATGTGTTCACCTATACCGGAACGTTGCATCAGAAAAACGCGATTATTGTCAACCAGCGTGCGTTTCGTCAGCTTCCTGAAGACGTTCAGAAGATTGTTTTGGAAGAAGGCGAGAAAGCAACGAAACGCGGTTGGGAGATGGCTCAGCAGGCCGGTGAAGAACGTGCTCAGATGCTTGCCGATCACGGCATGAAACTTGCCAAAGCACCCGAAGACATTTTGGAGGCCATTTCCAAAGTTGGAGACGAGCTGATCAGCGAGTGGCAGCAGAATGCCACTGACGAAGAACTTGCTGTTTACGAAGCCTATCGCAAGTCTCAGGACTAACGTCTAAATCCAGACCAAGGAATTCAAGATGCTTCGTCATGTGCTTGACACTGTCTATAAAATCTCGGGCGCTGCTGCTGCGTTGGCTATTGCGGCAATCGCGGGAAGTATTCTTGTGCAACTGGCCTGTCGATTTGCTGGTGTTACGTTTGATGCCACCGAATTGGCAGGCTTCTTCATGGCTACAGCAACATTCCTTGGTCTGGCGCATACCTTTAAATCGGGCGGCCATGTCAGGATCACATTGACGTTTGACCGATTGAAGGGAAGGCCGCGTCGCATTATTGAAGTTTTCAATTGTCTCGTTGCCGGATCGGCCGTTCTGTTCCTCAGTTGTTATCTGATCGATCTTGTCGGGATGTCTTATGAATACCATGACATTAGCCCGGGATTACTGGCGGTACCGTTCTGGATTCCACAGCTTATGGTAAGCAGTGGTGTTGTCATTTTCGCCATCGCAATTCTTGACGAACTGATTTTGATCCTTTGTGGCAGAAGACCGTCTTATGACTCGACCCTAAGCTCTGACGAAACGCCTGAGGATTGATGGATCATGGATACATTTGTTGCCTCTTTGACGCTTGCCGCACTCGTTTTCGGCTTTCTTGCTTCGGGCCTGTGGGTCTCAGTTACCCTGTTAGTTTCAGGCATAGCAATGATGGCGTTGTTTACGCCGGCCCCAACCGGATCTTTGATTGCATCTACATTGTGGGATAGCAGTTGGGGATGGGAACTTGCTTCTCTGCCGTTGTTCGTCTGGATGGGGGAAATTCTTTTTCGGTCAAATATGTCGCGTGACATGTTTCGTGGTCTTGCACCGTGGGTTGGACGCCTTCCGGGCGGCTTGCTTCATGTTAACGTGCTAGGCTGTGCGGTGATGGCAGCCATTACCGGATCGTCTGCTGTGACCTGTGCAACAATCGGCCGTCTAAGTGTTCCCGAGCTTGAGAAGCGTAATTATCCCATCAAGGATACGATTGGTACGCTTGCGGGATCTGGTACCATGGGGCTTCTGATTCCACCGTCGATCGTGATGATCGTCTATGGTGTAACCGCGGAGCAATCCATCGCCCAGTTGTTTATGGCTGGTGTTGTGCCCGGACTCACGCTCGTATGCCTTTATATGGGGTACGTGGTACTGCGTTCCGTCATTTTCAGTAACGATATGCCCAAGCCAGATCCGGCAAGCAGCCTTGTGGTAAAACTCAAGGCACTGGTCAGTCTAGTGCCATCCATCGGTCTGATCCTGATGGTTATCGGTTCGATTTACGGCGGTGTTGCAACACCGACCGAAGCGGCTGCGGTTGGGGTGATTGGTGCTTTGGCGCTGTCATTATTCTATCGCACCCTTGATTGGGGAAATATCAAAAGTGGTATTATGGCTGCGATGCAGACATCGTGCATGATCGCGATGATCATTGCAGCGGCATCCTGCCTTTCGATCGCCATTGCCTATATCAACCTTCCAGGGGCCCTTGCCGAGTGGGTTGCCGGTCTGGACCTTTCACCTTATGCACTGCTTGCGGTTCTGGGGGCGCTGGTTTTGGTGATGGGCTGCTTCCTGGAAGGGATTTCGATCATTGTCCTAACGTCTTCTGTTGTGTTGCCGCTTGTGGAAAGTGCGGGCATTAATCTTGTCTGGTTTGGAATCTTTCTGATTATCCTGATCGAAGCTGCCCAAATTACACCACCGGTTGGATTTAACCTGTTTGTTCTGCAAAGCCTTACACGCAGGAATATCCTGTTTATCGCGCGCGCAACCTTGCCCTATTTCCTTCTGCTTATTGTGTTGATTTTGATCATCACGGTGTTTCCGCAGATGGTAACTTGGTTGCCAAATGCAATGCGTTAATTTCCGCATTACCGGCAGGTTTCAGTGAGAAGTTTCACAATGTCATCTTGTCAGACAATCGGAAATATTAAGTGGCTGAATTCATTGAACCTATTGCCACCTTTTGCGTAACGTGACAGTGGAGCAGTTTTTGCAGAATGTAATCACTGCTCCATCGCTCCCCATCTTTCCGCTCAAAATCAGTAAGAATTACTTGCCATCCAGAATTGTCATAATTTCGGGATATGGCGTGTGCTTCCGTAAAAGAAAAAAGGCACTCTGGTATGTCAGAGTGCCTTTGTAGTCAGGACAGTAAGACGGGTTGGTTATTCGACTTGTGCTTCGGTAACGAATTTGGTGCGCAGGAAGGCATCGAGGCCCTCGATTCCGCTTTCCGATCCGTATCCTGATGCGTTTACACCGCCAAACGGGGTTTCCGGAGTTGAAACCATCAGATGATTGACGCCAACCAGTCCAGCATTCAGTGCGCTTTCGGTCTTCGACGCCTTGGTAAGGTCTTTGGTGAAGACGAATGAAGCGAGACCGAATTCGAGGCTGTTTGCCCGGGAAATCACATCTTCGAAATCTGTGAAGCTTGTGATAGGTGCAAGGGGGCCAAACGGCTCTTCATTCATAATCATCGCATCATCGGGAACATCAGCAAGAACTGTCGGAGCATAGAAGTATCCCGACTGGTCCATGCGGCTGCCGCCAACAAGCACCTTGGCGCCCTTGGCTTGGGCGTCTTCGACAAATTCATCCATCACATCAAGGCGACGCGGAGCAATCATTGGGCCCATCTGAATGCCTTCTTCCAACCCATTGCCGACTTTAAGCTTCTTGGTTCGTTCGACGAAGCCATCAACGAAAGCCTGATAAATGCCTTTCTGCACGTAGAAACGAGTCGGAGAAGTGCAGACCTGACCGCCATTGCGGAACTTGAAGGTTACGAGTGCGTCGAGTGCCTTTTCAAGGTCGGCATCATCATAAACGATAACCGGTGCATGGCCGCCCAGTTCCATCGTGCAACGCTTAAGGCCCTCGGCAGATTGACGCTGAAGCAGTTTGCCAACCGGGGTGGACCCGGTCAGGGATACTTTGCGCGGGATGGGGGATGCGATCAGGTGCTGGGAGATTTCCGAAGCATCGCCAAAGACAATGCCGATTACGCCAGCAGGTACACCTGCGTCCTGGAAGCAGCGACCAATCGCAATTGCAGTTCCCGGAGTCTCGTCAGACGGTTTGAGGATAACCGAGCAGCCAGCACCAAGGGCGCCGGCAATTTTACGGATGACGTTACTGCTGGGGAAGTTCCAGGCCGCAAATGCGGCGACGGGGCCGACGGGTTCTTTATATACCATTTGACGGACGCCGGGCATGCGTGCTGGGATGATGCGGCCATAGGCGCGTTTGCCTTCTTCTGCGTACCAGCGAGTCGCATCAGCTGCAAACTGGACTTCACCGGTTGCTTCGGCAAGAGCTTTGCCGTTTTCAAGTGTCAAGGTGCGTGCGATATCGTCTTTGCGCTCTTCAATAAGGGCTGCGGCCTTGTCCATAATGGCCCAGCGCTGCATGGCGGTCATTTCTTTCCATACTGCAAATCCCCTTTCTGACGCGTCCAAGGCGCGGTCCAGATCGGCGATTGTTGCTTTTGGCAAGTTACCAAGAACCTCGTCATTTGCCGGATTGCGAAGTTCGGTGGTTTCACCGCTACTTCCTTGGCACCACACTCCGTCAATCAGTAGTTCTAGCTTTTCAGTAAACATTAAAGTCTCCGTAGATTTTGGTGGCGTGCACCGAGGCTTTCCCCCGGTTTTGTCGTTTGAGGGCAGAGTTTGCAAAGAGGGGCGTGCTTGTTTGCCTCATTTTGCACTTCTCAAATTCAAACGATTGACATGTCGATTGTATACAGTACACTGTGCACATCATGCTAGTGCAAAATCAAAATTTATCAGCGTCCATTTCGGACAATCTCGCGAGCCTTCTTGAGGCCGATATTATTTTTGGTCGGTTGCGCCCGATGCAGCGGCTGACCGAAGAGGAATTGGTTGAGAGGCACGGGGTAAGCCGTTCTCCTGTCAGGGAGGCCATTCGTATGTTGGCGCAGGACGGGCTTATTGTACGAGAGCCACGTAAAGGCATTTGGGTGTCGCCGCTGTCGGTGCGAGACTTTGACGAGCTTTCTTTGTGCCGTATTGAGCTGGAGGGGCTTGCCGCTGAGCAAGCGGCACTGGCTGATGCGCCAGAGGAAAAGGCAAAGTTTAATGACCTGTTCAAGCGTCTTGAACAGGCACAAAAAGATGGCGATGCCCACGCATTCTTTCTGACAGATGTCGAGGGGTCGATGCTGACCTACCGCACGGCTGACAATAAGACATTGATCAGGTTGCTGGAGAGTTTGGACAAGCAGGCCTTACGCTATCGCTTCCATGCCTACTCACAAAGGCAGGGTATTCTGGATCTTACTCTTGATGACACGCGTAGGATTTATGATGCGATCATTGAAGGTGATGGCGTTGCTGCGAAGCAATTGACGAGAGAGATTATCAGTAAAATTTGGAAGACGACACGTGACACCGTTCGTGAGTCTTTCGAGGATGCTGCTTCATGACTGTGATTGCGAGTGCTTTTAACGTCATCGATAGTCATACTGCCGGGCACCCGACCCGGGTTGTGCTTTCTGGTGTTCCACGCCTGGAAGGTGAGACTGTTCGTGAACAGCGCGACTATTTCCGCGCACATCATGATGAATTACGCGGGGGCTTGTTACAGGAGCCGCGTGGTCATGCGGCCATGGTCGGTTTGGTTCCGGTGCCGTCGAAAGTCGCAGACTTTGGCGCCTTCTTTATCTCATCTTATGTGTACCTTGATATGTGCGGGCATGGAACGATCGGCTATGCCAAGACCCTGGCCTTCACGGGACAGTTGACCCCTGAACACGGGGACAGTTTTACGCTTGAAACGCCAGCGGGGATTGTTACTGCCTATTTGGCTTGGGGCGATGATGGCGAGCTTTTATCGGTGCGTCTAAGGAATGTCCCTTGTTTTTGGGGCGATGAGGGGCTGTCCATTCCCTTTGGTGAGTATGGCGACGTCAAGGCCGACCTTATATATGGCGGAATGTGGTACGCCCTTGTTGATGCCAGTTCAATGGGGCTTGATCTTGATCCGAACAATGTTTCGGATCTTCTGGCTGTTGGCGCGCGTCTGAAAGCTGAAATTAAAAAAGTGATCAGTGGTCGTCCGCAATATGAGGGGCGGCCAGCACCAAGTGTGCTGTTCTATCGTGAGGATAGTCCGGCGAGCAGTACGCACTTTCTGGTTCTGGAACGTAACAAATTTGACCGCTCCCCGTGTGGGACGGGGACATCAGCACGCTACATGCAGTTGGTGAGTCAAGGAAAGCTTAATAAAAACGATGCGTATCACGCACACAACCTCTTCGGTGTTGAATTCACCGCAAGGTATTCTGGCGGCAGCAATGCCGGACAGAAGGAGGAGATGGTAGTCGAGGTCGAAGGCAAAGCCTTCATAACCTCGACTGCGACCATCTTGTTCGAGAAAGAGGAGCCACTCTCTCTCGGATTCCTGTGCCGTTAGGCACACTCTATGATCAAGAGGATAAATAACATGAAACTATCAGGGCTGAAATTAAACTTTCGCAATTTTCTTGCGACCTTGTTCGTGGGCCTTGCAATCGCGAGTACTCCATCGGTTGCCTCGGCTGATGATAATCCTTCGGCAGTGTTAAACCAAATTCGTGAAATCGGCGTTCTGAAGGTACCGGTTATGACCGGTGAAGAGCCCGGCTATATCAAAGACCGTGAAACCGGCGAATGGGGCGGTTTCTATGTCGAGTTTCTCAAGGAAATTGCAGCAACGCTTGGCGTTGAGGCTGAACTGGTTGAAACGACCTGGGGAAACCTCGCTGCTGATTTCCAGTCGGGTAAGCTTGATATCGCGATTGGCGTGAACCCGAACCCGCAACGCGGGATGGTCGTTGATTATCTTTGGGAGCCACTTTTCATTGATGCATGGGCTGTTCTGACACCGGAAGGCAAAGAAGTTACCAACTGGGAAGAGCTGAACAATCCTGAAAAGCAGGTTGTTGTCCAAAAAGGGAGCACGATGCAGGTTGTTGCAGAGAACCTTCTGCCGAATGCCACTGTCGTTCCTGTTGAAGACCGTAACCTTGCGATTATGGAGCTTCAAACCGGTCGTGCCGATGCCGTGGTTTTCTCGGTTTTCGATGCAGCGCAGATTGCACAGCAGGGTATTGGAAAAGTATCAATCCCGGAGCCGATGTTGCGTAACCCGGCAACTCTCGCCGTAGCGCGCCAGCCGGGAAATGCCGGTTATATCAATGTGCTAACGAACTGGATCCAGCAGCAGCGTTCACTTGGTCTCGCACAGAGCAAATTGCGTGACGCATGGACTGCTCGTGGCATTGATCTCAGCAAATTGCTGCCGGAAGGCTTCTCCTTCTAATAAATACCTCGTCGCGGCGACGTTGTTCGCTCCCTTGCGCCACCAAAAAGCGTCGCCGCGACCCTCCGTGACTATTTGTTGCCAACCGGGTGCAGTTATCTGCGCCGGAAAGGATAAACATGTTCGATTTTTCCGTTGTGACAAACAACGCGCACCTGATCTGGGAAGGCTTGCTGATTACCCTTTATTACACGGTAATCACGATTGCTGCCGGCCTTCTGATCGGTCTGATAGTTGGTTTGATGCAGCTCAGTTCTTCAAGGATTCTGGCATTTCTTGGACGCATCTATGTCGAATTCTTCCGAAATATTCCCCTTTTGGTGATCCTGCTTTGGGTCTATTTCGCGTTGCCGATTTTCCTTGGTATTAACATTACCAAGGGATGGGCCGGTTTTATTGGTCTGAGCTGTTATGTAGCATCCTTTTACGCCGAGATTCTGCGTGCAGGTATTCAGTCCATTGATCCCGGGCAGACTGATGCAGCAACCGCGCTGGGCATGTCCTATAAGCAGCGCATGTTCCGTGTAATTCTGCCACAGGCATTGCGTCGGATGATCCCGCCTCTTGCAGGGCAATCGATTATCCAGATGAAGAACACGACCCTGCTTTCAATCATCACGGTGCCCGATCTTCTCTATCAAGCAAGCTATATCAGTAGCTTTACCTATCGCCCCATGGAAATCTACACCGCCATCGGTGCTATGTTCCTGATCCTTCTTGTGCCGCTGACCTTGCTTGCCCGTAAACTCGAACAAAGTGGGATGAATGTAAAATGAATAGCGCCCCACACGGAAAAACTGCACCCAAGACGAAAACAGGGGAAAAACGCGACTTCCTCCGCCTTGATGACATCTGTTTGAAATACGGAGCCAAACAGGTTCTGTTTGGCGTCGATCTCGAGGTTGCCGAGGGTGAAGTTGTTGTGCTGATTGGCAGCAGCGGTTCAGGCAAGACATCGTTACTGCGCTGCATCAATCTGCTGAACCAGCCAAGCAGCGGAAGCATTGTGATCGATGGTGACGTTCTGTTTCATGCCGAGGAAAGCGGCAACGGGCATATGGAAATTCCCAAAGCAGAGGTCAACCGTATTCGTTCGAAAACCGGCATGGTGTTCCAGCAGTTCAACCTGTTTCCTCATATGACTGCGATCGAAAACATCATGGAGGGCCCTGTTACCGTCAAGAAGCAAGATAAAAAGCAGGCAAGAGAGCGTGCTGAAGAACTTCTTGCTTCGATGGGGCTTGCTGAGCACGGGAACAAATACCCTCGCCAGCTTTCGGGTGGTCAGCAACAGCGTGTTGCCATCGCACGTGGCATGGCGATGGATCCCAAAGTGATGCTGTTTGATGAACCGACCTCCGCTCTGGATCCGGAGTTGGTTGGCGAAGTAATGAAAGCTATGGAAAGCCTGGCTGAGACCGGCATGACCATGGTGATCGTTACCCACGAAATCGGGTTTGCGTATGAAGTCGCCGACCGCGTTGTGTTCCTGGATCAGGGTGTCATCGCTGAGCAGGGCCCGCCATCGGAGGTTCTTCTCCATCCAAAGCACCCGCGACTGAAAAGTTTTGTCGAACGGTTCCATGATTCTGCAGATTTGCTCAGGCCGTTTCTTGAAGCAAAACAATCCGAGCAAGCCGAATAAAAGGCCAAGTCCGAGCAGGTTTGCATCACCTTATTCAGTACCGTTGAACTGATCGAGTTTCTCGACAGATCGGGAAGCCGCGTCTGCACCGAACGTGTTGCGCAAGACGAAGCCACTACTAACGAACCCTTTTTGGTTCGAAAGGATATCTACTATGAGTTTCACATTCGATCCGAGCGAAATCAAAGTACCTTCTGGTCATCATATCGGCGGCAAGTTCGTTGAACTCGCAGGCGAAGAAATTGAAGTCCTTCGCCCCTCTGACCTTCAGCCGATGGGGACCATTACCGATGGCGGTGATGCCGCTGTCGAACAGTCCGTTGCGGCAGCCAAAAAAGCCCTTGTCGAGAGCAACTGGGCAGGGATTGCGCCGCGTGAACGTACGGCCGTTCTTATGAAGTTCGCTGATTTGGTTGAAGAAAATGCCGAATATCTCGGTAAGCTCGAGGCAATGGGGTCAAGTCGACTTGTCTCGATGACGGTCGGTGGCGACGCTGTCAGAACCGCCGGCGTGATCAGATATTTTGCGGAATTCTGCGACAAGGTTGAGGGTTCTGTAACGGCGACTCAGGAAAATACCCTGAGCTATCTCGACTTCGAACCTTACGGAATTGTCGGAGCAATTGTTCCGTGGAACTTCCCGATGATTACGGCGACGTGGAAATTTGCTGCAGCTTTGGCTGCGGGCAATGCGATTGTCATGAAAACCTCGGAACTGACGCCGCATAGTTTGCTCGCGCTCGCCGATCTGGCTGCGAAAGCTGGTGTTCCTGGTGGTCTTCTCAACGTAGTTAATGGTTTGGGTCATACGACCGGTGCGGCGATCGTCAAGCATCCTGATATCAAGATGATTTCCTTTACTGGCTCGACACAGACCGGTGCTGCGATCATGTCGCTTGCAGCACAGTCGGGTATCAAGCCGGTCACGCTCGAACTTGGTGGCAAAAGCCCGCAGCTTGTTCTTGCTGACGCCGGTGAAATGGATGCCGTCGCCAAGCGTGTTGCAGGTGCCTTTATGGTTAATGCAGGTCAGGTCTGCACCCTTGGTTCACGCCTGATTGTAGAGCGTTCGATTGCTGATGAACTGCGTGAGCGTATCGTTGATATTATGAAGGCGATCAAGCCTGGGCCGACATGGGATGCAAACACCGATTTTGCACCGATTATCAGCCGCAAACAGTTCGATCGTATTGATGGTTTGGTACAGCAGACCGTCGCCCAAGGGGGCAGCATTGTTCAGGGGGGCAACGGTCTTGAGAGCAATTCAGGCTGTTTCTATGCGCCGACCCTGCTTGAGAATGTTTCCTATGACAATGTCGGCTTTACGGATGAATTCTTTGGTCCGGTAGCGACATTTGAAACCTTTGACGATCTTGAAGAAGGCATTTCCAAGTCGCAGCACCCGGTTTATGGCCTCGCGGCAAGTGTCCATACCACCAACCTGCAGAAAGCACTGAAAGCAGCTGACGGTATTGAGGCCGGAATGGTCTTTGTGAACCAACATGGCCGTGGTCCGGAATTCACCTATACCGCAGGCGGGTTCAAGGGATCCGGTTTTGGCAAGGACATGGGACGCGAAGGCTTCCAGGAATTCATGCGCCAGAAAGCGGTTTGGGTCAATTACGCCTGATTATAGGTGACGAAAATCATGAAATACGATTTCATAATCGTGGGAGGCGGCTCTGCCGGAGCCGTCCTTGCGAGCCGCCTGTCAGAAACAGGGACCAAACAGGTTGCCCTGTTCGAAGCAGGGCCAGATACCCCACCGGACGCCGTTCCAGATGTCATTTCTGACAGCTATCCGGGTCTGTCTTATTTCGATCCGCGTTTCCACTGGGAAAAGCTTCGTGTCTATACCCGTTCGCCCAAACAGAACTCGACGGTTGCAAAGACCTCGAAGCTGGAACAGGCGAAAGTCATGGGTGGCGGTTCAAGCATCAACGGACAGTTTGCTGTACGTGGCCTGCCGACCGACTATGACGAATGGGAAAAACTTGGCGCGACCGGTTGGGGATGGGATGGGTTTTTCCCCTATCTCAAGAAACTTGAACGCGATCAGGATTTCGGCGGGGAAATGCATAACGACAAGGGGCCAATCCCGATCCGTCGTGTGTTCCCCAAAGAATGGGCGGGCTTTACCAAATCGGTTCTCGACGCGGTAAAGGACGAGCTACCTTATGGCGAAGACTATAACGGTGGGACCGAGGATGGTTCTTATCCCATGCCGTTGTCGAATGAAAATGACCGCAGGGTCTCGACTGCGGTTGGTTACCTGACCGAAAAAGTACGTGCGCGCGAAAACCTGCACATTTTCTCGGGCGCGTTCGTCGAAAGTCTGATCGTTGAAGGCAACGCGGTCACCGGTGTGAAGGTTCGTCTTAATGGTGTTGTGAACTCGTATTCTGCCTATGAAGTGATTGTTTCTGCCGGGGCATTGCATTCACCAGCCATCCTGATGCGTGCAGGTATCGGTCCGGGCAATCAGTTGCAGAAACTGGGCATCAAGCCGGTTGTTGATTTGCCGGGTGTTGGAGAAAATCTGACCGATCACCCGCATCTTGCATTCGGCGCACATTTCCGCAAAAGCGCGCGTCTGCGACCGGGGCAGCGGCGTCACATCTTCCTTGGGACCCGTTACTCATCGAACATCGATGATTGTCCGAAGGGGGATATGTTCATCATGCCGGTTAACCGTGCTGGTTGGCATCCCCTTGGGAAGGCGATGGGCGCGTTGAATGTTTGTGTGAACAAGTCCTACTCGACCGGGACAGTTAAACTGAAGACTCCCAATGCCGAAGATGAGCCACTGGTCGATTTGAATTTGGTGTCAGATTCTCGCGATCTTTCGCGTCTTGTCGACGGGTTCAAACGGTTGTACCGGATTGCCCAATCTCCAAAGGTTAATGCGCACGTCAATACGTGGTTTCTTGCCGGTTACACCGACGAGGCACGTGCATTAAGCGTGCGGAAGTTTTCCAACTGGATGAAAACGGGGACGGCCTCCTTCCTGTTCGACTATGCGCCTTTCTTCCGGGAAACCTTGTTGAGGCACAAGTTTGGGACCGGTGACAGTATTCGTCAAATGATCCGTGATGATGACGTGATTGCCGACTGGGTTCGAGAGTCAGTCTGGTCGGGCTGGCATGTTTCAGGAACCTGCCGGATGGGGCGCGATGACGATCCGATGGCTGTTCTGGATGCAAAGTGCCGTGTGCGGGGTGTTTCCGGTCTTCGGGTGGTGGATGCTTCTTCCATGCCCTCGATTATCAGCGCCAACACAAACATTACAACGATTGCAATGGCCGAGAAGGCCGCTGACCTCATTTTGAATTCGTAAAAGGAGAATTTCCATGCGTGAAAATCGTGTAAAAACAATCTGGTCCGAAGGTGGCGAAGTCATTACCGGCTGGCTTGGTATTCCGTCTTCTGTATCTGCTGAACTGATGGCTCAACAGGGCTGGGACGCTCTGACGATCGACCTTCAGCACGGTGCTACCGATTATGTCGATGCGCTGCCGATGCTGCAGGCAATTTCAACCACGAACACCACGCCAATGGTGCGTGTGCCGTGGAACGATCCGGCCATTATCGGCAAGGTTCTTGATGCCGGTGCTTATGGTGTGATTTGCCCGATGGTAAATACCCGCGCCGAGGCAGAAGCTTTTGTCAAAGCATGCCGTTATGCTCCGGTCGGTACCCGCAGTGCCGGTCCCCTTCGTGCATCTCTTTATGGTGGTTCCGATTACATTAAGGAAGCCAACAAGACCATCATTACGATGGCGATGATCGAGACCGAAGAAGCCGTCAATAATCTTGAAGATATCCTCAAAACGCCGGAACTCGACGCGATCTTCGTTGGTCCGTCCGATCTGTCGTTGAGTATGGGCGAAAGTGCTGGCTTCGATCCGCGTTTCCCGAAGGTTTATGACGCAATCAAATACATTGCTGAAACCTGCAAGAAAACGGACGTCATTCCAGGCATCCATTGCGGGTCTGTCGAGTATGGCGTGGAAATGCGTGAAATGGGGTACCGTTTCATGGCGTTCCTGTCTGACTTCCGCATGCTGCAGCAGGCGGTCTCCCAGGCACTTCCGGCATTCCGTGCCGGCCAACCAATCGCCTAAGCGTTCTGTGAACAGGTATGCAAGACCATGAGCAATTCTGAACGGGTTATCGTCATTGGTGCGGGTATTATTGGCAGTTGCACAGCCAATTATCTGCTTAAGCAAGGATACGCTGTTGATGTAATTGACCCGGCATTGCCGGGATCGGAAGACCAGTGTTCCTATGGCAATGCAGGGGGTATTTGCCCAGGTTCCTGTATTCCAAACTCAATGCCGGGTTTGCTCAAAAGTGTTCCCAAATGGCTCCTTGACCCCGAGGGACCGTTGTTCGTGCGTCTTGCATATCTACCCCACGCCCTGCCCTGGTTGCTGCGTTTTGTGGCGGCCAGTCGCAAGTGGCGTGTTGAAGAGATTTCACAGGCGATGCGAGACCTGCATCGTTACACATTTGAATGTTACGAACCGCTGGTCCGTGAGGCAGGATGCGAAGAGCTACTGCAAAAGCGGGGGCAATTGTTCGTATATGAAACAGAAAATGGTGCACGCAACAGCACCTATAGTACCGATCTTCGCCGGCGACATGGCGTTCAGGTGGATCTTCTTAATGCCGGAGAAATAAGAGAGCTCGAACCCGCATTGTCATCTGTCTTCAAAAGCGCGCTTTACTTGCCTGAACAGGGACAATGTCCCAATCCGGGGCGGCTTGTTGCGAAGCTTGCGGAAAATGCAGCCCGTAAGGGCGCTCGTTTCATTCGAGCCAAAGCACAAGGCTTTATCATTGGCCCGGAAGGCCCGCGTGCGATTCAGACGGATCAGGGAATTTATGAGGCCGACAAGTTTGTGTTGGCTGCGGGGGCTTGGTCTGGAAAACTGGCAGCCAAGATTGGTGATCGTGTTCCTTTTGAAAGTGAACGCGGTTATCACGTGATGCTTCCAGAGGCCGATACCGGCCTTCGAATTCAGACGATTTCTGCAGACCGGAAATTTGTCGCATCCCCAATGGAAGAAGGCTTGCGCCTGGCAGGGACGGTGGAATTTGCGGGGCTTGATGCACCGGCAAACATGAAGCGCGCAGACATTTTGATGAAACTTGCGGAAAACATGTTCCCCAAGCTTGAAACCCGAAATGTCAAACGCTGGATGGGGCACCGCCCAGGAACACCTGACAGTATTCCAGTGATTGATAGATCACCGCGTCATCGAAATGTAATTTATGCGTTCGGGCATGGTCATCAGGGATTGATTGCCGGTGCCGTGACCGGAAAAATCGTCGCCGAAATGGCTTCCGAGCAGGCGCCATCGATTAACCTTGAGCCATTTCGGGTCAACCGCTTCTAAGCCAAGCCTAATCACACCAAGCCGAACCTTTGAACAAAAGTTGGAATTTATGAGCAAAGACGTTTCCTCCCAAAATCCCGCGACGCAAAATAATGGTTTCAAAGTGCTGATTGCCGATCTGGTCGGTTTGAAGTTTGATGATCAGGGCGTACCGGATTGTTCCGAGGTTGCTGAATACATCGTGGCCAAAGGTGGCGTTTTTCATCCGGTAAGTGATGCGGTTGAAGGTGTCATTGATGACGGGAAAATTCATTTCTACTATCGGCCCAACATCTCGACCGAAGATGAGATTATAGCGATCACTGAAGCGGGCAACTTTGATGCCCTGATTGCAGCGGCGACCTTTATCCCGGCCAAGGCATCTTTCCCACGTGGTGGCGTGCGGATTGGCGCGGGTACCGGCAATATGGGGGCTCTTTGCTGGGGTGGTGGAAATGGTGATGGCGGGACTGGTGTTCTGATGAATACTCCCGGCATTAACAGCCGGGCCACTGCCCAAATGGTGTTTAAAGCACTGCTGCGTACGGTGCCTGATATTGATCTCGATACCTTGCACGAAAGGGTTGTTGCCAAGACCTTTGACACGGGAAAAAACCTTAAGGATTTCCCTACCAGCAAACTGGAAGGATGCGTTCTTGGTGTTATAGGCTACGGCAATATTGGGCGTGAAGTCGCGAAATTGGGGCGTAGCTTTGGCATGGAGGTCCGCATTTACGCTCGTGAGCGTCATAAAAAATGGATCGAAGCGGAAGGCTTCGTTTATGCCCCGACCATTCTTGATGCCGCACGCGGCGCAGATGTCTTGACCCCGCATGTTGGGTTGGGGGCCTTCGATGCCGATGCAGGAACTTACGCCAACGCCCATCTGATCAATGCCGAGGTTTTGAACGTATTAGCCCCGGGCGCCGTTTTGGTCAATTTCGACCGCGGTGAACTGGTTGATGCGGCTGCCCTTGATCAGGCGCTTGCAAGTGGTGCCGTCCGTTACGCTGCTATCGATGCTGATTTGTTCTTGAACGAACAAGGAGATGTTTCTGGCCCGATGGTGCCGTATCTTCCGCTGGAGACGCATCATAAAGGCAAGCTTCTTTTGCTGCCGCATGCTGCGGCGGATACAGATCATCCGTCGCGAGTGGCTGGTGGAAAGCAGGCGGTAGACCAGATATTTGGTCTTTTGCTTGAAAAATCGGTTTCCAATGTTAGGGGTACGCTGCCCCAAGGTTATACTGATCTCGGTGTTATGGGTGTTCCTGGTGTGGGTGCTGTTTCTTCCTCGCAATTGTCCGGGTTGGTTGCTGATACCGAAACGCTGGATGCTCTGATCGGAGATCTGCGTGCTTTGCTAGGCTCGTTGGAGCAGCTTGGCAGTTTGAAACATGCGCGACGTACTGAGACCTCGGCCGAGGTCTCAGAACAATTTGTGCTGAATGCAAACAGGACCATCTCGAAGTTGCGTAAAGCGGGTATCGAAGGTCCGTTTCGGGCGTAACTGCGACACCAATTCACCAAGGAACATATTGATGACAGCGCGTGAAAAACTTCTGCGCATGATGGATGCTGCTTTAACCGCAGCTGATCCCACGCAATGTATGGCCGATCATCTGCCGGAAAAGCCGAAGGGACGGACGATTGTCATCGGAGCTGGAAAAGCATCGGCGAAAATGGCCCAAGCGTTTGAAAGATATTGGAAGGGCGAAGTGGGCGGTCTGGTGATTACCCGATACGGCCATGCTGTTCCCTGCCAGTATGTCGAAATTGTCGAAGCCGGGCACCCCGTTCCGAATGAGGCCGGGCGCGTGGCAGCGAAACGGGTTCTGGAACTTGTTTCTTCGGCAACAAAAGATGATCTGATTGTATGTATGATTTCCGGGGGCGGATCATCGCTTCTGGCGATGCCAGCCGAGGGTATTAAGTTTTCTGAAAAACAGCAAATCGGGAATGCTTTACTCCGCAGTGGCGCGACGATTTCAGAAATGAATTGTGTGCGAAAACATCTTTCCGGCGTCAAGGGCGGACGATTGGCTGCCGCTGCCGGAAAAGCCAGAATGATTACCTATCTGGTGTCTGATGTTCCGGGAGATGACCCGAGCATCATTGCCTCGGGCCCGACAGTGCCTGATGATACAACAGGTTCCGATGCACTAAGGATTATTGATGCTTATGGCATCAACCTTTCGGACGAGGTGCGCGGTCTGCTTTCTTCGGAACAGAACCCAACGGTTTCGTCAAAAGACCCGTGCTTTACCAATAGCGAGTTGGTGATGCTAACTACGCCGCAGGCCAGTTTACTGGCGGCCGCATCGGTTGCGCGCGAATTGGGGGTGGCGCCGATAATTCTCGGTGATGCCATCGAAGGCGAAGCGCGGGAAATAGCGATCATGCATGCCGGGATTGCGCAGCAAGTGCTGCGTCATGATCAACCTGTGCCTAAGCCATGTGTGTTGCTGTCAGGGGGGGAAACCAGTGTAACGGTATCAGGTGAAGGTGGCCGTGGCGGAAGGAATAGCGAGTTCTTGTTATCACTGATGATGCAATTTCGTGGGCAAGCCGGGCTCTCCGCCCTAGCAATTGATACTGACGGGATTGATGGGAGCGAAGATAATGCAGGCGCGCTGATTGATGAAAGCAGTTGGCGTAAGGCAGTTGAGTGTAACGTTGATCTGCATTGGTACCTTCAGAACCACGATTCCTACAGTGCTTTCGATCAAATATCTGCCCTTATTACAACGGGCCCGACATTGACTAATGTCAACGACTTCAGGTGTATCTTGATCGAGTGAATAATCTTGTTCGCAAGCTTAGAGCTGTTAGGTCAAATGGCCTGTCGGTAAATGTCATCTTTTCTGTCAATTCTGCAGATTTTTGTCACCTTATGTGACAATCGATGCCAACTTATCTGGCAAACGAACGTGCCAAGTGGTTGATTTCACGGCGTAGCGAATGTCATCTTCTCTAGCACGTGACAATTTTTCCAAAAAACGATTTTCTACCTGACGCGACATATATAGGTATCCGCGCGTGCTCACGCGTTGTCATAAGTCGGGGTTATTGCGCTTCGAATAAATATCATAAAGCGCAAATAAATGATGTAATCTATCTTTGATTGCAGTGGCTGCGGGCTTTATGCATTAATATTCATTAATGCGCAGATGCAGGGGGCTTTGCGCGCAGGGTGGGGATGTCTTTTGCGGGGCGCAATCAGGCACAAGCAGATAACTGGTCTTGGCAGGAGATGCGCTCAGCTTCTGCCGATGGCGACCGTACGTGAAGGATCGCTTTCCGGGCTTGTGTCGGATGGCATCAGTACCAAGCCGGTCTGGCTTGAAGTCAAGCAACAGCTGATCGAAACCAAAAGCAATCTTGAGATTTATCGCAACCGCCTTGAAGAAGCCGACGCGTCGATCATGGCAGCCGAGAAAGACCGCGAGAACCTGATTGCACAAACCAAACAGCAAACACTCGAAGAACTTCTTGATGCCCGCAACAAGTTTGAAACGGCGGTCATTGCACTTCGCAAAGCCGAAAGCCGTCAAAACCGACACCAATTGCGCGCGCCCGTCAGTGGCACGATCCAGCAGCTTACCCTCCATACCGTGCGTGGTGTTGTTTCACCTGCCGAAAGCCTGATGGTGGTGGTGCCCGATGATGTGGAGCTTAAGGCCGTCGCCAAGGTGCAAAACAAGGATGCCGGTTTTGTCGCGACAGAGCAGGACGCGGTTCAAGATCGACAGTTTCCCCTTCACCCGCTACGGCAAGATCGACGGCAAGGTCAAAAGCATTTCGCGCGATGCTATTCAGGACGAAGATTTGGGGTTGGTCTATGAGGTGCGTGCGACCCTTCAGACTTCCGAAATCTTTGCTGACGGCCGCATGGTCAAACTGACGCCCGGGATGGCGGCATCTATCGAGGTCAAAACCGTTAATCGGCGGATTATCGAGTTCTTGCTATTGCCCGTGATGAAGTGCGGCGATGAGGCTCTTCGGGAAAGGTAGTTTCAAATGAAAATAACGAAAAGATCTGTTACGTCTTTTAAGATATGGAGTTTTATTATATTTTTGTTTTCTGCATCTATTATGGCGTATGCAATTATATTTGAAAATTATTTTGGTTTGTTTTTGATACCAATTGTCTGTATTTCAGGGTGGTGTTTTATGTTTTGTGTGTTTAGTGAAATTGTTACAAATCGGTATAATTATTATATTTCATGTGGGAACTATGATGCTGCAAATACAATAATGCAATCTGGATTATCTATTTATATTTTAAGTAAATGAAATTTATAGGGTGTATTTATGTCAAGTGTTAATAAATCTGTTCGAGATCGTTTGTCCGGATTAAGTGAGGACTTTGGTTCGGCGATTGATGATGTTCGAGATAACTTGCGAGATGCAGTAGGCGAGTTCTCGGAATCATTAAGTGATCTTCGTGACTACACCGAGAGTAAAGTAGGAGAACTCGGACCAGTTGGTGCAGTAGGTGCATATGGACAAGTTTCATTCGTCGGTGGGTACTTAGGTGTAGACTTCGAAAATATTGGTTTTGAATTTGGCGTTTTTGCACAAGGAACTGCGCCTTTTGGGCTAAGTGGGTATGGAGCTGCCGAGCTTAATCTTGGATTCGGGGGCATTAGCGTAGACCCGAATTATGGAGTAGGGGTCGGCGTTCCTAGCGGTGTGCCAGGGATCGCAGGAGCAGTTTTTGGAAATTACGATGGAACTTATACGGGTTCTGTCGGTGCAGGCGTAACCGACGTTGTTGAGGGTGGGGTGTACGTTGTTTCTGATTATGGTGATCAGCTGAGAGAATTGGTAAATGGAAATGGAGGAAGCTCATCTGATGACGGCGCTTCGGATGGGGGGTGGCAGGAAGGGGATAGGAGAGATCATCATCCTGGAACGGGACAACAAGTTGGTTGGAAAGAAGGGGACAGAAGAGATCATCACCCTGATCCGGTTGACACTGGCGGTTGGCAAGAAGGGGACAGAAGAGACCATCATCCTGGTACTGGTCCTGGAGGGAAGCCAGTTGTCTTAGATTTAGATGGTGATGGTATCGAACTGATTTCTGAAGAAGGCAGCAACGCATTCTACGACATCGATGGTGATGGATATCGGGAAAAGGTTGGCTGGGCATCTGCCGATGACGGCCTTTTGGCGATTGATTTGGACAGTGACGGCGCCATTGACCGCGGGGAAGAACTGAACTTCACGCTGCTTGATGAGAATGCGCAAACCGACCTTGAAGCACTCAAAACCGTCTTTGACAGCAATGATGACGGTGTTCTTGATGCCAATGACGAACGGTTTGTTGATTTCAAAGTCTGGCAGGATCTGGATGGTGACGGGGATGCTGAGGACGGCGAGCTTAAAAGCCTGTCCGAAGCCGGGATTGCATCGATTGATCTGACCCCGGAAGAGAGCAATGAAACGGTCGAAGGTAATATCCTTGCCGGTGTTGCCCAGATGACCATGGCGGATGGCAGCTTCCGTGATGTTGGCGATGTTGCCTTTTCCTATTCCCAATATGGTTTCCGCGTGAACGATGACGGAACTGTTTCGGTCAATGCCGACACAGACGCATCGGTGCAGCTGGGTACGCTTGGCGATGATGTTCTAACCCTTGGTGCAGAAAGCGGTTTCGTCGATGGTGGTGCTGGTAACGACACCTTGACCGGTGGCGACGGGAATGACTGGCTGATTGGCAGTGACGGTGAGGATACCCTGATTGGCGGGGCTGGTAGTGACATCCTGTTTGTCGATGGTGAAGATACTGTTGCGGGCGGCGATGGTAATGACGTCGTTATCAATTCGAGTAACAGTGCAATTTCACTTGATATGGGGGCGAGTGAGGTTGAAGTCGCGATTGGTGGTGATGGGGCAGATACCTTTATTGGTGGTGCTGGTGATGATGTTCTGATCGGTGCAGGTGGGGCCGATACGCTGAATGCAGGTGCAGGTGATGACACCATCGTCGCCGACGAACTTGACGAGATTAATGGTGGTGACGGTGATGATATCATTGTCTTTGAAACTGACCAGTCGGTTGATTTCGATCTTGCGGAGGCGAATATCGAGGCCGCCATGGGAGGATCAGGAAACGACCATTTCCATGCATCGGGTTCGGGTGCCATTCGCGTCATGGGACGTGAAGGCGACGATACGATCACGGGTGGTTCGGGTAATGACGTGATACTTGGCGGTGCCGGGGCGGATACGCTTGATGGGGGTGCCGGGGGCGATTACCTGTCCTATGCGGGATCGTGGGAAGGGGTGTCGGTCGATCTGGGCGCCAATACGGCATCAGGCGGCGCTGCCGAGGGTGATGTTATTGCCAATTTCGAAGGTCTGATCGGTTCCGAAGCGGGCGATGATCTGCGTGGGGATGATGCCTTTAACGTCATTTATGGCGGGGCAGGTAACGACACCATCGATGGCGCGGCCGGGAATGATTACCTGACCGGTGAAGACGGCCATGACACATTCATTGGCGGAGCAGGCGCAGACACCATGGATGGCGGCGACGGCTTTGACATGGTCAGTTATGCGGCCTCAACCAGCGGGGTGAATGTTGATCTTGGCAGTGCGACGGCATCGGGCGGTGATGCGGCCGGCGACATAATTAGCAATGTCGAAGATCTGACTGGATCGGCCCATAATGACGTTCTGACCGGTGACGATGGCGAGAACGTTTTCGAAGGCGGTGCTGGGGCCGATACGCTTGATGGCGGTGCCGGTGAAGATACGCTTTCATATTATGGCTCTGACGCCGGTGTGAATGTTGATCTTGCCAATGGAACCGCATCGGGCGGCGATGCCCAAGGCGATGTTATCAGCAATTTCGAGCATCTTGATGGTTCCGGTCATGACGACGTTTTGGCGGGCGATGATCAGGACAACCTGATCTGGGGCAATGATGGTGCCGATACCCTTTTGGGGCGGGACGGTGATGACGTTCTTTTGGGCGGCGATGGCGATGACATCCTTGATGGTGGGGATGGTGATGATGTTCTGGTCGGTGGGGACGGGAAGGATACCCTTCGCGGCGGTGCGGGCAATGATACCGCATCCTTTATCACGGCTGCAGGCGGGGTGACGGTTGACCTTGTGCTGAATGCGGTCGCCGGTGCCGGTGGTCCGGACAAGATCGAAAGCATCGAAAACGTTACGGGCAGTTTCTTTGACGATGATCTGCGCGGTAATGATGGTGATAATACCCTGATCGGGGCCTATGGCGGTGATAAGATTGATGGGGCGGGCGGATCAGATACCGTTTCCTATGCCGGGTCCTACAAGGGCGTTGATGTCAGCCTCACGCGGGGGGGCGGGATTGCCTATCATGAGCAGACTGCTTTTGATGCGCAGTCGGCATCTGGCACTGTGCGCCTGATTGCCGAAGATGGCAGCAATGGCGATGCCAAGGCCGTGTTCAAGTCAGACAATGCGGCGATCTATACCGAGCTTGGCGGCGATAGCGGCTGGCAGGTGATGAATGTCGTACTTGATCACGGGATTGAGGGCGATGCATGGGCGATTTTGACGACCGGCGGGACAAGTGCGTCTGCATCCCTGCCAGACAACGCCCAGCATGTCCGATTGTATCTTGGCGATGATGCCGAAAAGAAGGTTCTTGAGATCGTTAATGCCGATGGCTCGATTGCCGAAAGCTTTGGCTTTGAGGGCAAGTTTGACGAGCTAACCAGCTTCAACATTGGATACAACCGCGATACCGGTAAGCTTGTGGTCTATGCCAATGCGGTGCCGGTGGCCAGCCATGATTGGGACGCCGGGCTTGATGTTGTTGGTGGATTGATTGGCAATGACGGGTTGGTGGCAACGCTTCATGAGGACCCGGTATTCCAGACCCAGCTTGGTTTGGGCGGTGCTGACTCGGTCAATGACGTTCTGAGCAATATCGAAAACCTTGAAGGCTCTGCCTGGGGCGATTTGCTTGAAGGTGACGCTTCCGATAACAGCCTTCAGGGCGGGGAAGGCAATGATACGCTTCTGGGCGGCTCGGGGCATGACACGGCGATATTTGATGGCAATGCATCGGACTATGAAATCACCCGCAATGAAGATGCCGATGGTGATTACGAATGGTCCGTTAGGGACCTCAATACCGAAGACGGCGTTGACGAGGGTATCGATTACCTGACCGGGATAGAAAAGATCGAGTTCGCGGACAAAACCATCTATCTGGATGGTTCGCAAAACAATGCACCAGTTGCCGCAGACGGCATCGCCGATCTGCTTGAGGACGGCACCATCACAGGACAGGTGCGCGCAGTTGACATTGATCAGGATGCGATCAGTTATCTCCTTGAAGCCGAACCCGCGCACGGAACAGTAACCTTCAATGCCGATGGCAGCTTCAGCTATGTCGCGACTGATCCGGCTTATGACGGTGAAGACAGCTTTGACTTTACTGTAACGGATGCGGCGGGCAATTCGGTCACGGCGACGCAAACCATTCGCTATGGTGCGCAAACTGAATTTGACGGTGGGGCAGGCAATGACATCTTGCGCGCAACAGATGGCGATCATGTCCTCAGTGGTGGCGCAGGTGATGACACCCTGATCGGTGGTGTGGGCGCAGATGCCATTGATGGCGGCAGTGGATCTGATACGGTTGATTATAGTGGCAGTGATGCCGCGGTTGACGTTGATCTGACCAATGATGAGGCCAGTGGCGGTCATGCATCGCATACCGTTGCGGGAACCGATGGGGCGGACGATGTCATCACCAATGATACGCTCAGCAATATCGAAAATGTCATTGGCAGCGATCATGATGACAATCTGCGCGGTGATGTTGGCGAAAACACCCTGATTGGCGGCGCCGGCAGCGATACACTTGACGGTGCGGCGGGGGCAGACCGCCTTGATGGCGGAGAGGGTGAAGATACTGTCAGTTATGCGACCTCAACCAAATCGGTGACGATTGATCTCGCGGCCGGTCTTGCTGTGGATGGTCATGCGGAGGGCGATGAACTCATTGATATCGAGAACCTGATTGGTTCGGATTTCAATGACAAGCTTACCGGTGATGAAAACGACAATACTCTGACCGGTGGCAAAGGGCGCGATACTCTGTCAGGTGGTGCTGGGGCTGATCACCTGGCAGGTGGCGCTGATCGGGATACGGCTTCGTATGAAAATTCTCAGCTTGGCGTCATCGCCGATCTTGAAGCAGGCACAGGATCAGACGGCGATGCAGAAGGTGATAGCTATGATTCTATCGAAGATATTCTGGGATCATCTCATAACGATACCCTCATTGGTGACACAGTCGCCAACACCCTGACCGGTGGTGATGGTAATGATACCCTGACAGGCAATGGCGGATACGACCGCCTTGTTGGCGGAGCGGGCAATGATACAGCGCTCTATGCCGGTAACCTTGCCGATTACGATGTCACCCAGCGAGAAGACGGCAGTTGGATCATCCGTGATATCAATGCCGAGGACGGCGACGATGGCAGCGACACCCTTGTCGATATGGAAACGGCATCCTTCGCCGATGGCGATATCTCGCTCGACGGGACCGAAAACAATGCGCCAATCATTCGCGATGGTCGCATCACGCTTCCGGAAGCTGGCACGATCACACATCAATTGCATGGCGTTGACGTCGATGGAGACGGACTGAGCTTCGAGCTTGTTGAAGGCCCTGCCAATGGTGCGGTGACGGTGAATGCGGATGGCAGTTACAGCTTCACGGCGGGTGATGGCTATGTTGGCGAAGACAGTTTCACCTATCGCGTGACCGATGAGCACGGGCTGAGTTCGGAAGGTCAGGTCTCGGTTCAGATTGGCCAATTTGTGGCTGAGCAAACGATCAGCAAGAGTTCAGGTTCTACGGGGTG
>NZ_JAAVKI010000002.1 GCF_011806525.1 Thalassospira sp. HF15 | reverse complement strand
AGCATCCCCTCAACCCCGTTGATCTGCTCTTCAAGCGGGGATGCAACTGTTTCGGAAATCTCGGCGGGGTTTGCACCGGGGAATTTGGCTTCGACCACGACGGTTGGCGGCACGACTTCCGGGTACTCCGAAATCGGCAAACGCCACATGGCAATCAGGCCCGCCAAAAGTATCAGGACGGACAGGACGCCAGCAAAGATCGGGCGATCGACAAAAAAGCGCGAAAGATTCTGCATGTTTTTCAGCCTTGCTTTAAAGCGCAGTCACACATCGATTACGATGCGGAGGCCTGCAGAATTTCAGGTGCAACAGGCATACCCGGACGGACCTTCATGATGCCGTTGACGATCACAAGATCACCCTCGTTCAGACCGGACGTCACAATGCGCATGCCATTGATTTCCGACCCCAGCGTTACCTCGCGATAGGCAACCGTATTGTCGGGGTCGACGACATAGACAAACTTGCGATCCTGATCGGTGCTGATGGCTTCTGGCGAGACCATGATGACGTCGCTTTTGGCCAGTGTTCCGAGCTGAAGACTTGCAAACGTGCCAGGCAGCAGGCTGCCATCAAGGTTGTCAAACAGCGCGCGGGTCCGGATGGTGCCGGTGCGCGGATCAATGCGGTTGTCAAAACTGTGCACGTGACCGGAAACATGGCGACCATTCGACAGCGTCATATTGACCGGAATGGTTTGGGCTGCTTCGTCGATCTTGCCGCTGTCACCAAGGCTTGCAAAGAAGGTCTGCTCATCAAGGTCAAAGTCGGCATAGATTTCACCGGTTGAAACAATCGTGGTCAGGACCGGGGCATTGGCACCGGCATTGACCTGATTGCCCTCTGTCAGTTCAACCCGGCTGACGCGACCATTGATCGGCGCTTTGACATAGGCGTGATCAAGCTGAATTTCGGCCAGTTCAAGTTTGGCCTTTGCGCGACTGACATCACTTTGGGCAACCTGATGGGTGCTGAGGCGTTCGTCATAAACGCGCTTGGAAACCGTGCCGTTGGAAACAAGTTTCTCGGCCCGTTCCTTTTCCTTTTTCGCAAGCGACAGGTTTTGCCGGGCGGCAGCCAGTTCGGCGCGCGCTTCATCGACCGCGGCCTGATAACTGCGGGGGTCAATGACGGCAAGAATATCGCCCTGCTTGACCAACTGACCGTCTTCAAAGCGGATTTCGACAATCGCACCGCTGACCTGCGGGCGCAGCTGGACCTCTTCCACAGCACTCAGACGGCCGGAAAAGTTGCTCCAGAGGCGGACGGATTGCGTTTTGACACCCGATACGGTGACCGGGGTTGCCGGGGGGGCTGCTTGTTCGGTTTGAACCGCGACCTCATCAGCAGCGGAACCGGTGATATGCAGACCATATCCACCGGCAGCAGCAACCAGCGCCAAGGCAGCGACTGGCAGCAAAATTTTGCGTTTTGATCGAGACTGCATCTTACCATCTTCCAAATAGGTTGCACCGCACGTTGGCGGTCCGTTTGAATGGTTAAATGCATACCGATCGGTTTGATCGCAAGTGTAAAAACGCAAAAAAGCAGAAATTTTTTCAGATTTTTTTCGCGTAATTCACATGTAAATGTGTGTTAATTTTTCTCTAAATCTCTGAATTTACACTGTAAATTCAGGATTCGGCAAATGCCGTTGCGAATATCAGACCGCACGGTATCAAGGTCATTGAAAACCTGGCCATAGGTGAGCAAACCGTGAACATACTGGAAGATCATTCGCGCCAGGGTTGTCACATCACCATCCTGGTCCAGCATGCCCTCGCCTTTCAGGCCGCGCACCATGGACGACAGATATTTGATTTGTTCTTCGGCAAGTTCGCGTGAACAGGCCTGAATCGGTTCGTCTTCCGGCCCGACCTGACCACCGGCAGTAAAAATCGGGCAAACACAGACTTCGTTTTCACCCGGAACGGTATAGCGTTCCTGCTTGTTACAAATGAGTTCGATATAGCCGTTAAGCTGGTCAAGCGGTGGAACATCGGGGGAAAATATGGCGCGGAGCTCGTCCTTGCCCTTTTCCCAGTGATGGCGCGCAGCTGCGGCAAACAGTTCTGCCTTGCTGTCAAAGTGATGATAGAACGCACCCTTTGTGACCCCGGCATGCTTGCAAACATCACTGACACCAACATCGTGATAACTGCGCGTTGCCAATAGCTCCATCGCCGTTTCCAGCAGCTTGATCCGGGTTTCCGCGGCGTTCCTCATAACCTTAACCTGTTCTGTTTATGTAGTGCAGATATACATACCGGTTGGTATTTTTCAAGAAACACGCCGGTAATATTTTGATCACATCATATAATAATGGCAGCAGGATGACAGGAATTCCTATTCATTTCCGAGATCTAGCGCAAGCTCTGCAAAATCGTCATATCTGCCAATGGACCGGTATGTTCAATGTGACCGGCGCTGTCACAAGACGCAGCAGTAATTTAACGCCGGTAAAATCAAAGAAGGGCGCCCGTTACAGGCGCCCTTCCTATGCTTCACGACAGGGTCTTGCGATGTATCAGCGATTAGGCACCGATCAACGCCCTGATCTGCCGGTTGGCGACCGTGATCATGGCGAGATCGATCTGACCAGCCGAGCGCAGCTCGTTGATCAATTCATCGCAACGTGCACATCCGCGCTGGCGATCCTGCACCCAGATATCGAGCAAGTCCGATCCCGATGTGCCCTTCTTGCCGGCAGCCAGAACCGAGCGGGTCAGTTCGCGCTGATGACCGAACAGATCGTCGATCACGGCTGCACGGGCAAGCTTCTGCCAGTACGTGTCGGCTTCGATAGACTCGGCGGCTGAGCGCATCAGGCCCAACTGGAAGCGGGCCCCCACCGCAAAATAGGTGGCAGACACTTCGATGACGTCGCGTCCGGTCGCCTCTGCGATGCGGACCACATCACAAATGGCCACCATTTGCGCAGCGGATGCCACCCGCCAGGCAACATCTTCAGGCACACCTTGTGCCACCAGAGACTCGGCCTTTTGCGACAGTGCCGTGCGTGCAGCGGCATCTTCGGGCACGATTTCTTCAAAGCTTTCGATCACCTTGGAAACCGCAGGACGGAACATCTCGATCTTGTCACCGACATTCAGATCCTCGCAATTGCGCAGGAACCACTGGGTCACGTCGTTTACCATGCGGTTGATTTCGCGGAACATGCTGGTCTGGAGTTTGGCCAGCACCACGTTATCAAGCGCCTCGATCCCGTCCCACAAGTCCCGCAGGCCAAAGACGGACCGCGTGATCAGATAGCCACGCGACACATCAACCGCCGACATACCGGTGGCTTCCATCATGTCATGGACGAAGGTGCCGCCAACGCGGTTGACCAGACTGTTGGTCGCAACAGTCGCGATGATTTCACGCTTCAGACGGTGGTTTGAAATCGCATCGGCGTATTTCTTACGCAAGGCTGTCGGGAAGTAGCGCACCAGTTCTTCGACGAGAACCGGATCATCGGGCAGATCGGATTCAAGAATTTCGTCATAGAGCCACAGTTTCGCATAAGGCATCAGAACCGAGACTTCCGGACGGGTCAGGCCTTCATGCGCGTTGGCACGACGGGTGAGTTCCTCGTCATCGGGAAGATATTCAATTTCACGGTTCAACCGCCCTTCGCGTTCAAGCATGCGGATCAGACGGACCTGCGCATCCAGCAAATCGGCACTTACGGCATCCGAATTTGAAATCGCCTGACTTTGCAGATAGTTGTCGCGCAGCACGAGATCACCGACCTCGTCGGTCATATCGACCAGCAGCTTGTTACGCTGCTTTTCGGTCATATCACCGGCCGCAACCACTTCGCCGACAAGGATCTTGATGTTGACCTCGTGATCCGAGCAATTCACGCCTGCGGCGTTATCAATTGCATCGGTATTCAGACGGCCACCGGCATGGGCGTATTCAATACGGCCCCGCTGGGTCGCACCAAGGTTTGCGCCTTCGCCAACGACCTTTGCGCGAACTTCACGGCCATTGATGCGGATGGAATCATTGGCACGGTCGCCGGCATCAGCGTTAGTTTCGAGACTGGATTTGATATAGGTCCCGATCCCGCCGAACCACAGAAGCTCGACTTCGGATTTCAGGATAGCCTGCATCATTTCAGCCGGGGTGACCTTGCCACTGCCAAGCCCCAGCACCTTGCGGACCTCGGGTGACGGATCAAGAGTTTTGGCCTTGCGATCAAAGATATCCCCGCCCTTGGACAGGGTTTTCTTGTCATAATCGGTCCAGCTTGAACGCGGCATCTCAAACAGACGTTTGCGTTCGGCAAAGCTTTTGGCCGGGTCCGGGTCCGGATCGACAAAGATATGCATGTGGTTAAAGGCCGCGACCAGCTTGATCTGTTCAGACAGCAGCATGCCATTGCCAAACACATCGCCCGACATATCGCCAACACCGGCCACGGTGAACGGCGTGGTCTGGATGTTCTTGCCCATTTCGCGGAAGTGACGTTTGACCGACTCCCACGCGCCACGGGCGGTAATGCCCATTTTCTTGTGGTCATAGCCCTGTGACCCGCCAGATGCAAAGGCATCGTCAAGCCAGAAGCCATAATCACGTGCGACGCCATTGGCGATATCCGAGAAGGTGGCCGTTCCCTTATCAGCGGCCACAACCAGATAGGGATCATCGTCATCAAGACGGCGAACACGTTCGGGGGCAACGATTTCACCAGCAACGATGTTGTCGGTGATGTCGAGCATCCCGCTCATGAGCGTTTTGTAGCAGGCAATGCCTTCTTCAAGGAATGCTTCGCGGGTGCCATCGACCGGCGGACGTTTAACGACAAAGCCACCCTTGGAACCAACCGGCACGATCACGGCGTTCTTGACCATCTGGGCTTTGACCAGACCGAGGATCTCAGTACGGAAATCTTCCTGCCGATCCGACCAGCGAATGCCACCACGCGCAACCGGACCACCGCGCAGGTGGACGGCCTCGACCCGCGGGGAATAGACAAAGATTTCGCGCCACGGACGGGGCAGCGGCAAGTCTTCGATCATGCCGGAATTGAATTTGACCGACAGGTAGGATTTCGGGTTTCCATCCGCATCCACCTGGAAGAAGTTGGTCCGAAGGGTCGCTTGCACCAGATTGAGGAAGGCGCGCAATATACGGTCTTCATCAGGGTTCATCACATCTTCAAGACGGGTGATGATGTCAGCTTCAATTGCCTCAACCTCGTTCGCCAAGCCCGGATCACGATCCGGATCAAAGCGCGCGACAAACAGTGAAACAAGGGCGGACGCCAATGCCGGATTATTGGCAAGGGTCTTGGCCATATAAGCCTGCGAGAAGGCCGAGCCGGTCTGTCGGGTGTAACGGGCATAGGCGCGCAAAATAACGACTTCGCGCCAATGCAAATTGCCCAGAAGGACAAGCCGGTTGAACGCGTCGTTTTCAACCTCGCCATGCCACATGCGTACGAACAGTTCCTGGAACTTGCTGCGTACATCATGCAGGCTGAACTCGCCATCGACCTCAACACCGAAATCATGAATGCGGACATCACTGTCGACATCACGCGGACTGACCGTGAACGGGTTTTCGGTGATGACCTTAAGCCCCATGTTTTCCAGCATGGGAAGAACATCAGACAGCGGCACCGGTGCGCCGGGATTATAGATCTTGAAGCGCAGCTCGTTCTCGGCGGCCTCGATCGGGCGATAGAGGTTCACCCGCAGGTCATTGGCATTGATGACCTCCTCGACGCGTTCAATATCGAGTTCCGCACTTTCGACCGTGAACCGTTCGCGATAATCGCTTGAGAAGCTTTCCCCATAGCGGCGATGCAGCGCCAGACCGCGTTCCTCGCCCAGTTCGCGGACAAGAACCTGACGGAGGGTATCGGACCAGTCACGGGCGGCTTCGACCAGTTGGCGTTCGATATCGGTGACACTGTATTCCGGCAATTCACCAGGATTGGTTTTGACCAACAGGTGCAAACGCGCAAGCGGGCTGTCACCGATAAGGGTGTAATGGGCGGTGACTTTGCCATCAAAGGCATTTTCAATCACCGTCTGGAATTTGAGGCGCAGCTTGGTCGTGAAGCGGTCACGCGGGCAGAACAGCTGGCAGGAAACAAACCGTTCAAAGGCATCGCGACGCACGAACAGCGCGATACGTTGACGTTCCTGCAAATGCAGAATGCCCATGCAGGTGTGATACAGATCGTCGAGATCGACCTGGAACAGTTCATCACGCGGATAGGTTTCAAGGATATTGACCAGCGCCTTGCCATCGTGGCTGGCGGGCGGGAAACCGGCACGCTTGACCGTTTCGGCCAACTTCATGCGCAAAAGCGGGATCAGGCGCGGGCTGAGGTTATAGGCAACCGAGGTAAACAGGCCGACAAACAGATGCTGACCGACGACCTTGCCCTTGGCGTCGAACTGTTTGACGACAATCGTATCAAGATGCACGGACCGGTGCACGGTGGATTGCTTGTTGGCCTTGGTCACCATCAGCAGGTTCGGCTTGGTCACGAAGTCCTGTACCTCTGCCGACAAGTTGCCGATCTGGCGCAGTTCATCAAAAACATGAGTGCCTTCGCGTGACAGAATGCCAAGCTGATTTTTGACTTCGACATCCACCTGGGACTTTTTGCCACCGCTTTTAAAGCTGTATTCGCGATAGCCCAGGAAGGTGAAGTGATCGTTGTGAAGCCAGCCAAGGAAGTCCTGCACTTCGCGGCGATCTTCGTCGCTGGCACCCGCCTTGACCTCGCCGATTTCATCAAGGACTTCTGAGACCTTTTTGAGCATCGGTTGCCAGTCACGTACGGCCAGTGCAACGTCGGTCAGACAGTTTTCAAGACGATCATGAACCTTGGCAAGCACGTCCTGATCGGTTTGCTCGTCGATTTCGACATGCATGACCGATTCACGCGGATCATCGGTTTCTTCGACACCGGCGACCCCTTTTAGGTTGCCCTTGTCATCACGCGCAATGCGCATGATCGGGTGAATGACAAGATGAACCGTCAGATCAAGTTCGTGCAGAGCTGCTGTTACCGAGTCTACGAGGAACGGCATATCGGTATTGTTGATTTCGATCACCGTGTGATCGGATGTCCAGCCATGCTCTTCGAGATCGGGGTTATAAACCCGGATTTTGGCGGTATCGGCCGCGGGGCGCTTTTGCGCGAATTTGTATAGTGTCAATGCCGCGCCATAAAGCGAGTCGACAGATCGACCCGCCATGTCGTCAGGCGGAACGTCCTTATAAAAAAGGCGAACGAATGCTTCTGCATCCTTCGCCATTTCACCAGACATTCGTTGATGGATTTTCTCGACAACCTTGTCGATGACTTCCCGTTTTGGGTCGCCGTTTCGGGCTTTCATGACCAATTTCCCTTTTTCCCGGTTCTGTTTGCCAGAACCGAAACACCGATCTTTGCGACCGGTGCAACACACCACTGATTTTGCTTTATTTGGGAAGGAAAGCGGAGTTTTCCACCATAAACCTGTGTGGAAAGCCTGTGCGTTCCTTCACGCCTACACATAACGGATCATCTGCTTAAAAACTATGCTTCTGCACAAAAAAAAATCATCAAAGCAATAAACTAGCAGACGCCGCAAAATCATCGGCAGGGACCGATTGTCATAGAATTTTGCACTTTTTTGCAGCGCAAAACCCGGTACACTTTGAAATGCGCCCCGTTTTACCGACTACTTCGCACACGCACATGATCCGAAAAGGAACAAAAGCATGCTTGAAGGCAAAAAAGGGCTGATTGTCGGGATTGCCAATGAAATGTCCATCGCCTGGGGCTGCGCGCGCGTTTGCAAACGTGAAGGGGCAGACATAGCGGTCACCTATCTGAACGATAAGGCCAAACGGTTTGTAGAACCGCTCGCCCAAGAAATCGGTGCCCCGATCTTCACCCCATTTGATGTGCGCGACAAAGCACAGGAAGATGCGCTTTTTGCCGAAATCGAACAGAAATGGGGAAAGCTTGATTTTGTTTTGCACTCCATCGCCTTTGCGCCGGCAGATGACCTTCATGGGCGGGTGGTTGATTGCTCCCGCGACGGGTTTATGGCGGCGATGGATATTTCCTGCCATTCCTTTGCCCGTCTGGCCAAACGGGCTGAGCCGCTGATGCGTGATGGCGGTACCCTTTTGACCGTGACCTATATGGGATCAGAAAAGGTCATTGATCATTACGGCGTCATGGGCCCGGTGAAGGCAGCACTTGAAAGTACGACTCGCTATATGGCAGCCGAATTGGGCCCCAAGGGCATTCGCTGTCATGCGATTTCGCCGGGACCACTTCTGACCCGCGCGGCATCCGGGATTGCAGAATTTCAACATCTGATGGATGAAGCCACCCAACGCGCGCCGTCACATCGTCTGGTAACGATTGATGAAATTGGTGAACTGGCGGCGTTTCTGGCCAGTGACCGGGCGAAGTCATTGACCGGTGATGTGGTGCATATTGACGGTGGCTACAACATCATGGGCTAAGGTGAAGTCAGCCCGCCCGCTATCGGCGTTTAATGGCATCCTCTGCCCTGGGCGCGACGCGCTTGATCTGACGCGCCATTGCCAGTTTGCACTCTGCATCCGGATCAGGTGCAGCCGCCGCAAACAGATCGGGCGCATCCCCGCCATTGATCGCGATCATCCGGGCATCGGTTTCCGACTGGCATTCAACCCGACCGTCAAAAAGATGGCAAAGATCAAAACCGGCTTCTTTCAGCGCCGGGGCAATCAGCAACGTGCGATGGCAATCCAGCGGGTCCTTCTCGGCACACATCAGACAGATGCGGTATTTCTCTGCCCCCGAAACCAGCCGTTCGATGCCGGATTTGAAGTCATCTCGCTCAGCCATCAGGCCGTAGTCAAGCTGCCCGTCGGGATAAAGATCTGGGATTTGCGGCTTGCCACCCATCACATCGCCCAAGAAGACATAGGCAATGCCGTTTTCACGCAAGTATGGCCCGAAGCTCTCAGAATCAAAGGCTGTCCAATAACTTGATCGCTTGAAGGTCCGGATATCAGCCACCGCCGTAATACCGTGCTCCTTGAACAGGTTCAGCAAGCTATGCCGATCATGACCGGCATAGCCAACGGTGTAGATGATCCGCTCTGAAGACGCGGGCGAGGGAGAGATTGATCGAGTCATCACGCAAACACACGATAATTCGCGTTTGCTTGCAAGCCAGAAAAAGATCCCCGGCCTTGGGTCCACAAGCAAAAAGACCGCCCCGAAGGACGGCCTTTTTAAAACTTTCATCATGGAGCGGGCGAAGAGATTCGAACTCTCGACCCTAACCTTGGCAAGGTTATGCTCTACCCCTGAGCTACGCCCGCATCATCATGAAAGCGATGACTTCTGAAACCGGTCTGATGGAGCGGGCGAAGAGATTCGAACTCTCGACCCTAACCTTGGCAAGGTTATGCTCTACCCCTGAGCTACGCCCGCGTTCATCAGATTGTTTCTGCCCCTGTGGAGCGGCGCGGATAATAGCCCAACAAAGAGCGATTGCAACCCTTTTTTCCATGAAATCGCGACAACGGGAATTTTGGCGGTTTTCCTTGACTTTAAGCGTTTCAATTGTCGAAATCCGACCCGGTTTACGCAAATTTGCGTCCGGTTTTGAACTTGGTTATCTTTTGGCGCACAGCCGCAAGGGAAAGAGCATGAGCGATCCATCAACCCAGCTTTTCGATCACCTCGCCAAATTGGGCATCGAAACGACCACACATGAACACGAACCACTGTTTACGGTCGAGGATTCGCAAAAATTGCGCGGCGACCTGCCGGGTCTTCATTCCAAGAACCTGTTTGTCAAAGACAAGAAAGGTGAATTGTGGCTCGTCGTTGCCGAAGAAGAGACCGAAATCCGCATGAACCATCTGCACAAGCGGCTGGGATGTGCACGCCTGTCATTTGGCAAACCGGAACTTCTGATCGAAACGCTGGGCATCAAGCCGGGATCGGTAACGCCCTTTGCGCTTCTCAATGATCAGGAACGCAAGGTGAAACTTGCACTTGATGCCAAACTTGCCAACGGGGACGTGTTGAACTTTCACCCCTTGCGAAACGATCGAACCACGACAATTTCCTCGAAGGATCTGTTAACGTTTGTAGACTCTCTTGGCTATGAGGCAATGATCATTGATTTCGATGGCGAAGACGCGGCAACAGAAGATAAATGAACTACGGACATCTGAGGTAACGCCTTAAATTTGCTTATATTTAAGTATAGGTAGCACGCAATATCACATGAGCACCTCTTGTCGTCCGGGCAGGGCGGTATCATCTAGAATTCAGAATTAGCGAGTACACAATAATGTCGATCATTCTTGACGCGAATGCGCCGGATGGCGCCACCAGCCAAAATCAGGATTCAGACCTGATCAAGGACAGTTCTGTTGAAACCTTCGTCCAGGACGTCATCGAACCATCGATGGAAGTTCCGGTGGTTGTCGACTTCTGGGCGCCGTGGTGCGGACCATGCAAAAACCTGACCCCGGTGATCGAAAAGGTCACGCGGGAGGCTGGCGGACGCGTCAAACTGGTCAAGGTCAATATCGATGAGAACCAGGAACTGGCGATGCAGCTGCGCATCCAGTCGGTTCCGACGGTTTATGCCTTCAAGGGCGGGCGTCCGGTCGATGGTTTCCAGGGTGGACAGCCCGAAAGCGAAGTGCGCGCCTTCTATGAGAAGCTTGCTGGTGGCCCGATTGAAAGTCCGGTTGAAGCGCTTTTGGACCAGGCCGCTGAAGCTCTTGGCAATGATGACATACAGACTGCCTACGGACTTTATGGTGCGGTGCTGGAACGCGACGGCGAAGGTGAAAACGAACAGGCCACAGGTGGCGTGATCCGCTGCCTTGTCGCCATGGAAGAACTTGAGGCCGCGCGCCAGTATATTGAAGACATGCCAGAAACCCTGCGCCTGAAGCCGGCCGTCAGCGAAGCGATCAGCGCACTTGAACTGGCCGAGTCCGGTGCATCAAGCGAAGACCTTGATGCTGCCCGTGCCGCCGCAGAGGCCAACCCGAATGACCCGCAGGCGCAGTTTGATTATGGCATGGCGTGCTTTGCCGCGAACAAACGCGATGAAGCAGTCAATGCCATGATTACCATCATTCGCAATAATCGCGACTGGAACGAAGATGCAGGACGCACGCAGCTCCTGAAGTTTTTTGAAGCCTGGGGTCCGATGGACCCTGCCAGCGTCGCCGGACGCCGTGCCTTATCGACGGTATTATTTTCATGAGCATATGCGGCCACTTTGATCCTGAACTTTCGGATCTTCCGGAAACCATGCCGGTATTCCCGCTGAGCGGTGCACTTTTGCTACCGCGCGGGCATCTGCCGCTCAATATCTTTGAGCCGCGATACATGAATATGGTGAGTGATGCACTTGGTCAGGACCGTATGATCGGCATGATCCAGCCGCGTCCGGACCAGCGCAATGCCTATTTCATGGATCCGGATCACCCGGAGATCTTTTCCACAGGATGTGCGGGCCGCATTACCGCCTTTAGCGAGACCGACGATGGACGTTTTCTGATCACCCTGACCGGGGTATGCCGCTTTAACGTGACCGAGGAACTGCCGGAAAATTCTGGCGGGTATCGGCGGGTGCGCGGCGACTTTGCCCCGTGGAAGGATGACCTGACCCTTCCGGGCGATGATGACATGCCCATCAATCGTGACCGGCTGCGTATGGCACTTGAGGCCTATTTTGCCCAGCATTCGCTAAGGTCCTGCTGGGATACGCTTTCTGACAGTGATGATGAAATGCTGATCACCACGATTTCGATGGGCTGTCGCCTGAGTCCGCTTGAAAAACAGGCTTTGCTCGAATGCACAACCCTGTATGATCGCGGCGATATGTTGACAACGTTGCTTGAAATGGCTGTCCATGCCGACCCCAAGCAGACACACAGCAACACCAACTGAACATTCATGCCGTTTCAAGCGGCAGACCCAACCCGAAGGCTGAATTCATGACCGCAACCCCGAGCCCGGTAGACCCGAAACTTCTTGAAATCCTTGTCTGTCCGGTAACCAAGCAGGCGTTGGAATATGACCGTGAGAATAACGAGCTGATCAGCCCGAAGGCCGGCCTTGCCTACCCGATCCGTGACGGTATTCCGATCATGCTGCCCGACGAAGCCCGCGCCATTGAAGATTAAGGCAAAGGCTGTCTGTTATCATGTCCAATGACGGCTTTACCCCGGCTTTCACCCCGGTTGAAATCAATTACCTGCGTGACGACCGTATTCTGGAAATCATCTGGGATGACGGTACTCAAACGCGCCTGAGTGCTGAATTACTTCGGGTGGAAAGCCCATCGGCCGAGGTTCAGGGGCATCATCCATCAGAAAAGAAGATCATTGCCGGACGCCGCCATGTCGGCATTATCGATATCACGCCGGTCGGGAACTATGCCGTGCGCATCAGTTTTGATGATTTGCACGATAGCGGCCTGTTCAGTTGGCAATATCTCCGCGAGATGCACGACAAACAGGACAAGCTCTGGTCGGACTATCTGGCTGCACTTGAGGCCCGCGGGCTATCGCGCGAGCCGTAAAACTCGCGACATACTGGCGCGCATGCCGACTCACCCGTACTGAATGCCAATTGGCACAAAAAACGGCCCTGCCATAGACAGGACCGTTTTCGTATTTTGGCGGTATGGGAAAACTTCCCGAACAGTCGCCCTTAGAAGCGGTATCCAACGCCAAGACCGAAGACCCACGGATCAAGATGGGCTTTGGAGGTGTTGGCGCCATTATTGATGCTGATGTCAGTATCAAGAAATACTTTTTTGACATCAAGGTTAAGCGACCACGGTCCCGAAATCGCATAGTCAAAACCGGCCTGGAAGGCATAGCCAAAGCCATCATCATATTTGACGGAGTTGAACTGGCCCGGCTTGGAGTCATAGAAGAAGGTGTAGTTGATACCGGCACCAACATAAGGGCTCCAGCGGCTTTCCGGCATGAAGTGGTACTGCAGGGTCAAGGTCGGCGGCAGCAAACGCACAGAACCGGCATCTAGGTTCGGGTTCACCCAATCCAGATCATGCTGGGTTGTTGCGGCGATCAGCTCAAGTGCGATGTTGTCGGTCACGAAGTAGGAAAAATCGACTTCGGGCACAAAATCATTGTTCAGCTGGCCTTCACCAGATCCGATCGTATCGTCATAGGTGTCTTCGTCCGGAACCATCGCAATACCACGTGCACGGATAACAATGTCACCGGCCTGTTTGGTTTTGAATTCGGCGGTCTGTGCGGAAGCCGGATTGGCAGCAACAAGCGAAGCGGCCATCATGCCACCCAACAACGCGGTGCCAAGGAGTTTGGATTTGAATGACATTATCTGTCCCCTGTTAATTTGATCAACTCGGGGGGACATTGCGCTTTTCTGTTTGCTGACTTGTTGACACAAATCAACAACCGGTCAGAAAAAACGACACAGTTTTGAACGATTTTAAATGACCTTGTGCCATTTATCTTGAAAATTGCATTTTCTTGTGGAGCGACAACCAGCAATTTTCACCGAAGAAATTCCAGCGGTTACAAAGACTTGCCCTGCATCAGTTTGGGAAGTGTCCCGGCATAGCCCATGGCATGCGACATGAAGGTCTTTTTCAGTGGCGGGATTTTCTCAACAACAGCCAGTCCGATATCACGTGCCCAACGAATTGGTGCAATGTCATTGGAGAACAATCGGGTCGTGAGGTCAGTCACGGCCAGCATCACCGTGTTGTCGAAACGGCGCCACTGTTCATATTCTGCCAGCACATCCGCACTGCCAAGATCACGGCCAAGACGACGGGCATTGACCAGAATTTCTGCGAGAACGGCAACATCACGGATCCCCATGTTAAGCCCCTGACCGGCAATGGGATGCATACCATGAGCCGCATCCCCAATCAGCGCCAGGCGATCCTGGGTATAGTGATAGGCATGCTGCAACCCAAGCGGATAGCAGAAGCGCGGACCAATCACTTCGAGATCACCAAGATAGCCATCAAACCGGCGATGAAGTTCATCGACAAAGGTCTGTTCATCAAGATTGACCAGATAATTGGCCTGCTCGGTACCCTCAGTCCAGACGATTGAACAGCGGTTGTCGGTCATCGGCAGGATGGCAAATGGCCCCGCCGGCAGGAAGTGTTCAACCGCCAGGCCATTATGGGGCTGCTTGTGCTTGACCGTGCAGACGACCGCACTTTGCTTGTAGCTCCAGTTATAAGTCTTGATCCCGGCCCACTCGCGCAGCATCGACTTGCGTCCCTCTGCACCGATTGCAAGCGGCGCGCGCACAGACTGACCATCCGCCAGTGTAATCGTCATTCCGCCCTGATCGCGCGTAATCGTATCGACCCGTGCAGGTGCAATCATTTTGACCAGATCGTTTTTTTCGATGGCACGATAAAGCGCACTGCGCGTGACAAGGTTTTCAACAATATAGCCAAGCGGCTCGTCACCGACATCGTGATGATCATAGTGCAGGAAGAGCGGGCTTTGGCCATCGGCAATGCGGATATCAAGGATCGGTTCTGCACCGTCGGCCATGTTTTCCCAGGCACCGATCACTTCAAGTACCGATTTGGATGCCGCCGCAATTGCACAGGTACGTCCATCATAATTGGCCGTCAGGATGGTTTTGGGATCTGCATAATCAACCACCACCGACTTGATACCACCATGCGCCAGCGCCAAGGCCATGGACGCGCCATTCAATCCGCCCCCAAGAATGATGACATCGGTTTGAAGTGCCTGCTGATCATGCATGTCGCAATTTCCTGTGTCTTTTGGCCAATGCCCTGAATGCCGGTTTACCTTGAGGACCGGACGCCCGCGTTGACCTGACGCAATAGAGCGTCGTGAAAGCATTGTTTGCACATCTTTACCCTGCCAGATACGTCGCCACAACCCGCACCGATCATCCCGAAGCTGTTATCGAGACCTTGAGCACAGACACCGCGACAAAAAGCGTTCTGCACACAGCCATACAATCTCAGACGTCATGTTGTGACACATACGCAGCGGTTGCAGGCCAAACACTTCGGGTAAGGAAATGACGCGCTACAGAGCATTGAGCTGTAAGCGCTTTTCATTTCCCCGGCTGGTTGATTAAAAAATATGCACATTTTTTGAACAACAACAGATTTTGTGCAGATTTTAAGCCCTGTATGACCGCGCAGAGTCACAAACCTTGGGGCGTAACTTCCTATTTTTCATTTTAAAATCAAGTATTTAACAGTTTTATTTTGAGTCTGGCACGATTCTTGGTTTGGAACGTGGGACTGCGAAATCGTGATTACCACGTTGGTACTCAACGGATATGCCGGGAGGTCGCAATATTATGAAACTTGTTACTGCTGTCATTAAGCCGTTCAAACTGGACGAAGTCCGCGAAGCGCTTAGCGCTTTGGGCGTTCAGGGTTTGACGGTCACTGAAGTTAAAGGTTTTGGCCGTCAGAAAGGTCAGACCGAAATTTATCGTGGTGCTGAATACATGGTCAGCTTCTTGCCGAAGGTGAAGCTGGAAGTCGCCATCACGGATAATCTGGTTGATCAGGTTGTCGAAGCCATCACCAAAACTGCTCAAACCGGGAAAATCGGGGACGGTAAGATTTTCGTTCTTGATGTAAGCCAGGCGGTCCGTATCCGTACTGGTGAAACCGGCGACGACGCCCTGTAAGTCCAGAGACAAGGGGAGACATTATGACTATTTCCATGAAGAAAACCGGCCTTGCTGCAGCTGCAGCTACCGCCCTTCTGGCAATCGCTTCTCCGGCTTTTGCTCAGGATGCAGGCGTTCCGGCTGAAACCCAGTTCATTCTCAACAGCTTTAGCTTCCTGTTCAGTGGCGCAATCGTCATGTTCATGGCTGCTGGCTTTGCGATGCTGGAAAGCGGTCTTGTTCGGACCAAAAACGTTACCACCATTCTGCTCAAGAACATTTCGCTCTTCGCGATCGCAGGCATCATGTACTACCTCATCGGTTACAACCTGATGTACATGGATGTATCGGGCTGGATCGGTTCGCTGAGCCTTTGGAGTGCTGATGATGCAGCCGCTCTTGGTGGCGACTTCTCTGGCGGTTATTCCGCAACGTCTGACTGGTTCTTCCAGATGGTGTTCGTTGCAACCGCAGCCTCGATCGTTTCGGGTACTGTTGCCGAACGTATCAAACTGTGGCCGTTCCTGATCTTCGTCGTTGTTCTGACTGGCGTTCTGTATCCGATTACCGGTGCATGGACCTGGGGCGGCGGCTGGCTCGCAGAGATGGGCTTCTCTGACTTTGCTGGTTCCACCATTGTTCACTCCGTCGGCGGCTGGGCTGCTCTGACCGGTGCGATCATCCTTGGTGCACGTAAAGGCAAATACGGCGAAGACGGTTCTGTTCACCCGATGCCGGGTTCGAACCTTCCGCTTGCAACGCTTGGTACTTTCGTTCTGTGGCTCGGCTGGTTCGGCTTCAACGGTGGTTCCCAGCTTGCTATGGGTACCGGCGCTGATGTCATCGCAATTGCCAACATCTATGGCAACACCACGATGGCTGCTGCTGGCGGTGTGGTTGCAGCAATGATCCTGACCCAGATCCTTTACAAAAAGGTCGACCTCACCATGGCACTTAACGGTGCACTGGCTGGTCTGGTCTCGATCACTGCAGCTCCGGACACCCCGACCATTGGTTCGGCGATCATCATCGGTGCAATCGGTGGTATTCTGGTTGTTGTTGCAGTTCCGCTGCTCGACAAACTGAAAATCGACGACGTTGTCGGCGCTGTATCGGTTCACCTTGTCTGCGGTATCTGGGGCACGCTTGCTGTTCCGTTCACCAATGACGGTGCTTCCTTCGGCACGCAGATCACCGGTATCGTTGCAATGGGTGCATTCACCATCGTTGCTTCGTCGATCGTATGGTTGGCTCTGAAATTCACTGTTGGTATTCGCCTCTCCGAGGAAGAAGAAGCCAACGGTGCAGACGCAACCGAGCTAGGCATGGAAGCTTATCCGGAATTCGGTAAGGGTTCCCAGCGCTTCTAAGCGAGACATTCTGACGGGTACCGTGTTCGCACGGTACCCGATCCATCAGATCAAAAGCCCGTCCGGGATATCCGGGCGGGCTTTTTTCGTATGCAAAAGGCAGCTTGCTACGGTTTCGCGCAAAGTCAGCGCACTGGCGGTTTAACGCCGATTTCACGGCGCTCTTAAATGTTTCTTTGCACTTTTGGCATAGGGGTAAAGTCAGGGGATTTTACCCATCTTCTGAACAAGGGCACCGCACATGGCGGGCCACAGATCATGCTGGAATGACGACGAACATGTTTAACGCGCGCCTGGATCAATTGCCTGCCTATCCGTTTCCGCGATTGGCAACCCTGCTTGACGGTATTGAACCCGGTCAGCCGCCACTTGTGATGTCGATCGGCGAACCGCAGCACGAACCGCCCGCGATGATCACCGAAGCCATGGTCAAACATGCCAGCCTTTGGCACAAATATCCGCCCGGTGCCGGCACACCCGAACTCCGTGAAGCCATCAAGAACTGGCTGGATCGGCGCTATGACCTGCCCAAAGACATGATTGATCGTGATGATCACGTCCTGCCGGTCGCTGGCACGCGCGAGGCCCTTTATCTGATTGCCACCACAGTCATTCCGCAGGACCAGCCAGGTCCCAAACCCAAGGTGTTGCTGCCCAACCCGTTCTATCAGGTCTATTGCGGAGCGGCGGTTTTGAATGATGCCGAAATGGTGCCGCTTGCAGCGGGTCCGGAAAATGGTTTTCTGCCCGACCTTGACCAGATTGACCCTAAGGACCTTGATGCCTGCGCTCTATTTTTCCTGTGTTCGCCGGCCAACCCGCAGGGTGCCATTGCGTCGCGCGCCTACCTGGAACAGATCATTTCCCTGGCGCGCAAGCATGACTTCGTGCTGGCCATGGATGAATGCTACGCCGATATCTATGACACCGCTGCACCGACCGGGGCATTGGAAATCTGTTCTGCGCAAGGTGGGAACATGGACAATATTCTTGTCTTCCACAGCCTGTCGAAACGATCGAGCGCACCGGGGTTAAGGTCAGGCTTTGTTGCCGGTGATGAAAAAATCATCAAACGCTTTACAGCACTGCGCAGCTATTGCTCGGCGACCATTCCGATGCCGGTAATGGCCGCATCCACCGTGCTTTGGAACGATGATGCGCATGCCGAAGAAAATCGCGATCTCTATCGGGCGAAAATCGACATTGCCGAGGAAGTCTTTGGCAACCGGTTTGGTTTTTATCGCCCGCCTGGCGGATTTTTCCTGTGGCTTGATGTTGGCGATGATGAGGCCGCCACCCGGAAAATCTGGAAGGAAACCGGGGTCAAGGTCATTCCGGGAAGCTATTTGTCGATGACCGACGCCAAGGGCCACAATCCGGGCAAGCAGTTCATCCGCATCGCCCTTGTGCACGATCTTGAAACCACGCGGGATGGACTGACCCGCATCGCGCAGGCATTGGACAATTAGACTTCAGTGCTTCGCACCCGGCAGAGAAACAGGACCCAACCAGAACGGATACCCAAATGAGCAGCCAGTCAAACACTCTTGGAACCGCCTTCATGCCCGGCAGTCTCGTGACACTGCTAAAGCGCAGCGGTTTACGGTTTTGTGGCCTTGGGCTGGTGTTACTGGCCATGGCCCTGTTCATCATGCTGATTGGTTTTCACCCAGGTGATCCGTCCTTCAACCACGCAACCGACCGCACATCGGTATTTAATCCGCTGGGCATTGTGGGCGCCTATGGTGCGGATTTGATGTTGCGCACACTTGGTCTGGCCTCTGCCCTGATTGCCGTTTTGCTGGTTGGTTGGGGTTTGCGCCTGATTGCCGTGAAACCATTTCGCTGGATGTGGGTCCGCTTCCTTGTCCTGCCACTGGCTTTGCTTCTGGTCGCAACCTCGGCGGCAGCCATACAACCGGGCATGCACTGGCCGCTGACGGTTGGTCTTGGCGGCTTTGCAGGTGATTTGCTGCTTGGCAAGCTTCAAGCCGGGTTTGCGATGATCGGTGTACCCGGTGCGCGCGCATTGATTGCGCTGGCCTCGATGGTGCTTGGTCTGGCGTTGACGATCTTTTGCATGGCCTATTCCCTGTCGGAATGGGAACGACTGGGCACCGCCCTGTCCTTTGCGGGTGGCAAAGTGATATCAGGTATTCGCGCCATCATCCCGACCGGCAGCAATGATGAGCCGCAATCCAAGCGGGCACCGGGATCGCGTCAGGAACCATCCATGGAAAAAGGCAAGTCCAAGCTTGGTACGGCCATCTCGACCCGTAAATCAGAACCGTCAGTCACCCCGGATGAGGATGACGGGTTTGACGATGATGACGGAGATCATGAACCGCCGGTCCATATCGTCGCAGCGCCAGCGGCCAAACTGCAACCAAGCCAGAAAGCCGCTGCCCAACGTCAGGCATCCCTTGATCTGGGGACCGAAGAATACCGCTTCCCGCCGCTTGATCTGCTTGGTGAACCCGATCCGGCCGATGCCAACCCGATTGATCAGGAAGCACTGGCACAGAATGCACGCCTGCTGGAAACCGTTCTTCAGGACTTTGGCGTCAAGGGTGAGATCGTTCAGGTTCGCCCGGGCCCGGTTGTTACCCTTTATGAGCTGGAGCCCGCCGCCGGTGTCAAATCATCACGCGTGATCGGCCTTGCTGATGATATTGCGCGCTCCATGAGTGCAATTGCCGCACGTGTTGCCGTTGTACCGGGCCGTAACGTCATCGGCATCGAATTGCCGAATGTCCGCCGTGAAACCGTGCATCTGCATGAAATTCTGGCATCGAGCGATTTCGAAAAGAACAGCGGCAAGCTTAACATGAGCCTGGGCAAGGATATCGGTGGTACACCGGTCATCGCCGACCTTGCGAAAATGCCGCACTTGCTGATTGCAGGTACCACGGGTTCCGGTAAGTCGGTTGGCGTGAACGCGATGATCCTGTCGCTTCTCTATCGGATGAAGCCGGAAGAATGTCGCTTCATCATGATCGACCCCAAGATGCTCGAACTTTCGATCTATGATGGTATTCCGCACCTTCTGACCCCGGTTGTGACCGACCCGCACAAGGCGGTTGTTGCCCTTAAATGGGCCGTACGCGAGATGGAAGATCGTTATCGTGCCATGAGTCAGGTCGGCGTGCGTAACATTGCGGGCTATAACAAACGCATCAAGGAAGCCGCGGCCAAGGGCGAACAGCTGACCCGGCGCGTTCAGACCGGCTTTGACCCCGAAACAGGCAAACCGATCTTTGAAGATCAGGAACTGCCGATGGAGCCGCTGCCATTCATTGTCATCATCGTTGACGAGATGGCCGACCTGATGCTGGTCGCTGGCAAGGATGTGGAAGCATCCATCCAGCGTCTGGCACAAATGGCGCGTGCGGCCGGCCTGCATCTGATCATGGCGACCCAGCGCCCATCGGTCGACGTCATTACCGGTACGATCAAGGCCAACTTCCCGACGCGTATTTCCTATTCGGTGACCTCGAAAATCGATTCGCGCACCATTCTTGGTGAAATGGGCGCCGAACAGCTTCTGGGTCAGGGGGATATGCTTTACATGGGTCAGGGTGGCCGTTTGCAACGTGTCCACGGCCCGTTTGTATCTGACGAAGAAGTCGAAAGCATCGTTAAGCATCTGCGCGATCAGGGCGACCCGGCCTATCTTGAAACCGTCACCGAAGAACCCGAAGAAGACCCGGTCGCGGCCTATATGGCCGGTGGCAATGCCGGCGCATCTGGTGGCGCTGGATCGGATGATGACCTTTATAATCAGGCGGTCGGGATTGTGCTGCGCGAGAAGAAGGCTTCAACCAGTTTCATCCAGCGCAAACTTTCAATCGGTTACAACCGTGCAGCACGCATCATCGAACAGATGGAAGAAAATGGCGTCGTTTCGGCCGCCAACCATGTCGGCAAGCGTGAAGTCCTGATGGAAAACATGGATGGCAGCCCTTACGAGTATTGATCTAAGCAGACTCGAACGCCGGTCACAAACCGCCCGAAAGTATAAAAACCCCTTCCCCTTCGGTGGGGGTTTTTCTTTATCAAAACAACTACAGGGTGTGTTTTATTAACATTATTAAAACTAAGTTTCCTTTTTTATCATGAGCTTAGATAAACTTGCCCGGAACTACTTGGCATAAGTCAACGACTACCTTTGCGGGAAACGCAATTTAGGCACCTGGTTACCGTTCGCATCAAATGACGTCGACGGAACAACAAATCAGTTAACAGGTGCGTCATGAAACTCTCAGACTACTCTTTCGCGTGGAAACTACGTGGCGTGATGGTCCTCGTCGCGTTGGCCCTTGCCGCAGTGTCGATTAACGACCTTTATTCGCTCTACACGACCATGATCAAGGATCGCGAGCAAACCTTGCAATATGTCGTCGATCAATCGGCGTCGGTCATTGATGATTTTGCCAAGCGCGCAGAGCAAGGGGAGTTCTCTGAGGAAGAGGCCAAAAAGCTTGCCTTGGAAACAGTTAAAGCCCAGCGCTTTGACGGTCATAACTATGTTTTTGTTGCAAGCCTTGACGGCATGATGCTGATGCATCCGATAAATGCCGGTCTCAATGGCAAACCGGTATCGACGGTTAAAGATCCGACGGGTGCAACACCGGTTGTGGATTTGGTCAATGCGGCACGCAGCCCCGAAGGCGGTTATGTCAATTATGTTTGGCCACATCCCGATAGCAAAGAGGTCACGCCAAAGCTGGGATATGCAAAGGCGACCAGTGACTGGGATATGGTTGTCTCGGCCGGTGTCTATATGGACGATGTCATGGCCGCTTTCTGGCAAAGCACCACGAACGGCATCATTGTCTTTGTTGCTGTGCTTGTCGTCATTGGTGGCCTTGGCTTTGCCATTGAAAAAAGCACAACCGCCCCGATGCGCAACATTACCGAGGCCCTGTCACGGGTGGCAAAGGGTGATATTTCCATTCAAACCGAGGGCAAAGACCGCAAGGACGAAATTGGTGATCTTGCCCGTGCTTTGGAAGTCTTCCGGGAGAACCGCGAGAAAGCCGACCGTTTGCAGCAGGAACAGGAAGCTGCCAATCGGGCGCAGATCGAACGAGCCGAGAAAATCGATCAACGCATCAAGCAGTTTGAAAACGACGTTGAAAGCAATCTCGCCGTTGTTAATGCAGCACTTACCCAACTGCGCAGCACTGCATCGGAAATGGCCGGTCAGTCTGATGAAACCACGAGCAAAGCAGCCACAGTAGCGGCCGCGACAGAACAGGCGGCAACCAATGTAGACACCGTTGCCGCCGCGGCCGAGCAACTGGCCGCGGCGATTGACGAAATCACCTTGCAGGTTTCGCGCAGTTCAGAAATTGCACAGTCCGGCGCAGATGAAGCAGATGATGCCAGCAATATCTTTGCCGAGCTTGCCAACGCATCAGACAAAATCGGTGAAGTGGTCGAACTGATCCAGTCGATTGCCGAGCAGACCAACCTTCTGGCCCTTAACGCCACGATTGAGGCTGCCCGTGCAGGTGAGGCAGGCAAGGGGTTCGCCGTCGTTGCAGCAGAGGTCAAGAACCTTGCCAATCAGACAACCCGCGCCACCGAAGATATCGCCGGTCATATCGACGGCATTCAAAGCTCCACGCAGGGTGCGCTTGGCGCGATTGAACACCTCTCAGGACGCATGAAGGAGCTTAATGAAGTGGCCGGTGGCATTGCAGCCGCCGTCAGTGAACAGGATGCCGCAACAGGTGAAATCGCCCGTAACGTTTCTGAAGCTGCATCGGGCACAAAAGAGGTCGCGCACAACGTGGTTGGCCTTCGCGAATCTGCCGAAGAGGAACGCCAGGCATCTAATGAAGTCCTGCAGGCATCTGACAGCATGAGCGACAAGTCACAAGTCCTGCTCAGCCAAATTCAGGAATTCCTAAAGGATATCCGGGCCGCATAAACCCGCACCCGCTAGTACCAACAGACATCAAATGAAAAAGGCGAACCAATTTCGGTTCGCCTTTTTCGTTATGCACCTGTCTCGGGGAGCCGTGCGCAGCCCAAGTCAGGATTTTTAACAATACGGCCAGGTGCTAGAATTAGCTGCCGCCTGAATATCGGCCTCAAGCGCGCTACCGTAACTGGAACCTTGTGTCAGAGCACTCAGTTTGGGATCAGCGGCATCAGCACTGCCGGGCACTCCGTGAATCATAGAGGCCGCTCCGCCGCTGGAAATCCAGTTACGCATCAAGTCACTGGTTGCACCTTCTGAACTTTTCATCATCTCATGTCCCTTTTCATTATCGGAAATTAGTCGCGTTATGGTGGTTATGTTCGCAACAAGACGTTGATTTGGATTCAATTGCAAAACCATGTAGCCAAGTCTCTGCAGGAATGATTTGCAGAAGCTAGGCTTTTCAGAGACCAGCAACACATCCCGGATGGTAGGCAGCCGACATTGCCCACAGGACTGAATTCAATTTCTGTCGGAACACAACCTGCTGCGGTATAGATTTTCTCCGCAAAACAGAGTGGCGCGACACCAATACGCCTTCAAATGCAAGCGCTTAGTAACACGCTGCCGGGGTTGAAGCAGAAGCTGCAGAAGCTTGCAATTCAGCATCAGAATCACGCAACACATCGCCATTGACAGAGTCCGGCGCTGAAACCGCCCCGCCAGTGACCATCCAGTTGTTCATCATCTCGCCAACAGTGCCTTCGGTCGTATGCATTGTTCTCACCCATTCAAAAGGTTAAAAGACATCGCCTTATAATTGAACAACCTTGAGCCCTAAAAGTCAAATTGGTTTGGCTCATTTCTATCGCAACGTTGCTGAGGCTGCGACCGGCACCAAGGAAGTCGCCCATAACGTCGTTGGCCTGCGCGAAGCGGCTGAGGAAGAACGTCAGGCGTCGGGCGAGGTCTTAAGCGCTTCAAACAGCCTGAGCGACAAGTCACAAGCCTTGCTGGCGCAGATCCAACAGTTCCTGAAAGACATTCGGGCCGCCTGATCACGCGCAAAGCCCATTCCATTCATGACAAAGGCGGCCTCGGTTTCAGGCCGCCTTTTTTGTCTTAAACCACCATGCGGCTTCGCACGCTGCCAAACTGAAAACAGGGCGGATACAAACAGGTGTCTGTTCTGGCCAGGTTGCCCGTTAATTACTTAAAGGACAGCTTGTACCATAGTTCGTAACCGCAGCAGCGGACAGACCAGCTTCATTGGCATCAATGCTGTAGCAAGTCTGCACAGATCGCGTCAGCATTGCCGACTGGAGACCGCAATCATCACCCTTCGACATATCGCTTGATCCCGCATGGAGTGCACCACCCGATACCTGCCAAGCATTCATCGCTTCTGAATTCGCTGAAATCATCTGTTCCATTTGCCGGTCCCTTGTTATTGCGTCGTTTTACAGCGCCATTGAAAAAAACCACGGGCGCCAAGTCGACTTATGATTGCACAGACACATCCAAAAACCAGCTATTTTACTGAATGCCGAAGAGATAATTGTAGCGTCACCTCATCAGCCGAACAAAAAAGGCAGGGCTAAAACGCCTGCCTTTTCAAGCTCAACAATCGCGAAGTCGTTCTTGGTCGACATGCAGATGGGTTAATCAAAGTATGACCCGCCGCATTCGATTCTTTTGACTCAGAGCGGGTTAAAAGCACCTCATTGAGGGGGCCGACACGGCACCGGCCTTGAGCGCGGGGTCGGCAAGCTCATCTTTTTCAAGAAAGCCCATGCAACTTGGAACACGGGTCGGAAGTGCCGCGGATAACTCATGGTCGTTTTCAAATTTAACGCATGAGCCGATGTAACCTCCGTTCGACCCTACAGCAGCGGTTAGTTGATCATCCGCATGGTCTTCACAGCTGGTACCAATTGCAGCAATCGCACCACCCGATTGCTGCCATGCCAACATCTGCTCTGAATGTGAAGTAGTCGTTTTCTGCATTTGAGCCACCTTGTTCACGAGAAGCTAATACACTGAGAAGAATTACACACTCTTCGAAATCAATCCACAGTTGATACTCGCCCAATTTCTGAAAATGTTCAGCGTAAAAGCAATACAGGTCGTATCTGGTCAGGTGCAGCGACCTCCAAAAGCGCCTGACCAATACCCGGAAGCCCCTGCATCAGGTTATTTTGAAACACGCGGTCCCGGGCCATCAAGCCTATCGCTGCTGGATCATTCAGGCGATCCATCCAGGCATGAAGTCGATGGTTCAATACTGCTTTCAGATCGCTTGGACCAAGTCCGAGGCCATCAGCGTACTGCAGCATTGAAAACCGCCCGGCATGACCACAACAAAGGTTATCGCGCCCGCCATCGGGAACAGCCAGTACGGCGGCAATGGCGGTTTCGATCTCTTCACGGACATGCTGATCATCAAGCACTTCAAGCCCGGCCATGCGTGCCAGCCCGATGCCTGCAGCGCCATGGCACCATTGTATCGGGTCAGGTTTGGGCGTATCGTCACGCAAATCCGGCCAGCCATGGGCTTCTGGATCGAACAGACCGCGCTCATAATCAAGACCACGCTTTGCCAGAGAAAGGAATTCATCCTTTCCGCTCGCCTGATAAAGCTTCAGCAGCGCATAAACCAAACCCGCCGCCCCGTGCGACATCCCGGCCAATGTGTGATCCGATATGCCGTTCCAGTCCGCCGGATTGTCCGGCAGATGCCGACCACACAAAATGGCGCGTTCAAGCACATCAGGGTCCTGTGTACGATGATAAAGCCCGACAAGCGCAAGGATGGTACCTGCAACCCCGCTGATGACATCAAGTGCCTTGTCTGCATTCACAGCCGTGTCATTGATCGTAGAAGACACATCAAGTGCTTCATCAAGCAGTTCGGGTGCATCAAGCAGATCTGCGCAGCGACACAGCACATAGATCAGGCCGCCAATGCCTTCAAACCCGCCAATACCGTTTGATTGCCGTGCGGTTGCGCGCGGTGCAGCAAGCGCCTTGAACGCCATATCCCGCCATCGATCGAACCGATCAACTCCGTAACAGCTGGCAAAGAACAGGGCCAGACCAGCCGTTCCGCCATAGAGCATTTCATTCATCGCGGTTATCTGTAGCGCTTCGCCATCCGGACTGGCGTCTACTGTCACCCAACACGCGCTGTCCTCACAGACAATGGCCTGATCAGCGATTTCGGTTGCAATGGAAAGGGCAATTGTTTTTGCGCGCTCGGTAACATCGCCCTCGACATGGTTTGTCTGCGTCGGCCATGGGCAGCGGGCGGGTGGGAAATTGACCTCGCCAAGACAAATCATCTGGCGGATGATAGCGCTATCATAATCAATATTGCGTTTGAGCTGATCGAGCCGGTCTGCGACCTTTGGCAGGACGGCCGATGCGGTCAAATCGGTGGACACAAGTTCCCCTTCTGACCAAACGCCATTCTGATCGGTCTTGCCGGTAAAAAGCGGCACATCGAGACGTGCAAGTGCACGGCGTTCATGGGCCAGGATCGCCCAGCCCGGATAGTCATCAAGGTCCCAGCGCGCCCGACGGGCGAGACGTTCGAAAGTCAGGCTCCAGGTAACGCCGTCCTGCTGGTTTTGTGGGATGCAGACTGCCTGTTCAAGTTCCTGATAATAGGCGGTCGGGCGCAAAACGTGACGGATCCTCACATTCCGGAATTTGGCGATGGGTCCATCGGGCCCAAGCACGGCATCGCGATGATCCTGCAGGAATTCAATGGCATCGCGATAGCCTGCCAAAAGATCACTGACATATTCCGCCGGGTTGGCTGGCGCGCCATCAATCAGAAGCTCGATCCCCGAAAGCGGTCTTTCCTCGGTAATGGTCTCAAAGACCATATTGCCGTGATTGATATGAATGAGCTTTTCGATCTTTACCGTCTTTGGGGCGGCGTGGGCCAGACCACCATCATCCACCCAGTGGCCACCGATGTTTTTACGCTGGGGCAGCAAACCGACCGCGGAAATACCGGCATCATGGCGCTGGGTCGCCAGTTGTTTGGCATGAAGGGCAGGATCATTACCAGGCAAAAAGCGCAACTCGGGCTGAAACAGCGTTTCGAGATCAATCACCACCGGGCGACCATCGGCCACCAAGAAGTTTTCGTGATGCATGTCACTGCCTTTAAGCCAGTACATCACCGCCAATAACTGCCCGGACGCCCGGTAAAAGGTGTTCGCGTCGTGCCCGGAAAGTTCGGGTTTATGGGAAATGTATTCCATCCAGCCATAATCTGGCTGACACCACGTTTTCGCAGCACTCAGCCGGATGTCGGACCCGGTATTGATCAACCAGTCTGACAGGCTTTTCCAGGCTTCTTCGGCACGGATCGGACGCGGCTTATAGACGATCTTTGCGCCGTTTTCGAATTCAAGCACCAGAACAGACCGACCGTGGTCATGGGCATCAGATATCCCGCCGATGATCTTGGCCACCCGCCCCGGGCCCGATTGGTTTTCAAACACCGCGAAATGATCCGCAAAACGGGCATGATCACAATCAAGACGTTCAATAAATTCGCGAGTTGCGACAATCCACTGATCAACAATGGTCGCCATCAAACGGATCATCACCGGGCGATTGGAAATCAGATTGGCGAACGGCCCACCACGCAGTGCCGATTTGAAGGCATCGTATAGTTCACGACCCGATGCATCTTCGGGCTTGATACCAACCGCCTGACGGAACGACTCAAAGCTTTCAAAAAGCGTGCGTTCGCAAATCCGTGCCATGCGACGCAGCAAAATCGCATCAAGGTCTGCCTTGGCGCGCGCATTCAGGTTTCTAGACGAAAATCCGGTAACCTGTTTTCGGGCAACGCCAATAACCGGCCACAGGAAATCACCAAAGGCCACCTTTGTGGCAATTTCATCCGGGCAGGAATCCGATGCATTGTCACCGGCGATGATCGCATCAAAAATCCACTGCGCCGTTTCAAGCCATTCCGGTGGCGCTTCGCCGTCACGCAAAGCGACCTCACCCAGAAGCGGGGCACTGTCGTTGGCATGTAATCCGTCACGCGCAAGACGGCGAGCAAACAGATCATGATCGCCGATGGACGCAAAATCACACCAGCGCTGCAAATTGGCCTGATCAATCTCGTTTTGGGTTTCGGGGTCGCCCGAGTTGACATGTTTGGGCACGTATCGGCCGGAAAGACGTTCATCAAGGGTCGCAGCCTTTGCTGCAATTGATGCCCAAAAAGGATCGATGTTCATAGCTTGCCCTTGACCCAGACGCGAATTAAAGCCCTGATAGTTAAAGTGTAAATGTGATCCCGAGCCAAGAAAAGTTTTCGCAAACATGCAGCTGACTGCCGTTTCCAAGGACAATATCAAAGTTTATGCTGCCTATCGTCGCGAAATCGCCGACGAAGAAGGTCGGCGCTATTTCGAGACGATTGACCTTGAAAAGGTCATTCTTCGGGAAAACTGCGATTACTTCATCAAGGGCGACAGTGACGAGATTCTTTGCGCAATAACCATCAGACGCAAAGAGCTCCGCAATGGCAGTGTGCTTGTGATGATCTCAGTCGAGGATGTTGCCAAGAAGCCCGAAACACTGGCCAGTTTTCTGCGCCTTGTGTTGCAGGAGGATATCGGTAAAACCGCCAAAACCGATATCCGCTACCGTGCATATGATCCGCCCGGCTCGAAATTTGCGCCCGCAGCGATGGCGCAGATGGGTTTTGCTGAAATTCCGGGCACCTATCGCTACCTTCGTGAACCTGGCCCGCCGCGCGAAGGGGAATTCCCCCATGCCGATCGCGCGGTTGCCAAGGGGTACAGGACCCTTGTGCTTGATGACGCCTATATTGCGTCAGACCCGGAAATCTTTGAAAAGCTTGCAGATATCTACAACCGCGCCTTTTCAAACCGCGACAGTGTCACTCCGACAACGGCGGAGCGCATTCGCAAAAGCTATGAAGCTGAGGCCAATGAAATCATCATTGCCAAGCTTGGTGACGAGGTCACCAGCAGCATCACCCTGACAAACCTGGGCGATAGCGTTTTTTCACCGCAATATACCTGTGCAAGGCGGCATTGGGGGACCGGATCGGTTGATTTGATGTGTCGGCATTTGGCCGAGTTGGTGGCCGAACGCTGGAACGTCCCGATCATCGGTTATGCCGAAGCCACCAACGCCGCATCCTGGAAGGCGCTTGAGCGGTTTGGGCTGACGCGCGTCGAGGAATATATGGTCTGGGAGCGTGCCCTGAGCGCAGGTGATACATTCACGCTTTAGCCACGCGACAAACAAAAAGGCGGGCTGTTTATCAGCCCGCCTTTTTAAATTCTATGATCCGATGAAGATCAGATCGACTGGTTGATCCAGTCGACAAGAGCGCTTTTCGGAAGGGCGCCGACTTTCATCGCCGCGACTTCACCACCCTTGAAGATCATCAGGGTCGGAATGCCACGAACACCGTATTTCGCCGGGGTGTTCGGGTTTTCGTCGATATTCACCTTGGCGATCTTGAGCTTGCCGCCCAGTTCACCAGCGATTTCATCGAGATATGGGGCAATCTGTTTACACGGACCGCACCACTCAGCCCAGAAATCGACCAGAACCGGGTCATTGGAACCCAGAACGTCGGTATCGAACGAACCGTCGGAAACTTTAATCGTGGTCATACTTTCAGATCCTAGTTGTTACGAGGCAAGGCGGGCGAACCCGCAAACCTCGATCCGCTTTATGAGGCCAAGGTAGGCAGCACGAACCCAAACGTCAAGCGCATTGGAAGCTCCCGCGTCATCACGCGTGCGCGAAGTCAGGCACAGCGCAGAGTCGATACCAGTCGATAACATTAGCCAAATGTCAGAATATGATCGGGCAACTCCACCATCCACGGTCCGTTGGTCCAGAGGATGAAGCACCTGACCTTTTTACCCGGATACATCTGTGCCAGAGCCGCGCGATAGATCGACATCTGGCGGCGATAGGCACGCGGTGTATCTTCGACATTGCGCGGCGGCGGACGATTGGTTTTGTAATCAACAATCATCACTTCATCGCCGCGCACGACAAGCCGGTCAATCTGGGCCGACACCACATCGCCGCCCACGATGCCCACCAAGGGCACCTCGGCCCGTGATCCGGGCGCAAAGACCGGGGCGAAGGCCGGGTTATCAAAAATGCCCAGCGTTTCATTGGCGATTTCAAGCTGCTGGTCGGCCTCAAGGGCATGGACAGGCTGGGCAAGGAAACGCTCGGCGGCCTTGCGACGGGACTGTTTCGGAAGATCTGGCAGCAGTTCCAAAAGCTTGTGGATCAAAAGGCCTCGTTTGAAGCTTTGTCCCTGATCGCCCCCCAGTGGCGATTGAACCGCCGGCTCGTCTTCCAGCGGTCGACTGGGGGCGAGTGGTTTGGGCGGGAAGGATTCGGCTGGTGCAACTGCCCGGATCAAATGACGTTTCGATGATTGTTTTGAATCCGAAACATCTTCTGTGCGATCCGGTTTTGGCGCCTGGCTTTGATCGGTTTCCCACACCCAGCCTTCGCCGTCCCAGCCCGATCCGGAATAGGCCGAAAGATCAATCTGGGCCGGTTTGGCGTAGCCTTCCATTGCCTGTTGACACAGATTGTACCAGCAATGCTCAGGTGCCTTGCGCCGCCCCTGCCAACCGCAGATATACAGCCGGTCTTCGGCGCGCGTCAGCGCAACATACAGCAGGCGGTTATATTCCTGATCACGTTTGAGCGCGATATTATCGCGCAGGCGCGCAACAATATCGGTTTCAAGTGCCACACGCGGCAACCAGAACATCAGATTACGATCTTCCTGCCAGAACAGGTTGGGGGCCTGTGTTGGCACCTGCATGGTATCAGGCAGGAAAACGATGGGCGCCTGAAGGCCCTTGGCGCCATGCACCGTCATGATACGGACTTCATCACGCCCGCTTTGTTCAAGATCACGCTTGATTTCGGCATCGCCTGCCATCAACCAGTGCAGGAACCCCTGCAGGGTGGGTGCATGATCGGCCTCATAGCCCATGGCAAGGTTAAGGAATTCGTCAATCGGGTCATTGGCCTCAATTCCCAGACGGCCAACAAGACGGGCACGCACACCGCGGGCTTCCTCGCCCCGACCGCCAAGCAGTTCGGCATAAAGTTCAAACGGGCGTTCGTAATCGACACGGCCCAGCCACTTGAACAGGAACGCATAGGCGCGTGCAAACGGGGACCCGTCTTCGACCACTGCGGCCTTTTCACGCAGCGCGTGCCACAGGGTTCTGGGCCGGTTATGGGCAATTTCAAACAGCTGATCGTCATCAAGGCCAATCAACGGGCTTTTAAGTACCTCGGCCAGCGTCAGGTCATCTTCGGGCATCAACAGGAAACGCCCGAACGCCACCAAATCCATCACGGCGAGCTGATCGGTGATCTGCATACGGTCAACACCGGCGACCGGCACGTTGCGTTCTTTCAATGCCTTGACGACCTCATCGACAAACGCGGTACGACGGCGCACAAGGATCATGAAATCACCCGCGCGTACCGGACGGCCACGCGATGTCAGGATTTCCTTTTCATCAATCGCATGGCGGATGCGCCCGGCAATGACACGCGCCAGCCTGATTTCCGGGTCTTCCAGACGAACGATGCGGGTTGGCGGCGTCCATGGATCTTCGGGGGTGCGTTCTTCGGGTTCGACCGCCGGCCAAAGTTCGATCCGCCCCGCCTGCCCGACACGAAACGGACTGTGCAAAACGTCATCGCCCTCATCGCCGACACCTTGCCGCGCAACCGGGCCAGCAAAGACGCGATCCACCGTACCCAGCACCGCATCGGTCGAACGGAACGAGATGTTCATCGGGACTTCGCGCCAATCGGCAGCAATTTCACGCGCTCTTTCGCGGAAATAGCGGCGCATGTCAGCAAACTTTTCCGGATCAGCCCGCTGGAAGCTATAGATCGATTGTTTGGCATCACCGACGGCAAAGATGGTGCGCGGCTTATCGGCATGACGACCGGCATCGATAAAGAATTCCTCGGCCAGAATACGCACCACTTCCCACTGTTCGGGGTTGGTGTCCTGCGCCTCGTCAATCAGGACGTGATCAAGGCCTTCATCAAGCTTGAACAACACCCAGCCGGCAATCCCGGCCTGACGTTGCAAAAGCTGCAAACTGGTCAAAATAAGGTCATCGTAGTCAAGGCGAGCGTGCAGGGCCTTTTTGGTGGCGTAGCGATCCAGCATCGCATTGCCGATGGTAATCAGGGCCGATGTCGCACCGGCCATGGCGGCCGCCTTGCGCTGACGGTCCACCTCAACCAGACGCGCGCATTCCTGTTCAAGCGCATCGGCGCCCATCGGGTGGTTTTCGGCGGCATCCTTCGTGATCAGCTTGTCAAAGGGCTTCCCTTTTTCAGTGAAGAACACTCGGATGTAGTCGTTAAAAACAACTACTCGATCTTCAACAGTCGTCTTTTCAAGGAATTGAGCAAGTCCGGGCACCCGCTTGAGGTCGCTTTTTTTCCCGGACTCAAGAGCTGCTAGACCTCGCAATAAGCCGTCTCGATCAAAAGCATCATCCGAAAGCGCACGACGTAATATCTCCTCGTCATCCAAACCCATAGGCACACCAAGTGCTTTATAGACTGCTTGGTGCATTCGGTTGGAGCCGCCATGACTGTGCAACATGCGCTTCAGCCGCCCACGCTCCCGAGCGAGTTCCCGCATCAAATCGCCGAAGGCACCTTCACCGACTTGAGCCGTCACTACTGCAAGGGATCGAGCAAGCTGATCATCCCTTCCTGTACGAGCATATGCGAGAACTTCTTCCTGTACCGCAGCCATAGTTTCGTCCGCTGTACGGTCGTCCATGATTTCAAAATGCGGTGCCAAACCGGCTTCAAGCGGGAAACGACGCAACAGCGATTGACAGAATGCGTGAATGGTCTGGATCTTCATTCCGCCCGGCGCATCCAGCACGCGGGCAAAAAGCTGGCGGGCACGGATGGTTTCATCGGCACTGGGTGCTACACCGGCAAGATTGGCAAGATCAGCCTGAAGATCGCGATCCTCCATCGTCGCCCACAGACCCAATCGTTCATTGACACGGTTGGCCATTTCGGCCGCCGCGGCCTTGGTGAAGGTCAGACACAGAATGCGATGCGGCTCAGTACCCGACAGCATCAGGCGCAACACGCGATCTGACAGGACCTTGGTCTTGCCGGCGCCCGCCGAGGCCGACACCCAGACCGATGCTGTCGGATCAGACGCATTGCGTTGCAGGACGTTGGGATCAGTTTCACGCATTTCGGTCATGATTCATCCCCTTCGCCAACATCCTGTTTTTCCTGGATATTAGCGCTATCATCAACATCCTCGCTGCCCATCCATTCACGCAGGCGGGCGAGATGGACATAGTCGGAATATTTCGGTGCGTGATCAGGATGAGGAACACTGAGATAGGGCGTATCGGGATCGGCAAAGGCCGCAGCAAGCCCATTAACCCCGTCCACCGCCGCGTGTGCCAGTTCGGCCGGAGTGGTTTTCAAACTCTTGGCGTCCAGTTCTTCAATTTTTCCTGCTGGGTCACCGCCGGAGAGCTTCCAAAATGCCAAACTGGCCGGAGGCCCCGCAGGCACGTCGCCAAAGCCCCCCGTTTCAGCAATCGCCGCTTCGAGCGGCAATTGAGGGGCAAAACCGCTCACTACATCTTTTTTCGCAGGTACTTGGCCGGTTTTATAATCAATGATCGCAATCCCGCCATCGCGCAGCTGATCAATGCGGTCGGCACGGGCATAGACCTGAAATCCACTGCTGGTATCAAGGGTTCCGGCTTGCTCGGTATAGGATATTCGTACGGCATCGCGCCTGGCGGCTTCGGTCTGGATGAACCATTTGGCGATGCGTTCAAATCGCGGCCACCAAAAGGCCCAAAGACCCGGACGGGCGGCAAGCGGTTTGAACACTTCGCGACCAATGATCAACAGTTCCTGTTCGCCGTTCGGCGGCAAATGGTCGGGATGTCGGGTAATGAACTGATCAAGGGCATCATGGATCAGGTTGCCGTAGTGAGCTGCACCAGGGTCTTCATCGACAGCATCAAGTTTGCGCAAGCCCAAGATATGGCGGGCATAAATGGCATAGGGGTCGCGCATCAATGTTTCGATCTGGGTGACCGACAGACGATCCGGGCGGGCTGATACGGGTGGTGTGGGGGCCGGACGACCAATTTTAACACGCATATCGGGTGCAGGTTCATCAATCAGATCGGCCAGTGCACGCCAGTCAGCGGCATCGGGTTTTTCCATCGAAACCTTGGATTTGCGCAGAATGTTTTCGATCCGCAGCAACCAGCGTGACGGTACGGTTGGCGTGCCTTCAATACGCAGCGCACGTGTCATCACCACATCGGGCGAACAAAACAGTTGCTGAAAATCATGTGCTGATTGCCCGACCCGGTGTTCAGGCGCTGGCAGTCCAAAATTGCGCCGCATCGGGCGGCTCATCCACGGATCTGCCCCGGCTTCGGGGGGCCAGACACCCTCATTGAGGCCACCCAAGATGGTCAGATCGGCTTGCTGCATTTGGGCTTCGACCGTGCCCCAGATAAACAGGCGCGGATGTTTGCCATAGCGCGGACGCACAGCCCGATCAGCCATCAGCGCATCCAGAAATGCGCCATACCGGTTGCCGGGCATTGATGCGAAATCGCCGAGTGCATTGAGCAATTCATGAACGAAATCCGCCAGCGCCTCGCCCGCTTCGCCGCGCCACAGGCGGTCTGCCCCGGTTTGGGTGTCGCTGGCGGCCAAAGCCTCGGCCGCGGTGATGTGACTGCGCAGCAGATGGACCGGCGCATGCACTTTATCACCGGTCAGATCTTCAATCGGATCCAGACAGGTTTTGAACCGCGCAACCAGATCGCTGAGCCGCGCATGATCATCGCGGATGCGTTCAATCCGACCGGTGACGCTGCCTGACCCGGAAGCAGAGAGACGTGCAATTGTCTCTTCGCACCAGCCATCAAGGGCGGTTTGCAAACCATCAAGTCCCGGGCCCGGCCGGGCACCACGCAGGACTTCCTTTTCCAGCAAACGCGTCAGAACGCGGAAGTTTTCCGGTGACAAACCTGCCGCTGACAACGGGTGCTTGAGCAATTCCAGCAGGGGAACAGGCGCAAATTCCTCCTGCACGGCGCGCACGACAAGGCGCAGATAGATCGCAGGTGCGGTGTCATGCAGCGGGATACCGGCCGAGTCATCAATTTCGACTTCCCACCGGCGCAGTTCGGTCGCGACACGGCGCGCCAAACCGCGATCCGGCGTCACCAGCGCGCAGGTTTTTTCGGGATGTTCCAAGGCCTCTCGCATCATAAGGGCGATCGTGGTCGCCTCTTCGCGTGCACCGGAACAATCGACACGCAAAACCCCATCCATGACTTCCGGCGCAAACCCGGTGATATGGCGCCAGTGATGGGTGGTTTTGGCCGGACGCAAGGCTTCGCGCGCCAAACGGCGGCGCTCAATCGTTGCATCGCTTTCGGCGTCAAGGGCGGGCCATGGCAGGACACTGTCGGCGTGGCGGCCGATATGGCCGAGCGTCTTGCCCAGAAGATGCTGCGGATGGGCGGCATCATCGGAAATCGCGGCCCAATCTTCGTGACTGAGCCCCGCCATCAGACCGGGTAGAACCACACGTCCCTGCGGCATTCTCAGCACCGCAGCCATCAAATCCCGTAAGGCGGGAAACGGGCCAGTAGAGCCAACAATCAGTACCGGTGTTTCGGGCGGGTTATCGGCCCAAAGATCAATTTGCGCCTTGATCAGGGCATTGCGCCGCATCGCCCGGTCACTGACATCCTGTGCTTCGAGAATACCCGGCCAATGCACGGTCAGGATCTGCAGGAATTCCAGGGTAAGCTGCCAGTGTTCGGCGAATTCTTCGGGGACCAGTCCCTTAAGGTCATCAAAGGCGCAGTTTTCGGTTTGCACCTGATCAAGAAAACGTGCGAGTTCCCCGGCAAGGCGGGCGGCCTGATCGGCGGTTGGCTTTTCACCACGGTGATCGGGACGGCCCATGATCAGCTGGGTCAGCAGCAATTTGCGCTGAAGATCGGGGATGGCCGGGGGCAGATCAAGGGCGGCTTGTTCGCCACCCGCACCATAGATTGCCAATTCATCTTCATCGGCCTCACCCAGCGGACGAATGGTCGGAAGCAGGGTCACAGCACCCTGTGATTGCCGCAAAAACGCATCGCGCATTACCTTGGCGGATCGGCGATTGGGCACCATCAAGACATAGTCCGGCAGGCGATCTGGCTGATCAGCGGTCTCAGTGATCAGTTGTTTGGCGATCAGATCGGCAAAGGCAACACCGGGCGGAATGAAAAACAGGTTTGAAGGCGGCGTAACATCACCGGCGAAGGATGCTTCGTCATAGTCGGGCGCGTCCAGGTTATCAAACAGGTCGGCCATCAAACTCCCCCGGATGCGGCTTTCTTGGCACGTTCAACCTCAAGCGCCTTGGCGATAACCGGTTCAGACTCTTTAAGCGCCTCTGGCGTGCCGATATGGAAATATCCACCATCATGGATCAAACCATAACACCGACCAGCCGCAAGCGCCTTGTCATAAACGACATTCAGCGACCAAGCCCCATCTGGCGTGCCTTCAAACAGATGCGGTGCCAAGACCTGCACGCCGGTAAAGAAATAAGGCGCCGAAGCCGCATCACCGCGCCGTTTCAACCGACCATCCACCTGCCAGAAGAAATCACCAGCCCCGTCATAACCATAACCGTCCGCCACCGGATACAGAGCGAGCAACGCATCCATGTGATCCGGGTCAAAGGCATTGATCAGACGATCAAATAACGGTTCATGGCCTTCGGTCCAGAAAACATCGGCATTGGCGATCAGGATGGCATCGTCACCCAGTTTGGGCAGCGCATTTTTCACCCCGCCCCCGGTTTCAAGCAGGTCCTCCTCGGGCGAGGTGACAATGGCGGGTGCGGTTCGCGTCGCAACGTGATCAATGATTTGCTGACCCAGATAATGCGAATTGACCACCGCCTGCGTGACACCGGCTCCTGCCAGCTTATCAAGCACATGATCAAGCATCGGCTTGCCCGCGACCGATATCAGCGGCTTTGGCATCGTATCGGTGATCGGGCGCATACGCTTGCCAAGGCCCGCAGCCAGAACCATGGCCTGTGCCTTTGTTTCCGGTGCGCTCATGATTGTGCCTCTGTGCCGGATGCGTGGTTGGTTTTGGCGAGTTGCGGGGCGGTGCGTGCTTCTGGTGGAATGTGGGCATCCACCCAATCCTGAAGCGCCGGTAGGTTTTCCGCGGCTCCGCGCAGGATCATGTCCCAGCAGCGCGGGATAAAATCGAAATAGCGTGTCTTTCCGGCCTTGATGGCAAGCCAGCCAAACCGGCCAAGAATGCGGAAATTGCGCACCATCGAAATTGCGACATAGGCCGTTTCGAAATCTGAGCGATCAATATCGGGGAACGCGGCAAGGTAAAATTCCTTCATCCGCGCTTCAAGGTCCGGCCCGATATCATGGCGGACATCACGCAGGAGCGATGCCAGATCATAGGGCCTTGGCGCAATGGCTGCGTCCTGAAAATCAATGATACCGCAATCATCACCGCCCTCGCCATTTTCGACCAGCATGAGGTTATCGACATGATAATCGCGATGAATGATCACCTCGCCCACCTGCCAACACAACGGTAAAACGGTTTCAAGAAGTTGATCAAAGGTGGTGCTTGCCGCGTCCCGCTTGACGCTATCTGTGATGATGAGTGGCAGATAATCGTTCTTGAAGCTTGCCAGCATCCGACGCAGGTTTTCCGGGCCATAACGCACCAGACCGCAATCCCTCATTCCGCCGCCATCGCAAAAGCGATGCAAGCTAATCAGTTGTTCGACAGCCCGCAGATAGAGGGCATCTTGCGTCATGCCGTCAAACATCGCACTGCCTTGGAGCGCCTCGGTAAAGGTGATGTCACCAAAATCCTCGATCAGGACCAGCCCACGCTTTTCGTCAGCCTCATAGATTTCCGGCACCCGCCAACCGGCCTGCTTGAACAGGCTTGTGGTTTGCAACACCGGGCTGACCGAGGCCGGGCGTTCGGGATTATCATGAATGCCATGCGGATCGACATGGATGGCAGTGGGCGGAAAATCCATCAGTAGGGCCGTGTCATGACGGCGTTCAAGGCGGAAATACTGCCGGGCCGAGGCATCATCGACCAACGGCATGACCTGTGCGCTCTGCCAGCCGCAGGTGACCAGAAAATCCTGGCGTTCGGCGTTGCGACGTTCCTGATCGGGGCTTGCGCGTTTCATGACGGGTTCACCACCAGATCATTGATCCGGGCCATCCAGTCATCACCATGCGGTTCCAGGGTAAACACACGACCATCAGGGGTTGATCCGGGTTCGATATGAATATCAAGCCGGTTTTCCGGGGTGAGATATTCCAGCCTGTCCGGCCATTCGATCAGGCTGACCGCATCTGAAAAGGCATCCTCTATATCAAGCTCGTGAACTTCTTCGGGATCGGACAATCGATACAGATCAAAATGCCAGACCGGCACGCGATCAAGTTCATAAATCTGCACCAGCGTGAAGGTCGGACTTGGCACTTCTTCGTGCGGGTTCTCGGCCACCGCCCGGATGAAGGCGCGGCAAAACGCACTTTTGCCCATGCCGAGTGTTCCGTGCATCAAAATCACGTCACCTGCCTTGGCAATTGTGGCAAGCTTTGCGGCAAGGGCTTCGGTCCCGTTCTGATCGCTGACAGTGACTGTCCTGGTCATGATGTCCGTCTTTTGAATGGCTCTTGCATTCTGTTTTAGGGGGTTGATGCAGCCTTTCGCAATGATTTTGCGAAAACGGTCGATGCTTGTGCGGCAAATCACGGCGCGCCCCCGGAAAAAGGCCAGTTTACATTGCGATATCGTGCCCCAGATGCTATCTGGCTCGTTAAGAAATCCCGCACACCGCCGGGCTTGGGGTCAGTACCCTACCCAAATTCGATTTTATTTGGATGGAATGAGTATGTCAGACGCATCGCATAGCACAGATATTGCCATTATTGGCGCAGGCCCGGTCGGGCTTTTTGCGGTTTTCGAAGCCGGTATGCTGGGGCTTAAATCCCATGTGATTGACGCGCTTGATATGGTTGGCGGCCAATGCAGCGCGCTGTATCCGGAAAAGCCGATCTTTGACATTCCAGCCCATCCGCAGATTGCCGGTCAGGACCTTATTCATCAGCTGGCCAAACAGGCCGACCCGTTCGACCCGACCTATCATCTGGGTCAGCAGGTCACCAAGCTTGAAAAACGCGATGATGGCCGTTTCACGCTGGAAACCACGGCGGGTACGGTGATTGATGCCGGTGCGGTTGTGATTGCGGCCGGTTGTGGTGCCTTTGGCCCGAACAAGCCGCCGATGGATGGCCTTGAAGATTATGAAGGATCGGGTGGCGTTCAGTATTACGTCAAACGCCGGGCTGATTTCGCTGGCAAGAAAGTCGTGATTGCCGGTGGCGGTGACTCGGCTGTCGACTGGGCATTGTCCCTGCATGATCTGGCCGCAAAGGTCATGGTCGTGCACCGTCGCCCGAAATTCCGTGCAGCCCCAGACAGCAGTGCCAAGCTGCAGGCACTGGCCGAAGCGGGCAAGATCGAGATGGTCATCCCCTATCAGCTTAAAGGCCTTAAGGGTGAAAACGGCATCCTGTCGCATGTGGTTGTCGCGACGCTTAAAGGCGAAGAACGCGAACTTGAAGCCGATCACCTTCTGCCGTTCTTTGGCCTTGCCATGGAACTCGGTCCGATTGCCGACTGGGGTCTTAACCTCGACAAGAACCACATTGGCGTCACCCAATCGACCATGGAAACATCGGTCCCGGGCATCTTTGCCATCGGCGACATCGCGACCTATGAGCACAAGCTTAAACTGATCCTGTCTGGCTTTGCCGAAGGGGCCAGCGCCATTCACGCCGCACGGTCCTATATGTTCCCGGACAAGGAATTCCATTTCGAATATTCGACCACCACGGGCGTTCCCAACGAATAACCCGACATTTGGTCAAAGTTTTCAAGGAAGCGCACCATGACCACAAAACATCCCGAACATCGAGGGGGCTGTCTTTGTGGCGCGGTGCGCTTTGTTGCATCCGGGGACCCGATTGGCGGCAATCACTGCCATTGTGGCATGTGTCGCAAGGATAGTGGTTCGGGCGTCTCGACTTTTGTCACGTTCCCGACCAATGCCGTCATATGGAATGGCAAACCGACGGACTATGAAAGTTCGCCCGGCAAATATCGCGGATTTTGCCCGAAATGCGGATCAAGTGTCACCTGGCGCAAGGGCGATGATGACGGTTTCATTGATTTCCGCCTCGGCACCTTTGATGATCCAAGCCCTTTCAGGGCCCAAAAGCATCTGTGGATGAGCACCGCGCTGCCCAGCTTTGAAGGCATTGATCCGGATATCGAGCATTTCGACTGACGTGTCTCAGATCGAGACACCAAGATGTTCGGCCAGCACCCCAACGATCATGCCGTGATCCTCGTGCGACGCCAGACCCGACACTGTAATCGCCCCGATCACGCCGACACCCGAAACGCGGATCGGGAAGCTGCCGCCGTGATCGGCATAGTCGGCAAAATCAATTCCGTGATCCGCCAAGGTTTTGCCCCCGGCTTTTAGTTCCGCGCCAAAACGCATCGAGCTTTGATGTTCACGTAGAACAAGATTGCTTTTGCGCCGTGCCCAGACATCGTTGGCCGGTTTGGCACCGGCCAGGGATGCGTGAAACAAGGTGCGATCCGGGGTGCGGATATTGATGACAACCGGGGCATTTTGGGCCTGCGCGATGCCCACCAGTTTGGAGCCGATTGACCAGACGGTGTCTTCATCAAAGCGGTCAAACACCAGAATGTCTTCCTGTTTGGCAAGCTGGTCCAAATCCATCGCACGGCTCCTATAAAATGGGTTGGTCTTCGACCATCCTTAACGCAGCAGGCAGGCCACTGAAAGCAGCAAAGAAAAAAGGCTGCACCCACAATCGGATACAGCCTTTGTTTCGATATCGTAATTTCGGCTTACTTGTCGTCGCCCATTTTAAGCGCGTTGATAAAGGCCGACTGCGGAATTTCGACCTTGCCGAACTGTCGCATCTTTTTCTTACCGGCTTTCTGTTTTTCAAGCAGCTTACGTTTACGCGAAACGTCACCGCCGTAACATTTGGCCGTCACGTCTTTGCGGAGGGCCGAGACGGTTTCACGGGCAATCACCTTGCCACCGATGGCAGCCTGAATGGCGATGCGGAACATCTGGCGCGGGATCAGGTCTTTCAGACGCTTACAGATTTCACGACCACGATGTTCCGCCGCCGAACGATGGACCATCAGGGCCAATGCATCAACGGGCTCTTCGTTGACAAGGATGGACACCTTGACCAGATCACTTTCGTCATAGCCCGCGATCTCGTAGTCGAAGCTGGCATATCCGCGCGAGATTGATTTCAGACGATCATAGAAATCAAACACCACTTCGTTGAGCGGAAGTTTGTAAACCGCCATCGCCCGGTTCCCGACATAGGTCAGGTCCTGCTGAACACCACGGCGTTCGGTGCAAAGGGTCAGGATCCCACCAAGATATTCATCCGGCACCATGATTGATGCCTTGATCCACGGCTCTTCAATCGCCTTGATCTTGGTGACATCGGGGAAATCAGCCGGGTTGTGCAGCATGATTTCTTCGCCCTTGCTCATGGTGATCTTGTAGGACACCGAGGGGGCGGTTGTGATCAGTTCAAGCTCGAACTCGCGTTCCAGACGTTCCTGAATGATCTCAAGATGCAGCAGGCCGAGGAAGCCACAGCGGAAGCCAAGACCAAGGGCAGTAGAGTTTTCCGGTTCGAACTGGAACGATGCGTCGTTGAGATGCAGCTTTTCCAGCGCATCACGCAGAACTTCATATTCACTGGTATCGACCGGGAAAATGCCACAGAACACCACCGGGATGGACGGCTTGAAGCCAGCCAGCGGTTTGGCACAGGGACGTTTTTCCTCGGTAATCGTGTCACCGACTTCGCATTCGGCAACGGTTTTCATACCGCAGTTGATAAACCCGACTTCACCCGGGCCCAGTTCGTCAAGCGCAAGCGGTTTTGGCGTAAACACACCGACGCGATCAACTGTGTGGGTGACCTTGGCATTCATGAAGCGAATTTTCTGACCCTTTTTAAGGGTGCCTTCCTTCACGCGCACAAGAATCATCACGCCAAGATAGGCATCATACCAGCTATCAACCAGAAGGACTTCAAGCGGCGCATCCGCATCCCCGGTTGGTGCCGGCAGACGATGGACAAGTGCCTCAAGAACATCAGGGACACCAAGACCGGTTTTGGCGGAAATCATCACCGCGTCAGAAGCATCAATGCCAATGACTTCCTCGATCTGTTCCTTGACCCGATCAGGTTCGGCGGCTGGCAGATCGACCTTGTTCAGGACCGGAACGATTTCATGATCGTTTTCAATCGCCTGATAAACGTTGGCAAGGGTTTGTGCCTCAACACCCTGGGCGGCATCGACCACCAGAAGCGATCCTTCGCAGGCGGCCAGCGAGCGTGACACTTCATAGGCAAAGTCAACGTGACCCGGCGTATCCATCAGATTGAGCGTATATTCCTGCCCATCCTTGGCGGTGTATTTCAAACGCACAGCCTGGGATTTGATGGTGATGCCACGTTCACGTTCGATATCCATCGAGTCGAGAACCTGTTCGGCCATCTCGCGGTCCGTCAGCCCACCAGTCAAATGAATCAGACGGTCGGCAAGGGTCGATTTACCGTGGTCGATATGGGCGATAATCGAAAAGTTACGAATGTTCTTAAGGTCAGTCATTTTTGGCTGCTTCTGGCACTAAAATTGGCTGGCATTTCGCCGCGTGGCACATTTGTTTCGAAACGGTGTGATCACCCTTTATCCGGCTAATCAAAAACGCACAAATCGAAAGTCTTTGCATTGTACCCTGCCACGTCTGCCAGCCGTTTTTCGGCAGCGACGTCAGGTCAGATCGCATCATTGATGCGAACAGGGACAATCAGACAACACGTTTTGCGCGATCATTGCATCCTTCGGGAAATCGGTTTTGTCATTTCCCGGATCAATCACCAGCGGGTTTATAGGGGTTTTTGCGCCGAATTAGAAGCGTTGTGTTATGTTCAAGCCATGCGGCATTTGCAGGTACCCCGGGACGCGGAATTTGACCGGCGGCAAGATGTCATCATCAGGCGGGTTTTCGCGCCGTCAGATAATGTGCGATGGATCGCGAAGCTATGGTCAAACACATGAATTCATTTGTTTGTATCCTTTTCAACCATCTCAAAAAGACTTAGATTTGATAGTTGAGAAAATCATAATCTTGTGTGGCAGGATCACGCCAAAAACATGTTCATAACGTCAATCGAGCCATCCCTGTCGCGGCGCAGCCTTGTCAAGCTGCGCAAACGGCTTGCGGCGTTGACGCTGACAGGCGTTTTCGTCCTGCTTTTTTCTTTCTTCTTCATTCAAAAAACGCTCTATGACGGCGCTGTCGAAAATGCCAGCAGGCAACTCGAAGCTACGGCTTCTCGATTGGGCTCGATGCTGTTGCTCCATAACGATGTCGATTTGCAAAAGATCGTTCCGAACGATTCCGGCATCACTGTTGGCTTGCTTGATAATGACCTTAATCAGGTCAAGGGCTTCATCCCGCCCCATTTGATCGGCGATCTGGGCGAGTATATCAGCAACCAGCAGACAGACCGTGATTCGCTTCTTTGCGTACATAGCAGCGAGGTCATCGTCCTAGCCTATAGCAAGCTTACCGAAATCAACCGTATCGTTGTGACTTACACACCGCGTAGCACGCTTTTGCAGAACTGGCGCGAAGCGTTCATTTTACACGCACTGATGTTTGTCATGGCCATGGCCATTCTGTGCGGCTTGGCTATCTGGTTGTGGCAACGTCTTAAACGTCAGCACATGCGCGCAGCCCACCTGACCGAGCATTTCAGCGATACGGAAAACACCCTGTCAGAATGCGGCTGTGCTGTTTTGAGCTGGCCGGTAGATACCCCTGATGGCAAGTTGGCGACACAACTGAACTGGCCGGAAATCCTTGGTCCGACAGCAGATAAGATCGGCCCGACCATGACTGATCTGCTGGATCGTTTGTCACCGGCATCGCGCACCAAACTGCGTGGACCTTTGATCGACAATGTCTGGCCGGATGCGCGGGTTGGAACGATGGTCGACATTCGAACGGCCAAAAACCAGATGCAGCGTTTTTACCTGATGGCACATCGATTTACCGAGGATGATCGGGAATTCGTTTCAGTATTGCTGCTCGAAACAGCCGCACATCAGGAGTTGAGCCATCCGTTTGAAACCTATTTGCGTCATACACCCGAACCGGCAATTGCCGTTGATCTGGAGGGTATACTGCGCGGTTTCAGCCCCACACTTGAAGACCTGATGGGATTGCCGGTGCATGACATCGTCAATAAACCGTTCTTCAAGCTTTTCATTCCCGATGATCAACAGACCGCGATGACCGCCATGCGTCAGAAAAGCGGCTCAACAATGATGGGCGATGGCAAATCCATCCTGCGGGTTCTTGATCGCAAGGGGCACGTCCGCTGGCTGGCGTGGAATTGCGTCGGCCCGTTTGGAGACATGGTCTTTTGCAGCGCCCGTGATGTGACCGAGTTTGTCGAAAATGCCAACAAGCTGCGTGACGCGCTTGATCAGCTCAAACGCAGCAACGAAGACCTTGAACAGTTTGCCTATGTGGCATCCCACGATCTGCAGCAACCCCTGCGCATGGTCGCCAGCTATACGCAACTTCTCAAGCAGCGTTATAGTGGCACGCTTGATCAGGAAGCCGATGAATATATCGATTTCGCTGTTGATGGTGCCAAGCGTATGCACAAACTGATCAGTCATCTGCTTGAATATGCCAAGACGGGCACCAGCGAAGATTTCTCTCCGATTGACTGCAACCAGGTCCTGAACGAGGCGCAAGCTGACCTCAAGGATGTAATTGGCCGCGAACACGCCACCATTACCCACGACGACCTTCCTGTTGTCAAAGGTGACCGGATTGCACTTTCCCGGCTGTTCCAGAACCTGTTATCCAACGCCATCAAGTATCGCCGCCCCGGGGTTCCGCCGCATATATCCATCACGGTCGAACGCGACCCGGTGATGCCTGATTACTGGCGCTTTTCGGTGCGTGACAATGGCATCGGTATTCATCCGGAACATGCACAGCGAATTTTCCGCCTGTTCCAGCGCCTGCACAAGGACGAGTTTTCCGGAACGGGTCTTGGTCTGTCATTATGCCGCAAGATCGTTGAGCAGCATGGCGGACGCATCTGGCTTGATACCAGCCGCCCGGTCAGCGACCCCGGAACGACCATCATCTTTACCCTGCGGGTTCATCATCCAGACCAGCTGACAAGAAGCTAGCCAAGCCCTGTAACGTTCTTGCCGGGTCGCGCTGGCAAGTATCTTGCTTCGTGTTAAGCATGAAACGGGCAGACAGGTAAAAGCTGCCCTGTGCCTGCTATGGAGCGTTCAATGTTCAAGACCCAAATCCTGTGTCGCCCTGCACTCAAACCTGTTCTGGCGATGCTCGGCCTGTTGGCCCTGAGCGCATGTGGTTCGGACATGCGCACCATGAATGACAGCCACATGCAGACACTGGCTTATTACTTTGCCGAACACGAGCCCGGTGAACCACTTCCACGGGGGTGGCGTCGGCTGGATGGTGCGGAAATCAATTACCGTTTTGCAAATGAAACGTATGGCGTCTACTCGATTGACGAAGATGAGCAGTTGCTGGTCATGCATCTGTATGACAACGGCACCGGCCGACTGGAAGCCGATGATGATCGCGAACGCTGCGAATGGAACAGCATGGTCGATCAACTGACCATCGAATGCGATGACACCGATATGGAATGGCACATCTTTACCAATGGCCCCGACCTGATCGCGCTTGATCTGGACGAGGACGAATATGCTGTTCTGCGCAAACGGCCCGGTCGGTAATTTTGACCGGTTCCCTAAAAACAAAAAACGGGCTGCCCAATCAGGAGCAGCCCGTTTTTCATTGAGATTTCTGAAGCAATCCTAGGCGCGCAAGGAGCCACCTGTTGCCTTTTCGACTGCCTCGACAACCTTCTTGCTGACCGCTTCGATTTCTTCTTCGGTCAGGGTTGCCTTGGTTGGCTGCAGCGTGATCGAGAAGGCGAGTGACTTCTTGCCCTCCTCAATGCCTTTGCCGGCATAAAGGTCAAAGATCGTCACATCCGTGATCAGGTTGCGATCGGCCCCTTTGGCCGCCTTGATGATCGCCTCAGCCTTGACACCCTCATCCAGAAGGAAAGCAAAGTCGCGTTCAACCGACTGGAAGCTTGAAGCGTTCAACGCAGGACGGGTCGTGCCCTTTTTCTTGGGCATGGGCACGTTTTCCACAAACAGCTCAAACGCCACGACCCGGCCTTTGACGCCGAGTGTTTTAAGCACCTTCGGATGCAGTTCGCCGAAATAGCCCAGAACATTTTTCGGACCCAGCTGCAGGGCAGCTGAACGGCCCGGGTGATACCATTCCGGTGCACCGTCTGTATTGACCTGAACATTGGCGGCATTGGTGCCAAGTGCATCAATCAGAGCTTCGGCATCGGCCTTGACGTCAAAGACATCAACATCGCGGCGCGAACCTGTCCAGCTGCGCTCTGTGGTTGCGCCTGAACGCAGGCCAGCGGCCACCAGACGCTGATCACCCGGCTGATCACCAAAGAATTCCGGACCAACTTCAAACAGCGCCAAATCCGAGAACCCGCGTGCCTGATTGCGACCTACCGCTGCGATCATGTTGATCAAGGCGTTCGGACGCATGATATCAAGGTCGGAACTGATCGGGTTGGCCAGATAGAGACCGTCTTTGATTTCGCCAAACAGTTTTGCCCAGCGCGAATCTGTAAAGGACCAGGTCACGGTCTCGTATAGACCGCGCGATGCCAGGACACGGCGGGTCAGCCCCACACGTTTTTGCATCGGCGACAGAGCCGGAACCGGCAAGCTGCTCTCACGTTCAAGCGGGACGGTCGGGATCTTGTCATACCCGACGATGCGCAGCACTTCCTCGACCAGATCAGCTTCACCGACGATGTCCGGACGCCAGGTTGGCGCAACGGCGGTAATGACCGGCGCGGAACCACTGACTTCAAAACCAAGCGATTTCAGAATGTCGATGGCACGATCCGCCTCGACGGCAACACCACCTAGTTCCAGAATGCGGTCGATGCGCAGGTCAAAGGCATTGCGTGGGTTTGGTACTTCGCCTGCCTTGACGACATGCGAAACCTCGCCACCACAAAGCTCGGTGATAAGATGGGTCGCAACTTCCATGCCCCATGCAATCGACTGCGGATCAACGCCGCGCTCAAACCGATAACGGGCATCGGAATTGACCTGAAGCTTACGGCCGGTCTTGGCAATGCTGATCGGATCGAACAAAGCACATTCAACAAACACATTGGTCGTTTCATCAACGCAGCCGGTTTCTTCGCCACCGATGATACCGCCAATGCCAAGCGCCTTGGCCTGATCTGCGATCACGACCATCGAATCCGAAAGTTCGTATTCCTTGTTATCAAGGGCTGCGATCTTTTCACCATTGGTCGCGTAACGCACATTGATGTCACCTGACAGCTTGTCGGCATCAAAAACATGCAACGGACGGCCCAGATCGTGGGTCACAAGGTTGGTGATATCAACCAGTGCCGAGATCGGACGCAGACCAACGGATTCAAGACGGGCTTTGAGCCAATCCGGACTTTCAGCGTTTTTCACACCGCGGATGTAACGACCATAGAAGGCCGGTACCGCGTTGATTGCCGCAATGTCGCTGCTGATCGCAACGCCAATCGGGCTGTCAAACTTGCCGGCAACCGCTTCTTGGCGCGGATCATCTTTAAGCGAACCAATGCCCGCAGCCGCAAGGTCGCGAGCAATACCACGTACACCGGTGCAATCCGGGCGGTTCGGGGTCAGTCCGATTTCAAGGATCGGATCATCCGCCCCCAGAACGCTTGCGACCGGCGCACCGATTTCAGCGTCTTCCGGCAGTTCGATGATGCCGTCATGGTCTTCGCCAAGGCACAGCTCGCGGGTGGAGCACATCATGCCCTGACTTTCGACACCGCGGATTTTGCCCGGTTTCAGTTTGGAGCCATCAATCGGAATGATTGCGCCCGGCTGTGCGAGTGCGACTTTGATTCCGGTGCGCGCATTCGGTGCACCGCAAACGACCTGAATAACCTTTTCACCGGTATTAACACGGCAAAGCTTCAGGCGATCAGCATCAGGATGCTGACCGGCTTCCTCGATATGAGCGACACGGATGTCGGCAAGGGATGCCGCGCGATCGGTCACACCTTCGATTTCAAGACCGATATCGGTCAGTTTTTCGGCGACCACCTCGATCGATGCATCGGTATCAAGGTGCTCTTTCAGCCAATTCAGTGTGAATTTCATAATCTCAGCCCCTTACCATGTTCGGTACATCCAGCGGCACGAAACCATAATGTTTCAGCCAGCGCAGATCGGTATCGAAGAAGGTGCGAAGATCGGGAATGCCGTATTTCAGCATCGCGATACGTTCGATGCCCATACCAAAGGCAAAGCCCTGATATTCCTCGGGATCAAGACCACAGGCGCTCAGCACGCGCGGGTGAACCATGCCGCAGCCGAGAATTTCCAGCCAGTCGTCGCCTTCACCAATCTTGAGTTCCCCACCTTTGCGCGAACAGCCGATATCCATTTCGGCACTCGGTTCAGTGAATGGGAAGAAGCTCGGACGATAGCGCACCGGCACATCATCAAGTTCGAAATAGGTTTTGACGAACTCAAGCAGGCACCCCTTGAGGTGACCCATATGGGTCTTCTTGTCGATCACCAGACCTTCGACCTGATGGAACATCGGCGTATGGGTCATATCGCTGTCAGAGCGATAGGTACGACCCGGCGCGATGATGCGGATCGGCGGCGTTTTGCTCTGCATGGTGCGGATCTGCACCGGCGAGGTGTGGGTCCGCAGCACAAGGCGCGAACCATCTTCCTGTTCGGGCAGATAGAAGGTGTCCTGCATTTCACGCGCCGGGTGTTCCGGCGGAATGTTCAACGCGGTGAAGTTATGGAAGTCGTCTTCAACATCCGGGCCTTCAGCAAGGGCAAAGCCCATTTCACCAAAGATCGAGACGATTTCATCGATCGTCTGGCTGATCGGGTGAACACGACCCGCGGTTTCATCCGGACGCGAGGACAGGGTGACGTCGATCCGCTCACCCGACAGACGCGCCTCAAGGGCAGCATCTTCAAGGGCGGTTTTTCGGGTTTCGATTGCGCCAGCGACCTGGTCCTTGACGGCATTCAGCGTCTGACCAAATTCGCGACGCTGGTCCGGGTCCATCTTGCCAAGGTTTTTCATCAGGCCGGTAATGCGGCCTTTCTTGCCAAGGGCGCTGATGCGGACGTCTTCAAGCGCGGTCAGATCCGCTGCGTTTTCAACTTCCGCCAGAACCTCTTCGCGCAATGCTTCGATGTTTTCCATAACTTCCGACGCTTTGGCTTGGGTTTAAAATTCACAAAAAGAAAAGGGACGGCCAATATGGCCGCCCCTGATCAAATCAGGCAAGTGCCGATGAAACCTTTTTACAAAGGTTTATCAGTCCAGTGCAGCCTGCGCCTGGGTGACCAGAGCTTTAAAAGCTTCCGGCTCACGCACTGCGATGTCGGCAAGAACCTTACGGTCCAGTTCAACACCAGCCTTTTTGAGGCCATTCATGAACTGGGAATAGCTCAGACCGTTCTCACGTGCGCCAGCGTTGATACGCTGAATCCAGAGCGAGCGGAACTGGCGTTTCTTAACGCGACGATCGCGGTATGCATACTGCAGACCTTTTTCCACAGCCTGAACGGCGGTGCGGAAAGTATTGTTGCGGCGACCGCGGTAACCCTTGGCAGCCTTAATAACCTTGCGGTGACGAGCGTGCGAAGACACGCCCCCTTTTACACGAGCCATTTAACTCTCCTTAACCTTAACCGTACGGCAGGAATTTTTTGACGATGCGGGCATCGGCGTCACACAGAATCTCTGTACCACGCGCCTGGCGCTTCATCTTGGTCGGTTTTGCAGTCAGCAGGTGGCGTTTGTTTGCCACGTTGCGACGCACTTTTCCGCTTGCGGTCAGGCTAAAGCGTTTTTTAGCACTCGCTTTGGTCTTCATCTTGGGCATTTTTCTATCCTTGCAAAAGCAATGAAAACGAAATCCCCTACGGCGGCTGGGCATGCCCTGAAGGACCAATACAGACCTTCCAGCCTCACCACCTGTTTTGGGGACGGGTGGTTATAGACTCCGACTTGACCTTTTTCAAGGGCCAATTCCGCCCTTTCCCCTTGCTTTTTGCGGCATTGCGCCGCCATTGTGCCCAACGGCCACTTTTTGTAGCCTGAACTGCCACCCCGTATTTTGCCAACTGACTGATTACATGTCGCAAATCACATCAATCATTTTGCCATTCTTCGCCCTGATCGGCCTTGGCTGGGTCGGCGGAAAATTTCGGATCGTCTCCCCCGATGGCATGCGCGGCATCAACGGGTTTGTGTTCTATTTTGCCTTGCCCGCCCTTTTGTTCAAGGCACTGGCAACCCGCAGCCCCTCGGAAATCTGGCAACCTGATATCATACTGGCCTATGGGGCGGCGACCCTTGTGGTTTACGGTGTAACACGCCTGATCGCAGCAAAGGTGTTCGACCTCGACCCAACCAGCCAGACGCTGTTTTCCTTTGCAGGGACCATGGGCAATGTCGGCTTTATGGGGCTGCCGCTCATCATCGGATTACTGGGCCCCGAAGCCTCCGTACCACTGATTGTTGCCTTGGCAGTTGATCTGATTTTGATGCTGCCTCTATCCCTTTTGCTACTCGAAAGTGCAAAGCATGCCAAGGGCAGCAATCCGGCTGGCAAGATCATACGTGGTACCGTTACCAATCCGGTGGTATTGGCGATTATCGTTGGTGTCGCTGCAAGCTTGCTTGATCTTGAGTGGCCAGACGGTGTCGACTATCTGCTTGATCTTCTTGGGCAAAGTGCGGGCCCTGCAGCGCTGTTCGCCATCGGCGTTGCGCTGGTCGGTCGACCGATTGCCGAGAAGCGTGCGGAGCTTGCCACCATGTCGGTTGCCAAGCTGATCGTGCACCCGATCGCAGTGTTTATCGGTTTTTGGATTGTTGGTTCGACAAGCGGGCTTGAGACAAAGGCTATCCTCTTGCTTGCCGCGCTGCCCACCGCAGGAAATGTGTTCGTCGTTGCCACGACCTATGACCGCTATATCGTGCGGAGTTCCTCAATCGTGTTGGTGACGACGGCCCTTGGCGTCATCAGCTTTTCAGCATTTTCGGTTTATATCGACACGATTGTTGCTTGGCTTGTCCCCTAGTGGTGGACAAACCTGCTAATGCTCAAAAACGATTGAAAATCAGGACGCCGTAACAAACAGCAGATCAAATGGCGGTCTTGATGGTATGTGCCCGGCCGATCCACTTTTCGATTCGGCTCATCAGTTTTTCGCGGTTGATCGGTTTCAGGACAAAGTCGTTGCCCCCTGCCGCAACGCCGCCGCGCAGGTCTTCTTCGCCTTGCCTTGCAGTGACATAAATGATGGCACAGGCCAGATCGGGGAAATGCGTGCGGACATTGATCGCGGTTTCGAACCCGTTCATGTCAGGCATCATGATATCCATCAGGATAATGCGTGGACGCTTGGTCTTGAGAAGCTTGAGAAGATCCTTGCCAGAGGAAACGCCCTGAAACGTGAACCCGCCACTTTCGACGATTCGTTTCAGAAGAACCAGGCTCTTGGGGTCGTCATCGACACCAATAATCAGCAGATCATTTCCAGCTGGCATGGCATTCCCTCTTTGGCTTGGACCTTGGGGTAGAACGGCAAAACGCCGCGTCTTAACGCGGCGCCAGCACCATAATCATAACACGGCCTTCCATCTTTGGCATCATTTCGGGCTTTGCGAGGTCTTCAAGATCCCCCGAGAAGCGCTGCAACATGCCAAGACCAAGGTCCTGGTGAGCCATTTCACGTCCACGGAAACGCAACGTGACTTTCACCTTGTCTCCGCCGCCAAGAAACTTCTGCGCGGCGCGCAGTTTGACGTTGTAGTCATGGATATCGATATTTGGACGGAGTTTGATCTCCTTGACCTCGATAACCTTCTGTTTCTTTTTGGCCTCGTTCTGCTTCTTGCTTTGTTCGTATTTGAACTTGCCGTAATCAATCAGCTTGCACACTGGCGGCTCGGCATTCGGAGCAACTTCGACAAGGTCGAGGCCAACTTCGGCTGCCATTTCAATGCCTTCACGCACCGTCATCGGGTCGGACATGTTGCCTTCAGCGTCAACAACACAGATGGAACGGGCTTTGATATCCTCATTGACGCGCGGACCTTCCTTGGTCGGCTGCATCGGTTTGCGTGGTCGTGCTATGGATAATCTCCTATGGTCATCAAACAAATCGGTCAGAAACAGAAACAGTAAAACACACAGGCAACTTAACAGGTGTTTTCTGCAAGACCTGACCTAGCATATCCACGTGCGTTCAGAAAGCAATGATTTTAGGCACCTATAGCGGCTTCAAAGCGCCATTTTCCGCGCTTTTGTTCCTTAATGCCAAATAGAGCAAACACCCTAAATCCTAATCAACCAGATCAAGGCGCTGACGAATGACATCCATAACCCGATTTACGGTCAGTTCACGCAGATCGCCTTCACGCACGATACTCACGGCATTCGGGCCATGACCGCGCGGCGCACAGCGTTTCGGATCAGAATCACGGGAAAACAAAACGACTGACGGCGCACCGGCAGCAGCGGCAATATGCATGGGTCCGGTATCATTGCCAATCGCCAGCACCGATCGCGCAGCAAGCGATGCAATATCAAGAAAACCTGTCCGCCCCATCAGATTACGCGCCTTGGGGCACATCTGATCAATCCGGTTCAGAACATCTGCTTCACTGTCAGTGCCGATCAGAACCGGCGTCAACCGATAGTCAGCCAGCTTCTTGGCCAGCAACCCGAACCGTTCGGCAGGCCACCGTTTCACAGGGCGATGCGGCGCACCGCCAGGACAGATCAGCACAAACGGGCTTCGAATACCAAACCGGTCCAGATCGATATCCGGCCCTGAAATAAACGGCGCCGGAACATCCTTGATACCTGCGTCAGCAAGCTGTTCAGCCAAGCGGTCGATCGTATGCATGCTTGCGCGTTCCGGATTTGCATGCGGATGTGAACATCCCCTGGCAATACCCGACCACTCAGGCTTGGGACCTGGCCATAGAAGCTTGAAATAGAAACCGGTTCGATCAGACGTCTGAAGGTCATAGATACGATCAAAGTTGCCATTCTTCAGAAAACGACGCAGTGCGAGCACTTCCCGCGGCTGGCTCAATTTCGGACGGCGGTCAATGGCGATTGAGTCAAAAAATCCGGTTGCCTTCATCAGATCGACATAAGGCCGCGTGGTCAGAACAGTGATATGCGCATCGGGGTGGGCAGCGCGAATGGCCGCAAACGGCCCCATGGCCAACACAACATCGCCAAGAGCCGACAGCTTAATCACCAAGATACGCTCGCGTGCATCAGAACCGTCGGATTCCGTCGCCAAATGCTCAGCTTGCTTGTCGATCATGCAGCGTTCCTGATCACGCGGCGCAGCGCCTTGGCATAAACATTCAACGTCCGCTCTGCCATTTGCTCTAACGAAAACTCGGCGATAACGTGATTTCGTCCCTTGGTTGCCAGTTTGGCGCGTTTTTCCGGTGTCAGGTTCAAAACCTGAATAAGCGCCCGAGAGAGTTGATCAACCTCACCGGGACTTACCAGCCAACCAGTCTCACCGGGCAGCACCGTCTCCATCGCCCCACCATGGGCAGTCGACACAACCGGGCGCCCCATTGCCTGCGCCTCAGAGGGGATACGACCGAAGGCTTCGGGCTCTGTCGATGGACATGCGACAACATCTGCCAGCATGTAAGCTGCCGGCATATCGTTGCAGTGGTCAACGATATGAACAATGTCCTCAAGACCCAATCTGCGAGTCATCTGCAAAACTTCTTCACGATATCCGGTGCGGCCCTGATCGGAGCCGACAATCAGACAGCGAACCTTACGATGGCCAAGTGCCTCAAGAACGGCGGGCAGCGCTTCTATCAGAAAACAATGGCCCTTCCAGCGCGTGATACGCCCCGGCAACATAATCACATATTCTTCGCCATCGAGACGCCACTGGTTAGAAAGTGCTATCAGGCGTTCCTGACTGACATTCTCCGGGTTGAACAAATCAACGTTCGTGCCGCGCGGTACGATATTCAGGCGGTCCGGCTCGACCTTGTAATACTTGTTGATGTGATTGGCGATGTGCTTGGAAATCGCGATCACCTGATCACCCATGGTCATTATCGCATTATAGCGGCGCTTGAAGGGGTTATTGTAGCCGGAATAGGTGCCGTGGAAGGTCGTGACAAACGGAATGCCAGCCTTGCGTGCAGCAAAGTAAGCACTCCAGGCCGGGGCACGCGACCGTGCGTGGATGATATCGACACCCTCGTCGCGGATGACCTTGACGAGTGCATCGATATTCTTGCGCATGGTCAGGACGTTTTTCGACTTTAATGGCAGATTGATATGCTTCGCACCAAAACGGGCCAATTCACGTTCCAGCCGGCCACCCTGTGAAGCGACAAGCGCCTTGCCACCGCCATCAACGATGGCGCGCGCAATATCGACTGTCCCGCGCTCCACACCACCAGCATCCAGTTCGGGAAGTACCTGTAAAATAACGGCAGGTCGATAGTCCCCGCCTTGCGCTTGGGGCTCTGATCGATAGACTGTATCTGTCATTACTTCTGACGCGCTCATGCAACTCCAACCATCAACACCCAAGGACCCAAGCCCCGAATGACACATGACCTGCCGACGCAACAGCCTGCAAAGCCCGAATTTCTCAACCGTCCAGATGGCTTAAAAATCGCATACCATCACACACCGGGCAAGCAATCTGACGTACAGGTGCCCAATACGCCCGGTGTGATGTTTCTTGGTGGTTTCATGTCAGACATGACCGGAACCAAGGCAACTCACCTTGAGGCGCACTGCATTCGGCAGGGGGTGGGTTATACCCGCTTTGATTATTCCGGTCACGGACAATCGTCGGGCAAATTTGCCGACGGTACGATTGGTCAATGGGCCGGAGATGCCATTGCAGTTCTTGATGAAATCACCTCAGGCCCGCAGATTCTTGTGGGGTCGTCGATGGGTGGCTGGATCATGCTTCTGGCAGCCCTTGCCCGCAAAGAACGCGTTGCCGGTCTGGTTGGTATTGCTGCTGCACCCGACTTTACAGAGGACCTGATGTGGGCGCAGTTCAGCGAAGATCAGAAAAAGACCATCATGGACGAGGGTGCCCTGATCGAGCCGACCGAATATGGCGATGATCCCTACACGATTACCCGCGATCTGATCGAAGATGGCCGTAACCAACTCTTGCTGTGCAAGCCAATTGACCTCACCTGCCCTGTCCGGCTGGTTCAAGGCATGCAGGACCCGGACGTGCCTTGGCAAACGGCGATCCGCCTGACCGAGGCATTGGTCACCGACGATGTCCGCGTGGATCTGATCAAGACCGGCGATCATCGCCTGTCAGAGCCAGATCAGCTGGACGTAATCACCAAACACATTGATGAAGTGATTGCAAAGACGACAGGATAACGCCCGATCCTGGCAATAACTCCACATATGGCAGACGATCAGGCCAGCACGACCTGATCGTCTTTAACTTTCACCGCAACTGGTTCAAGCATGTCGCCTGCGCACGGGCCGGAGACGCATTCGCCGTCTTCGATACGAAAACGTGCACCATGGGTCGAACAGATGATTTCATCGCCAAAATCGCTGATGAATTCGTCGGGCTCCATATCCAGCGGCACGCCGATATGCGGGCAACTGTTGATATAGCCAAAAACGTCATCGCCACTGCGGACAACGAAGATGCCGGTGCCGCCAAGATTAAGGCCCTTGGCACCAGTGGCATCGAGATCGCTGAGCGCACACAGAACTGTTCCGGATTCTGGCAGGTCGCTCATGGGTCGACCCCGCCCATCTCGCAAATCGCGGCCCAGGATGCGTCATCAATCGGCATGACCGACAAACGTGATTGTTTGAGCAAGGCAAGATCGGCAAAGCGTGGATCAGCCTTTATATCGGCGAGGGTCACAGGTGTTTTCAACGGCTTGACCGTTTCGAAATCCACCTGAACGAACTTGCCCTTTTCATCGGTAGGGTCCGGATAATATTCGCGCACCACCTCAACAATGCCGACAATCCGCTTTTCATTCACCGAATGATAGAAGAACGCCTTGTCGCCGATTTTCATCGCACGCAGGTTCTTGGCGGCCTGATGGTTACGTACACCATCCCAGCCTTCCACACCCTTTTTGACCTGGTCGTCCCACGACCAGCTTCCCGGTTCGGTTTTGACCAGCCAGTATGCCATTTATCAGAAGACCTTTTTAAACGGGCGAATGACAACGGATTCGAACAGGCCAGCCTTGGCATAAGGATCATTGGCTGCAAATTCGCGGGCATCATCGATACTGTCGAACTCGATGATAAAGACAGACCCGTTCATGCCTTCCATATCGGGATCAAGGGTCGGACCCGCCGCGACAATACGATCGGTAAAACCGCCTTTGATGTAAGCAAGGTGGTCTTCACGATTGGCCTTGCGGACATCAAAGTGCCCCGGCTTATCGACACAACGAATGTAGAAATGCATGGACGGTTTCCTGCTTCTTTATGAAATCAATTTCCGTAAATTGACAGAAGCCCCGCGCATTCTCAAGCCGAACTGCGACGCAAATAACCGTGAGAAAGGGATTTAATCAGTGTTTTCAAGTTCATCGCGAAACGGACGCTGCAACAAGGCATTGATCGTACTGCGCAGATCCGCATCGTGATTTGCCACCTGATCAACCGCCGCACAGATTGGCATTTCCACACCATATTTGCTGGCAACGGCGGTGATGGATGCGGCTGTATGGACACCTTCGGTCACGGAACGACGTTCTGCCAGAATGTCTTGCGCCTTGCGGCCCTCGCCCAGTGCAACGCCAAAGGTGTAGTTGCGAGATAGGGTCCCGGTACAGGTCAGGGTCAAATCACCAAGACCGGCAAGCCCCAACATGGTTTCAACCCGACCACCCATGGCAACCGCCAGACGCGACATTTCGGCAATACCACGTGTAATCAGGGCCGCACGCGCGTTGTCACCCAATTTCAGGCCGGCCACCACGCCACTTGCAATCGCCAAAACATTCTTGATTGCACCAGCAACCTCCACACCGGCGACATCGGTGCTGAAATAAGGACGGAATTCCGGCGTACCGATCAACTCCACCAGACGTTTGCCCAAGGCACGATCTTCGCAAGCCAGTGTAATGGCTGCTGGCAGCCCGACGGCGACTTCCTGTGCAAATGTCGGTCCCGAGAGGACCGCGACCGGCACATCACCAAGGGTTTCGGACACCACTTGTGCCATCAGCGCGCCGGTTTCCTTTTCAATGCCCTTGCAGCAAATCACCGCCGGAAGCGTATCTGGCCAATGAGATGACAATTTTGTCAGGGTTTCTCGCAAATGCTGCGCAGGTGTTACCAGCAGAACCGCATCAGAATCGCGCAAACCCTCATAATGCGTGGTCGCCCGCAAGGCACCCGGCAGTTCGATACCGGGCAGATAAAGGTCGTTTTCACCCTTTGTGTTAATCCGGTCAGCCAGTTCATCGTTGCGCAAAATCAGTTCAACGTCTTCACCAGCCCGCACCGCCTGAACAGCCAAGGCCGTTCCCCAGGCACCGCCACCGACAACAGTAATGCGCTTTTTCATGATGTTTTTCCGGCAAAAATGAAGTTATTTCGAGGATCGGCAACTACGTCAAACACGGCGGATTTGTCTTACGCCTTAACCCCGGCACCCGGACGTTTGGGCGCTTCGGGATCAAGTGGCCAACGCGGACGCGGCTTGAAATCAAGATCATCGCGTTCCCCCAGCCGGAACCGTTCCAAGCCAGCCCAGGCGATCATCGCGGCATTGTCGGTGCAAAGATGAAGTGGCGGCGCGACAAGCTCCATACCGGCCTGATCGGTCAGCTCCACCAGTCGGCTGCGCAGGTACTTGTTTGCAGCAACCCCGCCCGCAAGCACCAGCGTCTTGCCAGCGGGATAATCGCGCATGAATTCAAATACCGCATTGCGTGCGCGATCAATCAGGGTGTCACCTACCGCGCGTTGGAATGATGCAGCAAGGTCGGCTTTGACTTCCTTGGTCTGCTGTTCGACCGGAAAACTATCCATATAGGTCCGAACGGCAGTTTTAAGACCGGAAAAGGAAAAATCGCACCCCGGACGCCCACGCAAGGGGCGTGGCAGACCGAAACGGTTCGGGTCACCCTTGGCAGCGATCTTTTCAAGCGCCGGGCCACCGGGATAACCAAGCCCCATCATCTTGGCCGTTTTATCAAATGCTTCGCCGACTGCATCGTCAATCGTGGTGCCGATACGCTTGTATTTGCCAACACCCTCGACAATCAGAACCTGACAGTGACCGCCGGATACCAGCAATAACAAGTAGGGAAATGCGACATCGTCGGTCAGTCGCACAGTCAGCGCATGACCTTCAAGATGATTGACGGCAAGGAACGGTTTTTGCGCGGCAAAGGCAATCGCCTTGGCGGTCATGGTACCGACCATTACCCCACCGATCAGTCCCGGGCCACCAGTGCAGGCCACGGCATCAAGATCATCAAAATCAACACCGGCATCATCCATGGCCTCGGCCACCAGACGATCAAGATGTTCAAGATGGGCACGCGCGGCAATTTCGGGCACAACCCCGCCATAGGGGCGATGATCATCAAGCTGGGACAAAACACGGTTTGCCAAAATTTCGCGCTTGTCATTCACGACGGCTGCGGCCGTTTCATCACAGCTTGTTTCGATACCCAGAACGATCATGATCCTGATCCGTTTCACCAACTCTGCCGACATGCGCGGCAATCGGAATTCGATTATAGGCGTGGCGATGATGTAGCGGAAAGTTTCTGTGCTTTCCACCCCTGTGCTGCGCAACGGCCATATGCAGTTATCGCGTTTCGCCGGCGGGTCGAAGTTTTTTGACCTGCGACCTAAATCAATGCAGCCGAGTTTCGAGCAATTACAATCACCGAAAATTCTCGCCTTTTATCGGGGCAGAAGGCTGCCCGCAGACCTTGTTTTCAAACAGTTTTAAGACTAAGACTTCACCCATGACAGATACAGCAAAACTTCGCATCGGCACCCGTGGTTCGCCCTTGGCTCTGGCTCAGGCACATGAGGTCCGTGACAAACTGGCAAATGCCCATCCGGAACTTGCCGAAGAAGGCGCAATTGCCATCACCGTGATCACAACAACCGGTGACAAGATCCTTGATCGCGCCCTGTCGGAGATCGGTGGCAAGGGGCTGTTTACCAAAGAAATCGACGACGCCCTTCTGGGCGGCGAGATTGACCTTGCAGTTCACAGCATGAAGGATGTCCCAACGGTCTTGCCCGATGGCATGATCTTGCCGACCATTCTGCCGCGTGAAGATGTCCGCGATGCGTTTATTTCGCTGAAATACAAAAGCTTTGCCGAAATGCCGGCCGGATCCGTGATCGGATCGGCATCTCTTCGCCGTCAGGCCATGATCTTAAACAAGTTTCCCGATCTCAAGGTCGTGACCTTCCGTGGCAATGTGCAGACACGTCTGCGCAAACTGGGCGAAGAACAGGTGGACGCAACCCTTCTGGCGATGGCTGGCCTGAACCGCCTGGGGCAACCTGATATTGCCACTGCACCCATTTCCGAAGACGAAATGCTGCCCGCCGTTGCACAGGGCGCAATCGGGATTACCATCCGCGAAGTTGATACGCAGAGCAAAGAATGGCTTTCTGCACTTCATTGCGAAACGTCCGCCGTTCGGGTTGCAGCAGAACGTGCGGCCCTTAAGGCACTTGATGGATCATGCCGCACCCCGATTGCAGCACTGGCCGAATTTCAGGATGATGGCAGCCTGCGACTGCGTGTCTCAATTGTGCGTCCCGATGGCAGTGAACGTCTTGATACAGAACGCATGATCGCCCAGCCGGATATGGAAACGGCGAGTGCGGCGGGTACAGATGCCGGTGAAGAGCTTAAGCAGCGTGGCGGACCGGATTTCATTTCCGCTTGATCTTGGCAACAGACAGGGACGCAGATGGGACCCTTGGTACTAAATACCCGGCCCGACACAGACTCTGCCGACCTTTTGGCCGCGCTTGACAAGCGCGGCTTCCGCCACCTGTCTGCGCCGATGCTGAGTATTATCTTTCCGACACCGGCAGACCCGCTTGATATCAGTGTCTACCAGGCAGTGATCTTTACATCTGCCAACGGCGTGCGGGCCTTTGCCAAGCTGACCGAAGACCGTTCACTTCCCGCCTATTGTGTTGGCGATGCCACTGCCCGAACATGCCGTGACTACGGCTTTGATGATGTCCATTCGGCCAATGGTGACATCCATGATCTGGCCGCATTGATTCGCAAAATGATTGATCCCGCAGGCGGAACCCTTTTTCATCCGGCCGCGCGCAAAACCGCCGGTGATCTTGGTCAAATGCTATTGGCTGACGGGCATCGGGTCGACCGGCAAACCGTTTACGAAGCGCAGGAAAGCGACACCCTTTCAGGGGATGTCCTTGAGGCGCTTCGCAAGCATCATATTGAAGCCATTTTATTTTTCTCTCCCCGCACTGCAGAAACCTTTGTTAAGCTTGTGCACAGCTATAAGCTGGAGAGAGACTTGGCCGGAACAAGCGCGATTTGCCTGAGTCCGGCGGTGCAATCGAAGATATCCGACCTTACATGGCATAGAACGCGCGTTGCATCACAACCGACACAAGAATACCTTCTTTCTGAGCTAGGGTCCCTGTCGTGATGGCATCCTGCGCCTGACGCCGTTTTGGGAATAACCGCAAACTGCAATGGTCTGATCGTGAAAACACCAGAAACGCCAAAAACCAATGCTTCCGCAAAATCGGCCGACACCAAAGAGTCGTCTGATACCATTTCCGTTGATAGCAAGGGCAATGCGAACTCGACCCCGAAAAAGGCCGAGACAAGCACTGCGTCGAAGTCCAGCGTACCAAACGCTGGAACGGCCAAGTCTGGCGAAAGCACCGCGACCAAAGACAACAGTGCTGCCGGCAAACCCAGCAGCGAAAGTGCAGCAACGAGTAGCACAGCAAAACCTGAAACCAAGGATGCCAAACCCGGCGAAAGCGCAAAGGCCGCAGCAGCCAAGTCGGGCACAGCGCCAAAACGCAAAAGTGGTGGTGGCGGCAAAGCCCTGTTCCTGTTTGTGATCATCATCATCGGCGCTCTGGCCGCCGGTTGGTTGACCCGCGCAATCTGGTGGCGCGATGCGGAACCGGTCCTGGCCCAATATGTGCCAAGTGAGCTCCTTGCCGAAATCGCGCCCGAGGGCTTTGGCCCGGATTCCGCGAACGGCAGCGACGTTACCGTTACGAACGCGCCTACAAATGGTACTTCTTCAGATAGTGCAACACTTCCAGACCCCAGCAAAGATGCCGGAATGGCTGAGAAGGATGATGGTGCGCTCGCAACCGAAGAAATGCTGCCAGATGCAACCGATGACAGCGCATCAACAGCAAGTGCCAGCCCCATCCCGGATGGATCTGTGGTTGTTGATCCCGATCTGACAGAACGCCTTTCACGTCTGGAAGGCACGATTGATGCCCTTCGTGAACGTCTGAATAACGAACGTGGCGATACACTGAACAACACGGTCACGCGCCGTATGGCCGAAATCGAAACCCGCACGGCACCGATTGAGGAACTGGCACGGGTCGAAAGCGAACTGGCCGGTGTGGCTAACGAAATGCGTGAACTGTCCGCCCGACTGTCGACCATGGAAGAAGAAGTTCGTGCGACCAGTGGCCTGCGTGTCGAAAGCCGCGGTCAGGCAATTGCCATGGCCGTTACCATCCTGCGCGATGCCCTTCAACGTGGTGGACCGTTCGTAATTGCACTGAACCAGCTTGAGCGCAGTGCAGGCGATGACGAAGTAATTGCAGAACAGATCACAACCCTGAAACCATTGTCAGAACAAGGCGCACCGACCCTTGAAAAGTTGCGCCAGTCTTTCCCTGTTATGGCACAGGAAGCCGTTGCGGCCGCAACCGATGACCATTCTGGCAGTGTCCTTGATGCCACGTGGGCGAACATCAAAAAGCTGATCCCGATCCGCCGTGTTGATGCAGCAGGCGAAGAGTCGCTTGAGGGTCGCCTGGTTCTGGCCGAAAACGCGCTTGCACAGGATGACCTTGATGCAGCTGTCGCCGCCCTTCAGGGGGTTGAGGGCGATCATGCCGCCGCCGCCGTCAGTGACTGGCTCCAGGCCGCTGAAAATCGCCAGACCCTGAATGAGGCGATTGCGACACTCAGCTCACACGCGATCAGCATTCTGACCAGCACCAGTCCGGAGGGCAGCCAATGATCCGCCTTCTGATTTTTATTCTGATCACTGCGGCACTGGTTTTCTGTACCGTCTGGTTTGCCGATAATCCGGGCCGCATGACGATTGTCTGGCTGGGATATCGCTTTGACGGATCAATCGGCATGGTCACCCTTGCACTGCTGGCCCTGACTGCGGTTCTGGTTCTGTTGTGGCGCGGTTGGACGATTATTGCCAATTCGCCGGGCTGGCTTGGCCGCCTTCTGGGCAGCCGCCGCCGCAAAAAAGGTCAGCAGGCTCTGACCATGGGCTTGCTGGAACTGGCATCTGGCGATGTGCGCCAAGCGCTTCGACACACCCGCGCGGTTGATCGCTATCTTGAAGATGACACACTGACCCGCCTGCTGACTGCGCAGGCAGCCGAACTTGATGGCAATAACGACGCCGCCAAGCGCCAGTTCGAAGCCATGCTGGAAAAACCCGACTCGGCGTTCTTTGGCCTGCGCGGCCTTTTGCAGTTGGCCTTGAAGGCCAATGACCGTGAAGCTGCTCTTGATTATGCCGAACGCGCACACCGTTTGCGGCCGCGTAACCCGGCGGTCATCGTCACACTATTTGACTTGCTGTTGACCTCAAAACGCTGGGATCGTGCCCTTAGCCTGCTGGTTGATGCAGAAAAGGCTTCTGTTTTCAGCGAAACTGAACTGACCCATCGCCGTGCCCTTCTGATCACCGCCAAGGCAGAAGATGCGATTGCCGAGGGTGAAAATGCAGAAGCCATCAAGCTTCTGCGCAAGGCACTGAATTCTGCGTCCGACTTCACCGGGGCGGCTGTTCTGCTGGCCGGGCTTTATCGTGATCTGAAACAGGATAGCAAGGCCCGCGATGTGGTGATCCAAAGCTGGCGGACGGCTCCGTCCGCGGCACTGGGTACGATTTTCCGGGAAACGCTGACCGGCGATCCGCTGGCGAAAGTCAAATCGGTCGAGAAACTGGTTGCCAACAATCCTGATCATGTCGAAAGCCAGATTGTTCTCGCCGAGGCTGCCCTTGAAGCAGATCTCTGGGGTATCGCACGCAGCAATATTGAAAAGGCTATGGCAACCAAGGCAGAAGCACGTCATTACCGTCTGATGGCTGATCTTGAGCTGCGCGAAAATCAGGATGGTGCCAAAGCCCGAGAATTGCTGATCAAGGCAAGCCATGCCAACCCGGACCCGGATTGGCGTTGCGGGGCCTGCGGCGCTGAAACCGATCGCTGGGTTGTTTCCTGCCCGTCCTGTCATTCATTTGGCAGTGTCGAATGGCGCGCACCGCTGCGCGTTCATCAGAACGATCAAAACGATAAGCCATCAAACCAGGCAGCCGCAGTTGCCATTGAGGGCAATGTGATTGATCAGGCGCCAGATCAGGCCGTGACAACCTGAAATAAGAAACCCACACGGCTCTTGAGGTCAAACCGGACACGATGGCTCACCCCGGATGGACAAAAGATCAACAAACGACTCGGCGGCTCTGGACCAGCCCTTTCCTTTAAAGCGGCTGTTCAAGCGCCGATTCATGCCGATGGCCGGTGTTTTTCTGCTTCTGTCCATCCTGCTGATCGGAATGACGGCACGTGAAGTCGTAGGATCGATTTATCTTGAGCTTGCCCAGCGCCGCGCACAAACAATCGCGCGCGCAGTAGAAGTCGCAGCACCCGATGCCTGGCAAGCATTGATGTCGGGTCAAACTGCCGAGGAGCTTGCCCACCTATCCGGGGCGCAACCACTTCGCAAAGCATTTTCCGATGAAGTCAGAGAGCTCAATCTTCCTGAACTCAAGGTCTATGACCTCGAGCGAAAGGTGCTGTTTGCGACTATTTCCTCTGAAATTGGCACCAGAGAAGATGGCGCAGCCCTGATTTCTGTCATCGAGAACAGTGCGCCGGAAATTGTCACCAAGGACCTAACCGACGGCTCCCAGCAATATGAGCTATATGTTCCCGTTTTTGATGCTGAAAACACCCTGCGGGCTGTTTTTGAACTCTACGAACCGGTCGGCTATCTGGACAAGATTTTCACCCGAACAATCATTCCGTCGATTGCTGTACCTCTGATATTGCTGCTTGGTCTCTTGTGGGTTCTTAATCAACTTGTTGGCCGTGCACAGGCTGATATTGATGCCCGTACCGGTGCCCTCAACGAATTGCGCAAAAGACTAGAGTCATTTGTCTCGACATCTGCTGTCAATGCTGCGCGCGCGAGCGATCAACAAGGCAAGATCACATCTCAGAATGTCGTTACCACGCTTTTCTTCTCTGATATTCGCGATTTCACCGGCTTTTCAGAACAGAATTCACCCGAAGACGTTGTTGGATTTCTCAATGAACTGATGTCGTTGCAGGTTCGAATCCTGCGTGCCCATGGCGGCGATATCGACAAGATGATAGGCGATGCGATACTTGCCCGTTTCGATAGAGATGATGGCGGGGCAAGCGCGCTTGTCGCCGCAGAAGAAATCCTGACAACAATGGGTCAGTTCAATTTCCCGCGTGCATTGGGCATTGGTATATATCGCGGATCGGTCATTTCAGGTGCAATCGGCCCGGAAGACCGGCGTGATTACACAGTTATCGGGGATTCCGTCAATGTCGCGGCACGGCTCTGTTCGGCAGCAAAGGCCGATGAAATTGTCGTTGATGCCGATCTGACAGATCAGAGTTTCGGACCGCTTGAGGAAATCACGGTCAAGGGCCGAAACGCACCGATTACAGTCCGACGCAAACACATTAAAACAAAAACGGCGCCTCCGAAAAACTGATCGGAGACGCCGTATTTTTAAAGTGAGCTTACTGGGTGCCAAACACCTAGTGGCGGAAATGACGCATGCCGGTAAAGACCATGGCGATGTCATTTTCATCAGCTGCGGCGATGACTTCTTCATCGCGCATGGAACCACCCGGCTGGATCACTGCGGTGGCACCCGCCTTGACCGCGGCAAGAAGACCATCCGCAAACGGGAAGAACGCATCAGAAGACACGACCGAACCCTGCGTCCGCAGATCGCTTTCATCTGCGTTTTTGCCAGCTTCTTCGGCTTTCCACGCTGCAATGCGCGAGCTGTCCACACGGCTCATCTGACCGGCACCGATGCCAACAGTCTTGCCGTCTTTGACATAGACAATGGCGTTTGATTTGACGTGCTTGCCAACGCGGAAGGCAAACAGAAGGTCATCAAGTTCTGAGTCGGACGGTTTGCGCTTGGTAACGACCTTGAGCTCTTCACGTTTGACACGACCGGCATCGCGGTTCTGCAAAAGGTACCCGCCTGCCAGCGACCGAAGAGTCATGTCTTCACCAGCCGGATCGGCCATGCCGCCGGTGACCAGAAGACGCAGGTTTTTCTTCGCTGCCAGAACTTCCTTGGCGGCGTCATCTGCATCCGGGCAAATCACGACTTCAGCGAACAGCTTGGCAATTTCTTCGGCCGTTTGCTTATCAAGGGTACGGTTGACCGCGATGATGCCGCCAAATGCTGATACCGGGTCACAGGACAGCGCCTTGTGATAGGCATCAATCAGAGTTTCACCTTCGGCAACGCCGCACGGATTGGCATGCTTGATGATTGCAACCGCCGGCTTGTCATCGAATTCAGACACCAGCTCAAACGCGGCATCGGTGTCATTCAGGTTGTTGAAAGACAGTTCCTTACCCTGAAGCTGGGTCGCGGTCGCCACACCCGGGCGGTTTTTGCCATTGGTGTAGAACGCGGCCTGCTGATGCGGGTTTTCGCCGTAACGAAGCGTCTGTTTCAATTCGGCTGAAACATTAAGGCGCTGCGGGAAGGTTTCACCGAGTTCACCGGCAAACCAGCTTGAAATCGCCGAGTCATAAGCACCCGTGCGGGCAAAGGCCTTGGCCGCCAGAACGCGACGGGTTTCAGCCGTGGTCGCACCATCGTTGCCCTTCATCTCGGCAATGACGCGGTCGTAATCGGACGGATCGACAACCACAGTAACCGATTCATGGTTCTTGGCCGCAGAGCGGATCATGCTTGGCCCGCCGATATCGATGTTTTCGATGCAGGTGTCGAAATCGGCACCCTTGGCAACGGTTTCCTCGAACGGATACAGGTTCACACAGACCAGATCGATCGGGGAAATGTCGTTATCTTCCATCGCCTGCATATGGCTGGAAAGAGAACGGCGGCCCAGAAGGCCGCCGTGAATCTTCGGATGAAGAGTCTTGACACGACCGTCCATGATTTCGGGAAAACCGGTGTGATCGGCAACTTCCTTGACCGGCACACCAGCGGCTTCGATTGCCTTGGCAGAGCCACCGGTTGAGAGGATTTCAACGCCCTGGGCGTGAAGGGATTTGGCAAATTCGACCAGACCGGTCTTGTCGGAAACGGAAATAAGCGCGCGCGCAATACGAGCAGTCATTGGGTTCGCTTTCATGCATCAATTTGATGAAGGTTGCGGACCCATTGATGATATATCGGCCCACAAAATCAGGAAGCGCATGGCTGCTCGTGCATGCGAAATGACAGTGTGCAGGCGAACCGGCCTTCAAAAGGGATCAGACAACAACGCATCCGATCCGGGCCGACACATGATCAATGAGTCCGAACCATGTTTCGCGCGGAGCTTTAGCATGTGCGGCGCAAAATGTGGACCCCGAATTCTTGCATGGCGGCTTTCTGAGTGTGTTGAGACAAATCCACACGCCAACAAAAAAGCGGGGCAGCATCACTGCCACCCCGTTCAAATTCTACCAAGCTAGCGATCAGGCAACGTTTTTACGCACACCAAGTGTTTCAAGGGCAGTGTTCAGGGAGTCCTGCTCAAGGCCAGCGTAGAGGGCAAGTTCGTCACCAACCGGCGCCCCAAGGCATTCCTCGAACACATCCTGATTGGACTGTTCGGAATAGTTCTTCTGTTCGTCACTGCCAAGATTCGACTGGAAAATCCCGGCGGCACTGACCGGCAGGAAATCCTCATAAATGATCGGATCTGCCCGCAGATACCCCTGATCTACCAGCTCATCGATAGAACTGGTCAACTCACTCTTCCTCGCTGCATTCAGACCAGCCTTGGTCGGGCTATAGCGGAAGAAGGCCAGTTTCTCGACACGCAGGGTTTCGTAATCATCCGGGAAAGCCAGGAAACGTTCGGCCAGTTCCGTTTCGTAATCACGCGCGTTCGATCCACCGGCATTGATCTGCACCGCAAGGCGGGTCGCGGCCAAAAGCGTATCGTAAAGCTTGCGGCCTTCTGCAGTCAGGGCAATGCCGCGCTGCTCGATCTCGCCAAAGCGTGCGGTGTGGGTGCCAGCCTTTTCATCGGCCTTGTTTCCGATGAAGTTTACCGATTCTTCCAACGCCTTGAAGCTGGTCTGACGCAGCACGATCGGGCAGGACCGTGCGGGCGGGCCTTCGACAATGGCCTTGGGCGTAATGCCGCGTTTGGGCATGTCTTGTTGCACGGCATCGATATCAAGGGTGCGCGGCGTCAGGTGGTTGATATGCGGCCCCTTGAAGCAGACAACATCAGCAATCAAGCGATGGGCATCATGCAGCTTCTGATAGGTTTCAAGCGTTACGGTCGCATCACTGTGCCAACGGAAGGTTTCCAGTGCCTCGGAAACGAACTGTTCGGTCTGGCTTCGGGTCAGACCACCATTTTTCTCTGCCAGATAGATCAGCTTGATCGCATCCGCGGTAAAGATGTCACGCTTTGCCAGAATGCTCTCGGCCTGCTTTCGCAGATCTTCGTCTTCGATCAGTTCAAGACGCAGGAGCGAGGTAAAGACGCGGAACGGATTGCGTTTAAGCGCTTCCTCGTCAACCGGGCGGAAGGCGGTTGAATGCACCGGCACACCGGCAACGGACAAGTCGTAATAGCCGACCGGATGCATGCCCATGACCGCAAAAAGTCGGCGCATGTTGAAAAGCTCTTCAGGCTTGCCCAGCCGGATTGCACCATGGCGCTCCAGATCAATACGCTCAAGCTCGCCATTATGCTCGAGGCTTTCGGCAAATTTGGGATCAGCTTCAAGCATGTTCTGATTGATTTCGGAAACCAGCTCCATCAGCGTGCCATATTGCGGTACTTCACTGCGATACATGTCAGACATCGCGCTGGAAAACATCGAACGGATTTCATCAGGATGGACAAAGGCGTCTGTCGACATGGGGCCTCCAAAAGACGGGATCACATTGAACCTGTGGAATGACCTTGCCGGACAAGATCATTCCCAATCAGCATCAGAATGGGAAAATATGGCCCGTTTTCAGGCATGACAAACGACAATTTGGCACGAATTCATTCCAATAAAGAATGAACATGCGGCTCTTCGAACGACAAAAGGAAAATGCAGTGAGAAATAGCTTTAAGAGGCTGTCTCGGTTTCGCTGCCATTCTTGTCAGCAAAGATCGACTTCACGCCGATCTCGGGCGGCTGAAATTCCGGGACCAACTGACTGATCAGTTCCAGCGTTTTTGCCGTGTTGCGGTTGGTCGCACTGTCTTCAAGCGCATCAAAGACCTGCTTGATAAGACCGTAATCAACCACACGCGGCGCTGCCAGAAGCACACCATCAGTTTCGGTCGGAACGGGCGGCTCGGAATCGTGGAAAAGCTCTTCGTAAAGTTTCTCGCCGGGGCGCAACCCGGTGACCTTGATTTCCACATCCTCATCGGGTTGCAAGCCCGAAAGCAGGATCATCTGTCGGGCGAGATCGATGATCTTGACCGGACGCCCCATATCAAGGACGAAAATCTTGCCACCCTCGGTCACGCCATGACGCCCAAGTTCTGCGGACTGCAGAACAAGTTCCACCGCCTCGGCAATGGTCATGAAGTATCGGGTGATACCTTCGTGGGTTACGGTCAATGGGCCGCCAGCCTCAAGCTGGCGCTTGAACAGCGGCACGACGGAACCGGTAGAGCCCAGAACGTTGCCAAAGCGCACAGTGACAAAGCGTGTCGATCCACGTTCTTCAGGCGGCAAGGTTTCCAGCGCCTGACAGTAACATTCCGCCAAACGTTTTGATGCCCCCATGACATTGGCCGGATTAACCGCCTTGTCAGTTGAAATCAGAACCATCGTACCCACACCGGCTGTTCGGCAGGCCTCAGCCACATTGCGCGTGCCAAGGGTGTTGGTCAGGACACCTTCATTGGGGTTGTGTTCGACCAGCGGCACATGCTTGTAGGCTGCCGCGTGAAACACGATTTCAGGTTTGTAGCGATCGAATACCTGACCGATCCGGGTTCGATCCCGTACATCGCCCAGAATACTGTCGCGCGGCAGGTCGGGGTATTTTTCCGCCATTTCCATATCAATGGCGTAAAGCTGGAACTCGCCGGCATCCAGCAAGGTCAGGCTGCTGGGGCCATAGGATGCGATCTGACGCACCAGTTCCGAACCAATCGACCCACCTGCGCCGGTGACCAGAACCCGCTTGCCGGCAATCATTTCGCGCACACGATCGCGATCCAGTCTGGCCTGCGGACGCCCCAGCAAATCTTCAATCGCGACGGGGCGAATTTGCAGCGGATCGGCAAGGCCTTCGCGCAGATCACCAAGTTTCGGCAGACGCGCCAGCGTCATGCCATAGCGATCAGCAACCTCGACCCATTTGGCGTTATCTTCATGGCGCAGGGCATCACCGCTCAAAACCAGTCGACGCGGCAAGCCATATCTGCCCTTTTGCAATTTCCGAAGGACGTCTTCGAGCTGATCGACAGTCGCCAGAACATCAACGCCATGCATGTTCCGCCCGACCCGGCCCTGGGTCAGGGAAACGATACCAATGACCTTGAATGGGGTATCAGCAGAACGTTCGGTTTCACGGATAAAGGCTTCTGCTTCATCCCCTGCCCCGATCAGCAGGACTGGCAGGCGTGATGTGCCTTGGCGCACCAATGCACGCGCCGTCGATTTATCCTTGGCAATCCGATAGGTCAGACGCGATCCGCCCAGAAGCGCCATCAGCAGGAACCACTGAATGATCGGCGCTGAACGCGGCATCCAGTCCAGACGCGTGGTCAGAAACAGAACAAGGAAAAGGACGGCAACCGCAACAGAAACCGCTTTGGCAATCCGGATGACGTCATTCAGCGACGCATACCGCCAGATGCCGCGATACAACCCGAAATACCAGAAGGATACGGCAGCAATCAGCGTAAAGATGCCAGCCGAAAACAGAATATTATGCGGCGCATAGTAAACCACGCCTTCGCCGACCCGCAGGTACAATGCCAACGGGAAGGAGATTGCCGCCATGATGATGTCATGGACAAAGGCGATATGGCTTCGCTGAAACGATCGCAGCATGCGGTCCCTTATTCGCAGGTTTCTGTTTTTATAAGGATATACCCACTTTGCGATTGGCGGATAAGGCTTTCTTTTTCGCGCCCCACCCCGATCAAGTCAAGCAGTGCACGCATCGGATGAATGTTCATTTGTCCATACTGTCGCGCACCGGCATGCGCACCATCATCCCGACCAGTCCTAGCACAACAATCAACGCGGCAATCACCCGCATCCAGTCCGGTGTGTCACTTTGCGCAAAACAAACACCGATCAATACAAGATTGCTGATCAGGATCATGACCGACACCCGTGCGTGGGAAAAGCCGCGCTGAGTGGCCTTTTGGTAGAAATGTTCGCGATGGGCCTGCCAGATTTTTTCGCGCCGCAGAGCGCGCTTGATCAGGGTAAATGTTGCATCAAACAGGTAATAGGATGGCAGGATCAGCGCGATCGCCCATGCGCCTTCGGAAGCGACCTTTAACAATACCCAGCCCAGTATAAAGCCCAGCGGGACTGAGCCAACATCGCCAAGAAACAGTTTTGCCGGATGCCAGTTCCAGATCAGGAACCCGATCATGATCGCAAGAATACCAAGCCCGATATAACCAAGCCCGATAAATTGCGGCAGCGGCACAAAAAGTGCCAAGATGAAAACCCCGAGGCCAATTGACCCGGCCTCGACCCCGGTAATGCCATCAATCCCGTCCATGAAATTGAACAGATTGATAAACCAGACCCAGGCCAGAACCACCAAAACATGATCCAGCCAGATTGGAACCAAACCACCCAGAACCGGTTTATCAAGCGCCAGCATGCCGATAAGCACGGCAACAAATTGCAGGGCAAAGCGTTTGGCTGCCGACAAATCATGGCGGTCATCAAGCCAGCTCAGCAATCCAAGCCCCGCACAAGCACCCAGCATTAGCCAAGGCCCGATTGCACTCACGCCAGTGAAACCAAAAACAACTGCAACCAACACAATCAAAAGCGGCGTTACGGCAAGCCCGCCACCACGCGGAGTCGGCACAGCATGGCTGGAACGATGGTTGGGCATATCGAGGATCGCCTTGCGCCGCAAATAGTTCAGAACCACCCACGTCAGCAACATTGAGCCGATCAGAAAGATGCTTGCAAAGGTCGCAAGTCCGGCAAAAGTCATCGTTGGATCGCCCTTGTCCCTGTCTCCGTCAGATTGATCCGTCTGGATTAGCCGGACCCATCCCCTACCGCAAGGCTTTTCACCCCGCCCCGTGTAGCATCCATTACCGACACAACCGCACAGATCAGCCATGCCATGCAAAACCATGCTTGATGCTTTACAGTTTGTCGCGCTGCGCTTAACTACTGCACATAAACCGAAACCGGAGATATCCCTTTGGCAGAACGTCGTTCCCGTCCGTCCCAGCGCAACGCCCCCCGCAAACAGGTGGAGGCCCCGGATCCGCGCATGCTTGCGCTTAAAACCCTGCAGGAATTGCGCGGCGGTGAAGTGACGCTGGACGAACTTCTGTCAAAGCATGGCTATGGCCTGCCATCGCTTGATCGTAATTTCCTGCGTCAGCTTCTTGGCACCACATTGCGCCATCTGGGTGAAATTGATGCGGTGCTTGCCCCGCGCTATCAACCACCACAGGACCGGGTTGCTGCACGCCTGACCAACATCATGCGTCTTGGCGTCGCCCAGTTGTTCTTTATGGACACAACCGATTACGGTGCAGTCGACAGCACGGTCAATCTGACCCGCGATGCCGGTTTGCATAAATATGTGAAGCTTGTGAACGCAGTTCTGCGGGGCTTGCAGCGTGACGGCTTTGAGTGGCCAGAAGGTGTCGAAGACTGGCAGCTTAATATCCCGGCATGGCTGCGCGGATCATGGAAAAAGGCCTATGGCGCTGAGATCGCCCAGGGCATTGCCGAGGCCAGCCTTGGTCATGCGATGCTCGATCTGTCGATCAAGGACCGTACGCAATCTGCCGAGTGGGCTGAAAAGATGGATGGCATTGTCCTGCCGACCGGATCAGTTCGCCTTGAACCGGGCCGACGCATTCGTGATCTGCCGGGTTACAAGGATGGTGATTGGTGGGTACAGGATGCGGCGGCGGCCATTCCGGCAACCCTGTTTTCGGCCTACAAGGACAAAACCATCTATGATCTTTGCGCCGCTCCTGGTGGCAAAACCATGCAGCTGGCATCTCATGGCGCCAGCGCAATTGCGGTCGATAAATCCGAAGGCCGCCTGAAACGCGTGTTCGAAAACCTTGAGCGCGTCTCACTGGGCGCGGCTGTTGTCACGGGCGATGCCACCGATCTGGCACCCGATACGCCACGCGCCGATGCGGTATTGCTTGATGCACCTTGCTCTGCGACCGGTACCATTCGTCGCCATCCCGATATTCTGCTGCGTCAGAATGACAAACTGATGCGATCGCTTCTGCCAATTCAGACCAAGCTTCTTAATCAGGCAGACAAGCTTTTGAATGTCGGGGGCGAGCTGATCTATTGCACCTGTTCGCTGCAACCCGAAGAGGGCGAGCATCAGGTCAAATCATTCCTTGCCGATCACCCGAACTATGAACGCAAAGCCATCAGCGCTGATGAGCTTGGTGGCTGGGATGAGGCTATCAATGATGACGGTGAACTGCGCATCTTGCCAATCCACATGGCCGATTTTGGCGGCATGGACGGCTTTTTCTGCGCCCGCCTTGTCAAGAAGGCCTGACTTTCAGCCAAAAGTTCATGGTTTGGCGCACACGACGCAGCCTTGAGTCCCATTCGGGTGACATGGGGGGCAATTTGGGTTATGAGAAGCCCGAATTTCCCATATCCCGCATTGCTTCAGGACCCGAGACGCATGACCTCGTCAAACATTAAAATCGCACCTTCGATCCTTTCGGCCGATTTCGCACAGCTTGGCGTTGATGTCCGCGCTGTTGATGAAGCCGGTGCAGACTATATCCACATTGATGTGATGGATGGCCATTACGTGCCCAACATCACCATTGGCCCGGACGTGGTGAAGGCACTGCGCCCGCACAGCAACAAGGTGTTTGACGTGCATCTGATGATCGCGCCGGTCGATCCCTATATCGAGGCATTTGCCAATGCCGGTTCTGACATCATCACTATCCACGCCGAAGCCGGCCCGCACCTGCATCGCTCGCTTCAGCTGATCAAATCGCTCGGCAAAAAGGCTGGTGTGTCGCTGAACCCGTCGACCCCGGAAAGTGTCATTGAATATGTCATGGACATGGTCGATCTGGTTCTGGTCATGACCGTGAACCCGGGCTTTGGCGGTCAGAAATTCATTCCAAGTCAGCTTGAGAAAATCAAACGCATCCGCAAGATGATTGATGCCACCGGCCGCGATATCGACCTTGAAGTCGATGGTGGCGTAAACCCGGAAATCGCGCCCAAGGTGATCGAAGCTGGCGCCAATGTTCTGGTTGCCGGTTCTGCGACCTTCAAAGGCGGCCCGGGCGAATATGCCAATAACATCAAGGCCATCCGCGGCGCGTAATTCGCAGCTTCACGGATCGCAAAAACAATTAAGGCCGGGGCAATATGCTCCGGCCTTTTGCGTATCTGGCTCAAGCAGCCTGCAATCAAAAATCGATGCAGCGGCCCTTGTTTTCCCAATCGCCAAAGCGGGTCGGTTCCGGGCCTTTGGGTCCGCCGATTTCGCGGGCCTTGGCAGCAGCTTCCTTGGCGGCCTTGGCTTCTGCGAGCGCATTGATTGCATCCTGAGACAACTTGGGTGCTTCCTCTGCCCCGGCAATGTCGTCAGATACCGCATCGGTATCAACCTGCGGCTCTGCCTTTTCCTTGGGAACTTCGTGGATGACGGTTTCGCGGAACTTTCCGGCCATTGGCTTCTCCTGCTGTGGGCGCGGCCTCGTAAATCATATTTGCCAAAGAAATAGCGTCCCCAACGGGTATCGGCAAGTCTGCTTGCCGATACGGCAAACGGTACTCAAACCCGTGTGATTTCAGGCCTTTGGAATCAAACAGGGAATCCTGATGTGGACGCGCGCGAAATTTTGGCAAAAACAGACTCTTTCCCAGTGCGCTCAAAGCCGTTATTCCAAGCGTACGAGCAAAACAAGGAGAAACCATGCGTCCAATCCCCCAGCGTATCGCCGAAGAACTTTCGGTTCGTCCGGAACAGGTCATTGCCACCATCGAGATGCTTAATGAAGGCTCCACCGTTCCGTTTATCGCCCGTTACCGCAAGGAAAAAACCGGCGGGCTTGATGACACCCAACTCCGTACGCTGGAAGAACGCCTGCGCTATCTGACCGAGCTTGAAGAACGCCGCGCATCGGTGCTTGAAAGCATCCGTGAGCAAGAAAAACTCACCCCGGAGCTTGAAGCCCAGATCAACGAGGCCGACACCAAGACCCGCCTCGAAGATCTGTATCTGCCCTACAAGAAAAAGCGTCGCACCAAGGCCCAGATTGCGCGTGAAGCCGGGCTGGAGCCACTGGCCGACAGCCTGTTTAACGACCCGACGCTTGAACCGGAAACCGAAGCGGCGAAATTTGTCGATGCCGAAAAAGGCATTGAAGACACCAAGGCCGCCCTTGATGGTGCGCGCCAAATCCTGATGGAACGCTTTGCCGAGGATGCCGACCTTGTTGCCAAACTGCGTGATCATTTGTGGAATGAAGGTGAAATCACCGCATCCGTGATCGAAGGCAAACAGGCCGAAGGGGCCAAGTTCTCAGACTATTTCGAACATTCCGAAAAAATCAAAACCTGCCCGTCGCACCGTGCGCTGGCCCTGTTCAGGGGCCGCAATGAAGATATCCTGCAGCTAAAACTGACCCTTGGCGCTGAGGATGAGGCGCGTCCGCGCAGCCAGCCGGGCCGGGCCGAGGTGATGATTGCCACCCATGTCGGTATTGCCGACAAAGGCCGGGCTGCGGATAAGTGGTTGATGGATACCGTGCGCTGGACCTGGCGCGTCAAACTGTCGCTGTCGATCGAGCTTGATCTGTTTGGCACGCTGCGTGATTCCGCCGAAGAAGGTGCGATCAAGGTGTTTGCCGATAACCTCAAGGACCTGTTGCTGGCAGCCCCCGCCGGGCAAAAGGCGACCATGGGTCTCGATCCGGGTGTGCGCACCGGGGTCAAGGTTGCGGTTGTTGATGCCACCGGCAAACTGGTCGATACCGCTACGGTTTACCCGTTCCAGCCACGCAATGACGTTGAAGGCGCGATCAATACCATGGCCGCCTTGGCGTCACGCCATCAGATCGAACTGATCGCAATTGGCAACGGAACCTTTTCACGTGAAACCGATGAGCTTGCCGGTCAGATGCTTAAACGTTTCCCGGCACTTAAGGCGACCAAAGTCATCGTCAATGAAGCTGGCGCGTCGGTATATTCTGCATCGCAGTTCGCGGCCGAGGAATTCCCAGACCTTGATGTATCGCTTCGCGGGGCTGCATCAATTGCCCGCCGCTTGCAGGACCCGCTGGCAGAACTGGTGAAGATCGAACCGAAATCCATCGGTGTCGGTCAGTATCAACATGATGTTTCTGAAACCAAACTGGCACGTTCGCTTGATGCCGTGGTTGAGGATTGCGTGAACGGCGTTGGGGTGGACCTTAACACCGCCTCCATCCCGCTTTTGACCCGGGTGGCGGGCCTGACCGAAACACTGGCGCGCAATATCGTCGGATACCGCGACTCCAACGGTGCGTTTCAATCGCGGGCAGATCTTAAAAAGGTCGAACGTCTGGGACCAAAGGCATTTGAGCAATGCGCAGGCTTCTTGCGTATTCGCGGGGCAACCAACCCGCTTGATGCATCGGCCGTGCACCCGGAAGCCTATCCGCTGGTCGAAAAGATCAGCTCCAAAGCTGCTAAACCATTGGCCGAGCTGATCGGGGACTCGGCCTTTATCAAAACGCTGCGCCCGGAAGACTTCGCAGACGACACATTTGGTGTGCCGACCATTCGCGACATCATCGCAGAACTGGACAAACCTGGCCGCGACCCGCGCCCGGAATTCAAGACCGCCAAATTCACCGAGGGTGTGAATGAGATCAAGGATCTGCGCACCGGCATGAAGCTTGAAGGCACGGTCACCAACGTGACCAATTTCGGGGCGTTTGTGGATATCGGCGTGCATCAGGATGGCTTGGTCCATATTTCGCAACTGGCCGACAAGTTCGTCGAGGACCCCCGCCAAGTGGTCAAGGCCGGTCAGATTGTGTCGGTCACCGTGATGGAAGTCGATGCCCCGCGCAAGCGCATCGGGCTATCGATGAAATCGGCCCCCGATTACGAAGGCACACGTGAAAAGCGCGGGGATAATCGCGGTTCTGCACCGCGTGGCGGCCAAGCCGGTCATGGCGGACGCCCACAGCAGTCTTCAGGCCCGCGTCATCAAGGCGGCCAAGGCCGAGGCAATGCCGGTGGCGGCTCTGGCGGTGATGGTGGTGCCATGGCAGCCGCCCTTAAGGCCGCTATGGAACGGCGCAAGTAACGCGAGCCAAGACATGATCGAAACGGCGGGATGACCGATGCCAATCCCGCCGTTTTTGATTTGTACGTTCATGCCAATCGGATGAATTGACAGAACACGGTTTAAAACCCATCTTGAGCCTTCACCAAGGGGAGCCCCGCCAAAGGGGGCTGAGAAACTGCCGCGCAGTGACCCTTTGAACCTGATCCAGTTCATACTGGCGTAGGGACGGTGCGGACGCTGATCACAACGTTCTCCATCTTTCCGACTTCGAACTGGGTCTCCAACCGCAAGTTTCTGCATTGGAGCCTCGACATGACGACTGAAATCCCCCGGACCGCGAGCGATCTGTTTGAACGGATGCGTGCGACCAATCCGCTGGTCCAATGCATCACCAATTATGTCGCAATGAACTATGCCGCCAATGTGCTGCTGGCGGCGGGTGCATCGCCCGCCATGGTGCATACGCCCGAAGAATCCGGTGAATTTGCTGCCATCGCCGGTGCGCTGACAGTCAATATCGGCACCCTGTCGCCCAACTGGGTTGAAGGCATGATGGCTGCTGCCAAATCGGCCAACGAGGCGGGCAAGCCCTGGGTACTTGATCCGGTGGCCCACTTTGCCACCGGCTATCGCCGGGAAGCTGTGGCAGCGCTTTTGAAACTCAAACCCACTGTTATTCGTGGCAACGCATCGGAAATCATTGCCCTTGGCGGCGGTCAAAGTGCCGGTCAGGGTGTTGATAGTGGTGATCCGGTCGAACAGGCTGAAGAAGCCGCGCGCGGTCTTGCCAGTGCGCAAGGTTGCGTTGTTGCCGTCACCGGAGAAGTTGATTTCGTCACCGATGGCAATCGCTCTGTCCGCATTTCCGGCGGGTCGGACCTGATGCCGAAAATCACCGCCACCGGTTGCTCCCTGACCGCGCTTGTCGGGGCCTATCTGGCGGTTGCACCGGATCAGGCGTTTGACGCCACCGTTGCCGCCCTTGGAAACTTTGCCGTAGCAGGCGAAATCGCCGCAAAAACCGCGAATGGTCCGGCATCCTTCATGACGGCCTTTATCGATGGTTTGCATTCTCTTGATGCCGCGACTTACGCCAAGAACCTTCGGATCGACGTTCTATGAAGTCGTTTGATCTGTCGCTTTATCTCGTGCTTGATCCCGATCTGTGTCGCAGCCATTCGATGGTGGAAACAACGATGGCCGCGATTGCAGGCGGGGCGACCCTTATTCAGCTTCGCGACAAGAAGGCCGGGACCGACGGCCTCATTCGGGTTGGTCGGGAACTGATGCAGGCCATGGAAGGCACAAACGTGCCATTGATCGTCAATGACGACATTGATGCTGCCATCGCCATTGGCGCGCATGGTCTGCATGTCGGTCAGGATGATCTGCCATCGCAAATTGCCCGCGACCGCCTTGGCGCGGACAAGATCATTGGCCTGTCGATTGAAAGCGAAGAGGTCGCGCAAAAGGTTGACCACAGCATTGTCGATTACGTCGGCATCGGACCGATCTTTGCCACCCCGACCAAACCGGACCATAAACCGGCCATCGGATTTGACGGGCTTGAAAAGCTGGTGCGGATGGTCGGACTACCATCGGTCGCAATTGGCGGGCTTAAGGGTGAACATGTCCTGCCGGTGCTTGAAAGCGGTGCAGATGGCCTTGCAGTCGTCTCGGCGATCTGTGGGCAGCCCGACCCCGAACAGGCCACCGCCGATATTGCCAAAAAACTTAAGTCAGCGCGGACCCATCTGCCACAATAGGCCGCCAGTCGCGCGGGCGTTGGCTTTCACAGTGCCAATGTACATGCCCGCGCGCCTACTGCATGCCTGCCGCGCCCAAAGCGCAGTCTTTGGCACGGAAATGCCCTATTTGCGCCGTTAATTCTTCGGCTTCGCACGCCAGATTACCAAGCATGAACCAAGCACAACCGCGCGAGGAAGACATGCTTAGATCTCTGCGCAGCAAGCCGGTTGCCATTGCCCTGATTGGTCTTATGACGATCACGACAGCCGCGCTGGCTGCTATCAAATCTGCCCCGAAACCGACAACGGACAGTGTCACCATCCATTCCGAAATGACCAAGGGTGAGGTCACGCTCAGCCATCAGGATGACGGTACTATCGCAATCAAACGTGATTGCGTCCGTTTCCCGTGCAAGATCGATATCTCGTCACTCCGGCGCGGTGAATATGACGTCACCCTGACAAATGGCGACGAAAGCCAGAAGATGATGGGGCTCTATAAAGAATAGGCACCCAGCCTTCACCAACACCCGGACGCGTCAAAATTTTCCAGAAATTTCCGGGAACGTTTTTGGGGCCCGGATGTTCATAATGTATCAGACCATCAAACGGTAACGCCCCGACACGTTGCATAAACGCCCATGCGTGCTAGATAAGAGATCACGGGTAACACACCCAATGCACCTGTTGGTCGTGCAACAAGGCTTTCCAAATTGTTGCACGGGATTTTCACTTTTATCGAAGGTGCAAAAAGGGATATGTTGCGTTACCGCACAGACACATAATGAAAATCGAGGAATTGTATCATGGCATTTGAACTCCCAGCACTTCCGTATGCATATGACGCGCTTGCACCGGTCATGTCGGCTGAAACCCTTGAGTTTCACCATGACAAACACCACAACGCCTATGTTGTGAACGGTAACAAGCTGCTCGAAGGTTCGGGCCTTGAAGGCAAGTCGCTCGAAGAAGTCGTTGTTGCATCCTATGGCGACGCTTCCAAAGCAGGCCTGTTCAACAACGCTGCCCAGCACTGGAACCACATCGAGTTCTGGCAAATGATGAAGGGCAATGGCGGCGGCGCCATCCCGGGCGAACTCGAAAAGAAAATCGTTGAAGACTTCGGTTCGGTTGATGCCTTCAAGGAAGCCTTCGTTCAGGCTGGTGTAACCCAGTTCGGTTCCGGCTGGTGCTGGCTGGCAATGGACAAATCCGGCAAACTGGTCGTCACCAAGACCCCGAACGCGGAAAACCCGCTCGTTCACGGTCAGACCCCGCTGCTCGGTTGCGATGTTTGGGAACACTCCTACTACATCGACTACCGCAACGCGCGCCCTGACTACGTTAAAGCGTTCCTCGACAAGCTCGTTAACTGGGAATATGTCGCAGAGCGCTTCTCCAAAGCTGGCTAATCAGCAACGCTTTGAGATTGAATTAAAGAAAGCGGCTCCTTTTCGGGGCCGCTTTTTTGTTTAGGGATTATGTTCCGCAAACAACTGACAGAGTTGGTCATAGGCACAATCCGCACGTGTTGTAATGTCGGCATTGGATAGATCAGAAAGTGTTCCGATAACCCGGCGCACCTGCCAGTCCCCGACCAGAAGAGACAAATACGTCTCTGCCACATTTTGGGCATCCCCCTCCTTGAGCCAGCCTTGCGCAACCCCGCGATCAAAAACATCGACAATCATCGGCATGACGGTATCGCGGCCACATTCACCAATCACCTCGCCCAACATGCCTGATGTATCGGATGCTGCTGCACGGTTCAGCATCACGGCACGCTCACTGACCAGCAGTTCCAGAAGCCTTGGACCAACGGCCTTGATGATATCTGCGGCTGCATGATCGGGTTGTGATAAATCACGAAGCATGTCTGTCACGGCACGCGCATTTTCGCGCACCAGTTCGGCAAAAAGACCGCGCTTGTCGCCATACCAGCGATACATGGTTTCGTTTGAGGCGCGGGCGCGCTTTGCAATCGCGAGCATCGACGCACCGACATATCCCTTTTCGTGCAGGATTTCATAGGCAGCCTTTTCAATATTTTGTTTTCGTTGAGCCTTGGTAATCGGGGGCATGTGCAGTTTATCTCCGATTGCTTGACATAATCGTACACATATGTACGATTATGTACCGTATAGATATGTACGGTTACAGGATTTTCCCAACCAATGAAAGCGTAGAGCCATGATCATCGCCACCCGTTTTCTTGCCTTTGCCGCCATCCTGTTTCATGGCGCGATTTTCGGGTTTTTCTATGCCTGGGTTTGTTCAACAATGTGGGGATTGGACAGTGCGCCCCCTGAAACTGCTATCGCGGCCATGCAGGCAATGAACGGATCAGTTCGAAATGCGACCTTTGCCCCGGCATTCTTTGGCACACCGGTCATTTCCCTTGTAACCGCAATTCTATGTTTTGCGACCCAAAGCCGTACTGCCGGATACTGGTTTTTGGCCGCATGTGTAACTTATTTTTCGGGCGGACTGTTGCTAACCATGGCCGTCAATGTGCCAATGAATGAAGCCCTGGCATTAATCGAAATACCGGCGGACCCACAAGCCGTTGGTAAAATCTGGTCCGACTATTCCGCACCTTGGCAATTCTGGAACCAGACCCGTACCGTATTGTCCGCCATCGCCCTGGTATTTGCGATGTTGGGTCTTTATATGCTTGCGCAGCGTACCCTTTCCCCGGCAGGTCATAATTCGCATAAATAAACCCCGCCGGAAAACCGGCGGGGCTTGGATCAAACCGGATCAACGATGTGATCAGATATCGAATTTAATACCCTGAGCCAATGGCAGCTCGCGGGAGTAGTTGATGGTGTTGGTTGCGCGGCGCATGTAGCCTTTCCAAGCGTCCGAACCGGATTCACGACCGCCACCGGTTTCTTTTTCACCACCGAAGGCACCACCGATTTCAGCACCGGACGGGCCGATATTGACGTTGGCAATACCGCAATCGGAGCCAACCGACGACAGAAACAGTTCGGTTTCGCGCAGATCGGTCGAGAAGATGCACGACGACAGGCCCTGCGGGACGTCATTCTGAAGCGCGATGGCTTCTTCAAGCGTCTCGTAGGTCATGACATAAAGGATCGGTGCAAAGGTCTCGTGCTTCACGGTCTCGGTCTGACCCGGCATTTCAACCACCGACGGGGTGACATAAAACGCATTCGGGTATTCCGATTCCAGGGTGCGTTCGCCGCCATGAACGGTACCGCCGTCTTTCTTGGCGTTCGAAAGTGCCGTCTGCATGTTGGTATAGGCTTCCTCGTCGATCAGCGGACCAACCAGAACACCGTCTTCCAGCGGATCGCCAATTTTCACCGACTTGTAGGCCGCAATGATTTTCGGCAGCAGCTGATCCTTGACGTCCTTATGCACGATAAGACGACGCAAGCTGGTGCAACGCTGACCACAGGTACCAACAGCCGAGAACACAACCGCACGAACGGTCATATCGATATCTGCCGACGGGGTGACGATCATGGCGTTGTTGCCGCCCAGTTCCAGAATGGTACGGCCAAAGCGCTGCGCAACACGCGGAGCAACTTCGCGGCCCATGCGGGTCGAACCGGTTGCGGAAATAAGCGCGACGTCACGGCTGTCGGTCATGATCTCACCGATTTCACGATCACCGACAACAACCTGATGCAGGTTAGCTGGTGCATCGCCAAATTTCGCCATCGCCTTTTCAAGGATCTTCTGGCACGCCATTGCTGTGACCGGGGTTTTTTCCGACGGTTTCCAGATCACGGCATTACCGCAAGCAAGTGCAAGCGCAGTGTTCCATGCCCACGGTGCAACCGGGAAGTTAAACGCGGTGATCAAACCGGCAACGCCAAGCGGATGCCAGTTTTCCATCATTTTGTGGCCCGGACGTTCGGACGCGATGGTCAGGCCGTAGAGCTGGCGTGACAGACCAAGGGCAAAATCGCAGATGTCGATCATTTCCTGAACTTCGCCAAGACCTTCCTGATAGATCTTGCCGCATTCAAGCGATACCAAACGGCCCAGCGGCTCTTTCGCGGCACGAAGTTCATCACCCAGAAGGCGTACCAGTTCGCCGCGACGCGGACCGGGCACCTGACGCCATGCGCCAAACGCCTTTTTGGCATTGCCGATGACATCGGTCATTTCGGCCGGGGTGGTTTCGGTAACACTTGCGAATTCCGAACCGTCAACCGGGGTCTGGACACTGAGCGTGCCATTGGCAATCTCTGCTTCGGACAGACCAAGTTCGGTCAGAATGGATTTGTAGCTCACAGTAAAACTCCCTTCGTTTTAAACTCTCCGGCGCGGATCACCGGCAAATTCGATCTCTGTTCAATCCTTGATATCGGCCACCTTGGGGAGCAGCTTGGCGATGATGGCAAAGGCCTCATCGACCTGATCAAACGGAATGGTCAAAGGTGCCAGCAGGCGCACAACATTGGCGTGTTCACCACTTGGCATTAACAATAGCCCGTTTGCGCGAGCCAGTTGCAACAAGGTTTGCAGACGTTTGGGTGACGGTTTGCCGTCATCTGCAATCAATTCAAAGGCACGCATCGCGCCGATCCCGCGCATGTTGCCGATCACATGCCCACCGGGCAGATCGCGCAGCCATGCGATATGGGTGGCGTATTTTTCACCAAGCTGTTTGGCGCGTGCGGTAAGATTTTCAGTTTCCAAAACCTCAAACACGCCCGTTGCCGCAGCACAGGCCACCGGGTTGCCCGAATAGGTGCCGCCGAGCCCACCGGGGGCAAGCGCATTCATGACATCCTCGGCACCGGTAATGGCCGCCAACGGGAAGCCACCACCAATACCCTTGCCCATCACAAGGATATCGGGTGCAACACCGGCATGCTCAATGGCAAACATCTTGCCGGTTCGGGCAAAGCCCGACTGAATTTCATCGGCGATCAAGACCATGCCGTTTTCATCACAAAGACGACGCAGGGCGGCAAGGAATTCACCATCCACAGCACGAAAACCGCCTTCGCCCTGAACGGGTTCGATCACCACTGCCCCGACCGATGCCGGATCGGCGGAAACAGCAAACAGCTTGGCAATGCCCGCCATCGCATCATCAACCGATACACCGGTTTCAGGGCAGGGATATGGCAAATGCCAAACAGGCCCCGGCAGCGGGCCAAGCCCGGTTTTGTAGGGTTTGGTTTTTCCGGTCAGTGCCAGTGTGGCAAGGGTCCGACCATGAAACGCCCCCTCAAACGCGATCACCCCGGTGCGACCGGTAAAGGCACGCGCAAGCTTCAGCGCATTTTCCATCGCCTCTGCCCCGGAATTGGTCAGCATTGATTTTGCCGGGCCTTCAATCGGGCAGTTTGCCGACAGCCAATCCGTCACCGCGACATAAGGTTCATGCGGCAGCGCGTTATAGCAGCTGTGGGTAAAGCGTTCGCACTGGGCGGCAACGCGTTCCATCACGACCGGATTGCGATGGCCAACATTCAACACACCGATCCCGCCAATGAAATCGATATAACGTTTGTCGTCGACATCCCATGCCTCGGCATTGAGCGCACGATCAAGATAAACCGGATGCACATTGCGCACGCCAGCAGATACCGAGCCCGTGGCACGATCCCGGATCAGGGTGCTGTCATCAGCAGATTTGGTGTTTTCGTCACGGGGCATGTGGGGGCTGCTCCGACCTTTTTGATGATACAAATGACTTAGATAACGTTCAGTTCAAGCACCGGGGCATTATCGCGGATGCGCTCATAGCCAAACACTGACAGATCAAGGGTTTCGTACGCGCCTGTTGTGATCAGCTCGGCAATGCCACGACCAACTGCCGGGCTTTGTTGCAGGCCGTGGCCCGAGAACCCGTTGGCAAAGATGAAGTTTCCAACATCGGTATGACGGCCCAGAATCGCGTTCTGATCCAGCAGGTTATAGGAATAATGGCCCGCCCAGGCATTAACGACCTTGATCGCCTCGAACCGTTCGCACCGCTCATACAGGCCCGGCCAGATGATGTCGTCAAACAGGCTGTGATCGACATCGAAATCCCAGCATTCCGGATCGCGGTCCTTGGGCGGGGCGATGCCGGTGATAAAGAACTCGCCTTCCGGGCGGACATAAAGACCGCTTGGATCAATCAGCATCGGACAGGATGCGTTGATGTCTTGTGCATCCCGACAATTGAACACAAAGATGCAGCGTTTGCGCGGTTCGACCGGAATTTCGAGACCCGCCATGCTGGCGACCTTTGATCCGCCGGTGCCCGCAGCATTAACAAGCTGTCCACAACCAAAACGACGACCGTCTTTCAGAACCACACCCGTCACTTGATCGCCATCACGCAGGACTTCGACGACTTCGCCGTCAATATAGTCAGCACCGCGACGACGCGCCTGTTTGCGAAACGCCTGCATCAGGGAATAGGCATCAAACCATCCCTCCCCGGTGCGGCCCCAGCAACCAGCCGCCAGATCAGATGTATTCATCCACGGATATTTTGCAGCCAAATCATCCGGCTCCATCCAGATGATGTCGCCACCAAATTCAGTTTGCGTCGCGTGGTTCTGACGCAGGATGTCGCGGCCCTGATCGGTCGCAAGGATCAGATAGCCCTTTTCATGCAGGGCAATGTCGACGTCCGGGTCAAGATCGCGGTTCAGATTGCGCAGAAACTGAATGCCATAGGCCGACATTTCAATATTGATCGGGGTTGAAAACTGCTGGCGGATCGATGCCGCCGAGAGGGCCGTCGAACAGAACTCATAGGTCGAGTCCTTTTCAATCACCAGAACCCGGCCCTTGAAATCATCACGGCCTGTCAGATGCCATGCGATGGAACTGCCGACCACGGCACCACCGACGATGATCACATCATAATTTTCGTCAACAGAACCCATTCTTGCCTTCTACCCAATGCAATATGTTGCCGTCCGGCCCTTGGTGGTCCGGTATTTTGAATGTTGCGCTGGATACCGTTACACGAATGAAAAGGGGGAGCTATCCTTCCAAAACATTCCAAAGTAACAGCATTCCAGCGCGGTTGGCCTTCGGCCCAATCGCTTCTTGGGGTGGCGCGAGGGGGCTTTGAACCGTTTAAAACGGTACGCCTTGGCTGCACAGCAAACAAACGATATATTCGCACCATATCATTCCATTTTGTTATGAACTGGTTTCACCATGCGCCGCGTCCTGCCCTCCCTTACCGCCCTGCAATTCTTTGAAAGCTCGGCCCGCCATCTGTCCTTTACTCGGGCTGCCGAGGAACTCAATGTCACGCAAAGCGCGATTAGCCGTCAGATCCGTGCGCTTGAGGAATACTTGGGTCGCGATCTTTTTCGGCGTGTCAAAAAGCGCCTGAAACTGACAGCGGCCGGTGAAGCCTATGCAGCCCAAGTACGCGACCTTCTGGACCGGGCGGAGGCCGCAACCCTTCAGGTCATGGCCTATTCCGATGCGGGCGGGATGCTTAATGTCGGGACCTTGCCGACATTTGGCGCACGTTGGCTTGTTCCACGCCTGGGCGATTTCAAGTCGACCTGGCCTGACATTCAGCTCAATCTCATTACGCAAACGCGTGAGTTTAATTTCGACCGGGAAGGCATAGATATCGCCATTCACTTTGGCGAAGACAACCTGCCGGGTTGTGTGACGCACCGTCTGATGGGAGAAACCCTGATTGCGGTGTGTGCGCCCAAGCTATTGAAGGAAAATGATGATCTGCCGATTGCACGTGAACGGGTGCGCAACTGCACCCTGTTGCAGCATTCAACCCGCCCGCGCGCCTGGCAGGACTGGCTGGCGGCAACCGGTGTTGCCGTGGTTGATGAATTGGCCGGCCCCCGGTTTGAGCATTTCCACATGGTCATTCAGGCGGCTGTGGCGGGGCTTGGACTGGCGCTTTTGCCGGAATTTCTGGTGCGTGAAGAACTTGAAAGTGGGCGACTGGTCGCACCGTTTGATGTCTCCATCCCCAATCAGCACGCCTATTACGTGGTCTACCCCAAGGAAAAGGAAAACAACTTTGCCGTCCGGGCATTCCGTGACTGGCTGATTGCAACGTGTCGCACCGAACAGGAAGGGCGCACCGTCCCGTCCGGCACCGCCGCCTGATATCGTGCCTGTATAGAGCCAGTCAGGCTGATTGGCTGACTAGAACGACTCCGCCCGCGGGGTCATTGATCGCCCTGATCGGGCTTTTAAACACCGATGACAACAAATCCGGTGCCATGACGTTTGTTACCGGGCCTTGCGCGACAACCTCGCCGGCGGTCAGGATTGCAACCTGATCGGCATAGGTCAGGACCTGATTGAAATCATGCAGGATCATCAGGACCCCGACGCCATGCTCCTTGGCTTCACGCCGGGCAAGGGCCAGAACCGCATGTTGATGAGACACATCAAGACCGGCTGTCGGTTCATCAAGTAGCAAAAACCGCGCGGCAGATGTTGGATCGTCGTCCTCGCTTGCGCCGCTTTTGCCGGTGGCATCCTTCATGCCCCAAAGCTGCACCAGCGCACGGGCCAGATGAACACGCTGTTTCTCGCCCCCTGACAAGGCCGGATAGGCGCGATTTTGCAGATGGGTGATGTCGGCAAGCTCAATCGCGCGACGCACCTGTTTCTGATCAAACTGGCGAGTCGAAACCTTGCGAAACGGGGCACGGCCGAGTGCGACCACATCAAACACCGTAAAGGGAAAGGTCATCGAAGCGGCTTGCGGCATCACCGCACGTTCCTGCGCCAAATCAAGGGCGGAAATGCTCGAAAGAGGACGACCGTTCTGAACAACCGTGCCCCCGCTTGGGGAAAGCTCGCCCGCCAAGACCTTCAGCAAGGTAGACTTCCCTGCACCGTTCGGACCAAGGATGGCCAGCACTTCGCCCGGCGTTACCACGATCGAAACATCACGCAACAGATAACGTCCGCGCGCTTTGAAATCTGCCTTGTGCGCCATCAGGGTCATAGGCGACGCCTTTTCTTTTCAACGATCAGAAGCCCGAGGAAAAACGGTCCGCCGACAATGCCGGTAACAAGCCCGATGGGCAGTTCAGCCGGAAGGACAATGATACGGGCCACCGCATCTGCCGCGGTCAGAATGATTGCCCCGCCGATTGCCGATGCTGGCAGGACGTATCGGTTATCGGGCCCGGTTGCCAGACGCACCAGATGCGGCGCAACCAAACCGACAAAACCGATGATGCCAGAAACCGCCACCGCCGCCCCGACAACAAGGGCAGTGATCACCGTGGCGCGACGTTTAAGATGTTCGACCTCAACACCAAGATGGCGTGCCTCGGCCTCACCTAGCAAAAACAGATTAAGCGGGGTTCCAAGCCGGATCAGATAGGCAATGCCCAACACCATGACGATCAGGGCGGGCATATCGGTCGGCCCATTGCCCGAAAGAGCGCCCATCTGCCAAAAAGTCAGGCTGCGCAACTGGGCATCGTCGGCCATATAGGTAAAGACGCCCACACCGGCAAAGGCGATGGCATTGATCGCAACGCCAATCAGCAACATGATCGCCGCATCCGTCCGACCGTCCTGACGTGACAGAATGCTGATCAGCACCGTCGCCAGAACCGCACCGCCAAAGGCCGCCACCGGCACGCCATAAGGCCCGAAGGCCGCATAGTAACTGCCCATTATCAGGTGACCTGCGACAATCATCGTCACCGCCCCAAAGGCGGCACTGGCCGAAACACCAATGATGCCGGGATCGGCAATCGGATTGCGAAACAGGCTTTGCATTACGGCACCGGCAAGTCCCAACCCGGCCCCAATGACGATCGCCCGCAGGATGCGTGGCAGCCGCAAACTATCAAGAATGCGGGCGTCAAAGGCGTCAATGCCGACCTCGGTTACGCCGATGCGTTGCCCAAGATGAACAAACACATCCCCGACCGAAATCTCGACCCCGCCCATGCCAAGCGACACAACGGTGGCAGCACAGAGCCCGACCATCAAAAGGATCAAAAACAGTGCCGATCGGTTGACCGGTAGCTGCATTTGCAGTGCTGCAACCATCTGTTTCACAGCGATCACGATCCCTGTTCTGCCTTACGAAGATGGTCGGCAAGCGCACGGATTTCCGCGGCTGATGACGGGCCAAAACCAAGAATGGTCGATGCGGAAATGGCAAGTACCCGACCATTCGCCACCGCCTTGTTCAAACCAAGGACCGGGTGGGCCTGAAGCCCTTCAATCCCGCCCAACTGATCGATGGTTGACTGCGTTACCAGCACATAGTCGGATGCGTCAGATGCAATCACCTCGGGCGAGACGGGCTTGAAGCCATCAAAGCCCGCCATGCTGTTGGCCCCGCCGATCATGGTGATGATTTCGTCGGCCGTCGTTTCCTGCCCGGCTGATAACGGTTTGCCATGACCGACCGCCATAAGGAACACGATGCTTGGCCGATCAGCGCCATCATTGTCCTGCAATTGCGCCAGATCATCCTGCACCCGGTCAGAAAGTAGCTTTGCCGCATCCCCCCGACCAAGCGCATCCCCCGCCATCGCAATCGCATCAGACAGGTTTTCCATCTTTGCAAGCGACGGCAGAATGACAATCGGAATGCCAAGGTCGGAAAGCTCGTTCAGAACCACATCCGGCCCGGACTTTTCCACACCGACGATCAAGTCCGGCTTGAGGCCAATGATGCCTTCGGCCGCCAGTTGGCGCATATAGCCAACCTTTGGCAGGGTTGGCACAGGGCCGGGTCGGGTGCTTGTGCTATCAGTTGCAATCACGCTGTCGCCAGCGCCAAGCGCAAAGACGATCTCGGTCGCGGGTGCCCCGACAGTGATCACACGCCGGGGTTTGCCATCGGCAATGGCGGGCATGTACAGCCCGACAATGCCTATGATCGCCAAAATAAATCCGGTGAAATGACGCATGGCCCGATTACTCCGCCACTGCTGCCATAGTGTTTTCCAGACGTGGCAAGCTTTCAGCCAGCTTCTGCCAATCGGGATTTTCCGGATCCTTGCGTTTGCGTTCCCCACAGAAGATCGCGAAATTGTTCAGATCACGGTCATAAAGTTCAATGGTGGTTACCATGCCTTCGCGGATCGGTTTGCGTACAATCCATGCCTCAAAAACCTGATCCATGCGCAAATGCAGGGTAAAGGTCGGATCCATAATGTTGATCCAGTCGCCCATTTCGCGAATGGTCTTGATCGGACCCGTATGGATCTGGATGGCACCACTGTTGCCAACAAAGACCATGATCGAAATACCGCTTTCAGATGCCTTTTCAAGCAAGGTCTTCAGCGCATCCGCACTCAGCCGTTCGGCAAATTCCGGCCCGGCCAGGCGCATGCCTTGCTGACGACCAACATTAAAGTCCTTGAGCATCCCGTGATACTGATGGACGTCCGTCATCCGGCGCCAATGTGCACGCAGGTTTTCAACATCGACATCCTGATCAGGAAGCGTGACCGGTTTTGGAAGTGATGGCAGGACGTCGATTCCCGGCGACTGATTGTCGGCCTTGAAATCATTGACCAGTTTGTCATAGGCGGCTTCATCGGATTGGTCGGTCAGGAAAATCTTGTGAATGGCGCATCCGTCATGACCGAAGATCTGGAAACTGCGGCGGCGTCCTGCGCGCGGGTTGTTGGTTTCAACGGCAAATCCATGTCCCCAACGCCCAAGGAACAGGCGCAAATCAACATCGTGATTAAGCACCAAGCCCATTTCACCATTGATGCTGACCTTGCCAAAGGTCCCGGTCTTTTCATGCACCACACTGGGATTACGCGTCAGGATCTTGACCTGACCCAGTTCTTCCAACCGGGGAATGAAATCGTCCCAGCCAGCATCAAGGCGCACGACATTGCTGCCAATACCAGCAGCAACCAGTTCTCCCTCGCTCAGGCCCAGTTCAGCAGCGATATCCACGGCATATCCATTGGCCTCACCGGTGGAAAAGGCCTTCCAGGCTTCCGTGGCATTTTTGAAATTGTTCAAAGTATTCTTGGTCATGGCGTTTGGTTCTCCATACAGAACAGACGGCGCGCGCTAACGCGCCGTCCGGCCCCGTTTTAGAATTTCATGCTTGCGGAAATTTTGAAGTTGCGACCCGGCTCATAGATGATCGCATCACTGGTGCGGTAGGTCTGATCAAGCAGGTTGTCGATACCGGCATTAACCTGCAGACCATCGACATACTCATCAGCATCCCAGCGGGCGAACAGATCAAGACGGGTATATCCACCACGATCTGCGGTATCGTCGGGCATACGGTCCTGCTTGGCGACCATGGTTGCACGCCCGCCGAGTTCAAGCCCGTAATCCATCAAACGATACCCGCCTGACAGGCTCAGCTTATCGCCCTGGATGTTGGACAGGTTTTCCCCGGTTTCACTGTTTTCACCGCGCAGAATGGACGCTGCCACCCCGGCAAAGACAACGCCGGTATCGTAATTGACATCTGCCTCAAAGCCCTTGATTTCGGCTTCTGGCAGGTTGCTGCTGGTTGTGGTTCCGGTAAAACCACCGGTCACACTTTGTTCGATGTAATCGGTGATCTCGTTTTTGAAGACAGCAACCTTCGCCCGCAAGCTGTCGCGGCTGGTAAACAGCTGATCGGCCTTGAAGTTCGTACCGAATTCCCAGGTCTTTGCCTTTTCCGCATCAAGATCGGGGTTCGGAACAAACTGGTTGTTCCCGAAGTGAATGCCATCATTGTAAAGCTGCGTCAGGGACGGGGCATTGAAGGCTTCCGCATAGCTGACATAGGGCTGCATCCAGCTTGTCAGGCGATAGCTTGCCGAGAAACGCGGCGAAATCGCATCATCCGTGCGGCTGCTGCCACTGTCAGAAGACAGATCGAAGCTGTCATACCGTATGCCTGCTGTCAGTTGCAGCGCATCGGTCACATCAAGCTGATTATCGATATAAAAACCCGAAATCAGCATGTCGGCATCAGGGAAAAGTCCCGGCGTCGGCGCACCGTTACGGCGCCCTTCCTGACTGTCTTCGAAGACCTCCCCCCCAAGCGTGACCGCAAGATCGGTCGATCCAAGCTCGAAACGGGCGGTATTGCTGCCTTCAGCGCCAAGGGTGACGAGATCGCGTTCATCCAGTCGAGTCTGGCTCAGACGGCTTTCATGGATGTTGGTGTTCATGCCATAGACATTGACATTGGCATCAATCAGGTCGCTGCCATCCGAATAATAATCGAACCCAAGCACACCGGTGGTCTGTCTGGTTTTACGTTTAACGATCACGGTGGTGGAACCCACCGCACTATCAGGCGAGGTCGGCAGGATGTGATGGTCAGCATAACGCTGCAACATCAAGTGGACATTGCCGGTATCACCAACATCGACGGACCCCTTGAACAACCCGTTGATATAGTTGTCATCGGTGTATTGTTCTTTGAGGCCATCACCGGTTTCATAGTTGCCGCTGTTCAAATGTGACAGCGACACCAGAACATCGGAACCTTGCGTCGGCTTTGCATAGGCCATGGAATTAAGCGTCAAAGCGCTGTCAACCGATGCGTAGCCGGTTTTGAACCGCGCACCAACGCGTTCACCATTTTCAAGCATGTCATCAGCGGTAACGGTTTCAAGCGCAAGCACACCGCCAAGTGCCCCCGTACCCTGCATCGTTGATGCCGGACCACGGAACACCTCAACCTGTTTGAGGGTTTCCGGATCAAGGAACAACCCGCCCTTGTGACCGGACCGGAAATTGGCGCGCGCACCATCAAGACGGATTACGACACGGTCATCGGTCAACCCGCGAATGCTCGGCATCTGGGCAGTTGCGCGTGGCCCGCCAGACGTTTCAACACCCGGAAGGCTGCGCAGGATATCGCCAAGATTTTGCGGCTGATAGCGATCAAGTTCCTCGTCATCAATGATCGAAATCGACGCCGGCGCATCAATGGCGGTGGTTCCGACCTTGCTTGCGGTAACAGTAACCGTATCAAGTACGACCGCAGTTTCATCCGCAGATGCATTTTGGCCGTCGGTGGCGTCGGTGGTCTGGGTGTCGATGGCGGGCTGGGATGCCGGTTCCTGAGCGTGGACGGCAACGCTGAGCGCGAGCGTGGAAACTGTCGCCAGAAGAAGGCGCACAGAAGTGGTTCGAACCATAATGATTCCCCTGTAAGGCAGCTTTAGCTTTGGACCGATTTCGGCTGGCTGGCTGGCTTGTGCAGGGCACTGGCGCGCTGGCTGGCAAATGGTGTGATGTGAGGTGGCGTTTGAACGCCTATTTGGTCAGGATCAGTTTGTTGTTTGATGTCAGGCGCAATCTGTATTCTTCCCCCTGATGGATAATGATGACTTCGCGATCATCGCCCATCAGTTCCTGCACCTGCATCTGTTTCACCGTGTCGGACTTTCCTGCAAATCCCGGTTCTTCTGCGATGTGGGACATCGCGAACTCCTTGCTGGGCTGAACGTTATTAATAATGATTTGCATCTCTTAGAGTTGTTGCGAATGCAAGTCAAGTTCATTGTTACAAGAAAAATGGCAGTGGTGATAAAGGTCACGTCATAAGAAAAGGGCGCTCATTGCAATCAATGAAACGCCCTTATCCCGGAATGCAAATGTGTCTTTGCAAATGTGCAGGGTCTATTAAGTTCCGATTTTGGTGGCCGATCCGGCCCGCATCGACGCAATAAGCTGGATGGTCACGACCGCGAACAGGAAGTACAGCGCGACCTGCCAGTCGCCCAGAAGGTCGTGCAATGCCCCGAACAAAACCGGCCCAATTGCGGCAAACAGATAACCCACAGACTGAGCCATGCCCGACAGCCGTGCAGAGGTCTGCGGATCGGCGCCGCGCATGCCCACAAGGGTCAGCGCAATACTGATCATGCTGCCTTGACCAAGCCCCATGCACACCGCCCAGACATACGGCAACTCGGTGGTGGCAAAGACAAAGCCCGGAATGGCGATGATCAGCGGGATATGAAGAACCAGCATCGCCAGTTTCTTGTTGGCAATTTTTGAATAAATCAATGGCGCGCCAAAGGCCGCCGGAATGCCAAACACGTTAAACAGGGTCAGAAGCGTCGCCGCTTCAGCTTCGGAAATCCCGTGATCGATGAAGACTTTGGCGACCCAGGCCGTGCCGGTATAAAACATCAGTGACTGACAACCAAAAAACAGTGCCAGCCACCAGGCTTCGACATTTTTCCACAGCGATATGCGCGCAACCGGTGACGGCACAGGTCCGGTATGGCGATACCGCAACATCGGCAGCCAGCAGATAAACGCAATGGCGGCAAATACCGCCCATACTCCAAGCGACCAGCGCCAGTCACCGTCAGCCGCATTTCGGATCGGGATCGAAATGAATGCAGCGATCGTCGCACCGCTGGACATGGTAAAGGTATAAAGCGCTGTCACCAGTGCCACATGGGTCGGGAAACTGCGCCGTACCAGTGACGGGGTCAGAACGTTTAAAACAGCAATCGCGGCCCCCAGAATGATGGTGCCGATCACCATGATGTCATAGGCGCCACTGGCCCTCAGCCCCTGCCCGATGGCAATGAACAGCAGCATGGTCAAAAGTGTCGCTTCCAGACCAAACTTCTGCCCCAGACGCGGCGCAAACATCGACAGCACGCCAAAGCTCAGAACCGGCAGCGTCGTTAGCAAGCCAAGCTGCGTGCCTGAAAGTGACAGGTCGGTACCAATAATTTCCGCCAGCGGCCCCAGTCCGACAATACTGCCACGCATATTTGCCGCCAGAAGCAGGATCGCCAGTAAAAATCCTATATGTGCGCCCAGATGATGGAAGCCGCGCCCGGTGCCAGAAGCCGGGGCCCCTGCCGTTGACGTGCTGTCAGAAGGGTTCGTTTGCGGGGCGGTCTTGTCAGTCATTTCGATGATCCGTGTTATGTCGCGATGGTGGCGCAAACAGAGGTTGGGTTCTCAGTAGTTCGGCAATCCCGGCACTAGACAGCAACAACACCCCACAATACGCGAAGCGCAATCAGCACAAACAGAACCGCAATGATACGCTCTATCCAAGCGGCGTGATCGCGCAACCAAGGCAAAACCGCCCCATGCGACAATCCGACGGCCACCAGACAATACCAGGCCGCATCAATCGCAGCAGCAGTGAAGGCAAGAAGGAACTTGCCGCTCCATTCAAATTCGGGAGATACGAACTGGCTAAACAAGGCCAGAAAAAACAACGCGATCTTAGGGTTCAGGAAGGCAATCATGAAGCCATCACGCGCAGCCTGAACAACCGAACCGGATAGCGCCCGCCCCCCTTCGACATTGAACTTTGACCCCGATCCGGCAGCACGCCATGCCTTGATCGCAAGCCAGATCAGATAGAGCGCCCCCAGTATACTGACCGTATTGTGAAAGACCGGCACCGTCTGAAAGAGAATGCCAAGGCCTGTCATGGTGATGACGGCGTAAAAACCAATCCCGAGCCCATGAGCAAGCGCACAGGCAAATCCGGCCTGACGGGATTGCCCGACGGAATAGCGCAGAACGACAGCCAGACTGGGGCCTGGCGTCATTGCACCCAGAACGCAAATGGTTGCAACCGACAACCAGGCGGCAAAGCTCATGACGTTTCCTTTTGGTGGCAAAGGTTCAAGCCTGCTTTGGAAGGCCCAAAGCTATCTGCTTGCCAGAACTGTTTCAACCGAATTGAATTCTGGCGATAAAGCGCAGCTGTCGCCGCCAAACCAATGTGATTTCGCGTGAAATACGGGATTGAAGCATATCGCGAAGGGAAATCGTCCCCTGCTGATACCTTTTTGCACCGGAAATGGCCGATCAGACATTATTGAGAACCAAACAACAGACGAAAGACCGTTTCCAAGCGCCCAATCCCACTTCAGAAGATCTTTCTGGCTGCCATGTTATCGACATAACTGCCCCAAACCCTCCCCATTGCCGTCAAAGTGCTTCCCATTTTCTCTCGCATGCTCTTTTACCTCAAAAAGGTCCATAAATAACCAAACGATAAGAGCAAACGCGAAGGGATAAGAGAGATGCGAAAGACAGCCACAATTCTTGCCGTTGCCGGGGCATTGGGACTGTCCGCCTGCAGTGGATTGAATGACCGCGACCAAAAAATGCTGAGTGGCGGCGCCATTGGCGCCGGTGTCGGCGCGGTCGGAACCGTGATCACTGGTGGCTGCGTCACATGTGGTGCCGTGATTGGCGGGGCCGTGGGTACAGGGGCCGGTTACATCATGCATGAAAACGAGCAAGCCCGAAAATAAACCCGGATTCGGGACAGAGCTGAACCGCACGTTCAAGCGCGACAACGTTTTCATTACGTGCTGAAGACCAGATATACCCCAAAGCGGCGAAAAACCAGGGGTTCTCAGCTTGCCTGTCATCGCGCATGCCAAACCCCGGACCTGCCACCTGTGATTGTTACTAGGTTGGCATTCAGACCAGACCCTACACCTCAAATGCCCGGTATATCCGGGCATTTTTTGTGGTCATTTGGCAAAATGTTCAACATTGAACCTTTTAAAATTCAATGTCTTAATGGTTGTGTATTTTTCCCTTTCGTTATTTGTTTTACGTTAACGTCACTTTGTATTAAGGTCCTGTCATAACCAAAACAAGAATACCAGCTGACTGAGGGAGGCGTTCGTGGATGACATCCTCGAAACCGTAAAAGAAAAACTGCCGCAACTGCGCGGCTTGAATGCTGTCGTTGCCTTTGATTGCGGCGATGACGGGCATATCGTTGTGGATGCCACCGGCGATGAACCGGAAATCAGCGACGATGATCTGTCCGATGCCGATTGCATTCTCAAGATCAAGAAAGCCAACCTCGAAAAACTGATCGCCGGAAAACTTGACCCGATGCTTGCCTTCACCATGGGCAAACTGAAGATCAAGGGCTCCATGGGCGTGGCAGCAAAGCTGTCATCTATGCTCGACTGAGTTGGTCGGAATGATCTGTTGTATGGGGGAAACATGCGTAATCGCATCGCAAAAGGCAGCATATCGGCCCTGATTGCCGGCTTTGTGATCCAGTGTGCCACCACGTCGCTGGCATTTGGATTGGAAACACTGAATTTCCGCGTGCTTAAGGACGGGGAACCGATCGGTTATGAAAAGGTCGAGATCACGCCGACAGTAACCGGCCGAACCGTTGAGGTCGAGACACTGACAGATGTACGGGTACTGTTTCTAAGATTTCATTACGATCATCAGCGCACCGAACAATGGCAGGACGGCAAGCTGGTTTCGGTAGAGACCATCACCAATGATAACGGCACGCACTACACCTGGCAGGCCAGCTATGACGCCGATTGTTATGTGCTTTCGGGCAAGGGTGTCGGGAAACGTGATGCCTGTGACGGCGCTTGGCCTTTGACCTTGTGGCATGAGGATGTCACAGGCAAAACCGATCTATTTAGCGTCATCAACACCGATCCCTATCGCGTCAACACACAGCGGGTCGGGGAAGAAACCGTCATGGTCGAAAGCCGGGAAACACCGGCAGTCCATTACAAAATGTCTGGCGATGTCGACCGGGACCTCTGGTACGGCATTGACGGAAAACTGCTCAAAACAAGTTTTAAAAGGAAAGGTTACGACATCGATTTTATCAGGGTCGATGCGATAAACCTTCAGCAATAAAAGCGGGCGTTTTGAATCACAGATTTGAAGCGTTACAAGATTAAGGGAGAAACGAATGTCCTACTTCAGGAAGGGCTGCCTCTGGGGAGCAGCTTCAGGCACCGCACTTCTATGCGCACTTGCCAGTGTTGGTACCGCGCACGCATCGGGTTTTCAGGTCCGCGAAACCAGCGGCACCCTGCAGGGATCAAGCTTTGCCGGCATGACCACACTGTCCACCGACGCATCCACCATGTCCTATAATCCGGGCACGGTTGGCCAGTACAAGGAAACCAGTTATAGCGCGGGGATCACGGTCATTCGGCCCGTGGCCAAGGCAACCAACACAGTTGCAACCAACGGCGCGCGCACGGTGATCGCACAGACCGGCGGTGGCTACAAGGATATGGCGCAAGATGCTGCGGTACCAAACGCACATGCAGTCTGGAAGCTAAACGATCAGATCAATCTCGGCGTTTCGATTACCGCTCCTTGGGGCCTCGTTACTGATAACGATTCAGACTTCGCCGGTCGTTTCTTTGGCACGACTTCAAAAATCAAAACCGTCAACATCAAACCCGTTGTCGCTTATCGTTTTGACAATGGCTTGAGCATCGGTGCAGGACCGCAGGTTCAACGATTTGAGGCTGCCCTTAGCAAAGCCGTTCCGTCACTTGGTGGCGCAGTCGGAGAGGGCAACTCAACGGTCGAAGGTGACGACATCGGTTACGGTTGGACTGCCGGGATGAACTGGGAACTCACGAACACCACCCGTGTTGGTCTTTCCTACATTTCCGAGGTTGAACACAAACTCAAAGGCGACATCACCTTCGACAGCGCCGCAAAGGGCTTAGCCACCCCCTGGATCGACCGCAAAACAACTGCCAAGATCACCACGCCGGAGTCCATTGCTTTTGGCGTTTCGCACGACCTGTCTGATCAATGGACCGTCATGGGTGACATGCAGTGGACCAACTGGAACTCGGTTAGCGACCTTGTCTTTAACTACAGTGGTCTGATTAATAATGCTTCGGCAACTACAGGCAGTACGACTGAAAACTATCAGTGGGGGACTTCGTGGTTTGGTGCCCTTGGTGCGCGTTACCAACACAACGAAAACTGGTCCTTCACTGGCGGCGTTGCCTATGATGAGACCCCAATCAAAACCCGTAACCGCAATGTGCGGCTACCGGATTCCGATCGCTACTGGGTTTCGCTTGGCGCCACATACAAAGCTGCTGACTGGGCCGATGTGACACTGGGTTACACCCACATCTTTGCAGATGAAGCACGGGTAGATCATGCCTCTTCGGTCGTAGGCAACTATGCTGCCGACTACGAAGCACATGTCGACATCCTAGCACTCCAGGCGAAATTCAAGTTCTGATCTGGTATACTGTCCGATGCGGGGTGCCATGGCGCGCTGCATCGGGCTCCCTTTTTTTGCCCGCAAAGTGACGTTAACGTAATGGAGTTAACGCAAGTGAACAAAGTAAACGTTCAAGATTCCCCGATCCTGCGCGATGGCGTTGATATCAGCTCGCCGGTGAAAACACGTCCCGTGCATGAAATCTTCGACAATGCGGCAGCCCGGTTCCCAATGCGCCCGTGCGTGGATTTTCTCGGTCGGATTTATGATTACAAAACCATCGCCGAACAGATTGATCGCGCGGCTGAAGGCTTCAAACAGCTTGGTGTGCGCAAGGGTGACAAGGTCGGGCTGTGCCTGCCCAATACGCCCTATTATGTGGTCTGTTATTACGCGATTCTGAAATGCGGCGGTGTGGTGGTTAACTTTAACCCGCTCTATGCCAAGCGCGAGATCGCCTATCAGATCGAGGATTCCGGCTGTCGCCTGATGGTGACGCTGAACCTGAAACAGATCTATCCCAAGGTTGCGGCCTGTCTGGATGAAACCTGCCTGAAGCGGATTGTTGTTTGCGAAATGAGCAGCATCTTGCCGCCGGTCAAGAGTGTGCTGTTTTCGCTTTTCAAGCGCAGCGAATTGGCCGAGGTGCCAGCAGATCTGCGTCACATCCCCTATTCGCGTGTCATCGGCTGTAAGCCGATTGATCGTGTGGTGGATATTGATGTCCATGATCTGGCGGTCTTGCAATATACCGGCGGCACTACCGGGCGACCGAAGGGCGCGATGCTGACCCATGCCAACCTGAGTGCAAATGTTGATCAGCTGACCCGCTGGATGCCGGATGCCAATCCGGGCCACGAAGTAACCCTGTGTGTGTTACCGTTCTTCCATGTCTTTGCCATGACGGTTGCTCTGAACACTTCGGTCAATTTGGGGGCGGAACTGGTGCTGCAGCCGCGCTTTGAGCTGAATTCCCTGATCAAGGCGCTGGACAAGAAAAAGGTCACCATCTTCCCGGGTGTTCCGACAATCTATACGGCGATCAATAATTCACCGGAAACACTCAAATACGATCTGTCGCATATCCAATGCTGCATTTCCGGGGGTGCACCGCTGCCGGTTGAAGTCAAAAACCGGTTCGAGGAAATTACCGGTTCCAAGGTGGTTGAAGGATACGGTCTGTCTGAAGCAAGCCCAGTTTGCACCTGCAACCCGCTAAAAGGGGATAACAAGGAAGGCTCGATCGGGCGCCCCCTGCCAGGCACCGAAATCGAAATCCGATCCCTCGACCGTCCGCAACAAGTCATGCCACCAGGTGAAAAAGGCGAAGTCTGCATTCGCGGACCGCAAGTCATGCCCGGTTATTGGCAAAACGATACGGCCACCGATGAAGCATTTGTCGATGGATGGCTAAGGACCGGTGACGTTGGCTATCAGGATGCGGATGGCTACACATTTCTGGTCGACCGCCTGAAAGACGTCATTTTGTGCAGCGGTTACAACGTCTATCCGCGCGCCATTGAAGAGGCACTTTATCTGCATACCCAGATTGCCGAAGTCACCTGCATCGGGGTGCCCGATCAATATCGCGGGCAGGCCCCCAAGGCGTTTGTTCGCCTGAAAGATGGCGTGACGGATGTGACCGCCGAAGACTTGCGTGCATTTCTTGATGACAAGATTTCAAGAATCGAGATGCCGCGCGAAATCGAAATCCGCGAAGAACTTCCCAAAACCATGGTCGGCAAATTGTCGAAAAAGGAACTGGTCGAGGAAGAACGACAAAAAAGGGAAGAAAATACGGCTTAGTTGCAATGCGTTAGCGTCACACTACACACACAGAAAAAATATGAGTGACGTTAACGTAAACTAATTGACGTTAAGTGAAAAATAGATACCATAAAGGGCGAACAATGACCAAAATTGACGAACGGTTTTATACCGTTCCCGAACTGGCCGACGATCTTGGCATCACGCCGCGCACCATCCGGTTTTACGAGCAAAAGGGGCTCCTAAACCCGCAACGTGCCGGCACGACCCGGGTCTATACCCGACAGGATCGCGCCAAATTGCTCCTCATTTTGCGGGGCAAGCGACTGGGCTTCAGCCTGAAAGAGATCGCGGATTATCTCGATCTTTATGGCGCAGACCCAACCCAGGCAGAGCAGATCAAGATGCTTCTGGAACGCGTTCGGGAACGGATTTCTGACCTCGAAGAACAGCGTCAGGCACTGGACGTCACTTTGGATGAACTGCGCGACATCGAACAGCAATCGGTTGATGCGCTTGAAGAAAAAGGACTCGATCCGGCACCGTAACAAGTTTCCCGGATCAGAGGACAGCTCAGGAAGGAAGACAAAGCCATGACCAACGCCGTAATTGCCGGATATGTCCGGTCACCGTTTACCCCGGCCCGCAAAGGGGCCCTTGCCAAGGTTCGTCCTGACGATCTTGCGGCACAGGTCGTCAAAGGTCTGGTCGAAAAGACCGGTATTGATCCCAATGCGATTGAGGACCTGATCCTTGGCTGCGCCTTTCCGGAAGGCGAACAGGGTTTTAACGTTGCTCGCCTGATCACCTTTATCGCTGGTCTGCCCCGCTCAGTCGCAGGTGTTACGGTCAACCGGTTCTGTGGATCTTCCATGCAGTCGATCCATCAGGCCGCTGGCGCAATTGCCATTGGTGCGGGTGATGTCTTTGTCTGTGCCGGTGTTGAAAGCATGACCCGTGTTCCGATGATGGGCTTCAACCCGCTGCCCAACCCGGAACTGTATAAAGCCATGCCCGAAGCCTATATGAGCATGGGCGATACGGCCGAAAATGTTGCCGCCAAGTACAGCCTGACGCGCGCCGATCAGGAAGCCTTCGCGGTTGAAAGCCACAAACGTGCCGCAGCAGCGCAATCTGCTGGCAAATTCAGCGATGAAATCATCCCGATCCAGACCAAAGACGGTGTGGTGTCCGAAGATGGCTGCATCCGCGCAGAAACCACCGCCGAAAGCCTTGCCGATCTGAAACCGGCCTTCAAGGAAGACGGCGTTGTTACCGCAGGTACTTCTTCGCCGCTGACCGATGGCGCGTCGGCCGTTCTGGTTTGTTCCGAAGAATATGCCGCCAAAAACGGCCTGACCCCGATTGCCCGTATCAAGTCGGTCGCAGTTGATGGTTGTTTGCCGGAAATTATGGGCATCGGCCCGGTCGGCGCATCTAAAAAGGCCCTTTCGCGTGCTGGTTTGACCTCGGCTGACATTGATGTCACCGAACTCAACGAGGCCTTTTCCTCCCAAGCGATGGCAAGCATTTCCGATCTGGGTCTGGACGCTGCCAAGGTCAATATTGATGGCGGCGCGCTGGCGATTGGTCACCCCTTGGGTGCGACAGGCGCGCGTATCGTTGGCAAGGCGGCCGCAATCCTCAAACGTGATGGCGGCAAATATGCGCTGGCATCCCAGTGCATTGGCGGGGGTCAGGGAATCGCGACCATTCTGGAGGCGATGTAATGACCGAATTCAAACAGGTTGCCGTTATCGGCGCCGGTGTTATGGGGGCTGGGATCGCTGCCCATATCGCCAACTCAGGGACACCTGTCCTGCTGCTTGATATCGTTCCCGAAGGGGCCAAAAACCGCAATGCGGTTGCCGAAGGTGCGGTCGCCAAGATGCTGAAAACCGATCCGGCGCCGTTTATGTCCAAACGGGTCGCGAAACTGATCACATGTGGCAATATCGAGGATGACCTTGATAAAATCGCCAAATGCGATTGGGTGATCGAAGCCGTCATTGAACGCCTCGATATCAAACAGGATCTCTATCGCAAGATTGACGCAGTACGTGCCAAGGGATCGGTGGTGTCGTCAAACACATCAACCATTCCGCTCGCTACCCTGATTGACGGGATGGATGAAAGTTTTGCGCAGGACTTCATCATCACCCACTTCTTCAACCCGCCGCGTTACATGCGCCTGCTGGAACTGGTTGGATCAGACGTCACCCGTGATGGCGTGATTGATGCGGTTGCCGATTTTGCCGACCGCAAACTGGGCAAAACCTGTGTCACCTGCCATGACGAACCGGGCTTTATCGCCAACCGTCTGGGTGTCTACTGGATTCAGGCCGCCATGGTTGAAGCCATGGACCGCAACCTGACGATAGAAGAAGCCGACAGTGTCATTGGCCGTCCGTTCGGCATTCCCAAAACCGGCGTCTTTGGCCTGATGGATCTGGTGGGTCTTGATCTGATGCCCCATGTGCAGTCCAGCATGGCCGGCCTTTTGGACAAGTCCGATCCGTTCCACGCGATCTACCGCGAAAGCGAACTTGTCAGCAAATTGATTGCCGATGGCTATACCGGTCGCAAGGGCAAGGGTGGTTTTTACCGCCTGAACCGCGAAGGTGGCCAGAAGGTCAAGGAATCGGTTGATCTGCAAACCGGTGAATTTGCCAAATCCGAAAAAGCCCGGCTCGGCAGTGTCCGCGCCGCTGGCAAAGACCCGCGCAAGCTGATGGAAGCTGCTGACAAGGGTGGTCAATATGGCCGCGCTGTCATGGGCAAGACCCTTGCCTATGCTGCCTTTATTGCCGAGGCTGCCGCCAAGTCCATCGTCGATGTCGATGATGCAATGAAGCTTGGCTATGCCTGGAAAACCGGGCCGTTTGAGTTGATTGATGCCATTGGCGTTGATGCGCTGATTTCGATGCTGGAAGAGGACGGCGTTGAAGTCCCGGCCTTGCTGAAAAAGGCAGCTGGCAAGTCGTTCTACAAGGTCGAAGATGGCGATCTTTATTATCTCGGCTTTGATGGCGACTACACCAAGGTCACCCGCCCGGATGGGGTCATCCTGCTTGAAGACATCAAACGCAAATCCGAACGCGTCGTCGGCAACCGCGCCGCATCGCTTTGGGATATCGGCGATGGCGTTGCCTGCCTTGAATTCCATACCAAGATGAATGCCCTTGATGCAGATGTTCTGGGCGCGATCAAGACATCGATCCGGACTGTCAAAAAGCAGTTCAAGGCGATGGTGATCTATAACGAAGGCAGCAATTTCTCCGCTGGGGCAAACCTTGGACTGGCATTGTTTGCCGCCAATATCGCCGTATGGCCGGAAATCGAAAACCTGGTTGAAACCGGTCAGGAAACCTACAAGGCGTTGAAATATTCACCCTTCCCGGTGGTCGGTGCCCCCAGTGGTCTTGCCCTTGGCGGCGGCTGTGAGGTCCTTCTGCATTGTGATGCGGTTCAGGCGCACGGCGAAACCTATATCGGGCTGGTTGAACCCGGTGTTGGTCTGATCCCGGCTTGGGGCGGGTGTAAGGAAATGATCCGTCGTTGGGCGGAAAATCCGAAATTCGTCAAAGGCCCAATGGCGCCAAGTGCCAAGGCGTTCGAGATCATCTCGGTCGCGACCGTTGCCAAATCGGCAATGGAAGCCAAGGAAAACCTGTTCTTCCGCGAAGGCGACGGCATCACCATGAACCGCAATCGTTTGCTGGCCGATGCCAAGGAACGCGCATTGTCGATGGTCGAAGGTTACGAAGCGCCCGAAGAATTCACCTATCGCCTGCCGGGCGAAAGTGCGCGGGTGGCCTTTGAAATGGCTGTCGATGGGTTCCATCGTCTTGGCAAGGCCACCGATTATGACCGCGTTGTTGCAGGTGAACTGGCAAAGGTTCTGGCCGGTGGCGATACCGACGTGACTGAGGAACTGTCCGAAGACGACATGCTTGAACTCGAACGCGAAGGCTTCATGCGTCTGGTCCGCAATGAAGGCACCATGGCCCGGGTCGAGCACATGTTGCTGACCGGCAAGCCGTTGCGCAATTAACCGGTCCAGGAGGAAACAGAAAATGGCTGAATATAAAGCACCCTTGCGCGATATGCGCTTCGTCCTGACCGAACTGTTTGATTTCAACGATATCAATCAGATGCCCGGTTGCGAGGATTTCACCCCTGATGTCGTTGACGCGGTTCTCGAAGAAGCCGCCAAGGTCTGTGAAGAGGTCCTGTTCCCGATCAACCGGTCGGGCGACGAGGAAGGCTGCACGTGGGATGACGGGGTCGTTACGACACCGAAAGGTTTCAAGGAAGCCTATCAGACCTTTGCCGAAGGCGGCTGGACGGGCATCGCCTGCGATCCAAAATACGGCGGTCAGGGCGCGCCGAAATCGATCAATGCACTGGTCGAGGAAATGATTTGTTCGACCAACCTGTCCTTTGGCATGTATCCGGGTCTGTCGTTTGGCGCCTATGCGGCGCTACACAGCCACGCATCGGATGAACTCAAAGACAAGTTCCTGCCCAAAATGGTCGATGGCACCTGGTCAGGGACCATGTGCCTGACAGAGCCGCATTGCGGAACCGATCTTGGCATCATCAAAACCAAGGCAGAGCCGCTTGGCGACGGGTCCTACGCGATTTCCGGCACCAAGATTTTCATTTCCGCCGGCGAACATGACCTGACGGAAAACATCATCCATCTGGTTCTGGCCAAACTGCCTGATGCACCGGCGGGAACCAAGGGCATCTCGCTGTTCCTTGTTCCGAAATTCATGGTCGGCGAAGACGGATCACTTGGAGATCGCAACGCGGTCAAATGCGGTTCCATCGAACACAAGATGGGGATCAAGGCATCCGCGACCTGCGTGATGAACTTTGATGGCGCTGTCGGCTATCTGGTGGGCGAACCCCATCAAGGCATGCCCGCCATGTTCACCATGATGAATCAGGAACGGTTGTCGGTTGGCATTCAGGGTCTTGGCCTTGGCGAGGCGGCCTATCAGGGCGCACGTGCCTATGCCAAGGATCGCCTGCAGGGCCGTGCCCTTACGGGTGCGAAATCCCCCAACCAACCGGCGGATTCGATCATCGTGCATCCCGATGTCCGTCGCATGTTGCTGAGCGCGAAGGCCACCAATGAAGGTTGCCGGGCAATGGGCATGTGGGTTGCACGTGAGCTTGATACCGCCAAGCATCACGAAGACCCGGTCAAACGCGAAGAGGCCGACGAGTTCGTTCAACTGATGACCCCGATCGTCAAGGCACTGTTCACCGATTGGGGCTTTGACAACACAAACACCGGTGTTCAGGTCTTTGGCGGGCATGGCTATATCCGCGAATGGGGCATGGAACAGTATGTCCGTGATGCCCGTATTGCCCAGATTTACGAAGGCACGAACGGCATTCAGGCCCTTGACCTTGTCGGGCGTAAAATGCCGTCCAAGGCCGGGCGTTACCTGCGCCGGTTCTTCCATCCGGTGCAGGAATATATCGAGGCCAACGTTTCAAACGGTGAACTTGGCGAATATGTCCAGCCGCTTGCAAAGGCTTTCATGCGCCTGCAACAGGCAACCGGTGAGCTGGCCCAGCGCGGGATGAAAAACCCCGATGAAGCAGGCGCCGCTGCGACCGAATTCCTGCGTCTGTTCGGTCTCGTTGCGGTTGGCTTCATGTGGGCCCGCATGGCGGAAATCGCGCTGGCCAAACAGGGCGATGATGAAGACGGGTTTTACAAGGGCAAGCTGATCACGGCCAAGTTCTATATGGAACGCGTCCTGCCGCAATCAGGTGCCCTGTTCAGCCAGATCATGTCGGGGTCTTCGACCATGATGGCCCTTGACGAGGAGTTGTTCTGATCATGGCTATGGGCCGCATCCACCAAGAACGGGCATCCAAGCACGGAGTTTTGTCGTGAACCTGATTTTCCGACTGGTCCGTGTGGTGATCCTGTCCTTGTTGCGGCCCCGCCTGCACCCGCTTGATCCATCAACCCTGCATTTTCGGGCATGGCCGCTGGATCTTGATATCAACGTGCATATGACCAATTCACGGTATTTCGCGCTGATGGATCTGGGTCGAACCGAACTGATCATGCGCAATGGCATCGCCAGTCAAATGCTTAAACGCAAATGGCAGCCGGTTGTGTCGGGATCGACCATGCGGTTCAAGCGTGCGATCAAGCCGTTTCAGAAATTCGCGCTCGAAACCCAGGCCCTCTATTGGGACGACAAGGGGTTTTATCTTGAACAGCGCTTTGTCTCTAAGGGCAAAACACTCGCCCTTGGCGTGGTCAAGGCGGTCTTTGTTGGCCCGTATGGCATCGTAGCACCCGAGGATATCTGTCGGATGGTCGGGGCAGATGAAACGTCCCCTTCCATGCCCGATTGGCTTTCCGGGTGGCCCGATATGGAAACCGCGATTGAAGCCCGACTGGCGATTTAACACACTGCAACAACCGGAAAACCGGGGAAAAATGCGCCAAAAACCGCGCAGGAGGAAACACCATGGCATCGGAAGACGCCGTACTGCTTAACATCTCTGATGCGGTCGCAACCATCACGCTGAACCGCCCGGATCGCATGAATGCGCTTGATCAGGCGATGGTCACTGGCTTGTCCGCCGCAATGGACAAGATCGAAGCCAACCAGTCTGACATCGGCGCGGTCATTATCGAAGGATCGGGCGGCACCTTCATGGCCGGTGGCGATGTAAAGTTCTTCCATCAGATCAGTCAAACACCGCCAGAAGAAGCCCGCCCGATGATCGAGGACCTGATTGGCCGGGTTCACGACATCATCTTGCGCATCACAGCCCTGCCCTGCCCGGTGATCGCCAAACTTGAAGGCGCGGTTGCCGGATTTGGCCTCAGTCTGATGAATGCCTGTGACCTGGCCGTTGCCGCCGAGGATACGGTTTTCACACTGGCCTATATTCATATCGGCACCTCGCCCGATGGCGGCGCGACCCATTCACTAACGCGTTTGGTCGGCATGAAACGTGCCAAGGAAATCGCCTTGCTTGGCAATCGGTTCAGCGCCGAGGAGGCCCATGATTTCGGCCTGATCAATCAGAAGGTACCCAAGGATCTTCTGGCCTCGGTCACTGCCAAATATGCCAGCCGCCTTGCCACCGGCCCGCGTGATGCAATCGCCCGCACAAAGGCGCTGCTGAATACGGCACCGGAGGCCGACCTGAAGACGCAACTGCAAGCCGAGGCCAAAGCATTCGCCGACAGTGCTCTCAGTGCTGATTTCCGCGAAGGTGTTGCCGCCTTTGTCGAGAAACGCAGTCCCGATTTCGGCAAATCATAAAAAGAGTTCAGGGAAGAATTTGATGACGAGTCTTAGAGGCAAAACACTGTTCATCACCGGCGCATCACGCGGGATTGGTAAGGAAATAGCCCTGCGTGCGGCGCGCGATGGTGCCAATGTCGCGATCATTGCCAAAACCGATGAACCCCATCCCAAACTGCCCGGGACCATCCATAGTGCCGCCGCCGAGATCGAGGAAGCCGGGGGTAAGGCACTGGCCCTTAAGACCGACATTCGCGATGAAGACCAGATTGCCGCGGCGGTGGCCAAAACCGCCGAGACGTTCGGCGGGATTGATATTCTGATCAACAACGCCAGCGCGATCAATCTGACCCCGACCCTGCAAACCCCGATGAAACGGTTTGATCTGATGCATCAGGTCAATACGCGCGCCAGCTTTGCCTGTGCGCAGGCCTGCCTGCCGCATCTTCTGAAATCGGACAATCCGCACATCCTGACGATGTCGCCACCGCCCAACCTGTCGCCGCAATGGTTTGCCAATCACACCGCCTATACGATTTCGAAATATGGCATGAGCTTGATCACCCTTGGCCTGTCTGCCGAATTTGCCGATGAAGGCGTGGCTGTGAATTCGCTTTGGCCGGTCACGGTGATTGAAACCGCAGCACTGAACATGATCCCCGGCCTTGAACAGGGCCGTGCCCGCACACCGCAAATCATTGCCGATGCGGCGCATGCGATCCTGACCGCCCCTGCGCGCGAGGTTACGGGTGGTTTCTTTACCGATGAAAGCGTGCTTGAGGCCATCGGCGTGACCGATTTCGAACAATACAACCTGACACCGGGCAAAGCGCCCTATCCCGACTTCTTCCTGGAACTTGATCGCAACGGCAAGAACGATCCGCACGTTGCCAAACTGCTTTCGAAACTGGGCCGCTTTCACAAAGCAGCCTGACCGTCATGGCGCCGGGGAAGTGTGTGCTTCGGCGTCTCGTAGGGGCCTGATTTTACGGCTGTGGATGATCTGCACTGGAAATCGGGCTCTCTCGCCCGCTGAACTCAACCCGCCCTTTGTGGCGGGTTCTTTTTTTGCCCAAAGCCTTGCAAATCGCACACATAAAGGCACCGCCACAGGGGATAATGGCGGTGCCGCCTTCGCATTAAACGCTAGACGTTGAGGGATATGATGAAAAAGCGTGAAGCGAAGGAATGGTTATTTAAAGGGTTCAGGAAGCCTGACGTTCCAGTGACTGACGCGGCATTTCACAGGCAACAAGGCCCGGTGTCGGCAACATCATCTGTACTGAAAGTGCTATCGCGAGGTCACGGTGATCGCGTTTCGCATCGAGGAAATGCTCCGACCAGATCCCGTCACGGTTGGCTGACAGAAACGCACAGCGCAGCATCGAAAAACGGTTCGACCCAAAACAATCATGTTCGCCTGTGATCTGTGAAAGCCAACCGGCAATCGCGTCATGGGCGGCCTGATCAAGAATGTCCTGCATGCTGGCCCGGTCATTGGCCGCAATGCTGTCTTCTGCCAGCGCGTCACGCAGGGCATTGATCATGCGCTGACTGGCCTGCGGGGCATTCACACCAAATGAACGCAGCCACGCACCTGCCGTATCTTCGATCAGGCGCGTCATCGCAGCAGATTCAAATGCGGCGTAGGTGAAACCCTGTTTTGCAACGGTCATGTCAGTCATTCGTGTGGCCCTCCGGGCAATAACCAATCAGCGATTTTTAACGCTTCGTTAAGCATGAAGATCGCTGAAAAAACGCGGGATATTTTGCTCGAATCTGGGCATTTTTGTGGCGCAGGAAATCTTTTTAAAACAAACCACTAGTTCGCGGTTGCCGGACCTTCAACCGCTAGGTGATCACGCCCTGCCATGATCTGATCAAGCGGTTTGACCGGCCATGACAAAATCAGAAGCTTTTCATCGCGTGTCAGGCTTTCCACACCCAGCCTAGCAAGCTTTTCATAGATGATGCCGATTTCAATCGCGGTACGGGCATCGGGTTTGCGTACCGGCAACAGGGCCGAATGCAGCGCATTGGCATAGGGATCTTCGATCAGGCGCAACAACCCGTCTTTGACATCGTCATCACCGCCTTCGGCATTGATGCGGTCAAGCGCACGAAGTTCATCCGGACTGTCATATTCTTCGGGGGTAACAAAAAGCTGCATGCGCCTTGCTGCCTTTCCGATGGCAAGGCTGCTGGAATAATGCGTCAGCCACGGCGACAGAATGAGACCAGCCAAAATCGGCGACAGCCACCAGAAAAACGCCGTATCAACAAACACGGCAACCGCCCCCCAGATCAGACCGATCACAATGATGGTGCGATGGGTTTTAAGGGCGGCCTTGAACGGTACCCCGGCATCATCACGTTCCTGCGCATCCCAGCCAACCTGATTGCCGGTCAGAACCGAAAACACGAACTGGGAATGCAGCATCATCATGATCGGGGCCTGCAAGGCCGAGTACAGGGTTTCAAGCAGGCCACTGGCCAGCACCATCACCCCGCCATACTGCTTGCGATCACGCCCCAGACATACCATCAGGATCGAAATGATCTTGGGCAGAACCAGCATGCCGATGGTAAAGATCAGCAACACCAGCATCTCAAAGGATCGATCCACTGGCCATTGCGGGAACATGGTGAACTGACCGGGGAAAAAGCTGTAGGTCAGCTGGGTGTTCTGAAGTGTCGCAATTGTCGAGCTCAGCAACAGCAAAAGCCAAAGCGGCGATGACACAAAGCTCATCACACCCATAAAGAAATGCAGACGGCTGAGCGGCTTGAAACCCGGTGCGACCATCAGACGCGCATGCTGCATATTGCCCTGACACCAGCGACGGTCGCGGATGGCAAAATCAATTAGGTTGGGCGGCAATTCTTCCCAGCTGCCTTCAAGTTGCGGGATCAGCCAGCACCGCCAACCGGCCTTGCGCATGAAGGCGGCCTCGACGAAATCGTGGCTCAGAATATGACCGCCCATCGGCGGCTTGCCCGAAAGCACCGGCAGGCCGCAGCATTCAATAAACGCCTTGGTGCGAATAATCGCGTTGTGGCCCCAATAGTTCGAACTGCCCATGCACCAGAATGACAGGCCCGCTGACATCGTCGGGCCATGCACACGTGAAATGAACTGCAAGATACGGGCAAACAGGGTCTGACGGCCGGTCGGCTGCGGCGGACTTTGGATGATCCCGGCATCCGGGTTGTTTTCCATCAGATAGGCCATATTGACCATGGCCTCGCCGGACATGACGCTATCGGCGTCAAAGACGATCATGTGATCGTAATTGGCAGCATAGGTCTCACAGAATTCCTTGAGGTTACCGGATTTACGTTCGGTATTTTCCGCCCGGCGGCGGAAGAAGATCTTGCCGCGCGCATTCAGATCCGAACACGCCTTGGCCCATGCCATTTCCTCGGCAATCCAGATATCGGGATCGCGGGTGTCCGACAACACAAAGAAATGAAACGCATCAAGTTCCCCGGTCGCGGCCAGACTTTCGTAACTGGCGCGCAACCCGGCAAAGACGCGGTTGGGGTCCTCGTTATAGACCGGAATCACCACAACGTTTTTCGACCGCAAATGACCTTTGCGCGTGATCGGTTTGAGGCGCTTGAGCGTGATGGCATCCAGTTTCAACCCGCGTAAGACAAGCCCGACAATCCCGGTAAAGAACGAAAGTGAAATCCAGGCAAAGTTGATGGTAAAGAACGCCACCACCACCATTTCCATGATGGTCAGCTGGTCCGCCCCCAGAACGTCGGCCATCAGCCAGGCGGCATAGGCGGTCGCTGCAATCGATGCCCCGAACAGGAAAAACCGCCGGGACCCGACGCCGGGCCCGCGCAGTTTGACCGTCGGATCACAATGGGTGTCATCAAGGCCGTTTGCGGGGATAGTCCCTTTTGATGTGGTGTTGGCGGCTTCTGTCATCTGGCTCATCCGGGCTTGTTTGTTTCTTGCAATCGATGGCACGTGATCCCAACAGGATCAGAAGGCCCACGGCATGGTCCAGGTCTCGCTCAGGACCTTGTCCTGATACAGGATGAAGGCCCGAAGGTTGCTTGACGTGGCATCACCGGTATTGACCAGATCAAAGGTCACGCGCACACCGCCATTTTCGGGATCAGGCAGGACACGGACATTGCGGATATCCCCCTCGGATGTGCTGATATCAGCGCGCAGGTTCTTGGCATCCTTGGTGAAATAATCCAGATCACCACCGGCAAAGTTCAAAACAAACCGTGTTCCGGCCTGATCGTCATCGCCTTGGCTTGCCAGACGTTGAATTCGGGTGTCGGTTGCCTGCGCCATACCATGAAGGCCCGTGCCGTCACGGGTCGCGGTTACACTATATGCGACCTGCATTTCACCACCTGCGACCGGTTTGGTTTCCGGCACCCAATAGGCAACGATATTGTCGTTGGTTTCCGACGGGCTCGGGATTTCGACCAGCTCGATATGGCCCTTGCCCCATTTGCCCTTTGGCGTCACCCAATAGCCCGGCTGCTGGTCAAAGCGCCGTTCGAGATCCTGATAATGATCGAAATTGCGATCGCGCTGCAAAAGGCCAAACCCGATAGGGTTTTCATCGAGGAACGAGCTCATCTGCAGGTCTTCCGGATTATCAAGCGGGCGCCACAGCCATTCGCCGCGTCCGTTATTGATCAGAAGCCCGTCGCTTGAATGGACTTCGCCGCGATAGTCATCAAAGAACCGGCGGCGCTGTTCACCAAACAGGAACATGCCATTCAGCGGCGCAATGCCGATCTTCTCGACCGCGTCGCGGAAAAACAGGTGAGCCTTGATATCGGCCTGACTGCGCGTACCCGGCGTAATATCAAACTGATAGGCACCGGTGACCCGCGCGCTATCAAGCAGGGCATAAACCGTAATGGTGTTGCTGCCATCCTTGGGCTCGACAATCCAGAATTCGCGAAAGACCGGGATTTCCTCGCCAGTCGGGCCGGCAAGATCAACCGCAAGGCCGCGCGCCATCTGCCCAATCGACTGACCCTGCCCCTGAAGGCGGAAATAGGATGCGCCAAGAAAACGGGTCAGTTCATCATTGCTGGTGACATCCGAAAGTGGATATTTCAGGCGGAACCCGGCATAGTTTTGCGTGGAGAAATTATTGCCCGACAGGCCGGTCTTGCCGAAATCAAACAATCCGGCCGAATACGGAATGACCTGAACTTCACCGTCACGCACCAGATTGATGGTGACCGGCACATCATACATGCTACCCGGATGAAACAGCTCCAGACTGAAATCCGTCTCGGCCGGGTTAAAGAAGGCACGCTTCGATTTGAAGCGGATCTCGGCGTAATCCTCTGCGCTTAGTCCCGAAAGGGATTCAGACAGTTCGCGATGCGGATTTTCAAATGGCTGTTTGGCCAGATTGCGTGCAAGCTCGGTCACCATCGCCGGATCAAACATCACAGGCTTGGAAACATTGGGCTGTTTCGGCAAATCTGGTTGATCTGTGGGCGCGGCATCCGCAGTCACTTTTTCTGACGGGCCCTGGCTATCTTCTGCGTTTTCGCTTGGCGCTATTTGCGCCGACGGCGCCACAGTTGCCGGGGCCGGATCACTTTCCTGTGCATGGATGGTCGCCGCCCCGCCGATCATGATCAGTGCGGATGCAGCGGCACCCAAAAGAACACGCCTGAGGGGCAGCTTCATGTGCTGCTGGAAATGTTGCGTCATGCTCTTATCTGCTACCAACCGTTGGATTTTTTACGAATTTATTGGTTGCTGTTGTGCACAGGAAACAGGGCAGGAATGTGTCGTGATCAGGGTAAGAATCCGCAAAAGGCGCACATGCCAAGCAGCCCGAAAGGATTGCTTTAATCCCGGACATGTCATTGGCAAAGCGTCATTTTTGCATGGGCAGTAACGAAAAAACGCGGCAAAGAACCGCTTGACGGAAACCTGAAACCGTTTGTCAAACGACAGTTTGCAACAGGCTGTTTTCCCCGCTGGAATCGGCATGTAATTCGCGCGGTGAAACCTTGTGGCGTTGCTGGATGGCGCGCGCAAGTGCGGTGGTACTGCGATAACCGACCTGACTTGCCACCGCCTGCAGTCTTTTGCCTTCGCGCAGCAGGCCAAACGCCAGATCAAGTCGGATGGTTTGCAAAAAATCACCGGGTGACGTGCCCAGCAAGTCGCGAAACCGTGCTGCAAAGCTCGCGCGTGACATGCCAGCCGTTTCTGCCTGCCGCTCAACCGACCAGTTTTCACCGGGCTTCTGATGAAGTTCACCCACCACGCGCGCAATCCGTGGATCACGCATGGCGGCCAGGATCCCCGGCCGCACAAGGTTCTGCGCCTGACAATGGCGCAACACCATCAGCAACAGCAGATCGACCAGAAGATTGATCGCAGTGCGTTGTCCGGGTTGTGTCATCTGCGATTCAGAAAAAAGCTGGCCGGTAATTGCCTCAAGCCCGGGGATCTCGTCAAAGGGCAGCACAAGATATTCCGGCAAGCCCAGCTTCGCCGGGCTAAGACCCGTATCGGGAAAATCCAGATTGGCACAGACAACTTCCGAACCACGTTCAGGCGTATCGATATCGTGCGGCAAGGGGCTTCCGAACAGAACAATACCCGGCCGATCAAGAAGGATCTGTTCGCGCCCGTCAAACAGAACGCGCATGCTGCCGCGTTGCAGAACATGCAGCATCCCCTGTTGTTGGGCTGGCAGGTCTGTTGAGCCCTGATGATGACTGCTACCACAATGGGTTCCGGCAAAAATCACATCGCCACGCGGATGATTTCCGGCAAACAGATCGGAAAGAACATCCTTCTCAGACGAATTGCGTGCTTCCTCAGACAACAAGTCACTTCTCCGACGATAGGCTGTTTTCAGATTTCAAGACGTCCTCTTGATGAACCAGTTCCGTGATCGCCTGCCAGTAAACACCCGGTGATCACCCCGTGAAGGAGATGAAAAAATGACCAAACGTTCGAATTTCATGCGTTCCGCTGCCCTGGCTGCTGTCCTGGGTATCTCTGCCGTTGGCAGCACTGTCGCGACCACCGCAACGGCAAACGCTGCACAGGAAGTCAACATTGTTGATGGCTACGCCCTGCAGGGTTTCGACCCGGTTGCCTACTTCACCGTTGGCGCCCCGACCCCGGGCAACTCCGAATTCAAGACCGAATTTGGTGGCGCAACCTATCGCTTTGCCAGCGCTGAAAACCGTGACCTGTTCAATGCAAACCCGGAAAAATACGCGCCGCAATATGGCGGGTTCTGCGCCTTTGGTGCGGCAATGGGTCGCAAATTCGGTGCTGATCCGCAGGCATGGCGCATCGTTGACGGCAAACTTTATCTGAACCTGAACAAGGAAATTCAGAAACGCTGGGTTGCCGATATCCCGGGCTTCATCCGCGGTGCTGACCACAACTGGGACATCATCGAGACGATCGAAGACGCCAAACTGGCCGACGAAAAAATGGCGCCAGAAGGCCTGACCATCGGCGCTCAGTAATCCGGCAAACGGATTATTCTATCCGGGTTCCTCTCTGGCTCCCTGTTGCCCGGTAAGGAAATGGCCGGTCCACAAAAGTGGACCGGCCATATCTTGTTTCAGATGACTGCGAATGCCGATCTGAAAGCAAACCCGTCAGTATCCGACAGCACAACCATCCTTGCGCGGGTCCGAGCCGGCAACGTACCCGGCATCGGTTTTGGCAATCAGCTGCGCGCCGCCAAAACCGAAGTTTGTGCTGTCAGGCGTCTCGACCTTGATCGCATGGCCCTTGGCCTTGAGCGCGTCGATCACATCCGCCCCGACCGAGGTTTCCACCGCAACATTAAGCCCCGAAAGCGCCTGCCAGCGCGGAGCATCGGCTGCGGTTTGCGGATCCTGCCCCCAAAGCTGGGTGCGCAGCGTCATTTGCAAGTGCCCCTGTGCCTGCATCGGACCGCCCATGACGCCAAAGCTCATCACCGGATTGCCATCCAGTCCCATAAGGAAGGCCGGAATGATCGTCTGGAACGGACGCTTGCCACCCTTGACCAGGTTGGGGTGACCGTCTTTCAGGCTAAAGCCATGACCACGGTTCTGCAGGCTGATCGAGGTGCCCGGCACCACAACGCCGGACCCAAAGCCCATATAGTTCGATTGAATGAACGACACCATCATGCCGTTTTCATCCGCCGCACTGACATAGACCGTACCGCCATGTTTGGGGGCACCGGCCTTGAAGTCCTGCGCCTTGTTGGCATCAATCAGGGCGGCGCGCGATTTCAGGTAATCATCAGACAGCAGATGCTCGACCGTGACATCGGTCATGTAATCGAGATCTGCGACATATTCACGCATATCGGCGAAGGCCAGTTTCATCGCCTCAATCTCAAGATGAAGCGCCTCAACCGAATCCGGTTCATAATCGGTAATGTTGGTATGGCGCAGAATACCCAACGCGATCAGGGCCGAAATGCCCTGCCCGTTTGGCGGGATTTCATGGAGTTTCACATTGCCAAAGCTTTGCGAAATCGTGCCGACCCAATCAGCCTTGTGATTGCCAAGGTCGTCTTCGGACAGGGCCGCACCATGTTCCTTGGCAAAGGCCGCAATCTTGCTGGCCAGTTTACCGCGATAGAAACTCTCGCCCTTGGTTTCGGCAATATCGATCAGGCTTTCGGCTGCGGCCTTATTCACAAACAGCTCGCCCGCTTTCGGCGCATTGCCGCCCGGCAGGAACGCCTCGGCAAAGCCCGGCTGTTTGCCAAGCAAATCACCGCCCATTTCCCAAAGGGTAGCGATGATTGGCGATACGGCAAAACCGCGGGTCGCATATTCGATGGCCGGCTCGAACAGTTTTTCGAACGGCAGTTTGCCAAACTTGGTGGAGATTTCCTGCCACGCAGAGACAGCACCCGGCGTGGTAACGGCTTCCCAGCCACGCTGTGGCATGGTGTCCGCCCCGGCAAAGCGTTCCGGTGTCCAGTCGGCCGGTGCGCGGCCCGATGCATTCAGACCATGCAGTTCCTTGCCGTCCCAGATAATCGCATAGGCATCCGAACCAAGACCATTACCGGTCGGTTCAACCACGGTCAGCGCAATGGCAGAAGCCAATGCCGCATCGGCGGCATTACCACCCGCCAGCAACATTCGCAAACCGGCCTGGGCCGCAAGCGGCTGGGATGTTGAGACCATATTGCGCGCCAGCACCGGTGAGCGGCGTGAGGCATAAAGCGCGTCGTGACGAAGTTTCATTGGAGTCTCCTAATCGCCGTCTTGTTCATCGGTGGCAGGACGGTCTTTTTTGCGCATCTTCAGGACCGAACGGACACTGAAGATGACCGAAAGAAGGGCCGCCGCCAACAGAACGGCGGAAATCGGACGGGTAAAGAACACCGTCCAGTCGCCGTCACTCATCAGTGCGCGGCGCAGATTGGTTTCGGCAATCGGCCCCAGAATGACCCCCAGCACCAGCGGGGCCAGCGGATAATCAAGCGATTTCAGGCCATAGCCAACAAGGCCAATCGCGCCGAGCAGATAAAGATCGGTCACCCGGTTATTGAGCGCAAACGCCCCTATGACACAACAGATCATCACGGTCGGCACGATGAACTGTTTGGGAATGTCGGTCACGCGCAGGAACAGACGCATCGACAGGACACACACCACCAGCATCATCAGCGACGAGACAACCATGGCAACGAACATGCCATAGGCCAGATCGGCATTGTCCATGATCAGACGCGGACCCACCGAAATGCCATGCACCATAAGGGCCGCCATCAGGATGGCATCAACTGCAGACCCCGGAATACCCAATGCAATCATGGGAATAAGACCACCGCCCGCCGTGGCAGAGTTCCCGGCTTCGGACGCAATCACGCCATCGGGCGTGCCTTTGCCAAACTCCTCGGGATTTTTGGAACTGCGCTTGGCCTGATCATAGGCCAGAAGGTTGGCGATTGATCCCCCCGCACCCGGAAGGGCACCGATAAACACACCAACAAGTGACGAACGCACCAAGTTGACCGGATGCATCAAAACTTCACGCATCACCGACCATGTCTTGAATTCGATCACATCGGGAATAAGCGCATCGCTGCTATTGCCTTTGCCGTGATCCTCGACCTCGCCCATCAGCTGGCTGATGGCAAAGATCCCGATCAGAACGACAAGGAATGGCAGGCCGGGCAGCAAGATCGATGACTCAAACGTCAGGCGCGGCTGACCCATCATGGGGTCCGGGCCAATCGTCGCCAGACCCAAGCCAATCACACCGGCGATCAGTCCGCGCATCAACGAATTGCCCACAAGGCTTGCGACAATGGTCAGCGCAAAGACGATCAACGAGAAATATTCCCAAGGCCCCAGCTTGACCGCAATCATCGCAAGCGGCGGAGCGGCAAGGATCAGAACGATGGTGGAAATGACAGTCCCGAAGAAGGATGACCAGACACCAAGTGAAAGCGCACGCCCCGGTTCACCACCACGCGCCATCGGATAGGCATCAAAGGTGGTTGCGACCGAACTTGGCGTTCCGGGAATCCCCAGAAGGGCGGCACTGATCAAACCACCGGTATAACCGCCGACATACACCGACAGCATCACCGAAACCCCCTGCAGCGGCCCCATGGAAAAGGTCAGCGGCAAGGTCAGAATGATCGCCATTGTGACGGTGAAGCCCGGAATGGCCGCCGCAATGATCCCGGCAATCGACCCGATCAGCATGTAAATCAGGGTATCGAATGCGAAAACCTGATGTGCACCGGCAAGAAATGCATCCAACATCATCGTAAAACTTTATCTAGCCCGCGAACAAAACGCCGCGCGGGAGGAACACGTTAAAGACTTCTGCAAACAGCATGTTCAAGCCGACCGAGAAAATCATGGCGGCGATCAGCGATTGGATGAGAGTCTTTTTGGAAATACCTGCGATCATTAATTGGGCGATCAGCAGAAACACAAAGGTGGTCAGTGAAAAGCCACCAAGCGGCAGCAAAGCCAGATACACCACCAAAAGCCCGAACAGGGCAAAGGAATAGCGTCGGGCAACAAGCCATTTGGCAAATGACGTCCCCAGACGATTCGCGCCCCCGGCCTTGCGGATATCAATCACCGCCCGTACCGCCGCAGTCAGGCAGAGAACGGCAAGCACCCCAAACACCAGCTCAGGGAAGGAACCCGCCCCAAGCGGCTCCCAGCGCGAGGTCGGCAACGTGCTGGCGCGCAGGCTCAGAAAGGCGGCACCCGAACCGATAACGATATATGAAATCAGCCGTGCGACTTCACTTCTTGCACGAAGAGCAGCGGACGCACTTGCGTCCGCTGCTGCTGCTTTCGCAGTCGACTGACTCATCCCTGAAGTTTGCCGACAACTTTGTCGACTTCACTGTCAAGTTTGTCGAGATAGGCTTTGTATGCCTCGTGACCGAGATAGATTTCCGCCGAACCGGCATTGGTCATCTTTTCACGAATATCAGGCAGGGACATCGCTTTTTCGAGTGCGGTATCCAGTGCTTCAACGATCTCGTCCGGGGTACCGGCCGGAAGCACAACACCACGGGTCACAGCCATCGACAGATCATAACCCTGTTCGGCCATGGTCGGGACGTCCGGCTCTTCTGCAGTACGTTCTTCGGTGCCGACACCGGCAAAGATCAGATCGCCGTTTTTGACAAACTCGCTGGCCGATGCAACGTCACCAATAACGATGTCAACGTTGCCACCAACAGCAGCGCGGATACGCTCGCCGGTATCACGGAAACCGACATAGCTGAACTCGACACCAAGCGCTTCTTCGATCATCGCCATGTGAAGATGGGGAACCCCACCAAGTGTCACACCGGCGCGCACGGCACCCGGATTTGCTTCGGCATAAGCCTTGAGCTCTTCAAGGTTCGAGAAGTTGTCGTTTTTCGACAGAACCAGATACTGCGGCGAGGAGGTCACAAGTGCGACCGGAATGAAGTTCTTGTAGCTCAGCTCGGTGATGCCAAGCTTGTTGGCGGTGTAAAGACCTTCATGAATCTGGGAAATGGTATAGCCATCTGCCGGTCGCTTGGCGAACTCGGCCAGACCAACCGTCCCGCCAACACCGGGCATATTGACGATCGGCACCGGCTGACCGGTGACTTCGGTCAGACCCATTGCGACGATACGCATCAGGGTGTCACTGCCGCCACCCGGGCCCCATGGCACGATGAATTCGATCGGTTTTTCTGGATAGTCCTGCGCCTGTGCCGGACCTGCGATGGCCGCGGCCAGCAAACCGGCAGCAACTGCAATCTTGCGGAACATGTGTATCGCCTCCTGATATGTCGTCTGCAATATCTGAACCATTAATACTTTGGTTCAATTTCTTTGTCCGTGCATTGTTGGCAGCAACAAACCAATTTCGCAAGTGCAAAAATAATATATGGCTGTAAATAAGGATTATGTTGCACATTTCCGTCAAAGATGAATAGTACCACTTATAGATTGATATCATAATTGGTACGGATTGGTTCGAATGTTTGAAATGGATGGCGCCATGAGCCTGTATCTCGTCTGGGGGGCAGCCATGCTGTTTGCCGGCGTCCTTGGCGGGATCATGGCCGGGCTTCTTGGTGTTGGCGGCGGGATTGTGATTGTCCCGGTGCTGTATCATTTTCTGACCACCATGGGTGTTGACGAAAGCCTTCGCATGCAGGTCGCCGTTGCCACGTCGCTCACCACCATCATTGCCACGGCAATTTCATCAACCCGCAGCCATTATAAAAAAGGTTCGGTCGATACCACCCTTCTCAAACATTGGGGTCCGGCCATCATTGTCGGTGTGATTCTTGGCACCGCAATTGGCGGTCTGGCCGACGGCCGGGTTCTGACCATCGTCTTTGCGGTTGTCGCCCTGCTCGTGGCTGGCAACATGATCCTGGTCAAAGACCGCGAAACCGGCGCAACCAAGAACCCGCCGAAATCCGTCTGGGCGGTGCTCGGTGTCATTGCCGGCAGTCTTTCGGCAATGATGGGAATTGGCGGCGGTACCATCTGCGTACCGGTCCTGAATTTCCTTGGCTATGACATCCGCCGTGCGGTTGGCACCTCGGCTGCAATCGGCCTGATTATCGCCCTGCCCGGCACCATCGGCTATGCCATGTCAGGTATCGGCGTTGATGGCCGCCCGCCCTTTTCGCTGGGTTATGTGAACGTTTTGGCCGCAGCCCTTCTGATCCCGATGACGGTTCTATGCGCCCCGATCGGCGCCCGGATCGCGCATACCATCCCGCGCCGCGCCCTTCGCATGTGCTTTGGCCTGTTTCTGGCGATCACGTCTGCGCGCATGTTCTATGACCTGCTAAGCTGAAGAACCGCCCACACATCTGATTACAAACAGAAATAGTGCGGGCTTGTTCTTTGATAAACCAATAGCTTACAATGATAGGTGCGCATTGGTTCGCGCGAGGGAACGATAGAAACGTCATTAAAAATGAACAACAACCATGACTGAATTTGCCACTCAGACGCTGGCGGAAAAGCTCAAGACCGGCTTTACCCAAGGCGCTTTCGTCAAGGACGGACGCGTCATTGCCGAACGCACACTTGCCGAACAGCTTGATGTCGGTCGGCGCGCACTGCGTAAAGCACTTGATCAACTGGAATCCGAAGGCCTGATCTGGCGCCGACAGGGTCAGGGCACCTTTGTTGGCACGCCGCCAACCCCGCGCCTGCGCAAACTTGAAGGACTGGCCACCAAGACCAGCCCGTTTGAAATCATGGAAGTACGTCAGGAAATCGAACCGTCCATGGCGCGGTTCGCAGCTCTTCGCGCCTCACAGGGCGATATCGATGCCATGCGGGGCATGATCGAAAAGGCCGCCAGCGCAACCACACAGGCCGAATACGAAAAGTGGGATGCGGCCTTTCATCAGCGCTTGGCCGAGTCGGTCAAGAACACTTTATTTCTGGCCGTATTCGAGGCCGTCAACGCCGTTCGCCGCGAAGCCGCCTGGGCCCGACTGCGCGAAAGCAGCCATTCAGACACATTGATTGAAGAACTCAGCACCCAGCATCGTGACATCATCAATGCGATTGAGCAGCGCGACCCCAAACGCGCCGAAGACGCGATGCGCCGCCACTTGTCAGAGGTGGAATACGCGCTGAAACAAACCTGACCCTTCTGAAGGTTGGGCCGCGGTTCAGCCTTGGGGGGCAAATTCCGCAAACATCCCTTGATAGGGTTTGAGTGGCGGTTTGGCATAGGCGCCTGCCTTGCTCGTCCGCAGGCCCAAAAATGCCATGGCTTCGATCATCTTGACCGCCGCACTGACCCCGTCAATCACAGGCACGCCCAGTTCTTCCTGCAGACGATCCGCAATATCGGTCATGCCCGCGCAGCCAAGCACAATCGCCTCGGCATAATCATCCGAAAGGCACATCTCGGCCTGCTTTTTAAGCGCTGTGTAGGCTGCGTTAGCATTGTCGCATTCAAAATCAAGCGTGCGCACACCCGCCGCCCGAACGACACATTGCGATGACGCGCCGTATTTGGAGACCAGATGTTCAAGCGGTCGGACGGATACCGCCATCGGGGTGACTATGGCAAATCGCGATGACACGGCAGCTGCCATACGCATGGCGGCTTCACAAAGACCCAGAACCGGTGCACTGGTCAAACAGCGCGCGGCGTCCACCCCGGTATCATCAAAGCAGGCAACAACATAGCCACCGATGGGATCTGCTTCTTGTTCCGGTGCTGCTTCCAGTTCGCGAATGACCGACAACAAGCCAACACTGGCGAAGGCTTCGTCGTAATAGCCCTCGATGCTGTCTGGCCCGAAGGTCGGGTTAAGCGCCAGAACCTTTGCCGTGGGCCCGACAATCTTTTGCGCCTGTTCACCGATCTTCTTGGTAAAGCCGGTCGACAGGTTGGGATTGATAACGGCGATGCGGCTCATGCTTTTTGTCCTTTGCGACGGCGCATGATCGCAACCGTCCCCAATGCCAGCGCAATCACCAGGAACGAGAACCCGGTGGTCACCGTGCCCAGCGCATAAAGTACTGGCGTCGTGACATTGGTCGTCATGCCATAAATCTCAAGCGGCAGGGTATTCAGCGCACCTGCCGTCATCAGGGTGCGGGCAAATTCATCGTAAGACAGGGTGAACGAGAACATCGCAACCCCGATCAAGCTGGGCCCGACCATCGGCAGAACGACATATTGGATGGTCTGCCAGTTGCTGGCGCCAAGGTCACGTGCGGCTTCCTCAAAGGACGGATCAAAACGGTTAAACACCGCAAACATGATCAGAAGCCCGAACGGGAACGTCCATGTCAGATGCGCCCCCAACGCAGAGGTAAACCATTGCGGCTGCCACTGGACAATGTTGAACAGCAACCCGATGCCCAGCGAAATCAGGATCGACGGCACGATCAAACTGGCAATTGCCAGATAAAAGACGATGCTGTCCCCCTTGTAGCGTTTGCGAAACGCCATGCCAGCCATAAAGGAAACAACAACCGTCACCACCATGACAATCAGGCCAAGCTTAAGTGATCGACTGAACGATCCGCCAAAATCACCAACTGCCTGCTTTTCAAACAGATTGCCAAACCAATGGAACGAGAAACCGTTCATCGGGAAGGTCAGGCCGCCATTCTCTCCCTGAAAGGACAGGATGAAAATGGTCAGCATCGGGCCATAGAGAAACAGCACAAACAGCGCGAAGAAGGCCGCAAGGAAATAGAAGCTGGTCGGACGGCGTTCGCGATTTTTTGAGAAAAATGCCATGATCACAGCTCCTTGCGGATATCAACAAGACGCAAAAGCGCCGTCACGATCAGCAACACCGTAATCAGCAACACCACGGCACTGGCGGCGGCGGCTGGATATTGCAAAAGCCCGATTTCATTGGAAATCTGCAAACCGACCGACGCACTCTGGCCACCGCTCATCAGACGCACCGTGATGAAATCCCCCATCACGACGGTGATGACAAAGATCGACCCAATGGCAATGCCGGGCTTTGACAGTGGCACGATGATGGATTTCAACGTTTCAAACCCGCTGGCACCGGCATCACGGGCCGCCTCAACCAGCGACCGGTCAATGCGCATCATCGAATTGAAGATCGGCACCACCATGAACAGCGCATAAAGATGCACATCTGCCAGAACGACTGCGAAATCGGAAAACAGCAGGAATTCAAGTGGTTGATCAACAATCCCCAGATTAATCAGCGCCGAATTCAAAAGCCCGTTACGTCCAAGGAACGGGATCCACGAAATCATGCGGATGATGTTTGAAGTCCAGAACGGAATGGTGCACAGCATGAAGAACACAATCTGCCAGGTCAGACTACGCACGTGGAACGCCAGGAAATAGGCGACCGTAAAGCCGATGATCAGGGTGAAGAACCAGGTCAGAACGGCATACTTCAAAGTATTGAGATAGATGCTCCACGTCACCGAGGAGCCGAGCAGATACTTGTAATTCTCAAAAATGAAGTCAGGCAGGATACGGTATTCGTCATAGTCCCAGAAACTGACCACAACAATGGTCAGAAGCGGGATGACAAGAAACACCGCAAAGATCAGCGCCATTGGCGAGATCAGGAAATAGGACGATCTTTTTGACGTATCAGAAGCCATGCTCTGTCCTTGAAACCCTGCCAGAAAAACAAAAAGAAAAACGCTAAAGGCAAAAACGAATAATTGGCTCCGGCCCGGCACCGGAAAGGTCAAAAACTGACATCAACAACCGGGATGACGGGCGCGGCCAAAACCGCGCCCACCCAATATCTGTCGCAGATTATGCTGCGATGAATTCGTTCCACTTGCGGACCATGTGCTTGTTCTCGTCCATGACGGAGTTCCAGCACGCGACCGAGCCCATACGCTCTTCGTAGGAACCGCCATCGCGAACCGCACCGGCTTTTTCCATGACCTTGCCTTCCGGGCTGAGGATGTCTTCCTTGGCTGCTTCGCCTTCCATCCAGTAGCCCCATTCGTTTTCGGACATGTACTTTTTCGCGGTTTCAGGTGCTGCGCTGTAGTAACCCTGACGGTTAAGATATGCGCCAACCCAGCCCGACAGATACCAGTCGATATATTCGTACGCTGCATCAAGCTCGAGACCCGAGAGGTGCTTGGCAAGGCCGATACCACCACCCCATGCACGGTAACCTTCCTTGAGCGGCTGGTATTTGCATGCGATGCCTTTGGAACGCACAGCAGCAACGGCCGGCGACCACATGGACTGAATGACAACTTCGCCAGATGCCATCAGGTTGACCGACTCATCGAAGCTCTTCCAGAAGGCACGGAACTGACCGGCTTTCTTGGCATCGATCATGACCGCGATGGTCTTGTCGATTTCTTCCTGGGTCATGTTGCCTTTATCGCCATAGGTGACTTCGCCCATGGCTTCGCAAACCATCGCCGCATCCATGATGCCGATTGACGGAATGTTCAGGATCGATGCCTTGCCCTTGAATGCCGGATCAAGCAGATCGGCCCAGCTGTTGATTTCGCGATCGATCAGGTCGGGGCGAATGCCAAGGGTATCGGCATTGTAAATGGTCGGGATCAGGGTCATCCAGTTGGTCGGCTCGGATGCAAAGGTCGTGCTGTCCATGCCTTCAACAAAGCCAACAGTATGCGGCGCGGTACCCTGGGCAATCTCGGAATCCGGGGTCAGTTTACCGGTGATGAACAGCTTGGAGATCGCATCATAGTTCTTAAGCTTGGAGGTATCCATCGGCTGCATGGTGCCGGCCGGGAAGACCTTCTTACAGATCCAGTATTCGATGTCGGCAATATCAAACGAGTTCGGCTGGGTAACAGCGCGCTGGGCAACCGCATCGGAATCAAGGGCGGTCATCTGAAGGTTGATGCCCAGATCTTCCTTACATTTTTCCGCAATCGCATTGATGTTCGAAACGCCGGTACCGAACTGACGCAGGGTAACGTCCTTGATGTTCTGGGCCCAGATGGTCGGGAAGCCGGTGATCGCACCCGAACCGATGGCAGCACCGGTAACAGCAGCGGCACCCTTGACAAAGCCACGGCGCGAAACGCCTGTATCCGTCTCAAGATTGGTATCGGAAATTTTCTTCTCGATCGTCATGTGAAGCACTCCTGATAGATTGTTGATTTATTTCATTCAGGCCAGAACATGCGCATGTTCCGGCTTCCAATAGGCGATGAATTTGTCCAGTCGCCTGACCGGTGCCTGCCGAAATTCGCTTTCGGTCTTCATTAGGGTTAGTTCCTTGCCGTCGGACGTGGTGGCGACAATGCGCACCCAGAGGCCGAGATACTCGACCGTGGTAATTTCGACAGGGATTTGCCCGTTCTTGCAGTCTTCGGGTGGGGTTTCGTCCAGACCGATCAGGTCGGTACGAATGGTGAATTCAATCTCTTCACCCGCCTTGCCATCGGCAAAACCGGGCAGAAGAAAGCTGTCCGGCCCCCTTGTCAGAAGGGTGCCTGCCGGACTGGATTCAGAAACGGTACCTTTGAAGATGTTCTGACCACCCATGAAGTTCGCGATGAAACGCGATTTGGGCTGGTTAAAGATTTCGTGCGGGGTGCCTTTCTGGCGAATGATCCCGTCTTCCATCACGACAACCATGTCCGAAAGGGCCAGTGCCTCGTCCTGGGCGTGGGTCACGTGGACAAACGTGATGCCAAGTTCCTGTTGCAGGCGACGCAACTCATCACGCATGCGCGCGCGCAGGAACGGATCAAGGGCTGAAAGCGGCTCGTCAAGCAACAGGACGGACGGCTCGGTAATCAGGGATCTTGCCAGTGCAATACGTTGCTGCTGCCCGCCTGAGAGCTGGTCGGGCTTGCGGTCCGCAAATTGCTCCATATGGACCCGGGCCAGCATCTCTTTGGCCCGATCTTTACGATCCGATGGGGAGACACCTTGCATCTTAAGGCCAAAGGCGACGTTCTCCGCACAGGTCATGTGCGGGAAAAGCGCGTAATTCTGAAACATCATCGCCGTGCCGCGTTTGACCGGCGGCAGTTCGGTCACATTGCGATCCCCAATCAGAAGATCGCCTTCGCTGATCACCTCGTGACCGGCGATCATGCGCAGTGTGGTTGACTTGCCGCACCCTGAAGGGCCGATCAGGCAGCAATACGCCCCTGCCGGAATTTGCAGATCAATCGATTTAACTGCCTGTGTGCTGCCATAGAATTTACTGACAGCAATCAATTCAATGGCCCCATTACCCGTCATCCGCTCACCCGTCGCTGCATGCAAAATTGTTAACAATCATGTCAGCGATCCAAGGCAAGATGCGTGCCACTTGTTTTTATTGGCAGTTTTTCAGCGAGTCCCAGCAAATGCCTGAAACCGTGCCGTTTGTGCGGAGCGTCATTCTGCCCGTTTTATGTTCATTTTATGCACTTTTATTGAGCACATTGATTAACGTGCAAATTTTATAATCATCTTCATTTGACGGGTGATAATCACAGGCCAGTTTTCTGTTGTGCAAATCGTCAACAATTTTGTAGAAATATATAACCACCAAACGAACATGAACGATGGAAAGTATCGTCACGATGGCCAAGGCCGAGCAGACCGGCAGCTATAAAGGCAGTGAAAAACTGCGCCCGGAGGAAATGATCTATCACGAGATGCTCGACGCGATCCTTGATCGTCGTCTTGAACCGGGTATGAAGCTTGTCGAGGAAGATCTTGCCAAGACCTTTGGTGTCAGTCGTGCGCGTATTCGCGCAACCTTCCTGCAGCTCGCCCATGACAAGCTGATCAATCTGGTCCCCAACCGCGGTGCCTTTGTATCCGAACCGACCATTGACGAGGCCATCGAAGTCTTTTCTGCACGCCGCATGATCGAGGATGGCGTTGTGCGCAAAGTCGCAACCAACATGACGGACGAACGCGCTGCACAGATCAAGACACATCTTGATCGTGAACATGACGCCCATCATCGCGGTGATCATCGCGCGGCCATCATCCTGTCGGGGGAATTCCATCTGCTGCTGGCGCGCCTCAGCGGAAATCTGGTGATCGAGGAATTTCTTGAACGGCTGATCCTGCGCACATCGCTGATCATTGCGATGTATGAAAGCCCGCAACCGGTCGATTGCTCCCACACCGAACATGACCAGCTGCTTAATGCACTGCTTAGCGGTGACGGGGATGTCGCGGCAGCCGAAATGTCACGTCACCTTGACGCCATCCGCGACCGCCTGCAATTGCAGCGCCCCAAGCCGGGCAAAACCGATTTCGCCAGCATCTTTGGCCGCATGCCGACCTCTGAAGCTAGCTGACCACCGCCACGCCAGGCAGCGACAGACAAACGCGCCCGACCTTGGGGCCACAATCGCGTTTGTGAACCTTCCTCACATTTCTGATTTCAAATGCGCTGAACCATCACGCTTGCATGTCGTCAAAACCAGGAACGGCGGAAATTGACGGCGCCATCCTGCGCGCGCTGTCCGCATTCATGCGCTGCTTCGCAACTTCTTCCCAAGACAACGTCCACCAACGCAATGCCAGAAAGACTTGCGTTATCAATCGGATTTATTTTTTGTATAAAGTATTCGAATAGTAGATTGGTGCATTTTATGACCCCACCTCGTTAGGCCGCTCAGCGATGCCACGTTATTATCATATTGTATGATGTTTACATCAGCAGTCCGAAAATCTAAGCTGCGGCCAGTTTTCAGATTGCGCCATTTGGCTTGATCCCGCCCGCTTTGTCGGGTGTGTGGTGTCAGGCCGGGTCGAACTGCGCAATCCCGTCAGGTACAGGATTAACCCCACAGGAGATTCCCACATGCTAAGTGGAAAGCACTATATCGCAGGCGAATGGCTTGATGGCCCGGACGTATTTCAGGCTGACAATCCGTCGACGGGCGACAAGCTCCCGACCAAGTTCCAGCACGGCACCGAGGAAATTGTCGATCAGGCGGTCGCCGCAGCCCAGGCCTGTGCGGAAGAATTCGCATCCATGCTGCCGGCCAAGCGTGCCGAATTCCTGCGCGCCATTGCTGATGAGATTGATGCACGCGGCGATGAAATCACCGAAATCGGGACGCTTGAATCTGCCCTGCCTGCTGCACGCCTGACCGGCGAGCGCGGCCGTACAGTTGGCCAGTTGCGTTTCTTTGCCGACTGGATCGAAGAAGGATCCTGGTTCGAAGCCCGCATCGAAACCGCACAGCCCGATCGTGAACCGCTGCCAAAACCCGACATCCGCGTGATGAACAAGGCGCTGGGTCCGGTGGGTGTCTTTGGCGCATCGAACTTCCCGCTGGCCTTTTCGACCGCAGGCGGTGATACCGCCTCCGCACTTGCTGCTGGTTGCCCGGTTGTCTTCAAGGGCCATGCTGCCCATCCGGGCACCTCGGAAACTGTCGCAAAGGCCATTGAGGCCGCGGTCAAGAAAACCGGCATGCCCAAAGGCGTGTTCAGCCTGATCCATGGCGGCACCCGCAAGGTCGGCCAAGCACTGGTTGCCCATCCGCTGATCAAGGCGGTTGGCTTTACCGGATCGACCGGTGGTGGTCGTGCGCTGTTTGACATTGCGGTTTCGCGTCCGGAACCGATCCCGTTCTATGGCGAACTGGGTTCGAACAACCCGGTCTTCCTGCTGCCAGAAGCCATGAGCCAAAAGGCGGCCGACATTGCCAAAGGCTGGGTTGCGTCGCTAACCATGGGTGTGGGGCAGTTCTGCACCAATCCGGGTCTTCTGATCGCGCTTAAGGGTTCTGACCTTGATCGCTTTGTCGATAAAGCTGCAAGCGAGCTTGGCCAGATTGAAGGTACGGCGATGCTGACCGATCGCGTATCAAGCGCCTATCACGACGTCACCGATGCCATGACCAAACATGGCAAAGTGACATGCGCGCTGAAACGCCGCGACTCTGATGGCAAATTTGAAGGCAGCCCGGCGATCTTCCGCACCACAGCCGCTGACTGGAAAGCCAACCTGGAACTGGCCGAGGAAATGTTTGGCCCGGCTGGCATCATTGTCGAATGTGACAATGTTGAAGAAATGATCGCCCTTTCCGCCACGCTGATCGGTCAGCTGACCGCAACCATACACATGGTTGATGGCGATGCCGATCTGGCCAGTGCACTGCGTCCGGCGCTTGAAAAATGTGCAGGTCGTATCCTGATCAATGGTTGGCCGACCGGTGTCGAGGTCTGCCATTCGATGGTGCATGGGGGTCCTTATCCGGCCAGCACAGACTCGCGCTCGACCTCGGTCGGGTCGCTTGCGATCAAACGCTTTATCCGTCCGGTCTCCTATCAAGCCTTCCCGGATGCCTTGCTGCCCGCCCCGATCAAGGATGCCAATCCGCTGAACATTCCGCGTCTGGTGAATGGCAAATGGCAGATGCCGGGCTAATCCGTTACATATGAGACGAACAAAAGGGGCGCGGTTTGGTTATCGCGCCCCTTTTCGTTTTTTCATCTTCAGGGATCATCACGATTCTTTGTGTGTCAGGTACGGTATTTCCGCCGCTACACTCAGTATTCTGAACCACAACGATAACCCACCAAAACCGCAGAGCGAGCCTGGCCCATGAGTAAAAACTACACCGGAAAATGCGCTTGCGGTGACGTCCGCTATGTTGCCCACGGACAGCCGAAAGTTGTCGCACAATGCCATTGTGAAGAATGCCGTCGCCTGAGCGGGACGGGTCATACAGTGGGTGCCATGTTCCCATCGAAATCTGTTTCGGTAACGGGAAAACTGTCCCAGTTCAAATACATGTCCGGCGAAGGGTCAGAAGTTACCAAATCGTTTTGCGCCACTTGCGGCAGTCCCATCCATGGAACGAATACGCGCACACCTGACCATATGACCCTGTCACTCGGGACAATGGATGATGCTTCCGACTTGGGTATCGAGGTTGTCATCTTTGCGTGTGACAAACCCCATTGGGACCAACTCGACGAGCACGTCATTTCATTTCCGACACAGCCAGATTGGAAACCGGAAGACTGAACTGAGGCCGTCGCCTCAAACCCTCCTCAGCACGAAACCGAAAGCACACATCAGGCGTCGCGTGGCACACCGTTCGGATCGTCACTGCCACGATGATATTTGAACGTGCCTGTTGATGTGCCAATCACATTGCCTGCTGCGTCATAAGCCGTTGCCTCGGTAAAGACCACCTTGCGACCGCCCCCTTGCTTGCGCGCAACCACACGCACAATTCCCTGTTTTGCCATGCCCAGAAAATTGGTGGTCAGCGACAGTGTCAGGGATCTGCGCACATTGCCCGGCACCGGACAAAAACACACCGCATAGCCCGACGCCGTATCCATCAGGGTTGTCAGAACCCCGCCATGCAGAATTCCGGCCCGGTTGCAGTGATGGTTTTGCACATCAAGTTCGACCACCGCATGGTCTTCGGCCCATTCCACCAATCGATAGCCCAGATGATCCTGGAGGCCACTGCCGTGGGCCTGTTCATAGGCAAGATTATCGTTTGAACCGGTCATTTTCGGGCCACCCCTGTGATCAAGAATTCCCAAGCTATAGCAGAAATTGTCCAGACCGGAAAACCGCGTTGAGTCGCCTGCAACAGATGGCACCCAAATCGGTCAAACCCGGTTCATCATTCTCAAACCTGCCTGCTTGTTGCGCAGCGCAACATGAAATAACGACTTTATTTCAATATCTTGATTATACCGTTCTCCAAACAAGAACGGGATAGCGGTGAAAGGAGAATAGTCATCAAAACCGGCTGCCGATATACCTGAAGTCACCCCAGATACACACGATCTACAAGGATCAAAGCCATGACCACGATTGCTTATAATGACGCCACCAGCATTGAACGTGAAGTCCGTACCGGCTGGTTCAAGGCCCTTGTGCAGGCCTTTCAGGTGGCAATCATCATGAAGGCCTCCCAGGCGAAAAACCACGCAGATCTGACTGCAGACTGGAACAAGGCAATGCGTCAGGTTCAGGGTTAATTTCCCAAAACCTTGCGGTTTGTGAAGATCTTTGTGTCATCGCATTGCAAAGCCCTTGACGCTGCGGGGTGAACCACCGACAACGGTTCCATGCAAAAGTTTGACATCGTTACCATTCGGCTGTTTGTCGCCATCGTGCGCGCCGGAAGCATCAATGAAGCCGCCCGGCGCGAACATATCGCGACATCGGCTGTTTCGCGCCGCATTGGCGAACTTGAAGCCATGCTGGGTGTCAAACTTCTACGCCGCCTGCCACGCGGGGTCGAACCGACCGAAGAAGGCACGATCTTTGCCCGTTACGGCGAAAAGCTTTTGGGCGATCTGAACCACCTTTCCAACGAATTGCGTGATTTCAACGCAGGCGAAAAGGGCAAGATCTATCTTGCCGCCGTGACCTCGGCGATCCTGACGGGCCTGCCGGGTTTTCTGGCCGATTTTGAACGCGATTTTCCCCATATATCGGTCGATGTCCGCGAACTGACATCGCGCGAAAGTGCCGAGGCCGTCCGCGAAGGTCGGGCTGATCTTGCCATTCTGGCCGATAACAGTCCGCTTGGCAGTCTGGCCCATGATGTGTTTTGTGATGATCCGATCTGGGTTGTGACACCAAAGGGCCACCCGCTGATTCCCAATGCAGACAATCCCAAACCGGTTAAATTTTCCGAGGCTGCGAAATACGACATCATCTCGCTGTTTGAAGGCGGGGTAATCGATGATCTGATTTCAGAAGCCGCCGCCAAAATGAAACTCGACATGCATCCACATATCCGCGTGGTGCGTTTTGGCTCCTTGCGGCAGATGATTGCAGCCGGTCTTGGTATCGGCTTTTTGCGCAAAAGCTCGGTCGCGGGATATCTGGGGCATATGAATATCGCCGGCGCGCCAATTGCCGATGACTGGGCAAAGCGCCAGCTGCTGATTGCCCACGAGGGTGACTCAAACCTGACCAGTGCTGCGCGTTTGTTCCGCGATTATCTGTTACGGAAATCGGCTGAAACCCGGTTCAAGCCGGTCTTGGGCTGAACCGCGATCCTCAGGCGGATCGTTGAACCCGTTCGCCCCACAGATCCTGACCGGTCGGGCCAAGCGGAACCGCCATGCCGCCAAAGCGCGCAACATGTCGTTCAGCTTCGTCCAACACCAGTCCGGGCAATTCCGACCACTGCCCAATGGGTGGCAAGACGTCGATCATTTCACCGGATTTTGCATCAATCAGTTCGGGTAAATCTTCCCGTGCATGGGTACCGCCACCTGCCAGCATCGGAACCACGATGACCTGGCGGTGCGATCCGATATCGCGCCAATCGGCAAGCGACGGAGATCCTTCGATATTGCCAATGCAGATTTCCGCCCCGACGCAAATCCGGCTCAGCCGATCAGCCAGTCGCGCGGTTTCCGGCAGCGATTGCGTCAATGTCTTCAAGCCGTGCGGAACAAGGAAAACAGAGGTCTGCGACAAATCCCAATCGCGCTTGCGTGCAGATGCATGGACGCGCGCGGCAATCATTTCAGCAAAACCGGGCAGATTGATTGCAGGCGGCAGGATAACAGTGTCACTTAACCCCGCCTGATGCAGCTTGGCGGGCAGTTCTTCGAAAACCAGATAGCCCTCGCTAAAGAACAGCGGAAATACAATCAGGCGATCGGCAGCACCAGATGCCTTAAGCATTTCAAACTGGTCACTGACCGCTGGCGTGCTTCGCATATAGCCAAAGCTGACCGGACCATTCCAGTCAGGCGCAATGGTCCGGGCAAGATCACCAGCCGGGTCGCCACCTTTACCACTGTTGCCATGGGACACCATCATCAGTGTCGGCATTTCAAGATCTGTCATGCCCTTCACCATTATTGCTAACTCTAGAGCTTAGTTTGTAATACGCGTCGTGCAACCATCTGGATCGCTGGTTTGACATGAAAACTCAAATAGGGCGGGGACCTTCTGGGTCTGGGTCTGGGTCTGGGTCTGGGTCGATTGTTGCGCAATTCGCAACACATTGGCGATAATTACGTGAATTGTCTCCTTATTGGAAAAAGGTATTCTGTTCTCAACAACAGTACAGACAACCTCATGGAGGTAGACAATGCTTATCAAAGTTGATGCAGATACCCGTGGCCGCGCCCAGTTTGGCTGGCTTGATTCCAATCATACCTTCTCGTTCGGGCACTATTACGACCCCAATCGCATGGGTTGGGGTCCACTTCGCGTGATCAACGAAGACCGGGTCATTCCCGGTGCCGGTTTTGACACCCACGGTCACAAGGATATGGAAATCATTTCCTATGTTCTGGACGGTGCGCTTGAACATAAGGACAGCATCGGCAACGGGTCGGTCATCCGTCCGGGCCGCCTGCAACGCATGACGGCGGGGACCGGTATCCGCCATTCCGAATACAACCATTCGAAAACCAATCCGGTGCATTTCCTGCAAATCTGGATCATTCCCGAGGCCGCCGGTCTTGAGCCGGGCTATGAGGAAAAGGAAATCGCACGGCGTGATACCGGTTCCGGCCTGACCCTGATTGGCAGCCGCGATGGACGGGAAGACTCGATCACCATTCATCAGAATGCCGATCTCTATGTCGCCCATCTCAATGATGGTGAAAGTGCGCAGCACAAGATCGGAAAAGGCCGTATCGCCTGGGTACAGGTCGCACGTGGCAGCCTGAGCGTGAATGGTGAAACCCTGCGTGCCGGTGATGGCGCAGCAATCAAGGATGAAGACGTTCTGGTCTTTGATGATGCCAGTGATGCAGAGGCCCTTGTATTTGACATGGCCGCCTGATCGAAAACAGAAAACATCCGCTATCCGCAACGCGGCCTGCCATCCAGGCAGGCCGCGTTTTTTTGCTGTCCTCATATGGGGATATTGAAAACGGCTCAAACCGTGGAAAATGTCACCTGAACACTACATATATCTTGTACAATCCATTCGGTGGCACGCCATGAACATCGCCTCACCAAGCAACAGTCAGAATGATATTGAAATCGCCGAGGGCCTGCGCCGATGCAAGGGCGACAATGCCTACGGCAAAGCCAATGCAGAAAAACGTTTTCTGCTGGTTGATGACAGTATTGAAGTCCGCTTTTCGGTGCGGCGCGTCTTGCGCAGTGCTGGAGTGACGCAAATTGATGTCGCCGAGAATGGCGAAAACGCCCTTCAAATGATTGCCCAAGCTGGCCGAAAACAGACGCCTTATGACGTGGTAATCCTTGATTACATGATGCCGGGCATGTCAGGCATCGAGTTGCTCTATGAAATCAAGCGCCGCGAAATCAAGAATGCGGAAGGAACCCGCAAAATCATGCTGACCGGGTTTTACGATACCAAGGTTAACGAGGAAGCCAAATCCGTCGGGGCCAGCATTGTGCTGAGCAAACCCTGTGACGCCGCCAGCCTGTCGGCGGCGATTTCCTAGATACGCCCAAAGAAATGACCCAAAATGCTTCGATCATATTCGTCGACGATGACCCCAATGTCTTGCGGGGTTTGCGTCGGCGCATGTTTTCAAAGCGGCCAAGCTGGCATGTGCGATTCTACGAAAGCGCAGAACAGGCCCTTATCGGGTTGGAAGAACAGCCTGCAGATGTGGTCATTTCCGACATGCGCATGCCATCAATGGACGGGGCAGAGTTCCTGCGCATTGTCGCAAAACGATCCCCGCAGACATCGCGCATTTTGCTGTCGGGCTATGCCGACGAAATCGCCATTCAGAATGGTGCGGCCGCCACGCATCACTTCCTGACCAAGCCGTGCAGCGACAATGACATCATTCATGCTGCCGAACGTGGTTTGATCCTTAACGGGTATTTGCGCGATCCCTTGCTGGTTGATCTGCTGTCTCGTGTGCCAGCTGATCTGATGTGGCCATCGACCTTCCGGCGCTTGCACACCATTTTGCAATTCAGCGGCCCAAGCAGCCATACGGAGCTTAATGAATTCGCCCACGATTGCCCGGCACTGACCGCACTCGCGGGCGTGCTTGCCCGGCGTGAAGACCTTGTTCCGAAAGAGGCACATCCCGATTTCATCACGCTTTTGGATATTCTTGGCATCGAGACGATCAAGGCATTGTGTGCCCTTTGGTGCGAATTGGGTCAGCCAAGCAATTTTGACAGCGACCAGATCGATATCGCCCTTCACCGTCCAATTGTCCTCGGTCAGATGGCCGCCAATATCGCGCGCCTTCGAAATCTGGCTCCTGAAGCCGTCGATCAGATCCGTGCAGCAGCGCTTCTGTGTCACATCGGCGAAGTCATTACCGCCAATGTTCTGCCAGACGAACATGCCGCCAGTCGTCGGCGGGCAGACGCCGATAACTGCGATATCATATCGGCCGAAGTCAGCGAGATGGGGTTTGCCCATCCGGCTGTTTCCGCCTGCATTAGCGCTTGTTGGGGCTTTCCCCATCAAATCACGGAAAACATCGCGTTTCACCATCGTCCGGAATCCGCACCAACGGCCCAATCGGAAAGCCTGCTGATTGTCTATGCCGCACAGCATTTTGCCCGCAAGGCCGGTGTTGATGGTGCCAAACGCGCCCGGAAATACGATCTGGCCAGCGGCTATATCACCAAATGCGGCGCGGCCGCCGACTGGCCAGTCTGGGAACGGACCTGCCTTGAAAAACATGTTCCGCTGGAACGCGCCGTGCACGGAACAATCACGCAGACCGCGATCTGAAATTTCTCATGCCAAATTGGACATCGAACTCCATCTGCCGGACTGGTTGGTTTTATTTCAGCGGACTATCTCAGAAGACTGTTAAGGTCACTCGGCCCTTCAAGAAGGTCGGAACTGGTGTCGGCCATCGCGGCGTGATCGGGTTTTGGCAGCCGGATCACGAATTCGGCCCCGTCAGTATAATCCGCTGACAAGGTCAGATCGCCGTTGAAATCATCCTGAATAAGCTTGCGACAAATCGGCAAGCCCTGCCCCGTCCCGACCCCGCGTTCCTTGGTGGTAAAGAAGTAATCAAAAATCCTTTCACGGATTTCTTCAGGCACCCCACCACCATTATCGCGCAGACGGATATAGACGTTGTCCTCGTCAGACGTCACCAGCAGGTCGATATTGCCCCGTCGCTGGTCACTTTCGCGAATGGCCTGGGATGCATTGACAATCAAATTGATCAGCGCCTGCGACAGATGGTTTCGGCGCCCGCTGACCTCCGTGACATCCGATTGCATGACAACGTCCAGATCAGCGATATGCTTGACCTGGTTACGGGTCAGCGTCACAGCAGTATCGATTTCCTCGGTGATGGAAATCAGTTCGACTGCATCAGTGGTCGGATGGGCGAACTTGCGAATGCCACGCACGATTTCAGCAATGCGGTTCAGACCCTGAATGCTTTCATCTATGGCCATCGGCACTTCTTCGGTAATGAAGTCGATCTTGTCTTTTTCAAGATTGAGCCGTGCCGGTTCGCTCGGATTCTTGCGTTCTATTGCACCGACCAGATCGGAAAAACTGTCCGAGAGGAATTCCAGATTGTTCTGGATGTATTGTGCAGGCGTGTTGATTTCATGGGCAACCCCGCCAGCCAGTGTTCCAAGGGCGTGCATTTTGGCGTAATCGGCGGCTTCTTCGATCACTTCCTGTTCCTGACGTGCCTTTTGGGCAGCGATATCGGCAGCAAAAATCTTCTGGCGCTGGCGGATCAAAAAGCTGCAAAGAACCGCCATGACGACTACGCCAATAAAGAACAGATAGGACAGAACCTGAATGTCGGTCTTCACGACCGAGATATTGTTGGCATTGTAGACCGAGACAAAGTTGGTGGTTCTCACCACCGCCTGCTGCAACGCCTCGTTCATCGGCTCCAACAAGCGATAAAGCGTGCTCAGCTTTTCTTCGGGATCGGCGATGGTCGCGAGGGTAGCGTCGATCTTGTCGATCTGGACTTCAAGCTGTTCGATCGTTTCGGCAACTTCCGGCACTGTGAAAAGCACCTTGAAACCTTCGCCATCGCGCAGCAGGAAGACGCGGCTTACCAGAATTTCATATTCCAGCAGAATCTCGTCGACGATATTGTCATCCAGACCAGCCCGGCCAAACGCGGCCTCGATATCGCGCTGAACCACCAGAAACTGGCGCTGAACCTGAAAAACCGCCCAGACGAAATTTTCGCGATAGGTGAACCGCTCATCGTCAAGCTGGCGGACAATTGCCGTGGAAAGAATGCCGTAAAGCGCGACAAACAGGACCAATGCGATAAACATGGCCCTGCCCGTCGTCTTGAAAAAGAATGACTTAATTCGCTGCATCAACCGACTTTACCTGCCAGACGGAATAAGCCCAATAGGTGTCCGTCTGAAACCGCTCGTCTGCATCATATGGAAAGATGACCCAGAACGGTCCCTTCTCGCGCACCGACATTTCGGCATCGTTGAGGTGATAGGCCAGAATGGCACCGTCTTCACGCAGGATATCGACCGGCACCATCACGTTGTAATCATTAAGTGCTGAAACACGCACGGTGTCTGCTTCCAGACCATAGGTGTCAAACAGCAGGTCAAAGGCAACACCACGGAAGGTTTGAACACCCTCCGTCCACTGGGTCGAGGTGTTGATTTCAGTGGCCTGCAGTTCCTTCAGTTCCTGAAGGGGCACCTGGATCGTTTCACCATCTGCCTTGGTCATGGACAGCGTGCCACCCGCCAACGCCGGGCCGGCAAAAAAACCAAGCAGTGTGATCGCGGCCACGATCCGTTTAAGTGTGCTTTTCATCATCGTTTTCATGCTCCATCACATGCCTATACAGAGTGGTCACCGGCAAGTGTTTTTCAATGCCCAAAACCGGAAATTTGACGCGATATTACCTAGCCCGATGCCTGAAGCGATGCCATCGCGGTTTCTTCCCACAATTCGAGAGGAACCGGCGTGCCAAGGTGGAAGCCCTGCAGTTCGGTGATCCCGTATAGCTGCAGCTTCTCGGCGATCTTGGCGTTTTCGATGCCCTTGGCAGAAATTGACAGACCCATTTTCGAGCAGACCTGCGCGATCCATTCGACAAACGCATCATCAAGGAAATCAGTCATGATGCCCCGCACCAGATCACGATCAAGCTTGATCCCGGCAAAGACTTCATGGCGCAGCAAATCAAGCGAGTTGTTCCCCGAGCCGAAATCATCAATCAAAAGCCCGATCCCCCGTTCGCGCAGACGGGTGGCATTTGCCAGCATTTCCAGATCGTTGGACAGTAATTGGCGTTCGGGTATTTCAAAGGTCACATGGACCCCGCGCATACGCATCTTTTCGTAAAAGCGAAGGATCAGCTCGAAAAATTGCGGGGTCTTGAGCGAAAAGGCCGCCAGATTGACCGCAAGGTTGGCCTGATCCCCCAGAAGGGCACTATATCGCGGCGCCTGATCGACCATGATCGCCATCAACTGACTGCCAAGGCGATTGATCACCGGATTGTCCTGACAGCTTTCGAAGATCTCGTCGATGCCAAATTCCTTTTCAAGTGACGGCATGCGACACAGTACCTCTGCCCCGCACAGACCAAGGTCACTGGCGCGGAAACGCGGCTGCAGGACGGTGTGGAAGTCTGCGCGATCGATCGCATTGTTGACCATAAGTGCAGACGGGCCTGACGGCGCCTTCTTGACGTCCATGTCTGCGTTGAGAATACGGTCAATCGACTCTTTGAGGTCCGCAACCGAGATCGGCTTGGCCAGAACACGGGTTACCATGGCCTGATTAATTGCTTCACGCAGCGACAGGTTCGATACATTGCCAGACAGCAGCACGCGATGAATGCTCGGGGCCATGCGCGCCGACTGCTTAAGGAACGAGATACCATCAAGGTCAGGCATGACCAGATCGGCGATGATCAGGTCGGTCCGCTCGCGGTTTTGCGCGAGCCAGTCCAGTGCCGCCTGCCCGTCCGTATGGGTGACAAATTCAAAGCACACCGACAGGGTGCGGCGCACCGCAGCCAGCAACTTTTCATCATCATCAACCATCAGAACGACGGGGCGTTGTTTTTCAACCTTATCCATAAATGGACAACTCCGGAACGCGGATCACCGCGAAAATCTTCTCAGACAGAGGCCCATAAATGCGTGATATACAAACAGCAGGGCTTTGAAGGTCCGGAGATTAATGTCAGACTAGCTTGCTCCAACATCCCCATTTGTGGAGGGCACCTTTAATGACGGCCAAAAAGACGGTCCGGATTGCATTTGTTGATGATGACGAAAACCTTCTCTCGTCTCATCGTCGCAATTTTGCCCGCCTGCGTCCGGATTGGGAGGGCACCTTTTTCAATGATCCGCTTGCCGCGCGCGATGCGATTGCGGCGGATGCGGATATTTCAGCCGTTATTCTCGATATTCATATGCCCGGCATGACCGGTCTCGAACTTGCTGCCGAGCTGCGCACGGCCCGCAAGGACCTGCTCATTCTGATGCTGACGGGATATGCCGATCTGCAATCAGCATTGCTGGCAGTCAATGAATTGGGAGTGTTTCGTTTCTATCCAAAGCCGACCATGCTTGAAACGATGCTTGATGACATCGAGGCCGAGATCAAAAGTCGTCTTGGTCAAAGCGAAGACACCCTGCCGACCGAATTTCTTGATCTGTTTGAGCTGGGCGTGATTGCCGTTGATGAGAACCTCAATATCCTTCATCTGAACTCGCAGGGGGCCGACGTATTGCGACGATCGTCGCTGGTGCAGTCCGGATCCCAAGGGCGCCTGATCATTGATCCAAGCCCCGAGGGACTGGCAGCCTTTCTGTCCCCGCCCGGAAAGAATGTACCGCGCAGCCATCAGAGCTTCTCGCTTGAAAGTGACGGGGAAAAGCTTTCGCTTCTGATCCGTCGCGTGCCGAAAAAGGCCGACGGCAAACAGAGCTTCATGATCATTCTGGTCGATCCGACCCAACAGCGCCCGCCAGCCATTGACGATTTGATGGATCTGTTCGGACTGACGCGCTCCGAAGCCAAACTGACCCAAAAACTGGCCGAAGGACTGGCCCTTGATCAGGCAGCAGAACTTGTCGGGATTTCACATAGTTCCGCGCGCACCTATCTTAAAACCATCTTTTCCAAGACCGGTGTGAACCGCCAGCCACAACTGATGAAAACGGTGCTTTCAAGCATCCCGTCATTGCGCTAACGCGCGGAAATTTTGGGCATAAATCAACCCATTCAACCAAAGACCCACACCATAAAAACTTGAAAACGCCACCAATATATCTACCCTGAGTTATGAAATATCAGGGTCTTAACTGTTGAGGTGAGGCATCCGGATTGATAGGGGATACAGACACATCAGAACTGCGGCCAATCTGTAATCGGTCGATTGCCTCTCATGACGGATGTGTCAAACGCCTGTGTGATTGTATGCTGGCCGGGATCGGTCTGGTTGTTCTTTCCCCGGTCCTTGTCATTATTGGCGCAGTACTGTTTGGATTGGGCTTCAACAAACCGCTTTTCGTTCAGAAACGCGTGGGTCAAAACGGCCGAACCTTTGTGATTTTCAAGTTTCGCACCCTGCGCGACAGAACCTGCCGTCCACTATCCCCACGCGTTCGGCGATATGCCGAAACCTTTGCTTCCTTATTGCGCCACAGCGGGCTTGATGAGTTACCGCAATTTATCAATGTGCTTCGGGGCGAGATGTCACTCGTCGGGCCACGTCCGCACAGCCTTGCAGATCACCACAGCTTTGCCCGGCATATTCCGGATTATGCAGGCCGGCTTGTGATCAAACCGGGAATGACCGGCTGGGCACAAGTTCAGGGCTGGCGCGGCCCGGTTTGCACACCCGATCAGTTGCGCGGGCGCCTAAATTGCGATCTGGACTATATCGCCCGTCACAGTCTTGCTCTTGATGTTGTAATCCTGATCCGCACAGCCGCCCTGCCGCTCAAAATGCTGTTACGACCAGCGCGATACCGCAAAAACTGCCTTGGCCCACAACCCTGTCTTCGTTGTCACCGGCGTATGGTATAATGCAAAGATATTTGTTGCCAATCCTGCTCCTATCCGCGTGCATACCGACATCCGCCAGCGGGATGGATGAACCAGAATACCCCGGAGGCATCCGGTTGGGACGCGTCCTTGCAACCCCGTCGCTTGATACCGGCACGCGATATGACAGCAACATTTATAAAAGCGATACCAACCCGACCAGCGATGTCATCACAACCCTGACCCCGCGTCTGACCGTTCAGGGTGATTGGCGGGCTTTTCATCTGCATCTGGCGGCGGGCGGTGAGCTGGGCTTTTTTGCCGATTCATCCAGCGATGATTATCAAGACCTTGAAGTTCAGGCGGCGGGCAGTCTTGAGCTTGGCCCAACGTCCTTTGAAGGCGCGATTGATGTCAAACGCGCCCATGACCCGCGTGGCAACAACGATGTCCCGACCAGCGCGACAGAACCGGTGATCTACCGCGATATCGATGCCCGGCTTGGCGGACGCCATGTGGCCAATGGCCTGCATTATGAATCACAGTTTTCACTTCGCCGTCTTGCCTTTGATGACAGTACGGCACGCAACGGATCGCGCATCCGCAACGATGATCGTGACCGTCTTGAATTGCGCGAAACCCTGCGTGTTCTGATGCCGCTTGATCTTGGCCGCGAAGCCTATGGCGAGGTCAGCTTTAACCAACGGCAATATGACCGTACCCCCGATGACGGCGGGCGCATCCGCGATTCATCGGGCTATCAGGCGCTTGGCGGCATCCGACTTGATCTGACCGATTTGATCAGGGCCGATCTGGCGGCGGGCTGGATGAGCCAGTCTTATGCTGATCCGGCCTTTGGCAACATTGGCGATTACACCCTGCGTGGTGATTTTGACTGGTCGATGACTCGCCTGACCGACATCACGTTCAATGCCGCGCGCACCGTGCGCGAAACGACCCAGACCGGGGCCAGTGGCATTCTGGCCTTTGAGGCCGGCACAGGACTTTCCCATGAACTGCGCCGCTGGCTTAGCGTTTCAATCAATGCCGCCTACAGCGCTGAAAACTATCAACAGACCAGCCGACGTGACACGATCAGTCAGTATGGGCTTGGCATGCGCTATGACCTCAATCGCTTTGTCCAAATTGAAGGCGGGATTGACTATGAGCTGCGAAATTCAAACAGCACCGGCGAAGATTATGAACGCCTGCAAAGCCACATCCGCCTCAAGCTGGAGATGTAGATGACCACCAAGAGCCTGATGCCCGGATCGATACACCGAGACCTTTGTGCTGTCCTGAGCCTGCTCTTCACACTGTTGATCGCGCCGGTGGCAGCTGCTCAGACCATCTATGTCATGGATAGTGGCGATACGGTGCGCGTCACTGTGTTTGGCGAACCGGACCTGTCAGGTGAATTCAAGGTCGATGCGATGGGCAGGCTTAATCTGGCGCTGATCGGACCGATTGATGTCCGCAATCTCACCACAGATCAGGCGCGGCAGAAAATCCATGATGCCTATCTGGACGGTTATTTGCGCCATCCAGATATCGCAGTCGAAATCATCGCCTTTCGCCCGTTCTTCATCATGGGGGAGGTCAATCAACCGGGATCCTATGATTATGTCCCGGGCATGAATGTCCTGAATGCCATCGCGGTTGGTGGCGGCCTGACCTATCGCGGGGATGAAAATGATATCGAAATCCTGCGCGGTCATGATGCCTCGCGCGTCATCATCCCGGCGACGCTTGCCACCATCGTCATGCCCGGTGATATCGTCAGGGTGGCGGAAAGGTACTTCTAAATCACTACGATCTGGCAGATTTGCAGTACAATCCACTATGAAATTTCGATCAAAACGCAGGGGTTTTAGAACCGCTCCACATATGGTCGGATTTTCCGCTGTCTTGCCAGCCTCACATCTTTACCTTTGCCCGTTTTCCATGATGAAATCGCGATCACGCCATTGAACGATGGCAAATAGATAAACACAAAAACCGACTTTGCCCCACGCAACGGAGTTCTTAAAACATGTCCGGGAAAACAGAGATGCGCCAATCTATGCAGCAACGACATGGTGGACGTATTCTGGTCGATCAACTGGCCCTGCACGGGGCTGAACGTGTCTTTCTTGTCCCGGGCGAAAGCTATCTCGCTGTGCTGGATGGCCTTGTCGATCATCCCGACATTGATCCGATCATTTGCCGTCAGGAAGGCGGGGCCGCCATCATGGCAGAGGCCTATGGCAAGCTGACCAACAAGCCTGGCATCTGCATGGTCACCCGCGGTCCGGGTGCGACCAATGCATCGGCCGGTGTGCATGTTGCCCATCAGGACAGTACACCGATGATCCTGCTGGTTGGCCAGATCGGGCGTGACATGGTCGATCGCGAAGCGTTTCAGGAAGTCGATTACCGCAAGATGTTCGAACCCTTGGCAAAGTGGGTCGGGCAGATCAATGACATCAACCGCATCCCGGAATATATCAGCCACGCCTACCACATCGCGACATCCGGCCGCCCCGGCCCGGTGGTTCTGGCCCTGCCCGAAGACATGCTGTCATCCAGTGCCGAGGTGCTCGACGCCAAACCCTATGTCCCGATTGAGGCCAAAACAGCGCCTGATGACGTCTCGCGCTTCCGCGATGTTTTGGCCAAGGCGCAAAAACCCGTCATGATCGTCGGCGGGGGCGGCTGGACCCGTGAATCCACTGAAAGCCTTAAATCGTTTGCAGTTCGTAACAATGTGCCGGTGGCGACCAGTTTCCGGTGCCAGGACTATATCCCCAACACACATTCCCACTTCATCGGCGATGTCGGCATCGGCATCAATCCGAAACTGGCCGAATTCATCAAGGACAGCGATCTTGTGATCCTCGTCGGATCGCGCATGGGGGAAATGACCAGCAGTGGCTATAGCCTGCTGGAGATCCCCTGTCCGAAACAGAAACTGGTTCATGTTTACAGCGGGCCGGATGAATTGGGCCGGGTTTATCGCCCGGATGTGGCAATCAATGCCTCCCAACGATCCTTCCTGCGGGCGATTGCCATGATGGAACCGGTAGACGGATCTGCACGTGATGAGATGACCGAAACTGCGCACGCCAATTACATTGCCTTTTCCACCCCGGTCGAAACCCCGGGCGATGTCAAAATGGCCCATATAGTCGCCGAACTGCGCGAAAAGCTGCCTGACAATGCGATTGTCACCAATGGGGCGGGCAACTATGCCGCCTTTTTGCACCGTTTCTTCCGCTATCGCGAATACCGCACCGAACTGGCCCCGACGTCGGGCTCGATGGGTTATGGCTTGCCCGCCTCAGTCTCGGCCAAGCTCGCCCATCCGGATCGCCCGGTGGTCTGTCTTGCTGGTGATGGTTGCTTTTTGATGCACGGGCAGGAATTCGCCACCGCCGTGCAATATGGTGCGAATATCATCACGCTGGTGGTCAATAACGGCATGTTTGGCACCATTCGCATGCATCAGGAACGCAACTATCCCGGTCGCGTTTCGGGCACCGAACTGCACAACCCCGATTTCGCCGCCTACGCCAAGGCCTTTGGCGGATATGGTGAAACCGTCACCAAAACTGAGGATTTCGGCCCCGCCTTTGACCGCGCGGTCGCAAGTGGCAAGCCCGCCATCCTTGAAATCCAGGTCGACCCACAGGCGCTCACCCCAATCAAAACTCTTGATCAGATAAGGTCTGGTACGTAATCGAAACGATTTGGCAATATATGAATGTAGTGGCGGGATCAGGCCTTTGGCAGTATGATCTCGCCGCTTTCCAACCCGGCTTTCAGTGCATCAACAGCACCGGCCAGTTTTTCGTCAACCACATGCAGATAGGCCGTCCAGTCTGACAGTTTGGAAAGCTCTTCCTTACCATCGGAAATGCCGCGCAGGCCAATCAACGGCACATTAAACTTATGGCAGGCGCGCAGGATGGCAAAGCTTTCCATATCGACCATGTCCGCATCAATCACGTCATAGGCCGCACCCGACACCACATTGGCCCCGGTCGACAAACGGGCTTCAGGAATGCCCGGTATACGGTGCGGCATGTCGATTTCGGCTGGTAAATCAACAAACGGTGTGCAGCCCTTCTCAAAGCCCAGGACCGACGCATCCATATCCCGATACGATACCGAAACGGCCTGATAAACTTCTGCCTGCTCCAGCGTGCGCGACCCTGCCGATCCCAGCGTCACCACAAGATCAGGCAAATCATCCGACAGCTTTAATTCGGTCAGAGCTGCGCTCAGATTGATCGCAGCCTCCACCGGCCCTACCCCGATCATCAACGGCGTAAACCGCTCCTTGAGGTATTCGCCATACTCCGCCGGTGCCGCCATGCAAAACAGCACATTATGACCTGCAAGATCGTGAAGGTAGCCGCGCATTCAAATTGCCTCTGTCCGTCAAAGTGTCGATTTTTCACAATAATTGTGAACTATGGTCTTGCAAGACTGACTTATCAATCCGCAGAGACCGAAAACTAACTGATATGCCAATTCAATTCTGCATCGGCGAATGAGCCTCTTCATTACTTGGCCTTTTGGGAAGCAGTTGAATGCACGAATTAGTCGCCTGTTACCGCAACCTGCGTCATAGTTTAGTCATTTTCACCCTTGTTCCCAACCGTCAAACTGTACTAAACCAGAAATCGAAATTTATAGTGAAAATTTCCAAAAAGTAAGAACCTCACAATTTAAGCGTGGTTACCACTGAAAGCATACATAGAATGGATGAACTAATAAGAGAGTCCTTAGGTGACTTTAATATTATCACAACGATTGCCGTTATTGATGTTATATTCTCAATAGTTGCAGCAAGTTTTTTAAATATTGTTCTCGCTAAATTCTACATCATGACACATGGTGGATATTCTTATTCTCGTTCTTTTGTACATTCTATCGTACTAGTTGGCGTTACTATCTCATTAATCATGATTATTATTGGGTCAAACATAGCGCGTGCATTCGCACTGGTTGGAGCCATGTCGATCGTCCGCTTTCGGAACCCCGTTAAGGACTCAAGAGATCTTGTTTTCATATTTGCAGCAATAGCTGTTGGAATGGCTTGTGGCACACAGTTCTACCAATTCGCGGCAATTTTTGTTTTTGTCTTTTGCCTTCTGCTTTTGGGGTTCAAGTTCTTCCGGTTTGGCGACCTCGCACATATGGGTTATGTCATCAAACTGCACATGAAGACACAAGATCGCCCTATGCTCAACGAAACACTTCATGAATTTGCGAGCCAATACAATATTATCGCTGTCGAAAAGATGCAGCGAGGCGAAGGCATGGAAAGCGTGATTGTTGAACTTGAGCTTAAACGCAAAGTAATTCATCAGGATCTTCTCAGCGCCATTGAAGAACGTGTAAACCCAGAATCCGTTAGTATTCTTGTTGGTGAAGGAAATGTAAGTGCTTAATTTTAACATCCGCGCCCAGAAGACATGACAACTCGCAACACATGATGACAAAACGAAGAATATCTCTGATTTCCCTAGGAATTGTTCTTGCATTGTTTGGTGTATTGTTTTCCGGTGCGTACTCAAACATTGCGAAGTATAGATTTGTTATTCTTCAAGCTAACGAGCCGCTGTATCACAAAGCGCTTGTAGCTGCTGCTCTGAGCTATGATGCAACACTTACAGTGTTTAACAGCATTGCTGCGTCGTTTGACGATGAGAAGTTGCAAGCTAATTCTCAGCTTAGCGATCTTCGAATTTCTGTACCGCCAAACGCTTTCAAACACATGGCCTCGAATCTGCCTGAAAGCGCAAAAGCTAAGTATTTCCGGGGAGAAATATTATACCCGGATGGTGAATGGCGGAAAATGAAGTTTCGGTTCCGAGGGAGGAACATCTGGCATTGGTCACCAGAAAAACCTTCTTTGCGCATTAAGCTGAAGAAAGATAACCCGATTGATCTGCAGCGCCACATCAATCTGGTAAATCCCGAAGACCTAACAATGGCCGCTAATTATTACGGCGAAGAGCTCGCGAAAAAGTTTGGTGTACTCAGTCATAACAGCGAAATGGTGCGCCTGTTTGTCAATGACGCTTATTACGGTGTCTATCAGATGACAACACGCGAAGACGAAAATATGCTCCGTGTAAACAAACGAATTCCCGGCCCGATATTTGTCGGGGATCAACTAGGCAGACATTGGGCACCACAGCAGTTTGAAGTCTCTGGAGACCTCGATGCTTTGGAATATATTTCTCCGATAGAGCAACTGGTATCTAGTATCCACATGCCAAACGGTCCTGAGAAATATGAGGCACTCTGGTCCATTCTGGATATGGAGAAAACTGCCTCGTGGATCGCCATGCTGAACCTAACCGGCGGAAAACACACGGATTTCCACCATAATCACGCCTATTATTTTGACCCATCAATCGGCAAACTCGAGCCTCTGACTTCAGATATCCTGGCCTTGGGTACAGCACTGTACCCAGGGCCAAGGGACAGACTCACCAAAGATCATTTCCCCGATCACACTCTACCGCTAAACGAACAAATACACCCATTACTTGACGTAGCACTAAAAGATCCACGGTTTTACGACCTTCGAAACAAACGTCTGTATCAAGCGATGGAGAGTTTTGGCTCCGTCGAGCAACAGCATATAGAGCTAAATGAGCTTTATGAGAAAATTGAGCCAGATGTCAAAGCTGACCGGCGCAAGGCCTTTGTCATGTCGACATTTGCTGGATGGTTTCGAATGCCATACTCCAACGGTCAATTCGACGAAGCACGCGAGGATGTTCTTAAATGGATTGAGCTGAGGGACTCATGGCTGCGAGACAAACTCTCTAACACTGCCCTGCAAATAACTTCATCCCCCGATGATAGCGGAGGTAGTTGGCTGCTTGTCTCGGTGAATGGAGATTCCTCGGTTGATTTGGATTTGTCGCAATTTCCATCTGGTTCAGTTTATGGGAAAATCCCGTTTTCCGAAAGGGTGTTACCTTTGTTAGCTTCAAAGCTAACTTTGTATCCTGGCCTCAGAGAAGACCACGAATATTTTTACGACCTGACCGACGACAGGCGTGTCCCCGAATATTACCTGTTTGCGGATAAACAAAATTATCTGCTGCACTTCACCCAAACCTCTGCGACCGATCTTCAGGAAATGGTTTCGTCGATCTGGTCAAATGGGGTTACAGGACTCGCGATTTTGCCAGAGCATAGGATTGAAGATCGCATCGATGTCGATAGCGTCGAGTATAACCCTGTATCGCAGCATATCTGGACTTTCCCCAATCCAAACATAGATGAAATCGTCTTGGGCCCCGGTCTCGTCAAACTTAACGAAGACCTGATTTCAAACCCAGGCCAAGCAATTCGTATTCTTGCGGGGACAACCATTGAATTGGCCCATGGTGTGTCTGTTGTCTCACAAGGACCCTTGAGAATCGAAGGAGAGCGCGAATCACCAGTAAAAATTTTGCGTCAAAACCCAGATGAAGCCTGGGGAGTAATCGCTGCGCACGGGCGGGAAACTTCGGGCAGCTATATCCAATATGCCGACATTTCAGGGGGAAGTCGTGCGACGATATTAAACGTGCAGTACTCCGGAATGGTTACGTTTCGCTGGAGCAAGAATGTTTCAGTCTCACACACTTCAATTCACAACAATATTGTTGGAGATGACACTCTTCACCTGGTGCACAGCACTGGTACACTTTCCAATGTCAAACTGCGTGACTGTTTTGGCGACTGCGCTGACCTCGACTACTCTAGCGCAAGTTTAAACAAGATATACGTGCAAAACGCTGGCAACGACGCTTTGGATTTCATGACGTCAGAAGCCTCAATTATGGACAGCTATCTCGAAAAAGTTGGGGACAAGGGTGTCTCTGGCGGCGAAGCTTCCAAGATTGAGATAACTTCTGTGCAGATCGAAAATGCCGTTACTGGCGTCGCCGCTAAGGATGACAGCCAAGTAAATTTGAAGAACATTACGTTTTTCAAAAATGAAGTGGCAATTGATGTCTTCCACAAGAACTGGCGTTACGAAAAAGCTGGCTCTGTTGAGGTATTAAACAGCGAATGGAAAGACAACATTGTTGATATCCGTGCCATTGATGGAGGCCAAGTTACTGCAACGGCCTCGATAGGCTTGGAAACCCTGATTGAAGACCAAGGCAAAATAACCATCAATGTTGGGTCCTAGATGCTTCATCGAACATTTACGAACCGGTTTGAGGTCAAGTACCTTGTATCCCAGAAGAAAGCTTTAGATCTACGAGACGCTTTGGGAGATTTGTTTGTTACAGATGAAAACACCCAAGGACAAAGTGGTTATTTCAATTACTCAATCTACTTTGACTCTCCGAGGTACTACTTTTACCGCCAAAAACTCGAAGGACAACTGGAACGTGTCAAGCCGCGCTTGCGGGCGCACCTTCCAAGTCTGGCCGCGAAACCCGATCAATGGTTTCTTGAGCTCAAGGGGCGTCATGGGCAAACGGTGCAAAAGCGCAGAGCAGCAATTGATTTAATCAGCGCCCAAGGACTGGTCGACGGGGAAAATTTTGTCGCTGACGGAGAGCTTGAAGCACTGCGAGATTTCGAGTTTATGTGGCTGCGTCTTGCTCTTCGACCAGCGGTTACAGTCTTGTATTTCCGAGAACCGCTCAATAGTCATATATTCCCGAATGTCAGGATAACCTTCGATCACCGGATATCCGGGAACCTAGATTTCAATCTTAAAAATGCGGGCCAACGTATGGATTTTATCACCTCACCGAGTGAGGTGTTGGTCGAACTGAAGTTTACCGACTCTATCCCACGACTGGTGATGGAGATATTTAGGCGACTTGAAATGAAACAGATAACGTTTTCCAAGTACGCGCTATGCTTGGAATCCTGTATTGATAAACTTCCTGAAACCGCAGGATTCCAACGAAAAGCCATGCGAGTCCCAAAATATTAAATTTCATCACGCTGCAACAATGACAGACGTCGAAGCACAATGCGCTCACGAATCGTTTCAAGACATTGGAAGTGAATTCAAAAAGGAAAGATGGCGCACCCGACAGGATTCGAACCTGTGGCCTTCGCCTTCGGAGGGCGACGCTCTATCCAGCTGAGCTACGGGTGCGCAATATGTGGGGCCATGACTGGAATATGTGGCCCGAGTGCGATGGGTGATACAGGTTTTGGCCTTAACGGGCAAGGGTTTTCGAACCCGTTTGCGGCCTTAATGATCACCGATCATGGTTAAGGTAACGTTGGCGCGGAAAGCCTGCAATCAGCTTTCTACATCGCGGCGTTCATACGGATCGCGCACCACCCATGTCCCGTTCCATTCGCGGTCCTGTTCGCGCCGCTCAAGGCGTTCCATCCGGTTCATCATCAGTTGGGCGGCGAAGTCGCTGTCATCAAATTCCATGACTTCTTCATAAAGCGGGCGGGCCGCATCGAAATTGCCATCACGGTAATGCGCCATAGCGGCTTCGTATTTGCTGCGCCATCCGCGCCGTTCCTCGGAAAGCTGCCCACCGGGGGCGAGGACTTCATACAGGAACACGACCTTTTCCGTGCCCAGAAGCACGACATGATCAAGATCACGCATTTCAACCTCACCCGAGGCCATGCTGGCGGTTTCGTGCGAGGCCAGAATTTGCGTACCATAGACCCGGTTGGCCTTTTCCAGACGGTTGGCATAGTTCACGCAATCGCCAACCACCGTATAAGCACGTGATTTGTCCGTCCCGATGGAGCCCACAACCACCTCACCGGTCGCGATCCCGATGCGGATTTCAAGGCCATGATCGCCAATCAGATCAGCATATTTGGTTTTAAGCGCATGAAAACGTGCGACCTGTTCAAGGGCGGCCTGACAGGCGTGACCGGCATGGGCGCCCTCGCCACAGAATGGCGGGCCCCAGAAGCCAATCACCCGGTCGCCAACAAAGTTGTCGATAATGCCGCTGTGATTGGCAATCGGTTCGGTCATTGCCGTCAGATAGTCATTGAGGAAATCAACAAGCTTTTCGGGCGGGGTATGTTCGGCCAGCCAATCAAACCCGGTCAGGTTCACGACACTGACCGTCATTACGCGCTTTTCGGAGTTCTCAAGCGCGGTTTCCTGATTAATAAGATTATTGATGACTTTCGGATCAACATATTTGCCAAACCGTTCACGCATGCGGAACCGTACGCGGAGTTCACGGGTCATGCGGTTAAAGGCATCGCCCAAGCGACCAAAATCGCCCTTTGAGCTGAACTCAAGCTTGGTATCGAGCTTGCCCGACTGAATGGAATTCAGCGCATTCGTGGTCTTGCGCACGGCAACCACCACCGCATGCGCCATGTAATACGCCAGCGAAATGCCGATGATGACCGCGGCCAGCATCATGATGAATTCGGCCTGGATCAGGAAATCTTCGCGCTTGGAAACGTTTTCAACCGTTTGCGCGGCATAGTCTTCCAGAAGACGGATTTCATTGCGCAGGTTAAGCACGATAATCCGGTGCAGACCGCGCACGGTCTTTTCCTGTGCCCCGGCATCGGGCAGGTTGCCCGCGCGCACCTGATCAAGAAGCCGTTCAACACCAAGGGAAAACTGTGCAGACACATCGGCAAATTCACGCATCCGCACATCAAGATCAAGCAGCACCCCTTCGTCAAAATGACCGGATGCCTGTGCGCGTCCAAGGGCGGCAAAGGTAAAGGATTTGCGGAAAGCCTGTTCGATCTGGGTTTGCTTGGCTTCGATTTCGATCTCGATGCCATTCAAAAGCGATGTCTGCGGCCCGTCACTTTCGACCACACGCATGTAACGGTCGATCAGCGAAATCTGTTCAAGCTGGCGCGCACGCACATCGGAAAGGGAATCCTTTACCGGTGTGACATAGCGCGACACCGCCTCAAGATCGCCATTGATGCCAAGGGACTGGATCACGGAGAACCCGGTGGCCACGACGAGCCACACGACAAAAAAGGCCGCGACACCCAGGAACTTCGCCCGAATGGTCCTTAGCATGCCGGTCCTGATCCTCCGGTTAAGTGATATTGCACCGTCAATCGCTGCTTGGCATATCGGAACGAAGCAACGGTTCGACAACCCGCATAATGCATTGCAACTCTTTAAAAAAGTCTACCAGACCTTAAAAAAGGCTACCTGATCGGCAAACGAGGGTCAAAATACAATCATTTGATTGTGCAGGAATAATTTTGTTCGGTTTGCTCGACCGTCACCCAACGCCGAATATCCTCGATCACCACCGGCCCGTTCAGATCACGCAGAAGCATGTGATAACCCGCGTCATACAGACAGCGCTGATAGGCCGGCAACCCAAGGCTTGATAGCTCATTATCAAGGGCCTCGACCGCGTCGGGCGGGATCACCTGATCCTGCTCACCCGAAAGCAAAAGGGTGGGTACGGAAATGTCACTGGCCCGCTTGCGTGCCATATCCATGATATCGGCAACACCGGCAATCATATCCACACGCACTGATGACATCATGTAGGGATCGCGCGAAAGGCGACGCAACATTTCGATATTGTCCGACGGCCAGATATCAAGCCCCCGCCCGGTCAACGGCAACCAAGGCAGGCTGTGCGAGAAGATCGAAAGCGGGGCTGTCTGATACCACGGCATCATGTCACGGTTCCAAACCGCCGGTGCCACAAGAACCAGCCCGTCCATCAGATGCCCGCGCGTCGCAGCCGCAATGATCGCGACCGCCCCACCCATCGAATTGCCGAGAAGGTAAATCGGCGTATCGGGGTAGCGGGCGCGCAGCAGCGTCAAGGCATCACTGGCATCATTGACCATGCTCGCCGCCCCGGCCCAGAACGGTCGCGTTGGCGTACGGCCAAATCCGCGCTGATCATAGGCATAGATCGCAATCCCGCGCGGGCCGATTTGTTCACCAAGTTCCATGAAGGCATTGGCGTAATCGCCCATTCCGTGCAAGCCAAGGATCACCGCACTCGGATTTTCCAGATCGCCCCAGCTTTGCAGCGAAAGCTTCGTGCCATCACTGGCAATATAGGCTTCATCTTCAAGGGATATTTGGGCAATCGGTGGGCCGGCCGGATGGATGGTTGGCGCACAGGCGCTAATCATCCCGGCAAACAGCAACAGGACACAGAGGCGGACAACGGGGAGCATAAAACACGCTGACAAGACGGTGACCAACCCTAAGCGGGAAACAGAACCACTCAATGAAGATTATAATGCCTGCGCCCGCAAGTTATTGTCGCAAATTAGATATTTTAAATGGAAACGCGCGTTATTGGGGAAATTCTGGTTTAAGGTTTAACCAACCGGACCAATCCATTAGAATTGCAAGCGGTTCAGCGGGTTTTATAATCCAATGACAGATGCAGACATTGGGTATTATGCCTTGTTGCCATATCGATCGTTCCACACGTTTTTCAACGAAAGGATACGACCATGAGCATGAAAGAAGCTTACGAGAAAAAACTGGAAGCCCAACTCAAAGAGTGGAGCGCCCAGGTTGACAAGCTTAAGGCGCAGGCTGACGCGGCAGAAGCCGATGCACAACTGCAATATCAGAAACAAGTCCAAGAGCTCCGCGCCATGCAAGAGGACGCCGAGCAGAAGCTCCGGCAATTGCAAAAATCAAGCGATACCGCCTGGCAAGACCTGAAAGCTGGCATGGATAACGCTTGGGACTCGCTTGAAACCGCGATGAAAATGGCCTCTAGCAGGTTCAAGTAGTCGAGCAGATCAAAACAGCAATCAAACAAAACCCCGCAAGTTTTTTGCGGGGTTTTGCATATCTGGCCAGATAACTGAATAAGTTCAGGCACGCAGGATCATGCAGCCTGACCCGCGCGCGCTTTATTGTTGTCACGCGTCAGCTTCAGGAAGATGTCTTCAAGATCGCCTTCCTCGGTCGACAGGTCCTTGATCGCCAAGCCGCAGCCGTGGATCGCCTCAAGGATTTCTGCCATCTGCGTATTGCTGGGGCGATAATGCAGGGCGATCTGGTTTTCCGATTTAAGCTCTGCGCCCCATGGCGACAGGGCATCGGGTACTGCGTTCAGCTCATTATTCACGGTCAGAACCAGCGTCTTGTGATCGATCCGACGCAGCAGGCTGCGCTTGTCTTCATGGGCAATCACATTGCCCTGATTGATGATCGCGATCTCGTCACAGAGCTCTTCGGCTTCTTCAAGGTAATGCGTGGTCAGAACAATGGTGACACCAGCGGCATTGAGCTCCTTGACATAGGACCAAAGCTGCTGACGCAGTTCGATATCAACACCCGCAGTCGGTTCATCAAGAACCAATACTGGCGGGGTATGAACCATCGCCTTGCCGACCAGAAGACGACGACGCATCCCGCCCGAAAGGGAACGGGAATACGAATCAGCCTTGTCCGACAAGCCAAGGGCGGCAAGAATCTCGTCCGTGCGGCGTTCCGGTTTAGGAACACCATAAAGACCCGCCTGCAGTTCCATCACCTGACGCGGGGTGAAAAATGCATCAAGGTTGAGTTCCTGTGGCACGATCCCGATGGAACAGCGCGCGGCCCGCATCTGGGCTTCGATATCATATCCCCAGATTTTTGCCGTACCGCTGCTCTTGGTCACCAGACCAGCCAGGATGTTGATAAACGTAGACTTTCCGGCACCGTTCGGGCCCAGAAGAGCAAAAAACGAGCCGCGTGGAATCTTCAGCGAAACGTTATCAAGGGCAAGTTTTTCGCCGTTTGATCCCTTATAGACCTTTGTCAGCCCCTCGACTTCGATGGCATAGTCGGGCATTGCAGTCATATGTCAGTGATCTCCACTCTTTTCCGCGTCGCTTGTTTGCGCTAAGACCATGGGGCGCCATGAGCACGCGGAAGTATTGATTGAATATGGCCAATCGGTATCATTCCCGGGAAACCGGGGTCAATGCTGTCCACGCTGCGTGGCCAATCCCGATGGTCATACAAGCCTGAAAATGGCAAACTTGGAACTGGATATATGAAGATCACCGAAGAAATCAAAGTCGGCACGCTAAATGTTGCCTGTGACGGCGGAAAAGGTCACCTTGGGCACCCGACCGTGTACCTTAATCTTGAGGAAAAAGGCGAGGTGGTCTGCCCGTATTGCTCGAAAAAATATATCTTCGACAAATCCTTGGCCGAGCACGCCGCCCATTAATCCGTTACACCCGTTTCGGGGTACAGTAACCAGCCAGCGCGACAAACCCTGTCTGCGCTGCGGATTAATCAGTCGTCGCCAGTCTATGCCGCAGTTCTTGCGGTCTACCCACGGGGAATTTCTATGACGTCTTCATCGCCCAAGCCCAACAGCTACCGCACCTTACCCGATACAGACGGGCATTTTGGCAATTACGGCGGACGTTTTGTCGCCGAAACCCTGATGCCGCTGATTCTTGAGCTCGAGCAGGCCTATAAAGACGCCAAGAATGACCCGGAATTTCACAAAGAGCTGGATTATTACCTGAAATATTATGTGGGCCGCCCGAGTCCGCTTTATTTCGCCGAACGCCTGACCGAAGAACTTGGCGGCGCCAAGGTCTATTTCAAGCGTGACGAGCTCAACCATACCGGTGCGCACAAGATCAATAACTGTATCGGGCAGATCCTGTTGGCCATGCGCATGGGCAAAACCCGGATTATCGCCGAAACCGGCGCCGGGCAGCACGGTGTCGCGACCGCAACTGTTTGCGCACGTTTCGGCCTGCCCTGCACGGTCTATATGGGTGCCAAGGACATTGAACGTCAGTCGCCCAACGTGTTTCGTATGAAGCTTCTGGGGGCTGAGGTCAAAGCAGTCGAATCGGGTTCACGGTCGCTGAAAGACGCGATGAACGAAGCGCTGCGTGACTGGGTGACCAATGTCGCTGATACGTTCTACATCATCGGAACGGCTGCCGGTCCGCACCCGTATCCGGAGCTTGTCCGTGATTTCCAGTCGGTCATCGGCAACGAAGCCAAAGAACAGATCATGGAAGCCGAAGGGCGCCTGCCGGACCTTCTGGTTGCTGCCATCGGTGGTGGCTCGAACGCCATTGGCCTGTTCCACCCGTTCCTTGATGACAAGGATGTCGAAATCACTGGCGTCGAAGCCGCCGGTCACGGCGTTCACACCGGCAAGCATGCCGCCAGCCTGACGGCAGGCGCACCGGGGGTCCTGCACGGCAACCGCACCTATCTTTTGATGGATGATGATGGCCAGATCACCGAAGCAGATTCGATTTCTGCCGGTCTTGATTATCCTGGCATCGGTCCGGAGCATAGCTGGCTCAAGGATATCGGACGTGTCGATTACGTCGCGATCACGGACAAAGAAGCACTTGAAGCATTCAAGCTGTGTTCTGAGTGCGAAGGTATTATTCCTGCACTTGAGCCAAGTCACGCACTGGCGCATGTCATGAAAATCGCACCGAAAATGAGCAAAGACAAAATCATCATCGTCAACCTGTGTGGACGTGGTGACAAAGACATCTTCACTGTGGCCGAAGCTTTGGGAGTTAAACTGTGAGCGACGCGATCATCGGCGGCAAAGACCGCATCGAAAAACGTTTTGCCAAGCTCAAGGAAGAAGGCCGTGCAGGTCTGGTCACCTTCATCACCGCAGGCGACCCGGACCCCGAAGCATCGTTTGAGATTCTCAAGGGCCTGCCCGAAGCCGGTGCCGATATCATCGAACTGGGCATGCCGTTCACCGATCCGATGGCCGATGGCCCTGCCATTCAGGAAGCATCGAACCGTGCGCTTGCCGCAGGCATGCATATGCGCAAGACGCTTTCGCTCGTGCGGGGCTTCCGCGATCAGGACCACGAAACGCCGATCATTCTGATGGGATATTACAACCCGATCTATATCTATGGGGTTGCTGAATTCCTTGAAGATGCCCGCAATGCCGGGGTTGATGGCCTGATCGTCGTCGATCTGCCACCTGAAGAAGACGCAGAACTTTGCGTTCCGACCGTGGAAAAGGGTCTGTCCTTCATTCGTCTGACCACGCCGACCTCTGATGACAAGCGTCTTCCGAAACTTGTTCAGAATACCTCGGGCTTTGTTTACTATGTCTCGGTTGCTGGCGTGACCGGTGCCGGATCGGCCAGCAACGAGCAGATCGTCGAAGCAATGGAACGCCTGAAGCGCCATACCGATCTTCCGATTGCGGTCGGATTTGGCATCAAGACCGCAGCCCAGGCAGCAGACGTGGCAAAACAGGCAGATGCTGCTGTCGTTGGATCGGCAATCGTATCAAAAATTGCCGAAAGTCTTGACGAAAATGGCAAGGCCACCGATAAGACCGCCTCTATGGTTACCGACCTTGTGAGTGAACTTGCAAACGGGGTCCGAAACGCGCGCAAATAGCCTGCGCTGCGTTTGATCGAACCGATATAGACAGAACCAAGGATCAGTATCCGATATGTCCTGGCTGACTGAATTCGTCCGTCCAAAGATTCAGAAACTTGTTCGCCGCACCGATGTGCCAGAAAATCTCTGGCACAAGTGCAAATCCTGCGAACAGATGATCTTCCATCGTGACCTGGCAAAGAACAATCATGTTTGCCAGCATTGCGGTCATCACATGCGGATTTCCGCCAAGGACCGTCTCGCGACCCTGTTTGATGGTGGCAAGTACCAGACCATCGAACTGCCGAATGTTCCGGTCGATCCGCTGAAATTCCGCGATCAGAAAAAATATACCGACCGCCTCAAAGCCGCACAGGCCAAAGCAACCTTCAAGGATGCGCTGGCTGTGGCCCATGGTGAAGTTGGTGGGCATGCAACCGTTATTGCCGTTTTCGATTTCTCCTTCATGGGCGGATCAATGGGCATCGCGGTGGGCGAAGGCATCGTTGCTGCGGCCGAACTGGCCTGCGTGCAGGATGCAGCCCTGATCATTGTCCCGGCTTCGGGCGGTGCGCGTATGCAGGAAGGCATTCTCAGCCTGATGCAGATGGCACGTACCACGGCCGCGATTGAAAAGGTCAAGGAACAGGGTCTGCCGTATTTCGTGCTCCTGACGGATCCGACCACCGGCGGTGTTTCGGCATCCTTTGCCATGCTGGGCGACATTCAGATCGCCGAGCCGGGCGCACAGATCGGCTTTGCCGGTCGTCGCGTGATCGAAAGCACCATCCGCGAAAAACTGCCAGACGACTTCCAGACGGCCGAATACCTTCTGGAACATGGCATGGTGGATATGGTTGTGCCGCGTTCGGAACTGAACGCGACCTTTGGCCGCCTGATCGACATGATCCGTCGCACCAAACCGGGTGCTTCCATAGTCCCGATCAAGGACGCCAAGGAAAAGGCCGCCAAATCCAAAGCACCGGCTGCGGACAAGTAACTTGGTGCGGAGCGACGCAATCCTTGCCCGTCTGGGCAAGCTGCACCCAAAAGTCATCGACCTTTCGCTTGGGCGGATTACCGGGCTTCTCGACAAGCTTGGCAATCCGCACCTTGCCCTTCCGCCTGTCATTCATATCGCCGGCACCAACGGCAAGGGATCGACCCTTGCCTATCTCCGCGCGATCTATGAGGCTGCCGGGCTACGTGTGCATTGCTCCACCTCCCCGCATCTGGTGCGCTTTCATGAACGCATCACCCTTGCCGGTGAAATGATCTCCGAAGACGCGCTATGTGACCTTCTTGAAGAGGTCGAGGCGGTCAATGACGGGGAATCGATCACGTTCTTTGAAATCACCCAGGCTGCCGCATTCCTCGCTTTTTCGCGCGCTCCGGCTGATGTTTTGCTGCTTGAAACAGGGCTGGGCGGACGTGTGGACGCGTCCAATGTGATTGATGCTCCTGCGGCAACCGTGATCACGCCGATCTCGCTCGATCATCAGGGGTTTTTGGGCGATACCATCGCCAAGATCGCATTCGAAAAGGCCGGTATCATGAAAACCGGCGTTCCCTGCGTTATCGCACCGCAAAGCCTTGAGGCCTTTAACAAATTGGCCTGTTACGCCAATCGCATCTCTGCCCCGATCTTCAATGATTTTGAAGTTACCGAGGAACGCGAAGACGGCTTTGCCATCCGCATCGGCACCGACCATATCAACCTGCCCCATCCGGCCTTGCCCGGACGCCATCAATACACCAATGCCGCCACCGCGATTACCACGGTACGCAAAGCACAGATTCCGGGCTGTGACGGCATGGATACCAACATCCTTGCCCGTGGTCTGGAAACTGCAAGCTGGCCGGCACGGTTGCAAAAACTCAGCAAGGGCCCGCTTTGCGATGCCTTGCCGGACGGCTGCGATCTGATTTTGGATGGTGGCCATAACATTGCCGCGTCCGAGGCGATTGCCGATTGGCTGTCGCGCCAACCAGCGGGCGATACCGCCGTCATCATGGGCATGCTTGATAACCGTGACGCCGAAGCGTTCCTCAAACCGTTAGCAATGCACATTAACGCATTTGCCGGTGTGCCGATCCCCGGCGAACATCAGGCGCATCTGCCCGAAACCCTGCGCGATGCAGCGATTACGTGCGGTATTTCACCAGCCTTTGCTTGCGACGGATTTGAAGCGGCGATTACCCCGCTTCTGGATGCCTGCCCGACCCCGAAACGGGTTCTGATCCTTGGATCGCTGTATCTTGCCGGTCTGGTCCTCGAACACCATTCCTGACAGCTTCCCGGCCCATTATGCTCAGGTCATGGTTCAACAACGGACCACACCAGGCTGATCTTAAAAAAAACTTTTCTGATGTGACGTAATCCATGCGACATCGCAGATTTGATGGGCCTTGATGGCCTGATAGTGTCGCAAGACTTGAAGATTACTGCCCAAGATATTGAGATCGCAGTTGAAACGCGGCACATCAGACGTCGGGAAGTTGGATCTTGCGGCGCGGCGTCCCGTTTGTCGGACCTTCACCACCATCCGTGCTACGCAGACGCAGATTACCCGCCTTGTGCACACGGCGACGATCGCCCTGCACCGGGGGCGGAAGGCCCTTTTCGCCGTTGTTCGCACCATCGTTTTTGGTCAGGCCAGGATCACTGTTCTTGGCGGCCTCGCGTTTGACCTTGCGCCCAGTGACCCACGTATACCCCAGCACATAAAGTAAAAAGCCACCCACCCCGACAGTCAGGGTCAGGAACTGCAAGACCGGCAGGAAACTGCCAAAAATCTGCCCACCACCATATATCATGAAAATGCACAGGGCAGCCACAGGTGCCAAAGCCAGAAAGAAGATGCCGCGCACCTTGTGACGGATCGGGCCGTAATGCATCAGCATCGCATAGAACAGATACATCAGGGCGACAAACACCACGAGTTTGATCAGCAAGATGAAGTGATCAAAATTGGGCAGGCTTTGATTACGGTCATAAATGCCAAAGAAGACAAACAGGCCGTGAACGATCAGGCCAAACAGACCAAAGGTCAGGATAAAGCGCAGCCAAGCGCTGACGCTAAAAAAGCTGCGCCATCCGCCACCGTTCGCCTTGCGACGGTCTTTCTGCTTTTTGCGTTTCCGGGTGGCGAGCATCATGTCTTCTGAAAGCTCACGCGCCGGACCTGCAGTTTCCACGCCGATGCCTTTCGGCAAAAATTCCGGCTTGCTTGATTTCCGGGCCACGAACCCGATCTCCCATGTCCCTTGGGATGAATTTACCCGTTACCATAGCAATCCCCGGGCAAGCTGATAAGCACAAAGAAGAATGATGCTAAAAAACCCGGTAAATGAGGACTTTACCTTTCCTGTTTCGAAATCGAAATAATATTTGATTTCGCCCCTGACTTGCCTGGCAATCGGTAGCGTAATTCTGTCAGGAGCCTTGGTGGTTTTTGCCAGAACTTGGCAGGCGGCACTCGACTTAACGGCGCGGATCGGGCATTCTTCCGGCCAATCTTTTTAACGCATACAAGAGCACGAAACGCATGACAGATTCCGCCCCGTCCAACACCGGTTCGTCCGCCGACAAAGCCCCGCGTCGCGTCGTACTGGTTGACGGTTCCGGCTTTATTTTCCGCGCTTTCCACGCCCTGCCACCGATGACGAGCCCCGATGGCACGCCCGTCAATGCGGTCTATGGTTTCTGCACCATGCTGATGAAGCTGCGCGAAGATACCAAACCCGACCATATGGCGGTGATCTTTGACACCAAGGGCAAGTCGTTCCGCAATGACTTCTATCCGGAATACAAGGCGCATCGTCCGCCGCCCCCCGAAGAACTGGTGCCGCAGTTCGGCCTGATCCGCGATGCGACGCGTGCCTTTAACCTGCCATCCATCGAACTTGAAGGCTTTGAGGCCGACGATCTGATCGCAACCTATGCCCGTCAGGCCGAGGCAGAGGGTTCTGATGTGATTATCGTGTCTTCGGACAAGGACCTCATGCAGCTTGTTACCGATCGGGTGCAAATGTTTGATGCGATGAAGAATCGCACCATTGGCGCTGCCGAAGTTATGGAAAAATTCGGGGTCAACCCGGACAAGGTTATTGATATTCAGGCCCTTGCGGGTGATTCCGTCGATAATGTGCCCGGCGTTCCGGGGATTGGCGTTAAAACCGCCGCCCAACTTATTGATGAATATGGTGATCTTGATTCTCTATTGGAGCGCGCCGATGAAATCAAACAGCCCAAGCGCCGCGAGAAACTGATCGAAAATGCCGAACTGGCCCGTGTCTCACGCGATCTGGTGACACTCAAGACTGATGTGCCAGTGGTCGAACCGCTGGGCGACTTCGAATTGCGTGAACCCGATCCCGAAGTTCTTTTAAGCTTCATCGCAAGTCACGGCTTTAAATCATTGCTTTCTAAAGTAAAGTCGAAATTTGGCGGTGATGTTGAGTTTGAAAGCCCGACGGCGGCCGGCGTTGGCGTGAATGATATCAAGGTCGAAAAGGCCGAATATGAACTGGTGCAGGATGAAGAGCGCCTAAAGCACTGGATTTCCGAGGCTGAATACCTTGGCACCGTCGCGGTTGATACCGAAACCACATCGCTTGATGCCCATCAGGCGAAATTGGTCGGCGTTTCGCTTTCAACCGAGCCCGGCAATGGCTGCTATATCCCGCTCGGTCATGTCAGCGGCGAGGCGCAAGGCGGCTTTGATTTCGGCGACAATCCGGCAGAATCAAAAGACGACCCCAAGCAAATCAAGCTGGAGCGCGCGATTGAGCTTCTTAAACCGCTTCTGGAAGACCCGGGCGTTCTCAAGGTCGGTCAGAACCTGAAATACGACATGATCGTTCTGGCCCGCCACGGCGTCAATGTTGCCCCGATGGATGACACCATGGTGCTGTCCTATGTGCTTGACGGCACCAGCCACGGGCACGGCATGGATGAACTGGCCGAGCTGCATCTCGATTACAAGCCGATTTCCTTCAAGGACGTCTGTGGCAGCGGCAAGACCCAGATCACCTTTGATCAGGTCCCGCTCGACAAGGCGCTCGATTACGCCGCGGAAGACGCCGATATCACGCTACGCCTGCATCGGTTGCTGAAACCCCGCATCGCACAGGAACATATGGCCAGCGTCTATGAGACGCTGGATCGTCCGCTGGTGCCGGTTCTGGCCAAGATGGAAGGGCTTGGGGTCAAGGTCGATGCCGAGATCCTTAAAAATCTGTCCGATGATTTTGCCAAGCGCATGGCCGCCCTTGAAGAAACCATTCACGAAATGGCGGGCGAACCGTTCAATCTTGGCAGTCCCAAGCAGCTGGGCGAAATCCTGTTTGATAAAATGAGCCTGCCCGGCGGCAAAAAGACCAAAACCGGGGCTTGGCAGACCGGTGCGGACGTGCTTGAAGCCCTTGCCGCACAGGGCCATGACCTGCCCGCCAAGCTTCTGGAATGGCGTCAGCTTTCCAAGCTCAAAAGCACCTATACCGACGCGCTTGCCCATCACATCAACCCCAATACGGGGCGGGTGCACACCAGTTACGGTCAGACCAACGTCAATACCGGGCGTTTGTCATCCAATGACCCCAACCTGCAAAATATCCCGATCCGAAGCGAGGAAGGCCGCAAGATCCGTACCGCCTTTGTCGCCGAACCCGGTCACAAGCTGATTTCTGCCGACTATTCGCAGATCGAGTTGCGGCTTCTTGCCCACGTGGCCGAGATCGAAGCCCTTCGCGAGGCGTTTAAGAACGGCGAGGATATCCACGCCGCAACGGCCTCAAAGGTGTTTGGTGTGCCAATTGAAGGCATGGACCCGATGGTCCGTCGCAAGGCCAAGGCGATCAACTTCGGCATCATTTACGGCATTTCGGCCTTTGGGCTGGCCAACCAGCTTGGCATTCCGCAAAAAGAAGCCAAGGCCTTTATCGAAGCCTATTTCGAGATCTATCCAGGCATCCGCGATTACATGGACGAGGCCAAGGAATTCGCCAAAAAGCACGGCTTTGTCCGCACGCTGTTTGGTCGCCATATCCATATCAGTGGCATCAATGACAAGAACGGCATGCGCCGAAGCTTTGGCGAGCGTGCCGCCATCAACGCGCCTATTCAGGGCGGGGCCGCCGACATCATCAAACGTGCGATGATTGCCGTGCCCGGTGCCTTGGTCGATGCCGGGCTCAAGACCCGCATGTTGCTTCAGGTCCACGATGAACTGATCTTTGAAGCCCCAGAAGACGAAGCCGAAAAGGCGATCAAAACCATCCGCGAAGTCATGGAAAACGCCGCCCATCTATCGGTTCCGCTGATTGCCGATGCTGGCATCGGTGATAGCTGGGCGGATGCACACTGATAAGGGATTTGGGCTATGGACAACGGACAGGTTGAAGTCTCTTACTTTCCGTTCTTGGAAATAGCCCAAGCCCTTAACAAGGACCCGTCCAAATCCTCTGGAAGAAGCTTGGATTACGAAAGGGCATTCCAAAGCAAATATAAGCTGAACGAAAATATGATCATTGAGCTTACCGGCCGCGCACTGAACGAAGTTCTTGATGAACCAAATCCCGAAAGCTCTGAACGAGCTAGAATTTGGCTGAACGATCTCAAGGACGGGTTATCGGTAAAAGAGATCAATGACGGGATAAAGCAGAAGAAGCTCTCAGGTCAGTATAAAAACGCGAGGCCAGATGGCGATATCATCATAGCCCTCCTCCAAGGCTACATTACCCTGCGGCGTGGTACATAGAGCCCCCGTAAAGCGCTAAAAGACAAAAAAAGACCCCGCTGCAGATCATTACAGCGGGGTCTTTTTGTATCAGGTCAGCTTTGATGAGCTAAGCGCTTAGAGTCCTAACACTTCACGCATGGAATACAGCCCCGGTGCCTTGCCCTCGGCCCATTTGGCGGCACGGACGGCACCCTTGGCGAAGACTTCGCGTGACGATGCCTTGTGGGTGATCTCGATGCGTTCGCCCTCGCAGGCAAAGACAACCGTATGATCGCCGACCACATCGCCGCCACGCAGCGTCGCAAACCCGATGGTGCCATCTTCGCGGGCACCGGTATGGCCGTCGCGCGAACGGACAGAAACCTCATCCAGATCAACACCACGGCCCTTGGCAGCGGCTTCGCCAAGGCCAAGCGCAGTACCCGACGGGGCATCGACCTTATGTTTGTGGTGCATTTCGACGATTTCGATGTCGGCCACGTCCTTATCAAGGACGCTTGCCACCTTCTCGACCAGTGCAAAGGCCAAGTTAACCCCGACACTCATATTCGGGGCAAAAATGATCGGCGCTTTTTGGGCCGCAACTTTCAGCTCGTCTTTCTGATCATTGGAAAGCCCGGTGGTGCCAATCACAAGGATGGAGCCGGTTTCGGCTGCCAGTTTCGCATGTTTCATGGTCGCCGCCGGGGCGGTGAAATCAATCACCGCATCAACTGCCTCAAACAGTGCCTTGGGATCATCGCCCACGACAACGCCGCTTTCTTCAAGACCGGCAATCAGGGTGACGTCCTTGCCAATGAATGGACTTCCGGGCAGGTCGGTTCCACCACCAACTTCACAGCCCTTGGTCTTGGCGGTTTCATTCACCAGCATCCGCCCCATACGGCCAGCACATCCAACAATTCCGATCTTCATTTCCGGTCTCCTCCGGGCAAGCAAATTCATACGTGCAATTGCTTTAACACAAGGCCCCGACTGCGCAAAATAAAACCCCCGACAAAGCTGCCGGGGGTTTGGGATATCGATCTTTTAAACACAAGCCGATCAGTCGGTCAGGTCTTTCCAGATTTCCTTCATCTTGGAGAAGAACCCTTCACTTTCCGGGCTCGACCCCTGTTCGCGGGAAATCTCGTCAAACTCTTCAAGAAGCTCTTTCTGACGGTCTGTCAGATTGACCGGCGTTTCGACGCTGACTTCGACAAACATATCCCCGCGTGCCTGAGACCGCAGGATGGTCATGCCCTTGCCACGCAGACGAAGCTGCTGGCCCGACTGAGTGCCTGCGGGGATGTTGATCCGCGTGCGCGTGCCTTCAATCGTCGGCACTTCGATGGTGCCACCAAGGGCGGCCTTGCCCATCGGGATCGGGATCCGGCAATACAGGTTGGCCCCTTCGCGCTGGAAGAAGCGGTGATGCTGAATATCAAGGAAGATATAAAGATCACCCGGGGGTGCACCATTGGTACCGGCTTCGCCTTCGCCCGCAAGGCGAATGCGCGTGCCGTCTTCGACACCGGCCGGTATGGTGACCTGAAGGGTCTTTTCCTTCTCGACGCGGCCAACACCGTGACAGGATTTGCACGGGTTCTTGACCATCTTGCCTTTGCCATGACAGCTCGGGCAGGTGCGCTCAATGGTAAAGAAGCCCTGCTGCGCACGGACCTTGCCATGACCATTACAGGTTGGGCACGTAACTGGCTGGGATCCCGGTTCTGCACCGGTCCCGTCGCAGCTTTCGCACGACACAGACCCTGGAATGGTAATCTCGGCCTTCTTGCCTTCGAACGCTTCTTCAAGCGAGATCGCCATGTTGTAGCGCAGATCCGCCCCGCGGGAAGATCCACCACCACCGCGGCGTCCGCCGCCCATGGCGCCAAAGATTTCGTCAAAGACATCGGCAAAACCGCCGCCGCCAAAACCACCGCCGAAGCCGCCACCAAAGCCGCCTCCGCCACCGGGACCGCCCTGTTCAAAGGCTGCGTGGCCAAACCGGTCATAGGCCGCACGCTTTTCCTGATCCTTCAGGATTTCGTAGGCTTCATTGACCTGTTTGAACTTGATTTCAGCTTCTGTATCGCCCGGGTTCTTATCCGGGTGATACTTCATTGCTTGCTTACGATAGGCGCTTTTCAGCTCGGCTGCGCTGGCATCTTTGCTGACGCCCAACAGCTCGTAATAATCTTCTTTCGCCATCTGTAACTCCGAAATACGGTCGGGCCGTTCCAGCAAATCCTTGCGTCCGGAACGGCCCGATTTTTCTTTACAGGGCGTCGTTCAAGACGACCTCTGCGGTCGTCTTATTTGTCTTTTTTGTTGTCATCGACTTCTTCGAAGTCGGCGTCAACAACACCGTCATCGGCCTGTGCAGAGGCATCGGCTTCTGCTGCTTCGCCGTCACCAGCTTCTTCCTGCTGCGCCTGATACATGGCTTCGCCAAGTTTCATCGAGGCCTGCTGCAGTTCATTCAGCTTGGTGGTGATGGCTTCGGCATCTTCACCGTCCTTGGCTTCTTTCAAAGCCGACAGGGCGTTTTCGATTTCCGACTTGGTCGCATCGTCAACCTTGTCACCATGCTCCGAAAGGTTCTTTTCGGTGGCGTGGATAATGGCTTCTGCCTGGTTGCGGGCTTCGACAAGGGCCTTACGCTGTTTATCAGCTTCGGCGTTGCTTTCCGCGTCCTTGACCATGTTTTCGATCTCGTCATCGGAAAGACCACCAGATGCCTGAATACGGATCTGCTGTTCCTTGTTGGTCGCCTTGTCTTTGGCAGACACGTTGACGATACCGTTGGCGTCGATGTCAAAGGTCACTTCAATCTGCGGAACACCGCGCGGTGCCGGCGGGATACCAACCAGATCAAACTGGCCGAGCATCTTGTTGTCGGCTGCCATTTCACGTTCACCCTGGAAGACGCGGATGGTCACGGCCGTCTGATTGTCTTCAGCGGTCGAGAAGGTCTGCGACTTGCGGGTCGGGATCGTGGTGTTACGGTCGATCAGGCGGGTGAAGACACCACCGAGCGTTTCAATACCAAGCGACAGCGGGGTCACATCCAGCAGAAGAACGTCTTTGACGTCACCCTGCAGGACACCACCCTGAATCGCGGCACCAAGGGCAACAACCTCATCGGGGTTCACACCTTTGTGCGGATCACGGCCAAAGAACTCTTTAACGCGTTCCTGAACCTTCGGCATACGGGTCATACCACCGACCAGGATGACGTCGTCGATTTCACCTGCGGTGATACCGGCATCTTTCAGGGCTGCCTTGCAAGGCGTCATGGTGCGTTCGATCAGATCGCCCACCAGACCTTCAAGCTTCGCACGCGACAGCTTGATATTGAGGTGTTTCGGACCGGATGCGTCAGCGGTGATGAACGGCAGGTTGACATCGGTCTGCATCGACGAGGAAAGCTCGATCTTGGCTTTCTCTGCAGCTTCTTTCAGACGCTGAAGGGCCAGACGGTCTTTACGCAGGTCGATCTGCTGTTCCTTTTTGAACTCCTCGGCAAGGTAATCAATGATCTGCTTGTCGAAGTCTTCACCACCAAGGAAGGTATCACCGTTGGTCGATTTAACTTCGAAAACGCCATCGCCGATTTCCAGAACCGACACGTCAAAGGTACCGCCACCAAGGTCATAAACGACCACGGTGCCGCCGTCTTTCTTGTCCAGACCATAGGCCAAGGCAGCTGCGGTCGGCTCGTTGATGATACGTTTGACTTCAAGACCCGCGATCTTGCCGGCGTCTTTGGTCGCCTGACGCTGGGAATCGTTGAAGTATGCCGGAACGGTAATCACGGCTTCGGTCACCGGTTCGCCAAGATGGCCTTCGGCGGTTTCCTTCATTTTCTGAAGCACCATGGCTGCGATCTGGCTCGGTGCCATTTTCTCGCCATTGACTTCAACCCATGCATCGCCGTTCTCGCCCGAGATGATTTTGTACGGAACGAGATCCTTGTCTTTTTCGACTTCCGCGTCGCCGTAACGACGGCCGATCAGACGCTTGATGGCAAACAGGGTGTTTTCCGGGTTGGTGACTGCCTGGCGTTTCGCCGGCTGACCGACAAGGCGCTCACCATCGTCGGTGAAAGCGACCATTGACGGGGTGGTACGAGCACCTTCGCTGTTTTCAATCACACGGCCTTCTTTGCCGTCCATGACTGCAACGCACGAGTTGGTGGTGCCAAGGTCGATACCAATAATCTTACCCATAGTAAGTTCCTCTTTTAGCGGCCGGTCCGTCCCGCAGCCTCCGAAATGAAGCGCCGCGCAGGACCTCCTGGGACCAATGGTTGTAATACACGTAATTTTTCTGGGGGTTCTTCGTTACCCCGCGAACCTATATATGAAAGTCACCACAAAGTCGCAAGCGCTCAAAGTGGGGAATCTTGGGTGTTTTTTGCCTTTAAACCGCAATTTTGATCCAATCACAGCCGTGAGAGCCCCTCTAAACCGGCAAAATCAACGTAAATCACCGGTTTTTTGCGGGCAAAACCCGGCTTTCGAATTGTCTCATAACCGGGTTGCAAAACATTCAGATCAGATCGACTAGACCGGGATATCGGCAGGATTACAGCGGGTTTGGCGCAAGACGGCCTCAAGCTTGATCGCGAGACTTTCCTTTTCATCAGCACCTAAAAAACGCGCAATTTCGAGACTTTTGCCATGCGTACGCAAAAACAACGCAGATTGCTCATCCTCGCCACGCTCATGAACGACGCGCAGCCAATAAGGCTGAAAATCAAATTCCTGACGTTCACCACGCACAGAAATCCGGGTCACCCGAAGGTTGCCCGGTGCAAGCTCGATCCGTTCTTCCTGCCGCGCGGAGCGGAAGCTGAAATAGAACGCCAGTGACAGCAAGACAACATCAAACCCCAAAAACCCGATCACCGGCCAGGCCCCCACCGACCAGAAGATAAACCCGATGGTCGTGGTCAGGGCGGCCAGAAACAGGACGATATTGCGCGCCGCTCGGCGCGACAGCGATCGCGGCGGAAACAAATCCACCCGAAAGATCGGTTTTGCGGAACGCGGCACGTTTGGCATTTGCAGTTTCTCGAATGCTCGGTGATACCAAGATAAGGGTTTGGGGCACCAATAACCCAACGCCATTTACATTGCGCCGACAAGCGCTAGATTGGCAGCTTGCTTATCCTTCATCGCGGTAAAATCAATGACCAAAGTCAGTTACGTTATAACACTTTTCAACAAGCAAGAGTATATTCGACCTGTGCTCGATGCCGTGCTTGCCCAAACAGGTGATTTTGACCGCGAGATCATTCTGGTTAACGACGGTTCTACGGATGACACATTGCCACGGATCGAAGCCTATGCAAGCAAGCACCGCAATATACGAATTATCTCGATCGAAAATTCCGGCCCGTCGGTCGCCTTCAACACCGGGATTAATGCGACCACCGGGGATTTTATCAAATTCGTCGACGGCGACGACGTATTGTGCCCGAATTCTACAGAACTTTTGCTACGTGCAATCACAGATACCTGCGCCGGATTGGCACATTCAGGCATCGAAGAGGTCGAGGTTAGTTCTGATACGTATCAGAACCCAACCGCAAATCTTGGCAGCCCAAAACCGATACCAAACAAGACAGCGATCGCGACAATGATTGAAAAAGCCCATTTCAATCCAAGCTGCGTACTTGTCCGAACTGAACTTGCCAAAAAAGTCGGCGGCTCTGACGACAGGGTGTTTATTCAGGACTATTCGCTGTGCTTGCGCGTCTCTCGCATCGCCGACTTCGTTCAGGTTCCGCTCGTTCTAGCATTTGCGCCCAAAGAAGCTGGCAGCCGTTTGTCGGGTTATGGCGCGGGCGCACAGGTATTACACGACCTTAACCTTGCGCTTGCTTATCTACTCGAGGACCATTCCGATCTCTCTTCCGAAATGCGTAGCAGAATTGTCAAACGGGCAACAAGCCGGTCTTGGCGTTGGGCCAAGCGGCTTGAAAACAAGTCGGTGTTCTCAAGAGAATTCAGAAACTACATGCTTGCAAAAATTGGACTTACCGGACCTCAACCTGAAAAGCTCGTTTTTGAAAGCTGTGAAACATTCCGGCGGACCTCCACCATCAGGTTCCCGAAACATTTAACCGGTCAATCTTGATAAGGACGTTCTTATGGCCCGCCCGATGAACAAAGCCGCCATCGAAGAGTTTTTCCAGCGTCTGTCTGATGCGGACCCGGAACCAAAAGGGGAGCTTGATTACACCAACCCCTATACTCTTCTGGTCGCGGTTGCGCTATCGGCACAGGCAACTGATGTCGGCGTGAACAAGGCAACCAAAAAGCTGTTTCAGATCGTTGCGACCCCGCAGGACATGCTGGATCTTGGCGAAGAAGCGCTGATCGAGCATATCAAGACCATCGGGCTGTATCGTGGCAAGGCCAAGAACGTGATGGCAGCCGCCAAGATTCTTGTTGAAAAGCACGGTGGCGTTGTTCCCAATGATCAGGAAGCGCTTGAAGAACTGCCCGGTGTCGGTCGCAAGACCGCCAATGTGGTGCGCAATATCGCCTGGGGCGAACATACCATGGCGGTCGACACCCACATTTTCCGTCTGGGCAATCGGACCGGCATGGCCAATGGTAAAAACGTGCTTTCCGTTGAAAAGGCGTTGCTGAAAAAGGTTCCGGCCCGTTTCATGACCCATGCCCATCACTGGCTGATCCTGCATGGCCGTTATATCTGCAAGGCGCGCAAGCCGCGCTGTGGCGACTGCATCGTCAATGATCTGTGCAATTACAAAGACAAAACACCTGCCGAAGCTTGATCCGGCAGGTGTTTGAAAGTTCAGGACTTAATCAAATCCGGATCAGAATACCTGATCGAAGCTTGCGGGCGCGGGTGCAATCACCTTTGCGCCATCGGCCTGTATTTGCATGATGGCATAACCCCGCTCGGACTGGCCGTCCGGGGTCAGGCGGAAGATACCGTCCACCCCGACAAACCCGCTTGGGTTGGTCAGCGTTTGCTGGCTCATATTGTTTTCATCACGCGCCATCAGGGCTGCCAGCGCTGTGCTGTCATAGGCCAAGCTTGAAATACGTGGTGGCTGACTGCCAAAGGTGCGCTCAAAGCGGGCGGCAAACAGCTCCCAGTTTTCCGGGTTAGGCGCGGCAAAAATCCCGCCCTTGAGTGCCGGTTCGGCAAACAGGCCCGGATCGTTCCAGCCAAACGTTCCGATAAATTGCACCACTGATGGATCGACGTCGAAGTACGCCAGAAGCGAGGAGACCTGACGCAATTCACCACCGGTGGCCGGCAGGATCAAGGCGTCAAAATCAAGATCGCCAAAGGTATCAACCCCTTCAAGACGACGCAGTGCACGTTTGGACCCGGCACTGCCATCGGCTTCAAGCTGTGCCTTGTGGGCGCGCAGGTTCGCACGGCGCGCGTCATAATTGGCAAAGTCACGAATGGTTTGTTGCAAATCTTCCGAACCGGGCTGATAGAACGCCACCCGGCCAAGTGTCCCGCCAATGCGCGAGACAACGGTATTAAGCCCACTTGCGATCTGGCGGCCATAATCGTTCTGCGGCAACAGTGCTGCGAAACGATAGCGCCCCTGTGTCGTGGCATATCCAGCCGCACGGGCAATCTGGTCTTCTGGGATCAGGCCATTGACCCAGACACCGCTTTCCGCCACCCGACGATTGTTGGAAAAGGCCACGACCGGCACATTGGCCGATTTGGCCACTTCGCTGGCGCCGCTGACCGATTCGGCAAATAGCGGGCCAAGGATCATCTTTGCCCCGGCATCAACCGCCTCGCGCGCGGCATTTTGGCCACCCTGATAGGTTCCGGCCGTATCAATCGGCATCAGAACAAAGTCATCACCGGCAATGTCAAACATCGCCAGTTCCGCCGCATGACGCATCGCACGGCCAAGTTCCCCGTGCTGGCCCGAGAGCGGCAACAACAACGCGACCCGTTTTTCAAAGGCAGCAGCATCGTCGTTATAAAGCATCGGCAGTTCGGCACCCTCGCCTTCCGGCAAGGCGGCGTCGCTCGGCCAGGGATTGGCATCAGGGATCAGGCCCTGATCAGGCGCGCTGGTGGGATCAACGGTATTGGGCGCAGGCTGATTGGCGCTTTCAACCGGAGCCCCATCACGTTGCATGCCGAAAAGGTCCGTGATACTCGTGGTCGCATTACATGCGCTCAGCCCGAGAGAGAGGACAACCACAGATGCCGTCCGGCGCGCGATCCGGCCCCAAGCCGGCAAAAGATCCGAAAACCGATCCTGATCTGACAACGCGTCACAAGGCAGCGCCTCTTTCTGCATCCGGTTCTTTGACGGATGACGTTTCGGACAACCCACTCTCACCTCCAGATAAGTCGTTTCGACCGCAGGGTAATGCGGGCGAGGATGCAAGTAAACATGATGAAAGCCATTTGCCGCTTTCAGCTGGTCTTTATCTTGTCGCTACTCCAATCGGAAATTTGGGCGATATTACGTTCAGAGCACTTGAAATCCTCAAACGTGCTGATGTGATCCTGTGCGAAGACACCCGAACATCGGGCAAATTGCTGTCGCGCTATGGCGTGAAAACCAAGCGAATCGCCTATCACGAACATAACGCCGCAAAAATGCGCCCTGAAATCATGGACCGCCTTGGCAAGGGCCAGGGACTGGCGCTGATTTCCGATGCCGGAACACCGCTGATCAATGATCCGGGCTACAAGCTTGTACGTGATTGCAAGCAAGAAGGATTTAACGTCACTGCCGCCCCGGGTGCGGCATCACCGATTGTGGCTTTGGTCCTGTCGGGTCTGCCGAGTGATCACTTCTTTTATGCAGGCTTCCTGCCACCCAAAACCATGGCGCGCAAAAAGGAACTCACACGTTTTGCGCCGATTCCGGGCAGCCTGATCTTTCTTGAAAGCCCCAAAAGGCTGGCCGCAAGCTTGGCCGATATGGCCGAAATGCTGGGCGGCACGCGCGAAGCGGCCGTAACCCGCGAACTGACCAAGATGTTTGAGGAAGTTCGCAACGGCACGCTTGATGAACTGGCCGCCCATTATAATGAGGCCGGCGCGCCCAAAGGCGAGATCGTGGTGATCGTCGGTCCCGCCGATGCCAGCAAGAACGAACCAAGTGCCGAGGATATCGATCAGCGCTTAAGCGAGTTGATCAAAACCCACCGCACCAAGGAGGCTGCTGATATTTTGGCCCGCGAAACCGGCCTTAAAAAGCGCGATCTCTATAATCGCGCCCTTGAGCTCGCCAAGTCGGACGCGGATTGACCATGGCCCGATCCCGCCCGTTGCCTGATGACACATCAAGCCGCAAGCGGGCGGAAAAGGCCGGACGCCGGGCAGAAACACTCTGCACCTTTTGGCTGCGCCTGAAGGGCTACCGCATTCTGGCAACCCGTCACAAAACCCCGGTCGGTGAAATCGACATCATCGCCAGGCGCGGAAATGTCATGGTCGCTGTTGAGGTCAAAAACCGTACCGACCGTGAAACCGCCCTGCATGCCATTACCCCCAAACAGCAAAATCGCATCGCCCGTGCACTTGAAGCCTATGCAGGCAAGATCGGCCACGCAGGTGATTTGCGCCTTGATCTGATGATTGTCCGAAATTTGGGACGGATCGAGCATCTGAAGAATGCCTGGCAGGTTTCCTGACAGGCATCCCCGCCATTTGACCTCAAGGATGCATCTTCGCACCCTTGGTAATCTTGTCCACACTGCGTTTGTCAGCATGAATGCCAAGGCCAACGAAGCTTGCCGTTTCCGGGTCTGCGTTGGCAAAAACATCGCGATTGGCTGCATCATGGCCGGTAGCGAACATTTCTTCGATATAGGCCGATACCCTGACCCCGCGATTTAGGGCCCGCTTATGAATTTTCGCGATGGTGTCACCATCGGCAGCCAGGACGATGGCGGGCTGTCGCGACAACGGGTTATAGATATTTTGATTGGCGTCGATATAGGGTTCGCCAATGATATCAGGCGTCTGGGCGACAATCCCGCTCATCAGGAACGCTGTCACATTCAGGGATTGCCAAGTTTCAAGGTCATTGCGCAAAATGAGGGCGACTTTGGTATCAAACATTAACTTCCTCCAATCGGTCGGATGATCCGGTGATGCAAGAAGCAATAGAACAGGCAGATGATCGTGGTATTGAACGTTTGTGCAAAAAGCGCGAACGCTTTATCGCGGCACCGAACGCCCCCGGGATCGAGCGGATCGAAGCCCTGTTCTATGGAAATATGTTCACCCCGCACCGCCACGATACCTATGCGCTGGGCATCACCCTGCAAGGCATTCAGACCTTCAACTATCGTGGGGAATTTCGCGCCAGCAATCCGGGCAATATCATCATCCTGCATCCCGACGAACTGCATGACGGCGGGGCCGGAACCGAGGACGGATTGCAATATCGCATGCTGTATCTTGAACCGGCATTGCTGCGATCCGGCCTTGATCACGAATCTGATCCCCTGCCGTTCGTAGGCGAACCGGTTATTCAGGACCCGGTTTTGTGGTCGATCATGGCGTCTGCTTTGGGCGAACTTGAAAGCGACATGGATCCGCTTTTGCGCGATCAGTTTGTCAGCGACATCGCCCAGCGCCTGTCCCTGCACGCCAAGGCACCGCTCAAACGCCCGCGCTTTACGGCCAGTCAAAGCATGGATCAGGTACGCGCATTTCTGGAAGATAACTACGACCGCCCGGTGCAGTCCGATGAGCTTGAACGCGTTGCCGATATGGACCGTTTTCGCCTGACCCGGCATTTCCGCACACGGTTCGGGACAACCCCCTATCGCTATTTGATGATGCGCCGCCTGCAAAAGGCGCGCGCACTGATGGAGCTCGGCCAACCGCTGGCCGGGATTGCAGCAGAAACCGGTTTTGCCGATCAAAGCCATTTTAACCGTCATTTCCGCCAGACCTATGGCGTGTCACCCGGGCGCTGGGCGGAATTGTTTGCTGACAACACCTTTTGATCGTAGGCCTGATATATCCAGCCATCGCGTGAATTTGCAGAAAAATGCATTTTTGCTGATAAAGCAGTTCGGATTTTAAAACTCTTTAACCCCCACGCGCCATGATGGCTCTTGTGAGACTGGGGGAACTGGACGAGACATCCGTAAATGTCACCAAAAAGAATGGTCGACCGACTGCATGGCGTAGCCAAAGCACTTCTGCTGACAGGCATATGCATTTTACCACTTTCGGGATGCACACCTGCATCCGTTGTGGTCGGGGCAGGCGCAACTGCCGGTGTCGCTGCCTTTCAGGAACGCGGCTTTGACGGGGCGGTCAACGACACGGCGATTACCGCCCAGATTTGGCAGAAGTTTCTGGCACAGGACGAAAAACTGTTTCTCGATATCGAGATTGAAGTGGTTGAAGGTGAAGTTCTTTTGGCAGGCCAGGTTCCCACCGTCAGTGATCAGCTTGAAGCGGTACGCCTAAGCTGGCAGGTTGACGGGGTCAAAAGTGTTCATAACGAGATTGAAATCGGCGAGAGCATGACGCTCGTGGATAATGCGAGCGATCTGTTGATCACCACCAAGATCAAGACCGCCCTGATGTTTGATGGCGATGTTTTCGCGATCAATTACAGCATCGAGACTGTGAACGGGACTGTCCATCTGATGGGCATTGCCCAGGATGAACTTGAACGCAATCGTGTCATTTCGCACGCCCGCGACACCAGCTATGTCAAACGGGTTGTCAGTCACATTCGACTGAAAAACGATGCCATTCGACAAGGAACATGAGCCATCAGCAGCGTAAGCCACATAACTGCACCGACCGATGCGGATCGCCAATGGCTTGTCGATTATGGCAAGGGCAAGAAGCCTGACGCCAGTGTGGCCGAGGCAGCCTTGCATTTTGCCCGTCTGAACCAGTCAAACGGCACCCACAAGCGCGACATCGCGCCGTTCCTTGCCATCCTTGATGATCTGGCTGATCAGGTCCGTGCCGAGTTGGCCGGGCTGACCTTGCAGCCCGATCTGGCAGTGGACGGCGACCATCAGTCGCTTCCCGTTGATGACAAGGAAGCCGAACCGACCATTGATCAGGTTGTCCGTGCCCTGCAAACCGTGATCGCCGAACGCAACGGCTTTCAGGGAGATGCAGAAAACTATGACGATTTGGCCAATGCCGATTTGATGCAGGTGATTGAGCGCAAGCGCGGCCTGCCGGTTGCGCTGGGTATGCTTTATATCCATGCCGCGCGCCGGTGCGGCATTGCGGTCACCGGCATTGATTTTCCCGGTCATTTCCTGCTGCGCGTGCAGGCCAATGGCAAACGCAAGATGATCGATCCGTTCCATGGCGCGATCAGCCTCGGTCCCGCTGAATTGCGTGAACTTTTAAAGTCTTTCAGTGGTCTGGATGCCGAATTGGCACCGCAACACTACAGGCCATCTTCTGACATCGATATTTTGTTACGACTTCAAAACAACATAAAGGTACGGGCGCTTCGCGCCGGTGAATTGGAGCTCGCGACCCGTGTCGTCGAACACAGTTTGCTGATCGCGCCAGAGCATGAAGGTCTCTGGCATCAGCTGGGCGCGCTCTATGCCCGCCTGGATCAGGACCATATGGCGCTTGGTGCCTTTGAACAGTTCGTCAAACGCTGCGAAGACCCGCTTCATCGCGCCCGGATAGAGGCCGTGATCGAAGAATTACGCGATCGGCTTCGTCAGGATGGTGTTAACAAGGACCCGATCGCGAGGACCGAAAGCAGCGTATCGGGCTCGGCTGCCAAGGACGACACAGGATCAACCGATAACAACGATCCGATCCCGCTTTTCCCCGACCAATAACCCCCGCGTTCCATCAGAAATCCTTTAATTCGCACCGGAATTCATCGGTTTGGCGTCCAAAATCGCGTGGCCCGTCTAGCGGATAGCTTTGGCGTCTAAATGCCACTATTTGCAATATAGAGTTAAATGAATAACTCTATTATTTAATTTATAGCTTGATGTAATTATTCTTATTTCACGACAAACTGGTCTGTCTGATATCATCACCCATACCAAAAGGGTGAAATCAACGCCTCAAAGTCATGTAAATTTGCTTGTTTTGGCAATTTCGGCCTAATTTTGGTGCCATCGCGCGGCTGTACCTGCAAAAAGACTAAATAAAGCCCGAACCGTTGATTTCCGGGGGTTTGCGTTAAACCGTCTGTAAGGGCGCGAGTTCGAAATCGAATTTCTCGACCTTTGGTTTTGATTTCGGACCGCTCCAAGATCGAAATTTGCCGATCTGCATCCGAAAAAACATCTTTTGTAGTTTTTCTGGATGTTAATGACAGGTTAAACGACCGGGGACGAAACAGTTGCAGGACTTGCACCGAAAAATGCATTCCCTATACTCCGCAGCAGTCCAAAACAAAGGCGCCTGAACATGGCCTTGCGTCATCTCACCCGCCTTGCGGCTTACCGGGTTTGTCACGGTGCCGTTCAAACCAAAAGCAGGAAGACACTACATGAACGACACCAAATTCGACGTCGTTGGGATCGGCAATGCGATTGTTGATGTCCTTGCCCATTGCAAGGAAGAAGACCTCGAGCGCCTGGAGCTTGTCAAAAACGCCATGACCCTGATTGATGCGCCCACGGCACACAATCTGTACGACCAAATGGGTCCGGGCCTTGAAATGTCGGGTGGCTCAGCTGGCAACACCATGGCAGGCATCGCAGCCCTTGGCGGCAAGGGTGCCTATATCGGCAAGGTCCGTGATGATCAGCTCGGTCAGGTTTTCCGCCACGATATCCGCGCGATCGGTGTCTCGTTCAATTCTGCGGCGGCAACAGACGGTGCTCCGACCGCGCGCTGCCTGATCTTTGTTACCCCGGATGGTCACCGCACCATGAACACCTTCCTTGGTGCCTGCACCGAGCTGGGTCCGGATGACATTGACGAAGATCTGATCAAATCCGCCAAAGTCACATATATGGAAGGCTATCTCTGGGACCGTCCGGAAGCCAAGGATGCCTTCGTCAAGGCCGCCAAGATCGCCCATGACGCTGGTCGTCAGGTGTCGATCAGCCTGTCTGATTCCTTCTGCGTTGACCGCCACCGTGAGTCCTTCCGCGAGCTGGTCGATGACCATATCGACGTGCTGTTTGCCAACGAGGACGAAATCAAGTCGCTGTATGAGGTTGAAACCTTTGAAGAAGCGCTGGCAGAGGTCCGCAAGCATTGCCGTGTCGCTGCACTTACCCGCAGTGAAAAAGGTGCTGTCATCGTAAGCCAGGACGAGCTTTACGAAATCAGTGCCGAGCCGGTCGCCAAAGTCGTTGATACCACCGGTGCTGGCGATCTGTTCGCATCTGGCTTCCTGTATGGCTACACGCAGGGTCACACCCTTGAGATTTGTGGTCAGCTGGGCGCAATTTGCGCCGCCGAGGTCATTTCGCACATGGGTGCACGCCCGGATGCGGATCTGAAAGAACTGATCACAAAAGCGATCTGATCACTTCCTTATATAAAAAGTGATCACGCTCAGAAGATTTCACGGGACGGCAACAAATCGTTGCCGTCCCGTTTTTTCTTGCGCAAAGGCCGGATTCGCATGGCGCTGCAGCGCAACACAACCATTGACTTTGTCCAGAGTTTGGCGCAAACAGCCCGCATTGCAGAATAATCAACCCGACATGGCGCTTACAACGCTGGCCTTTCGCCTTCACATTGGCTATGACAGGGCGGCCTTCGGGCATATCTGCAGATAAACGATCCGGGCCAGTAAACATTCAGCACATACGTTGATGTGGGTTTCCCGCCGGTGCTACCGGTGCACGGCAACCAATGCGGGTGTTGCTGAATATCTACTGGCCTTGAAACACTTACTTACTGACCGATGCGCATGGGCATGCCCCGGCGCGCGGCATTTTTATTTCTGGAGTCCGCGCCCATGAGCTTGCGCAATATCGCCATCATCGCCCACGTTGACCACGGCAAAACCACGCTGGTCGATTCCATGTTCCGTCAGTCCGGTGTCTATCGTGACAACCAGCGTGTTGACGAACGCGCCATGGACAGCAACGACCTGGAACGTGAACGTGGCATTACCATCGTCGCGAAACCGACGGCCGTTCAGTGGGGCGACACCCGTGTGAACATCGTTGATACCCCGGGCCACGCCGATTTCGGCGGTGAGGTCGAGCGTATCCTGTCCATGGTTGAAGGCGTTGTCCTGCTGGTTGACTCGGCCGAAGGCCCGATGCCGCAGACCAAGTTCGTTCTTGGCAAGGCACTGAAACTCGGCCTGAAGCCGATTGTTGTCATCAACAAGATCGACCGCCCGGACCAGCGCGCCGAGGAAGTTCTCGACGAGATCTTCGATCTTTTCGTATCGCTCGAAGCATCCGAAGAACAGCTCGACTTCCCGGTTCTGTATGCATCCGGTCGTGATGGCTGGGCAGCAGAAAGCCCGGAAGGCCCGAAAGACAACCTGACCCCGCTGATGGAACTGGTTCTGAGCCACGTTCCGGCACCGGACGTTGATGAAAGCGCCCCGTTCGCCATGCTGGCGACCATGCTGCACGCCGATAACTTCCTTGGCCGTATTCTGACCGGTCGCGTCTATCAGGGCCGTGCGAAACTCAACATGCCGGTTAAGGTTCTGCGCGGTGATGGCACGGTTGAAACCGGCCGCTTGTCCAAACTGATGGGCTTCCGCGGTCTGGAACGTGTCCCGCAGGACGAAGCTGTTGCTGGTGACATCATCGCGATTGCCGGTTTGACCGAAGCAACCGTGGCCGACACCATCTGCTCGACCGAAGTTAATACCGCGATCGAAAGCCAGCCGATTGATCCGCCGACCCTGGCGATGACCTTCTCGGTCAACAACTCGCCGTTGGCCGGTCAGGAAGGTGACAAGGTTACCTCGCGCATGATCCGCGCCCGTCTGGAGCGCGAAGCCGAAGGCAACATCGCCATCAAGATCGGTGAAACCGCCGACAAGGATGCGTTCGAAGTGGCCGGTCGTGGCGAATTGCAGCTGGGTGTTCTGGTTGAAACCATGCGCCGCGAAGGTTTTGAGCTGTCGATCTCGCGTCCGCGCGTTCTGTTCCAGGAAATCGACGGCGTTCTGTCCGAGCCGTTCGAAGAAGTCCAGGTTGACGTGGACGAGGAATATTCCGGCGTCGTGGTCGAGAAAATGAGCCTGCGCAAGGCCGAAATGACCGACATGCGTTCTTCTGGTGGCGGCAAGACCCGTATCATCTTCATCGCACCCTCGCGTGGCCTGATCGGTTATCACGGTGAATTCCTGACCGATACCCGCGGTACCGGCGTGATGAACCGCGTGTTCCACTCCTATGGTCCGGTCAAGGGCTCCATCGCGGGCCGCCGTAACGGTGCGCTGATCTCCAACGATCAGGGTGAAGCGGTTGCCTATGCACTGTTTAACCTTGAAGACCGCGGCATCATGTTCGTTGAACATGGCGAGCGAGTCTATCAGGGCATGATCGTTGGCGAACATAACCGCGACAACGATCTTGAGATCAACGTGCTTAAGGGCAAGAAACTGACCAACGTCCGTGCATCAGGCAAGGATGAGGCTGTTACCCTGACCCCGCCGCGCCGCATGTCGCTTGAAGAAGCCCTGTCCTACATTCAGGACGACGAACTGGTCGAAGTCACCCCGAAAAGCGTGCGTATCCGTAAACTGCACCTTGATCCGAACGTTCGTAAGCGCGAAAGCCGCAAGAAAGAAGGCTAAGCCTTTCTCTTGCCACGCAAAATTCAAAAAGGCCGGTCCACATGGATCGGTCTTTTTTATTTGGCTTTTACTCAACTAAAAGTTCATCACGAGTTTTGTATTTTCAAAATGTCATGCTCTAATTATCAGGGTCACTCTTGGAGCATAAGCGAGGCAACGATGGTAGATGAAGTTTTTGCAATCAAGGCAGCGTTCGATAGCGTCCGCTCAATCCTCGCCATCATCAAAGAAACAAAAGATGTATTGCCTGACGCCTCCAAGAAAGAGGCGCTTGATCTGACAATTGAACAATCAAAGTCTCAACTTTTGATAGCAGAATCTCAAATTGCTCAAAGTTTAGGTTACCCGCTATGTCGCTGCCAATTCCCACCTACGCCAATGCTTAAAGTTGGTTACAGAACACCTTATGGTACTAGAGAACCTAAGGACGTGCACGAATGCCCAAAGTGTAAACAGACCGACGCAGGCAATAATACATTCTCCAGAATGGTTGATTGAAATAGGGTTATTTGACGCTCTTTCGCTTTCAGTTTCCTTAACCTGTTTGCCCTAGCTTCATGCCAGCATGCTTCAAGTTGGGGGAAATCGATGCGCAGCGCAGAAAAACGAAGCTGGGGCGAGGCCTTCGGCGCCTTTATCCATCCACGTGTCATTACGATGCTGTTTTTGGGTCTGTCGGCAGGTATTCCCATCCTTCTGATTTTCTCGACCCTGTCGATCTGGCTGCGCGAAGCGGGTGTCGATCGGTCGACTGTCACCTATTTCAGCTGGGCCGCCCTTGGTTATTCCTTCAAGTTCGTCTGGGCTCCGCTGATTGACCGGCTTCCCTTCCCGGTCTTGCACAAAATTATGGGCCGCAGGCGATCTTGGCTGATCATATCCCAGATCGCGATTATCGCCGCCATCTTGTGGATGGGACTGACTGATCCGGCGCAAAACCTGACCATGATGGCCTTTGCCGCTGTCGCCCTTGGCTTTGCATCCGCCACACAGGACATCGTCATTGATGCCTATCGCATTGAGGCGGCCGAGGCCGACCTGCAGGCAATGATGAGTTCGGCCTATATCGGTGGTTATCGCATCGGCATGATCATTGCTGGCGCCGGGGCGCTGACCATCGCCGGTCTGTTTGAAGCCGAAGGCGTTTATCAGCATTATGCCTGGACGGTAGCCTATGGCTGCATGGCACTTACCATGTGTATCGGCGTCATCACCACCCTGCTGGTCAGCGAACCTGATATCCAACGCCTCGAAAGCAAGTTTTTCCACAAAACATCAGACTATGCCCGCTTTCTCACGATGTTTGCCGTCACGGTCATCGCCTTTGTCGCAGCGATCTATTACGCGGGAAACATCACTGATCCACTGCGTACCTCACTGACTGAAGGCGGCATGATCAAGGAGCTCGCCGGGTTTATCGCCGGCACGCTTAAGCTCGGTATTGCCATTGCCTTTGCCATTCTGGTTGCCTGGTTGACAACGCGCGTCGGTCTGACACCGACCGGAATGGTGCAGGAAGCTTACATCTCGCCGGTGAAGGATTTCGTTGATCGCTATGGCAAGGCCGCCATCGTTGTTCTGGTGCTGATTGGCGTGTATCGCATTGCCGACATCGTCATGGGTGTCATGGCCAATGTGTTCTATACCGACCTTGGCTTTTCCAAGGAAGAAATCGCCGCCGTCTCCAAGACATTCGGTCTGTTCATGACCATTGGCGGCAGCTTCCTGGGCGGGGTGCTGTCGGTCCGCTATGGCGTTTTGAAAATCCTGTTTCTCGGCGCATTTCTTGCCGCCATTTCCAACGTTCTGTTTGCCATACTTGCCCAGATCGGGGCGGATACGACCATGTTTATCGTGGTTGTGATGGGCGACAACCTGTGCGGTGGTCTCGCCACGGCGGCCTTCATTGCCTACCTTTCCGGGCTGACGAACATATCCTTTACCGCCATGCAATATGCGATCTTCAGTTCGATCATGACCCTGTTCCCCAAAATCCTTGCCGGGTTCTCGGGCACGGCGGTCGATATGGTCGGTTATAGCTGGTTCTTTATCGGTACCGCCGTGATCGGTATTCCGGTCCTTTATCTTGTTGTTCTTGCCGGTCGACTGACTGACGTCAAGGAAGCCGAGGACGCCAAAGCTGCCGAGGCCTGAGCAACCGCCACGCCATACAAGACCCCAAAACAAAACCGGACGCCTGATATGGCGTCCGGTTTTTTAAATCTTGTATCGGTTACGGGGGTTACCCGCCACTCACTGACCGTTTCACGCGGCCTGTTCGGCCTCGTCCTGGGTCAGCAGTGCATAAATCGCATCGGCCGAACCGGCTCCGCGCAGCTTGTCACACATGCCCTGATTGCGCAGCAGACGGGAAATCCGTGCCAGTGCTTTCAGATGATCGGCACCGGCTTCTTCGGGTGCAATCAGCATGCAGAACAGATCGACCGGGTGTTCATCCACGGCATCGAACTCGATCGGATTGCCTGCACGGGCAAAGACCATATACAGGCGATCAAGATCATTGAGCTTGCCATGCGGAATCGCAACACCACCACCAACGCCGGTGCTGCCGAGCTTTTCACGGTCAAGCAGGACAGAGAAAATCTCGCTTGCAGGACGACCGGTAACTTCGGCAGCCTTTTCGGCAAGTTCCTCAAGCACAGCCTTCTTCGCGCCGGAACGCAGTGCCGGGATAACTCCGGACGGAGTAAGAATCGATGATATGTCCATTTTTCGCGTTGCGTTGTTTGGCTCGGAATCTGTGTCAGTCACGCGCCGCTCGCTTCACTATCGTTTGGGTCCAACCATCCGATATTGCCGTCCGAACGACGGTAGACAACATTCAGTCCGCCATGTTTGCCATTCCGGAACATCAGTGCCGGAATGTCCCCCAAGTCGAGCCGCATGACAGCTTCCCCAACGGAAAGCGTATCGATGCGATCGGGTGTCTCGGCAACAATCACCGGTTCAAAACCGTCGTGATTGTCATCCGTTTGATCTTCATCTTCCTGTTCGATCACATAATGGATCGCTTCCAGGCGAGCCTCCTCATAATGGTCTCGGGTTGCGTGATGATCACGCAGGCGCCGTTTATAACGCCGCAACTGTTTGGCTACTCTGTCACAGGCCGAATCAAACGCGGGATAAACCTCGTTCGCGGATGCCTTTGCCTGAACCATCATGCCTTTGCCGACATGGACCGATATCTGCGCGTGATAGAGATGTGCCTGTTTGGTGACGGTCACCGTGGCTTCGATCGCGTGATCGAAATACTTCTCTACTGCAGGGTCCAAGGTCTCGACGACGTGCTGACGAAATGCTTCGCCGACGTCAAGTTGCTTACCGATAACCGTAATTTGCATGGATCGCCTATCCCCGGTTGAGTGACTTACCAGTCCATGTGGAAGTTTGGTGCCCCTCTCTCAGGTGGGCGCACCATATGCCCTCGTCATTACCAAGTCAAGATATGGGTATGTTCCCTTGAATTACAGCACCTTAAGGTACTTTTTTTCGATAAATTCGTGCTAGGATGCACGTGATTTTTTCTCGCGCCGACGCTGCACTGACGAAGGAATGCGCATCGCTTCACGGTATTTTGCCACTGTTCGGCGCGCGATGTCGATCCCTTCCTTGCCCAGAAGTTCAACCAGTTTGTCATCCGACAAAATCTTCTTGGGATCTTCGTTATCGATCAATGACTTGATCCGATGGCGCACCGCCTCTGACGAATAGGCATCACCACCGTCCGAAGATGAAATTGCCGTGGTGAAGAAGTATTTCAGCTCGAACATGCCGCGCGGGGTCGACATGAATTTGCCGTTTGTCACGCGCGAAACCGTACTTTCATGCATGCCGATCGCCTCAGCAATGTCACGCAGGATCAGCGGGCGCAGATGCCCGACCCCGTGGGTAAAGAAGCCATCCTGCTGGCGCACGATCTCGCTGGCCACCTTCATGATGGTGGTCGCGCGCTGATGCAGGGCCTTGACCAGCCAGTTGGCACTTTGCAGCTTTTCGCTCATGAACCCGCGCTCTTCGCGGTCGCGCAGTCCCGATCCGATCTGTGCAACATAGTCTTCATTGACCAGAACCCTTGGCAGGGCCTCGGAATTAAGTTCCAGATGCCAGTTACCATTGCCGGCAGCCCGCATCAGGACATCGGGGATCACAGGGGTCGCGACCTCGCCATCGGCGGTCTTGCCCGGGCGCGGATCAAGGGTTTTGATCTCGGCGATCATGTCATGAAGGTCATCCGAATCGACCCCGCAAACACGGCGCAATCGATCAAAGTCGCGTTTGGCCAACAATTCCAGATTGGCCAGAAGGGCGGCCATCGCCGGGTCATACCGGTTCAGTTCGCGCAATTGAAGCTCGAGACATTCCGACAGATCACGGGCAAAGATGCCGACCGGATCAAAGCCCTGCATGACTTTCAGAACCCGCTCGACATCGGTGATGTCGCATTCAAGGTCTTCGGAAACCTCGACAAGCTCGCCGCTGATATAGCCGTTCTCATCAAGCATATCGATCAGATAGCTACCAATCATGCGCGACATGGCATCGGCAAAGGCGATGTTGAGTTGATCATCAAGCGACTGGCGCAGTGTGGCTTCATCGGCCAGTGTCTGTTCAAGTCCCGGAAGGTCATCACCCCCCGCAGCCGAGCCACCACCCGTGCCGCCAGCGCCACCTGCACCGCCGCTATAGGGGGCGGAATAATCATGACTGCCCGAAACCGGTTCACCATTGCGGGTAATCTCACCCTCGCCGCCATACAGCGCATCGCTTGATACATCCAGCGGGCCGTCGTCACTGCCCATGGTTTCACTGGCCGTCAGACGGTCGGTGCCAAACTGGTCATCGCGATCGGTAAAATTGTCATTGGATCGGCTATCAAGCCCTTCATCGCCATTGCCCACCGCGCCGTCGCCGGCCTCGGCATAGGTTTGGCCGGGGTCAGCCCGCTCCAGCAGCGGGTTTTCCATCAGTTCACTGTCGATGAAATTGGAAAGCTCAATATTATTGAATTGCAGCAGTTTGATTGCCTGCTGCAGCTGGGGAGTCATGACAAGTGACTGGGACTGGCGTAGATCCAGACGCGCCTTCAGGGCCATTTATCCACTACCCCGTGTCAATCCGAACTCCCCCCAAGACTTCATTGACGGTCCGGCGGCATTATCAAAGGCTGAAACGATCGCCCAGATAAACCCTGCGTACATCGTCGTTTCGAACGATTTCCTCAGGACCACCTTCCATCAAAACCCGACCATCATGCAAGATATATGCCCGGTCAATAATGTCGAGAGTCTCGCGCACATTGTGGTCAGTAATCAAGACCCCAATGCCACGATCTTTCAGATGACGTACAAGATCACGAATATCGCCCACTGCAATCGGGTCAATCCCGGCAAGTGGTTCATCAAGCAAAACAAAGTTCGGATGAGCCGCAAGGGCGCGCGCAATCTCGCAACGGCGGCGTTCCCCGCCCGAAAGCGCCAGGGCCGGTGTGCGGCGCAAATGTTCGATGGCAAATTCCGCCAGAAGGTCTTCAAGCGATTGTTCACGTTTGATGCGGTCATCCTCGACCACTTCAAGAACCGCCATGATATTCTGTTCAACCGTCATGCCCCGGAAGATCGAGGCTTCCTGCGGCAAATAGCCGATTCCCATGCGGGCGCGCTGATACATCGGCATCATCGTGATATCGCGCCCATCAAGGGAAATGGTGCCACGGTCTGCGGCAATCAGGCCGGTAATGATATAGAAACTGGTGGTCTTGCCTGCACCGTTCGGGCCCAGAAGGCCAACCGCCTCACCGCGCTGCACCGACACGGAGACATCTTTCAGCACCGGGCGCTTCTTGAAGCTTTTGCCCAGATTGTGTGCCACAAGACCCTTGTTGGTGCTAATCAGGCGCGGGCCGGCTGCCCCGCCGTCAGATGGCTGTGCGCTGCCAGATACAGCTTGCGCCTTTGCGTTGTCGGTTTTTACGCTTTTGCGCGACCAGAACAAATGACCGACCTTTCTCAGTTACCGTCCCCGGCATTGGCCGGGCTGTTGTTTTCGTCTTTTTGCGGAACCAGAAGGCCCCGAACACGGGTTTTGCCATCGCCACTACCGTCAGCCGTCAGACGACTGATCCCGGTATTAAGGTCGACAACGGCACGATCCCCGTTCAACTGGTTCTCTCCGCGGGTGATCTTAACCGATCCGATCAGGGTGGCGATACCTGTTTTCGCATCATAAACACCCTGATCACCCACAACAAACTCTGTTGCAGTACGAATATTGACATTGCCCTGGCCGTCAATACGGCGCAATTCGTTCGCGCCTGCCTGACCGGCCTCAAAGCGCGCGGTCAAAACATCGCCGCGCAATGTGCGATCCTCGGACACTGCAACCGCATCCCCGCGTGCCACTGCAACCCGCTGGGTTTCCCAGTATTCAAGGCTGTCACGTGCGGTCAGGGTTTCGGTTGGCGTGGTGTATTTCAGGTTATCACCAGTCAGTACCACCACAGCCTCGTCAATGTCATAGACCGCGCGATCCCCCACCGCGACATCGGTATCGGATGACAATTTGACATTGCCGGTCGCGATGATTCGGTAAATCTCGCTATTGCCGTCGCGATCACGATACAGCGCCTGCAGCTCGTCGGCATCAACGCGCGATGTGCCGCGCTTGGCCACCGCATTGCCACGCGCGATCAGAACCTGTTCATTGCGGCGCCATTCGATGCCGTTATCAGACTCGACCTCAAGCCCGCCCGTGCCATTTTGCGCCAGCCCGAGCGGGTTGGCCGCAACGTCATGTGCCGTGGCGGACAAGCCGATCACGGCAGCCCCCAGCATAAGGGTTGTCAGCAGCGTTCCAGTCTTGCGGGCGAGATGCGGCATCGCAATCATGACTTCCCTCTCATTGCTCCGTTGAATTCAGTGCACTGTCGAAAATCACCAGACGGGATTTCCCCAAAAAGCGGATCACCGCCCCCTTGTCTTCAAGCTCAAACCCGGAATCGGACGCAATCGTGCCAAACGGCCCCTGCCCGGCCACCGGTACCTCTCCGCTGGCACTGCCGGAATTCATGGCAATTTCAGCTTCCTCGGTATGAATTTCAAAGCCGTTATCGTGGTACATGTTCACCGTCCCGACGAGATCAAGCATCCCGTCAGTTTCGGTATAGAACCCCTCATTCGCCGTCATCGCAATCCACGATCCGTCATTCAGCGTAATGTCGGCCTGCGGACCGGCCAGATAAATATGATCAGGCCGGGTTTCGGTTGCACCGGTTTCAACCGCTTCGCTCGCCGTCACCGTAAAGGGTTGACGATTGCCATCGACGCCAAAGAAGCGCGGATTGTTCATCGCGACATTTTCCATCAGATCCTCGGGCGAGGTCGAAAAGCCCAGCCGAAAGCCGCTATCCTGAACCTGTTCGATCTGTGGCCACAGGACCACCAGCGCCATGATCGTCATCGCGATCAGCGGCAGGACGAATTTCAGCATGTTGACGATGACACGGCGGAACGGATTGATCCGCACATTACGCCGTGCCGAGGGCGTGCGATCCCGCGAAAAGCCGCGCGCATGACGTTTCTCACGCGCTTCGACCTTGCTTTCGTCGCTATTTTCGACCTTTGGCGTGCCCTCGTTGCTCATGCGTTATGCCACCCCGACACGCAACAGATCGTGAATATGAACAAGGCCCACCGGCACACCAGCGTCATCAAGGACAAACAGCGACGTGATCGAACGATCATTCATGATGGCAAGCGCCTCAACCGCCAGCGCATCGGCACTGGTCACTTTCGGACCGGCGGTCATGACATCGCCTACCTTCATCGCCACCAGATTGTCAGCCATATGACGGCGCAAATCGCCATCGGTCACGATCCCGGCCAGAACGCCAGCTTCATCAACCACACCGACACAGCCAAATGAATGGCTGGTCATGGTGACAAGCGCCTCGGACATCAGGGCATCAGGTTTGATCAATGGCAGGGTATCGGCCCCATGCATGACATCAGACACATGCAGCAACCGCTGCCCAAGCTTGCCGCCGGGATGGAAGGTGCGGAAATCTTCGGATGAAAAGCCGCGCCGCTCCATCAATGTCACGGCCAGCGCATCGGCAAGGGCCAGCATCGCCGTGGTGGAGGTCGTCGGCGCCTGCTTGTTCGGGCAGGCTTCCGGGCTTGCCGGTAAAACAAGCGGGCAATCGGACTGCTTGGCAAGCGAGCTTTGCGGTTTGCGGGTCATGCCGATAAGCGGCACATTAAAACGCCGGGTAAAGGCAATAATGTCGGACAGTTCCGGGGTTTCACCGGAATTGGACAGGGCCAGAACCGCATCATCCTTGCCGATCATGCCCAGATCACCGTGGCTGGCCTCGGCGGGATGGACAAAAAACGACGGCGTGCCGGTTGAGGCAAAGGTTGCGGCAATCTTTTTGGCGATATGGCCGCTTTTGCCCATGCCGGTGACAACCAGTCGGCCTTTCAGGCCCTCGATCAGGTTGATGGCATCGCAAAACTCGCCATTCAGCGATTCTGCAAGCTCACGCAGAGCAGTTGCTTCGATATCAAGAACGCGGCGCGCGATGACAAGATCGGCTTCCGTTGCCGGTGCAGGCAGGTTGGAGGACTCTTTGGACACGTCTGGGGTCACTGTCATTTGTTTCTTGTTAGCGTTTCCCGCCCGGAAATAGGGCATTCGACCCAATATGCAAGTTCATTGGGCCAAAACTATGAACCCGCTTGGCATGGGGGTCAATTCCCTAGCATGCGCAATCTTCACAGGCGGTTAACCGGGCTTATGCCGATTTCATGCCATCGTTATGAATGAGCGAAGATATCGGTGTCTTCCCAACCGGCCAGATCAAGGGTTGCGCGCATCGGCAGGAAGTCAAAACAGGCCTGTGCCATTTCCATGCGCCCCTCGCGCACCAGACGACGATCAAGCTCTTCACGCGCCTTGTGCAGATAGAGCACATCAGACGCTGCATAATCGATCTGTTCCTTGGAAAGCTCAGGCGCGCCCCAGTCAGAACTCTGCTGCTGCTTGGAAATCTCGACGCCGACGGTTTCGCGCAACACATCCTTCAAACCATGACGGTCGGTATAGGTGCGCACTAGTTTAGACGCGATCTTGGTGCAATAGACGGGCGCACAACGCACGCCGAGATATTTGTCCATCACCGCGATGTCAAAACGCCCGAAATGAAACAGCTTGAGAACGCTGTCATCAGCCAGAAGTTTTTTGAGGTTCGGCGCGCTGTAATCTTCCCCATCAAACTTGACCAGATGGGCGTTGCCATCCCCGCTTGAAAGCTGCACGACACACAAACGGTCGCGGTGCGGATTAAGGCCCATGGTCTCACTGTCAATGGCCACAACCTTTCCAAGGTCAAGGTCATCGGGCAGATCTCCGAGATGGAGGAAATTGGTCATCGCGGTTCTCCAAATGTCAGAATTTGCCTGTTCTTAACACAGCAAACCGCGCATCGCATCGCAAAAGTCGGGGTAATTGGAGGAACTGAGCTTAAAAACTCCTAGTATAGGTTTACATGGTTTTACTCTTGGCCCATGTGGAAAATCTTTTCCTCTTCAAACCAAATTTTTCAGAAACAAATAAATCTAGCTCCTGACATATATTGTAATAATTGTTGGCGATAACAACCAAATCATCATAATCGACCTCATATAGATCACCAACATCACATGGTGAATAAAGATTATTACCCTTCATCTTTCTCTTGAAAATATTATCGACAATCCCTCTGTTATGGGTATAAAGGTTTCTTAAATTTACTGAATATGAAATTATATTCTTAGCATTTTCGTCTTCTAAAATTGAAAAACCAATTCTACTCATAATAAAATTATCAATATCATTTACACCACCGTAAGTAAGTCCGTTGATTTTTTTATCAACAACAAATCTTATAATATCCTTATTTCTCTTGAAGTTTAAAATATCTTCAACTGATAATTGTTCTTTTGATTTTATTATGTTCGGGTTTTTCAACGCACATGCCTGAATAATCTCAGAGAGGTAGCATAAGAAGTTGTCAGAAAGACGTATGCACATATTTTCGGTTTGATAATCTCGAAATTGCTGCAATCGCTTGAAAGCGCCCCGCCTTTCTTTGTCACTTCCAACATCATACTTTTCTGGATCAGCTAGTGAGAGAGCCTTTAACGCAATCTTCCGAGACTCATCTTGGGTACGCGCAAGGTTAGAGGCAAAAAACAAGAAGTCAAAAATCTTCCAGTGCCGCTCAAAAAACCGGAAACCTGGCGCAGTGCAAACTTCTTTGGCCGGAACTTTTGGGCCTTTTATCTCTTTATCACTTTCGCTCATCGGCACCCCAACCACTACAAAACTGGAGACTGGCTTTCAGGATGACCAAAATTATCGATGAAACAACGAAAATCAGCCCCAAAACGACAATACCCCAGCACATCAGAAATGTGCTGGGGTATGGTGCCCAGGAGAAGACTCGAACTTCCACGACCTTAAGGCCACTGGCACCTGAAGCCAGCGCGTCTACCAATTCCGCCACCTGGGCATAGGGGCTTAGGTAATGTCCGGGGTTTCCCGCCGGAACGGGGCGGAATATACGCGGTCAGGCTTAAGTGTCAACCAACTTTTTGATGGTTCGGTGAAACTAAATCAGGCGCCTGCGCCTTCATTGACAATCACACGGTTTTTCTTGGCGTTTTGCGGGTTTGGGCATCACACCGCGTGGTCGAACAAATAGGCCAGAACACCGTTCAAACGGTTCCTGCCCTGATCGGTCGCACGCAGACCCGCGGAATCACAGATCAGATCACCAGACTCGATAAGGGTTTTCAGCCGATCCTGCGCCAGAACGTCACGCGGTCCCTTGCCGATGATGCGGTCAAACCGTGCGGTCGGGATGGTTTCATTCAGGCGCAAGCCCATCATCACCATTTCAAGCAGACGTTCATCAGACTCAAGCGTGGTTTCTTCCTGCGTGCCATGACCATGCTGTTCGACCCGATCCAGCCAGACATCCGGCGCACGGTGACGGCGCACCGCCATTGGCGTGGTGGTGCCATCTGAGCCCACCACCGCCTCGCGGCCATGCGCGCCCGGACCGATGCCAAGATAATCGCCATAGCGCCAGTAGACGAGGTTATGGCGGCTTTCCTGCCCCGGTTTGGCGTGGTTGGACACTTCATAACAACGATAGCCAGCCCGCTCGGTTTCTTCCTGGGTGATCTCGTAAAGTTCGGTCGCAAGGTCTTCGCCCGGCACCACCAGATCACCGCGCTGGTGCAGGGTATAGAACTGTGTGCCCGGCTCGATGGTCAGCTGATAGAGCGAGATATGGCCATTGGCGATCTCAAGCCCCTCACGCAGTTCCTTGCGCCAGGCCTCGGGATCGTGTTCCGGCCTTGCATAGATCAGATCAAAGGAAAAACGATCAAACACCGAAGTCGCGACATCCAAAGCCCGCATGGCTTCCTCGGCACTGTGCAAGCGACCAAGGAACTTGAGATCGCGGTCATTCAGGGCCTGAATGCCAATTGACACCCGGTTAATGCCGTTGGCGGCAAAGGCCGAAAACCGGTCAATCTCGACCGTACCCGGATTGGCCTCCAACGTGATTTCAAGATCATCCGTCACCGGCCAGAAGGACTTGATATCGTCAATCAAGGCCCCGGCAGTTTCCGGATCCATCAGGGATGGCGTGCCGCCGCCAAAGAACACTGAGCCCACTGTCCGCCCCGGATGGCGGGCAGCGCCAAACGCCAGCTCCGCCCGGAGCGCCTTGCGCCAGCGCACGTGATCGACGCTGTTCGCCACATGGCTGTTGAAATCGCAATAGGGGCATTTCGACAGACAGAATGGCCAGTGGATATAAATGCCAAACGGCACGGTTTCACTTGAGGCTGCGGACACGCGGGACTCTTTTCAAACGCGGGAATGTTGGCCGATAAACTAACACGCACCGCCGATGATGACATCCGCGATGCGTGCATAAGTTCAATGCAGGTGATTAAACCTGAAATCAGTCTTCGAAGCAGGCCTTGACCAACTGGCGGAAGGCATCAGCCCGGTGGCTCATTTCATGCTTTTTCGCCGGGTCCATTTCACCAAAGGTTTCGGCGTAACCCTTGGGTTGGAAAATCGGGTCATAGCCAAAGCCATGCGGACCGCGTTTGGGCCAGACGATTTCCCCTTCTACCCGACCTTCGAAATTCTCGACATGGCCATCCGGCCAGGCCAGCGACAGGGCACAGATGAAGGATGCCCGGCGGTCCGGGTGCGACCCAATACCGTTCTGGACTTTCTCCATCGCCATGTCGAAATCCTTGTCCGGCCCGGCCCAGCGCGCCGAATAAATCCCCGGTGCGCCATCAAGCGCGGAAACGGCAAGGCCGCTGTCATCAGCAAGGGCGGGCAGATTGGCCCCATTGGCCGCCGCCGTTGATTTCAGCTGGGCATTGCCAATAAAGGTCTTTTCGGTTTCTTCGGGTTCGGGAAGATCAAGTTCACCAGCCGAGAAGACCTCGATCCCGAAAGGTTCGAGAAGTTCGGCGATCTCCTTGATCTTGCCTTTGTTATGGCTGGCGATGACGAGTTTTTTTTCCGTGAAACGACGGGCCATGGTCTTGCCTGAAAATGCGGTTTCTAGGAGGGGTGTGATCATAACAAGGTTGTTGAGATTCGTTTCATGCTGAGCCGAAAATGGCTGGTCGCGAGAACCGAAGCGCAGCGTACTTGACGTTACGTGAGCATCGGAAGCGCAGTGACCCGCCATTTGCAGGCCAGCATGGGACGAAGATCAGCGACCTTAAAGACCCAAGGCTTCACGCTGTTTGGCGAACAATTCCTTGCAGCCTTTTTCGGCCAGCGTGAACATCTGATCATAGGCCGCGCGGTCAAACGGTACGTCTTCGGCGGTTGCCTGCACTTCGACGATGCCACCATTGCCCGCCAGCACGAAGTTGGCATCTGCCCCGGCATTGCTGTCTTCGGCGTAATCCAGATCCAGTACCGCTTCACCTTCGTAAATGCCGCATGAAATGGCCGCGACCGGCTGGGTCAGCGGGATTTCCTTGATCAAACCAAGGCGACGCACGCCCTGAAATGCCAGATGGGCCGCAACATAAGCACCCGTGATCGATGCCGTGCGCGTGCCGCCATCGGCCTGGATAACATCACAATCAAGGCGCATCTGCATTTCGCCCATCGCCTTCATGTCGGCAACCGCACGGATCGAACGGCCGATCAGGCGCTGGATTTCCTGAGTACGACCGGACTGACCACCACGGGCCGCTTCGCGGTTCATACGCGAATCAGTAGCGCGCGGCAGCATGCCGTATTCCGCCGTGATCCAGCCCTTGCCGGAATTGCGCATCCAGCCCGGGACCTTGTCCTCGACGGTGGCGGTACAGATCACATGCGTGTCGCCGAATTTGATCAGGCAGGAGCCTTCGGCATATTTGGAAATGCCGGTTTCAATCGTCACATCGCGAAGCTGATCGGGGCTACGGCCGGAAGGGCGCATGAGAAGGAACCTCTTGTTTGTTTTGGCAGCGTTCACAGATCGGAACACAGCAAAATTGTCCTGTGAAATTTGGCCCAAAGTAAGATGTGACCCGGCAAACGTCCAGCAGTTTCCCCGCATGTTTTTATCGGTTTTCGTGCAATCTTGGCGCAATGCAGCTAAACCAACAACTTGAAGCGATTCCACAAGCTTTGCTGGCCGATGGGCCGTGCAATTGACGCAATGGGTTTGCCTGACTAAATTCTCAACAGTTTCACGACAACAGGTCCCGACCGAACCAGATGGCGCATTTTGACGATACATTGCTGGGCGACATGAATGCGCGGTCACGTGAAGTGTTCCGCCAGATTGTCGATGCCTATGTCGAAACGGGCGAACCGATTGGCTCGCGCTCGATCGCGCGGCGCATGTCGGAAAACCTGTCGGCTGCGACCATTCGCAATGTCATGTCCGATCTGGAAGAAATGGGTCTGCTGGTCGCACCGCACATCTCGGCTGGCCGCCTGCCCAGTGAAAAGGGCCTGCGTCTGTTTGTGAATGCCTTGATGGAGGTCGGCGACCTTCCCAATGCCGAACGCGACCAACTGACCAAAAACTGCGAACAGGCGGGCTATTCGCTTGATCAGATGCTGGGCGAAGCCACCACCATGTTATCCGGCCTGTCGCGCTGTGCCGGACTGGTGGTCGCGCCCAAAACCGATGGCATTCGCCTTAAACAGATCGAATTTGTTGCCCTGTCGCCGGGCAAGGTTCTGGCTGTGCTGGTCTCCCAAAACGGCAATGTTGAAAACCGAATCCTTGATGTTCCGCCCGATTTGCCCGCCTCGGCATTGACAGAAGCGGCAAACTATCTAAATACCCGGTTGGCTGGAAAGACGCTTGATGATGCGCGCCTTCTGATGACTCAGGAGCGTGATCGCCTCAAGCAGGAGCTTGATGATCTTTCCGCCAATCTGATTGATGCGGGCCTGGCAACCTGGGCTGGCGGGGTCAAGGGATCGTCCCTGATTGTGAAGGGCCAATCCCAGCTGCTCGAAAGTATCGATACGATAGAACAGCTTGAGACCGTTCGCCGCCTGTTTAACGTGCTGGAAGCCCGCGATCAGATGATTGAATTGCTCGATGTGACGACGGATGCCCAGGGCGTTCAGATTTTCATCGGGTCGGAGAACAAACTGTTCGGCGGATCGGGTCTTTCGATGGTGATTTCGCCCTATCAGAATGCTGAAGGCAGCATTGTGGGTGCAATCGGGGTTGTCGGACCGACCCGGATCAATTATGCCCGGATCATTCCGCTGGTCGATTATACCGCCAAGCTGGTCGGTCGACTGATTGGATAAATCGCGGCGCTGCGTGTCAGGCCGCATAACGTGAAAGTAGCAAGGTTAGCCATGTCGGAAACCGCAAAGAACAATCCGGAAGATCTGCACGACGTCAATGCAGAGGAAACCGCTTCTGACGAGGTCGCAGCAGAGGCGACCGAGGAAGCGCGCGAAGATGCTGCACCCCAGGACCCGATCGAGGCGCTTGAAGCCGAAGTCGCAGAACTGAAAGACCGTCTGTTGCGTCAGGCCGCCGAGGTGGAAAACACCCGCCGCCGCGCAAAGAAAGACGTCGAGGATGCCGGCAACTACGCCATCACCAAGTTTGCCCGCGACCTTTTGGATGTCAGTGACAACCTGCGTCGCGCCCTTGATGCCGCCGGTGACACGTCCGATGCCGACCCGGCGATGAAAACGTTGGTCGACGGTGTCGAGATGACCGAACAGGCGCTGCAAAAGGCGCTTGAAAAGAACGGCATCGAAAAGCTTGAACCGCTTGGTGAAAAGCTTGACCCGAACAAACATCAGGCCGTGTTTGAACTGCCGCATCCGGAATATCCGGACGGTCATGTCGCACAGGTCATGCAGGCCGGTTACGTCCTTAAGGGCCGCTTGCTGCGCCCGGCCATGGTCGGTGTCACCAAAAACCCGGCAGGGGATGCGCCCAAACAGGACGATACCCCGGGCGGCAACGTTGATACCTCTGCCTGATTGGTCTGATCGCCAAACGAATTTCAGATAACCGGTCATAGACGATCGGTTTTACATTCACCCCTGCCAGACAGACTTGGCGGGGGTGTTTTGTTTGCATTAGGCTGTTCAAACCATCAGGACACCAGTACAGGACCGCACACCATGCCACTTCGCCCCGATCTGATCGAAATCCTGCGCGATGAAAAAGCTCCGATTGTTATCCTGACAGGGGCAGGCATTTCCAAGGAAAGCGGCCTGCATACCTTTCGGGACGCGGACGGCATCTGGGCGAAATACGATATCTCCGAGGTCGCAACGCCCGAAGCCTTCATCGCCAATCCCGATCTGGTGCATCATTTCTATAATGACAGGCGGGCTGGGCTGCATGATCCGAATGTGCAGCCCAATGCCGCCCACGTCGCACTTGCAAGGCTTGAGGCCGAATGGCCCGGTGATGTGTTGCTGGTCACCCAAAACATCGATGATCTGCATGGCCGGGCAGGGTCAAAAAACCTGATCCATATGCATGGCGAGCTTTTGAAAATCCGCTGCAATCATTGCGACCTTCTGACCGAATGGCCCGGCGATCTTGCCAAGGAAACACCCTGCCCCGCGTGCGGCAAGGCAGGCGGATTGCGCCCGCATGTGGTGTGGTTTGGCGAAATGCCCCTTGAGATGGAGCGCATTTATGCTGCCCTTGGCGATTGCGGACTTTTCATCTCGATTGGCACATCGGGCAATGTCTATCCCGCAGCCGGTTTTGTTCAGGTTGCCCATGAAGAAGCCGGGGCCGAAACGGTCGAGCTCAATCTCGAACCCAGTTCCGGTGCCACCTTGTTTGATCACAGCACTTATGGCCCGGCCACCGAGTTGGTCCCGGCCTTTGTTGCCACCCTGCTGGAAGACGGATCGGGTCCTAGGGATTAATAAGGTCGCGGAATGATTTCTCGCCCGCGTTGCTAAACCGCACAATACGCGAATCGGTCACGCGCCGCGCCCAGCCAAGATCATAAAACCGGTCCAGCAACGCCGCGCCGAATGATCCCGCCAGATGCGATTGCCGGGCGCTCCAATCAAGACATTCCCGACAGAGCGGTCGGCGCTTGGCCCGCAAACCATCCAGATCAATGCCAAATTCACTGGCAAAATCGATCCCGGCTGGCGTCAGGGCAACCCCATTAAGATCACTTGCAATCAGCTTGCGCTTTGCAAGGCCATCAAACAACGCAACGCCCATATCACCGGCCAGATGGTCATAACAAACGCGTGCCTTGCGCAGTTCCGGGTCCTTGGGGCCGGTCCGCACCCGGTTATGCCCGACCCGATTGGCGATCCCCATCAGAACTTCCAGCGCCTCGACAATATCAGGCCCGCTGAGCGTAAAATAACGATGCCGCCCCTGTTTGCGCGGGGTTACGATCTGGCCTGCTTCAAGCTTCGCCAGATGCGAGCTTGCAGTTTGCGGAGTCACCCCGGCTTCCTGCGCCAGCTCAGTCGCCGTCAAGGCACGGCCACTCATCAATGCGGTCAGCATGTTTGCGCGCGCCGGATCGCCAAGCAATGCAGCCACGCGGGCAATATCGGGTCCTTCTTTCATAGTTCGATGCTAATCGAAGCATTGATGCGCAGCAATCGGGATAATGGATCTGTCACCCAAAAAGACCCCTCTCCTGAAAGGACGCTGTCATGATCACTTGCTTCATTCGCTATGAAATCGATCCCTATAAAAAGGATGCCTTTATCGAATATGCGCGGAACTGGGGGCAGGCCATTCCGCGCTGCGGGGCGGACCTTGTCGGTTATTTCGCCCCGCATGAAGGCTCGGTCTCAACCGCCTATGGCATCTATCATTTGCCCGATCTGGCATCATATGAAGCCTATCGCGCCCGATTGAAAGACGATCCACTGGGTCGTGAGAATTACGAATTTTCCCAGTGCGAGAAATTCATCCTGCGCGAAGAACGCCAGTTTCTTAAAATTGCGTCCGCGCCACATGCGGAGCTGATCAAACCATGATTGCTGTCATTTTCGAAGTCACGCCACATGAAGGGCGCTATGACGATTACCTTGCGATTGCGGGTGATCTCAAACCCGTGCTTGAAACCATGGATGGTTTTATTTCGATCGAACGGTTTCAAAGCCTGACCACACCGTGCAAGGTTTTATCGCTGTCTTTCTGGCGCGATGAGGACGCGATTGCCGCCTGGCGCAATCTGGGCGAACATCGCAGAGCCCAGATCAAAGGCCGCCATAAAATCTTTGAAGATTATCGTTTGCGGGTGGCTGGTGTGATCCGTGATTACGGCCTGAATGACCGCGATCAGGCCCCGGACGATTCCCGGACACAACATGATCGCTGATCATTAGGCCTGGATGCAGGGCTCAGGCCTCGGCCGGCTTCGGGGATGCCTCTTCATCCCCGATTTGACCATTCCCGGCAAATTCATCGAGTTCCGAGATTTCTGCTTCCACGACATCCTCGATGGCTTTGGCCCCGCCCTTGTAATCCAGCAACATCACGGCAAGCACGACGATGCCCGCCCCAATGAAAATGACCGGCACCGGCAACATGTCAAAGAAGATCAGATCCATTGCGACGGAAAACGGCAAGGCCGTATAGGCCGCTGGCGACACCACACTTGCGTCTGCCACGCGAACCGCACGCAACACCATGTAATTGGTCAGCATGGCAAAGAAACCGGCACCCGATGAATATAGCCAATCAGCCACTGACGCCGGATGCCAGGTGATCATCGCAATCGGCACCCAGATCACAACCGCAATGATCTGTGGCCAGAACAACATGGAAAAATTGGTCTCGGTCCGGGTCAGCACCTTGGCAAACAGGGTTTGCGCCGAAAAGCAAAACGCCCCGATCAATGCCGCCCCGACACCCAGCGGCACACCTAACCCATCCATGCGCGGAACACACATTACCCATACGCCAACAAGCCCCAGAAGGGTTGCGATGATTTTGCGCGGTGTCAGTTTCTCGCCCAAGATCACCACCGCCATCATCACGGTCAGAAGGGCCTCGATAAACAGATAGGCATTGACCTCGGCAATGCTCATCTGGCGCAGCGCAAAGAACACAAAGAACAGCGACCCGTACCACAAAACGCCGCGCGCAATATGGGCCATGGGGCGGCGCGTGCGGATCTGGCGCGTGCCCATGAACATGACAATGATCAGAAACACCGCAACCGTGGTCAGCGCACGCATCGCAAGGATCTGCCCTGTCGGAACGTCGTGGGAGACAAGCTTGGCACAGACATCGACAAAGACGCCCGATGCCATGGCAGCCGTCATCCACAGGACGCCGCGGAAATTACCGCTTAATTGCATCGCAGCCATCATCAATCCCGGTTCTGAAAAGGGATACTGGGGTTTCCGGCAGTCGGGGGGCGACTGGCTTGCTGGGTGGCGCAAGGGGACGTCAAAGTAACTTGGCCGGAAACCCTGTATGGCGATGATATTGCCTGCTTGTTTGGAAAAATACGAATGAAGCTTTTTCAGCCATTGTTGAGATTTTTTTGGCCCAATTTCTCATCAGTCCTGATAGACAGGACAAAAGCCTTTAGCACCGTCCGGATGGAGACCCGATGCGCAGAAAACTGCCCCCGTTGCGCGCCCTTGTCGCCTTTGAAGCCACCGCCCGCCACCAAAGTGTAAAGGGGGCGGCCGAAGAATTGCATGTCACCCAAAGCGCGATCAGCCATCAACTCCGTCAGCTTGAAGAAAACCTTGGCGTGGTGCTGTTCACCCGCAAGGGCCGTGGACTGACGCTGACCAAATCGGCAGAACTGCTTTTGCCCCGCCTGACAGAGGCACTTGATGGCATTGCCGATATCACCGGTGAAGTCGGCCCGGACAAGGGCAAGGCGATCCGCATCGGCGCACTGGCGACCCCGGCACTGACAGTATTGCTCTATGAGCTTGATAACCTGCGTGACCGGTTACCCGCTGATATCCCGGTTCAGTTCCGCAAGATCGAATTTGATGATGGGCTCGATCCGCTCGAGATTGATCTGGCCCTTCAGATCGCGCCAAAGGACCTGCCCGGTCCCGAAGACTGGATTACCGAGCTTCTGACACCAGAAGTCTACACCGCCTTTGCCGCCCCGGAATGGCTCGCAAAGCGCGGCTACGATGCTGGCAATGTCGATGTCGGTGAACTTGGCCCCCGCGACATCCTGTTGATTGACAGCGACAGCGAACAGTTCTCCCAGATCGAACAATGGTTCAGTGATGCCAGCTTTTCGCTGGCCGATTGCTGGACCTTCAGCCACCATATCTGGGCGCTTGAAGCCGCACGTGCCGGTCAGGGCATTGTTGCCAGTACCGATGTGGTCGCGCGGAACTACGTCGACCGCGGCGAACTTGTGCCGCTTAATTTCCCGGATTTCATTTCGAACTGGTGGTATCGCCTGCTGATCCGCCCGGCCCGCCAAAAAGACCCGATCGTCATTGAGGCCGCCAACTGGATCCGCGAACTGATCAATCCGAAAACTGCATCACTTGCGCGCAAAAAGGTGATGTGAGCTTATTTTATGCCTGAATTCAGGAACGAAAAGTAATTCATTGTTATGCAGAACATCTTGATAACTGGCGGCGCGGGATACATTGGCTCGCACATTTGCATCAAACTTCAGGAAAATGGCTTTCAGCCAGTCGTTTTTGACAACCTCTCAAATGGCCACCGGGATGCCATTTCACCGAACATCCCGTTTGTTCAAGCAGATATTAGCGACGATGCTGCACTGAACAGAGTCTTTGAGGAATTCAAGCCTGCTGCAGTCATTCACATGGCCGCTTTGATCGAAGCAGGTGCGTCGATGGTCGAGCCCGCCCGGTTTTACAAGGTCAATACCGCAGGATCACTCAACCTGTTTGAGGCCATGCGCCGCAATGACTGCAGACATATCGTGTTTTCATCCACTGCGGCCGTCTACGGCAACACGGATGTCGATCTGCTTGATGAAACGATGCAGGTTCAGGCAGAAAACCCTTACGGGCGTTCAAAGGCCATGGTCGAAACCATGCTTGCAGACTATGCGTCCATTTACGGGTTTCATGCTGTTGCCCTGCGTTATTTCAATGCTGCCGGTGCTGACCCGATGGGCCGGACAGGTGAAAGACATGACCCGGAAACGCACCTCATTCCGCTCGTACTGCAAACTGCGGCCGGCCAACGTGATCACATAAAGATATTCGGAGCGGACTATGACACACCTGATGGTACCTGTATCCGCGACTATATCCACGTTGATGATCTTGCAGATGCCCATGTAAAGGCGCTGGGTTATGTTACTTCATCTGACGAACCGGCATTCGAAATCGCCAATATCGGAACAGGTCAGGGTTGTTCGGTAAAAGAAATCATCGAGCTCTGCAAGGAAGTCACCGCCCTGGATTTCAACGTTGTCCAAGATGCCCGCCGCCCGGGGGACCCGGCCAGATTGGTTGCAAACCCGGCAAAGGCCAATGAATTGTTTGGTTGGCAGCCAAAGTACCCGTCACCGCGCAAAATCATTGAGCATGCATGGAACTTTTATCAGGCGAACATCCAAAGGTCCTGATAACCTTGAGGACTGCATTTGGCCCCAGGGAGAGCAGCCTGCCAATTGGATGTTGAACAAAGAGCCAGTCGGAAATACTGTTCGCACAATCCACCCACATTCCTGCTCTGGACTGGGGTTTCACACGTCGCAAAGGGGAAGCTTGCGTGCATAAGGTCTCAGTCATCGTTTCGACCTATAATTGGCCCGAAGCACTCGAAATGGTTTTGCAATCGCTCATCGATCAGAAGGACGACAACTTCGAAGTGATTGTTGCAGATGACGGCTCCGGGCCGGCAACCGCCGAGACCATCGCCAGAATGCAGGAAAAGTCCCCTGTTCCCATCAAACATTTCTGGCAAGAAGATCAGGGCTACCGTCTGTCACGTGTGCGCAACGGCGCCATTGCTATGTCGGAAGGCGACATCATCGTGTTTACCGACGGTGACTGTTGCTTGATGTCTGATTTCGTCTCAAGCCATCGCAAGGCGGCAGAGTCCGGTTGTTTCGTCACCGGCAAACGCGTGTTCCTCAAGGAGCGTTTTACCAAACTTGCAATGAAGAACCACCTTCGCTTCCACAAATGGCCACGTGCGATTCTCTTCATGCTGGGCCTGACCGGCAATTGCAACCGTCCATTTCAGTTCATCCCGATCCCGCAAAGCCAGAAAAGTCTGTGGGAACACGTCGATTGCTGGAAGAAAGCACAAGGATGCAACATTGCGGCCTTCCGCGAAGACATCATGAAAGTCGGCGGCTTTGACGAAGCCTATGAGGGACATGGTCTTGAAGACTCGGACTTTGTCTTGCGCATGATCCGGTCTGGCCTTAAGCGCAAGAATGTCGAGTACAGCTCCCCGGTTCTGCATCTCTTCCACGGGCGCTCCATGCCGAGCCGCCATGCAAACGCTTCGAAGAACCCCGGATATTTCAAAAGTCTTGAGGCAGATACAGATCGCTTCGTTCCGATCAAAAGCGCGTTGCTGCAGGTCGGCGAAACCGCATAACGTTTCTGATCAAAAGTATCATTTCCTGCCCCCTTGGATACGACAGCGTTTCGCGATAAAAGGTCGGCATCATTTTCCTTCGGGTGCATCTGTGCATCTCCGAAGCTCATATCAGCCGCCCTGGTGATCGGGGCATGCGTTCAAAAAGCGAAAGGGATTTTCCCAGATGGATCTCAGCAAGATTGCCGTTGGCAAAGATGTTCCGTGGGACGTAAATGTCGTCATCGAAATTCCGCAGGGCGGACCGGTCAAATACGAAGTCGACAAGGACTCCGGTGCTGTGTTCGTAGACCGTTTCCTGCACACTTCGATGTATTACCCGGTCAACTATGGCTTCATCCCCAACACGCTTGGCGAAGACGGTGACCCGGTTGACGCGATGGTCATGTTCCGCGAGCCGGTCGTTGCCGGTTCGGTTATCCGCGCACGTCCGATCGGTGTTCTGATCATGGAAGACGAAGCCGGTCAGGACGAAAAACTGATCTGCGTTCCGCATGACAAGATCGACCCGTACTACACCAACATCAAATCCCACGAAGATCTGCCGCAGATCCTGCGCGACCAGATCCAGCACTTCTTCGAGCGTTACAAAGACCTCGAAAAAGGCAAATGGGTCAAAGTCACCGGTTGGGAAGGCGCAGAATCTGCTGCCAAGCTGATCGAAGAAGGTGTGACCCGTCTGGGTAAATAATCAAAGCGCGACCGCGTCTTCGGACCGGTCTCGGCTTTCAAATGCGACGCCCCGTTAAATGTGACGGGGCGTTGTTTTTTTGACTTATTGCTTACGGAACAATACTTTGGTGGAGGGATACCACCCTTACAGGGTGGAAAAGAGGGAAAAGTTCACGTTACAGGATATCGTCCGTGACCCACAAAACGACGCCCGACAAGACCCACGCCATCGAAATCATTCTCGGCGACATCACGACCCTTGATGTCGATGCCATCGTCAATGCCGCGAACGAGGCCCTGTTGCCTGGCGGCGGTGTGTGCGGTGCCATTCATCGCGCGGCGGGCCCGGAACTGGCAGCCGCCTGCCAGCCGTTTGCGCCCTGCCCGACGGGTGAAGCCCGGATCACGCCGGGATTCGGTTTGAAAGCAAAATACGTCATCCACACGGTCGGTCCGGTGTGGCACGGCGGCACGCAGGGTGAGGCTGATCTGCTGGCAAGCTGTTATCGCGCATCAATCCTGCTTGCGGTTGAGAACAATCTGGCATCTGTCGCTTTTCCTGCCATATCCACGGGAATATTTGGCTATCCGGAAGACCAGGCCGCCAAAATCGCCGTATCAACGATTTGTGAGCTGACTGGCGAAATGCCACAAATTTACCTTTGTTGTTTCTCACCCTCGGCGCGTCAGCATATTGAGGCCGCCTACCACCAACTCAAATAAGGTCCCCAAGCAGAATGCAAAGCGACGCTGTTGCGCACACCCCGTCCCAAACGCTTGAACTGTCTGCCTCGGCCGACGGGTTGTTGCGCGTGGGTGATCACAGTTTTCGCTGTGCGCTGGGCGTCAATGGCATCACTGATGCGGATACAAAAACCGAGGGCGATGGCAAAACACCCGCCGGACGTTGGCAGCTACGTTATGTGATGTATCGGGCAGACCGCAGGCCGTGTCCACGCACGAAACTTCCGGTCACCACCATTTCCTTCTCGGATGGCTGGTGTGACGATCCCAAGCACCCCGATTACAACTGCCCGGTCCGCCTGCCCTTTGATGCCAGCCATGAAAAGCTGTTTCGTGACGATGATCTCTATAACATCATCGTCGTTCTGGGCCACAATGATGACCCGCCCGTGCCCGGCAAGGGATCGGCGATCTTCATGCATATCGCCAAACCTGATTATGCCGGCACCGAAGGGTGTGTCGCGCTGGCCGAACAGGATCTTGAAACGCTGCTTGGACTGGCGACCTATGAGACCTTCATCACCATCAATCCGTAAAATCATGGACTTGCCGTTTCCGTGGCAACAGCCTAGGTTCTAGTCCTGATTGCACGTGCCCGATCAATTCACAGGACAGGCCATGATTGAAGACGATTATCTCTATAAAAAAGGCGGCGTTGCAGGATTTGGCGCACGACTGAAAGCCATTTTCGGGTCGGGCAAATTCTGGGTGCGCAGCCTTGCTGTAATCGTTCTGATTGCCGTGATCTATTATCCGGCAGGCATGGCGTTTGTGCATAACATTGACGATGATCCCGACTTTGTCGGGGATTATCAGGGCGGCAGTCACGCGGTCAGCACCGCGGCCGGTCTGATCGATCGCGAGGTCAATCAAAACCGCTGGACGGCCAATGACCCGTTCTTCCTGCCAAGTGCGGCCCTTGATAACATGCCGAACTTCCAGACCGGCATTGTCTATGCCCTGTCGCGCTTTGCCATCGAGCTTTCCGATCAGATCGGACGCGCCCGTGGGTCCAGTCAGGTTGACCCCGATCTTGATGACGCCGCCGGCCTATTGAAGTTCCGCGGCGACAAATGGGTATTTGATCCCAGTGTTTCGCTGCTGCCCGGTGTGACGTCCGAACAGCAATACCGTCAGGCCATCCGCTCGCTGCAAAGCTATAATACCCGTCTGACCAACGGAAATGCCGTTTTTGAACGCCGTGCCGATAACCTTCAGGAAACGCTGAACCGTATTGCCAATGATCTTGGCTCGGCCTCTGCCCTGATTGATGAAAAGGTTGAAAACCCGTCGATCTTTGACCGTACGGCCGATGATGTTTTCTATGCGACCAAGGGGCGCCTTTATGCCTACAGCCTGATTCTGCGTGATCTTGGTACCGATTTCGAACAGATCATCAATGAACGCCAGATCGCCTCGGTCTGGGCTGAAATGATCTTCTCGTTGCAGGCCGCAGCCGCCCTTGACCCACTGGTTGTTGTCAACGGATCAGCCGATGGCATCGTTTTCCCCAACCATCTTGCAGGGCTTGGTTTCTATCTTTTGCGTGCACGCACCCAAATGCGCGAAATCAGCAGCATCCTGCAACGCTAACGTCAACGTGATCACAGTTTGCGCCGCACGGAATACCTGAGTTGCGTACTGCGACTTGATCTTTTGGGTTTTTTGCCCCATTTAGGGCCTAACCAAATGCAATGCAGACTGTTGAGCGGGCAGCATAAGCCCCGACAGTCAGAGTGAGAGGACCAGCCGAAATGTTCATTCAAACCGAACCGACCCCAAATCCGGCGACACTCAAATTCCTTCCGGGTGAAGAAGTCATGGGCCGCCTTGGCACGGCAAACTTCGTCAAGGGTGACGAAACCATCAAATCGCCGCTTGCACGCAAGCTGTTTGAAATTGATGGCATTGCCGGTGTTTTCCTGGGTGGCGATTTCATCACCATCACCAAGGATGACTCCAAGGACTGGCAGACCCTGAAACCGCAGATTCTTGGCGGGATCATGGAACACTACACGTCGGGTCAGCCGGTTCTTGATCAGGATTCGAACGCCGCAACCGGTACCAGCTCTGCCGCCGAGGGCGATGATGAACTGGTCAGCCAGATCAAGGAACTGCTTGATACCCGTGTCCGCCCGGCGGTGGCACAGGATGGCGGTGATATCGTCTTCCATCGTTTTGAAGACGGTGTCGTCTTCCTCGAAATGCATGGCGCCTGTGCAGGCTGCCCAAGCAGCACCGCGACGCTCAAAATGGGCATCGAGAACATGCTGCGTTATTACGTGCCTGAAGTTCAGGCCGTCGAACCGGTCATGGCCGACTAGGGTCTTATCACGATCTTTGTCGGGACTGACACGTCACCGCCCGAAATGGCAACAGACCATCGGTGACAGGTTCAGGTGCATTTTTACGAGTCGTTAACAAATTCAGACGCCCGGCGCGAACTTTTGCCCGCGCCGGGCGTTAAAATTTTGCGCCGAACGAAAAGGTTTTCTTGGCGTTTTCAACTCTCGGAGATATTGGCCGTTGCGATCATCGCGTGTCGCAGGCATAGATAACCTCCACTTGGGATGGACAGTCTGACTGATCCTGGAGATTCAAAGATGACTAGCGCAAAAACAAACAATTACCGGAATTATGCGCTTGCTTCGATTTTCGGAGCAGTAATTTTCCTGTATATTGGTATTTTCGCCGGAATTGATCTCTCGCCAACTCCGGAAGGTCTCGGCACCGAAAACGCCGAAGTCACGCCTGAAGCAATCAAAAACAAAAAGAAGAAACCGGTTTATCGCCGCGGCCCGGAAGTCGTCGCGCTCAATCAGTATTTCAAAAGCATCGACTATCATCTTGATGAGGTCGGCGAAGTCCCGCGCGTTTATATCAAGCGTGTACCCAAGGGCCTTGGCGAACTGGCATCGGTCGATGAACGCAAACACCTTTTCCTGCGGATCATGCTGCCGCTGGCCATGCGCGTGAATGAAGAAATCAGCGCACGCCGCGAACGTTTGATGTCCATTCAGGCCAAGGGTATTTCCGGCACCCAGGTCAGCCAGGCCGATCAGCAATGGGTCAACCAGCTGATGAAACGCTATCGGGTGACCGATGGCGGCATCACTGCCCTGCTTGAACGCATCGACGTCATTCCGACCTCGCTCATTCTTGCCCAATCGGCCGAAGAAAGTGGTTGGGGCACCTCGCGCTTTGTGCGCAAGGGCAACGCCCTGTTTGGCCAGTGGGCCTGGGGGGATGATGAAGGCATCGTGCCCAAGGATCGCGAAGATGGCAAAACCCACGTGATCAAGGCATTCGGCAGCCTGATGGACAGTGTCCGGGCCTATGCGCGCAACATCAACTCGCACCCGGCCTATCAGAGCTTGCGCGAACGCCGCGCGGCACTTCGCGCCGAAGGTCAGATCGTCAGCGGCTGGGACCTGGCCGATACCCTGACCAAATATTCCGAACGTGGCGCTGAGTATGTCGACAGCCTGCACGCCATCATGAGTGTCAACGGCCTCAATCAGCTTGATGGCCTGACCTTTGCGGCCGGGGATGTGCCACCGCCCCCAAAGGTTCTGGCCTCACTCGAAGAGTGAGATGACTTTTGCCACAATAAAAAAGGGATCCTTCTGGATCCCTTTTCTGCGTTTTGGGCACAACATCAGCGCTGATCAGGATCCGCCGCGATAAATCCAGCCCTTTTCGGACTTCAGCAAACGAATTTCGTCTTCGATCTCGCGGCGGTCGCCCACCTTGTAGCCCCCTTCCTTAAGGGTCAGCATCTTGGTCTTCACAAGATCAAGCGCATCACGCGCAGTATTGCCAACTTCATCCATCGACCCGGCTGCCTTGCCTTTCTCGGTCACGTCATCGGCAAAATCTGCGACGGTACGATCAAACACAAGCTCGTAACGCACCATGACAACCACTTCATTTTCATCTTCGGAAATGCTGTTTGTCTTGGTCACGTTTTCAACATGACCAACCTTGGCATAGGGATCATCGCGAAACCGTTCGATCACCGCCGTGGTGATTTCATCAGCAGTCGGCCCACTTGCCTGTTCATCTTCGCAGGCGGCAAGGAGCGGGAAAAACATGATAACGGCGAAAAACCGGGTCAACTGGCCCATGAGCGATTCCTGTTTTCTGGATTTTAGGTCGAATTATCGACTATTGCTTCTTTGATGTGGCAAAAATCAGGTCGAATGTCACATAACACTCTTTTGCGCGTCTATATGTGCATCCAGCCGTCTGCTTGTCGCCCGTTGGCGCAAAAAACGCCAAACGCATTTATGCCACGAATTTTGGTTGTCCTTTAATCATGGCAACGATACAGACATCACCTGATATGGTAATCAATACAAACGGTTTTCAGTCCTTGAAAATCAGCACACCGCTTTGCGAAAGTCTGAGCAAGATACGTGATATTTGACCTGATCATTGCTATCGCAACCGTCGGCGTTGCAATCGTGCTCTCCATGCCCCGTGTTTCGCGCTCCACGACCTGGCGCGCGGTTGTCACCCCGCTGGCCTCGATCATCGGCAGTGGCTTTCTGTTGCTCGGTCCGGTGCTCAACCTTGGCTACGGTGGCTATGCGCCGCTGGTCATGCTGGCCCTGTGCCTTGTGGCATACATGTATGGGTCGGTGATCCGCAGCAACATCGCCGCCGGTGAAGACAAGATCATCGATGGGACACACGGCAAACTGGCCCAACAGGTCGAAACCCTGTCCTCATGGTCGCTGGCCTTTGCCTATGTCATCTCGGTGACCTATTACCTCAATCTGCTGGGCGCCTTTTCGCTTAGCCTGACACCGTTCAGTTCGGCTCTTGACGCCAAACTGATGACCACGGCGGTCTTCATCATTATCGTTCTGGTCGGCTGGCTACGCGGCTTCAAAAGCCTTGAGCGTCTCGAATATGTTTCGGTCGGATTGAAACTGGCGATCATTGCCGGTCTTCTGGCCGGGCTGATTGCCCATTTCGGCGAACAGGCCATCAACGACAGACTGACTTTTAATGCCCAGAACGTCAGCGGCTGGCCCGCCATCACCATGGCATTCGGCCTTTTGATCACGGTTCAGGGGTTCGAAACATCGCGCTATCTGGGATCAAACTATGATGCCACCACGCGTATCAAGTCGATGCGGCTTGCCCAGTGGCTCTCCACCCTGATCTATCTGGTCTACATCCTTCTGATTTCCTATGTCTTCGCGCCAGATGAAATGTCGTCTTCGGAAACCGCGATTATCGACATGATGGGAATCGTTGCCCCCATATTGCCTTTCATGTTGGTGGCCGCCGCACTGGCATCGCAATTCAGTGCCGCAATTGCCGATACCAGCGGGTCTGGCGGGCTGTTTTCCGAAGTTTCGCGCAATCGCATCACCGAACCGCAGGCCTATCTGGCACTCGGTGTCATTGGCATCGCCCTGACATGGTCGGCCGACATCTTTGCGATTGTAAGTTACGCCTCGCGCGCCTTTGCGATCTATTATGGCCTGCAGGCTCTATTGGCCGCCGTCATCGCCACAAGGCAGGATAACGGATGGGTCAGGGTCGGGTTCTTTGGCCTGCTGGCCGCACTGGGGGCTGCAATCGCCATCATGGGTCAGGCTGTCGAATAATCCGGGCACTGCACCGTGCAAAGACCAGAACAGAAAAAAGGCGGAGACTGACTGGTCAGCTCCGCCTTTTTGATCTTTGGTTTCAGGACGGCTTAGCCGTGCTCTGCCTCGTGCGCAGCAAGGGCGGCCAAGTTGACCAGATCGTTCACGGTCGCGCCCATCTGGGCAATCTGGGCCGGTTTTTCCATGCCGATCATCACCGGACCGACCACCGTGCCACCACCAAGCTTATCAAGCAGTTTGGAGGCCGTCGTCGCCGCATGCAGGGCCGGCATGACCAGAACGTTGGCAGGACCCGAAAGGCGGCAGAACGGATAAAGCTTCAGAAGCTCGGTATCGAGTGCGACATCAACCGCCATATCCCCGTCAAACTCGAAATCAACATTGCTTTTTTCAAGAATGCCGACAGCTTCACGGATACGGTCGGTATCCTCGCTATAGGGGTTGCCAAACGTCGAGTGCGAAACCATCGCCACACGTGGCTCATGACCCATCTGACGGGCCTTCTCGGCCGCCTGAATGGCGATCTCGGCCAGTTCTTCGGCGTTGGGCACGTTATGGACACGCGTATCAGCGATGAACACCGTACGGCCCTTGGCAATCGCAATCGACAGCCCCATCGGGATTTCACCCTCTTTGGCGTCAATCACGCTGGCGATATCGGTAAAGCTGCGATTGAAGTTCCGGGTCAAACCGGTGATCAAACCGTCGGCATGGCCCTTGGCCACCATCAGGGACGCAAACACGTTACGCTTCTGGTTCACCATGCGCTGGCAATCGCGCCACAAATAGCCCTTGCGCTGCATGCGTTCATACATGAACTCGGCATATTCCGTGTTGTGCTCGGAAAGGGCCGCGTTGCTGATTTCAACACCTTCCAGGCTTTCGATACCAAGCTTGGTGGCACTTTCCTGAATGCGGTCTTCACGCCCGATCAGGATTGGCGTGCCATAGCCCGAGTTGCGATAGGCCACCGCAGCACGGATCACGGTTTCTTCCTCGCCCTCGGCAAAGGCGATGCGTTTCGGATGCGCGCGGACATAATCGGAAATCAGCTGCAAGTGTGCGGCAGTCGGATCCAGACGACCACGCAGCTGGTTTTCATATTCTTCCATGTCAATGATCGGACGACGCGCGACACCGCTATCCATGGCAGCCTGTGCAACTGCCTTGGGCACCGCCATGATCAGACGCGGGTCAAACGGGGCCGGGATGATATATTCCGGACCATATTGCAAACGACGCCCGGAATAGGCCGCAGCCACTTCATCAGGCACGTCTTCGCGTGCGAGCGACGCCACCGCCTGCGCAGCAGCAATCTTCATGTCCTCGTTGATCGTTGATGCCTGAACATCAAGCGCACCGCGGAAGATATAGGGGAAGCCCAACACGTTGTTGATCTGGTTGGGATAGTCCGAACGCCCGGTCGCGCAAATCGCATCATCACGAATAGAAGCAACATCTTCCGGGCTGATTTCCGGATCCGGGTTGGCCATGGCAAAGATGATCGGCTGTTTGGCCATGCTTTTGACCATCGCCGAGGTCACCGCACCCTTGACCGACAGGCCAAAGAAGGCATCTGCCCCATCCATTGCATCATCAAGGGTGCGCGCATCGGTATCCGCCGCATGGGCCGATTTCCACTGGTTCATGCCGTCTTCACGGCCCTTGTAGATGACCCCGCGCGAGTCACACATGATCACGTTGTCATGGGCAACACCCATGCTTTTGACCAGCTCACAACACGCAATGGCCGCCGCACCGGCACCATTGATGACAAGTTTGATATCTTCAAGTTTGCGACCCGTCAGGTCACAGGCATTGATCAGACCGGATGCGGCAATAATCGCCGTGCCATGCTGGTCATCATGGAACACCGGAATGTCCATGACTTCACGCAGGCGCTGTTCAATGATGAAGCATTCCGGCGCCTTGATGTCTTCAAGGTTGATCCCGCCGAATGATGCACCAAGGAAGCGCACGCAATTAACGAACTCGTCGACATCCTCGGTCGAAACCTCAAGATCAAAGCCATCAACATCCGCAAAGCGTTTGAACAGAACCGCCTTGCCTTCCATTACCGGCTTGGAGGCCAGCGCGCCAAGATTGCCAAGGCCCAGAACGGCAGTACCGTTGGAAATGACCGCAACGATGTTGCCCTTGGAGGTGTAATCATAGGCCGTCGCCGGGTTCTTGGCGATTTCAAGACACGGCACCGCAACACCCGGTGAATAGGCGAGCGAGAGGTCGCGCTGAGTGGTCAGCGGTTTGGATGCGGTGATTTCGATTTTGCCGGGGCGGCCGCTGGAATGAAACAGCAGCGCTTCGCGGTCACGAACCTTGATTTCTGTATCTGACATTGTGTTTTTTCACTGACGCTTACGTGATGAGATGGAAAGCAACCTGTTCGGTCTGTTTTGTTTTTGAAGTCCTGATTTTCCTGATCGACAAATTTCCGGTGTGGGACCGTCATGTCGAACCGCACAATAAATCAGGCTTCGGGTCCCGGGTCAAAGGCGACGTTAACGGCAACCGCAAAATTACGTAGCGTTTTCTGTATGTTGCGACGCAACATCTTCGCCCGAACCAGCACTTTTGATGCTGACATTCTGCCCGTTTCACCGAAATGATCGGTCAATCACACCACCATGATCGGCAATAGGACATGATTTTTCAGGGATATAATCGCACGCCCGCAAATCGCCGGGCAGAATAGCTTTGCTATTGTGCCGTGCACACCAGAACGGGACTATTGCCGGGGCATGAACTTTCCATGATACGAAAAACGGGGGCTAAGGCCCCCGCATTCCTGCATCTGCAACTATCAAAGTCGTGTTTACGCGCCAGACTCTGCTGCAGGCCGTTGGCAGCTTATTTCGGCATATGCAGATGGATGTTGGTCGCACCATTCTTTTCAAGGATCGCGCGTGCCTTGGCTTCTGCACCGTCATGGTCGGGATCAATGCGCACCCAAAGGATGACCGATCCGGCATCGACTGCACGGGCAAAATCCTCGGTATGCGGGGTCGACGTCACTTCTTCGATAAATTCGCGAAGGGCCACCGCACCCACGCCAGCCCCCACCGCAAGGGCCGCTGCCGCTGTTGCCGCACCACCAAACAGCGCAATCGCACCCGATGCCACCAGCGGCACTTCATATTTGGTTTCACCGACCAGTGCCGTCAGCACATCCGACCAGGACCGGCCATCCTTGCCAGCGACATCAATGGACTCGTGGGAGCTCAAAACCGACAGATCGGTGCGCTCAAACCCGGCATCACGAAGCGCATGCATCGCCGCATCGAAACCGTCCTTGGTGTCAAACAGTCCGACCAATTCCGGTGCCTGCGGGATGGTTTGTTCTTCTGCCATTTTGTACGCTCCTTGCTCACTGTTATTCTGTCACCGAAGCCGGTGTTTGGGTATTGATCCGTACCCTTATATATTTCGCAGAAATTCAGGCGTTGCAATGGCATAGATCAAGTTTTATTACCCCGCCAGTTTCCTGCTCTCGTCTTTGCACTCAGGGTTTGCTATCAAGTCATCATGAACCAGATCGCCGATACATCCGATACCACACCGACAGCACCTTCTTTTTCCAAGGATGGCGCGACACCGATGATGATGCAGTTCCTTGAAATCAAGGAACAGTATCAGGACTGCCTGCTGTTTTATCGGATGGGCGATTTCTACGAGCTGTTCTTTGACGATGCGGTCAAAGCCGCCGAAGCCCTTGATATTGCCCTGACAAAACGCGGCAAGCATCAGGGTAACGAAATTCCCATGGCCGGTGTTCCCGTCCATAGTCACGAAACCTATCTGCAACGTCTGATCCGCAAAGGGTTCCGGGTCGCTGTCTGTGAACAGATGGAAGATCCGGCAGAAGCCAAAAAACGCGGTGCCAAATCCGTGGTCAAGCGCGGTGTGGTCCGCCTGATCACGCCGGGAACCCTTACCGAAGACAGCCTGCTGGATGCACGGCGCCATAACTATCTGGCCGCCGTTTCGGAAGTGCGCGGCAAGATCGGCCTCGCCTGGCTTGATATGTCGACCGGCGATTTCTTTGTTCAACCGTGTGATATGGCGGGCCTTGGGGCAGCACTCGCCCGGCTTGATCCGGGTGAGATCCTGTTTTCGGAAAAGATGCTGAACCGATCCGAGGTTTTCGACATCTATGCCGAATATAAAAACATCATTACCCCGCAGCCGACCGCACGCTTTGATGCCGAAAATGCCCAATTGCGCCTTAAAAAGCTTTATGAGGTCGAGGCCCTTGATGCCTTTGGCGGCTTTGAAGTGGCCGAACTTTCTGCCGCCGGGGCGCTGATTGATTATGTCGAACTGACCCAAAAGGGCCAGATGCCCCGCCTTGCCCCGCCGACCCGTGTGGCCGAAGGGGCAGCGATGGAAATCGATGCCGCGACGCGTCGGTCACTGGAACTGATCCAGACCCAGTCAGGCGAACGCAAGGGATCACTGCTATCGGTCATTGATCGCACCCGTACCGGGGCTGGCGCACGTTTGTTGGCCGCCCGCCTGTCAGCACCACTGACCAATGCCGATGACGTCAACAAGCGCCTTGATCTGGTGGAATATTTCCATGATCGCGATGGGTTGCGATCAGACCTGCGCGCCGCCCTTGGTGAATGCCCCGATATCGAACGCGCGCTTTCGCGCCTGTCGGTCGGGCGTGGCGGTCCGCGCGATCTGGCCGCGATGCGCGATGGGTTGTCCTGCGCCTTTGCCATCGGCAACCTTTTGAACAAGCCCGATGGCGGCAATGACGGCCTGACCGCGCAGCCCGAAGCGCTTTCTGATCATTTGACCATGATGGGCCATCATGGCGACCTGATTGATCTGTTGCGCTGGGCCATAGCCGAAAGCCTGCCGCTTCTGGCGCGCGATGGTGGCTTCATTGCCGGCGGCTATCACCCGCCGCTTGATGAACTGCGTATGCTTTCAAGCGAAAGCAAAAAGCTGATCGCCAATCTGCAGGCGCGTTATACCGAACAGACCGGGATCACCAACCTTAAGGTCAAGCACAACAACGTACTTGGCTATTTCATCGAAGTGTCGGCCAAAATGGCCGACAAGATGATGGAAATGGATGAGTTTATTCACCGCCAGACCATGGCCAATGCGGTGCGCTTTACCACGGTCGAGCTGTCCGAACTTGAAAGCAAGGTTTCCAAGGCCGGTGATCAGGCGTTGGCTCTTGAACTTGAACTGTTTGAAGAACTGGTTCAGGCGGTTCTGGCCAAGGCCGATGACATCGCCAAATGCGCAGCCGCCCTGGCGGGGCTTGATGTTTCGGCAGCCCTTGCAGAACTCGCACGTGATCAGGGATGCATTCGCCCGACAATTGATAACAGCCTTGCATTTGACATCAAGGCCGGTCGCCATCCGGTGGTCGAAGCCGCCTTGCGTGAAAATGGCGATGCGCCGTTTGTTGCCAATGACTGCCGCCTTGAAGATGAACAAAGCCTGTGGCTGATCACCGGTCCGAACATGGCCGGTAAATCGACCTTCCTGCGCCAGAACGCCCTGATTGCGGTTCTGGCCCAGATCGGCGCCTTTGTTCCGGCGGCGAAGGCGCATATCGGTGTGATTGACCGGCTGTTTTCGCGCGTCGGTGCGGCCGATGACCTTGCCCGCGGGCGATCAACCTTCATGGTTGAAATGGTCGAAACCGCATCGATCCTTAATCAGGCAACCGATCGTTCCTTGGTCATTCTTGATGAAATCGGCCGTGGGACTGCGACCTTTGATGGATTGTCGATTGCCTGGGCGGTGGTTGAAAATCTGCATGAAATCAACAAATGCCGTGGGCTGTTTGCCACCCACTATCACGAACTGACCGCCCTTGCCGCCAAGCTTGCCCACCTGTCCTGCCACACCATGCTGATCAAGGAATGGCAGGGCGAGGTTGTCTTCCTCCATGAAGTCGGTGCCGGCAGTGCGGATCGATCGTATGGCATTCACGTCGCCCAGCTGGCTGGCCTGCCAAAACCGGTGATCAAGCGTGCCGAACAGGTCCTCAAGACTCTGGAAAAAGGCGAACAGGGTGGTGCGGTTTCCAAACTTGCCGAAGACCTGCCGTTGTTTGCAGTGGCGATTGAACAGGCCGCCAGGGAAGAACGCGCCAACACCCCGGCCCTTTCCGACGGCCAAAAGGCAGTTCTGGATGCGGTGGCCGATCTTGATCCCGATAACATGACCCCGCGCGAAGCCCTTGATGCGCTCTATCGGCTGCAAACCCTTAAGGGCTGATCACCCTGCAAAACCGGTTGCTTGTCCCCATATCACTCAAGCGCCTGTTATCTGGGTAGGTGCAGAAGGATGAAATTGTCGCTATGGTGCGGCAACTGTTAAGAAAATTGATATATAAACCCTGTCGCCGACAGACCGAATGCCAGGGCCGAGGAAACCGATCAACGTGACCTACAAGATCAAGAAGCAGCGCGAAATCATTGACCGCAAAAAGGTCTTTGCCGAGCTTGAGGCCATTGCAAACGATCCGGCCCTGAAAAGCTTCAAACAGCGCACAGCAGTACTCAACAAACTGAAATCGGTGCTTGAGGCCGGGCGTTCCGTCATTCGGGCCCGCTTTGAAGAAAGCAATTCCGGGCAGGATACGGTCTTTTCCAACAGCTTTCTGATGGATCAGATCGTGCGTCTGATCCATGATTTTGCCACCAAGTTTGAATATCCGCTGCACAATCCGACCAACGAGCAACGCATGTCAGTGGTCGCCGTCGGGGGGTATGGCCGTGGTGACATGGCGCCGCATTCGGACGTCGATATCCTGTTTCTGTTTCCCTACAAACAGACCGCCAATGGCGAACAGGTCGTCGAATTCATTCTGTATATGTTGTGGGATCTCGGGCTTAAGGTCGGTCATGCGACGCGCTCGGTCGATGATTGCCTGCGCATGGGCAAACAGGACATCACCATTCGCACCAACCTGCTTGAAAGCCGCTTTGTCTGGGGCGATGAGGAAACCTATAAACTGTTTCGTACCCGCTTCATGGAAGAGCTGGTCAAGGGCAGTGGCATCGAGTTCATCGAAAAGAAGCTTGGCGAACGTGACGAGCGCCACACCCGCATGGGGGACTCGCGCTATGTGGTCGAACCAAACGTCAAGGATGGCAAGGGCGGTTTGCGCGATCTCCATACGCTGTTCTGGATCGGCAAATACCTTTATCGCGTCAACTCCCCGATGGAGCTGGTCGATCTCAAGGTGCTGACCCGCAAGGAAGCGCGCGGCTTTCTGAAAGCGCAGAACTTCCTCTGGGCGGTGCGCTGCTGGTTGCATTATCTCTCAGACCGTGAAGAAGACCGTCTGACCTTTGACATGCAGCGCGAAATCGCCGAACGGCTTGGCTATACCGACCATGCCGGGGCGTCCGGTGTCGAACGCTTCATGAAGCACTATTATCTGATGGTGAAGCATGTCGGTAACCTGACGCGCATTTTCTGCGCCGCCCTTGAAGAAAGCCACCAGCGCCGCCCGCTGATCCGTTTTCCGGGCAAGCTGTTTGGCACCAAGGAAATTGACGGGTTTGAACTGCGCAATGATCGTCTGACCGTCGAAAGCCTTGATGTTTTCAAGAATGACCCGATCAAGATTTTGCGCCTGTTTCTGGTTGCCCATCAGAACGGGGTTGGCATTCACCCTGAAACGCTGCGTTGGGTGACGCAAAGCCTGAAATATGTTGATCACAAGCTGCAAAACGATCCCGACGCCAACGAGGTCTTCCTTGAAATCCTCACCCAGCGTGACAGTCCGGATGTAGTGCTCCGCAAGATGAACGAGGCCGGTGTTCTTGGTCGCTTCATCCCCGATTTCGGCCGGGTTGTCGCCCAGATGCAGTATGACATGTACCACACCTACACCGTGGACGAGCATACGATCCGCGCCATTGGCATCCTCAATCAGATCGAAACCGGCGAACTGGCCGAAGACGCCCCTGTGGCGACCCGTATCATGGGGCAGGTCATTTCGCGGCGCGTGCTGTATGTCGCGGTATTGCTCCATGACATTGCCAAGGGTCGTGGCGGCGATCATTCCGAACTGGGTGCCGAAGTTGCCGAAAAACTGTGCCCGCGTCTGGGCCTGTCCCCGGCAGACACCGAAACCGTCGCCTGGCTTGTCAAGGCACATCTGTGGATGAGCCTGACGGCGTTCAAGCGTGACCTAAATGATCCCAGCACCATTCGCGCCTTTGCCGATCTGGTGCAATCCCAGGAACGCCTGCGCCTGTTGCTGTGCCTGACGGTGGCGGACATCCGTGCAGTCGGCCCCAATGTCTGGAACGGCTGGAAGGCCACCCTTCTGCGCGAACTTTATTATGCCACCGATGATATGCTGTCAGGCGGTCTTAATGCCGATAGCCGCGATTCGCGTGTCGCCAACGCTCAGGCCGCCCTGCGTGACGCGCTGAAAGACTGGCCGGAAAAGGATATCGAGGACTTTATCGAACGCGGATATCCATCCTATTGGCTGAGCTTTGATACCGACATTCACGTCCACCATGCCCATCTGACCCACGAGGCGCGCAAATCCGGGGCCGACATCACCATTGATGTCCGCATTGATACCGAAATTGATGCCACCGAAATAACGGTCCACACCACTGACCATCCCGGCCTGTTTTCCCAGATTGCCGGCGCCATGGCGCTGTGCGGGGCCAACGTGGTCGATGCAAAGATCCTGACCCTGGCCGATGGCATGGCGCTTGATACGTTCTTTGTCCAGGACACCAATGACGAGGCGTTTAACGACACCGCCAAACTCGAACGCCTGCGTGAAACCCTTGAAAAGGTCATTTCCGGACAGATTCGCCCCAGTCAGGAAATCGAACGTCGCCAGACCAAGGACAACAAGCACCGCACGGCGGTCTTCAAGGTCGAACCGAATGTCATTATCGACAACAAGGCCAGCCGCACCCACACCGTGATTGAAATCACCGCCCGCGACCGGTTGGGATTGCTCTATGACATCACGCGCGCCTTGCGCGATCTTTCCATGCAGATCGCCTCGGCCCGGATTTCCACCTTTGGCGAGCGCGCGGTTGACGTCTTCTATGTCAAGGATGTGTTCGGGCTTAAAATCGACAGCCGCACAAAGTTCGTCCAGGTCAAGGAAACCCTGACCCAGGCGATTCGCAACGACTGATTCCCTTCGACAAGCGTTCCAGACGCAAACAACCCGGATCGATCCAATACCCATGCGCTACCATCAGCAACGCCACGGTATGGATCGGATCCGGCTGTTCCAGCCGATTTGGCCGGTACAGTGCTCGTGTTATTTCTTGGAAATAGTGACGGACAGGGAAGGGTAAAACCAAACCCGACAACGTGACCTGTTAACCACGGTGTCGAAATCCTCGGAGTGCAGCAGGTTGAGGTGGATCCCTGTGTTCCCCGTCCGTCAGATATTGAGGCTCGCGTCCCAACGAATCCTCAGCGAGTCAGAATATGAGGCTTCAGCAACTGTTTTTCTGTGACGGTTGTCACAGGGACCCCAAAAAAATCACCTAATTCAACTACTTTCACAAAAATGCGATATACGCCGCCGGTTTAGGATCCAAAATTACGACTATTTTCACCTTCGGCTGTCAGATTTCTCTGCTTTGGGCCTGAAAATACCGCAATCGCACGTCATCACCGCCAGAAAACCAGCAGCTGTGATGAAACTTAACGACGGAATGCCAACGCATGTCGCTTGTCCGCTCTATCGCCACGGTAAGTGGCTTTACCCTGCTCTCCCGCCTTCTGGGATTTTGCCGCGACATTCTGATTGCCGGAATGCTCGGTGCTGGCGGCATGGCCGATGCGTTCTTTGTTGCGTTCAAGTTTCCCAATCTGTTTCGCCGCCTGTTTGGCGAAGGCGCGTTTTCCGCTGCCTTCATTCCGCTTCTGGCTGGCGACATTGAAAAACGCGGACTGGACGCGGCGCGTGAATTTGCCGCACGTGCCATGTCGATGCTGGTCCTGATCACCGGTTTTCTGGTGGCAATCATCGAAATCCTGATGCCGTGGGCGATGTATGTCTTTGCCCCGGGCTTTGCCGAAAACCCTGAAAAGTTCGCACTTGCCATCGAACTGTCGCGCATCACCTTCCCGTATCTTGCCTTTATATCCGCCGTCGCCCTGATGTCGGGCGTAATGAACACGCTTCATCGTTATGCCGCCGCCGCGGCTGCGCCGATCATTCTCAATATCTGTCTGATTGGCGCATTGCTTGGCCTGACACCGATCACCGAAACCCCGGCTCACGCCTTGGCATGGGGGGTCGCGATTGCCGGGGTGGCGCAGTTCCTGATGCTGGTAATTGCCTGCAAACGGGCCGGTTTTGCCATCAAATGGCAGCTGCCGCGTATTGATGACCGCATCAAGCTTCTGGGCAAACGCATGGTCCCCGGCATGATTGGTGCGGGCGTCTATCAGATTAACCTACTGATCGATACCATGCTGGCCTCGCTTGTGTCTGACGGGGCGGTTTCCTGGCTTTACTATGCTGATCGCGTGCAACAGCTCCCGCTTGGCGTGATTGGCATTGCCATTGGCACCGCCCTGTTGCCGACGCTTTCGCGCCAGTTACAGGGCGATGATCCAAAAACCGCGATGTATAGCCAGAATCGCGGCATTGAGATCGCCCTGCTTCTGACCCTTCCGGCCGCCGTTGCCCTTGGTGTTATGGGTCTGCCGGTGATCAATGTTCTGTTTGAACGCGGTGCGTTCGGGGCGGAAGAAACGCTTATGACGGGCATGGCGCTGACCGTGTTTGCCTTTGGCCTGCCGGCCTCGGTTCTGGTCAAGGTGTTGGCGCCGGGCTTCTTTGCGCGCGAAGACACCAAGACACCGATCCGGATTGGCATTTCCTGTATGGTGCTCAACATCATTCTGATCGTGGTACTGATGCCGTGGTTCGGGCATCTTGGCATTGCCGCGGCGACCTCTGTCTCGGTCTGGGTCAATGCGATGTCGCTGGGCTTCCTGTTGCGCCGACGCGGGGATTTGGAATTTGATGCCCGCCTGCTCAAACGGGTTCCGCGTATCCTGCTTGCATCAGCCCTTATGGGCTCGGCCCTTTGGTTTGCCATTGATGCCTTTTGGCAAAATGACGCGCTTTCGATCACGCGGATCATCACCATGGCGATCTGTGTTGGCGGCGGCATGGCGGTCTATGCGATTGCTGCCCAACTGCTTGGCGCAACCAGCTTTTCCGAACTCAAAAGTACTTTGAAACGCGGAAAACCCGCCTGATTGCAATTAATCGGCTCGTTTCCTGACAAGCAGCTTGACCAAATCGGGCCAGACCCTAAACTCGCGCGCTGTTTGCTTGCATGCTCGTCCGCCGGCGGGTGTCCAAAACCTGGCGGAGTATGCAGGCCCTGTTAAACATAAATTGAAATGGACGACGACGTTATGGAACGTGTGTTTTCGGGCGCTCAGCCCACCGGTAACCTTCACCTTGGCAACTATCTTGGCGCGATCCGCAACTGGGTCGAATTGCAGAAGAAATATGAATGCATCTTCTGCGTGGTCGATATGCATGCCATCACGGTCTGGCAAGACCCCAAGGAACTGCGTTCCAACATTCGCGAACTGGCCGCCAGCATGATCGCCTCGGGCATCGACCCGGACAATCAGGTGCTGTTTAACCAAAGCCAGGTTTCCGCCCATGCCGAACTGGCCTGGATCTTCAACTGTGTTGCGCGCATCGGCTGGATGAACCGCATGACCCAGTTCAAGGAAAAGGCAGGCAAGCATCGTGAAAACGCATCCCTCGGCCTGTATGCCTATCCGAGCCTGATGGCAGCTGACATTCTGGCCTATAAGGCAACCCATGTGCCGGTTGGCGAAGATCAGAAGCAGCATCTTGAACTGGCACGTGACATCGCGCTCAAGTTCAACACCGATTACGAGGTCGAAGGCTTCTTCCCGCAGCCTGAACCGCTGATTCTGGGTCCGGCAACACGTGTGATGTCGCTGCGTGACGGGTCGAAAAAGATGTCGAAGTCCGAGGCATCGGACATGTCGCGCATCAACATGACCGATGATGCCGATACGCTGACCAAAAAGATCCGCAAGGCCAAAACCGATCCGGAACCGCTGCCAAGCGAAGCCGCCGGTCTTGAAGGCCGCCCGGAAGCCAAGAACCTGATCACAATCTATGCAGCCCTCACCGACAGCACGGTCGACGCGGTTCTGGCAGAACACGGTGGCACGCAGTTCTCTGGCTTCAAACAGGCGCTGACCGACGTGGTTGTCGAAAATCTGGCACCGATCACCGAGGAAATGGCACGTCTGAATGCCGATCCGGCCTATATCGATTCTGTTCTGGCCAAGGGTGCAGAACGTGCAAATGCCATCGCCCAGCCGATCCTCAAAGAGGTCAAGGAAATCGTCGGTTTCCTCAATGGCTGAGTGCAGCAAACAGATCTGAACAGCAATAAGCCCGCCGGTTGAAACCAGGCGGGCTTTTTATTTCTATATCGAAACGTACGCTATCAGATTGAATTTCCAGGCTGTGCCGGGTTGTTCTGCTGCATTGCCTGATATTTCTTCAGGCCATCCATCATGGTCTGACTGAACCATGCACCTACCGGCGCATCACCGTTCATGTTGCTGGACGCCTGCTGCAACAGGGGATGGTTGGCCGGATCATCAGATGCCGACGCATTTGCCACGGCGGCAGAACCGTTTTCTGTGCTGCGTGCCGTTTCGCGCGCGGTCATCTGGCCATCGTCTGCAACCGGATTGCTGCTGGCAACGGCATCAGCGGCCATTGTTTGTGCCTTGTCCCGGCCAAGAGCGGCATTAAAGCGCGCCGCCATTTCAGCGGCTGAAAGCGGGGTGCCATCCGCGGCGGTGGTCTGGATTTTCGAGGCTTCGCGTTCTGCAGTCTCGGCCTTCACGGCATTAATTTTTGCATATTTGGTTTCATGGGCCGCCATTTCAGCAGAAATCGCAAAGTGGTTGGTCTGGCGGCTAAGCCGACCGCTGCTTGCCGCGCGGGCCCAGACGGTATCGGCATCTTTGGCCATCGGACGACGCACCGGTTCATTCGCCGTGGAGCTTGAAGATATGGTCTGCGCCAGTGACGAAGCCGGGTTTGCGGTTCCGGCCGAGGCCATGGCAACGGTCAGTTCCGCCGGATCGGTTGTTGGTGGCGTTGGTGCAGAAGCAATTTCTGCTTCAGCTGGTGCAGAGTTCACGGATGCAGGGTTTACCGGGCTTTGGGGCGATGGTGCTGCTTGTGCGGCCTGCATGCCCTGTGCCCACGGTACGTTCAGATCAGATGCCTTGACCGCCAATCCACCGGTCGCATCTGCAGACGCCAGAACGGTCTGATCCACTGGTGCGGTCGGGGCCGATTGCACGATGGTGGCCTGTTCGGCAGCACTTACGCTTTGCTGGGCCTGATATCCGCTCATCCAGGGCAGAACCAGATCGCCCTGATAAGCCCCGTTTTGCGCCATGGAGTTCTGCGGGTTATTGGTTGTACCCGTCGCATCCGTTGCATCCGCCACAGCCGTGCCATCATCAATGCCACTACCGCCAAAGCTGTCCTCGACAAAGGCCATGACGTGACTGCCGGTATCATCGCCAGTCACCGCATCGACCACGGCATCAATCGCTGCCCCGGCAAGGCCAAATACCCCGCCAAACAGGCCGCCGCCCGCCACGCGCGCGCCATTGCCGATCTCGTCACCCGTCAGTGATCGATAAATCATCCCGACACCGGGAATATGCTGCAAGGGATTGATCACATCGAGGACATCGGTGAACTCAAAGCCGTCTTCACCAAACATGTATTGCGAAAATGTCCGGCCTTCGCCGTTACCTGACAACTGGTCGGCCGCATTGGATTGGGCAAACTTGCTGTCTGCTACCCCACCTGTGCCACCTGCGCCACCGGTTATGGTACCGGGCGAAATTTGCCGCCAATTCTCACCAATCGACATGTCTGTCCTCCTCTTGCCACCTGATTTGCAAAAGGAGTGCCAGTTTTAGTGTTAACTAACGCATTGAAATATATTGGTTTTAGTGGGAAGGAATTTCGCCGGATCTGCCTGTCGGAATCTTCTGCCGGGTAACATCGGCACATTTAAACGAGGCGGAATTCAAACTGTACGGGATGTGGCGAAAATGATGGGTTCGGCGGGCACTGGCGCTTAAGCGTACTTCAGGCGCGTGAACCATGCGCAGATGAGATCGTTATGTGCAGGCCATCCCACCCAGATCAAAGAAACTTAGAACAGGTGACCGGCCCGTTCCTTCTTGGTCTGCAGATAAAACTCATTGTGACCATTGGACGGGAATTTGTGCGGCACACGTTCCGATACCGTCACGCCCCAGCTTTCAAGTCCGGTGAGTTTTTCAGGATTATTGGTCAGCAAGCGCACGCTTTCAAAGCCCAACTGACGCAGCATTTCCGCCGCCGGGCGATAGACCCGTTCATCGGCATCAAAGCCAAGCTCCTCGTTGGCATCAAGGGTATCAAACCCGCGATCCTGAAGGGCATAGGCGCGCAGCTTATTCACAAGGCCGATACCGCGCCCTTCCTGACGCAGATAAAGCACGATGCCGCCCTGCCCGCTTTTGGCGATTTCGGAAATGGCGCCGCGCAGCTGCGGTCCGCAGTCACAGCGCAGCGACCCGATCAGATCCCCGGTAAAGCATTCCGAATGCAGGCGGATCAGAACCGGTTTGTCCTTGGCCGGTTCATCAATGACGATTGCCAGATGTTCCTGCCCGCCATCTTCGGGGCGAAACGCAATGACGGTAACGTTTTCCGCATCTTCAAGCGGCACACGTGCTTCGCTGACCTGGCGCAAGGATGCGGCCGAGGCATTTTCATAGCCATTGATGCTTTCGGACTGCAAAACCAACAGGTTCTGCGATCGTGCCAGGGTTTCAAGCTGATCGGCGCTGACCGGCACGGTCACAACGGCGGGCAACAGGCGCGCGAGTTTGGCCAAACGAATGGCGGCATTTTCCGCCATACTGATCGGTCGCCATTCGCCCTCGGGCAGCGCATCAAGATCAAGCAACGGATTGGCAATTTCACCCAGACGATCAGCATCAATATTGGATTGCGCCCCGCAGACAAAGGCAACAAACGGATCATCCTTGGCCGTCTGACCAAGCGATTTGGCCCGCACACGCGGCAGCACAATCGCAGGCGCCGTATCATTTCCTGCAATTTCACAAAGACGTTCCAGACCATGCTGAGACAACGGCTCGGCCGCAATCACCGCAACATTATGGGCTTCGCCGTTTTCGTGGCCCTGGACCAGAACGATCTCGCCGCGGCGCAAATCTGCCACGGCGCGCGAAACCGTCACCAGATCGGTTGCCGGGATCAGATTGCTGTCATTTTGGGCCGTCACGGCGGAGCTTTGGGTCATCGGCATCTTGTCTTTGTGATCACAACATCGCGATCCGGTGGCTATGGGGCTGGATAAAGACCCGGTTTAATTCATATAAGCGCATCAGGTGGTGCGAGACTGCTTGGTCGGTGATGCGCAAAATCGCAGGAAGAGGCGCATCTTTCAAGATTTTACGACACGCCCTTGCAGACAAATCTCCCCTACTACCTAATCCGGTTGGGTCAGGAGTTAAAGGACCAAAGCGAAAACAGTTTGTTCTTGAAAATACACCTCAGGGTCAGGACCTGTTAATTAGATTTGAATGGCAGAGCTTATATTTGTGAAATCCGAGGAAAATCCCGCAGGGCGGGTCGGCATCCCGCTCAAGGGGTTTGACATGGGAGTTCGCAAATATAAACTCTGTCCTTCGGATCGCTCAGCTTTACACGGCCTACTTTGTCGCAAAACCTTGAAAGATGAACATCTTCCGTCGGTTTTGCTCCGCGTATCCGCACAAAGCTGAGCGACCATTCGAACCAAATTCACAGGTCCTGACCCTATGATGCTGATCCTATGGTTTGGCTCTGGATACTTAATTCATATATGGCGGGCCGGACCCGAAATCGCCACAAAAACAAGCCGGTAAAATCAAGATCAGGCACAGATCCGGAATTTGCAGAAGGATCTGACAAGCAGCAAGGGATGGTGAATGTCGACAGGTAAACAGGTTCTGGTGGTTGAGGATGACGCAGCACTCAGCCAGTCTTTGACAGAACAGCTCAGACTTCATGAGGACTTCGAATGCATCGTTGCCAACAGTGGCAAGGAAGCCCTCGATCTTGCCAAGGATACTTATTTTGATGTGATCCTGCTGGATGTCGGCCTGCCCGATATGGATGGACGCGATGTCTGCAAACTGATGCGGCGCGCCAATGTCAAATCCCCGATCATCATGCTGACCGGGGCCGATAGTGACTCTGACACCATCCTTGGTCTTGAATCGGGCGCCAATGATTATGTTACCAAGCCATTCCGCCTGAACGTGCTTTTGGCCCGTATTCGCGCCCATATTCGCCAGCACGAACAAAGCGAAGACGCGGTCTTTGTCATCGGCCCCTATAGCTTCCAGCCCAGTGCCAAGATCCTGATTGAAACCGCAACCGAGAAAAAAGTCCGTCTGACGGAAAAGGAAACCTCGATTCTGAAATTCCTGTTCCGGGCGGGCGACAAACCGGTCAGCCGCGAAACCCTGCTTGATGAAGTTTGGGGCTATAACGCCGGTGTTACCACCCACACGCTTGAAACCCACGTGTATCGCCTGCGCCAGAAAATCGAAAAAGATCCGTCCAACGCCGCGATCCTGATTACCGAACCCGGCGGATACAAGCTAATCCCTTGATCGGACGATGGTTTTAAGGTCCAACAAAAGAAAATCCCGCTGACGCGGGATTTTTTTGTCACAAATTGGCTGGTGTTGCGTCTATGTCCTTGTCCTGATTATCCACAGGAAAGCAAATACGGCATCAATTGACGCCAAATACATGCAAACAGCTCAAAAACAGCCTGTTTTGCAGATTTTTGCCTCGAAACCGAATTAAATACCCAATAATTTGGCTTTTATAGCCAATCAATAGCCTCGGGACCCAAAAATAGCGGTCCCAACCCGCACATGGGTCGCACCAAACCGGATTGCGGCCTGGTAGTCACCGCTCATCCCCATGCTTTTGATTTTCAAGCCATGCCGATCGGCGATCTTGCCAAGCAGGGTGAAATGCGGGGCTGGTTCCTCATCAACTGGCGGAATGCACATCAGGCCGATGATCGGAAGATCAAGCTCTTCGCGACACATCTTGATGAAGTCATCAGCATCATTTGGCGCGATCCCAGCCTTTTGCTCTTCCTCGCCGGTATTGATCTGAATGAACAGATCCGGGCAGGTGCCGGTTTTGTCACGATGCTTGGCGAGCGCCTTGGCCAGTTTCGGGCGATCCACCGTTTCGATCACGTCAAACAGGGCCACCGCATCCTTGACCTTGTTGGTTTGAAGCGGCCCGATCAGGTGCAGCTCGATATCGGGGAATTCGGCGCGCAATCCCGGCCATTTTCCGGCGGCTTCCTGCACCCGGTTTTCTCCAAACACCCGCCGGCCATCCACAAGTGCCTTGCGCACATGATCGGCATCGTGGTTCTTGCTGACACAGACCAGCGTCACATCCTTTGGATCACGATCGGACGCCTTACATGCCGTATTGATATTGCTCTGGATTTCGGCAAGGTTGGCGGCAACATCGGTTTTGTCAGATGACAGATCATGACTGCTCATGGAGGGTGGTCCTTCATCGGTGACGGGCTCAGGTACGGCAGGTATAGCCGCCAAATCGGGAGTGTATCAATGGATAAGGCCCTGTTAAAGCAGGCACGCAGGCTAAACGCGCGCAATGGCGGCCCGAACTGCCCGATTCCGCCGATTGTCCTGATGACCGATGATCAAAGGCTCCCCGACCCCGAAGCCGCCATCCGCAGCTTGCCCCGCGACAGCATGGTAATTTTTCGACATTACGATCATCCGCAGCGGGCAAAACTTGGCGCGAAGCTCCGCACCATATGCCACGCAAAGGGCATGCCCTTTCTGGTCGCCAATGACGTGGCGCTGGCACTGAGGCTTGATGCCGATGGCGTGCATTTTCCCGAATACCGCGCCCTGACCGATCCGGGCATCTATCGCCGAATCCCGCAAGATTTCCTGCGCACCTCAGCTTGCCATTCCATGCAAACACTGCGTCAACTCACTCTGCTCCCAGAACCGGTTCGCCCCGATGGCGTGCTGATCTCGCCGATCTTCCCAACCCAAAGCCACCCCGGTGCCGCGCCGATGTCGCTCGCCGACACCAACGAAATGACCCGCATGTGCCAAAAAGCCAACATGACCCCGATCGGACTTGGCGGAATCAACGCGCAAACAATCGAAAATCTGCGGAATTCCGCCCTTGCCTCGGTGGCCGGGATCGGGTTTTCTGTTGCCAGCCACCCGCCATCCCGTTGACCGGAGTTCTCCCGCAAAATGTCCCGGGCCCCGCACCCATCACGCAAGACTTTTACCCGTTTTGCTTCCAGGCAGCCTTTTCAATTTGGCCTGCCCAATGTCAGCGCTGACCTGACCCAGGCATCAGATAACAGCCCAATCTATTTCACTCGCGCGACGTCCTTACTGCGTCGTCAGGTTTTGGCAACTGCTCCCGGTGTCAAAATCAAGTCTGACAGTTACCGGTTTCAGGTTCTGCCGCGCGATGGTTGGGGGGAGCACGATTTCTCTAACAAATCAGTTCTGTTTCTGATCCCTGACGATGCACTCGGCGATTGTGTCGGCATGGCGCTGTTTTTCCGCGCGCTCAAACAGCGTTTTGCCCATATCCGCATCGGCGTTCTTAACAGCGGTAGCGCATCGGATATCTTCGCGCTTGTCCCGGATATCGAGGTTTTCCAGCTTTTTGTCTCAGCGACACGGCTGAAAAGCTTCGCTCACGTGATCGATCTCAGTGAAATGGAAGGTTGGCGCGATATCGCCACCATGCCGGTCAATCCGGAAGAGGCGCTCTGCGAGGCCTTTGGCATCCCGCCCGTGCCACTTGAAGAACGGCAAGCCCCAACCGGAACCGGGCTCAAGATCGGCATCGTCCCAATGGCCTCCTCACCGCTCCGCACCTTGCCGCCCAAACTGGTCAGCGAAATTGCCGCGATGTTGGCCAAACAAGACTGCGACATCACCATCGTGCTCAACGCCTATCAAGGTGTGATGAAGGCCTACAAAGCAGCACTCGGTCCCTTTTCCGGCAATAGCATCCGGGTTGTTGATGGCTTCAAGACAATTGGGAACCTGATCAAGTTCGTTGGGCAGCAGGACTATCTTATCGTTGCCGACAGCGGCCCCGCCCATATCTCCAAGCTGTTTCAAACACCGGGGATCGGCATTTACACCTCTGCCGACGCCAAGACTTTGCAAGGTCGACACAAAAACCTGCGCACCTGGCAGAGTAGTTTCGAGGGACCACACTGCAGCGCGCCCTGTGGTTTGGCCAAGCTTCGCGCAACGGTGGATGGCAAAATCGGCTGTATGGGAAGCCTCGAGCTGCCAATCACCGCACTTCCCGACATTCCGGAAAAGGGTGATGCTTCATTGGCGCAATCGTTGGTCACAAATGCACCCGTGCCATGTGTCGCGCGGTTGGAAGCGGATATTCCCGAGATCTGCCACCTAATATCTCAAGACTTCGCCCAAGCCTGATCGGCAGCTGAGCACTTTCCTGCGAAACAGGCCTAATTGGGAAATAGGCAAAAAGAAAGGGCGGCCGAAGCCACCCTTTCAAAGCCTTGCATAATTCCGAAGAATTAGAAGGTAAGCGCAAGACCGGTAACGGCACCGTAGCCGTCATTGTCGGCAACTGCTGCGCTGTCAGACTCATCATCGAACCAGAAGATCGACGATTTCCAGGCAACACCTGCACCCAGAGCATAGGACATGCCAAGGTCAACCGTGCTGATTTCACCTTCGGTGGTGGTGGAACCAACGGTGCGGTTGCCGTATTCAGCATAACCATAGGTCAGGGAAACAGTTGCTGCATCCATCGCATAGGAAACGCCTACGTCAAATGCGTCGGTGTCGTCAGCAGTGACGGAGTTCTCACCCTGTGCATAATCGTCTTCGATGTGACCCCAGGAGGTACCAACAACGAAGTTGCCAAATCCAACGGTTGCACCGAGACCGTACCAGTTACCTTCGCCCTGATTTTCGCCAGTTGCGGAGAGACCAAGCGAAACTCCATCGAATTCGCCCTGATAGTTGATACCGGCCGAAAGGATGTTATCGCCATCGGTCGCGGTGTCGTTATTGTTCGAACCGCTGTCATCTGCGTAGGAAACACCAACCTGGAAGCCACTGATGCTCGGGGTGTAGTAGGTAACGCGTTTCTGGTCGCCGCTCGACGGAACGGTATCAATCAGGTATGCGTCAACCCAGTTGGTCAGGTCGCCGTCGTTCACACCGACCGGGCCAACAGACGGGGCGGTGAAGCCCATCGAGTCAGCCGCGCTGTCGTCTTTGCCGAGGCGAACCTGGCCAAAGCCGCCGCTGACATAAAGGTACTGTTCATCGATTTGGTCAGACGAGGTCTCGCCTTCGAGTTCGATTTTTGCACCAACTTCGATACCGTTATCGAGTGTGGTCGAACCGGAGAAGTGAACTTCGGTGTCAGACTGGAACGCATTTTTGGATTCGCCAACATCTTGGTCAGCAACACCAGCCCACTGTTCCATGTAACCACCGACCGAAAGTTTGATCGGCTCGGAAGCCTGTGCGGTGCCTGCAGCGGCTACAGCGACGAGTGCGCTGCTAGCAAAAAGAATCTTTTTCATCATAACCCTCAATAGAATGACGTTTCGGGACGAAGGGATTTGAACCGGACGGCCCTTCGTTCTGTCGAGGGTGATAAAGCCATTATAATGACTATTGGTCAATTATGATAACAGACCGCTGGTCATTTATATGGCAAACCGTTGTATTTTTGTCACACACATATAAGTGCGATAGCTATTTTTAGGCATATGAACACGGTTGTTATAATGGAGATCACTAAACTGAGATACTCTCTATCCCATATAAATATCTATTGGTCATTTAATTGCTTGAAAATGCTTGCTGTCGACAGGCTTTTGCCTATCTACCCTGTGAAGCCCTGACTGCAATTTAATCTAATTGGATTCCGGGGAACTGACAGAAATTGTGCCTGTAGGAAAATTGGATCAAGAATATCTTTGAAGGCAGTAAGTCAGTACAACGCCTGCTTATCGGTATCGCCAAACTGGGTTTTTCTAGTTGGTGAGGTGTTGCAGCTACCTGCATGCAAGTTATACAAAACGCGCGTGACATTAGTACTGGCGACCGAAAACAAAGACAAAAAAAGAAGGGGGTGGAAAATCCACCCCCTTCAATTCTTCGACTAATCCAGAAAGGATTAGAAGGACAGTACGAGACCGGTAACGGCACCGTAGCCTTCGTTGTCGTCTGCGTTGCCTGCGTCTTCACCCTGATCGTCGAACCAGAAGACAGAAGACTTCCAGGTCACGCCAGCACCGAGGGTGTAAGCAAGGCCGAGATCAACGGTGTTGATTTCGTTAACACCAGACTGAGCAGCGTTGTCGTCTGCTTCACCGTAAGCATAGGTAAGGGAGACAGAAGCTGCGTCCATTGCATAGGAAACGCCGATATCGAAGTCAGTGGTGTCTTCGAATTTATTAGCACCCGGCTGCGGCTCACCCTGACCGAATTCGCCGTCGGTTTCAGAAACAGAAGCGCCAACGGTGAATGCGCCGAAGCCTACGTTTGCGCCAACGCCGTACCATTCGCCTTCGCCCATGCTTTCACCAACAAGGGAAACAGCAACGGAAACACCGTCGAAGTCGCCTTTGTACTCGATACCACCAGAAACGCGGCTGTCGCCGGTGGTTACGGTGTCGTTGTTTTCCGAGGAGTCGTCGTCAGCGTAGGAGAGACCTGCACGGAAACCACCGAGAACCGGGGTGTAGTAGGTCAGACGCTTGGAGTCGCCACCAGCCGGAACGGTGTCCGGAATAGCATTGGTTGCTACCCAGTTGCCGAGGTCGCCATCGTTTGCGCCAACCGGACCAACGGACGGAGCAGTTACGCCCATGTCAGCTGCTGCGCCATCTTCAGCACCAAGTTTAACCTGACCGAAGCCACCGTTAACGTACAGGTACTGTTCGTCAATCATGGTGCCTGCGTTGCCGCCTTCACCTTCGAGTTCGATTTTCGCACCAACTTCGATGCCGTTGTCCAGCGTGGTCGAACCGGAGAAGTGAACTTCGGTGTCGGACTGGAAAGCATTACGGGACTCGAAACGGTCTTCCTGATCGGCAATACCGGCCCACTGTTCCATGTAACCGCCTACGGACAGGCTGATCGGCTCAGAAGCCTGAGCTGCGCCTGCGAAACCAACAGCGACGAGTGCGCTGGAAGCTACCAGAATCTTTTTCATCTTTTCCCTCAACGTCTTTGAATGCGTTTTACGCAATACAAATATTTGGACAGCTTATGCCGCCCGGTTCGAGGAGGATGGAGCCATCAAATCGTGCCCACGTCAACCAAAGCTGTGACCAAAATGGCACATTGATCAAATGGTGTGGCAAAAAAAACACACTGGTTTTCTTTGCTCATCTGCGAATTCCACCCTATATTCGCTGAAAATTCGGTGTGCTTGTTGAATACAATTGTCTTAAGGGCAGGAAATGCTAACCTTTTCTTCGTTCAAATCGCTGGTCATCGGAATGGGTACAGCTCTCATTCTTGCAGGCTGCTCTTATGGTACAGTTGATTATGATCAGTTCCCTGGATCAGCAAATACCGATGAACGTATCAATGGACAGGCAATGACCCGCGCCCAGGAAAAAGAACGCGGCGGTTTGTTTGGTTCCGAAGGCCTCAACATCTTTGGCGGAGACGACGCACAGCAAGGTGGCGGCTCTGGCATCGGTGTTAACAGCTTCCTGTGGCGCGCCTCGCTCGATACACTTTCCTTTATGCCGCTCAACTCTGCGGATCCGTTCGGTGGTGTTATCATCACTGACTGGTACACACCGCCAGAGTCGCCAGACGAACGCTTCAAGTTGACGACGTATATCCTCGGAACATCCCTACGTTCTGATGCCATCAAGGTATCCGTCTTCCGCCAGGTCAGCGTCGGTCCCAACCAGTGGCAGGATGCCGTTGTTGAGCCGGGAACAGTAACCTCTATGGAAGACGCCATTCTGACCCGCGCCCGTCAGCTGCGCATTGACAGCGCGAATTCTGAATAAGGGTAATGTCGCAAGACACGCTTTATATATCGCCGGAATACAACCCCCACTCGCTGAAACGCGACTGGGGGTTTCTTGTATGCCCCGAGCGCTCTGAAATATTTGAAGCATTAATGGGCGATCTGACCGGACTTCGGGCAACACTTTACCGCTCACTCATGCGAAGAGCGCTAAAGGGTCAGGAGAGGTCAGCCCCGATTCCCGATCATCCGGCAAAGGTCAGCACAGACGGACTGTCAGAGAGCAGCAATGAACTTTGCGAGGAGGCTGGACTTGATATCGTCGCACTCGCATTGCTGGCTGATGTTCCAATCCATCGCCCGTTGCATCTGACCCAAAGCGGTCTGATCGGACATTGGCGATGGCTGCGCGAGGTCTGGCGCGGTTGTGCATTGCTTCCGGCGCACCGAAGCTTGGCTCTGGAATGCACAACGCACACCCCCCCTGTGAAGGACGCCCTGAAAAACAGTAAGAACAATCTGGCAATTGCCGAATTGCGGAAACAGTTCAGAAAGGTTCAGCAGGCACCAGATGATGCTGAGCTCTACCTTTCTTTCCTGAACGACCTAACTCTGTTTTGCCCTTTTATCGGAACCGAACTATTGTGGCGCCAGGGACGGATTGATCATTATCCGTTCAAGAGATCCGACACCAAAGATAAAGAAGGTCTAATTGAATGACTTTGCGCGCGGTTTTTCCAATTGTGGCAATTTTGGCCCTGACAACACTCAGTGCCTGCGGATTTCGCCCGCTCTATGCCACAGCTGGCGACGATTACAACACTGCAGCCAGCATGGCGCGCGTCAATGTCGCGCTGATCAATGATCGCGTTGGACAGCTGACCCGTAATGCCCTGCTTGAAACCCTCACGCCGCGCGGTCAAAGCACAAACCCGCTTTATGATCTGAGCGTTACTTTGACCGAATCCACTAGTGAGCAAGGCTTTACCAAGGACAATGAAGCGACGATTGCGGATTACCTTATCAGAGCAAACTATCAACTCGTTCGCAGATCTGATTCAAAGGTATTGCGCGAAGGAACCGTTCGCGCCCGTACCAGCTACAACATCGTCGAATCGGACTTTGCCAGCATAGAGGCTGAGGACTCGGCTCGTCGCGACGCAGCACGCAATCTCGCTCAGCAATTGGCCAACCAGGTCGCCATCGGCCTGCGCTCGCAATAACACCGCCCATATTCGTCGCTCTATTCGAACACCATACCCAAGGAACCACAAGGCGCATCATGAAGCTCAAGGCAGCACAGGTTGAAAACTTCTTGCGTGCCCCGGATGCGAAGGCGCAACTCGTTCTGATTTATGGCGAGGACGAAGGGCTTGTACGTGAACGTGCGATTCGTTTGGCCAAAACCGTGGTCGAGGACCTCAAGGATCCTTTCCGCGTCATTGAACTTGGCACCGCCCAACTGAAAGAAGATGCCGGCCGTCTGCGCGACGAAGCCGCAGCCATGAGTTTCGGCGGCGGACGGCGTGTCATCCGGCTCCGCGATGTCGGCGATGCACAGGCCCCGGTGATTGCCGATTTCCTTGGCGATCCTGCCGGCGATGCCTTGATTGTCATTGAGGCCGGAAGCCTCCCGACCCGTTCCAAACTGCGTCAGGCGGTTGAAAAGGCGGGCAACGGCATGGCCCTGCCCTGCTATGCCGACAGTGGCCGGGATATCGAAACCCTGATCCATTCTATCATGGAAGAACACAAACTGCGCATTGACCGCGACGCGACAAGCTATCTGGTCGCCAATCTCGGCTCTGACCGGATGATTTCGCGAAGCGAGCTTGAAAAACTTGCCCTCTATGCGCTTAAGGACGGTCAGGTCACCTTGGCTGACGCCATGGCCTGTGTTGGCGACAGTTCCGCGCGCCATTATGACGACGTCATTCAGGCGGTGTCACAGGGCAATGTCGTCAATCTTGATGCCGCGCTCACACGATTGGTTGAAGAAGGCCTCAACCCGGTCGGCGCGCTGCGCATGATGATCAGCTATTTTCAAAAACTGCATCTGGTCAAGGGCCAGGTGTCTCAAGGTGCCAATGCAGACCAGGCGATGAAATCACTTCGCCCGCCGCTGTTTTTCAAGGCCGCAGATCAGTTCCGCACTAATCTGAATAACTGGGCGGTCAACACCCTGCAGCGTGCCCTGCAAATCCTGCTAGAGGCCGAAAAGGATTGCAAAAGTGGTCTGGCGATCCCGGAAACCATCGCCCATCGCGCCATGATCAAGGTTGCGGTTGCCCGCCAGAAACAGGTTCGGCGCTAACCCCACCTAACATCCCGTTCCACCACACGCGCCGATTCGGCCCCGCACATTTCCGCCCCTACGCCAAGAAAACAGGCATGCCGCCGCAGTACGACATGCCTGTTCAAAGACCATAGCTTTTCAAAGTAGGACCGGATTGAGCCCTAGAGAATCCGCTTTACCTCAACCGACCCCCGACGCGCTTTCGCGTCTTCCTCTTTAAGCTTCTTGAGCTGATTGATCTTTTCGCGATCAAGATCCTTCATGCTGGTTTTGGTTACGGCTTTTTTCCGGTGCCATCTGTAACCTCCTTGATCACGCCTTCATCGACATCTTCCGGCGTGATTGCGGTATCGCCTGCAGTTTCCTCGATCAGATCGTCAAGCTCGTCCTCGCTGACTTCTTCGCTTTCGATCGGTTCATCACCTTCGGGGCCTTCGATGACGAAATCATCATCTTCGCTTTCCGGAAGGGTCGCATCGGCGATCGTTTCAAGCTCTGCGGTCAGATCATCCTCGTCGGAGTCGTCACCCTCATCCGAGTCGTCATCTTCGATAAACATCGAATCGAATTCGTTCTCATCGCCATCCGCTGTTTCGACCTCGCCCCCATCATCATCGCCAAGCTCGGTCGCCTTGCCATGGGTCAGGCGCTGCAGGATGTCATCAAGCTGCTCAAGCGTTTCATAGCGGATCGAGATTTTACCCGCCGCCCCGTCAAAGTCGATATTGACCGCCAACCCCAACATATTGCTAAGGTCACGCTCCAGAGACACTGTATCTGGGTCTTTTTCGGCCGATGCGCTACCAGACGACTTCTTCGGGCGTGATGCCTTGCCGCCATCAGTTTTCACAAGCTTCTCAGCCTGACGGACATTCAAACCCTTCTTGACGATCTGTCCGGCAAGCTCAACCGCGTTTTCAGCCCCCAAAAGCGCACGCGCGTGGCCAGAGCTCAGAACCTTGTCAGACAGCATTTGCTTGATCGGGGCCGGCAGACCCAGGAGGCGCAGGCTGTTGGCAATGTGGCTTCGGCTTTTGCCCAATGCCTGACCAAGTGCTTCCTGTGTGTGGGAAAACTCGCTCATCAGGCGGTTATAGCCTTCGGCTTCTTCCAGCGGTGACAGATCCTGACGCTGCAGGTTTTCGATCAGGGCAATTTCGGCCGTTTCGCGATCATCAAATTCGCGGACCAGAACTGGCACTTCATGAAGCTGTGCGCGCTGGGCTGCGCGCCAACGACGTTCACCGGCAATGATTTCATAGGTGGTTTCGCCGGTTGAAGACGCCCGCACCAGAATCGGCTGAATGATGCCCTTTTCGCGGATCGAGGCCGCCAGATCATCAATCGCGTCATCATCAAAATTGCTGCGCGGCTGAAACGGTGACGGTTTCAGATCGGTAATCGCAATATGCTGCGTCGTTCCGCCCGGGCCCGGATGGGCGACCTCGCCGGTATCATCACCGCTGGCGGCAACCGCGACATCCTCGTCCTCTTCGCCCAGAAGTGCAGACAGTCCCCTTCCCAAGCCGCGTTTTTTTGCTTCGCTCATGCTTTCACCCCTTCGCGTTTCAGGACTTCGCTCGCCAAATTCAAATAGGCCCGTGAACCCGGGCACTTCATGTCATAAACCAACACCGGTGCGCCGTGGCTGGGCGCTTCGGAAACGCGGACATTGCGCGGAATCACCGTGCGATAGACCACATCCCCGAAATAGTCGCGCACATCATTGGCAACCTGGGCTGACAGATTGTTACGCTTGTCATACATGGTGAGCACAATGCCCTGGATCTCAAGGTTCGGGTTGAATGCCTTTTTGACCCGCTTGATGGTCCGCACCAGGTGGCTGACGCCTTCAAGCGCAAAGAACTCGCACTGCAGCGGCACCAGAACCGCATCAGATGCCACCAGCGCGTTCAGGGTCAAAAGACCCAGCGACGGCGGGCAATCGATCAGGACGTAATCAACATCATTTGGCAGTTTGCCAAGCGATTCTTTCAGCTGCGTCTCGCGGCGTTCGAAATCGACCAGTTCAATCTCCGCCCCCGAAAGATCCATGCCTGACGGCACAATGCTCAGCCGCGGAATGCTGGTTTCCTTACGCGCCTCTTCGAGGGTATTTCCATTGATCAGCACATCATAGGAACTGATTTCGCGATCTGACGGCCGCAGGCCCAAGCCGGTGCTGGCATTGCCCTGCGGATCAAGGTCGACAATCAGCACGCGCTGGTTCACCGCCGCCAATGCGGTCGCCAGATTGATGGTCGTCGTGGTTTTGCCCACCCCGCCCTTCTGGTTGGCTACGGCGATGATACGCGGGCGATGCCCGACACCCTCTGATTTTGTCGAAAGCGGCAAATCAATAACATCCGTCACCGGCCCACTCCTTTTAAGATCATCACAACACCGTCCGGATCAACCAGACTGGCATGCGTGGTTACATCAAATGCCCAACCGGCATCGCGTGCGTCCGCCAGCTCATCCTCAAAGGCACGTCCCTTCAGCAGCACATAATGGCCACCGTCTTTCAAATGGCGCTGCCCCAACTCCAATAGCTTCGGCAAAGGGGCAAAGGCCCGCGCTGTAATCACGTCGGCCTGCCGCGGGGCGGCGGCTTCGATTCGCTCGCGGGCAATTTCAGTTTGGCCCAGCACACCGCATACCCGGGCGGCTTCCATCAGGAAGACCGTCTTCTTGGTGTTGGATTCCATCAGGGTGACGTTGGTGGCGCCAAGGATCGCCAAAACGATCCCCGGGAAGCCTGCCCCCGAGCCAAAATCAACAATCTTGCCGTTGGTCGCGACATCCTGAAGATGCGGCCAAAGCTGCGCGGAGTCCTGTAAATGACGTCCCCAAACGTCTTCGGCCGTGCTGGCGCCGACGATATTGATGCGCGGCTGCCACTTCACGACAAGGTCTGCATACTGGTTGAGCCGGTCCAATGTTTCACGTGAAACATTCAAATCCTGCTCAAACCATGTTTTTACGGGTGTGGAAATTGTCTGCATACTTGATTTATAGGCCGAGGCAAAAAAACACTCCAGTCTTGATTTTCGTCCTTTTGCATTTTTGGCTGTGTCGGATGCGATAAATCCCCTAAAAACGCATCGAATGTTTCACGTGAAACACTCACACACTCAAAACACATCGCCGCAGACCGAAAACACCACAGATTCGATGAACTTCACGCTTTGGCAAATGACACAACGGCGACTCCACGCTCCTGCCGGGCTAATAATCCCTGCGACTCGACAAAACGCTGTGATACCCCATAAAAAAAACCGGGCTTGCTTATCCACCTAACGACCTACCCTGCGCAAGCCCAAAAACAAAACGCCCGGCCAGTGGATTTGGCCGGGCGCTGTGAATTGGCTCAGACGCGTCCCGCTAGGGACACTATATATACTGTATGACCGAAACTCGGTCAGGCCGTCCTGCTGACCGCGCTGGTCTGATGCTTGTGGCTTTTGATATGGCCGAGCAATGCGGTGACCGCTGCCGGAGTGACCCCCGGGATCCGCGACGCCGCCCCAATAGTTTCTGGCTGGATTTCTTTTAGCTTGAGACGGATCTCAGCCGACAGCCCGCCGACCTTGTCGAAATCAAGACCGCGCGGCAGACGCAATTCCTCGTCCCGGCGGAAGGCCGCGATGTCCGCTGCCTGGCGATCGAGATAGCCTTTATACTGGGCATCAATCGACACCTGTTCCTTGATCGCCGGATCAAGCGCACCAAGCTGTGGCCAGACTTTGGTCAGGGTATCGAAATCAATATCCGGATAGGCCAGAAGGTCATAGGCCGACCGGCGCACGCCGTCCTGATTGATCCGGATATCAAACTTGGCCAGACCATTTGGCGTCTCGGTCAGTTCTGAGACTTCCGCCTTGGCCGCATTCAGAGCCGCCTTCTTGGCATCCCAAACCTGCGCACGGGTCGATGCGACACAGCCAATATCAAGACCGCGATCTGTCAGGCGCTGATCGGCGTTATCGGCGCGCAGCATCAGGCGATACTCGGCGCGCGAGGTAAACATGCGATACGGCTCGCGCGTGCCAAGGGTGACCAGATCATCAATCATCACCCCGATATAGGCATCGGCGCGATCCAGAACAAATTCACGTTCGCCACCGCCCGCGATGAGTGCGGCATTCACACCGGCGACAAGCCCCTGCCCGGCGGCTTCTTCATAGCCGGTCGTGCCATTGATCTGACCGGCAAAGAACAGCCCGGCGACCTTTTTGGTTTCGAGCGTATGGCGCAGCTCGCGCGGATCAACGAAGTCATATTCCACTGCATAGCCGGGACGGAAGATCTCGACCTTTTCCAGTCCCGGGATGGTGGCCAGCATGGCGAGCTGCACATCTTCAGGAAGCGAGGTTGAAATGCCGTTCGGATAGACGGTCGGGTCATCAAGGCCTTCGGGTTCGAGGAAAATCTGATGCTGATTTTTCTCGGCAAAGCGCACGACCTTGTCTTCGATTGATGGGCAATAGCGCGGACCGCTGCTTTGGATTTTGCCGCTATACATCGGCGCGCGATCCAGATTGGCGCGAATGATTTCGTGGGTCGCCTCGGTCGTCCAGGTCAAATGACACGGGATCTGCGGCACGGTGATTTCTTTGGTCAGGAAGGAAAACGGCTCTGGCGGGGTGTCGCCCGGCTGTTCCTGCAAGCTGGCCCAATCGATGGTCCGGCCATCCAGACGCGCAGGCGTGCCGGTTTTAAGCCGTCCTAATCGGAAATCATATTTTGCCAGCGTGTCCGAAAGGCCCGTTGCCGGGGCATCGCCCATACGACCGGCCGGTTCGGATTTCTCGCCAATGTGAATAAGCCCATTAAGGAACGTGCCGGTGGTCAATACCACCGCACCGGCCATGTATTCGGTCCCGTCGCCAGTGATGACACCCTTGACCCGGTTATTGTCATCAACGATCAGGTCTTCAACGCCACCTTCCAGGATGGTGAGGTTTTCCTGTTCGGCCAGGATATCCTGCACTGCCTGACGATAAAGCTTGCGATCTGCCTGCGCACGCGGGCCACGAACCGCCGGCCCCTTGGAGCGATTGAGCATGCGGAACTGAATACCGGCACGGTCAATTGCACGGCCCATGACACCGTCAAGCGCATCGACTTCGCGCACCATATGCCCCTTGCCCAGACCACCGATGGCCGGGTTGCACGACATTTCCCCGATGCGATCCGCACGGTGCGTAACCAGTGCCGTGGATGCCCCCATGCGCGCAGCAGCCGCTGCGGCATCACACCCGGCATGGCCACCGCCCACCACGATCACGTCAAAACGGTTATTTGGCACGTTCTGTGACATCGACTTCCTCACTCAATCCCCGCTGCTTATCGCGCGGCGGGCGTGAACCTTGTTTGGTTCGAATAGGCATATATGGTCAAGCTTGTGACGAATGTTTCACGTGAAACATTGGCAGGGTTCAAGTCTAACGACTCTTCCCTAACTCTATTTGCCGATACAGAAGTCCCCGAAGATAATATCGAGCAAGTCTTCCACATCGACGCGTCCGGTAATCTTGCCGATTTCGCGAACAGCAAGGCGTACATCCTCTGCTGCCAATTCTGCGATATCGGTCTGCAATCCGCGATCCAGATGATCGCTGGCACTTTCAAGTGCCCGCCGATGGCGCAGCCGTGTCAACGGCACGGGCCCGGCGAAATCGAGCCCCTCTTTTACGCGAGTCTCCAGCAGTTGCAAGAGGCTTTCCATCCCCTGCCCGGTCATGGCCGATATGGCCAAAACGGGAAGCTCCAGCGCCTGACCGTCTGCCGAGGTTCCCTGCCAGCTTGCCGGGATGTCCCTGGCATCGGTCGCATCGACCTTGTTGATCAGGATCAGTGTCTTGTCATCGATCAGGCGCGCGGCCTCCGGATCGATGTTCGGCCAGTCATTGCGATCAATCACCACCAAACGCAGATCAGCATTTTCGGCCCGCTCGGTCGCGCGGCGCACCCCTTCGGATTCGATGACATCACCGCTTTCGCGCAGGCCTGCGGTATCGACCATGGTCACCGGGAAGCCGCCCAGATCCAGATGGACCTCGATCATGTCGCGCGTGGTGCCGGCAATCTCGGAGACAATCGCGGCATCGCGCTGTGCGAGACGGTTCAGCAGGCTTGATTTACCGGCATTGGGCGCACCGAGGATAACAATCTGAAACCCTTCGCGCAGGCGTTCGCCGCGGCGGTTATCGGCCAGATGGCGTTTGACCGCGTCATTCACACTGCGCAAATCGCCATGCACCACCGGCACGATGCCGTCTGGCAGGTCTTCGTCGGGGAAATCAATATCGGCCTCGATATGGGCAAGCGCCTTCATCAGGCGCGCACGCCAGCCTTCATAGAGCGTACCCAACTCACCGGCCATCTGGCGCACAGCCTGACGGCGCTGGGCGGCGGTTTCGGCATCAATCAGATCAGCGATGCCTTCGGCAGAGGTCAGGTCCATCTTGCCGTTTTCAAAGGCACGTCTGGTATATTCGCCGGGTTCGGCCACACGCAGACCATCCTGACGCGACAGGCAATCGAGCACCCCTTCAACCACGGCCCGCCCGCCATGGACATGCAGCTCAACCACGTCTTCACCGGTAAAGCTTGCCGGGCCCTGGAAATAGATCGCCACCGCATCATCAAGCCGCTCATCCGATTGCGGATCGCGGATCGGGGCATAGATCGCATGGCGGGCTTTGGGCATGGTATCGCGACCCAGCAAAGCACACAGCACCGCACCCGACCGTGGCCCGGACAACCGGATCACGGCAACACCGGCGCGGCCTGCGCCGGACGACAGGGCAAAAATGGTTTCTCGGCTGGCAATCATGTTGGGTCCGTCAGTTTGAATGCGCGTTTGCTTGGCCTGAGGATATCGTTCAGACAGCGGCAAAGGTCAACATATCGCAGAAAATAACCAACAGGGCTTTAATGAAAGCACGCATGAAAAAACCGGCCAGCGATATATGCGTGGCCGGTTTTTTGGTCTCACTCGCCTATTGATCGGGCGTAAGCTGCAATCGTTCGACGACCTGCCCGCCGATCAGATGATCATTCAAGATCGCCTCGATGTCTTCCATCGTCTCGTAGCGATACCAGGTGCCTTCGGGATAAACCACCATCACCGGGCCCAGTTCGCAGCGATCAAGGCAGCCTGCGGTATTGATCCGCGTCATTGGCAGGCCCAATTCCTTGGCACGCACCTTCATGTAATTGCGAAGCTTGGTGGCCCCTTTGGATTGGCAACATCCGCGTTCATGGCCCGCGGGGCGTTCGTTCTGGCACACAAAGACATGTGCCTGATAGTAATGTTCACGCATGGTATCGGATCTGCCTAGCCTTTATCCTTGTCACCGGTGCCACCGGTGCCTGCATTGAACTGGCCCCAGAAGGCTTTCTGAAGCTGTTCCCAGTTCTGAATGCCCTGCGGCAGCCAGGTGTTGAGCATGGTTTCCGGATCCATCGCCGCCAGATTGGCTTTCATGCGGTCTTCGATATCTTGCATCATCGCCTTTTGCATCGGCTGAACATCAGGAAGACCAAAGAAGACCCGTGCCTCTTCCGGGGTGCAATCAATATTCACGGTTACTTTCATGGCCCTGATCTCCTCATGCGCTTTTTGTTCGCGTTATCGCTGTCTGTTTGTCGCCATTATGACGGGGAATGGCAACATCTCAATCACAAAGCGCGCAGAGATCCGACAGCCGGATACAAAAATCCCGGCAGATTTGCAAAAATAGATCGCCCGGATGCCCTTAAATCGGCAAAACTCCGATGTCCAAAACCGTGCGTCAGGCTGTGGCCCGCGCCAGCGGCGCAATCACCGGTCGCCCCCCCGGGCGTGCCACAAGGTCCACATCAAGCCCATAGCACCTGCGGATGTTTTCAACAGAAAGCACATTCTCGGGCGCATCCTGATGGATAAGCCGACCATCATGGATCAGGACAAGCTGATCGGCATATTGCATGGCGATGTTGAGATCATGAATGGCCATCAGGGCAAGGGCGTTGTGGCGCACGACATAGCGTTTCAACAGCATCAGCACCGAAATCTGATGGGACATATCGAGCGCACTGGTCGCCTCATCAAGCACAAGCAATCCCGGCTGACGCACCAGACGTTGCGCCAAAAGGACAAGCTGCTGCTGCCCGCCCGAAAGGGTCGTCATGCAGCGCGACGCCAGATGGGACAATGACAATTCCGCCAGAATATCGGTGGCACGCGCAATATCGCTTTGCGACACCCGCCAGCCCAGCCGCTCATGCGTGCCCAAAAGCACAGTTTCAAGCACCGTCAAGGCAGCCGAGACCTTACACGATTGCGGCATATAGCCGACATCGGCACTTTCGGGCCGCCGCCCATACCCGGAGCCAGCCCCAGAACCAGACCAAGTTACCGTCCCTGAAAAGCCCGATTGCCCGGCCACGGCCGAAAGAAGCGTTGATTTGCCCGCCCCGTTGGGACCGATCACACCGACCACCTGCCCGGTGGTCAGAGAACAACTTACACCCGACAGAATATCCGTGCCTGAACGCCGGACATGCAGATCATCGATGGCAAGGGTTTGCGTTTTCATGAGGACCGCCTTTTACGTGCGTAAATAACCAGAAACAGCATGGGAATGCCCGCCACCGCGGTGATGATGCCAACAGGAATAACCCCGCCCGGCGAGATCAGCTTGCCAAACACCGATGCACTGGCAAGGATCACCGCCCCCACCATGGCCGACAGCGGAATGGCAAAGCGATGGTCTTCGCCAACCAGTGCCTTGGCGACATGCGGGGCAACAAGCCCGACAAAGCCGATGGTGCCGACAAAACTGACGGCCGCGGCTGTTAAAAGCGCAATCAGCACAAAGCTGCGCCGACGCAATCGACCAACCGAAATGCCCAGACTTGCCGCATTGGCATCGCCCAAACGCAAAACGGTCAGTTTCCAGGTATCGTGTAAAATGAAGGGCAAACAGGCCAATGCCACCAGGCTGGTCACCGTCACACTGGTCCAGTTGGCTTTCAACAAGCTGCCAAACAGCCAGAAAACGATCTGCTGCAGGATTTCCGGCGAGGCAAGATATTGCAAAAGCGATTGTAGCGACTGGAACAGAAACAGCACGCCAATCCCGCACAAAACAAGGATTTCCGGCGTTTCGCCCAGCGCGTGCACCATGCCATAGACAATCACACAGGCCAAAATCGTCATGGCAAAGGCGGCAATCGGCGTGATGAGATATTCCGGCAACGGCAAAGCCGCCCCGAACATGATGGATAATGCTGCCCCGAACCCGGCAGCGGCCGAAAAGCCCAGCGTAAAGGGGCTGGCCAGCGGGTTATCAAGGATCGTCTGCATCTGAAGCCCGGCAATGCCAAGGCACATGCCCACAATCACCGCCATCAGGCTTTGCGGCATGCGCAAATACCAGATGATGGTCGCTGTGGCGCGGTCCGCACCATCCGGCCCGGCCAGAACGGCATCAATGACGTCTGACAGCGGCATGCCAGATGGCCCGATCGACAGATCAAGAATGACCAGCCACAGCATCACGACAAGGGCGGTGACCATGGCAATGGCGCGCTTGAAGGCCATGCGTCGATACCCGGCAATGTGCCGGGTATCGAATGCCACTATTTCGCTGCTCATTGCCCGACAGGAACGTACCGGGCAACAAACACACCATCCGGCGCAATCGGCAGCCAGTCGGCATAGAATGCTTCAAGCTCCTTGAGCGGATGGACATCGGCAAAGCTGTCAGGATAGAGCGCCTTGGCAACCATGCGCATATAGACGAAATCCGAAAGTGTCCGCGCACCACCATGGTAAAGCGCATAGATCTCGCCGTTTTTAACCGCCGGCAGGTCCGACCAACCCGGACGGGTCAGGTACGCCGCCATCCGTTCATTGACCAGTTTGGGGTCGGCACCAAAGCCAACCGGCACCGCACCGGGCGACCCCAGCCATTCAGAACCGGCAAGGAAAATGACGTCCGGCTTGTTGGCCAGAACATATTCCGGGTTCAGCGGACCCCAGTTTTCGATCTGACCATTGGCGATATTGTCCCCGCCGAGCGTATCGATCAGACCACCCCACATGCCATTGGCATAGCTATTGCCGATTTCAGACGGACCATTTTTGGCCAGTTCGACATAGACTTTCTTGCGCGCAGCGCTGGATTCCCCGACCCGTTTAAGCGTGTCGTTGTAATAGGATTGATAAAGTTCTGCGAGCTTCTCTGCCCGGTCTTCGGTGCCCATGGCCTTGCCAAGTGCACGGGTCGAGGCCAGGTGACGTTCCAGCGTCTGGGCATTGTAGTCAATCACCAGAACCGGAATACCGGCCTGTTCGATCTGCTCGACATTCTGACCAAGGGCGCGGTATTGCCAGGCGGCCATGATCGCCAGATCCGGACGGGTGGCGATGGCGGCCTCGATTGAGAACGTCCCGCCCTCGGTATCGCCAACGTCGGTCATCTGATCAATTTCGGGGAATTTGGCGACATAGGCTTCGTATTGTTTGGGACGCCATCCCTTCCAGACCGGGCGAGAGATCGCAACAACACGATCAAGCGCATCGTCGCCGGCAATCGCCATAAAGTCTTCGAAGTTAAAACCAAGCATCACCCGTTCTGCGGGCTTTTCAAGGGTAATGGTGCGGCCTTCAACGTCGGTGATTTCAATTTCGGCCTGTGCCTGGGTCGCGCCAAACAGCGCAATCGCACCAATGGCAACTTTCGCAAAGAATTTCATTGTCGTTTTCCTGATAGGATTTTCTCATCACCATGACCTTGCCACTGGAATCTGTGCTGCGAACCAAGCGCGCAGCAGCAATCTCCGTGGGATCACGGTCTTTTCGTGCACTCGCAAAAAGCGGGATTCACCCGATCAGGACGGGCGGTGCACGCGGAGAGATATCCTGGAAAACAGGTTCTGCGAGATAAACGGGTTCCTGTGCCTTGGGAAAGACAATCCTGGCATAGGGATCACGGACCTTAAGCCCGGGCTCTGGCGCTGGCAGAACGATAGAGGAAATAATACGACAGGCCGGGCAATCCTGCGTCAGACCGGATGCCGGTTCGTCATCTGTGCCTGTCGGGTATGCGGCAGAGCAAATGAACGGGATCGATCCGTCTGGCAGGGCATAAGAGGCAAGATCAAGCTTCCCTGCCCCGTTGCCCTGCGGAAACTGCGGGACCAGATGAGCAAACCCCACCAGAACAAGCGCCAACGCACAAAGCGCGCGGACGACATTGCCTGCCAGAGGATTTTTGAACTTGCTCGTCACAATAAGCTGATCTCGAAAGTTTGACGCATTCGGGCTTTTTCAATCAATCGCGCGTCATTTGCCATGATTTATCGCAAATGTGTCAACGATCATCAAGAATTAGTGAAATTTGCCCCCTAACAACCTCCGATGACTTGTTATTTTGTCCACGATCTCTAGGCTTGGTGACAACAAACAGCCATGAACTCAAAAACAGCCTAGCCACATAACCAATTGGCGTTCGGGCACAGGACACAAAATGGAACTCGCGCGCAACAACCTCGGTTCGGAAACAAGCCCCTATCTTCTTCAGCATCGCGACAATCCGGTGCATTGGCAGCCCTGGAGCAACGAAATCCTTGCCGCCGCAAAGGCTGCGAACAAGCCGATCCTGCTGTCGGTCGGTTATGCGGCGTGCCATTGGTGCCATGTCATGGCCCATGAAAGCTTTGAAGACGCTGAAATGGCCGGGTTGATGAACGAGCTTTTCATCAATATCAAGCTCGACCGTGAAGAACGCCCGGACCTTGATGCGCTGTATCAGAATGCGCTCGCCCTTCTGGGGCAACAGGGCGGTTGGCCGCTGACCATGTTCCTGACACCGGATGGCGAACCGTTCTGGGGCGGGACCTATTTCCCCAAGGAAGCGCGCTATGGCCGACCGGGATTTGGTGATGTGCTTAAAACTGTGGCGAAAATCTATGCCGAAAAGCCCGATGATGTGCGCCACAATGTCAGCCAGATTTCCAATGCGCTGATGAAGATGAACCGGGCGACAGTCGGCACGATCCCGACCCTTGAGATGATTGATCGCTGCGGCCATGGCTGTTTGCAGATCATGGACGGGGAAAATGGCGGTACGTCAGGTGCACCAAAGTTCCCGCAGCCCAGCCTGCTGTCCTTTATCTGGCGGACCGGTGTTCGCACCGATGACGACGAACTTAAACGCATCGTCAAACACAGCCTTGATCGCATGTGTCAGGGCGGGATTTATGATCATCTGGGCGGCGGGTTTGCCCGCTATGCGGTTGATGATCAGTGGCTGGTGCCGCATTTCGAAAAGATGCTGTATGACAATGCCCAGCTGATTGATGTTCTGTGCGATGTCTGGCGCGTTGATGCCAATCCGCTTTATGCCAAGCGGGTCGAGGAAACCATTGGCTGGATCTTGCGCGAAATGCGCATTCCCGGTGGCGCCTTTACCGCAAGCCTTGATGCCGACAGCGAAGGCGTCGAAGGCAAGTTTTATGTCTGGTCCGAGGATGAGATTGACACCATCCTTGGCGCCGATGCCGACCTGTTCAAGAAATTCTACGACGTTTCCAAGGGCGGCAACTGGGAAGGCCACACGATCCTGAACCGCACGGCGTCGGGCTTGGGTCTTTCTGATGAAACAACCGAAGCAAAACTGGCGGAGCTTCGCACCAAGCTTTTGTCTGAGCGCGCCAAACGCATTCGTCCGGGCTGGGATGACAAGGCGCTGACCGACTGGAACGCCATGACGATTGCCGCCTTTGCCGAGGCCGCCATGACCTTCCACCGTGCGGACTGGCTGGATTATGCCAAGCTTGCCTACAGCTTTGTCACCAATACCCTGATGCAGGGTGACCGCTTCCTGCACAGCTATCGCGATGGCCGGGTCCAGCATGCCGGGATGCTTGAAGATTACGCGCATATGATCCGCGCGGCGCTCAGACTTTATGAATGCTTTGGCGAGGATGCCTATCTTAACGAGGCCATCAGCTGGTCGGCGACGGTCGAAACCCTGTTTGCCGATGCGCAGGGCGGCTATTTCCAGTCAGCTTCTGATGCCAGCGACCTGATGATCCGCCAGAAACCGTTCATGGATAATGCCGTGCCGTCGGGCAATGCGATCATGGCGCAAAACCTGGCCAAGCTTTATGCCCTGACCGGGGATACCCAATATCGCGACCAGGCCGAAATCACGCTTTCGGCCTTTGCCGGGCGGATTGGCGAACAGTTCCCCAACATGCCGGGCCTTATGATGGCGGCTGAAATGCTGCAAAACCCGGTACAGATCGTTTTGATCGCCAAGGATCGCAGCCAGACCTATCTGGAAATGCGCCGGGCGATTTTTGGCGCTTATCTGCCAAACCGGGCGATCACCATCCTGTCTGACGGCGATCCCCTGCCCGATGGCCATCCGGCCCAAGGCAAAACCGCGATTGAGGGCAAGGAAACCGCCTATGTCTGTCAGGGGCCGGTTTGCTCTGCGCCGGTAACAAATGCCGCCGATCTGACCAAGCTGCTGGCCGAACTGCCAGCCAAGGTCGCCTAGCCATGGCGCAAATCTCTCTCAACAGCCCGGTCGGTGCAATTACGGTTTTCGCCTTTGAAGATCAAATCGTTGCGCTTGATTGGGGATTTGTTGACGAAATTGAAAGCACAGCCGTGCTTGAGGAAGCCAAAAAGCAGCTGGCGGCCTATTTCGCTGGCACGCTGGATCGCTTTGATTTGCCACTTGCGCCAGATGGCACCGATTTTCAAAAAACCGTCTGGCAGGCGATGTGCGACATCCCGATGGGCAAGACCGCGACCTATAAGGAGTTGGCCGAAAGCGCCGGATCGCCCAAGGCGTTTCAATCGGTCGGCACGGCGTGCGGCCTTAATCCGATCCCGATCATCATTCCCTGCCACCGCGTTCTGGCATCAAACAACAAACCCGGCGGCTATTCCGGCCAGGGCGGGCTTGAAACCAAGCGCACGCTTTTAAAGATCGAAGGAGTGGACCTCCCGCTACCCGGCGATCAGGGCGATCTTTATCTTTTTACGTTTTGAATCATAAATTTAGGTACCCGCATTCACAGGTCTGAATATTTTGTTTCTTCTGACAAAACGGATCTTATAAGTAGAAATATTACTTTAATACAAATTATGATTGAAAATATTCAACCATTACGATAATTATAAATTTCTAATTTTTGGGGTTTGAAACGCACCCCCTATAAGCGTTGTCATTGCAACCACAAACTGCAATATGTCGTGCACAACATTCAAATATCATTGAAAATCTGACCCATTACAGGAGAAGTATTCGATGCCTATTGTAGCACTCTCACCAAAAAAATCCGTCGAACTTAGCGAATGCAAAGATCGTGATCCGATGGCAGAGACATCAATCTCCAACAATACGGACAAAGTCGCAAAATATGTGATCAGCTATGACGATATGCCACTCTCTGTTCAGCACACATTGAAAGCACACCAATCTGTTACGATGTGCTCACCGGCAGGTACGATCACAAATGACGGTGACGTTGAACTTATAGTAGAAACACCAGGACTATAGTCCTTTCGAAAAGCATCACACCGTATGAGTTTTCTAATTTCGACAAGGTTTGGCCAGTAGCACTCAGCGCTGCTGAGATATCTACTGGCCACACTCAAAGTTCCGGGTGACAAGCCTTACGCCTATTTCAGGCAAGGCGCGCTTGAAACCAAACGCGCGCTTTTAAAGATCGAAGGGGTGGGTCTCCCCTGCCGAGCGATCAGGGCGATCTGTTACTTTAGCCCTGTTTTTCAAGAGGTTAATCTTAGCTTCCGGCGTAGCACACGGCCTGCAGCTTGTTACCATCCGGATCTCGGACATAGGCGGCATAGTAGTTCGGGCCATAATGCGTACGCAGGCCGGGTTTGCCCTCATCCATGCCACCAAGTTCAAGGGCAGCGGCGTGAAAGGCATCGACCTGATCGCGGCTATCCGCAACAAACGCAACATGGGTGCCATTGCCCCAGGTTGCAGGGCGTCCATCAGCAGGCGTGTAGATATAAATCGTTGGCATCTGCCCATCACGCTCATAGGCCAATGGCTTTTCCGGCGGTTTTGGCAAACGCGCAAAGCCAATCGCCCCCAGCACGGCATCGTAAAACATCGCAGAGCGGGCCTTGTCATTGGTTCCGAACGTGATGTGACTGATGACCGTCATGGGTGATTCTCTCCGACCTGAGCTGAGGCATTTCATGCAAGGACATCAACTGTAGCAAATTCCGGTGACAGGATATGTCAGGAGCAAGGGTTTTGTTTCTCTGCCCCTGTTGTGACCGGTTGAGACTCAGCTGATTTGCCCTGCTGCAAAAATCCTCTATCTGCCCTACACTCGGCCCATTGACGAAACATGCGTTCCAAAACGCAAACAGGGAGGTCATTCATGACCAAAGCATTCCGATTTTACGAGACCGGCGGCAGTGATGTCCTGAAATTTGAAGATGTTGATGTCGGCACCCCGGGCGAGGGCGAAGTCCGCCTGACGCAAAAGGCGGTTGGGCTCAATTATATCGATATCTATTTCCGTTCCGGGGTTTATCCCGCCCCCAGCATGCCGTCCGGCCTTGGCCTTGAAGGCGCCGGGATCATTGAGGAAGTCGGCCCGGGTGTGGCAGATCTCGCCGTGGGTGATCGCGTGGCTTATGCCGCACAGCCGCTTGGCGCCTATGCCGAGGCCCGCGTGATGCCGGCCAAGGGGCTGGTGAAAATCCCCGATGATGTCAGTTTCGAACTGGCCGCAGCCGCGATGTTGCAGGGCATGACCGCGCAATATCTTCTGCGCCGGACCTATGAGGTCAAAAAGGGCGATACCATCCTGATCCACGCCGCGGCAGGTGGTGTTGGCCAGATCGTTTGCCAGTGGGCCAAGCATCTTGGTGCGACCGTGATCGGGACTGTGGGCTCCAAGGAAAAGGCCGAGATTGCCAAGGCCAAGGGTTGTGACTATCCGATCCTGTACCGCGAAGAAGTGGTTTCCGAACGGGTCAAGGAAATCACCAATGGCCAAGGTGTTGAAGTTGTTTATGATTCGGTTGGCAAAGACACCTTTGATGATTCGCTTAAATGCCTGAAACGTCTGGGCATGATGGTCAGTTTCGGTCAGTCATCGGGGGCAGTACCGCCGGTATCGCTGGCCCAGCTGGCACCGGGTGCTTATTTCCTGACCCGTCCAAGCATCTTCCACTACAACGCCACCCGTGAAGAGCTTCTGGCCAGTGCCGGTGAGCTGTTTGACGTCCTGAAATCGGGCATCGTCACGATTGATATCACCGCGACCTACCCGCTGGCGGATGCCCCAAAAGCCCATGACGACCTTGAAAGCCGCAAAACCAACGGTTCCATCGTCTTTACCGTCTAGGTCGCAAAGCGCCTGATGAAAAAAGACTAGGAAGCGTCACATAAAAGCCGATAGATTGCGCTATCGGCTTTTATTTTTGCCTTCGCATATCGGAATCTCTGTAATGTCTGTTTCAAAAGTTCAACAATCTGTCATTGCCGCGTTCAAGTCGGCAAAAACCTATCAGGATCCCTATCAACACTGGATTCTTGAAGACGTTTTGCCAGAAGGCATGGCAGAAGCCGTTTGCGCTCTTCCGATTGATGCACCTTTTCTCGAAGTCGATGATGCCGGCACGCGTGAAGCCAACAATTCAAGCCGTCGCTACTTTGATCAGGAAAACATTGCGAAGTTCGAGGCCGCCAACGATATCGCGCAGGCCTTCCATTCCCGCGAGGTTGTCGACACGGTCGAGGAAGTGTTTGGTGCTGATCTGAGTGATTCGCGCATTCGACTGGAATTTGCGCAGGATCGCGATGGTTTCTGGCTGCAGCCGCATACCGATATCGGCGTAAAGCGCTTTACCATGTTGCTGTATCTTTCAGACGAACCGGGTCACGAGAAACTGGGTACCGATATCTACAGGGATGCCGAAACCCACGTTGGTGCATCCCCGTTCAAGCCGAATTCTGCCCTGATCTTTGTCCCAGCCGACAATACCTGGCACGGGTTTGAAAAGCGTACCATTCCCGGGATCCGAAAATCGCTGATCATCAACTATGTCACGCCTGACTGGCGCGCAGTTGAACAGCTGCCGTTCCCCGACACTTATGTGAAATAGTGCTCGGCAGGCACCAAACAATCAATAATCTGCCTGGTTTACTTATCTTCACGGCGAAACCACGGCTTTGGCTCATTTGACAGTCAATCCATCCACCAACCAGCCTTCATTCAAAGGTTTTCAAACACACGCAAAGGCAGGGAAATTTCCCTGCCTTTTTTGCTGCTGTTGCAGCGCTGGAGAAATCATCGCGATCCGGAAAATGATAACTTTCCGGAAATTGATAAAAGACCGCGCTTGACCCCATTTTACCCCAGCCTTAATTTTCCTCGTAATTTCAAGTAGATGACGGAAAGCCACGCTGCCTGTCATTGGATGTGCACCATCCTCGGCCCCCATATTCGCCAAGCATTCCGGTATGGAATCTTATGCACATGCCTTCGCGTTAAATCAAACGGGGTAAGTTTATGAAAAACTTCCTGCCGGGCATTTTGCTCGTAACGGCAGTTGCAGTATTTGGCCCTACCCCGGCGGTTGCGCAGCAAACTGACAATAAATGGGGCGCGCATATCGACCTTGAAGGCAAGGTCGGCACAGATCGCAACCTTGGCGAAACCGACCTGTTTATTCCGCTTTGGCAAGACGACACCACGCTGGCCTTTGGCAGCATCCGGACGCGGATGGATGACAATAACAGCCGCGAAGGCAATTTCGGCATCGGCATCCGCCAGATGCAGCAAAACGGATGGAACATTGGGGGGTATGGCTATTTTGATCGCCGTCGCTCCCCCTATGGCAATCATTTCAACCAGGCGACATTTGGCCTTGAAGCCCTGTCACGCGATATCGATGTTCGGGTGAATGGCTATGTGCCGCTTGGCAAACGGATCAGGCAGGTCGATGCGCTTAATGATGTCAGCATATCGGGCACGTCCGTCATGTTTGTTGGCGGCGAAGAACGTAGCCTTGGCGGGTTTGATGCCGAAGTTGGCTGGCGCGCACCCGTTTTTGCCCCGGATGCCGGGCAACAATTACGCCTGTACCTTGGTGGATATCGCTTTGCCGACGGGGATGTTCCCCAAGTTCAGGGACCGCGCGGGCGACTTGATCTGACTTTTGATGAGGTGCCCCGGCTTTGGGCTGGTTCCCGGTTAAGTCTTGGGGCGGAAATCCAGCATGATTCGCCGCGCGGCACACAGGCCTTTGCCTCCATCCGGTTGCGCATTCCGCTTTATGGCGGCGACAAAAAATCCAGGCTTTCGGTACAGGAACGCCGCATGACGGCACCGATCATCCGCGATATTGATGTTGTGACCCAGGCTGGCGCCTTTGGAACACCCGAAACCGCAACAACACTGGACGGGGATGACATCAAACTGCTTGATTCCAGCAGCACATCAGACCTTGTCAACGCCATTACCAATGCCGGTTCTGATGCAACGGTCATGTTGTCGGGCAGTTTCAACACAACCAATGAAGTTACGGTCCAGTCCGGTCAGACGATTGTTGGCGGCGGTACCATGACGGTGAAAAGCCCATCAGGCCGTACCGCCACCCTGTCGTTGCCGTCCGCAACGGTTACCGGCTCCTTTAGCGGGGCCACCGGAAACGCTGTGTTCCAGATGGCTGACAACAGTACGCTTAAGAACGTGACGATTGATCTGACAAGTACCAACGGCACGTCGCAGGCCATTGACATTGCCAATGTTAGCAACGTCACGATCAGCAACAACACCATCACGTCCAGATCAGCAACCGCCGGCTTTGCTGCGCGCGGCATCATTTCCAATACCGTCAGCAATGTGACAATCGAAAACAATACAGTGAAGGTTACAGGCGATAACCACGACGCATCCGGCATTTTTATCAATGGTGCTTCGACCAGCAACACCATTGATAACAACAAGATAACGGTGTCCTCGGGTTCGAACTTTGCGTTCGGTATCTCGCTTGGTGCCAATGCGGAAACTGTCATCAGCAACAACACCTTTTCCTCAACCGGCGGCGGACTTTCCAATGCGTCGATCAGCATGAATGACAGCACGATCCTTGCCGGATCGACCGGTAATGTCCGCACAAACAATGAGGCCTGCCGGACGACAGGTACAAATACCGGCAGCGCCAGCTTCACCGATGCATCGACCTGCCCGTAACAGGGTTGCGGATCCAAAAAGCTGTTTGAAAGCTAAGTGTCAGAACTGAAATGGATGGGGGGCAGAGCTTCGGCTATTTCCCGGCGACTGCCTTTTGGTCCTGATGAAACAGCCGCACATCACGGGCAATGGCGTCAAAACGATCCGACAGGTTATCGCTGACCACCCGGCACGGGGCGATGACGGCTTCGGCCCAATCGACATAGGTCAGGATCTGCTTTTCATCCCAGCCAATCGGGGTGTCGGTCAGCATCGCACCGACATTGGCCACCTTATCTGCCAATCGCACCAGTTTGGCCCCGTTGGTCAGGTTCGGGGCGGTTTCGATCTGTTTTGCTTTGCGCTCGTCACGTGGCAGGGCCTTGTCATCGCTGACTTCCAGAACGATATCGGCAATGATGTCGTTAAAGCAGGCCGCGATTTCATCGCGCGTCGCCCCGCAATCCTCGATCACATCATGCAGAATGGCGGCACAAAGGATATCCTCCTCCGTGCCCGGTTCGCATTCGATAATCAGGCGGGAAACCTCAATCGGGTGATTAATATAGGGTTCCTGTGCGGCCCCTTTGCGACGCTGGTCGCGATGGGCGCGGGCGGCGAAATCGACAGATTTGAGTAGAAGCTGCATAAAGCGCAATACAGTCGTGAACAGGACGTCCAGAGTCACATGGCTTTTGCGTGGTTTCAAGCTTTCATGCGCCCTGCCCGGGCAAAATCATCCAAACCCATGAAAAACCGCGGCAAACAGGATAGTATTGATCCAGTGACATGATCAGGGAGAGCTCGAAAATGTCAGAGGAATTGCGTCTGAAACTAACCTTGCGGAATGAAAACGCCGACAATCCCCTGCATCTGAGCGGCCTTGCGCCCAAGGAGGGCTGGCAAAGTCCCCCGCCCAACCGGATTGAAGCCGGTGAGACAGTGGTTTGCGAGATTACGGCCGCGAACACTCTGGCGATTACGCTCAATTACGGCACTTGTCACATCGGCATCCAGCTGAGTGATGACAGTTTCAGCATTGAGCCGGGCAACGCGCGTGTCGATCGGCAGAAACTTGGTGGTGACCTGGCGGAAGTGAGTTTGGCACTGGGCTAAAGCACGCAATCACAGTTTCATGTGAAACATCGCCCTGATCCGATTCCGATGCGCAGATAAAAAAACGGGACCGCAAAGGGCCCCGTTTGTCTTTTTCGATCCAGTCACCGGGCCCATCAGGCCCGGGCGGACTTATCCGTTCATGGAATCGAAGAAATCGTCGTTGTTTTTGGTCGATTTGAGTTTGCCCAGAAGGAACTCCATCGCGTCCTGCGGACCCATCGGGTTGAGGATACGGCGCAGAACCCACATCTTGGACAGAACACCCTTGTCGACAAGAAGCTCTTCCTTACGGGTACCCGATTTAAGGATATCAATCGCCGGGAAGATACGTTTGTCAGACAGTTTACGATCCAGGATAAGCTCGGAGTTACCGGTCCCTTTGAATTCCTCAAAGATGACCTCGTCCATACGCGAACCGGTATCGATCAGGGCGGTTGCGATGATGGTGAGCGAGCCGCCTTCTTCGATGTTACGTGCCGCACCGAAGAAACGTTTCGGACGCTGCAGCGCATTGGCATCAACACCACCGGTCAGGACCTTGCCCGAGCTTGGCACAACCGTGTTATAGGCACGCGCCAGACGGGTGATCGAGTCAAGCAGGATGACGACATCATGCTTGTGTTCGACCAGACGTTTGGCCTTTTCCAGAACCATTTCGGTAACCTGAACGTGACGCTGGGCCGGTTCATCAAAGGTGGAGGAAATAACTTCACCTTTTACCGAACGGTCCATGTCGGTCACTTCTTCCGGGCGTTCGTCAATCAGAAGAACGATCAGATAGGCTTCCGGGTGGTTTTCCTCGATCGCGTGCGCAATGTTTTGCAGCATCACGGTTTTACCGGTGCGCGGCGGCGCGACGATCAAAGCACGCTGACCTTTACCAAGCGGCGAAACCAGTTCGATGACGCGGTTGGTGGTGTCCTTGTTGGTACCTTCCTGATCGGATTGACGCTCCATCTTGAGCGGCTGATCGGGATAAAGCGGGGTCAGGTTATCAAAGTTGATGCGATGACGGACTTTTTCCGGCGCATCGAAGTTGACCTTGTCGACCTTTAGCAGGGCGAAGTAACGCTCGCCTTCTTTGGGCGAACGGATCTGGCCTTCGACCGTATCGCCGGTCCGCAGACCAAAACGCCGCACCTGGCTTGGCGAGACATAAATGTCATCGGGGCCGGCAAGATAGTTTGCCTCGGGGCTGCGCAGGAAGCCGAAACCATCGGGCAGCACTTCAAGAACGCCCTGACCAAAAATGGCGTGGTCGTTCTCGGCCAACTGTTTGAGAATGGCGAACATCAGCTCCTGTTTGCGGAGCGTGCTGGCATTTTCGATTTCAAGCTCATCAGACAGAGCAAGCAGCTCGGTCGGAGATTTCTTTTTAAGGTCCTGAAGATGCATATGTGCGTTTAATGATCTGTGGTTGCCGAAATGGGCGAGGATTTTAAGGAGATAGATAAAGAGAAGATGTGCGGTTGACCGTCAGGCAAGGCACTCAGGCTTTTGCTGGGGCGTGCGGACGGTTCGAAACCTTGGAGTTGCAAGAAAGGCAGGTTTTTTCATGTTTCTGGATCGAAACACCACCGATTGATACCCTCGAAAATCGCAATAGTCAAACCGTGATTCGATGAATTCAGCTATTTTGATGCCGAAGTTGTACAAAAAACACGCTTTTCGCCGGGAATTACCCCAAATCCGATCAACAGTTACGGAAACAAGGCTTTAAACCGGGCGTTCGCGCACGATTTCAAGGATGCGATCAAGCTGATCGTCGCTTAATCCGGCAATCCGTTCCGAGAGCAGATTGGCAAGTTCGGTTGCTGCGGGCTCAAGCCCGGCTGTATCGACGGTTACCTTGGGGTGAGAGAGCTGGGCCAGACGTTTGATATCGTCTACCTCGTCCCAAACCAGATTGAAATAGCCACAGATTTGCTGCACCAGTCCGGGGCTGGGGCGCCCGCGATGACCATGTTCAAGGGCTGACAAATAGGCCGGTGACAGCTGAAGTGCTGTTGCCATATCGGTCAGCGTCACATTGTTGCGTGCGCGGAGTTCCCTGATACGGTTGCCAAAAGGTGTCACGGGCGTCTCCGTTTCAACAAGACATAGAAGGCCCCGGCACCACCGTGCTGGATCTGGGCCTGATTGATGGCAAGGATGCGATTGCGCAGACGTGGTGCGCTGAGCCATTGCGGGGTGCGTTCACGCAATAGGCCGGTGCGGCCATATTCATCAGCGCGCGATCCCTTGCCGGTAATCACCAGCACACAGCGCTTTCCGGCCCGCCAGCTGTCCTCGATAAAGGCATTGAGCGCATTATGGGCCACTTCCTGGGTCATGCCGTGCAGATCGATGCGCCCGTCAATCAGCATCTTGCCTTTCTGGAACTTGTTGGCGGTTGATCGATCAATCCCGTCGGTGACACCGGGTTGAAGTTCGCCGAGTGCACGTTTTTTGATCTGCGGTCCACGGTCGGCATTGCGCGCAGACGGCAAATTGCGTGCCGCCCGGTTTTGTTCGGATTTTTCAAGATTGTCCGACAGATTGTCGGGCAATGGCATGGCGGTATCGCCACCCGGCGCGTCATCATCAGGCGAAAACACAGCATCGCCGCCCTTGCCCCTTCTATGGCGCAAAGGTTTGACGTCACGGGTAAAGACCTCCCACAGGGTCTTTTCATCTTCCGTGATGGTACGGCGTCGCTTATTTGGTTTCTTCTGACTCATCGACCAAGACAATATGCAGTCGGCGCGGTCCATATGCGCGAGGCTTTATCGCCAAAGCGATATCACCTGTCCGCAACAAGCCCGGTCACCCAAGGAATGTTCGCGGCATATTGCCGTGTCCTACCTTTTCGCGCAACCGCGCCTATCGTTCTTGTCAGGTATCGACACATCCGCGACCAGAGGCAACGACTTAGCAAGCTTCACGCAAATGACTATCGGAAACACGTTCCTATCAGTCCTCGTCGATCAATTTCTTGAGGAGATCAATCATCTCGGCTTTTCTATCGGCACCAATACGATCATCAAGCTGCTTCTTATGGATTTCACCCTTTTCCAGAACTCGCGCATAAAGCTCGCGCCCCTTGTCGGTGATATAACTGGCATAGGATCGACGATCCCCTTCGACACGGATACGTTCAATCAGTCCGTCATCTTCCATTTGGCGCAGCGAGAGCGTCACCCCGGACTTGTCGCGTCCGGCTGCACGGCAAATCTCGACCTGAGTAATGCCGGGATTTTCATAGATTAGAACCAGAAGTGTAAAGTTCCCCGGTCGCAGGGAATCATTCCCCAGAATATCGGAGAAATCGGAGAAAGCTTTTTCATAGGCGCGGCGTAAGTAAAATCCGATGAAATCTTCAAGCGGACCCAGCACGACATCGTTGTTTTTCGTCAAATTTTTAATCTCATTCTATTGAATGACACGGAATTCGGACCGATTCGATTTCATGTCTTTTCGAATAGCTTTGTTACTTCGAAAGATCAACTATATCCCGCAAGCCTGTCTGGGCCATCGCATTCGTCAGTTCTGCATGAAGCATGGCGAATGCTTCTGCTGCACCTTCTTCGCCAAGGGCGGCAACACTATACAAAAACGCCCGCCCCAACAGCACGAAATCAGCCCCGGCCAACAATGCCTTCAGAACATCTTCGCCGCTTCTGATGCCACCATCGACAATCAGCGGAAAATCCCGCCCGACAGCATCGCGGATCGGGCCAAGCGCATCAAGGGTTGCCGGTGCCCCGTCAAGCTGACGACCGCCATGGTTGGAAACCACAATGGCATCAACCGCCTGACCGGCAGCCTTTTTGGCATCTTCGGGTGACAAAATCCCCTTAAGGATCAGTTTGCCCGGCCATTTCGCACGAATATCGGCCAAGACATCCCAATCAAGACGCCCGGAGCTTTGTTTTGCCATCAGGCTGGCAAGCGACGTGGTGCTCGCACCCGGCGCAGCATAGCGTTCCAGATTGGCAAAACGTGGTGCACCATTGCGCAAGACAGCAAGCGACCATTTCGGATGACTTGCCAATTCCCAGACAAATCGTGGTGTGATGGCAAGCGGCAAGGCAAAACGGTTACGCAGATCGCGGCGTCTTTTGCCCGGTCGCGGTACATCTGCGGTCACAATCAGGGTATCATATCCCGCCACCCGGGCGCGTTCGATGAGATCATCGACAATTTCCGGTGAACTGCCGACATAAAGCTGAAACCAGCCCGATGTCGGCGCACAATCATGCAAATCTTCAAGGCAGGTTGTCGATGGGGTCGAGGCACAATAGGGAACCCCGGCCTTTTCGGCAGCGCATGCAAGAAACCGGTCAATTCCAGGCCAGCCCAGCCCAGCCAGGCCCACCGGAGCCACCCCGAACGGAGCCGCCCACGACCGCCCCAAAAAGCGGGTTCTGGTCGAAAGGTCGCCATCCACATTGATCAGGGCGCGCGGTTCAAGAACCCGGTTGATAAATGCCGTGCGGTTGCGCCCAAGTCCGGTTTCAGTTCCAGCCCCTCCATCAATAAAATCAAAGGCAAAGCGCGGCATCCGCTGCCGCGCCTTTTCCCGTGCATCGTCAAACGAAATGAGTCGTGACATGATATCAGCCTTTTATATCAGCCCTTACCAACACCGCGAGATGTCGGACGGGATGCGAAATCGCGCAAAGCATCGGCATCGGCGACAAAACCAAGACCCGGTTTTTCCGGCAGGGTGATGGTTGATCCAACACGGTCGGGCAAATTGCCATACAGCGCACGGCACATTTCAACCGAAATCAGATGCCATTCCACCAAACCGCCATTGGCCATGCCACCATGCAGATGCATGTTATGGAACGGGAAGGCCCCGCCATTGGCCATGGTCACGTTATGGGCCTGGGCCAAGGCCGCAACCTTTGCCCCGGCTGTCAGACCACCGCAAATTGCGACATTGGGCTGGATCACATCAACAGCCCCGGCTTCAAGGAGATCCCGGAATCGGAAAAGCTGCCCTTCGTTCTGACCGGCGGCGGTCCGCATTCCGGTCTGTTCGCGCAGATCGCGCATTCGTTTCACATCATTGTCACGAAGCGGTTCTTCAAAGAAGGTCACGTTATAATCGCGCAACCGATCCGCAAGATAACGCGCCGACGACGCATCAAGGCTGCAATTAGCATCAATGAACAGATCGCAATCGCCAATCGATTCACGCACGACGCGTACACGTTCGATATCTTCATCAATAATAGCGCGCACCGACGCGCCGTCATTGCGTTTTCTAAGCGCATGGTGACCAACCACCATCTTGAAACGTTCGACCCCGTCATTTTTAAGGTGTTTGGCCGCATCCGAAAGTTGATCGCGGTCAAAAGAGCCAAAGCCAAATGTGACATAAAGCGGAACTTCTGTACGTGCCCCACCCAGCAGACGCCAGCATGGCTGATCGACGACCTTGCCCAGAATGTCCCAAAGCGCAAGATCAACCGCTGAAACCACATGGCTGGCATAGCCGGTCTGACCACGCGGGCTAAGCAGCCAGTAAAGACGTTCGGCGATATGTTCGCGGTTCAGACTGTTGAGCGACACAATGTTGGGTTCGACGAGTTCCTTGATGATCCCGGCAATGACTTCTTCATCGGTAATCGCCGTGAAACCATGCCCTACCACCCCGTCTTGTGTTGTAATCTCGATCACAACACAAGACAGTGCCGTTTCGACATCAACCGGCCCGATTTCAAGGTTTACCGGAATATAGGCCGGGAAGGCCTTAACGGATTTGATAGCAAGGTTCACGTTTCTTCTCCTTGATTTATAAGCATTTTTTCCGGATTTCGATCGCCCGGAAACGACAAGTTTGAAATAATGTATAACTAGATAGTTGACTACTAGAATGTTTATAGTCAATCTAATTTTAATGATCGACACCAACAAGAATGTGCGATCACACAAAAACCCTGGGAGGAACAAAAATGCGATTTATGACCAAAACAGCCATTGCTGCCCTGATCGGAATTTCTTTCGGTGCAACAGCCATTCCGGCCCAAGCCGAATTTCCTGAAAAGCCGATCAAGCTGATCATTCCATTCCGTGCCGGTGGCGGCAGTGACGGGTTGGCCCGTGTTGTGCAGTCAGTGATTGAAAAGGAAAAACTGCTGCCTGTGCCGATGGTGGTGGTCAATGCCGATGGCGCTGCGGGCACAGTTGGTACCCGTCATGTGCTTGACTCAAAGCCGGACGGCTATACCGTCCTGCAAATTCACCAGGAAATGTTTGCGGCCGCGGCCCTTGGGCGTGTGAACTACAGCCCGTCGGATTTTGAACCGGTCATTCAGGCCAGCCAAGGCTGCATGTTTGTCGCTGTTCCAATTGATTCCGAATTTGACAGCCTTCAGGACATGCTTGATTACGCAGCGGAAAATCCCGGCGATATCAAACAGGCCGATGATATCGGCAGCGCAAGCCACTTCCCGTCGGCAGAATTGATGGCGGCATCCGACACCTCATGGACGATTGTCCCGACCGGTGGGACGTCAAAACGTTTTGCCGCGCTGAAAAGCGGTCTGCTTGACATGGCCTTCATGTCGGCATCCTGGATCACACGTGGCAAAGAAGACCTCAAACCGTTGGCCGCCCTTGGTAATGAACGTTTACAGGACGCCCCGGACCTGCCGACCGCCAAGGAACTTGGATTTGACGTCGAGGCCTGCCTGAATCGCCGCTACTGGGTCCCGGCGGGAACACCGCAGGAAAACATCGACACACTTGCCGATGCCATCGAAACGGCCCTTAAAAGCCCGGCCGTTGCGGAATATCTGGAGAAAAATGGTGAAACGTTGTCCATCAAACGCGGACAAGAGCTGAAAGAGGCAGTAGCCCAAGGCTATCAGCGTTATGTCGACGTGGTGGACATCGTCAAGAAGTCCTCTGCAAAATAAGAAAGCCTTCTTTTAAGGCGTTTCCTGTTTGCAGATGACACCCCGCCCCTTACTTGATCGGGGCGAAATTGGAGAAGTCCAATGTACCGCTTCCTCACACAGAATGCGGTAGCACTTGTTTTCCTACTTCTGGTCGCCGCCTTTGCGGCGGCCAGCCTTTACGGAAGCAGTTTGCTGCCCGCTGCCAGATATGAACCGCTTGGCAGTGCCGCTTTTCCCAAAGCTCTTGGGGTGATCACGCTGTTCCTGGTTGCATTACAAGCCATCAGTTTGATCCGAAATCATGCCAGCACAGAATCCTCGACTGAACCGGAAACCGCCAGCCTCTACATTTCTTGGAAGAAATATCGCAAACCGCTACTGATGCTTGGTGCGATGGTGCTTTACCTTGCTGCCATGTCCTACAGCGGAGTTGATTTTCGCATTTCGACATCAGTCTTTCTGAGCTTGGTCATGTGTCTTCTGGCCCGTCCCGACAGCCCGAAAAAGGTCATTCTGATTGCGGTGGCCAGCATTGTCCTTGCCGTGGTTCTCCACCTTGTCTTCAAGCATTTGTTTTACATCGATATCTAAGCCCCAGCACAGATTGCAGGGTCAGGAGTGTCTGTATGCTCGACGCCTATATTTATGTTTTTACGTCTGGTCTGATCTGGGTCTTTGCAGGAGCCGGGATCGGGATATTTGTTGGATCGATACCCGGCCTGTCCGGGGCGATGGTGATTTCATTGACCTTGCCGATGACCTATTTCATGGCAGGCAATGACGCATTACTTTTGCTGGTTTCAATGTATATCGGTGCGACCACAGGCGGTCTGATCAGTGCAACATTGATGCGCATGCCCGGTACCGAAGCCGCCATCATGACAACGCTTGACGGTTATCCGATGGCAGCACGCGGGGAACCGGGGCGGGCTTTGGGTCTTGGCGTTCTGGCCTCAGTCTTTGGTGGTATTTTTGCTTGGGTTATGTTGGCCGTTCTATCACCACCCCTTTCGGCCATTGCCGTAAAGTTTGGCCCATTTGATATTTTTGCCATGACGGTCGTCGCCCTCAGCCTGATTGCCGCTGTATCGCAGGGAAGCCTTCTGGCCGGGCTGATCGCGGCTGCTTTCGGGGCCATGTTATCTTTGCCCGGGATTGATCCGATCTCAGGTTCTTTGCGCCTGACCTTCGGTTTTTCATCACTCGATAACGGTTTGACCTTGCTGCCGGTTATTCTTGGAATGCTGGTTCTGGGACAGGTGTTGGTCGATTGCGAAGGCACATTCAACGGACCCAAAGCCAAACGTGCCAAAGCCAGGGTTTCCATGCATTGGCGCGACATCAGCAACTATATGATCACCTATATCCGATCATCCTTTATTGGAACCTGGATCGGCATTTTGCCTGGCGTTGGCGGTACAGCAGCGTCTGTTGCGTCCTATTCCGTCGCCAAGGCCACCTCGAAAACCCCGGAAAAGTTCGGCAACGGTGCCGAAGAAGGTATTATTTCCGCCGAAACAGCAAACAATGCCGGAACCGTCGGCGCGCTTGTGCCCTTGATTACCCTTGGCATTCCGGGATCAGTGATTACTGCTGTCTTGCTTGGCGCAATGGTTATTCACAATCTCAATCCTGGGCCCCTTCTTTTTGCCGAGAATCCCGACGTCGCCTATACCGTTATTGCCGGTGCCCTTGCTGGTAACCTTGCGATGTTTCTGATCATGGTGGTCGCAACCCCGTTTCTGGCCAAACTTGCCCATATCAACAAGGCCTATCTCCTCGCGCCCATTGTTGTGTTCTGCATGATCGGTGCTTTTTCTGTCTCAAGCCGGTTCTTTGATATTGGTGTGATGCTTGTATTTGCTTGCTTGGGATATGTCATGACCAAGGCCCGTATCCCCACCGGGGCATTCATCATTGCCTATATTCTGACCCCAATGGCAGAGCAGAATCTCAGATCCGGTCTGGTGATTTACGATGGCAGTTTTGTGCCGCTCTTTACCAATCCCACATCCGGTATTCTTCTGGCTATTGCTGTTCTTTCGCTGGTCTGGAGCCTGCGTAGCGAATGGAAATTCCGCAAGAAACGGCATACACAGGTGTCGTAATGCGAAATTCAGCACCGGTCTTAGGACTGATTGTACCACCGCGCGCAGGCCAGGTTCCGCCCGAGGCGAAGCATATCTATCCTGATATGAATTTCATCGCCCGCGGCCTCGGTTTGATGGAAATGGTCCACAAGGATTATGAGCGCGTGATTGCTGATACCACCGATCATGCCATGGCGCTTGCTGCATCGGGTGCCGACGCAATCAGTTTGATGGGAACGTCCTTGAGCTTTTTCAAAGGACCGGAATTCAATGACAAACTGATTGAGAAACTGAAATCCGCAACCGGGCTTCCGGCCACAACCATGAGCCAGGCAATCATTGATGGTCTGTCACGATTTTCGGCCAAAAAGGTTGCTGTTCTGAGCGCCTATGAAACGGATGTAAATATGAGGCTGCGTGAATATTTGTCGGCCTATGGCATAAGAACGACCAGTATTGCCGGTCTTAATATTCGTAATATTGCCGATCTTCGTAATATTTCAGGTGAGTATCTGTTGGCGCGATCACAAGAGCTTCTGAGGCAAAGCGGTGAATGTGATGCCTTTCTTATTTCCTGCGGGGGATTGCAGACGATTGACCTTGCACCGATCCTTGAACAGGATACCGGAATTCCCGTGATTTCAAGTGCAGTGGCAGGGCTTTGGTCAACAGTTGGTTTAATTGGTGATCCAAAGCAGCGTAAATCATTCGGAATGCTGTTTGACCACGCACCAGCGAGATGACAATCAGATAACCCTATTCGTCATTCGCTGACTTGTCGACACAGGTGACACCGTTATTATTCAGATCAAGCATCGCCTTGAGAAACGAGCTTTCAGGATTGGTTGAAAGTCCGTTCCGGCGGCGGTTTTCAACAAAGAAGCCGTTTGTTTTGAACTTATCAAGCTGGTTTTGAAGTTTGGCGATGTCATCATCGGGCACATCACCGCTGATCGCGATGTAAAGATAACAGGTGCGATAAGGCGCGGCACCGGTGACTTCAGGCACAGGCATATCGGGGTGTTCGCTGGTTGTCAGATCAACATAATGGCGCAGGATATTGCCACCAATCGCAATCAGATCAACGCGATCAGCCATCATCATCGGCAAAAGAAGCTCTTCACGTGGCACCATGATCAGCTGTTCTGCCCCACGATCACGCAGATAGGTCTCGCGTGCTGATCCCATCAGGACCCCGATGCGGGCGTCGCGCAACAGGGTTTCAAACGGCATGTCTGGCCAACCTGTGCGATCAAACCCATAGAGTTTCCAGAAGGTGCGGCTGACCGGACCGACCCATTTGAAAACGTCTTCGCGATAGCCAATCCGGGTGGTGGGATAAATTACGTGGCCAACTTCGTGTTCGGCCAGCTCCATCTGACGTTTCCAGGGCATCTGCGGCACGATTTCAACATCGAGGCCGGCCTGAACGAAAAGCTCGATGGCAAGACTGTCAAAATAGCCGGGCTCCGGCCGACCAGATGACCGTACCCGCGTGCTTTCCGACAAATGGATTATGTATTTGCCATCAAAGACGGTTTTGTCAGATGCTGCTTGTGTTCCAGTGTCCTGGGCGTTGACGCTCACAGACGCAAATAACAACGCCGCAGCAAGACTGTAGGCGATTTTTCTGAAATGCAGTTGCAGGAAACGCAGTGTTGGCCACTGCCCTTTTCCCATCTTATGCCTCTTGCTTTGCAAGCCAGAGCGCATCTTTGACCTTGGCTTCGATATAGGCGCGATGGGCAGCAAGTTCTTCCTCGCTGATCACGTGCGGCCTTGGTTCCAGCCGGTTTCCTTTTGGTCCCAGAACCCGCCGACCGCCGTTTTCATCGTCCTGATCGTTACTTAACGCATTGGGATCAAGCGACAGGCCATGCTGACGCCCACCAAGCAGTTCCAGATAAACCTGGGCGAGCAGATCGGAGTCAAGCAGGGCGCCGTGCAGGGTACGGTTGGAGTTGTCGATCTTGAAGCGACGACACAGCGCATCAAGGCTGACCGGGGATCCGGGGAATTTCTTGCGCGCCATCTGAACCGTATCAAGCGCCCGGTCCATGGCAATGCGCGGTTTGTTGAGCCATTCCAGTTCCGCGTTAAGGAACTTCATGTCAAAGCTGGCATTGTGAATGACCAGCACCGAATCCTCGCCAATGAATTCGACAAAATCGTCGGCCACCTCGGCAAAGACCGGCTGATCCTTCAGAAAATCATCGCCAAGACCATGAACGTCAAACGCCTCTTTGGGCATCGGGCGTTGCGGATTGATATACTGGTGATATTGGCGGCCCGTCGGCATGTGATTGATCAGTTCGATACAACCGATTTCGACCAACCGATGGTCTGCATAGGGATCAAGGCCGGTGGTCTCGGTATCAAGCACAATTTCGCGCATATATTCTGGGTCCAGTGATCAACTCAGTTGGTCAATAATGCCTTGAATATATTGAAAAGTTACCGCGCGTCCCAAGCCTGTCGGGATGATGAAATCAGCACGCTTCCGCTTTTCGATATCTGGCATCTGTTTGGACAGAATGGCGGAAAATTTTGCGTCCGTCATCCCCTGTCGCGAAAGAACACGCTGGCGTTGAATAAACCCCGGAGCTGAAACAACCGCAACATGATCACAGCGCTTTTCGCCGAACGTTTCGTAGAGAAGCGGGATATCAAGAACAACCAGATTGCGACCCAGACGCCGTTGGTTGGCAAGGAATCTGTTTTCGGCATCACGGACCAGGGGATGCAGGATGGTTTCGAGCTTTTTCAAAACCCCCGGATCAGAAAAGGCGATCTTGCCCAGCGCCTGTCGGTCGATCCGGCCGTCAACGATCACATCAGGAAAAGCCTTCGCAATCGGATCAAAGGCCAAACCACCGGGCGCCATCAATTCATGGGTGGTGGCATCGGCATCATGGACCGGCACACCAAGGGTGCGAAACATCGCCGCCGCGGTTGATTTGCCCATCCCGATGGAGCCAGTTAGCCCAAGAATTTTCATTATAAGATCACCACTATATTCTTAATCGGCTTATTGTTAATCGGGCGAAAGAACGAAGTCACGCAATTCCTGTGTGACTTCCGGATCAATCCCGAACCAGCGATGGAAGCCCGGTCGTGCCTGATGCAGCAACATGCCAAGCCCGTCGACAATCGGATTGCCGCGTTCCTTGGCCTGCACCAGAAGATCGGTCATCAGCGGCGCATAGACGATATCGGTGACAAGGGCGGTTTGCGGCAAACCGGCCAGATCAATTTCAAGCGCGGGCTGACCAACCATGCCAAGGCTGGTGGTGTTAACGACAAGCGATGCGCCTTCAAGGGCATCGGGCGCAAGCGGCCAGTCAACGACTTTGATCCGTGGGTCATTGATTTCGGCTGCAACGTCTTCAGCGCGTTTGCGGGTGCGGTTGGCCAGGCGAATTTCAGGGCTGCCTTCATCAAGCAAGGCGACCAAAACCGCCCGGCACGCGCCACCAGCGCCGAGAACCACCGCCGGGCCAGATGCAAAGGCGGTGTCGGGGGCAACTTGCCGCAGGTTTTCAATGAAGCCAAACCCGTCGGTATTGTCGCCCAGAAGGCGGCCATCCTTGGCAAAGGTAACGGTATTGACCGCCCCAATACGCCGTGCACGATCGGAAAGCTCGTCACATTCGGGCATCGCCATTTCCTTTTGCGGAATGGTGACATTCACCCCGGAAAATCCCAGATTACGCAATGAAATCAGGGCTGCCTGAAAGTTTTTCGGCTCCACGGGGAGTGGCATATAGCAGCCATCAATGCCGTATTTCGCCAGCCAATAGCCATGCAGGCGCGGCGATTTCGAATGTGAAACCGGCCAACCCATCACGCCCGCCAGGCGCGAGGTTCCACTGAGTGTGCGATAAGGATTACGCGAGGTCATTGACTGATATTTCCTGCCTGAATGCTTGTGAGCGATTTGTTTTTGTGAGGGTCAGGACCTAGGCTTTTAGAACGCCATGATCGCGCAAAAATCCGATCAGCGGCAAGAGCGGCATGCCAAGAACGGTGAAGTAATCACCACGCACCTCGGTGAAAAGCTGCGCACCGAGCCCTTCAAGCTGATAACCGCCAACACAGTGATAGATCTCTTCCCCGGCGGCATCGAGATACTCTTCAAGCCATTCATCGGTGAAGTTGCGCACGGTCAGATGGGCGGTATCAATCGTGCCCCAGATGCGCGATCCCTCTTTATATATAACAGCGGCCGACACCAGCTTGTGGCTTTTGCCACGCAGGGAGAGAAGCTGCGCGCGGGTATTGTCACGATCCATCGGCTTGTCAAACCATATGCCATTGCATTCAAGCATCTGATCGGCCGCAATCACGATGGCATCGGGCTGTTGGCGATACATGCGCAGTGCCTTCATTTCCGCCAGGGTTTCGGCGGCCTCGGCGGCCGTGGCACCCTCGGCCTTCATCGCCTGTTTATAGCCATCCTCGTCAATCATCGAGGCCACAGCTTCGCAATCGACGCCGGCATTGGTCAGCATGGCATGGCGGGCCTTGCTGCTGGAGGCGAGAATAAGACGATGAGTTACAGACATATATTTATCCTGATTGGAGACCGCGACTTTGTTCTGATGTGCGCGGGTCTAGTGACCACGCCGGTCATACATGGTCGATAAAATGATGGCAGCGGTTTCTTCGATGGAACGGCGGGTCACATTAATGATCTTCCAGCTTCGTTCGGTAAAGTAACGCCGCGCCTGATGGACTTCATCGCGCACCGCGACCGGATCAACGTAATCGCCACCCTCGCCGCGTTCGATCTGGCGCAGGCGGTTTTTACGGATCGAAACCAGCTGATCAACATCCTTGATCAGCCCCACCACCAACGGCTTTTTCAGATCATCAAGTTCCGGCGGCAAAGGACAGCCTGGCACAAAGGGAATATTGGCGGTCTTGATGCCACGATTGGCCAGATAGACCGAGGTCGGGGTTTTCGAGGTCCGCGAGACCCCGACAATCACCACATCGGCCTCTTCCAGATCCCAGCCCGATTGGCCATCATCATGGGTCAGGGTGTAATCGATCGCCTCGATCCGGTTGAAATATTCCTCGTCCATTTTATGCAGCGCACCGGTCCGGCCATGCGATTGCTGCCCCAGATAACCGGCCATCATGGTGACGGTATTATCGAGCACATGACTGTGGGGCACCTGAAGCCTGCGACAACCTTCTTCGAGCTTGCGGCGAATGTCGCTGTCAAAGACGGTGTAAAGAACGATACCGGGATTGCGTTCGATATCGGCCAGAACGCGCGCCAGCTGGGCGTCGGTCCGGATCAGCGACCAGACATGTTCATGGGCACGGACAGCAGGAAACTGTGCGACACAGGCACGCGCAATGCCATCAACCGTTTCACCGGTTGAGTCCGAAACCAGATGAAGATGGAAAATTTTGTCCGTCCCGACCATGCCTGTCCGTTTCTTTGGTCCATTTTGGCGCACCAAGCGGAATCTTATCCACTTTTTACGCGCCAAACGATTTTTCTAACTTTCTTCAAACATCCGAAAGCCTGTTCAAAATACCGATCACTAACCGCATGGATAGGATTTTTACCGCAACCCGAAGTTAGCAAATCGGAGTCGGCCCTGTGGATAATTGTGGATAACGGGTGCGACTCCGGCCCGATTTTTTCCACAGGAATTATCCTCCCACTCATACAAAGTTTCTCAGACCCTCTGTCCAGAGCGGGATAAGTGCCAAATTTTTCCCGTAATAACAGGGATAAGATTGCAAAAACCAGACTTATTCACCTTATCCCCATTATTCAAAAACGTCTTTTCCCAAGGCACAGTCAGGGAGTCGTTCGGAGTCGTACACAGTTTTCCCCAAGGCGGCTTGAGATGAATCATTTTTCCCGAGTCGGAATGTGAATAAACTGTGCGTTAAATTTAATCCCTGTTATCCACAGGGAACCACTCACAAACAACATCCTTTTTTATTAAATAAGGTTTTGTTAGGCAGAACGTGGAAAACGTCCCGGCAAAGGCCCCAGGACAAAATTCACGACATAGCAAAACCGGTTCTGGCGATTTCGGGTGAGCCCGTCGTCAGGGCAAAGATGAAAAAAGCGACCGGGACAGAGAAACAGGAAACCAGATGCCTAACACCCAAAAGACCTTCTTGCGTGCCCTTGCGGGTGAAACCCTTGCAACGCCACCAATCTGGCTGATGCGCCAGGCTGGCCGCTATTTGCCAGAATACAAGGCAACTCGTGCAGAAGCGGGCTCTTTCCTCGATCTTTGCTATAATCCTGATCTTGCTTGCGAAGTTACGTTGCAGCCGCTCAGACGCTATGACTTCGATGCGGCAATATTGTTCTCCGATATCCTCGTTATACCGCAGGCACTTGGACAGCATTTGGCCTTCAAGCAGGGAGAAGGCCCACAGCTTGAGGCCATCCGGGATGCTTCAGGCCTGGGCAAGCTTTCAGTTGATGGCATTCATGACACCCTTGGGCCGATCTATGAGACGGTTTCCAAGCTATCGCACGCCATTCCGTCCCATACATCGCTGATCGGCTTTGCCGGGGCCCCATGGACGGTTGCGACCTACATGGTCGAGGGCAAGGGATCCAAGGACTTTGCCAATATCAGGCGTTTTGCCTATGGCGATCCGGATGGTTTCGGCCAGATGATCGACATCGTGATCGAGGCGACCACCCAATATCTGCTCAAACAGGTTGAAGCTGGGGCAGAATGCATTCAATTGTTTGAAACCTGGGGCGGGGTTCTGTCCGAAACCGGCTTTAATCGCTGGGTGATCGAACCGACCAAACAGATCGTTGCCAATCTGCGTGCGGTTCACCCGGATTTGCCGATCATTGGCTTCCCGCGCGGGTGCGGTTTGCATCTGGTGGACTTCAAACAAAAGACCGGTGTGACCGCGGTCGGCCTTGATAGCGGGGTTAAACTCGACTGGGTGGCGGAAAACCTTCAGAAACTGGGGCCGGTGCAGGGCAATCTTGATCCGATGCTGTTGATCACGGGCGGCGATGCGATGTTTGATGAGACCAAACGTATCCTTGATACGCTGGGCAAAGGGCCGTTCATCTTTAACCTGGGCCATGGCATCACGCCGGAAACGCCGCCGGAACATGTCGGCCAGCTGGTGGAGTTCATCCGAAATTACAAAGGATAAATGTCGGCAATTGCTGCATTTTATTTTGTGATTTTTGAAATCAATCAAATCGATTGAAAAATTCAATGCGTATACTGGGTTAAACGCGTTGCGCTTTGAGCTTGTTTGACCAAAATAGGCCACAGCGGAACGGGTTCATCCACGATGTGATGGCTGGTTTATCGGGAACCGGTCGTTTAAGCGATCTGCCATGAAGGATAGCCAAATGTCGGAGACGACGCGCAAGAAACGCGCCATTGTTCTTTTCAATCTGGGGGGCCCGGACAGTCCGGAAGCCGTCGAACCGTTCCTGTTCAATCTGTTTAATGATCCGGCGATCATCAGCCTGCCCAATCCGTTCCGGTTTTTGCTGGCCAAGCTGATTTCACGCCGCCGCGCGCCAATTGCGCGTGAGATCTATGACCATATCGGCGGCAAATCCCCGCTTCTGGAACTGACCCAGGAACAGGCAGATGCGCTTCAAATCGCGCTGAATGCTGAAGATGACGGCTATGAAAACCGGTGTTTCATTGCCATGCGCTATTGGAAGCCGTTTGCCCAGGATACCGCGGCCGAGGTCAAGGCATGGGGCGCGGATGAGCAGATTTTGCTGCCGCTGTATCCGCAGTTTTCAACCACCACCAGCGGATCGTCGGTCAAGGACTGGAAAAGTGCCTGCCAAAAGGTTGGACTGACTCCTCCGATCAAGACAGCGTGCTGCTATCCGACCAATCCGGGCTTTGTCGAAGCATCGGCCGAGATGATCAAGGCGGGCTATGACCGTGCCCTTGCCAAGGCCGAGGAACTTGGCATTGATAAGCCGCGTATCCTGTTTTCCGCCCATGGTGTGCCCAAGGCGGTGATTACCAAGCGCGGTGACCCCTATCAGTCACAGATTGAAAAAACCTCTGCTGCCGTGGTCGAGAAAATGGCGATCGAGGGGCTTGACTGGAATGTCTGCTATCAAAGCCGGGTGGGTCCGATGGAATGGATTGGCCCGTCGACCGAGGACGAGATTGAGCGCGCTGGCGCGGAAAACAAGGCGATTGTCGTTGTGCCGATTGCCTTCGTGACCGAGCATTCGGAAACCCTGGTCGAACTTGATATCGAATATGGTGAGCTGGCCCATGAAAAACACGTGCCGATCTATGAGCGCGTGCGTACGGTTTGCTCCCATCCGAAATTCATCAATGGGCTTGTTTCGGTTGTAAAACAAACTCAGGACGAGCTCGATGAAAAGGGCCCGGATGACTATTCGGTCGAGACACGCGGCTGGTGGTGCCCGGATGAACATTCCTGTGCGGTGGCCAAACAGCCATCACTCAAACCGGCGGGAAAATCCGCCGCGGCCTAGATCACAGTCGTAACGCAAATCAGGCCGGTTCTGTTTTTGGATCGGCCTGATTGCTGTTATGGTCTGAAAAATTCCGAAAAATTCGCCGCTTACGCGGGGGTCGATCAAGGCTCCTGCCCCGATTTCGACCGTCACATCCAGAGAAGAGAGAGATGGATAGTTACAGCATTATCAAATCCCTGCATGTCATCAGCGTAATCGCTTGGATGGCGGGACTTCTGTATTTGCCGCGGCTTTATGTCTATCACTGCGAAGTGGCACCGGGATCAGAGGCCAGCGAGAAGTTCAAGGTGATGGAGCGCCGGCTTTTGCGCGCCATCATGAATCCGGCGATGATCGCGACATGGCTTTTTGGCGGACATCTGGTCTTTGCAATTGATGCCCTGTCCCAGGGCTGGTTCCATGCCAAGCTTTTGTGTGTGGTGCTGATGACCATCTCGCACATGATGCTGGCGCGCTATCGCAAGGCATTTGAAGCGGATGCCAATACCAAATCACAGAAATTCTATCGTATTTTCAATGAAGTACCGACGGTTCTGATGATTATCGTCGTCTTCTTGGTGATCGCAAAACCGTTCTGATTGCCATCACGGCTTCGATCACTACGTGATTTATTACGATATTAAAATAAAAAGGCCGCCAGATTGGCGGCCTTTGTTTTGGTATCGAACCAAAAAGTCGTGAAGGGGGTCAATCAGGCGTTTCCAGCCGGCTGACCTTCCATCTTTTTGGCGAATTTCTTGCGGAAAAGATCAGCAAAATCAATCTGCTGCATCATCAGCGGCGGGAAGCCACCGTCTGCGGTCAGGTCAGCGACGATCTTGCGGACATAAGGGAACAGCAGGCGCGGCACTTCGATCATCAGAACCGGCAGGCGGTGTTCGTCAGAAACATTGAGTGTGACAACGCAGCCATACTGAAGTTCGGCAATGAAGGCCACCTTGTCGGCAACGTCGGCTTTGACATTGATCTTGATGGTGACTTCGTGAAGTTTCTGGTCCTGGGTGGTGCGGGCCTCAACATCAACGTCGATATTGATTTTCGGCTGCTGCTGCAGGGCAACGCTTTCCGGTGCGTTCGGGTTTTCGAACGACAGATCCTTGATGTACTGGGTATGGATCGTAATCGGATTTGACGGCTGCTGCTGTTCTGTAGCGCCTTCTGCACCGGTGGTATTCTCGTCGGCCATTAAAGTCTAGCTCCCTTAGGGTCATTTTGTCTTGATCAGAAAAAAGCTTTCGGCAGGCGCGCTATGGCTTTGCTGAAATGCTTATTACTGACGCCGCCAGATTGCGGCAGATGAATTGGACTTGTTGGCCTAGCACGTCTGACAGAGACGGGCAAGCCAATCAGAAGACGCGTAAAGCGCTTATTTCTGCGGGTTTGCCTGATGCGATCAGCAATGATATCGCCGAAACCAAAGAAGGTTGGCCGTCCATGCCAGCCAACCTTCTGATTTTGTGATTTTCCTGTGAATTCAGCGGGTGTCGTTACGCGGATTGTCAGGTTTCCCGTCCTTGGGTTGCAGATTGCGCGTGGTTTCGCCACTGTCGGTGTCGTTTGACGGGTCATGCGGGCTGACATCTTCGAAATCGCCGTCAATGATCGGTCCCGACCCGCGTGGCCGCGCCCCGCCAGAGCCCCGCGGCCCTGATGCGCCCGGGCCGTGTGGACCATGCGAACCACTGGAATAGGTTGCGCCACCAAAACTGGTGCGGATATTGCCAGACTGAACAAGCTTCATGATCACCTTGGCGCCGATCAACTGGCGCAGTGGCGGCACCAGCAGCAGGAAGCCGAAGGTATCGGTGACAAAGCCCGGGGTCAGCAACAACACACCGGCTACCAGAATGCAGATACCATCAAACAGCGCCCCGATGGGCATTTCGCCCTGATCCATCTGGCTTTGCGCCTTGGCAAGGGTCTGCAAACCCTGGGCGCGCATCAGTGATGTGCCGATGATGGCCGTCAAAACCACTACGCCAATGGTCGGCCAGAGCCCGATCAGTTCGCCGGCCTGAATAAAGACCGCGATCTCGATGATTGGCATGGCGACGAATATCGCGAGAAAGTAAAAGCCCATTTCTTCTCCGTTTACTGGCGATGGATTGCCCGTATGGGCCGCAAATATCGCATCATCGCATGGATTTTACGGCCAAAGCTGACGTCTTGCTGAAACTATTGCAGAAAACAACTTGGTTTTCAGTGATTTCTGATTAATCTGCAGACTTAAGTTCCTTAGCTGGTTGGATAGAATGCTAATGTGACAACGCGACAAAAATGCGGCAGATCGTCACCTTTGACCGATCTCCGTGCTGATCGCGCAGGTGAAGGGTGAAGATGATCACATCTTGTGGTGCGATCGGCAGTTGCCCTTGCATTTGGTTAAGTTCATACCATCTCTCCACCACGGTTGTGATATAACGACAACCAGTTTGAAACCATTTGGATCACGAGACCGTCTTGCAGTATTTCGATATATTCTTATTCGCTCTGATTGCGGTTTTCCTTGTGTTGCGTTTGCGCGGCGTGCTTGGCCGTCGCACCGGCAATGAAAAACAGGGGCCGTCCGATATCTTTGGCCGTCAGACCCATGACAATGAAGGTCAGAAAGACGCAAGCCCTCAGACCGATAATGTTTATCGTCTGCCGGATTCCGGTAACGATCAGGATGCGGAAGATGTTCCTTCGGGCACGTTTGCAACCCTGCAGCAGATCCAGAAACACGATCCGAGCTTTACCCAGCAGGACTTCCTGAATGGCGCACGCATGGCGTTCGAAATGATCGTCGAATATTTCGCCAAGGGCGACAAGGATGGCCTGAACCCGCTGCTGTCGGCCGAGGTTTACAAGAACTTTGCTGCCGCCATTGATGCGCGTGCCGAAAAGGGCGAGCACGAGGAAACCACCCTGGTCGGTATCAAAAGTGCCAGCATCCATGATGCCAGCCTTGAAGGGCGTACCGCCTATGTCACGGTGAAGTTCGTGTCCGAGGAAGTGTCGGTCATTCGCAATGCCGAGGGCGATGTTGTCGACGGCGATCCCAATCAGGTGGTTGAGGCCGAAGACCTTTGGACCTTTGCGCGCAATATCGAAAGCCGCGATCCGAATTGGCAGCTGGTTGCGACCGAAACCCCGGAAGAAGAAACCACCGACTGATCCGGGTTTCGCAGCACCCCAAAAAATTAAAGGCGATCGGATAAACCCGGTCGCCTTTTTTCATGCCCGGGCGTTAACAGGCCCTGGCAATTATCGCCTTGTTAAGCAAGTCCGGGGCAAGATTGGATTTTCGTAAAACCGTTTCAAAAACGGTGACGTTTGCCTTGGTTATTCACGGGTTCCATCTTGAAAAGACGACTGGTTTTATCGCGCAGCCTGTCCCTGATTTCCGTATTGGTGGGTGCGGGGGCAGCCCTGATCTGGATGTTCTGGCCACAAATCACCGGTCAGATCGAGCCACCGGCCGAGCTTGAAGACAAGCTGACCTTGCGCCCTGCAAGCTTTGCCGAACTTGATGGTTGGCAGGGTGATGACATGCGCGGATCAATCCGCGCCTTTGCCCGGTCGTGCAAGGCGATGCTCAGACGCGATGATGACCGCGCGGTCGGACCCGACCCGCGCATGGGCACAATCGGCCAGTGGCGCGACCTATGCCAGACGGCGGTCAGTCTCGATGTTGGCAGCCTGCGCAAGGAAGATGCGCGTGCGTTTTTTGAAAGCGGCTTCAGACCGTATCTCAGCGGCAATCGCGATACCTCCGAGGGTCTGTTTACCGGCTATTACGAGCCGGAATTGCAAGGCCAGCTGACCCGCGGCGGGGACTATCAGACCCCGCTTTATTTGAAACCCAATGACATGGTGTCGATTGATCTGGGTGATTTTCGCGAAGATCTCAAAGGTACCAAGCTTGTCGGGCGCATATCAGGGGATGCGGTAAAACCCTATTATGACCGGGCCGGGATCGAGGATGGCGCCCTTTCAGACCGCGATCTTGAACTGGTTTGGGTTGATGACGCCGTTGATGCCTTTTTCCTTCAAATTCAGGGGTCTGGCCGGGTGGTTTTGCCTGATGACAGCGTGCTTCGGGTGGGCTACGCCGCGACAAACGGCCATCCCTATTTTGCCATCGGGCGGGAGTTGATTGCGCGTGGGGCCCTGACGCGTGAAACCGTGTCACTGCAATCAATCCGCAAATGGCTGCATGACAATCCGGGTGAAGCTGATGCGGTGATGAACACCAACGCATCTTACGTGTTTTTCCAGCCGCTTAAGGTTGATCCCAATGATCCCGAAGCCGGGCCACTGGGATCACAAGGGGTGCCGCTTGAACCCGGTCGGTCGCTTGCAGTGGATCGGCGTTTTCATGCCATGGGAGTGCCGGTGTGGCTTGAAACCCGGGATCCGATGAATGCGGACCGCAAGTTTCGCCGCCTGATGATTGCCCAGGATACCGGCGGGGCGATACGTGGCCCGGTGCGCGGCGATATCTTCTTTGGCCCTGGCGAGGACGCAGCCCTTTATGCCGGGCATATGAACCGGCAGGGCCGGAAATATATTCTGTTGCCGAGTAGCATTGATCCGGCAAACTGGCAGGATGCCGACAATCAGACAGGGAACAGTTCATGATCCGTCATATTGTATTGTTGCAGATTCCAAGCCACGTCCCGGATGCCGAGATCAATGCCATGATCAGCCAGCTTGAAAAGGCCGCCCTTGCCGTAACGGGGATGGTGGCGTTTTGCGCAGGGGCGAAACAGCCGGGATCGGGCATGAGCCAGGGATTCACCCATGCGGTCAATATCGACTTTGTGAATGAGGATGCACGCGATGTGTATCTGTCAGAACTTGACCACGACCGGGTGGGTATCCGGCTGTCGGAGATGACCGAAGGCGGCCTTGGTGGCATCCTGATCATGAATATCAGCATTGACGATATCCGCACGCCGGAAGGTGGACGGGATAAGAAGCCGGAACTCCGTTGGATCTAGAATATAACCAACTAGATGTTATACTGTGATCCTATATTGACTATATTGCGGTTTTCTGGCGTAAAAACAGTTTTATTAGCATTCCGCCAAACACATTGATCAGCAAACCCGCCCTTACCAGAAAGGCCGCGATCTTTAAATTCAGGCCGCAATCGTTGCATCGCGCGGCAACTGGATGACAAAGCGGGTGCCTTCGCCCGGTGTGCTGTCGACGGCCAGATTTCCAGAATGATTTTTGCAGATGATTGCGCGCGATATCGACAATCCCTGCCCGGTGCCCTTGCCGATTTCCTTGGTGGTATAGAACGGATCAAAGATGCGTTTTCGCACTTCTTCAGGCATTCCCGTACCGTTGTCGGTAACGACCATATAGACCGAATTTTCATCCTGACAGGCGGTGATGGTGATCAGGCCATCGCGCGGATCCCCATGATCGCAGCGTTCCTTGATGGCATCGGCGGCATTGATGATCAGATTGACCAGAACCTGACCCAACTCACCGGAATTTGCCACGAGTGGCGGGATATCATCGTCAATTTTGGTTTTGAGTTCCGCGACATAGCGCCACTGGTTGGTGGTGACCGTCACCGCGTTGCGGATAACTTCGTTCAGGTCGGTCAGCTGGGCGTTGCCTTGACCCGGGTGGGAATAGATCTTGATGGCCTTGACGATATCGGTGATGCGTTTGAGGCCATCTTCGGTCTGTTGCAGGGCGTCGGGCATTTCAGCACGCAGGAAATCAACATCATAGCGTTCATTCAGCGGGGCGATGACGGCCTGCTTTTTGTTTTTGGCAAGCTCGTCTTCGAGATCCTTGGCATAGGATGACAGGCGGTTGGCGGCATCCTTGATAAAGCCAAGGTTGGAATCAACAAACTGGATCGGGGTGTTGAGCTCATGTGCGATACCGCCCGCCAGCGTGCCAAGGCTTTCGAGGCGCTGCTTACCCAGTTCGGTGAATTCTTCACGACGGCGGTCTTCGGCCTTGCGATGAAGTTCCGAGACATCGGTCGAGACAATCACCCGCCCGCCATCGGGCAAGCGGCACATATGGTTTAGGATAATGCGCTGATCAAACAACTGAAATTCCCATTGCGCCTGTGCTTCCATACTGGCCATCTGTTCAAGCTGAATGCGGAAGCGGTCTTCTTCGGGTACCGAGCGGCTTTTGAGCGACACATCTACTGAGGGCATCAGGCCGACATTATGGACCTGTTCGGAGACCATGCGATCAAGCGGGATCGACATGCCTTCGGGGATGGCATCAAGTTCATACATTTCGCGACATGCGCGGTTGATATGAATGACCTCGTCTGCGCCATTGATGATGGTGACGGCCTGGGGAATGTTTTGCAGGGCGGCATATAGCCGGTCTTCGGCCTGAACACGGCGATTGTCGGTTTCGCGCAGGACATCTTCGGCCCGGTTGCGATAGGCAAGCAAGGCGGTGGACATGGTGTTGAAGCTGTGTGCGGTATCGGTGAGTTCGTCCTGACCGCGCAGTTCCATGGTATAGCCGAAATCACCGGCGGCAACACGGGCTGCCGCATCCTGAAGCCGGCTGAGCTGGCGGGTCAGAAAACCACCCAGCATGCTGCCAAACGCAGCGACCAGCAGGATTTCGGTAGCCGCAATGCCCAGCATCCATTCGCCTGCTTCGGCAAGGGTTTCATGAAGTTGGGTTGTAGACAGGCCAAGTTCGACAGTGCCAAACACCGTATTGCCGATCACAATCGGCGATGAAACATCATAAACATTGTCGAGTTTGGCATCAGGAATGCTGGCATCGGCAACAAAGGGGCGCTTGAGGATCAAGGCATCCCCGGCCGCAGCCAGAACGTCCCCATCGGCATGGCGGACCCGGGCATAGGCAATGCCGGGATTATCGATGGCCTGGGTCACCAATTCAGAAATCGTTGCCAGATCAAGGGCCACGACAGCATCGGTTGTCATGGTGGCCAGCAGTTTTGACGATGTCCGGGCTTGTTCAATCAATCGGGCTTCGTTCGACGAACGCAGATAGCCAAGTCCGCTGATAACAAGAATGGCCAGCAGGACAATCTCGATGATGGCAATGCCGATGACTGTTTTTAGTCGGAATGACATTGGTTGCTGTCCTCAACAACGACACCGGTGTCTTTTTTTGTCAGGCCAAGCCCACGAATATCATCCCAATCCGTGTCTATAGCGGCTTCGATTCCCTTCATTCCCAACGGGGACAGGGTGTCGGCATCAAGTGCGGTCAATGCATTGCCAAGGGTTGCAGCCTGATCTTCGGTCAGGGATGCCTGCACCGCAAAGGCATGCGGGGAATAGGGATCGGTTTGATAGAAGACGCGCAACTGATCGCGGATTGTGTCGGGAATGGTTTTCCAGGTGCGTTTGACGCCACCCCCGGCGACAGTCAGACCATTGGCGACCGCCATATAGACCGAATCGTGCGAGTTGACGTAATTTTCGCTGATCGTAATGCCGCGTGCGGCGATTTCGGCACGGGGAATGACACTGGCGCCAAAGGCCGCCGGGGACGGAAAGGCCACCTCCTGACCATCAAGATCATCAAGGGTTTCAATCGGGCTGTCCTTGCGGGTGACCAGAAGCCCGCGCAAGCGGTGATCCTGTTGACGGCCGATGGCACGATAGCCGCTGACATCACTGAAGACGACATAGTGATAAGGGTTCATATAGGCGATATCATAGGCGCCGTGTGCCAGGCAGGCTTCAAAGGTTGGAATGTCCTTGGCGGTTGCGAACTTGATGTTGTAACCACTTTTCTGACTGAGCTTTTCAAGGATCGGTAGCCAGATGCGGGCCAGACGGCTGGCCGACTGTTGGGGGACGACACCGAAACTTAGCGATGTATGGTCATCTGCGTACGCGTTGGTTGGCAGGGCAGTCCCGATGGTTAGGGCGAACGCCATCAGGGCGATTTTTCGAGCAGCCATTTCCAGTCTCCGGCAGGGTTCCTTAATGGTGCTTAAAATATGTCATGTGAAAACCACCCAATATCCCAATTTGGGGAGTGTTGTTTTCCCGATGCGTTGCCATGAGAAGGAAATCCGCAGCCAAAAAAAAACCCGCTGTTTCCAGCGGGTTTCGTGTATTCGGTTTATGTGGCCAGTTTTACTGTGCGGCAACGACGCCTTTGTCACCAGTTTTGGATTTACCGCATCCTCCAGCTTCATCAGCCGAACCAACGCGTGATTTGCGCTGACGCTGGCTTTCGGATTTCAGCTGGCCGCAGGCGGCCAGAATATCGCGGCCGCGCGGCCAGCGGATCGGCGCTTCATAGCCGTTATCAAGCAGGATTTGCGCGAACTTCTTGATGTCGTTGGTCGGCGTGCATTCGTAATCCGATCCCGGCCATTTATTGAACGGGATCAGGTTGAACTTGCAGTGAACGCCTTTGACCAGCTTGGCCAGTGCACGTGCGTGTTCCGGTTTGTCGTTCACGCCTTTCAGCATGACATATTCCATGGTGATCGGACGCGCATTGGACATGCCCGGATAGTTTCGGCAGGCGTCCATCAGTTCTTTCAGCGGATATTTCTTGTTGATCGGCATGATTTCATTGCGCAGATCATCATCCGGCGCATGCAACGAAATCGCCAGACCAACCCCCAGATCCTCGCCACAACGCACGATTTCCGGCACAACGCCAGATGTCGACAGCGTGATACGGCGGCGCGAGATCGAAATGCCTTCGCCGTCCATGGCAATGCGCAGTGCATCGCGGACGTTTTCATAGTTAAACAGCGGCTCACCCATGCCCATCATGACGATGTTTGACAGGCGGCGGATGCCATTGGCCGGGGTCGGCCATTCACCGTAACTGTCGCGCGCGACCATGAACTGGCTGACGATTTCACCCGGTGTCAGGTTGCGCACCAAAAGCTGCGTGCCGGTATGGCAGAACTTGCAGGTCAGCGTGCAGCCAACTTGCGAGGAGATGCAGACAGCCCCGCGATCTTCGTTGCGATCAGGGATATAGACCGTCTCGGCCTCGTTGCCGTCATGGAATTTCATCAGCCATTTATGGGTATCGTCCGAGCTTTTCTGATCGGCTGTCAGAAGCGGGCGACCGACATAGAAATCCTGCGAAAGACGATCACGCAGCTTTTTGGAAATATTGGTCATGTCCTCGATGTCGGTGACACCGCGGTTATAGATCCAGTTCCACAGCTGTTTGACGCGGAATTTGCTTTCACCCATGTTGGCCATGAGTTCGGTCAGCTCTTCGCGGGTGATGCCCACCAGATCCCGACGACCGTCGGCAGCCTGCCCGTTGGCGGCGCGCGAAACGAAATCGGACAGCGATGGCCCGTCCTGCGAAGCAGGGGCATCGGTCTGGGGTGCGTTTTCGGTCAGGACGTCGGTCATCCCGGGCTCTCTCTTTTGTGTATTGTGGGTTTGCCGGACGGTTTTTGGGCCGTCTCTTTCTGGCGTCCGCCGGACTATACCAGAAATGATGCAAAAATGCTCGGCCCCGCATATAGCGGGGCCGGGTCGATTTAGAAACGATAAATTTCACATTGCTGCTATCACAGCACTGCAATCACGGTTGCAAAGCGGGCCTGGGCGGCCCCACCAACCGGTTTGATCAGGTGCCTGATCAGTTGACCGGCTTGGTGTTGCAAGCCTTTGAAATCGCGTTATAGGCGGCGGTAAAGCCCGACAGCGAATAGGTGTCGGTGGTCTTGGTCCCGCGCGAGGAATAGCCCACCACGACCATGGTCGAGCCGGCTTTCATAGAACTGACCAGTTTGCGGTCTTCTTCGCTGTTGACAGCCCAGGCGGAATCATCGTGGGTGAACAGCTTGAACCGTTTGGAATCGATTCGAAGATCAACCTCACTGCCTGATTTATAGGTATAGCCGGTAATGAAGCTGACTTCATTGAGCAGCTTGAGCGCCGGGCGATGGGTCACCATGACATAGATTTTGCCGCGTTTGGTGTAGTCACCTTTGGCCGAGGTCGGCTGGCTGCCCATATAGCAGACTTTCTGGCCGTCTTCGGAATAGGTGTAGGCTTCCCACTTGCTGTAGACATCAATCAGCTGCGGGGAGTTCTGTGCCTGCGCATCGCTGGTCGGAAGACCAAGGGCAAGCAGACAGGCAATGGCGCCAAAAGCGGCGGCAAACGAATTTCTGACGAAACGATGGGCGTGTTTTTTCATGAGGTCGCGTATCGTGTCTGAAGTTTCGGGATCGGTCCGGGTGGACCGCGTTTGGACGCATCTAATCCAACGGATATGGCAAATTTATGAGGCTCGAATTTCGAGATTGCCGACAAAAGGTAAAGATTAAACCAAGGAATGTACTGGGCCGTGCAACCAGACCCGGTTTTTCAAAGTTTTTCATCTAAAAATCGGAAAACGGCATATAGCACGGCTTGTGAGCCTTAGCCCTGTGCAAGGTGCTTTTTGACCACCTGATCAAGGCAGTCCTGAACCGTGATCGGCTGATTGCCGCGGCGCATACGGGCCAGCATATGGCGCAGTTCGCGCGGTGCCCCCTCTGTCGCGGGGGCGAAAAATGCATCAAACGAACAAAGATCGGACCGGTACTGCCAGACACGGATATCGCCTTCGCCGCGGATCATTTCAGGCTTGCCAATCTTGCCTTCGACTTCCTGTTCGGAAAGACCCTTGAGCGTTGCATTGGGAATGGGCTTGAACGGAATGGAGGTCGTTCTGGTTGTTCGGGAATTTTCCGGTTTTTGGCGGGTATCGGGTTGGGTTGTGGTGACATTGCCCTGGGCGTCAAGCTGCCCGTAATTGGCATTTGTCGAACCCGGCGGCACAGAGGCCCCGCCGCACGCAACCAGACCCATGGCCATGGCAGCCATAAGCAAAATCACCCCGAAAGGACGGGTGATGTCCGTTCGGGGTGTGTTTCCGGTCAGATCAACCATGCGCAGCACAGATCAGGAATCGTCCGATTTGCGCGGGATGGTGATCGCACCGCTATTGCCAGCGCGGTTGATGATGGTGTCGGATCCTTCGACATAGTCGAGTTCGCCTTTGATGCGGGCACCGTTTTCGATCTGAAGCGCGCCATAAGTGATCTTGCCGCTCATTTCAGCCGAGTTGACAACAACCACACGGCCAGCTGTCAGTTCACCTTCGAACTTGCCGCTGATTTCGGCCTCATCCACCTGGGCAGAGCCGATGAAGCTGCCGCCTTCGGAAACTTCGAGGCGCGAGCATTCCTTGATCTGGGCTTCAACAACGCCTTCAACCACCAGAATGTCACAGGAACCGATTTCACCTTTGAGCGTGATGTCGCGACCAACTGTCAGCTTTTTGCCTTCGGCGTTGCTGCCCTGTCCTGCCGGACGGCCCGAATTGCCACGGGTCGGAATTTCAAGCGGGCGCTTGGGGATTTCCGGGCGGAAGTTGGTGGAGTGCGGTTTACTGGACATTTGCGGTTCATCCTTTGTGCGCGGCTGGGTGAAGAGTCGCGGCTCACTTCGATTTTCTGATTTGTCGATCGTGCGGGTCGTGGTGTTCTTTTCAGATGCAGGCTCGGAGGCCGTGGTCATGGTCCCGGAAAGCGCGTCTGATGCATCCGGGCGAGATGTATCTGACGAAGTCGTACTGCTGTCGACTGTTTTATTGGCTTTTTTCTTTCCAAACATGGGATGACCAGATCCTTAAAGTTGCAGTTTCGGTGTTGGTCGGGTTGATATGGCCTTGCGATCGCCGGTTATACGGTTTCGGGCACATAGGTTCCAAGACGCACAGAATAATGGACCATGAACGCGGTGGCGATGATTGGCGCGACCAGATTGACAACCGGAATAGTCATCAAGAATGTCAGGCCCACCCCTGCGATCCAGAGCTTGTTCTGGCGGCTTTTGCGAATGGCTTCAACCGTTCGCGCATCATAGCGGCGTGCGGCAACCAGTTCAAAATATTCGCGCGACAAAAGATAGCCATTCATGCCGTAAAACGCGACGACATAAAGCGGCCCGGCCAGAAGAAGCGGCAATATCAAAATGTTAAGCGCAAGTGCGGTGAGTGCGAATTTAAGACCGCTGATCAGCGCTTCGATGATCGGCTGCGGGCGGGTGTCTGGCAGGGTCGGATAATGCTTGTCTTCGACCGCGTCGGCAATCTGATCAAGCAAAAGGCTTGAAATCAGAACCGTGGCTGCGGGAAACAGCAAAAGCACCAGCAAGGTCAAACCAATGCCCAGAACCCAGTCGACGGCGGTTTCAAGCCAGCCGCCATCGGTAAAGAAGGTGATGGAATTCAGCCCGAACCAGATCAGCACCCAGAGCGCGACAATGGTGGCCAGCGCGCCAGCAACACCGATCAGCACGACTTTGCGAAAACGCGGGTCGGAAAACTGCGCAACGGATTTCATAAAGTCATTGATCATAGAAGGCGTCGGTCCTGTACTGTCGTGTGTCGAGTTTGTCCCCGCAAGGGAATCATGCCTGACATTCCTAGGCAATTAAAATTAACAGCCTGTGAAATCATCAGGTGGCTTTGTGGAATTCCCAATCATCGAACACCTATCGCAGGCATTAGGCAAAAAAAAGGCGTCCGGCCAGGGGGGAGAACCGGACGCCAGCGCTCCGATAATCTGGAGCGTGAGGAAAGGTAGGGGAAACCTTTTCCTCACACGGGGTTCCCGTCGTTTAGGGGAACCTTGTGACAGACTCACATATAGGAAGCGATCCGGCCCGCTGCCATGGGTTGAAGCCCGAAACAGGCACAAATTTTGTTACTTCAGAATGATTGCAGACCGGCTGGCATTTCATTACGAAATCCCAATAACGCCAATGGACAGGCCAAGCATTTGAATCAGAAAATAATCTTGATCCAACAGCTGCTTATGGTCGGGCGATGCCGGTCAAAAAGCGAATGGAAAAAATTTTGCTGCCTGCTTAGCCGCGCTCGGGCCAGACGCGTTCAAACTTGAACAGTTCGGGATCAAGTTTCATGCCAGCCTTGGCGTTAAACAGGGTCACGGTGGTCTCGATCCCGGTCGGGTCGGTGACGATCCATTGGCGGAGCTGCATCGGCTTTTCGGAAAAGACCAGGGTCACGCTTCCGGCACCGGGATCGGTTTTACGCACCAGTTCGACACGAATGGTTTCGGCCGTGCGGCGATAATCGACAATCTTGACCTTGTCGGTCAGCGAGATGTTTTCGGCCAGAATGATGCCAGCCGGGGTTTCATCAATGTCGAAATAGGTCGGCGCGTTGATTTCCTTGTCATAATAGATGAAATCATGCCCGGTCGAGACCAGCAGGATTTGCGCCGGCGGGTTATATTCAAACCGCATCTTGCCCGGGCGTTCCATGAACAGTTTGCCCTCGGCAGCACCACCGTCTGATGAAATCTGAACGAAATCGGCCGTCAGGGTGGTGATCCCGGCCAGATAGTTTTCGATCTTTTTGACCATCTCGGGGCTGATCTGATCGTTTGACTGCGCATGCGCGGTGCCGGGCAACAGGGTCAGACTGGTAACGGCACCAAGACCGATGGCGGTGGCAAGGACACCGGCAGCCACAACGGCGCGGGCTTTCTTGCCAATCATGCCAAGGGATTTCCAGCGGGTCTTCGGGTCTTGGGTCAAACGGGTCATATGCCTTACCGGGTATCGTCACAATTTATTGATCGCAATCATCGCGATTGCAGAAGGTGAATGGCGAATGATAAAAATCGTGCCATCTATTACGCGAAATACATATCGCATCATTTGGCCGGGAAGGCCAGCCGGGTCAAGCCATGCCCGCAAATGACCTTATTTGGCCGGTTTGGGCCATATTTGCGGATTAAACAGACGGCTTGATCGACGGTCTATAAGGAGAACGCTTTATAATGAGCCGTATCGTCGCCATCCAGATGGACCCGATTGAGTCAATCGACATCAAGGGGGACTCCACCTTTGTCATGGGCCTTGAAGCCCAGGCGCGCGGATATGAACTTTTGCATTATCATCCCGATGACATGTTCTATGACCGCGGTCGGATCAAGGCGGAAGTCCGTCCGATGACGCTGCGGTATGAGCATGGCAATCACCATGATCTGGGGGCCCCGCGCGTGATTGATCTGGCGCGTGAAACCGATGTCATCCTGATGCGTCAGGATCCGCCGTTCGACATGAATTACATCACGGCGACCCATTTGCTTGAGGCGATCCACCCGGAAACCTTTGTGGTTAACCATCCGGGCCATGTCCGCAATGCGCCGGAAAAGATCTTTGTCACCGAATTTCCCGATCTGATGCCGCCGACCCTGATCACCCGGTCGGGCGCGCGCATCAAGGATTTCCGCGAGGAATACAAGGACATCATCGTCAAGCCGCTGTTTGGCAATGGCGGGGCGGGTGTCTTCCACCTCAAACCCGGTGATGAAAACCTGAATTCCCTGCTTGAACTGTTTGCCGCCCAATCGCGTGAACCGCTGATGGTGCAGGCCTATCTGCCCGATGTGCGCAAGGGTGACAAACGCATCATTCTGGTCGATGGCGAACCGGTTGGCGCAATCAACCGCGTTCCGGCCGAGGGTGAGGCGCGTTCAAACATGCATGTCGGCGGTGTTGCCGAGAAATCGATGCTGACCCCGCGCGAACGCGAAATTTGCGAGCGTATCGGCCCGGAGCTCAAGAAACGCGATCTGATCTTTGTCGGGATCGACGTGATTGGCGATTACATGACGGAAATCAACGTCACCTCGCCTACGGGTCTTCAGGAGATCAACCGTTTTGATGGTTCCAAGCTCGAAGGCCTGATCTGGGACGCCATTGATAAACGCCTTGGCTAGTCGGTGCTTTACCTAAGCGCCGGAAAATGACAACGGGCAGGTGATCAACACCTGCCCGTTTTGCTTTTAACCCTGCTTGGTGTGCGAGGCTTATTTGGCTTCGATCTCGACAAAGGTGATGGCGAAGTCATTATCGTTGATGACGTTATGCGCTACGCCGGTCTTGCGGGAATAGGATTTCCCGGCGGTCATTTCCGACGGAAACGTTGTGCCGTCATCGTTAACAATGGTCAGGGTTCCGGTGGTCATCGGCACGACGACGTAATCCATGCCATGGACATGATCACCCGTTTCCGATCCCGGCGGAAAATGCCATTCGGTGACCCGAAATGTGTCATCATCGACCTGAACGGTGGGAATTGCTTTGGGGCGCTGTGTTGTCATGGGGCTTTTCCTGTGTGTGGCGTGTTAAGACCCGAAAACACTAACGCATTCGGGTATTTAATCAATCTCTCGCCTTGGAAGTCGTTTTTATTCGATATTCCCGACCCAATTGTTTTTAATCGTCGGGATGGGTCGCATGTCATGACCCTGAGGGAACCAAAACCGCGATCAAACGTATGATTTAAGGACAAAATTGGCAGGTATGACAGGCGCATGACCATCACCCAGGCGAAAACAATCACTGACCAGGATCTTTTCGGACCATACCTGTTTGCCCGGGGCGCGGATGCAGAAACAGCAAAGCTCGCCGCCCTTGTGGTTGCCGATGAGGATGTTGAAATCCCGGAGCTGCGGGCGCATGGCAGTGACGTCATTGCGCCGGTGAAACTGGCAAACCTGTTCGGTCGGACCTATTGGCGGTTTGACTTTGATCTGCCGGCAAACACGACATCCAGTTATAGTTTCGGAACCGAAACATATGACGTTTGCACCGATCTGAGCAAAGATCTCCGCATCGGGTTTGTCTCGTGCAATGGTCAGGAAGACGGCGATCTGGACCGGCCGCTTGAAGACCGCAATGCGCTGTGGACCGATCTGGGCCGGGAACATGCCAAACAGCCGTTTTCCCTGCTGCTGCATGGTGGCGATCAGATCTATGCCGATGGGGTATGGGAATGCCATCCTGATATCATCAAGTGGGACAAGGCCGGACGGCGGGAACGCATGGCAACCGCCTTTTCCGATGTCATGCGTGACGCGGTTCTGAAATTCTATCTTGATCACTATCTGGCGATCTATGGCCAGCCGCAAATCGGCCACATGCTGGCACGTGTGCCGTCGCTGATGATGTGGGATGACCACGACATCTTTGATGGCTGGGGCAGTCACAAGAAGTGGTTTCAGGGAACAGCGGTGGCCAAGGGCATGTTTGACTGCGCGCGCGAGGCCTTTTGCCTGATGCAGCTGTGCTGTGCGCCGGGGGATCTGCCTGACATGGTGCTGGATCGCGATGGCAAAAGCCTTGCCTGGCGGACTGATTTCCCCGGTGTCAGCATCATCGCGCCCGATCTGCGATCCGAACGTACCCCGAATGCGGTGATGGGGGAGCATGGCTGGCGGGATTTGCCGCAATGTCTGGAGTCCGTGCCCGATGGCAATCGTATTTTACTGATGTCGAGCGTGCCGGTAATCGGGCCCAGATTGTCATTGGTCGAGATGATGATGCACCTTTTGCCCAAGGCGCAGAAATACGAGGATGACCTGCGTGATCAGTGGCAAAGCCGCTGGCACCGGCGCGAATGGTGCCGCTTCCTTGAACTGATCGAAGCGATCGCCAACGAGCATGACCACGAGATCACCCTGCTGTCTGGCGAAATCCATGTTGCCACCCGCGGAACCTTTGAAACCAGGGGGAAAACCATCCATCAGCTGGTGGCATCGGGTATTTCGCACACCGCTCCGCCAAAGGCCTTTGCACGGGGCTTGGGCCTTTTGGCATGGATTGGCGACAATCCGCTTCCGGATCGGCCGACAAAGTTAAAACCGCTGCCGGAACGCAAAGGTACCTATTGTGCGGCGCGAAATTACCTTACACTGTTACGCAGCGACACCAACTGGCATGCCAAATGGCATCTCGAGGATATCGGCTGGACGCCGGATTTACGTGTTTGACGGCGTTCATGTGCCAACGGGATATGTGCTGATGGCAAGGGGCTTTGGATTATGATGCAGCTTTATTACGCGCCAACTTCACCCTTTTCGCGCAAGGTGCGGGTTATCTTGCGTGAACTTGGTCTGGAAAAACAGATCAACGAGATTCTGATTGATCCCTGGACGGATGAAGCGCTGCGGGCTCACAATCCACTATCGAAAGTCCCGACCCTGATTCTTGAAGACGGCATGGCGGTTTTTGAATCTGCTGTGATCTGTGACTATCTCGATCAGCTTGCCAAATCCCAGGGCATTTCCGAAGGCGTCATCCCCGAAAGCGGTCCAGGCCGCCTGAGTGCTCTTAAATGGCAGGGCCTGGCGGATGGCATGATGGTGGCGACCGCGCGCCTGTATGCCGATTCAAATCGTGAAGAGAGTGAACGTTGCGAAAACGTAATGGAACGACAGGCACAAGCCATTACCTCTGGCATCGAAGCCATTCTTGAAGGTCTGCCGAGCCTGCGGACCGAGGATCCCCATCTTGGCACCTGGTCGGTTCTGGTGGCGCTTTATTATATTGATTTCCGCTGGCCGGACCGCCGGTTTGATATTCCGGTGCGCGTACGTGACTGGATGGCGATCATGTCCGAACGCGAATGCTTTACCGAGACCACCTTCCACCTGCCCCATGATGATGACTGATCAGTCAGCCCGTCGATTAGGTGCGACAAACGTCGTCAGACGTGCTATCGCGCCTTTTTACTGATTGAACTGCGAAAGCCAGACATGACCGAACCAACCATCACCAAAGCGATGCGCGAACGTGCGTGGGCGCGCGCCGAACGGATCGAGGGCGAAGATCCAGGCGAAGTGCGCAAGCACAAGGAAAGTGGCATCACCATGAAAAAGGCGAGCTTCGGCAAGTTCCGCAATTTCGGCTGGACCGTGGTTGATGAGGTTGCCGTGCCGTGCCGCAAGGAATTTCTGCCGCCACGTGAAAGCGATACCGGGTCTTCGGACTAAACCGCTATCGCAAATGTGATGGGTGCAGCCGGTGTGCTTAATTGACAAAGTCGGTGATGAAGGGCGCTATGAACCGATGGTTCTTGCGCCTTTTTTATTACACCAGATGGTTTTGCCCCGATGAAACCCATAGACGATGCAATTTCGTTTGGTCAGCTTGATGATATCGCACCTGCGACCCTGATTGCCCATATGTCTGATCCGCGCATGGTGCAACATATGCCGTTGCTCAGCCATCCCTGGGATCGGGCGGATGCCGATCGTTTTGTTGCTGCCAAGCAAGCCTGTTGGCAGCGGGATGGTCTGGGGCACTGGGCGATTTTCCATGATCGGGAATATGTCGGCTGGGGTGGATTTCAAAAGGAAGGCGATGACTGGGATTATGGGCTGGTGCTGCGCCCGGAATGCTTCGGGCTTGGCATGGCGATTACCCGCAAGGCGCTTGATTTCGCCCGATGTGATCCCCGTATTGCGTCCGTTACCTTCCTGTTGCCGCCCACCCGCACCAAGCTTGCGGCACTGAGGCGGATCGGCGCGGTCTTTGAGAGAACTGTTAATTACGAAAACGAAATATTTTCGCGCTTTCGCGTTCTAACATCCTGACGGGTCGGAATCCGCATCCCTAATCCCCTGATATTAAACCATGCGTTGCGAAAATCTTCGTAAGCGGCCAAGATAAACAACCATTGGTTTTGTTTGCGGGGGTCTATGACAGCGCGGGTGATGACGGTTGCCTTTGCCGGGATTGAAACCATACCGGTCGATGTTCAGGTGCAGATGGCAAGTGGCCTGCCGGCCTTTACCGTGGTGGGGCTTCCCGACAAGGCAGTGTCCGAGGCGCGTGAACGGGTGCGTTCCGCGCTTTCAGCCATGGGGTTGGCCCTGCCGCCCAAGCGGATCACGATTAATCTGGCCCCGGCGGATTTGCTCAAGGAAGGATCGCATTTCGATCTGCCGATTGCGCTGGGTATTCTGGTCGAGATGGATGTCATCGGCCATGACGATATCGAGCGGTTTCTCGTACTCGGTGAGTTGGGGCTTGATGGCAGTATCACCAAGGTGGGCGGGGTGTTGCCTGCCGCGATGGAAGCCGGGATGCAGGAATGCGGTGTTATTTGCCCCGAGGCCAATGGGGCGGAGGCCCTTTGGGCCGGTGATTTGGAAATCCTCGCCGCCCCCAGCCTGGTGACCCTGATCAATCATTTCAAAGGCACGCAAATTCTGCCGCGCCCGGTCCGGCGTGACGCGGACGAGATCAATGATTTCCACGGCGATCTGCGCGATATCAAGGGGCAGGAAAGTGCCAAGCGCGCGCTGGAGATTGCGGCTGCTGGCGGACATAACCTGCTGATGTCCGGGCCGCCAGGATCGGGGAAATCCATGCTGGCCGCGCGTTTGCCGGGCATTTTGCCCGATCTTGATGCCAGACAGGCACTGGAAACCACGGTCATTCATTCCGTATCCGGAATGCTACCCGAAGGCGGGTTGATCCGAACGCGCCCGTTCCGGCAACCGCATCACTCAGCCTCGATGCCAGCCCTTGTTGGCGGTGGTCATCGGGTCAGGCCGGGTGAGATATCGCTGGCCCATAATGGCGTCTTGTTTTTGGATGAATTGCCGGAATTTCAGCGCAATGTGCTTGATGCGCTGCGCCAACCCTTGGAAACCGGGCAGGTATCGGTCGCGCGGGCCAATGCGCATGTGACCTATCCGGCACGCGTACAACTGGTTGCAGCGATGAACCCGTGCCGGTGTGGCTATCTGGGGGATAACGAGCTGGCCTGTACCCGCGCGCCCAGATGCGGCGAGGAATATCAGGCACGGCTTTCGGGGCCGCTTCTGGACCGGTTTGACATCCAGATCGAAGTGCCGGCGGTCAAGCCCGAAGACCTTGATTTACCCAGCAAGGGTGAAACCAGTCAGGCGGTGCGCGAACGGGTGTTTCTGGCCCGCGAGTTGCAAATGTTGCGATATAAAAACGAAAACATATCAACCAATGCACTGGCCGATGGTGAAGTCCTGCAAGAGGCAGCTGCCCTTGAACCTGACGGGCGCGGATTGCTGCAGGATGCAGCACGTCAGATGAAGCTGTCAGCCCGCGGGTACCACCGGATTCTGCGGGTCGCGCGCACGATTGCCGATCTGGCGGGAAGTAGCGCGGTCAAACGCATTCATATTGCCGAGGCCCTGAATTACCGACAGATGGTTTATCGCCGTTAGGCTCAGGCCGGAGCAAGGACCCGGCGACGCGTGTTCGCCAGTACGGCCAGGCAGAGACATCCAAGGACGACTTCAACGCCAAGGGCGGTGAGAATGGCGCTGTTTGGCATGCCGTCCATCATGATGCCGACAAGACGTGCAGCAGCGTAAGAAAGATAGAGCAGGCTTGCGAGCATGAGAGACAGCTGCACCATCTGGCGTCGGAAAGCGCCAAGCAGGATCATGATGCCCGCAGCCAGAAGAAAGCCGCACGGCGCGCGAACCTCGCTCAGCAGGTTGATATCAGGGCCGAGGACGACCCCTGCAGATGCCTGAAACTGTGCGGGTACAAACGTAAGCCCGCCTCCGATAATGACCGCAATGGCACCGGACACGGCCAACAGGACCCGTGTGGCGCGGGACGGCATATCATTTCGTTGCGAATTCGTATTCATCCTGACCTCCGACGTGAGAGCGTTTGGCGTTGTCAACTTGACGCCGTGTCAATTGACATGGTGTCAAGTACAGGTTACTTTACATCATGTCAAGAGATAACGCCGAAACCAGAACCCGCATCCTCAACGCTGCCTGGGAGCTTCTTGAAGCCCATCAGGGCAAAGAAGTCCGTATGAGCGACATCGCCAAAGCCGCAGGAATCAGCCGTCAGGCGGTCTATCTGCACTTTCCGACGCGTGCCGAACTCCTGGTGGCGACCACGCGCCATGTCGATGAGGTCAAGGATGTCGATGCCCGCCTACGGGCCAGTCGCACCGCAAATACGGGTGTCGAAAGGCTGGCCGCCTTTGTTGAGGCATGGGGAAATTACATCCCCGAAATTCACGGGGTTGCCCGCGCCCTGATTGCGATGCAGGACAGTGACGATGCGGCCAAGCTGGCCTGGGCGGACCGCATGCGCGGCTTGCGACAAGGGTTTGAAGCCGCAATACGGGCGCTGGAAGGAGATGGCGATTTGTCCGCCGATTATAGCGCGACCGAGGCCACCGATCTTTTATCGTCGCTGCTATCCGTGCAGACGTGGGAGCAGTTGACGCAGACCTGTGGCTGGTCGCAGCGCCAGTTCGTTGATCACGCCAAGGCAATGGCCGTGAAACTGTTCGTTGCCGCCTGAGGCAATCAAGCCCGAAGGCAACGCCAGATTCTTTCCACGAAGGGTTGGAAATGTTGAGTTTGCCAACATGGGAGGGCATCAGGGCCGTCTCACCCAGATCCTCGGCAGCAGTGGCGGCGAAGAAATACCGTCATTGCCGGCACTCGGGATCTGATCCGGGATCATATGCGCGACAGGCCGTTCTGTTTGCGGATGATGTTGATCAGGCCGCGCAAGCCCGGATGATTGTTGTGGCGGCTGCTGTAATACATATGGAAGGGATCATCAGATGATGCATAGTCTTCCAGCACGATTTCAAGCTGTCCGCTGGCAAGCTCATCGGCAATACGCGATTCCAGCAAATATGCCAGTCCAAGCCCGGCCTTGGTGGCCGAGATCGTGGTTGCTGTGTCCTGAATGGTGATGTGGCCGGGCACGCGATAGCTTTTCTGATCCGGCCCGGTGCCAAGTTCCCATGGAAAAGGCGAATTATCGCCGAGAAGAAGTTGCAGGCATGTGTGATTGCGCAGGTCTTCGGGGGTATCGGGTTTTCCGTGCTGTGCAAGATAATCCGGTGCACCGGCGACGACCCAGCGCTGCGGTCCGCTTAGTGCGACGGCAACCATGTCTTCAGGGACCAGATGCCCGTAGCGAATACCGGCATCATATCCTTCTGCGACGATATCAATTGGCCGGTTTTCAACAATAATGCTCAGGCTGACATCGGGAAAGGTCTTGGCAAATTCTGGCAGTGCAGGGGCGATGAGAAGGTGTGCTGCATCAGAAAAGGCGTTGATGCGGACCTCGCCAAAGCTGGCAGCACCGGGGGCATCCAGCGTCTGCAGGGCTTCATCGAGTTTGTCAAAGCCCTCGGCAAGCTTGGTGGCAAGGTCCTGGCCCAGTTCGGTTGCCACGATCGCCCGCGTGGTGCGATTGATCAGCTTGACCCCAAGGCGGCTTTCCAGACGACGGATCGCATGACTGGCGGCCGACGGCGAAAGCCCGAACTCAATGGCCGCCGCCTTGAAGCTCTGGCGGCGGACAATCGCCAGGAACAGGCGTAGGTCGGCAAACTCTGCGCGGTCGATTCCAGTCAAGTTGAACTCTATTCACTTTGTGGATGATTCCAGTTCATGAAAAACCACACCACGCCGGGCCGTGCAACAAGTAATCTCAGGGCCAGGACCCTAACCCAAGTCAGACAATTCAGCCGGAGGAATGCGATGAGTGATATTCAGGCAATCAGGATTCCAGACCTGATGTCGCGCCGTGTTTTGGTCACCGGTGGATCCACCGGGATCGGGGCCGAGATTGTCAGGGGATTTGCCGCACAGCGTGCCAAGGTCGCGCTTCACTATAATGAAAGCCGTGATGCAGCACTTGCCCTTCAGGCAGAGTTTCCCGAGCATGTCTTCGTGGTTCAGGGCGATATGAGTGTATCGGGCACGCCTGCGAATGTTGTCAGGGAAGCCGCCCGGATGCTGGGCGGGCTGGATGGCCTGATCAACAATGCCGGTGGCATGCTTGGGCGTGTGCCGACGACCGAGGTCGAGGCTGATCATCTTGACCGTGTCTTTGCCCTGAATGGCAAATCGGTCTGGGAAGCCACTGTTGCGGCGTATCCGTACCTCAAAGCGGCAGAAAACGGCTTTGTGGTGAACACGACATCGATTGCCGCGCGCAATGGTGGCGGCGGTGGTGCTGTGCTGTATGCTGCGGCCAAGTCCTTTGTCAGCAGCCTGACACGCGGACAGGCCAAGGAATTTGTCGCAGACGGCATTCGCGTGAATGCCGTTTCGCCGGGTCTGATCCAGACGCCGTTTCACGACCGCTATACACCGCCTGATGTTCTTGCCGCGCAAAGTGCAACAGTACCGATGGGCCGCGTGGGTCGCCCCGATGAATGTGTCGGGGCGTTCCTGTTTCTCGCCTCGAACGTTATGGCGGGCTACATCACCGGCCAGATCATCGAGGTCAATGGCGGCCAGTTAATGCCTTAGGAAGGAATTCGATATGAACTACAGAAAATTCGGTAAGACAGGGCGCACGGTATCCGAAGTCGGTTTCGGTGCCTGGGCCATTGGTGGCGCGTGGGGCGATGTTTCGGAAGCTGACGCGCGTGCAGCCCTGCATGCCGCACTTGATAACGGCACGACATTTATTGATACCGCAGATGTTTACGGTGATGGCCGGTCGGAAAAAATCATCGCCGATGTCATGAAGGAACGCGGTGGCGAACGCCCGTTCATCGCAACCAAGGCCGGGCGTCGTTTGGATCCGCATGTGTCTGCTGGGTACAACAAGCAGAACCTGACCGCATTTGTTGAACGCAGCCTAAAGAACCTTGCAACCGATTGTCTTGATCTTGTCCAGCTTCATTGCCCGCCGACAGAGGTTTTCTATCGCCCGGATGTGTTCGAGGTGATGGAAGACATGGTCACCGACGGGAAAATCCGTAATTACGGTGTTTCGGTCGAAAAGGTCGAAGAAGGCCTCAAAGCCATCGAATATCCCGGTGTGGCGTCGGTTCAGATCATTTACAACATCTTCCGCCAACGCCCGTCCGGTCTTTTCTTCCGCGAGGCGAAGGCGAAAAATGTCGGGGTTATCGTCCGTGTGCCGCTGGCATCGGGCCTTTTGACCGGCAAGATGACCAAGGATACCGCCTTTGCCGCAGACGACCACCGTGCGTTCAACCGCAACGGCGAGGCGTTTGACAAGGGCGAAACATTCGCCGGTGTGCCATTTGATGTTGCGCTTGAAGCGGTCGAAGAAATCCGTCGGCTGGTTCCGGAAAACATCACCATGGCGCAGTTCGCCCTGCGCTGGATTTTGATGGAAGAGGCCGTTGGTGTTGTGATCCCGGGGGCCAAGAATGCAGAGCAGGCAGCGGCGAATGCGGCGGCAAGTGATGTTGCACCCCTGCCCTCAGAAGTGATCGGCGAACTGCGCACCATCTATGAGCAGCGCATCGCCCCGCACGTCCATCATTTGTGGTGATCAAACGTTTCCGTCGGCTTTGAAGCGCGATGATGCAGATAAAGGGGTACCACGAAGTTGGTACCCCTTTTTTTGTGTTTTTGGAAGACGAAGCAGAGCCGTGCCGCCCGTTACCCGCAGGCTCTAAGCCGTAAAACTTGAATGAGCTGAAAAAGACGGTGGCTTTGAGCACATGGTGACAACTGCTGACATAATGCTGGCAACAGCAGTGTGAGAGACAAAGCCAAGGAATTTCAATAGGTGGCAAATGAGCTACCGCTGCAGGAGCTGTCCATGAAACTCGCATCCATCCGCATCATCGCTGGCGATATAAAGAATATGGTTGCCTTCTATGAAAGGATCACTGGCGTAACGGCACAGTGGCCAGCGCCGGTTTTTGCCGAACTTGTCATGCCCGGCGCCGTCCTTGCGATCGGTTCGGTGGAGACAGTGCCGCTTTGGCGAGAAAACAGTGCGGAGCCGGGTGCCAACCGCACGGTTTTCAGTGAGTTTCAAGTTGATGATATTGATGCGGAATATATGCGCCTGAAGGATAGTGTCCCACTCGTGCATGAACTCAAAACCATGCCCTGGGGCAACAAAACCTTCCAGTTCCGAGATCCGGAAGGCAATGCGGTATCGTTCTACATGCCGGCGACGGAAGAAGCTAAAGGCAGGTTCGCCGGTCGGGGATAAGAACAAGCTCAGTGCGTGCCGTGCCCGCTGCATAACTTTTGTGAGTGGCAATCCTGCAGTAAAGGTGATGTTGGCCTTAGCTTGGATGCTCTTTAGGATGCTCCGGTGTCGCAGTTAAGCAGGCCCATATCGCCGAAGCACTGAATACCCGGCAAATGTTGATCAGCGCTAAAATCCGATTCACCCGGTTTTGCGGACTTCCTTGCGAAGTTGTAGGCGGCCTTTGCGTTCGATTTTGTAAACCGACGAGGGGGGCATGTTGCGCACGGTCGTTCCGATGCGGGTCGCCTGCAGATCAAGGCGGGCAAGGATGGCCTCCGGCACTGGGCAGCGCGGGCCATAGGTGAACTGGTAAAATGCGCCGTCGTCACGCAGATATTCAAAACTGCCCGACAATATCCCCATGATCTGGCGTGGCTTCATCGACAGCAATGGCAGGCCGCTTATGGCACGTGCCAGTTCGCCGGGTCCAAACAGGCCCTTATGGCCCAGTCGGCAGGCGTCCATTTGCAGAATGCGGGCCTTGGGATAGCGTTTTGACAGCAGGCGGGAGAAATCCGGTCCGGCCTCGATCAATGTGAGGTCATTCTGATTGATGCCGCGATCGAGAAGTGCGCGCGTAAACACACCTGTCCCCGGTCCGAGTTCCAGAACCGGGGTGCTTTGGGCGGTGACTTCCGATGTGATCAGCCTTGCCAGTGCCGGGCTTGAGGGCGAGATGGCTGATACTTTTCTGGGGTCTGTGACCCAGGCACGAATAAACGGCAAAAAATCCGACATCGAATGGCCTGTCTTGGTTGCGAGGAAAGCGGCATCACCCTGCCTGCCTTTTATGTCGCTACAGGTGCATGTTTGTGTTCATTTTGCGAAATGCCACCCCGGATATCTCCGAGGTGGCATTTTTCAAACGATCAGGCCGCGCGTTTGCGGCGCAGGATATCGATGATTTCGGCCTTTTGCGGATCGGCGTGAAACGCATCTGCCATGATGATCACACCCTTGGTGCCGTCATTGGCCTCGATCATGAACAGCGTTGCCTCGTCACCCGGATCGGTACCGTGGTCGGTGCTGTTGGAATGGACAAGGCGCAGTTCATCAGGGCTGTAAAGCTTGCCGGTGCCGTCGCTGCGCACACCGTCTTCTTCTGCCATGAAATGATGTTCAAAACCGTGTTCTTTGGCGTTTGCCTGAAGATCAGCCAAGTTCATTGCGGGCCTCCTCGATCAAAAATGTCTCGTAGGAATAAAACGCAAGCCTTGGCTGCTTGTTCCGAAATCAACCCTGTTTGCGGCGCAGGTGATCAATCAGGTCGGCCTTGTTCGGGTCGGTATCAAAGCTGTTGGGCACAATCAGCATGCCGCGCGTGCCATCACTGGCTTCGATCATGTAAAGGGTGGCGTCATCGCCCGGATCGGTTCCGACATCAACAGAACGGCAATCAATAATGGTGAGGTCATCGGGGTGATATGTCGCCTGTTTGCCATCGCATGTCACATGGCTTTCCGATGCGCTGAACACATGCGAAAAGCCGCGTTCACGGGCCATATCCTGTAATTCGATCAAGTTCATGATGGTCCTCCGTTCGGTGGATGCTGCCATTAGGCAAGCGTTCATCAGACCCTATCATGAAATCTGCCCGGCGTATTTGCGCGTGCGCAATCTGGCGGAAAGCGATGTCCTATTTCGGATCAAGCGACATCTTCATGCCTTCGTGGCTGGCCACAAAACCAAGCCGTTCATAGAAACGGTGGGCATCCTTGCGGGTCTTGTCGGTGGTAAACTGCACAAGCGCTGCGCCAAGTGATTTTGATATCGAAATGGATTGATGGATCAGCTTCTCGCCGATTTTCTGGCCGCGTGCTGTGCCTGCTACCCGAACCCCTTCGATCTGGGCCCGAAGCTGGCCGCGCCGCGACAGTCCGGCAATCAGGGTCAGCTGCAAACAGCCGACAATTTCCGTTCCTTGGATCGCCAGCAGGTACTTGTTGGGCAGGGCATCGGTGGACTGGGATTCCATGGCATCAAACGCGGCGTAATAGGCATCCGGAAGCGGATCAGTGAATTCCTCGCGGGTTTTGCCTTTTTCATCATCGGCCAGAAGGGCAACGATGGCAGGCAGGTCATCGCGGGTGGCATAGCGGAATGTGATGTCCGCCGGTTCGGTGCTGTTTGACATTGGTATCCCTTTCCTGATGACGAGACATCATGGGCAAAGCCAGATGAATTCACAAGTCGCCAAAGGTCTGGGATTGTTCACCTTTGGTGCATGGGGTCCCCGCCAAATGGCAATGATGCCGCCTGTGTGTTTGTCAGGCGACATCATTGCTGGGTTGGCAGGAAGCATGGACCAAAACCGGCACGGGGATGGGGGAATAATGCCGGTCCTGAACCAGGTTTCCTGCAATCAGAGGGGGTCAGTGGTGTATGGCTTAAGCGAGACCGCCATTGGCCCGGATGGTCTGACCATCCACCCAACCGGAATCCGTGCCAGCCAGGAAGGACACCACACCGGAGATATCATCTGGTTCGCCAAGTCGTTCAAGCGGCGGCATTTTGGCAAACTGGGCAACTTGTTCGTCGGTTTTGCCATTCAGGAAGAGTTCGGTCGCGACCGGACCGGGGGCGACGGCATTAACCGTGATCTGACGACCGCGCAGTTCCTTGGCATAGACGCCTGTCATCGCCTCGACCGCGGCCTTGGTGGCGTTATAGACCGCATAACCCGGCAGTTTGAGATGCAGGGCGGTGGTGGAGAAATTGATCACCCGGCCATGATCGCGCAGATGTTTGGCGCCTTCGCGCAGCATGTTGAATGTGCCGCGCACATTGATGTCCATCATCGCGTCATAGGTGGCGTCATCCATCTCGGCAATCGGGGTGGTGGTCATGACACCGGCATTGTTGACGATGACATCAACACCGCCGAATTCGGCAATGGTCTTGTCAAACAGGGCGGTGACGGCATCCGGGCGCGCGATATCGGCCTTGATGGCCAATGCCTTGTGCCCCTGTGATTTAAGGCTTTCGGCCAGTTCTTCGGCGGCCTTGGCAGAGTTGGCATAATTGATCACAACGGCAAAGCCATCAGCCGCCAGACGTTTGGCCAGTGCAACACCAATCCCGCGCGCGGCACCGGTGATGATGGCAGTTCTGTTTTCATTGGCAGACATCAAAAGTCTCCTTGGTTTTTGAAGGGGCCTCATTTGCGATAGGCCCAATATGCCCAAGATGACTTTTTGGATAATTAGGCTATATTCGACATCATTATTCGAAAATGAACAACAATAAGGACCGCAATGGACCGGTTTGAGGAAATGCGCAATTTCGTGCGCGTGGTGGAGCGCAAAAGCTTTACCAAGGCGGCGAGTGATCTTTTGATCCCGCGCGCAACCATGACCAATTCCATCCAGCGGCTTGAAGACCGGTTGGGGACCCGGTTGCTGGAACGTACGACGCGCACGGTTAATCCAACCCGTGACGGGGACGCATATTATCAACGCTGCGTTCGGATTCTGGCCGATCTCGAAGAAGCCGATGGCAGCTTTACCAATGCCGATCCCAAGGGGTTGCTCAGGGTTAATTTGCAAGGGACGCTGGCGCGGACCTTTATCATCCCGGCACTCCCGGAATTTCAGGGTCGCTATCCGGGGATCGAACTGGTGCTGGCCGATGGTGACCGGTTTGTCGATCTGGTGCATGAAGGGTTTGATTGCGTGTTGCGCAGTGGCGATCTGGCCAGTTCATCGATGATTGGGCGAAGGCTTGCGCTTTTGCATGAGGCCACGGTGGCCAGCCCGGATTACATCGCCCGCACCGGTATGCCCGAAACCCTTGATGAGCTTAAAAGTCAGGGGCATCGGATGGTTTGTTTTTTGTCGGGTGCGGATGACAAGCCGATCCCGCTTGATTTCAAGGTTGATGGCAAACTTGTCGAGGTGATGTTGCCCGCAAGCATTTCAGTGACCGGAGCGGACAGCTATGCCGCCTGTGCCTCGGCGGGGCTCGGTATTGTTCAGGTTCCGCGCTATCGCGTTGCCGAAGATTTGAAATCCGGAAAACTGATCGAAATCCTGCCCGATTGTCCGCCGGATCCGATGCCGGTTTCAGTTCTCTATCCGCAAAACCGGCAGCTTTCAGCCCGGGTGCGGGTATTTGTCGACTGGCTTTCGGCGTTGATTGCCGGGATTGATTTTGCTGGATCAGGCCGTGCCGGACTCCTTGCTGATGATTTTGATGCGATTTCGAAATGATACCAGATGCGCCTGCCAGTAATGGGTCATCATCGGCTTGAATCGGTTGTCATTGAGGCCATTGCGACCCGGATGGCCCATGGACAGTTTTTCAAGGCCAAGATGCTCAAGCGTGATGCGGGTGTAATCGCCCTGGGCGGCAAAGCGGATGTCGACAAGCGTTGCCGGTTCTTTTGGATCCGCCATCGGCCACTGCCATTCAAAAGCAAGGCGTTTGGCGGGTTCCCATTTGGTTACCTTACCGGCACGCACGATGAAATCCGGGCGGCGTTTGTCGACTTCCTGCAAATAGCGCACGCCATCGCTTTCGCCAAATTCCATGATGCCCGGTCGATTGCCGATCAGGCGGTTGCGCGGCCCCTGTTTCCACCACTGATCAATCTCGCCTGTGAACTGGTCAAAGGCGGTGGTGGCATCGCATTCAACACGAAGCGCAACAAAGGTTTTGGCTGACATCGAAAATCCTGTCCAACAGCAAGGGCGCCGATATTTCCGGCGACTGTCCTTCTTTTGCAGAAAGCCCGCAGGCGGACAAGCAAAACCCGACCCGGCGGGGAAATTGTGCCGGATCGGGTTCTATAAAAATGCGTGTCCTGGTGGTCCGGCTGGCTTAGTAACCGATCTCGCGATTGACCAGACCGCGCGGGGTTTCACCGCGTGCCAGACGATCCAGGTTTTCGGCGATCTGATCGACCGATTCTTCAAACCGGGTGGCGGCCGCAATATGCGGGGTGATGCGGATTTTGGCGTGGTCCCAGAACGGGTGGCTTTCGGGCAGCGGTTCGGTTGCCGCAACATCCAAAAACGCGCCACGCAGATGGCCGGTATCAATCGCGCGTAGTAAATCGGCCTCGTTGATCATCGCACCTCGGGCGGCATTGATGATCGCAGCCCCCTTGGGCAGGAAGGACAGCGTGCTGCTGTTAAGCACATTTTCGGTTTCCGATGTGCGCGGCAGAAGGCAGATCAGGATATCGGACTGACCCAGGAATTCGCCCAGCGTTTCCTTGCCGGCATAGGTCGAAATGCCCTCAATCGCCTTCATCGAGCGGCTCCACCCCGAGACAGAGAAACCCAGATTGGAAAGCGACGTGGCAACCGCCGAGCCCAGCGCGCCAAGCCCCATGACCCCGACGCGGCATCGCGAAATGCGTGCAACATCATGCTGGGTCCAGTCGGCCTTGGCCTGTTGGGCGCTATAGACATCAAAATCACGCATGAAATGAAGCGCCGCATAAAGATGGTACTGCACCATCTGATCGGCCATGCCGGCATCCTCAAGGCGAATGACCGGAAGGCTTTCGGGCAGGCTGGGCGAGGAAACCACATGATCCACCCCGGCGCCGAGCGAGAAGATGGCCTTGAGGTTCGGAAGGGTTTTGATCAGGCCCTGTGGCTGTTTCCAGAACAGGGCATAGTCAATCGTTTCAGGATCGTAATTATCGTCCTCGGTGACGATATTGGCATCCGGCAGACGGTCAACCATCACGCTTTTCCACTTTTCATCATCACCGGCGGCGGAAATCAGAATATTGAGCGGGGCGTTGGCGGTCGACATCGGGGTCTCCTGATCAAAAGGTCGAAATTTGGGGCGAAAAAAGGTTCTGCACATATCAAACGCGCCAGAGCGCAAAGCGTTCCGGCGCGTCAATTGGCGCTTTGGTTACAGTCTGTCATGGACCGGCCCGGTTTCACAAGGCCGGTTGGCCGTTACCAATGCAAAGGTCAGTGGGCAAAGATCATCGCCGGATCGCGGAAGGTCTTGAATTCAAGACCATTTCCCGCCGGGTCTTCGACAAAGAAGGTGCCCTGCTCGCCCGGTTCGCCCTTAAAGCGGATCTTGGGTTCGAGGAGGAATTTGACATTGGCTTCTTTCAGCTTGTCGGCCAGTGCGTGCCATTTTTCCCATTCAAGAACCGCCCCGAAATGCGGGATCGGCACCGCATCGCCATCGACATCTCCGGCTCCTTTGTTCTGGCCAGCTTCCGGGCGGACATGGGCGGACAGCTGATGACCAAAGAAATCAAAATCAATCCAGGCCTCGGTCGAGCGACCTTCGTCACAGCCGAGGATATCGATATAGAACGCGCGGGTATCCGCAATCGATTTGATCGGGAAGGCTAAATGGAACGGGGGCAGGGATGGCGAAGACATGATCGATCTCCAAGATTATCTAACGATGTTGTGTTGGAACCACTTTAATACGTCAGAATGTGGCGGGTAAAATCAGAAGTTCCAAGTTTAGAGCGCACCATGGTTAATCTGTATTGTCAGGATAGTTCTGCAAAACATTGAAAAGATGAATTTATTTTCTACAATTCGGCCTGTCAGGCGCGGCGATAGATGCTGTGCAGCAGGTGATCTTTCTTCGGACCGGTGACTTTTATTTTTGTTTCGAAATGATCGGGCCCGTTCCAGATCATGCAGTGGTGATAAAAGTCCTCACCACAGGGATGAATGTCGCGGGCACAGAGACCTGATTCCCCAGCCTCACCCTGCTCGGTCTCTTCGCCAAATTGCAGCAGCACATAGCGATTGCCGAAACTGAGTGGATCGCGGAACAGAAGCTCGATCGCGCCTAAGTCCTCGTGCAGGACAAAATCATATTCCCGATAACCATCAAACCGTTTGCCATCCGGACGGGTCAAAAATCCCTCCTCGCGATAGCGCAGCATGTTGGGTTGTTCCGGATCGGCAGCATGAAACGTCACGTCACCGGTAAACTGCCCGGCCTCACCCAGATCGCGCGCGAGCGTCCAGTTGCCCGCAAGGGCCCGGAAAATCTCGGATGCATTGGGGATACTGGCTGTCATTTGTGCTTTCAGGTCCGCTTTGAAACACAAAAGGCAGGGCGCGTATCGCTGTCCCTGCCTTTTTATCGGGTTTGGTCTTGCTTAGGCGCCGGGCAGCATCCGCGGGAGTTTCTCACCGCCAAGGATATGCACATGCAGGTGCGGGACGTCCTGGCGACCGTGTTCGCGGGTATTGGCGATCAGGCGATAGCCGTCTTCAACCACGCCAGCTTCCTTGGAGATTTTGCCGATTGCGCGGGTATAGGCGACGATTTCGGCGTCCGAGGCATTAAGCGCAAAGTCGTCATAGCTGGTGTAGGCCCCTTTGGGGATCACCAGCACATGGGTCGGGGCCTGTGGCGCAATATCGTTAAACGCCAGCACATGGTCATCTTCATAGACCTTGGTGCACGGGATTTCGCCGCGCAGGATTTTGGCAAAGATGTTTTCCGGATCGTAGGGCTGAACGGCCATGGTGATGCTCCTGATACCTTGTCGGGACATTGCCCGGATAGTTGAGGCTTTATGCCTTAATCTTTGCTGCGCGATGCCTTTTCGGCAATACCTGAAATGCCCTGACGCTCCGCCAGGATCTTCCAGACATCTTCTGGCTTCACCCCCTGATCGGCCCAAAGCACGGTCAGGTGATAAAGCAAATCTGCACTTTCAGATGCGACCTTTTCCGGGGTTTCGGCAAGGGCGGCAATCACGGTTTCAACGGCCTCTTCGCCGACTTTCTGGGCGATTTTGGGCGTGCCCTTGGCAAACAGCTTGGCGGTATAGCTGGTTTCCGGGTCCGCACCCTTGCGCGCAGCCACGGTTGCGTAAAGCGCATCAAGGATGTGTTGGCCTTTATCGGTGTCAGCCATTTTTCAGTCCTCTCTGACCGGGATACCGGCGGCTTTCATGTGGTCTTTGACCTCGCGAATGCGATAGGTGCCGAAATGGAAGATCGAGGCGGCCAGAACTGCCGATGCATGCGCGTCGCGCACGCCTTCGACCATATGGTCCAGCGTCCCCACCCCGCCGGACGCAATAACCGGCACATGCACGGCATCGGCAATGGTTTTGGTCAGCGGAATGTTAAAGCCAGACTGGGTGCCATCACGGTCCATCGAGGTGACAAGAAGTTCGCCAGCACCGTATTCAACCATTTGTTTCGCAAATGCAACGGCATCAATCCCGGTCGGTTCACGCCCGCCATGGGTAAAGATTTCAAAGGTGTCCGGGCCGGTTGATTTGGCGTCAATCGAGACCACAATGCATTGCGATCCGAACTTGCGCGCCGCTTCACGCACGAAATCGGGATTTTTCACCGCAGCAGTGTTGATCGAAACCTTGTCGGCCCCTGCCAGCAGCAGCTTTCGGATATCTTCAAGGGTACGCACGCCCCCGCCGACGGTGACCGGCATAAAACAGGCCTCGGCCGTGCGGGCGACCACATCAAAGATGGTATCGCGGTTATCGCTTGATGCCGTGATATCAAGGAAGCAGAGCTCATCCGCGCCCTCGGCATCGTAAATGCGGGCCTGTTCGACCGGGTCGCCGGCATCGATCAGATCAACGAAATTGACCCCTTTGACGACGCGGCCGTCCTTGACGTCAAGACAGGGAATGACACGGGTTTTCAGCATGGTCTGTTTCCTGTTGGGTCGGTTACGAAAGGGCCGCGATGGCCTCTGCCAGATCAATGCGGCCATCATAAAGGGCACGACCGGAAATCGCGCCATCAATGCCAGCATCGGTATGTTTCTTGACCGCGATCAGATCATCAAGCGACGAAACCCCGCCCGAGACAATCACAGGCGTCGAGATTTCCGATGCAAGCGCCACGGTAGACTCAATATTTGGCCCACCCATCGCGCCATCACGGTCGATATCGGTAAAGATGATCGCCGCCACACCGCAATCTTCGAATTTCTTGGCCAGTTCAAGCGCGGTGACTTCGGATGTTTCCGCCCAGCCTTCAACCGCAACATAGCCATCACGGGCATCAATGCCGACCGCAACCCGGCCCGGCCATTTGGCACAGGCTTCCTTGACGAAATCGGGATTGCGCAGCGCCACCGTCCCCAGGATCACGCGCGTGATGCCTTTATTGAGCCAGTAATCAACCGTTTCCATGGTGCGGATGCCGCCACCCAGCTGGGTTTGGGCCTTGCCCGATACGGCGGCCAGGATTGAGTCCACCGCCGCACCATTGACCGGTTCACCGGCAAAGGCGCCGTTAAGATCAACGATATGAACCCAATGGCAGCCAGCGGCGACAAATTCGCCAGCCTGTGCGCCCGGATCGTCGTTAAACACGGTTGCCTTGTCCATGTCGCCGCGCAGCAGGCGCACACATGCACCGTCTTTCAGGTCAATTGCGGGATAAAGGTTCACTGATCGGTGTCCTGTATTTTCTTGGTGTAGTAATAGCCTTCGACCATCTTGCCATCGACCATCGCGTAATAGGGATTGATGCCCCAACGGACATAGCCAAGCCCGTTATACAGTGCGATGGCGGCTTCCTGGGTTTCGCGAAGGTCGAGTTTCAAAACGCTATAGCCCGCTTCACGGGCGAAATATTCGATCGAACGCACAATCGCCTTGCCATTGCCGCGCCCGCGCGCCCACGGGGAGACAAAATGACCGGAAATCTGGGCGGAGTGGCGCTGCGCTTCGAGGTTGGCCGGTGTTTCGATCAACTGTGCGGCACCCGAAATGGTGCCATCAACGCGCGAAACAAACAAATGACGCCCCGGCATCAGCAACACACCGCGCCAGTATTTTTCCATATCCGGACGGTCCGGCGGGGTCAGCCAGCCAAAACCGCCGCCTTCGACAATCGCCTGAGTACAGGCATCGACGATATCGGACAGGTCGCCAGCTGAAAGTTCAGTCACGCGTTCGGCGATTACGCCCGGTTCAATGGTATCGGATGGTGCGATCATGGCTTCCACCCCAGAAAGTTTCCAATGATGGTCAGCCCGGTTTTCTGGCTTTTTTCCGGGTGGAACTGGGTGCCGATCATGTTGTCACGCCCGATCATGGCCGTGATATCCCCGCCATAGGAAACCGTTGCCAATCGCTGATCAGGATTGGTGACATGCATGTGATAGCTGTGCACGAAATAGGCGTGATCGCCATCCGAAATACCTTTCAGCACCGGGTGCGCCTTGCCTGCCGGATCAAGAACCAGTTCGTTCCAGCCCATATGCGGGATTTTAAGGGTTGGGTCGCTGGGCTTGATCGCGACAACTTCGCCGGAAATCCAGTCCAGACCGTCGGTGACAGCAAATTCGCGGCCCACTGTCGACATCAACTGCATGCCAACACAGATGCCAAAGAACGGCTTGCCGCCCTTGATCACTTGTTCGGTCAACACATCAACCATGCCGGTGACGGCATCAAGGCCCGCCCGGCAATCGGCATAGGCGCCAACGCCCGGAAGCACGATATGGCTGGCGTTGCGGACCTTTTCCGGGTCATCGGTGACAATGATGTCGTCAGAAAAGCCGGTTTCGCGTGCAGCACGCTCAAACGCCTTGGCGGCAGAGCGCAGATTGCCGGAACCGTAATCAATAATCGCAACACTCATGGGTAGGATGGGCTCCCGGTTGAGGGGGTGGAGGTAACGGCGGGCACTGATTGTGGGGGCTGCCGCCGTGAATTCTTGAAACGTTCAAAACAGCGATGTTCGGCGTCGGTTTCATCATGACCCGCGACGATATCAACCATCTGCCAGCCCTTTGCGGCCAGTTTGCGACGCCTGAGATCATTGGCGATCAGGCCAAAGCCGATGCCGGTCAAAAGGGCAAGCGCAAAGTCCATTTCCGGACCGCCGTCAAACAGTTCGACCGCGAAGGTACAAAGCATTGAAATCACCATGAGGCCGATAAAGCCCAGCCACAAGCGATGATACAACGCCCAAAGGCCCGACAGCAGAAAGGCCCAGAAATTGAAGCCTTCGCGGATCAGGATGGCGTTTTCCATCGGGTCGGCATCGCCGGGATGGGTATGGACTGTGTAAACCTTCATCGAAAACCGGTTCTTTGAACCGGTGGCAATCAATGCCACCGGTAACTTTTCGATCAGATCGAACTGATCTGCTTACAAGGATCCGCCAAGGGTTCCCTTGGTCGACGGAATGGCATCGGACTTGCGCGGATCAATTTCGATGGCTACGCGCAGCGACCGTGCAAGCGCCTTGAAGGCACTTTCGATGATATGGTGATTGTTCTCACCATAAAGGTTCTCGACATGCAGCGTGATGCCGGCTGCCTGGGCAAAGCCCTGGAACCATTCGCGGAACAGCTCGGTATCCATATCGCCCAGCTTGTCGCGGGTGAATGCGACATTCCAGATCAGATAGGGACGGCTTGAAATATCAAGCGCGACACGGGTCAATGCCTCGTCCATCGGCAACAGGCAGCTGCCATAGCGCGTGATGCCCTTTTTGTCGCCAAGCGCCTTGGCAAAGGCTTCGCCGATTGCAATGCCGCTATCTTCGGTGGTGTGGTGGAAATCAATATGCAGGTCGCCCTTGGCCCGGACTTTAAGGTCCATCAGGCTGTGACGCGAAAGCTGTTCGAGCATGTGATCAAGGAAGCCTACCCCGGTCTCGACGTCATAAACGCCGGTCCCGTCAAGGTTCACTTCGACCATGATCTGGGTTTCGTTTGTGTTACGCTCAACGCGGGCCTTGCGCATGCAAAGCTCCTTTCCTGCAGATATTGATGCATATGACGGACCGTATGTAGCAATAAAGTCAGACAAAAGCCAGTTCTAGGTGGCTACGCAATGGCCGCAAACAGTGGTTTTGCAACCCTGATCCGGCCACCAATCGGGCTATACGGTGATCCTGGGGTTATTTCCGGGTCAGATGATTGACTTCATCCCAGTTTTTTTCGGGCGGATGATCGACAAATTCCCGGCATCTTTTGATATAGATTTCAACCAGCTTCGGGGTGGTTGCGGCGCCAAGATGGGCTGTGAAGGCATCATGTGCTTCGGCCCATTTCTGGTCGTGATAAAGGTCCATGCAGGCATCCCATGCCGCAACCTCGGCTTCCTGTTCGGCGATATTGACGAGGGCGTTTGTCGTATCGTCGCGATCCCCGATCAGTTCGAAGATATTGATGGGCGAACTTGTTCCGACCGGGACGACACGGTCGACATATCTCAGCAGGAAGTTATCCGATGCGCGTTTTGCGGTGGCCTCAGTAACGAGGATGCGCGTGCCATAAATTTTGTTCAGTCCCTCGATCCGTGAGGCCAGATTAACCGCCTCGCCAAGGGCAGTATATTGCAGGCGATGTTCGGATCCGACATTGCCGACAACCACCCGATCGGTGTGCAGGCCAAATCGGGTATAAAGCGGAAACAGCCGGGAATCCTTGGAAATCGAGTTTAGTCGGCGGCCAGCCAAGCGACAGGCAAGGGCTGCCTTGCACGAATGATCGACATGGTCGGGATCATTGGTCGGCGCATTCCAGAAAGCCATGATCGCATCACCGATATACTTGTCGATGGTGCCGTTGCCGTTGATCGTGATCTGGTGTTCCATGGCGGCCAAATAGTTCGAAAGCTCATGCGCCAGATCGGTTGGCGAATAGTTTTCGGTTTTCGCAGTAAAGCCTTCGATGTCGGTAAACATGATCGACAATTCACGCGATTCGCCGCCGATTTCCACCGGCTTGCCGTCCGACATGATTGATTTCACCACATCTGCCGGAACATAGGCGCCAAAGCTTTTGAGGCTGAGCTTCATGTTCGCCACGGCTTTGGACAGGGCATCAACCTCGTAGATATGGGATTTCATATCGAAATCGCCGCCCAGATCAAACTGACCGATCTTTTCGGCTTCTTCGGCGACGGCATTGATCTGGCGGCTCAGCATCCGGGAAATGATGGCGATCAGTATGATGGTAAAGACAAGGATCCCTGATGCGATCTGCAACACATTGCGGGTTGTTGCCTTGATGTCGCCGACGAATTCATCCTCGGGCACAATAAGACCCAGAACCGGGGCCAAACCATAGGTTTCCGGGATTGCCGCGGCGGAGGCGAGGTATTTTTTACCATCCGTTTCATCAACAAATTCAATGAAGGTGTCGGGGTTGTTGCGCCAACGTGCAATGGCGCGACTGACAATCGGGTCCGTGATCTCGCGGTTGCCGATCTTGAAAAGCGTCTCGGTGTCGTTGCTGCCATTGGGACCACTATAGGCCAGAACGCGTTGTTCCCCATCGAGCATGAAGACACGGCCTTCCTCGCCGATGCGAATATCGCCGAGGATCTGTGTGATACTTTCCAATGTCAGATCGACACCGACAACGCCCATCAGGCTGCCATCCGGGTTCATGACCCGCTTGGCAAAGGTCATGCCGGGTTTGTTGGTGCTGTTGAAGATATAAAACGGGCTTACGAAAACGTCGTCTTTTTGCTTTGCGCCCTCGTACCAGGTGCGGGTCCTGGGGTCATAGGTGACCTCGGTATATTCGATGCCGGTAAAGGTGCCCCAGTCCGATTGATAAAGGTAGGTATCAAGCCTGCTGCCCGATATTGCGTAATCAATTGTGCGATAGATGATCCGGCTTTGTTCGGGGATGGGACTGTTATTGGGGCCAAAGGTTTGAAGACCATCGGGGATCTGAACGACCTGAAAGAACCGGCCATCCTCCTCGAACCCGAAAAACAGGCCATAAATCTGTGACAGACCCTTGATCTGGCTTGCCATGACCGATCCACCGGTGGGCTCGGATATCGCATCGGGGAAGGCATTGATCATATCGGCTGTGGTGGTCACCACCTGCCCAACGGGCACGATGACGTTGATCAGGCCATCAACAGTTTTCTGCCGGGCATTTTCCATCTCGGCACGGGCGGTTTGCAGCGCAAGGTTACGATTGCTTTCATAGAGAAAGGCGACCGTCACACCCAGCATCACAACCGCAATCGTCGTAAACGCAGCGGTAACGCCAATCTGAAGCCTGATTTTCACCTGATAGAATGTCCATCATGCCAGGCGACGGAGTGCCACCTGTTCATATAATCATACCTTTAGATTAAGTCGCGATGGATGAAAAACAACATTACGTTGAGTAGTCAGGTGAAAAAAAATCGCAATGGTTACTTGGAGTTGTTCTAAACAAAATCGAACTTATCGACGTCAAACAGGCCACGATCGGTCATTTTCAGATGCGGGATCACCGGCAGGGCCAAGAAGGCAACCTGAAGGAACGGTTCTGGCAAAACGCATCCGAGATCCTTGGCTGCCTTGCGCAGATCAATCAGGTGTTCCTCGACGGTTTCAAAGGGTTCAAGGCTCATAAGCCCCGCGACTGGCAAGGCCAGCTCAGCAGTCACTTTGCCGCCATCGGCAACCGCAAAGCCACCACCCATTTCAATCAGGCGATTGACCGCAGCGGCCATGTCGGCATCGCTTGCACCGACCACCGTGATATTGTGGCTGTCATGCCCGACAGAGGAGGCAATTGCCCCGCGCTTCAGGCCAAAGCCGCGCACAAAGCTGCGCCCGATATTGCCATTGATGCCATGGCGTTCGACCACGGCGACCTTGATCACGTCATTATCCAGATCGGGTTTGAGACCGTTATCACCAATTTCTAACGTCGCTTCATCGCGGAAGGTCAGGATAAGACCCGGCTTGACCTTGATCACCGGGGTCTGGTTCTGACCCGGTTTGGGATCGCAGGCAAAGGCTTCGGCACCAACCGGTGTTGCTTTCATCGAAGTCAGGCCGACCGGGGCAATTTCTTTGCGGGCGGCAAACAGATCCTTGGTGACAAGGCGACCAGCAGCAACCACGTCGGTGACATTGCAGGCGTCAAGATCATCAAGAATGGCGATATCCGCCCGCCAACCGGGCCCGATCAAACCACGATCACGCAGGCCAAAAATGCGGGCTGCCGAATGCGATGCAGCGCGATAGGCATGATGGATTGGGCAATTACGTGCCTTCAAATGACCAATTAATCGCGAAACAAGACTATCAAGATGACCTTCTTCGCCGATATCAAGCGGGTTGCGGTCATCGGTGCACAGGGCAACGAAGCTTGAGCTGTTTTCATCGAGGATTTCTGCCAAGGCCTCAAGGTCCTTGGATACCGATCCTTCGCGGATCAGGATCGCCATGCCCTTGGCAAGTTTTTCGCGCGCTTCCTCGGCCGAGGTGGCTTCGTGATCGGTACGGATGCCTGCGGCCATATAGCCATTAAGGTCCGATCCGCGCACCAGCGGCGCATGGCCATCAATATGACCATCCTGAAAGGCTTCAAGCTTGGCCATGATGCCCGGATCAAGGTTGAGCACGCCGGGATAGTTCATCATTTCGGCCAGACCGACGACCTTTTCGTGGCTTCGAAACGGCAACAGGTCCTCGATTTCAAGCCGCGCGCCGGCGGTTTCAAAGGCGGTGGCCGGTACGCAGGATGAAAGGTTCACCCGCACATCCATGACGGTCTGCTCGGCGCAATCAAGGAAGTATTTGATGCCCTCGGCCCCCAGCACATTGGCGATTTCATGCGGGTCGCACAGCACCGTGGTCACCCCGTGCGGCAACACGCAGCGATCAAATTCCAGCGGGGTGACGAGCGAGCTTTCAATATGCAGATGGGTATCGATAAAGCCGGGGACAGCGAACTTGTCGGTGCAATCAATCTCGGTCTCGCCCGCATAGCTGTCGTGGGTGCCAACAATCCGGTCGCCGACGATTGCGATATCGGTTTGGGTGATCTTGCCGGTGATCACGTCCAGAAGCCCGATATTTTTCAGGACCAGATCCGCCTTGATTTTGCCCTGACCGGCAAGGATGCATTTGCCAAGATGGGTGTTGGAAAGATCGTTGCTGCTCATCGGTTCTGGTCCTTTTGGCGCGGATTGTTCTTGAAATTCTTTTCTGCCCCAAGGGTAAAGCATGTGGGGCGGGGATGCCTTGAATTTTTTGAGTATCTCGGCGTTGAAACTGTGTTTTGGCTGTGATGAAGGTCATGCGGGCGGGTCCGGGTGGCTTCCGCCCTTGACCGGGGCGTCTGCCGTGCTAACTCTTGGTCGAAGCAATCGAGAAGATTCAAGGATTATTCATGAGCGAACAACAAAGCTGGCATGGCACGACGATCCTGTCGGTGCGCAAGGGCAATGAAGTCGTGGTGGCCGGTGATGGTCAGGTCTCGTTGGGGCCGACCGTGATCAAGGGCAATGCACGCAAGGTACGCCGGATCGGCCAGAAGGGCGAGATCATGGTGGGCTTTGCCGGGGCAACCGCGGATGCCTTCACCCTTCTGGAACGGCTTGAAGCCAAGCTTGACCGTCATCCGGGCCAGACCATGCGCGCCTGCGTCGAACTGGCCAAGGACTGGCGGACGGACCGTTACCTGCGCAAGCTTGAAGCCATGATGGCAGTGGCGGATAAGGATGTGTCGCTGGTTCTGACCGGCCAGGGCGATGTTCTTGAACCCGACGATGGCATTATTGCCATTGGATCGGGGGGTAACTATGCGCTTGCTGCGGCGCGCGCCCTGCTTGATCAGGATCTTTCCGCCGAGGAAATCGCCCGCAAGGCCATGGAAATTGCCGGTGAGATTTGTGTCTATACCAACGGCAATGTTCTTTTGGAAAAGATTGATATCGAGGATGCCAAATAAGCAAGGCGCCAGAACTGGGCCTTGCCGCTGCATTCGTCGCAAAAAGATACGGAATAAATCATGACCCAACATTACAGCCCGCGCGAAATTGTTTCCGAACTGGACCGTCACATCATCGGTCAGAAGGATGCCAAGCGCGCGGTCGCCATTGCGCTGCGCAACCGTTGGCGCCGTCAGCAGCTTGACGAAACCATGCGCAATGAAGTGCTTCCGAAAAACATTCTGATGATCGGCCCGACCGGCGTCGGTAAAACCGAAATCGCGCGCCGCCTTGCCAAACTGGCCGAGGCACCCTTCATCAAGATCGAAGCGACCAAATTCACCGAAGTTGGTTATGTCGGGCGCGATGTCGAACAGATCGTGCGTGATCTGGTGGAAGTCTCGATTGATCTGACCCGCGAAAGCATGCGCAAGAAAGTCCGTGCCAAGGCCGAAATGCAGGCCGAGGAACGCATTCTTGATGGTCTGGTCGGCGAAAATGCGTCGTCGGAAACCCGCCAGAAGTTCCGCAAGATGCTGCGCGAGGGCGAGCTTCAGCAAAAAGAAATCGAAATCAACGTTCAGGAAAGCAGCACGGCGTCGATGCCGACCATCGATATTCCGGGCATGCCCGGTGCACAGATGGGCATGATGAACCTGAACGACATGTTCGGCAAAGCGTTTGGCAATAACACCAAACCCAAGCGCATGACCGTCGAGGAAGCCTTTGAGCGCCTGATCGATGAAGAAGGCGACAAGTTGCTTGATAATGACAAGGTCACCGCCGAGGCGATTGAAAATGTCGAACAGAACGGCATCGTGTTCCTTGACGAGATCGACAAGATCACCGCGCGCCAGGAACGCGGTGGTGATGTGTCACGCGAAGGTGTTCAGCGTGATCTTTTGCCGCTGATCGAAGGAACCAACGTCTCGACCAAGCATGGCACGGTCAAAACCGACCATATCCTGTTTATCTGCTCAGGTGCGTTCCACCTGGCCAAGCCATCCGACCTTCTGCCGGAATTGCAGGGTCGTCTGCCGATCCGCGTTGAGCTGAAGGCGCTGACCGAGGGTGACTTCCGTCGCATCCTGATGGAACCGGAAGCATCCCTGATCAAGCAGTATATCGCCCTGATGCAGACCGAGGACGTCACACTCGACTTCACCGATGATGCGGTCGATGAGATTGCCCGCATTTCGGCCAATGTAAACGAAACGGTCGAAAATATCGGGGCGCGTCGCCTGCATACGGTGCTGGAGAAGCTGCTGGATGACATCAGCTTCACCGCCACCGACCGCGGCGGCGAAACATTCAAGGTCGATGCCAATTACGTCCGCGAGCAGGTCGAAGACCTGGCCAAGGATACCGATCTTTCGAAGTTTATTCTGTAATCGAAACGTTCGATCAGACCATACAGAAAAAAGGCCAGCATTCATGTGCTGGCCTTTTTTACTTTTACTCTGAGCAGTCGTAACTTGGTCTATGATCAGGTCTTTGTACTGTATCGATTGGGGGAGTTGTCGTGTCCTACGACATTGTTTATCTGGCAGACAGACCTGACTGCGTTGATGCCTGTGCTGCATGGGCATATGGGCGTTGGGGCGTGCAAAAGCCTGATAGTAGTCTCGAAAGAGTCAGGGGCTACTTTGCGCAATGCTGTCAGAAGGACGATCTGCCGTTGACTCTGTTGGCAATCAACCAGGAGACGGGTTTGCCAATCGGCATGGCAAGCTTGTGGCCGCAGGATGGAACAGACTGGCCCGACAAGACGCCTTGGATTGCAGCGGTTTACACCTTGTACCGCTATCGCGGTCAAGGCGTCGCAAAAAGTTTGATTGATCGAATTCTCAAAGAAGCTAAACGTTTTGATATAAAAACGATTTATCTCAAAAGTGGATCAGCGGCGGGAATGTATCTGCGTCTCGGTTTCGAAGAAATTGATCGTCAACCTTCGCTGACAGCCGCCGAAGGGTTCAAAACCCTGTTTTGTAAGGCGCTTTGATCCGCTATGGCTGCTTTACGCTAGGCCGTATGTAGCTTCCGGACATTGCCGCCGGTCTTGGCGGGAAGATAGACCGTGAAGACCGAGCCAGTGCCCTGTTCACTTTCGATCTGCATCGTGCCGCGGTGTCGTTGGACAAGGTGTTTGACGATGGCAAGGCCAAGGCCGGTGCCACCAACCGCGCGCGATCGTGCGGTATCAACACGATAGAAACGTTCGGTCAGGCGCGGCAAATGTTCGCGTGCGATGCCGTCAGAATGATCGCGGATGGCAACGGCCATGATGCGGTCATGGCGGAAACGGGCCAGTGCACCCGGCGGGTTTTGGGCCAGACTGATCGAGACTTCGACATCGGTATTGGCATGACCGTATTTGATCGCGTTTTCGACCAGATTGACAAAGACCTGGGTCAGTTCCTTTTCCTCGCCAACCATTTCCGTGTCGTCCAGCGTGCTGGTGACACGGATGTTCATGCCTTTGTCCTTTGCCTTCATCGCAAGGCTTTCGGCGACCTTGCCAATGATCTTGCCGACATTGCAATCTTCGGACGGCGGGGTGTGTTCATTCAGCTCGATCCGCGCAAGTGACAACAGATCTTCGATCAGATGCTGCATGCGCTGGGCCTGATCGCGCATCACCGGCAGGAACTGATTAAGCGCGTCGGGATCGTCCTTGGCCGGGCCTTCAAGCGTTTCGATAAAGCCGAGCAGCACCGAAAGCGGTGTGCGGAGCTCGTGCCCGGCATCGGTTGCGAAATCTGCGCGCATTTGTTCGAGTTTGCGAAGCTCCGTCAGATCAGAAAATGTCAGGACATAGTTCCGATCCCCGGTGGCGGCCGGCAGGCGTGCGGTCAGCACGTCAAAATGACGGTGCGCATCGGATGCCAGCACGAATTCCGCATGCTTCATGGTCTGGCGTTCGTTGGCGACGTCATCAAACGCATCAAGCAGGATCGGGTCACGTATGAACCGGGTCAGGTCACGCCCGGTTTCAAGATTGTGAAACAGGCCCTTGGCCGCACGGTTAAACCCGGTCACAACCCGGTGCCGATTGACCATCACAACCGGATTTGGCAGGTGATCAAGGATTTCGGCATCCGTGCTGGTTTGCGCTTCGAGAAGGGCAATACGATCCCGGAAGGCCGCAGCAATCTGGGTATAGAGCGAGGAAAGCTCGGACGCGGCGGCAAAGGAAATATGTTGCGGCGGGGTGCCTTTATAGCGGTCGCGCAGATCGGTGGCGTAACGGGCCACCCGGCGCAAATCGCCAAAGTAGATGCGCAACATCGCTGCAACGCCAGCAAAGGACAGGAGTGCCGACAGGATCGCCGTGCCCACGCCAAGCTGTCCCATCGACGCAAGGACGATGAAGACAATGCTGACCGGAAAGGCAAGGGCCGAAGCCGTAAGTATCAATTGGCGGAAACCCAATTAACGCTCCTGTTTAAAATGCATGGGGCCGTTTATCACGCATGCGATCAAAAGTGGACCTAAAATGGTTATGGGCCAGTAAAGATCAAATAAAAGTTTGATGACAGTTTTCTAGGTGTTGAACCGATTGAAAATATCTGTCGGAAACATGCCAAACCAGCCGCCTGGCCAAGTCAGTCAGAAGTGCCATCCGGGGAACGGATCGGACTCCGACACGCGGCGGGCCAGTGTTTCAAAGGCCCGCCGGTCGAGATCATTTTGGTGCAATTGCTGTTCTGATCAGATGATTTCAGCACCCTCATCAAAGCTCAGACGTGGCTGCCGTTCGAAAAGCTTGCTGCCATCGCCGTAACCGATATTGAGCAGGAAGTTGCTTTTATAAGGTGTGTTGGCAAAGAATTCGGCATCAACCCTGGCATTGTCGAAGCCTGACATGGCACCGCTATCAAGGCCAAGCGCACGAAGGGCGAGGATGAAATAGCCTGCCTGCAGGGTGCCGTTGCGAAAGGCAGTGGTTTTGATGGCTTCTTCCTTGCCGGCAAACCATGACCGGGCATCGGTATGCGGGAACAGATGGGGCAATTTTTCATAAAATTCCATGTCATGGGCGATGATCGCGGTCACCGGGGCCGTCATGGTCTTTTCGACATTGCCCGGAGCCAGGCAAGGTTTCAGGCGTTCACGGGCATCATCGGTGGTGACGAAGGTGACGCGCATTGGTTCGCAATTGGCACTTGTCGGGGCCAGTACTGTCAGGTCCCACGCCTGTCTGAGCAGGGCCGGATCAACCGGTTTGTCCTGCCAGACATTATGGCTACGGCCGTTGCGGAAAAGAAGGTCAAGTCCGTCTGAATCAAGCATTGGGCCTCTTTAACTAAGGTGGTTGTCAAATGACCTAATATAGGGAGCGAAGACTTATGATGCGATGCACTATCGGCACGTCCCGCATATGAACTGTGGAAAAACAATCGGTTCACTGGTATTTTCGAAGTCAAAATGATCCCGTAAAGCGCAGTGCGTTGGACAGGACAGGGGTTCTCTACCGGGGGGTGACCCGAGGGCGCAAACGCGTTGCGCCCCGGCGTGGGTGGATCGCAAGATACTGGAAATGAACATGGCACTTGAGACCAAAGGGCAAAGCACGTTTTCTGCATTGATGCCCGCAAGAGCGTCAGGCACCTTGCAAGGCCTACTTATCGGCGTCTCTTTCGCGGTTGGACTTACTGTTGTCGCGACAGCGGGCTTTGCCCAGACAGCTTCGCAAGAAGCCACTGCAGAAGCCCCGGCAACTGAGGACGTGGTTCAGGAAACGCCAGCCGCCCCTGCGGCAACGGATGAAGCCGAGGCGACAGCAACCGAAGCGTCAACAACCGTAGCTCCGCAAATCACAGACGCAGAAGTGGTGGCGCCTGATGGGGATGCGACCTCGGCCGTGGTCTTTATGTATCATCGGTTTGGCGAGGGGGAATATCCTTCGACCAACATCACGATGGAACAGTTCACTGCCCATGTTAAAGAACTGACCAGCGGCTCTTACACCGTGATAGGTGTGCCCCAGATCGTTAGCGCCCTGTCAGAGAATAAAGGGCTGCCAGATCGCACGATTGGCATCACGATTGATGACGCTTATCGCTCTGTCTACGAGAAAGCCTGGCCGGTTTTCCGCGAACACAACCTGCCGTTTACGGTATTTGTCTCCACCGAACAGCTTGATTCGGGTTATGCCAATTACATGACCTGGGACATGGTACGTGAATTGTCTGAGGCTGATGTGACGATTGGCGGGCATAGCCAAAACCACGCCCATCTGCCGGATTTTGATATTGATCGCGTCAAGGCAGAGCTTGCCAATTCAGCCGCGCGTTTCAAGGAAGAACTCGGTTATGTGCCTGACATCTTTGCCTATCCTTACGGTGAAGCCAATGCAGAGGTGATCACGGCGGTCAAGGAAGCCGGGTATCGCGCGGCCTTTGGCCAGCAAAGCGGTGCGATGCATACCGCATCGGATTTCATGTATCTGCCGCGCTTTGCGCTCAACGAGCATTATGGTGCCATGGATCGCTTTGATCTGGCGGCCAATTCCCTGCCACTTGTGGTCAGTGACATTACACCGGCTGACTATACCCTGACCCGTAATCCGCCAGCATTCGGCTTTACCCTGGCAGAGCCGGCACCTTCGATGAATTGTTATCCGTCCGAAGGGACTCCGACCATGACACGGCTTGGCGACGAGCGGGTTGAAATCCGGCTGGACGCCCCGATTTCCAGTGGGCGCTGGCGGATCAATTGCACCGCCTTGGGGTCGGATTCACGTTGGCACTGGTTCGGGATGCTCTACACCGTCCCATAAAAACGGGCTTGGTTGCCGATACCCGACCAGTTCAATCCTGTTATTAAAATCCACATAGAATCAACGCCATGTCCGAATTTCGGGCATGGCGTTTTTCAAAGATTGATGCCGCCTTCATTGGGTTCTTGCGCCGGATTGGGGGACAATGTAGGTTAACCACACTTCTTAACCGTAATTAATTGGTAATCACAGTGCCGGGTGACTTAAATCGAAAAAGTGTCCTTCTGATCATCTCGGGCGGCATTGCCGCCTATAAGGTGTTGGAGGTGATCCGTCGGTTGCGCGATCACGGGATCAATATCCGTGCCATCCTGACCAAGGGTGGGGCTGAGTTTGTGACACCGCTTTCGGTTGCCGCACTGACGGAAAACAAGGTCTATCAGGATCTGTTTTCCCTGACCGATGAAGCCGAAATGGGCCATATTCGCCTGTCGCGCGAGGCTGATCTTGTGCTCGTCGCACCGGCAAGTGCCGATATTCTGGCCAAAATGGCCACCGGACAGGCCGGTGATCTGGCGACCACGGCCTTACTCGCCACCGACAAGCCGGTGATGATTGCGCCAGCGATGAATGTCGAAATGTGGAACCACCCGGCAACCCAGGCCAATATCACAACCCTTGAAAGCCGCGGTGTGTTGCGCGTTGGGCCGTCTTCAGGCGACCTTGCCTGTGGCGAATTTGGATCCGGTCGGTTGGCCGAACCGGCCGAAATCATTGCAAGTGTCGTGGATTTCCTTAGGCAGCAGGACGCGCCCAAGCCGCTTGCCGGTAAAAAGGCGGTGGTCACCAGCGGCCCGACATATGAGCCGATTGATCCGGTACGCTATATCGCCAACCGATCCTCTGGCAAACAGGGCCACGCAATCGCCGAGGCCCTGGCCGCGGCTGGTGCCGATGTGACGCTGGTGAGCGGGCCGGTGAGCTTGCCCGACCCTGCGGGGGTCAAGGTGGTGCGGATTGAAACCGCGCGTGAAATGCTGGGTGCTGTGCAGGCAGCCCTTCCTGCCGATATTGCGGTTTGTGCCGCTGCAGTGGCTGATTGGCGCACAGCCGATGAAGCCGGTCAGAAGCTCAAGAAAGATGGGTCGGGGGTGATCCCGGACCTGAAGCTTTCGGAAAATCCCGACATTCTGGCAACCATCAGCAAGGCTGGACCAACGCGACCGGGTCTTGTCATCGGTTTTGCGGCAGAGACTGAAAATGTCATCGACCATGCGCGGGCCAAGCGGGCGCGCAAGGGATGCGACTGGATACTCGCCAATGATGTGGCGCCTTCAACCGGTACCTTTGGAGGCGACGAAAACGAGATTTGCCTGATTTCAGGCGATGATGAAACCACCGATGAGCGTTGGGAACACCAAAGCAAAACCGGGGTTGCCCGCGCGTTAAGTGCACGGATCATCAAACATTTTTCCTGACGGGTTTGGCTTTGACCTTGGCCCGGATGGCAAACAGAAAGACAAGACCGGCAGATGATCCTGCCGGGAAAAGACAAGGATAGACGATGTCGCTTTTAAGCGTTGATTTGAAACAGCTTCCCCATGGGACAGATTTGCCGCTGCCGGAATATGCCACGGCACAGTCGGCCGCAGTCGACTTGCAGGCGGCGATTGACGGGAAACTGGTTCTGGAGCCGGGCAAACGTGCCATGGTCGAGACCGGCATTGCCATTGCCCTGCCCGCAGGTTTTGAAGCACAGGTCCGCCCGCGCTCGGGCCTTGCAGCCAAGAACGGGGTCACGGTGCTTAACAGCCCGGGCACGATTGATGCCGATTATCGCGGCGAGATCAAAGTCATCCTGATCAATCACGGTGACGTAAGTTTTGAAATTGAACGCGGCATGCGCATTGCCCAGCTGGTCGTCGCACCAGTGACGCAGGTGACTTGGAATGCCGTAGCGGATTTGGATGAAACGGTGCGCGGTGCGGGCGGTTTCGGTTCGACCGGAACAGCCAGCCCGGCCCGATAGGCTTGGGCAAAGCGTGCTGGCCGATCCGGTTTGACGTTGTCTGGTTTTGTCGTCTGGGGGGATGGCAGAACCGCAAGGGGAGTTGAGTGAAAAGATGCTGAAGCTTTCTAAGAAAATGCTGTTTGCGATCGAGGCGGTCGTGGACATTGCCTATAACGCGGCGGGCGAGCCGGTTCAGAGCCGCGATATCACCGCGCGTCAGGGCATTCCGAAACGCTATCTTGAACAGACGTTGCAGCAGTTGGTGCGTGCAGACATTCTGGTGGGTGTGCGCGGTCCGCGCGGTGGATATCGACTGGCGCGTGAACGTCGTCGCATCACCCTGGCCGATATTGTGTCGGTCATCCGGTCGATGGAAACATCCGATGACCCGATCGAGGATCCGGCAGGTTCCCCACTGGGCAAGGAAGTCGTGCGGCCCCTTTGGCGGGAATTGCAGGACGAAATGATGAAGCAGCTTGAAAAAATCACGGTCGAAGACCTGTGCAACCGTGCGCGTGACGCAGGCCTGCGCAGCGGGATCGAAGAGTCCCCGGATTTCATCATTTGATCTTATCGGGGTGCAGCGGTTTGGTGTATCTTCATTGCACAAGAAACTGCTGCTATTGACGGACAAACTACAAGTTTATGGAACGTTGATCGGCACAGAATATGTAAAAAATCTTTCTATCCGTTTGACCCGGATAAATAGCGAGATAAATACATATCAAAGATGTGCTTGATGGCAAAAATACAGAAACGTGCGAGGAAAACATGACTGAGTTTCGCGGCAAGATTTACGACAGCATTATCGACACGATCGGCGCGACCCCGCTGGTTCGCCTTTCGCGCCTAGCAGAGGCCGAAGGTGTCAAAGCCGATCTGATTGGCAAGCTTGAATTCTTTAACCCGCTGGCCTCGGTCAAGGACCGCATCGGTCTTGCGATGATCGAAAATGCCGAGAAATCCGGCAAGATCAAACCGGGCGCGACGCTGGTTGAGCCGACCTCGGGCAATACCGGTATTGCGCTGGCCTTTGTCGCGGCTGCCAAGGGCTACAAGCTGATCCTGACCATGCCTGAAAGCATGTCACTTGAACGTCGCAAGATGCTGATGCTTCTGGGTGCGCAGATCGATCTGACCCCGGCGGCCAAGGGCATGAAGGGTGCGGTTGCACGCGCCGAAGAACTGGTTTCGGAAATTGACGGCGCTGTCATGCTTCAACAGTTTGACAATCCGGCGAACCCGGAAATTCATCGCAACACCACGGCCGAGGAAATCATCAAAGATACCGCTGGCAAGGTGGATATCTTTGTCGCGGGTGTTGGGACAGGCGGCACGCTGACCGGTGTTGGTGAGGTGCTTAAAAAGCATAACCCGAACATCCAGATCGTTGCGGTCGAGCCCGAAGACAGTCCGGTCATTTCCGGTGGTGCGCCCGGCCCGCATAAAATTCAGGGCATTGGGGCCGGTTTCATTCCGGGCAACCTCAATACCGATGTCATTGATACGGTGATGACCATTGGCAACGAAACCGCCTTTGCCACCGCACGCAAACTGGCAAGCGTTGAAGGCCTGCCGACCGGTATTTCATCAGGTGCAGCGGTTGCAGCGGGCATCGAATTGGGTCAGAAGCCCGAAAATGAAGGCAAACGCATCGTTGTCATCATACCGAGCTTTGCTGAACGCTATCTTTCAACGCCGTTGTTCGAAGGACTGCAGTAAGCGTTACAGCCAACCGATTTTTGATCAAAGGCCTGGTTTCGACCGGGCCTTTTTTCATGCGATAGATCTGCCCGCCTCTGGATGTTGGCGACCATGGTCCCAATGTGAAAGGTTCTGAAAGGAACAGGTTATGGGACGCACACGACAATTTGGCCAACGGATCGCTGGTGCATTCGGGCTTTGCGCCATGATAACCGTGATCATTGTGTTTTGTTTCGATATCACAACGTCGCATGCCGATCATGGCAAACACAATCTGCGTGTTGTGGTGGCCGATGATGTTCTGGTGGATTACGATTTGTTTCTGGATGGCCGTGACCCGATTGATGTCGCGGCGTTTGATGGCAAACACAGTCGTCGTGATGTTGTCGAGGTTGTGTTGCTTCAGCAGGCCTTGCGCCGTGGCGGCTGGCTTGGCGAGATCACGCTTCTTCCGGGCGGCAATTACGCCCGGATGCTGCAATTGCTCGCCGATGGCGAAGCTGACCTTACCGGGTCGTCGACCTGGCGAACTGATATTGAAAACAGGGCTGCGAAGATCGCGCCGTCCAGGGCGGTGATCCAGCAGGGTCGGTTTGAGGCAGGGTTTTACATGCTTGCCGACAACCCCAAACGCCTTAAGGTCAAAAACCTTCGAGGGCTTCGGTTGTTGCGCGGCGTTTCCAATCGTCAATGGATTCCCGATTGGCAAACACTGGCCAAGATTCATCTTGCCGACTTGATTCATGTCCCGTCATGGGAGCTGATGGTTCAATTTGTTGCCGAAGACCGGGCAGATTTCCTGTTGGCACCGTTTCAGCCGGGGCCGGACATGGCGCTAGTTGTCAATGGGACAAGGATGTTGCCGATTCCGGAATATAAGATTGCCCTTGATAGTAGTCGTCATTTTGCCGTGACGCGCGTGACCCCCTACAGCAAGGATCTGGTGAACGCACTCGATCAGGGGCTTCGGGAACTTGAACGGATCGGGCGGATTGAACAGGCCTATCGCCAGTCGGGCTTTTTCCATCCCGCTGTTGCCGATTGGACCATGATCGGCTCAGACGGGTTCGAGCAATCACATCTGACGCCCGAAGGACTGGCCAGCGGGTTAGATATTTCCGCGCAAAACCAAATCTTTTCCTTGAGCGATGTCACCTGCAGGTTATATCCAGAAACAACTGCCCTCTGGTCCGGCCTGACAGGATGATTTGACCGCGTGAGTGATTTCGATTTCAGCGAAAATGAAGTGCAACGCTATGCCCGCCATATCGTCCTTAGGGAGGTTGGCGGCACGGGGCAGATGAAGCTCAAGCATGGTCGGGTTTTGATTGTTGGCGCTGGGGGGCTTGGATCGCCACTTGCGATATATCTTGCCGCTGCCGGTGTTGGGACAATTGGTATTGTCGATGCCGACACCGTGGAGCTTTCCAATCTTCAACGCCAGATTGCACACGGCATGAAGGATATAGGAACGCCCAAGGTCGAAAGTGCCAAGGCCACCATGGCCGACATGAACCCCGAAGTTACCGTGCATGCCCACAATACCCGGCTTGATGCGTCAAACGTCATGGATCTGATTGCCGATTATGACGTGATTGCCGACGGATCGGATAATTTCGATACGCGCTTTTTGCTCAATGATGCCTGTTATCTGGCGGGCAAGACGCTGGTTTCCGGTGCCGCCCTGCGCTTTGACGGGCAGGTATCGACCTTCAAGGCCCATCTTGGCGAACCGCATCCCTGCTATCGTTGCATCTATCATGCTCCGCCGCCCGAAGATGCCATTCCGTCTTGCGCCCAAGGGGGCGTCCTGGGATCGGTTGTTGGCATGGTCGGCGGCATTCAGGCGACAGAGGTGCTCAAAGAGCTGATGGGCATTGGCGATGGCCTTTCGGGGCAACTTTTGATTATCGATGCCCTGTCGGCCTCGTTCCGCAAGATCAAGGTGCCGCGCGATCCGGGCTGCCCGACCTGTTCAGAAAACGCCACAATCAAGGACCTTTCAATCCATGAGCACTGAAAATGAAAGCCCGAAGAAACTCTCCCTCGTGGTGTTTTCCGGATCCTATGAAAAGGTTCATTACGCACTCGTAATGGCATCGGCCGCGCTTGCGTCTGGCCGTGACGTGACGCTTTTCTTCACCATGGATGCCAGCCGCGCACTGTTTGCGCCGTCGGGCTGGCGTCATCTGCGCACCGAAGTTGACGGCGCAACCGCGACGTCGATTGATCTCAGTTATTCGACGCGCGGCATCGGGACATTTGAAGAACTGCTTTCGGCCTGCGCCAGTTTGGACGCCAAATTCATGGTCTGCGAGATGGGCCTGCGTGCCCTTGGTCTGGAAAACGAGGCCAAGCGCGAAGAATTGTCGATTGAGACCGGTGGTGTTGTCACGTTCCTCAATGATGCCAAGCAAACTGGTGAGATGCTGTTTATCTGAGTCTTGCCGTTCTGGTGCGCCCTAGCTTGCCAGAAGCTTGATGCCCAAGCTGGCGAGACAGATTCCAACGCCACGTTCGATCCATGATTTGATCGCAGAAATGCGCGCCTGCACCGATGGCAGGGTCAGGGCCGTTGCGACAAGCGCAAACCAGATCATGTGGCAGGCTGCGATATAGACACCATACCCGACTTCCTGCGCGATCGGAGTGTTTGGTGAAATCACCTGACTGAACAACGATACGATAAACAACATGGTTTTCGGATTCAGCGCATTGCAGGCAAAACCGATCCAAAACGCCGATCCGCTGCCGCTGCTCCGACTGTTCTGGCTTTGATCCGGCCCCGGTGTGGTTGCGGGTAAAATGGCATCAGTGTCTTTGTTGCTCAATGCCTTGTGCTTGCCAAGCAGGAGGCGGATGTCGGGCCAAAGGGCCGATAACCCCAGCCAGATCAAATAGGCCGCGCCAAGATAGCGTAAACTGGTCAGTACCCAGACATTGCTGGCAAAGACGACACCAAGCCCGATCAGGGTATAGGCCAGATGGACGGAAACGCCACTGCCAATGCCGATGGCGCAAAAAACACCTGCGCGCCTGCCGCGCGTCAGGGCAATACGTGTCACCATGGCAAAGTCCGGGCCGGGGCTGATCACGGCAAGAATCGTGATGATGCCAACCGCAATGATTTCCATCGATAAGATATCGCCCGCGAATTCCGGCATGGTGTGATCCTTTGTGGATGATGAATTCATTTGATGTGTGAGTAATTTCAGTATCAAACTGTTCACATCGTCGGAAAATCGAAAAATACTGGTATATATTGTGAGTAATATTCACAGAAAACGCAGCCTGCCACCCTTGGCGGCCCTGCCCGCCTTTGAGGCCGCAGCCCGCCACCAGAGCTTTTCGCGTGCGGCGGATGAGTTGCATCTGACGCATGGGGCAATTAGCCGCGCGGTTGGGCAAATCGAAGAACGCCTGGGCGTTCAGCTTTTTGTGCGCCGTAACCGTCGTGTCTGGCTTACAGCCGCCGGTGAGCGGTTATTGAAGTCCACAACGGGTGCGCTTGACGGACTTGATCAGGCGATTGAGGATATTCATCGTCATGACAAGGCATCCCCGATACTGACCGTGTCGTGCGAGCCCAGCCTTGCGATGCGCTGGTTGATGCCGCGTCTTGGCGATTTCCGCGAGGCCAACCCGGATCTGAATATTGATCTGAGGCTTGCGGGCGGACCCGTGGATTTGCTGGCGGATGGCTGTGATGTTGCCATTCGTCGTGCGGATTACGGCATTTCCGATCATTACATCACAACCCATCTTTGGGCGGAATATGCCGGACCGGTTTGTGATCCGGAATGCTGGGAAACCATTCTTTCAAAGGATTTATCCAACGCCCGTTGGCTGCATACACGCACACGCCCCGATGCCTGGGATGACTGGAAACGCGCCAGTGGCAGCGATGCAACTCCGGCAAGCGAACAGTATTTCGATCATTTCTTTTTCGCGCTGCAGGCGGCGGTCAACCGGCTTGGTACGGCGATCGGCCCCTTGCCTCTTGTGACCGATGATCTGACATCCGGGCGATTGATTGCGCCCCATGGCATGGCTGCGACGGGCTATGATTATGTTCTGATCACGCTTGATCCGCCCAAGCGTGACCCCCGGATTGCGTTGTTCTTTGAATGGCTGATGAACAAGGCATCCGACATGGAGCTAGGGTCTGAACCCAATTGAATGCCTGAAATGGTCGCGAGGCATTTGTGCGGATATCAGGAGCTTTACCGCAGAAAGGCTCGCTGCCTTTCAAGGTGAAGCGACGCAATAGGCCGTGCAAATGCCTCCGATCCCGGGGGACATCAGAATAATCCGCGACCTGCGTCGTCAATCACCTTGCCCGGGGATCACCCCGCGCTGCGGCGATTTCCTAGCATCTCTTGATTGTTCTAATACCATTTCAAGCATTCAATTGGGTTCAGACCCCTATCATAACAACACCCGCCTGATTTTGATCGATGAACTGCTTGGGAATGCATCACATCGGAACATTGAGTGTGTGCGAAGCGTTTGGGGAAGGTTTGAATAGCAAGGGTTTATCGCATGCTGACCGACCTTCCCTATTTCGCCGCGGCGGAAAAATATTTCGATATTGGCGTCATCGATATGATCGCGCGCCTGTGCGCGGCAACTGTCATTGGCATGCTGATCGGGTTGAACCGCGATGTGAATGGCAAGCCGACCGGCATGCGGACACTGGCCCTTGTGTCACTTGGTGCGGCGGTGGTGTCGGTCGTAGCGGTGCATTTCCAGGATCTGATTGATCATCCCGATGCGTTGTCGCGCGTGGTTCAGGGGATTTTGCAGGGTGTTCTGACCGGGATTGGTTTCATCGGTGCCGGTGTCATTTTACGCGAACCAAAGAACATGTCGGTTACGGGGCTGACCACTGCTGCAACCGTCTGGATGACGGCAGCGCTTGGCATCGCCTGCGCGCTTGCGGCCTGGCATATCGTGATTATTGCCACCGTTCTGACCTTTATTATCCTGGTTGCGCTGAAACCGGTCGAGCTGATGCTGGTGCGCTGGGTCGCCAATGAAGAGGCCGAGAAGGACGCCAAGGACAGCTAGAAGGATAGCCGGTGCAGGCCGACTAAGCCGGTCCGTACCTAGAAATCCTCGCCCTCGCGGAAGGCGGCAAGGTCATCAATGCGGTGATACGGCAGAAGGGTCTGGAGGTTTTCGGGCGGCGTGCCGTTCATCAGGTCATGCAGATGGCGGGCAAGAACTTCGCCGACATGGCGTTGCGGCTGGTAGTAATAGGCAAGCTTTTGCCGAGACAGCATACGGAACGGCATGCCGCCAAACCCGACAACACCAATCCCGTCGCGGATGGTGTCCATGCCAAGCTCCATCAATGCTTCAAGCGCGCCAATCATTGTCATCTGACTTGCGCAGACAACAGCCGTGACGTCGCGCTCAGAACTAAAAAGCTTTGTTATTGATTCGCGTGCGGCCCGAACCGAGATGTCCGACGGCATCCAGATCAGACTGTCCGGATCACGTCCGGCATCAATCATGGCCCGTCTTGCCCCCTGCTTGCGATATCCGAAAAAGGTCAGGGCTTCGGGCGGATCAATCATGCCGATCTTGCGATGGCCATCATCCAGAAGCCGTTTTACAGCATCATAGGCGGCCTGTTCGTCATCGTGATCGACAAAGGCGTGCGGTGTCAGAAGTTCGGTACGGCCAAAGCTGACAAACGGAAAGTCATGTTGCAGGCAGTATTTCGCGCGGCTGTCCTGCAAGGTTGTGCGCGAAAACACCACAGCATCTGCCAGACGCTGGGTATGGACCTTGCGCACCGGATCAAGCGGATCTTCGCCGCGGGTCTGGGCCAGCACCAGCAGGGAATAATTATCGGCTTCAAGCCCCTGTGTCAGGCTTTCGACCTGGGCCAGGAAGCCCGGATCGCCATAATCGCCGACTTCGGGGGAATACAGAATGGAACAGACCTGCATGGTTTTGCCGGTTCGAAGCATGACGCCACGGGCATCTGGCTGATAACCGATTTCTGCTGCGGCTGCCTTTACCCGCGCAACGGTATCGGGTTTGACTTCCGGCCCGTCTTTCAGCGCACGCGAGACTGTCGTGATCGACAATCCAAGCCGATCGGCAATCGTGCGCAAATTGGGGCGAGCAGCAGACATATACAGGTCCGTTCCATTCAAATTTCGGACAATCTAAGCGCCCGGTTGGCCTATGGCAATGCGTTCTGTGAAATCACCTTGCGCATGAAATCATAGGATGCCTTGGGGGTGCGCTTCTGGGTGGTGTAGTCAACATGCACCAGACCGAAACGCTTTTCATAGCCATACGCCCACTCGAAATTATCAAGCAGTGACCACGGCATGTAACCCTGAATATTGGCACCTTCGGAGGACGCGCGAAGCAACGCTTCAAGATATTCGGTGTAATAGGCGATGCGGTCCTGATCATCGATTTGGCCGTTTGCCTGCGGAATATCGGTGAAGGCACCACCGTTTTCGGTGATGAAAACTGGTGGATTGCCATAATCATCCTGCAGGATTTTCATCGTGCGATAGAAGCAATCCCCGTCAATCGCCCAGCCCATTTCGGTGCGGCGGAAATAATTGGGCGGCTGGGCATGCTTGAAGGGCCATGCTTCACCTTCGGCAGCCTGAATATAACTTGGGAAATACTGGTTCAATCCCTGGAAATCGACCTTGGTTTTGATGGCTTCAAGGTCACCATCCTGAATATGGGGCGCCATACGGTCCATAATCAGGTCGGGATACCGGCCATAATACACCGGATCAAGAAATACGCCGTTCCATTTGGCTTCGAACAGATCAATCAGATGCGCATCCTGTTCGCGACGATGCGGAAGCGTATAGCCCTTGTGCATCGGCAAGACAAAGCCGACAGGCGCATCGGGATAATGGTTCTTGATCACCTCGGTTGCGCGTGCATGGCACAGGTTCAGGTGATGGGCGGCGCGCATTGCGGCGCGCGGATCGGTAATCCCCGGCGCATGGCGGCCTTCTTCGTGGCCAATCCACGCCACGACATTGGGCTCGTTAAAGGTGACCCATGATTTCACCCGGTCACCCAGACGGGTTACCAGAAGCTCGGTATAGTCACCAAACCAGTCGACGATGTCGCGGTTGGTCCAGCCACCGCGATCCTGAAGAGCCTGCGGCAAATCCCAGTGATAAAGGCACAGCCAGGGTTCAAGGCCACGTTCAAGCATGCCGTTGATCAGGCGGCTGTAAAAATCCAAACCGGCTTCATTCACCTTGCCGGTGCCGTCTGGGATCACGCGCGGCCACATCACGGAAAACCGGTAATGTTTCGCGCCCAGTCCCTTGATCAGATCAAGGTCTTCCTCCCAGCGATGATAATGGTCGCAGGCGACACTGCCGTCATCGCCATTGGCAACCCGGCCCGGCGTTGCGCAATATGTGTCCCAGATGCTGGCACCGCGCCCGTCATCTTTTGCGCCACCTTCGATCTGATAACTCGATGTTGAGACACCCCAGCGGAAACCGTCAGGAAATGATTTGGTCATGTTCGCTTCCTTGCCCTAGCCTTGGATGTCTTTGTTGAATGCATCCAAAATCGTAACGTTTCGGAAAATACAGGAAAGTACATTCCGTATTCTTGTATGCGCCCATTATGGTAAGGTTTTGGTGATTGACAAGGGTGAATAAAGCGCTTATCAAAAAAATCGTAACGTTACGATTTTCCGACCGTGCACATTAATAAGAAGTCGGGCGTGAACGTGTCCTTTAGGGAGGAACATCCGTTATGATGAAATTTTCAAAATTTGCCGCATGTGCGGCGTTTCTGAGCGTCGGTATATCCGCCGGTGCACTTCATGCCCAGACTGCAGAAGTCCTGCATTGGTGGACTTCGGGAAGTGAACAGGCAGCCCTTGGCGAAATCCGCAAGGCGTTCGAGGCCAAAGGCGGAACCTGGGTCGATACCCCGATTGCCGGTGGTGGCAATGCGCGTGCAGCGGCGGTTAACCGCATGCTGGGCGGCGATCCGGCAGCTGTTTTCCAGTTTTCCATTGGTCAGCAACTGCGCGAATTGGCCGATCAGGGGCTTTTGGCCAATGTTGGCGAGGTCGCAACGGCTGAAAACTGGGATGAAAAGCTGCCGCCGTTGATTGTCAAAGCGGCGAAATATGACGGCAATTATATTGCCGCACCGATCAACATCCATGGCGAGAACTGGATGTTCTATAACACGTCTGTGCTTGAAGAAGCTGGCGTTGAGGTCCCGGAAACCTGGGACGACTTTATTGCTGCGGCAGAAAAGCTTAAGGCCGCTGGCGTGACCCCGATTGGTCTTGGTGGTCAGCCCTGGCAGGAACGCATCATGTTCAACAGCGTCCTGTTGGGTGTTGCGGGTCGTGAGTTTTATGCCGAGCTTTACAGCACGCTTGATGATGACCTTCTGAAATCAGATACGATGCGCAAGGTGTTTGAAACCTTTGCCGCGTTGAAGCCATTTGTCGACGAGGCAAGCCCGGGACGGAACTGGAACGAAGCAACAAACATGGTTGCCAAGGGTGATGCCGCCTTCCAGTTCATGGGCGATTGGGCCAAAGGTGAAATTATTGCTGCGGGGATCGAGCCCGGTACGACTGTCGGCTGTGCCTTCGCACCGGCAATTGATAAAGCCTATATCATGACCGTGGATGCCTTTGCGTTCTCGGCCATGGATGGCGAGGATGCGACTCCGGCACAGGCGCTGATGGCGCAGGTGATGCTTGAACCCGATGTGCAGATTGCCTTTAACAAGAAAAAGGGATCGATTCCGGCCCGTCTTGATGTTCCTGCGGACAGCTTTGACGTCTGTGCGCAAACCGCAATCAAAACCCTTCAGGACAAGAAAACGCACCTTGTCAGCACTGGCTTGTTCGGTGTGCCAAGTGCGGTGTCGGGTGCGATTGATGACAGCATCTCCAATTTCTGGAACAGTGCAGATATGAGCCCGGAAGAGGGTCAGGAGCAATTCCAGCAGGCAATTTCCTACGCAAAATAACGACTTTGCGAAACTTGGGACATTGTGAAAAAGCGCCGCTGATGCCACGAACGTGGGTGCAGCGGCGCCTTTACAAATAGGCGAGAATGTCATGGCCGAACCGGCACCGGACGTGTTGCAGCGTTCCGACGATCAAAAAATCCCAATCAAGTCTGGAAAAAAGCGTTGGCGGCCCCAATGGAGTGCTGGTGTGGCGCTGATCCCGGCAATGACAATCACGATTGTCTGCTTTTACGGGTTTATCATTTGGACGTTCATCATCTCTCTGACCCGTTCCCGGCTTTTACCTGTCTATAAATTCACCGGTTTTGATCAGTATGTCCGCCTGTTTGCCAATGAACGCTGGTGGACGGCGATGCAGAATCTGGCGATTCACGGGTTCTTGTTTATCGGCGGCTGTGTTGTTTTTGGCTATTTGCTGGCAATCCTGATTGATCGCGGGGTCAAGGCAGAGGGAATGTTTCGAACCCTCTTTATGCTGCCGCTTTCGATGTCGTTCATTGTCACCGGTGTTATTTGGCAATGGGTGATGAACCCGGGACTTGGCCTGCAAGAAGCCGTGCGTGCCCTTGGCTGGGCCAGTTTCGAATTTAACTGGATCGTGCGGCCTGACAGATCGATTTACACGCTGGCAATTGCCGGAATCTGGCAGCAGGTCGGGCTTTGCATGGCGTTGTTTTTGGCCGGTCTTCGCAATATTGATCCCAATATCTGGAAGGCATCGCGCGTCGATGGCATTCCGGTATGGCGGGTTTATCTGCATATCATCACGCCGATGATGCGCACTGTTTTCTTCACGGTCTTTATTCTGATGAGTGCGATTGTGATGAAGGCGTTTGATCTTGTTGTCGCGCTGACCGGTGGCGGGCCGGGCTTTTCATCGGATTTGCCGGCACGTTTTGTGGTTGATCATATCCTGAACCGTCAGGAACTTGGTCTGGGGGCGGCTGGTGCGTTTGTCTTGCTGTGCACCGTGATTGCCGTGATTTCCCCGTATATCTATTTCGAGCTCAAAAAAGAGCGCGGCGGGCGGGGGCATTGATCATGCGATACAATCGATGGGCCCTTTACGGATTGCTATGCCTGGCAGCCATCATGATCATGGCCCCGGTTTTCATCATGATTTCAACATCACTGAAATCAATGGATGAAATCAGGAATGGCAGCATCTTTACCCTGCCAGCCGACCCGAGCTTTGCGGCCTGGAGCAAAGCCTGGCTTGGCGACTGCACCCAGACACTTGGCAAGAAATGCGGCGGGTTATCATCTTCGTTCATGACCTCGGTCCAGATTGTCATCCCGGCCCTTATCCTGTCTGTCGGGCTGGGTGCGGTGACGGGATATTCGCTGGCGGTATGGAAAATGAAGGGGGCGAATGTGATGTTTGCAGCCCTTCTGGTCGGGATGTTCATTCCACCGCAGGTCACGCTTTATCCGCTGATCATCATGATCCGCGAACTGGGGATCTTCGGGTCCATTCCGGGGCTTATTTTGGTGCATGTCATCTGGGGTGTTGCCTTTACCACGATGATGTTCCGCAACTTTTTCAAAACCGTTCCGCAGGATCTGTTGAAAGCGGCCCGCATTGACGGGGCCGGGTTCTGGGCATTGTTCTGGCATGTGATGTTGCCATTGTCGCTGCCGATCCTTGGTGTCGCGATGATTTTGCAGTTCACCTACATCTGGAACGACTTCCTGTTGGGCCTGACCTTTGGCGGGCGTTCGGGCCAGCCGATGACGGTGGCACTGAATAACCTTGTCGGCTCTCAGTTCGGCGAGAAGGAATACAATGTTGATATGGCTGCAACCATGCTGACGGCCTTGCCCACGCTTGCGGTTTATCTGCTTTCCGGGCGGCTGTTTGTACGCGGCATTGCCGCAGGTGCAGTGAAAGGATAACGGGAATGAATGGCGTCGAACTTCGCGATGTGACCAAGGCCTATGCCGGGATCACGGTGATGGAAAACATCAATCTGGAAATTTCTGACGGAGATTTCCTGGTGCTGTTGGGGCCATCGGGGTGCGGCAAATCGACATTGCTGAACATGATTGCCGGACTTGAACCCGTGACCGGTGGATCCATTGATATCAATGGCCGCGATGTTACCGCACTTGAACCGGACGAACGCGATATCGCGATGGTGTTTCAGTCCTATGCGCTGTATCCGACGATGTCGGTGCGCAAGAATATCGGCTTTGGCCTTAAGATGGCGGGAATGCCAAAGCCCGATATTGAAGAACGTGTGAAAGAAGTTGCCGAACTTCTGCAGATCACGCCGCTTCTCGATCGCAAGCCATCCCAGCTTTCTGGCGGGCAACAGCAACGCGTTGCGATTGGGCGCGCTCTTGTGCGCGAGCCGGCGGTTTTCCTGTTTGATGAACCGCTATCGAACCTTGATGCCAAGCTGCGTGCAGATATGCGGATCGAGCTTAAACGTCTGCACGAGCGTCTGGGTCGAACGATTGTCTATGTCACCCACGATCAGATCGAGGCGATGACACTGGCAACCAAGGTTGTCGTGCTTGATCGGGGCAGCGTCCAGCAGGCCGATACCCCGGAAAATGTGTATCGCCGCCCGGCAAACCGCTTTGTCGCCAGTTTTGTCGGTGCACCGACAATGAATTTCGTTGATGGAACACTGGTGCGCGAAGGCGATCAGATGTTTTTCGATACTGGCAAAGGCAAATTGCCACTGGTTGATGTGCCTGCCCAGGCAAATGAAATGGTTGGGCGTCCGATGACACTCGGCGCGCGGCCGGAACATTTGATGTTTGATGATGCCGGGATTTCGGCGCGCGTCGTGCTGGCAGAGCCGACAGGCCCCGATCAGTATGTCCGTCTTGCCGTTGCCGGTGCGGAAATGACGGCGCGAAGCGGCCCGGAACAGGCATTCAAGCCGGGGGCCGATATCGGGATCGTGATTGATGGTGCGCGGATGTCGCTTTTTGATTTGGAAAACGGACAGGCACTTTTGGAAGGCTGAGTTTGGTCATTTGCCTTCCTGCGAATTGAAAAATGGCGGGGCCGTAATGTCCCGCCATTTTGTTTACTTGATCATCATTGGTTCGGGCAGCGAGCTATCGGAAAACAGCGGATAACGTGCGCGTGCATTGGGTAATTGATAGTGCCACCATTCGTGATCGTAATATTCAAACCCGGCACTGACCATGATGCCAAGCAGCAGGAAACGGTTGGCTTCTGCCTGTTTGGAGATCAAATCAGACCCGTGATAGGACCGGATATGCATTTCATCAAACCCTGCCCCCATATCCAGTTCCTTGCCGTTTTGATCAATCAGGGTTAGATCAATGGCCACACCACGACCATGTGGCGATCCGAAATCCGGGTTGGCGACGAAATCGGGGTTGGGCGAATGGTTCCAAAGGGCACGTTGTGCTTCTTGCGGACGAAACGCATCAAGAATGCGCAATTTCACCCCCTGACGGCGCGCCATGGCAGAGGCCTTTTTCAGGCATTTGGCAGCATCGGCATGAAGGTAGCAGGCAGGTCGTGAATAAATCGGTGCCCCGGTGAAATTGCGATCCGTGGCATAGACGATATCAATTTCGACATCATATTCTTGTGGCGTAATTTCGACCAGCGCCATCGCCGGAGGCCCCCTGTTCTTGTCGTTCACCGATTACATAAAGAAAATGCTGACTGGACAGTCGCGCACATCAGATGGCGCCGACCATAGCGCATCAGAAGCCGCAAAGACAAAGACGGAAAAGTCCGGACCGACGATTTTGGCGATTGATACCGCCTCAACGTCGCTGTCGACGGCCGTTCTGATTGATGGTGCGGTCAAGGGTGAACTATATGAGGATATGGAACGGGGTCAGGCCGAACATCTGATGGGGTTCATCGCCAAAAGTCTCGAAATCGCAAAAGTCGATTTTTCTGACATTGACGGGATTGCCGTAACCGTTGGTCCTGGTGCCTTTACCGGCATGCGGATTGGTCTTTCAACCGCGCGCGCCCTTGGTCTGGCGCGCAAGATCCCGGTGGTTGGTGTCAGTTCGCTTGAAGCCGTTGCCTATGGCGTGTCCGAGCGTGACCAGCAGGGACGCAATATCCTTGTTGCCCTTGATAGCAAACGAAACGAGATCTTTGCCCAGGCCTTTGATGGCAAAAAGCGCCCGCTCAGCACCGCTGAATGTGTCGCACCGCGTCAGGCGCTTATGATGGCGCCGCCCGGTGATACGTTGCTTGCCGGTGATGCCACACCGCGTCTTTTGACGGCGGCGGCCCATGCGCCCGATGCGTTTTATGATTGCACGGCACCGGGCCTTCCGCGGGCGGGCAATGTGGCAAGAATTGCGGCGGAGCGCTGGGAAAGCGGCGAGAATCTTGCCCCGGTGCCACTTTACTTGCGGGCACCCGATGCACGTCGCATTGAAGATCAGGGACCGCAGAAACGGAAATGACACCACCTGATCCCACTGATGTCGGAGACATGGCCGACGGTTCGGACCCGGAAATTGTGCTGGTGCCGCTGACGGCGGCCTTCGCGCCGTTGGCAAGTGCGCTGCATGCACAAGGGTTTGACGATGCGTGGGATGCAGATGCGATCATCCGGCTGCTTGATGTGCTTGGTGCATTTGGCATTCTGGCCTATCGACCTGGCGACACGTCGAAAAATGCCAAGGACCAGCCGCTTGGCTTTGTTCTGATGCAGGCTGTGATGGACGAGGCGGAAATCAATACGATTACGGTCGCCCCCGATGCACGGCGCATGGGGGTGGGGCGTGCATTGCTTGATGCCGTCAAGGAGCGCCTTGAGGCGGCCGGTGTTACCCGTATCTTGTTGGAAGTGGCGGTCGATAATGACGGCGCGATCGCGCTTTATCGTCAGAACGGCTTTTCCGAGATCGGGCGTCGCAAGCGATACTATTCCCGGCCTGATGGCCTTAAAGTTGATGCACTCGTTCTTGAACGTTTGATCTAGGCTTGGGACCGAGAAGATTTTCCCGATGCGAAGTGCCCGCCTGAGCCATCAAAGAAAGTTTGGTTTCCCAACATGGTCTTAGGCAATTTGGAGCAATTTTAATCCATTATATCCACATAAATAGTGTGGTTTTGAGCGCCAACCTGTTGTAGTGTAAGCCTGCATTGGAACTTCTAGTTTCACGATCCCTTGCGGATTGTAAGCCGGTAGATTCCCGGTGTATCAGCGATTTCGACCAGTTCGATGACTTCATCGCCCATCTCGGTTACGGAGCGCGGAACGTTTTTTAACGGTTCACCGTTGCTAAGTGTAACTTCAAGAACCTGGCCCGGTGTCATGGTTTCAAGTTTGAGACGGGTGCGCACAAACGTCATCGGGCAGACGTCCGTGGTGATGTCTATTTTCTGGTCCGGGGTTGCGGTGGCCATGCGGTCTCCTGCCTTGATGCGTGACTTTGAAGTAGCGTCCTTCATCGCGGGTGGCAAGTGGGCACGAGAATGCCGATATGATTGTGATCGCAGGTGGTTAATACCAGCGATTTACAGGAAGCGGATTTTATCGCGAATTCAACCTTGCGATATGTGGCGGATTTTTCAATATTGAGCCACAAGAGATCGACGCCAGAGACACGTCTCGGCTGGGGACAGGTGGAACCGGAAACGGAAACGAGAAACAAGACAATGCTTGCAGAATCAACTATCGAGCAGAAATGCATCGACGCGGGCCTGAAAATGACGGGCCAACGCCGGGTGATTGCCCGTGTGCTCTCTGAGTCCGAAGACCACCCGGACGTCGAACTGGTTTATCGTCGGGCCACTGACATTGATCCAAAGATTTCGATTGCGACCGTGTATCGCACTGTCCGCCTGTTCGAAGAGGCAGATATCCTTGAAAAACACGATTTCGGCGACGGTCGCGCGCGTTACGAGGAACTGACCGAAGAGCATCATGATCACCTGATCGACATGCGCTCAGGCGACGTGATCGAGTTTTCGAACGAAAAAATCGAAAAGCTTCAGGAAGAGATCGCCATCGAACTGGGCTATCGCCTGGTCGGCCATCGACTTGAGCTTTATGGTGTTCCTTTGAAAGACGGCAAGTAAATCTGCCGCTCAGGGGTGCATTGGACTTCCGGTTATCAAGGCCACTTGCTGTAACAGGCAAGTGGCCTTCATAATTTTGTTACCTGTTCTTCACAAAGCCTTCACTCGCTCTTCACCCAATTCTTGCGCAAAATCCGTGCAGTTGAACGAAAGGGTGTTGTCATGCGTGACGAAAAAGGGCTTCAACGGCTTGAGGTTCGCCTTGCCGAGAATCAGGACGAAATTCTCGCCAGTCAGAAGCTTCGCTATAAAGTGTTCTATGAAGAGCGCGGCGCCAAACCAAGCGACGAAATGGCTGCCGAAAAGCGCGACTTTGATCACTATGATCCCCTGTGCGACCATCTTCTTGTTCTGGATCACAGCCGCGGAAGCGGGGCCGACGGGGTTGTTGGCACCTATCGCCTGCTGCGCCAGTCGGTTGCCAACGAACATGGCGGCTTTTACAGCGCGGATGAATACCACATCGAAAGCATGCTTAATGCGGTAAAGGAAACCGGCGAAATCATGGAACTTGGCCGTTCCTGTGTTGAGGCCGAATACCGCACCATGCCGACCTTGCAGCTCTTGTGGCAGGGGATCGCGGCCTATGTTTTCAAATACGACATCAAACTGATGTTTGGCTGTGCATCGTTCCACGGTACCGATCCGGATGCCTTCAAGGATGTTCTGACCTATCTGCATCACAATCACCTTGCCCCCGAAGACATGCGCCCGCGCGCGATTGAAGATCGATACGAGCCGATGATGCGTGCCGAGATCAATGGCATTGACCAGCGTCAGGCGCTGCGCGATCTGCCGCCACTGATCAAGGGCTATCTGCGTCTGGGTGGCTTTGTCGGCGATGGGGCGGTGATTGATCATCAGTTCAACACCACGGATATCTGCATCGTGTTGCCGACTGAAAAGGTGACGGATCGCTATTACAAGCATTACGAACGCACCGCGAGGGTATCGTGAACTGCTATGTGTGTGCTGCCATTCGCCTGACGGCCTATGCGCTTCTGACACTGGTTTTGTTGCCGGTGCAGATCGTCGCAATTGCCGGCCGGTTGAAGCTGGCTGAAGAATTGCCGCGTTTCTATCACGCCCTTTGCCTGCGCATCCTGCATATCGAAGTTCGGGTTTCGGGCGTTGATATGATGGACGGGCCGGGCGTTATCGTTGCCAACCACGCGTCCTATCTTGATATCCCGGTTCTGGGCGCACTGACCCGTGGCAGCTTTATCGCCAAGACCGAAGTTGCCAACTGGCCGGTTGTCGGTTTGCTTGCCAAACTTTCCCGCACGACCTTTATCGAACGCCGTGCGGCCCGATCGCGCGAACAGAACGATCAACTGAGCGCACGTCTGGGCAATGGTGACAAGCTGATCCTGTTCCCGGAAGGGACAAGCAACGATGGCAACCGTGTGTTGCCGTTCAAATCAACTTTGTTTGCCGCGGCTGAGCGGGTGATGCCGGATGGATCGCCGGTCAAATTCCAGCCGATTTCGATTGCCGCCACCCGTCTTGACGGGGCGCCGATTGGCCGTGATTTGCGGGCGTTTTATTCCTGGTACGGGGATATGGACTTGGTGCCGCATTTGTGGCAGTTTCTCGCGCTTGGTAAGGTGACGGTCGAGATTGTTGTCCATTCACCCGTGACGCTGGCAGATGCAGCCGGATCACGCAAGGAACTTGCCCGGATGTGTGAAGCCCGCGTTGCCCAGGGACATCAGGCAGCTTTGCGTGGCCTGCATCAGGGTGTGCCGGTTCAGTTGATTGACAGCGATCTGTCGGGCGAGCTGATTGGTTTTTCGCCGCTTGCGATCATTTCGGAAGATTTTCGCCTGTTTGGTCCGGATCGACAGTTCGGCTCCTGATCGTTTTGCCGTATAATATACCGGTTGATGTGAAATTCGGTTTCATCTGACCGGGATTTCAGATAACGAGATGTCCGACGGGTTCCGTTCACCGATTGTCCGGAACCCAAGCGCGGTGTGAGCGATCACACCGCTTTTCGGCGTTTTGAGAGAGCGAAACGGATCTGGCGTGACAGAAGCGAAGAAACTTTTTGTAAAAACCTATGGCTGTCAGATGAATGTCTATGACAGTCAGCGCATGCAGGATGTTCTGGCGCCGCTGGGCTACCAGTCGGTCGACAGTGCCGAGGGGGCCGATATGGTCATCCTCAATACCTGCCACATTCGCGAAAAGGCTGCCGAAAAAGTATTTTCGGATCTGGGGCGCGTGCGTAAGCACAAGGAAGCCAAAGAAGCCAATGGCGGCGACAAGATGATTGTCGCGGTGGCGGGTTGTGTTGCGCAGGCCGAAGGTGCTGAACTGATGAAGCGCGAACCCATGGTTGACATGGTGTTTGGTCCGCAGACCTATCATCGACTGCCGGAAATGGTCGCGCGTGCCAATCGAGCGGTTGGCCGCAATCGCATCGTTGATACAGACTTCCCGGCTGAGGAAAAGTTTGATCATCTGCCGCAGCAGGTTTCCAAGCAGGGCTATTCCGCGTTTCTTGCCATTCAGGAAGGCTGTGACAAGTTCTGCACGTTCTGCGTGGTGCCCTATACCCGCGGTGCTGAATATTCGCGGCCCGGTGCCGATGTTATCCGCGAAGCCAAGCAGCTTGTCGCGCAAGGCACACGTGAACTGACCCTTTTGGGGCAGAATGTGAATGCCTATCACGGCGAAGCACCCAATGGTGGTGAATGGACGCTTGGTCGGTTGTTGCGTGAGCTGGCCGAAATCGACGGGTTGGATCGCATTCGCTACACCACGTCGCATCCGCGCGATGTTGATGAGGATCTGATTTCCGCCCATCGCGATCTCAAGAAACTGATGCCGTTCCTGCATTTGCCGGTTCAGGCCGGCGGTGACCGCGTTTTGCAGGCGATGAACCGCAAACACACCAACGCGGATTATCGTGATATCGCCAACCGGCTGAAGGATGCCTGCCCGGACCTTGCCCTGTCTTCGGACTTTATCGTCGGTTTCCCCGGCGAATCTGACAAGGATTTCGAAGACACGATGGAAATCGTGCGCGACATCACCTTCATTCAGGCGTTTAGCTTCAAATACAGTCCGCGCCCGGGCACTCCGGCATCGGCGATGGAACTGCAGGTACCTGAAAAAGTCAAAACCGAACGGATCATGCGTTTGCAGGCGCTGCTGGCCGAACAGCAACTGGTGTTTAACCAGAATAGTGTCGGCAAGGAGATGGATGTTCTTTTGGAACGTCATGGCAAGTATGAAGGCCAGCTTGTCGGCAAAAGCCCCTATATGCAGCCGGTTCATGTCAGCGGTTTGCCCGAATCAGCGCTTGGACAGATCTTGCGCTTGAAAATAACCGAAGCGCTGCCTAATTCCCTTGGCGGCGAACTGGTCGACGCCACCCGAAACGACCAGAATTCTGAAAGGAACGTTGCGTGAGCGGCACCCCCACAAAAAGCAAGACCAACACCAAAACCAAACACGCCCCAAAGGATTCCGATCAGATCGAGTTTCAGGACAACGCGCTTGCTCAGGTTTTGTATGGCCCGCAGGCCGAAAACCTGACGCGTCTGTCTGAGCGCACCGGTGTTCAGGTTTCCAGCCGCGGACTTGTGGTGATGCTGGCCGGTGATCCGGCCAAGGTCGCACAGGCCAAAAAGGTTCTGGCCCAGCTGTATGCGCGTCTGCGTGACAAGGAAATAGATCATGTCGATGTCGAAACGGTGGATGGTGCGGTGCGCCTTTCCGAACCGGACGATGCTGATCCCTGGAGTGGCCAGACCAAGGATATGTTTGGCGGTTCGCGCCTGACCATTCAAACCAAGAAACGCCGTATTTCCCCGCGTTCCAAGCGCCAGAAGGATTATGTCGAAGCGATCCTTGATAATGAGCTGATTTTTGGTATCGGTCCGGCTGGTACCGGCAAGACCTATCTTGCGGTCGCCATGGCGGTGCAGGCGTTTATTCTGGGTCAGGTTGATCGCATTATCCTGTCGCGTCCGGCGGTCGAAGCCGGTGAACGCCTTGGTTTCTTGCCCGGTGATCTGAAAGACAAGGTCGACCCCTATCTGCGTCCGCTTTATGACGCATTGCATGACACGCTTCCGGGTGATGTCGTGATCAAGCGCATGGAAAGCGGCGAGATTGAAGTCGCCCCGCTGGCCTTTATGCGTGGTCGAACCCTGTCGCATGCTTTTGTCATTCTGGATGAAGCACAGAACACCACCCCGATGCAGATGAAAATGTTCCTGACCCGTCTGGGTGAAGGTTCGCGCATGGTGGTGACGGGTGACATGACCCAGATCGATTTGCCGGATGGCACCAAGTCGGGTTTGCGTGATGCGCTTGAAACCATTGGCGATGTCAAAGGGGTTGCCACCGTCAAGTTTGATCAGCGCGACGTGGTGCGCCATCACCTTGTGACCAAGATTGTCCAGGCCTATGACGCGGCGGATGCCCTGCGTGATCGCCTTAAAAAAGGTTATCGCGGTGGCAAGGACAGCACTGGCAAGGACGCAGGCGATGACGGCACCGCTTGATCTGGACCTTGAAGTCGAAGCAGGTGACTGGCAACGCGACGAGATCGCGGCCATCGAAGCGGCAGTGATAGCGGCCCTTGACGGCGCGCTTTCTGACGGAGCCCTTTGGGATGAAAATGCGGTGCCGACTGATGGGACCGAAGACGAAGGCGACGGGGCGTCGCTTTTGTCGGTTGCGCCGGTGATTGAAATTGGTGTGCGGCTATCCGATGATGCTTCGGTTCGGATATTGAACCGTGATTATCGGGAAAAAGATAAACCGACCAATGTGTTGTCCTTTGCTGCTCTTGAAAGTGCTGAGGATGCCGAGGCCTTTATGATGGCACCTGATATGCCGTTGATGCTGGGTGATATCGTCATTGCGCGTGAAACATGCGCCCGCGAAGCCATAGAACAGCAAAAGACTTTGAAAAATCATCTGGTTCATCTTGCAGTTCATGGCACGCTGCATCTTGTCGGTTACGATCATATGGTTGATGATGAAGCCGAAGAGATGGAAGACCTTGAACGCCAAATTCTTGCCGGACTTGGGATTGATGATCCCTATGCGCCGATTGAAGATGAGCCTAATTAGATAACGGTTTGTTTGAATTAAAGGATGTCGAAACCGACCCATGAACGACTCTAGTCAACGCGACGACGACCACGAGAGTATGCGCCCTCGCACAGGCGAGGATACACTTCAGGAAGCTGATGATAGCGGCTCCTTATGGGATAATGTGGCCTCTGCTCTGGGGCTTAAGCGTGGCAAGTCACGCAATGGCGAAGCTTCGCTGAGTGATACGCTCGAAGAACTCGCCGAGCGAACCGAAGAAGATGACGAGCCGGTCTCGCTGCACGAACGTTCCCTTTTTGAAAACATTATTGCCCTTCGCGACATGACGGCAGAGGACGTCATGATTCCGCGCGCCGATATTGTCGCTGTTCCCAAGGATATCGAGTTGCAGGAACTGGTCGATGTGATGGTCAAGAAGGCCCATTCGCGTTTGCCGGTTTATGGCGACACCCTCGATGATATTGCTGGCATGGTTCATATCAAGGATGTGCTGGGCTGTGTTGCTGCCGGTCGGGAATTCAGCCTGCAGTCATTGCTGCGCCGGGTATTGTTCGTATCACCGGCCATTCGCGTTCTGGATCTGTTGTCGGAAATGCGATTGTCGCGCACGCACATGGCGCTGGTGGTTGATGAGTTCGGCGGGATCGATGGTCTGATCACCATCGAGGATCTGGTCGAGGAAATCGTTGGCGAGATTGATGACGAACATGACATCGACCAGACACCCAAACTGATCCGTCTTTCGGACGGGTGCTATATTGCTGACGCCCGGTTTGAGGTCGAAGACCTTGAAGAAAAGCTGTCCTTTGGCTTGCTGGACGAAGATGAGGATGAAGACATCGATACGCTTGGTGGTCTTGTCTTCTCGCTGGCCGGGCGTGTTCCCGCCCGTGGCGAGTTGATCGAACATCCCAGCGGTATTCAGTTCGAAGTCCTTGATGCAGACCCACGGCGCATTCGCCGCTTGCGCATCCACATGATGCGCCGCGACGATCAAACCCCTGCCGAAGGTACGGAAACGCAGGAAAAAGCGGATGATTGAAGCCACGGCGCGCCGACTGGCCGGTCTTTCGGGCTGGCGCAGGCGTTTTGTCTGGTTGTTATCCGGGGCGGTGGCGGTTCTTGCTCTGCCGCCCTTCTTTATCATCCCTGTTTTGCCGGTTTGCTTTGCAGTTCTTCTGTGGAGTCTTGAGGGCGTTCGTTGCAACAAGGGGGCGCTTTCTGCCGGCTGGTGGTTTGGCACCGGCCATTTCGCCGCAGGCTTTTACTGGGTGAGCCATGCCTTTCTGGTCCAGCCGGAAATTTATGGCTGGATGATCCCGTTTGCCCTTTTGGGGCTTGGTGGTGGCCTTGCAATTTTCCCCATGTTGGCCGTCTGGGCAAGCTGGCGTCTGGGTGATGGTCTTGTCAGCCGGGCCGTGTTGCTCGCGGTGTTCTGGTCCGTGGTGGAATATCTGCGTGGTCATGTGTTGACCGGCTTTCCCTGGAACCTTTTGGGTCATATCTGGGCGATTGATGCGGCACCGATGCAGTTTGCCTCGGTGGTGGGGATTTATGGCCTGTCCTTTTTTACGGCCCTGTTTGCAACCTTGCCTGCGGCCTTTGTTGTCGGGAAGCATGGCAAGTTGGCAGCAATTGGCGGTGTGATGATTGCGGTCGCATTGTGGGGTGGGGGTGCGGTGCGCCTGATGATGGTCGGGCCGGATACATCGAATGTCGCACTATCAGATTTGCCCGCAGATGTGCCGATCTTGCAGATTGTGCAACCCAATATTGCCCAGCGTGAAAAATGGCGCCCGGAACTGCAAAACCAGCACTTTTCGTTGCTGCTTGATATGTCGAGAAGGCCCGAAAACCTGCGTCCTGATCAAAAGCGCATCGTGATATGGCCGGAAACGGCTGCGACCTTTTTTGTCGAAACCCAGACACAAGCCCGCATGGAAATGGCCGAAATTCTTGGGCCAAATGATATCCTGATTACCGGTGCACCACGAACCTATCCGCGCGATACCGATGAATACAAGGTCTGGAACGCCATTCAGGTGATTGATGCCAGCGGCGATGTTGTCGCAAGCTTTGACAAGTTTCATCTGGTGCCATTCGGGGAATATGTGCCGTTCCGTTCAATCCTGCCCTTCCCCAAGCTGACCGAAGGGCGGACCGATTTTTCTTCCGGACCTGGGCCTCAGACGCTGTCAGTTAACGGCATGCCAAGCTTTTCGCCGCTTATTTGTTATGAAGTGATCTTTCCCGGCGCGGTAATTGATGGCGCCGATCAGCCCGACTGGTTGTTAAATGTTACCAATGACGGGTGGTTTGGCGACAGTGCAGGCCCATATCAACATATGGCAGCAGCCCGTTTTAGAACTCTTGAGGAAGGTCGTCCGTTGGTCAGGGCAGCCTATACAGGGGTATCGGCGGTGTTCGATGCTTATGGGCGCGTGGCTTCAGACCTACCCTTGGGGGAGAGGGCTATCCTTGTGTACCCCCTTTTGAGTGATAAAAACCATACAACAGTATATTATTTGTGGCGTGACTTGCTATTTTACGGTATTGTTTCCTTCTTTGCCGTTCTCGCTATGGGATATAAACGCATACCGAAATCCCTCTAGGCGGCTGGAAAATTTGCCAAACCGTCCGGAAATTGTCCCACAAAATCACGGATGGATAGGTCGGAGTGAAAGAAGGAACAACCTTAAATGTCGCCTAAGGATGAAAACACGATGGTAAAGAACACACGCGGTCGGGGTCGTGGCCGGACTGCAAGTGGGGCCCCAAATCCTGTCGATATTCACGTTGGTGCTCGTGTTCGCCTGCGCAGGACACTTCTTGGCATGAGCCAGGAAAAACTTGGCGAAGCAATTGGCCTGACGTTCCAGCAAGTACAGAAATACGAACGTGGTGCCAACCGTGTTGGTGCATCGCGTCTGTACGATCTGTCCCGCGTCCTTGATGTGCCCGTATCATTTTTCTTCGATGACATGCCTGACGAGATTTCATCGAAATCGGTGCATGAACGTCGTGAAATGTCTGAAAGCCCGGACCCGTTTGACAACGACCCGATGAACCGTCGTGAAACGCTCGAACTGGTGCGTGCCTATTACCGGATTACCGATCCGAACCAGCGCAAGAAAATCTTTGAACTCGTCAAATCGATGGGTGCATTGCAGGCTGCTGATTCCGATCAGAAGTAACCAGTTTGGCCGGAATATTTCGGCTCAGGACGTGATTCGCCTTAGGTGAATCACGTCTTTGTCTTTTCTGCGCAACCGGCCCTGAAGCAAACTATTTCGGGTTACGGTTTTGCGGCAATGATGCTTGACCTTCATAGAACGATCAGGCACAAGCGACAGGACAGTTCGCACAAGAACTGATCAATGTGGACGGATTTGGACCGCTTGCCACCACACAAAAAAAGGCTAAGTGGGCGCTATCGATACAGTCCTTGTATCGGGAGCCCTCCGGTCCAGTTTTGGAAACCCATTACCGGAGAAGGTCTTATATGTCTCTTTCCGATTATCTATTTACCAGTGAATCTGTTTCGGAAGGTCATCCGGACAAAGTCTGTGACCGCATTTCCGATTCCATCGTTGATGCTTTTCTTGCTGCGGATGAAGATTCGCGCGTTGCCGTCGAAACCCTTGCCACCACCAACCGTGTGGTCCTGGCAGGCGAAGTACGTGGCCCTGAAAGCGTGACCAAAGACGTCATGATCGAAAAAGCCCGCCAGGCTATTCGTGACATCGGTTATGAGCAGGAAGGCTTCCACTGGAAGACGGCCGAAATCGAGTGCCACGTGCATGAACAGTCTGTAGACATCGCACAGGGTGTCGATTCTGCTGGTGAAAAAGACCTTGGCGCAGGTGACCAGGGCATCATGTTTGGTTACGCGTGTAACGAAACCGATGAACTGATGCCGGCACCGATCCAGTTTTCACATCGTATTTTGCGCGCTATGGCTGCTGACCGCCACTCCGGCAAGGTTCCGCAGTTCGGCCCGGATGCCAAAAGCCAGGTGACGCTCCGCTACGCGGCTGGCAAACCGGTTGCAGCGACCTCGGTCGTTGTGTCGACCCAGCATGCTGATGGTTTGTCGCAGCGCGATGTTCACGAGCTGGTCATGCCCTATATCGAAGCAGCCCTTCCGCAAGGTTGGATGCCGCCGGCTGATGAAATCTACATCAACCCGACGGGGCGTTTCGTGATTGGTGGTCCTGATGGTGATGCCGGCCTTACGGGTCGTAAGATCATCGTTGACACCTATGGTGGTGCGGCCCCGCATGGTGGTGGCGCGTTTTCGGGCAAAGATCCGACCAAGGTTGACCGTTCGGCTGCATATGCGGCGCGCTATCTTGCGAAGAACGTTGTTGCGGCCGGCCTTGCCGAAAAATGCACCATTCAGCTTGCCTATGCGATTGGCGTGTCCAAGCCGCTCGCGCTTTACGTTAACAACCATGAAACTGGCAATGTTGACGAACTGAAGCTCGGCGATGTTTTGCGTCAGCTGATGGATCTCAGCCCGCGTGGTATTCGTGAGCATCTTTCACTTTGCCGTCCGATCTACACGCCGTCTTCTGCTTATGGCCACTTTGGCCGTCAGCCGACTGACGATGGTGGCTTCTCTTGGGAACGCACTGATCTGGTCGGTGACCTGAAATCGGCATTCGGTGCCTGATTGGCGAAAAGTGCGCTAAAAAGTGCGATTTGCCAAAATTGCATGACGTGATATGAGGCGGGCGGCCCGGAAAACTCGGGCCGCCCGTTTTGATTTTCAAACGACCCGACCCGTAATTCCGACCCTGATCGACAGAAACGACCATGCGCAACAAAGACCGCCCGATTCCGACCGCTGATCGACCGAATTTCTATGGCCGTCGCGGCAGCCGTCCGCTCAAGGAGTCTCGCAAGGCCCTTGTGGATGCGATGCTGCCTGAAATCGGTATCACCTATCCGGATCAGGATGGGGTCGATCCCAACAGCTATTTCGGCGCAAAGCCCGACCAGCTTTGGCTTGAGATCGGCTTTGGTGGCGGAGAGCATCTGGCCGGTCAGGCAGAAGCAAAGCCTGAAGTCGGGATCATCGGAGCCGAACCGTTTATGGACGGGGTTGGTAGCCTGCTGCGCCATCTTGATGAGAGAAATCTGAGCAATGTGCGTGTGATTGCCGATGATTCGCGCCCGCTGCTCTATAAGCTCGTCGATGCCTGTTTTGATCGGGCCTTTTTGCTGTTTCCCGATCCGTGGCCAAAGAAACGTCACGCGGAACGCCGCTTTATCGGACCCAAGAACCTGGCATTGCTTGCCCGCCTTCTGAAAGATGGCGCGGAGTTCCGGGTTGCCAGCGATGATATGCAGTATATTTCCTGGACCTTGCAGCATATGCACAACCATCCCGATTTTGAATGGTTGGCCGACGGCCCGGAAGACTGGCGCACGCCGCCAAGCGATTGGGTAAAAACCCGGTATGAGCAAAAGGCGCTGCGTCAGGGCAAGAAGTGCACTTATCTGCGATTCCACCGCAAGCCGCGCCAGTCGTAAGGCTCTTTTGGGAAGGCAGGTCATGTCCCTGTGTCGGGAGTCGCTTGGTCTGATGACCTTTTTCGCCCGGATCAGACAGGATCAGGGCTGTGCTGCGATTCCAGCATATCGCAGGTGCGTCGACTTTATTGTTTGATGAAGATATGGTGTGAGAGCAGCTCATTGGGGTTTGGCAAAGAACTGTGCTGAAAACGCAATCGTGTGCGGTGTGTCACAGAAGCGGAAAACCAAGGCACTGCAGGCGTTTGCCGGTTTGGCGGCAAGCGTCCCGGTTTCGTCGGATTTGTTTCCTGCTCATGGCAGAAGACTGGTGATGGTACCCCGTTTGCGGATACGCGCGGAATCCTTGGGTTGAATGCCGTTGTGTGCCGGTATCCTCACTTGATTTCTGCGCAAACCGGCTGTATAAAGCCGCCAAGCTTTTTGTAAATTCTGACAAAGAGTGGGCCTTGCGCCCGCTCTTTTGTGCTTTTTGGGGTATGGCATCGCTTTATGGCTGAGCTGATTGGACAACAGTTGAAAGACCCGTTGATGGCGAAAATCGCTGAGATTATCGAGCCGTCAATCAACGCGCTGGGCTTTGAACTGGTTCGGGTTTCGATGACAGGTCAGGATCACAATATCCTGCAGATCATGGCGGATCGTCCGGATGCCAAAGGCAGCATCAATGTTGAAGATTGCGCCGAGATCAGCCGTACCGTTTCCGCCCTTATGGATGTCGAGGATCCGATTTCGGGTGCCTATCACCTTGAAGTCAGTTCCCCGGGTATCGACCGCCCGCTGACCCGTGCCACGCATTTTGACGCGTGGAAGGGATTCGAGGCAAAGGTCGAACTGGTGATGGCTGTTAATGGCCGTCGCCGTTTCAGCGGTCTGCTGGATGGGATTGAAGATAATGCGGTCGCCCTGATTGTGGATGGCGAACGTGTCTTGTTGCCGTTGGCCGATATCGCAAAAGCGAAATTGGTGCTGACAGATGAATTGATCGCGCACGTCACCGGTGATCGCCGGACTGACGATAACGCAGAATAGAGGTTGGATATGGAAGCAACTTCGGGAATGCCGCGGCCGGAACTTTTGCAGGTCGCAGATGCCGTTGCCCGTGAAAAGGGCATTGATCGTGACGAGGTTCTCGGTGCTATGGAACAGGCCATCCAGAAGGCTGGCCGTTCCAGATATGGCCATGAACACGACATTCGTGCCCATATCGACCGTAAAACCGGCGAGATCAAACTCGCCCGTTACATCGAAGTCACCGATGAAATCGAAAACGATTTCACCCAGATGTCGCTCGAACAGGCACGTATCCGTGACGAGAACATCAATCTTGGTGAATTCCTGGTTGATCCGCTGCCGCCGATTGATTTTGGCCGTATCGCTGCCCAGACCGCAAAGCAGGTCATCGTGCAGAAAGTGCGCGATGCAGAGCGCGAACGCCAGTTCGAGGAATACAAGGACCGCGCGGACGAAGTCATCAACGGTGTCGTCAAACGTGTCGAGTTTGGCAACGTTCTTGTTGATATCGGTCGTGCCGAAGCCATTCTGCGCCGTGAAGAACTGATCCCGCGCGAAACCGTTCGTCAGGGTGACCGGGTGCGTGCCCTGATCCTTGATGTGCGTCGTGAACAGCGTGGCCCGCAGATCTTCCTGTCGCGTACCCACCCGACCTTCATGGCAAAACTGTTTGCCCAGGAAGTTCCGGAAATTTACGACGGCATCATCGAAATCAAGTCCGTTGCCCGTGATCCGGGTTCGCGCGCGAAAATCTCGGTTCTGTCTTCGGACAACTCGATTGACCCGGTTGGCGCCTGCGTCGGTATGCGCGGTTCGCGTGTTCAGGCCGTTGTTGCCGAACTTCAGGGTGAAAAAATCGACATCATTCAGTGGTCGGAAGATCCGGCGACCTTTGTTGTGAATGCTCTGGCCCCGGCCGAAGTCACCAAGGTTGTTATTGATGAAGAAACCAACCGTATCGAAGTCGTCGTTCCGGACGATCAGCTGAGCCTTGCCATTGGCCGCCGTGGTCAGAACGTACGTCTGGCTTCCCAGCTGACTGGTTGGGATATCGACATTCTGACCGAGGAAGACGAAAGCGAACGTCGTCAGGAAGAAGCACGCAAGCGTGCGGAAATGTTCATCAAGGCCCTTGATGTTGACGAAGTTATCGCCCATCTCCTCGTGGCCGAAGGCTTCACCTCGATCGAGGAAGTCGGTTATGTACCGCTGGCAGAACTGGCCGAGATCGAAGGTTTCGAAGAGGAAATCGCCGAAGAACTGCGCAACCGCGCACGTACCTTCCTTTCCGAAGAGGCAGAGCGTCTTCAGAAGCGTCGTGAAGAGCTCAAGGTTGCCGATGATCTGGTAGAATTCCCGGGTCTGTCGCTGGCTGTTGTTGTTCGCCTTGGCGAAAACGATGTCAAAAACCTTGAAGACTTTGCTGATCTCGCCAGTGACGAGCTGATCGAATATGTCGGGGATGCTGATACCATGACCATGGATCAGGCCAACGACATGATCATGGAAGCCCGTCGCAAGCTTGGCTGGTTCGATGGTCTTGAAGAAGAGACCGAAGAAACTGCTGAAGGCGAAGAGGCTTAAGCCTGATCGGAGGATGCCATGTCGCATCGTAAAGGCGGCAAGGTAGCCGAGGTTCCGGAACGCCGGTGCATTGTCACCGGCGAAGTCCGGAACAAGGAAGATCTTCTCAGGGTTGTAATCGGGCCGGATGGTTCGGTTGTTCCCGACCTTGAGGAACGGCTGCCGGGACGGGGATTATGGTTGTGCCCGTCGCGGGATGTGATAAATACCGCCTGTGCAAAGAACGCCTTTGCCCGGGCGGCCCGGCAAAAAGTCGTGGTCGACACCGCACTTGCAGACCGGATCGAAGAATTGCTGACGCGCAAATGTATCGATCTGTTGTCGCTGGCGCGACGTGCCGGACAGGCTGTTGCAGGATTTGAAAAGGCCCGTGCCCAGATTGCCGAGGGCGCAGCCTTGATATTGGCGGCACGCGATGGTGCCGCAGACGGAAAATCCAAGATCGAGGCCAAGGCCCGGGATCTGCCGATTTATTCCGTTCTGGATGCTGCTGAAATCGGCGCGGCTTTTGGTCGCGAAAAAGCAGTACATGTGGCCGTTGCGCCAGGAGGCCTTGCCAAGCGGTTGGGTCTTTCGTGCAAGCGGCTTGAAGGATTTCGCGCTGTCTGAAATCAGACCAGCGCCAGACGGACAGGACAGGATCGGCAGATGTGCCCGATCCCGCAGGAAATGAGGAAGTTGGACGGATTATGAGTGATCGCGAACAGGAGAAGAAACCGCTGAGCCTCAACAGATCGAAGCTTGAATTGAGCAAGACGATCGAGGCCGGGCAGGTTCGCCAGAACTTCTCGCATGGACGGTCAAAATCTGTGACCGTCGAAGTGCGCAAGAAGCGTACATTCGAAAAGAACGAATCCGGTCGCTTCCGTGAAGTGAAGAAGGATCTCGTTGAAGAGCAGGCACCGGCAGCAGAAAAGTCGGAGCCGGAAGTCAAGAAAGAGCCGGTTGAAGAGCCGAAATCGCGTCAGACCGTTGATGATCACGGTAACCTGACCGATAGCGAACGTGCTGCCCGTATGGCTGCTTTGAAGGCTGCTGAAGAGCGCCGCAAGCAGGAAGAAGCGGACGCCGAAGTTCGTGCGCGTGAAGAAGCTGCACGCAAGGCTGAGGAAGACGCCCGCAAGGCAGAAGAGGCAAAATCCAAGGCGGCTGAAGAAGCCAAACAGGATGAAGCACCGGCTGCGTCCAAAGGCGACTCCCCGTCTGTAGAAGAGGTCGAACAGCAGCTTGCAGCGTCGACCGCCAAGGGCAAGACCTCCAAGCCGAAACCGGCTGGAAAACCGAAGGCAGAAGAAAACGTCATGCAGGGTGAACCGGCAGAGCCGCTGGTCCCCGAGGAACGTCGTCGTGCTGCCCCGGCTGACGCCAAGTCCAAAAGCCGCAAGGAAATTGACGAGGAAAACGCTCGTGTGGCCGCGCGCAAGCGCGCCGAAGAAGAGGCCGGCCGTGCAGCGCGCGGCAAGGGCGACGATGGCCGTCGTCGTGGCAAGCTTTCGATCAATAATGCAATGAGCGGTGACGAAGGTGGTCGCCGTCGTTCCATGGCATCGATCAAGCGCCAGCAGGCCAAAGCAAAAGCGCGCGCCCAAGGCCCGCAGAAACCAAAGGAAAAAGTCGTGCGTGATGTGGTTATCCCGGACGTTATTACTGTCCAGGAACTCGCCAACCGTATGGCTGAACGTGCGGCAGACGTTATCAAGACCCTGATGAGCATGGGCGTTATGGCGACCATCAACCAGAGCCTTGATCCTGACACCGCACAGCTTGTGGTCGAAGAATTTGGTCACAATATGCGCCGTGTTTCCGACGCCGACGTTGAAGAAGCACTGGTCAGTGCCGATGACAATGAAGCACAGCTGGTTGGTCGTCCGCCGGTTGTGACCGTCATGGGCCACGTTGACCATGGTAAAACCTCGTTGCTTGATGCCCTGCGTTCTACCGACGTGGCTGGCGGCGAAGCTGGTGGTATTACCCAGCATATCGGTGCCTATCAGGTCACCATGGCAACAGGTTCGAAAATCACCTTTATCGATACCCCGGGCCACGCCGCATTTACCGAAATGCGTTCGCGCGGTGCACAGGTTACCGATATCGTGGTTCTGGTTGTTGCAGCCGATGACTCGGTCATGCCGCAAACCATCGAGGCAATCAACCACGCCAAGGCTGCCGACGTTCCGATGATCATTGCGATCAACAAGATCGACAAGCCGGGCGCGAATGCCAACAAGGTGAAAACCGAACTGCTTCAGCATGAAGTTGTGGTCGAAGAGATGGGCGGTGACGTTCAGGCGGTTGAAGTTTCCGCCAAACAGCGTCTCGGCCTGACCGAACTGGAAGAAGCCATCCTGCTGCAGTCCGAGGTGCTTGATCTTAAAGCCAACCCGGAACGTGTTGCTGATGGTGTTGTTGTCGAAGCCCGCATGGAAAAAGGCCGCGGTCCGGTCGCAACCGTTCTGGTTCAGCGCGGCACGCTGCGCACTGGTGATATTTTTGTCACCGGCCCGGAATGGGGTCGTGTCCGTGCCCTGATCGATGATCACGGCAACCGCGTTGCCGAAGCCATCCCGGGTATGCCGGTCGAGGTGACTGGTTTGAACGGTGTTCCGTCTGCCGGTGATGACTTCGTGGTTGTTGAAAACGAAGCCAAGGCGCGAGAAGTTTCCGACTTCCGTCAGCGCCGTATTCGTGAAACCCAGGCAGCTGCGATGAAGAAATCCGCGCTCGAGAACATGTTCTCGCAGAGCGGTGAAGTCAAAGAACTCCCGATCGTCATCAAGGGCGACGTGCAGGGTTCTGTCGAAGCCCTTATCGGCACCTTGCAGAAGCTTGGTAACGAGGAAGTCTCGGTCCGCGTTCTGCATAGTGGCGTGGGTGGTATCAATGAATCCGACGTGACGCTGGCGCGGGCATCGAATGCCCTGATCATCGGCTTTAACGTGCGTGCCAACCAGCAGGCCCGTGAACAGTCGCGCCGTGACAACGTTGATATTCGTTACTATTCGATCATCTACGATGTTGCTGATGACATCAAAAAGATGCTGTCGGGTATGCTTTCCCCGGAAGTTCGCGAGAAATTCCTGGGTTACGCAGAAATCCGCGACATCTTCACCATCTCTGGCAACAAGATTGCCGGTTGCATGGTCACCGAGGGTATCGTCAAACGGGGTGCCGGTGTACGCCTGCTGCGCGACGACGTCGTTATTCACTCTGGCGAACTTTCGACGCTCCGTCGCTTCAAGGACGAAGTCAAGGAAGTCCGCGAGGGGTATGAGTGCGGTATGTCGTTTGCCAAATACAACGATATCCAGGCTGGTGATGTCATCGAGTGCTTCGAGAACGAGGAAATTGCCGTCGAACTGTAAGACGGTGAGGAACTGAAATGGCGAAGCAACCGGCGAAAGCACCAAGTCAGCGACAGCTCCGTGTGGCGGAAGAAATCCGTCATGCGCTGTCGCAGGCATTGGAGCGCGGAGACATTTACGATCCGGAACTGACCCGGCGCCCGGTAACCATCACGGGTGTCAATCTTTCCCCGGATATGCGCAATGCAATGGTATCCTTCACCCCGCTTGGCGGCGGGGAAGCGGAAACGTCGATGAAGGCGTTGATGCGTCAGAAAGGACACCTGCGCAATCATGTGGCCCACACGGTTCATATGAAATACGTGCCTGCATTGCGATTTGTCGAAGACAAGAGTTTTGATGTCGCTGACCATATGGGTGCCCTCCTTCGCGACCCGCATGTCGCGCAGGATCTTGTGGATGACCGGTCGGGTGACCCGGAAGATGAGGACGACTGATGGCGCGTCGCCGTCGCGGTAAAAGCATTAATGGCTGGCTGGCGGTCGACAAGCCCCTGGAGATCACGTCATCGACTGTGGTCAATCAGGTGCGTCGTTTGCTGGATGCCAACAAGGCCGGACATGGCGGGACGCTTGACCCGCTGGCGTCTGGTGTTCTGCCGATTGCCTTTGGCGAAGCAACCAAAACGGTTGCCTATGTCATGGATGGCAGCAAGAGTTATCGCGTAACGTTGAAATTCGGCGAAGCGCGCAGTACGGATGATGCCGAAGGCGAGGTGATTGAAACCTCTGAGCATCGTCCGACTGAAGACGATATAAAGGCCGTGCTGGGTGAATTCATCGGTGAAATCCAGCAAGTGCCGCCAAAGTTTTCGGCGATCAAGGTCAATGGCAAGCGTGCCTATGATCTTGCGCGCCGCGATGAAGATGTGGTGTTGCAGCCACGTCCGATTCTGATCAAGGATCTTCGACTGGTCGACATGCCAGATCGCGATCACGCCGTGCTCGACGTTGTGTCGGGCAAAGGTGCGTATATGCGATCTTTGGCGCGCGATATCGCGCTGCGCCTTGGCACTGTCGGCTATATCGCCGCGCTGCGCCGGACATCGGCGGGGCCATTTTCGGAAGGGAACGCCATTCCCCTGCAGGATCTGCTGGATATGGACCCCGAAGAGGTGATGAAGAAACTGCTTCCGGTTGAGACCGCGCTGGACGACATCCCGGCGCTGGCCCTGACCGAAGTCGAGGCGCAACGCCTTTCCTCTGGCCAGCCTGTCGGGCTTTTGCCGGTGGCAAAGCGCAATGCCCTTGAAAACCCAGTCGTGCAGGACGAAATCGTCTGTGCCATGCTCGATGACCGCGCGGTAGCGTTGGCTGAGATCAATGGTGGCGAAATTCGACCTGTGCGTGTTTTTAATCTCTAAAGGCGAAAGGATGCCTGATGTCGATTACTGCTGAACGCAAAGCTGAGCTGATCAAGGAATACGCTCAGAAAGACGGTGACACCGGTTCCCCCGAAGTCCAGGTTGCTATCCTGACCGAACGGATCAAGAACCTTACCGAGCACATGAAAGAACATAACCACGACTTCCATAGCCGTCGTGGTCTTCTGATGATGGTCGGTCAGCGTCGCCGCCTGCTGAAGTACCTGCAGCGCAAAGACCAGTCGCGTTACGAGAGCGTTATCGAACGCCTCGGTATTCGCCGCTGATATCGAACTGCGGCGGAGGGTGACCTCCGCCGTCGTTTTTTTTATTGTTCCGGTGGATCGGAACACGAGAAGCAGGGTCGGATGGGCCGACCCAATGCTTACGCCGGACCCATTACTCATGACGCTGTCATGCAAGCCTCATGAGTAATGTGTTCGGAACTCGTGTACACTTTCGGGTCCGCCAGAGGTTTGTAAGAGGAAGAGAAAATAATGTTTAATGTCGTCCGTAAGGAAATGCAGTGGGGCAATGCCAAGCTGGTTCTCGAAACCGGTAAAATTGCCCGCCAGGCAGATGGTGCCGTCAAGGTCACCTACGGTGAAACCGTTGTCCTGTGTACTGCTGTTGGCGCCAAACAGCCGCGCCCGGATGTCGACTTTTTCCCGCTGACGGTTAACTACCAGGAAAAAGCATTTGCCGCTGGCAAAATCCCGGGTGGTTTCTTCAAGCGCGAAGGCCGTCCGTCTGAAAAAGAAACCCTTGTTTCACGTCTGATCGACCGTCCGATCCGCCCGCTGTTCCATCCGCAATACCGCAATGACACCCAGATCGTTTGTACCGTTCTGTCGCACGACATGGAAAACGATCCGGACGTGGTTGCGATGATTGGTACCTCGGCGGCGCTGACCATTTCCGGTCTGCCGTTCCTTGGCCCGATCGGTGCAGCGCGCGTTGGTTACAAAGATGGTGAATACCTGCTGAACCCGTCGACCGAAGCGGTCAAGGAAAGCGACCTTGATCTTGTTGTTGCCGGTACCCGCGACGGCGTGATGATGGTTGAATCCGAAGCTTCCGAACTCTCCGAAGACATCATGCTCGGTGCAGTTAAATTCGGTCACGACCAGTTCCAGGGCGTTCTCGACCTGATCATTGATCTGGCTGAAGAAGCTGCCAAAGAGCCGCGTGAAGTTGCCGGTCTTCCGGATGGCTATGATGCGCTGGTCGAAAAAATCGCTGGTCTTGGCACCGACGCGCTGACCGCTGCTTATGCACATGTTGTCAAGCAGGAGCGTTCGGCTGCTGTTTCGGCTGCGAAAGCTGAAATCGTTGAAAAACTTGGTGATGAAGTTCCCGATGAACTCAAAGGCAAGGTTTCCTCGATCATCAAGGATCTGGAAAAAGACATCGTTCGCGGTGCGATCCTGAAAACCGGCAAGCGTATTGATGGCCGTACCGGCGCTGACGTTCGTCCGATCATGGGCGAAGTCTCGGTTCTGCCGCGTTCGCACGGTTCCTCGATCTTTACCCGCGGTGAAACCCAGGCGCTGGCAGTTGTTACCCTTGGTACCGGCCAGGACGAGCAGATCGTCGATGCGCTTGACGGTGAATACCGTGAAAGCTTCATGCTGCATTACAACTTCCCGCCTTACTCGGTTGGTGAAGCTGGCCGCATGGGCTCGCCGGGACGTCGTGAAATCGGTCACGGTAAACTGGCATGGCGCGCTCTGCATCCGTTGATGCCGGGCAAGGATGCCTTCCCGTACACCACCCGTATTGTTTCGGAAGTGACCGAATCGAACGGTTCGTCCTCGATGGCAACCGTTTGCGCAAGCTCGCTTGCTATGATGGATGCCGGTGTTCCGCTGGCACGCCCGGTTGCGGGTATCGCCATGGGCCTGATCAAGGAAGCCGACGACTTTGCGGTTCTGTCTGACATCATGGGTGACGAAGATCACCTTGGTGACATGGACTTCAAGGTTGCTGGTACCGAAAACGGCATCACCTCGCTGCAGATGGACATCAAGATCACCTCGGTGACCGCAGACATCATGCAGATTGCCCTGAAACAGGCACGTGATGGCCGCCTGCATATCCTTGGCGAAATGTCCAAGGCGCTGCCGGAAGCACGTGGTGAAGTTTCGGGCAACGCACCGACCATCACCCAGTTCTCGATCCCGAAAGACAAAATTCGTGATGTCATCGGTTCGGGCGGCAAGGTCATTCGCGAAATCTGCGAAGAAACCGGTGCAAAAGTCGATATCGAAGATGATGGTTCGATCACCGTCGCACATACCGACGGTGCCAAAGGCAAGCAGGCTGTGGATTGGATCAAATCCATCGTTGCAGAACCTGAATTGAATCATATCTATGACGGTAAGGTCGTTAAGGCTGTCGATTTCGGCGCATTCGTAAACTTCTTCGGTGCGCGTGACGGTCTTGTTCACATTTCCGAACTGGCACCTGAGCGTGTCAAACAGGTTTCGGACATCGTGAAAGAAGGCGACCAGGTTAAGGTCAAGGTCATCGGTTTCGATGATCGCGGCAAAATCAAGCTGTCGATGAAACGTGTTGACCAGGAAACCGGTGCTGACCTCGAAGCAGGCGACGCCGAATAAGCAAACGGGATGCCGGACGACGATAAAAACGCGACGTCGTCCGGCACTCTGCGCGATACTTCGGTATCGCGGGCAAATGCCGAATGGGAGAGACGAATTTGAAAGCCCTTAAACCGCTCGTCATGTCGGGTAAAGAAGTCTTGCCAGTGATCGAAGGTGGCAAAGGCGTTGCTGTATCGACGGGTAAAAGTTCCGGCGCATGGGCTGCTGCCGGTGGTATCGGGACTTTTTCCGCTGTGAATGCTGATTCTTATGACGAGAACGGCAATCTTGTCCCGATTGAATATGCTGGAAAAACCCGCAGTGACCGTCACCAGGAACTGGTAGCCTATGGCATCCGGGGCGGGATCGCGCAGGCGCAAATTGCGCACGAAATGCGGGGTGGCGAAGGCCGGCTGCATATGAATGTTTTGTGGGAAATGGGCGGTGCCGAACCCATTCTCCATGGTGTTCTCGAAGGTGCCAAAGGTCTTATTCACGGGGTAACCTGTGGTGCTGGCATGCCTTACAAGATTGCGCAGATCTCAGCGCAGTATGGCGTCCACTATTATCCGATCGTGTCATCGGCGCGTGCATTTCGTGCCCTGTGGCTTCGGTCCTATAAAAAGATCCCGGAATGGCTGGGCGGCGTGGTCTATGAAGATCCATGGCGTGCCGGCGGTCATAATGGCCTGTCAAATTCCGAAGATCCGCTGGTACCAGAAGATCCGTTCCCGCGCGTGGCCGCCTTGCGTGAATTCATGAATTCCGTTGGCCTGAATGATGTTCCGATCATTATGGCCGGTGGTGTTTGGTTCTTGCGCGATTTCGAAGACTGGATCGACAATCCCGAAGTGGCCCCGGTGGCCTTCCAGTTTGGTACGCGACCGCTTCTGACCCAGGAAAGCGAGATTTCCGATGCGTGGAAATCCCGTCTGACCAACCTGCAGAACGGTGATGTTTCGCTGCACAAGTTCAGCCCGACTGGCTTCTATAGCTCGGCTGTGCGCAACGATTTCCTTGAAGACCTGCATCAGCGCTCTGACCGTCAGGTACGCTATTCGCGTACCGCCGAGGCGGATCTGCATGTCGGGATTCCGCTGGGCCGTCGCGGTCGTCCGATCTATGTGCGTGAAGATGATGCCGACAAGGTCCGTGGCTGGCTTGATGCCGGTTACACAGAAGGCATGCCGACCCCGGATGATACCATGGTGTTTGTCACCCCGGAAAGTGCACTGACCATCAAAAAAGATCAGATTGATTGCATGGGCTGCCTGTCGCAATGCCAGTTCTCCAACTGGGAACAGCATGAAGGCACCACCGGTAAACGTGCCGATCCGCGGTCCTTCTGTATTCAGAAGACGCTGCAGAACATCGCACATGGTGCAGATGTCGAACATGAGCTGATGTTTGCCGGTCACAATGCCTACAAGTTTGGTGAAGATCCGTTCTATGCCAACGGCAATATTCCGACAGTCAAGGAACTGGTCGACCGTATCATGACGGGCGACTGATCCTGATCTTATCGCAAATAAAAAAGGGCCGGTTTTTACCGGCCCTTTTTGTTTGTATTTAGCTTTATTGTACCGCGCGATTATAGTTGATCAAAATCAAAGAACAACGCGTTCGGGTTCTTTAGTCTGTTCCAAGAATTCAACAGGGCCATTGTGATTTTGGCCTGCTTACGACAAAGGGGCAAAACTATGGGACATACATCGCGTCCATATACCAACGCGCTTAACCGGCTCAAGGATGCCAATCTGCGGCCGACGCGCCAGCGTCTGGCACTGGCACGGTTGCTGTTTGATGATGGTCATCGCCATGTCACGGCAGAACAGCTGCATTCCGAAGCCATGAGCAACAATATCAAGGTATCGCTGGCAACGGTTTACAACACCCTGCACCAGTTCACTGATGCGCGCCTTCTCAATGAAATCGTGATTGATTCGGGTCGATCCTATTTCGATACCAACACCGAACCGCATTATCATTTCTATTGCGAAGAAGACGGCATGCTGTCCGACATTCCGGCAGGTGACGTCAAGATCGCCAACATTCCGAACATGCCAAGCGGCACGGAACTGGCATCGGTCGATCTGGTCTTCCGTCTGCGTCGCAATCAGGCGGCACAGAACGCAGCCTGATCATACTGGCCGGTTGCTGGCGTAACTTTGCGCAGGTGACAGGCAGATGAAATCTGACGTCTGATCAGTGCAATTGCCCCTGCTCTGCTTGACGACGGTGGATTTCACAACAAATAAAGGGCGGCAGAACCAAGTGGTTCTGCCGCCTTATTTTTTGCGACTTTTGCCCATACAAGCACGCTGTAGAGGGCGAACAATAACAAGGATCAGCGCACATGGCGCTCAAGGGAACACGTACCGAGGAAAATCTGCGCGCGGCCTTCGCCGCCGAGGCACAGACCAATCGTCGTTATCTTTACTTTGCCCAGCAGGCCGACATTGAAGGCCACACCGAGGCAGCTGAACTTTTTCGAACTGCGGCCGAAGCAGAAACCGGCCATGCGTTTGGCCATCTGGAATTTCTTGAAGCGGTCGGTGACCCGCTGACTGGCAGGGAACTGGGGACGACGCGTCTTAATCTGCAAGCTGCCATCGCGCACGAAAAGCAAGAGGCCGAAACGGCCTATCCCGAAATGGCCCGCATCGCCCGTGAAGAGGGACTTGAAGATGTTGCAGCGTGGTTTGAAAGCCTTGCGCGCGTCGAGGCCGCCCACGCAGAGCGGATCGGGCATCTTCTTGCCCGGATGGGCAGCGATACGGATCGTTCGTAACAGTCGTCTGATCGCCAAAACGTGAATTGTGATCGGGGTCAGAATTTCTGACTGTGAAGCGATCAAACCCCAAGAAGATGTCAGGAATACCGAAATGTATGTTGTCTCGCTGAGCTACAAGGTCCCGCTGGAGCAGGTTGATGCCCATATCGAAGGCCATATCGCATGGTTAAAGCAGGCCTACGCCAAGGGCATGTTCCTGGCATCCGGGCGCAAGATTCCGCGCGATGGCGGTGTTATCTTGGCCAAGGGGGATCGGGCTGCGCTTGAAGATGAACTGACCCGCGATCCGTTCCATCAGCATGATCTGGCCGATTACCACATCACCGAGTTTGATCCGGTGATGGTTGCAGATGGGCTTGAGGCACTTAAGGTCTAGGCGCGTATGTTGCTAGTTGCGCTCTGATCCTCAGCCTTCGATCAATTCCGGATTGGATGAATTGTCTTTAAGCGCCACACCAGAAAGGCCCATCTTGCGCGATTCGATCATCAGATAGGCGATCTTTTTCGCAGCCTTTTCTGGGGTTAGCCCTGCGGGCCGGATGTTTGATACGCAGTTACGATCCGCGTTTGACCGCCCGCGCTTTGGCCCCCACGTCAGATAGCAGCCCAGTGAGTCCGCACTCGACAATCCCGGGCGTTCGCCGATCAGCATGACGGTCAGTTTGGCACCCAATTCTGCACCGATTTCATCGCCCAGTCCGACGCGTGACTGGGTCGCCAACGTGATCGGCGCCACCGACCAGCTTTCGCCAAGGTGATCAAGGATCAGCTTCAGGGTCTTGGCCGCATGGTCGTGGGTGGCACGGGCCGACAGGCCATCGGCCAGAATGAAGGCAACGTCATAACACCCGGCATGCTTGCCAAGGGTGGTCACGGAGTCTGCGTCCAGCAACCGGCCAAGGTCGGGCCGTTGCAGATAGGTCGGGCGATCTGATGCGGCAGAATGGACATCAAGGATGGGTTGATCCACCCCATCAAGCCCGGCGCGCACGGTGCCGGGTTCAAAGGCCATATGGACCGAATCTCGTGCCCGGGCATGGGCCATCTGGAATTCCAGCAGCCGTTCAGTCGGCAATCCGTCACCCACCCGGCCAAGGCCGATACGGGCATCGGTATGCGCGCGCAGTGTGTTCCACGGATCAAGGCCGCTTGGGATTTTCTTGTTGGTCAGATTGCTCATCACGCCGCCCCCGACCAAGCCAGAAGGTTCTGGGCCGCCTGCCCGTCAAGCTGCGGGCGTGTGCGACCGTTCTGATCGAGGATTTCCATCTTGCGCAGCCATGCGGCAAATTCCGGTGCTGGTTGCAGACCCAGCACGGAGCGCAGATACATCGCATCATGGAAACTGGTACTTTGGTAATTGAGCATGATGTCATCGGCCCCGGGCACGCCGATGACAAAGTTGCACCTTGCAACACCCAGAAGGGTTAGCAGGTTGTCCATGTCATCCTGATCGGCCTCGGCATGGTTGGTGTAGCAAACATCACATCCCATCGGCACGCCAAGCAACTTGCCACAGAAATGGTCCTCCAGACCGGCCCGTGTGATCTGTTTGCCATCGAACAGATATTCCGGGCCGATAAAGCCGACCACCGTATTGACCAGAAGTGGCGAGTATTTGCGTGCCACCGCATAGGCGCGGGTCTCAACCGTTTGCTGATCAATGCCTTCGTGGGCATCGGCCGAAAGCGCCGCCCCCTGTCCGGTTTCGAAATACATGACATTGTTGCCGACCGTGCCGCGCTTAAGACCCTTGGCGGCGTCTTCGGCCTCGGCCAGCATCGCTTGGGTGATGCCAAAGCTTTCATTGGCCTTTTGCGTACCGGCAATCGATTGGAACACCAGATCAACCGGCGCATCGCGCGCCATCACATCAATCGCCGTCGTGACATGGGCAAGCACACATGACTGGGTCGGGATATCGATCCGTTCGCGGACCTCGTCGATCAGTTTAAGAAGCTCGATCATGGCTTCGGGGCTGTCGGTGGCCGGGTTGATGCCAATTACCGCATCCCCGCTGCCATGCATCAGCCCATCAAGGATCGATGCCGCCACACCGGCAGGATCATCGGTTGGATGGTTGGGTTGCAGGCGGACGGCAAGATGGCCGGGCAGGCCGATGGTATTGCGAAAGGCCGTGACCACGTGGCATTTCTTGGCAACCGCAATCAGGTCCTGATTGCGCATCAGTTTTGATACGGCGGCGACCATTTCCGGCGTCAGGCCGGGTGCCAGATGCTTAAGCGCCTCGGGCGTGGCGTCATCGGTCAGAAGCCAGTTGCGGAAATCACCGACGGTCATCGAGGAAACCGGTTCAAAGGCATCGGCATCATGATCATCGATGATCATGCGGGTGACGTCGTCATCCTCATAGGGAACCAGTGCCTCGCTCAGAAACCGCTTAAGCGGCACCTCAGCCAGTGCAAAGCGCGCAGCCACCCGTTCTTCATCGGAACTTGCTGCAAGCCCGGCCAGCAGATCACCAGCCCGCAGCGGGCTTGCCTTTGCCAACAGGGTTTTCAGGTCGGGAAAGGTAAAGCGTTCAAAACTGAATGGCGCGCCGTTCTGCAAGTTCTGCCTCCTGAAGCATGAAAGACATCGCCCAGGATTTTTGTCCCTGTCCATAAAGGAAAACAGCGCCAAACATGACGCTGTTGCGATGCATGATCATCATTTGCCCATGGAAGCAGAAAATGCCTCAAATGCAAAGTTTTTAATCACAAGTAAAGGCGCGCCTTTTCATTGTGCAGCCAGTGCGACCTCCGTCAGGGTCTTGCGGCCAATGGCCGTATTGTGCCGACTGTTGGTTTCATCGCTGGGGCCACTCAGGACGATATGCGGATGACCAAGTGAATTCAGTTCCACATGGCCATCGACCTGATAGACATCACGCAGTAGATCGCTGTCGATGACATCCGAACACGGGCCAAAAGCCACCATTCTGCCATCGCGAATGGCCATAGCCTGGTCGCAATATTGCAGGGCATGGTTCAGATCGTGAATGGCGATCAGAACGATGATGTTCTGCCCCTTGGCGATATCGCGCATAAAGGACAGGACTTCCATCTGGCGATGCAGATCAAGTGCCGAGGTCGGTTCGTCCATCAGAAGGATTTTGGGATCGCGCACCAGCGTCTGGGCAATCGCAACCAGTTGGCGTTGTCCGCCGCTGAGCTCGCCCAGATTACGACCGGCCAGTTCTGAAATCCGCAAGGCGGCCAGAATGTCGTCAATGCGCGCCAGTTCATCCCCACGCACGCGCAGGCTTGATCCCTGCTTGGCAGACAGAATGATCGACTCATAAACCGACAGAACCGCCGTCGAACCGGTATCCTGGGGCATATAGCAGATCGTGTTGCGTTCCTTGCGGTGCGACCCGAGGTCTACAACACCATCACCCTGCGCAAGTCCGGCAACCCGGCGAAACAGGCTTGATTTGCCAGCGGCGTTCGGGCCAATGACCGCGGTTACGGTGCCCGGCTGGATGGTCGGGGTGGTCACACCTGAAACCACCTGCACCTTGCCATAGCGGGTTCCGATATCTTCAAGACGCAGCGTTACCATGATTTCCTCCGACTTGCGAAGATCAGCGAGAAGAAGAAGGGCACACCGACAAGGGCGGTAATCACCCCAATCGGCAGGATCGCCCCCGGGATCAGCAGTTTCGACAATACCGAGGTTGCTGACAGGATAAGGGCACCACACAGGATTGATGCCGGCAGGAAGAAGCGTTGATCTTCACCGACCAGCATGCGGGCAATATGCGGCCCGACCAGCCCGATAAAGCCGATGGTGCCGACAAACGAGACCGGAATGGCGGCCAAAAGACTGACAATCAGCATGGTCCGCAAACGAAGGCCCTGTACATTGACCCCGAAACTTTCGGCCTTGGCATCGCCCAGACGCAGCGCGGTTAATGCCCAAGCCTGTCGGACAAACAGCGGAATGGCGATCACAACCGCAAGTGCGGTGACCGCAACCTTGGTCCAGGTTGCCTTAACAAGGCTTCCCATGGTCCAGAAAACGACCGCGGCCAGTGCCTGTTCACTTGCCAGATACTGCAGCAATGCAAGAAGCGCGTTGAAGGTAAAGACCAGTGCAATGCCCAGAAGCACGATGGTTTCAACCGTCACGCCGCGCATCCGGCTGAAGAAATGAATGATCAGGGCCGTGCCCATCGCCATGATGAAGGCATTAAGCGGAATGATGAAATCCACGAAAGCCGGCAGCAAGGCAACACCAAGCACCAGCGCCAGTGCCGCGCCAAACCCGGCCGCTGCCGAAATGCCTAGCGTAAACGGGCTGGCCAGCGGGTTGGCAAGGATGGTTTGCATCTGCGCACCAGCCGTCGACAGGGCCGCCCCCACGGTAAGCGCCATCAGTGCGACGGGCATGCGGATATCCCAGATCACCACGCGCAACTGATCGGTCGCCGACGAAGGATCAAGCAAGGTCGCAATCACATCTGACAACGGATAGTTCGCAGGTCCTGTGGCCAGATCGATGGCAAACGAAATGAACAATGCCCCGCTCATTGCGAGCAGGAGCAAAAAACGACGCAGGGAGCGTGCCTTGTAATGCACGCTCCCGGTCTCAATGCTGATCTGATTGGTCGTCATCAGTTCGTAACAGCGTCACTGCTTGAGATGAAATAGCCTGGCTTGTAATCAAGCGGCAGGAAGCGATCATGAAGCTCTTTGAAGGTTGCCTCCGGATCGATATCTGCAAATAGGTCCGGGTGGAACCATTTCGCCATCTGTTCGATCACGACAAACTGATACGGGCTGTTATAGAACTGGTGCCAGACCACATGAATGTTGCCGTTTTTGGTGGCGTTAATACCCGTGAAGGCAGGGCGATCCATGAGACCGTCGAGCTTGCGTTTGGCCTCGACCATATCAGCACCCGGTCCAACCGGTACCCAACCCATGCCAGGTGCATAGGCTTCCCAATCGCCACCGGTACCAACGAATTGGTCGGGGTTCGATGCAATCACCTGTTCAGGATTGATGGTGCCAAATGTGCCCGGAATGATTGATGCGGCAATGTTTACGCCGCCGGCCATCTCGACCATTTTGCCGAAGTTTTCATTACCAAACGACATGCAGCATTCCTCGGAATAGCCTGCTGCGCGCTCGATAAAGACCTTCGGTTGTTCCGGGTTCGCTTCGCTGAGGCGTTTTTCAACCTCATTGATATGGTCGGCACGGAACTTGATGAATTCCGCCGCGCGATCTTCCTTGTCCGTCAATTTTCCAAGGATTTTCATGCTTGTTTCGGTGTTTTTGATCGGCGCTTCGCGGAAGTCGATATAGACCAGCGGAATGCCAACAGCGGCGAGTTTTTCGTCAAATCCGCCTTCTTCGGTCGCACCCTTGGCTTCAAGGTTCATAATGACGACGTCCGGATTCAGCGAAATGGCCTGTTCGATGTTAAAGGTGCCGTCTTTAATACCGCCAAAGGTCGGAATATCGTCAATGCGCGGATACTTTGCGGCATAAAGGCCGTAACCCTGCGGATCAGCTTTTTTGAGATCATCTCGCCAGCCAACGACGCGTTTGAACGGATCTTCGCTGTCAAGCGTCGCCAGACCATAGACGAGGCGGCCTTCGCCCAGAATAACGTGTTCAACTGGCACTTCGACTGTGACTTCACGTCCCGTAACGTCGGTTATCGTGACAGAGTCTGCTGCCTGCGCGGTCCCTGCGACCAGCATTGTCAAAGCAGCAAATGCACCCAAAAATTTCATTCCCGTTCCCTCAGATTAGGATTGCCTGAGGAGCGATTTATCAGTTATTGAGAATGAAAATCAATATGTTTCGCAATGAAAATGCAAATCATTCGTTTTTGGAAGATGTGCAAATTCCGTTGTGATGTTAAAAAATCACCAGAAAACCGCCGTTTTGCCGAGAGAGCATCAAACCATGAATCAGGCCAGCAACTACAACCTGCGCGAAGAGATCAAGGAATACTGGTCGATGCGTGCTGCCACCTTTGATGAACAGCCCGGCCATGAAATCTTTTCAGAGACTGAACGCAGCGCGTGGCATGCGCTGTTTGAACGTCATTTTGGCAAGGGCAATGGGCGCAAGGCGCTTGATCTGGCAAGTGGCACCGGCGTGATCAGCCACCTGATGCATGATCTTGGATTTGACGTAACCGGCATGGACTGGTCCGAGGTCATGCTTGAAAAGGCGCGCGCCAAATCAAAGAAACGCGAATCCAACATCCGGTTTTTGTTAGGCGATGCCGAGCGTACCCTCGAGGACGATGACAGCTATGACGTGATCGTCACGCGCCATTTGGTCTGGACGCTGGTTGATCCGGCGGCTGCCTTTGCGGAATGGTTCCGGGTGCTCAAACCCGGTGGAAAGCTTCTGGTGGTCGATGGTGATTTCGTCTCCCCGACCTGGGCGACGAAATTCAACAAGGCGATGACAGGTTTCCTTGAAACCTTGGGTTTACGCAAACCGGTCGCGCCGGTTGCGCATATGCAGACCCACCATGACATTCTGGCGCGCGTGCATTTTTCAAACGGGGCACGGGCCGAAGACGTCAAAGCCATGCTGGCAAAAACCGGGTTTGATCCGATTGCGGTGGATTTCGATCTGAAACAGATTCACAGCGCTCAGAAAAAACATATCAGCTTCGCCAAGGGGCTCGAGCGCGGGGCACAGCACCGCTATGCCATCTGCGCGCAAAAAACGTTGCAAGCATAGACTGGTCACACCGATTGTGTTTTAGCGAACCGGTTCGGTCAGGACTTCGGTCTTGACCGAATTGGCCAAAAAACAAGCTTCATGGGCGCGATGATGCAGTTCATCCTCAAGCGACACGTCGGGTCCGTCGCCGCCATAGGTGACTTTGGGCCGCAGCGTCACTTTGGTGATCATGGTCTTGCCATCCACGGTTTTCATTTCTCCGATGGCGGCATCAGAATAATGATCAATCAGCAGGCCGGCGTCAGATGCGAAATGCAGGAAAAACAGCATGTGGCAGCTTGAAAGGGCGGCGACAAAAGCTTCTTCCGGATCGACATTTTCCTCAAGCGAATAGGGCAATGGCACAATATGCGGTGATGACGATGCCGCGACTTCGGCGCCGCCATCAAAACGCCAGACATGCCCGCGGCAATAGCGGCGATCGGTGAAAATTTCGGTTTCCTTGCGGGTCCAGATGACTTCTGCGCCAAAGCTGCTCATGGTGGGGCTTTCAGGTTTTCAGGGTTGATCAATCGGGATCAGTGTTCCGGCGGTGACGCCGATATGGTTGCCAAGAATGTCGCAGGCGGCTTTAACATCACCCGCAACCAGCGCATCCAGAATCTGGTTGTGTTCGCCGTAAAATGCAGTTCGGGGGATTGATCCCTTGGGTTGCAAGGCATAAGCCCGCTTGGCCTCGCCGCGCAGGCTTTCAATCATCGCCAGCAAACGTGCGTTGCCCGAAGCACCATACAGGATCGTGTGAAAATCGCGGTCGAGCTCGGCCAGAATCTCCGGGTCTTCTTCCTCAAAAAGGTCTTCGTTGATTCTGCGTGCCTTGCGCAAGGCACTTGGCGACAGGTTCGGCGCTGAAAGCTGCAATGCCGTGACTTCCAGCGAAATACGAATCTGACAAAGTTCGCGTACGTCATTGGCGCGAAGGCCAGTGACCGCAAGGCTCCTGTCCGGGCGCTTTTCAAGCAATCCAGATTCGCGCAGGCGTTCAAGGGCATGACGAATAGGCTGGCGGCTGACGCCAAACCTGGCTGCAAGCTCTTCCTGTTTAAGGACAGTGCCGGGTTGCAATACACCGGCCTCAATCTCGTCCCGAAGGGATTGGGTAATTATGTTTGGATCCATGGATCCAAACTACGTAAGAGCCCGATCCATGTCAAGCACAGTCAGGCTTGCGATCCTTCTTGCTGATGCGGTTTGGCAGGCATAAACTGCCAAGGTGACATAATACGCTGACAATTGCTGCAAAGGGGGCTTCCGATGCGCCCACGCCCAATCAGTTTTCAAGCAATTACCCGCCAAGACCGCCATCAGGTGATGGAGCTGGTGCAAAAAGCCATCAGCGCGGCCCACGGCTGGGTCGAAGACAGCCAATTCTATTCAAATAAAATGACCACCATCCGCTTTGTGATCAGTGCCGGAAAATGTTCCGAGTTTCGCCAGACATTGACGGAAAGTGGCTTAATGGTCGAAATGCCAAATGGGTTTGAACCAGCTGATAGCGATGACCCTGACGCCGAATTGGCTGGCACCATTCAGTTGACCTTCATCCATGACCAGCCCGATTTGCGGCAAACTATCCCTGCCGTGCCTGGCTAGCTGACGTGCTGGGTCTATTCGGCCGGGATGGATTTTGCGTCTGCCTCTTGCCGGTTACAGTGGCTTTGCACAAACTCGATTATCCGGTCATGTGCCCCGTCAATGTCTTCGTTGACGATACCGTGGCGGTCGGACTTCAGCATCTGGACATCTATCTCGGTGGCATTTGTTGCCAAACGCCGGATCATGGTCGCACTGGCCGGATCGACAACCTTGTCGTGATCGCCCTGCAGGATTAGGGTCGGGCAATCGAGGTCGGGCAGGCGTCGTTGCATCTCGGCGACGGTTTGGCGCAGCTGATGCAGGCCACCAATCGGGATGTTGCGATAATTGATGTCGGGATGTTCCGACTCGTTGGGTCTGAAACTGAGCAGTTCCTGTGCCGAGGGCATCCATCCCATCAGTTTGTTCGCCCCATATAGCAGTGGCACGAACATCAGGTTGCGATTGCGGAATTTAAGCGGCGTGCCCGCAAGGACAAGGGCGCGCAGTTTCTCTGGTTTATCAGCAGCCTGAATCGCCGACAGGGCCCCGCCGGTTGAAAACCCGACAATGATCACCTGATCGCAAAACGGACTGAGAATTTCATAGCCCCGTCGCACAGACGCCAGCCAGTCAGTCCATTTGCGCTTTTGCAGTTCGTGGGGTGATGTGCCGTGCCCGGCAAGTCGGACCCCCATTACCGCATGACCCATGGCAGCAAACTTTTCGCCCAGTTCACGCAATTCTGCCGGTGATGCCAAAAAGCCATGTACCAGCAACACACCGCAGGCAAAGTGCGTCTGCCCATTGGGCAGCAACAGATAGGGGCGGCTGTCGGCGGTGGCGGTTTCCTGGCTGTTGATCGCATCATATTTTGGCTTCTGGAACTTGGTGTGGTTCCACTGCCAGGCCAGAATTTCATCATCAAAGCGGCGATGGGCGATGTCGGTTGGGCTTAGATGATCAACCTCGATCCGCGCACGTTCAAGCGCCTGCCAAGCGGCATGGATCGGGGCCATTTCGTTGGCATAGACCATGATCGGGTTATCCATGCGGATTTGGTCAAACCCGGCTTCGGCCTGCAGTTTTGGCAGGAAGCAGTATTTCTGATCACGCCGTTCAATCAGGCCAAGCTGAACCGCACTGTCGATAAAGAAGCGGATTTGCGGGCAATTGAGCTCAAAAATGCCGACATAGTCCGCCGGATTACGCATGCCGCGATGCAGATGGACGTTTTCGGCCTGCTGGATGTTCTTGATTGCCAGATAAAGTGTTTTGTCAAAGTGGCTGATATCAATTTCCGTTACGCCATCATCAAGCCACATCATGATCAGGCGTGATGCCAGATGGCTGACATTGATCGTCAGGTTGGAATACATCACCGACATGCAATGGTCGCGAAGCGGTCTGATATGGCGGGTGATGGCAAATTGCGGGACGCGTTCAGTGATTTTCTCAATGGTCTTGGCCGGTTTAAAAAGGTCATCAACGCTTTCGGCCTGTTCGACCCGTTTGGCAAGCAGCCGACGATCCAGCCAATTGAACTGATCGCGTGGATTGACTGGATTTCCCAATCGGATGTCCATGTCGGTCTTCTTGAACATCAGGTTGCCTTCGATGATCATTTCCTCGGCCATTTTGGGGCTGAGCCCGCCGCTAAACATGTCGGCTGCCCGCGCCAGCAGGTTCTGATCAACGCGGAGCGGATGGAAGGTGATGTTGGCCGGAAACATCAGGGTCGGCTTGGCAAGGGTTTGGCGCAGATCATCTTCACTGCGTTCCAGAAGGTCCGCCCAACGGCTGAGTTCATCAGTTTTGCCCTTATCAATCAGGGCCGATAGACCGATTTTGAAACCATCAATGCAAAGTCCAAGCAACGCCGCCCCGGTATGATGGGCGCGTCTTGTGTCAGCCGATCTGGAATAGATGCTGTAATCGGGGCGTTTGGGATGCGGTCGCACATCTGTCAGAACCCGACGATCCTTGACCATACCGCCTTCGGGAAAGACGACAACCTTGCCGCCGCGCAGAACTTCCTCGGCCAGAAATGGCAACAGGCGTTGATAATCGTTGGGCACCCCGCCAAGGGCGCGGAGATAACGCGAGAAGGTATTGTCCTGGGCAAAGAACTCGCCCGACGCGATGGACCGGCAATAAACACCGGTTTCAAGCGCGATCAGGAATTGCGGGATAAAGGTTTCAAATCGGGCGAAATGGTTGAACATGAAGATGTCGCCCTGCGACAGGTGGTCGCGTGGGCCGTGCATCTTGATGTTGATGTCGATATTGGCGCGCAACGCCATCATCGCGCGAACGGTCCATTCGCAGGTCTTGGGATTGATGGCGAATTTTTCGCGTTCGATATCGCGGAATGTCTGAACCATGTGCGGCAATATCCCTGCGTGCGATAAGGCGTTGGTTTCTTGGAACGTTTTATCAGTTTCTTATAACGTTTCGATTAAGATAGATATGTGTTGCAATTCCCGGTTTTGGAAGGCGTGCCGACTTCGATTTACCAAGATTTGATGCCAGTAGGGTCTGTCTTTCGTATAATCCCTGACCTATTCGCCGCCCCGGCCTTAAGCGCCGCGCCCTCATCAACTTGACCATCAACGTATCGCCACCCTTTGATTGGAGGCCTTTTGCCCGTTCCTGCCCCGGACCCGGATCAAAAAAAGTCTGATTCTGCTGCTGTCTCTGAACAGGATGGAGCACAAAAATCGATCTTTGCGGATCGCAACTTCCTGCTGTTTCTTGTCGGGCAATGCATCACGACACAAGGATTGTGGATTCAGAAAATTGCCATGTCATGGCTGGCTTGGTCGCTGACCGGATCGGCCTTCTGGACCGGGGTGATTGCCGCTCTTAACTTCGCGCCAGCCTTCTTCCTTGGGCCGATTTTCGGGGTAATGGCTGATCGGGTCGATTTGCGGCGGACAGCCATGCTGCTTAATCTTGGGCAGGCGGGTGTGTCTTTCCTTCTGATGGGGCTTTCCTATGCTGACATGATGACCCTGCCCTGGATGGTGGTGCTGGCAGGTTCGATGGGGATTCTTGGTAGTGCGATGACGCCCATTCGCCTGTCACTGGTGCCGGTGATTGTTCCGCGCGCTTTCATGAACCGCGCGGTGGCTTATGCGGCGATGAATTTCAATATTTCGCGGCTCGTCGGGCCTGCTGTGGGTGGGGTGGTGATTGCCACCTGGGGCACCGGGGCTGCGTTTATGATCAATGCGATCAGCTATCTGCCGATGGTGTTCGTCATCTCGGTCGTGACCATTCATATGGAACGCGCACCCGATGCCAAAAGTCGGCGCATCTGGACGTCTCTTGTTGACGGGGCAAGCTATGCACTGAACCACCGGATGATCCGGTCCGTCCTTGCACTGTCCTGCTTTGTCTCGCTGGTCGGAACCGGCATGGTCGAGCTGATGCCGGTTTTTGCCGAGGCAGTCTATGGCCGGGGGGTTACCGGACTTGGCATGCTGGCATCGAGTGCCGGGATCGGGGCAGTGACATCGACATTTATCCTGTCGCGCATTTCATCGGAAGCCCTTGCCTATCAACGGGTGACCATTGTGGGTGCATTTGCCGCGGCCATTGGCATGACCGGACTTGGATTTGCGCCGTGGTATGAGCTGGCGGTTGTTCTGGTGGCTCTTACGGGCGGCGGTTTGACCCTTGTTGGTGTGGGATCGCAGACAGCCTTGCAACTGACCGTCGATAACCGTCTGCGCGGTCGGGTGATGAGTTTCTGGAGTGCGACCAGCTTTGGCGGTATGGCGCTTGGCGGGACGTTGCTTGGCGCAATTTCCGAGGCTGGTGACATTCAATATACAGCGCGTGGGTCGGGCGTTTTGATTCTGTGTGCCGCCTGTGTCGGGCTTTGGCGGCTTTATCGCATCGGCGCGCTGCCACGTCCGGGTGCGTTGCGGTAAAGGATTATTAAGGCCCGCCATCCTATGGTGATCCATCGTGAGAAGATGGGGATTTCCAGATGCGTTTGCTTGGTATTGTCGGACTGTGTTTGCTGCTTTCGGCCTGCTTTAGCACGGGCAATACCGCAAGTCGCCCAAGTGGCCCGATGCCAAGTGATACCGTCCAGTCGCTTGCCAGCGTCAAAATCCCGACCTCTCCCCTGAATAATTTCGCCCCGACCAACAAGTTCCTGCAATGCGTGCCCTATGCCCGCGAAGTCTCCGGGATTCAGATCTATGGTGATGCCTGGACTTGGTGGGGACAGGCCGGTCAGAAAAACTTCCAGCGTGGCAACCGCCCGCAAGTCGGGGCTGTTCTTGCCCTGCGCAAGACATCGCGTCTGAAACTGGGCCATGTTGCGGTGGTGTCAGCCATCCTTGATGATCGCAAGATCCTTGTGAACCATGCCAATTGGGGCAGCGATTCACGCACACGCGGCAAGGTGCATTACCGCCAGCCGGTCGTGGATGTCTCGCCCAACAATGATTGGTCGCAAGTGCGGATGATGAACACGCTGGGAAGCTTTGGCAGCGTGTATCCGGCGCACGGCTTTATTTATCAGCCCCGCGAAACCGCCGAGGCGAACTAAGCCACCGCTTAAGGTGTCCGAAGCGGCGCCAAACATCCTTCCAATATCCCAAAAGAAAAATGGCGAAGCCCCCACGGATAGAGAGCTTCGCCAATTAAACCCGTGCGGGCGGCACGGGTTCGGGGGTTGAACCCGACAAGCGTGGCTGGAAGATCTTTGACAGGGACAGCATCATTGCGCGGTGCGATTACCGATGTGCATTTCTATGCGACTTTTACGCCGCAGATGTGTGGTCCCAATCCTTCTTCGCGCAGCTTGAATTCAATATTATCTATAAAATAACGTTTTCTATATCAATTACGCCGCGATCTGGCGTTGGAATCAACGCCAAAATGAACCTTCAAGCGCGGATAAGGTCAATTTTTTGAGGGTTTCTTTCTAAATCATTGTTTTAAATGGATAAAAATTATCTATAAAATAAGAAAATTCGCCATGCTGTGGTCGCCTGAGCACGTACTCAGGCCTCGATTCCACCTGAATCGGGTTTGCCTGGCTAACTGAAGCCGCAATCGGGGTGTCTGATCAGGGGGATTGAGACAGGTGGACTTAGTTCTGCGTTTGAGGACGCCCGACCTTGCCGGATTTGTTGCCGATCCATTTGACGTGCCGGGCAAGGGTGGCAGCGGCGACATCAATCTGATTGCTGCGCAGTGCCGCAAGGATGGCACGGTGGTCCTGATCGGTCGGGGCTTCCCATTCCATACGAAAACCCGAAAACAGAAAACGCGCACTTGCGGCATGCAGATCGTCAATCGCAGAAAGCAAGCGTGGCATTCCACAGGGTTCAAGGATCACACGGTGAAACGCCTTGTTGGCTTGTTCCCATGCCTGGACGTCGGCGGCGTTTTCGCCGTCGCGGTTATGCGCCTCTGCTGCGTCAAGAATATCGGGTGTCAGATTGGGGGCGGCGTGGCGAAGGGCTAGGACCTCAAGAGATGCGCGCATTTCTGCCACTTCACGCACTTCGGCAATGTCAAAGCTTGCGACCCTGACCCCGCGGCGCGGTTCACTCACAGCAAGACCTTGTGCTTCCAGGCGGCGGAAAGCCTCGCGGACCGGGACGTGACTGGCGCCGAATTCCTCGGCGAAATGGTCCTGACGCAGTTTCATGCCCGGTTCGAATTCACCGGAAATAATCCGCTCTGCCAAGGCGCGAGTGATACGGCCCGCCACCGTGGTGTCTGTGCTGCTTTTTTTCATGTTTTATAGATAATTTGTGACAATTGATTTGTCGATCAGTTTGATGTGCAACAATGTTGTGCGCTGCAATATAATCTAGAAGTATTGGAGTTTCCGATATCGCCAAAAGAGGCTCGGAGGGTACCATCATGCTGGACCAAACTGCCAAACGTGATTTTCCCGAAATTGACCCGTCATTGCTTCGTACAGATCCAGAAGTTGGTCTTGCACAGGACGAAGCAAAGCGCCGGACCGAGCAGTTTGGTGAAAATCGCCTCCGCGATGATCAGACCAGCCCGCTTAAAAAGCTTTTGTCATTCTTCTGGGGTCCGATCCCGTGGATGATTGAGGTTGCTGCGATCCTGTCAGCCGTGGTGCAGCATTGGTCAGACTTTGCAATCATCATGGTGATGCTGATGCTCAATGCCGGTGTCGGCTTCTGGCAGGAATTCAAGGCGGACAATGCCATTGCCGCTCTTAAACAGCGCCTTGCCCCGGATGCACGGGTTTTGCGCGATGGCGCGTGGTCTGATCTTCCGGCCCTTGAACTGGTGCCGGGTGACATTATTCGCATCAAGCTTGGTGATATCATACCCGCCGATGCAAAACTGTTGGCAGGTGATTATCTGCGTGTTGACCAGTCCGCGCTTACCGGTGAGTCGCTGGCGATTGATATGAAAATCGGGGACGAGGTCTTTTCTGGTGCGGTGGCCCGTCAGGGGCAAATGACGGCCATGGTGACCGCGACCGGCATGGCAACCTACCTTGGTCGGACGGCAAGTCTGGTCAAAAATGCTGGCAAACAATCACATTTTCAGCGTGCAGTGCTGCGCATCGGTAACTTCCTGATCCTGATTACGCTGGGGCTGATCGCGCTGATCATGACCGTCGCCCTGCATCGCGGTGATCCGTTGATGGAAACCTTGTTGTTTGCATTGATCTTGGCCGTCGCGGCTATTCCGGTGGCTTTGCCTGCGGTTCTTTCGGTGACGCTTGCGGTCGGGGCCGAGAAACTGGCGCGCATGAAAGCCATCGTTTCAAGGCTTGTCTCGATCGAGGAACTGGCCGGGATGGATATCCTGTGTTCGGACAAGACCGGCACATTGACGCAAAATCATCTGACGGTCGGAAAACCGGTTTTGATTGATGCCGCAGATGAAGATGAATTGATCCGTGCTGCTGCACTGGCGTCAGAAGCCGACAGTCACGACCCTATCGACAGCGCTGTTTTCACAACCCTTGGCGATCCGGCAAAGCTGGATGGTTTTGACGTCACCACGTTTCGGCAGTTTGATCCGGTCCGCAAACGTGCGGAGGCCGAAGTAAGCCATGGCGGAAAGACCATCTTGGTGGCCAAGGGGGCGCCGCAGGCGGTTTTGGCCCTGCTGTGCGAAGATGAGGCATCTGATATCGAAAGTGTCGCAGCCTATCGCCCGGTGATGGACGCGATCAAAACCATGGCAGAGCACGGATACCGTGCCCTTGGCGTGGCAAGCACGGATGCGGACGGGAATTGGCAGTTTCTTGGCCTGTTGCCGCTATTTGATCCGCCCCGCGAAGATGCGGCATCAACGATTGCCGAGCTGCGCAGCAAAGGCGTTGATATCCGCATGATCACCGGCGATCACGAGGCGATTGGTCGCGAAGTCGCCAGCGAACTTGGGTTGGGCCAGAATATCCTGCCTGCTGACGCGGTGTTTGATCGCAACAATCTGGCACGCGATCCGGTCATGATGGAACAGGCAGACGGTTTTGCCCGGGTCTTCCCCGAACATAAATATGCGATTGTCCGACAGTTTCAGGATCGCGGTCATATTGTTGGCATGACCGGCGACGGTGTGAATGACGCGCCGGCGCTTAAACAGGCCGATATCGGGATCGCGGTTTCAAACTCGACAGATGCGGCGCGCGCGGCGGCGGATCTTGTGCTGACCGCACCAGGTATTTCCGTGATCACCAGTGCGATTGAAGAATCGCGGCGCATTTTTGAACGCATGGGCAGTTACGCAACCTTCCGGATATCAGAGACGATCCGGGTTTTGCTGTTCATGACGATTTCGATCCTTGTGTTTGATTTCTACCCGGTGACGGCGGTGATGATCGTGTTGCTGGCCTTGCTGAATGATTTCCCGATCATGATGATCGCCTATGACAATGCCGATGTTGCCGACGATCCGGTGCGGTGGAACATGGGCAATACATTGACCATGGCATCGCTTTTAGGCGCGATCGGCGTGGTTTCATCATTCACCTTGCTATGGGTTTCTGAAATCTGGTTGCACCTGTCACCTGAAGAGGTTCAGACGCTTGTGTTCCTCAAGCTTCTGGTCGCAGGCCACCTGACGATCTATCTCACCCGCCACAAGGGGTTCTTCTGGCAAAAACCCTATCCGAACATAAAACTGTTTCTGGCAACCGAGGTTACCCAGGTTATCGGGACGCTGGCAGCGGTTTATGGCTGGTTCGTGCCGCCGATTGGCTGGTATCACGCGCTGGTGGTCTGGGGCTATGCCCTTTGCTGGTTTGTCGTAGCGGGCCTGATCAAGGTCTGGGTCTTTCGGCTTTTGACCCATCGACATCACAGCCATCATAGCCATCTGGCACGTGTCGAGGGATCATTGCATCGCGGCCATTAAGGTGTGAAAGCCCTCAAAACAAAAAAGCCGGACTTGTGTGTCCGGCTTTGGTGGATCGTGCTTTTGGCGCTTATTCGGCGGCAACATCGCAATGTTCATCAGGCATGTCGGCAAAGGCATCACGAAGCGCATTCGACCATGCATCCGAAAGCGCGCGAAACCCTTGGTCATCGGCCTCGATCCGGCGGATTTCGGAGAACTGGCAAGCGTCATCGGGCAGAACAGCCAGATCAAGCGGCATGCCAACCGACAGGTTGGAGCGCAGCGTTGAATCCATTGAAAGCAACACGGCCTTGACCCCGTCATGAATCGGTGTGTCCGGGGTGATCACGCGATCAAGGATCGGTTTGCCGTATTTGTGCTCGCCAATCTGAAGATATGGCGTGTCGGATGTGGCTTCGATGAAATTGCCCGCAGCGTAGATAAGAAACAGGCGTTGATCGCCGCCCTTGCGCTGGCCGCCAATCATGATCGTGGCCGCACTGCTTTCATGATGCTGTTCAAGCGTATCATGGTACTTCAGCTGCACCTTCTGCATGGCTTCGCCGACCAGTTCGGCAACGCGAAACATGCTGGGCGCACTCAGAATACAGTCGCCCGCCTTTGTGTCGGGATCGTCGATGGCTTCAAACAGGGTGCTCATGACCGCTTGGGTGATGGCGAGATTGCCTGCCGAAAGTGCGACAATCGCGCGTTCGCCCGGGACTTCCCAGGTAAACATCTTGCGATAGCGGGAAATGTTATCAAGGCCCGCATTGGTCCGCGTGTCCGAAAGGAAAACCAACCCTTCGTTCAGCATCAACCCGACACAGTAGGTCATTTTTTTCGAGTCCGACTATTGTTGTGACTGCGCAATGACGACTGTTACATCCAAATTCTCATTTCCGCCACCAGTATGTACGCCGCGGACCGGTGTTGCGACCTGACCATCAAGTCCTGAGCCCAGCCGGATGTAATAATCGGTCGGGCAGCACTTGTTGGCCGCATCAAATCCGACCCAGCCGAACTCCGGCAGATGCAACTCCGCCCAGGCGTGTGATGCCTCATGCGGTTTGCCTTCATGATCAGCAAACAGATATCCCGATACATAGCGGGCCGGAATACCCAGATGGCGGGCAGCCGAGATCAGAACATGGGCATGATCCTGACAAACACCCTTACCGTCGGCAAGCGCGTCGGCGGCTGTTGTGTGCACGTGGGTTGTGCCTGGTGCAAATTCAATGGCATCGGCAACTGCTTCTGCAAGGCCGTGCGCAAGTTCCAGCATTGCGCCGTCCTTGTGTTTCTTCGCGACCTTGTCGGCAAGCTTGCGAATGGCGGCACTCGATTTGGTCATCGGGGTTGTGCGCAGGAAAACGGCGGGAAAGGCGCGTTCCTTGTGCCCGCGCAAAACGCCTGCGGTATCCGTTGTCTCGACCTCGCCGGTGACGACGATTTCAATCGCCTCGACCGGGCCGTTTGACGTCAGGGTACTGATGACATCGCCGTTGCCATCGGTGAATTCTGCACCAATGTTGCAGCCTTCGGCAGTGATCGACCAGTTCAGGACTTTCTGGCCTTCAAACTCCGCCGGAGTCAGCTTAAGGCTCTGTACCGCGTGATAGGCCGGGCTTTCGTAACGGTAATGAGTTCTGTGTTCGACGGTTAGGCGCATCTTACTGTCCCCCGAAATGATAGGCATCAGCAATGGCGAGCGACAGCAGGCGGTTGCGTCCTTGGAAGTCGGTCAGGAATTCGTGCAACCCGGTCGAAAAGATCTCGTCCATGTCACTTTGCGTCAGCAGGGAATACATATCGACCGCTTGGCGATGGACGCTGTGACGTTGGCCATAATGTCGGGCCAATCGTTCTAGATGCTGGGTAATCTGTTCAGCGCAATGGGCAAGTGATCGCGGGCTGAACGGATTGAGGATCAGGAAATGTGCGATCCTGTGTGGTGAATAGTCATCGCGATAGACCCAGTGGAAGGCACGCAACGACGATGCCGCGCGCAGAACTGTCGTCCATTGATAATTGTCCACACCATCGCCGACCATGCTGGTTTCAGGCAGCAGGACGTAATATTTGACGTCCAGAAGCCGTGCGGTGTTGTCGGCCCGCTCGATAAAGGTGCCAAGACGGATAAAGTCATAGCCGTCATTGCGCAAAATGGTGGAATCAGTCGCCCCTCTGAACAGGGCGCCTTGTTTTTTGACCCAGTCGATGAATTCCGGCAATTCGTTCTTGGCCAGATTGTGCATCGACGGGCGTCTGAGTTCCATCAGGGCATTGTTAAGCGCCTCCCACATTTCTGCGGTGATCGCGGTGCGCATGGCGCGCGCATTTGCCCTGGCATATTCAAAGCAATTGAGAATCGACGACGAATTGTCGCGGTTGAAGATCAGGAAATTGGCGACCTCTTCCTGGCGCAAGGGTGCATCGGGGTCATACCCGGCTGCACAGCCAGACGCGGAAAGAACCGATTCCCATTCAGACCGGTTACCGCTGGCAGCTGCGGGCATCAGCGCCATGCGATAGCCCATTTCCATCAGGCGGGCCATGTTCTCGGCCCGTTCAACATATCTCGACAGCCAGAAAAGGTTTTCTGCGGTACGACTAAGCATCTCTCAACCCTTTCCTTTTAATCGCTCATGATCCAGGTGTCCTTGACCCCGCCGCCCTGCGACGAGTTCACGACAAGTGACCCTTCGCGCATGGCGACCCGGGTCAGTCCACCCGGTGTCAGGCGCACGTTATCGCCGACAAGGCAGAATGGCCTGAAGTCGACATGACGGGGCGCAACGCCGCTTTCAACAAAGGTTGGGCAAGCTGAAAGGGATAATGTCGGTTGGGCAATAAAGTCGCCGGGGTCGGCTTCGATCCGTTTGGCGTAGGCTGCCTGTTCTTCCTTGGTCGATGCCGGACCAACAAGCATACCATAACCACCTGACCCGTGGACTTCCTTGACGACCAGCTCGCCCAGATGTTCGAGAACGTATTTCAGATCATCCGGCTTGCCGCATTTCCAGGTCGGCACGTTATTCAGGATCGGTTCCTGGCCCAGATAGAACCGGATCATATCGGGCACATAGGTATAAACCGCCTTGTCATCGGCAACACCCGCCCCGGGTGCCGAACAGATCGCCACCCCGCCGGAACGATAGACATTCATCAGACCAGGAATGCCCAAAACAGAGTCAGGGCGGAAGCACAGCGGATCAATATAGGAGTCATCAATGCGGCGATAGATCACATCAACCCGTGCCGGGCCGCGCGTGGTGCGCATATAGACCCGGTCTTCGTGCACAAACAGGTCCTGACCTTCGACCAGTTCAACACCCATCTGGTCGGCAAGGAACGAATGTTCATAATACGCACTGTTCATCGCACCCGGGGTCAGGACGACGATATTGGGTTCGCGGTCGCATTTGCGGGGCGCGATGCTCTTAAGCGTCTTGAGCAACATGTCCGGGTAACTTTCGACCGGCTCGATCCGCAGGCTTTTGAAAAGATCCGGGAACATGCGCATCATGATTTCGCGGTTCTCAAGCATATAGGACACGCCCGATGGTGTGCGGCAGTTGTCCTCAAGAACATAGAAATCATCTGGCCCGGTGCGCACAATATCGACCCCGACAATGTGGCTGTATACGTTGCGCGGCGGGTCGATACCGATCACGGCCGGTTCAAACGCGTCGTTGCGAAATACAAGATCGGCCGGGACGATGCCGGCCTTGATGATTTCGGCATTGTGGTAGACGTCATAAAGAAACGCATTCAGCGCACGGGCACGCTGTTTGACGCCGCGATCAAGCTTTCGCCATTCGCCGGATGTGAAAATACGGGGAATGAGATCAAATGGAATAAGCCGTTCGGGGTCTCCACCCTCGCCATAAACCGCAAATGTAATGCCGATCTTGCGGAACAGTGTTTCGGCTTCAAGGCGCTTTTGTTCGAGAACCTCGGGGCCGCTTGCTTCCATCCAGTCAACCAAGGCGCGATAAGGTTCGCGAATCTGGTCGTCCACACTCATCTCGTTGAACATGCAATCTCCCCTTTATTTCTATTTGATTAAAGGGTGCCGGGCAGGGCGGGGTCAAGGATGTTCACGGTTGAAATGACAGATTTTTCAGCAAATTGCTGTTCTGCCGAAAAAATAAACTTGTTGATCAGAGGGTTTGTCCAAAAAAAGGGCGAACATGAAGTTCGCCCGTTTTGATCATGCTTTGGCCGGGCGCAGAACATGGGTGTGGTCGGCGGCATAAAGTCTAGAGTCGGTAAAATCTTTTCGACCGAAAACTTCACCCACCATGATGAGCGCTGTACGCGTGATGCCGCTGCCTTTGACCTTGGCCCGGATATCGCCAAGCGTCCCAAATATGTACTGCTGATCGGGCCATGTTGCGCGATAGGCAATCACAACCGGACAGTCTTCCCCATAATGCGGGATCAGATCGCGCACCACATTGGCCAGATTATTGATCGACAAATGTACGGCAAGTGTCGCGCGTGATTTGCCAAGTTCCTTTAGGCTTTCACCATCGGGCATGGACGAGGACCGCATGGCGGTGCGTGTCAGGATTACGGTTTGGGAAATGTCGGGCAGGGTCAATTCCGCGCCAATTTCGGCAGCGGTTGCGGCATAGGCCGAAACACCCGGCGTGATGTCATAGGGAATGCCAAGATCATCCAGACGACGGATCTGCTCGGCAATTGCGCCATAAATCGACGGATCGCCGGAATGCACGCGTGCAACGTCCTGTCCCTTGGCGTGTGCGGCTTCGATTTCGGCCATGATTTCATCAAGGTTCATCGGCGCGGTATCAACAACATGCGCGCCATCGGGGGCTGCGGTAACGATTTCCTCAGGCACCAGCGATCCGGCATAAAGACAGACCGGGCATTTTTCGATCAGGCGCAAGCCGCGCACGGTGATCAGGTCCGGGGCGCCAGGACCGGCGCCGATAAAATGAACAGTCATTATTCTGCCCCGTCTTTTATGGAGATGTCGTTTTTGGATGTGTCAGTGCTGCTATGGACGGGCGCTTTCGCCGCATCCGGGCCCTTTTTGGCGTAACCGCGCGGGGTATAGACCCATTCGTTCTCGCCGCGCGTAATGTGGCGGCTGTTGCTTGATCCGACCAGAACGGTGGTCAGCATATCGACCATGTCGACTTCTAGTTTCGAAAGCGGAACGACTGTGATTTCCTCGTCCGGGCGCCCCAACTGACGGCCAAGTACCACTGGTGTATCTTCCTGGCGATGTTCAAGCAGGATATCGCGTGCCTTGGCCAGCAAATCACGGCGGCGTTTGGATACCGGGTTATAGAAGGCAATCACGAAATCGCCCTCGGCCGCTGATTTCAGGCGACGCAGGATATCTTCGCGCGGGGTCAAAAGGTCCGAAAGCGAGATCGCACAGAAATCATGGCCCAATGGCGCACCAATCCGCGATGCCGCCGCCTGCAGGGCCGAAATGCCCGGCGACACCTGAACTGCGACCCGGTTCCAGTCCGCGCGGTCTTCGCGATCAAGCAACTCGAACACAAGCGTCGCCAGCGCATAAATCCCGGCATCACCCGACCCGATCAGCGCGACATCCTTGCCAGTCGCGGCGAGTTCAAGCGCATGCCGCGCGCGGGCTTCTTCGGCACCAAGGTCGGAATGATGGCAATCCTTGCCGTCAATCAGCGGCCCCAACAGATCAAGATACATCTGATAACCGACAATATCGGTTGCCCGGCCAATCAGGGCGGTGGCCTCCGGGCTGCGCCAGCCGATCTGACCCGGACCAATGCCAACAATCGAAAGTCTGCCTTGGGCGGTCCCGACTTTCTCGGGGATGATGTCATCCTGAGACAAAGCAACCGCGCAGGTGGATTTTTTGGTCTTGTGTTTGGGCACAATCAGCTTGCCGTTTGGGCCGACCGTTGCCAGTGCCGCACCCTCGGCCACACCATGGCAGCCGGTTTCAGCAAAGACGACGTCTGATGGTGTCACAAGGCGGTCTGCCTCCGCCTCAAGGGTTTTGGCATCAAAGAAACGTGCCGGAACGCCAAGGCGGCGTGCCAGCTCATGGACTGCTGCTTCGTCGGCCTTGAGGTCAATTGATGTCACGCAGGCAATGGCCTTGGGGCTCAGGCACTGACCGGCCAGTGTTTCCATTACCAGATCATAAAGATCATCTACCGGACAGCCGCGTTCACACCCGACCCCAAGGGCCAGAACCGGCGGGTGATAGGTGATCGCGGTTTCAGTACCATCGCTGATCGCGTCTTCATTGGCACCCTCGCGGGCGGTTGCCGTGATCAGGATATTGCCGTCTTCAGACTGGGCAATCGCGCTGTTGGTCAGCCACGCGCTCGAACCTGCTTCGACCTCAATCCGGGCAGATGCACCGGCCAACAGGGCCGCGGTGGCGGGTTTGACGGTTTCGGGCGTACCAAGTGTCCAGCCAGCTGGCGGTTCATCAAGGGCAAGGCCCAGCATGGCATCGCCCGGCGTGGTAATGGCGGCATTGCCACCAAGACGATCAGCCAAATCGCGCGCCAGCCGGTTTCCACCATGATGCCCACCCAAAAGCGGGATGAAATTATCACCGGCTTCATCAACGGCAATCACGGCGGCGTCCTGCCATTTGCCCGCCAGAAGGGGCGCAAGGGCGCGGATCAAAATGCCCGATGCGCAGACGCCAATGATGACATAATCCGATGAAAAAGTTTGTTGCAGATGCGCAATGGTATCATCAAAGGCGACATCGACGTCATTAATCGACACGCGGGTACGCAGGCCGTGTACGGCGGCCCCTTGCAGGCTTGATGCAATCTTGCGTGCGGTCGGAAGGGCGCGCTGGGTCAGACAGATCACTGCTATCGGGGCAATTGGATCGGTCGGCAGTGCCGGATTGTTATTGTTGTTTTGGGCAGTCATCGCCATGCGTCTCCGCGACGGTGGATCAGAATCATGGAAAAATACGGGGCCTTGGCATCGCTCGGCAATTCACCAAGCGGCACCATTTTCTGGGTCTCAAGCGTGGCGCGTTCGATATACCGCGCCCGATCGGTCAGACCAAGTTCATCAATGACCGCACGCACCTTGGCAAAATGACGGCCCAGTTTGATGATCGCAGCGGCATCGGTATCGGCCAGCTGTTTGCGCAGCCGGTCTGCATCAAGTGGGCCTGGAATGACTTGCAAAACATCATTCTTGGCGGCCAGCGGTGCGCCTAGCTGGGCGGCACAGGCCATCATGGAACTGACACCGGGCACGGTTTTGACCGGATGACCGGCTTCTGCCAGTCGGCCAAACAGATACATGAAGCTGCCATAAAAGAACGGATCACCTTCGCACAGCACGGCCACTGTTTTACCATCTGCCAGATGCTTGCCGATTTCGATCGCGGCGGCGTCATAGATCGGGTCCGCCGACTTACCCATTTCAATGCGAATGGCGATTTCAACACGGCCTTTGGGGATATGCGGATCAACGATCTGACGCGCGAGGCTGACGCCGTCTTCAAGGGCGGGATAGGCAATCACATCGGCCTTTTGCAGGATATTATAGGCCTTAAGCGTGATCAGATCGGGTTCGCCCGGTCCGATGCCAAGCCCATAGGCCGTGCCGGCTTCAGGAAGGGGCGTTGCGGGATTTTCCGCACTGCTCATGCTTTTACTCCGAGGTAATGGGTGACCGGCGCCAGATTGCTCCAACCCTTGAAACCGCCGCGGGGAACCAGTCGGGAAACCGACAGGCGCGTCAGGCTGCCACCGTTTTTATTATAAAACCGTAATAATTGTTCTTCGCCTTCAAGCGTGACCGTATTGGCCACCAGCCGACCATGGCGCGGCAACAGATCCCAACAGGTATCGAGCAAGCCATCAATGGTGATCCCGCCGCCGATGAAAATGGCATCTGGTTTTGGCAGGCGATCAGCGAAGGCGAGCGCCTCTTCAATTGATTTTTGCTCTATCGCAAGGGTCGGAACGCCAAGACGAACGGCGTTTTTGCGGATCATGTCACAGCGTTCGACATCACGTTCAATCGCAACTGCCAGACCACCCATACGTATCCATTCAACCGAGACCGACCCGCAACCAGCGCCAAGATCCCACAGAACACCACCGTCAAAGGGCGCAAGTGAGGACAGGGTCTGTGCACGGATTTCCGATTTCGTGATCATGCCATCATGGACAAAGGCGTCATCGGGAAGGCCGGGGCCCTTTGGCAACGGTTTCGCGTTGGGGCCAGCTTCCAGGTCAATCATGATCAGGTTAAGCGGATCAATCGGCTTGATATCGGGCATGGATGTCGCCCGCGACTGCCATGTTTGCGCGGTCTGGGTGGTAATGCGTTCTTCCGGGCCGCCAAGGCGTTCGCAGACCGACATGCGGCTTTGATCAAATCCGGCTTCGCACAACATGACGGCGACCAGCGCCGGGGTCGCGCCATCGGCACTGAGCGCGATCAGTTTGCCATGTGGGCGCAAATGGGCGCGCAGGGTTTCGGGATCACGACCATGCAGCGTGATCACTTCGCATTCCGCCAGCGGCCAGCCAAGCCTGGATGCGGCCAATGAAATGCTTGATGGTGCCGGGATCGCGTAAATTGGTTCGGGTCCGAAATATTTAATCAGCGTATTACCCACGCCGAAATACATCGGATCGCCGCTGGCCAGCACGACCGGGTTTTGATCAAGGCAATCCTCGATCAGCGGCAGATTGGCTTCAAACGGCGTGATCCATTTATTTTGGGTCGCGGTGTTGGAGCCGGGTAGCATGGCAATATGGCGTGCGCCACCAAAGATGATGCTGGCCTTTTCAAGAATGCCCTGCGCCATCGGCGACAATCCGTCATAGCCATCCTCACCAATGCCAATGACCGTGATGCGGCCCTTGATCGGGGATTGTTCATTCATGACGGCCTGCCTTTCACACGACCCGCGGTGCCATCTGGTGTGGTGTCACCACCCTGCGCCATACGGGCGAGTGCGTTAACGGTGGCTGCTGTTACGGCACTGCCGCCAAACCGGCCGCGCAGTGTGACAAAGGGGATGCCGTTGGCATGCGAAATCAGGGCATCCTTGCTTTCAGCGGCCCCTACAAATCCGACCGGCATGCCGATGATCAGGGCAGGCTTGGCCATACGGCCATCCCGGATGGCTTCAAGCAGGTGAAATAACGCGGTTGGCGCATTGCCAATGGCAATTATTGCGCCTTCGATATGATTTACCCAACCCTCAACGGCGGCGGCAGATCGTGTGGTTGCCATATCGTCCGCCAGACTGTGCGTATCGCCGTCATTCAGGGTACACAGTATCCGATTGTTGCTGGGCAGTAGCCGGGAAATGATGCCGTGCCGGACCATTTCAGCGTCGCACAGGACGGGTTTTCCCGCCCGAAAAGCAGTGATTGCAGCCGTGGCGACATCCCCGCCAAAAGTGATCTGATCGGCCATCTCGACCATGCCGCAGGCATGAATGATACGGATGGCGATCGGGCATTCGTCCTCTGAAAAGCGCGCAAGGTTTGCCTCGGCCTCGATGGTGGCAAAGCTTTTAGCGTAGATTTCCTGCGGGTCACGCAGATAGTCGAACATTGCCGCGCCTTTCAGGGGACAGGATCGGCCGGTCAGGAACCGGTCGGCTTTTTCGCATCGTCGTGATCATGGGAATGGCTGTGCCCGTGATCATGACTGTGGTCATGTCCATGGCCGTGATGATGTCCATGAGCGTGGCCGTGGCCATGATGGTGGTGACCATGATCATGGCTGTGTCCATCGGTGCCAATACCCATCACATGATGGTGGTGACCGACCTGTGGGGTGCCAACATCGCCTTCATAGCCAATGATCTGCTCACGATATTTGCAAAGCTGGCAGTTCATGTTGTTGTCGCCGGTATCGATCTCGGTCAGGCGTTCGGCAAAGCTTTCAAGAACCATTGGATGGTCTTTGAGATAACCTGCCTTGATGAATTCGACATCGCCAAATTCAGCGGCAACTTCGTCGGTGTGGGTGTAGATGCGGTCAATCAGAATGCCGGCAAACAGGAAATAGGGGAAAACGACAACGCGCTTGTATCCCAGTTTCATTGCCTCGCGCAGGCCAGCATTGACGCGCGGATGGGCAACGCCGGAATAGCTGATTTCAGTTCGGCCAAAGCCCATGCCTTCCTGCAGCATACGGGCAACCTTATAGACGTTGGAGTTCGCGTCCGGATCATTGGTGCCCCGCCCGACCACCATCAACAGGGTGTCTTCGCGCGAAACGCTGTCATCAGCCCCTTCAAGGGCTTCTTCAATCCGTTGCTTGGCGGCCATCAAAAGTTTGGGGTCAATGGCAAGGTCGCGACCAAACAGAACTTCAATATCCGGGTTTTCGTGGGCAAAATTGTTTACTTCGCTCGGCAGGTCGTTTTTGACGTGACCAGCGGCAAACAGCATGCCCGGCAGGGCATAAATCTTTTTGTGGCCCATCGCTTTGAGCTTTTCAAAGCCGTCTCGCAGGATCGGGTGGGCAAATTCGAGAAAGCCGCTTTCGACATCGTACTCGGCCAGGTGGGTCTGTTTCATCGCTTCAACCATCGCGTTGAACTGTGAAACTGCGCGTTCGTCACGCGAACCATGACCGCAAATCATTACTGCGCCTTTGGGGGACATAAAAGGCTGCTCCTTTGTCTCTCTCTGATGGTGTTGCTCGCACGACATTTTTGCCGTGTGGTACCCGATGCCACCCCCGTTTTCACCGATTGGCCTGCGGAATGCAAGCGGCAGGTACGCCAAGATGATGTGTACGGGGCACGGGCGACGAAAATACTACTTGTTGTGGGCGGGTAATGGCCCAGTATGGAAGATGTTGTAGGGCGGTGGTCAGACTTTCGTTTATTAAGACGGCTGTTGTGTCAGTGATGGCGGGTATCGCGTGATGATGTTCTGCATACGCTGTTTTCGGCAGGCAGATTTGCAAACAGAAGTTATGATGAAATTACAATTTGTATGAAATTTCTTCTAGCAAACCCAAAACAGGTTGGCAAATTCCGTTATCTGGCGGGCACTTACCCTTTAGCCCGTCATTCTGATTGACGCTTAGGCGATCACCGCGCACATTGCCGCCATGGAACCGACATTCACCGATTTTCTGATCCCGGAACCTGCGTTTTTCGGGCCGCTTTTCACAATGCTGGTGCTGGCACTGGTGTTGGATGCGGTGTTTGGTGATTTCCCGTGGTTGTTTTCGCGGATCGGCCATCCGGTGGTCTGGATTGGAAATCTGATTGCATGGTTTGAAAAACGCCTGAACCGCACAGAACGCCGCAATGCCGACCGATTGTTGCGCGGCACGTTGACAAGTCTGGTCGTCATTGCGATTGCGGCCGCTGCTGGTGGTCTTGTGCAGTTTGTGTCCTCACTTGGTGATGTTTTCAGGGCGCCTGAAGTTCTTCTGGTCGCGGTTTTGATCGCACAGAAGGGCCTTTATCAGCACGTCAAAGCCGTTTCTGTTGCGCTTAAGAAGGACGGCATCGCTGGCGGGCGCAAGGCGGTTTCAATGATTGTCGGGCGGAACCCCGACACGCTTGATGAGGCCGGGGTCAGCCGGGCTGCCATTGAAAGCTGTGCGGAAAACTTTTCCGATGGCGTGGTCGCGCCGCTGTTCTGGTATGTGGTTGGCGGGCCGATAGGCATATGCGCCTACAAGGCGATCAATACGCTGGACTCGATGATTGGTCATCGCAACCCTCGCTACCTTTATTTTGGTCGTTTTGCTGCGCGCCTTGATGATGTGGCGAATTTTATCCCGGCTCGGATTGCCGGTGGCGTGATTTGCTTTGCGGCGTTCCTCGGTTCGAAAACCAGTGGCAAGTCGGCGTGGCTGACCATGCTGCGAGATGCCAAAAAGCACAAATCCCCCAATGCCGGATGGCAAGAAGCGGCCTTCGCCGGTGCGCTTGAAATCGCTCTTGCCGGACCGCGCCAATATGGCAGCGAGGTTGTCGATGATCCCTATATTGGCAATGGTCGTCAGGATCTGACAGCACTTGATATCGACCGCGCACTTCGGCTTTTCACAACATCCTGTCTGATCAATGCGGCATGGCCGATTATTCTTAAAGTCGTCTGGGTCGGGCTATGAGTGCCGGGCAATACGCCAGCGACATCCCGTTGGGCTGTGAATTTCTTGACGGCATCCTGCAAAACCCGATCAACCGCCTTATCCTTGACCGGTTTGCCACACTCGGGATCAAAGATTGGTGGCTGACCGCCGGATGCCTTGCCCAGACCATCTGGAACATCAAGGCCAATCGCGCGCCGGATGCGGATATCGCCGACTATGATCTTTTTTATTTCGATCCCGATACGGCATGGCAGGCTGAAGATCGCGTGATCACGCAAGGTAGTGAATTATTTTCCGATATCGCAGTTTCGGTTGAAATCCGCAATCAGGCGCGTGTGCCGATCTGGTATCCGGAAAAGTTCGGTGTTCCCTATGGCGCCGTGCATGCCGCAAGCGACGGCATTGATCGATTTGCCTATCAGACAAGTGCGATTGGTGTGTGCAAAGATGCTGGCAAGGACGGGCTGGATGCCTATCGGATCTATGCGCCATTTGGCCTTTCGGCTGTCATGCAAGGTCGGGTGATCCCGAATACCGTTTTGCCGGTCAAAAAGGTCTATGAGGCCAAGGTCGCACGTTGGCAGAAAATCTGGCCAGATCTGATCATCTCACCTTGGCCAGCTGACGACGGTCAGGGGCAGGACGCTTAGTCGTTAACCTTGTTCATCCGCGCGATGGTCGATGTGGTGGAAAAACCGTCTTCAAGATTGGCCAGAACTACCTTGCCGCCATACGACTGAACGATCTCGGCCCCGACAACCTTGTCGATTGTGTAATCCGCACCCTTGACCAAAATGTCGGGCTTGATCGCCGAGATCAGCTCAATCGGGGTATCTTCACCAAAAATCACCACACCACTGACGGTTTCAAGCGATCCAAGCACAGCTGCACGTGCAGCCTCGGATTGAACCGGGCGGGCTTCACCTTTGAGGCGTTTGACAGACGCATCGGAATTCAATCCAACAATCAGGCGGTCGCAATGCGCGCGCGCTTGCTTCAGCAGGCTGAGGTGGCCTGGATGCAACAGATCAAAACAGCCATTGGTAAAGCCGACCGTATATCCCTTGCGCCGCCAACGTTCAGCGCGATCAACCATGCGATCAAGCGGCATCAGTTTGGCTTCGCCAATCATAAGGTCATGGTGATGCAGGGTCGAAATCAGCTCATCCGGATAAACAACCGCAGTACCGATTTTGCCAACCACAATTCCGGCCGCGACATTGGCGATGCGGGCAGCATCGGCAAGGCTTGAACCCGCTGCCACGGCAGATGCAAGGCAGGCAACCACCGTGTCACCGGCGCCGGAAACATCAAAGACTTCACGGGCTTCGGTTGGCAGATGCAAAGCCTCGCCATCCTGCGTCACCAACGTCATGCCGTCCTGACTGCGGGTAAGCAGGACATTTTCGATACCGCAGTCAGCAATGATCTTGCGTGCTGCGGCGACAGCATCCTCATCACTATTGATGGCGATTCCGGTTGCCGCTTCGGCTTCTGCGCGGTTGGGCGTAACGATCGTCGCCCCACGATAGATGCTGTAATCGTTGCCCTTGGGATCAACGATGATCGGTTTTCCGGCGGTACGTGCGGCTTCAATCGCGGCGGCCACAACATCGGGATGCAAAACGCCCTTGCCATAGTCCGACAGGATGATTGCCGCGACATCGGGTGCCAACTGACCGGCCAAAGCCGAAAGGTTGCTAATGGTCGCAGGTGCGATGTCGCTCGTTGTTTCGTTGTCTGATCGCAACAATTGTTGTCCGCCAGCGATATAGCGGGTTTTGATTGTCGTCGGGCGGTTGCGCTCAGACTGGATATAGGGCTCGACACCACTGTCATTGGCGACATATTCCATGACTTCCCGACCGGGCAGATCATCGCCAACAAGGGACAGGAACTGAACCGACGCGCCAAGGGCCGTGGCATTGCGCGTGACATTACCCGCGCCACCCAGCATCGCGCTTTCGCGTTCAACCCGGATGACTGGAATGGGGGCCTCGGGCGAGATGCGGTTTACAGATCCGTAGACAAACCGATCCAGCATGACATCGCCAATGCAAAGAACCTTGGCATTGGTCAGTTGGTCTACCTGTCGGGCCAGATGGCTAAGATCGGTCATGGTCACAGTTCTTTATTCTGTCAGAGTATTCAGGTGGCTTTGGTGGGGTGCCAGTTATTTTTTCGTCAGGCCAAGCGTGTGTTCAAGGGCACCGACCAGCATCTGGCCAATCTGGATATGCATTTCCTGAATACGGGCGGTGGTGTTGCTGGGCACGATCATCAGCGGGTCACACAGATCGACCATGTCGCCGCCGGTCTTGCCGGTCCAACCGGTTGCAATCAGGCCCATTTCCCTGGCCTTGGCCAGGCCAAGATTGACGTTCTTGCTATTGCCCGATGTCGAAATGCCGATCGCAACATCGTCGGGGTTGCCAAGCGCCTCAATCTGGCGTGAAAACAGGTAATCAAACCCGAAATCGTTACCAATGGCAGTCAGTGCGGAGCTGTCTGTGGTCAGTGCAATCGCCGGAAGGGCACGACGGTCATTGATGTAACGGACGGTGAATTCGGTGGCGATATGCTGGGCGTCTGCGGCAGACCCGCCATTGCCGAAAAACAGCAACTTGTTGCCGTCATTCAGTGCATCGGTGCAAATCTCGACCAGTTCGATAAAGGCATCGCGCGTGGCTTCGCGGGTCTTGTTGACCAGATCAAGATGCTCGTCAAACTCACTGTCGAAAAAGGCTTTGATATCCATGGGTAATTCAGATCCTGCTCGCTAAATCGTCTCAGCCGTGTTTTGCAATCAGATTGCGGAAATATTCGATGGTGGACCCCAATCCGGTCTCAAGACCCACTGTCGGCTCCCATCCATCCAGTGTATTACGTGCGAATGTGATATCGGGTTTGCGTTGTAAGGGGTCATCTGCGGGAAGATCCTTGAAAATCAGCTTCGATTTTGCTCCGGTCATCTCGATCACGCGTTCTGCAAGCTCTCGGATGGTGATTTCATAAGGATTGCCGAGGTTCATCGGTCCTGTGATCGACTTGTCTGTCGCCATCAGTCTTACAAAACCCTCAATCAGATCCGTGTAGAAGCAGAAGGATCGGGTTTGCTCACCATCCCCATAAATCGTAATGTCCTCACCCTGAAGGGCCTGAATGATGAAGTTCGATACCACGCGACCGTCCTGGGGATGCATGCGGGGGCCATAGGTATTGAAAATCCGGGCAACCTTGATTTCAACGCCATTCTGCCGATGGTAATCAAAGAACAGCGTTTCAGCGCAGCGCTTGCCTTCATCATAGCAGGCGCGCGGGCCAATCGGATTGACGTTGCCGCGATAGTCCTCGGTTTGCGGATGAATTTCGGGATCACCGTAAACTTCGCTGGTCGAGGCTTGGAAAATCCGGGCGCCGACGCGTTTGGCAAGACCCAGCATGTTGATCGCACCATGCACGCTTGTTTTCGTCGTTTGGACCGGATCGTGCTGATAGTGGATCGGCGATGCCGGGCAAGCAAGGTTGTATATCTCGTCCACTTCCAGATAGAGCGGGAAGGTCACATCATGACGCATCAGCTCGAAATGCGGATTGTCGAGTAGATGGACGATGTTGTCCTTGGTGCCGGTGAAGAAATTGTCAACGCACAGAACGTCATTGCCTTCATCAAGCAGGCGTTCGCACAGATGAGAACCCAGAAAACCTGCACCACCGGTCACCAAAACGCGCTTGCGTCGCCACATATCGTCTTTAACCCTATCGCTCTGATATCAAAACGGGCTGAAACTAGCAGCTTGGTTGGTGGAAAGCTACGACTTATGTTTTCGCCGACAAGTCTGAAATTGCCCGCGATTCACGTTTGGTTTCAATGTATATGAGTGCTAAATACATAACCTGTTAATGCACGGGCGTTATTGTGGTCTGGGCAGATTAATGGCTGTGATTCCGTCAAAACAATCTTCTGGTTAATGCATTCATGTCTGATAGCTCGATTCCATCGCCCGAAGCCTTCCTCGTTGACTATGTGCGACGCCTTGAGCGGCGCAAGGACGGTGTTGGCGCGATCCATGTGCATTTTTCCAAATTGCTGCCGTTTAATCGGCGTGATCATCATATCCGCACGGCCATCACTGCTTTTGAAGAAATCGTTCCCGAAGTCACCGGGCGCATTTTCACCCTGTCAAATCAGGATCTGATTTTCATCTTTGATGCTGCCGAGATGGACGAGGTGAATGCTGTCATCTTCCGGCTGAAATTCCTGTTTAATGACGATCCGTTGATCAGTGACGGCAAGGATGAAAGTGGTGCACCCGCGACCTTCACCGACTATTACGATGTTGGTCAGCAATATAAGGAATTCCTGCATCTGACCCAGATGTTGGTGCGTTCGAATGCCAATCGCCCAAAAATCGTCAGCAAGGCAGCTGAACGCCACAATGACCATCCTGAACTAAGCGATGATCGCATGCCGCTGACCCCGAAAATTTTGGGGCGTATTGATGAATCCCTGCGGCGGGCGGACCTGTCGAACCTGATGCGCCGTCAGGCGATTTGTGCTGTGGTCGGTGATGCGCACCCGACCCCGGTTTTCCATGAATTGTTCATTTCAATCAAGGATTTGCAGGAAACTCTGCTGCCAGATGTCAATGTGCTGTCAAACCGCTGGCTGTTTCAGCACCTGACAGAAATTCTTGATCGACGCATGCTTTCACTTTTGACCCGGTCCAATGATGCGTCGGTGACAGGGTCGGTGAGTATCAACCTGAACGTCTCGACACTGTTGTCCCCTGACTTTCTGACATTTGACAGTAACGTCAAGGCGGGCCAGCGCGGGACGATCGTTCTTGAATTACAGAAGATCGATATTTTTGCCGATCTCGGCGCATTCTTCTTTGCCCGCGATTTCTGTCGTGATCGTGGCTATCGCATTTGTATTGATGGCATCAGCTATCTGTCGCTGCCCTATATCAACCGCAACAAGCTTGGCGTTGATATGATCAAGATGCTGTGGGATCCGGAAATGGAAAACATGGATGAAGAGCATCGTGACGCAATGCGCGCTGCTGTGGCAGAGTCCGGTGATACCCGTGTTATCCTGTGTCGATGTGATGACGAACGCGCCATTAAATTCGGTCATTCGATCAACATCACCATGTTCCAGGGCCGCCACGTCGAGCATCTGATGAACGAGCGGACAAAAAAATAGCGCCGGATATCCAGCGCTATTGGGTGGTTGAGAAGTTTAAAGTTCTCCTCAGGTGTCTTCCTTGCCATCAATCCCGGCTTTTTCAAAGGTTGCCATGCCGGTGTGACATTCTGCAGATGCCCGCAAAAGCGGGATGGCAAGGGCTGCGCCCGACCCTTCGCCAAGGCGCATGCCAAAATTGATCAGCGCTTCCTTGCCCAGTTTCTCGATCAGGCGCGCATGACCGGGTTCTGCCGACACATGCCCGACCAGACAGTGATCAAGGGCATCCGGGCGCATCGCAGCCAAAACCGCCGCTGCCGCACAGGAAACATAGCCATCAAGCAGTACCGGAACCCGTGAAAAACGTGCGGCAATGATAGCACCTGCCATCGCAGCAATTTCGCGACCACCCACACAGCGCAAAACATCCAGCCCGTCATGCATCTGGTTTTTATGCAGGATGATGGCATCCCCTACGACGCGGGTTTTACGATCCAGCGTTGCGTCATCAATCCCGGTTCCGCGACCGGTCCAGTCAGAGGCATTTCCGCCATAAAGCGCATGGGAAATGGCGGCTGCCGATGTCGTATTGCCAATGCCCATCTCACCGGGCACGAACAGATCCAGTCCCTTTTCAATGGCGCTCATCCCAAAGGCCATGGCCTCGGCACAGGCTTCGTCATCCATGGCCGGTTCATTGGCAAAATCGTTGGTGGGCACTTCAAGCGCGACTTCCATCACGCGGAGTTCCGCGTCAACAGATTTGCAAATCTGATTGATTGCCGCCCCGCCATTGATGAAGTTTTCGACCATCTGCTGGTTCACGCTGGCCGGAAAGGCCGAAACGCCCTGGGCGACAACGCCATGGCTGCCGGCAAAGACCGTGACACGCGGGCGCGACATGCGCGGGCGCGAAGTTCCCTGCCATCCGGCGAGCCACAAGCTGAAATCTTCAAGCCGTCCAAGCGATCCGGCAGGCTTGGTCAATGTCGGTTCGCGTGCCGCAACGGCGGCCTGCGCATCCTGATCGACATCGGGAAGCTCAGCCAAAAGGGCACGAATTTCCTCAAGATTTTGCGGCGGGTGTTTCGGATTGAACATGTGGGTCTCCGGCTGGCGGCAAAGGCGCCTGGTGTGTTCCGCTTGGATTCCGCGATGGTAAGGATTAGGCTCGGAAACCAATTGTTTAGTGCGGTTCAGGAAGTCAGCCCAAACTAGGCCCGGGCGCAACAGATTGCCAGTTTGAAAATCGGAAATTTATGGTGTCCAAAGATCATAACCAAAACGAAACAAACATGCAAAGTGCAGATTCAGCCACCAAAGACGGCTTGGATGCAGGTCCTGAAGCGGGGCCTGATGCCACTAGAAAGGCTTCTCCGATTTCCGATTTCTGGCGGGCGCTGGCTTTGCTGAGCCGCGTACCGGTTGCCGGTACGCACGACTTTCGGGCCGAGTTGATCGCAAGATCGGTCTGGTCGTGGCCGCTGGTCGGTTTGTTGCTGGCCGGGTTTGCCATGTTGCCAGCGATGCTGGTCTATCAATTGACCGAAAATATCCTGATTTTCGCGATTATAGCCCTGGCAGGCATGGTGCTTTTGACCGGCTCGATGCATGAAGATGGCATGGCCGATTGCGCCGACGGGTTTGGCGGCGGGTTTGAACGGGCGCGTAAACTTGAAATCATGCGCGACAGCCATATCGGTACTTATGGGGTTGTCGCCCTGATTTTGTGTTTTGGGTTGCGCCTAGTCTTGTTATCTGCGGCCGGTGACGGTGGACAGGCTGCAGTTCTTTTTCTGGTCATGGCCATTACATCACGCGCTGCAATGCCGGTTGTGATGCACATCCTGCCCCCGGCGCGCGACAATGGTCTGGGCAAGGGGGCTGGAACACCAAATCTGATGATGGTCGGACTTGCTGTGCTTATCGCGGCCATCCTGTCCTTTGTCTTGGCGGGGTTGATAACCACCATCGCGGTTCTGGCAGGTGCCATGGTGGCCATCGGCGTTATGACAGCGGTGGCGAAATGGCAGATCGGTGGTCAGACGGGTGATGTGTTGGGTGCTACCCAGTTGGTCAGCGAGCTTTTTGTCGGGATTGCCTGTATCGCCGTCATCTGATCATCGGGCATAAGTAAAAAGGGGGAATAAACCCAATGAGAACAACACGCTGGTGGCTGGTGCGACATGCCCCGGTCAAAAATCCCAAACGGCTCGTTTATGGCCAAAGTGATATGCCTGCTGATCTTTCCGATCAAAAGGCGCTTGGCGCGCTTGCCGGGCAATTGCCAAGCGATGCCGCTTGGGTGACCAGCCATCTGTCGCGTACCCACGATACGGCGCGCAGCCTTCAGAGTTTCATGGATGTAGACGTTGCGCCACAGGGCGAAAGCGGTTTTGCCGAACAGCATTTTGGTGATTGGGAACTGCAGAACTGGAATGATTTGCCAAAGGGGGAAACAACGCGTTTCTGGACCGACTTTGCGCGTCAGACCCCCCCGAAAGGTGAAAGTTTTGCTGACGTTGTCGGGCGTGTTGGCCCGGTCTTTGGTCGATTAAATGATGCGCTTGCCGGGCGCGACATTGTGGCCGTTATTCATGGTGGCACGGTGCGTGCCATATTGGCCAATGCATTGGGCTTGTCGCTTGAAACGGCACTGGCATTTCATGTGGATACACTGGGTCTGACCACGCTTGAATATATCGACGAGGTCGACGAGCCGGGTTGGCGCGTGACCGCGGTCAATCAGCGATTTTAAGCAAACCCTGTTACGCAGAGGCCAGTTCGATGTCTGATGCCATGTCATCAAGTGCATGTTCGGCCAGATAGCGGTCGACCATGTCCGGGCTTAGGTCATGTTGTTCGCAAATATCGAAAACATCACGCAAATAGGCCTGGTAATAGGGAACCGGGCGGCTGCGTGATTTGGCGCGCAGCTTGGCAACATTGGGGAAGTCCCCGGCAAAGGACGCGCTTTCGATCACCTGAATGATGGTATCGTCAATGATGGCGGCCGGCATGCCGCAATATGTTTTGCCACAGGCTGACAGCATTTTGCTTGCGGTCGGAACGGAAATACCCGGCTGAGAAAGCAGTTCGTTCAGTTCCTCCTGCCCGAAATCGGCAATCGACATCAAGGTCACCAAAGTTGGCATATCGCGGACAAGCAGAGACAGCGCATTAACGCGGATGCCACGTTCATGGGACCAGATAATGGTCGCGATCACGCCCTTTGCGGCATCCTTTGCGAAGATTTCCCGAACATCGCGCCGTGCCATCGTGATTTCGCCCTCGTTGGCATATTCCTCGAGAAAGTCCTGAAAGGACTGATCCGGGACATTCAGGCGACCAAGCAAACCCAGCCACATGTCCTTGCGAGACGACGTTGTCCAGGTTGGCGCATTCAACTGTCGGATTTTCGATAGGTGAGAGCGTATAGCCATGTCTTCTTGCAAACTTCCTGTTTACCCCAAGAGTTTTGGCGCAGATTTTTCTGCTGCCAGCCGGGTGTTATGTTTTCGATCCCGGGTTTCGCCAGATAGCGGATTTTTCCGTCTCTGGGGACCAAATTCATTCATATGATCATCCCGGTCCGCCGGTTTGTTCTCTCATATCAGTTGCCGGGGTGATCATATGAATGAGTTTGGTCCCCACCCAGCGCAACGCTTTTGATGTTGGCTGAAATGGTATGACCGCTCAAGCAGACAATTCTTACAAATACTGACCTTCCGGTTAGGGTGTGGGGATCACGGGGCCTGCGGCCTAGAATGATCTTTGGCATTTTTGGCAAACCTGATAGGTTCGGCGCACCGTTCGGTGATGGGAAATCGGTGCAAGGCCGATGCTGCCCCCGCAACTGTATCGGGTTGGGAGATCCGGGTCGGCGCCGTGGCGCCAGACCAGCCACCGGGCAACCGGGAAGGCGGATCGCTTTCATGCCCGCAGCCAGGAAACCTGCCGAAGGTGTCACTATTCTTTGGAAGGTGGCGACGCAATCGGGCCTCGGTGGGAGGCCATGGCGAGGAAGAAACGGGATGACCCAGACTTTACCCCCCCATGTATCCCTGGGCGGGACGCATCTAATCCTTGGCGGGGCGCGATCCGGCAAAAGCCGGTTTGCCGAAAACATCATCAATCAGGCGGGCGGTGGAACATATATCGCAACCGGTCGGGCCTGGGATGATGAAATGGCCAGCCGCATTGATCTCCATAAAAAATCGCGCGGCGATCTTTGGCAGACACTCGAAGAACCGCTTGAACTCCGTTCCGCCTTGCAGACATGCAATGTTGCGCACGGCAAGCCTGTTCTGGTTGATTGCCTGACCTTGTGGCTGACAAATCTGATGCTGGAAGGTCGCGACATTGATGCCGAGATTAAGGCGCTTTGCGATCTGCTGCCGACGCTTGTTGTGCCAGTACTTTTTGTCTCAAACGAGGTTGGCTTTGGCATCGTGCCGGAAAATGCGATGGCGCGTACCTTTCGTGATCACGCCGGACGCCTGCATCAGCGGATCGCCGAGCAGGCAGACAAGGTCACACTTGTGGTGGCCGGCATTCCGATGCAGGTCAAATAGCAACATAAAGAATTGAATTTTAAGGATTTTAGAAATGGCACAATTGGGCAAAATCCCGGCAACCGTTATTACCGGTTTTCTCGGGGCGGGCAAAACAACCATGATCCGCAACATGTTGGAAAATGCCGATGGCAAACGCATTGCGCTGATCATTAATGAATTTGGCGATCTGGGCGTCGATCGCGGCATTATCAACGGTTGTGGCATTGAAGGCTGCGAAGAAGATGACGTTGTCGAACTCGCCAACGGCTGCATTTGCTGCACGGTGGCGGACGACTTTCTGCCAACCATCCAGGGCCTGATTGATCGTGACACCCCGCCTGATCATATCGTTATCGAAACATCGGGTCTGGCGCTGCCAAAACCGCTGGTAAAGGCGTTTAACTGGCCGGAAGTGCGGTCGCGGGTGACCGTTGACGGTGTGGTGGCCGTTCTTGATGGTGCAGCGCTTCGTGATGGACTGTTTGCCCATGATCATCATGCGGTACAGGCGCAGCGGGAAGCCGATGACAACCTTGACCATGAAAGCCCGCTTGAAGAACTGTTCGAAGAACAGCTTCACTGTGCCGATATGGTGGTTCTGAACAAGACCGACCTTCTGAGCGATGCCGAACGCGCCAAGGTCGAAGCCGATATCCGTGCAGAGCTTAAAAAACCGTCGGTCAAGATCATCGCGACCGATCATTCGCGGGTTGAAAATGCCATCCTGCTGGGATTGGGGGCTGCGGCCGAGGATGATCTGGATAGCCGCCCGAGCCATCATGACGACGGTCACGAACATGATCATGATGATTTCGACAGCTTTGTTGTCTCGCTTGATAAAATCAACGATCCGGCCAGCCTTGAAAAGCGCCTGATTGATGTCGTTCGCCAGTTTGACGTGCTTCGGATCAAGGGGTTCCTTGATGTGCCGGGCAAACCGATGCGCCATGTGGTTCAGGGGGTTGGCGAACGGTTCCAGCGCTATTTCGATCGCCCTTGGGCGGACGGGGAAACCCGCCGGTCCGAACTGGTGGTGATCGGCCTGCATGGTCTGGATCGTGTCGCGATTGAGGCTGCCATCAAGGCCGCCTGAACCAATTCGCTCTGATCAAGCTCACCTGAAACCGGATGGAACAGCCATCCGGTTTCAGCGTCCTTTTTTCACATAACGACGCAAGGATACGGATTCCCCGATGCATCTATTGGCAGCCCAGCCTGGAATGGTGACAGACGGCAGCGAGGCCGTCGACCTTGGACAGCAACCCGGCGATGTGGTGATCCTGTCAGCCGCCGAGTCTGAACTGGCCTGTCTGGCCGGGGCGCAGGGGCGTCTGGTAGATGCATTTGGCGCGGAAACTCCGTCCTTGCGTTTGGCAAGCTTGCTGCAACTTGGCCATAACATGTCGGTCGATCTCTATATTGACGATGTGGTGTCCGAGGCCAAATTCATCATCGTGCGCATTCTGGGTGGTCGCGGCTATTGGGATTATGGCATCGAACAATTGGTTGCGCTTGCGCGGGCCAAGGACATCCCATTGGTCCTGTTGCCCGGTGATGATCAACCCGATGCGGAGCTTTTATCCCTCTCGACCGTCAAGGGGCGCGAATATCAGAATATCTGGCGCTACTTGATTGAAGGCGGCCCGCAAAATTCCGAGAATTTACTTCGTCTTATATACGAAAAGCTCAATTCGCACGTGAACTGGAACTGGTCGCCAGCTGCTCCGTTGGTCAAGGCCGGGGGCTATTGGCCCGGAAAGCCGCAGGCAAGCCTTGATGAAATCCGCGCTAATTGGGTTGAAAATCAATCTGTTACGCCAATCATCTTCTATCGTTCGCTGGTGCAGGCTGCCAATCTTGATGTCATTGATGCGCTGGTTGAGGAACTGGTTGCCAACGGCCTGAATCCGCTGCCGATTTTTGTCGCCAGCCTCAAGGATCCGGTGGCAGCCGCCTTGGTCGAGGACTGGCTGGCCGAAACCAACGCAGATTTGATCCTCAATACCACCGGCTTTGCGATATCTGTTCCGGGTTCAGAACGAAAAAACGGTCCGTTTGATGCGGTGGATGCGCCGGTCTTTCAGGTGGTGCTTTCTGGTGGTGGCGAAGAAGCCTGGCGCGAAGGTGTCAACGGCTTGGCCGCACGCGATATTGCGATGAATGTCGCCCTGCCAGAGGTCGACGGCCGTATCCTTTCACGTGCGGTGTCTTTCAAGGGATCGGCAGGCAAGGATGACCTGACCCAGATTGATCTGGTGAAATACATCCCGGTGCGTGATCGCGTCGACTTTACCGCCAAACTTGCCGCCAATTGGGTGCGGCTGCGCAAATCCGATGTGTCATCGCGCAAGGTGGCGATGGTGATGGCGAACTATCCCAACAAGGATGCACGTCTTGGTAACGGGGTCGGGCTGGATACCCCGGCGGGCATGGTCGAGACGCTGCGTGCCATGCAGGGTGAAGGATACGCGATCAATGATCTGCCTTCTGATGGCGATGCCCTGATCGCGGCGATCAAGGCCGGGCCGACCAACGATTTCAAATCGCTTGCCGACCGTGAGATCCGCGTAACCCTGAAACGCGAAGATTATCAGTCTGCATTTGATGCCCTGCCAAAAACCATCCGCGATCAGGTGTTTGAGGCCTGGGGCGATCCAAAGAATGATCCGTTTTATCTGCCGGATCGGGATGCCTTTGCCCTTTCGATTCTGCCGATGGGCAATGTGGTGGTCGGTCTCCAGCCTGCGCGTGGCTATAACATTGATCCGCTTGAAAGCTATCACTCGCCCGATCTGGTTCCGCCGCACAACTATTTTGCGTTCTATATCTGGCTGCGCCATGTGTTTGGCGTGGATGCCATCATTCACTTTGGCAAGCATGGCAACATGGAATGGCTGCCGGGCAAGTCGCTGGCCCTGTCCGAGGATTGCTTCCCCGAGGCGGTCTTTGGCCCGACCCCGCACTTCTATCCCTTCATTGTCAACGATCCGGGCGAAGGTACGCAGGCCAAACGCCGCGCACAGGCGGTGATCCTTGATCATTTGACGCCGCCATTAACACGGGCGGAAAGCTACGGACCGCTTAAGGATCTCGAAGCGCTGGTCGATGAGTATTATGACGCCGCCGCGGTGGATCCCAGGCGCCTTGTGATCCTTAAACGCGATATCCTTGAACTGGCGATCCGCATTGGCCTTGATCGTGATTGCGGCATCGAGGCCGGTGAGGACGAAGAAAGCGCACTGGCCAAGCTTGATAACTATCTGTGCGAGCTAAAAGAGCTTCAAATCCGCGATGGCCTGCATATCTATGGCAAGGCCCCGGAAGGCGATCTTCTGACCGATCTTCTGGTCGCCCTCGCCCGCTTGCCGCGTGGGGCGGATACCGGGCCAAAGGCATCGCTTCATCGTGCGATTGCCAAGGATATTCTGGGTGATGCGGAATTTGATCCGCTCGATTGTGCCTTTGCCGAATTCTGGCCCGGGGACAAGCCTGAAGTGCTGGCCGCCTATGACGCGGAGAATATCGGTCCATGGCGCACCACGGGCGATACCGTAGAACGGATCGAACTTCTGGCCCGTGATCTGGTCAAGGGCACCGTTAAGGCCGATCCGGCATGGTCGGCCACATGTGACGTTATTTCTGATATCGAAACGAATATTCGCCCTGCGGTCACTGGCTGCGGCCCGGCTGAGATCGACGGTCTTTTGCGCGGCCTTGCCGGGAAGTTCGTCGAACCCGGCCCGTCGGGTGCCCCGACCCGTGGGCGGCCGGATGTCTTGCCGACCGGGCGTAACTTCTATTCGGTTGATACCCGTACGATCCCGACCCCGGCGGCGTGGCAGTTGGGCTGGAAATCAGCCGAGTTGCTGCTGGAACGCCATGTGCAGGATCAGGGTGAGTGGCCAAGTGCGCTTGGTCTGTCGGTCTGGGGAACCAGCAACATGCGTACCGGCGGTGATGACATCGCGCAGGCGTTGGCGCTGATGGGCGTGCGTCCGACCTGGGACAGCGCATCACGCCGGGTGACCGGTTTTGAAATCATGCCAGCATCGGTGCTGGGGCGCCCGCGTGTGGATGTTACGTTGCGCATCTCCGGTTTCTTCCGCGATGCCTTTCCGGGCTTGATTGACCTGTTTGACAGTGCGGTGCGTGCGGTGGCCGATCAATCAGATGAACCCGATGATATCAATCCGATCGCCGTCCGTGTGAAGGCCGAGGCCGAAAAACTCCGCAGCGAAGGTATGGCTGATGACGATGCCGCCCGACAGGCAGGATTTCGTGTTTTCGGGTCCAAACCCGGTGCCTATGGCGCCGGGCTGCAGGCGATGATTGACGAGAAACTCTGGGAAGACGAAGACGATCTTGCTGATGCCTATCTGGCTTGGGGCAGCTACGCCTATGGCAACGGGGCCGAGGGAACGTCGGCGCGTGGTCTGTTTGAAACCCGTCTCGCCAAGGTCGATGCAATTGTCCATAATCAGGATAACCGCGAACATGATCTGCTGGACTCTGATGACTATTATCAATTCGAAGGCGGAATGACGTCAGCAGTGCGCAGCCTTTCGGGCAAGCAGCCAACCGTGTATCACAGCGATCATTCCCGTCCGGAAAGCCCCAAAATCCGTACCCTGGAAGAAGAAATCGCCCGCGTGGTGCGGGCGCGCGTGGTGAACCCCAAATGGATCAAGGGCGTGATGCGCCATGGCTACAAGGGCGCGTTCGAGATGGCGGCAACAGTGGATTATCTGTTTGCCTTTGCCGCCACGGCACGCTGTGTTGCCGATCATCACTTTGATCTGGTCTATGATGCTTATCTGGGCGATGCCGATGTGCGCGGTTTTATCTCCGATCATAATCCTGATGCGCTAAAGGACATCAAGGATCGCCTGCGTGAGGCAATTGACCGCGGCCTGTGGCAGCCGCGGCGCAACAGTGTTTCCATCGATCTGGGGGCGTAACCGGTCAACCTTTGTTTGTTGTTGGAATCACGGGAATTTTACTGTCGGAACAAACCGGGCAGTTGAAACGTTACGTTTTCGCACCATATCTCAATTAACCAACTGTTAATAAGTTGTGAGGGACGGGGCACCCCTATCGGATCGCCTGCATGGGAAGCAGGTTGATTGAACAGATCGGAGGCCGCGATGGATATCAAGACCAACGTTCGTTTGCCTGATTATCTGCAAACCCCTTTGCCTGCCCATAACCGGCATGCAGATATCATCAACTTCCTGATTTCAGATTTTGACATGCCCGACTGGCTGCGTGCCGACTTGCACGGAAATGGTCGGTATCGCCCGGCGCGCGGTGCCATTCGGGCGGTCCTTGATGTCCGCGAACGCTTTAATGGCGTCCATCGCCCGGTGACATTTGATGAATTCCATGCCGGGATGGCAGAGCTTGCCCATCACCTTCCCGGCCCCGATCAGACCAAGTTCGAAATTAATGCCAAGGTGAAGATCTACTGGCGTTATCTGCAAGGGGTCGAACGTCAGGTCTGGCGCACCGCGATTGCCGTGGCCCATCTGCGTCTTGATCATTTCCCGGTGGTGCGTGACCTCAGAACCCTGATCGAACAGGTCGCCATCAGCCGCGACTGGCTGGAAAAACGTCTTGAAGTGGTCGAAAAAAGCTTCCAAAGCCCGACAGGTGCGCGAAACGACGCGGTCCGCAAGGCGCTTGATCGTTTGCGCCGTATGTCACCCGGTGATCGCCTGCAATTGTTTAACAAGGCACGGATGCGTCGCCCGGAACTGCGCAACATCGACATGCGCGAACCCGATAAATGGGCGGATCTGGTGACCAGCGACCTTGGCCTGACAACCGGCCAGGGCACCAATTGGTAAAACAGGCACAGTCAAATTGACTAGAAAGCGCGATCTTTGAGGTCGCGCTTTTTTGTTTGCAGGATTGTCTTGGTTTGCTCGCGCGGGCAAACTCACTGCCCACCACTTCAGGGCAGATGCATCGCGTGAAGAACTCAATTCCCAAATCCTTTTGTCTGTGGGCAGGCATTCTCCTCGGCCTGCTATCGCATGGGCCAGACGCACAGGCAGATGGCGCAAAAACATGGGCGCCCGTCCCGAACGGCCCGTTTCACTGGCAGCTTCAAGACACACTTGATGTCGATGACACTATTCGCGTGGTCGGGGCCGATCTTTTTGATACGTCGGCCGATCAGGTCGCAGCGTGGCGTGCCGCCGGGCTATATCCGATTTGCTACGTCAATGTCGGCGCGGTTGAAGATTGGCGCGAAGATGCCAAGGCGTTTCCCGGCGATGTTGTCGGCGCGCCCTATTGGGGTTGGGATGGGGAAAACTGGCTTGATATCGCGCGGTTTGAACGGTTTGCCACGATCATGGAAGCCCGTTTTGATTTGTGTCGTGACAAGGGCTTTCTGGCCATAGAGCCCGACAATATCGATGCCTTTGAAGCCGATCTTTCCAGCAAACCCACCGGATTTGCCATCACGCGCGAAGATCAGCTGCGTTATGTCGATTGGCTGGTGGATCAGGCGCATCAACGTGGCCTCGCCATCGGGCAGAAAAATGCTGCCGAACTTGTCCCCGATCTTGTCGATGACATGGATTTTGCCTTGCTGGAATCTGCCTATCGGCTGGGTTTCATGCATGAATTTGACGTCTATGTCTCGCAAGATAAGCCGGTTTTTGCCGTTGAATATCTTGACGAAGGGGTCAATGCCAACGCCTTTTGCCCGGTGGCGAAGGAACACGGATTTCAAGGGGTGATTGCGCGTCTCGATCTTGATCAAACACCGCAAAACTGCCCTTGATCCCGGTAGGACTTTCGCCGCATTCTGGGACGGCATTTCAAAGGGAAGAAACAATGACCGATAAAAGCCAGCCAGACGTCGATATCAATGCGCGCCATGATGAAAAGATGAAGAAAATCAAGGCTGCGCGCGACAAGATGATGGCCCAGAAGATCGATAAAAAGGGCCTGATCATTGTCCATACCGGCAAGGGCAAGGGCAAGTCATCCTCGGCCTTTGGCATGGCAATGCGGTGCGTTGGCCATGACATGAAAGTCGGTGTGGTTCAGTTCATCAAGGGCGGCTGGGAAACCGGCGAGGCCAAGCTTCTGAAAAAATTCCCCGATCTTTGTGAATTCCACGCGATGGGGGCTGGCTTTACCTGGGAAACCCAGAACCGCGCACAGGATGTCGCACTGGCGCGCGAAGCCTGGAACAAGGCATTGGAAATGCTGCGTGATCCCAGTTATTCGATGGTGATCCTCGACGAAATCAATATCGTGCTGCGCTATGATTTCCTGCCGCTTGATGACGTGCTTGAGGCATTGGCCAATAAACTGCCCGATCAGCACATCGTGCTCACCGGACGCAATGCCCCCGATACCCTGATTGAGGCCGCTGATCTGGTCACGGAAATGACCATGGTCAAACATCCCTTCCGCGAACAGGGCATCAAGGCACAGATCGGCGTCGAGTTCTGATCTGGCATTGGTCGCTTACAGGAAAGTTTTGAAACCGGAATGAGTGCGCAATCTGTTCCCGCCCTGATGCTGCAAGGTACCGGTTCTGACGTCGGGAAATCCTTGCTGGTGGCCGGGTTGTGCCGGGCTTATACGCGTCGGGGTCTTCGGGTACGCCCGTTCAAGCCGCAAAATATGTCAAACAATGCTGCCGTCACCGATGATGGTGGCGAAATCGGCCGGGCGCAGGCGCTTCAGGCGTGTGCGGCAGGTGTGCCAACGACGGTGCATATGAACCCGGTCTTGCTGAAACCACAAAGCGACATTGGCGCGCAGGTGGTGGTTCAGGGCAAGGTCCTGACCAGTGCGAAGGCACGCGATTATTACCGCCTCAAACGCGATCTGCTGCCCAAGGTGGTCGAAAGCTTCGAGATCATGGCAAGTGATGCCGATCTTGTGCTGATTGAGGGGGCAGGGTCACCTGCCGAAGTTAATCTGCGGGCCTCCGATATTGCCAATATGGGCTTTGCCGAGGCCGTCCAGGTTCCCGTCATCTTGGTCGGTGATATTGATCGTGGTGGAGTGATTGCCTCTATCGTGGGCACGCATGCGTTGCTGTCCGAGGATGATCGTCGTTGGCTTAAGGGCTATGTGATCAACAAGTTTCGTGGCGATGTGTCGCTGTTTGAACCGGCGACCGGCATCATTGCCGAAAGCTGTGGGCTTGAAAGTTACGGTATCGCAACGTACTGGCCAAATGCCTACAAGCTGCCCGCCGAAGACGGTGTCGCCCTGGAAAAGGCCGGGAAATATCATCGCAACACAGGGGATGAAGATGGTGCTGTCTTGCGCATTGCCGTTCCGCATCTGCCCCGTATTGCCAATTTTGATGATCTTGATCCGCTTGCGGCAGAGGATGATGTCGAGTTGCTGGTGATCAAACCGGGTCAGGTGATCCCGGGGGATTGTGATCTGGTGCTGTTGCCGGGGTCAAAATCGACCATGGCGGACCTCAGGTTTCTTAAGGAACAGGGCTGGGATATCGATATTCTGGCCCATCACCGCCGTGGTGGTCACGTGATCGGCATTTGTGGCGGGTATCAGATGCTGGGCCGCATGGTGCACGACCCTGATGGTGTAGAAGGTGAACCCGGAAGTGAGGCTGGCCTTGGCCTGCTGGATGTTGAAACCGTCATGGCAGGCGACAAGACGCTGCGTAAGACAACCGGTCTGACGGTTGGCGACAACGCCGTTCTTGCCGCCGGAATTGGGGTGGATGGCTATGAAATCCATATGGGCCGGACGGATGGGCCGGATCGGGTGCGAAGCTGGCTTGATCTCAATGGCACTCTGGATGGCGCGATCAGTGCTGATGGCCGGGTTCTGGGCTGCTATTTGCATGGGTTGTTTGGCAGTGATGACTTCCGCCATGCCTTTCTGTCGGTATTACGTTTGGGCGATGCACACCAAACGACGCATTTCGAGGCTGGCATTGACGCAGCCCTTGATGAACTGGCCGATCATCTTGAAGCCTGCCTTGATCTGGATGGCATGCTGGAACTGGCAAAAAGCCGCGCGTGACGGGGCTTGGTTAAGCTTTCTGTCAGACATGCCCATTACGTATAGCAAAATTGCACTTCTGGCTGCTTGAAGGGCTTTACTTCGCACGCGTTGCGTGGTTTGAGATATCTTGCAGTTCCGGGTTGGAAACGAACCGGCTTGGTTGCGGTTTCTGGAATGTTTGTGAACCCCTGGCGGGTCTTTGCAAAACGTTCATCTTGGTCGGGTATCTTCACGCACATGCGTCAGTTATATCATTTTTGGCTATCACCCTTTTCGCGCAAAGTCCGTCTGGTTTTGGCCGAGAAAAAGCTCGATTTCGAACTCACGGCCGAACCGGTTTGGGAACGGCGTGACGATTTCCTGCTGCTGAACCCGGCTGGCGAAGTCCCTGTGCTCAAGGAAGAAGACGGGTCGGTACTTTGTGATTCCACCGTCATTTGCGAGTACCTGGACGAGGTTTACGAGGACGAGCCGAAACTGTTTGGCGACAATCCAAAGCAGCGCGCCGAAATCCGCCGCCTTGTCGCGTGGTTTGATGGTAAGTTCAATCGCGAAGTTACCGAGCATCTGTTGGGCGAGAAACTGCTTAAAAGGTTCTTTGCAACCGGCACCCCCGATACCAAGGTTCTGCGCGCCGGGCGCACCAATGGCGCCTATCACATGGATTATATCGGCTGGTTGTTTGAACGGCGTAACTGGTTGGCAGGCGATCATTTGACCATGGCTGATCTGGCCGCCGCCGCACAGGTGTCGGTGATTGACTATATGGGCGATATCAACTGGTCAAAGCATCCGCGTGCCAAGGATTGGTACATGCGGATCAAAAGCCGCCCTGCCATGCGCGATGTTCTGGCCGATCGGCAGGCAAGTTTCCCACCCTCCAGCCACTATGCCGAACTGGATTTTGAATGAAGAATTCATCCATATCAGATGAATTCTACCCCGCCGGAGGCCTGAATACGGCCAGTTACGATCTTCGCTCTGATCTTGATCGCAGGATTTTTGAAGATCCCATTCCCTTCTATTCCCGTCTGGCCACCAGTCTTGCCCATGAAAATGGTGTGCTTGAACTCGGCTGTGGGACGGGCCGGATCAGTGCCGCGATTGCCAAACTTGGGATTGCGGTAGAAGGCCTTGACTTGTCACCCGCTATGCTCGATCAGGCACGCACCAATTACCCCGATCTGACATGGCATCTTGGCAATATGTGTGACTTTGATCTGGGGCGGCAGTTTGATCTGGTGATCATTCCGTTTCGCGGCCTGCAGGAAGTCACTGAAGCCGGCGATCAGCAACGTGCCCTTGAACGGGCCTTTGCCCATCTGAAACCTGGTGGGGCGATTGCCCTTGATCTGATGGACCCCGATCTTCGTTATTGCCTGCCCGAAGGTGACCCGGAACATGTCGAACTGCCGATCTTTCCGATGCCGGTGGGCGTCGGGCAGCCGGGCAGTCGGCTTCGTATTACCGCGATGGAACGCACCAATGATCCGCTGACCCAGAAGTTCAGCGAACATTGGCGGTTTGAGGAAATCAACGATCAGGACGATGTCATCCGGTGCGAGGATTCATGGCATCATCTGCGCTGGGTCCATCGCAGTGAAATGCGCCTGATGTTGGAACTGTCCGGTTTTGTTTCGATATCGGAATTTTCTGATTTTCAGGGCAATCCGCCGAAATATGCCAGCAATCAGGTCTGGATAGCAAAACGGCCGGACTGATGCCCGGCCGTTCGTGTCAGCTATGCTTGTGTCGATCGGTTATCTGATCAATTACCGGCAAATTTCGCCGCATTGGTCATGGTCGCAGCACGTTCATCAGCGGTCAGCGGTACCAGACCGTTATCGGCCAGAAGACCGTCTTCACCAATGACGGCTTCCGACACATAGGTCGCGATGAAGTCGTCAAGGGTCTGAACCAGTTGCTGGTGGTCATCCTTGACGTAAAGATAAAGGGCACGCGATGCCGGATAGCTGCCATCAAGGATGGTTTCATAATCCGGCGCAATCGCGTTGATCGGAACACCCTGCAGGCGTTCACGGTTCCGTTCGAGATTGTTAAAGCCCATCACACCATAAGATGTCGGATCTTTTTCAAGCTTGCTGATCACAAGGCGATCATTCTCACCGGCTTCGATATAGGCACCGTCTTCGCGCAGTGTCCGGCACAGAAGGCGGAAACTGTCGGGATCGGATGCCTCAAGGCTTGCGATATCGGAAAATGTCGCACAGCCCTTATCAAGCAACAGCTGGCCCATCAGATCGCGCGTGCCCGAAGTCGGTGGCGGGCCATAAACGCGGATTTTAAGATCCGGCAAGTTGGGATCAATATCGGACCATTTTTCATTCGGGTTCGGCACACTCGCACCCTTGACCGGAATTGTACGCGCAAGGGCCAGATAAAGCTGGCGGGCTGTCAATTCCATTCCCGGTGCTTCGCGCGAACCCAGCAAGACAATGCCGTCATAGCCGATCTTGATTTCGCTGATATTGCGCACAGAGTTTGCCGCGCAAATCGCGGTTTCCGAACCGGTGATCGGGCGGGATGCATCGACAATGTCGGGAAACTGTTCACCAATACCCCCACAAAACAGCTTGAACCCGCCGCCCGATCCGGTGCTTTCAACGACAGGTGCCGGTTCGCCGGTGGTCTTGGCGAAATGCTCTGCGACCTTGGTGGTCAGCGGAAAGATCGTCGAAGATCCGACAATCCTGATCTGATCGCGGGCCTCTGCGGCTGGCGATGCCAGAAGTGCCATCGATGCGGCAAGAGTAGCCAAGGCAAGCGTGCGACGCATATCGTCCCCCAAAACGTTTCCGGTGATGATCCGGTACATGGTTCTACCGGTCATATACAAGGAAATCGGTCACCGCGAACCTGTTTTCTGAACTGAAGGTTCCCCATCAGTCCGATCCGGTGCGAACATCCATCTTCTCTATATTCGCTTTTGCCGCGTCGGCAACAGGGGTTCCATTTGAAAGTTCTATGACAGTTAGCCAGTCTTTGCGTGCAAGATCCTTGTCGCCGGCGATCTGGTGCAGCTTTCCGCGCTCGAAAAGGGCCTGAACATTCTGGGGTTCCCGACCCAGAACCTGCTGGATATCAGTCATTGCCAAATCGTAACTTTCAAGCAGCCGCCAGGCGGAGGCACGATAAATCAGGGCTTCGGTATAGTCGGGTTTAAGATCAAGTGCGGCATTGAGGTCGTCAATCGCCTCCCAATACTGCCCGGCAAGGCCAAGCGCCATCGCGCGATCCACCCAAAGCTGAGGGTTGTTGGGCACAAGTTCCAGTGCGCGGCTTTGATCGCGCCAGGCGAATTCCAGGTTTTCGGCCATCATCCAGGCCTGTCCGGCCTGCGCCAGCATCCCGGCGACCACGCCGGGGCCGGCTGTGCTGTCCTTGGCAAGTGCATCAAGACGGGTGGCGGCTTCTTCATATTTGCCAAGCGATATGAGGGCCACGGCAACGCAATGGCGGGCCGGTTCCCCGCCGCCCAGATCACGCCAGGCAATGGCACTTTCAAAACCGTCTTCGGGTTTGAGCTGCGCCAGTTTGATGCAGTCGCGATATTGCTGGCTTTCTTCGCTCGTCATGCCGCCGTTGCTTTCGGTCTGCGCATGGGCATCAGACATGGTTGCAGCCGAAATGCCAACCAACCCCGCCAAACACAGCAAGCCTGTGGCGCGCGTAATGAACGAGGTCGCGGAAAGTCGTGACATGAAAAGCTCCGTCTTGGGCAAAATTGCTGGCAGACACCTTAAAAGATCAAACCCCGGATCCACCATGGTTGAATGCGCATATCTGAAAACTCACACTATGAAAACGGCAAGATGATGATAGTTGTTCCCGAAAGCGCGTGTTCCGGGAACAAAGCTTGGGCCAAAAGGTTTTGTCTGTGTGTGGCAAGGCCGTTACTGTGCCCGTCACACGAATTTGCGCTGACAAAAGGTGCCTTGATGACCAACAAGCTGTTCTGTTTCGGATTGGGATTTTCTGCCCGTCTTGTTGCCCGGAAATTGCTTTCAGAGGGCTGGAAAATTGCCGGAACCACCCGCAGTGCCGACAAGGCCAAACAGCTGAAGTCTGAGGGCATCGAACCCTTCATCTTTGCCGATGATAAACCGATTGCCGATATTGCGGGCGCGCTTGAGGGCGTGACACATGTACTCGCATCCGCCCCGCCTGGCGCGATGGGGGATCCGGTGATCCATCATCATGGGGGCGACCTTGCAGCCCTGCCAGAAGGCACATGGATCGGCTATTTGTCGACCACCGGGGTGTATGGCGATCGTGATGGCGCCGAAGTCACCGAGGACGATGACCTTTTGCCAAGTGGCAAGCGCGGGCGCAGACGTGTCGCGGCCGAAAAGGCTTGGTTTGACCTTGGCCGTCGTCATGGCCTGTGTGTGCAAAGTTTCCGTCTTGCGGGGATTTATGGCCCCGGGCGTAATGCGCTTGAAACCGTGCGGTCAGGGCGGGCACGCCGGATTGTCAAACCCGGTCAGGTCTTTTCGCGCATTCATGTCGAAGACATCGCCCAGACGGTTCTGGCATCCATCAAACAGCCCAATTGTGGTGCGGCCTATAATGTCTGTGATGATGACGCGGCCCCGCCACAGGATGTCATTGCCCATGCCTGTGGTTTGCTGGGGGTTGATCCGCCACCCGAACAGGATTTTGCCACAGCCAAGCTGAGCCCGATGGCGGCAAGCTTTTATGAAGACAACAAACGCGTTTCAAATGCGCGGATCAAACAGGAACTGGGTGTCAAGCTGCGCTACCCGGATTATCGGGCCGGTTTGATGGCGCTTCATGATGAAATATTGGCCAAATTGCAGGCCAGGGACGAGAATGTTTCATAAAACCGCATTCTTGACCACAATGGCGGGTCGTATATAACCCAAGAGCTTGCGGAAAATCATATCGCTGTCTGTTTGGGCACCATATGATTGTCCGCAGGATCAGTTTCGGCCCGGATCGGCCCGCGTTCCGAATCCCAAGGCCACCGAATACCGGCAAATGATGTGGGCATCGCCCGCATATTCCCGACCGGCAAGGAGAGAGCAAGCATGGATCGTCATATCGTAACCGTCTTTGGCGGCACCGGATTTGTTGGACGTCATATCGTCAAGCGTCTGCTTGAGCGTGGTTTTATTGTCCGCGTTCCGACCAGAAGCTTTGAGCGTGTCAAAAAGCTCAAACCGATGGGCAATCTCGGGCAGGTCGTGCCGGTCCATTGCGATGTGCGTGATGAAGACAGCATCAAGGGTGCACTCGAGGGTTCCGAAGCGGTGATTAACCTGCTTGGCATTCTCTATGAACGCGGCAGCAAGAATTTCCTCAACATTCACGTCAAGGCGGCCAAACGCATTGCCGAGGAAGCCAAGGCAGCCGGTGTAAAAACCTTCCTGCACATGTCAGCTCTTGGTGTGGATAAAAACACCTCGGCCAATTATGCGACCTCGAAGCTGGCCGGTGAAAAGGCTGTGCGCGAAGTCTTCCCGGATGCGGTGATTTTCCGTCCGTCGGTGATCTTTGGCCCGAATGACAATTTCCTCAACAAGTTTGCCACCATGGCGCGCTTCTCGCCGGTGTTGCCGGCGGTCGGTGCGCCGGGTCTGCCGAAAGTTGATCTGGGCGAAGGCAAGGTTGATCTGCACGGTGAAGGCGGTCCGAAATTCCAGCCGGTTTATGTCGGTGATGTTGCCGATGCCTTTATCACTGCACTGACCGAAGGCAAGTCTGCGGGCAAAACCTATGAACTTGGTGGACCGGAAACGTATTCCTTCATGGCGCTTTTGCAGGACATGCTGCGCATCACCCGTCAGCGGGCGATTCTGATGCCGGTTCCGTTCTGGCTGGCGTCGATCAAGGCATTCTTCCTGCAGTTCCTGCCGGTGCCGCCGCTGACCCCCGATCAGGTGCGTCTGCTGAAAACCGATAATGTTGTCTCCGAAGGTGCAGAAGGCTTTGCCGAGCTTGGCATTACACCCAACAGCCTCGAGGCTATTGCGCCGTCCTACCTCAAACGCTTCTGCCCGCCGCGCAAATCCGGTGAGTTCCGCCGTTTCGTCTAAGCCGGACAGATGATCAAAATTAAAACCCCGCCAAATCATTGGCGGGGTTTTTTATTGGCCGTAATTGGCAAGCGTACTTGTCGCATTGCACCGATTGGTCAGGCTTTTTTGAGGATCTCGCGGACAGCATCAATGATTTCAGAACGTGACGGTGCCTGAGTGACCGGCTCGCCGCCGGGACGCTCAATGATGATGACCGGGATGCCAAGGTTGCGGGCCGCTTCGATCTTGGCAAAGGTCGCATCACCGCCGCTGTTTTTGCTGACGATTACATCGATGTCATATCGCTCAAGAAGCTCGGTCTCGCTTTCAACACTGAACGGGCCACGGGCAAACAGCCATTCCCCATATTCCAGATCGAACGGATCGCGCGGGGCATCGACGGTGCGCACAAGCAGCCAGGTTTTTTCCAGCCCTTCAAAGGCGTGCAGGTTCTTGGCACCACTTGCGATCAATGCGCGCGTGCCGACTTCCGGCAGGATTTTGGCAGCTTCTTCGATTGATTTTACCAAGATCCAGTTGTCATCTTCGGTCTGTTCCCAGGCTGGCCGGTGATACTGGATGCAGGGCATCGCCACGGCATGACAGGCTTGGGCGATATTATGGGAAATTTCGGTGGCATAGGGATGGGTGGCGTCAATCACCAGATCAATCTGTTCGTTTTTGATATGGGCAATGATGCCTTCCGGGCCGCCAAAACCACCGATGCGAACCGGGACGCCGTCAGGAAGACTTGGCGCGCTCGTCCGTCCGGCCAGTGAGAGTTGCAGGCGAATATCGCGACCGAATTCATGCATCAGGTCCTCGGCAATGCGGTTTGCGTCTCCAGTCCCGCCAAAAATAAGAATGTGTTTTGGGCGATTGGCAGGGCGGGAAAGGGACATGGGCAAAGGACCTTGTTGTTGCTTTGTAATCTCGGATGGACCGGATGGCTAGGATGCCACCGGTCGGAACTGATCAAAATCACCAATGCCATGGCGGGCAATGATGGTGCCGTCGCGGTTGGTGATGACGATTTCAACTGCACAGGCACCGTCAAGCGTTGCACGTGCGGATTCACAGGCCTGACGGGCGATGGTGTCTGCAATATGAACGTTTTGCGCCTGACAAAGTTCCAGAACCTGTTTGGCTGTATTGGCCGTGCGACACTGCTCTTGCAGCGTTTCGTCCCCGCCGCATGCAGAAATGGTATCGGCCAGACGATCAAAATCAACCTGTGATCGGCTTGAATGCAGATCAAGATGGCCTTGGGCAAGCTTGACCAGTTTGGCAAACCCGCCTGCGATGCTGACAAAGGGTACCGGGTTCTTGCGCAGATATTTCAGCATCCCGCCAACAAAGTCGCCCATATCAAGAACTGCTTCTTCGGGCAGGCCATAAAAGCTGCGAATGGCGGCGTCTGATGTTTTACCGGTTGCCCCGGCAACATGTTTGCGCGCCGTCGCACGGGCGACATCGACACCGCGATGGATCGAATGAATCCACGCTGAACAGCTAAACGGAATCACAATGCCCGTAGTGCCCAGAACCGATAAACCGCCGACAATCCCCAAACGTCCATTCCACGTCTTGGTCGCAATTTCAACACCGCCGGGAATGGAAATCTCGATCTCGACATCCGGGCTTGCGCCAAACTGATCACAAAGCTCGGTGATCTGTCCGATCATCATTTCGCGTGGCTTGGGGTTGATCGCGGGCTCACCCGGGGGCAATGGCAGACCCGGTTTGGTAATCGTGCCGACCCCGTCACCGGCATGGAATGAAATGCCGTTGCCCGGTGTTCCGATGCGCACGGTCGATATGATTTCTGCCCCGTGGGTGACATCGGGGTCGTCGCCCGCATCCTTGATCACGCTGGCCCGCGCCCAGCCATCTCCCTTTTCCGCCTTGATCAGCTTAAAGGACGGAGTTTCCCCGCGTGGCAGGGTAATGGTGACCGGATCAGGAAAATCGCCGGACAGCAATGCCTGCCACGCGGCACGGGTCGCAGCGGTGGCACAGGCCCCCGTCGTCCATCCCTTGCGCAGCGGTCCATCCGGTTTTCTGGTCATCAGTTGATTTTTTCCTGTCAATCCAGTCGATGTTTTCGGTATTGAGGTCACGGGTAACGTCCGCGATGGAAACTCAATTAAACATCATTATTTATGTTATTTGAAAAGTTATACTAAAAAATTTCGGAAATAAGTTGTGCGTATCGTTTGATTGCTGTTTAACATATCCTCTTGATGTGGTCCTGCACAGAGGTCTGCATTTCATTTAATAGAAGTACTGCGTGATGACTGGTCTTGGTGTTGATTTTCCGGTTTTTGAACCGGGTTGGGTATGGCTTGTTGGGGCGGGGCCCGGGGATCCCGGCCTTTTGACGCTGCATGCCGTCAATGCCATGCAGCAGGCCGATGTTGTCGTCTTTGATGCGCTGGTCGATGAGCGGATCTTGAATCTTCTGCGTCCGGATGCCGAACGCATCTATGCCGGTAAACGCGGTGGTCGTCCGTCCTCAAAACAAACCGACATTTCCTTGCAGTTGGTCGAGCTTGCCAAACAGGGGCTTCGTGTTTTGCGGCTTAAGGGCGGCGATCCGTTTGTGTTCGGGCGCGGTGGCGAGGAAGGTATGACCCTTGTTGATCACAATGTGCCTTTCCGGGTCGTACCGGGCATCACCGCCGGGATCGCAGGCGCAGCCTATGCCGGTATTCCGACCACCCATCGTGATTGCAATTCATCGGTCACCTTTGTGACCGGCCACGGATCCAGTGGCGAAGTGCCCGATAATATCAACTGGGGTGCCTTGGCGAAGGGCGCGCCGGTGCTTGTCATGTATATGGCGATGAAACATCTGCGCCGGATTTCTTCCGAACTGATGAAAAATGGCCGCGCCGGGGATGAACCGCTTGCGGTGATCAGTCAGGCGACCACGCCGGGTCAGGGTATTCTGATCACCACGCTTGAAAAGGCGGCTGATGATGTTGAACGCGAAGGCGTTGAACCGCCGGCGGTTTGCATCTTGGGCAAGGTTGTTGGCCTGCGTGATCGTTTGAACTGGCTGTCGCCGCAGGATGATGTCACGGCGGTGCGCCATGTGCCGTTCGAACAGGTGCTTGACCTGATTACGGCCCCGGCCGACCCTTTGAAAGCCTGATTTTGATCCTCCCTGATATCACTGCAACAGATTGATATATATCGTTGCCGGTGTGGTGCGCGGTTGTACAATCGCGCGCAATTGTTTTGACCCGGATGGATCATGGACGAACAGCAGGTATTGATACGCATCCTTGAAAGCGGCTGGGCGCAATGCGCCGATATCGTGCGCACGGATGGCGGGGTGCTTTTCACCGCCCTTGTGGCCGGTCTGGTTGGCAGTGCCACCCATTGCGTTGGCATGTGCGGCCCGTTCGTGATCAGCCAGGTCACCAGCCGGATGGAACAGCTCCCGGCTGAGAAAATGAGCGAGTTTCGCCGTCTGACCGGTGCCGCGCTTTTGCCCTATCAGTTTGGACGTTTGTCGACCTATTGCCTGCTCGGTGTGTTGGCAGGCTATTTCACCGACAGTATCAGCGCTCTGACCCGCATATGGTGGATTGGGCCGGTCTTGCTGATCTTGGCGGGCTTGTTTTTCCTTGTTTTTGGCATTCTGGGATTGATGCCCCATCTTGGCGGTTTGCTGCCATCCACGGGCGAATCACGCTGGTGGAACAAGCTGGTTGGCAATCATGCGCGCGGGCTTTTTGCGGCCCCCTATGGCTGGCGGGGATATTTACTTGGCGTAATGCTGGGCTTTATTCCCTGTGGTCTGGTTTACGGTGCGCTTGTCATGGCGGCTGCGACCGGGGCGGCGCTGAATGGCGGAGTCGTGATGCTGGTCTTTGGCCTTGGCACGGTCCCGATGCTGTTTGTCACTGGTTTTGTCGGCCAATATGCCGCCCAGCGTTTTCGCGCCCTGATGGTGCCGGTCGGGCGCGGGCTTATGATTGTTAATGGACTGATCCTGTTTACCTTGGCGGCGACTACGCTGGGTTAAGTTGTTTGCTGCTGGCCAAAGGCCTGTTTTTTCAGGGGATTGTGATCAAGTGTGAGCTTTCCCACAGGGGCCGCGCTTGCAAGAATAGCCGGGATATTTATAGTGCCCGGTCAGTTTGTGACGCACAAAGATCGGTTGTCCGTAACCGGCAAAGATATGAGGATGGACGCGTGAGCAAAAAGACGCTTTTGGCAATTCTGGGTATTGCCCTGGTTCTTGGTATTGGCCTGACCTATCGTCTGATGATGATGGGCACGGAAACCAATTCGTCTGGCGCGGCGTCCATTGGCGGTCCGTTCGAGCTTGTCAATCAGGATGGCGAAACCGTCACCCAGGATGACTTCAAGGGCAAATATATGCTGGCCTATTTCGGCTATACCTTCTGCCCGGATGTCTGCCCGACCGAATTGCAGGTCATGGGCACCGCCATGGATATGATGCCAAAAGACGTTGCAGATGACATCACCCCGGTCTTCTTCACCGTCGATCCGGAACGTGACACGGTCGAAGCTGTCGCCGAATATGTCCCCTATTTCCATGATCGCATGGTCGGTCTGACCGGCACGGTGGAACAGACAACTGCGGCGGCGAAGGCCTATCGGGTTTATTATGCCAAATCCATCCCGGAGGGGCAGCCGGAAGACACCGACACCTACCTGATGGATCATTCGTCATTTGTCTATCTGATGGACCGTGACGGGCAGTTTGTGCGCCACTTCAATTACGGCACAAGCCCCGAAGACATGGCAAAAGGCGTGACCGAAGCGGTTAAAAAGAACGGCTGATTATTGCCGCTGTCAATGCCATGATTGCGGCAGATGAAATCGGCTCTGTGAACCATTCACACCAAATGAATAGGTCCTGACCCTAAATGCCTGACACCATTCCGGGGATCGTGATTGCGGCGCCTGCGTCAAACAGCGGCAAGACCGTCGTCACGCTGGCTCTCTTGCGGGCGCTGACCCGCAAGGGCAACGCCGTTGCTGCGGCCAAGACAGGGCCGGATTACATCGACCCTGCTTTTCAGGCCGCCGCCTGCCGCGATACCTGCATTAATCTTGATCCATGGGCAATGACACCGGCCCAGATCAAGGGGCTGGCTGCCGATCACGTCAAAGGCAAAGCCTTTGTGATGTGCGAAGGTGTGATGGGTCTGTTTGATGGTGCGGCCAACGGCGATGGATCGACTGCCGATCTTGCGGCTTTAACAGGCTGGCCTGTTATTCTGGTGGTCGATGTCAAAGGCCAGTCTGCATCGGCTGCGGCGGTGATTTCAGGTTTTGCCAAGTTCCGCGATGACATCAATGTTGCAGGCGTGATCCTTAATCGGGTGGGCAGTGATCGTCACAAACAAATGATTGTTGATGCCTGCACCAAGCACCTGCCCGATCTGCCGATTCTGGGTGCAGTTCGACGCAGTGAAGACCTGATCCTGCCCGAACGTCATCTTGGTCTGGTGCAGGCGGGCGAGCATTCCGAACTTGATACGTTTCTTGATCGCGCCGCCGATATCATTGCTGAGGATGTCGATCTCGATGCGCTGATCGCCTTGGTCGATCACAAAGACGGCCAGTCTGAAAAACCCGCAAGGCAGACACCGACGATTGCCCCGCTCGGTCAAAAGATTGCGGTGGCGCGTGATGCCGCCTTTGCCTTTAGCTACTCGCATATTCTTGATGGCTGGGATGCAGCCGGGGCGTCGATTTCGTTCTTCTCACCACTGGCAAACGAAGCACCCGACCCGGATTGCGATGCGATTTATCTGCCCGGCGGCTATCCTGAACTGCATGCCGAAACACTTGCCAATGCCGATGCGTTTAAGGCCGGGATGCGGGACGCGGCAAAGCGGGGTGTTCTGATCTATGGGGAATGCGGTGGCTATATGACCCTTGGCAACGGGCTTGTCGATGCTGCTGGAACGCGACATGAAATGCTTGGGCTTTTGCCGCTTGAAACCAGCTTTGCCAGCCGCAAGCTTCATCTTGGTTACCGCGAAGCGCAGTTGGGCATGCCAACCCCGTTTGGCCCGGCCGGAATGAAGCTGCGCGGTCATGAATTTCATTACGCAACCACGGTTTCCGAAGACGGCATGCCGTTTTGTCGGATGAAGACGGCGACGGGCCTTGATCTTGGCCCGGCCGGTTTGGTGGAGCGAAACGTGTTTGGCTCGTTCTTCCATATGATCGCAGAGAATTGATCAAACTGTTGTCAGACTTGAATTCGACGCGGGCATATCTACGCGTTAGAATATGCCATGCCTGATTGGCGGCCCGAATGAGAGAGACAATGGACAAAAAAGACTGCGCTGCTTTACCGCCGGAACCGTTCTGGGAAACCAAGACGCTTGCTGAAATGACACAGGACGAATGGGAATCTCTGTGTGATGGCTGCGGGAAATGCTGCCTGCACAAGCTTCAGGATGTCGAGGACGATTTCGTCTACTACACTTCCGTGGCTTGTCGTCTGCTTGATTGTCACAGCTGCCGCTGCAAGGATTATCCCAACCGCACCCAGCACGTGCCCGACTGTGTGCAGCTTTCCAAAGACAATGTCGGAACTCTCTCCTGGATGCCATCAACCTGTGCCTATCGCCTGATCGCAGAAGGCAAACCATTGCCTGATTGGCACCCGCTTAAGACGGGTTTGCCAGACTCGACCATTATGGCCGGCATGTCGGTGCGTGGTATGGCCATTCCCGAAGACGAAGCTCATCCCGATCTGACGCGATATATCGTTAAGTGGCCTGCCTGACACTACGTTTGCTTGTAAAACACTATTGATCTTACCACCTGACTCCAGAGACGCGCTCGTATTTGGCGACTTCTGGCAATTCAAGGGGTAGGCAATGTTTGGCAAAAGCAGTGGCAATAAAGATGCACAGCAGATTTTTGATGCGTTGAACAAGTCTATGGCTGTGATCGAATTTGAGGCCGATGGCACCATCATCACTGCAAACGACAACTTTCTGAAAACCATGGGATACGAGCTTTCAGAGATTGTTGGTCAACATCATCGAATGTTCATGCCAAGTGAGCTTTTCGATCAGGCTGAATATGACAAGTTCTGGGCCGATTTGCGGTCTGGAAAATTTGCATCAGGTGCCATGGCGCGCCGAAAAAAGAACGGCGAGATGATCTGGCTGGAAGCCAGTTACAACCCGATTCTCGGCTCTGATGGCAAGGTCAAAAGAGTTTTCAAATTTGCCTCTGATATCACCGAGCGCCGGGTTGAGCGCGCCATGTGGCAAAGTGTTTTCCGCGCAATTGAAAAGTCACAGGCAACCATCGAGTTCGAGCTCGACGGCACAATTATTTCGGCCAACCAGATGTTTCTTGATGTGATGGGTTATTCCCTCGACGAGATCAAGGGCAAGCATCACAGCATGTTTGTCGAACCTGAAGAACGCAACTCTCAGGAATACAAGGATTTTTGGAAAAATCTCAATGACGGGAAGTACAATTCCGGCGAGTACAAGCGCATTGGTAAGGGTGGCAAGGAAGTCTGGATTTCCGCGTCTTATAATCCGGTTCTTGATCCGGTCGGCAAGCCTTTCAAAGTGGTCAAGTTTGCGACCGATGTGACAGCGCAAACGCGCCTGCTGATCGACCTTAAAAATATCATCGACACCAACTTCGGTGAAATTGACGGCAATCTGGGTGAGCTCAATCGTTCGACCGATCAAAGCGTTTCGATGTCCGAGGAAACATCCAATACGGTGCAGACCGTCGCCGCCAGCGCCGAACAGATGGCATCATCAATCAGTGAAATTTCACGCAGTATGAGCCAATCGCGTTCGGAAACGGAACGTGCCTTTGAAGAAACGGTCAATGCCAATGAATCGACCCAGCGCATGGCGCAAGTTGTCGACGCCATGGGTAACATTGTTGAGGTCATCCGCAGTATCGCGGGCCAGATCAACCTTTTGGCACTTAATGCAACGATTGAAAGTGCCCGCGCCGGTGAGGCTGGCAAGGGGTTCGCTGTGGTCGCCAACGAGGTCAAAAACCTTGCCAATCAGGCCGCCAAGGCGACCGAGGATATCTCGGAAGAAATATCAGGTATTCAAGCAATCTCGGGTGAGGTTGTCGGTGCACTTGAAACCATCCAAAAGGCCGTTGAAACAGTGCGTGATGGTGTCACAAGTATTTCCTCTGCGGTTGAAGAGCAAAGTGCCGTGACAAGCGGCGTGACCGAGAATATGCGAGCCATGTCTGCATCCGTCGAAGGGCTTACAGCCAATCTGGAAAACATTCGGGCGTCCACATCCCAAGTAGCAGACTCAGTCAAAACGACCCGCGAAGCCGCATCTGTTCTGGCCAAATAGGCTCATCAACATTTCAAGCCGCCTCTTATGCTGAAGCCTTGGGCGTCGCCGCAGGTCCGTTCAATCCTGCTTGCGCGGGTCTTTCTTGTTCCTGCCACGACAGGCAGCAAACCAATCATGCAAGACATCTGTGTGGCCTGACCGGCAGTCTCGGAATCCAGCTTATGGCGGGTTACGAGGAGAGACCTTTCTGTGCGCTATCCGAAGGAAGTGGACGTAGGGGAACAACGGCCTCTGATTCTACTGCGGTGTGGCTATCTGCCTGGGGCCCCGAACATCAGTTCATGATAAAAACTTAATTAACCTATTGTTAAATAAATCAAAAATGGCATCTGTTTGGGTGTTTCTACAGATGGTTGTTATTCTGGGTTGTTTTTCTGTTAGGGAAATTTCAATTTTTCTTGAACTACACTTACGTATATGTTCTGGTCCTGCGATCAATTGTTCTGGGTGGGCGTAATTGATCAAATTGAGGTTTTTTTATCTCTTCGTTTTGCAGGGCGGATCATTTTGCAGGCTTGGCGGAAAGGTCGGAAAACGGCCAACTTTCGCGATGATTGCCTGATCAACCCGATCGCGTTGATAGACGGAAATGATCTTTTCTGCGGACCAAAGCGTATTGCCTGTATCGGAAAATGAAACAGCAAAGGCTGTAATCCCGATTAAAGGCCAAACTGCAAGGGGCTTTCATGGATTGCCAGAGGTTTGGCCAAACAGTTGAAAAAATCCTGCGAGACTGACGGGAACGAACGGGTTTAACCCGTCTAAACAAAGGGTACAAAAGTGGGTATTGGAATTTTTGGCGGCGACAAGACTGCGCGGAACGAACAGCAAGTGACGGCTGCGCTTGGACGATCAATGGCACGCATTGAATTTGACTTGAATGGCAACATTTTGGATGCCAACGAAAACTTCCTTGAGGTCATGGGGTATTCTCTGCCTGAACTCAAAGGCAAACATCATTCGATTTTTGTGCCAGAGGCCATCGTCAAGGACGCATCCTACGAGGAATTCTGGACAAAATTGCGGGCGGGGGAGTATGCGTCCGGGGCGTTCCAGCGTGTCCGCAAGAACGGGGACAAGGTCTGGATCGAAGCGACCTATAACCCGATCTTCGATGAGCGCGGCAAACTGGTCAAAGTGGTCAAGTTTGCTTCTGACATCACCAAAAGACGTCAGGAAGCCGCAGTCAAGGACGGCACGCTTCAGGCAATTGACCGTTCCCAGGCTGTCATCGAATTTGATCTGGATGGCACAATCCTGACCGCAAATGCCAATTTCCTGAATGCGCTCGGCTACGAACTCAAAGAGATCGTTGGCAAGCATCATAGCATGTTTGTGGAATCCGATTACGCCAAGAGCGCCGAATACTCGGCATTCTGGGAAAAACTGCGCCAGGGGGAGTTCCAGGCTGCACAGTTCAAACGGATTACCAAAACCGGCGAGGAAATCTGGATCGAGGCATCCTACAACCCGATCTTCGATCAGGATGGCAATCCGTTCAAGGTTATCAAGTTCGCAACAGATATCACCGATCAGGTAAAGCTATTGGTTGATCTCAAAGAGATGATCGATACCAACTTTTCCGAGATCAATCAGAATATCCAACGGCTTGACGGGGCTGCGCATAGCGGTGCGAATTCGGCCGAAGAGACATCAGCAACGGTTCAGACCGTCGCTGCAAGTGCCGAGGAACTGGCAGCTTCAATTAGCGAAATTGCGCGCAGCATGAACAAGTCGCGCGATGAGACGGAACGTGCCTTTGAGCAGACCCAGTCTGCGAACGGATCGACACAACGCATGTCCGAAGTTGTGGCTTCCATGGGCAGCATTGTTGAAGTCATTCAGGGCATCGCTGGTCAGATTAATCTCCTGGCCCTGAATGCCACCATCGAAAGTGCCCGTGCTGGTGAAGCCGGCAAGGGTTTCGCCGTCGTGGCCAATGAAGTCAAAAACCTTGCCAATCAGGCGGCAAAGGCGACTGATCAGATTTCCGAGGAGATCTCTGGTATTCAGGGAATTTCAAATGAAGTGGTCGATGCGCTTCAGGGAATCAGCAACTCCATCGAAACTGCACGGGACAGTGTTGCCAACATCGCATCTGCTGTCGAAGAACAAACCTCGGTTACCGATGGTGTCTCGCAGAACATGCAAAGCATGGCTGTTGCGGTCGAACAGCTTTCGACAAGCCTTGGTGAGATCACTGATATGTCTGGCTTGGTCGGGGATTCGGTTGGTCGGACCCGAACTGCCGCGGAAGTACTTGCACGCTGATTCCCCGGAAAATCAGGAAGACCTGTCAAATCGGGGCGGAACTGCGTGGTTCCGCCCCCTTTTTATGTTTGTGACAGTTTAAAGATGTTCGCTTGCCCAATGCCCGAACGCGCTTGCGTTTGAGGTGATGAATTCACAACAATGTCGCTTCGGTGCTAGAGTCCGGCGTTCACAGGGGAAGTACGGGGCGATAGGGCAATGAACAGTGACCATCTGCGCATTGATGTTCTCGGTGTTGGTGAGGCGTTTGATCCCAACTTTGACAATTCATCCATTGTCGTGTCTGCGGGCGACTTTCGTCTGCTGATCGATTGTGGCGCGACCGTTCCAGGGCATCTCATGGGGAAGTTTCCGGATCCTGATGCCATTGATGCGATCTATTTTACCCATATGCATCCCGATCATGTTTTCGGTCTGGTGCCGATCATGCTGAACTGGCGCGATGACGGACGCTCCAAACCGTTGCGCATCCTGTGCAGTCCGCAATTGCGCACCCATCTTGAAAAACTGATGGAGCTCGGCTTTACCGGTCTGGGATCGGCATGGCCCTTTACCATCATTTGGCAGTCCATTGCCGAAACGGAAACGATCGGCCCGTTTGAATGCCGGTTCGCGCGGTCAGATCACAGTGTTCAGAACCACGCAATTCTGCTGCGCTATGCAGAGAAGGGTTTTGCCTATTCCGGGGATGGTAATGTCACGGCTGATACGGCTGCCCTGTTTACCGGGGCCGATCTTGTGTTTCAGGAAACCTACCTGATCACACATGATCCGCAACATGCAGCCCATTGTGATCTTGAAACAGTTTTGAAGCTGGCATCCGATATGCCCGGTGTGCGGTTCTGGCTTTATCACGTCAAGCGTGATGCCCGCGCCGAAATGGCCGGTCTGATCAAGAAGAACGAACAGGTTCGCATGGCGACCCCCGGCGAGGTGATTGAAATCCGCTGATTTTTTCTTTTGGACGAAAATGACGCCCATAAACACAAAGCGCCCGGTAAAAACCGGGCACTTTTAAATATCGACCATGCAATTGGCTGTTAGTGAACCGCGCGGGGTTCCATATCGTGCTGGCGGATGGCCGCATCGGCAACCGCATGGTTTTCGAACGACGCAATATGCGTTCCATCGGCGGTGAAGACACCATAGACCATTTCGTCACTGTCTTCTTCGGTGTTGGGTACCGGACGGATATAGGCAAAGTCGTGAATACCCAACAGAGCGAAATCACCATTGGAAAGAAGGCCGGTATCCTGGCCGATCCGCTGATCGCTTTTGGTATCGTGGTTGGCTGTTCGATTTGTCATTTGAACCACTCCTTGGTTAGGCTTTGCCGTCTTCTTTATTGCCATCGCTGTCCTCTTCCGCGACTTTCATGTCGATGGTTTTGGACGGTACGGCCTTTTTCTTGTTTGATCCAATCGCGATTTCACGCACGACCGGTTCCGGAAGCGGCCTGTTCAGGTCAACATGCAAAAGACCGTTATCCAGGTGCGCACCGACCACTTCGATGCCTTCGGCAAGCACGAAGGAGCGCTGGAACTGGCGTGACGCAATGCCACGATGGATATAGACACGTTCGCTGTCATCATCGGTATGTTTACCGCGAATGATCAGCTGATTGTCTTCTGTGGTTACCGACAGATCGTCTTCGGCAAATCCGGCAACCGCGACCGTAATGCGCAGTTTGTTTTCACCGATCTGCTCGATGTTATAGGGCGGATAGCCTTCGGCCTTGGTTTTCGACACCTGATCAAGAACGCGTTCGATCTGGTCAAAACCCAAAAGCAACGGGCTGTTGAACATTGAAATTCGCGACATTTGCAGCACCTCCTCCGTCAGAGCGAGTGTGGTTATATTCGGATCCCACGCAATCTGCGTTCTGGGCATCCCGATGTTCGACCCGAGGGATTCGGCACCGAACGTTTCATATATTCAAATAAATGTGGTTTTCGCGCCAATAGTCAAGCCTTGCCTGCATTGCACAGCCTGCATGTCGCCTATTTGCCACCCTGTGTCAGGTCCGGCATGGCATCAAGCGCATAATAGGCCACCGACTGGTCCTTGCCGCGCAGCGCAACTTCATGCATCACCGCATTTTCCGGCAGGGGAATCGGCCCGTGATCAAACAGTGTCTTGGAAATCACCAGCGGTACGCCATGCCCCTTGGTCTGGGCTTCCAGACGCGCGGTGGTGTTGATGGTATCGCCAATCGCACTGATGTTTTCGCGGCCCGGCGGGCCCATTTCCCCGACAATTGCCTTGCCCATATGGATGCCAATGCCGATGCGAAGCGGGTGGGGCAATTCGGATTTCAAGTGTTCGTTCAGGCCCCCGATCCGGCGCAGCATCTCAGCAGCCCCTTCAAAGGCCTGCATGATCGTGCGTTCCGTATCATCACTTTCATGCCCATACAGCGCCATCAAACCGTCACCGGTAAACTGCGCGTAATATCCACCGGTGCCACGCAGGGCTTCGGTCATCTCGGCAAAGAACTGGTTGAGGATGAAAAGCACATCATAGGGCATCTTGCTTTCGCCAAGTTTGGTCGAATCGCGCAAGTCGATAAAGATGCAGACAACCTGTCTTTCGCTGCCCGAAAGCCCACCGGGACGCCGGCCGTCGCGTGCGGTGGCGTTGGGTGGCAACAGCGGCGCGACCGCCAGATCATTTTGCGGCCGGATCTGACAGGCAAGGCGCATGCCCTTTGGCGCCTGAATGCTTGTCAGGGCGGCGGCCTCAATCGGACCGGGTTCTGCCAGCTGATCAGTGCCCGATCCACAATGAATGCGACATGTAGTGCAGCGCCCGTGTCCACCACAGACGGATGCCATTGGCACCCCGGCATCACGCAGTGCTTCAAGCGCCGTGGCACCCGGTGGCACGCGGACAAAACGCCCATTCGGCAGGCTTAGCATCGGGCCGCGTTTAACCCGGTCAAAGGTCTGGCGAACCTGACGGACGCCAAAGGGTGCGAGGGCAAGCGCGATGCTGAGAATCGTGAAAGGCAGAAGGGCATTTTCATAAAACGTAATCGCCGCCTGATTGACATTGGCGGCATCAATCACACCAAACACATATTTGCGCCCACCTTCTTCGGCACGGCGGATCACTTCGGCGGCAGCCGCGCCATAACCGGCAAGGGCCAGTGTCGGGATCAGGATCGACAGGGTACCAAGCGCATTGCGCCATTTCGGATAGAACGGTTTGACCCGAAGCCAGAAATGGATGCCGATGCAGCCATGCGCCCAGACGACAATCACGGTGATCGCCTGCAAAATCCCCTGAAACGGGATAAAGACAGCCAGATCAAGCAAAACGCGCTCAAACGGTGAGTCTACGTCAAAGCCAAGATCAATGATCCGGGTGGCGATGATGTGGCGAAACAGCAGGAACGGGATGCACAGACCCAAAATCATCTGCGCCCATTCCGATTTGCGCAGGCGCAACGTACGACGGCTTGTCAGGCGTCCGGTTGCCAGCAAAAAGTGGGTGACAAGAGACACCAGCAACAGGATTTCAAGCGGCGGGAACTGCCAGATTTCGGTGGTGTATTTCCCGACAGTCTGCATCAACTCCGGTGAAACGATGCCTGCGGCATGGTTCAAAAGATGAGTCAGCACATAGGCAAACATGGTCAGGCCGGAATACAGCCGCAAATTCTGGATCATCGTTTCGGGTGCCCAATCTTCATGTGCTCGTTTCTCACAACTTGACCCGCTGGTGCCGACATTCTGCGGTCGATCATGTCATCCGGGTGCGTTCATGGTCCAAAAGGATCATGCAGCACTTTTGGTTGATAAAGTGTTTTGTGTCCTCAGGCACGAAAAAAGCCATCAGGCGGGCTGATGGCTTTGATGTGTTTTCGCGTATGATCCGATGGTCAGGCTGCTGATTTGATCCGCTTCCGGGTCATGAATTTCACAATGGAACGCGCGAAATCAACACTTGTGATCGGCGTTTCAAGCGACTTCATGGCAGCGGAGTGCACGTCATCGGGAATAAGGTCATGACGGGCCTGCAACAGGGCTTCTTCATAGGGCTTCATGAATTCCGGGTGCGGCTGGATCGAGGCGGCATTATCCCCGTATTGCAAACCGGCATACGGGCAGAAATCCGAACTTGCCCAGACGGTGGCATTCTTCGGCGGTTCAACGACCTGATCCTGATGGAAGGCATTGATGCGGATGGTGCTTGGGCTATCGGAAAGCCAGTCGCTGTTGCGGGCATCGACCGAGTATTCATGGGCACCAACGCCCCAGCCTTTGTCAGACTTGACGACCTTGCCGCCAAGGGCTGTTGCCAGAATCTGGTGACCGAAACAGATGCCAAAGACAGGCTGACCAGCCCCAACCGCGTCGCGCAGGAAGTCCTGCAGGCGGATCATCCACGGCGTGTTTTCATACACCCCGTGTTTGGAGCCCATGATCACCCAGCCATCAGCGTCATGGATTGAGGCTGGAAAGACATCTTCAAGAACGGTCCAGGTTTCGAACTCAAGGCTCGGGTCAACATCGCCAAGCAGCTTTTCGAGCATGCCGGGGTAGGAAGCGAAATCTTTGTGAAGTTCTTCCGGGGCGAACCCGGTTTCAAGAATGCCGATCTTCATGCAGAAACCTTTACGGACATCAATGTGGCGCTATTGCTGAGTTATGGGATTCTAACGCCAAAGACAAGCCCGATGCTGCGAGATTTTGCGCAAATTTTCACCGGAAATGCGAAACCGCCCGGCGGGACGCACGGGCGGTTGCAAAACCTGCAGCCATCCGGTCGGGGGAACCGGACCGGCCGCAGATTATAAGTTCGGGTTTATTTGTTCAGGCCAGCCAAACGGGCCCCACCCATGCCAACGATCATCGCGATGACGAAAATGATCGTGTCGGTATGTCCGAAGGCCAGGGCACTCAATGCCGGGCCGGGGCAATACCCGACCAGACCCCAACCGGTGCCAAACAGCACGCCACCAACAATCAGTTTGGTGGTAATTGCACGGTTGGTCGGCAGGCTCATTTCGCCACCACAGACAGCCTCGGTCCGGCTTTTGGCAAACTGGAAAATGGGAATGGCAACCGCAAGGCCGCCACCCATGACAAAGGCAAGGCTCGGATCCCAGCCACCGTCGGCAATCGCCCAGATATCAAGGAAGCCCAGAACCTTCTGCGGATCAATCATGCCCGAGATATAAAGACCAAAGCCAAAGATCGTGCCACAAATCAGGGAAACAACTGTGCGCATCACATGCCCCCCATCAGATGGCGGGTCACCAGGACGGTGACAAAGCCCGCGGCCATAAAGGACAGGGTCGCAACCAGCGAACGCAGCGAAAAGCGCGACAGGCCGCAAATACCATGGCCACTGGTGCAGCCACTGCCGATCGTCGTGCCAAGACCGACCAGCAGACCGGCAACAATGATGACCGGAAGCGAACTTGTCACCAAACTCTGGGCTTCGATCTCTGTTGCATTCATCAGGATGAACGGACCGGCAACCAGACCAATGACAAAGGCAAGACGTTCAAAAACGGCAGAGCCCGCCTTGGTTGGGGTCAGCAAACCACCAAGAATGCCACTGATGCCCGCAATCCGGCCATTCAGCAAAAGATAAAGGCCCGACGCCAGGCCAATAAGCCCACCGCCAATCAGGGCCGTAATCGGAGTGAAGTTTTCCATCATTCAACTCATCAAAATCAAAATTTATATTCATGTATGATAATCAATTGATTTTATCAACGGGTCAGTGGAAATTTGTGCCAAATTTCTTTGCGGGACATCAATCGGCACCCTTGATCGAAACGATTATGATGCACTTACAGTCGCTTAGTTGGGCTCCCACAGACTGATTGCAGCCGCATTCATGTTCGAAGAAAGCTAAATAACTGATTCTATTTATTTTTATCTATCTTGCAAAACATCGAAAATAGGACGATACACCAGTATCTCTGGTTGTAGTTTCGGCCTGTTGCCCAAACCGCCTTTTCGGATTTCACACATGAGCAAAGATCGTCTGTCGGCCAGTCGTCGACTTGATGTCGCCTTGGCAATGGTATCGCTGGGCGACCATGTTGCCGCAATTGATGTTGCACGCGCTGCATTGGCAGCTGATCGAGATTGGGACGAAGCCCATTTTACCTTGGGTGACATCTATCAAGGCGCTGGTGAAACCGAAAACGCCATAGAAGCTTTCCGCCAGTATCTGATGCTTGATCCGACGGATCGAATGGGTGCTGAGGTGCGTCTGACATTGCTTGGGGCGGCTGCGCTTCGGGATCGGTTGCCACCGGATTATGTGCGTGCCCTGTTTGATGATTACGCGCCGCGTTTTGAAATCAGCCTGCGTGATCGCCTGGGTTATCGCGGACCGGAATTGCTGTTTGAGGCAATCCGTCCATATTTACCTGAGATGTTGCAGCCTCTTAAGGTGCTTGACCTTGGCTGTGGCACCGGTCTGGTGGCGGAGCTGTTTGCGGGCCATGTGGATTCCATCGATGGTATCGATCTGTCGCCGCGCATGATCAACCGGGCGCGCGACAAGGGGCTCTATAGCACCCTGGTGGCCGGGGATATCACCGACATGCCGGCAGAGCTCAATGCCAATTACTGCTTGATGATTGCTGCCGATGTTTTCAATTATCTGGGCGACCTTGCCCCGGCTCTGCGGGCCGCCCACGCCCGAATGAAACCCGGCGGGTTGATCGTCTTCAGTCTTGAGCACGGTGAAATCTTCCCGTTTGATCTTGGTCCCGGCCAGCGGTTTCGCCATCATCGGCGTGCCATCGGCGAATGGTTGACCGAATGCGGGTTTGCTGTGCTGTCAGACACAATGGGTGTCCTGCGTCAGGAAAAAGGCAACCCGGTCGAGGGCCGTATCATTGTTGCGCGCGCCAATGATGCGCTTGCCCTGATGGCCGATGATCTGATGACGCCGGGCGTTCCTGATCAGCCCTCGGGAGAGACCGGACAGACCGGACAAACTGTGCATTAAGGTCGCAATCCACAGCAAACCAAACGAAAAACACCCCGTAACCATCGGCTACGGGGTGTTTTTGTCTGATCTGGAACAAACCCTAGACCGGTGTCCCGCGAATGACCGCTACTTCATGATACAGTGGCACATTCGGGTCCTTATCGATCATTTCCTGTGCCTTGGTGGCTGAAAGCGGTTGTTTGCCTTCCGGGTCGCCATAGAACTTGCAAACCAGTTGTTTTTCAAAGGCTGTGCCGCTTAAGGCCTTCTCAAGCATGACGAAAAACGAAATATCCGTGCCTGCATGCTGCAGGACGATTTTAGATGCAATCTTCTCGGGCTTGTAGCCATTGGCTTCAAAGCATTCGCAAATGATCTCGGTCCCGATGCGACAGCCGAAATTCATCACCAGTTCGGCCTGCGGGGCATGTTCGCGAATACGGCGCATCAACGCTTCATTCAGGCCAAGCCCGACGGAATTGTAAGGATACTCGTCAAACAGGCTCCAGGGATAATAATGGGCGATATGGTCTTCGGCCTCGTCGCCAGCCCCTTCGGCAAGTTCGATGGATTGCGCTTCGCGAAAGGCAGTCAGGCGTTCGTCACTGGGTTCGCCCACTTGCGGGATACAGGCAATCACCACATCGGTTTTACCGACTTTTTCGCGTGCCTCGTCGGTGTCGACAAGGCTGACACTGCCATGGACCGGTTCGAAATGTTTGGCATGTTCGGGTGACAGGCTTTTGAGATTGCGCTCTGCCAGGATAACAAGGCGGGGATCAAGGTCACTGCCATAAACCTTGGCCGCACCACAGCTGCGCAAAATGAACGCGACATTGATGCCGGTCCCGACACCGACTTCATAAACGGTTTTTCCCTTCAGGTTGGACCGCGCAAGGCCTTCCTGAAAGGTTTGTGTCCATGGATCATCGGGATCAAAGGCGAAGTCTGGTCGTTCGGGGTCACTGGCGTATTGGCTGGGTGTCTCGCTGCTGTCTTCGGCGGGATCTTCTAACATATTAGTTCCTGTTATCTTGCGCATCAGCCGGTCGCGGGACACAAGCAGGCATGTCAAAAGCACCAAAACACAGGTGACAAGGCAACCAGATCCTTTGGTGTGACAGGCCCGTTTGGCGGGCAGCCGTGATCGACACCCTGTGCCGATGCGCAGTTCTTTATTTTATGACCGTCGCGCCCACTCCAAGGCGCACACCTTAACGCGACGGGATGCCATTATTGCATCATGGACGGGAAGATTGCCGGCAACGGTGTGCCAGCATGGGCAAGGGGCGGCTGAGCGCCCCTCAGTTTACGACAGCAAACTGCTTTGCATCACTTGCCAGCTGAACCTCTTTGGCCAGTGGACCAAGCGAGTCCGCCAGTCGTTCACAATTGCAATCTGATCCGACCAGAACATTAAGTCGGGATGCACCGTCTTCACGGCCGACCAGTGCCTGCATGATCCGCAGAAGGGTCGGGGCCGGGGACAAACCGTTGCAGTCAATTGTGTTCGATACTTGCATGTCGCGTTCTCCTTGTCTGGCGAGTGGAAGCTTCGGCACACCGCCGGGGACGGTAAGAAATGCCGCAGCATGACGTGTCTCCGATGCCCGCACCCAGAGGCGGGCAAACCTGCAGAAACACCTTCGACCATTGCGCGATCCCAGCATCAAACCACCCTGCGGTGGCATCTTTGGCGTGACAGGCAGCTCGGTTTGAACAACGGGCCTGTCGGCTGGGCGGTCTCAAGGGTCAATTTTGGCAATCAACCCGTTCTGGTTTTCAATTTCAATTCGCATCACGACTGTCGCGCATCAGCACAAGTCATTATTTTCAATGCGATAGGTTCAGACGTCACCCTGCGTGAGCTTTGCCAAACCCTGACCAGAACACACCGGAAAATTCTCCGGTTCGACCTTGTTGAATTCAATCGTAGCAGTCGGCGGGAGGGTGTCAAGCAGGTATTTGATTATCTTTTGCGCAATTGGTCGAACAGATTAAATTTTAATCACAATTATGTTTCGTTCCCGTCCAATGAATTGGGCAGGTTGGGTGACGGCGTCAAAAATGTGAAAATCAGCAAGCATTTACCGCGCCTGCGAACAGGCGAAATGTGCTGCTGTGGCGTGAAAGCCTATTCGCGAAATCCGGGATCCAGTCGGTCGGCAAGGCGCATTTGCGCGTCCCATTCCAATGCGACGTCCCCGTCGTCATATGCCATCTGGCTGAACTGGTCTGATACGCGTTTTATCACCGCATCATCAATAGCCCGAAGCGGCCGTCCCATCGCCAATGTGGATTCCTGAATTTCACATGCCCGGTTCAGGTAAAACATGTTGGAAAACATCTGTCCGGCGGTTTCGCCAACGGTCAAAAGACCATGATTGCGCAGGATCAGCGCGATGTTCGTGCCAAGTGCTTCAACGATTCTCTCGCGTTCTTCAAGATCAAGGGCGATGCCCTCATAATCGTGATAGCCGATCTGGCCATAATACTGCAGGGCAATCTGGTTAAGCGGCATCAGACCTTCTTCCAGGCATGAAACTGCAAATCCCGACCGCGTATGGGTATGCATCACCCAGGCGGCATCATGGCGTCCGATATGTACCGCACTGTGAATGGTAAAGCCCGCCGGATTGACGCGATAGGGACTGTCCGCAACCTTGTTGCCATCAACATCAATCTTGACCAGCGATGATGCGGTAATTTCCTCCCACATCAGCCCATAGGGATTGATCAGGAAATGTCCCGGTTCGCCCGGAACGCGTGCCGAAATATGGGTATAGATCGTATCGGTCATCTTGTAGTGCGCGGCCAGCCGGTAACAGGCGGCAAGTTCAATGCGGCACTGCTTTTCAGCATCGCTGATCTTGCTGTCGCTCATGACGCTTGCGGGCGCGTCTTTCTGTGTTGCGATATGCATCCCCGACTCCATTGATCTGATCAAACGACTTTACTCTTTGATATACACTTGTTTAACTGAGGATGAAACCAAAGCGCAAATTTTCTTGTTTTTGCAGCCGTAATTCGGATGTGAAAACGCCGATAAGGAGCGCAGAAAACTTCTGTTCAGGGGACTTTGACTGATGGCGGTGGCAGAACCGATTTACGGTGTTCTTCTCAGCGATACGATGGATCTCAAAAGCTATTATTCGCTTGATTTCGGTGACAAGGCCCCGGATGTCCGCCTGCTGAACCCTGATGAAGTCACCAACCCTGATTTGATCCGTTTCGCGGTGTGCTGGCTGCCAGGACAGGTGGCGTTTTCGCCCTATCGCAATATTGAAATGGCAATGTCGGTTGGCGCCGGGGTGGATGATTTGCTGAAACATCCGGGCTTGAAGAAAGACGTCGCGATTTGCCGCGTCCGTGACCCCAATCAGGCACATCTGATGGCGGGGTATGCGGTGCATGAAGTTGTCCATGTTGAACGCGGTTTTGCCCAGATGCAGCAAAGTCAGGCCAAGGCAGAATGGGCACCCCCGGCGATTCGACCGCCGCGTGATCTGAGGGTTGCCGTGCTTGGTCATGGCTCTATGGGAGCCTGCGTGGTGCATGCACTTGCAGCTTCCGGCTTTAGCGTTTCCGTCGCCTGTCGACGAGATCCAGGTGACCCGGTCAAAGGGGTAAAATATTTCACCGGCGCCGATTCGGTGCTGCAATCCGTGGCTGGTCAGGACATCGTGATCAATGTCCTTCCTCTGACAGCCCAGACCGAGGATGTCTTGAACGCAGAACTGTTTTCAAAGCTGGCCAAGGGTGCCTGGCTGATCCAGATCGGGCGGGGTGAACATCTGGTCGAGGATGACTTTGTTGCAGCCCTTGACAGTGGGCAGCTCAGTGGTGCGACCCTTGATGTCTTTCGCGAAGAACCGCTTCCCGCCGATCATCCCTTCTGGGTCGATCCTCGGCTGCGCATTACCCCGCATATCGCCAGTGATACAACCCCGCGCATTGTCGCCGAACAGGCGCTGCAATCGGCTCGTGAACTGCATGCGGGCAAGCCGCTCAGCCTTGCGATCAGCCGGGGTCAGGGCTACTGACCACGCTGTCCGGCATGTCTGCCATCGATTGTGACCTTGAAACCGAATTAAAATTATTCAATTGTATAACAGTGCGATGATTTGATCAGATCTGCATGCGAGCTGTCTGCTGTTCGGGAACCGGGAATGAGCCGAAAAACATTTCAACGTCTGTCACTTGATGACCGCCGCCGTTCCTTGATGGAGGCGACCTTGACCTGTGTTGCCCGCCACGGTCTGCACGGGGCATCGGTGCGCCGGATAACCGAGGAAGCCGGGGTGACGGTCGGGCTTGTGCGCCACTATTTCGGCAGCAAGGATGAATTGATCCGAAATGCCTATGCCTACCTCGTCGGCCAGTTGACGGCACAGGCCAGTGAAAGTGCGCGCGCGACCGAAGGCAAGTCCGAGGCGCAACTGGCAAGCTTCCTGCGCGCCAACCTGACCAAACCCAACATGGACGAAGAAACCGTCTCGCTTTGGGCGACGTTCATCGGCCGGGTGCGCCATGATCCGGGCTTTGCCGAAATTCACCGTGATGGTTATCGCGAGTTCCTCAATGTTCTCGAATCCCTGATTGAACCGGTCCTGATCGCTCACGGTTGCCCCTATAGCATAGCGATTTGCCGCAATCACGCGATTGCATTGAATGGCCTGATTGATGGTCTTTGGATGGAAGGGGCGATCAATTCCGGCCTTTATGCCCAGGATATCCTGCCCGATCTGATCACCAGCGCGGCTGAGCGCCTGCTGGATCTGCCGGCTGGCACCTTGTCCGCCCCCGACATTCCCCATCACACCTCGAATGCGCCGACACATCCCAAGCAACAAAGTAAGCCGTCATGAGATATGCCAAGATTACCGAACGCCTTGCCGAACTGGGCGGGGCGAAATGGGCCGTTCATAACACCGCACGCGACCGCGAGGCCGAAGGGGCGAAGATCATCGAACTGACAATTGGCGAGCCGGATATTCCCGTCGATCCGGCCCTGATTGATGCTTGCGAGGCCTCCATGCGCCGCGGTCGCACCCATTATTCAAATGGCCGCGGCGAGGTCGGCTTGCTGGACGCGCTGGTGGAAAAATACAAACCCGTCTGGCCCGATGTCACACCGGAAAACATCCTGTGTTTCCCGGGCACGCAAACCGCGCTTTATACCGTCATGACGGCTCTTGTCGATGCGGGCGAAGGGGTGCTGGTCGGTGATCCTTACTATGCAACCTATGCCGGGGTGATCCGCGCATCGGGGGCGGAGCTGCAATCTGTTCCGCTGTCGATTGAGCACGGCTTTATCATGCAGCCGGGTGACCTGCGCGCTGCGATCACCAAGGACAGCCGCGTGTTGTTGCTCAACACGCCGCACAATCCGTCGGGCGCTTTGCTGGATCGTGAAACCTTGGCCCAGCTTGGCAAAATCGCCATCGAACATGATCTGTGGATTGTTTGTGACGAGGTCTATGAGGATCTGGTGTTTGAAGGAACATTTGCCTCCCCGCTTGAGATCGCAGAGCTGCGTGATCGCACCATCGTCACCTCCTCGATCTCGAAAACCTATGCCGCCACCGGGTTCAGGAGCGGTTGGGCCGTAGGGCCAGAGGAACTCTGCACCAAGGTGCTGCCAATTTCCGAAACCATCCTGTTTGGCAATCAGCCCTTCATTGCCGATGCGACCGAGGTGGCACTACGCGGCAATTTCGATACCGCCAAACGCATGTGCAAAAGCTACGCCGCCCGTGTCGATATGATCGAGACGGAGCTCGCCGGGTGCGATGTGCTCAAACCCGGCAAGGTCTCAGGCGGCATGTTTGCCATGATCGATGTCGGGGCGACGGGAATGAATGGCGAAGAATTTGCCTGGGGGCTTTTGGATGATCAAAACGTCGCGGTCATGCCCGGCGCATCCTTTGGCGAAAACGCCAAAAACCTGATCCGCGTGGCACTCACCGTGCCGGATGACGAACTCTGCGAAGCCATCAAACGCATCCGGGCCTTTGCCGAAAAATCGGTCTAAGGCCCGGCTTTGCGCATTTTGGGCTTATGCCTTGGGCATATCACCCCGGATGATATAGGCCAGTGCCGCAACCACCTGTTCGGGTTCGCGCGCCACACCATTGGCCGCACCATCGACTTCCTTAAGCGCATGATCATGCTCAGTCGGATGGAGCGTAATATAAGGAATGCCAAGGGCGGCTGCCTGACCGGCATCAAAGGCCGCGTTCCACTGCTTGTATTTTTCGCCAAAGCGGATGACGGCAAGATCGGACTGTGACAGCAGGGTTTGCGTGCGCATGGCGTTAAGCTGCGCGCCCTTGCGGTCGTGCCAGAACTTGTTTTCTTCCGCGCCAAAAACAGCAACGCCGCAATCATCAGAATCTTCATGCACGGTGATCGGGGCGACCAGCTCGACGGGAAGGCCCGCTTCTTTCACGCCGGTTTCAATGCGCTCGCGCCAATCGCTGTGAATTTCACCCGACAAATAGACGGTCCAAACCTTGCTCATGGTCTTCTCCCTTTTGGATTTGCTGGGCGGCAGTCTTCGGGGAAGGGTGGTATTCTGTCAAGCAAGACCCTGAAACGACAAAACCCGTCGCCAAAGGCAACGGGTTTTGAATGGTGGAGCCGATCAGGATCGAACTGACGACCTCTACAATGCCATTGTAGCGCTCTCCCAACTGAGCTACGGCCCCACTTTGTCCGCGACGCAGTCTGCAAGGCAGGCTCTGCGGCGCGGCGCATATTTAGAAGGTTCGCCAAATATTGGCAAGACCCTTTTTCAAAATTTCTTAGCGATCGTCGTCGTCTGTTTCGACGTGCTCATAGACTTCGTTCAGATCGTCGTCGTCTTCGCCAAGATCAGATGCATCTTCAAGGATATCCTCGTCGATATTGCTATCAACGTCATCATCAAGATCATCGTCAAGGTCGTTGACGTCATCGACGTCTTCGTCTTCTTCCGGTGCCGGTTTGGCAACAGCGGATTTCTTGACCTTGGTCAGTCCGTCGGGTGTTTTGCATTTCGGGCAAACAACCGGGGTCCGGTTCAGGTCGTAATACTTAGTACCACAGGCGAGGCAGTGACGTTTCTTACCGCGTGCTGACATTACGGCAAATCCTCTTAATTACCGTTATCAATTAAGAAAAAGACTGTATGTGGCAAAACGCAGCAAGGCTGCGCACAGCGTCTTGTCTGAAAGGCCCAATTGCCATCTTGTCGGACCCTTGTCAAAAGGAAATTGCACGATTTTCCTTTTGGCAAAGCGCTAGGGTCCGGACCTATTGATTTGATTGGAATGGCAGAGCTTATATTTGTGAAGCCCAAGGAAAAGCCCGCCGAGCGGGTTGGCATCCCGCACAAGGGGTTTGACGCAGGAGTTCGCAAATATAAGCTCTGTCCTTCGGATCGTTCAGATTTGCACGGGCTACTTTGTCGCAAAGCCTTGAAAGATAAAAATCTTCCGGCTGCTTCGCTTCGCGTATCCGCACAAATCTGAGCGACCATTCAAACCAAATCAATAGGTCCGGACCCTAGGATAAATCTGCCGCACATTGATGGAAATTCCCATACCAAATTTCGGGTTCGATACTGGTGCCTGCCAACCGCTTGTGCTAGAGCATTGATCCCCTGATTGAACGGCCCGCGCGCGCCTGAAAACATGGCCGCAGCGCAGCGCTTTTTCAATCAGCCTTTTTGTTGATGATAAAACACTGACTGGCAGGTACGAGCCCATGAGTTCTTCGCACACCAAACGCCCGCTTTCCTCGGCCAAGGCCGGGCCGCTATCGGGCGATATCCGGGTTCCGGGTGACAAATCTATTTCTCATCGTTCCCTGATGTTTGGTGGTCTGGCAGTTGGTACGACCAAGGTTACCGGCCTGCTCGAAGGCGAAGACGTCTTGGCAACGGCGGACGCCATGCGCAAACTTGGCGCAACCGTCATCCGTGATGAAGATGGCACCTGGCATGTTACCGGTGTCGGCGTCGGGGCGCTGCGCGAACCCGATAGCGTGATTGATATGGGCAATGCGGGTACGGGCATTCGTCTGATGGCCGGGATCGTTGCCACCCACCCGATCACGACCTTTTTTACCGGCGACGCGTCGCTTTGCAAACGCCCGATGGGCCGTGTTGCTGATCCGTTGTCGGAATTCGGCGCGCAGTTCATCACCCGTGATCGCGGCCGTCCGCCGATGGCAGTGATTGGCACCGATGAAGCAAAGCCTGTGACCTATACCTTGCCGATGGCTTCCGCCCAGGTGAAGTCGGCGGTGATGCTGGCCGGCTTGAACACGACGGGCACCACCACGGTGATCGAACCCAAACCGTCGCGCGATCATACCGAACGCATGCTGCGTCACTTTGGCGTCGATGTGGATGTGAAGGTCAATGACGATGGTGGCCGTACCGTCAGTCTGACCGGCCCGGTCGACATGAAGGCGGCTGATATTGTCGTTCCGACCGATCCAAGCTCGGCGGCGTTTCCGATGGTTGCAGCCCTGATCAATTCTGAGAGCAACGTCACCATTCGCGATGTGTGCCTGAACCCGCTGCGCACCGGTCTGATCACAACCCTTGTTGAAATGGGCGGCGACATCACGATCACCAACGAGCGCGAAGAGGCTGGCGAAACCATCGGTGATCTGGTGGTGACCGGCAAGAACCGGCTCAAGGGCATTGTTGTTCCGGCTGAACGTGCGCCCTCGATGATTGACGAATATCCGGTTCTCGCAGTGGCCGCAGCCTATGCGGAGGGTGAAACCCGCATGTGCGATCTCGAAGAACTGCGCGTGAAGGAATCGGATCGTCTGGCGGCGGTTGCTGCCGGGCTTGAAGCCAACGGTGTGATTCACCGGATCGAAGGCGATGATTTGATTGTGACCGGGGGCGTGGTGCCGGGCGGTGGCATGGTGGAAACCCATCTTGATCATCGTATTGCGATGTCATTCCTGGTTCTGGGTCTTGGCGCAGAAAAACCGGTTGCGGTTGATGATGCCAACCCGATTGCGACAAGCTTCCCAAACTTCGAAGGTCTGATGAACGACATGGGCGCGAAGTTTGCCCTGCATTCCTGACTTGGCCGACCAATATATTAAGTCACCGATCAGACTTGTATAATCAGCAGATATAATCACGAGGGAGTGACCCATATGATCATCGCCATTGATGGGCCGGCCGCGTCCGGCAAGGGGACCTTGGCACGTCGAGTCGCGGACGCAATGGACTATGCCTATCTTGATACCGGGCTTCTGTATCGTGCGACCGGTGCGAAAGTTCTGGCGGAAAATGGCGATCCGGCTGATGAGGCCGCAGCGGTTCGTGCTGCAGAAAATCTGAGTGCCGCCGATCTCGAAGGTGAAGCACTTCGTAGCGAAGAAGTTGGAACAGCTGCCTCAAAAGTTGCAGCGATTCCAAGGGTTCGCGCCGTGTTGCTTGATTTTCAGCGCACCCTTGCCAGCACCCCGCCAGGCGGTAAGCGCGGGGCTGTTTTGGATGGCCGCGATATCGGAACCGTGGTCTGTCCGGATGCCCCGATCAAGTTTTACTTAACGGCAAGTGTCGAAGAACGTGCAAACCGTCGGTTCAAACAGTTGCAGGAAAAAAATCCCGCTGCTATATACGAGCGCGTTCTTAAAGAGCTTGAAGAACGGGATGCCCGAGACAGTGCTCGCGATGTCGCACCGCTCAAGATGGCAGATGACGCAATCCATATTGATACGGACCGTCTGAATGCCAACGCAGTGTTCGATGCCGTCATGGCACATATCCATACCCATATGGGTGCGGATGACTGATCAAAAGGCGTTTTAACCGTCAGGCGTTGAACGATCCCGAGGTACCGGTCCTTTGGCCTGTCCCTAAGGTGAACGACTTGTGCGTTCACCTTTTCGTGTATGGAAGGTTCGCCTTCACATGCGTTCGGTTTTGAACAGTGAATGACAAATCGCCGCGATTTTGCGGCAAAGACCACCGGATACAACCGGTTGGCCAGAATATAGTGACGATACTCGAAAGGAAGTCTGGTTTATGACCACCGCTGAAGAAGCACAATTCTCAACTGGCGAAGATTTCGCCGCCCTGCTGGCTGAAACCCTTGGTTCTGAAGACGAAGGTTTTGTCGGCCGCGTAATGACCGGTTCGGTCGTTAAAAAAACCGACGATGATGCCATCGTCGATGTCGGCCTGAAATCCGAAGGCCGCGTTCCGCTTAAAGAATTTGGCGCAGGCGAAGTAAACATTGGCGATACCGTCGATGTTTATGTCGACCGCTATGAAAACAAGGATGGTCTGATCGTCCTGTCGCGCGAAAAAGCGCGCCGCGAAGAAGCCTGGGTTGAGCTGGAAAAACAGTTCTCCGATGGCAAACGCGTCGACGGCACCATCTTTGGTCGTGTTAAAGGCGGCTTCACCGTTGACCTGTCGGGCGCTGTTGCGTTCCTGCCGGGTTCCCAGGTGGACATCCGTCCGGTACGTGACGTCACCCCGCTGATGAACAACCCGCAGCCGTTCCAGATCCTGAAAATGGATCGTTCGCGCGGTAACATCGTGGTTTCGCGTCGTGCCGTTCTCGAAGAGACCCGTGCAGAACAGCGTGCTGAACTGATCCAGAACCTTCAGGAAGGTCAGGTTCTTGACGGCGTTGTCAAAAACATCACCGATTACGGCGCATTCGTCGATCTTGGTGGCGTTGATGGCCTGCTGCACGTTACCGACATTGCTTGGAAACGTATCAACCATCCGTCCGAAGCTCTGCAGATCGGCCAGACTGTTAAGGTCCAGGTTATCCGCTTCAACAGCGAAACCCAGCGTATCTCGCTTGGCATGAAGCAGCTTGAAGCTGATCCGTGGGAAGGTGTCGAAGCCAAATACCCGGTCGGTTCGAAATTCGAAGGTCGTGTCACCAACATCACCGATTACGGCGCATTCGTCGAACTCGAAGCTGGTGTCGAAGGCCTGGTCCACGTTTCCGAAATGTCCTGGACCAAGAAAAACATCCACCCGGGCAAAATCGTTTCGACCTCGCAGGAAGTCGAAGTCATGGTGCTCGACGTCGATGCTCAGAAACGTCGTATCTCGCTTGGCCTCAAGCAGTGCACCTCGAACCCTTGGGATGCCTTCCTTGCAGCTCACCCGGTCGAGTCCGAGATCGAAGGCGAAGTCAAGAACATCACCGAATTCGGTCTGTTCATTGGCCTCATGGGCGGTATCGACGGTATGGCTCACCTCTCGGACCTGTCATGGGACCGCGCTGGTGAAGAAGTCATCAAGGAATACAAAAAAGGTGACATCGTCAAAGCCAAGGTTCTTGACGTTGACGTCGAAAAAGAACGCATCTCGCTTGGCATCAAACAGCTTGCTGGCGATCCGTTCAAAGAAGCCGTTACCGGCATCAAACGTGGCGAAGCAGTAACCTGTGAAGTCACCGAAGTGAACGACGGTGGCATCGAGGTTTCCGTTGGCGACACCGAACTCAAAGGCTTCATCCGTAAAGCTGAACTGGCGCGCGAGCGTTCGGAACAGCGTCCGGAACGCTTTGCAGTTGGTGAAAAAGTCGACGCACGTGTTACCGCGATCGATTCCAAAACCCGCAAGGTTTCCCTCTCTGTCAAAGCTCTTGAAGTTGCTGACGAGAAGAAAGCAATGGCGGATTACGGTTCGGCAGACAGCGGCGCATCGCTCGGCGACATCCTCGGCGAAGCTCTGCGCAAGAAACAGGAAGGCGGCGAATAAGCCACCCTCCGACGAAATACGCTCTGCATCTTTGCAGAACGAAAAGACGGGTCGCGCTTTGCGCGGCCCGTTTTCTTTTGCGCCAATGGCGGCTGCTTTGGCCCGAACCAGGACGCAAGATGATATCCATTGTCACGCATGTCTGATGGGGCGCGACGTTGCACCAGATTGTATATCGTCTGCTTTATGGATGTAATTTTCCCCCGACTCTGCCGATATCGGCATTTTTCGCGAAAATTTTGATTTTAAACGCTTTTTGTTCTTGCCTTCCGGGCCGAGAAAAACCATTTGAAGAGACAGGTTTAAGGGGTCACACTCTTCTAAGTATTTGATTGAACGATTATAACTGGAACACCTCCATGGCGCTTGATGCCGATATCCTGCTGGATCGACGTCGACTGAAAAAATCCATCTTCCGCTGGCGCGTGGTGGCTGTGATTGCCGTGCTTGCGGTGATCGTGATCGGCTTGTCTGGCACCGGTGTGAAGGACAGTGTTCTGGGCGGCATTGGCCCGAAGATCGTTGAAGTCACCATCGAAGGTGTGATCACCGAAGACCCGTATCTTCTTGATGCACTCAGTGCCATCGAAGAAGACAGCGACGTTGTGGGTGTGATTGTTCATATCAACAGCCCGGGCGGTACCATGGTCGGTGGCGAAACGCTGTTTGAGGCGCTCGGCCGTATTGGTGAAACCCGGCCGATTGTTGCTGAAATGGGCACGGTTGCGGCGTCCGGCGGCTATATGACCGCAATTGCCGCAGACCATATCATTGCAAGGCGCGGCACGATTACCGGGTCGATCGGCGTGATTTTCCAGTCGATGAATTTCAATGGAACGCTTGAAAAACTTGGTGTTGAACCGCTGACGGTAAAAAGCGGTCCGCTTAAGGCTGCACCGAATCCGTTCGAACCTGTTGATGATGTTGCAAAATCGGCCATGCAGGGCCTGATTTCGGACATGTTTGACGTGTTTGTTGAGATGGTTGCAACCCGCCGCGACATGTCGGTGGACACCGTGACGGCTCTTGCCGATGGTCGCGTCTATACAGGACAGCAGGCTGTTGCCAACGGGTTGATTGACGAAATTGGAGGCCGTCGTGAAGCCTTGCGCTGGCTGCAAGAAGAAGCCGGTGTCACGACGGATGCACAGGTAGTGCCGCTTGAAATTGAATATCCGGAAGACGATTTCATGAGTGCTGTTCTTGAGGGGAACCTCGGAAAAGTACTGTCATCTGAGGGGCTTAAACTTGACGGTTTGCTGACGGTCTGGCAACCTGAGTAAGAGTTACCCAAACAGATAATTGAATCTCCGGTTGAGTGATGCTGTCAGTACCAACAGGATGGGGCCTGAAAAATGACAAAATCTGAATTGATCGCCCGACTTGCGGAGATGAATCCGCATCTCTACCAACGCGACGTTGAACGGATTGTGGCTACGATTTTTGACGAGATCACCGACGCGCTTGCACGTGGCGACCGGGTCGAGTTGCGCGGCTTTGGCGCGTTTTCCGTCAAACAGCGTGATGCCCGCGTTGGACGTAACCCGCGTACCGGGGATGCCGTCCCTGTCGGGGAAAAGAAAGTTCCCTATTTCAAAACCGGCAAACAGCTTCGCGAACGTTTGAACTGATTTCCGCCTGATCCGTTTCCGGCTTTGATCGGGCATGACTCGTATTGCGTCACCCGTACCCGCCCGATCTGGCCACATGCGACACACAAAAACTGTGTGACTGTCGCCATGGCTTTTGTCCGGATCTTGCCCCATACTGATCAGCCTGACGATCAAATGTGACCTATTGCCGGGTCCTGACCCATCCTGTGCGGGAAGGGTTAAGGGCTGCGGCACAAGGAGCTTGAGAATGCGCTTCCTCTACTGGATTATTTCCATCCCGCTTGCCGTTTTGATTGCGGTGTTTGCAGTTTCCAACCGGGCACTGGTAACGATTTCGCTTTGGCCACTACCGTTCGAAGTCGATCTGCCGTTGTTCCTGCCGATCATGGTTGCGCTGCTGATCGGGCTTGGAATCGGTTTTGCCTTTGAATGGTTGTTGCAGGGCAAGCACCGTCGCGCCGCGCGCCGCATGGACAGCGAACTCAAGCGCATCAAAACCGACGACCCAACACCACACACCGATCAAAAGGCCATCGGCCACAGCTAGGTGATTTGAAGGGCTCCGTTTCGGGGCCCTTTTGCTATCTGCGCCGATCAACAGGGATGATGTTGCCGCAAACGGACAATCCATGGCCAAGGCCCGATTTGACATTGGCCTTTGGGATCAAATCGGCTAATCCATGTCCGGTCCGCAGCCGCAGGAATTTCCAGCCATTCTGACAGATGTGGGCCTGACCCTGCTGCCAGCTCAATGGAGGACCGCATGACCCAGACCCTTGCCGCCAAAGACCGTATTTTCTGTGCGATTGATACCACCGATCTCGATCATGCGATCAATCTGGCCTCAAGCCTGTCGGGCATCATCGGCGGGGCCAAACTTGGCAAGGAATTCTTCGCGGCCCACGGGCCACAAGGGGTCAAGGCGGTCGCCAAGGCCGGGATGCCGATCTTTCTCGATGTCAAATATCACGATATTCCCAATACGGTGGCCGGTGCGGTGCGTGCCGTAACACCGCTCGGGCTCAAGATCGTCAATGTGCATGCCGCAGGCGGTCTGGACATGATGAAACGTGCAGGCGACGCCGCGCGCGAAGCTGCCGACAAGGCAGGCGTTGAAGTCCCCTGGGTCATTGCCGTGACCATCCTGACCAGCATGGACCAGGGCGATCTTGATGATGTCGGCCTGCGGGGCCCGATTGAGGACCGCGTGGTCAAACTGGCCGAACTGACCCAAAAGGCCGGTCTGGATGGTGTTGTCTGCTCGGCGCAGGAAATCACCCCGGTTCGTAAGGCCCTCGGACCCGACTTCAAACTGATCACGCCGGGTATTCGCCCAAGCTGGGCGGCAAGTGACGATCAAAAACGCATTGTCACCCCGGCTGATGCGGTCGCCATGGGCAGTGATGTTCTGGTGATTGGCCGTCCGATCACCAAGGCCGATGATCCAGTCGCTGCGGCGCAAAGGATCGTCGCCGAACTTTCCTGATTTTACCTCGATTGACCCTCTGCCGGTTTCTCGTCGCTTGGATTTGTGCCTGTTGCGACAAGCTGTCATGCAAATTTCGCGATGGATTTTCCCGCAATCCTGTCGCAAAATTGAATCGTTTCAATAATTGATGCAAAATGCGTGATCTCGCAGTTGCACAAAACTTGGCCGTGCGGTTTGCGTCACCAGCATCGCCCGCGCCAAAGTTGATCTGGAAATTCTGACATGACAGATACCGTCACCCGCCCCGGATTTTTCGGGAACCTGCCGATTCTTGCGCTTGCGCTTGCATCTTTCGGGATCGGCACCACCGAATTCGTCATCATGGGGCTTCTGCCCGATGTGGCGCTGGATCTTGGCGTCAGCATCCCTGATGCCGGGTTGCTGGTGACGGGTTATGCGCTGGGTGTGACCTTTGGCGCCCCGTTTCTGGCGATTGCCACGGCGCGCATGGACCGCAGGCGGGCTTTGTTGCTGCTGATGTCGATCTTTATTCTGGGCAATTTCCTGTGTGCGATTGCCCCGGATTACTGGCTATTGATGGCGGCCCGCGTGGTCACAGCCTTTTGCCACGGTGCCTTCTTTGGTCTGGGGGCTGTGGTGGCCTCAAACCTTGTCGCGCCGCATAAGCGGGTTCAGGCCATTGCCCTGATGTTTTCCGGATTGACGCTGGCCAATGTGCTGGGTGTGCCGTTTGGCACGGCCCTTGGTCAGGAACTTGGCTGGCGCTCGACTTTCTGGGCGGTGGTGGCAATTGGTGTCTTTGCTGCCACAGCACTTTATATCGCGCTGCCGCGCAAGATCGCCGCATCGACCGGCAGCCTCTGGCTTGAAGCCAAGTCGCTTGGCAAGCCTCAGGTTCTGCTGGCCATGCTGATCTCTGTTCTGTCGGCGGCCAGCCTGTTTAGCGTTTTCACCTATATCACGCCGATGCTCCAGGAAATCACCGGCATTACCCCGCGTCAGGTGACCTATGTCCTCTTGCTGTTTGGGGTCGGTCTGACGCTTGGCAATTATATCGGTGGGCGTCTGGGTGATTGGCGTTTGATGCCAGCAATCATTTTTGCCTTCGTCATGCTGATTGCCATCCTTGCCATCTTTACCGAAACGCTGACCTCGGTCATTCCGGCTGTCGCGACGGTGATGCTGTGGGGTGTGGTTGCCTTTGCGCTGGTGTCTCCGCTTCAGATGCGCGTGGTCAACGAGGCATCCGATGCCCCCAATCTGGCTTCCACCCTTAATCAGGGCGCCTTTAACCTTGGCAATGCGGCGGGTGCCTGGTTTGGCGGGATCGCCATTACCCAGGGCGTGTCCTATCAGCATATCCCCTGGCTTGGCGCGGCGATTGCGGTAGTGGCCCTGCTGTTCACCGTCTGGAGCCATTTGCTTGATCGACGCGATGAAGTCTTTGCCGAAAACGGTGCCAGTGCCTGAGTAAAACAAAACCCGCCAGCCTCTCGGTTGACGGGTTTTTCTTTGCTGGTGCCGGGTTGGTTGCAGATCAGCTTACCCAGTGGCGGATATGCTCCAGGCTTTGGCTGATGGTCGATCCATACTGATCAATGATCAGCTTGATCGAAATCGCAATCGAGGTCACGACAAGCAGCGGCCTTACCAGCCGCGCGCCGACCTTCATCACCATATGCGATCCGATCTGCGCACCGATCAGTGCGCCAACGGCCATCACCCCGCCGACAACCCAGACAACCTCACCGCCGGCGATAAACATCACCAGCGATGCAAAGTTCGAAGTGAAGTTCAAAACCTTGGTGTGGGCGGTCGCCTTGGTCATGTTGAAACCAAGCAAGGCAACAAAGGCGATGGAAAAGAACGATCCGGTCCCCGGGCCAAAGAAACCGTCGTAAAAGCCGATGGCAAAGCCGGCGGTAAAGGCAAAGGTGGTTTTGCCAATCATCTGATGTGCATCAATGTCACCCACCCGCGGCGAAAACAGGAAATAAAGCGCAATCAGGATCAAAAGACCGGGCAGGATAGTCATCAGAATGCCGGGATCGAGCATCTGCACCAGAACCGTCCCCAAGGCCGACCCGGCAAAGGTCAGGACAATCGCCAGGATCATATCGCGCGGATCTACATGCCCCTTGCGAATGAAATTAAGCGACGCGCTGAAACTGCCAAAACTGCCCTGAAGCTTGTTGGTTGCCAATGCCTGTGCCGGGGTCACCCCCGCCCACAAAAGGGCCGGAATGGTAATCAATCCGCCGCCGCCTGCGATGGCATCGACAAAACCGGCCAATGTGGCAACGGCAAACAGAATCACTAAAAGATCAAAACCAAATTCCATCGGCGGGCTTTCAATTGGGCCGCAACCGCGTGTTCTGGGGCGATGCGGTCTGTCAAAACAGCGCACATCATATGTCTTTCAATCCACGCGTCCAGTCGGAACGATTTCACTCGTTGAATTGCCCGCAGGCGATAGTCTAAAAGTCAGACACCATTCCTTGTATGAGTTCCAGATATGCCCGAATTGCCAGAGGTCGAAACAGTCACCCGTGGTCTGATACCTGTCATGGAAGGACGGGTCGTCGACCATGTTGTGCAGCGCCGTGCCAATCTGCGCTTTCCCTTCCCGGAAGGATTTGTTGATCGCATGGCCGGGCGCCGGATCAACCAACTGACCCGACGGGCGAAATACATCCTCGGCTATCTTGATGACGGGCAGGTGCTGCTTGTTCATCTGGGCATGTCCGGGCGCATGACCATCCATAATGATCCAGCGGTCGCCGCACCCGAACCGGGCAAGCATGACCATGTTGATTTCGTCATGGCTGACGGGGCCGTGGTGCGGTTTAACGATCCCAGGCGCTTTGGCGTCATCACCCTGATTGACGGGGCAGAGGTTGCTACCCACAAGATGCTGGCGGGCATCGGCCCGGAACCGCTCGGCAACGCGTTTAACGCCGAAATTCTCGCCGCAGGAATTGCCAAACGCGCAAGCCCGATCAAAACCGTTTTGCTTGATCAGAAACTGGTCGCCGGTCTTGGCAATATATATGTCTGCGAAGCCCTGTTTCGATCCGGCATCGCGCCTGATCGTCTGGCAAGGGATCTCAAGCCCGGCGAGATTGACCGTCTCTATCGTGAAATCCGCCTTGTGCTGGAAGATGCAATTGCCGCAGGCGGCTCAAGCCTGAAGGACTATCGCCAAAGCGATGGCGAGCTTGGCTATTTCCAGCACAATTTCCGTGTCTATGGCCGCGAAGGGGAAACCTGTATCGCTGATGGCTGTGATGCGACCATTGAACGCATCGTCCAAGCCGGTCGGTCGACTTTCTTCTGCCCAACTTGCCAGAAATAACCCAAACGCAATGCCCGATTGCGACTTCTGAAACTTGTGGGCATTGATGACAGGTTCGGTTGCGGGCCGGGATTAAAATCGGTAAAACAGTATCAAATTATGGTTTCAGCCGAATCGGCCCGACAACGCCACAGAAATCCGCCGGGTTCCCGCGGGCCGAACAGCGAATAAAGGATCACTCGCATGTCTTATGAAAACATCATCGCCGAGAAAAAGGGCAATGTTGGCCTGATCACGCTTAATCGCCCCAAGGCGCTGAATGCGCTGTGTGAAGCACTGATCAATGATATCGGTGCCGCACTTGATGATTTCGAATCCGATGAAAACATCCGTGCCATCGTGATTACCGGCTCGGAAAAGGCCTTTGCCGCCGGGGCCGACATCAAGGAAATGGCCGATTACGACTACATGGACGTTTATAAAAACGACTTTATCACCAAGGGTTGGACCCGTGTGGCGTCGTGCCGCAAGCCAACCATTGCAGCGGTCGCCGGATTCGCGTTGGGCGGTGGCTGCGAGATGGCGATGATGTGCGATATCATGATTGCTGCCGATACTGCCAAGTTCGGTCAGCCGGAAATCACCATCGGCACCATCCCCGGTGCGGGCGGGACTCAGCGTCTGACCCGTGCCGTCGGCAAGTCCAAGGCAATGGAAATGTGCCTGACCGGGCGCATGATGGATGCCGAAGAAGCTGAACGCGCTGGTCTGGTGGCGCGAATCGTCCCGGCCGACTCGCTTCTCGACGAAGCCCAGAAACTGGCGGAAAAGATCGCCTCCTTCTCGGGGCCGGTGTCGATGAAGGTCAAGGAATCGGTTAACAAGGCCTATGAGATGACGCTGACCGAGGGTCTGATGTTCGAGCGCCGCGAATTCCATTCGACCTTCGCGCTCGAAGATCGCGCCGAAGGCATGAAAGCGTTTGGCGAGAAGCGCAAACCCGATTTCAAGCACCGCTGATTGCGGGGCAATCGGGCGAACATGACCCCTGATTCCGTGCGTGCATATCTGTGTTGCAGGTCAAAAGACTCCTGACCCGCAGAAAATGAGGCGTTATGGCGGTATCGGGGGTTGACGAGGGTTTCGGACAGAGCTATAAGCCGCGCTCCGAATTACGTAACATTTGTTTGAAGAGACAGGTTCGCAATGGCTCACCATAAATCGGCCAAGAAGCGCATTCGCCGCAACGCCGCCCGTGCAGAAGTTAACGGTGCACGTATCGGCCGCATTCGTACTTTCGTTAAGAAAGTCGAAGCTGCGCTGAACACTGGCGACAAAGATGCTGCTCTGGCTGCGATGAAAATCGCCGAGCCGGAACTGGCGCGTGGCGCACAGCTTGGCGTTCTCCACAAGAACACCGCTGCTCGCAAGGTTTCGCGTCTGACCGCACGCATCAAAGCACTTTAATTTATCCCTTACGGGATGGCGAGTCGAAGGCCGCACCTCTGGTGCGGCCTTTTCGCTGCCCGGATTTCGCAGAATCACCTTTTGTTCCTTGGTTGCGCGGGTGCAAGAAACCGCAGAAAACAAGGGCCGTTTTGGTTGCGAAATCCTTTTAACGTTCTGTTAAAGATCGCCTTGCCTGATGTGGGTCACATCAGTACAGTGTTTCGACTTCGCTGGCTGCGCAAAGCGGTCGGCAACGAAGAACCAAAAAAACAAAAGGCGCGAGTACACTTCCCTGATGATGTGGAAGGCCAGCGTGTTGGTCACGGTCGTGATCAACGCGAAGCGGTACTGTTTTGTCTTTTGCAGTTTTGTGGTGATGAAATAGGGAAATTCGGGGAAAGGTTCTTACAGTGCAGCACGCCGTGAGGGACACACAATCGGCACTGGGGCAATCCAACGGGGGGATTGCGGGTGACGAGCACGCAGCACTTGACGATCATGCAGTTGCAACCTGGCAGTTGGTACGTGAAAAGCTGCGCGCTGAATTCGGCGCAACAGCCTATCGCTACTGGCTAGAACCGGTTGCCTTGATCGCTGTTGAAGCCGGTGTGGCGCGTTTGGGGGCGCCGACCCGTGCCATGCGTGACTGGGTTACCCAGCATTATCTCGATCGTATCCAGAAATTCTGGCACGCCGAAGATTCCGATGTGCACTTCGTTGAAATCAACATCGTTTCTGGCATGCAGGCCAATGGCTCTGCATCAGGCACGTCGAAATCTGCAAGCGCGTCTTCCTCGGCGACCGCACCGCGTGCCAAAGCCGGCCGCAAGTCCGAGTCTGCCGAAAATGCAAGCGTCGCAGACGCACCGCGTCAGTCCAATGGATCGGGCCGCACCGCGATTGCCAGCATGTCTGATGATGGCATTTCCGCCGCCCTTGATCCGCGCTACACATTCGATAATTTCGTTTTGGGCAAACCGAACGAATTCGCCTATGCCGCCGCACGCCGTCTGGCAGAGGCCGAATCGGTGCCGTTCAACCCGCTGTTCCTCTATGGCGGTGTCGGTCTTGGTAAAACCCACCTGATGCATGCGATTGCCTGGCATATCCGCCGCACCCAGCCGCACCGCACGGTGATCTACCTGTCGGCCGAGAAATTCATGTATCGCTTCATTCGTGCGCTGCGTGACAAGAACACGGTCGATTTCAAGGACCAGTTCCGCTCGGTCGATGTGCTGATGGTCGATGATGTTCAGTTCATCTCGGGCAAGGATTCGACTCAGGAAGAATTCTTCCACACCTTCAATGCGCTGGTTGATCAGGGCCGTCAGATCATTGTCTCGGCCGACAAGTCACCGTCTGACCTTGAAGACATCGAAGAACGCCTGCGCTCACGTCTGGGTTCGGGCCTTGTTGCCGATATCCATGCCACGACCTATGAGCTGCGTCTGGGCATCTTGGAGGCCAAGGCTGAACGTCAGGGCGTCGAACTGCCCCAGCGTGTGATGGAATTCCTTGCGCACAAGATCACGGCCAACGTCCGTGAACTTGAAGGCGCGCTTAACCGCGTGATTGCCCATGCCCAACTCGTGGGCCGTGAAATCGGTCTGGAGATGGTTCAGGACATCCTCCACGACGTCTTGCGTGCGTCTGAGCGCCGCGTGTCGATTGAGGAAATCCAGAAACGCGTGGCAGAGCATTTCAACATCAAGGTCTCTGACATGCATTCGGCCCGCCGTGCGCGTGCTGTGGCCCGTCCGCGTCAGGTGGCGATGTATCTGTCCAAACAGCTCACCACCCACTCGCTGCCGGAAATCGGCCGCAAGTTTGGCGGGCGTGACCACACCACGGTCATGCATGCCGTGCGCAAGATCGAAGAACTGCACGGGACGGATCCGTCGCTGTGTGAAGATATCGATCTTCTGCGTCGTATGCTCGAAAGCTGATCGGGCTTCTGATTGGCCCGCAAACGGGTGCGCATTTTGATGAAATCCGCCGTATTTTCCGGCGGATTTTGCTTTTGAATCTGGCCGGATTTCTCCCCGTATTTGATCAGCAAAACTGCGAGTCGCACGGTTTGCGCCGCTTTGCGCGTTTGGGGCGTAAATTCGTCCGCCGACTCCTTTTATTTGCTTGGGTTTAGGCCGTAAAAATCCTTCGATTTCCCAGTATGCATGTTATAATGCCCTTTCCGCACCCGAAAGGGTGTGGGTCAGGTAGGAAAACCGATTAAAAATCAATTTGTTAAACAAATACTGACAGACGGATAGGACGGGCATGAAGCTGACCATCGAACGCGCGGCGCTGTTGAAATCGCTGACCCATGTTCAAAGCGTTGTTGAACGACGTAACACCATTCCGATTCTGTCCAATATTTTGCTTCGGGCAGAGAATGATCGTCTGTCGCTGACCGCGACCGATATGGACCTCGAAGTCATCGAAACCACGACGGCCGAGGTGTCCGAGCCGGGCGCGACCACAACGCCTGCTCATACCCTGTATGAAATCGTTCGCAAGCTGCCGGAAGGCTCCCAGGTGCAGATCGCCCTTGAACCGGGTGCTGGTCGGCTGACGCTCTCTGCGGGTCGTTCGAAGTTCAATCTCGCCGTTCTGCCGGTTGATGATTTCCCGGTCATGTCCGGTGGCGACCTTCCGGTCAGCTTCGGTCTGGCTGCGGCTGAGCTGCGCGGTCTGATTGACCGTGCCGAGTTCGCCATCTCGACCGAGGAAACCCGCTATTACCTCAACGGGATCTATTTCCACGCCACCGACGCCGAAGGCACCAAAATCCTGCGCGCGGTTGCCACCGACGGTCACCGTCTGGCCCGTGTCGAGGCCCCGCTTCCCGATGGCGCTGAAAATATGCCGGGCGTCATCGTCCCGCGTAAAACCATTGGCGAGTTGCGCAAGCTGATTGATGAAACCGGCGAAGCGGTTGATATCGCGCTGTCGGATACCAAAATCCGTTTCGGCTTTGGCGATGCGGTTCTGACCTCCAAGCTGATCGATGGCACCTTCCCCGATTACGAGCGTGTCATTCCGTCGGGCAACGACAAGACGCTTGATATCGAATGCAAATCCTTTGCCGATGCCGTTGACCGTGTTTCGGCCATCTCGATTGAAAAATCGCGCGCGGTGAAGGTTGTTCTGTCGGGCACGACCCTGACCCTGTCGGCATCCAGCCCGGAACACGGCACCGCGTCGGAAGAACTTGAAATCAACTACGATGCCGAGGATATCGAAATCGGCTTTAACTCGCGCTATCTGCTCGACATCGCCAAGCAGGTCAAGGGCGATACGCTCAACCTGCTGATGTCGGACGGATCATCGCCGACCATCCTGCGTGACACCGACGACCTTTCGGCATTGTACGTTCTGATGCCGATGCGTGTGTGACGGTAACGCGATCAAGCTGTGGCTGCTCTTGCCAATAACCTCATGCCAAAAGACGGGGCGTCGATGACAAACCGTCTTGCCGTTTCCCGGATCCAGCTCAGCGAGTTTCGCTGTTACGAAGGCCTGCGTCTGTCGCTCGACAGTACGCCGGTCGTGCTGACCGGGCCGAACGGGGCGGGCAAGACCAATCTGCTCGAAGCTGTTTCTTTGCTGGCACCCGGTGGTGGATTGCGCCGCGCCAAATTGGGCGAGATGGCGCGCAGCACGCCGCCATCTGACACCGGGGCACCCCGGGCGTGGGCAGTGGCCGCAGATGTCGATACGCCTGACGGGGCGTTTCAACTGGGAACCGGCCTTGACCCGGCGGCCTTGGAACAGGGGCGCGAACGCCGCGCAGTTCGAATTGATGGGCAGGCCCAGCGTGGCCAGGCGGCCTTGGGCCGGGTCTGTGCCGCGGTTTGGCTGACACCGCAGATGGATCGGTTGTTTCTCGATGGTCCGTCAGCCCGCAGGCGCTTTCTCGATCGGCTGGTCTATGGCCTTGATCCCGATCACAGCAGCCGCGTTGCCGCCTACGAGCATTCTTTGCGCTCACGCGCCAAGCTGCTCAAGGAAGGCAAGGCCGATGATACGTGGCTGGCCTCGATTGAAGATTCGATGGTTCGCCACGGCATTGCGGTGGCCGTCGCACGGGCCGAGTTGCTTGAACGCCTGCGTCGCGCCGGGACCATGGCCATCGGGCCGTTTCCAGCCGCCCGTCTGGCGCTGACCGGGGATCTTGAAGACTGGCTTGAAAACCTGCCAGCGGTCGAGGTCGAAGATAAAATGCGGGCCGCATTGCGCGACGGACGGTCACGTGATGCGACCTATGGCGGGGCGGTGGTCGGCCCGCAACGCAGTGATTTGCTGGTTTGGCATGATGCAAAGGGCCAGTCGGCAGATCAATGCTCCACCGGGGAGCAAAAGGCGTTGTTGCTGTCGATCATTATGGCCAATACCCGCCTGCAAACGAAGGCGCGCGGGGCTGGCCCGCTGCTGTTACTTGACGAAGTGGTTGCGCATCTCGATGCAGAACGCCGCACCCACTTATTTGATGAAATCGTGGCGCTTGGCGTCCAGGCCTGGATGACAGGCACGGACCGGGCGCTGTTTGAAGGTTTGGACGGTCGTGCGCAATTCTTCCGCGTGGAAGATGCCACACTGACCCTAGAAACCACTCCGTGAATGCCGAGGTTGTGACCCTATGACCAACGAAACAGAAACGCCGAACACTGGTGAAACGTCGCCGGAGTATGGTGCAGAATCGATCAAGGTGCTTAAAGGCCTTGAAGCGGTGCGCAAACGCCCGGGCATGTATATCGGCGATACCGATGACGGAACCGGTTTGCACCACATGATCTACGAAGTCGTCGATAACGCGATCGACGAAGCGCTGGCCGGTCATTGCGATACCGTCTGGGTGCAGCTCAATGGCGATGGTTCTGCCACCATCCGCGATAACGGCCGTGGCATTCCGACCGACATGCACAAGGAAGAAGGCGTCTCCGCGGCCGAGGTCATCATGACCCAGCTCCATGCCGGCGGTAAGTTCGACCAGAACTCCTATAAGGTTTCCGGTGGTCTGCACGGCGTGGGTGTGTCGGTTGTGAACGCGCTTTCGACCCTGCTTAAACTGCGCATCTGGCGTAACGGCAAAGAACACTACATGGAGTTCTCCGGTGGTGATGCCATCAAGCCGCTCGAAGTTGTTGGCGACGCCCCGCTTACCGAAGACGGCACGCCGCTTTCGGGCACCGAGGTCACCTTCTATCCGGATGGCGAGATTTTCACCCAGCTGGAATTTGATCTTCCTACCCTCGAACATCGCCTGCGCGAACTGGCCTTCCTGAACTCGGGCGTGATCCTGACCCTGCGCGATGAACGCAGCGGCGAGCCGGTCGAGACCAAGCTGCATTACGAGGGCGGTATTCGTGCCTTTGTCGAATATCTCGACCGTAACAAGGTCCGCCAGATCGAAGAAGCGATCAGCATCGAAGGCGAAAAGGACGGTATCACCGTCGAAGTCGCCCTTCAGTGGAATGACAGCTATCACGAAACCACGCTCTGCTTTACCAACAACATTCCGCAGCGCGATGGCGGCACGCACATGGCCGGTTTCCGTGCGGCCCTGACCCGTCAGATCAACGCCTATGCCCAGGAAAGCGGCATCGCCAAAAAGGAAAAGGTTGCTCTTTCCGGCGATGATGCCCGCGAAGGCCTGTCTTGCGTGATCTCGGTCAAGGTTCCGGATCCGAAATTCTCCTCCCAGACCAAGGACAAGCTGGTTTCGTCTGAAGTCCGTCCGGTGGTGGAAAACATCCTTAATGACAAGCTCGCCCAGTGGCTTGAAGAACATCCGCAGGATGCGCGCAAGATCGTCACCAAGGTGGTCGAAGCTGCCTCTGCCCGCGAAGCCGCGCGTAAGGCCCGCGAACTGACCCGTCGTAAAGGTGCGCTGGATATCTCGTCGCTGCCCGGCAAACTCGCCGACTGTCAGGAACGCGATGCGTCCAAAGCCGAACTCTTCATCGTGGAGGGTGATTCCGCAGGTGGATCGGCCAAACAAGGCCGTGAACGTGGCTTCCAGGCCATCCTGCCGCTGCGTGGTAAGATCCTTAATGTTGAACGCGCGCGCTTTGACAAGATGCTTTCAAGTCAGGAAATCGGCACGCTGATTACCGCCATGGGCACGGGTATTGGCCGCGATGACTTTGACATCGAAAAGGCCCGCTACCACAAAATCATCATCATGACCGATGCTGACGTCGATGGTGCGCATATCCGAACCCTGCTTTTGACCTTCTTCTATCGTCAGATGCCGGAACTGGTTGAACGCGGCTATCTCTATATTGCCCAGCCGCCGCTTTATCGCGCCAAGCGTGGTAACTCGGTCCAGTATCTCAAGGACGACCGCGAGATGGAGCAATACCTGACCGCACAGGGCACAGAGGACGCTGTTCTCACCCTCGGCGATGGTCAGCAACTCGCCGGGCCGGATCTGGTGCGCATTGTCGAGCTCGCACGTAAGGCCAAAGGCTTCCTCGAACCGCTTTCGATCAAGCTTCCGATCTCGGTGCTTGAACAGGCAACCCTTGCCGGGGCGCTTAACCCGGCGCTGCTTGATGATGATGGCAAACGTCTTGAAGCCGCCCAAACGCTGGCCAAACACCTTGATACCCTCGAAGAGGACTATGATCGTGGCTGGCACGGTGAAGCGCCGATGGATGAAATCGTCCTCTGGCGCATGCTGCGCGGTGTCGAACAGCGCCACATCATTGATGGCAATATCCTGCGCTCGGCCGAGGCGCGCGCGATTGCCGGCATCCTTGGTGAGTTGCGTGAACTGTTCGAAAAGGGCGCGCAATTCGTTGCCAAGGACAAGACCTGGAAAATCAACGGCCCGGTCGATCTGGTCAATGCGGTGATGGAATATGGCCGTCGCGGCATTTCGGTCCAGCGCTACAAAGGTCTGGGTGAAATGAACCCGGATCAGCTTTGGGAAACCACGCTTGATCCGAACGTGCGCTCGCTGCTTCAGGTTAAGGTCAACCACGCCGACGAAGCCGAGGAAGTCTTCTCCACCCTCATGGGTGACGTCGTCGAACCGCGCCGGGACTTCATCCAGTCCAATGCGCTCAAGGTCGCAAACCTCGACGTTTGATCGTTCGCATGTGACGCAACGATAGCAGTGGTTGCCCACTTTCCAAAGCCCGCGCTTGTCGCGGGCTTTTGTGTTTTGTGCCAATTAAATCGAACAATTAATGCCTATTCATGAGCGATGGTCGATTGAAGAAAAATTTTTGACAATAACCATTTACGTTAGAAAAAAAAGATGATCACTATATTAGAGGGAGATGTTCTGGGTAGGGTGTCGACGCTTGGTGAAGTACACAAATAATCCACCGGATGCGGCTGCGCTTATGACTTCAGCGCGAAGCTTTGGAAACTACGACTTGCCAAGTGCAATTGCTGACTTGCTGGATAATAGCATCAAGGCCAAGGCGCGCTCTATCGAGATACTCTGTGTCCGTAGCGATGGCGAACCGGAGGTCCGAATTCTAGACGATGGCCATGGTATGAGCGAAGCGGAGCTTTGTGATGCCATGCGACCTGCAAGTGCAAATCCCGATGAAGAGCGCGCTGACGATGACTTGGGGCGCTTTGGTTGGGGTATGAAGTCCGCGTCATTTTCCCAATGCAGGTATTTGACTGTTCTGACGAGAAAGGAAGGGCTTCTTTCTGGTGCAAGCTGGGATCTCGATGATCTTGCAGATTGGAAAATGGCGATACTAGAGCCCTGTGAAATTGAAAAAATCGCGAATAGCAAGCTTCTTGAACGTGATGGGACTGAAGTTATATGGACCAAGTGCGACAGACTTTCCGAGTTCGGAAGGGTTAGCAGCAAGGGTTTCAACGAGATAGTTGCACACGCCAAGTCGGAGTTAGCACTTACTTTTCACCGCTATATTGCAGGGGAGTTCGGGCTCAGAAAGCTAAAGATTTCGTTCAATGGTGGGCTGCTCTCTCCTGTCGATCCGTTCTTGCGCGATCATTTGGCTACACAGGAAGGTCCGGTCGAGCATCTCGCATTGGAAGGTAAGGCGTTCAATGTTCAGGCCTTCATCCTTCCGCACTTCTCGAAAATTTCGTCACATGATCATGAGAGGTTAGGCGGCGAGGAAGGTTTCGTAAGAAACCAAGGTTTCTACATCTATCGGCAGCATCGTTTGATAATGCATGGCACTTGGTTCCGGTTGGTGCGTCATGGTGAATTATCTCAGTTGGTCCGGATAGCCGTGAACATCCCCAACAGCCTTGACGCAATCTGGAAGATAACGGTGGATAAGTCTGAAGCCCAGCTACCATCTGGTTTGCGTTCACGGCTGAAAGAAATAGTAAAGGGCCTCAAAGGCCAGTCTGGGAAAGTGTTTCAATCGCGCGGAGGTCGGATTAAGCCGACCGACGGTAAAACTCCCGTATGGGCAAAGTATGTCCGTAACGGTGAAGTTCGATATTACCTTAATCGCGTGCATCCCCTTATTGTGCAGTTACTTGAGCATGAGAATGCTGAAGTCGCCCAATCTTTCACCGCTGCATTGGGGGTTATTGAGGACTGCTTTCCGGCAATCAGCATTGGCGAAGACTTTGCCGTGCGTCCTGAGATGATGAACCAGAGCGCTCTGGATCGAGACGCTTTTGTCGAACGCCTTGAAACAGCTTTGCCATCTCTATTGGCGCGCTCAGAGGGATCATTCCAGAAGCTGTGGGAATTGCTGCAGGTGACAGAGCCTTGGGCGGGCCAAGCATCTGTTGTCGAAGAGCATTTGAAGTCGAAAGGATGGTGGAAGAATGTACGATAAAGAGCTTGCGTATTTCCGTATTCATATAGAAGCGGAATTTTCGGATATTTTCGCCACCGGTGCCGGCTTGCCAGAAGGTAAAATCGAAGAAATCGTTCGTGAAGGTCCGTTCACGCATCTTGGTCCTGATGAGTTGGCCTCGATCGCCCGGGAGCTTAAAGCGAATTTTCGGGTGACACAACAGCGTGGCGCAGTGATTTCAAAGGGGCATAGACCATGGCTCTCAGGAAAAAAGTCAGAACTCAACCTTTATTATTGGAACCGTCTCAGAAAGTACTATCGGACAACCGGAAAGTTGCCCTCAAAGGTCGTCGCGACGCTAGATTCTGAAACCGATGAGATTTTGGATCTCTGTGGTGACCCACTAGACCCGTCGTATCAGGCGGTCCGTGGCATGGTTATGGGCAACGTGCAGATGGGAAAAACAACGAATTATTCAGCCCTGATCTGCAAGGCGGCAGATGCTGGATATCGTGTAATTATCCTTCTTGCTGGTATTACTAATTCTCTGCGCACGCAAACACAGGAGCGTCTTGACGAGACATTTATCGGTAGAGTGTCTCTTAGAAATGAGGCTGCTCAACAATCACTGCCCATTCAGAAGTATGCTGCCGAGCGACGAGTGCCTTCTTTCGCTACGACAAGGGATTCCGATTTCAAAGATAGTAATGAAGGAATTTACTTTGATTTGACTAGTCATGCAGAGCCGATAATTTTCGTGACTAAGAAGAATAATGCAGTACTCGTCAGCCTCAATAAATGGCTGGGAAGGCAAGAGGATACCGGAGGGTTCGATCTGCCGTTACTTCTTATTGATGACGAAGCTGATAATGCATCAATCAATACAGCTAATGAGCCAAAAAACACCACGGCGATCAATGGACATATAAGGAAGATTTTGGCTCGTTTCCCTAGATCTGCTTATGTTGGGTATACGGCTACTCCGTTTGCAAACATTTTTATTGATCCGGAAACCTCCGAGAAAATGGAGAACGACGACCTGTTTCCGGGAAATTTCATAAAGGCACTCGAGCCGCCATCAAACTACATAGGTTCCCACCGTGTATTTAGGGATAGCGGCGACTTGCGTTCCGAGATGGTTAGGACCGTTGACGATTATGATCCGCTTTTGAAGTTGAATCACAAGAGTGGAGATACGATTACTGATCTTCCAGAGAGCTTAAAGCATGCCATCCGAGTGTTTTGTTTGACGCGCGCAATACAAGTTTTTCGGAGAAAGGGTGAATCCAGCTGCTCAATGATGATAAACGTCAGCCGTTTCAACGCAATACAAGAGCAGATTCTTGGGCACGTCCATGAATATTTGTCCGAGCTAAAGGATGCTGTTTCTATATACGGAGCACTTGAACCCAAAAAAATTCGCGACACTACTATAGCCCAGCTGCAGGAGAGCTTTAACAAGGAGTATTCGAACTCGGGCTATTCGTGGACGAACATACTAGGGTGCCTTAACGAGGGGATTCAAAGTATTAGAGTTCGTACCATCAACATGAGAGGTGGGACCCTCGATTATTCGTTTAACAAGGAGCATGGGCTGCATGTGATTGCAATAGGCGGTCTTGCCTTGTCCCGCGGGTTAACGTTGGAAGGACTGACAGTTTCGTATCTTCTTAGAAATGTTGCAGCAAGTGACACGTTGATGCAAATGGCCCGCTGGTTCGGCTATCGCCCTGACTACGAACATATCTGCCGACTTTATCTTCCGAAGAGTTCCTTAGAACATTACAAGTATGTTGATGAGGCGACGGAGGAGCTTCGGAGAGAGGTGGTTCGGATGACGGCCTCAAACCGCACCCCGGCAGATTTTGGCCTCAAGGTGCGCCAAAGTGACTTAGCAATCCGTGTGACCGCAGCTAACAAGATGCGAACTGCCCAGGAGTTGACGATTGCCCAAGACTACTCGGCTCGTCATGTCGAAGGTCACTCGTTGCCCAATGATAGTGAGAAAGCAGCCCAGAATCTTTCAATAGTTTCAGAGTTTCTTGAATTACTGAGCCCAACTAAGCAGCTAAAAATGCCTGAAAAAGGAGAGATCGCTCATATCTCTTGGGAGGCAAACGGAAAAGATGTTTTAGATCTCATAGCGAATTTTGAATTTGGACCTCACATCGATCTAGCCAAGATTTCGAACTCTTCCCTGTTGCAAGATTATATCAAGGATCGGATATCAGACGAGATGTCCGACTGGGACGTCGTGCTTCCAATGTTGAGAATTGGAGACGAAGAGGTCTTTGTCGGCGAGACAGTTCGTTACAGGAGAAGAAAGCAAGGCACCGTATCGGACGGCTGCTACAGAATTTACGGTGCCAGAAGCCGCGTTGCTGATCCAGGAGATGCATGGATTGGACTGGATGCGGATCAAATAAAAGAAGCTGAAAGAAGGGTGGGCGCTGACGAGTACAAAAGAGAACGTGCAGCATGCAGTGTTCGCCAGAAGCCAATGCTCATTGTACATTATTTCGCGCCTTCGTTGGCGAAGCGAGATAGCGATGAAGATAAAAAGCATTCAGATGACAAACTTCGTGTTGGCGACCGTGCCGTTACACTTTCATTTTGCATGCCAGAGACCAGTAAGCCGGCTAAGGAACATACATACCAAGTAAATGCGGTCTATCTTGCGCAACTGAAGGAGCAAATCCAGACCGAAGAAGATGATGACGCAGAGGCTATTGCAGGTGTGCAGGATGTTTGAGCGTTGGAAAGCCCTTGGACCTGCACCAGAACCAGGGACATTGAACGTAAGCCTAGCGGATAGTAGCCATTCTCTTGAATATAGCATTGCTCGAGATAGCCGAGGTAAATACCTCTTTCTTCTCGATACGGATCTGCAAAATGGTGCCAAACCTGTGTTGCCGAGGGTGGTTGGCATGTCCATCGAACTCGAAACTTGGTCCAACCATCGGACACGTCTTGTTGTTACCCTTCATGATGATAATGACGCTCAAAATTTCTCCCTTATGTGCAGAGGAGTTATGCTCGCTACCCAATCAATGTTGAGTTCTAACTCTCGTGAGGCTCTTACTCGAACTCTGCAAGAGTTGCACCGTTGGCAAGAAATGCTAAAGCAGCGTTACGATAAACGCCTTTCGCGAAGTGAAAGAATTGGACTGGTTGGTGAGCTTCTTTTTCTTAGAGACGAACTCGTTCCGAGGATGGGACTTGGAGCCGCACTTCTCGCTTGGACAGGGCATGAGGGGCACGAGCAGGACTTTGTAATTTCCTCAGCGATTTTTGAGGTAAAAACTCAAGTAGTAACTGCAGATCGCATGATTTCGATTTCATCTGAGGATCAGTTGGATCCTGTGCAGGGTCAAATATTTCTTTGCAATCAAGGTATTTCCCCAGTGCCAAGCAGTGCATCCAATGCCTGCACTCTCAATTCTATTGCGAAGGAACTGATTAAGCTTGGGGAAGCTGCTGGAGGCGCAGCGTCTGATCTTCTTGCTATCGGGCTGCTGGAAGCAGGGTATGAACCACATGAAGAATACGATGACGAAGTCTGGATGCTGGTGGACAGGGCCCTCTATAAAATCAGGGATAATTTTCCGCGGATAGAACGGGCGGAACTTAGGCACGGAGTGGAACAGGTACGTTACAGGATTCGAGTATCTGACTGTCAGCCTTACCTTGTAGATCTGCGCTCGACTTTGGAGGAGTTGATAGGTGGATGATCTCGAGACGGCATTTCAGGATCTACGCGAAGATGTAATGCTTGAGGCAGAAGCAAGTGGATTGTTTCAGGAAGAAGCGTTTTTTGCAATATACGCCGAAGCCGCGAGCGAGAACGGCGACACAATAGATCTTGAGTACGCACATTGCAGAAAAGAAGGAGGTTCTCGACCTTATCGTGTCGATGGCCATGCGTTTGATGCGGACCGTGGTACACTTTATTTGGCAGTCTGCGACTACCGGGAGGGAAAGGATCTACAGTCACTCCAGGCGTCACGGATCGATTCTGCATTGAAGCAGGCTACCAATTTTTTTGAGAATGCTCTCTCACCTGATTTTATCAATGCGCTAGAAGATAGTAGCTCTGCGTTTTCAGCTGCCTATCCGATATATTCGAACCAGCACACCATCCGACGTTTACGTGTGATTTTACTGTCGAATGCTCGCCTCGTTGCCAGGAAGCCTCCACAGCTGATGGGTAGTGTTGCGGGGATTCCTGTCGTCTATACGGTGCTTGACGTTGCTAGGTATGCTGACATTCAGAAATCAAGGGCAGCACCTGAAGCTATCGAGGTCAATCTAGAGGAAATATCTGGTAGTCCAATTCCTTGTCTAAGAGCTTCTAGCTCATCGGCTGATTATGAATCCTATCTGTTGGCAATTCCGGGTGAACTGCTGGCCGAAGTTTATGGGCTCTATGGGGCGCGTTTGCTTGAACAGAATGTAAGAACCTATCTCCAGGCGAGAACGAAGGTGAACAAGGGAATTCTTGCGACGATCCGTAAAGAACCTGAGATGTTTTTCGCCTACAATAACGGTTTGACAGCGACGGCATCCGAGGTGGAGCTCGAGGAACTGGGTGACGGTCAGCTCGCCATATCGGCTATTCGTGACCTTCAGATCGTGAACGGAGGACAGACAACAGCTTCTATCCTTTATGCAAAGGATGTGGGAAAGGCAGCACTAGACCAAGTTCATGTTCAAATGAAGTTGTCGGTTGTACCCGAAAGTGCCGTCGAAAAAGTAGTTCCGCTTATTTCACGTTATGCGAATACGCAAAATCGTATTTCGGAAGCAGATTTCTTCTCAAATCATCCATTTCATTTGCAGATGGAACGCTATTCGCGGGTTCTTGCAGCTCCGCCTCAGGATGGGGCGCTCTCGGGAGAGAAATGGTTCTATGAGCGTGCGCGTGGCCAGTACAGAGATGGTATGGCTTACGCCAGCCAGTCGGAAAGACGAAAGTATCAGGTTGAGTTTCCCAAGGCTAAAGTCATGGTCAAAACGGATCTCGCAAAATACTTAGTCACCTTCCATTGCCGTCCTGACATTGTCTCGAAGGGGGCGCAGAAGTGCTTTATGCACTTCGCCGACGAAACGGCGAAGTCATGGAAGGCCCATCAGGCCGATTACAACGAAACTTGGTTCAAAAATGCGTGCTCTATGGCGCTGTTGTTCAGGTGGACTGACAAGATGATCGCGCAATCGGATTGGTATCAGCTTGATCGTGGCTTCAAGTCTCAGACTGTGGCTTATACGATGGCTTGGCTTGCTCATCATGTGCGTAGCATCGGGCAGGCGTCGCTCAACTGGGATGTCATCTGGTCGTCGCAGGACGTACCAGATGAGCTTCAAGAGTTCATCACTGCGCTTGCGCCTCAGGTGGCTCGTAAGATTAGAAGCACTCCCACAAACGTGCGAAATGTAGGCGAATACTGCAAAATGCAGGCTTGCTGGGAGGCCGTTTCAAAGACTGACTTCGATGTGACAGCCCTCCCTGAACATGTTTTGGTCAGTCTTGATGAAGAAAAAGATCTGAAAAAAGACGGGCGTGACACGAAAAAAATAGATAATGAGATTGATCTTGATGTCTTACTGCTTTCGATTGTCGCTAAAGCAGAGATCGTTCGCAAAAATGCAAAAGAAAAGCATCTTCTTACCGACAAATCGGATAGTGCCTTGGTGAAATTGGCCGTTGGAAATATCTCGCTTTCCAGACCTGAAAGGAATGCGATGAAACTTCTTATCGACCGATTGGCTGAAGAAGGCACCCCGGTTGAGGCGATTGGTTAGAGATCGCTTTCGCCCCATCTGACCAAGCCAACATTTAGGCCTTCTTTATCCCAAGATTTTGTAAACCGCTTTAGCTATTTGCCACGCCAAGTAAGGTGGCACTGCGTTGCCCACTTGATGATATTGTTTGGTTCGAGGCCCACAGAATAAATAGTTGTCAGGGAATGTTTGCAAGCGGGCGGCCTCCCTCACGGTGAGTGAGCGGCACTGGCTGGGATCGGGATGGATAAAATAATGACCATCCTTGGATATGTGACTTGTGACAGTGGTCGACGGGCGTCCAGTCACTTGGGTTCGGAACCGATCTGAAAAATGTCCAGAATCCCGGTTTTTATGAGCTGGCAGCAAAAACTCTGGGAACTCGTCCAGTTTCGGAGAGCGTGAGTGCACGCTGGAGAAAGCAGACGAGTAAAGGTAGCGGCCAATATCGTCCGGGATATGTCCTCTGGTCTCATGATGCAGCGTTGCCCCAAGCCGTTCATCATCGAACCACCTGAGGAGATGTTTTGGCATATCGCCAACAATCGCCTTCTCGCGACTTGACCTTGCTTCAGGCAAGTTGGTGGGAGAAGAAATTCTTTGAGCGATATCCCTCACTTTTGCTGGAATGTTTCCTGTTCTGGCAATGCGCACAGCCTGTTCAACTACTGTTGTTTTCCAAGCTTCTTTCGTGTCGCCGCGGCTAAGCCCGCTTCGGAGACGTGAAAGGCCATCAATTACGCTGCCGACGTTTACCTGCTTTTGGGGTTTGCCGAGAAGCGGGCCATCAAGCTTCAGGCGTTGTGCCAGATCCGCCCGAACTCCGAGAATGATTACTCGATGGCGGGCTTGGGGAACTCCGAAGTCTTCTGACCGTATCAGAAAGTCTTTGGCCGAAGCTCGGGAGCCGTCGGGTGGGGCGGAAGCTGAGAGCGGTAACAAACGGTAACCGTCCCCCGCCGTCTCGAGATCATCTAGGACTTTGCTGAAAATTCGACCGCCATTAATTTGGCTCGAGAGCATCCCCTTAACATTCTCCATCACAAAGGCCGCAGGGCGAAGCCGGTCCAAGATGCGCACATACTCGCGATATAGAAAATGCCGATTATCATCCTCGGGAACGTAACCTGCCTTGCCCCTGTTTCTCGATCTTCCAACCAAGGAATATGCTTGGCATGGAGGTCCTCCGATCAAGATAGTATCGCCATGATGGCGTTCGCGTACTTGATCAAGCTCGGTCGCCAGTTCCTCGAATACGCCATCGCTTCCCAAAACACGTTGACGTACCTCCTCGGCAGCAACTTTCCAATTTTTGGGATAGAGTTCAGCCCAGTCTGGAAGCTTAAGACCACTATTGATAGCGTCGTAATATTCTTGGGGAAATCGGTCAAAGGACCGCAGGAACGCTCTCAGTCGTAACGTTTGAATTGCATGGTCATCCATCTCGATTGAGAGATGGGTCTTCATTGGAGTTTCCTTGTCGCGTCCTGCCCTTGAAAATCCTTCGCCCAACCCCCCTGGCCCGGCGAACAAATCAATGATGGCGAAATCTTTGGACATCGTTTCTCCCCATAATGTCGAGCCTTTTACCAGGTTTCACCAAATGTAACCAGGTGGAAAATAAATTTGATTGCGCTAAGTTCGTTACATCATGGATATAGTTGACTCCAAAACACGCTCCAGAATGATGTCTGGCATCAGGAGCAGAAACACGAAGCCAGAGGTTCTGCTGAGAAAAGCACTGCATGCTATGGGCTATCGCTACAGGCTCAATGTACGTCTGTTGCCGGGTTCACCGGACATAGTTCTGCCAAAGTGGCGAGTAGTGATTTTTGTGCATGGTTGCTTTTGGCATCGTCATCCGGACTGCAAAAAAGCGACGACACCTGCAACAAACACTGATTTCTGGACTAAGAAATTTGCGGCCAATACCAAGAGAGATAAAATATCGATAGAGGAATTGCATAACTTGGGTTGGCGCACTGCAATTGTATGGGAGTGTGCTATTGGGTCAAAGATTGATGTTGAGCTGATCGATGACTTAGCTGGCTTCATAAGCCAAGCTGCTAATGAGCATGTCGAATTTGGTTCTCCTCAGAAAGGCCGTAATCAACGCTAGCCTCGATGAGTATCTTGGAGCGTGATATCCGGTTCGATACATGACAAGATTGCACTACAAGTAAAGTTCGACACATAATCTTCAAAATTTGTAGCCCTTTTCTCAAACTGGATGTTCTGCAAGTATTTGATTTTATGGATTTTCTAAGGAAAAAGAGAATTCCAATATTATGTTTCAAAACTTTTCAGCATAAATCTGGAATCCGTGACGCGTAAAATTAGAACGGGCAGAGAAAGTTCAGCTGAATGCTGTGAACTTGCTCTGTTCGTAATTGATCGTCGAGTTATCTCCGCGATTTGTACAGCGACTTCACAGCCAAGCCGGTCCGTGCAGGCATTTCTTGCTGGTTTTCAAAACTCTTCCTTCTGATGCTGTGTCGCATCCTTTTGAGCAACACACGCTCTGTAAAATCGGTATTAAAATCAAAGTTTTATAGCGATTCTTAAAAGAGACGACCATGTAACTATTTGGGATGAAAAGATATTGCATGAGAGGAAAAAATTGTGATCTAATGCGCCACCAGTTCAAATTTTATGGCCCATCAAACGGGAAATCCGGCCCATAAAATCTGAGCCGGTTTGCCGTCGCGCCTCTGGTCCGATTGTTTGCTCCCAATGTCTTGAAGTGCCTCTAGGAAGGAACAAAGAAACCAGATGGTAAACGCGTTCAACTTCCTGGAGAAACTGGTCTCTTTCCCGTCTGTCAGTCGCAGCGGCAATCGTATGCTGATCGACTGGGTGTTCGATCTGCTCAAAGAACATGGGATCGACGCAACACTCTATCCAAACCCGTCCGGCGACCGGGCCAGTCTTTTTGCCTCAATCGGTGGGGGTGGGCCCGGAGGACTCGTTCTGTCCGGGCATACGGATGTGGTGCCGGTCGATGGGCAGGACTGGACGTCGGACCCGTTTGTCCTGCGGGAAACAAACGATTTGTTATTCGGGCGCGGCACGGCTGATATGAAGGGGTTTGTTGCCTGCGCGCTTGAAGCCTTTATCAACGCAAAGGATCAGCTTTCCGCACCCGTTCATCTGGCATTGTCCTATGACGAGGAAATTGGTTGTGTCGGTGTGCGCCCGATGCTTGATGATCTCAAAAAGCGCGGCTTGCGACCGGACTGGGTGCTGGTCGGCGAACCGACCTCGATGAAAATGGCAACAGGCCACAAAGGCAAGGTTGCCGGGCAGGCGACATGCTGCGGTTTCCCAACCCATTCGGCCCTTGCGCCGCAGGGCCTGAACGCCATTCATATGGCCGCCGATTTTCTGGGTGACATCCGCGATCTGCAATCCGAACTGGAAAAAGAAGGCCACCGCGATCCGGCCTATGACATTCCCTATTCAACGCTCCATGCTGGACTGATCCGGGGTGGAACGGCGCTTAATATCGTGCCGCAAAACTGTGTGCTGGATTTTGAAATCCGCAACGTCGCGTCTGACAATCCTGACCAAATTCTCGGTCGTTTGATCGATGCTGCCCGCAGGCAGGAAACAAACCTGCGTGACAAATTTCCTCAGGCGGCAATCACCATCGACATTTTGAACGATTACCCGGGGCTTGAAACGTCATCGGATGCGCCGGAATTGGCAAAGCTTAAGGCACTGGCTGCTGGTGTCGGTGGGACTGATGGCGCCGATCCGATGAAAGTTGCTTTTGGCACCGAAGGCGGACTGTTTTGCGACACTTTCGATGTCCCGGTTGCCGTCTGCGGCCCCGGAAGCATGGATCAGGGCCACAAGCCAGACGAATTCATTGCCCGCGCGCAAATGGAAGCATGTCGCAGCATGCTGGCCCGATTGCTTGGTTAACACGGGAAACAGAACGCGGGCATCGACTATTGAACTCTTAATGACAAGGCATCTTTGGAATGGCGATTGAAAAAGTAGACGTAGTTGTCGTTGGCGCGGGGCAGGCCGGTGTCGCCATGAGCGAACATCTCAGTGCCAACGGCCTGTCACATATTGTGCTTGAACGCGGACGGATCGCGGAACGCTGGCGTTCGGAAAGATGGGATTCCCTGGTTGCCAACGGTCCGGCATGGCATGACCGTTTCCCGGGATTGACTTTCCCCGGTGATCCGAACGCATTCGTTCCCAAGGAAAAGGTTGCCGATTATTTTGTTGAATATGTCAAACAGATAAAGGCGCCAATCCGTTGCGGTGTCGAAGTCACGTCGGTAACGCGGCTGGATGGCAAATTCGGCTTCCGCGTCGAAACCACTGATGGCGTCTACGAGGCAGGCTTTGTCGTCGCTGCAACCGGCGCTTTCCAGACCCCGATTACGCCAGATCTTATTCCTGCCCAAACCGGTATTCATCAAATTCATTCGTCGGCTTACCGCAACCCTGATCAACTCCCCGACGGGGCGGTGCTTGTTGTTGGAGCCGGTTCTTCCGGGACGCAGATTGCCGAAGAACTCATGAATGCCGGGCGCAAGGTATATCTATCGGTCGGTCCGCATGACCGTCCCCCGCGCAGCTACCGTGGCCGCGATTTTGTCTGGTGGCTTGGCGTGCTCAATAAATGGGATGCAGAGGCCACACCAGAAGCTGATCACGTTACGATTGCCGTCAGTGGTGCGAATGGTGGCCATACGGTCGACTTCCGGTCTTTGGCCGACCAGGGGATGACCCTTTTGGGCCGGACCGAGGCCTATGTTGACGGGAAACTGAAAATCGCACCCGATCTGGCAAAGAACATCGCGGCCGGGGATGCCAATTATCTTGCCCTGCTGAAGGAAGCCGATGCCTTCGTTGCCCAGAACGGACTTGATCTGCCAGAAGAACCCGAGGCGCATTTGATCGGTGCAGACCCCGAATGCATTTCCCATCCGTTGCTTGAACTTGATATGCAGGATGCCGGGATTTCGACGGTCATCTGGGCAACCGGCTTTGGGCGGGATTACAGTTGGTTGAATTTCGACACGTTTGACGAAAACGGTGCGCCGCTTCACACGCGCGGCATTTCTAGGGAACCGGGTATCTACTTCCTGGGATTGCCTTGGCAAACGCGGCGTGGATCATCCTTCATCTGGGGGGTGTGGTATGACGCAAAATATCTGGCCGATCACATGTCCAAGCAGCAAACATACATGACATTTTCCCCGACACACTAAGTACTGCCACCAACACTTGCCGGGATGATACCGGCACAAGGAGACAGCCCCATGGCGCATACCCGTATTCGCAAATTCAATACCAAAGACACCTATCCGGAACAAAACATCGACAATGACCTCTGTCAGGTTGTCGCCGCCAAAGGCACCATGATCTTTGTGCGTGGACAGATTGGTCAGGATCTCGACAGTTCCGAAAGTGTCGCCATTGGTGACGCGGCAGGTCAGGCAGAAAAGGCGATGGCAAACATCAAAATGCTGGTTGAAGAAGCCGGCGGCCAGCTGGACCATATCACCAAGATTACAATCTATCTGATTGATCCAAGATATCGTGAAGACGTCTATCGCGTGGTTGGAAAATGGCTCAAGGGTGTTTTCCCGGTTTCTACCGGCATTGTGGTGTCGGCTTTGGCGCGCCCGGAATGGCTTGTCGAGATTGATGCAATTGCTGTCATTCCCGACAGCGAATAACTTTTTTACCGAACCAAAGAGTTTGCAATGACCTTTTCCATTTCTGCGCGCTGTTCTGAAACCGGTACCATGGGTATCGCGATTTCTTCGTCATCCCCGGCGGTTGCTGCCCGCTGCGCCCATGCGCGGGCCGGTGTCGGTGTGGTGGCGTCTCAAAATATCACCGACCCGTCCCTTGGTCCGAAAGGACTGGATTTGATGCAAAATGAACTGGGCGCAGAAGACGCACTTGCCAAATTGCTTGGCGATTATGCGACCGCGCCCTGGCGTCAGATTGTCCTGCTGGATCGTACGGGAAAATCGGCTGTTTTTTCGGGGTCTGAAACCCTTGGCATCAATGCCGTGACCCAGGGCAGGGATTGTGCCGCGGCGGGTAATCTTCTGGCCAACGATACGGTGCCTGCTGCGATGGTTGCGGCTTTTGAGTTTGCGCAGGGTGATTTGGGTGATCGCCTGCTTGCGGCGATGAAGGCCGGGCAGGAAAGCGGCGGCGAAGCCGGCCCGGTGCATTCTGCGGGGCTTTATCTCGTGCGCGATGTCAGTTGGCCGATTGCCGACCTTCGCGTTGATTGGACCGAAGGGGACCCGATCGCTGAACTGGCCTCAATCTGGCAGCTCTACAAGCCCCAGCTGCAGGATTACGTCACCCGCGCCATCGATCCGACAGCCGCACCAAGCTACGGCGTGCCCGGTGACCAGTAATACAGACTGATCCGGAATTTTCCCGCAAGGACTGGCTGGAAATATAAGCCGCATCACAGGTCGTAAGCTCATATTTATAAGCATTAGGCTTATTGTGAATTAACGCCAGAATCAAAAAGCCGGAGATGAGGTTACCCCCATCTCCGGCTTTTTGTTTTGCCGCGTAGTAAGCTGGCCGCTGCGGGACCTCGGTTCGGGCTTCCTGTGTTATAATTATATGACAGCCGGTTCCGTCCTTTTTTGGGCGGCGTTGGGATGATATTTCTCATGTCTGGCCTATTGCGTGGAGAATCTCGGCAATGACGGAAAACTTGGCGCCGACAATCCGGAACTGCGCGCGCGCGGTGATCGTCCGCGATGGTGCGATTTTGCTGCTGCACAAACACAACCCGTCTTACGGGACGCGTTATGCGTTACCTGGTGGCGCACAGGAGGAAAACGAAACATTGCAGGCCGCCCTCATCCGCGAATGCGAAGAAGAGCTTGGCACGGCGATTTCTGTTGGTGATCTGGTGCATGTGGCGGATTTTTTCAAACCACGCAGCGCCTATCCGAAGTTAAAAAAGCATGCAGTAGAGTTTCTGTTTTCATGTTCTGTGCCCGATGGCTATGTCCCCGCCAACGGCCCTGCACCGGACAAGAACCAAAAGGATGTCGTGTGGCTGCCATTGGCCAAATTGCCAAATGCGCCGCTTTTCCCGAATGATCTGCGGGCGGTACTGATGGCAGCCGCGCCAGAACATCAAGAACATCCTGTCTATCTTGGGCAGATCACATGACCACAGCCTTATCCGCTCCGGCACGCGACAATTTCCGCTTTTTGTGGATCGAAACCAGCGCACAGGTCGCTGAATTACGTGATGCGTTGGAACAAGGGTCGCTTGAGCTGGCACGAAAGGTACTTGATCGCAGCGGGTATGCCGACAATCTGAAAATGCGGGTCCGCGATGGTTGTATCGCAGCCACCATGCAAACGCCGAAATCAAGCCCGGATGCCTTGATGCTGCGCGCGGTGGAATCCATCGCCATTGATCTTGAACGCCTGACCCGCCTGTGCCGCGATTGCGTCCGGCAATATGAAAAACTTGAAGACGTTCCGCGCCGAAAGCGCCGTCGGCATGCCGCCCTTCTGGCGCATGTAGAACATGGTCTTGAGTTGATAGAACAGGCAATAGACGAAGCCGATACCTCAACCGCTGTTAAGGCTATCAAGGTCAAAAGCAAGATCGATGAAGACTACAAACAGCTTATTCGCGCCTGCAACGCGGATCTGAAAAAGCGCAAGGACCCGGCAGTCGTGATCGTGTCGATCTTCATGGCGCAGCGCATCGAAGAGATGGGCACCATCGTTCAGGATATGGGCGATGCAATCATTTCGGCCAATATGGGCCAGCAATTGACAGCGGATCGTTATCGCTCGCTCTCAGCAACCATCAAGCACCTGCGCGGCAACCGCAAGGCCGGTGACATCACCATCGAACCGCTTGCCCAGACCCGGTCGGGCAGTGCCATTTCCGGGGTGGCGGAGCTTGGGGCTGATGATGACAGCTATATCGCGGTGTTCAAGGACGGCAAACGTCGCAAGCTCAAGGAAGAACGTCAGAAGGTCGACCGGTGGAATGCGATCTATCCGGGTCTGGCGCCAAAGATCCTGTCCTTCTACAAGAAGCAGGATCAGGCCGCCCTTCTGATTGAACATCTTCCGGGCCTGACATTTGAACAGATCCTGCTGCAAGAAGATCCGGCATTGCTCGACGAGGCTTTCAAGGCGTTGAAAAAGACGTTGCGCGCGGTATGGCGTAAAACCCACGTCAAAAAACCGGTGCCGGCACTCTATATGACCCAACTGGCAAAGCGCATGGACGCGGTCTACGATATCCACAAGGCGTTCAAAGACGATGGCTGCATGATCGGCGGGCATTCTGTCCTGTCGTTTGCGGATCTGATCAAGGCCTGTGCGGCACGTGAGGCCAAGCTTAAAAAGCCCTATACCGTTCATATCCACGGCGACTTCAACTTTGATAACATCATCTATGACGCCGACACGCGTGCGATCCGCTTTATCGATCTGCACCGTTCCACGGATATGGATTTCCTGCAGGACGTATCGGTGTTCATGGTCTCGGGCTATCGCCTGCAGGCGCTCGATGCGGAACGTCGCAAACGCGTGCATCAGATCACGGCGGATTTTTATGGCTTTGCCCGTCGTTTCGCGCAAAAGGCAGGTGATGATACCTTTGAGTTGCGCCTGGCCCTTGGGTTGGCGCGTTCCTTTGCCACCTCGACACGCTTCATCCTCGATCCGTCGCTATCGCGTAACATGATGGCGCGTGCGCGCTATCTGATGGAACGTGTCGTTTCCTCCGACCCGCAAAAAGCCCAAGACTTTACCGCCCCGATCAAGGACCTGTTCATTGACTGATAAGAAAATCGCCGTTGTCGGCATTCCCGGAAAATGGTCGACCGAGGCATTGGCCGACGCACTCGAACAAAGAACCGGTTTCCGGCTTGTGATCGATATGGCCGATGTGACGGCTGATCTTGCCACCGGAAAGGTGACGGCAACGGGTATTGATCTGTGCAAACTTGATGGTGTGGTGGTCAAGAAAATCACCGAAACCTATAGCCCGCACGCGCTTGATCGCCTTGAATTGCTGCGTCTTGTCGAGGCCGCCGGGGTGCGGGTCTTTAGTCCGGCTGTAAATATCCTGCGCCTGATCAACCGCCTGTCCTGCACGGTCACCTTGCGCAATGGCGGCATTCCGATGCCTGACACCGAAGCCACCGAAAATATTGATATCGCCGTTGATGCCGTCAAAACCTTTGGCTCTGCTGTCTTCAAGCCGCTTTATTCGACCAAGGCGCGCGGCATGACAATCATTGATGCCGATCAGTCGGACGCAGACATCATCAAGGCGGTCACCGCGTTTAAGGCGGAAAACCCGATGATGTATATCCAACGCAAACTGAACCTGCCGGGGCAGGATCTTGGCCTTGTGTTTCTTGGCGGTGAATATCACGGCGCCTATGCACGCGTTGCCAAGGATGATGCCTGGAATACGACGATCAATAGCGGCGGGAAATACGCCCCGTTTGAATGTGATCCGGATGTCGTTGAAATGGCGCGCCGTGCGCAGGACCTGTTTGACATGGACTTCACCACCGTCGATGTCGCGATGACCGATCAAGGCCCCATCGTGTTCGAGGTCTCCGCCTTCGGCGGTTTCCGTGGTGCCAAGGAAGGCATTGGCATTGATGCCGCTGGCCTTTATGCCGATTACGTTCTGGATGCGCTGTCATGAGCAAAACCACCACTTCTATGATCGCCAAAGATGTCGCCGCACAGTTGGCCCGTGGCATGACACTGCAGCCGGACGGGCTTTTGCAGGCATTGCCCGATATGACGATTAAGGTCTGCTCGAACTCGGCCCCGCTTCTGGAAAAACTGCGCGCTTATTTCAAACATATCGTGGTTTCGGGCGCGGTCCCGACCCCCACTCCGACCCCCACTGCGACCATCGAAATTCATGCGTTCGAATGCCCGCCGCCCGATCTCGACGTTGTCTATATCGATTGGCCGCGCGAAGCCGGAAAAAGCGGGCGCAAGGATGCCTATGTCGATTTGGCCGATGGGCGCATCGTCAAAAAGGTCCGCACCGGCATGGTTTTTCTGCAAAGCCGTGATCATGTCATCGCCGCCGGGCCGTGTCTGGAAAACGACAATCAGGTGATCAATTTCATCAATGCCCAATACATGAACTGGCTGCAACAAGACGGATGGGCGATCTGCCATGCAGCCGGTCTGGTGCGCAACGGTCGGGCCCTTGGTCTGGCGGGATTTTCCGGTGGCGGAAAATCGACCCTGATGCTTCATATGCTTGATGAAACCGGTACGGCTTTTCTGTCAAACGATCGTCTTTTTGTCCGTCACTGTGACGGCGATGTTTGGGCGGCAGGCATTCCGAAATTGCCACGCATCAATCCCGGTACGGCGCTTAATAATCCGCGTTTGGACACCATCGTCTCGCCTGCCCGCCGTGCCGAACTGGCGGCATTGCCAACGGCTGAGCTTTGGGACATCGAAGAAAAATACGATGTTGATATCGAAAAGATCTATGGCCCCGAACGCATCACCGCCCGCGCGCCCTTATGTGGCTTTCTGATTTTGAACTGGTCGCACGATGCTGATACACCGCCGCAAATCACCCAGGTCGATCTTGCTGCACGGCGCGATCTTCTTGCGGCTGTGATGAAATCACCCGGCCCGTTTTACCAACGGGCAGATGGCAGCATGTTTGAAAGTGATCAGGCCCTTGATGAGGACGCCTATCTCGCTGTTTTTGATCGTGTGCCAATCTTCGAGGTGACCGGTCGCGTTAATTTTGACGAGATTGCCCGACAGTGTTCTGCGCAGATTTTTGACAAAGGCCAGCTTAATAAAGGCGTGCAGGCATGACCCGTGAATTGCTGCTCCTGCGCCACGGCAAGGCAAAAGACCCACCTGGAATGGCGGATCGGGATCGCCCGCTCAAGACCAAGGGTAAACGCCAGGCGCAGCGCATTGGGGCATGGCTTCAAGAACATGCCCTGTTGCCCGATGTGACGGTGTCGTCACCGGCTGAAAGGGCCTTTGTTACGGCGGAAAAAATGCTCAAGGCCGGGGGCACGCAAGCCCACGATATCATCGAGGATGACCGGGTTTATAACGCCTCCTGTGAAGCCCTGCTGGGTGTGCTGGCCAAATTCGCGGGCGCGCCAAACCGGATCATGATTGTCGGACATAATCCGGGCTTGGAAGATCTTGTGCGCTATCTTGCCCCGTCACCCTTTTCGATAACGGATGATAGTGGGGTTATGAAAACCGGAGCACTTGTTCATCTGGAAATGCCAAATGATTGGCGGAATTTATCCGGTGATTGTGCAAAAGTAGCAAACTACATCCGACCAAAAACCTTGCCAGAGGCCTTCCCCTTCGAAGCCGCCAATGGTCGGGAATGGCGCGACCGTCCGGCCTATTATTACACCCAGTCGGCCGTCATACCCTACCGGTTCAAGGACGGGGTGCTTGAAATCCTTGTGATCACGTCAAGCAAGAAAAACCACTGGGTCGTGCCCAAGGGCATTCATGAACCGGGTTTAAGCGCGCAGGACTCCGCCGCCCAAGAGGCCGAGGAAGAGGCCGGTGTGCGCGGGCGCGTACATGAAACAGCCATTGGCACCTATACCTATGAAAAGTGGGGCGCGACATGCAACGTTGCGGTCTATCCGATGGCGGTCACCGAGGAACTTTCTGATACAGTCTGGGAAGAAAGCCATCGGCATCGCCGCTGGGTTGCACCCGAAGTTGCTGCCCAACACATCAAGGAAGATGCGCTTAAGGCGATCATTCTTGATTTTGCTGCCGCCCATGGCAAGGAGGCCCGATAATCATGGCCCGACATTTTGCTGCCCTTGTCCGCCACGGCGATTACCATCAACGGGAAAACGTACCGAGTGCGCATCAGCCCTTTGCCCTGACCGCGTGTGGCGAACAACAAGCCCATGATGCCGCCAAAACACTAGCCAAACTAGCGACCGATCTTGGCGCGGAAATTGATCCCGTGATCGACAGTTCACAGATGCTGCGTGCATGGGCAACCGCCGACATCATCGCGACCACGCTCACGGGTGATTTCTCGGTCATCTGTCATGATGCACTGGCTGAACGCAGTGTCGGCGCGCTGGCGAATCTCAGCATTTCGGAAATCAATCAGATCGTCGACGCCGATCCAAGGTTTGATCCGCTTCCCGAAGGCTGGAAATCCGACAGCCACTTTCGCCTGCCATTTCAGGGTGCCGAATCCCTGATGCAATCGGGTGAACGGGTGGCGGCCCATCTGACCAAACATATGAAAGAATTTCCAACGCGCGACACCCTCAAGGTCTTTGTCGGTCACGGCGCATCGTTCCGCCACGCCGCCCATCATTTGGGCGTGTTGCGGTTTGATGAGATCGCCGCCCTTAGCATGTATCATGCCCGCCCGGTCGTGCTCGAACATCATGCCGATTGCACGTGGTATCATGTGGCAGGCGATTGGAAGGTCCGCGCCAAAGCGGAACCGGTATTGGATTAGGCCCTAAGCCAATGACAGAAGCAATCAAACATCAGAACGCCGAGATCGACGTGCCTCTTCCCCATTACAAAGGGCCGTGGCCGTCCTGGCTTTATCCTGAACTGCCGCGCGAAGCGCGCGACTGGACCTATGGCGGGGACAAGTCCTTTGGCGAGGAAAATGGCGATCGCAAACTGCTGTTAAGCGAGCTTGATCGCCTGACAAAGCGCAAGCTCTGGACTTGGCCAAAACGTCCGATCCTGTTCTTTTCCGATCTGCATGCGGACCGAAAGGCGTTTGTGGCGTCGCTCGTCGCATCGGGTGGGGTGCGCCGTACCGGACCGGGGGTGATGAATTTCCGCCTGACCAACCTCGGCAAACAGGCGACCTTCATCATTGGCGGTGACTGCTTTGACAAGGGGCCGCATAACCTCAAACTCCTGCGTGCGGTGCGTCGCCTGATCGAGCTGGATGCACGGGTGCGCATTCTGGCGGGCAACCATGATGTTCGAAATCTGTTGGGTATGCAGGCGGTTAATGGTGACGCTGATGAAAAGGTCGATCATCGCAATGATCATTTCTTCCTGCGTCTGGGCCCCAAGGTTGTGCCGCTACTTGTCGAAATTCGCGACAGCTACCTGACCGGGCGCAAGGCGCTTGCCGATATCCCGGAAGAGGACGAATGTCGTCGGCGTCTTTTCCCTCACCCGGACTGGTTTGACGCATTTCCCAAAATTGCCGCCGATCATCTGCCCAAAAAGCAGATCGATGTCGAACTCAAGCGGATCAAAAAGAAAATGGTCAGCTTTGAACCCGCCTGTGCAGAAGCCGGGCTTTCGATGCGCCAGGTTTATGCGGCAGTCCTGAAATGGCGCGAACTGTTCTTGCAGCCGGACGGCGAGTTTCACTGGTTCTTCAAACGCATGCGCCTTGGCTATCACGTCGGGTCTTTCATGTTTGTCCATGCCGGCTTTGATGACGCCATGGCAGATCTTTTGCACGCCGATGGCGTCAAGGCCCTTAATCGGCAGTTCCGCGACGCCCTGTTTGGCGAACCGTTTGATCTTTATTACGGATCAATCGCCAATACCGTGCGGACAAAACATCGCACGATCGACAATCACCTGAGCCCCGAAGGCGCGCAAAAAATCCATGACAGCGGCATTCACGCAATCATTCACGGCCATCGCAATCTGCTTGATGGCCAACGCATCATGTTGCGTCGTGGGCTGATCAATTTTGAATGTGACTCCACCATTGACCAGCATTCCCGCCACAAGGAAGGCCTCAAAGGATCCGGCGCGGCTGTGACGATTGTCCATCCCGAAGGTCATATTCTGGGCATCAGCACCGACTTCCCCTATGCCAAGGCGTTCGAGCCGAAACGCACCCTGACCGCATTAAGTTCGGCCCTCCTGTCCGATGATAAAAGCGCAAAGGCGAACCGATGAAACAGATCAAAAAACAGTTCAGCCATGATTCCTTGCAAGACGCCGATTCGATCAAGGCGATCCTCAAGGCCATCACGACCGGGGTGGGCAAAGGCAAAGTCGTGCTCAGCGATGATCAGGATGACATCATTCTGGAGCCCGAAGGTCTTTTGAACCTGAAAGTCTCAGCCTCACAGGACGAAGACCGCAGCAGTCTGACGCTCCGCATCAGCTGGCATGCCGACCGAAATGTTTCGAAGAAACGCAAACTGGTCGTTGGCGACGGCAAATAACGACGACACTCTGCCATCATCAAAATTTGCTGCCTGAAACAAAAAAGCCGGAGATGAGGTTAACCCCATCTCCGGCTTTCTGTTTGGGCGACGCGACCTTGTGGTCGCGGCCCGGGTGCAATTCTCAGATCAAAGCATGCCTTCGGACTTGGCCCACTCAAGTGCGCGATCCAGTGCACGGCCAAGGCGGGCGTGGATTTCGCGCACATCGTCCTCGGTGATGATCAGCGGCGGGCAAAGCGCCACGGTGTCATAGACATTGCGGCAAATAAGCCCTTCTTCGGCGGCCATGGCGACGACCTTGGCGGCAACCGCACCGGGTTTGCCAAACGGCTGTTTGGTTTTCTTGTCAGCCATTTCCAGACCGGCAATCAGGCCAACACCACGCACTTCACCAACAAGCGCATGATCGGCAAAGGCGCGCAAACCGTCCTGGAACATCGGCTCCAGACGTTTGGCATTGCCCATCAGGTCGCGTTCTTCGATGATATTAAGGTTCTCAAGCCCAACCGCACAGGACACCGGATGCCCGGTTGCGGTAAAGCCATGGCCGAAATTGCCAAGCTTGGCGGTGTTATCGGCAATCGCGTTGTAAACCTTGTCATTTACCACGATGGCGGCAAGCGGCATGTAGGACGAGGTCAGCTGTTTGGACGTCACAAGGATATCTGGCGTAAAGCCATATTTCTCGCAGCCAAAGCGTTCCCCGGTCCGACCGAAACCGTTAATCACCTCGTCAGACACCAGCAGGATGTCATACTTGCGGCAAATCTCCGCCACACCCGGCCAGTAGCCTTCCGGCGGGGTCATCACACCACCGGCACCCATCACCGGTTCACCGATGAAGCCTGCGATGGTTTCCGGACCTTCGGCGATGATGGTGTCTTCAAGTTCTTTCAAAAGACGCGCGGTGAATTCGGTCTCAGATTCGCCTTCTTCGCCATAGCGCCAGTAATGCGGGCAGGTCAGATGCGTCACCGGAATGGCGGGCAGGTCAAAGTCCTTCTGGTTGCCCGCAAGGCCGGTCAGCGACCCCGATGCAATCGTGATCCCGTGATAGGCCTTGGTGCGCGACAGGAACTTCTTCTTTTCCGGGCGACCCAGACCGTTATTAAGGAACCAGGCCATCTTGACCACGGTGTCATTGGCTTCTGAGCCGGAATTGGTAAAGAACACACGGTTCAGGCCCTCTGGCGTCATTTCGGCCAGTTTTTCCGCCAGTCGGATCGACGGCTCGTGTGCCTTGTGCGCAAAGCTGTGGTAATAGGGCAGGCGTTTGAGCTGCGCATAGGCGGCATCGGCCAGACGTGTTTCCGAAAACCCGACGGCAACCGACCAAAGACCGGCAAGACCTTCGATATATTCCTTGCCTTCGCTGTCGGTAACACGGGCGCCATTGCCCCCGGTCATGATCATCGGGCCCTTTTCCTCGTGCAGGCGCATATTGGTATAGGGATGCATCGAGTGGGCGATATCCGACATGTGGAGCGAATTTGGGCGGTGGTTCATGTGAAACTCCCGTTCTGAGGGTGATGCCCGGTCAAGGGGCGGTCATTATGGTGCACCATAGGTGTTTGGGAAAACCTGCTATCGGTGGCAATAGCAGGTCAGGTCGTCTCAAGGGCGGGTATCTTCGCACCCAAAAAGCCCGAAAGGAAAGATGATAATGACGTCGGAAGGGCGGGCGACAAATACCCCCCTTCCTGAACAATCACGGTCGGATAGCCCGCAGCGGCGATTTTTTCGCCCGCGCGCCGCAGCCCGTCCCACGAAACCTTCATCCCCATAAGCGGATCTTCTTCGTGCGTGTCCAGCCCAAGGCTAAGCACGATGGCCCCGGGGTCAAAGGCGGCAATACGCGCAAGCGCACTGTCAATCGCGGCAAGCCATGGCCCGTCGGTGGTGGTGCGAGGGAGGGGGAGGTTGAGGTTATAGCCCTCACCATCCCCTTGGCCGGTCTCATCGGCAAAGCCGGTAAAGAACGGGTAGTAGTTCGTGGGGTCGGCATGGATCGAAACCGTCAGCACATCGCGTCGGTCATAGAAAATATCCTGCGTGCCGTTGCCATGATGGACATCGATATCAAGTACGGCGACGCGGGCATGTTTTCCGCGCAGGCGCGCAGCTGCGATGGCGGAATTATTCAAAAGGCAATGACCAGCTGCAACCTCGGCGCTGGTGTGGTGGCCTGCGGGCCGACACAGCGCATAGGCGTGGGGCGCGCCGCCAAGGACTGCATCCGTCGCAGCAACCGCGCAATCGGCCGCACGCCGTGCGGCCTGCCAGCTATGCTTGCCAATCGGGGCCGATGTATCGCCCATATGCCAGCCGGCACGGGCCAGAATCGTCTCCGGATAGGACGAAGTCGCTGCCCGGGGAAAGACATTGGGCACCACTTCCGGCCCGGCATCGGGCTGCTTTTGCCATTCTTCCCACGCGGTTTCGAGGAAACCCAGAAACCGTGGTGTATGCACGGCTTCCAGGGCTTCAACCGGTGCGGCGGGCGGTTCACTGACTGTCAGCGACAATTCCTTGAGCCCCGCAAGCAAAAGCCGGGCGCGTTCGGCCTGTTCGGCATTGCGTTTCACCTTGCCATAGGTCAGGCGAAAGACCGGGTCATGGGTTTCGGTCTCGGGGGCGTAGAAGCATTTCATGACGAAGCCTTGCCTTCTTCAAGTAAGCGGAATTGGGTGGTGACGATGCGTTGTGCTTCTGCGATGTGATAACGGATTGCCTCAACCGCCTGCTTGGCATTTCCTGCCTGCAGCGCCTCAAGAATCGGCTCATGGGTTTCGGCGATCCGGCTGGGATCATCGTAAAGCTGACCAATCAGCATGATGCTGAATTCGGTCTCGATGGCGATCTGTTCAAACACATTGAGGAATTTCGGGTTGCCGCTGCCGGTGCAAAGCAGCCGGTGAAACTGCATGTCGGCCTCGACCTGGGTAAACATGTCGACACCGTCATGGGCGACCCGATGAAGTTCGGCCACTTGCGCAATCAGTGCCTGTTCGGTCTCTTCACTCCAGTTTTCGACCAGGCGTTCGACCACGGCGATTTCAATCGCCAACCGTAATCCGTACAGGTCATCAAGCGCCTTTGCCGAAACCTGACGGACGAAAAATCCCCGGTTTGGCTCGGATGTCACCAGTCCGGAGCTTTCAAGCAGGCGGGCCGCTTCGCGCACAGGGGCCCGGCTTACGCCCAGTTCCCGTGCGACGACCGACTCCGACAAACGGGCACCCGGTGCGAGCTTTCCCGTGATGATCGCTTTGCTCAGAATCTTCGCGACCCGTTGTACGAGCCCCTCGCGATCAAGCTGCTGAAAGCCGGAAGACGGCTGTGTTTCTGTCATATGTAAGCCTGAAAAAGGTGTGTCTGAATTCTATGTAATGTGCCCGCGAACGATGCCAACGAAATATGTGTGGCTTCGGTCAGTCTAGGCAACGAATTGTAGATTGTCGACAATTTACTTGACTGAGAAGGGATCATCCCGCAGCCTTGAACCAATCAAAAAAGTTAACACGAAAGGGGCGGCGTTAATGCATGACGGCATGAGCGCTCAGAAAATATCTGAGATACGACGTGACCTCGCGGCGGCCTATCGGCTGATCGCGCTTGAGGGCATGGATGACAGCATTTACACCCATATTTCGGCACGGCTTCCATCCGGACCGGGCGGCGAACAGCGTTTCCTGCTCAATCCCTATGGTCTGCGCTTTGACGAGGTCACAGCAGCCAATCTGGTCACTGTCGATGAAACCGGCGCCGTGATCGACGACCCGCATGGTGCGGGTGTCAATGCGGCGGGTTTCACCATTCATTCCGCCGTTCACATGGCGCGCCATGATGCGGTCTGCGTGCTGCACACCCACACCGTTGCCGGCGTGGCCGTTTCATCGAACAAGGAAGGCCTTTTGCCGCTTAATCAATGGTCGGCGCAATTCTATGACCGGATCGCCTTTCACGATTACGAGGGCATTGCCCTTAATCTTGAAGAACGTGCGCGCATCGTCGCCGACCTTGGCGATAAATCGGTCATGCTTCTGCGCAACCACGGCACGTTGCTGTTGGGACGTTCGGTCGCGGAGGCCGTCAAACTGGCCCTTAATCTCGAGCGCTCCTGCAAGGCACAGGTGGCAGCCCTTGGCATGGGGCTGACACCGGTTGTACTGTCCCATGATGTCGCCGAACATACGGCCAGCCAGTACCAATCGATGTACGACTCCATGGAACAGATGGGCAAAACAGACCCGGAATGGGCGGCCCAACTGCGCAGGCTTGAGACCTGCGCGCCAGGTTACCACGGGTAATCAATGTCGGCGGCCGCGATTGTGGCCGTCGGCCAAATGCCACGTTCGTAAAACCAAAAAAAACAAAAAATCTGAAATCCAGACAACAATCAGGGATTGCTATGAAATACCTAAAACTGAAAGCGACTACGTTCCTAATCGCTGCCACCTTGGCGTCGCCTTTGGCGGCACAAGAAGCTGGCGGCCGTCTTGATATCGTTGTTCAGCCCGAACCGCCGGGACTGATGCTGGGCCTTGTTCAGAACGGCCCGACCCAGCTTGTCGCGGGTGATATCTATGAAAGCCTTTTGCGCTATGACGGCGATCTGACCCCGATGCCGGGTTTGGCCAAAAGCTGGGAAATCTCCGACGACGGCCTGACCTATACCTTCAAACTCAACGAAGGTGTCACCTGGCATGATGGCGAGCCGTTCTCTGCCGATGACGTGGTCTTCTCTGCCGATGTTTTCCTGCGTGAAACCCATGCCCGCCTGCGTGCGTCGCTGGCCTATGTCGAAAGCATCACGGCACCCGACCCGCTGACGGTTGTGTTCAAACTCAAAGAACCGTTTGGTCCGTTTATCAACGCCTTTGAAAACGGCACCATGCCGATCGTGCCCAAGCACATCTACGAGGGCACCGACTTTGCCAATAACCCGGCAAACGCCACCCCGATTGGCACCGGGCCGTTCAAGTTCGACGAATGGGTCAAAGGCAGCCACATCCACCTCGTGAAAAACGAGGACTACTATGTCGATGGCCTGCCTTATCTCGACGAGGTCTTCTACCGCGTGATCCCGGATGCTGCGGCGCGTGCTGTTGCGTTTGAAACCGGTGAAGTCGATGTCCTGCCCGGCGGTTCCGTCGAAAACTGGGATATCCCGCGTCTGGCCGAAATGGATGGCGTCTGTGTGACTGAAAAAGGCTGGGAATTCCTCGCGCCGCTCGCATGGATGTGGATGAACAACCGCGAAGGTCCGACCGCAAACGTGAAGTTCCGTCAGGCTGTCATGTACGCCATGGATCGCAAATTCATGCGTGATGTCGTCTGGAACGGCTTTGGTACGGTCGCGACCGGTCCGATCGCATCGAGCACCAATTTCTATTCTGACGACGTCACCATCTACGATCATAACCCGGACAAGGCCAAGGAACTGCTGGCCGAGATGGGCTATGACGGTGAACCGGTCCGCATTCTGCCGCTGCCATACGGCGAAACCTGGCAGCGCTGGGCCGAGGCTGTGCGTCAGAACCTCAGCGAAGTCGGCATCAATGCCGAAATCGACAGCTCCGATGTCGCGGGCTGGAACGAAAAAACGTCCCAGTGGGATTACGATTTGGCCTTCACCTATCTCTATCAATATGGTGACCCGGCTCTTGGTGTGTCACGTAACTACACCGCTGATCGCATCAAGAAAGGCAGCCCGTGGAACAATGTCGAGGGCTACAACAACCCTGAACTCGACAAAAAATGGGCGGCTGCGGCAACCATGGTGAAACCGATGGAACGTGCCGATGCCTATGCCGAGATTCAGAAGGAAATCGTCGATGATGTGCCGGTTGCCTGGATGCAGGAACTGACCTTCCCGACCATCTACCGTTGCAACGTCAATGACCTGGTCACCACGGCCATCGGTATCAATGACGGTCCGCGTAACGCCTGGATTGAAAAATAAGTCTGTGGGCGGGCCGGTAACCGGCCCGCCTTTTTCCTGACACCCGCCAAGGCGGGACTTCCAATACGGGATGCTACGGGGACAAATGACCATATTCGCTGTCATCGTGTCGCGGCTTTCCAAGGCAATTTTGACCTTGTTGGCCATCGCGATTCTCAATTTTTTCCTGATCCATGCCGCACCAGGCGATCCGGCCGTTGTGCTTGCCGGTGAAGCCGGTGCCGCCGACGAGCAGATGATCGAACAACTGCGTGAACGCTTTGGCCTTGATCAGCCGCTTTATGTCCAGCTTGGCAAATATGTCGCAGGGATCGTCCAACTTGATCTCGGCTATTCCTTCCGACAGGGCGCACCTGTGGCAGAACTCATTGCCGATCGCTTGCCCGCCACACTGTTGCTGACATTGACCGCCTTTGTTGTCTCGCTTGTCATGGGGATCGTCTTTGGCGTCTCGGCTGCCGCCCGGGTCGGCAAACCATCCGATTCTGTTTTGACCACATTGGCGCTTTTATTCTATGCCACACCACTATACTGGCTGGCATTGATGGCGGTTTTGGTGTTCTCGGTATGGCTCGGTTGGCTGCCCGGATTTGGCTATGAGACAGTCGGTGCAAACTATACCGGATTTACCCGTGTCCTCGACATCCTCAGTCATCTGATTTTGCCAGCCCTGACACTCGGCCTGTTTTTCACGGCTGTTTATATGCGCATGGCGCGCGCTTCCATGCTGGAAGTCTCACAGCTTGATTTTGTCAAAACCGCCAAGGCCAAGGGCCTTTCCGATGCGGTCATTCGTCGCCGTCACATCCTGCGTAACGCTATCCTGCCGGTTGTAACACTTGCCGGTTTGCAGGCAGGCCAACTGGTCGGCGGGGCTGTTCTGACCGAAACCGTCTTTGCCTGGCCGGGCATCGGACGTCTGATGTTCGAAAGCTTGGCTGCACGTGATTACAACACGATTTTGGGCGTGTTCCTTGTCTCTGCCGCCATGGTGATCCTGTTCAACATTGTGACCGACATTGTCTATCGCATCGTCGATCCCCGTATCGGAGCCCGTAGCTGACATGTGGAAACGTTTCAGAAGCAATATGGGCGCCATGGTTGGTGTCGCCCTGTTAATCGCCGTTATTGTTGTCGCCGTGATTGCCCCCATGCTCTTTCCGCAAGGGCCGTGGCAGATGGTGCAACGTCCGTTCCTCGCACCGTTTGCCGTTGATGGTCTGCCGTTGGGCACCGATACGCTGGGCCGCAATGTCGCCGCACAGCTGGCTTACGGGGCGCAGGTATCCCTTTTGGTCGGGCTGGTATCAACCCTGGTCGCGCTGTTGATCGGTGTGCCGCTTGGCGCGTTGGCCGGATTTTATGGCGGCTATGTCGACGAAGGGGCAATGCGCTTTACCGAGTTTTTCCAGACCATCCCCAACTTCGCTTTGGCCATCGTGCTGGTGGCGATCTTTGAACCGACACTGACCTCGATCACGGTCGCAATTGCGATTGTCAGTTGGCCACCGGTCGCGCGTCTTGTGCGGGCCGAGGTGATGTCTGTCCGCACCCGCGAATTTGTCGATGCCGCACGTCTGGCCGGACTGTCAAAGCAACGCATCCTGATCCGTCAGGTGCTGCCCAACACGGTCTCGCCGATCATCGTCATGGCGTCGCTTATGGTTGCAACCGCGATCCTGCTTGAAAGCTCGCTCTCCTTCCTTGGGCTCGGTGATCCCAACGCAATGTCGTGGGGCTATATGATCGGGGCGGCGCGTACCGTCATCCGCACAAGCTGGTGGCTCAGCTTCTTCCCGGGCATAGCCATCGTCATCACCGTTTTGGCACTCAACCTGATCGGCGAGGGCTTGAATGATGCCTTTAATCCGCATCTGTCGCGAAAGGGCAAGGCATGAGCCAGACACTCTCAATTGAACGTCTGACCATCGGCCTTCCCGATGGTGCTGACCGCCCGTTTGCCGTCGAAAATGTCAGCTTCACCATCGACAAGGGCGAAATCCTCTGCGTGGTGGGGGAGTCCGGATCAGGCAAGTCGATGACGGCCAATGCCCTGATGGGCTTGCTCCCGCCCGGGGTTGACGTCAAATCCGGTCGGGCGATGTTTGAAGGCCGGGATGTTTTGCGTCTGTCCGAGGCCGAAAAACAGGCGATGCGCGGTGCGCAGGTCGCGATGATCTTTCAGGAACCGATGACCGCACTCAATCCTTTGATGCGCATCGGTGACCAGATCGCCGAGGTCTTCGCCGCCCATAACCTTTATACCCAGTCAGAGCGTCGCGCCCGCACGCTTGATCTGGTGCGCGAAGTCGGCCTGCCGGACCCGGAAAAGATCGTTCGGGCCTATCCGTTCCAGCTTTCGGGTGGTCAGCGACAACGTGCCATGATCGCCATGGCCTTGGCACTTGAACCCAAACTCCTGATCGCCGATGAACCGACAACCGCACTTGATGTCACGACCCAGGCCCAGATCCTGAAACTGATCCTTGATCTGCGCAAACGGCGTGGCATGGCGGTGATGTTCATCACCCATGATTTCGGCGTGGTCGCCGAGATCGCCGATCAGGTGATCGTCATGCGCGAAGGCAAGGTGGTTGAACGCGGTGATGCCGCCGCCGTTCTTGAAAACCCGCAGCACGAATACACCAAGCGTCTGCTCGATGCGATCCCGACCGGAAAACTGCCCGAGGCCCGCACGCTCAGCGAAACACCGGCGCTTGAAATCAAGAACCTGCGCAAAACCTTCCGCACCGGTGGTGGGTTGTTCAAACCCGTCCGCGAAGTCCATGCGGTCGATGATGTCTCGCTCACAGTTGCGCGCGGCGAGGTGCTTGGTCTTGTTGGTGAATCGGGCTCGGGAAAGTCGACATTGGGCCGCACGGCGGTCCGCCTTGTCACGCCCGATGGCGGGCATGTCATGGTCGGCGGTGTCGATCTTGCAGCGCTGTCTGAGGAAGAACTCCGCAAGCAACGCAACAAGGTCCAGATGGTGTTTCAGGACCCCTATGCATCCCTTAATCCGCGCCAGCGGATCATGGGGGCGCTGACCGATGGCCCGATCAATCGCGGCGTGCCCAAGGAAAAGGCACAGGCCAAGGCCCGCGAATTGCTTGAAATCGTTGGTTTGGGGGCTGATGCCGCCATGCGCTATCCGCACGAATTCTCCGGCGGGCAGCGCCAGCGCATCGGGATTGCCCGCGCATTGGCGATGGAACCTGAACTCATCATCGCCGATGAAGCGGTTTCGGCCCTTGATGTGTCTATTCAGGCTCAGGTGCTTGATCTGTTGCGTGAATTGCGCGAACGGCTGTCGCTTTCGATCCTGTTCATCACCCATGACCTCCGGGTTGCAGCCCAGCTTTGCGACCGTATTGCGGTGATGCAAAAGGGCAAATTGGTTGAAATCGGCCGGGTCGATGAAATCTTCCTGGCCCCCAAACAGGACTACACCCGTCAGCTTCTGGCCGCCGTGCCCGGGGCCGACTGGGCCCAAAGCCAAGAAGTGCCCGCATGATTGGTGTTCTTTCGTGCAGTAAACTCGATTTGCGCGACATTTATGGCGCGCATTTCGAAGCCCTCGCGCCCGAGCTTGACCTGCGCCTGCCCCACGAAATCGACCGGCCCGAAGATGTGACCTTCATGGTCACCTTCGTGCCGGCCGCGGATGCTTTTACGCCCTATCCCAATATCCGGGCGGTCTATTCAATCGGGGCCGGGGTGGATGCGATTATGTCCTGCCCGTCCCTGCCGCCGACTGTGGCGGTCCACCGGGTCGAGGACCCCGATCAGGCCCGCCAGATGGCAGGGTTCGCCGCCTTCCATGTGCTCTGGCATCACCGCAATATGGGCCAGTATCTCGCCAATCAGAAAATCAATAACTGGCAACGCCAGTTGACCGGTTTGTCGCCGCGCGCGCAGCGGATCGGTGTGCTGGGATTTGGTCATATGGGACGCGCGGTTGCCAAGGCGCTGACTGCATTGGGATACCCGGTCGCAAGCTATTCACGCTCTGCCCCGCAGCCGTCTGAAAACGGGGTCACGCATTACAGTGCGGGCCGGTTTGATGATTTCCTTGCCCAAAGCGACATCCTGATCAATGTCCTGCCGTTGACCGATCAGACACGCGGCATCCTTGGCACGGAAAACCTTGCCAAATTGCCCAAGGGGGCGGCTTTGATCCATCTGGGTCGCGGCGGGCAGGTCGATGAAGTTGCCCTTATTGATGCCCTTGATCGCGGCCATCTGTCGGGCGCATCGCTTGATGTGTTTGATGTCGAACCCTTGCCGTCCGATCACCCGCTTTGGACCCATCCAAAGGTGTTTGTCACCCCCCACGTGGCCAGCATCTGTGAACCGCAAACCACGGTTCTGTCGATCCGTCGGACCCAACTTGAACGAACGCCCCTCACAGCTTGACCCCAACTCAAAGGTAGCGCCGCCGATGACCATTGATCCCAACTCACTGTCCGCCCGTGAACTGGCCCGTCGCATCAAAACGGGGGAGCTCACGGCCACCTCGGTCATTCGCCACACCCTGGATCGTGTCGCGCGTATCAATCCGTCAATCAACGCCATCGTGCAGGACTGCGCGGCTGAGGCGATGAGAGATGCCGAACATCTCGATGCCCGCATTGCTGCGGGCGATGATGTCGGGCCGCTGGCCGGGGTTCCGGTCACGATCAAGGTGATCTCTGATCAGGCGGGTCATGCCACGACCAATGGCACAACACTGGCTGCCGATCTGATCGCAACCAGCGACAGTCCGTTTTTGCAAAACCTGCGCAGCAAGGGCGCGATTGTCATCGGGCGCACCAACACGCCGGCCTTTTCCTATCGCTGGTTCACCTCAAACAAGGTCCACGGCACAACGCTGAACCCGCATAACCCGGACCTCACACCGGGCGGCTCATCGGGCGGGGCCGGTGCGGCAACATCCGCCGGATTGGGCCATATCGGTCATGGCACCGATATCGCGGGTTCGGTGCGCTATCCGGCCTATGCCTGTGGTATTCACGGGCTGCGCCCGACCCATGGCCGCATTCCGATGTTCAATCAAACCGGCGGCGACCGCCCGATTGGCGCACAGCTGATGGCCGTGTCCGGGCCGCTTGCGCGTTCTGTTGATGATCTAAGGCTGGCCCTTGAAGGCATGGCGGGCTACGCCGCCGATGACCCATGGAGTGTCCCGATGCCGCTGCGCGGGCCGGATTTCAATCGCCGTGTGGCGCTCGTCACCCATCCGGGCGGGATCAAGACTGATCCGCGCATTGTCGCTGACCTTGAACGCTCCGCTGAAATGTTCCGCGCCGCTGGTTGGACGGTCGAAACCCCTGACATCCCCGAAATCCACGAGGCGGTTGAACTGCAGATTGACCTGTGGCTGTCCGATGATCATGCGGGCAAACTGGCCGCCGCCCGTCAGGAAGACGATCCCGGCGCGATTGCCCTGCTTGAACATTACGCCGATCGCGCCAACGCCATTGATCTGGCCAAGTTCAGCCAGCTTTTTGTCCGCCGTGCAGCCCTTGTCCGCGCCTGGCGCGCTTTCCTTGCCGACTATCCCGTCGCCCTGATGCCGGTGTCGGCCGAACTCCCGTTCCGCAAGGACGAGGACCTTGAAGGATCGGCCACCATCGCCCGTCTGTGGGAATCCCAACTGCCGCAAATCGCCATCCCGCTGCTCGGCCTTCCGGCCATCTCAATCTCCACGGGTGTTAAAAACGGGATTCCGTCCGGCGTGCAACTGGTCGCCGCGCCTTGGCGCGAAGACATCTGTCTGACCGCGGGCGAAGTCCTTGAGCAGGGCTTTGGCCTGCCCCGGATGACGTTCTGATATGAAAACGTAACATCGGCAGTTATTCGAACTCTAAAAATGCGGCGCTTTCAACTCGGAAGGAACAAGTATTTGCTTGCTTATGGCGACACGGTCGCATTCAGCCAACTTGGCGCATTCCTCAATTTGGCACTCGGTTCGGAAGATTTTGCCATGTTCGTTTGTGCAGAAGTTCGCACCCATCCGCGGTGATCACGATGTTTTCTTCCTGAACCATCATTTTGCCCGGTGCGAAGCTCATGCCTGGTTCGAGGGTCAGGACCATGCCCGGTTCGAGCTGGGTGTCGCCACCTTCCTGAAGCGATGGCCATTCGGTCAGTTGCATGCCAAGGCCGTGGCCCATTCGGCCCACCGAATTGCCAAGAGCACCGACCTTTCTCAACTCGTCGGACATGGCGCGCCAGATGTTGCCGGTGGTGTTGCCGGGCGCGGCGGTCTTAAGACCCGCCTCGGTGGCAGCATATACAGCGTCGTAGGCATCAAGCGTTTGAGGATCGATTTTGCCGAAGGCGAAGTTGCGGTCGAAATCGCTGAAATACCCATCGAAATTCGCACCGGCATCAATGATCAGAACATCGCCATCGACCAATACTCGATCCGTCGGGCCCATGATGATGTTGTCATATCCGCCCGGACCGGATGCCGCGATCAGATATGGGCAACTATCAGCGCCCAGCCGCAGCATTTCGATCTGCATGGTTTTGCAGGCGTCCCGTTCACTCATGCCGGGTTGAATGGTTTCGCGCAGGAAATCGAAACCGGCTGCCGTGACTTCGCAGGCAAAGCGGATTTTTGCAATCTCGGCCTCTGACTTCACCGCGCGTATGGTGCGCATGAGAAGGCTGATATCAACGATCTCGTGACTGCCAAGGTTTTGGCAAAGCTGTTTGAAGTTGTTGGCGGGCATGCGCAGATGGCTTTCCGGCCCCATCATCGCGCCGATTTTTCGGTTGCTGCCGGCCGCAGTTTTGAGGGTATCGGTAAGAAGGCTGATGCCATCATCTTCCGGACGGGGGGAAGGCCAGCTTCGGACATCGTCGATCCAGGTCTGGTCAAACCCGGCCACACCGATTTCGGGCACAACGGCAATCGGCTTGCCAGCCGCCGGGATCACCAGAAACCACGGTCGCGTCGGACTTTCCCAGAACTGTGATTTGAAGCCGCTGAAATAACGAAATTCAGGTTCGGTCGAGACAAACAGTGCGCCGATATTTTCCATGGTCATAAATGCCTGCAGGCGTTTTGTGCGTTCTTCGAACTCAGCGTTGGTAAACCCGCGGGCAGGCGGGATCAGTTTACCGGTTTCCATCCTTGAGGGCTCCTGCGTTTGGGTGGCCAGGTGATCACGCGATCAACCCAGAATGTCTTCGACGAGTTGCACCCAGTATTCTGCGCCCTTGGCAAGGATGCGGTCATTGAAATCGTAACTCGGATTATGAAGCGCGCAGCCACCAACCTTTCCGGTCCCGTTGCCGATCAAGGCATAACAACCGGGCTTGACGCGCAGCATGCTGGAAAAATCTTCGGAGATCGTCAGGGGAGCGCACTCTGACACCACATTGTCTGCGCCAAAAACAGCACAAGCCGCGTTGATCGCCTTGGTGGTTTGATCAGCGCTGTTGATGGTCGAATGAAAGGTATTCTTGAAGTGGAATTCATATGCAGCCCCGGCCGCCTGACACGTGCCCGCAACGATGCGTTCCATGGCATCCCTGATTTTTGCAAGGCTGTGATCGGTAAAGCAGCGGCAGTCGCCCTTGATGGCGACTTCTGAGGGGATGACATTGACTGTACCGTTGGTGATGAATTCAGTTGCGGAAATCACAGCAGGTTCTTCGGTGACGCTGAGATTGCGCGAGACGATTGTCTGAAGGGCAAGGATGATTTGGGAACCCACCACAATCGGATCGACACCCCGATGGGGCATGGCGGCGTGACCACCAATGCCCGTGACCCTGATTTCAAAGCTGCTTTCGCTGGCCATCAGTGAGCCGGGACGGACGGTAAAGGTGCCTTCAGCCTGGCCCGGCATGTTGTGAAGACCATAGACCTCATCGATGGCAAAGCGTTCAAACAGGCCGTCATCAATCATCGCCTGTGCGCCTGCGCCATGTTCTTCATCAGGCTGGAAAATGAAATGCGCTGTGCCGTCAAAGTTCTTGGTTTTTGCCAGATGGGCAGCGGCCCCCAGAAGCATCGCCGAATGCCCGTCATGGCCGCAGGCATGCATCTTGCCATCATGAACAGAGCAATAGGGTGTTGTGCTTTGCTCGACAATGAAAAGGGCATCCATATCGGCGCGCAGGCCCACAGATCGATCCGAACTGCCATTGCGCAAGACCCCGACAATGCCGCTGTGTCCGATACCCCTAACGGTTTCAATCCCGAAGTTTTCAAGCTTTTCGGCGATAAAGTTTGAGGTCAGGGGCAAGTCAAAGCCGCATTCCGGATGGCGATGCAGGTGTTGGCGCCATGCGGTCATGTCTTTGATCAGGGGCATATCAAGGGGCATTCAAATGTCCTTTGTCTCAGGCGGAGGCCGTGTTTGGCGCAGTTCCAAGATGATCGCGCATCAGGGTGCCAAAGCCCGATACCGGCTTTGGATAGTTCATCAGTTTCAGGCTGTGCCAGGCAAGAGCCTGATTGGAGCTGATCACGGGTATGTTCAATAGGGTCTCGAGATCTGCAATCAGGGTCGATGCCCGCAAGGCAGTACAGGAAATGAACAGAAGATCAGCCTGCTTGGCACAGGTTTGAAGCGCTGCGGTTTTGATGTCTTCGGGGGTTATGAAGGTCATCGCGGTGTCGTCTTCAAATCCGAAACCGGCCATGTTGATGACTTCTATCCCAAAGGATTCAAAAAGGGCTGCAACATCGCGGTTTACCGGTTCGGTATAGGGCGTGAGGATCGAGATTTTCTTTGCCGACAGGGTATTAAACGCGCTAGCAGCCGCAGTCGCCGGATTGGTCACCGGGACGCCGGGATGGACTTCCTGAATAAGGCGGGTGACTTCATCAACGCCGATGGCAATAGCCCCCGACGTGCACGCGTAAATTACCGCATCAAGATCAGTGCTAGGCAGGATTTTATCGGCAGCATCGCGAATGCCAGGTGTCATGCGTCGCAGGTTTTCAATCGTCAGCGGGTTATGGTTTCGAACCCGACTGGTAAAGAAGCGGACATCTGTTGGATAAAGCTGCTTCAAATCGGTTTCGATATTGAAATCGGTCGCCAGCGATATCAGGCCAACCCGACCGCCCGGAGCCAGGTGGTCCAGTGGTTTTAGAGGATTGATTGTCGCAAAGGTGGTCATTTCTGATGAAAACCCCAAAAGGGAAGCCTAAACGTGATGGGCGTCCCTGACATGGATGCAGAACCAGAAGGCTAGCGCAGTCTGGTGCGGGAATTCTTACAATCTCTGCGCCATTGTGCCGAAAAGCTGCATTATTTGCCGGAATATGATCGGCAAAAGGGGTTTACATTGCAATCAAAGCCCGCACACTGAACGGGATGTGTCGGATCGGCCGGCCGGATTTTTCAGGTGTTTTCAATGAGCAACGCCCCCACTGGCAAGATTGACGGCTTTGATGCGAAAATCCTTGAGATCATCCAGAAATCAAATCGGGCAACGTCCGATCAGATTGCCGAGCAGGTATGCCTTTCGCCTGCCGCCGTTCAGCGGCGCATCAAGAAAATGCGTGAACAGAACATCATCAGTGCCGAAGTCGCGGTGGTGAATGCCAAGGCGGTTGACCGAAATGTCACCGCCATCGTGCAGGTCACCATGGAACGCGAACAGCTTCATCTGCTTGATGAATTCAAGAAAACCGCGAAAAACCATCCGTCTGTTCAGCAGTGCTATTACGTGACGGGCAGTGCCGATTTCGTGCTTGTCGTCACCGCACGTGACATGGATGAATATGAAGACTTCACCCGCGAAGTTTTCTTTGAAAACAACAATGTCAAAGGCTTCCAGACCAGTATTGTCATGGACAATGTGAAGGTTGGCCTTTCCGTGCCGGTTGAGATCGATTAAGCCTGCGCAGGGTCACCAACAAGGCGTTCATACATTTCCGGATCAGTTGCACCTTCTGTCCCGATGACAAAAATCTTGCTGTCTGGCCCAAGGCCAAGCGCTTTGGCAAAGGCCGGGTCTTGCGAAGCCAGAATTGCAGCCCCCAGACCGGCAACGGCGGATTCGCCCGCCTCAATTTTCGGATCAGCCTTATAGCCATGGGCAAGAAGTTGCATCACAGGGGCGACCATGTCTTCGCTTAATGTCATGAAGTCATCAGCCCCGTTGGACAGGATTTGCCAGCCGAGAAGCGACACCTCGCCGCACGCAAGCCCCGCCATCAGTGTTTCAAGATCCCCGTCGACGGCAACCGGGTGGCCGGCCTTGGCGCTTTCCTGCAGGCAATTGGCCTGTTCGGGCTCGACCACAATGATGCGCGGGCGTTTTTCGCCCCAAAGGTCCCAGAAATACCCTGTCACGGCAGATGCCAATCCGCCAACACCGCCCTGAATGAGTACATGTGTCGGGATGTCGCCATCCATCTGCTCGACAGCTTCGGAAAGCATAACGGTATAGCCAAGGGCGACATCCTTGGGGACCTCCATATAGCCTTCATAGCTGGTGTCTGAAACGATGATGCGGCCCTTTGATTTGGCTTCGCTGTCGGCCAAGCGGACCGATTCGTCATAATTGCCTTTGATACGGATGACTTCGGCGCCAAAGGCTTCCATCGCCTGTTTGCGGCCCTCGGACACGTCGCGATGAATGTAAATCACGCAGCCACAGCCAAACATTTGCGCGCCCCAGGCAACAGAGCGCCCGTGATTGCCATCGGTTGCGCAGGTGATGACGATTTCCGATACCGTGTCCCTATGTTTCCCCGCCAGAATGTCGGAGACCGTCGGGCGGATACCGGTTTTGTCTTCGATGATCGCCTGAAGCTGCCTTGCAACGGCATAGGCCCCGCCCAGCGCCTTAAAGCTTTTGAGGCCAAACCGGGTTGCTTCATCCTTGTACCAAATCTCGCCAAGCCCGCAGTCGTGCGCGAGGCTGGAAAGGCGATGAAGGGGTGTTGGCTGATAAGACGGCCAGGCAGTGATGTTGTCGATGGCTTCGCGCGATTTTGCGACGCTGATAACGGCCTTCTGGGCGTCGGAATAGGCGTTTTTCCGATTTGCCAACGGGTTTGCAAAATGGGTCATGGACCCTTCGACGCTGATCATGCTCATCACTGCCCTCAAATGTTCAAGACGCAAAACCATCAATGGTGGTCCGGTGCATGACATTCTATTGACCAGCTATGCGGATTTTCCTTTGAATCGCGATCAAATCCGATGCCCGCCATCAGTTTTCAGGCAAAATTGATGCAAACCGTCAAAAGGAGGATGCCCGTTCAAGCTTCGAAATTGTGCCGGGCGTAGAAGCGGTTGAGTTCGTTTTGCGTCGGAGCCTGTCCACAGAATGTTTCGACATAGCCCGGAATGCGGGCCATTCGCACAGCAATATCTTCGTTTGATTGCATGGAGATATAGCCGATCTGCACCAGATAAATCGTGCGCGCGCGGACATCAGCCATGCGGGCATCCTGCCCGAAACGGGTGAACAGTTTGGCAAGCGCATCAAGGCGTTGTTGATCAGCCTTTTCAATCTCGGCCATGACATCGGATGACTGGACCGCCCAGCTGCGCACCGCAAATTCAAGACGTGCGTCAAACAGATCAGCCATCAGCCAGCAATCAATGATGTTAAGCATCGCTTCCGAAACGGTTTCGGCATAGGCCTCTGCCTGTTTGATCAGATTGCCGGTGTTTTTTTCGCGCCAAAGATCAAGCAACGCGCCGAGCAATTCCTTCCGGTCCTTGAAAAACCAATAGAAGCTGGTGCGTGACAGGCTGAGGCGCTTTGCCAATGGCTGAATCTTTACACCATCCACCCCGGTTTCAATCAGGGCGTCATAGGCCGCGTTCAGCCAGATCTCGGCCGATCCGCGCCATCCACTATTTTGCCCGGCGTTGGTTTGTCCGGCGGTATTTTCAATCTGTTCTTCCATGGACCTGTCCTTAGCAAACTGCCCGAGTCCGGACAAGTACAGTGTACATCAATGTATCTGAAACATACACTAGTGAACTTAAAATTGACATATCTGTACATTTTTGAATATCGTCATGGTCAGAGAGTTCAAACCCGGAGCCCCGCACATGTCCAATGATCCACTTCTTCAGCCTTATCAGCTTAAACATCTGACGCTGCGCAACCGCATCATCATGACGTCACACGAACCGGCGTACCCCGAGGACGGCATGCCCAAGGACCGGTACCGCGCCTACCATGTGGAGCGTGCCAAGGGTGGGGTCGCCATGACCATGACGGCAGGGTCGGCCGCGGTGTCCAAAGACAGCCCGCCGGTCTTCAACAACCTGCTGGTCTGGAAGGACGAGGTCGTTCCGTGGATGAAAGACCTGACCGATGCGGTGCATGAACAGGGTGCTGCAGTCATGATCCAGTTGACCCACCTTGGTCGCCGGACGCGCTGGGACAAGGCAAACTGGTTGCCGGTGGTATCGCCCTCGCACAGGCGCGAAGCAGCGCATCGTGCCTTCCCGAAAAAGATGGAAGACTGGGATATCGAACGCATCATCAAGGATTATGCTGATGCCGCCGAACGCATGAAGGCCGGCGGCATGGACGGGATCGAGCTTCAGGCATACGGTCATCTGATGGATCAGTTCTGGTCGCCGCTGACCAACGAACTTGATGGCCCTTATGGCGGCAGCATTGATAACCGACTGCGTTTCACCTTTGACGTCCTGACCGAAATTCGCAAACGCGTTGGTCCCGATTTCATTGTCGGTGTGCGCTATACCGGGGATGAATGTATTGATGGCGGCTTGACCCCGTCCGATGGTCTTGAGATTTCCAAGCGGCTCAAAGACAGCGGCATGGTCGATTTTCTGAACGTTATTCGTGGGCGTATTGATACCGATGCTGCGCTGACTGATGTGATTCCGATTCAGGGTATGGCCAATTCACCGCATCTGGATTTTGCAGGTGAAATCCGTGCTGCGACCGACTTCCCGACCTTCCATGCCGCCAAAATCCCCGACGTGGCAACCGCGCGTCATGCAATTGCATCGGGCAAGGTCGATATGGTGGGCATGACACGTGCCCACATCACTGATCCGCACATCGTGCGCAAGATAATTGAAAAGCGCGAAGATGAAATTCGTCCGTGCGTCGGGGCAAACTATTGCCTTGATCGCATCTATCAGGGTGGATCGGCCTATTGCATTCATAATGCGGCAACCGGGCGTGAGCTTTCGATGCCCCAGATCATCGAGGCTGCTGAAACACGCAAAAAGGTCGTTATTGTCGGATCCGGCCCGGCGGGCATGGAAGCTGCGCGTGTTGCCGGCGAACGCGGCCACGAGGTTGTTGTCTATGAAGCGGCCCCCAATCCCGGTGGGCAAATTCGCCTGACAGCGCAGAACGAACGCCGCCGCGAAATGATCAGTATCATCGACTGGCGTATGGCAGAATGCACCCGTCTTGGTGTGACCTTCCATTTCAACACCTGGGCCGAGGCCGATGCGATCACGGCGGAAAACCCGGATGTCGTGATCATTGCCACCGGTGGGATGCCTGATACCGAGGTCCTGTCAAAAGGCAATGATCTGGTTGTTTCGACCTGGGATATCATTTCGGGCGACGTCAAACCGGGCAGCAATGTGCTTGTCTATGACGATGCTGGTGATCATGCCGGTTTGCAGGCAGCCGAACTGATTGCCAAATCAGGTGCCAAGGTCGAAATCATGACCCCGGACCGTGCCTTTGCGCCCGAAGTCATGGCCATGAACCTTGTGCCCTATATGCGGTCCATGCAGAAGCTTGATACCACCTTTACCGTGACCTATCGTCTGGAGGCGGTGGAAAAACAGGGTAATCAACTCGTCGCGCATATCGGCAGCGACTATGGCGGTGTGGACAAGCAGCGGGTTGTTGATCAGATCGTCGTTAACCATGGCACCATTCCGCTGGATGACATCTATTTCGACTTGAAACCGGGATCGACAAACCTTGGCGAAATGTCCCATGACCAACTTCTGGCCGGTCAGCCGCAATCAGTTATGCGCAACCCGGAAGGGGACTATCAGCTTTTCCGGATCGGGGATGCGGTATCGGCACGTAACACCCACGCCGCGATCTATGATGCCTTGCGTCTGTTGAAAGACGTCTGATCTGAAGGGCAAGCGTGGCTCATTGCTGCGCTTGCCCTTACGTCTTCATTTCAGGTGGCATCAATCAGCCAGTCGACAAAGATGCGGGCCTTTTCCGATGCGCGGGGATGGACGCGTAAATAGAACCCCATTGGAGACCGGATTTCATCCGGTACCAGCTTGATCAGGCGTCCGTCTTCCAGCAGCGGTCCGACCAGCTCGTCCCAGCCAAGCACCGCGCCGACGTCATCCTGGGCGGCTTCGAGCGCAATCGTGTAATTGTTGAGCTTAAAGCTGCGCCCCTTTGGTGCAGGGCGACCCAGCGCACGAAACCAGTCGGTCCATGTTGTCCAGTCGATTTCCTCGTAATGCAGGTGGATCAAGGGTGCGCGAAGCAGATCATCAATCGTTTTGATGTTTTGTTCGGCCTTGAAGGCTGGCGTTCCGATGGCAGCAACGCGGTCCTGAAACAGCTTGTGGTATCCCTCGGCCCCATCATCGGGGTTGCAGTAAAGAATGCTGAGATCGCAATGCCCGGTCATGCCCGGGACATCCGAGACAATTTGCGAAACCGTGATATCGGGGTGAATTTTCCAAAAAGCAGCAATCTTTGGCGTAAGCCAGAGTGAACTGACCGCCGTTGTCGTTCTGATCGTGACATCGACTGTTTCGGGTTGATCACGCAGCTGCATGACCGTTTCAGAAATGGTTTCAAATCCTCTTTGAAGGGCGACAAGAAGGTAGGCGCCTTTTTCTGTCAGCTCCACTCCGCGATTGCGGCGGATAAAAAGTGCACTGCCAATATCGGCTTCAAGCGCCTTGATCTGGTGGCTTACAGCGGCTGGTGTAACATTCAGTTCTGCCGCCGCATCCTTGAAGCTCATGTTGCGGCCAGCAGCTTCAAAGCAGATCAGAGCATTGATCGAAGAAAGATCATAAGGGCGGGCCACCGGACTCTCCCGAAAATACGACAGGCATGTCATCTGAGTTTTTCAGATTAGTTGAACTAAACCAAGATGAAAATTAATGCCGTTGTAAAACATGGCATGAAGTCCACACTTTTGGTTGCTTCAAAACATCAAGAAACGGATTTTCGCCATGCCCGTCACCCCGCATTCAGTTCAAGAGCTTCTGGCACGCCGCGTTCCCGGCTATTCGCTGGAACAGCCGTTCTATACGGATCCGGCGATCTTTGCGCTGGACATTGAAAACATTCATTACAAGCAATGGCTGTTTGCGATCCCGGCATGCGAAATACCCAAGGCGGGCGATTACGTTATCTATGAGGTCGGGGCCTATTCCGTCGTGATCGTGCGGGGCAATGATCAGGTGGTGCGCGCCTTCCACAATTCGTGTCGCCATCGTGGGTCGGTTCTGTGCAAAACCAAAAAGGGCCGGAATCCCAGACTGGTGTGCCCTTATCACCAATGGACTTATGATCTTGATGGCAAGTTGCTTTGGGCCCGCGATATGGGACCGGATTTCGACACTTCAAAGTTCGGGTTAAGCGCCGTTCATTGTCGGGTGATCAGTGGTCTGGTTTATATCTGTTTGGCCGAAAATGCCCCGGATATTGAACCGTTTGCCAATGCCGCAGAGCGATATCTTGCGCCGCATGATCTTGAAAATTCCAAGGTCGCGTTTGAAAGCACGATTATCGAAAACGCCAACTGGAAGCTGGTCTGGGAGAATAACCGGGAATGCTACCACTGCGGGGGGAATCACCCGTCGCTTTGCCGGACCTTCCCGGAAGATGCACGTGCGATTGGCAGTACAGCAGATGGTGTGGTGGCAAGCGTACTTGATGATCACGTCGCCCGGTGCGAGGCGGTTGGTGCGCCGTCGGCCTATCAGATTTCTGAAACCGGGGAATGGCGGCTGGTGCGTGTGCCGCTGCTGGGCGAAGCTGAAAGCTATACGCTTGATACCAAGGCGGCGGTCAGTCTGCCGAACTCAAGCATCCCTTTCAAGAATGCAGGATCGCTTTTGAAGTTCCATTACCCTTCAACCTGGAACCATTTCTTGTCCGATCATGCGCTTGTATTCCGGGTGACCCCAATCAGTCCGACGGAAACCGAAGTCTGCACCAAATGGCTTGTGCATAAGGACGCGGTTGAAGGCCGTGACTATGATCTTAAGCGTCTGACGGAAGTCTGGCTTTCGACCAACGCCGAAGACAAGGAAGTGGTCGAAAACAATCAGCGCGGCATTGCCACACCGGCCTACAGGGTTGGACCATATTCCGAAATCCAGGAAGCCGGCGTTGCCCAGTTTGGCAACTGGTACGCGAAAATGCTGGCTGACGGACTTTCGCAAACCAGTTTGGTCGCGGCGGAGTAGGGCGATGTCGGTACTTGAGAAACCAAAACTTGCCTTCTGGTCGGACTCCGAGGAACTCGAATGCGTTTCCTTCCTGCCCGAGGCCCCCAATGTCATGACATTTTGCTTCCAGTCGGTGTCTGGTGCCTTGTTCAGCTATGATCCCGGTCAGTTTTTGACATTGGAACTGCCAGTCGCGGGCGGGCCGCTTTATCGGACCTACACAATCTCGTCCTCGCCATCGCGGCCGACGTCGCTGACTGTTACGGTCAAGGCGCAGCCGGGTTCGGTTGGGACGCGCTGGATGCTTGATCATTTGCGACCGGGAATGCGCATTCGTGCCAAGGGGCCATCCGGCAGCTTTTCGCTGGTCAACCATCCGGCTGAAAAATACCTTTTCATTTCGGCAGGGTCGGGCATCACGCCGATGATGTCGATGACGACCTATTTGTATGATGCCGGACGTGATCCCGACATTGTCTTTGTCAATTGTGCAAGGCGACCGTCAGAGATCATCTTTCGCGAGCGACTTGAACACAGCGCATCACGGATCAACGGCATTGCCTTGAAGTGGGTGGTCGAGGAAGAAGACCCCTACAAACCATGGACCGGGTACCTTGGTACTTTCAATCAGTTGATGCTGGGCCTGATGGCGCAGGATTACCTTGAACGGGAAGTGTTTTGTTGCGGACCGGAGCCATTCATGCAGGCCGTCCGCGAAGTGCTTGTCGGACTTGGCTATGACATGGACCGCTATCATCAGGAAAGCTTCCATGCGCCGACACTTGATGTTGAAGATGTGCCTGATGATGTCGTCCCGGACGAGGAAAGCAAGGCCGTCATCGCATTCACGGCATCTGGCATCACCGCCAATTGTACGCAAACTGATACCGTGCTTGCCGCGGCACGTGCCGCCGGGCTTGTGATCCCGTCAGGTTGTTCGATGGGAATCTGCGGAACCTGCAAGGTTCGCAAGACGGAGGGCCAAGTTCACATGGTCCATAATGGCGGGATTACCGATGATGATATCGAGGAGGGCTATATTCTGGCCTGCTGTTCGAACCCGATCGGGCAAGTCACCATTGATGCCTGACGGCTGATCGGCCGCGTGCAGTTGTCAGGGCAGGGCGGCCGGAACCGGAATGGTGTTGCGGTATTCTGACGGGTTCATGCCGATCTCGGCCTTGAAGGCATGAATGAAATGCGACGCATCGCAAAAGCCGGTGCTCAGCGCGATCTGGGTCGTGGTCTTGTTCGGCTCACCAAGTAACTTTTTGGCAGCATCTAGCCGGATGCGCAGTGCTGCGCGTGATGGGGAAATGCCGATGTCGGCATTAAACGAACGTTCAAGCTTGCGGCGTGTCACGCCAAGTTTTTCGGCCATTTTGGCGACTGTTTCAGGCGACTCGATATTCTGACGCATACGCAATAGCGCCTTTTTGACCAGCGGTTCACGGGCGACCAGATCAGTCTGAAAGCCCGGCTGGGGGTTTTCGCCGGTCATCGCCTCGTTGATGATCATGATGCTGAGGCTTTTGGTCGCGGCCGTGCGCCCGATATGCTTTTCCACCACCCAGGCGGCGAGATGGGCCGCGCCATGCCCGCCCGAGCACGTCAGGCGGTCGCGATCGACGACAAATATCTGATCGGAAACCGGCTGGGCGGCTTCGAACCGTTCGACAAATTCGTCATGGTGAAACCAACTGACACAGCAACGATACCCTTCAAGAAGACCGGCTTCATAAAGCGCAAAAACCCCGGTGCACAAGCCGATCAGGTTCTTGCCCCGGGCCGCAGCCGTCTTGAGATAGGCAATGCAATCGGATGAAAACCCGCCTTCTTCTTGAATAAGGCCCCCGACAACCACGATATAGTCGTAGTCACCGGCATTGCGCAGGCGCGTGTCGGGTTGCACCTTGACCCCGCAACTCGATCGCACCGGGTTCATGGTATCAGACAGCACCGTCCAGTCGCAGTGAATGGGCCGAGAACGATCCGCTTCATCAGCTGCGAGGCGCAAAACATCGACAAAGCTTGCAAACGCTGTCAGCGTGAAATTGTCCGCCAGCAGGAAGGCGACGCGAAGGCGCTTTTTTGCAAGGGGTTTGCCATGGTCAGAGCCAGGGTTCGAAAAAGAGTTCATGGCAAAAATATACAATGAATTTGTCGCAATTATCCAGTCCGCAAACCAAGGACATTGATAGAGTTCCGGCAATGGTAAATCGGGGGATCGTATAATCATGACCCATTTTTCTGCGCTATCGCTTATCAAGAACGCCCTTAGCGGCCAAAAGAACTGGGAGCCGCAATGGCCCGACAGTGAACCGAAGGCCGAGTACGATGTCATTATCGTCGGCGCGGGTGGTCATGGTCTTGGTGCGGCCTACTATCTGGCCAAGGAACACGGCATCACCAATGTCGCGGTGATCGACAAGGGTTGGCTTGGCGGTGGCAACACCGGCCGTAACACCACGATCATTCGTTCGAACTACCTCTACGATGAAAGTGCGAAGCTTTATGACCACGCCCTTGATCTGTGGGATGGGCTGAGCCAGGAACTGAACTACAACGTGATGTATTCGCAGCGCGGCGTTCTGATGCTGGCGCATAACGTTCATGATGTTCAAAGCTTCCAGCGCCACGTACATGCCAACCGTTTGAATGGTGTGGATAACGTCTGGCTGTCCAAGGAAGAAGCCAAGGAATTCTGTCCGCCGCTCGATATTTCGCCAAATGCGCGCTATCCGGTCGTCGGTGCTGCCCTTCAGCGTCGCGCAGGCACGGCCCGCCACGATGCAGTGGCATGGGGTTATGCCCGTGGGGCCGCTGCACGTGGTGTTGATATCATTCAGAACTGCCCGGTAACCGCCATTCGCCGTGGCCCGGATGGTCGTGTGACCGGCGTTGAAACGGCCAAGGGCTTTATCGGCGCGAAAAAGGTTGCTGTTTCGGCGGCTGGTCATACCTCGGTCGTGATGGATACCGCAGGTGTTCGCATGCCGCTTGAAAGCTATCCGCTGCAGGCGCTGGTGTCCGAGCCGATCAAGCCGATCTTCCCCTGTGTTGTCATGTCCAACAGTGTGCACGCCTATATCAGCCAGTCTGACAAGGGTGAACTCGTTATTGGTTCGGGCACCGACCAGTATACCAGCTATTCCCAGCGTGGTGGTTTGCCGCTGATCGAGCACACGGTTGCTGCGATCTGCGAGATTTTCCCGATCTTCAACCGCATGCGCATGCTGCGCAAATGGGGTGGTATTGTTGATGTGACCCCGGACCGATCCGCCATCCTTGGCAAGACGCCGGTGCCGGGTCTTTATGTCAACTGTGGCTGGGGTACCGGCGGGGTCAAGGCAACCCCGGGTGCTGCCCATACACTGGCATGGACCGTGGCAAAGGATGATCCCCATCCGGCCAACGCGCCCTTCACCCTTGAACGTTTCAGCACCGGCCGTCTGATTGACGAAGCCGCTGCTGCCGCTGTTGCGCACTAAGGAGACCGGACATGCTTCTGATCCATTGCCCCTATTGCAATCAGACCCTGCCGGAGGCGGAATTTACCTATGCCGGTGAAGCCCATATCGCACGTCCGGCCGACCCATCGTCGGTCAGTGACGAGGAATGGCGCGATTTCCTGTTTATCCGCACCAATGTGAAGGGCCCGCATTATGAACGCTGGCGCCACTTCCATGGCTGTGGTCGATATTTCAACGCTGTGCGTGACACCGTCAGTGACCGGTTCCTGATCACCTATAAAACCGATGATCCCCGTCCTGAACTGTCCAAATTGTTGGAGAAATCGAAATGAGCAGCTTCCGCGTTTCCGGGCGTGGTCGCGTCGATCACACCCAACCGATCCAGTTCACCTTTGATGGCAAGAAAATCAAAGGTTTCAAAGGCGATACCGTGGCATCGGCCCTGCTGGCCAATGGCATCCACCTGATGGGTCGTTCGTTCAAATATCACCGCCCGCGCGGCGCCGTAACCGCCGGTTCCGAAGAGCCGAACGCACTGGTCGGTACCCGCCGTGGCCCCGGCCGGTTCGAGCCGAACACCCGCGCAACCGTCCAGGAAATCTGGGACGGCCTGCAGGTCAACAGCCAGAACCGTTATCCCAGCCTGTCCTTTGACATTGGCGCGATCAATGACAAGGCCTACATGCTGTTTTCCGCCGGGTTCTATTACAAGACCTTCATGTGGCCGAAATCCTTCTGGGACAAGGTCTATGAGCCGTTTATTCGTGCGGCGGCCGGTCTTGGCGTATCGCCGACCGAACCGGATCCGGATCACTACGCGTCGCGCTATTTGCATACTGATGTGTTGATCATTGGTGCCGGTCCTGCCGGTCTTGCCGCCGCCCTTTCGGCGGCGCGTGCCGGATCGCGTGTGACCCTTGTTGATGAAAACCCCGAAGCGGGTGGATCGCTTCTGTCCGAGCCGTCGGCTCAGATCGAAGACATGCCGGCATGGGACTGGGTTGGCAAAACTGTCGCCGAACTCAAAGAGCTTGGCGTCAAGCTGATGACACGCACGACCGCAATTGGCTACTACCACCAGAACATGGTTGGTCTGTGTGAAAAGCTGACCGACCACCTTGCCAGCCCGGACGGCGAAACCCCGCGCGAACGTATGTGGCGTGTCCGTGCCAAGCAGGTTGTTCTGGCGCAAGGTGCACTTGAAAAGCCACTGGTTTTTGATGGCAACGATCGCCCGGGCGTGATGCTGGCCGGTTCCGCCCAGACATACCTGAACCGGTATGGCGTGCGGGTTGGTGACAAGGCTGTCATCCTCACCAGTCACGACAGTGCATGGTATGCGGCCTTTGATCTGGCAGACGCTGGCACCACCATTGCCGCGATTGTTGATACCCGCGCCGAACCGAATGCCGATCTGGTTGCCGAAGCGACCAAACGCGGTATTCGCATCATGGCTGGTCACACCGTTACCGGAACCGAAGGCCGCCTGCGCGTCAAATCGGTTCGCGTCAACCCGGTCACCGGATCGTCGGTCGGTGCGCCCGAAGTTATCGGCTGTGACTGTCTTCTGATGTCTGGCGGCTGGACGCCGTCACTGCATCTTTTCTCCCATACCAAGGGAACGCTTGCCTGGGACGAGGAACGTCAGACCTTCCTGCCTGATCACAAGGCAGAGGAATGCGAAATCGCCGGTGCAGGCCGTGGCCTGTGGGGCATTGAAGCCGTCTTGAATGATGGGGCGGCAATGGGTGCTGCAGCCGTCAAAAGCCTTGGTAAGGACATTGCGCCTGCGTCTTATACAGTTGCCAATGATCGCCCGGGAACGGGTGTCAGCCACAAGGAACTGCCGACCGATCTGGATGCAGGCAAGGCCCGTGCCTTTGTCGATTACCAGAACGACGTAACCGCCAAGGACCTGCGCCTTGCGGTGCGTGAAGGCATGCGTTCAATCGAACATGTCAAACGCTACACCACCAACGGCATGGCAACCGATCAGGGCAAGATGTCAAACATCAACGGCCTGAATATTGCCTCTGACGCACTGGGTGTGCCGCAGCCGAAAGTCGGTCTGACGACCTTCCGCCCGCCTTACACCCCGACGACTTTCGGGGCGTTTTGTGGTTATCACAAGGGCAGTCACTTTGAAGTGACGCGTAAAACCCCGATTGATAGCTGGGCCGAAGAAAACGGTGCCGCCTATGAGCCGGTCAGCCTGTGGCGCCGTGCATGGTACTTCCCGAAAGACGGCGAAGACATGCATGCCGCTGTTGATCGTGAATGCCGTGCAACGCGCGCCAGTGTCGGAATCTTTGATGCATCGACCCTTGGCAAGATCGAGGTGGTCGGCCCTGATGCGGTGGAGTTCATGAACCGCATGTACACCAACCCCTGGACCAAACTGGCACCGGGCCGGGCACGTTATGGCCTGCTTCTGGGCGATGATGGTTTCATCCGTGATGACGGTGTCATTGGCCGTCTGGCTGATGATCGTTTCCACGTCACCACCACGACCGGCGGTGCCGCGCGTGTTCTGAACATGATGGAAGACTACCTTCAGACTGAATGGCCGGATCTTGATGTCTGGCTGACCTCGACAACGGAACAGTGGGCAACCATTGCACTCAACGGTCCGAATGCCCGCAAGGTGCTTGAACCGTTTGTCGAAGGTCAGGACATGTCTGACGAGGCCTTCCCGCACATGTCGGTTTCGGAATGCCGCGTTGGCGGTTTCCCGGCACGCCTGTTCCGCATCAGCTTTACCGGCGAAGTCGGCTTTGAGGTCAACGTGCCGGCCCATGCCGGTCGTGCCCTTTGGGAAATGCTGTATGAGGCTGGCAAGAAATACGATATCTGCCCCTATGGGACCGAAACCATGCACGTGCTGCGTGCCGAGAAGGGCTATATCATCGTTGGTCAGGATACCGATGGCACAGTCACCCCGCATGACGCCGGGCTTTCCTGGGCAATTGGTAAAATGAAACCTGATTTTGTTGGCAAGCGCGGTCTGGCCCGTCCCGACCTGGTTGCCGAAGGCCGCAAGCAGCTGATCGGTCTTCTGACCGAAGATGGCAAGACCAAGCTTGAGGAAGGGGCGCAGATCGTTCTTGATCCGAACCAGCCCAAGCCGATGAAAATGGTCGGCCATGTGACATCAAGCTATCACAGTGATGCCGCAGGTCGGCCGATTGCCATGGCGCTGCTTGAAGACGGTTTTAATCGCATGGGTGAAACCATTTACATTCCGATGCCTGATCGTGTGATCAAGGCGCAAGTCACCGGGACCGTATTTTACGATCCTGAAGGCGCACGGTTGAAACTCTAGGCGGGGAACAGAAAAATGACGGTACTCACACACGCATTTACGCCAGGTCCTATCGTTGCGTCCGGCCCGGTCAAGCTGACCCTGCTGGAACCGGTTGCCCGCTTCTCGCTTCGTCTGCGTGCGGCCAACATTCCGACCGTGGCCAAGGCACTCGGTGTTGATTTGCCAACTACGGTTGGTGAACGTGCGGCCAATGGCACTACCGAGGCGATCTGCCTTGGCCCGGATGAATGGATGATCATCGCCAAAACAGACGATACCGATAAGTTGGTTTCGGCCTGTGCCGATGTCTATGCGTCGGCAACACACAGCCTGACCGAGGTTTCCGCCCGTGAAATCACGGTCCGGATCGAAGGTGATCGTGCGGCAGAGTTGCTCACTATCGGCTGCCCGCGCGACATCGACAGCATCCCCGTCGGCGGCGGTTGCCGTACGGTGATCGACGGTGTCACGGTCGTGCTGTGGCGTGATGCGGACCAAAGCTTCCGCATGGATATCTGGCGTTCCTTTGCCCTGCACATCATCGATCTGTTGTATACCGGCAGCAAGGAATTCGCTGCGGAATAACTGACCTATCAGGTATCCACTATCGAAATTAGGCAAGGGCCCGCATTCGCGGGCCCTTGCCTTTAGTGCATTTGGGTTGGGTAAGATTTAGCCGACAACGTTGAATTCCGGGCCATAGGGATAGCCCGTAATGTTTTCATTGCCGTCTTCGGTAATGACGAGGATGTCGTGTTCGCGGTATCCACCGGCCCCCGGATTGCCTTCGGCAATGGTCAGCATCGGTTCCATGCTGATCACCATGCCCGGTTCAAGTTTGGTGTCGATATCTTCGCGCAGCTCAAGCCCCGCTTCGCGGCCATAGTAATGCGACAGCACGCCAAAGCTGTGGCCATAACCAAAGGTGCGATATTGCAGCAAATCGCGCTCTTCAAAGAAGGCGTTGATCTGCTCTGTCACGTCCGCACAGGACGCACCGGGTTTCAGCAGGCTCATGCCATATTCATGGGCGGCCACATTGGCTTCCCAGATTTTCAGGCTGGCATCATCGACCTCGCCGACAAACATCGTGCGTTCAAGCGCTGTGTAATAGCCCGAAATCATCGGAAACGTATTAAGCGACAGGATATCGCCGCGCTGAAGTTTACGCGATGTCACCGGGTTATGTGCCCCGTCGGTATTGATGCCGGACTGGAACCACACCCAGGTATCGCGATATTCCGCATCCGGGAACCGCTTGGCGATTTCAAGTTCCATCGCATCGCGCCCGGCCATGGCAACATCAACTTCGCGCACACCTTCCCTGATCGCATCCTTGATGGCATAGCCACCGACATCGGCAACCTGCGCGCCATGGCGGATCAGGGCGATTTCGGCGGCTGATTTATGCATGCGCTGGCGCATGGTGGCAGGCGCAATGTCCTGGCTTTTGAATGGTTTCAGGAACTCATCCAAAAGCGCCTTTTGCGCGAGGCTGATATGATCGCCCTCAAAGCCGATCACCTTGCCCGGTCCGGTCACCGACAGGATGGCGCGCCAGTAATTGTTTCGCGCCCAGTCGGTATAGGTGATGTTATCGCCATGGCAGCGTCGCCACGGTTGCGCGGCATCGATACCGGCACTGATCGTGACACTTTCGGATGGCGTCACGACAAGGCCGTAGGGCCGACCAAAGGCGCAATACAAGAAGCCCGAATAATAGGCGATGTTGTGCATTGAGGTGAAAACGCAGGCTTCAACACCCGCGTCATTCATGATCTTGCGCAGGCCCGAAAGACGGGCGTCATATTCCGCGGCCTCGAACGGCAGCACGCGGTCACCTTGGTGGAAACGGTAAAATTCCGGACGATCCATAAGCGAGTTCCCTCTTTTACGCGCTGCGCATCAGAAGGGACGAAGACCTCCCCTTGTGCAAACAGCGACAAAGCAAGATCCCGGCGTTCAGGATATGTGTGGTGATGGTTCGGGCGCGTGTCCTAAATCGTGATCACGCTGGCGACGCCATCGCCTGCCCTTGGAAGACTATTGTGGATCGGGTCCTGTATTGGCAAGCAAATTTTACGCCCCCCATAGCATTGATCACAGACACCCCCGTTTTGGCGGCTTACGGTCGGGGAACTGCCGGTCGGGCAAAGCGCTCGTTAGGAGGGCACCTCATACGTTTGTATGGTTAAAAGGACTTTCTTAACAGCTTGGCGCTTTACTGTCAGACAGGCACATAAACACGGGCAAAAAACGGACACTTTGCGTGGCAGAAGAAAACGAAAACGGCGAAGACGAAAGCAACGAAGGCGGCAGAACAGCTGCCAAGGCGGCGATGAAACGCATCGCCGACAAGGAACTGCGCGAAGCCCGTCGGCGGCAGCGCCGCAAACGCATGATCCTGACCGTTTTGAGCGTGTCGGTGGTGTTTCTGACCATTTTCGGCCTCGTCTATTCGATCAGCTCCAGCCTTGATCTTAGCCGCAACATGGTCCGCAGCCCGGAAATCCGCATTCTTGGCTATGACGGGGCGCTGCTTGAAACCATCAAGGGCCGCTATAGCCAGGACGTCTCGCTGACCACCTTGCCCGAACGGCTTCAGAACGTTTTCGTTGCTGCGGCTGATCCAACTTTCTTTGACCATTTCGGGGTCTCGGGTGTCGATTTTGCCCGCATCTTCAGTACCGAAGGCGGCCCCGGTTCGACGATCACGATGAAGGTCGCGCGCAGCTTCTTCAAGACCAAGGATAGCGGCCCCGGCCGCCATATGCAGGAATTTATCGTCGCCCTGTGGCTGGAATGGAATTTCAGCAAGAAAACCATTCTGCGCAGCTACCTTGAACGCGCCTATGTCGGGCGCGGTATTTTCGGCATCTCGGCGGCATCCCGGCTTTGGTATGGCGGCCCGGCAGAACGCATGAGCCTGCATCAGGCCGCGGTTCTGGCCGCTGCCATGAGCGATCCGGAAACCTTCAATCCGCTGTTTTATCCGCGCGAAACCGCCGAAGAAGCCAACAAGATTATTGCCCGCATGGCCGAGTACAAATTCCTCGAGATCAACCGCGTCTCGGCCCTGACCCTGCTGGAGCCGAAACTCGACGTCCAGTACGAGGAAAATGTCCTGTCTGGCTATCTTGTGGATATGGTGCTCGAAGAAGTCGCTGATCTTGTCGGCTATAGCAGCCGCGATATCGATGTCGTCACCAGCATCGACTGGACAATCCAGAACATGGCGCAGGAAGTTGTCCCCGAAGTCGCCAGATTGCGCAACGAACCACGCGGGGCGGCGCAAACCGGTCTTCTGTCGATCAGCCCCGAAGGCCGCATTCGCGCCCTGATTGGCGGGTCGGATTATTCCCCGTTCCAGCGCAACCGCGTCACCGAGGTCCGCCGGTCTGCCGGGCGGATGATGAAGATCGCGACCTATTATTATGCGCTTAACCAAAACAGTGATCCGGCCCAGTGGGTCCGCGATAACCGCATGGCGGTGGGCGGCTGGCGGCCGCTTAATCCCGATCACGACTACAAGGGCATGATTTCACTGCGCGAGGCGTTTGTGCGCGATGTCAACACAGTGCCAACCAATCTGGCCGATCATTACGGCCTTCTCAATGTTCGCCAGTATGCCCATGACATCGGCATCAAGAGCCCGCTTTCAACGGATATCCGCACCGTGGTCGGGCTTGACCCAATCACGATCAGTGATGTCACGGCCATCCATGCCCTGCCGCAAAATTCGGGCAAACCGGCCCAGATGACCCTGATCAACCGGGTGTCCTATACTGGCGCAGATAGCAGCCCGCCGGTATATCAGCGCGTCGACGCCGTGCAGGAAAAACGCCTGACCGATGAGGCCATTCAGGCATCTTACGTTCTGTTTGCCAGTGTGACCGATCCGCAGGTCCGCCTTGATCGTCCCTTTGCCGGCTATGGCACGGTTGCCGGTGGGCGGTCTGATGCCTGGTATGTCGGCTTCTCGTCCGATCTGATCACGACCGTCTGGGCGGGCAATGATGATCGCTCCCCCATGGAGGTTCGCGGTGAGGTAGAGCTTGCGTCTTTGTGGCGGTTATTTATGCTGGAGGCGCACGACGGTTTGCCCATCCGTTCCATGGTGCGTGCATCTTCCGAACGCCGGCGTGCCGGCGATGGTGTCAAGGACCTCTGGAAATTGGGCCAGCGCGAAAGTGCAAACGGCTCATAATAGATAAAAAAGTCGCATAGCGGGGAGACGGGGGACTCCCTCCTCGGTTGGGACATAATGATTAAAATACGCCGGAAAAAGCGGCGCGATCGCCTGTCGGATGCAATTTGGGATTGCGTGCACAAGATGGGTGGGCTTGCGTGTGCAAAACCCGGACCAGACCGATAGGTGCGTTTGTGGCGCAAAGAGAATTCAAAAGACAAAAAAGTGTCCGTAAGGGATCAAAGGGATCGAAAGGTTCCAAAAAGACCAAAAAACGGGTCAGAAGCTCAGGCAAGAAAGGCAGTCTTTTTGCCCGTCTGGGCGATATGATCCCGGGGCCGGAGGCGATTGCCAAATTTATCGTTCTGGGCTCGATCTGGGTCATGGTTCTGGGCGGCGGCGTTGTCGCCTATTACGGGTATGGCCTGCCAGACAAGGTCAGCTTTGATGTCGCCAGCGAACGCAAACCATCCATCCGCGTCATCAGCATTGATGGCAAGAATCTGGCCGCCTATGGCGACCGCTACGGCAACCCGGTCGAGGTCCGCGACCTTCCGGAATATGTCGGTCAGGCCTTTGTTTCCATTGAAGACCGCCGTTTTTATGACCATTTCGGGATTGATATCGTTGGCATCACGCGCGCAGCCTGGGCCAACCTGACCGCAGGCCGCATTGCTGAGGGCGGCAGCACCATCACCCAGCAGCTCGCCAAGAACCTGTTCCTGTCGCCCGAACGGTCCTTTGGCCGCAAGATCGAAGAGGTCCTTCTGGCCTTCTGGCTGGAATTCAAATTCGACAAACAACAAATCCTGTCGCTTTATCTCAACCGGATTTATTTCGGATCGGGCGTTTATGGCATTGATGCCGCGGCCCGCCATTATTTCGGTACGGACCCAAGGCGCCTCAACCTCTATGAGGCCGCCGTTCTGGCCGGTTTGCCCAAGGCACCAAGTCGCTATAACCCGATGGTCGACCCCGAACTTTCGGCCGAACGTGCCAATGTGGTTTTGGCGGCCATGGCATCGACCGGGGCACTGACCAAGGCGCGCGCTGAACGCGCCAAACAGACCCGGGTGCGCACCACGCGCTCTGCACAGGCAGGGCCGGGTGTTCGGTATTTTTCCGACTGGGTGCTTGATCGGGTGCGTGATTATGTCGGCTATGTCGATCAGGATCTTCTGGTGCACACCACGCTTGATTCAAGGCTTCAGGAAATCGCCGAGGAAAACCTCCATCGTGCGCTCGAAAGCAACGGGGCCAAGGAACACCATGTCGGTCAGGCGGCCCTTTTGGCGATGACGCCTGACGGGGCGGTGCGCGCCATGGTCGGCGGGCGTGACTATTATGAAAGCCAGTATAACCGCGTCACACAGGCCCGCCGTCAGCCGGGCTCGGTGTTCAAGCTGTTTGTCTATCTCGCCGGGCTTGAAAACGGCCATGGGTCAAACGACTGGATGCGCGATGTCCCGATTACCATCAATGGCTGGGAACCGCGCAACTTTGATCGCAAGCATCACGGCACCATGTCGATCCGCGATGCGGTGGCGACCTCAAACAACACCATCGCCGTGCAGCTGGCCCTTGAAGTCGGACTCGACAAGGTGATCAAGAAGGCCCGCGACATGGGGGTTTCATCGGAACTGAAAGCCGAACCCAGTCTGGCACTGGGCACCAGCGAAGTTTCGATGCTGGAACTCACCGGCGCCTATGCGATTGTTGCCAATGGCGGCTTTGCCGTCTTCCCGCACGCGGTCAGCAAGATCACCGGCAAGGGCGGCGAAGTGCTCTATGAGCGCACCGATGAATTCCCTGGCCGTCTGATGAACCCGCTGCATGCCGGGGAAATGAACAACATGCTGGCCGCTGTGGTGTCCAAGGGCACCGGGCGCAACGCCATCATCGACCGCCCATCGGCGGGCAAGACCGGCACGACCTCGGATTACCGCGATGCCTGGTTTATCGGTTACAGCTCCGACCTTGTCGCCGGGATCTGGATGGGCAATGACGATGGCAGCCCGATGGATGAACAGGTCACCGGTGGTGCCCTTCCGGCCGCCCTCTGGCGGGATTTCATGCTCCATGCCCACCAGAACATCCCGGTCCGATCCCTTGGCAAGGCCGCACTCGCACGTTCGAAAAAAGTGGGCGAGGATGAAAGCTGGCGCGACTTCACCAAAGGTTACAGTTCCGGCAATAGCAAGCAGTAACCGCGCTTTCCATGGATGGGAAAAGGGGGCGCCCCTAAATTTCACGTCTTGGACAAAGGCTGCACAACGATGACTGTAACCGTACCCAAGCCCCGAGCGACAAAGTTAAAGCGGCGCCTGTCCTTGATATTGGTGGTGCTGTATGGCTTGGGCGTTACCATTGGTGCGGGTATCTATGTGCTAATCGGCGAGACCGCCGCCCAGGCAGGCATTTATGCGCCAATGGCCTTTGGTTTGGCCGCTATGGTGATGGCCTTTTCTGCGGCGACTTTCTCTGAATTTGTGGGTCGGTTGCCAGTTAGTGCCGGTGAATCCGCCTACGTTCAGTTTGGCTTTGGGTCGCGCATGATCGCCCTCATTGTCGGCTGCATCGTCATGCTGGCGGGGATTGTTTCATCAGCGACGATCAGTCTGGGGAGTGCGGGATATCTTGCGGCACTCCTGACCCCCGTCGTGGAAGTCGATCGCGCCTGGCTGGTCCTCTTGATTTTGCTGTTTGTTGCCCTGATCGCGTGTATTGGCATCCTCGAATCTGTGGCGTTCGCCGCCTTATTTACCGTGATCGAGATCGGCGGCCTGATTGCAATTATCGCAGGCGGGTTTTTAACCCAGCCTGACCTGATCAGCCAATTGCCAAGCGTCGTGCCAGATACCCTGGATGGCGAGGTATGGGCAACCGTCCTGAGTGCCAGTCTTCTCGCCTTCTTCGCATTCATTGGCTTTGAAGATATGGTCAATATCGCAGAAGAAGTACGTGATCCCGAACGCACGATGCCGCGCGCCATTTTCATAACGCTGGTGATCGCGACATCACTTTACTTTCTGGTGGCCGCCATCGCGGTTCTCAGCGTTCCACTTGACGAATTGGCGACATCGCGTGCCCCGCTCGGTCTGGTGTTTGGCGCCGTAACAGATTTACCGGCAGCCGTGGTCAGCGCCATTGCGATCATCGCGACGTTCAACGGCATCGTTATTCAGGTGATCATGGCAAGCCGTGTTCTTTACGGCATGGGCGATCAGGGAACCATTCCGGGTCGGCTTGGGCGAATTCTTGCCTATGTGCCGGAACGAACAGGAACCCCCGTTACCGCAACCGCCCTCGTGGCAATTATCATCGTTATTTTGGCGCTGAACTTCGATATCTCCGGGCTGGCAACGCTGACCTCGCAATTGATATTGGCCGTATTCGTGATGGTTAATCTGGCATTGGTGCGCGTCAAATGGCGCGAACGCAAAGGCAGCATCGACCCTGTTGGCACGCATATCTTTCAGGTGCCAATCATGGTGCCGGTGCTTGGCGCTGCTTTAAGCTTCTGTCTGCTGGTTTTTGGTCATTAGACTTTCGGGACGACCGCTCGAATGCATTGCAGATTTTGATGTTCAAAAATAAATCTGTCCCCTTTTTCCTTTAATTTCTATCCAACCACATCCTGATTGACGAAATTCCGTCGAGGCGCAAAGCTGGGCATCTCGACTGGAATGCCTCCCTGATTGCGCCCGAAGGCCCGTGTTTTTCATCAAACGCGGACCTTTTCTTTTCAGAGTTGTTGTGCTCCACTCAATAAAACCGATGGGTTGCAGGGGAAAAGGATGAACTTTTCAACAATCAGATCTGGCCTTGGGACTGTTTGGCATAAAGCATGGTGGGTTATAGTGGGCTTGGCAGGTGTGCTAATTGACAGGCTCTTGTCCGCCATCTTCAATGCTATTTCGGATGACAAAATCCTATCCCTTACTCTCTTTGCTCTAAGCTTTGCGGCTGATCTGATTGCTGAATTTTGGTCATGGCTGAGTTCGGATGCTGAAATCCCAGTCGCTATTGTGTTGCTGTTTTCTCTTTCGATCATAGCGAATGTGATTATTCTCGTTGCATGGCTTTATCATCAATCCAGAGCCAGTGGATTTGACTGGTCTGATCCAAACGAAGTAAAGAAACATTATATTACAGACAGTTGGAAGGATCTAATCTGGACTTGGAAATGGAACGGGGTCCAGATTTTTGGGCATCCAAATCCCCTTTGCCCGAAATGCAAAGGAGAAATGGCGGACAGCATTGCATTTCGTCAAATGGAGTGCATAAACTGCAATCATAAGTATTCAATACCGCAGAAGTATAATAGCTCTCTTGATCTAATGCGCCATGCTGAAGCAGAGATATATCGAAGAATTCGAACTGGTGAATTCATCGATATCGTGAAAAAGCAGCAGTCCGAGTAACACTGAGTTTTGGCTGCCGCCCGCCCCAAAAAAGAATGGGCCGCCCGGAGGCGACCCATTCCATTAAACTGCGCCGATCAGCGCACGAAGACCGTTGGTCAGCCCGGTCAGGGCTTTAATCAGTTCAACCAACTGTTTAACCATCGGCAGCTCCTTTCATGGTTGCTGCAGATGCCCCGGCGACGTCCGAGTTTATTGACTTTTCTGTCAACAAGGTCGATATTTCGCTTCTCAAGTCTAGATACCGACCGCATCTGCGGTTGTCGTAAACGTCGCATCGAAAGGTGCGGCGTTTTCGTCGTTATAGGCATAATGTTCTTTATTTTGTTTTGTAGAGAAATAGCGTGGCATCTAATTATGAAAACAAAATTAACGTAAAGAACCGCCCTTAATGTATCGTTAACTTTCTTTATTTGTGGATATTTGACACTGTTTCCACCGTAAAAATTATTCTAGATAGCATGCACAAGGTAATGCTAAGTATTAAGCAGGACAGGGCCAAAAGATGGCCCGATGCGGGATTAGTTCGACACACCCGTTTTTACCATTTGGTCGCGAAAAGAATTTGCTGCGCTCGGCTGTACATGCGGTTGTGGTCGGCGCAATGTCGTCCTGCTTTGGCAGGATATCTGCAAACGCCACATTGGGTTCCATACACCAAAAGAGATACAAAAAAGGCTGCGCTGCAATAAATGCGGCGCAACCCCGGTTGATGTCATGTTGGTCACTTATGATCAACTGCCTAACTGGATATATTGCTCAAAGACAAATTGACGACCTTGAGTTGACCACGGAAACATTCACTCTATCTTGATCGCAGACTAAATATAATTGCGCCATGGAGGCGCATGTTCGAAACCACTGAGATCAGGAGATCAAATAATATGCCTAACCTACCACCGTTTACAATCAACGCAATTGCTGACAGGGGTGATACAAAGAAAGAGCGCCTTGTTTTAGTTGCAAATCGTCTAATCCAAGAAGGTTCAAAATTCCTGATATTTGACAACACTTTTGACCAGCAAGGAAACGTTTCAAACCGTAACCGGCATTTGTACGGTCTGAAGCTCAAGGAAGATGTCTCGAAAGATGATTTTGTAGTCCTATATACAAAAAAAGGACTTTTCAAGACCTCTACTAGTAAAGACAGTGAGAAATTACATCATTTTTACTATTGGGGACTTGCCGAAAGTGTTTGGAATAAGGACGAAGACGAGGTCGTCCACATTGTTGACGCATCTCAGATAAAGACAAAGAAGTTCGACGCTGTAAAATGACATCCAATTATGAGGGAGGGGCATTACAACCACGACCCTCATCAATCTGGCTAGCTGTTTTCGCCAGTCTTTCCAAGATTATCCGGAAACGTAATCACATTCTCGCCCGTCATGTCGTTCAACCCTTCAAGGGCCGCCATGATCGGGCGGATTTCGTTATTGTGGAATACCTCGGCGGCGTCCTGAATGCTGCCGTAGCCACCGGCATTGACCGGCACGATGCCAAGCAGTTGCGGCGGGACACGATGAGCTGCCAGAATGTCATCGCGGGTGACGTTTTTCATACTGGCAAATTCGTCTTTGGCCGCGACCTCTGAAAGCGGCATGATCTGAATACCGTCCTTTTTGCCGTTCGGACTGTAATAAAACAGATTGCGGAAATTGCCTGGTCCCTTGGCATCCTTCATCGCTTTACGCATGGTATCGGAGAAAAAAAGAGGACACGGAGAAAAAAAGGGGACAAGAAAAAAAGGGGACCGATTTATTTTTCCTTATTTCCGCTAGAACCATAAAAAAAAGACCGGCATCGCTTTCACGAGCCGGCCTTGAGTTTGGCTTGCTATGACCACATCGGGGGGGATGTGGCCGGGAGTTTCTCACCTGTCAGAACCCCGTTGATGCAGCATCGGGTTGGGAGAGATTCTGCTGCGGGGTGCCAACTGACAGTGCGGGTGGCGCATCGTCATGGTGAGATATCAGGCCGCGATGGCCTGATCGGTGAGCGCTTCGAGGAAGTCCAGGCATTCCTCGATCTGCGAAATTTCAATGAACTCGTTGGGCTTGTGGGCCTGCTGGATGCTGCCCGGGCCACAGATGATCGACGGGATGTTGCCCTGCTTTTCAAACACGCCGCCTTCGGAGCCATATGACACCTTGCCGGAAATCTCCGGGATGACATTGCGCACATACTCAAAGCCTTCGGCATCAGTGCAATCGCCCATCCCTGGATAGGAAAAGATCTTCTCAAAGCTAAACCCGGTGTCATCCGCCTTGGCCTTCATCTCGGCATCAAGGGTGTCCATGATGGTGGCTTGCAGATCAGCAATCACGGCTTCGGCGTCATGGTCGGGCAGATGGCGGATTTCAAAGGTGAATTCGCAATATTCCGGGGTGACGTTGGTCGCCGTTCCGCCACTGATCGTGGTGGTCAGCATCGTGCTGTGCGGCACGGTGAAATCATCGTCAAACGGGCCGGTTTCTTCAAACGCGCGGGCTTTCTCGGCAATCAGATTGATCGCACGTGACGCATATTCGATGGCATTGACGTGATTGGGCGCAAAGGAACTGTGGCCAGCCGTCCCGGTGACCGCCACCCGCATCGAATATTTGCCTTTCTGCCCGTTGATCACTTTCATGTCGGTCGGCTCGCCAATCACTGCCAGACGCGGCGGCGTATCCATGGCGGCCAAATGATCCACCATCGATCCAACACCGATGCAGCCGACTTCTTCGTCATAGGACAGGCACAGATGGAACGGGATGGTCAGATCACGTTTGACCAGTTCCGGGATCATCGCCAGCACACAGGCCGAAAAACCCTTCATATCGGCCGATCCGCGACCAAACAGTTTGCCGTCCCGTTCGGTCAGCTCAAAGGCCGGGCTGATCCAGGTGGTTTCAAGCGCCGGCACCACATCGGTATGACCCGAAAGCGCGATGCCTGGCATCCCTTTGGGGCCGATGGTCGCCAGAAGGTTGGCTTTTTCCCCGGTTTCGTCATGAAACAGGGTGCTTTCAATGCCGTACTCGGCCAGATAGTCACGGACGAAATGGATCAGACCGAGATTCGAGTTCTTGCTGGTCGTGTCGAACGCCACCAGCTTGCCAAGTAGATCGATGGCATGATGGAGACGGGACATGTTTGGTTTGGACATTTTTTCTTCTCGTTACTCGGATCAGGAGGCAGATGACGCATCGGCATTGCGGTTGTCGCGCCATTTCTTCCATTCGCGGCGAATGGTCAGAATGACGAACAGAACGGTCAGGGCAAAGAAGCCCCAGGAAATCCATGACTGGAAGAACACACCCAGATCACCGCGCGAAATCGCAAGCGACCTGCGCATATTGTCTTCAAACATCGGACCCAGAATAAAGGCGATCAGGAACGGGGCCGCCGGGATGTTCAGCAACATCATGGCAAAACCGACCACACCCATGACCAGAAGGACGGTGACATCAAACGGGCTCGCTCCGATGGAATAGATGCCATAGACGCACAGGATCAGAATGCAGGGCAAAAGCAGCGTCTGGGGAATGCGCGAGATTTTGGTAAACGCCCCTGCCGTTGCCTTGCCTGCGATAAACAGGAAGACGGAACTAAACAGGATGCCGATAAACAGCGCATAGACATCACCGATATTGTTCTGGAACAGAAGCGGACCCGGTGTGAGGCCATGGATCATGAACGCACCCAGCATCACACCGGTAATCACATCGCCCGGCACACCAAGCGCCAGAAGCGGGATCATGGTCGCGCCACATGAACCGTTGTTGGCAGACTCGGATGCGGCAATGCCTTCAAGCTCGCCTTCGCCGAACTTGTCCCCGTTTTTCGACGTCCGGCGCGCCTCGCTATAGGAAAAGAATGCAGCCGTCGACGGGCCAATCCCCGGAATGGCACCCAGGATCACGCCAATGATCGATCCACGGAAAATCGATTTGATCGACCCGCGAACTTCCGAAAGGGTCAGGCGGTTATCGCCAAGCTTCATGGCAGCCGCGTTATCTTCCGGGCGGAAGACGACCATTTTGATCAGTTCGGGCAGGGCAAACAGGCCGATCAGAACCGGCACCATGCCAAGACCCGATTTCATGTCTTCAGACAGAGCAAACCGGAACGAGCCATACATGTCCTCGCCAACGGTTGCCAGCAACAGGCCCAAACAGGCCGAAATGATGCCCAGAACCAGCGAACGGCCCGAAATACTTGCCACAATGGTCAGTGAAAACGCCATCAGCATGAAGAATTCCGGCGGACCAACGCGCAGGGCAAATGTCGCCAGCGGAATGGCCAGGAAGAACAGCGAAATGTTTGAAATAAAGTCGCCGATACAGCTTGATACCAGCGCCATATTAAGCGCCTTGCCACCCTTGCCAGCGCGCGCCAGTGGATAACCGTCAAGTACCGTACAGGCCGCCGATGCGGTACCCGGTGTTTTGATCAGGATGGCGGAGATCGATCCGCCATAGGTTGACCCTTTATAGAGCGCCACCAGAAGAAGGATGCTGGTGACCGGCGGCAGATAAAACGTAAAGGGCAGTGCCAGCGTCACGGCCATGGTTCCGGTCATGCCCGGAATGGCACCAATGATCACCCCGGCCCAGATCCCGGCAAACATCGCCAGAAAGTTCGGTAACGTTGCGACCGCCTCAAAGGCGTAAAGCAATTCATTCCACATAACGGTTGGGGCTCTCGGTTAAAGTGTTACGAGGTCAGAAAGGCTCAAAGACAACAGCTTGCCTTCCGGAAACGGCGTGTGCGTGACTTTGGTAAACAGCAGATACAGCAAGACCGGGAAGATGATCGAAAGCCCGATCATCCAGAATTTGCGCTCGAAATTGCCCGTCATGATGAACAATGCCCCCAGCAGCAGAACTGTTGCCGGGACAAAACCGATCAGCGGCATGCCATAGACAAAGGCAGCAAACACGATCAGCACGATGACGAAACGCATCAGATGGGTCTTGTTGCCAAGCACGCGGTTGCCAAGGCTGCTGACTTGATTGCGACTGGCTTCGCGCATCTTCGGAAAGGCCAGAACAAGGGCAAGTACCCCCATCACCAGCCCGATGACGGCGACCACGCGGGGCCACATATCCGGCGGCGGGGCAAAGCCCGGAATGAAAGACGGAACCTTCACATAGATCGGGATCAGAACGAACAGGATGACGGCAAAGAATACCGTTGCCACCAATCCGGCATAGAAATCGCGATTTTGGTTCATGGTTCCGTCTCGCATCAAAAGTCTGAACTAAACGACGTTAAAAAACGTCTGCTTACTGGATGTAGCCGAATTTCTTGGCCATGCCGTTGTAAAGCTCGAACTGGCTTTTAACGAAGGCCGCCGGGTCCTGATCACCAATGATCGAGGTCGAACCACGCTTGGCCGCAAGATCAAGCCACTGTTCATCGGTCGCGACTTTGCCAAGGATTTCGGTCCATTTGGCAACGACGTTTTCCGGCAGGCCTTTGGGCGCATAAAGACCGCTCCAGCCGCCAACCTGACCGGCCTGGGCATAGCCCAGTTCCTTGGCGGTCGGGACGTCCGGCAGGCTTGCCATACGTTTCGGCGAATAAACCATCAGCGGGCGCATTTTACCGGCTTCGATGTGGGGCATCAGGGAACCGGCAGCAATCGCCAGGAAGTCAACGTGACCGCCAAGAAGGGCAGCAGCCAGGGCAGAGCCGCCTTTATATGGCACGAGGGTGGAAGCGGTCAGCGGGTCCAGACCCACATCAGACAGCAGTGCCTGAACCGTAAAGCCGTCAATCGCGGTGGGGCCGGATGCGGCGTAGGTGGTGGCACCATTGCTGTCTTTGATTTTGGCAATCAGCTCATCGATGGTCTGGATCTCGGAATTTGCATTAACAGCCAAAATCATCGGGGTTGCTTCAAGCATGCCAAGGAAGGTGTAGGCATCCCAGCCAACCGGGCTGTCGGTGTAGACCGCCGGATACAGCGCCATGCCGACACGCGATAGAAGAAGGGTATAGCCATCCGGGTCTGCTTCGGAAACAAAGCGTGCGCCGTTCATGCCGCCATTGCCGGTCTTGTTGACCACAACAACCGGCTGACCGCCGGTATAGTTGCTTGCGGTTTCTGCCAGCGCGCGGGCTGCCAGGTCAGATGCACCGCCAGCACCATATGGTGCGACCAGCGTCACGGCTTTTTCAGGATAGGCGTCAGCCTGGGCGGTGGAAATCATGGTTGTCGTCGCAAGGATGGCGGCAGCTATCCCGGCTGCTTTCTTGAGCTGTTGAAACATTTTCATGTCTCCCTGGGTGGTGGTGGCAGGATTGCCGAAGCTCTGACTTGGAGTCACTCTGTCATTTATTTTTGTGCCTTCCTGCATAAACAAAGCATAACTGGTGACGCAAAAAATTAATTCCAGTATAACTAATCTACATACTGAACGGCGTTTTACCGCTGAAATCCTGATTTTTGGGGAGGCAACGTGAACCTGCGTGAACTTGAAAGTTTCAATGCCTTTATGACCCACGGTTCTGTTACGCGTGCAGCACAGGCGATGAACATCTCGCAACCGATGGTCAGTCGCTTGCTGAACAGCTTTGAAAAATCGGTCGGCTTTGAGCTGTTTACCCGCAAGCGCAATCAGCTGATCGCGACCAGCGAGGCCCAGCAGTTTCATGCGACCGTGCTGCGGTCGTTGAATGCATTTCGCGAAGTTGAAACCCAGGCGCGTGCGATTGCCAATGATCAGCTTGGCGCCATCCGCATCGCTGCTCAGCCGATCTATGTCGACACCTATCTGCTTGATGTTGTGGCAAAGTTCAAACAAAGCCACCCCAACGTTTCGGTCAGTATTACCGATACGGGGCTTGAGGGCATGTTGGACATGATTGCCACCCGCCAGTGCGACCTTGGCATTGGCATTACCCTTGATCTTCAGGACCCCGATGTTCTGGTGACACCCTTGGCGCAATCGCGCGCGGTTTGTCTGATGCCGGTCGATCACAGGCTGGCGAAGTTCGAGACCATCGACATTGATTTGCTGCGCGGCGAGGACTTTGTCGAACTCTCGATCGGCTCACCCTTGCGCACCAAAATTGACTATATCTTCCAGATTGCCGGCTGGCCGCGCAAAATCGCGGTCGAGGCCCGCACCATCCGCACGATCTCGCGTCTTGTCGAACGCAATGTCGGCATTTCCGTCAGCGACCCGTTTGCCGCCCTTCTGGTCGATACCGACAAGGTGGTCGCCCGCACCCTGACCCCCACCATCGAATGGGATGTGGCGCTGTTTACCTCGTCACGGGAACTCAGTGCGGTCGAAAAAAGCTTTCTGGCATTTTTGCGCGCCGAATTGCCAAATCTGCGCGCCAGTGGCTGTATTGTATGAGGATTTGTTTTGGCCGGATTTCCAGCGATATTTGGGAATCGGGGCATTATTCACCAAATTTGAATAATGGCCGTCATTATTCACTATTTCCGGTCAAAGGCCAGCTTGGCCGCCAACCCCAAAAAGATGCAGCCGGTGACGATCTGAAACCCCCGCGCAATTCGGCTTGAACGCGCCAGAATCTGGCCAAGTTTCCCGGCAAAACTACCGACCAGACAATTGATGATTGTGCCGCCGATATTCAGGATCAGGCCAAAAATCAGAAACTGCCCCAAAACCGACCCGCGCGACGCATCGACAAACTGCGGAATAAACGCCAATACAAAGACAATTATCTTGGGATTGAGCAGGTTCACCACAATGCCATCCCGCCAGGCACGAAACACCCCGGAACGCTTGGTTTGTGCGGGTTTCAGGGCCGGGTTGCCGGATCGAAATGTGCTGATCGCCAGCCACACCAGATAGGCGATCCCCGCCCAGCGCAACACATCAAGGGCTATCGGATGGGCCGCGACAAGGGCCGCCAACCCCAACCCGGCCAATGCCGTGTGGATCAAGGACCCCGTGGCAATCCCGATGCTTGCGGCATTGCCCGCAGCCGGACCGGATTTAATCCCCTGACCCAGACAAAACAGCATGTCATTGCCCGGCGTCATGTTCAGCGCCAGGGCCGTGGGGATGAAAATTGCCAGTGTTTCCAACGGGATCAGCATCTGTGGCGTCCTTTATCTTCCGGTCTGCTAGCTGCCCGCGCCATAGCGGTGCAGGGCCGGGCCGTTTTTCTTAAGCCAGTGTTGCTGCTTTTTCGACGGGCCATAAAGGTCTTCGACCACGGCCCAGAACCGCGCGGAGTGGTTCAGTTCCTGCAAATGCGCAACTTCGTGGGCGACGACGTAATCCAGAACATCTTCCGGGGCCAGCACCAGCCGCCAACTGAACGACAGATTGCCAGAGGATGAACAACTGCCCCAGCGCGTGCGGGTATCTTTCAGCGAGATGCGATTGACCTTTTTATTGATCATGTCGGCATAGGCATGCGCACGCGGGGCAATTTCAAGTTTGGCCTGCTTTTTAAGAAAATCGGTCACACGGCGGTTGGTGTGTTCGGGCTGGCCCGACACCCAGATGACGCCGGCCTCAACCCAGACGCCGCGTTTGGCATCGGGGACGGCGCGAATGGCGTGGTCATGGCCCATGAAGGGAATCCACGCACCGGGCATGAACTGCACCCGTTCGGGCAGGCGGCTCATGTGGGCTGTGACCCAGTCGCCATGCTGATGAAGCATCGAAATCGCCATCTTGCGCGACACCCCGTTGGGCACGACGATTTCGACCCCGTCAAAACTGGGATCAATGCGCAGTTTGAGTCGCGTCGCACGCGCACTGGGGCGTAACCGGACCGGCAGCGGGCCGATTTGGGGCAGATCGATCTCGGTTTCTTCGGTGTTCTTAAGCATTCGGCGCGGATTTTTCCAAAACAGAGACAAAAAGTGCGATCTTTTTGTGCCTTTTTGCGGCCAAGCCCATCTTGGGTCTTGCCCCCTAGTAGTGTTTTCCTATACTCCGCGCTCAAGGTCTAGGGGCGATTTGCGACATATGAGTTGCAGCCCCGACGGGACGCAGGCGTTGGGTGCCGCGCCCTGCATTACATCGGAAGAAGAAAGGCGTCACTCCCATGAGCGATCAGGTCAAAAAGGTCGTCCTTGCCTATTCAGGCGGTCTGGATACCTCCATCATCCTGAAATGGCTTCGCGAACAGTATAACTGCGAAGTCGTAACCTTCACCGCCGACCTCGGTCAGGGCGAAGAGCTGGAACCGGCCCGTAAAAAGGCAGAGATGTTCGGCGTCAAACAGATCTTCATCGAAGATCTGCGCGAAGAATTTGTCCGCGACTATGTCTTCCCGATGTTCCGCGCCAATGCGCTTTATGAAGGTGTCTATCTTCTGGGGACCTCGATCGCGCGTCCGCTGATCGCCAAGCGCCAGATCGAGATTGCCAAGGAAGTCGGTGCTGATGCGGTGTCGCATGGTGCCACCGGCAAGGGCAACGACCAGGTCCGTTTTGAGCTTGGCTATTATGGCCTGAAGCCGGACGTCAAGGTGATCGCGCCGTGGCGTGAATGGGATCTGAATTCGCGTACCGCACTTCTGGACTTTGCCCAGAAACACCAGATTCCGATTTCGGCCGACAAGGCCGGTGGCGATGAGCCGCCCTATTCGACCGATGCCAACCTTCTGCACATTTCCTATGAAGGCAAGGCGCTGGAAGATCCGTGGGTCAAGCCGGACGAAAACATGTTTGTCCGTACCGTTTCGCCGCAGAACGCACCCGATGCGATCACCACGATTGAAATCGAGTTCGAAAAAGGTGACCCGGTTGCCATCAATGGCGAACGCATGAGCCCGGCGACCTTGCTGACCAAGCTCAACGAGCTGGCCGGTAAAAACGGTATTGGTCGTCTGGATCTGGTGGAAAACCGCTATGTCGGCATGAAGTCGCGCGGCGTCTACGAAACCCCGGGCGGCACGATCCTGTTGACCGCGCACCGTGCGATGGAAAGCATTACGCTTGATCGTAACGCCGGTCACCTTAAAGACGAGCTGATGCCGCGTTATGCCGAGATGATCTATAACGGGTATTGGTGGTCGCCGGAACGTCAGGCCCTGCAGCGCCTGATCGACGACACTCAGCGTTCTGTCAACGGCACCGTGCGCCTTGACCTTTATAAAGGCAACGTCACCGTCACCGGCCGCAAGTCGCCGAATTCGATCTATTCCGAAGAACACGTCACGTTCGAAGCTGACACGGTTTATGACCAGCATGATGCAGAAGGCTTTATCAAGCTGAATGCGCTGCGCCTGCGTCTTGGCTATGGCAATGACGATCTGAAATAATCACGCAGACTTTGTGTGAGACAGAAACGAGGGGCCCATTCGCCCCTCGTTTTCTTTTGGATCAGAAGACATTCCGAAGATATAAATCAGCCCATGCAGCGCTATAAATGCACCGTCGAATATGATGGCCGCCCCTATCACGGCTGGCAGTACCAGGACGAAGTGATTTCGGTTCAAAAGGTGTTTGAAACCGCAGTCGAAAAATTCGTCGGCGAATTCGTGCGCGTTTATGTCTCGGGCCGGACCGATGCCGGGGTGCATGCGTTAGGCCAGGTGGTGCATTTCGATCTGCCGAAATACTACCCGGCAGAAGCGGTGATGAATGCGATCAACCATCACCTGAAACCCGATCCGGTGGCGGTCAAGGAATGCGTTGAGGTTTCTGAGGACTTCCATGCGCGGTTTTCGTCAAAGAAACGATACTATATGTATCGCATCATCAATCGCCGGGCACCGCTGACCTTTGAGGCGGGGCTGGCCTGGGGGGTTTATAAGCCCCTTGATGTCGATGCGATGAACGAAGCCGCCCAACACCTGATCGGGACATTTGATTTCTCATCATTTCGCGCCAGCGAGTGTCAGGCCAACAGCCCGATCAAGACACTTGAAAAGCTTGAAGTCAGCCGCGGGACCGAAAATCCGCTTGAAATCCGGGTTCATACCGAAAGCCGGTCGTTCCTGCATCATCAGGTGCGCAATATGGTCGGAACGTTGGTTCTGGTCGGCAAGGGCAACTGGAAGCCGATTGACGTCAAGCACGCGCTTGAGGCGTGTGATCGTGCCGCGGGTGGCCCAACCGCGCCCGCCGACGGGCTTTATTTCGTCAAGGTCGATTACTGAACACGAATCCGACTTTGGACTTGTTATGGTTCAGACGGATCGTCTGCCTGTGACAGGGTTGCGGTGACCTTGCCGAGGGCTTCCATGAAGACGCGGCGTTCCAGACTGTTTAAATCCGACAATGCGGTTTCGTTGACCTGATCAACGATGGTTTTGATCTCGTCGGCGCGGGCAAGCGCCGCCTTGCTTAAGCGGATATGAGTGATCCGGCGGTCATTGCTGTCTTTTTCGCGGACAATCAATCCATCACGATCCATGCGGTTCAGGGTCGCGGCCATGGTGGGTTGTTCAATGCCAGCACCAAGGGCGAGTTCCTTTTGAGTGCGCGAACCACCATCGGCGAGGGCAAAAAACACCGGTAAATTACCGCTGCTCAGACCCAGGGGTTTGAGTTTGCGGTCAATCATGCGGGCAAACAGGCGGGCCGCCCAGTTGGTCATATAGCCAGCAGATCTATGGCGGGTCAGGGACATCGGGTCTCCAGTGCTTCGGGTAGATACATAGCTTGCTATGTAATACATAGTATGCTATTTAAATACGTGTGGCGCCACATCGCAATCATTGATCATCAAAGAGAGATTCCGATGTCCACACATACGTATCGCCCCTTATCGATCCTGCACCGCATTGCCGGTGGCATTGCCCTGTTGCTGATCACGACTTTCTGGGTTTCGACCGTGATTGTTGAGCTCCGCGGTAATGTCGCAGAGATTCTCCTGGTCAAGACCGCGATTGCCTATGGCCTGTTGGCTTTGATCCCGTGCCTGATGGCAACGGGGGCATCCGGTTTTCGGTTGTCAGGTGGCAAGAAGGCAGGCTTGCTTGGCGTAAAGCTGCGCCGGATAAAAATCATCGCAGGCAACGGTGTTTTGTGTTTGATGCCATGCGCCATATCGCTTGCCGTAATGGCCCAGCACGGGCGTTTTGACGTCGTGTTTGCGGTTGTTCAGGGGATCGAGCTTTTGGCCGGGGCGATCAACATCTATTTGATCGGTCGCAATATCCGCGATGGCATGCGCCTTGTGCGCCCTGCTGGCATCCCGGCTGGGTAAGGTTCCTGTGAATGGGATTTGCGTGATGTCATCGGGTTGCAGATTGGCGCATCACTTTTCTCTCACGGTCTATTGAACCGCTCTTCAGTTCAATCTTCGAGCACAGAACTTTGTCCGATGGTATCGGTAAAACCCGGTTTCCGACGTCCTGCAAATGGCGAGGAGATCGGGTTATTCGCGTTTAAGTCATTGTGATTCAAGGTTTAGCTGTATACCGAAGTTTAACCTATGGTATTTAATACAATATAATGGATACCTGTTCGAACACTGAACTCTTGATCAATCAACGTTGTCTGATGTGCTCAGACGATGAATATGGCGCGCCATTCGAAGGGAGAGAGAATGTCGAAGAGTCTCATTTTTAAGGTGGCCCTGGCCGCCGTTGCGATCCTGATTGCAGGCATCGCGCTTCTGGGCTTGCTGATCATGCAGCGCATCGATGACAAGGTGGCAAGTGACAGCCTTGAATCACAAAAATTGAACCTGCGTGTTGCAGCCACCATTTTTCAGGATAATTACCCCGAATTTTCGATGAAGATCAGTGAAGATGGTGAAACCACTGATCTTGTCATTCCCGAAATTCCCGACCTGTCATCACATGAACTGATCGACTCGATTGGGGCTGCGACCGGCCAGACCGCAACGGTGTTTGCCTACGTTCCGGCCGAACAGGACTTTGTGCGCGTTTCGACCAACATCATCAAGCCGGACGGTAAACGTGCGGTGGGTACGATGCTGGGCAAGGGCAGTGCCGCTTATGATCCGATCATGTCGGGCAACACATTCCGCGGCGAGGCGCTTATTCTTGGTACGGAATATGTGACACAATATTCGCCGATCAAATCGCCGTCAGGCGACACGCTTGGCATTCTCTATGTCGGGATCAAAAAGGCCGAGGTCGCGGCAGTTGCGGGTGAGATCGAAACCCGGATTGCCATTGTTGGTATCATCGTTGCCATCGCATCGGCTGTTTTGCTGACACTTCTGCTGCGCTGGCAGCTTGGCCCGCTTCGCGATCTGGGTCAGACCATTTCCCGGTTTGTCGAACGTGATTTTTCCGAGGAAGTTTCCTTTACCGACCGCACCGACGAGATTGGCGTGATCGCCAACGGACTTGTGCGTTGGCGCGAAACGGCCGAGAAAATCGAAGAAGCCGAAGCTGCCCGAAGCGGCGCCGAAAAACGTTCCGAAGAGGCACGTTTGGAACAGCGTAACCGTCTGGCCCATGAACTTGAACAATCCATTGGCCAGATTGTCGCGTCCGTGCGCCAGTCTTCCAGCGGTATGCAGAAATCGACCGAGTTGATGCGCGAATCTGCCAATCATTCGCTGAACCAAAGCCAGCGTGTGTCCGAGGCCGCCAATGAATCGGCGCAAAGCGTTCAAACGGTGGCTGCTGCGACCGAGGAGCTTTCGGCATCGATCAGTGGTATCGGTGATCAGGTCCGTGAATCGACGGCGATTGCAGAAACTGCGGTCGGTGAAGCATCGCGGGCCAACGAGATGGTTGGTGGACTGGCCGAAGCAGCCGAGCGCATTGGTGAGGTTGTCAGCCTGATCAATGACATTGCTGCTCAGACCAACCTTCTGGCACTTAATGCCACGATCGAGGCGGCCCGTGCCGGGGAAGCCGGCAAGGGCTTTGCGGTTGTTGCACAAGAAGTGAAAAACCTTGCCAACCAGACCGCCAAGGCAACCGACGAGATTGCCCAGCAGATCGGCGGCATTCAGGACGAAACCAAGGTCACGGTCGAGGCGATTGAGAAGGTCACGCATACGATTTCGTCGATCAACGAGATTGCCACGGGCATTTCATCAGCGGTGAGCGAACAGAACTCTGCCGTCAGTGAAATTGCCAACAGCGCGACCAGCGCATCGTCCGGATCAAACGAGGTCGTCTCCAACATCAACGAGATTCACGAAGCTGCAGCCAAAAGCGGGGCTGCTGCCAGTGAGCTTGATGAGAATGTTGGGGCCATGGCAAAGCAGATCGACAGTCTGCAAAAGACCGTCTCGGACTTCCTGTCGCAATTGCGCGCAGGCTGATCAACCAGGTTCCGCGACCGCAAGGCTTTCGCGTTGTTAACTAAAAAAGGGTGGGACGTGTCCCACCCTTTTCGTTTGAGTTCCATATTGGGCTTCGTCAGGCGTAACCAAAAAACTTGAACAGCTCGGTTTCTGCGGGGAGCTCTACCTTATCGATGTCAGGGAATTCCTTACGCCAAATTTCTTTGGCGTAATAATTGCGGTAATATGCGGAATCCTTGCCAGCTTCCTTGGTCGACTTGGTCAGTTCCTGAAAGTTCTTGGCTGGATTTTTCAGGTGCGGACGCAGTCGCTCGAAAACACCTTCCTGATCGGTGACAAAATCCTCGAACTTGATGATCGTATAGCCGATACCTTGTGCGTCGAGCTTTCCCATCAGATCTTGGTAAGACCGGAGTTTTTCGACATAAAGATCAAGCGGCTTGAAGGTTTTGCCGTTTAGGTTGTCGCGAATCACCGTTTGCCAGTCCATTTTGGCGAAAGCGACCAGGTTGTCCGGTTTGGGTGTCAGGATGTGATAGGGCTTCTGGAACAGGCCGATCAGCCATGAAAGCGGGTGGCGCGTCGTGAACACGAAATGGGCATCAGCGGTGATGGTGCTTGTGTCAAAGTAGGTTGCAGCGTGTTTCCATTGCTCGAGAATCGGGCGGCCTTTGAAGGCCGCGTCGATCAACTGTTCGGACCCCTTTTTTGAAATGCCCAGTTTCATCATTATCGCAAGGTTCTTGCGCGCGTCCGGGGAAATTTCGGCCAGAACGCTTGGATAAACGATAGAGCCGGAATTACCGCGAATAACCGAAATCAGGGCGTTGGTGCCGGTGTTGCGTTCGCCAAACACCTTGATGTTCATGTCCGTTTCCTTGCGTCATGTGTCGGTTGTTGCGGTTCTTAAAGTTGGCCAGTTGCAAGCATTCCGGTTTTAAAGAAGTCTTTCAAGGATGATGGTGATTTATCCGAATATCCAGTGCCAGAGAAACGGAATGGTCAGCGCGGTGGCCAGTGTATTGAGGCCCATGGCAAGGCCCGAAAAGGCGCCAGCCGTTTCATTGACCTGAAAGGCGCGCGCCGTTCCGATGCCATGCGATGCCACACCCATGGCGAAACCGCGTGCGCGCCAGTCCTTAAGACGTGCCATATTCATCACCATCGGACCAAGGGTCGCGCCGACAATGCCGGTGGCGATCACGCAAACAGCGGTCAGGGCCGGGACACCACCAATGTTTTCGGCGATCCCCATGGCGACCGGGGTGGTGACCGATTTCGGGGCCAAAGATGCCAGCGTTTCAGGACTTGCCCCCAATGCCCAGGCAAGGATCACGGTGCTGGCACTTGCGACCAGTGACCCGAACAGAACCCCAAAGGCAATGACGGGAAGCGCACGTTTAAGCGTTTCGGTCTGGCGAAATAGCGGCACGGCCAGTGCCACGGTTGCCGGACCTAACAGGAAGTGGACGAACTGCGCCCCTTCGAAATAGGTCGCATAGGGTGTACCGGTCACTTTAAGCAGCATCGCAATCAGGGCAATGGCGATGACCACCGGATTGCAGATCGGGTTGCGGTCGCTTTTCTGATACAGCCAGAAACCGATGGCATAGGCGACAAGGGTAATGGTGAGACCTGTGAGGGGTTTGGCCGACAGGTAAACCCAAAGCTGGGTGATATCGGTTTCGTTCATTGCCCATCCTCCAGACGTTCGCCCGGTTTGGCTTTGGGCAGCAGTTTGGACATCAAGAACGCGGTCAGAACCATGGTCAACAGGGTGGAGATGACAAGTGCGGCCGTAATCGGCAGCCAATCACCCTTGAGGCGATCCATCTGGGTCACGACCCCGACCCCGGCGGGGACAAACAGCAACGAGAAATGGATCAGCAGATTATCGGCCGCATCGGTCAGCACCTTGGGTGGTTTGCGTTTGATCAGAAGACCGATAAACAGCAAGACCAGTCCAATCACCGGACCGGGTACCGGCAGATCAAACAGTTCCGAAACCACTTCGCCAAAGAGCTGGCAAACAAGAATCAGGGCAAAAGCAGCAATCATCAACAACCTCCCCACAGGTGCATGCGTATTTTTCTGCGCAAGGCATAATACGTCTGGAGGCGTTCTACCTTTGTTAATTATGAAAAACGCCCGTGCCGATGCGGCACAAAACTTATTTCGGCATAATACTTTTCAGAGAAAGCAAAAGATATTTCGCCGAATTTCGAATCAATTTGATTTGTGTGTGGCGATTTGGTATTTAGGACAGAGCCACACATAAAACAATCATGGTGATTTATGGGCGATTCTCAGGTGTCAAAGTCTGCTCCGTATGCCACATTTTCTTCTTTCGTCAACTTTTCCAATAAGTTGCGAGAAGATGGTGTTCCCAATAGGATAGACAAGACTGTTTTCGGAGCCGCATCCGGAAGCGTTATTTATAGCACAATATCTGCGCTGAAATCGTTGGACTTGATCGACGAAAACGGAATCCCTTCAAAACAATTTGTCGAGTTCGTCAATGCCTCTGACGAGGATCGAAAGCAAATACTGAGGGATATTCTACGAGTTGGCTATTCATCGCTGTGGGATAGTTCAATTGATCTAGAAACTGCCACTGCCGGCCAGTTCGATGAGCACCTACGTGAAGTATATGACGTTAAAGGCTCTACAGTAGATAAGTCAGCTGCATTTTTCATCTCTGCAGCAAACTTTGCGGAGGTTCCGCTATCTTCGCATTTGAAGGCACGCAAACCAATTGCGTCTTCGTCGTCTTCTAGAAAAAGTTCCAAACAGAGAAAAAAGAACAATGGCAACGATCTAAAAGCAGAGAACGAGTTGCCAATTCAACCTCCTGCTCCAGCAAAGCCGTTGGAACATCAGTTGGTTGATCTAATGACTGAAGATGACTTGGACGCTGATGTCAAAGACGCAATTTGGAAGTTGGTTCAGTACCTAACTGCCAAAAGAGCAAAAAGTAATGGTTTTGATTAGAGAATTTGCGCCACGGAATCTGCTTGGCGGCCGTTCCGTGGCGCTTGAACCGCTAACATATGGAGGTCGGCAAGGACCGTTATGCCTTTGGTTTTAAAAGCTCAACATTAGCATCCATTTTGGTTCAGAAGCCCAAGATTGGATACCGTATCAAGCCTTCGGCAAGCATTGTGCATGCCTTAAGTGCCCATTAATTATGCACTTTTTCTTGCCGATTTCAATTCAATTCCGTCAATAAGGAATTTGTTGATGCAAGAAAGCCGTGTTTTCGTGCGAGCCTATGAGCGTTTCCGTTTCGGACATCGCGAGTATGTTTGCGCACATACGCGTCGCTGGCCTCGCCAGTTGACGTTTAACTTCTAAAAGTCTTGGAAGGTGGGGCCGCCCCACCTTCCGCCAAATGTCGGCGGCACTCCAAGCCTCAGCGTTACAAAATTTCCAGAACGTTTTCCGGTGGACGACCGAGAACAGCCTTGTTGCCATTGACCACAATCGGGCGTTCAAGCGCGCGCGGATGGGCGCACAGGGATTCGATCAGTTCATCACCGCGCAGATCGGCAATGCCTTCTTCGCGGGCTTCTTTCTTGCGCAGGATGTCTTCGGGTTTCATGCCGAGCATATCGAGAATTTCGCCAAGTTCCTGCGGGGTCGGCGGGGTATCGAGATAGGCGATGACATCGGGCGTAATGCCCTGTTCTTCGATCAGGGCCAGGGTCTGGCGCGATTTCGAGCAGCGCGGATTGTGGTAGATGCGGACCATCATGATGGGGTCTCCGATCAATAAGTGTCAGGATGTCATTGCCTTAAGTGATACCCGGCTTTGGGGGCGCAATCAAATCCCGTCAATCATCGACAGCAGGTCCTCGAGTTCCTCGATCTCGCTATTGATGATGCGGGTTGCGGTGTCATAGCCAAAGCCCTGGCGGGCGAGGGCAGCCATATCCTTGTCGCGTTTTTCTTCGCGAATATCGGGTCTTCGCCACGGGCCAAGACGGCGACGCCGCGCATAGGCGGCCGCCGCGGCAATGTTGGGATCGGTGCCACGCACTTCCTCAAAGGCCGCGTCTTCGGCCTCGGCGCGAAGTTCGCTGAGTGCGGTATCAATCTGGTCGCTTGCGATGCCGCGCGATGACAGATCAGCGGCAATCACACGAAGGGCCTTGCCCCGGCGGAGCAACGATCGCGCCCGTCCCTTGGCATAGGCATCGTCATTGATGAAGCCTGCCTTTTCGCAGGCAGACAGAACCGAATTCATCCATTCGACAGCTTCGTCCGGGTCGGTGCCATATTCGGCAACAGACAGGCGGATTTTGCCGCGCATCAGTTTTTCTAGCCGGGCGCGTGAGGCGGCAAAGCGTTCAAGATACCAGGTGGCATAATTCATCAGATAGTCACGGGTGACCTTGCGCGGGCGTTTGGGTTCGCGCGGGGTTTTGGCGTTTTTGCCGTTTTGGGCCTTGGCACTGGCAAAACGGGCATTGCCGCCGGGCTTTTTTTGCGCGCCAGATGCTACTGTTTCCGGGCTTTGACGCTGTTTATCGATCATATCAGCCGTGATGAATGAATACGCACCCTTGCAAGGATGCCCCTACTCTCCCTATTTTACGCGCAATTGTCTGCATTTTTCCGAAGGAAATTCCATGAACGAGTCAGAGCAACGTGCTCTTGCCCCGCGTCATATGGGGGCTGTGAACTGGCTTGGACTTTGGACACTTTATGCCAAAGAAGTCCGTCGGTTCCTGAATGTGTATCTGCAAACCGTTGCAGCACCCGTTGTCACCAGCCTGCTGTTTCTGGCTGTTTTCTTACTCGCCCTTGGGCGTGCGGTTGAAACGGTTAACGGCATTTCGTTTGCCACCTTCCTTGCACCGGGTCTTGTGATGATGACCATGGTGCAAAACGCGTTTGCCAACTCATCAAGCTCGATCACGATTGCCAAGGTACAGGGCAATATTGTCGATGTTTTGATGCCGCCACTGTCGGCTGGTGAAATGGTTGCCGGTTTTGCCTTTGGCGCGGTGACGCGCGGAATGATGGTTGGTCTGGTGACCGCCGTTTTCATGTCCTTCTTTGTCGAGGTCGGCATCCATAATATCTGGGCGATCCTGTATTTCGGCATTTCGGCATCGCTGATGCTGGCCCTTTTGGGGATTGCTGGTGGCGTCTGGGCGGAGAAGTTTGACCATATCGCGGTTGTGACCAACTTTGTCGTCACCCCGTTATCCTTCCTGTCAGGCACGTTTTACAGTGCGGAAAGCCTGCCGGAAGCCGGCCAGGTTCTGGTGCATTTCAACCCGTTCTTCTACATGATTGACGGGTTCCGCTATGGCTTTACCGGGATTTCGGATGGCACGATCATGACCGGGGTCGTCGTCCTTGCGGCGGTCAATGCAGCACTTTGGCTGCTGTGCTATCGCATGATCAAAACGGGTTACAAGCTTAAGGCATAGTCCCGGACCCGATAGCCAAACCAAAAAGGACGGTATCCTGATATGGATGCCGTCCTTTTTCATTTTGATGACCATTTTAGAATCCGGAACGTACGTGCTTTTGCGGCGTTGACAGGGGGTATGAATCTCTTGATACTCCTCGGCTTCCCGGTATTCTGCTGGACCCTGACCAATTGGTCAGGAATTTGATTTTTACCCGAAATAAGGAATAAAGAAGTGATTACTCCCGTCATGCCGACCTACGCGCGGGCCGATCTGGCCTTTGAGAAAGGTGAAGGACCTTATCTCTATGCGCAGGACGGCCGACGATTCCTTGATTTCGGGTCGGGCATTGCCGTCAATACGCTGGGGCATTCGCACCCGCATCTGGTTGAAAAACTGACCGAGCAGGTTGGCAAGCTTTGGCATACGTCGAACCTGTATCAGATGCCCGGTCAGGAAAAGCTGGCCAAGCGGCTGGTTGCCAACAGCTTTGCCGATGCGGTGTTTTTCTGTAACTCGGGTGCCGAGGCCAATGAGGCCGGCATCAAGATGCTGCGGCGTTATCAGCATGTGTCGGGCAATCCGGAAAAGAACCGTATTCTGGTGGCGACCAATGCGTTTCATGGCAGAACGCTTGGCACCCTGACCGCAGGCTATAGCGAGAAATACCGCGAAGGTTTCGGTCCGATGCCTGATGGCTTTGACCGGGTGGCGTTTGGCAACCTTAATGAATTGCGCAATGCGATCACGCCCAATACCGGCGGGATCATCCTTGAGCCGATTCAGGGGGAAGGTGGCATTTGCCGTCCGCCGGAAGGGTATCTTGAAGGGGTGCGCAAGGCGGCCGATGAATTCGGCATGCTGGTGATGTTCGACGAGGTCCAGACGGGCATTGGCCGGACAGGCAAGCTGTTTGCCTATCAGTGGTCGGATATGGAGCCTGATATCATTTCCTCGGCCAAGGGGCTTGGCGGGGGCTTCCCGATCGGGGCGTTGCTGGCCAATGAAAAGGCAGCAGCTGCCTTTACGCCGGGCATGCATGGCACGACATTTGGCGGTAACCAGCTGGCGACAGCGGCGGCCAATGCGGTGCTGGACGAGGTCCTGAAACCCGGTTTCATGGATCATGTTCTGGAAATGAGCCGCCTGATCCAGGATGGCCTTGAGGTGATTGAACGCAAGCACCCGGGCTTTATCGAAGAAGTACGTGGCATGGGCCTGCTGTTGGGGATGAAAACCAAACCGGCCAATGTTGATGTTGTTGCCAAGCTGCGTGAGCACAATCTTTTGACGGTGCCGGCCGGCGACAATGTGGTGCGTATCATACCGCCACTGAACATCACCAAAGCCCATGTTGACGAAGCGCTGGTTGCCATTGATGCAGCCGCAGCAGCCCTTTGCAAGTAACCTGCAAATAAGGGCGCGTAAGGAAGATTTATGATGACTGATATTCGCCATTTTCTCGATCTCGACAAAATGTCGGCAAGCGACCTTCAAGACATTCTCGCCCTTGGCGACTCTGAAAAGGCCGGGAACGCGCCGTTTGGTGCCAAGCCGCTTGCGGGCAAGACGCTGGCGCTGATTTTTGAAAAACCATCGACCCGTACGCGGGTGTCATTTGAAGTCGGCATGCGCCAACTTGGCGGTGACGTGGTGACCCTTGATGCCGACAGCAGTCAGCTTGGCCGTGGGGAAACCATTGCCGATACGGCGCGCGTTCTGTCACGCTTTGTCGATGCGATCATGATCCGGACCACCGATGAATCCAAACTGCACGAACTGGCGGAATATGCCACCGTGCCGGTGATCAATGGGCTTACCGATCAGAGCCACCCGTGCCAGATCATGGCCGATCTGATGACCATCAAGGAACACAAGGGCAAGCTTGAAGGCCTTAAGTTTGCCTGGGTTGGGGATGGCAATAACGTCTCGGCCTCGTTCATTCATGCATCGCCGAAATTCGGCTTTGCGCTGGATATGGCCTGCCCGGTTGGCTATCGCCCCAATCAGGGTCTGATTGAAACCGCCAATGCCGAAGGCGGCAACGTGCGTCTGACCGATATGGACAGCGCGTTGGCCGGTGCCGATGTGGTGGTGACCGATTGCTGGGTCTCGATGGGCGATGAAGATTACGACGCCCGCATGGCGGCGCTTTCGCCCTATCAGATCAACGAAAAAACCATGGCACAGGCCAAGGATGATGCGATCTTCATGCATTGCCTGCCGGCCCACCGGAACGAGGAAGTCACCGACGCGGTGATTGACGGGCCGCAGTCGGTTGTGTTTGACGAGGCGGAAAACCGCCTGCATGCGCAAAAGGGCGTTCTGCTTTATTGCCTGAATGGCTTGCCATCCTGAACCTTGTGATTAAATAAGGTTTTGTGCATTCGTAAGGGGCGGCTTTGGCTGCCCCTTTTGCCATGCGGTCGGGTGATGGTTTGAATCGCCTCGACAATGCGGGGTCGGTGTTGTTATACGGCCCCCAACCTTTGAAATACCGGAAAGCGAACATGCAGATTGCTGTCGATTTTTGCCAGCCCTTCACGCTGGATCATTCCAATATCCGTGGCCGCTTCACGCGCCTGGGCCCGACGGTGCAGACCATCATCGGGCAGCACACCTATCCGCCGCTTGCCAATCACTTGCTGGGCGAGATCATCGGCCTTGCGGTGCTGTTGTCATCGTCGCTGAAATATGAAGGCCTGTTTACCCTTCAGACGTCGTCCGACGGGCCGATCAGCATGCTGGTGGTTGATGTCGACAGCGATGGCAATGTGCGTGCCTGCTTGCGCGTGGATGAAGAGCGCCTCAATACCATGATTGCCGAGGAAGAAGGCGGCGAAGATGCCCTTCGTGGTCAGGTTCTGAAACTGATGGGGCGGGGGCATATCGCCTTTACGGTCGATCAGGGTGACGAGCATGATCGCTATCAGGGGATTGTGTCGCTTGAGGGCGAGACGCTCGCGCAATGTGCCGAGGCTTATTTCCGTCAGTCCGAACAGCTTGAAACATCGTTCAAGATCGAAGTCCATCGCGGCGAGACCGCAGATGACTGGTGGGTTGGTGGCTTGTTCCTGCAAAAGATGCCGGTCAGCGCATCAGGCGATGCCGCCACCCCGGAAGAGGCCGAAAAGGTTGCCGAGGACTGGAACCGTTCGACCATCCTGATGGCCAGTGCAACCGAGACCGAGCTTGTTGATATTTCGCTTTCGGCCCATGACCTGATCTGGCGTTTGTTCCATGACGAGGAACCGCGCGTGTTTGATCAGACCGAGCTTCGGTTCAAATGCCGTTGCTCGCGCGAGAAGATCGAGGGTGCGCTTGTGACCTATCCGCTGGAGGAGCTTCTGTCGATGCGCGAGGACGATACCGGCGAGGTCGGCGTGTCGTGCCAGTTCTGCAACACGCGATACGGCTTTAACGAGGCTGATTTGCGCCAGCTTAAGGCTGACGCGCCCGAAGAAGGGTCGCCGAAAATCTGATAGCGGCAAGGCGCATTGCTGTGACCCGCATCGTCACAGCCTTGCCTTAATCCTAAAGCAACGTCACCATGGCACTTATCCGCCGTGGTGGCGTTGTTTTTTTATAAGCAAAGGAGATCGAAGACATGACGGTTTTGTCCATCAAGGGCCTGCGGGCCGTCGTTGCCGGGGCGGCACTTGCGCTGATGACAGCCTGTACGAGTGGCCCGGTCGCGACCTATCCCGATGTGACATGGCGCCATCTTGATCCGATTGTCTTTGCTGCCGGTCCGATTGAAAAACTTGCGGCCTGGTCGGATAACGCCGAAGGATCGATCCAGTCATCCTTGCCGTTCAATCTTGGCCGCATGGCAATGAACTGGCCCGATGACCGCATCCAGACCGCCGGCACCAGTGATATGCTGCGTTATAGCGTGACCGAAGCCTCAGTGACCTCGAACGCACTTAAAACCACTAAGGGCATCAAGGGTGTGTTTACCGATGATCAGTCCGACAAGATTGATCTGAAGGTGGCCGCAAAGCTTGAATTGCTGGATGCCAATGGCGTGCAAAAGGGTGAAGTAAGTGCGATGGCCGAACGGTCGCGCACCCTTCCGGAATCCATGTCAGTGGCAGAGCGCGAACAGGCGATTTACGACGAAACCACAGCCCTTCTGATGGATCTGGATCGCGAACTGGAACGCCAGATCAACAATAATCTGGGACGTTTCCTGCTGCACTGATCGGTTTCGCAACATACTTTAAGATCCAAAGACTGCGACGGGAGATAGATCGTCGCAGTCTTTTTTTGTTGCCTGCCTCGGCGACACGCGGGACAAACATAAGGTTACCTGTGCCAGTTTCCAGATTGTGCCGAGCCTTATGTTTGAAATCCCGTTGCCGTTTGTTGTTGCCTTGTTGCTGGCGATTTTGCTGGTGCGGTTGATCCTGCGCGGACCGGGCGGGCAAATCGGTCGGAGCCTGCGGATCTTTGTGGCGGCCAGTTTGGCGCTGGTGGTGATGGTCGGGTTGCGCTGGCAGTTTGACCTGATGGTTTTCCGGTTCTTGCGGCCGCTATGTGCCGCGATGCTGCCGCCGATTGCCTGGATGTGCTTTGCCGCACTCGGAGCGCAGGAAAAATTACGATCCAGATGGACGTGGATGCATATTATTCCGGTTTTAATCATTTTTATCGCCAGTGTGACCTGGAGTAGATGGCATATTCCGGTCGATTTCCTGATTTCGGTGCAATTTTCCGGATATGGTATTGCGTTGATGGTTCTGGCCAGCCGCGGCGAAGACCATTTTGCGCAGGCACGGCTGGGCGATGTCGGATCGGTTCGGGGCATTGTTGCCGTGGTTGGCGGGGCGCTGATCTTTTCGGCCTTGGTCGACGGGTTGATTGCCCTTGATTTTCGCAACACCCAGGGCACGCACGCAGCCGCCATTGTCGGGTACGGCCAATTGGTTGTTCTGGTCGTGCTGGCGATCCTGATGACGCGGTTGGGGCGGTTAAGCCCGCAGTCTGTAACCTCGGACGGCACCGGGACAGCACCGGCACAAGATCATGATCGTCAGGCAGATCAGGATATCGGGGAGGATGATGCGATCCTTGCCGCCATTGATGATGTCGTGATCGGACAGCATTTATATCGCGACCCTGATCTGACATTGGATCGGCTGGCACGCCGTGCGGTGATCCCGGCACGGCAGATTTCCGGGGCAATTAACCGCCGGTTTGGCCGCAATGTGTCACAGGTGGTCAATGAATACCGGATTGCCGAGGCGCAAAGCCTGCTGCGAAAAACGGAAAAGCCGGTAACCGAAATCATGTTCGAATGTGGTTTTCAGACCAAATCGAACTTTAACCGCGAATTTTTGCGCGTCACCGGTATGGGGCCACGGGCATATCGCACCGCGGACCCACATCCCGATGAGCGGCAATCAGATCAGCCGTTTGGTCCGATCAGGAAGCTGTTTTCACAGAACGCAGGAAGTCGAGAATAAGGGTGATGGTCTGTTGATGCAGGTCTGATCGATCCGTTGCATCATCGCCGTCGAGGCAAATGATGCCATCGCCGGGAACCTCGTTTTCAAGCAGTATCGCGGCATTTGGTTTGCATTGGGGCAGGAAGCTGAAATGCGCGGCACCGGGCAGGTCATGATATTGGGTCAAGTCGCGCCGCATGAATTCGATCAAATAGCCCGATTCAAGTTCCATGGGGATTTTCGGATTGGGCGCACCGGCGGCAATGACCAGAACCGGGATGTTGATGGCAGCCAGACTTTCCGGGGTGAACCCACGGGCAAGCCCAAGATCAAGCGAGATCGCAGCACGAATGCGGTTGTCCTTAAGGTCGTTGGCAAGCTTTGCGCGTTCCGCAGGCACGCGACCCACTTCAAGTTCCGTGATGCCATCACAGGCGGCGAGTTCTGGATGCTGTTTGCATTCGCGATCCATGCGGTCCATGTCGAGGCGCGCACCGGCAAGCTCAAGCGCTGTCCACCCGCCCAGCGAATGACCAATCACCGTGATGTTGGCCGCGTCCAGATGGGGCGACCATGCCGGGTCATCGGTAAGCGATGTGATCAGGTGGCTGATATCGCGTGGACGGAGCCATAATGCCGATCCGACTTCGGCGGTGAGATCGCGGCTGGTGGTGCCGGGGTGATTGATGGCGGCAACCACATAGCCCGCCCGGGCAAGGGCCACGGCAAGCCATCCCTGATTGCGCCAGTTGCCACCAAAGCCGTGCGACATCACAACCAATGGATGGCGTCCGTCCTGAATGCTGGCATCAGGCTGCACGATCTGACCGAAAAAGATCGGGTTTTCGCCGATGCGTGTTGGCGGGTTTGTATCCGCCGTCGGATACCAGATCGCACCGGCCAAGGCGCGGTCGTTGTCATTGGCGGCGATGGTGAGTTCTCGGAAGCCAGCGGCAGGGGTGTTCTGCGATGCATGTGACGGGAAGGAAATGACAAGAACGGCCAGAATGGCAAAAGCCGTCAGGGCAAAATTGGTTGGGGCAAAACGCAGCATGTTTGGGTCCTTTGTACAAATCAAATCATGCGATGAGCTTTACCGGTCAGGTGTCGTTTGGCGTCCTAGATCGCGATCAAGGACGTTTAGAGCAGTTTCCGTTTAGATCGAACCGTTTCGCTGGAGGCATTCTTCTGTCCTGCAAGGAAAGGATCACCGAGCGTAGCGGTGCTACGTTCAAGATCCTTGACGCTGCGGGGCAGAAGAATGTCCCGGCCCGAAGGGTTCGGTTTGGCGATGTTTTGCGGCGTTACACCGCTTGAACGATGCTCCGCATCGCCCTTGCGCGCTGTGCCTTGCCAAACAATTCGCCAAACACGAACAAAACGCTTCGATCTAAACGGAAACTGCTCTAAGGCATAAAAAAGCCCCGGCCGATGGCCGGGGCTTGGTATTTGATCCATGATCAGGATACGTTTTAGCGGAACATCATCACCGGCACATGGCAGGACCGCACCATTTCGGTGGTGGTGCTGCCGATGATCAGGTTGCGGATGCGCGAATGGCCGTAGGCGCCCATGACCAGAATATCGATGTTTTCCGCTTCGATCTTGTCCTTGATGACCTCTTCGGGTTCGCCCGGAACGATACCGGCATCAACCTCGTAGCCTGCCTTGCGCAGGATGGTGGCGGCTTCATCAAGTTTTTCCTGCAGCGAGCTGGTCGGCTTTCCAACCGACAGCAGCGTGCAGGGCAGGCCGGTAAACAGCTTGCCCTGTGCGATATGGCGCACCGCCTTCATCGCACTTTCGCCGCCATCAAAGGCAATCAGGAACTTGTTGATCGGTTTGAACGCGCGCGATGCGACAAGGATCGGTTTTTTGGCCGCACGGACCACACGTTCAAGGTTCGAACCAAGATGCAGCTTGGCAAAGTCGGCGGCTTCCCCGCGTTTGCCGACAAGGATCAGATCGGCATCGCCTTCGAACTCGGCAATGGTTTCGATCAGATCGCCATGGCGCAGCTTGGTGGTGACGGTTTCAAGGCCCTTGTCGGTCAGGCCGGTTTTGGCTTCTTCAAGCAGAAGACGACCGCGTTTGAGTTCGAGCTTGTTTTTCTGCTCGTCGAGATCAGCCAGTTCCTTGAGCAGGGCCGAACGGGCACCGAGTTTGAGATTGCCGCTCAGATCTGCCGGTTCGGAATCGGTGTTGCGCCGCCCCAGAACATGGAGCAGTTCGACCGAGGCCTCGGTACGCTCTGCCACCCAGCGGGTCAGGTCGCATACACTTTGCGAATAGCCTGATCCGTCAATCAGTGCGATCAGATGTGTCATGGATCGTTCCCCTGTTCCTAGTGGCCCATCAGGCGTTCAAGCGCGCCGGGCTTATCGTGGATGGCCAGTTTATCGACGATTGTCTCGCTGGCTTCATTGAGACCGATCAATTCAACCTCGGCCCCTTCACGGCGGAATTTGAGCACGACCATATCAAGGGCTGCAACACTTGAAATGTCCCATATATGTGCGTGGCTGACATCAATCGTGACCTTGTCGAGTGCTTCGCGGAAATCAAAGGCCTTGGTGAAATCTTCGACCGAGGCAAAGAAGATCTGGCCGCGCACTTCATAGGTACGATGCGTGCTGTCCTCAGACAGCGTGCTGGTAACGCGGAAAATCTGCGCGATCTTCCAGGCAAAGAAAATGCCCGACAGCAACACACCGACCAGAACGCCGATTGCGAGATTGTGCGAGCCAACCACCGTGATCACGGTCGCCAGCATGACAATCGATGAGCTGCGCGGATGGTCCTTGAGGTCCTTGATCGACGACCAGCTGAATGTGCCGATGGAGACCATGATCATGATGGCAACAAGGGCGGCCATCGGAATGATCGCCACCAGATCGCCCAGCACGACAATCAGGATCAGAAGGAAAATCCCGGCCAGGAAGGTCGACAGACGGCAACGACCGCCCGATTTCACGTTGATCACCGACTGGCCGATCATCGCGCAACCGGCCATACCGCCAATGAAGCCGGTAAAGAAGTTGGCGATCCCCTGACCATAGCATTCGCGCGTACGGTTCGAACTGGTATCGGTCAGATCATCAACGATCTGGGCCGTCATCAGACTTTCAAGAAGACCCACAGCCGCAACCGCTGCCGAGTAGGGCAGGATGATCAGGAAGGTATCAAGGTTGAGCGGTACATCCGGGAAATAGATCGCCGGGAAGGCATCGGGCAGCGCGCCCATATCGCCCACCGTGCGCAGATCGGCATCAATAAACAGCGACAGACCGGTCAGAACGACGATGCAAATCAGCGGAGACGGGATAACCTTGGTGATGCGCGGGAACAGATAGATGATGGCAAGGCCGCCTGCGACCATCACATAGGTCATATAGCTGACATTGGTCAGTTCGGGCAGCTGGGCCATGAAGATCAGAATGGCCAGCGCGTTGACAAACCCGGTCATCACCGATTTGGAAACAAAGCGCATCAATGAGCCAAGACGCAGCGCACCTGCCAGCATCTGAAGGACGCCGGCCAGCACGGTAGCGGCGAGCAGATAATCCAGCCCGTGTTCACGCACAAGCGATCCCATCAGAACCGCGGTGGCGGCGGTGGCGGCCGAAATCATGCCCGGACGGCCGCCAAAGATGGCGGTGATCACGGCAATCGAGAAGGAGGCATAAAGCCCGACCTTCGGATCAACACCCGCAATGATGGAAAAGGCAATGGCCTCTGGGATCAGGGCCAGCGCAACGACAAGGCCCGAAAGCACATCGGCGCGAATGTTGCCAAGCCATTCAGCCCGCAAACGCGGCAAAAAATCGCTATTCACAGAAAGTCTCCGTCTCGGTCAAGCCCGACTTTGCACCCGACTTTGCAATGGGTTGTCCCCCGGGCTGAAATGTCATCAGGTGGTCAACTTGATCCCGTCAGCCGGAAATTCAGCGACAGGTCTCCCCAAGACCATCCTGTTCGTTGCTGCATCGCAGCAGGCTGTACCTATACCAATTTAAAGATCGGCACAACCGTGACACGGATGTGCCGGGGCTTTTTGGTCATGGACGCGCGGGCAAAAAAACTGCCGGGAACGGAAGTCCCGGCAGGTGCAGTCTGGCGGAGGCCACATAACTTTTGCGCATACGGTTATCCGGCGGCGCGGTCGTCGGTCTGTATGGCTGCGAGGAACTGGTCGATCTCGTTGCGCAGATTTTCTGCCTGCACCGAGAGTTCATTTGCCGCATTGGTCACATCGTCGGTCGCGTTTTCACTTTTGCAGGCGGCACTTTGAACGCCATTGATGCTATCGAGGACGTCGCGCGTGCCCTGTGCGGTGTCGCGGGCGCGCATCGCAATGTTGTTGGTGGCCTCGTCCTGCTGGGTTACGGCCCGGGCAACCGTATTGGAGATCGTGTTGATTTCGTCAATGACTTCGGAAATATCGCGCATGGCGGTAACGGATTCCCGGGTTGCTTCCTGAATTTCTAGGATCTGTTCGCTGATTTCGCCAGTCGCACGGCTGGTTTGGGCGGCAAGGTTTTTGACTTCGTTGGCAACCACAGCAAAGCCTTTGCCGGCTTCGCCCGCCCGCGCGGCCTCGATGGTGGCATTAAGCGCAAGCAGATTGGTCTGGGATGCAATGTCACTGATCAGCGTGATGACTTCGCCGATTTTGACTGTGCTTTCCGACAGGCTTTGCACCAGTCGGTTGCTATGTTCTGTCCGTGTCACAGCCCCTTGGGCAATTGTGCTTGATGTATGAACGTGATCGCCGATTTCCTTGACCGAGGACGAAAGCTGGGTTGCTGCACTGGCAACGGAATTGATGTTGTCAGCGGCACGTTCGACAATTGTCACGACACCGCTTGCAAGACGGGTGGTATCGGATACAGCGTCTGACATGACATTGGCGGTATTGCCCATCGATTCAGACGCGTGGCAAATCGCCTGGACCACATTATCTGCGCGGGTGCGGAAGGTGTCGACCGCATCGGCGACCGCGTTGGCGCGGGCAAGTTTTTCGCGGTTTTCCTCTTCGCGCTGACGGGTCAGGCGATCATTTTCCAGCAAGCTTTGCTTGAAGTTGCCCAAGGCCTGCATGATTTTGGCGATGGCATTGTTGCCCTTTGTGTCCGGGATGTCCGCATCAAGCTGGCCGGCCGCGAGTTTTTCCATCATGCAGACCGCGTGGGTAAGTGGCCCTGTGATGCCACGTCCAAGCAACCAGCCAACAATGGTGGCGATGGCGGCAACAATGACAAGGATCAGCAAGGATGCGTTGCGCATATTGATCGTCGGTGCGAACACTTCATCGGCAGAAACTGTCGCAAGAAGGGCCAGCCGGGATCCGAGAATTTCAAGCGGGGTATATGCCGAAACCACCTCTGCCCCGTCGAAATCATCAACCGTCATTGTGCCGGTCTGACCCGCAAGTGCGAGGTTGACGGGGGTTGCCTTGATTTCACGCGAGAGGCTGGTTGGTTCGGTCATCAGGCGGGTGTCATTACGCATCAAGCCGTCTTTACCCACCAGATAGGTGTCGCCGGTTTCGCCAAGACCCTGGGCAGCTTGCAATGTGCTGTTGATCCGATCAACCGTGATACGCACCGCCATGACCCCGATCAGGTTCGATCCGGCTTCATCGTAAACCGGCGCGGCCATAAAGGCCGAAGGTTTGCCGTCTGCAAGGTCATAGTGGGTGAAATCGACGAAACTGACGGTGCCGGGTTTTGCATCACGGGCGGTGGCAAAGACCTTTCCCAGACCGGATCGGGCATAGGTGTCCTTGGATAAATCGACGGAAAAGTCGTCGGTCTTGGAGACACTGTACAGGACACTTCCCTGTGCGCCGATCAGATAGATATCGCCGTAGGATCGTTCGCGGCGCAACTGTCGCAGCCAGGGATGATATTGTTTGTGAATGTCTGAATAGGTCGACCCGTCCGGTGCCTGATCAAGCATGTCACGTTCGGCGGCACTATGAGGATTCTGATCAATATAGAGATGTTGCAATGTGGCCATCGCATTGCTGCCCAGATCAGACCAGGCGAAATCAAAGATGGTGATCGACTGGCGCAAGGCGGGGCTGGACGATTGTAAAACCAGATCCTGTTCGATGGATCGGAAATAACCATCAAGCTCGCTTTGACGGGCACTGACAACGGCGGAAAGTTTTTCGGTGGCACCCATATTCAGGGCATCGCGCGCAATCAGATAACTCGAAAGGGCGGTGGCCGCCGCAGCGATGATTGCCAAAATGGCGATTGTGGTCGGGATGACGCGACGCAAAGATATAGATGCAAGGAACGACACCTGACCCTCCTGACCAATTTTTGGAATGAGTGTTCAATTACTCAGTAATGCAAAAAATTGGTCCGGCGAATTCAAATAAGTGTGTTTCGGTTGTGATCCTTTGTATGGGTCAAGCGACAAATGCCTGATCCCTGCTTTAACGGGATCAGGCATCTATGTGGCCGGATTTTTGATCGACGCGAAATCAGGCGTTGTCGCGAAGCGCCTTGGCGATCGCCGTGCCGCAGGTGACGGTGTCGGCCTTGCCGCCGAGGTCGGCGGTGCGCAGGTTTTCATCGAGCAGGACGGCTTCAATCGCGCGCATGATGGCGTCATGGGCATCGGTGTGGCCCAAATGATCAAGCATCATCGCGCCTGACCAGATTTGACCGATGGGGTTGGCAATTCCCTTGCCCGCGATATCGGGGGCAGAACCGTGCACCGGCTCAAACAGGGACGGGAATTTGCGTTCCGGGTTGATGTTGCCCGATGGCGCGATGCCGATTGTGCCGGTACAGGCCGGGCCAAGGTCAGACAGGATATCGCCAAACAGGTTCGAGGCCACGACGACGTCAAAGCGATCAGGGTTCATGACGAACTGGGCGGTCAGAATATCGATATGATATTTGTCCCAGGTGACGTCGGGATAGTTTTTTGCCATTTCGATCACACGTTCATCCCAATAGGGCATGGTGATCGAAATGCCGTTCGATTTGGTCGCCGAGGTCACATGTTTGCGCGGGCGTTTCTGGGCCAGCTCGAACGCGTATTTCAGGATGCGGTCAATGCCGGTCCGCGACATGACGGTTTCCTGAATGACGATTTCGCGATCCGTGCCGGGATACATTTTGCCCCCGACCGAGGAATATTCCCCTTCGGTATTTTCGCGCACGACATAGAAATCGATATCACCCGGTTTGCGACCCGCAAGGGGTGAGGGCACACCAGGCATCAGTTTGGCCGGGCGCAAATTGACATATTGGTCAAAGTCGCGCCGGAACATGATCAGTGATCCCCACAGCGAAATGTGGTCGGGCACGGTATCGGGCCAGCCAACGGCGCCAAAGAAGATCGCATCGTGGGGTTCGATCTGTTCGCGCCAGTCATCGGGCATCATCTGGCCGTGCTTTTGATAGTAGTCGCACGAACCGAATTCGAACTCGTTGAAGGTCAGGTTGAGGTCAAAAACCTCTGCTGCGGCCTTAAGCACGCGAATGCCTTCTGGCATGACCTCTGTCCCGATGCCGTCGCCGGCGATGACTGCGATTTTGTGGGTGGGGCGTGTCACGGTGGTGTCCTCCGCTGAAGGGTCTTTTGGGGTGGCTTTTTGGTTTGGTGATTATTGCGTTGATACGACTTTACGTCGAGCCCCGGAAGCGATCCGCATTACAGCCGGCAAACAAGAAAGGCCCCTGCAAAGCAGGAGCCTTTCCCTGTAAGGGTATCCCGGCGACGCGAAGCCGCCGGAATTGGGTCGTTCAACAGTCGCTCTTGGCGATTCTGTTTTAGCGATTTTGGCGGTTGTCGATCAGATCATCGACAACGCCCGGATCGGCCAGGGTCGAGGTGTCGCCAAGCTGATCATATTCGTTGGCAGCAATCTTGCGCAGGATACGGCGCATGATTTTGCCCGAACGGGTTTTCGGCAGACCCGGCGACCATTGCAGGAAGTCCGGGCTTGCAATCGGGCCGATTTCCTTACGGACCCATTTGACCAGTTCCATGCGAAGCTCTTCGGTCGGTTCTTCACCGGCATTGAGCGTCACATAGGCATAGATGCCCTGACCCTTGATGTCGTGCGGGACGCCAACCACGGCAGCCTCGGCCACCTTGGCATGGGCAACCAGTGCGCTTTCGACTTCGGCGGTGCCCATACGGTGACCCGATACGTTGATCACGTCATCGACACGACCGGTAATCCAGTAGTAGCCATCTTCGTCACGACGGGCACCGTCACCGGTGGTGTAGACGTTGGCAAACGTGCTGAAGTAGGTCTGGATGAAGCGTTCATGGTCGCCATAAACCGTACGCATCTGACCCGGCCAGCTGTCCTTGATCACAAGGTTGCCGTCGGTCGGACCCGAGAGTTCCTTGCCTTCGTTGTCAAGAAGGGCCGGCTGAACACCAAAGAACGGCAGGGTTGCCGAACCCGGTTTAAGGTCGGTCGCGCCCGGCAGCGGTGAAATCAGGATGCCGCCGGTTTCGGTCTGCCACCAGGTATCAACAATCGGACAGTTCCGTTTGCCGACATGCTCGTAATACCATTCCCAGGCTTCCGGGTTGATCGGCTCGCCGACCGAACCAAGGATGCGAAGGGATGACAGATCGGCCTTGTTCACGAAGCTTTCGCCTTCGCGCATCAGGGCACGGATCGCGGTCGGTGCGGTGTAGAAGATGTTGACCTTGTGCTTTTCGCAGACCTGCCAGAAGCGCGATGCGTCCGGGTAGCTCGGCACACCTTCAAACATCAGGGTCGTCGCACCATTGGCCAGCGGGCCATAAACGATATAGCTGTGGCCGGTGACCCAGCCGACATCGGCCGTGCACCAGTAAATGTCGCCTTCATGATAGTCGAAGACATATTCATGGGTCATCGAGGCGTAAACGAGATAGCCACCCGAGGTGTGCAGAACACCCTTCGGCTTACCGGTCGAGCCCGAGGTGTAAAGAACGAACAGCGGGTCTTCGGCGTTGACTTCGGTCGGCGGGCAGTCGGTGGATGCTGCTTCGCAGACTTCGTGATACCAGACGTCGCGCGCATCGTTCCAGGCAACGTCCTTGCCGGTATGCTTGACGACGACCATCTTTTCGACCGACTTGACGCCCGGATGAGACAGGGCTTCATCCGCATTGCGTTTCAGCGGCACCGAACGGCCGCCACGCAGACCTTCGTCCGAGGTGATGACGACTTTCGCACCACAATCCTCGACACGGCCGGCCAGTGCTTCGGGCGAGAAGCCGCCAAAGACGATGGAGTGGATCGCACCGATACGCGCACATGCCAGCATGGCAACAGCGGCTTCGGGGATCATCGGCAGATAAATGACAACGCGATCACCCTTGGCAACGCCCATCGATTTCAGCGCATTGGCGAAACGGCAGGTGCGCTCGTAGAGATCGCGGTAGGTGATGTGTTCGGAGACGTTGGGATCATCGCCCTCGAAAATGATGGCGGTCTGATCGCCGCGCTTTTCAAGGTGACGGTCAAGGCAGTTGGCCGCAACGTTCAGCGTGCCGTCTTCGTACCACTTGATGTAGAGGTCCTTGGCATCGTAGCTGACGTTCTTGACGGTGCTGTAAGGTTTGATCCAGTCAATGCGTTTGCCATGTTCGCCCCAGAAGCCTTCCGGATCCTCGACCGACTGTTTGTACATGGCGTCGTATTTGGACTTGTCGATCAGGGCGCCCTTTGCGATGTCGCCAGGTACGGGATAAACGTTCGCAGACATATGTGGCCTCTTGTTCGTTTCCTGTGTCACTAGGTCGGCACCGGGGCGTTTTGATGCCTTTTCAAGAGGGGCTCGAAAAGGCATCCGTCCGATGCAGTAATTTCGTTGCGGTTCAGAACCTGCCCTGCCGCCCTGCCCGGCCTGATTGTTTCTGGCGGACTTGGGGATGGCAAAGTCGGACCTGTCGCTTGCGCCCTATGCTAGTGCGCAGAGAGTAGGGAGGGAATACAACTTAAGACGGGGGCGGTCCGGGACGGTTTCGCGTTGATCGGGGCGTTATTTGCCCCTTCTTTGCGCACCGTATTACGCGACATCGCCCAAATACCCGGCGTGGTTGCGTATCCTGGCCGCTTTGGCTGTTGTGCCTTGGTTCTATTCCCTTATCCATTTGATATATATTTGAAATTTGCGACCTCGCCAGTGAAGTTGTTTACATTTTTTTCGAAGATGATGGCGCGGACATGGCAGTTCGGTTCTGGATTTGACGGAACAAAACAGATACAAAGAATCCAGTACGCAATCGAATGGTGGGACAATGGATCCGATTTCTCTGGCCGTAGGTGCATTTGGCGCATCTGTCTTGGCATTTGTTTTCAGCATCATGATGGTCAAACGCATCAAGGATGCCACTGAGACCGAGACGGAGTCGCGCACCGCCCTTTTGGCGTCCCAGCTTGAACATGCGGAAAATACCCGGCGCGACCTTGCGACCGAGGTCGCACAGATGCGTGAAAAACTCTCCGAAGCGTCAGAAAAGCGGGCCATTGCCGAAACCACGGCCAACCGGGTGCCCATCCTTGAAGCCGAGATGAAGGAATTGCGCACTGCCCTTGATCAGTGGCGTGAAAAGGGATCAGAGCTTGAAACAGCGCTTGAGAAAGAGCGCGAGGCGGCGAAAGAAAAGCTCGAGATGCTTGAAGACGCCAAGACCAAGCTTCTGGACAGTTTCAAGGCGCTGTCGTCCGATGCGCTCAAGGTCAATAACGATGAGTTCATGAAGCTTGCGCGCGAGAATTTCTCGCGTCTGCAGGAAGGGGCCAAGGGCGATCTTGAAAAACGCCAGCAGGCAATTGACGGGATTGTAAAACCCATCAAGGAACGCCTTGAGGCCTTTGACAGCAAGGTTAACGAGCTTGAAAAAAACCGCAAGGAAGCTTACGGCGAGCTGCGCGAGCAGGTCGGGACCCTGGTGCAATCGCAAAACAAATTGTCCAAGGAAACCCAGACGCTGAGTTCGGCCCTTCGGTCGAGTTCGTCGGTCTCGGGCAAGTGGGGCGAATTGCAGCTTAAGCGGATTGTCGAACTTGCCGGGATGCTCAAGCATTGTGACTTTGACGAGCAGGTGCATTTCAATACCGACGAGGGCGTGCAAAAGCCCGACATGGTCATTCACCTGCCCGGTGGCAAAAACATCGTGGTCGATGCCAAGGCCCCGACATCGGCCTATCTTGAGGCGATTGACGAGAAATATGACGATGACCGGCGCGAAGCGCTGATGGCGACCTATGTCACCAATGTGCGCAAGGTGATTACGGATCTTTCGAAAAAGTCCTATTGGAAGTCGGTCGACAGCCCGGAATTTGTTGTGCTGTTCCTGCCTGGTGAAAGCTTCTTTTCGGCCGCCCTTGAACGCGACCCGCGCCTGATCGAGGACAGCTTCCGCGATGGCGTGATCTTGGCGACGCCGACGACGTTGCTTGGATTGCTTAAGGCCGTTTCCTATGGCTGGCGACAGGAAGCGCTGGCCGAAAGCGCGCGCGATATCAGTGAAATCGGCTTGCAGCTTTATGACCGTCTGGGTGCGCTTGCCAAGCATTTCAGTTCGATGGGCAAGTCGCTTGAAAGCACGGTGAAGCATTACAACAAGACGCTGGGATCCCTGGAGGGATCAGTTCTTGTTTCGGCGCGCAAGCTTAGGGAAAAGCATATCGTTGCCGACGACCGCACAATCGAGGAACCGGCCGCCTCGGAAACCCATGTGCGCGAAATCACCAAGATGGAATTGCTGCCCGGGCCAGAGGATGCGGCGGACGGCACAAGCAACGAACCCAAGGACAACACCAAGGACGATGCACAGGATTGATGCATCGGTTTTTGGTGCCGTCCAGGGGGCCGGCATGGCAGCTATCACCGGCAAATCGGGCTGCTTGCTTGACTTGGGCGTGGGGAAACCTTATCTCGAAGCGCGAAATTAGATATAATCATAGGAGGGTCAGGTCCCCCTAATTTGATTTGAATGGCAGGCGTTATATTTGTGATCTCCTAGGAAAAGCCCGCAGTGCGGGGGAGGTCTCCCGGATAAGGGGTTTGACGCAGGAGCGCGCAAATCAGGTGAACCATTTAAACCAAATTAGGGGGACCTGACCCTCAAACCAGTTCGAAACCGGATCAGAGACCCATGGCCCTGCGTGAAATTCTTATTGTTCCAGACCCGCGCCTCAAGAAGGAGTGCGCGCCGGTCGAAAAAGTGGATGATGAGATCAAGACCCTTCTTAATGACATGCTTGAAACCATGTATGCGGCACCGGGCATTGGCCTGGCGGCACCGCAGATCGGGGTGATGAAGCGTGTGGTCGTCATGGATGTGTCTGACGACAAGGACAAGCCGGAACCGCTGAAACTGATCAACCCGGAGATCATCTGGGAGTCTGAGGAAACCTCAATCTATCAGGAAGGGTGTCTTTCGATCCCGGAACAATATGCCGATGTCGAACGCCCGGCCGAAGTCGGCATGCGCTATATGGATGAAAACGGCGAAACGCACGAGATCGAGGCGGACGGATTGCTTGCGACCTGCATCCAGCACGAGATCGATCACCTTGATGGCGTCTTGTTCACCGATTATCTCAGCGCGCTTAAGCGCAACATGATCATCAAGAAAGTCCAGAAGCTACAGAAAACCAAAAAGTCTGCTTAAGGCTTCTGATCCGCGACCGCATTCGAAGGGCCGGTTTTCCGGCCCTTTTGTTTTGCGCGCCTTATGGGTGGCGAGGTTTGATGTCGGCCGGATCGAGCCCGACAATCCAGCCTTCGCGTTCCAAAACGCTTGGTGTTCGGGGCAGATGTTCGGGACGGCGTCCGTCGGCAATTTCGATGAGACCCATCACGCCGATCAGGGCGTCAAACGCGTCATCCTTGCCGTGATCCGGGCCAAAGCCATCCTTGATATCGTTCCAGACAGCATCCCTGATTTCGATGCCATTAGCGTGGGCATTATCGCGGAGTTTGTGCAGGTAGTGCTCGCGGCTGTTCTGATTTGATTTAGTCAACTCACTTTTTGCATCAAGCCAACCATAAATTTCGCCGGGATAGGTTTCAATCAGGGTGACGCCGGGGGATTTGCAAAGAGTTTCGAGATCCCCCATGAAGGGCCAGATGTGAAAACCATCGGCGTAGCCCGGAAGAATCAGGTGTTTGAGGCCGTGCAGCATGCCCTTGCCGACCTGATTGGCCCCCAGCGTCCAGAAGGACGGGCAGGCGGCAGTGCGCTTTCTGGTGGGAAATTCACAGTCGCGATGAAGTGCATTGAAATCTGCCAAACCCAGCGCCTTGATCAGATGATCACGAGTGACACTGCCCTTTGCACCGGAACTTTGTGGGTAGAATGGCCGTATATGGCGGATTTCATCCGGTGATTGGCAAACATCAAAGAATTCCCGCCACTGATCAGTTTCAAGAAGGCTCAGCAGAGCTTTGAAGTCTTTGACATTCGCGCCGTTATACCATGCGTCCACAAAGCCAATCGGCATATCAAGGCCAAGCCAGACCGGGTTTTGGGCGCCGTGATCCGACAGGGACCCGCGAAACTGGTTTAGCATCCCGACCGGCTCGATCGTGTGGATTTCCCAGCCGGTATCGGATCGGCGGGCCTTGGCGACCCAGCGGCCTTTGGCCGACATGCTCCAATCCGCATGCCAGATATGGCTGACCGGGTATTTGGGCGATTGAGGTAAGGCTTGGCTTGTCATTTGGGCAGGATAACGCCAAATTGCCGCCAGAAGAGTCAAAAGATGAATGGACGAATGATATGACCAAGCTGCGCATTGCCTTTATGGGAACCCCGGACTTTGCCCTTGTGGCGCTGAAGGATCTGGTGGCCGCGGGGCATGATGTCGTGTGCGTCTATTCGCAGCCGCCCCGCCCGGCGGGTCGGGGGCACAAGGAAACGCCAAGCCCGGTGCATGCCTGGGCGGCTGATCAGGGGATTGAGGTCAGAACCCCGGTGTCGCTGAAATCACCCGAAGAACAGCAGGCCTTTGCCGATCTTGATCTGGATGTTGCGGTGGTCGCGGCCTATGGCCTGATCCTGCCGAAAGCCATTCTTGATGCGCCCAAGCACGGGTGCCTGAATATTCACGCATCCCTTCTGCCGCGCTGGCGCGGGGCGGCCCCGATCCAGAGGGCCATTCTGGCCGGTGATGATGCGACCGGTGTCACCATCATGCAGATGGATGTCGGGCTGGATACCGGGGACATGTTGCTGATTGGCGAACTGCCGATCACGTCCGAGACCTATGCCAATGCCCTGCATGATGATCTGGCGGCACTGGGCGGCAAGTTGATTGTCGAGGCGCTTGAAAAGCTGCCGAACGGAGAGCTTGTTGCAACCAAGCAGCCGGAAGACGGTGTGACCTATGCCGCGAAGCTGGAACGGGCCGAGGCCAAGCTTGACTTCAATGAGGATGCCGCCGCCCTGGAACGCAAAATCCGCGCCTTTACGCCGTGGCCGGGCGCCTATTTCGAACTCGGTAAAGAACGTATCAAGGTGCAGGCGGCCGAGGTGGTTGATCAGTCCGGCCCGGTGGGCGAGATCCTTGATGACAAGCTGACGATTAGCTGTGGCACGGGTGCACTGCGCCCGACGCGCATTCAGCGTCCGGGGAAATCGGTGGCGGATGCCGAGGCGGTGCTGCGCGGTTATGACAAGCTGGCCAAGGGGGTCAAGCTGGGCTGATGGGAAATGTTTCGACGGATACGGTCGGCGATGTGACGATTCGCCCGGCCTTTAACCGTGATGGCGATGGCATTGCCGAACTGATCGCGCTGGTCTTTGCCGATTATCCGGGCTGCGTATTTGATCGGGCGGGGGAATTTCCCGAACTCGATGCGATTGCCGATGACTTCAAGGCCGATGATGGCCGGATCTGGGTTGCCGTCGATCACAGCGATCGGGTTTTGGGCTGTTTTGGCGTCAAATATGATGCAAGCACCCGTGAAGCTGAACTGCACAAGGTTTATCTGCATCCCGCTGTTCGCGGGCGGGGTATGGCGCAAAAGCTGATGGCCAAGGCACTGGCGTGGCTGGGGCAGACGCATCCGGAATGTGAAAATGTGATGCTATGGACCGATACGCGGTTTGAAGCCGGTCATCGATTCTATGAAAAATGCGGCTTCGCCCGGACCGGGGAAAGCCGCATTCTTGATGATCTTTCCAATTCGTCAGAACTGCAGTTCCAATTTGACTTTGCCGCCTATCAGAAGGCCCTGCAGTTCTAGGACTTATTTCCCGAGATCGCGGGCGGTTTTGGAAGTGTCGGTGGTGCCGTCGCTGTTGCGGCGTACGGCACGCGCATCGCGGAAGCCGAGCTCCCACGGTGGGACCGGGGTGAATTTTTCGGCCAGGAAGTCGACAAAGGCGCGGACCTTGGGCGACAGGTGGCGTTTATGCGGATACACCGCCGAAATCCACGCCTGATCATGGACATATTCGGTCAGGACCGGGGTCAGGCGGCCGGTGCGGATGTCTTCATGCACGAGATATTCGGCCAGTCGCGCCATGCCAAGCCCGGCCAGAACCGCTTCGTGGAGCACATCACCGTCATTGGCCGAGAACGAGCCCTGCGCACGGAAAGACACGTGGCCATCCGGGGTTTCGAAGTGCCAGTCATTGAAGCTTTCGCGCGATGACAGATGCAGACAGTTGTGGTTTTCAAGTTCCTGTGGCTTGCGCGGGATGCCGTTCTTTTCAAGATATTCCGGCGATGCCACGATCATGCGGCGGTTGACCGCATATTTACGCGCGATCAAGGACGAGTCCTCAAGCGCGGACAGGCGAATGGCCAGATCATAGCCATCGTTGACCAGATCGGTGAATTTGTCATCAAGTGTCAGTTCGATCCGAACATCGGGATAGCGTGCGAGGAATTCAGGGATCAGCGGCACCACCTGCATCTTGGTAAAGGCGACCGATGCGTTGATCCGAAGCGTCCCGCGCGGGGCGGCATAAAGCTGGGTGACGACTTCTTCGGCTTCTTCGATCTCGTTCAGGATCGTGCGGGCGCGTTCGTAAAAGGCACGGCCTTCCTCGGTCAGGCTGAGCTGGCGTGTGGTGCGCATCAAAAGACGTGCACCCAGGCGGTCCTCAAGGCGCGAGATGTATTTCGAGACGGCTGACGGTGACAGGCGCATTGTCCGGGCAGCGGCCGAGAAGCTTCCTTCCTCGACAGCATGGACAAAGATTTCCATTTCCGCGGCGCGATCCATATTTCGAACTTCCTATTTATGACGATAGTTCACAAGTAATGTGCATATTGAGGGAATTCTCATTCCCAGTAAAGAAAATTAGATTGGGTTCATCGAGAGCGACATGGCGTCGCAACGAACGAAATTTTAAGGAGGTCACCATGGCCACTTACGAAGAAATCACCAACCGTTACATCTCCACCACCGAAATCGAGGCAGGTGTACGTAAAGGTCAGCAGCTGCGCGCTGAATTCGTAGGCTCCTTCTTCCGCAACCTGTTCAAAGGTTCCGAGAAATCAGCCGACGTAAACCATCCGGCGGGCACCGTTGGCGGTGCTGCCTAATCTACCTTCTAACTGCATGCGGTTGAGCGCTGATTGATTTTCCTCCCCAAGAGGTGCTCCCGCAGGCAGCGACGACGAACTACGGTTTCTATCTAGCGTCTTCCTCCCTATTTGACGCTGTTTTCCCGACTGGCCCGGTCACTTTTGTGATCCGGGCCATTTTTTTTGGTCCAGGGTCGGGATCCTAGCTTTCTTTGGGCGCGATATTGGGCGGCACATAAAAGCCCGGACGTTCGGAGAACCAGGACCCGACACTGACGATCAGGGATGCGATCAGGGTCATGAGCAGCATCATGGCAATCGAGATGTTGGCGGCAAACATCCAGCCATAAATCGCCGGTCCCATTGCCGATGCCAGAACCATCACAGCCGTCAGGGTGCTGCGCACCGCCCCGATTTCATCAAGTGGCACCAGTTCCGGTATGATGGCCGTGCGCAATGTCGTGGCAAACCCGGTCGTAACCCCAACCAGCCCCATATAGATCAGGATCGCCCATGGCACGGTTGTCAGTGCCAGAATGGCGATCCCGGCCATCATCGGGATCAGGTGCCAGGGAAACAGGCGACGGGCCGAATGTTTGTCAATCAGCGGACCGCTGCCAAACGCACCCAACACCGATGTAATGGCAAAAACCGTGAACCCGGCGGCAAACCAGCCGAGATCAATGCCCTTGTGATTGGAAATTGCCCCCTGATGGAAAAACAGCGCGGTCATGATTAGCGGGGGTGCGGCCAGCATCGGCATGCAAAACCAGACATAAAGCGATTTGAACAGGCGCGGATGATCAGTTTTGGGGGTGCCTGAAGGGGACTCGGTGCTTTCCGCGCTGTTCGGATCAGGTGCGGCGGCGGTATTGGCCGATTCGTTTGATTTTGCTGGTGCCTTGCGGAACTTCGCGTCGCTTCGAATAAGCCAGATCGCAACTGGCAGCAAAATGATCAGAATAAAGGCGGCCGACCCGGCATAGGTATATCGCCAGCCAAAGGCGGCAATCAGGGCCAGCAGGGTGGCGGGCAAGATGGCCTCTGCCAGGGGGAAGCCGAAACTGGCAATCGCCAGCGCACGTCCGCGATTTCGTGAAAAATAGCGTGCGATGCCGGTCATGCTGACATGGGTCATCAACCCCTGGCCTGCCAGACGCAGTACAAAAAGGGCTGCGATCAGCATCCAGACATTGTCAGAAGCCGCAATCAGCACACAGCCCAGTGCAAGCAGGGCCATGGTGGCAAGGCTGTAGGACAGGATATCGACCTTGTCGATCCAGCGCCCGACAACCGGCAGGCACAGCGCACTGGCAATGGTGATGCCGGCATAGATATTGGCAAACTCGGTTTCATTTAGCGCAAGACTGGCCGAGATGAAGGGGACAAACAGCGCGACGAGAAACGTCTGCCCGAACGAGGAGCCGAAACTGTGCAGCGCGCCAAAAGCCAGTTGGCGCGGGGCTTCTCTAAGCAAGATCAGAAATTGCATGCGAAACCGCAGTTCTAGGATCAATTAGTTTACGGAGTATGGGTGTGGGGGGCAAACTAAGCCAAATCATGCGCTTTACTGACACAGTTTTCTTAAGGAATGTAAGAGAATTTCGAGCTCCTCAAGGTCTTCGATTAGTTGTGTGGGGGCTGTTAGGGTTACTTTGTTTCGTTCAGCTATAGCGTTTCTCCAGCGTTCTGTTCCAGAGTCTAGCTGGATCGCTGTGATAATTAGTCTTATTTTTTCTTCTTGTAGTGCAATGTCAGTAAGGGCTTGCACTATCGGTTTTGACAAGTCACCTCCGTCAGAAATTTCTGCAAAGCTACGCCAAATGCGTTCCAGTTGACTTTTAACAAAGAAAACGGACTCAGAAGTTAAGTGTCGACGATATTCTAACACTTCTTCGGGAAGCTGGTCGTATTGCTCAGATGCATCTTTGCAGATCTTCGCAATTGCTGGAAAACCAGATTGGTTTTTCAGGATTTCTGGCATATCCGGCGCGTCTTTATGTTTACGTTTGAGTAGATTCTCGACATTTTCAATCGCCCGAATGGAGAACATTCTGATTCGGAACAGTTGCCTTTGTCTTGTGTGTTGTTGATCAACATATCGCTGCAACATGAAAAGTCCGACAGCGACACCAGCAGCGATGCTGCCACCTAGAAATGAACCTAGATCAAAGCCTGTGTTTAATGGAAGCCATTCAGCCATTCGGCGATATCCGAGGATATCGGTAAAAAATATTGGCGAAAGGATGCCTCCCACAACAGTGCCGCAAGCTAGTAGCTTTAGCTGATCGTTCCATTTCAAATCGATGTTCCTGTCACCTTTTCAATTTGGGTAAATTTATAGGCTCTAATGAATAGTGACAACGATTGAGCAAGAAAAAGCCCGCAAGCAAGAAGCTTGCGGGCTTTTGGTTTCCCTTGAGGAGGGATTTGTTATCTAGCTTGCGGCGGCGACCGGTGTCGGGCCGTTCTTTTTGCCCTGCCACCAGTTAAAGGCAAGGACCGCAAGAAGGACGAGGGTACCAGCGACTTCCGCGCGGAAGTCCGGATAGAACACCCCGATGGTTGCCGGCACGATGATGATCCGCGAGAACAGATCCATCGGCGCAAACAGATAGCCTTCAAGCGCTGCAGCAAAGGCTGCCAGACAGAGGATGGCGGTAAAGCCTGTCCACAGGACGATCTGGATTGAGCCGCCTTCAATGATTTCCGGGTTAAACACCATGAAGGCCGGGATCAGATAAAGACCCTTGGCAAACTTCCACGCCTGCACACTGGTTTCCATGGGACTGGCGTTGGCGATGGCAGCCCCCGCAAAGCCCGCCAATGCAATGGGCGGTGTGACGTTACTATCCTGCGAGTACCAGAAGACCACGAGATGGGCGATCAGCAGCGGAATGCCGAACTCGTTGGAAAGGGCCGGGCCAACCAGCACGATCAGAACGATATAGGATGCCGTCACCGGCAGACCCATCCCGAGGATCAGGCTGGCGATCAGGACCAGAACGAGGGCCAGAACGATGTTGCCGCCCGAAAACGCGATCATCATCGAGGAGAATTTCAGGCCAAGACCGGTCAGGCCGACCACGCCGACAATGATGCCTGCGACCGCACAGGCCATCGAAACGGCAACGGCGTTTTTCGCACCCAGCTCAAGAGCGGCAAGCGTGATGGCAATACCCTTGCGGATGGCAGCAACCAGTTTGTCGTGGCTTGGTTTGTCGCCCTGTTGCGGAGCGACGAAGAAGAACCACAGCGCATAGCGCAAAGCCGCAACCGCCATGACCGACAGGATGGCCCAGAAGCCAACGCGCATTGGCGAGATATTGAGCACCAACAGGTAAATCAGAATGCCCAGTGGCAGGATGAACTGCCAGCCTTCCTTGAGAACCTCTTTCCAGTCGGGAAGTTCTTCGACCGGCATGCCGCGCATACCCTGTTTGAGCGCAACGATGTGCACGAACAGATAAACCGTCCCGAGATAGAGAATGGCCGGGAAAATCGAAACCAGCACGATTTCGAGATACGGCACCTGGGTATATTCAGAAATCAGAAACGCACCCGCGCCCATCAGCGGCGGGGTGATCTGACCACCGGTAGAGGCTGCTGCCTCGACACCGCCGGCCTGTGCCGGACGGTAGCCGAGCTTTTTCATCAGCGGAATGGTGAAAGCACCGGTGGTGACAACGTTGGCAATGGCCGACCCACTGATCGAACCCATGCCAGCCGATGCCAGAACGGCGGCCTTGGCCGGACCGCCGGGCTTTTTGCCCGTGGCAGCATAGGCCATGTCGATAAAGAATTTGCCCGCACCGGTGACTTCAAGGAAGGCACCAAACAGCACGAACATGAAGATATAAGTCGCCGCAACCCCCATCGGCAGGCCATAGATGCCTTCCTGACCGAGGTAAAGCTGACCGACGAGGCGATCGATGCTGGCGCCACGATGCGAAAGGATCCCGGGCAGCCATTCGCCAACCCAGGGCAGGGCGCCACGCGGACCGGACAGGGCATAAATGATCGCGACAATACCAATCACGGTCATGCCAAGGCCAACGGCACGGCGGCTGGCCTCCAGCACGGTGACGGTGGCGATCACGCCAATGATCAGGTCGGTGTCGCTCCAGAAGCCGGCGCGATTGATGATCTCGTCAAGATAGAAGGACAGATAGAAGCCCGTGGTGAAAGCACCGGCAAGAAAGGCGATATCAATCAGCCAGCCAAGTGCGCCACGCTTTTTGTTGCTGCCAAATACCGGGAACATCAGGAAGGCGAGGAACATCACGAACGCAAGATGGATACTGCGTTGATAGAACAGGCCAAGCGGTTCGATCCCTGCGCCATACATCTGGAAGAGAGAGAGCGCAACGGCAACAATCGAAATTGCAAGCAAGACCAGTTTGGGCTGCGGCAATCGATCCGTCATGGAAGGCAGCGGTGCCTGTTCAGACATGGGACTTATTCCTCGGTATCAAGGCGGATGGTGACACGGGTGTGCTCAGCCATCTTTGAAAGGTTGATTTCGTCACGGTCGGTGACGATGCGATGATTAACCGCAAGTGAGCCCACACGTAACACATAGGCGTTGTTGCGCACAGGCTCGTCGATATCTTCGATCCAGTATCCGCCGCCTTCTGCGCTGGTCAGAATACCGCGACCGGGATAGTGACCAAGTCCTGCCGCGAAGTCGGGCTGATAGGCGCGATGGAGAACCATCTTGCCCAGATCGTCGACATAACAATCAATTACGCCATCACCGGTTACAGAGTGGTTCCAATACAGGCACCAGCCGGTCTGACGCGGAATTTCGGTTCTGGCCAGAAGCGACCCGTCCTCACCGATCACCTCAAGATGATCAATGACGGTGCCGGGTTTGACGTGGTCCTGATAGGTCGGACCCGCACACGCTGCTGTCAGGAGAAGAAGGGCGGCCAAAACTGGCCGCCCCAACATATTCAAGATCATGGATAGAGCTGCGGCGGAACCGGGTTGCCGGTTTCTTCGTAGTAACGCAGCGCGCCCGGATGCATCGGGATCGGGGTCGAGTTCAGAGCGAAGTCAACCGTGGTGTCGTTTGCAGCCGGGTGAATGGCGATCAGCTCGTCGACGTGTTCGAACAGCGTCTTGGTGATCTGATAAGCCAGTTCTTCATCCATTTCTTCGTTCACGAACAGAACGTTCGGGGTCGAAACGGTGTTTACCGGTGCTTCGACGCCTTCATAGATGCCGGTACGCAGGGCGTAGGCAGCGAAGGTCGGCTCTGCATCAAGGGCAGCAACGATTTCTTCGTCGGTCAGCGCGATCAGCTTGATGTCACGCGTGGTTGCGAGGTTAAGGATCGAGCTGGTGGGCGGACCAACGCTCCAGAAACCGGCATCGATGTCGCCATCACGCAGCGCATCAGCGGTTTCGTTGAAGTTCAGGCGCTGTTCTTCGATGTCATCATAGGTGATGCCATTGGCGTTCAGAACGGTCTGGGCCGAAACTTCGGTGCCCGAACCCGGTGCGCCAACAGAAACGCGTTTGCCTTTAAGGTCGGCAAGGCCGTTGATGCCGCTGTCGGCCATGGTGACGATCTGAACTGCGTTCGGATAGATCGACGCCAGAGCGCGAACGTTATCAAGGGTGCGGCCTTCGAATTTGCCGGTGCCGGTAAAGCCGGCATAGACGGTATCAGCCAGGCCGATTGCGATGTCACTGTCGCCACGGGCGATCAGGCCCATGTTTTCAACGGATGCGCCGGTAACTTCGGCAACGGCACTGGAGCCATCAACATATTTGGTGATCAGTTCCGCAAGGCCACCGCCATACGGATAATAGGTGCCACCGGTACCACCGGTTGCGATTGACAGTTGCTGTGCCGACGCAGGTGCGGCGGTCAGCATCATGGCTGCGGCTGCTGCAGTAAGCAGAGTACGGAGCTTCATGAGTAGTCCTCCCTTGGGTTAACACTCTTAACGACGAATAGATCCAAAAGATCTTTTCAGAATATGGCTCTTCATGTTCATGCATGACCCGTTATCCGGGCCTGTTGTTTTTGGGTCCCTGCGGCCACCTGATCAGGATCGAGCCAATAGGTGCCGATCAGATGCAGGGCGCAGTTCAGAACCAGGTTTGAGGGGTGAGTTCAGACAGCCATCTATTCCGTCCGAATGGGACAGGCTGTTAGATTTCCTCCCTCGAGGTTTTCGTTAGTTTATCATTTTGGGATTAATGTCTGCAATGAGTATGCCAAAGCGACATTAAAAATAACAATTAAAAATCAATAACTTAGAGTAATTCAATTTGGCAATTCGGCATAATCTTGCCGATTTACCAAAATCAATCGGCGGAATCTTGCCGATTTGCTGCAAGTGCGAATGAATTATCGCATTGCAACAAACACTTAAGCCGGTTTGTCTCGCCGGATGTTGAGTTTTTTCATTTTTTCATTGAGCGTTCGGCGCGGAATGTCGAGTTCTTCCATCACCGATTTGACATTGCCATCATGGCGATCAAGGGCATCGCGAATGATGCGTTCCTCGAATTCGCGAAGCTGTTCGGCAAGGGCCAGGTCGCTTGATTGTGTGGGCGGTTGCTCAAATCCGCCCTTAAACAGGCGTTTGAAGCGTTCCTCGGGGCTGCCGACGAGCAGGACATAGCGTTCGGCCATGTTTTTAAGTTCACGCACATTGCCCGGCCATTCATGGGATTTGAGTTGTGCGATCAGAACCGGTGTGACGCGCTCGTAGGGGCGTTCGAACCGTTCGGCCGCCCGTTCGGCGAAGATATCAAACAGCAGGGCGACATCATCCTGGCGTTCGCGCAAGGGGGCGATGGACAGTTCGAACGTGTTGATGCGAAACAGCAGGTCTTCACGGAACTTGCGTTCGGCGACAGCCGTAACCAGATCCTCGTTGGTCGCACAGATCAGGCGAAAATCGACTTTTACCGGCGCGTTGGAGCCCAGCCGCACCACTTCGCGCTGTTCGATGACGCGCAACAATTTGGCCTGAAGGGCGAGCGGCATGCTCGATATTTCATCCAGAAACAGCGTGCCGCCAATTGCGTGCTCGATCCAGCCGATTCGTTGGCCTGCGGCCCCGGTAAAGGCGCCCTTTTCATGACCAAACAGTTCGCTTTCGGCCGTGCTTTCGGGGATGGCAGCACAGTTGACCGCGACGAATTTTTCATCGTGCCGGTCGCTCAGGTCATGGATGGCGCGTGCGACGAGTTCCTTGCCGGTTCCGGTTTCGCCGGAAATCAGCACCGGGACTTCGGTCGGTGCGATATTGGCAATTTCATCCTTGAGATTGCGCATGGCCGTTGAATTGCCGATCAGGCGCGAATCAAGGCTGCCGCGGTTGGCGATCTGACGACGCAGATTGCGGTTTTCAAGCACAAGGCGGCGCTTTTCGATGGCGCGTTCGAGGCTTTCGACAATGTCTTTGGGTTCGAACGGTTTTTCAACGAAGTCATAGGCGCCGCTTTTCATTGCCTCGACCGCCATGGGGACATCGCCGTGACCGGTCATGAGGATGATCGGAATGTCAGGGTCGGCGGTCAGGACCGAGCGGGTAAAGGTAATGCCATCAAGTTTGGGCATTTTGACATCGGTCAGGATTACCCCGGCAAAATCGGGATTGATATCGTGCAGGGCTTCGCGGGCGTCCTCATACACCGTGACATCGAAATCAGAAAGTTCCAGCCATTGGGCAAGGGAGACGCGCATGGCTTCGTCATCATCGACAATGATGATGTGCGGTGTGATCTGTGGTGCGACGTCACTGTCTTGCGCGCGGTCTTTGGTGGTCACGGTGTTTTACCCTTGAGTAACGGCAGGCGGACTTCGAAACAGGCCCCGGCGGTATCGGTATTATAGGCTTTTATGCTGCCGCCGAAGTCCCGCACAATGCCATAAGTTACCGAAAGTCCCAATCCCACGCCCTGACCGGGATCCTTGGTGGTGAAGAACGGATCAAACAGAAGCGACAGGGTTTCGTCGTTCATGCCCGGTCCGGTATCGGTAATGCGCATGATGACATCAGTTTCGGTGGCAGACAGATCAATATGAATGCGCTTGGCCGCACTGCTTTCCATGGCATCAAGCGCATTGCGGATGATGTTGACGCAAATCTGTTCGATGCGGACAAGGTCGGCGCGGATCACCAGCGGGGTTGCGGGCTCGGTACGTTCAAGGCTGCATTCTTCCTGCTGTAATTGCGGGCTTAGCAGTTGCAGGGCGTTATCAAGGGCCACCTTGAGATCGACCGGTTCAAGCACACCGGTGGATTTGCGCGAGAATGTCTTGAGCTGGCCTGTGATCGCGCCCATGCGTTCGGTGAGTGCGGAAATTTGATTGATGTTCTGATCAAGCTTTTCGGTTTTGCCGCGTTCGATCATCAGCTTGGCGCTGGCGCAGAACGTCCGGATGGCGGCAATCGGTTGGTTGATTTCATGGGCGATGGCGGCCGACATCTGGCCAAGAGCTGCGAGTTTACCGGCCTGCACCAATTCGTTCTGGGTGCCGCGCAGTTCTTCTTCGGTTTTGCGCCGTTCGGTGATTTCTTCTTCGAGGCGGGTGTTAAGCGCCTGAATGCGCTCAAACTCAAGCGCTTCGCGCTGGGAAGCCAGTTTGAGTTCGCGTTCGCGCAGAAACAGAATCACCAGAATGATCATGCCCCCGGCAATTACCGCGATCAGCATCACGGCACCTTGGCGGTCGGTGACCTGATCCATGGATGTCAGATAGAAAATCCGCCAGGCACTGCCACGGATCGGTTTGCTGTCAAACAGGTAGCGTTGACCATCAATGGCAACGATGCCCGATCCCTTTGCCAGTTGCCGCCCGACATTAAGCGACGGCAGGGTGCGGCCGGGATATTGACGATTGCTTTCAATCCGGGCGCGATCAGCGGGGGACAGAGGGGAAAGGGTTTTGTATTTCCAGTCGCCGTGACTGGTCAGTGTTATGACGCCATCGGCATCGGCGACAAAGACGGTTTCGCCGGCGTCCTGCCAGTTCTGTTCGACTTCGTCGAGTTCGAGTTTGACCACCACCACCCCGATAACCGTGTCGTTTTGGCGGATCGGGTGTGAAATGAACAGGCCAGCACGCCCGGTTGTCACCCCGATGCCAAAGAAGAAGCCTTCTTTGCCCGAGATCGACTGACTGAAATAGGGACGGAAGGAATAATCTTCGCCAACAAAGCTGTCGGGCGTGTTCCAGTTGCTTGAGGCGACGGTTTCGCCGTTTTGATCAAGAACATAGAGGGCAGCGGCGCCGGACTGGTCATTGACCTGTTGCAGGTAAATATTGGCGGTTTGCGCGTTTCTGCGATTTTCAATCGCACGCGCCACCTGATGATGGCGGGCGACGACATAGGGCAGATACCGATAGCGATCAATGGCGGCACGCAAGGAGCTGTCATAAAGTGCCAGCCGGGCTTCGCCGGTGGTTTCAAGTTCGCGAATGGTCAGATTGCCGGTCGAACTGACAGCCGCCCAGATCACGATGGCGGAAATGAAAGTCCCGGCAAAGATCAGGGTTCCGCGGCTGAAATTGCTTAACCAGTAGAAAATCGCGACCTCCCTAGGTCCTGGCCCTAGTCATCAGGGATCAATTTTGGTTGCCGGGCGTTTGGCCTGAACTGACATGTTTACGCCAATGCCAAGATTGTTAGGGTGTGGCGCGATATAAAGTCAACAAATACGGCCGTGACGGCAGGCTGATCGGGCGTGTATTTGAATGGCCTTATTTATGCCGCAAGCCGTTATTTTTTCGCCACATTGAAATGTAAATTGTATAGTCACCACACGAATGAGTGAAATGTCTCTGTCCAGTAGATGAGGTCCAGGTGAGTAAGATCGCACTTGTTGATGACGACCGGAATATCCTGACGTCTGTTTCGATGGCGTTGGAAGAAGAAGGATATGAGGTTCTGACATATTCTGATGGTTCGGAAGCACTTCATGCCATCACGAAAGAAGAGCCTGATCTGGCGGTGCTTGATATCAAGATGCCGCGCATGGACGGACTGGAGCTTCTGACCCATCTGCGCAAGAAAACCGAAATGCCGGTGATCTTCCTGACATCCAAGGATGATGAGGTCGATGAGCTGACCGGCTTGCGCATGGGAGCAGATGATTACATCAAGAAACCGTTTTCGCAGCGTTTGCTGATTGAGCGTATCCGAACCCTTCTGCGTCGTGCGGAAATCATGCGTGCCGGGGGTGTCCGCCCGAGCGGATCTGATGATGTCGTGCAACGCGGTGACCTGGTGCTTGATCCGTCGCGCCATATGTGCAGCTGGAAAGGTCAGCATGTTAACCTGACCGTGACCGAATTCCTGCTGATTCAGGCGCTGGCGAAACATCCGGGCCATGTGAAAAACCGCGATCAGCTGATTGATGCGGCTTACGGCGAGCATATTTATGTCGATGACCGTACCATCGACAGCCACATCAAGCGCCTGCGCAAGAAGTTCCGCGAGACCGACAAGGAATTCAAGGAAATCGAAACGCTGTATGGTGTGGGGTATCGTTATCGCGATACTGCCACGGTGGCGAGCTGACCAGAGATTTTCTGACGCGCCGAAGCGATTGACTTCGGCGCGCATTCTTTTGCGGGCCCAATTGGCCTTGGGCCGGTTATTGCAGGTTTGAATGAGCGATCTTGGGACTGGTGATCACGACCAGAACGCAGGTCCGTCCGAACACCGGACGACACGGATAGAGGAACGCCACGGGCTGTTTTCGCCTTTGACCTGGCGGATTCTGGCCGTTAACGCACTGGCGCTTTTCGTGCTGGTGGCGGGTATCCTGTATCTGGGCCGCTACAAGCAGGAACTTATTCATTCCGAACTTGAAGCCATGGCCGTGCAGGCAGAAATGTATGCCGCGGCCCTTTCGACATCGGCGGTCAGTTCGGGCGATGACGCAACCAACCGGGTGAAAATCGAAGTGGCGCGCGAAATGGTGCGTCGTCTTGTCGGGATCACCGGGGCGCGTACCCGCCTGTTTGCCACCAATGGCAGCCTTTTGGCCGACAGTCGCAATATCCAGTCGCTGGGTACGGGCACCATTCAGGCCGAAGAGCTTCCGCCGCCCGGCGAAGAAGATGCCTTTGCCGATATCATGCGCAAACTCACCGACGGCGTGTTGACCCTGTTTGAGGGTGAACAACCCTTGCCGCTTTATGTTGATCCGCCGGTTGCCAGTGCGGCGGATTACCCGGAAGTGCGGGCAGCCTTGGCAGGCTATTCGCGCGGGGTTGTCCGTGTGGACAGTCAGGGGCGTCGGGTTTTGTCAGTGTCGGTGCCCGTGGCGCGCTTCAAGCAGGTTTTGGCATCGGTGATGCTGACCAAAAGCGGCGAGCCGATTGAGAACGCCCTGCATGCGGTGCGTCTTGATATCCTGAAAATCTTTGTTTTTGCCTTTGGCATCACGGTGTTGCTGTCGATCTATCTGGCAGGTGTGATTACAAGGCCGTTGAACCGGTTGGCGCGTGCGGCCGAACGGGTTCGGCGCAGCAAAAACCGCCAGTTTGCCATTCCCGATCTGTCGGGGCGGCGTGATGAGATCGGCGATCTGTCGACCACGCTGCGCGACATGACCGAAACGCTTTGGGATCGCATGGATGCGATTGAACGGTTTGCCGCCGATGTGGCGCACGAGATCAAAAACCCGCTGACCTCGTTGCGATCAGCCGTGGAGACCGCCACGCGGCTTAAGGATCCGGAACGCCAGCGCCGGCTGATGGAAATCATCGCCGAGGATGTCCAGCGGCTTGATCGTCTGATCAGTGATATTTCCGACTATTCACGTATGGATGCCGAGCTGTCGCGCGCTGAAAGCGAAGAAGTCGATCTGGGTGTGCTGCTTCATACGTTGGGTGAGCTTTATAATGCCGATGTCGATGGTCCGCGCATCAAGGTTTCGGTCCCGGAAAACCTTGATGTCCCGGCCCTTGAAAGCCGTTTGACACAGGTCTTCAGAAACCTGATTTCCAACGCGATTACCTTTACCCCGGAAGGGGGCGAAGTGCGTGTGCGGGCATGGCGTGACAAGAACTGGGCGGTGATCACGATTGAGGATGATGGTCCGGGGATCCCGCCGGGCAAGGAAGAGGCGATCTTTAACCGGTTCTATACCGAGCGCCCGTCGACCGAGAAATTCGGGCAGCATTCGGGCTTGGGGCTTTCGATTTCCAAGCGAATCATTGCGGCCCATAACGGCGAATTGACGGCACAGAATCGCGTGGTTGATGACAAGGTCAAAGGGGCGGTGTTTACCATTCGCCTGCCGCTTGATTAAGTTTTTTGCCGCCAAAAAGCGCACTTTTCCTATGCGGGAGGTTAAGTCGATCACGCTTGCGGCGTTTGGGGTTTGACAACCCAACGTCTGCCAAGCATCGTTTTTCATTATGTCCCAGCTTCATGCAAATTGTGTTCGGATCGGCGCCCATGCGGTGCTGGTGCGCGGACCATCCGGATCGGGAAAGTCCGGGCTTTCGCTGCGTTTGATAAAAGCGGGCGGCTTTCTTGTATCCGATGATCGCACTGACCTTGTGGCACGTGACGGGCGTTTGATTGCCAGTGCGCCGGAACCAATTGCCGGATTGTGCGAAGTGCGTGGCATCGGGATTGTGCGCGGCCTGCCGCAAAAGTCCGAGGGTGACGTGCGGGTTCTGATTGATCTGGGCGTTGACCCAACACAGGTCGAACGCATGCCTGAGCCGGAATATGAAGAGTTTTGTGGCATTGCGGTGCCGCGTTGGACATTATGTGCATCCGATCTGGCCATTGAGGCAAAGATTGGAGTAGCTTTGGCGCTTGCGACGGGTGAGATGACACTTGAACCGTAATCCACAGGAATCCACTTTGCAGAAAACTCCGGTGAATTCTTCTGAGAGCCACAATAACGCCCTTGGCGCGTTTGATGGCAGAAGCGGACTGGTTCTTGTCACCGGTGTATCTGGTGCCGGACGGACGACCACGCTCAAGATTTTGGAAGATTTCGGCTTTGATGCGGTCGATAACCTGCCGCTTCGGATGCTTTCCATGCTGGTGCCAAGTGATTGTCGCCCGGAACAGCCGATTGCGATTGGCCTTGATATCCGCTCACGTGATTTCGGTGTCGATCAGTTTGTCGAGATTGTCGGTCGATTGCGCAACCAGACGGGCATGGACCCGTTGATGATCTATGTCGATGCCGATACGGCTGTGTTGCAGCGCCGCTTTACCGAAACCAGACGCCCGCATCCGCTCAGCCATGACCGGCCGCTGGTCGATGCGATCGAGCATGAAAAACGCCTGATGGCGCCGATTGCGGCGACGGCGGATATGCGCATTGATACATCGCGGCTGAAGTCAGCCGAGCTTCGCAAGATCCTGCAGGATCAGTTTGATATTGGCGAAACCGAAGGCATGGCGATCTTTGTGCGCAGCTTTTCGTTCCGTCAGGGCGTACCGGCAGAAGCCGATCTGGTTTTTGACGTTCGCTTTCTGCGCAACCCGCATTATGATCCCGAGCTTCGCCTGATGACCGGGATGAATGCGGCCGTCGGGCACTATATAGAAGAAGACCCGGACTTCGCCGGGTTTGTCAGCCGCCTGAAGGCAATGCTGGAGCCGATTTTGCCGCGTTATGCGCAGGAAGGTAAAAGCTATCTGACCATTGCGGTCGGATGTACAGGTGGTCAACATCGTTCGGTTTATATCGCGCGGTTACTCAATGACTGGATTGCCGATCTGGGATATGACACACATCTCAGCCATCGGGACAAACCGGACGAGCCGACCTCGGGGGAGTGATAAAATGGAGAAAACTGCATGATCGGGATGGTGCTGGTCACCCACGGCGATCTCGCGAAAGAGTTCGTATCTGCCTTGCAGCATGTTGTTGGCGAACAGGAAAATGTCGAAGCGGTCTGTATCGGACCCGATGACGACATGGAACAACGCCGTTCGGACATTCTCGCCAGTGTCGAAAAGGTCGACAGTGGCAAAGGTGTTGTGCTGTTGACCGACATGTTTGGCGGTACCCCGTCCAATCTGGCGATTTCCATTATGGAACAGGCAAATGTCGAAGTGATCGCAGGGGTTAATTTACCTTTGTTGATTAAACTCGCATCTGTTCGCATCGACGGCACCCTGGCCGAAACGGTCAACGCGGCCCAGGATGCGGGGCGTAAATATATCAACGTTGCGTCGCGTCTGCTGAGCGGCGAGGAATAAGTCGGCAACAAAAAGAACAGGGCCGGATGCACGGGGACAACGCATCTGGCTTGCGGGGACATAGATGGCGCAGAAGGAAAAACGCATTTTAACAATCAGCAACCAGCGCGGATTGCACGCGCGGGCGGCTGCAAAATTTGTTAAACTGGCAGGCGAATTTAAATCGAGCATCATGGTCCGCAACCGCGGTACCGAAGTATCGGGTGTGTCGATCATGGGGTTGATGATGCTGGCAGCATCCATTGGCACCGAGATCGAGGTCGAGGCGACCGGCCCGGACGCCACGCAGGCAATTGATGCGCTTAATGAACTGGTCGATGCCAAGTTCGATGAAGAATAAGACCCATCCGACCGTAAATGGATAAGGCTCTTACGAAGCTTGCAAGTTCCTCCGACAGACCAAACCGTTTCAGATGAAAACACCACGGGCGTCCGGCGGGTCATCACCGGGTTGGGCGCATCGGGCGGGATTGTTATCGGTCGTGCCTTTGTTCTGGACCGCCAGATCATTCAGGTCAGCCGCACACCGATTGCGGATGATGCCGTAGAGGCCGAATGCAAACGCCTGCATGATGGTGTTGCCGAAAGTATTGATCAGCTCAAACGGCTGAAATCCCAATCATCGACCAAAGAAAGTGCCGCATCCGAGGAGCTTGGCTTCCTGCTGGATGCCTATATCCACATGCTGACGCAATCGCGCTTGGTGCGCGGGGCCGAAGAACTGATCGTTTCCAAAAAGCTCAATGCCGTGCATGCGGTCAGCGACGTGATTGACGCGATTGCTGATCAGTTTTCAGGCATGGATGACAGCTATATCGCGGCCCGTGCGACCGATATCCGCGAGGTTGGCCTGCGTCTGATGCGCTGCCTGATGGGGGAAACCGACCGGGTGGCTGACAAGGCCCCCAAGGGATCGATCCTGATTGCCGAGGATGTCAGTCCGGCCGACATGGCGCGGTTTGAACCCGGGCAGCTGACTGCCTTTGTGACCGCGCTTGGCGGGGCCGAGGGGCATACAGCCATTATGGCCCGTTCGCTTGGTATTCCGGCGGTTTTGGGGGCGGCAGACATCATTCGCGGTGTCCGCGGCGGTGATCAGATCATTGTCGATGGTGGGCGCGGTGAAGTGATCATTTCACCCACTGATGCCGATATCCAACATTACACCCAACGCCGGGCTGACTGGCTGGCCGCACGTGAAAAGCTGGCAAGCCTGCGCGATGTGCCATCCGCCACACGCGACGGGATTGATATCGATCTGCATGCCAATATCGAATTGCCGATTGAACTATCCGCCGCCCTTGAAAACGGGGCGAGTGGCATTGGCCTTCTGCGCAGCGAGTTCATGTTCATGAACAAGGACTATCTGCCAGACGAGGACGAGCAATACGCAGAACTGGCTGATATCGTCAAACGCATGGAAGGCAAACCGGTCACCATCCGTACACTTGATGTCGGCGGCGAAAAACTGGCCGTCGCGCTTCAAAATGAAATTGGTTCTGGTCCGAACCCGGCACTTGGATTGCGCGGGGTGCGGTTATCCTTGCGCAAGACCGACCTGCTGGAAGCCCAGTTTTCTGCCATCCTGCGCGCATCCCTGCATGGGCCGGTCCGGGTTCTGATCCCGATGGTGGTCGGTGTGCATGAAATGACGCGGGCGCGTCAGATTTACGAGGCAGTGGCCAAACGCCTGCGCAAGGACGGTCACCCGATTCCCGAAGCCCTGCCGCCACTGGGGGCCATGATCGAGATTCCGGCGGCAGCACTGGCGGTCGATACGCTGGCGCGTGACAGTGATTTCTTTGCCATCGGGACCAATGACCTGACGCAATACACGCTTGCGATTGATCGCACCGATGATCAGGTAGCGGGGATGTTTGATCCGTTGCATCCGGCTGTATTGCGCCTGATCCGCGATGTGATCAAGGTTGCCGGCGAGCGTGATATTCCGGTCAGTGTTTGTGGTGAGATGGCCGGTGATCCGCGCTATGTGCCCCTGTTTATCGGATTTGGTTTGCGCAATCTTTCGATGTCACCGGTCAATATTTTGTTGGTCAAACAACGGTTGCGTCGCCTTGACAGCCGCAATTCCGAACATCAGGCCAACCGCGTCATGGAGCAATGGGACTCAGCGCGCATTGCCATGATGCTTGATGACTTTAACGACCTCGCCTGACAAATCCCGCCAGTCATAGCTTGTTCTGATCAACGTGCATCCCAACATAGGGGGCAGTTTCATGCCCGTTATGTCCTTGTTTGTCCCTGCCTGTAATGGCGCGGATTCCAAGGCATGGCAGTGCGTCGGCCGGTCTTGATTTGTGCAGGATGCAAATTCACACAAAAAAGGACTTGAAAACAATATAAAGATATCTTTATATGTGACCTATCGCGGTCAGGGATAGGACCGCAACAGAATTTATCGGCGTATCGGCGGGATAGAAATCCCATGCGGATGCGCCATTCCTGTTTGATTGGAGACGATATGTCGAACTTTACCGATTACAAGGTCGCGGATATCTCGCTGGCTGGTTGGGGCCGCAAGGAAATCGCGATTGCCGAAACCGAAATGCCGGGCCTGATGGCGCTGCGCGAAGAATATGGCGCGGCAAAGCCGCTTGCTGGCGCGCGCATCGTTGGCTGCCTGCACATGACCATTCAGACTGCAGTTCTGATTGAGACCCTTACGGCACTTGGTGCGGAAGTTCGCTGGTCTTCATGCAACATCTTCTCGACCCAGGATCAGGCTGCTGCGGCGATTGCAGCTGCTGAAATCCCGGTCTTCGCGTGGAAAGGCGAGACCGAGGAAGAATTCTGGTGGTGCATCGAGCAGACCATTGCTGGTCCGGACGGCTGGAAGCCGAACCTGATCCTCGATGATGGTGGCGACGTTACCCAGCTGATCCACGAGAAATATCCGGAACTTCTTGAAGACATCAAAGGTCTGTCGGAAGAAACCACTACCGGTGTGCATCGCCTGTATGAAATGGCGAAAAAAGGGACGCTCAAGGTCCCGGCAATCAACGTCAATGACTCGGTCACCAAGTCGAAATTCGACAACCTGTATGGCTGCCGCGAATCGCTTGTTGATGGCATCAAGCGCGCAACCGACGTGATGGTTGCGGGTAAAATTGCCGTTGTTGCCGGTTTCGGCGACGTTGGCAAAGGTTCGGCCGCGTCCATGCGTAGCCAGGGTGCACGTGTTCTTGTGACTGAAATCGATCCGATCTGCGCATTGCAGGCCGCGATGGAAGGTTACGAAGTCACCACCATGGAAGACGCAGCCCCGGTTGGCGACATTTTCGTCACCACCACGGGTAATATCGACATCATCACCATCGACCACATGCGTGCGATGAAAGACCGTGCAATCGTTTGCAACATCGGTCACTTCGATTCCGAAATCCAGATCGGTTCGCTCAAGAACTACAAGTGGGACAACGTCAAGCCGCAGGTCGACGAAGTCGAATTCCCGGATGGCAAGCGTCTGATCGTTCTGGCCGAAGGCCGTCTGGTCAACCTTGGTTGTGCAACCGGTCACCCGAGCTTCGTGATGTCTGCGTCCTTCACCAACCAGGTGCTGGCCCAGATCGAGCTGTGGAAAAACCACGCGAATTACGAAAACAAGGTTTATGTCCTTCCGAAACATCTTGATGAGAAAGTTGCAGCCCTGCACCTTGATCGTCTTGGCGTGAAACTGACCAAACTGTCGTCTGAACAGGCCGAATATATCGGCGTTCCGCAGGCTGGTCCGTTCAAGCCGGAACACTACCGTTACTAATTGGCATCTGCCGATTTACATCAAAGCCGGTCTGCTTGTTCAGGCCGGCTTTTTTTGTGCTGATCTCACAAAATGCTGATACAACTGGTCGCCAGAACCAATCGGATTGAACCATGCCGCAGCTTGAAATCGAATATTCTGCCCAACTGCCAATAGGCGACGAATTGCGCAAACTGGCCGTTGACCTGCATTACGTGATTGCCCGCGAAGCCGATGCGGAACTGGGGTCCTTCAAGACCCGGATTACGCCGTTGGAAAATGTCGTGATCGGCGATGGCGATCCGAAAAATGCCATGGTGCATCTGGATATCCGGTTGCTGTCTGGCCGGATCAATGCGGTGAAATTTGCGACCGGCGAAGCCGCCCTTGCTGCCCTGATCGATCGGCTGGAATGGCTGGTTGGGGGACATAAGGTACAGTTTACCGTCGAGGTACATGACCTTGATCGGGAAAACTATTTCAAGCATGTCACAGATGGCGGGCGCGGTGCCTGATCAGGCACCGGATTGGATGGGCGGTTACATCAAAAGCGCTTCGTGGATCGGGTGATCCGGTCCATAGCGATCATTGAGCAATTTGATCAGTTCGCGTGAGAAGCCCTTGCCGGCATCCAGCAGGGATCGCAATTCCGTATCATTGCGATCATGCGGACCGACACCATCAAGGCGCGCCCGCACTTCCGGATCAGAAAGCTCGCGCAGGAAACGGTCATAAAGCTCCAGCGCCGGCAGGCTTTTTTCGCCAAATACGGTTTGTAGTCGCGTGATGGGCGGAAGCTGTAAAAGTTCCGACAGTTTTTCGCGTTTACCGGCATAATCACGTCCTGCGGTTTCTGCTGCTGCGATAATGCCGCCAAAATAAAGCATCTTACGTGAGAAAACGAGTTTCAGGCGTCTTGGCGCCCAGGCCTTGCTGGCGTCGCCTTCGCGGGTCTTGATTTCAAAATCGACGCTGATCGTACGGTAGTAACGGATTACGTCATTGACCAGAAAACGCGCAATAGAGTCCCGGGTGACCGAACTGGTGACGTAGTTGGCGATCAGATCGTCAAAGAATTTGCGTTTGCCCGCCTCGTTATAAAGCCACTCACATTCCAGCAAAAACAGCAGGCGCCGGGTGGTGATCGAGTTGGTGTCGCCATCAAGACCAATGCGATTAACCAGTTCCTCGGCCGTGATATAGGACGAAAACGGGCCGTTCACGGCTGGCTTCTTGGTGACCATCTTGCCAAGGATGTCAGCGACCTGCTGATGCGGGGCCTGACGGCGTTCTGCTTCGCGGCCAATGATAAAGTAATCAAGATCGGATTGATCGGATGCCTCGTGCCGTCCATAGGACCCGGTGACCACCACGCAAAATGTATCCCCCGACAGGCTTTTGCCCAAGGCGTCGCGCATCTCGGCCAAACGGGTGGCCGAGTAGTGCTGATTGGTTGCGATGGTTTGCGGTAACAGGATCGGATTAGTTCCTTGCTGCGACTCGTTGAAAACGGCCCGAACTGATCATTCCCTATACTTTAAAGATTAAAAGGGCGTTTATCAGTTTCTGGTTGAGTATCGCGAAAATCCGGTTGTTAGTGCCATCCGGACCAAAGTTGCAGTCGTGCCTGACGCGGTTTTGTCAGTCAAACAGACTTGCCGCAGCTGCTTGTTGGGCCGGATCGGTCAGGCTGCCGACACGGCGCAGGAAGGAATGCTTTTCCTCGTAATAGCGTTTGGACAGATCAGCAAAGCAGCGGACTTCGACATCGGTGTTGATATGAAATTCACGACGCGGGACTTTGGCCTCGTGCAGGTCAAGGGTGCTGGCCGATGCGCTGATTTGATGGTCAACCGCGTCGGCAACGCCATCGAGTTCGATGCGGTTTTTCAGACTGTGCAGGAATTTCTTGAACGCCGGATGGCTGTTCAAGAATGCCTTTTCGGTCAGCAGGAAATCATCGGCGGCAAAGTCCGGCGCGTTTTTGACAACAAATTCGCGGCACAGATGGTCGGTGGCAAAACACATCGGACCAAAGATGAAATTGCGATAGATGTCTTCCTTGAGCTGCCAGAACTTGTCCAAGCGCTTAAGCGACTCTGCGTCCAGTTTGACCGCAGCTTCGAGCAACAGGCGCGGATGGCAATGCACATGATTGGGATGGACGTAGGTTTTGGTGCGGCTGATGCCTTCCAGCGTGTCGATATTGACCGGGCCGGAAAAAAGGGCGGCATGCGGGTGATCGGACTTTTTGGATAAAAGCGCGATGACTTCGTCCGGGTCGACCCCATGCTTGACCAGCAGATGATTGACCGACAGGTCCAGCGCAACTTCACCGGTGATGATCTGATTGGTCAGTTGATGGTGGTTGCGGTTAAAGCGGCGGGCAAATTCCGGTTCCAGCGTGTGCGAAAACGGGCCATGGCCGATATCATGCAACAGGGCCGCTGCCCCCAGCAGATCGCAATCTGCATCCGATAGCCCCATCAAACGGCAATAGCGTTGCGACAGCAGGGCCACACCGATGGTGTGGTCATAACGCGAATGACGGATATTGGCCGGACGTCCATTGGGATGGAACAGATAGTCGATGGCGCCGAGAAACGAGATTTCGCGCAACCGTTCAAACGCGGGTGATGCGATCAGTTTTTTGTGCAAGGGCCGGTCAAAGGCCGAGGCGATCTGGGCGCGTTTGAAATGGTAGTTATATTGCGGCACATCGCGAAAAAGCAGTTCCCATTCGGCGATGTCATCGGCATTGAAATTGGTGTCAAACAGATCGCCGATTTCCGGTTTGGGCTTTGCAGCTGCCTTGAGCGCGGCAGAGTCCTTTTGTGGCGCAGCAGGTCGTGCCTCGGCGCGCGGTGCAAAAAGATCTAGCTGCGGTTTTGGGCTCATCTTGGAAATGACGGGTACGTCTTGTCTGTTGTTAAAGTGGTCCCGCACACATAGCCCGATTCAAAAGCCATGTCATCGCGGTTTTTCCGCAAGATTTCTCTATGGAACACGCCATCAGACAAGGCTGTTGCCGCGATGATGCGAAACGGTGGTAAAAGTACCGCGTTTTCACCATAATAATAGCTCATAAACACAAACGGTTAACAACACGTGACACGGCAAGCATCCGAGCAAGCTTCCAGACAGGTTGGAGCAGACAAGAAGGCAGTGGCGATTTTGCGCAGACTGCCTGATTTGACGCGTCCCGACCTTTGGCTGCGTGCAGGGTCGATTGTTGGTGCGCTGATTCTGTCCGGCACGGTACAGGCCCAGGAAAAATTCCGCCTGAACACCGATGCAAACGGGGGCGCAGGTGCTGCCCAGACCGCTCAACCCGATGGCATTGGCGCAACGATTTTCGGAAGCCTGGCTGGCCTCAGTGATCGTGATTGGCTGGTGGTTGGATTAGCCGCAGCGGGTGGTGCGGCGATTGCCGGTTGGGTTGGCTGGCGATTGTCGTTGCGTATGCGCCGTCATCTTGAAGAAGTCGAAGATCACGAACATGAATTGGCCGGTGAGACCGAGCTTTTTACCCAACTTCTGTTTGCCGGTCCCGACCCGGTTTACTACTGGAGCCGACAAGGCTTTGCCGAGGGGGCCAGTCCGGCTCTCAAGCGTGCCTTTCAGCTTGGTCAGGATGGACGGTTTCCCGATCTGCTGGATCTATTGCGCGATGACGATGCCGATGCGCTGAAAGAGCGCGTGCGGAACCTTAAATCCGGGCATGACCGGTTTGAGCTTTGGGTAACCACCCTTGATGAGCGCAAATTTCATGTTACGGGCATGGCGGCGCGCAAGGATCGGTCATCGGATGTGCTGGCGCATGGTTTGTGGTTCCGGGATGAAACGCGTCATTCACGCGAACGCGAAAGCCAGTTTGGCGATTTCCAGCTGCTTAAACACGAAGTATCGGATCTGCGTCAGTTGCTTGATAGCCTGCCGTTTCCGGTTTGGCGCCGGGATGGCGAGCTTCGCCTGATTGATTGCAACATGGCCTATGCCGATGCGGTCGAACAGGGCAGCATTGAAGATGCGTTGGCGGCACAGGCGGAAATCGGGGCCGGGGTGATCCCCGATCACGGACGGTCCTTGGCGGCATCGGTTCAGCGCAATCGTGAAAGTCTGACGCGTGATTTTCATGTCGTCATTCGCGGTGATCGCAAATTGTTGCGCATTACTGAAATGCCCGCTGGCGGTGGGGATGAACCAGACGGCCTCATCGGCTTTGCGATTGATTGCACCCCGGTCGAAGAATTGCAGTCTGATCTGTCACGCCATATCCGCGCCCATGCCGAGGTGCTTGAAAACCTGGGTACGGCGATTGCGGTTTATGGCGGGGACAAGGGGCTTATTTTCTTTAACACCGCCTTCACCAAGCTTTGGGACCTTGATGACGAGTGGCTGTGGACCGAGCCGACCCATGATGATGTTCTCAGGCGCCTGCGCGATGAACGCAAGCTGCCCGAAGTTGCCGATTTTACCCAGTTCCGCAATACCGAAAACCAGCGTTTCACCGATCTTCTCAAACCTGAAGAAGACCTGATGCATCTGCCAAATGGCATGACGCTGCGGCGGTTCATTTCGCCGCATCCGTTTGGCGGTTTGATGTTTGTGTATGAGGATGTGACTGACAAGCTGGTTCTGGAAAGCTCCTATAACACCCTGATTGCGGTTCAGCGCGAGACGCTTGAAAGCCTGCATGAGGCGGTTGGCGTGATCAGCGGTGATGGCCGGTTGCGCCTTTACAACCACGGTTTTGCCGATCTGTGGGGGCTTGAAAGCATGTTCCTGGATGCCTCCCCGCATCTGGGCGATGTGGTCGAGAAAACCAAGGAATACTGGCGCGAACGCGACGACTGGGAAAAATTCAAAAACCGCATGGTCGCGCGCATCACCAACCATGAACCGATGAATGGCCGCTTGGAACGGGCCGATAATTCGATTGTTGATTTCGCCATCGTGCCGCTGCCCGACGGGGCGGTGATGATGTCCTATATCGATGTCACCGACACCATCCGGGTCGAACGTGCGCTTCGTGAACGTAACGAGGCTTTGCGCACCGCCGATCAGATGAAGTCGGACTTCATTTCGACGGTATCGCGCGAACTGACCAAACCGCTTGATCACATCAATGGCGAGTCTGATCGTTTGATCCCGCATCTGACCGGCAATGTCGCGCGGTCGGTTGAAACCATTCGGACCGAAGCACAAAGCATGCTGGCCCTTGTTGATGACATGCGCGATCTGGCGACCCTTGGATCGGGGCAGGTCGCACTTGAACTTGATACCGTCGACCCACGGCGTTTGCTGCGATCACTCGAAGCACTGACGCGCGCACGTTTGGCGGAACTGAATGTATCACTGCGCCTTTATTGTTCGCGTCAGATCGGCTGGATGGTGGCCGATGAACGCCGCCTTAAACAGGCGCTGTTTATTCTGGTGACCAATGTGCTGCGCACCGCCCCTGAAGGCAGCGAGGTTTCTGTGATTGCGCGTCGGCGCGGTGAGGACATCGAAATTTCGATCTCGCTATCGGACGAAGCACCGCAGCCGATGCTGTTTGAAGGCCTGCGCGATGGGGAAAGCCCGTCAGCCCGCCGTGCGCTGGGTATGGCAATGGTGCGGGCCGTGGTCGAAATCCATGGTGGTCGCGTGAAGATCAGCCGAGATGGCCGCGAAATCGCCTGTATACTGCCAGCCGGCGAGGAAAGTGATCTCGGCTAAAAGCCGATCATGTTCTGATACGAAAAAAGGCGCCAGTTGGCGCCTTTTGTTTTGCGTGCCGACTTGCGCAGATCAGACCGTAAACGGCACGTCCTTGCCCGCGATAAAGGCATCGATGTTATCAAGGGCGCGGAAGCCCATGGCATTGCGGGTTTCGACTGTGGCCGATCCCAGATGCGGCAGCAGGAAAGTGTTTTTAAGATCGCGATAGGCCGGTTCGATGTTCGGTTCACCGGCAAAAACATCCAGCCCGGCTGCGGTCAGCTTGCCCGATTTAAGTGCGGCAATCAGATCCTGGTCATTGACCACATCGCCGCGCGCGGTGTTGACGATGATTGCGCCATCAGGAAGCTTTGAAATGAAGTCGGTATTGACCATGCCGCGTGTTTCAGGGGTCGAGGGGCAATGCAGCGACAGGAAATCGCAATGGGGCAAAAGGCCATCGATGCTGTCGTGATAGGTTGCGCCCATTTCCTGATCTGCGGGCAATTGGCGGCGATTGTAATAATGGATATCCATATCAAAACCGCGTGCGCGTTTGGCAACCGCCTGCCCGATCCGGCCCATGCCAACGATGCCCAATTTCTTGCCAGTCACCTGCGTTCCCATTAAGTGGGTCGGACGCCAGCTTGACCATGTGGCGTTGCGGACTTCTGCCTCGCCCTCGCTGGCACGACGTGCAGCGCCCAGGATCAGGAGCCATGCAATATCAGCTGTGGCATCTGTCAGAACGCCCGGGGTGTTGCCAATGATCACGCCTTTTTTCTTGGCGGCGGCCAGATCGATATGATCGGTCCCGACCGAGAAGGTGGCGATGATTTTTACACTGTCGGACAGTTGATCAAAGAACTCAGCATCAATCGGATCACCAACCGAAACAAGTGCTGCTTCCGCGCCATGACAAAGCGCCAGAATTTCGGCACGGGTCAGGGGATCGTCGTCTTCCTGGGTGCGGATGTCGTAACTTTCAGCGGCGCGCTTGGCAACGGCTTCGGGCAGTCGGCGGGTGACGGCAAGAACGGGTTTCATGGTGTGTTTCTCCCTGAAGCGATTTTGTTTTTAAGGTTTGTATGCCCCTAGAATAACTGCCCGACGGCCAGACGGATACCGATGGATGTGATTACCAGCGACAACAGGAAATCGGCCAGAACAATGGTACTGGCGGTCGGGATCGACACCGACAGGGTCAGCTTGGCGATATAGACGCCATAAACCAGTGTTGCGATCACCGCGATAAAGACAAAACCACCGGCACCCAGTGAGGGGAACAAAACCCCGAGCATCAAGGCGGCCAGATACAGCCCCATCTGCAAGACGCTTGCCCAGTTATAGACCGTGATGAAAGCGATATAGCGTTCCGCCCGGCCCAGCATCGGGATGACGTGGAACATGATCAGTGGAAAGGCGACCCATTTGATGACATAGGCAATGACCTCGACCAGCATATATCGCATTGCCGGGAAATCTTCTGGGGCGTCAAAAATGTCGTTCCAGCGCAAAAAGGCAAAGGCCGGAAACACGATGGCGGCTGCCAGGAATGAGCGCCAAAAGCCATCGATCGAAAAGTTAAAAAATCCAAGACCTTGTTCGTCGCCACGGGCAAGGCGCCATGTGCCGTAAAGGGCGCGCAAGGTTTCGTTGGGGGTACTCATTCAGGCTTGTTTCCGGGCTGTGGGGCAAAGCAGACACCAATGTGTCTAGCATCTTTGGACAACAGTCAAACAGCTTATCCCCGAATGGCCGTCCTTCACAAGGTGGGGTTGCCAAACGTCTTTTCCCTGCACGGCCAGTTGGGCCTTTGGCGCGGAAAAGAGGTGGCAGGATCAGGATGACGGACAATACGGACGAATTTGCGTTGCGCTTGTCCTATCTTGAAAAGGCCGATCCCAATTCGCTTGCGGTCGCGCGCCTGTATCTTGAAATGGCCAGTAATCACGCCGCCGAAGAACGTGCCGCAGCATTGGAGATGTTTGATGCCGCAGACGCGATTTTTTCCCGCCATTTGCCAACCGCGCGTGATGCGGCGATGGCGGGTTTGGCGCTTAGCCTGAACAACCGGGCTGCGCTTGAGATCGAGGCCGGGGAATGGGAATGGGCAGTTGATGCTGCCTGTCAGGCGGTGGAACTGCGCAAGGACCGGTTGCGTAATTGCGTCGGGCGCAAGGATGATCGCGAACGGCTTGACCTGGGGTACTCGCTGGCCGCCCTTGTTCTGGCCCTGCAAGGGGCGGGGAAGCTTGAGCTGGCAAGCGATGCAGCCCGTGACGGGATTGAGGTGCTTGGTGCGTTTGCGGGCATGCGCAATCAGGATGCGTTCATTCTGTTAACCAAGCTGATTTGTATCTATGCCGATCTGTGCAGCCGGACCGATCAGTTGCCTGACGCCGGGGTGCTTTTGCCGTTGGCCAAGGCGTTTTATGGCGCGCGTGGCAAAAGCTAAGGCGAGGCAAGCCCACCAAAGCAAAACGGCCACAAGGAGCTATCCCTGCGGCCGTTTGTGTTCTTGGTCGGGTCGATATGATCAGCGGGTGCTGGCCACAGACCAGGTGAGGGTGACGTCGCTATTTGCCGGAACGTCGATTTCCCAGCTGACCTGACCGGGTTGTGGACGTTCGTGCTTGTGGCTTTCGGCGGTCACCTTCCAGTCAGTTGGCAGGTTTTCGCGGATCGTGACGGTTTCAGCGCGATCACTGGTGTTGCTGATCGTCCATTCCAGATCGGCTTTGACTTCGTCCGGCAGGTTCGGGCGTGCCTTGCGATCAAGTGATGTCACATTGCGGGTACCTGTGAGGTCGCTGGCTTTGCCCAAGCGCAGGGTCGCATCACGACCAACCGGGGTGAGCGAAATCATGTCTTCTGAAAGATAGCCGGTATCACCTGCCGGGGTTTTGGCATAGATGCGCACGATGCCATCGGGCCACGGGCTTTTGGTGTCTTTGCCGCCTTCGTTGGTGATCTCGATTTCAAGGTTCGGGCGCATAAAGGTTTCCGAGCCGTTCTGTCCCATGTTGTAGACGTTGCTTGATGCAGCAAAGATGGCGTGGCGTTTGACCGGCAGAACCTGCGGATCAAGCAACGGCAATATCACCGTATCGCCATCCTGCATCGAAAGCCCGTCAAACGGACCATAAACATGCAGGTTTTCAAAGCTTGCACGATCCGGGGCGCCCGCTGCTGGTACCGCACCATCGGCCATGGCAGACATCATCATTTCAGTACGTGCAGCCTTGACCATCGGAGGCTGCTGAACCCGGTTGGGGTCGCCGGCAACCAGACGCAAGGACGCATTCTCGTAATCGCTTCCCGATCCGTTCATGACCCTGGCAATTGCCGTAAGCTTGAGGCTGTTTTCCGCGCGATCATAATAAGCGGTATAGGACGTATTCCAGCCAATCCCGTCCAGAAGGTAAGCCATGGATACATGATCAAGGGTCGTGCCGCTTATGATGTCGGCATCAAGGGTCGGGCGGGTGGTAAAGCCATCTGGCAGTTCGGAAATAATCACCTGATCAAGCGGAATCTGTTCCAGCCCCGCATCAGTCTCGATCAGCGCAACATGAGTGACCGCGATCAGTGTTCCTTCGATCAGGTCATCATCGCGGCGAATGGTGACAGACTTGCCGATCTGGTCGCGCAGCAAATCGTCAATCGCGTTTGATCCGTTGCTGCGATTGCGCAACGACGTCCAGACAAGGTCTGCGTCCTTGGCGGTGCCCAGCAGGAAGGAGTCATTCATGATGGTACGCGGCAGGCCATCAATGCGAAGGGTGCTTTGGCCCTCGGGGATGGCGGCATCGCGTTTCTCGGCAATCAGTGACAGATTGCCGGGATAGACGGTGAGTTGCAGGCTGGTGCGGTCATCCGCGGACAAATCAACCGACGGGCTTTGTGCGCGGGCAGGTTCGATATCCGGTCCGAAAAATACCGCCGAGCCCAACAAAGCGGCCAGTGCGAAACGATTACGCAATGCTGCTGACATTCCCGATCCCTTTTTGTGATGGCGTCTAAGGTCCTATTTTTACACCGCTACCTTTGCTTGAAAAAGTGGCGGGATCAAGGACATATGGGGACGATTTCAAGAATGGTCGGGGATTAAAGGAGCGGCTCAAGCGCTGCTGTCCGCGCTTGTTGTGTATAGGCTCGCGAATTGAAAGCGTGATCAGTCCAGTGTGTGATGGAACGAGTAGCCACCGGCTTCGGGCAAGTGATGCTGGAACGCTGCCTGGCGGGACGTATCAATAATGATTGGGGCGCGCAGATTGACCGACATGCTGACCGGGCCGTCATCAGGTTTGTGCAGGGTCACGATCAGCAAAACCGCACCATCTTCCTTTTTGATGCCGTGAATGGCAAAGGCCTGTTCAAGATGTTCGGGGCGGATCGTATCGCTTTCAAGGTTATAGGGCGCGACGATAAAGGCCAGTTCCGGTTCGGTCAGGCACTGCATCAAAAGAAAGGCATTGCCGCTGTCGCCCGGGAAGCTGGCCAGGGCGAAAACGTTATGATCCGGAAAGCCCTTGAGACCGGCGGGGAAATAAATCGCCTTGTCCCAGACAAATTCCCGTTCGCCAAAAAGGGTGGTCAGTTTTACGGCGGACGGGACGGCATCCGTGGCCGTTGTGTTCGAGCCTTTCGTGGTCGCCATTGCGTCCCCCTTGCTGATCTCTAATCAAGCTGTCGAAGAATTATCAAAGCATTTTGGATCGGCATGCCTATTATTCAAGGGTTTGGCAGGCCAGATAAAATTCTATCAGCCGTTTATTTAGCAGCCGTTAAAGAAAACCCTGACAGGCTCACTAAACCCTTTGACCTGAATAGTTTGCGTTTGTGCATATCGGGTCAGCAGGATTGGTGCAGCAATTGGCGTTTCGCTGTGCAGGCGATTGGCGAATTGTTCGCTCATGACGGTGTCGCTGTCGAGTTCACGCGTGGCCTTTTCAAGGCGGGCAGCCAGATTGACAGTGGCCCCGATCACCGCCGGGGTGACGGCTTCGCGTTGGCCGATATCGCCGACAACAGCCGGGCCGAAATTAAGACCAACCCCGATCTCAAGTGGCGCATCGCCATTTGCAGGGTCCTGTGCCTGCCATTCGGCGACCTGGGCGATAATTGCCTGCGCTGCACAGAATGCATTGGCCGCAGGGTTTTCGAGATCGTCAAAGGCTGCGAAACTTGCCATCACCGCATCACCGATATATTTTTCAACAATCCCGCCATAGGCGCCGATTTGCAATGTGGTGATCTGGTGGAACTGGTTTAGGAACCGCATGACTTCCTGCGGATCGCGCTTTTCGGCAAAGCGCGAAAAGCCGATGACATCAGCAAACAGAATAACGCAGTCGCGGCGTTCACCGACACGTATCGGTTCATCACGATCGGCCAACTGATCGGCAAGGGCGGTGGGGAAATATCGGGCCAGATTGCCATGTGCACGTTCGGATGCGGCGGACTGGTTGATCAGAACGCGCAACCGCGAAACCATCACCGCACAGGCCAGCGTAAAGACAATGACAATGATTACCTGTTCGGCAAGGGCCGAGATATCGACGAATTCCGGCAGGTTATAGGTATCAATGATTTCCTGCTGGCTGGGGCTCCATTCATCGCCGAAATGCTGGGATACGATCACGCCAGGGCGTGTTATCAGCCACCAGATCGCGCCACACCATGACAAAAACAGCCAGAATCCGAACCACAGGATCAGGCGCGGTGAAAAGGTCATGATGATGATGGCCATCATGATCATGGAAAAGACCACGCCACGGTCGCGCACAACAAAGCCGTATAGCCATGCCGGATGATCAATCAGCGGATTAAGCGGATCGGGCACAACCGAGACATAAACAATCAGCACGGCATCAATGACGGCGAGCAGATAGATCATCCAGTATGATTTTCCGCCGCGAAAGGCGACGAAAAGCTGAACGAAAACGCCGGGAATGAACCAGCCAAGCACCTCAAGCAGGGTATAAAGCTTGCCGGTCGGGGAATCGGGTTTGCTAAACAGCAGCAAGATGAACGCAAGAAGACAGATGCGTAAGAATGCAACAACGATCAGCCCGCGTTTTTCTTCGCGGGCGACAAGGCGTTCAAAAATTGTCTCGGAAGGCTCAGTTTTTGACTGCATCAGCAAGAAGTTGTTTCAGCCCTTCGCTGTCCTTGACGACCAGTCGACCATCGCGACGCGTGATCATTCCCTGTTTTTCAAGTTCGCGCAGTTTCTTGTTCACCGCTTCGCGGGTGACACCCAGCATCAGGCCCAATTCCTGCTGCGACAGCGGCAGTGCGATGCGAATGCCTTCCGGGTCGGGGCCGCCATGACGTTCGGCCAGCCACAGGATACGCTTGATCAGACGTGCGGTGAGATCAAGGAAGTTGGCATCTTCAAGAAGATCGCTGACCCAACGCAGACGACGGCACAGAAGGGCCGTGATGTGACGGCGCAGCGGGGCTTCGCGGTCAAAGATTTCAAAGAAATCATCACGCGATATGAACAGGGTTCGGGTCGGGCCGACAGCACGTGCGGTTGCCGTGCGCGGTTCCCCGTCAAGCAATGCAATCTCGCCGAACACCGCACCGGGTGCCAGAACGTTGAGTACGATTTCCTTACCGGTTTCCGATACCGATGAAATGCGAACCTTGCCCGCCTCGACGGCATAAAGTCCGTCTGCCGGTGCGCCTTTTTCAAACAGCAAATGGCCGTCATCAAATCGGCGCACGGTGGCCTGGTTTGACAGCTGTTCGAGCAGTTCGGGATCAAGGTCCTCGAACAGGAAGCTGCCTGCCAGAATGCGCGAAGCAATTTTTGCAAGTTGCGGTGATTTGGGGCCGGTTACACTGTTCACTTGTGTCACTTTAAAAATGGTTTCGTTTCAGCGGGCGAATCGAAAGATTTGAATGCCAAAGTAGCACAATTTTCCTGTTTTACAGCAAGCTGTTTTACAATTGGCATCGGACAATTATGCCCGCCGAATTCAGACTTACTTCCCCAGACCGGGGACCTTGAAGCATCGCTTTTTGTCAGGGGTTTGGCGATTAAACAGAAGCGCAATGGGGGATTTTCAGCATTTGGACAGCGGTCGAAAGCAGTGGTTTATGCGACTTATGGCTAAAATATAGAACGTTTGACAAAATCTCCTATGTTTTTTAAATTATCCTAATTCCGAACAAAGACCGCAAAAAAGCAAGAGTGTCCAAAGCAACCTCGGTCTGCGGAAGTCGTTTTTATCGGGAGGAAGTAATGAAGTTGATTTCCAAAGGTGCCTTGGTTGGTGCCGTGTCTATTGCTGCTGCGTCATTCGGGTTTTCCGCGCAGGCAGCCGACGTTACCCTGAACTTTGCCCATGTTGACCCGGCAGAGTGGACCACCTCGAAAAAAGGTGCCGCGTCACAAGTCTTTAAGAACATTGTCGAAGCAGAATCCGCTGGCCGTATTGAGGTCGGGCTGTTCCCGGCCGGTGCGCTGGGTGGTGAAACCGATCTGCTGCAGAATACCCAGGATGGCACCCTTGCCATGTCGATGGTGTCCGGCCCGTTTTCCAAGATCTGCCCGGAAGCAGCCGTTCTTGATATCCCTTATGTTTTCCCGAATGCCAATGTTGCCTGGAAAGTTCTTGATGGGGATTTCGGCGAGGAACTTGCCAAGCATTGCCTGGAAAAGACCGGCTTGCGGACCCTGGCATATGGTGAAACCGGTTTCCGTAACTTCACCAATTCCCAGCGCGCTGTTGCCGAGCCGAAAGACATGGAAGGCATGAAAATCCGTGTCATGACCGTTCCGCTGTTCGTGGAAATGGTCAAGGCGCTTGGCGGTGAACCGACCCCGATTCCGTGGCCGGAAGTTCCGACCGCGCTGACCACCGGTACGGTTGACGGGCAGGAAAACCCGATCAGCGTGATCTATGCCAACAAATTCTATGAAATGCAGAAATACCTGACGCTTGACCGTCATGTATATGGCACTGATTTTATCGTGATCAACGAAGCAACCTATCAGAGTCTTTCGGAAGCTGATCAGGCGCTTCTGCGTCGCGCAGCCGGTGTTGCATCGACTGTTGGCCGTTCGATCCAGCAGTTCAACTCTGCCGAAGGTGTTGCCAAGCTGGCAGAGGAAGGCATGGAAGTAACCACGCCGACTGCCGAACAGCTCAAAATGTTCCGTGATGCTGCGCAGCCGGCTGTGATCGAATGGCTGTCGGGTCAGATTGATGCCGCGTGGATTGAAAAACTGCAGACTGCCGTTTCCGAAGCCGAAGATTCGATGTAACAGGTCTTTGGCAGGCCGGGTGCTCCTCCTTGCATCTGGCCTGCCCTTTTTTCCCGCCACTGTGCTTTTGCGAGCATAATACAGTTTTCAGAGTGATCCGGGGGAACCCATGCAACGCGCCGAGAATGCGTTTAAGCGTTTGCTCGCCGGACTTTCGGGGCTCAGTATCCTCGTTGTCTTTGGTGTTGTTTTTGCCGGCAGTGTCAGCCGCTATCTGTTTTCTTCCCCGCTGCAATGGAGCGAAGAAGTCGCGAAATACGCGATGATCTATGGCTGCATGTTCGGTGTGGCCTATGCCTATCTGCAGGGTTCCCAGATTACATTCAGTATTGTCGTCGATACCGTCCCCGCGCGTTTTCGCCGCAGGCTTGCCATCATTGTTGATGCCGCGACGTTGGTTCTGGGGGCTGTCCTTGCCTATGCCGGTTATACCTTTGCCGCAAAGCGTGGCGGCATCGTGGCATCGGGCATCGGGATCCAGATGTACTGGGCGCAAATTGCCATCACCGTTGGCGGTGTTTGTCTGGTGATTGCCGCGATCTTGCGACTTGCATCCTATCTCCAAAAAGCGCCGGCCGGGGATGAAACATGATTACGGGCATTACCCTTCTGGCACTGCTGGCCATTGGCGCACCGGTTGCCTTTGCAATCGCGCTTGGCCTTGTCGCCTATATCAGCACCGGCACCTTTGGCCTTGATCTGCTGCCGCAGCGCATTTTTGCCGGGATGGACAGTTTTACCATTTTGGCCATTCCGCTGTTTGTTCTGGCAGGTGAATTGATGAATGCCAGTGGCATTACATCGCGTGTGATCAATCTGGCCAATGCGCTTGTCGGCCACGCCAAGGCCGGTCTGGCCCAGGTCAATATCTGGTCGTCGGTGATCTTTGCCGGACTTTCGGGCTCGGCTGTTGCCGATACATCCGCCATTGGCCGTATCTTTATTCCGTCAATGGAAAAGGAAGGCTATCCGCGTGATTTCGCCGCCGCCCTGACAGCGGCATCGTCTGTCATCGGCCCGATTATTCCGCCGAGCATTCCTGTGATTATCTATGCATTGATCACCACCAATGTTTCGGTGCCGGCACTGTTCCTGGCTGGTATTGTTCCTGGTGTTCTGCTGGCGATTGCGCTGTCGGTTTATGTGCGGTTCTTTGTAAAGACGCATGCCAAGCCGCGTGAACGCATGAATATGGGCGCCAAGCTCAAGGCACTATGGAACGGCCTTATTCCGCTGTTCATGCCGGTCTTTGTCATCGGGTCGATCTTGGCGGGAATCGTCACCCCGACCGAGGCCGCGAGCTTTGCGGTGTTCTATGCGCTGGTTGTTGGCCTGTTCGTGTTCCGCGAACTCAAACCGGGCGACTTGCCGGGCATCTTTGGCGGTGCGATGCGCGATTCTTCAAGCATCCTGATCATTATGGCAACGGTTGCTGCTGCAAACTGGTTCATGACCTTTGCCGGTATTCCCCAGACCATCAGCAAGTTCGTTCTGGGCTATGTCGATAGCCCGGTGACCTTCCTGATCCTGATCAACCTGATGCTGCTCGCGGTTGGTCTGGTGCTTGAAGGGATTGCTGCGATGCTGGTGCTGGTGCCGATCCTGCATCCGATTGCAATCAGCCTTGGCATTGATCCGACCCATTTCGGGATCATCGTGATCTTTAACCTGATGATCGGCCTGATCACGCCGCCAATGGGACTGTGTCTGTTTGTCGCAGATGCGGTGGCCGGTGTCGGGATGGCACGGATGATCCGCGCCATCATGCCGTTCTTTATTGTCGAACTGATGGTGTTGCTGATCATCACCTTTGTTCCGGGCATCGTTACGTTCCTGCCCGATCTGTTTGGATTTTAGGATACCTGTCCATGTTGAAACTCGGTCTTATTGGTAAAGGCATTTCGCGGAGCCAGTCGGCACGGCTGCACGTATTGCTGGGCCGTATGTGCGGTATGGATGTCACGTACGACTATCTCGACAGCGAGGTGATCAAGGATTTCGATCTGATCAAGCAACTGACCACGTGTGCACAAACCGGCTACGCCGGGGTCAATGTGACCCACCCATATAAAACAAGTGCGCGCAAACTGATCACCCCGCGCAAACGCCTGCCCGAGGCACTGGGATCGGTGAATACGGTTGTTTTCCGTGAAGATGGCTGGCGCGGCGATAACACCGACTTTGTCGGCTTCATGCGCGGGTATCGCGGCAAGTTCGGCGATGCAAATCCGGGCATGGTTTTGCAGATGGGTGCCGGGGGGGTTGGGCTTGCCACCGCCTTTGGCCTGCGCGGGCTTGGGGCGGACAAGATCCTGATCCATGACAAGGATGTCGCGCGCGGCGAGGAACTGGTGGCAACAATGGTTGCGGCCGATGCCAACGCGATCTTTGTTGGTGAAGATGACCTTTCTGATGCGGTGCGAACGGCTGATGGCCTGATCAACTGCACGCCGGTTGGCATGAACCAGTATCCCGGCTGCCCGTTTGATACTGATCTGTTTGGCGGCCAGAAATGGGCGTTCGATGCCGTTTATACCCCGGTCGAAACCGCTTTTCTGCGTGCAGCGGCGAAATCGGGGATCGAGGTCATGACCGGCTTTGAACTCTTCTTCTTTCAGGGTATTGAAGCATTTGAAGTTTTCAGCGGGGCAGAAATTGATGCCGACGCTGCGAGGGACGAATACTTCAATGCCTATCCGGAGGCATTGACAGGCTAGGGGACGATCATGAGCACCAGCACAGTTGCCGAGACAGTCTATAACGAAATTCGCGATGACATTTTGTATGGCGAATTGCAGCCGGGCGTGAAGCTTAAGCTTGAGGCGCTGCGCGAACGTTATAGCGTCGGCGTCAACACGTTGCGTGAGGTGCTTAACCGTCTGGTAGCGTCGGGCTTTGTCTTTGTTGAAGGCCAGAAGGGCTTCCGTGTTGTTGAAACGTCCCCGTCCAATTTCATGGAACTGACGGCGATGCGCTTGTTGCTTGAACGCGATGGTCTGGCGGCCTCGATCAAGCATGGTGATGTCGAATGGGAAGCCCGCGTGGCGGCGGCCCATCACAAGCTTGCCGCCGTTGAAAAGCAGATGCTTGAGCAGGATAGCCGCGAACTGACGGTCCGCTGGAGCCAGTATGACCGCGAATTTCATCAGGCGTTGATTTCGGCCTGTGGATCAGACCTGCATATGCGGTTGCACCGTGAGATTTTCGATCAGTTCCGCCGCTATGTGGTGATCGAACTGAAAACCCATGGTTTCCGGGCACAGGAAATCATCGATGAGCATCGCGAAATCTTCGAACTGGCACTCGCACGGGATCTGGATGGCGCGATTGCCAAACTGACCGACCATATTGAAACCTACCGGCGCCGTTCACAGCATTGATCTGCGCGCAGGGCTCGTCCCGCGATTGCAGCATCCTTCTGTGAATGTCCCGGTGCCCCACACGCATCCCGGAGGGATAATATGCTGACCTCAATTGCCACAGTTTCACTGTCGGGCGATCTTCAGGAAAAACTCGATGCCATTGCTGCCGCCGGCTTTGACGGGGTCGAGATTTTTGAAAATGACCTTCTGTCCTTTGACGGGTCGCCAGAAGATGTTGGCAAGACGATCCGCGATCTCGGCCTGAAGCTGGTCACCTTCCAGCCGTTCCGCGATTTCGAAGGCATGCCCGAGCCCCAGCGCACCCGCGCGTTTGAAAGGGCCGAGCGCAAGTTTGACCTGATGGAAGAGCTGGGGACGGATCTTTTGATGGTCTGTTCCAACGTATCCCCGCATTCACTGGGCGGGCTTGATCGCGCTGCCAAGGATCTGGCAGAGCTTGGCGATCGTGCCGCCAAACGTGGCCTGCGTGTCGCGTTCGAGGCGCTTTCATGGGGCAAGCATATCAGCGACTATCGCGACAGCTGGGAAGTCGTGCGTCGCGCCAATCACCCGAATGTGGGCTTGGTACTTGATACCTTTCACATCATGGCGCGCAAGGTGCCGCTTGATGCGATTTCATCCATCCCGGGTGACAAGATTTTCCTGGTTCAGGTCGCCGATGCCCCGACCCTTGAAATGGATGCCCTGTCCTGGAGCCGTCATTTCCGCTGCTTCCCGGGGCAGGGGGACTTCCCGCTCGGTGAATTCATGCGCAACCTTGCGATGACCGGTTATGACGGGCCGCTTTCGCTTGAGATTTTCAACGATCAGTTCCGATCCAGTTCGACCAAGAACGTTGCGAAGGATGGTTTGCGATCACTGATTTATCTTGGTGACGGCATTGAAGGTGTTCAGGTTGGCGAAAATGGTACGGCATTGCCGCCCAAGGCACACGCCAAGGAAATCGGCTTTGTCGAGTTCGCGGTGGAGGAAGAAAACGCTGAAAAGCTTGCGACCCTTTTTGCCGCCCTTGGATTTGAAAAACGCGGTAGCCATAAAACCAAGGCCGTAACCTGGTGGAAGCAGGGCGACATCAACCTTGTGATCAATTGCGACAAGGATGGCTTTGCGCATTCCTATAACATCGTGCATGGCCCGTCGGTCTGTGCGGTGGGGCTTAAGGTCAATGATGCCAAGGCGACCATGGATCGTGCGCAATCCTTGCTTGCCGCCCCATTCAGTCAAGCGGTTGGCAAAGGCGAAATTGAAATGCCGGCCATTCGGGGCGTGGGTGGCAGCCTTGTTTACTTCCTTGATGATCACAGCGAATTGTCGCGTATCTGGGATGTCGAATTTGAATCCGCCAAAACCGCCGAAGATGCCAAGGCAAAACTGCGGGCGGTCGACCATGTTTCATACTCGATGCAGTATGAGGAAATGCTGACCTGGCTTCTGTATTTCACCTCGATCTTTGATCTTGGCAAAATGCCGACCCTTGATATCCCGGATCCGGGCGGGCTTGTGCAAAGTCAGGTGGTACAAAGCGATGCGGTGCGTTTGATCCTGAACGGCTCACAAAGCCCGCATACCCAGCATTCCCAGTTCCTCAATGAATTCTTTGGCAGCGGTGTTCAGCATCTGGCGTTTTCAAGCGACGATATCTTTGCATCGGTTGATTATTGCATGTCGAACGGGGTCGAAATTCTGCCGATCCCAGAAAACTATTATGACGACATCGAAGCGCGTTTTGGCTTGGAGCCAGAACTGCTTGATCGTTTGCGTGCACGCAATATTCTTTATGATCGCGATGATGAAGGCGAATATTATCAGGCCTATACGCGAACCTTTGCCAACCGATTCTTCTTTGAATTGGTTGAGCGTCGCGCGTATCGTGGCTTCGGGGCGGCAAATGCGCCGATCCGGCTTGCGTCACAGACACGGATGAATCGCCGTGGTGAGGCGGCGAAATAACCACACGGCCCCAAGCGGATAAAGGCGGGAACAAGGAAATGAGCGTGCAGGAAATTCTAGTCATCAACGGACCGAACCTGAACCTGCTGGGGCAGCGACAGCCAGAGATCTATGGCTATGACACGCTGGCCTCGATCGAGGAAAAGTGTGCTGTGCTTGCCAAGGAACTTGGCGTTTCGGTGCGGTTTGGCCAGTCCAACCACGAAGGTGCGATCATTGACATGATCCACGAGGCGCGCACGAAATCAGGCGCGATCGTGATCAATGCCGGGGCCTATACCCACACCTCAATCGCGATCCATGATGCGCTCAAGACCTTTGAGGGCTATATCATCGAGCTGCACATTTCCAACCCGCATGCCCGCGAGGAATTCCGCCACACCAGCTGGATCAGCTCAGTCGCCGATGCGGTGATGGCCGGTGCTGGTGCCTATGGCTATGAGCTGGCAACCCGCCTGGCAGCAGAGAAGATCAAGGCTGCATCTTAGGACGGGATTATCCAATCCTTCGGCCGCGTAGTTCTTTAATTCCAGCTGTAAATGGTTTGAATAATAGCGACACAGGCTTTGCAAAGACATTAAGGGCGGCTAAGGCCGCCCTTTTTGCTGACTAGACCGAACTTCTTGAACGCAAGGCTGCTGCCAGCGTGCCGTCATCAAGATAATCAAGCTCGCCGCCAACCGGTACGCCATGGGCAAGGCGGGTGACCTTAACCCCGGTTTCGATCAGCCGTTCGGTGATATAATGCGCTGTGGTCTGGCCATCGACCGTGGCGTTGGTGGCAAGGATGACTTCGGATACGCCATCTTCACGCACGCGATTGACCAAGTGATCAATCTTGAGGTCATCTGGACCAACACCGTCAAGTGGTGACAGGGTGCCGCCCAGCACGTGATAGCGTCCCTTGAACGATGCCCCGCGTTCGAGTGCCCAAAGATCCTGAACTTCCTCGACCACGCAAATAATATCCGTGCTGCGGTTGTGATCGGCACAGATATGGCAGGGATCGGTGACATCGATATTGTCGCAATTGCTGCAGGTCGTCATGACCTCGGCCGTTGCATGCAGTGCATCGGCCAACGGGATCATAAGCGTCTCGGGTTTCTTGAGCATCTGCAAAACCGCACGCCGTGCCGAACGCGGCCCAAGGCCAGGCAGGCGCGACAGCAGCTTGATCAGATTTTCAATTTCCCGTCCGGTCATAGTGATCCCGTTTTCTAGTCCCTTGAAAATGAGAGACGAAATTGAATGCGACGGCATGCAAAACGCAATTAAAGAGTTGCAGTCTCTTATGTATAATCCGCTGGTGCAGTGTTGGCATCAACGCATCCGGTGGCATTGACGTCAATTGTGCTCTCGAACTCCAGATCCTCGTATAGCTGTTCATAAGCAGCTGCATGTCCAATAGCTGTAAGAGCAAATCGCATCAGTGACTTCGGTACATAAAAAAGCTTCTTTTGTGCTCCTTGTTTCAACCTTATGCTCTCAACAAGTTCACGCGTTGAATATGTACGAGAGTCTACGATCAATTCAATGCCACGCGCCGGTATCTTCCCCTCGCATATTTGCAATGCAAGGTTCGCAACGGTGTCAACTGCGATCATAGAACGTGTGTTTGAAGTGCCTGCAAACGGGAGTGGAAGCGAGGTTTTAGCAAGTCTTGAAAGCAAGCCAAATTTGCCAGGAGCATTCCTTCCATAGGTTAACGGCAGCCGTAAAATAGATACGTCGATTGACCCCGTTTTACTATGATACAGAAGGTGTTTTTCACAATTGTACTTGGAGTGCGCGTATCTCGATATGGGATTTTCGCGATCGTTTATTGTTATGACACGATCACATGAGTGTTCGCCGTAAACGCCTACTGTGCTGAGAAAAATAAATTTTTTGACTCCAGCTTCCAAGCATTTGTTAAAAAGAATCTTGGTTGCTTCTTCGTTCAACCTGAAGATCTCGTTTTTGTTTTTGCTTTTGTTGTGTGCGACTGCGGCTGCATGGACGACGACATCAATGTCGCGAAGACTTTCTACCTTCAGTTCGCTCGCGCGTGACAAGTCAAAGTGAACACTGCAAACCGGTTGGTTTTGTTCCGCCCTACGCTGCAAACTAAGGATATTGTGCTTCGCATTCTGGCATTTTTCTAGAATTGCTGACCCGCAAAATCCTGAGGCACCCGTAATCGCGATATTTATTGTCATATTTCGTGTGGCCGCCTGAGAAAATAGCTGATTTGTATCGGGTTTTGATAGCAAACGATCAATTTGTCTATGAATAACCTGATCTGTTGTCTTACGGCGAATGCATTATGCAGAGAAGAGCTAATTTTAGTTGAACAGGTAATCTCTCAATTCGTTTCGAGCGGAAAAATATACGGTGTAACGATGCTATTAGCATCAACGGGGATAACAACCAAATACAAGTCTGCCAATACTTGGCGGAATGTCTTCCGCGTTGCATTGTTAAAACTCGCTTTGTGAGCCCCAGAAAACCGATGGACTATTGAAGAAATCGGCCGAGCGCCCTGTGGGCTCGGCCCAGCTAGGTTGCTGCTTCCGCAAGTGTTTTCTGAAGGTTAAAACGGCAGTTTGAAGCCTTCAGGCAGGTTCATGCCGCCAGTGACGTCTTTCATCTTGTCCTGAACGGCGGCCTCTACCTTGACCTTGGCGTCGTTATAGGCGGCCACGATCAGGTCTTCGAGGACTTCAGTGTCGTTCGGGTCGACGATGCTTTTATCCAGTGAAAGGCCGCGCATTTCGCCTTTGCCATTCAGCATCACCTTGACCATGCCCGCACCGGACTGACCTTCGATTTCAAGTTCAACCAGTCCTTCCTGCATTTCCTGCATTTTGGACTGCATCTGCTGGGCCTGTTTGAGCATCCCTGCAAGGTTCTTCATAGCTCGTCGTCTCCTTCGAGATAAAATGCGTCGTCATATACGGAACCGCTTTCGTCCTCTTCACCCTCAGGATTTTCCTGTCCGGGTGGCAGATGGACGGCCACGATTTTTGCTTTGGGTAAACCATCAAGAATGGCCCTGACCAGCGGATCTTGCGAGGCATCCGCCTTGCGCTGTTCAAGGGCTTCAAGTTCCTGTTCCTTAAGTGTCGGTGCGCCTTCTTCGCGCTCCGACACGCTGACCAGCCAACGTTGCCCGGTCAGGCCATTAAGCGCCTTGATCAGCTTGGGAGACAGGTCCGATCCAGCCCCGCGTGCCGGGCGAAATTCGATGCGACCCGGCTCGTATTTCACCAGATGCATATAGTTTTTGACCTGCATCGAAAGGCCGGTGGTTTCGCGGTCCTTGCCAAGCAGTTCGGCAACTTCTTCGAATGTTTCGGGCATCTTGGCATAGACAGGCTGTTCGACCTGTTCGGGTTCGCCAAGCGGGTCTGGCCTGCGCTGTGCCACCGCAGATGCACCGCCGCCACCATTGACCACCTGCATGCGCGGGCCCGGTCCGCCGCTACCGCCACTGCCACCACCATTGCCACCGCCTTGCGGGGCGCTGCCGCCGTTTCCGGCATTGTTCATGTCCTGACGGAGCTTTTTGATCAGATCGCCAGGCGGTGGCATCTCGGCTGCATAGGCCAGACGGATCAGGATCATTTCGGCCGCCTGAATGGGCGATGGCGCAATGCGGGTTTCTTCAAGGCCCTTAAGCAACATCTGCCAGGCACGCGTCAATTGCGGCATGGCGAGCTTGGCGGCGATTTCCTTGCCGCGTTCGCGTTCAATTTGTGACACACCCGGATCATTGGCGGCATCGGGCGACAGTTTCACACGTGTCAGCCAGTGGGTGAGGTCCAGCATATCCTGCAGCATTACCGGCGGATCGCCACCAAGGGCATATTGCGCACCCAGAAGTTCAAGCGCCTCGTTAATCTCGCCCTTCATGGTGAAATCAAACAGATCGAAAATCCGGGATCGGTCCGACAGGCCGAGCATATCACGCACTTGCTGGGTGGTGACCTTGCCACCGCCATGCGAGATCGCCTGATCAAGCAGGCTCATGCCATCACGGACAGAACCATCCGCCGCCCGCGCAATCAGGGTGACGGCTTCTTCTTCGATTTCGGCATTTTCCAGTCCGGCAATGCGAGTGTAGTGCGCAGCCAGCTCGTCGGTCTGTACACGCCGCAGGTCAAAGCGCTGACAACGTGACAGGACGGTGATCGGAATTTTGCGGATTTCGGTGGTGGCAAAGATGAATTTCACATGCTCTGGGGGTTCTTCGAGCGTTTTCAAAAGCGCGTTGAACGCACTTTTCGAGAGCATGTGCACTTCATCGATGATGTAGATCTTGTAGCGCGCCGAGGTCGGGCGATACCGCACGCCTTCGATCAGTTCGCGAATGTCATCAACGCCGGTGCGCGACGCGGCATCCATTTCCAGAACATCAACATGGCGGTCTTCGGCAATCGCGCGGCAATGTTCACAGACACCGCAGGGCTCGATGGTTGGGCCACCATTGCCATCCGGACCAATACAGTTGAGCGCGCGCGCAATGATACGCGCCGTCGTAGTTTTACCAATCCCGCGGACACCGGTCAGGATGAAGGCATGCGCCAGTCGGCCACTTTCAAGCGCGTTTGACAGCGTCTTGACCATCGGCCCATGGCCGATCAACTCGTCAAAGGATTTCGGGCGGTATTTGCGCGCAAGAACTTGATATTCGCTTTTGGCTTCAGGCTCAGCCGTGGCGACGGGTGCGGCTGTCTCCGCAACATTACTGTCTGTCACCGTGTCACCCTCTGGTGCCGTTTCGCTGGCGGTCTCGATCTGCTCGCTCATTCATCCGGTCCGGACTGTTTTAATTCTCATACGGTTTTAGCAGCTTCGAAGCCCTATGGGAAAGGCCAAGTGGGAAATTTCCCATACAAAAACCCGTCTGCCCGTGAATGTCAGGGGCATGGCAAATATCAGCAATTTCAAAGGGAAGATTTTAAGGGTGAGAGACTGAACAGCGACCCGGAAAAACTCGTTACGGCTGCTACCTTCCGGTCCTGACCGGGTTGGCGAGCGGTCCGTCCACTGCCAGCCTCTCGCCCCCTATATCGCGCAAGGTGCGATAAAACGCAAGGGTTGGCTGGGATTTTTTCTATTGTCAGGCAATCGTGGCTTTTGGCCGATCCCGACCCGCGTTAATGTCACCTTCCGTCACCACAAAAAATGCACGGCATCTCATGGGCTTTGCCACTGTTTGCCGTATCAGAATTTTAGGAAACCAACTGCCATGCACAGGCTATTTTATGAATCGGTTGATCTTGATCGCGATGCAGTTTTGCGCAAACGCGATGACTGGCAACAGGTTCTTTTGGCCGAGGAGTCGTTGCGTATCCTGATTTGCCATGCAGGCGATCCGTTATTTGCCTGGCCTGAAGACATGGACGCGCATGAATTGGTGGTGCTGGGGGCCCCGGCTGTGCCGCATCTTGATGTTGATCTTCACGCCGGCCAGTGGATTTATCTGGGTCGTGACGAAGGAGGGCCGGTGATTGCGGTTGATATTGCGCCGGTGGTCGCTGATCGCGAAGAGGCGGTGCGCAAACTGGGCGGCGGTTTTGGCGATATGCGCACCCGTATGGCCAATCTTTCGGTCGATGAAGCGGCCCTTGCCGCACAGGCGCGCGCGATTTTCAACTGGCATCAGGGGCATCAGTTCTGCGGGGCGTGTGGACACCCCAATCTGGTGGCGGAGGCGGGATATCGTCTGCAATGCAGCAATCCCGATTGTGGTAAATCGCATTTCCCGCGCACCGATCCGGCGGTGATCATGTTGATCCATCATCAGGACCACGTGTTGCTGGCGCGATCGCCGCAATTTTTGCCCGGCATGGTATCGGTTCTGGCGGGGTTTGTTGAGCCGGGCGAAACCCTTGAACAGGCCGTGGCGCGTGAGGTTTTTGAAGAAGTCGGTGTCCGGATCAAACGTCCGCAATATGTTGCATCCCAGCCATGGCCTTTCCCCGGGTCGCTGATGCTGGGCTTTGTGGCCGAGGCCGAAACCACCGATCTTGTGCCGGATAATGAGGAAATCGAATTTGCCATGTGGGTGCATCGCGATGATGTGCCAAACCTTCCGGAGAAAGGCATCAACCTGCCGCGCCCGATATCAATTGCACGCTTCCTTCTGGAAAACTGGTGTGCGGGCCACATATAGTTTTACAGAGGCCTTTGCCACCGTCTTGGTGCAACGGCATCGCTATTGTGGGTGATTGTCGAGATTCGGGAAAAAGCATTGGTAGCGATACGTTTTTTACATCACGCAGCTTTAACCGGCTTTGCTGCCATTCTGCCTTTGATGGTGCTTGGCATTCTGCCTGTAAAGGCCAACGAACCTGTGCAGGTCAAGGTTGGCGCCTATGAATATAGTGATATCTTTTTCTATGATAACGACCAGCCAAATGGCGTCGTGCCCAAGCTGATCAAACTTCTGAACGACTTCCAGGAAAACTACGAATTCAGGCTCGCGGAAACGTCATCACGGCGACGTTATGAAGGCCTGATGAATGGAGACTTTGACCTCGTTCTATTCGATAGCCCGAAATGGGAGTGGCATGAACTTGATGTGCAGTTCTCTGATACGCTTTTGGTCGAAAGCGATCTGTATGTCGCCCTTGCCAGTGGAGAGGACCCGGAGGCTCTGTTCTCCGATGTGCTTAGCTATCCAATATTGTGCGTGCTTGGTTTTCATTACAGTTTCGCTGACTTCAATGCCGACCCAGCATTTCTTGAGGCAAACTATGATGTTTTGCTGCGCTATAATGAAGAAGATGTTTTTGACGGATTGTTGGCCGGGGAGGCACCGGTTGGTGTCATCTCTGCTGGGTTCCTGACCACGAAGCTCAATCAACAACCCGAACTGAGTGAAAAGTTGGTGTTCGCGGTAATGCCGCATGCGCGATATGATCTGGTGTCTGTACTGTCCAGCAATTCGGCAATAACGCTTGAACAATTCAATCAGTTGATTGCCAAAGTAAAGGACAGTGGGGTCGCAGATCATCTTTGGCAACACCACCATCCCGATTTGCCCGGCTAGGTTAGCGCTGCTTTTAATCCAGTGGCGGGATGCGTGCGATGACACTGCGCCGCAAAGCGTCGGGGCGTTCGCGCCAGGCAACAATACCCTTTTCGCTTTCGGCATATTTTGACGCCAGTTCGCACAGGTCTTCGACCATGCTTTCTGGATCGACATTGCCATAAACATATCCCCACTTGCCCAACCCGTTCAGCGCAACCGAACAGCCTGAAGTGCAATTGGTCAGGCATTCCACCGGTTTCACGTCAAATGGCAGATCGGCATCGCCACAGCGTTCCTGCAAATTATCAAACAGCTGTTGCCCGTGGCGTGGGTCGGTATGGCTTTCGGCGGTCGATGCCTTGCAGGTGATGCAGATATTCAGGCGGGGTTTGGCGGTCATACGATTGATCTTATCCGGGCTGGTCATGGGTAAAGCGATGCGGGACGCGCATCCAATCAGCTTGCGACCGGTCTGGTCAAGTCATCATCCAGATGATGGGCGACATATTCCTGAATGGCACCGGCAAGCTGGCGATTGACCAATGGATGAGACTCTTCGGCCAGCATGACCGCCACGCCCACTGCAGGCAGCGGCGGAAAGCCATCGCGGGTATCAAGGATACTGAATTCGTCGGTCACACTGGCCGCCGCAAGGGCGGCAACCCCCAGCCCGTCACGCACCAAATGCAACAGCGATGCAGCCTGACGCGAGGTGGCATAAAGCGTAAAGGGCCGATTGGATTTCGAAAAGGCATCAATCGCCCAAGCATGGAACTTGCAATCTTCGGCCGGCAGGACAAGCGGCAGGGGATCAAGAAGATGCTGATCATGGGTCGCCGATGTCACCCAGACGCCGGGCTCATGGCGCAGGAAATATCCTTCTTCGCCTTTTTCTGACCGGCTGATGATCGACAGGTCAAGCTCCCCCTGATCAAGCATCCGGCGTAGCAGGATCGTTGGATTGACCGAGACGAAGAAGCGCGCTTGCGGATGCACGGCACTGATGGCGCGCAGAACAGTTGGCAAAATCTTTTGCGCGTAGTCATCCGGACAACCGATGCGGATCGGACGGGATTCTTCCTGCGAGCGCAGCTGGCCCATGGCCTCGTCCGTCAGGCTGAGGATGCGTCGGGCATAACCGACAAAGGTAATGCCTTCATGCGTCAGTTGCACATTCCGTCCGTCGCGTACAAACAGCTTGTTATCAACCAGTTCTTCAAGGCGCTTCATCTGCATGGAAAAGGCAGAGGGCGTCCGACCGATACGGTCCGCTGCGCGGTTAAAGCTGCCACATTCGGCAAAGGCGACGAAGCTTCTGAGCAGATCGGAATCCATGACCTCTCCTTTGATCAGAAAAACTGATCAGTAATATTGAACAATAGGGTCAAAACTATTCGATTGTTCGATTTCGATCCAGCGGCAAATATCAGACCTGGCCGGCCAATGCTGTAACGCGAATGCTCTTGATGCATAAGCCACAAGGATTATCACGATGATTTTGAACGACTATTTGATGTCGGGTAACGGCTATAAGGTCCGTTTGCTGCTGTCGATGCTGGGTCAACCGTTCGAGTATATTGAACGCGACATCATGAAGGGTGAAACCCGCACGCCGGAGTATCTTGAAAAGGTCAATCCGAACGGCAAGATCCCGGTGCTTGTTCTGGATGACGGTCGGACATTGGCCGAAAGCAACGCAATTCTGACCTATCTGGCAGAGGGGACCAATTTCATCCCCGAGGACGCTTATGAACGGGCCGAAATGATGGGCTGGCTGTTCTTTGAACAGTATGACCATGAGCCCAATGTGGCCGTCCTGATTTCCTGGCATGAGATCAAGGGACTGCCGGACAATGCGGATGTTCTTGAACCAATGAAACAGGCTGGTGCCAGGCGTGCGCTTGATCTGATGGAAAAGCGCCTGTCAGGTCATAACTGGCTGGTGGGTGAGGCGCTCAGCATTGCTGATGTTTCGCTTTATGCCTACACGCACCGGGCCGAGCTTGGCAAAATCAGTCTTGCGCCTTATCCGGGAATTCGTGCCTGGCTTGACCGGATTACAGCCCTTCCGGGTTATGTGCCGATCACCTGGACGCCGTAACATCGAAAAAAAGCAGCCACCACAGACAGGGATCTCGCCCAAGGGGTGGGGAAAGCGGGGGAAATTCGTCCCTGCCCGCGGTGGCTGAGTGCCCTGACGCGACTAAGGGGAAACGTCAGGGCGGCGGTAAGCCGTTTAGGCAGACTTCAACAGCTTTTCGGGCAAAAGCGGATCAGTTTGCGCAGCAGAGCTTCGTGCCTTGAAGCGTGTGAAGGCGTCTTCGACATTTGGGGCATCGGCGAGCATTCCCGGCCCGCCGGGCATGGCATGCAGGTAATGGATCATCGGCATGATCATCATGTCCGGGATGGTGAAGCGATCCCCGCAGATCCAGCCATCGGCATAGGGCGCATCAAGCACAGAAAGGTCATGCCGGATAATATCGGCCATCCGGTTCATCTGATTGGCAAAACCGGGATCGTGACGCTGTGCGTCATCAGTCAAGACCATCGGAATGACGAAGTTTCGGATGATGTTCTGATCAAGCCTTGTCATGGCCAGACTGATCCACTGGTTCATTCTGGCAACTTTGCTTGCATCAACCGGACGCAGCAACGGCCCGGGGAAATTGTCATCGACATAGCGGCAGATCGCCGATGTCTCGTAGAGTATGAACGACCCATGCTTCAGGACCGGAACTTTGCCAAACGGGTTGCTGTGCAAGACTTCCGGGGTGGCGGGTTGCCCCGGAAGTTGCACATTCCGGCTGCTGAACTCAAAGGCGATTTCCTTTTCAAGGCAGGCGATACGCACAGTACGGGTAAGGCTACTGCGCGGCATTCCGATGATCGTGACATCCGACATGGCAAGATCCCTTTTTTCCAAGTGAACTTGAAGACAGGATTACGCGACTCATAATATGTTCAAGAACATATTATCGGGATGTGTCATGGTAACCATGTGCCAATCATCCAGAACACGTGGCGGAGTTCGAAATGCCCTATGCCCCAACTCATAAACCCAAGACACGCATTCGCATCGTTAATGCGGCGACGGCATTGTTCAAGAAGAACGGGTTTGAAAACGTCACGATTGATCAGGTGATGGCGGCGGCCGGACTGACGCGCGGCGGGTTTTATGCGCATTTCAAGAACAAGGAAGACTTGTTCGTTGCGTGCGTTGAAAATGGCATGTCGCTTTTGTCATCACCAGTTCTGGCGCAATTGCGCAAGGCCGAGATGTCAGGAAGTGACTGGGTGACATCCTTTGCCGAATTGTATCTGTCGCGCTTGCATATCGATAACCCGGATCTTGGATGTGCTTTGCCGACCTTGTCTACAGAGGTATCGCGATCTGGTGATAAGGCGCGCGGCGCGTTTTCGAAATTGATTGATCAGGCATCCGGCAAGCTTGCCTGGAAACTGGCAAAGGAAGATGGCGTTCCTGGCATGGACAAGCCCGTCCCGGTAGAAGGAAAGACAGAACTGCCAGATGTCCCGGAAGACTACCGCACTGAAGCCACATCGATGTTGGCGATGATGGTCGGCGCAGTTGTTCTGAGCCGTGCGGTTGATGAAAAAACCGCCGAGACCATCCTTGCATCGACGCGCAATACGATCATGCAATCGCGAGATCGCCTACCGGCTAAGACCGGTCAGAAGGCCGGTTGATCAGTCGTAGAAACCGGACAGGATTTCGGCATAGATTTTCACAAGGTTTTCGATGTCATCGACCATCGCGTGTTCGTCGACCTTGTGCATGCTTTGCCCGACCAGACCGAACTCGGCCACTTCGGTATATTTCTGAATGAAGCGGGCATCGGAAGTGCCGCCGGTGGTGCTCATTTCCGGGCGCTTTCCGGTGACCTTTTCCGAGGCATCGGCAATCAGGTTGGCAAGTTTGCCGGGATCGGACAGGAACGCTTCGCCAGAAATCTTGACCTTGAGGTCATGTGCACCGGCATGTTCAGCGCAGACATCCTCGATCCATTTTTTTAAATCGCTGCCTGTGTGCTGATCGTTAAAGCGGATATTGAATGCCGCACTGACCTTGGCGGGCACCACATTGGTTGCGGTATTTCCGGCATCAACCGTGGTGATTTCAAGGTTACTGGGCTGGAAATGGTCGGTGCCCTGATCGAGTTCGCGCGAATTGAGCACATCCAAAGTCTTGAGCATGCGTGGCACAGGGTTGTCTGCCAGATGCGGATAGGCGACGTGACCTTGTGCGCCATACACCGTCAGCCAGCCGGTCACCGAGCCACGGCGACCGACTTTCATCATCTCGCCAAGGTATTTCGGGTTGGTCGGTTCGCCCACCAGACAGGTATCAAATTTCTCGCCCTGCTGATTGCACCATTCGACCAGTTTTACCGTGCCATTAATGGCATCGGCTTCTTCATCGCCGGTGATCAGGAACGAGATCGACTCATCGAAATCCGGATTGGCGGCCAGGAAGACGTCAACCGCACCGACAAAGCAGGCAATGCCGGTTTTCATATCCACAGCACCGCGGCCAAACAGGCGACCATCTTTGATTTCGCCGCCAAACGGGTCGATGGTCCATGCGGCACTGTCGCCAGCCGGGACAACATCAGTATGACCGGCAAAGCAGAAATTGCGGCCCTTGGTGCCAAGACGTGCGTAGAGATTGTCAATTGCGTCACTGCCATCGCCTTCAAAGACCTTGCGCGTGCAATCAAAGCCGCGTGCCTCAAGGGCCTGTTGCAACACATCAAGCGCGCCTTCATCGGAGGGGGTCACCGACGGGCAGCGGATCAGGGATTGTGCAAGTTCAAGCGCGGTGGACATTGGCAGTCTCATCTTTGTGGGCGGTCGATAAGTGTGGAAAAGGGCAAAACGGACTGGCCGTTTTGCCCCTTATAATTCATTGCGAAGTGCGGTGACAGAAATCAGTCACGCAGCAGTTCGTTGATCGAGGTTTTCGAGCGGGTCTTTTCATCAACACGTTTGATGATGACCGCGCAATACAGGCTCGGACCCGGGGTGCCATCGGGAAGCGGCTTGCCCGGAATGCTGCCCGGCACGACGACGGAGTATGCCGGAACTCGACCGACAAAGGTTTCGCCAGTGGTGCGGTCGATGATTTTGGTCGATGCGCCGATAAAGACACCCATCGAAATGACGGCCCCTTCTTCGACGATGACACCTTCGACGATTTCCGAACGTGCGCCGATGAAAGCGTTGTCTTCGATGATGACCGGGCCAGCCTGAAGTGGCTCAAGCACGCCACCGATGCCCGCACCGCCGGAAAGGTGAACGTTCTTGCCGATCTGCGCGCACGAACCAACCGTTGCCCAGGTGTCGACCATCACGCCGGTATCAACATAGGCGCCAAGGTTCACAAAGGACGGCATCAAAACGGTGCCCGGTGCGACATAGGCCGAACGGCGCACGATGCTGCCCGGAACGGCACGGAAACCGGCCTGTTTGAATTCGGCTTCGCCCCAGCCTTCGAACTTGGACGGGACCTTGTCCCACCAGTTGGTTTTTTCGCCCGGGCCACCTGCGATGGTGGTCATGTCATTGAGGCGGAAGGACAGCAGAACCGCCTTCTTGGCCCACTGATTGACGACCCATTTGCCATCGGTTTTTTCGGCAACACGCAGTTCGCCGGAATCCATGGCGACAAGCGCCTGTTCAACAGCCTTGCGGATTTCGTCCTGGGTGGCGGAATTGATCTCGTCGCGGTTTTCCCAGGCGACGTTGATCACGCCTTCAAGCTCGGTTTTGTTCATTTTTCGAAGGTCCTTGCGGTCAGCCAAAATTGCGTCGGCGGAGAATGGTCAATGCGCGCGCGCAAGTCAACTCCGCCAGTTTACGTAGAAACGCCTGTTTCAGGCAGATTTCCGTTCCTGATCCCGATTTTATCCTGTGCGCGATAGGCATACCCGATCATACCGCCAAGCTCAATCCTGGAACGATGACAAATCGGCCAAACCCGGCAGTTGATCCGACTTTGGTGCGTTACAATATCGCGCGCTAAAGCGCCAGCAGGTTTACGACCCGTCTGAAAGGCCGCGCAAGAAATCGACAAGGTTGTCGGTCTGATGATCAATGCGCGGATCGTCACGGCCATCACGCGCCCATTCGAGATCGGTGTGCACCCAGACGGTGGTCATGCCCATGTCCTTGGCCGGAAGGAGATTTTTGGCCATATCTTCGAAATACAAAGCACGGGTCGGGTCAATACGATCGCGCGCCAGCAGCAGGTCATAGGGTTGCTGCTTGGGCTTGGGGATGTAATCGGCATCGACAATGTCAAAGATGGTTTCGAAATGATCGGCAATGCCGAGGCGATCCATTACCCGTTCGGCATGACCGCGCGACGCATTGGTAAAGATCAGTTTGCGGCCGGGAAGGTCATCAAGCGCACGTGCAAGATCCGGTGCCGGGTCTACCACGGAAAGATCAATGTCATGGACCTTGGCCAGGTAATCGGCCGGGTCGATTTCATGTTCTGTCATCAGGCCACGCAGGGTGGTGCCATAACGGTGGAAGTAATCCTTTTGCACCCGATAGGCTTCACCGGCTTCAAGCTTAAGCGCATCGCGGACATATTGACCAATCAGGTCGGACACCTGTGAAAACAGATTGCAGGCCGCCGGATAGAGCGTGTTGTCGAGATCAAAGATCAGCACGCTGTCATCGTCAACGCGGGGAAGTGCGGTTTTACGTTTCGGGGCGGTCGTCATGATCAGGGCCTTCCGGGATGTGCATTGGTTGGGCGGTGCACGGACATGGCTGATGCGCATGTCAGGCAGCCGACATTTGTAAGCGATCCATACGGACTTGCATACCATCAGGATCAATCATCCTTGTCCGGACGGTCATTTCGATTTTGCTGCAAATACCCGATTGCCGGTGAAAAGCGGGCAGGGGTTTAAAAATTTCAACAAGACCAAACATATATGAGGTTTTCCTGGTGCCGCGGCGCAAAAGGATACGCGCGGTCGGCCTTGAACGTCTGGTGAGGATATTATTATCCGTCTGCATAGGAATTTCCGGTTCTGTAAAACCCTTGTTAAGCAGAAACGGCGAAAATGACCAAAAGCCATTAAGGCAATCGGGACGGTTTTCCACGTTCGGGGGAAGAGGAAACCGCCTTTAGGCTCGGAGAGGATGCATTGGATAAACTATTAAAAGCTCGAACAACCGAACTGCGCAATGAGAGGAACCGTTTCGCGGCATTGGCCTTCGTCTGGGGGGATCTTCTTCTTGAGCTGGATGGGGACTTGCGGATTGTTTTTGCCTCTGGTGCATCCGACGGGATTCTGGGACGCCTGCCGCAGGATTTGTCTGGCAAACCGTTTACCGGGTTTCTGGCCAAGCAGTTTCGTCCCCTTGTGACCGAGATGTTGCAGGTTGCCCGCCGTCGGGGACGCATGGACAATATCCGGGTCCGGTTTGACCATCAGGACGATATGCTAAGCCCGCCGGTTTCCATGAGCGGCTATTTCCTGCCGGATCTTGGCGATCATTTTTTTGTCGCCCTGCGTGTGGCGATCAATGCGCTTTCACCCGATGTTGCTGCGACGATTCAGCGCGACAATGCGACGGGTCTTCTGGATGAAGAAAGCTTGTCGAAGGTCGTGACTGAACGACTGATGGCGCAACGCGAAACCGGTGCAGAACATAAATTCACGTTGATGACACTCAATGCCTTTGATCCGCTGTGTGCGCGCATGAAGCAGGTTGAAAAGGCCGAACTGATGGCCAGTGTCGGTGCATTTTTGCGCGCCCATTCGGTCGCGGGGGATACGGCTGGGCGGCTCGGTGCAGAGCAGTTTGGTATGTTGCACAGACCAGATGTGCCAATTGGCGAACTTGAAAAGCGTATTGGGGAATGCGTTCGCGATGCTGACCCGGCCGGGGTTGGGATCGAGGTCAGTTCAACTGTGACCGATTTTACAGCCGAAGTCATTCCGCCGGGCGATCTGGCGCGCGGGGTCTTGTATTCCATCCGTCGGTTCTGTGAGCGTCAGGAACACAGCTTTACGTTTTCGCGTCTGATCGGGCAGGCCGATAATCTGGTCAACAACACCTTTTCTGCCATGCAGGATTTCGGCATGCGCGTTGATCAGCTGAATTTTGATACCGTCTACCAACCGATCGTGCGCCTGCCGACAGCCGAAATCCATCATTTCGAAGTGCTTGTGCGGTTCTACGATGATGAGGGGAAGTTGATCCCAACCGAAGAACTGATCACTTTTGCTGAACAGGTGAATATGGTCCATCGCCTTGATCTGGCGATGCTGCGCCGAAACATCAAATGGATCAGATCGCAACTTGATCAGGGGATAACTGCCCGGGTTGCCGTGAATATATCCGGTCATTCACTTGAAAATCCGGATTTCTGCCGGTCTGTTGTCGCGCTATTTGAACGTAATCAGGATGCTCTTGGCCAATTGATGCTCGAGGTCACCGAAACGGCGGAAATCAGCGATATTGATACGGCTGCCAAATGGGTTGGTCGGTTCCGGGAATTCGGTGTCGAGATTTGCCTTGATGACTTTGGAACCGGTGCATCCAACTTCCGCTATTTGAGTGCGATGGATATCGATTATGTCAAGATTGACGGGGAATCGATCCGCCAATCCACCAAGACCAGCAAGGGATTGGCGTTTTTGCGCTCCTTGGTCGACCTCTGCCACGAGATCGATGTCGAGGTGGTCGCGGAGATGATCGAGACTGACAAGATGCGCGAACTTGTTACCAAGGCCGGGTTTGACTATGCGCAGGGGTATCTTTTCGGAAAACCGGAAGCCGATATCAGTCTTTACTGGCGCGATGCCGTTGCCAAAAGATGAATGCCAAACGCGTTACCAAGGCCGTGGGGTGATTGATCCTGTCAGTCTTGCTGTGGGTTATTGTCTTATTTGAAAAAGCCGTATTTTGTGAGGATCTTGTCATAAAGGCCATTTTCCCGGATGGCAGCGAGGCCAGTATTGAGTTCCTTCAGCAATGCCTCTGGATTTTTGGCATTGCGTGAGATGCAGGAAAAGTAAGGATTGTTGGAAATCACTTTGGACTCGATCGTATTGATCTCGGTGATGTCATGGTCTGCGGCGTGCATTTGATAATCCATTGGTGCCTTGTAGGACAGCGCGACATCCAGACGCCGTGACAACAGCATATGAAGCAAGGTGGTCTCGCTATTGACCAGCAGAACATCCAGTCCGGCTTTGCGGGCAGATGCCTCAAGGCTATAGCCGCTGACGACGCCAACCGTCATGTTCTTGGCGTCCTTGATTTCATTGATCGTGTCGAGTGCCGTGTTTCCAATAGCGTAGATTGCCACACGGACATGCCCCAGCAGATAGGAATAGAAAAAGTCCTCTTCGCGTTCGGACAGGTAGCTGCACGAGCACAAACCGTCGACCTTTCCAGTACGGGCCAGAAAATAGGCGCGGCGCCAAGGATAAAACGGCGTGATCAGGGTGATGTTGCGTGAGGCAAATGCTGCACGCAGGACTTCAACATCGTAGCCCGGCAAAGCGGCATCGGAGGCAATTTTCGATGGCGGGAACGGATTGCAGGCAAGTGTAACGGTTTGCTGGGCGCCGGGTGGGTAAATCAGGCTGTTCTGAGCATGGGCGCCCCCGGCAAGGCAGAGATATAAAAACAGCGTCAGAAAACCGGATGCGAGATCAAAGCGGACAAACCCGCATATGCTGTCCACGCAGCGCAACACAAAGTGGTATGGGGTGACAACGGCCCTGTTCATCGCAACTACGTTTAAAACAATTCAAATTGTGCAACGGTATCAAGATACTATCAGATATATCGCCTGATGTGCGAACAGAATTGTTGCGCCGCAATCAGAAGGTGTGTTGCGCCAAACAAAAAAGGCCGGTGTTTAACACCGGCCTTTTCTAAAGGTTGCATCCGATCTTACTCGGCGGCTTTGACTTCTGCGCTGTTGCGGATGGCTGCTTCGCGCACATCGTCGGTCACATGTTCTTCGAACTTCGCGAAGTTCTTTTCGAACAGACCGGTCAGGTTGGCGGCAGCCTTGTCATAGGCAGCCTTGTCATTCCAGCTTTCACGCGGGTTAAGAACGCTTGCCGGGATGTCGCCGCAGGCCGTCGGATATGCCAGACCGAAGAACGGATCGGTTGCGAAGTCGGCATTTTCCAGATCGCCATTGAGCGCCGCGTTCAGCAGACCACGGGTGTAGGCAATCTTCATGCGCGAACCAACGCCATAACCGCCACCGGACCAGCCGGTATTGACCAGCCAGCAATTGGCTTCGTGTTTTTCCATCATTTCACCAAGCAGCTTGGCGTAAACCGACGGATGACGCGGCATGAACGGCGCACCAAAGCAGGCAGAGAATGCCGCAGTCGGTTCCTTGACACCTTTTTCGGTGCCAGCAACTTTTGCGGTGTAGCCCGACAGGAAGTGATACATCGCCTGTGCCGAGGAAAGTTTTGCGATCGGCGGCAGAACGCCAAACGCATCACAGGTCAGCATGATGATGTTTTTCGGGTGACCACCACGACCGCTGTCCGATGCATTCGGAATGAATTCGATCGGATAGGAAGAACGGGTGTTCTCGGTGTGACGGGCGTCGTCGAGGTCAAGCTCGCGCGATTGCTTGTTCATCACAACGTTTTCAAGAACCGTACCGAAACGCTCGGTGGTGGCGTGAATTTCCGGCTCGGCTTCCTTGGAAAGCTTGATGACCTTGGCGTAGCAGCCGCCTTCGAAGTTGAAGACGCCGTCTTCGCCCCAGCCGTGCTCGTCATCACCGATGAGCGTGCGTGACGCGTCAGCCGAAAGGGTGGTTTTACCGGTACCCGACAGGCCAAAGAAGACGGCGGTGTCGCCATCCTTGCCCATATTGGCCGAGCAATGCATCGGCATAACGCCTTTGGCCGGCAGGATGTGGTTGAGAACCGAGAAGATCGATTTCTTCATTTCGCCGGCATACCAAGTGCCGCCGATGATAACCATTTTGCGCTCGAAGCTGACCATCACGAAGACGTCGGAGCGGGTACCGTCGACTTCCGGGTCTGCCTGAAGGCCCGGTGCATGCAGAATGGTGAATTCCGGCGCGAAGTCGCGCAGTTCTTCTTTCTGCGGCTGGATGAACATGTTGCGGGCAAACAGGTTATGCCATGCATTTTCGTTGATGACGCGGACCGGCAGGCGGAAACGCGGATCGGAACCGGCAAAGCAATCCTGAACGAACAGTTCGGTGCCCTGGAAATATGCGCGCACTTTCTGATACAGGCGCTCAAATACGTCCGGGCTGACCGGGCGGTTTACATCGCCCCAATCAATATCTGCCTTGGTGCTTTCTTCTTCGACGATGAAACGGTCAAGCGGGGAACGGCCGGTATGTTCGCCTGTCAGGGCGACAAAGGCACCGCCTTTGGCGATTTTACCTTCGTTGCGACGGATCGCATGTTCATAAAGGCCGGCAGCGTCAAGATTCCAGTGAACGGCGCCAAGGTTTTTGAGGCCATGGGTTTCAAGGCCTACACGGCTGACAACGGGTCCTGATTGCAGCACGAAACTCTCCTGGTGGGATTAAAATCTGGGGGTTAATGTCCTAATTCTACACTGCCAATTGTGGGTAATCGACGGCGTTGAGACATATTGTTACAAAGGTGTCTTAAAAGCAACCGCTCCTTTTGCCTAATACCTAGGAAAACGTAGCGATTTTTGCGTTTTTGAAAATTCGGTTTTCAGGGTCGCGGGTTTAATGTTCGGAATACAAATAGTACGATTTATGCGCGCGATTTTTTGCACATTTCGACCAAAATTTCACGCGCCTCAGCCGGAGTCCCGATCGGCCGCGGGAAGTCGATTCTGAGCGCTGCGATATCCGCCGAATTCGGGGTCAGAACGATACCATCGCAATCAATCGATTGCATCTGCCACCCAGCTTCGGGGTCAGCAGTGGTGTAGTGACCAACAATGTCGGAAAGGGCGTCCAGATGATCGGCATTCATATGGGCAACGATATCGTCATGCCCGTTAACCAGAGCGGTGACATCGGTGGGAATGAACTTGTCGCCCCCCAGTCGGCGTTGTTTGCCAAATCCGCCGACCCAATAGGCCGCCTCGACATCCAGCCTGTAAAAACCGAAATCAGCAAAATCGGCATATTGGGCGGCGTCCGGATGGGCCTGCAGATAGCGCTGACGGATCCAACTAAGATCTTCGGGCTCGTTAACCAGACGTGCGCGGCCAAAAACGGTCAGTCTGGCGGTATCAGTCTGGATGCCGGTATCCGGGGTGGCAGAGGCAATCAGGTCGGCCTCGGTCACCAGAAGAGAAACACGGCTGTCGGCCTTGATGTGGCGGGTGTGATCAGCAAGATCGGAAATCAGCAAGATCGGGCAGCCATCGATATCGCAGGTCGGGACCACCATCGAGGCAGCGGGCCAGCCGTTACCGATCTGCTTATGGCCGTGTGCGATGGTTGCAAGCGCACCACGCACAGCACGACGCAGCATTTGGCGCAGGGCGGATGAGGATGGCGGTGTGTCAGACATCGGTTTGTTCATCCATTTTGTTTCTCAACAGATATCGCCAACCGCGCAGTGACGCAACCGAACGCCGACCAACTATTTTTATACGTGCAAATTCAATGCAATCATTAATCCAAAGGTTGAAAATTGGCGCGTCGTTCGCACCTGTAACGAAGGTAGATGTCCAAAGGTCACTTTGCGTCAGGAAAAGCTACAAAATTTGCGTGATGACGGTCTGGAACGCCGGCTCAACCGATCCCATATCGAAAATTAGCAAGTGATATATGAACGTATAGTTTTCATGGTGGGAAGTTCGTTTCGTGCCTGCGCAAGGGTGTTTTCTGTCCACGCCCCAATAACAATAAGCTTTTGGCCGAACGATTTTTCGGGAGTGCCATGACGCATGAACAAGGGAAGAAACATTTGGTAGATCCGGCAACAATCGAAACCTGGCTGTCCAAGACAGGTTCATACATCGAAGATGTGCCCAAGACAGATGCAAAGTGGCGCATTCTGGTTGTTGATGATGACACAGATGTGCATGAGGCAACTGATTACGCGTTATCTCGCGTCAAAATCCTTGGGCGGTCACTTGAACTGATCCATGCGTATTCTGCAGGCGAAGGCTTAGAAATCCTGCATCAGGAAACCGATATTGCGGTGATCCTTCTTGATGTCGTGATGGAACGTCCCGATAGCGGATTGCGGCTGGTCGAGGAAATCCGTGCCGAAGGGTATCGGGAGCAACGCATTATCCTGCGCACGGGGTACCCCGGGGATGCGCCGGAGAAAGAAGTTATTCGCAATTATGAAGTTGATGATTACTGGTCAAAGGACGAGTTGACGCGAACGCGTCTTGTCACCTCGCTTACCACAGCAATCAGAGCCGTTGACTATATCCGTGCGCTCAAGGGAACGCGCGCCGGACTGGAAATGGTGATCGAAGGCACACAGCATCTATACCAGAACAAGAACCTTGATCTCTTTGCTGAAGGTGTCCTGACACAGCTTGCCGCGATCTTGCGTGTCAGTCCTGCTGGCGGGATTTGTGCATTGGCCGAATTGCCCGACAGTGAAGACGAACTGGTTGTTCTTTCAGGGACAGGCCGGTTTGCCCCGCATGTCGGAAGCAAGTTGTTCGAGGTCGATGAAATCGACAAGGATCTGATTCACAAGAGTTTGAGAAATGGTCAGGGACCAGTGGTTTCCGGCGACAAGATGGTATTTAGCCATCAAAGCGATACCGGTCGACGTTTGCTGATCTATTTTGTACATGAGCAGAGCCTGAGCCGGCAAGACATCGTTCTGACGGAGCTTTTTGTTACAAATCTGGCGATCTGTTTCGACAACCTCGCGTTGATCACCGAGCTGGGCGAATTGGCATTTGTTGATCAGCGCGTTGGGATTCCCAACCAAAACGCCTTTGATCGGGAACTGATGAATGTCACGCGCGGTGACAGTAATCATACGTTGGTCGCAATGGTTGCGATTGAGGATGCCGCCGAACTTGTTGTTGCGTTTGGCGTCAATTACTTCGAAGAAATCATGAACGCGGTGTATCAGCGTTTGCACAGGATCGCCGGTAACACAGTGCTGGTAGCCCGGGTAGCAGAATACACATTGGGACTTGTTGACAGTACCGGAAAATTCGAAGTTTCTGCTGCGGAAAACATCTTTGATGAACCGTTCGAGGTTGCCGGAAGCCCGGTGGTTGTTCGGGCCACCATTGGCGTGGTGCGTGGTAATCCGCAGGGGCGGCGTTCAAGCGACATTCAGCGTGCCGCACGGCTGACTCTGTTAAAACAAAAACAGAAAGGTCCGGGCGGTACGGCAGAATTCGAATCGTCAATGGCTGATGACGTGCAGGACTCGTTGCGTCTGATTGGCAAATTGCGTCAGGCCGTTCAGGATCGTGTCCTGACCTTTGTCTTCCAGCCCAAGATCCGATTGGCCAGCGAACGTGTCGTCGGATACGAAGTTCTTTGCCGTTGGACAGATGACGGCGTGCCGGTTTCGCCCGGTCGGTTTATCCCGCTTGCCGAGCGTGCCGGACTAAGTGACGATATCACCTTCCAGTGTCTTGAGGCCGTCAGCGATTTGAACCGGTCCTTGCAACAGGAAAACCTTCCTGCCCTTAAGGCGGCGGTAAATCTTGCTGCGCACGATATCGGTAATATGGACTTTGTCGAACAGTTGCTTGAAGCCTGTCACCGGCTTGGACTTGGTCCGGAACTGATATGTTTTGAAATCACCGAGACCCAGCATTTTACCAATGACGGTGATGCTACAGCATGTGTGCAGAAACTGGCCGAGGAAGGGTTTGAGCTTTGGCTTGATGATTTTGGCACCGGATACTCGTCCCTGACGCATCTTGATATTCTGCCGGTGTGTGGCATCAAGATCGACAAATCCTTTATTAGCGTGCTGTCGGCGGAAAATCATGCAACCCATGTTGCCGAAACGGCAGCAGGGATTGCACAGACGCTTGGAATTGACTGCGTTGCAGAGGGCATTGAAACTCGCGAACAGCACAAATTCTGCCAAAGCCTTGGTGTCGAGTTTGCCCAAGGGTTCCTTTATAGCGCCGGACTTGCACCCGACAAGTTTGTCGCGTGGTTGAAAGACTGGAACCTGAACGGACGAACAAACGATGACAGAAACTGATCCGTTGTCCATGACCGATCAAAATGTAGCAATCCCCCTTGTTGACGGGCGGGAATCCCGATGGTTTCAGAATGGCTATTTCTGGCGTGTCACGGGTGTTTTGGCGTTGACCGGGGCGCTGCTTTTCTTTGGTCTTATAGCTGTCTGGATTGAGGTCGAAAGTAGTCGCGAAGACGAACAGACCGTTCGCAGTCTCGTGGTCGATGTGACACATCGTTCTGCTGACATTCGTCAGTGGTACGAGACGTCCATTCAGACCTTGCATACCTCGATGTTGAACCCGGCAATTCAAAACTTTGAGGCCCGACCAGACGAAGTAATTAACTACTTTCGCAAGCTTGCCATGGAAGTTCAGCGGTTCAGTCAGCTTCGGGTCCTGTTGCCAAGTGGCATGGAAGCGGTAAGGGTTGATGCTCGTGGGCAGGATGTACTTGTGATGTCCCAAGAAGAACTTCAGGACAAGTCGGACAGGTATTATTTTGAGGCGGCAGAAACCCTGCGTCCGGGTCAGGTATATGTCAGCAAGCTCGATCTGAATGTTGAAAATGGAGAGATAGAACAGCCCCTGCGACCGACCGCTCGGCTTGTCGCGCCGATTACAACAGCCGACCAATCGATTGTCGGATATCTCGTCGTCAATCTGGATATGGCCACACCCCTTGCAACATTTGGTGCTGCAAGGGGGACCGATTCCCGAACGGAGCTTTTCAACCCCGAAGGCTATTGGCTTGCCGGTGAGCAGAACGGTCTTAATTGGGGCTTCATGCTTGAAGCCGGGACGACGATCGCCAGTTCATACCCCGATCTTTGGCATCGTATCGCGTCGGTCGAGGCACAGGCCGGTTTCGAATTTGAAGACCGTCTTTATGAGGTTGAAACCTTACCGGTTGAAAAGCTGCTTTCGAGCGTTTCCGGGGGAATTGTACTGGCCGAAGAGCCGCGCTTGCACTTGGTTTCAAGTGCGCCATCTTACCAAGCCTGGTCGGGGAACATAACGATCATGCTTGTTTTTGTGGCCTTCATGCTGGCGCTGATTTTCGTGGTATCGGGCGGGATCGGTTACCTGATGTTGCGGCGCCGACAGGCCGTAAAGCTTCAGGCCCTGCTGACAAGAGACCTGATGGTGCAGGGTCGCCATGCGGCCCTTGGCCGGATTGTTGCCGGTGTTTCACATGAAATGCGCACACCGCTTGGCAATGCGCTGACGGTCAGCACAACCATGTCTGAGGACCTTGAAGAGCTGCAGCAATGCCTGATGAAGGCAGGTGAAGTTGATCAGGAACGCATGGAGATGATTGAAGCCTTGTTGGATGGTAACAGGATCCTTCAAAAGAACATCCAGCGCACCAGAAATCTTTTGAAGCATTTCAATCAGACAGCGACTGATCAAACTGTGCATACGCAGCGTGTTTTTGATCTGGCCGAGGTCATCACCGATCTGGTTAAAACGCTGCGCAATCAGCTTGCAAAAACCGGTGTACAGCTGAGCACGACTTTGCCCCAAACCGCGCAAATGAACAGTTATAGCGATGCGGTGGATCAGGTGATCCTCAGTCTGATCATGAATGCCCATCAGCATGCGTTTGTCGGGCGTGAAAAAGGTGTGATCAGTATCCGGGTCAGCGCGCGTGACGCGGATTATTACCTTGTGGAAGTCGCCGATGACGGGATTGGCATTTCTTCGGAAAATCAGGACAGGATTTTCGAGCCGTTCTATTCGCTTGAAGCGTCAAGCAGTGGCACGGGTCTGGGGCTGGCAATCGTGATGAATGTTGTGCAAAACACGTTGGGTGGGCAGATCAAGGTCTCTTCTATGCCAGGGGCGGGGACGGTTTTCCAGATTACCTTGCCAAGAACAGCTCCGACACGGGTGGCAAAACAGGAAAGTTCGTTTGCAGTCGAAGACGAGCCGGCCTTGGCATCACCAAATCCGAGCGGGACGGTTTGATCCGTCATTGATCAGGCGGCGGGAACTTCTTTTTTGCCTGAGACGCGGCGTTGCTTTGCCTTGGCGATTACACGCTTTTTGCTTCCGTCGCTCATGCCCATCCAGGCGCCAATTTCATCACCGGTACGATAACATCCCATGCAATAGCCTGATTTCGGGTCGAGCACGCAGGTGCCGATGCAGGGGGATTTGACGGGCATGAAAAAAGGTCTCCAAAACGCAAATGGCAGGGAGCGATGAAGCTCCCTGCCATAAAAAGCAGTTTCACGCGCAGCAATCAAGGGGAGGAAGTTGATGCTGCATGCGAAACGAACCTGTAATGGCCTGTTATGGCCAAAATCACATCTTTTAAAGGCTATTGAACCATTCGCGGACCTGACGGTCAGCTTCTTCACGTTCAATGCCGTAAGCTTCCTGAATTCGTCCGACCAGTTTGTCTTGCTGGCCATCAATGGCATCGACATCATCGTCGGTGAGGCGACCCCACTGTTTTTTGACGTCACCGGTAAGCTGTTTCCAACGTCCTTCGATTTGGTCCCAATTCATGATCGTCTCCTGCTTTGGTTGACGGTTTGCTCGATCAAGGGATGTTTTGCCCTTTGTCTTAGTCAACGAAACAGCCGCATTCATGTTCCAAATTGTTTTGGCCTGATTGCTCATTGCTCGGGAAGCAGCATTGCCGGTGGTGTGCTTGCCTTATCGCGCGCAGGGGGGTATAGCCCGTTGCAGTTTCTTTTTATGGAGATGTTTTCGCATCAGCTTGGCCAGTGCCAAGTGGTGCGGCACGGAGGAAGATATGCGCGGCTATTTCGGGATTGGAATTGAAGGGGCAAGCAAGCCTTTGAATGTGGGCACCCTGTTTCGTTCCGCCCATGCCTTTGGCGCGAGCTTTGCGTTCACGGTGGATGCGGCTTTTCGCCAGGAACGCTCCAACATTACCGACACGTCAAAGTCGGGCGAACAGATGCCCTACTACCATTTCCCGGATCACGACAACATGTTGCTGCCATCGGGATGCCGGTTGGTGGGCATTGAACTGACACCCGATGCAATTGAACTGCCAAGCTTCAAGCACCCGTCGCAGGCAGCCTATATCCTTGGGCCAGAGCGTGGAAATCTGTCGGATGAAATGCAGGAAAAATGCGATTTCATCATCAAGATCCCGATGAGCTTCTGTGTGAATGTGGCGATTGCCGCCAATATCGTGATGTATGACCGGCTGATCAATCTGGGTCGGTTTGCGCCACGTCCGGTGCGTGCGGGCGGCCCGACCGAACCCAAGCCGGAAGGTCAGTATGGCGGATGGATTTCGCGCACGCGCGAAAAACGCAAAGGCGATCCGGAAAAATTCCGTCAGGCCCCGCCGCCTGATTATTCCGTCATTGATGGTTCCCTTGATGACGACGACGCCTGATTACGCCATCGTTTTGTCCTGAACAAAAAGAAGCAACGGCCGCGAGGGAGGAGCACGGCCGTTGCTGTGTGTGATCCGCGCCATGCTTGTGCCTTTGACAGGGGGGGCTTGGCACAAAGCCGCAGATCAGGGTGCGGTGATGGTCATCAGGCGGCTTTGTTGTCGGGTGCGGCCTTGTCCTTGTCTGTTTCGTCGGTTTCTTCTTCCGGGCGTTCGCCATGCGGGTTGCGCAGAAGGTTTGCGATCATGCGCATGCCAACATCGCCCTGAAGGGTCAGAAGGCTTTCGGGGTGGAACTGCACGGCACTGATCGGAAGGGACTTATGGCGGATGCCCATAATCACCCCGTCGTCACTGCGCGCCGTTACCTCAAGGTCGGCCGGCATTTCAGCGGCCTTGGCAAACAGGGAATGATAGCGTCCGACAACGATGTCTTCGGGCAGGTCCTCAAACAGCGGATCAGTTGTATCGAGTTTCACCTTTGACGGTTTGCCATGCATCGGTGTGACAAGTTGACCCAGTGATCCGCCAAAGAATTCGACAATCCCCTGCAGACCAAGGCAAACCCCGAACACCGGCAAGCCCGCAGCAAGGGCACGTTCGATGCTGTCGCGCAGGTGATAGTCATCCGGCCGCCCGGGACCGGGTGACAGGAACACCAGATCAGGTTTGAAATCCTCAAACGCCTGATCGGGGAAGCCCGGCCGCAGGGTCAGGGTTTCTGCCCCCGTCGCGCGGATGTAGCTGGCAAGGTTTTGCACAAAGCTGTCTTCGTGATCGATCAGAAGCACGCGTTTGCCGACGCCAGATACTGCCGGGTCAAGGGCGACATCGTCCTTTGCATCGCGGGTGACAGCATCAATCATCGCCGACGCCTTCAGCACGGTTTCGGCTTCTTCGGCATCGGGTTCGCTATCAAACAAAAGTGTCGCGCCAGCGCGGACTTCGGCAACACCCTGTTTGAGCCGCACGGTCCGCAGCGTCAGGCCGGTATTGAGATCGCCATTGCACAGAACCGCCCCAATCGCCCCGCCATACCATGCACGTGCACTGCGTTCGACGGCTTCGATATGTTGCATGGCGGCCCGTTTGGGCGCACCCGTGACGGTTACCGCCCAGCAATGTGTCAGGAAGGCATCAAGCGCATCAAACCCATCACGCAAACGGCCTTCGACATGGTCAACCGTATGGATCAGGCGGGAATACATTTCGATCTGACGACGACCCAGAATGCGGATGCTGCCCGGTTTGCAGACGCGTGCCTTGTCATTGCGATCGACATCGGTGCACATGGTGAGTTCCGATTCTTCCTTGGTCGAATTCAGCAATGTGCGGATGTTTTCGGCATCTTCAATCGCGTCACGTCCGCGGGCAATGGTGCCGGAAATCGGGCAGGTTTCGATGCGCTGTCCCTTGACCCGGACATACATTTCCGGTGACGCGCCAATCAGATGTTCGCCGTCACCGAGATTGATCAGGAAGCCATAGGGGGCTGGGTTGCGGCGTTTGAGACGGCGGAAAATTTCCGAGGGTTTGGTGTCGCAAGGGGTGCGGAAAACGCGGCTGGGAACAACTTCGAACAATTCGCCACGGGCAAAGCGTTGCTTGGCATCGTCAACAATGGCGGCATATTCGCCCTGTTTCATGTCGTTTTCGATGGCGGCGTTGTTGCCGCGCGATGGCGGATGGGGTTGTGAGATGCGCTCAAGCCCTGCGGTGCTGCGGCCATCGGGGACAATGAATTCATAGTCAAATCGGGTGGCCACGCGTGAGGCATGGTCAACCGTGACCAGCTGATCGGGCAGGAACAGATGGATGTCCTTGTGGTCGGCCGGGCGGTCTTGCGCCAGATTGATCTGTTCGAAATGAAGGGCGATGTCATAGCCAAACGCCCCATAAAGCCCAAGGCGTTCATCCCCCTTGTGACCGAACAGATCACGAAGGGCGCGGACCACCGAAAACAGGCTGGGCTGCTGGCTGCGTTCTTCTTCAGGGAACCAGGAGGCTGGCGTTTTGACCACACCATAAAGCCCGTCGTCGCCATTGGTCAGGCTTTCGACATGCGGGTGGTTTTCAAGAGCCCCAGAAATGACATCCAGCAAAACGCGACCGCGATCATTCAGGGCATGGACGGCAAAGCCGCGTTCACGCCCGACGATTTCAAGTGGCGGGGCATCAAAGCCCATATCCCAACGCGAATAGCGCCCCGGAAACTCGTAGCTTGACGACAGCAACACGCCCTTGGTGCCATCAAGGGCATCAATCAGGCCTTCGGTTGCGTTTTCGTAAGGCATTTCGATCATGCGGCGGATCACCGAAACGCCGCCATCGGTCGTGTAGCGATATTCGCTGCTGTCCTGGGAAATGCCAGTTTGGTCGGTCGGGGTCGTCACGTTTGTTACTCCTGTTTGGTGCCAGGCACTGCAGGAGCTGTGTGATCGTCAGAGAAGTAGAAAGGTCTGAAAACACAAAGCCGCCTGCAAGAATGAGGCGGCCGGTATGTTTAGGGCATGAGTTTTGGCCGCCCGCTTAAGCGAGCCACCACCAACGATTTGCAATAAGGGTCGGGTTCATGCCGTGTGTTTTCATGCCTCAACCATGTGCCCAAAAAACACGGGCGTCAAGACTTTTGCGGCGGGGGAGTTGTTTCGGCATCGCGCAGCTCAAGATGAAGCGGCTGATGGCAGTGCGGACAGGTCAGGATTTCATCGCTTTCATTGCGGTGGACGTCACGGATGTCCTCGATGATCCATTGGGCCTGTTCTTCGCTGATGCCAAGTTCTTCCTGATGGGAACGCAGCTTGTGACGGACCCGTTCGGTCAGGCGTTTGCCAAGGAGCTGGCGGGTGGCCTGATGGCGATATTCACTTTCGCGGCGGCGTAGTTCGGCGTTAAAGGCCGAGGCCAGAATACCGGCCGGAACAGCCACAATCCCGATACCGGTCAGCGAGATGACGCTGGCAAGAAACTTGCCAAATGGCGTGACCGGGACAACATCGCCATAACCCACGGTGGCAAGGGTGATGACACTCCAATACAGCGAATCAAGCAGATTGCCGAAATCTTCAGGTTGGGCACGGTGTTCGGCGATATAGATCGCCCCGGCGCTAAAGACCAGCATGCAGGCAAGTGCCGCACTGGCAGCACCGAAAATGCCAAGCTGCTGACGAAAGACCAGCAACATCAATTCAAGCCCGGTGGAATAACGGGTGAATTTCAACAAACGCAGCAAACGGACAATGCGGATAAAGCGCAAATCAATGCTGGTAAAGAACCACAGGAAGATCGGCAGGATCGCAACAAGATCAATCAGCGCCATCGGAGTCAGCATATAGCGCAGGCGCGCAAAGCGGCCATTAAAGCGCGGGTTATCAGGTGCTGACCAAACACGCAGGCCGTATTCGAGGGCAAAAATCAGCGTACAGATGATCTCGATGGCAGCAAACAGGAAGAAGTAGCGCTCGGCAAAGGCTTCGACCGAATCAAAGATCACTGAGATGACGTTGATGATAATTGCACTGGCCAGAACCAGATGCACAAAAAGCGAAAAGCGCGACTCCCGGTCAACACCGTGCAGAAGTTTTTGTGTTCGAGATCGAAGAGTCGGTTTCATGGCGCGCGCATTCGGTCCGGGCAGTGGGGTGCACTATTGCACTGTTGCCCGGTGAGTTTTGCGCCAATCATTTCAGAAATGGTTAAACCACCTGAATGATCCGGTCAGTACCCTTTTGCCGCATGGATGAAATCAGCAATCTTGCGGGCATCCTTGACACCCTTGGTGCGTTCCACACCTGATGAAACATCAACCCACGGGGCGCCGGAAATTTTGACGGCCTCTGCGACGTTGCTTGGATCAAGGCCACCGGCCAGCATCCAGTTGCTTTTGAAATTCTGACCGGTCAGAAGCGTCCAGTCGAACGAAACCGCATTGCCGCCGGGAAGGACGCTGTCCTTGGGCGGTTTGGCATCAAACAGCAGGAAATCGGCAACGCCGTCATAGTTTTTCTTGGCGTTTTCGATGTCATTCGCGGTGCTGACGGAAATGGCTTTCATGACCTTAAGCCCAAAGCGTTCCTTTACCTTGGCGACGCGTTCCGGGCTCTCCTTGCCATGAAGCTGAATGACATCAAGGTTGCCAGCCTGGATCGCGTTTTCCAGTGCTTCATCGCCGGCTTCGACAAACAGGCCGACCTTGTAAATGCTGTTGGGGACGCGTTCAGTCAGCGTCTTGGCGCCTTTAAGCGAGATATGGCGTGGGCTTGGCGGGAAGAAGACATATCCAAGGGCATCTGCCCCGGCACTCATGGCTGCAATCGCGGCATCTTCGCTGTTAATTCCACAGATTTTTACCATGCAGGTCATCGGGGCATCCTGTTCTTGTCTTCACTCTAATCTTGGCAACAAAGGGTTGTTGCGTCTGATTGACTTAACAGAAACCATCGCCTTCCAACAGGATATTTGCGTTTTGTCGTGGCTTTCCACTGGCAGGATAATCATTGCTGCGCTATTTTCCCGGCCATGAGCAAGAACACAGACCCTGCCGCGGGCGAAACCGGCGAAAACACAACCCATTTTGGTTTTCGTGATGTTCCCGAGAGCCAGAAGGCATCCATGGTGCGCGAGGTTTTCGACACTGTTGCGTCGAAATATGACCTGATGAACGATCTGATGAGCGGTGGGGTGCATCGCTTGTGGAAAGACAGCTTCATCAACGAGCTCAAGCCGCGTCCGGGCATGAAGTTGCTCGACGTTGCCGGGGGCACCGGGGATATTGCGTTTCGCTTCCTGAAAAACGGTGGTGGCTCTGTCACTGTATGTGACATCAATTACGAGATGCTCCATGTCGGACGCGACCGCGCGGTCGACCACGGGCTTCTTAAAAATATCAACTGGACCGTTGGTGATGCGCAGAAATTGCCGCTGCCTGATCAGTCTGTTGATGCCTATACCATCGCCTTTGGCATTCGCAACGTGACCCGCATCGACGAAGCCCTTTCGGAAGCGTATCGCGTGCTGCGTCCGGGTGGAAAATTCCAGTGTCTTGAATTTTCCAAGGTCGTCGTGCCGGGGTTCGATAAGCTGTATGATACCTACTCGTTCAAGCTTCTGCCTGAAATTGGCCGCTTCATCGCGGGCAATCGCGAAGCGTATCAGTATCTCGCAGAAAGCATTCGAAAGTTCCCAGATCAGGAAACTTTTGCATCCATGATCCGTGCTGCCGGGTTCGAGCGGGTGAAATACCGCAACCTGTCTGGCGGGATTGCAGCCATTCATTCCGGTTGGCGGATTTGAGGGCGTTTGACGCATGATCCGTTTTGTTCGTAACAGCTTTCGCCTGCTTGCCATGGCGCGCACATTGGCACGCTATGATGCGTTGTTTCCGCTGGCCCTTGTGCCGGGCGGGAAGCTTGTGGCGTTTCTGGCCCGCCTGACAGCACCGTTTTCACGCCGATCCGACCTGCCGCCCGGTAAACGACTTGCCCGTGCGCTTGAGGAACTTGGTCCCGCTTTCATCAAGCTCGGCCAGACCTTGGCGACCCGATCCGATCTGATCGGCGATGATGTTGCGGCGGATCTTTCATCGCTTCAGGATCGCTTGCCGCCGTTTTCGGCCAAGGTTGCCAAACGCATCATCACCGAACAGCTGGCCGAACCGTTTGACATGCTGTTTGCCGAATTTGATGAAGAGCCGGTGGCAGCGGCATCCATCGCGCAGGTGCATTTTGCGACCACGACCGATGGGCGCGAAGTCGCGGTCAAGGTGCTGCGCCCGGATATCAGATACCGCTTTGCGCGCGATATGGATCTGTTTTACTGGATCGCCGAACTTGTCGAGCTGACCCAGCCGCGTCTGCGTCGTCTTAAACCGATTGAAACGGTCAAGGCGCTTGAAGACAGTGTTCATCTTGAGATGGACCTGCGTTTCGAGGCCGCGGCGGCATCGGAGTTCCGTGACAATTTCGAAGACGACCCGACCTATTATATCCCGCAGATTGACTGGGAACGTACCGCCGAACACGTGATGACCATGGAACGGGTCAAGGGTGTGCGGATTGATAATGTCGAGGCCCTTGATCGCATGGGTGTTGATCGTTCCGATCTGCTGGCCAAGGCTGCTGGTGCGTTCTTCCAGCAGGTTTTCCGCGACGGGTTTTTCCATGCGGATATGCACCCGGGCAACCTGTTTGTTGATGAAAACGGCCGGGTCAGTCTGGTTGATTTCGGCATCATGGGTCGGGTGGACAAACAGACCCGTCTTTATCTTGCCGAGATGCTTCTGGGCTTTTTGACCCGCGATTACCATCGCGTTGCCGAGGTCCATTTTGAAGCGGGTTATGTTCCGCGTAACCAGTCGCTTGAGAACTTCCAGCAGGCCTGCCGGTCGATTGGCGAGCCGATCCTTGGCAAGGAACTGGCCGATATTTCTGTTGGTCGACTTTTGGGGCAGCTTTTCCAGATCACAGAACAGTTTGGCATGGAAACCCAGCCGCAGCTTTTGATGCTGCAAAAAACCATGATCGTTGCCGAGGGGCTTTCGCGCATTCTTAGCCCGAATGAGAACATGTGGGAATTGTCGCGTCCGCTGATCGAAGAGTGGATGCGTGAAAACCTTGGTCCGGAAGCCAAGATCAAGGAAGCGAGCCTTCAGGCAGGCACAATGTTGCGCCGTCTTCCGCGCGTTTTGGAAGCGGCCGAACAGGCGTCTTCTGTGTTCACAGAACAGGGCCTTCGCCTGCATCCCGAAACGGTTTCTGCCATGCGCGGGAAACAAAGCAACGGTCAGGGGAAATCCCGCGGCTTTTCGCGCCAGTCACTTGTGATGTGGGTAGCGATTGCGGCACTGGCCGTTGCGGTTTACCTGAAATAATCAAATTATCTTTGCGAGACGACCATCATGGCAGATGGCAGTAAAACCATTGAAATCAGTCTGGATCGATCACGGATTGATCTTGCCTATTGCTATGATTTTATCGCCGCGTCCTATTGGTCGGCCGGGCGAACACGCGGTGAATTCGACCGATCTGTCGAGATGTCATTTCCCGTCGGGGCCTATTGCGATGGGCGTCAGGTTGGCTTTGCGCGTGTGGTCAGTGATCAGATCGCCATTGCCTATGTTGCCGATGTATTTGTTGATCCCGGATATCGCCGCATGGGCATTGCCGCCAAAATGTTGGATGCGTTGCATGCCCATCCGGAATTACAGCGTGTGAAACGCTGGCTTTTGGCGACGGCGGACATGCAGCCGCTGTATCGCCAGCATGGATATGCCGATCTGGATGACATGATGATGATGCGCCTTGATGAAAACGCGCGGAAACGCGATCCACTGCGCTAGGGCAATTCACCCAAATACAGGAACGCCGACAAGAATAATTGGTTGGCGTGGTGAATATTCCATTTCCATAACCCAAATGAAGAAATCCACTTATTGGTAAGGCTTTTTTGCTAATTTAGGTTTTTTGCTAATAGGGCAGCACCGTGCACGCAGCGTGCGGTGAGGGTATAGTCCGTCTAATGAAATGCCTGTAAGGGCAATTGCTTCTGCCTGATGCAAGCGGAAGCACAGGGGAACGCGCATGGCGAAAGCGGCAACAACACGTAAGAAACGACCGGCAAAGAAGGCGTCGAAAGCTTCGGCAAGAAGCAAAACAGCCAAGCAGGATGACGCGGTTGTGGACCCCGGTGAAGCGACCCCCAATAGAGATGATGTTGCGGCATCGACAAACAGTGCAGCTGCACAGCAAAGTGCCGACGTCGCCGTGCAACGGCGGCAAGTGATCAGCGATCTGTTTCAGCGCGGGCTTGCCGCCCATCAGGCGGGGCAGATTGATGATGCTATTCGCCTGTACAGCACAGCCCTTCGTCAGAACCCCAATCAACCGGATGTCTGGAACAACCTTGGCGTCGCCTTGCGCCGAAGCAAGAAATTCGATGCTGCGCTGATCGCGTATCGCCGTGCTGCGGATATTCGCCCGCAAAATGCAGGCATGTGGTCGAACATGGGGAACTGCCTACGTGAAATGATGCGCTTTGACGAGGCACTTGTCGCGCACAACAAGGCACTTGAACTTGATGACACGATCAAGTCACACACTTTTAATGCTGGCCTTGTTTATCGCGACATGAACCGCTTCGAAGAGGCGCTCGACTATTTCGAGCGCGCCCTTACGATTGATCCGGATTACGTCGATGCCAATTGGGACAGGGCGCTGGCTCATCTTGCGCTTGGTAACTACGGCGAAGGCTGGGCGGGGTATGAAACGCGCCGCAAACTTGCCGACAATCCGATCCGACCGCTTGAAAGTGCCCCGGAATGGGATGGCAAGCTGGATTTGCGTGGCAAACGGATTTTGCTGCGCGCCGAGCAGGGCTTTGGCGACATGATCCAGTTTGCCCGCTTTGTGCCGTTGGTGGCGAAAAAGGCCGGGCATGTGATCCTGGAATGTCGCAAGGAACTGATCCCGATCATGAAGACAGTACCCGGTGTTGGCACTGTGGTTGAAAAGGGCCGCGCCCTTCCGGAATTTGATGTGCATGTGCCGCTTCTCAGCCTGCCGCATGTGATGGGCATCGGGGAAAACGACCTTCAGAAAATCTCGACAGATAGCTATCTGTCGCCACCGCAAGGCAAACGCGCCCGACTGGCACCGCCACCGGGAACGGCCCTTAAGGTCGGTTTGATCTGGGCGGGCAAGCTGAACCCGCGGGATCGATCCTGCCCGCTTGAAACCCTTCTGCCGATCCTCTCGGCCAAAGGGGCTGCGTTTTACAGCTTCCAGGTTGATGAGCGACGGGGCGATATCGACAAGCTTGGCCTGCATGCCTTTGTCACGGATCTGGGCGATCACATTAACGATTTTGGCGATAGTGCAGCGCTGATGCGCGAGATGGATCTGGTGATCACAATCGACAGCTCACCGGCTCATCTTGCTGGCGCGCTTGGTATTCCGGTCTGGATGCTGCAGCTTTATACAACCGACTGGCGTTGGATGGTTGATCGCTCCGACAGCCCCTGGTACCCGACCATGCGCATCTACCGTCAGGAACAGCCGGGTGACTGGTCAAAGCCCGTCGAAAAACTTGGCAGAGATTTTTCCACATTGCTCCAAGCGCGGATGAATTCGCAGTAACAAACGTCAAACGAGCCAGCGAGGACTTGCCTTCGTGCCCAACTCGGCGTAGTTAAGCGGCTTGATTTTGTGGAATGCGGGTCTGGATGACGACGTCCTTGTGGGGGTGTCCGGGCACATTCATTTAGCGAACCGATCTGGCGCAGGAGAATTCTTGTGAGCGAAGCTGCTTATAACAAAGGTTTCCCGGTTTCCTGGGAACAGATGCATCGCGACGCCCGTGCACTGGCATGGCGACTTTTGGAAAAAGGCCCGTACAAGGGAATCGTGGCAATCACCCGTGGCGGTCTTGTCCCGGCGGCGATTATTGCACGCGAACTTGATATTCGCCTGATTGATACGGTGTGTATTCGCAGCTACTCTGACAAGACGCGCGGCGATCTGGAATGGCTGAAAGACATCGAAGGTGACGGCACCGATATGCTGATCATTGATGATCTGGTCGATACCGGCAAAACAGCCAAGGCGGTGCGCGAAAAACTGCCAAAGGCGCATTTCGCCACGGTCTATGCCAAGCCGCTTGGCCGCGAAATCGTCGATAGCTTCGTGACCGAAGTATCCCAGGACACCTGGATTTACTTCCCGTGGGATATGGAATTGTCGGTCAACGCCCCGATCTCTGAACGCGCTCGTTAATCGGCAAGGGAAAAACATCCGTATCCCTTGTAAGGCCGATTGCCAGACAAGGAGAATTCAGGATGACCCAATATTTACGCCCGGACTTCCGTCGCAAGTTGCACACCGCACGCCGATGGGCCGGGCGTTTGTGTTTGGGGTTCGGTTTTGCCATGGTCTTGTCGGCGGTAAACCTTTCGGCCGAGGCCCAACAGGTTTCCGAGCGGGTGGCGCGCATTCAATCAATGCTGAGTGCAGAAAGCGGCTATCGCCTGACGGTGTTTGCCGAAGTCCGCAATGCCCGAACGATTGCGGTTGCCCCGGAACTGGGTGGCATTTTTGTCGGCACGCGCGGACCCAACCTTTATTTCGTAAGTGATGAAGATGGCGATGGCGTTACTGAAAACGTCAATCTGATTGCTGATGACTTCAAGCTGGCCAACGGGATTGCCTATCAGCCCGGCACCCTGTTTGTGGCCGATCAGCATCGCATTGTATCTTATGACCTTACCAATTTTGACGGCAAAACCCTTGGTCAACCGCGTGTCCTGTTTACCAATCTGCCTGATGAGCGCCATCATGGTTGGCGCTATGCCGCACTTTCGCCAGATGGCAACCGCTTGTTCGTTGCGGTCGGGGCCCCTTGCAATATCTGCAAGGTAAGCGGCCTTGAAGGCACGATCATCTCGATTCCCGTCAATGGTGGCGCACCACAGATTTATGCCAGTGGCATTCGCAATTCGGTGGGACTGACGTTCCATCCCGAAACCAAAGAGCTTTGGTTTACCGATAACGGCGGAGATATGCTGGGCGATAATATTCCGCGTGAGGAACTTAATCGTGCCAGCCAGCCCGGCCAGTTCTTTGGTTATCCGTGGTATGCTGGGAGCGACACCAGAAGCCCGCAATTTTCCGATGAGATGGTGCCAGAAACGGTCACTTTCCCGGAATTTACCTTTAATGCCCATAATGCACCGCTTGGTTTCACCTTTGACGGCGAGGATGCACTGGTTGCCCTGCATGGATCCTGGAACCGCACGATCCCGGATGGGTACAAGGTGGTCAGGGTGGAATTCATCAATGATAAGCCGGTCGCAGAGAACGCGTTTCTCGATGGATTTTTGCGCAGCAATGGTGCAGTGATCGGACGTCCGGTCGATGTGAAACACTATATCGACGGATCGATCCTGATTTCCGATGACCATGCCAGTGTGATCTGGCGCATGGTGCCGGAAGGCTAAACTTTTTCTGGTTTCCAGGCAGACAATTAATTGCATGGATCGGTATGTCATCGGCTTGCGTTGATCGAAAAAGCGGGCTATAAATCGCGCGCTTCGCGGGTGTAGTTCAATGGTAGAACAGCAGCTTCCCAAGCTGCATACGAGGGTTCGATTCCCTTCACCCGCTCCAAGCTTTCCCCGAACATCATCATATCCGGCCCGGTACACATGACGTCGTGTTATCGCACGCGCCTTTGCATGTTGTGGCATCGCCGCTGTTGTCTTCGCCGTCGTCTTCACTGCCAGTTGGGCAGCAGGCAATCAATCGATCACGCAAACGATTTCGGGCGCGTTGGATGCGTGCTTTGACTGTTGGAAGTGCAATGGCATTTTGGTTGGCAAAGTCTGTTTGCCGTGTGCCGTTGATGTCGATTTCTTCAAGGATGGTTTGATCGGTTTCACTCAATCGACCAATGAACCCCATCACGCAGTCATCCAAGCCGTGGGTGTCACCCTTTTTATCGTGCGGTAACAGGGTCGGGTCATTATTAAGCGCCTGAAGTGCTGTGCGCTCGCGACCTTGTTTTCGATAAAAGTCCGAGACCTTGTTGCGCGCAACGGCATAAATCCATGCCGAAGGGTTGGACGCCGAACGCAGATCCGATTTCCTGCGGATAATCGTTTCGAGGATATCAGCGACCACATCGTCAACCGCTTCTTGGGGCAGGCGACGAAAGACAAAACGGTGCAGGCCTTTTTGCAAGGCCTGCCAGTCCGAATTTGTGTGATGTGTTGATGCAAACTTCATGGTTCTTTAAGCGCAGCACACCTGATCGGGGTTCGTTGTCTTGTCGGGTTGTTGGCCACAACAGGTTGCACCGGGCGAAGTCTGATCGGTGGTCTGTTCATGTGGCGCATCGTCAAGAATACGATACCACTCCCAGGCAAGTCCATCTGGCCCTGTTGCCCAGAATTTGGACTGTTTTGCGTGACAGCAGCCGGTTTCGGCAGTGTCACTGGTGACAAGATTGCTTTGATGCAACCGGTCAGAAGCGGTATCAAACGCTTGTTCAGTGAGACATTCGATCCCGATATGGTTCAGGTTTTCAGTTGCTGTCGGGTGTTCGAACAAAACCAGTTTAAGCGGCGGGTTTTCAATTTCGAAATTGGCATATCCCGGCCGTTGTTTGTGTACCGGACTTGCAAACATTTCGCTGTAAAAGGCGATGGCGTGATCAAGATTTTTGACATTCAGGGCAAGTTGCAGGCGCATTTGGTTCTCCTGTGTGATCGAAGTGATGAACAGGAAGACGCGCGAAGACGACAAAAGATGCACCTGCCGGTGAAAATTAGTCGATTACAATGATGATGGAAGATATTTCAGGTTCATCTGGCGTGCTTCTTCGTCACTGCAAATTTTGACTTCGGCGCCGAACTCAGCAAAACGCGGATCAAGGGTGCTGAGGTAATTTCCGTTGCCGTCGGCAATGAACAGACAGCGTCCGTCTTCGCCATCAAGACGTTTTCCTGCGCGCCAATCTGCGGGCGCCATCATCTCACCCCCATGAATGCCGATACCTGCATTATCGGCATCGCGTGACAGGCGATCATAGCGATGGGAATAGCCTGCAATCGGGATGGCTTCGCCGTCGCTGATCATCGCGGCCGCAACATCGCGTTCGCCGATGCCACATTCCATGACCGGGAAATCATCAGCCTTGCCTGCGCGTTCCTGATCGCCGGGCCAGCAATGAACATTGAACGGGGCCATGGCGAAATATTTACGCAGTTGCATGGCTGAAGACATACCACAATCCCAGAAACTGCCATTATGCAGGCATTGCTGACCCAGTTCTGGGGCATCCATTCCGGCGATATCAACCACCTGTCCGGCAATCATGATGGTGTCGCCATCAATCACCTGAACATCGCGCCCCTTGGCTTCAAGCCCGGTCGGCTCCGCGAGTTCAGCCACATTGCCTGCAGCATTTACGGGGCCGCTTTGCCAGTGCAGGCCAGCAGCAATCAGAACCGGGACGGCAAGAAGGACGATCAGGCGGATAACGCGTTTCACATGGGCCTCTAGGATCAGCGGAATAAGGGTCTTTAAGGAATGACACTACGGTCGAGGCGCAAGAACAAGCAAAAAGAACGGCAAAATGATGACACCGTTTTCTGACGCCGGGCCTGCCAAGGATAATTGCCTCGGATGTGCCATGCACAATAAACCGGATGCATCGGCTTTCATTTGGAGCTACAAGCGGTTTTGTCTTTTGCTGTCAGGGAAGCTTGTTTGTTTCGTCTGCAACCCATCTTTTTCGTCGTCGGGGTTATGGTCATTATCATCGGTATATCGATGATGGTGCCTGCTGCCGTTGATCTTGCATATGGCAACCCGGACTGGAAAATTTTTGCACAGGCCTCGATCACGACCATCGGGCTTGGTGGCATGGCATGTCTGGCCTGTCGATCCGATATCGGCCCGCGCGTGACCGCGCGCCAGGGCTATGTCCTGACAGTGGTGTCGTGGATTGCCATCAGCCTGACCGGGTCCTTGCCGCTTTGGTATTCCTCGCTTGAAATCAGCTTCTGTGATGCGGTGTTTGAAACCGTATCGGGCCTGACAACGACGGGCTCCACGATTCTGTCAGGACTGGATCATTTGCCACCGGGCTTGCTGATCTGGCGATCCATCATGCAGTGGCTTGGCGGGATCGGGATCATTGTGACCGCGCTTGCCCTGTTGCCGATGATGCGGGTTGGCGGGATGCAGCTTTTCCAGATGGAAAGTTCGGATCGGTCTGAAAAACTCAGCGGGCGCATGCGCGATATGTGCCTGCAGATTGTTGCAATCTATTCCGCACTGACCCTGGTTTGCGTTGTGTTGTATCGCATTTTTGGCATGCAATGGTTTGATGCGATCAATTACGGCATGACGACGCTATCGACCGGGGGATATGCGACATCGGACCTGTCCTTTGCCAAGTTTGATACCAGTCTGTCGCTGCACTGGATTGCCATTCTGTTCATGTTCTTTGGGGGCCTGCCATTTACGGCCTATGCGGTTTTCTTGCGCAAACGTGCGCTCAAGGCTGTGATTGGTAATCAGCAGATCAGATTGTTCTGCCTGATCATTGCGGGCTTTACGCTGTTGCTGACCGTGCGACTGATACAGATATCGGATGACAGCATTCTCAGGTCCCTGACAATGGCGGCGTTCAACCTTGTATCGGTGATTACGACCACCGGCTTTGCATCGGGTGATTACCTTTTGTGGGGCCCGGCAGCGGTGATGCTGTTTTTCTTTGCGACGTTTATTGGTGGTTGTTCCGGCTCTACGTCGGGTGGCTTCAAGATGTTTCGCCTGTATGTGGTTTTCACCGGACTACGCACCCACTTCATGCGGCTGCGTAGCCCGTCTGCGGTGGTGGTCAGTCGCATCGACCGCCATGAAATCACATCTGATATCTATAACGCGGTCACGGTTTATGTCTTCCTTCTGACCATCAGCTATATCGCGGTGACGATCGCTCTTGGCCTGACGGGGCTTGACCTGATTACCTCGATGAGCGCGGCGGCAACATCGCTTGCCAATGTCGGGCCGGGACTTGGCAACATCATCGGGCCTGCGGGCAATTTCCAATCCCTGCCGGATTCCGCAAAATGGATTTTGGATGTTGCGATGGTGTTGGGGCGGCTGGAGTTCGAGACGCTACTGGTTCTTTTGATGCCATCCTTCTGGCGCGACTAATTTTTCTTTTCATTTTCAGTGTCGTCTTTGAGCGGTTGTGACGGTTGCCACAGACCGCAGGATTTCTTTGCGTCATTTTTGCGCAGAAGATAAGTTCGTACCTGTAAAAACGAACAATCAAACATTGGACACGGACATGAAACTGCAAAAGAAAATCGCGACCAGAACAGCCGGTGCCCTTGCGGTACTTTTCCTGACGGCAGCTGTTTCGGCCTGCTCACCGGAGGTGGGTAGCGAGGAATGGTGCAATGACCTCAAGGAAAAACCGAAAGGCGACTGGAGCGCAAACGAAGCGGCAGACTTTACCAAGCATTGCCTGCTTTGATCTGCGTGATCGCGTCACTTGGCGCTAAGCGATAAATCGATTCTTTTCATTGTCTGGATATGCCGTCTTCATGGCGGTTAAATCCGCCCTTCGACACCTGCTTGGCGGTGGTACTGTTGGAGGGCGGATTTTTACATATGTCTTGCCAAAAACCCGTCGTGGAACAATCCATTGCGTATCACGTTCTTTACAAGACAACTGCGTGCATAAGTGCGATGCAGCAAGGTGGATTTGCCTTGTTCAGATAAATCCCTATAATGCGCGGCCCGCGAATGATCGCGGCAGTCGAATATGACAACAATTTTATTGCGAGGTTAGACAACTATTATGAGTGCCGAAAATCTCCATGTCGGTGTGATCGGCGCAACCGGTGCGGTTGGCGTCGAGCTGATCAACGTTATGTTTGATCGCAAGTTCCCTGTGGGTGAACTCACCCTGTTCGCTTCCGAGCGTTCAGCGGGCAAGACCGTGGAGACTAAATTCGGCACTAAGACCGTCGCGCTGTTTTCTGTTGAAGAAGCCAAGCAGTGCGACATTGTCTTCCTTGCTGTTTCCGGTGATTTCGCCAAGGAATATGCGCCCAAGATTGCTGAAGGCGCACTGGTGATTGATAACTCCTCGGCGTTCCGTCTGAATGACGATGTTCCGCTGATCGTGCCGGAAATCAATGGTGACCTTGCCAAAACGGCAAAACTGATCGCCAACCCGAACTGCACCACGGCGATTGCTGCCGTTGCGCTTTGGCCGTTGCATCAGGCTTTTGGTCTGAAAAAAGTAATCGTTTCGACCTATCAGGCGGCATCAGGTGCCGGTCAGCCGGGCATGAACGAACTGCGCGAAGGTCTGGCAGCTGGTCTTGAAGGCAAGCCGATCCCGGCAGAGGTATTCTCGTCCCCGCTGGCATTTAACGTGATCCCGCATATCGATACCTTCCAGGATAACGGTTACACCCGTGAAGAAATGAAGGTGACATGGGAAACGCGCAAAATCTTTGGTGCGCCGGATCTGCCGGTATCGTGCACCGCGGTTCGTATTCCGACCGAACGCACGCATTCCGAGGCAATCGTGGTTGAAACCGAAAAGGTTGTTACCCCGGATGCCGCACGTGAAGTTCTGTCAAAGGCCAAGGGCGTGAAGCTTGTCGATGATCCGGCAAACAACAAATACCCGATGCCGATGACCGCAACCGAACAGTATGACGTCGAAGTCGGACGTATCCGGACCAACCTCATCTTTGGCGATCATGGTCTGGAACTGTTTGTTGCCGGCGACCAGTTGCTGAAAGGTGCGGCACTTAATGCCGTGCAGATCGCAGAGGCATCTATCGCCGACTGATTGAAATCCATCCGGATTGAATAACAAACACCCCCGGCAGCTTGTTCTGCCGGGGGTGTTTTGCTTTGCTTATGGCGTGATCAGGATAGTGAGATGTGGTCGTGTCCGGATGCCTTTGCAGTATAAAGCGCGTTGTCGACACGTGCCATCAGGGTATCAAGGTCCTCGCCATCGCGATATTCCGTGACGCCCGCACTGATGGTGACCGGAATATGATCGCGTCCGAAGCGAACCGGAGTATTTCGGATACTGTCGGCAAGGTCTCTTGCCTTGGTCAGTGCTTCCTTGCGGTCCTTGTTCGGTAGCAGGACAACAAATTCATCACCGCCCCACCGGCAGATCAAATCCGTTTCCTGCACGTTCTGGCGGATCGTGGTGAGGACTTCACGTAGCGCCGCATCACCGCCCGGATGACCATAACCATCATTGATTTCCTTGAAACCATCCACGTCAAAACACATCACTGACAGGGGTGTTTTATGTCGTTTTGAATTCTGGGCGGCCTGATCAAAGATCATGTCAAAGACCTGCCGGTTGAAGGTCCCTGTCAGCTTGTCTCGCGATGCCAGTTCCTCGAGCCGTTTTTGATAGTTGCGTACGGTCAGGAAGGCGATCAGCCCGACGATAACCGTGATCAGAAGCGAAATCGCGATATTGATGAATAATGTGTTCTGAAGACGGGCATCGGACGAATAGTCGCTTTGTTCAACAATCAGAAGCCAGCCGAACTCTGGCACAAGGCGGCTATTGACGAAATAGGTGTGTCCGCCTTCTTCGTAACTGATTGAAGCGCCAGGCGAGGTCAGGATTTTCATCGCCTGATTACGCATCCCCGGGCGTTCCTGAAGGCTGTGGGCATTACCGAACCCGCTTCCACGCAAGGTGACGTGGCCTTCTGTATCGATGAAATAGATCGTGCGGCCATAGCGCGCCTGATAGGTCTCGATCAAGTTGGTCACAGCGCTGACCGAAAGGCCCACACCGGTAATGCCGATGACATTGCCGTTATAGTCGCGAACTTGATAATTGACGAAGATCGACATGCGCGACCTGTCGACCGTGTCCTGATCAAGATTGATTTGATAGGGCTGCTTGCTGTCGCGTGCCTCGAAGTACCATCCATCTGCCGGGTCATCCTTGCTCACCTTTTTGATCACGCCCGTCGGGTGATAGTAATTCCGGGTCTGATCAGAAATGAAATAGGACGTGATGGTGTCGTAGCGTGACTGGATCTCGGCAAGATACTTGATGATCCGTTCATGATCCTTCTCGCCGGACAGGGCCCAGTCGCGAAAGAAGGTGTCATGCGCCATCAATGAAGAAATAAAGATCGGCTGCAAAAGGTCGCGTTGAATTTCCGAATAGATGTTGTCACTGGTAAGTGGGAGCGTGCTTTCGGAAATCTGTTCTTCCAGAGAATCCCGAGCGACATAGAAGCTTACAAAACTCGTGGTCAGAAACCCGACCGCAAGCAGAACGCACAGAATGATTGCGAAGTATAATTTCTTTCCCCGCACAGGAAGCTCCCCAAGGACAGTCAAAGGTCGGCACAGATGATTAAACTCATCGTTTTTGATCCCGCTAATCTAAGGGAAAGTGGACCATGTTGCACCACACAAAATCAAATATACCCAGTTTCACTTCCTGTGGGTGAAGTATGGGGAGTAAAAAGAAACCTTTGATTAAACTGGAATCATTCTGGTGAGCAAGGCAATGAGCCAACAAAAAGGGAATTTCCTGGCAAAGTGATACGGATCCAATGGCCCGGATCTGAGACGTTGGAAATCGTAGCAAAGATGACGTGCGGTCAGTAATTCGGGGGTGGGCGTGCGCAGGTCTTTTGGATAATCGGGAAATTCTGAAGGCAAGACACCCTGCAACAGCTTAAAAGGACTGGACATTGTGGCCCCATATGCCAAGAATTTCGCTGCTCGTGATGAATGGGGTACATACAGACCGATTTTTCGGGTATGCAGTGCCTTCCTAAAACAGAACATCAGACGCACCATATGCCGTTTGTCCGGGGGGATTGCGCGGTGTATGTGCCAAGAGGCGTTTCATTGATCGATTTCCGTCCCATTCTTTTCATCGTCGGCATTTTGCTCTGTACGTTGTCGATTGGCATGTTTATCCCGGCGTTGGTCGACCTTTATTACGGGCAACGTGACTGGATCGTGTTTTCGGCTGCGTCCTTTGTGTCGCTGTTTGTTGGCGGTGCATTGATCATGATGAACCGCATGGACAATCTTAAGATCAATTCGCGCCAGGCCTTTATCCTGACGACGCTAAGCTGGCTGGTTCTGACGGCAGCATCGGCGCTGCCATTTGCTTTCTCCGATCTTGATATGTCCTATACCGACGCGTTTTTCGAAGCGATGTCAGGCATTTCCACCACCGGATCGACAGTTATTGTCGGCCTTGATACGGCGCCAGAAGGGATATTGCTTTGGCGTGCGCTTTTGCAGTGGCTTGGCGGGATCGGGATCATTGTGATGGCGATTGCCGTCATGCCGATGCTGCGTGTTGGTGGTATGCAGCTTTTCCGCATGGAAAACTCGGACAAATCCGATAAGGCCTTTCCGCGTGCGACCCAGATCGCGATGGGGATCGCGATGCTTTATCTTGGCTTTACAGCCCTTTGGGCAATCATGTTGTGGTCAGCAGGTATGACGCCATTTGATGCGATTGCCCATGCGATGACAACCATTGCGACCGGTGGTTTTTCGACCAAGGATGCCTCGATTGGGCATTATGACAGCGCGACAATTGACGTGATCATAACGTTGGGGATGGCGACCGGTGCCCTGCCGTTCATCTTGTATCTGCAGATGCTGCGTGGGCAGGGCAAGCCGCTGTTTCGCGACAGTCAGGTGCGCTGGTTCATTACAATTGCAGTTACGATCATTGTCGGTCTGGCATTTTGGCATTCGGAAACCAATGGTGTCGACTTCCTGTATGCGCTGCGCTTTACCTCATTTAACATCATGTCGGTCATGACCGGTACTGGGTATGCCACCACCGATTATGGTCTTTGGGGACCGTTTGCGGTGACAGTGTTCTTCTTTGTGATGTTTATTGGTGGCTGTGCGGGATCGACGACTTGTGGGGTGAAGATCTTCCGTCTTCAGGTTCTGTATGAAATCGCCAAGATCCAGCTTTCGCACATGCTGCGCCCGCATGGCGTTTTCATTGCCTATTACAATCGCAAACCGTTGTCTGAAGACGTGACCGAATCGGTTCTGAGCTTCTTCTTCCTGTTTGTCTTTTGCTTTGTGGTTCTGGCCGCAGGCCTTGGCGCGATGGGCCTTGATTTCATCACCGCGGTGTCGAGTGCCGGTACGGCGATTGCCAATGTTGGACCGGGTTTGGGGCCGATTGTTGGACCATCCGGAAACTTCGCAACCTTGCCCGATGGTGCGAAGTGGCTGATGTCGATCGGGATGCTGATCGGCCGTCTTGAAGTCTTTACGGTCCTTGTTCTGCTGTTCCCGGCCTTTTGGCGCGATTGAACGAAACCCAAGATATTTAGCCCAGAACTTTCAGGCATCCGCAGACCAGGCTTGCGGATGCCTTGTCATGTTATTGACAATCTAGGACGATTGACCTAATTTCTGAATTGGGACAATTGTCCTAGTTCTGGTGCAATCGGGCGTTATATCGGAAAATGGCAGTAGAAACACGAGACCGGATTATCGAGGCAGCGGACCTGCTGTTTTATCAGCACGGGTTTGAGGCAACTTCCTTTGCCGATATCGCCGCCAGTGTCGGCATATCGCGCGGCAACTTTTATCACCACTTCAAGACAAAGGATGACATCCTTGATGGTGTGATCAACCGCCGTCTTGCGAATACCGAGCAGATGCTGGATCGCTGGGAAATTGCCGGATCAGACCCGGCAGAGCGCGTTCGCAGTTTCATCCATATCCTGATCGTAAATGGCGAGAAAATCCGAAAGTTCGGCTGCCCTGTGGGTACCTTGTCGTCAGAGCTGGCGAAACTGAACCATGCGGCGAAAAGTGATGCCACGGCGCTGTTTACCTTGTTTCGCAGTTGGCTTTGTCGCCAGTTTGAAAGGTTAGGCTTTGGCGACAGATCAGACGAACTGGCCATGCATATTCTTGGTCGAAGTCAGGGGGTGGCGACCCTTGCCAATGCGTTTGATGATGACAGGTTCCTGCATCACGAAGTCGATCTGATGTGCACCTGGCTTGATGATCAGATTGCCGAACTTTCCACCGAAAATCATTCAGTCAGGGAGTAGATAATGTTCGCAATCTTTTTGAAGTTTGCCGAAAACCGCGCAAAAGCCCCGGAATTCATGGAGGCGCACAAAGCATGGATCAAGCAGGGCTTTGATGATGGTGTGTTTTTGATGGTCGGCAGCTTGCAGCCCAATATGGGCGGTGCGGTTCTGGCGCATGGTGTGTCGTATGATGAGATTGAAACCCGTGTGAATGACGATCCGTTTGTTGTTGAGGGTGTCGTTACGGCGGAAATTCTGGAAATCTCGCCCGCACGTGCCGATCAACGTCTTGATTTTCTGATGGCCTGATCCATGAGCAAAACAACGATTGGAACGGATGGAAAATGTCGATGCGCGTGGTGTGATGCTGCACCGGAATTTAACGCCTATCACGATACGGAATGGGGCTTTCCGGTTACCGACGACATCCGGCTGTTTGAGAAAATCTGCCTTGAAGGGTTTCAGTCGGGTTTAAGCTGGCGCACGATCCTGACCAAACGCGAGAACTTCCGCAAAGCCTTTGCCGGTTTTGATTTTTATCGGGTTGCGCAGTTTGATGATGCGGATGTTGAGCGCTTGCTTGGCGATGCCGGAATCATCCGCCATCGCGGCAAAATCGAAGCATCCATCAACAATGCCAAGCGGGCCTGCGAGTTGGTCGCGGAAGAAGGGTCGCTTGCGGCATATTTCTGGCGCTATGAGCCGAAATCAGGCGAAGTTGCTACACCACAGTCAATGTCAACGTCGCCGACGTCAATTTTACTTTCCAAGGATCTCAAGAAACGGGGCTGGAAGTTTGTCGGACCGACCACTGTGTTTGCGTTCATGCAGGCGATGGGCCTGATTAATGATCACGCGGAAGGTTGTTTCTTACGCCAAAAGATCGACGACATGCGGGCGCACTTGATTCGCCCGTTCTGATAGCCCCAGAAAAAAAAACACCCCTTGTCCGGATTTGGACAAGGGGTTTTGAGGGCAGGGAACAGTTCAGATCCCCTGATGATAATCCGGCAAGGATTACGGGGTCTCAAATATCCAGTATCACTTGAGGTGCGACGCCAAGGGAGGGTGCAACAGGGGGATAGGAAGGCTTCAAAAGAAGCACGAAACACGCTCAAGTGAGTTAGGCGATACCGAACCTTGGGTCAGGAGCGGATCGGGGATCGGGATCAGGTCCGGCATCGCCATAACCAAAGGTCGCAAATACCGATCAAAAGATAAAATCGAATATAAAATAAAAATTGATAGAAAAAATCTATTTAATGGGATCTTTCGCCGATGCGGTGCAATCCAGTCAGCTGGAGATAGGTAATTTGACGGTAAAAACAGCGCCGTCCGGTCCCGTTGCAGTGAGGCGAAGTTCCCCATTATGCGTGCTGATCAGTTCGCGCGCGATGGCAAGACCAAGTCCGGTACCGCCTTCGCGCCCGCTGCCGGCAAATGGTACAAAAAGGTTTTTGATCGCTTTTTCCGGTAATCCCGGGCCGTTATCCGTAATCACCACGTCAATGAAACTGCGGGATTTGTTTGACCCGTCCCCATTTGCAGGTTCGCTGTGAATATTATGGGTAATGCTCACCAGATTGGCCCCGGCTTCGAGCGGGTTGCGCATCAGGTTGCTGAAGGCGCGAAACAGCATGTCATAGTCGGCTTCGAGCATGACGTCGTCCGGCAGATCAATCTCGATGCGGGCCAAGCAGGGGTTATCGGCATCGAGTGTGTCGCCCATGCTGCCATCAAGCAGTGGCTCGGATTTTTGCAGCAGAATCTGATCTCGGATTTCTTCGATCAGTTCAATGAGTGTAAAGGTTGCAAGATCGCGCGGTGGCGGGGTTTCACGTGCAAATGACAGGGTTTGTTCACTGATATAAACCGCGCGTTCCATCGACGATAACAGGCGTGGGACAACAGCACGGACTTCATCGTCCTGACTTTTTGCAAGCTGTTCGGTCATCAGCATGGACGTGGCAAGCGCATTGCGCAGATCATGGCTGATCTTGGTTGCCGCTGTGCCAAGGGCCGCAAGGCGGCGACGCTGATTAAGCATCGCCTGAAGGTCTTGTTGCATCATGGCCAGTTCCTGGCGTGCGACACCGATTTCATCGTCACGGTCGCCCGGTGTGATCAGGGATGATTTATCCTGTGGGTCTTCGCGAAAACGAATCATGTCATGGGTCAGAGTGCGCATCGGGCGCACCAGCAACCGGTTGAGCGCGAAATAGACCAGGCCCGCAGTAAAGAACGAAATCATCAGCGACAGGCCAAATACCCGCCAGCCAAAATTGCGCATGGCTTCTGTCAGGCGATCTTCATGGACCAGAACTTCGATCTCGAAATCCGGTGCCATGGACGGCATGCCGACCACGCGTAACACCCGATTGCCGGTTTGGCTCAGGGTCGATAGCCCCTCCATCAAGGCCATCGGGATCGAGAAGTCGTTCAGGTAGACGTCCTTGTCGACCTTTGCGGGCATGTCATCACGTTGCAGCAGTAGCTTGCGATCTTCGCGACGCAGAATGACGGCCTCAATTCCGGCGTTGGAAAGCAGTTCGCGTTCAAGATCATCGGGGATCATCTGATCCGGGGTGGCTTCAAGGGCAAGGGCTGCGAGATAGCCGGAATCAAGATGCGCCTTGAGCCAGTCGATCCGAAAGCGTGCGACAGAGGGCGCAAAGACGAATATTTCGGCAAGCATCACGAAGCTGACCGTCAGCACCAGAAGGCGCGCGGATAGCGATTTGGCCCAAGGGGGCAATTTCAGATGCCTGTTGTTCATCACACGATGTTAGGCCAAGAAGACGAAAAAAGTACAGCAATACAGGTGCTTGATTTCATGCATTGGTCAAACAAAACCGATTATCCGAACTTGAGCAGGAAGCGGACCAGTTTGCGTGTTTTCTCGCTAAACAGGCTTGGCGTATACCAGGCCCCTGCAACGCGTTTGGAAAGCTCCCCAAGGGTTGGATATGGCGCGATCATTCCGGCAATGGCACCGATCTTCATCTTCTTGCTGATGGCAAGCGACCAGACACCAATCAGTTCACCCGCCTGCCGCCCGACAATGGCAGCCCCTAGTATCCGGCCCTTGGGCGTCGTGACGACTTTGATGAAGCCTTCGGTTTCGGCTTCTGCGCGGGCACGATCGTTTTCTGCATAGTCCCATTTGACCACACGCATATCATCGCCGAATTTTTCACGTGCGGCTGTTTCTGTCAGGCCAACCTGTGCCAGTTCCGGAGTGGTGTAGGTGACCCAAGGCACGGCACTATGATCGACTTTGGCCGGAAGACGGAAAAGCACATTGCGGATGACGATGCCTGCGTCATAGCCCGCCATGTGGGTAAATTGCAGTCCGCCTGTGACATCACCAATGGCAAAGACTTTTTTGTTTGAGGTACGCAGACGCGCATCGACCGAAATACCGCGTTCGCTGTGATCAATCCCTGCATCTGACAGGCCCAGATTCTCCACATTGGGTTTGCGTCCGGTGGCCAGCAAAAGGTGGCTGCCTTCGAGGGTGATTTCGATGCCTTCGTGTTCGATCACGACTCTGATCTGATCATTCACATCAAGGACTTCTTTGGTCTTGGCCCCTTCATACAGGCTGATGCCATCGGCCTTGATCCGGTCGCGGACGACAGACACCAGATCGGGGTCATCCTTGGGCAGGATGGTTCCCAGTTCGATCACCGTGACCTTTGCGCCCAGTTGCTGATGAGCCTGCGCCATTTCCAACCCGATGGGACCACCACCAACAATGATCAGATGATCCGGGCAGATGCGGTTTTCAAAAATGGTTTCATTGGTGAAATAGCAAACGCTTTCAAGTCCGGGAATCGGCGGGATGGCGGCACGTGAACCGGTGGCAATAACAAACCGTTTGGCCTTGATTGTGCGATCACCGGCCACGACTTCGGCGGGACCCGTAAAGCGGGCTTCGGCCTGAATGACGGTGCAGCCCAGCTCTTCGAAGCGTTCAACCGAGTCATGTGGGGCAATGCCCGAGATCACCGAATGGACATGATCGATTGCGCGGCCAAAATCGACTTCGACTTGACCGGTCGATACACCAAAGCGCGATGCGCGGCGCGCATTTTCCGCAGCGTGGCCTGCTGCCAACAGGGCCTTGGACGGAACACAGCCTGTATTAAGGCAATCACCACCCATCTTACCCTTTTCAATCAGGACAACTTTTGCACCCATCTGAACTGCGCCGGCTGCCACCGACAGACCGCCGGAGCCAGCACCAATGACGCAAACATCGGTATTAATGACCTTATTCATTTGCATCGCTCCCGCTTTTACGTTGGCGCAGTTTTTTGTAGGCAACCGGCAACAGCGCCAGCACGGCCAACCCGATAATCGGGGTCAGAATACGGGGTTCGAAAATGATGCCAAGATCAGGTGTCTTGCCCTGATCGAACAGGGCGCCCAAACCATCACCAATCGAGGCATATACAAAGGTGCCCGGAATGATGCCGATCATTGTGCCCAGAATGAAGGAGCGTAATTTTACACCGAGAAGTGCAGGGACAAGATTGACCAGCCAGAACGGGAAGATCGGGATCAGGCGCAGAACCATCAGATAGCTAAACGCATTCTCGGAAAAGCCCGCTTCCATTTTGCGGATGGCGTTGCCAGCTTTGGCCTGCATCAGATCGTAAAATGCATAACGCGCCGCAAGATAAACGATCGTGGCACCGATGGTTGCAGCCAGCACGACGTAAGTGGTGGCAAGGAAAGATCCGAAAAGGAAGCCACCGGTGATTGTCAGAATCGAGCCAATCGGCAAGGACAGTGCAACCGATACGACGTAAAGCCCCATAAAGACCAAGATGCTCGACACTGGATTATCGGCTACGAAGCCCTGCAGCAGATCGCGATTTTCACGCAGCGTTTCAAATGAAAGCAAATCAAGTACGCCACTGGCCCACACCAGCACCAGCCCGCAAATCAGGAGCATTACCGGCAGGAGCTTGCGCCAAAGCGGCTTGGGAGCGCTTGAGATTTCCGCAGGAATGTCTGGTTTCTGGTCGGACAAGTTTGACACCATTGAACTGGTTTTGGTCATTGATTTCAGGCTCTTGCAAGTCGTTCATTCGGGACGAGGTGCAAATCCCAAAAAACAGGATCGCATCATTTGCCCCAACATTAGAGAGAAATTTCAAAACTTGCTTATGAACTGCTTTCACCATTCCGTGAGGCGGAATTGTAAAAAGCAACGCCTGTGCAGACCTCGATATGCGCAAAAATCCTGAGGGAGTGGCGCTTGACGTAGGGGAAAACTGGACGTATCGTCTGCGCATCGTGGGATTTGTCGACCGGCTTGCGGCCACGTAAAAAATCGCTAAAGAGGGGTGCTATGGCTTCGGCCCTGACCCATTCATGCCGGTCAGGGTTTTTTTGTGTCCGGATGAAACCGCATTTCCGGGCACGTAGGAGCAAGAAGATGACGACCGACAAAAAGGCTTCAGATAACTGGCGCGCGGCGACCCGTTCTGTTCGTGGCGGCACAGCACGCAGCGGCTTTTGCGAGACTTCCGAAGCCATCTTCATGAATTCGGGCTATGTTTATGAAACCGCAGCCGAGGCAGAGGCCTCCTTTGATGGCAGCGGCCCGGAACGTTATGTCTATTCCCGTTTCGCTAATCCGACCGTCGGTATGTTTGAGGAGCGTCTTGCCCTGATTGAGGGCGCGCAATACTGCCGTGCGACGGCGTCGGGCATGTCGGCCGTTTGGAATGCATTGGCAGCCAGCACCAAGGCCGGTGGTCGTGTGGTTGGGTCGCGCGCACTGTTCGGTTCGTGTGAATTTATTCTGACCACCCTTTTGCCGCGGTTCGGTGTTGAAACCGAGCTGGTTGATGGCACCGACAAGGACGCCTGGGAAAAGGCACTTTCCAAACCGGCAGATGCGGTATTTCTTGAAACCCCGTCCAACCCGACGCTTGAAGTTCTGGATATCGCCTTTGTCTCCGAACTCGCCCACAAGGCCGGTGCAAAGGTGATTGTTGATAACGTCTTTGCCACGCCGATCCTGCAAAAGCCGATGGAACTGGGCGCGGATATCGTTGTCTATTCCGCGACCAAGCATATTGATGGACAGGGACGTTGTCTTGGCGGGGCAATCCTGTTCAATGACAAGGAATGGCATGACGATCACCTGACCACCTTCCTGCGTCATACCGGGCCGAGCATGAGCCCATTCAATGCATGGGTTCTTCTTAAAGGTCTCGAAACCTTGAGTCTGCGGGTGGATCAGCATATTCGCAATGCCACGGCACTGGCAGAATTCCTGTCGGAACAGCCGCAGGTGTCGCGCGTTCTGTATCCGGGGCTGAAAAGTCACCCGCAGCATGAATTGGCAATGAAACAGATGTCTGGCCGTGGTGGTGGATTGATTGCGATCGAGCTTGCCGGGGGTAAGACAGCGGCCTTCTCGCTGCTCGATAACCTCAAGCTGATTGATATTTCCAATAACCTTGGCGATGCAAAAAGTCTGGCAACCCATCCCTGGACCACGACCCACCAGCGTGTTCCCGCCGAGGACAAGGTGACGATGGGCATTACCGAGGGCATGCTGCGTCTATCTGTCGGTCTGGAAGATATTGATGACCTAAAGGAAGACCTGTTGGCCGCCCTTGCCGTTTAAAAGCTTGGAACAACAGTAATCCTGACATCGATCCGGCCCGTACATTGTGCGGGCCCTTTCGTATCCGCCCCGGTGCATGATGCTGGTTTGTTTTGATTGGCGACTGGTAGTTTCGGGACGGATTGTCTACATAAAGGTCCATCTATCGCAATCTAGGCTGATGCAAAATTGACTGGAACACACTTGGCCCGGAGACATGCATGTATTCGACCGTAACCCACGATATCAAGGTATCGGTAAATCCGATGTTCCTCGAGGACGAATCAGATCCGGACACCCATCGTTATGTTTGGGCCTATCGCATCGAGATCGAAAACCTTGGCTCAAAAACCGTTCAATTGCTCAACCGTCATTGGCGAATTACAGATTCACGCGGTGAAACCCAGGAAGTCAAAGGGCCGGGTGTTGTCGGTGAACAACCGGTTCTGGCGTGCGGTGAAAGTTTCAATTACACAAGTGGCGCACCGTTGACGACGCCAAGCGGATTTATGGTCGGAACTTTCGAGATGACCGATATGGATGGCAATCATTTTGATATTGCGATTCCCGCCTTTTCGCTCGACAGTCCGCATGGGCAACATACTGTGAACTGATTGGGTCAGCCGACAGTATCAGTTAAGGCGGGTCAGGAGCCCCACCAAGGCAGGTTCTATCCTGTAATAAAATGACAAAGGATTTGGTATGTGCAGCGAACATAACCCGGTGAAGCGTCCGACACGCGAAGAAGCCGAAGAAGCGGTCCGGACACTTCTGCGGTGGGCCGGGGATGATCCCGACCGCGAAGGTTTGCGTGGAACGCCTGATCGTGTGGCGCGTTCTTATGGTGAATTCTTTGCCGGTTATCAGCAGGACCCGGCAGAAATTCTGCGCCGGACGTTTGAAGAAACCGACGGCTATGACGAAATGGTCGTGCTGCGGGATATCCGCGTCGAATCCTATTGCGAACATCACATGGTGCCAATTATTGGTGTGGCCCATGTCGCCTATCTGCCGCGCCACCGTGTTGTTGGCATTTCCAAGCTGGCCCGCGTGGTCGAGGTTTATGCCAAACGTCTGCAGATTCAGGAAAAGATGACGGCACAGGTTGCCAACACCATTCAGGAAGAACTTGATCCGCTTGGTGTTGCAGTGGTGATTGACGCCAATCATCAATGCATGAGCACACGCGGTGTGCACAAGACCGGTGTTTCCATGGTTACAAGCCGCATGCTGGGCGCGTTCCGCGATGACCCGATCACGCGCCGCGAATTCTTTGCCATGATCGGGCGCTAACAACAATCCGATTCAGAGATTAAAAAAGGCCGCAGCGGATGCTGCGGCCTTTTTAATTTTCGACGCCGTTTGAGTGCGTTCTAGATTCTGACCCTAGTCTTTGAAGTCGCTATGACAGGACTTGCAGGTCCGCATCATCTGACCCAGCGCGGCTTTGAATTCGTCTTCGGATTGGCCATTGGTTGCAACGGCTTTGAGAGCACCGGCCTTGGCATTCAGTTCATTGGCAAGCCCGGTAAATGTCGACCAGTCGTCCCAGATGTCAGAAAGTGCTTCGGACGGGTGTTCGTTACTGCCTTCGGGGAAAAGGGCGGTAAAGGTTTCGCCAGAATGGCCTTCAATAATGGCGGCCGATTTTGCAACCTGTTCAGGGTCGTAGGGCAGCGCACCCTTCATCATCGGCACCATGATTTTGACCTGCTGGCCGATGGCCTTCATGCCATCCATGCGTTCCTTCACCACGCCGGTTGCCCCTTCATGGGCGATGGCCGCAATGCTGACCGTCATGCTCAGCGCGACGGCAGCTCCAACTAGAATTTTCAACTCTCTTATCCCCTTTTGTGTATTTCTCTCATCGGATTTCACGCAGATATCGGACGTTATTGACCAAATCGGGCAAGGATGTGGTCAACGGAACGCACATAATGTCCGCCAAACAGGCAAACATGAACCAATAACGGGTAAAGATTATACAAATCCCGGCGTTCTTCAAAGAAACCCGGTGAAATCGGCAATATCTCGCTGTATCGCTCAAAGAATTCCGGTGTCAGGTCGCCAAACAAGGTGCCAAATGCCAATTCGATTTCGCGATCGCCGTAATAAATCGCCGGATCAATCAGGCCAGCAAGCTTGCCGGACTGGCTCGGAATATTGCCTCCCCACAAATCACCATGCAGCAAGGACGCCTCGCTATTCTTTGGCAAATAGCGATCAAGACGATCGATCAACCGATCAATGCGTCCGGCCATGGTATCGGGCAGTTTGCCGTCGTGCAGGGCCCTTTGCGCCATATGGCGCAAGCGGTGTTCGGCAAAGAAGGTGATCCAGTCGGTTTCGGATGTATTGGGTTGCGGCAGACCGCCAATCAGGGTGTCAAAATCAAGCCCGAACGTATGTGAGGTAATTTGATGCTGGGCGGCAAGTTGCTCTGCAAGGTCAAGCTGCACAGATTGGCTCATGCGATTGTCATTGGCGATATAGGTCATCACCAGACAGCTTTCATCCGCATAGACGACGTCCGGGCAGTTAATTGGCGAATGTGCCTTGAAATAGCGCAGCATAGTCGCCTCAATCGACAGGCTGGCATCGCCGGTATTGCTTTGTTTGATCACCAGTTGCCGACCATCATCAAAATCGGCGCGCATAACATCCGCAACGCATCCGCCAGAAAGCGGGGAAATGGATTTTGGGGTCGCCCCGGTTTGGGTCGTGATCAGATCGACGAGCGCGCTTTTATCCATGAAGATCCCTGAAAATAGGAGCTGCTTAAACGCCGTGCTTTTCGCGGATGTCGGCCAGCAGCTTGCTTGAGGCTTCCTCAATCATGTCAAACACATCAACAAACCCGTTGGAACCGCCATAATACGGGTCAGGCACGCTTTGTCCTGCCAGTGTGGGATGGTAATCGAGAAACAGTTCAATACGATTCTGGTGGGTGTTTGGCGCCTGACGGCGCATGTCGTGTAGATGTCCGTGATCCATCGCCAGCACATAATCAAATTGCAGATAATCATCCGGTTTGATCTTGCGTGATCGAATGTCGCTCAGGTCAATGCCACGGCTTTTGGCCATTTCGCGTGACCGAGGATCGGGCAATTCGCCAACGTGATAGGCCGACAGACCGCAGCTATCAACACTGATGTGATCTTCAAGCCCCGCTTCGCGGACCAGTTTGCGAAAAACACCATCGGCGGTGGGGGAGCGACAGATATTGCCGGTGCAGACGAAAAGAACCTTGATCACGTTATCAATCCGTATTGTCTGGGAAATGCCATAAGCGACTTTTTAACAGTGACATGGCGGCACCTTTCGGGCAATGCCCCGTCATGCCAGTTGTGTGAACCAAGTTACGAACTCTTGGAAAATCAGGTAAATGTAACAGCTCCGTGACATTTTGGATCTGGCACTGACAGTCGGATCAATAGTTTGTATGATCGCGCCAAGATTGATCCTTTTGGCGCGTTTTGATGCAGGAATTTGTTTCTTTTGGTTTGCATGTTGCCCTGATCCGGCAACTGGCTTGGTTGCCGCGGGGCTATGACCTTGTTCCGGCTGGGACAGTTGTGACTTCGGCCAAGTTGCGCAGCATCATGCTGGCCCTTGAAGAGGCCAATGGCCCGGCGGTTCTGGTGCGCCTCGGGCGTTATCTGGCCGCCAAGGAACAGGAACCGATCCTGACCATGTTGCGTCATTCGGCAACACCTTCGATGATTGCGGACCGCTGGCGCAGGCTGGAAGGCTACTCGCATGCCCGCGCGCGCAGCGAGTTTTCCGTCACCGGAAAATCCATGACCATCCATCGGGGTGTTGTCCGTGGCCAGCCGCCTGCAAGGGTTGAAAACCTGTTGCTCCTTGGGTTTCTGATTGGCTTGCTTGAGGCTGCCGGGGCCGAGGATATTGATGCCACCATTCTGCCCAGCCACGGTTCGTCGGTGCGTGTCCTGCGCAAGGGGCGAATCAATGACAAACTGGCATTTTCTGGACGCGGTTTGCGGTTCCGGATCAACTGGAGCAGTTTCGAGCAAGTGTCGTCTTCCTATCCGTTCATGGCCAATATGCCGGGAACCGCACCGTCAATCCGTGCGCAGCGCCCGGTGGTGCAGCAACTTTGCACCGTGCTTGAACATGATATCGGGCGTAGCTGGACGATTGACGAAGTTGCCAGCGCACTGGAAACATCCGGGCGCACTTTGCAGCGCCGCCTGCAACAGGCCAACAGCCGGTTCTCCGACCTCTTGCGTCTGGTGCGCGTGCGTGAGGCCTGTCGACTTTTATATGGAACCACCCTGTCTGTCGGAGAGATCGGGTTTTGGTGCGGCTTTACCGATAACGCCCATTTCTCTCGTGATTTCAGACGGTTGCTTTCCATGCCGCCCTCGGTCTATCGCGAAGCCAGCATCGGCCATGCCGGTCTGACGCGGGCCTGATACAGCTGAGCTGTTCAAGCAGTATGTGCGCAGACTGTTTGCCACATGATTGACCTGCCTGGTTTCCTTGGGTATCAGCAGCGCGACGCATGATGTCATCGTGATCATCATGCCCCCTTCGCATCCATGAGGCTGCCATGACCGATTCCAATCAACCTGCAAACGAGTATTCCGGTTTTCTGCCGCCGCGTTTTCGCAATCGGCCAGATGCAGATGATGTCATGGTTAAAACCTGGACGGTGGGTGAAGCACTCGCCGATCACACCGTTCCGGACATGCCAGCAGCGCTATCGCTGTTTTTTGATCTGGTTGCGCCTGCCGCAGGCCGGGCCAATGCCTCCGGCTTTGCCATGCTGTGGCTGGATCGCCATCCACACGAAGAACCGGGTTGGCGTTTATCCATTGCGCATGTTGGATCAGAGGATGATCTTGAACTGGCGGTGGCCAAACCTTTGGCGCGCCTGGTTGATGCCATGCCGATGGCCAATTTTGAATGTGAAAACTGGCATCTGACGCGCCCGCTTTGGCGCAAACGCGCAGAGCCGGTGAAGCTTGTTTTATGGGGTGATTTTGCCAAGCATGCGCGTGCCATTCTGGGCCATAGCGACGGCGCGTCGTTTTATCAGCCACTGGGGGCAGGGCTGCGATCAGATGATGTCGCAAGTATGCTGCCCCTGCTTGAAGACATGCTTGGCGATCCGTTCTTGCAAAATGGCATGGGTTTCGAAGATGCCTTGCGCCTTGGGGTTGCTCTGGGGCGCGCCCATCTGATCGAAAGCTGGATTGAAGCTGGCGGCGCTGAAAAAGAACCTTACTTCCGGCCGATGAAAATCTGGCATCAGGCATGGCTTGCCAACGCGTTGATGGATCCGGCCGTGGCAAGTCTTGCGATGTCGGGCAAGCCACCGATGCCTGCCCTTGATTTTGCAAGTGACAGCAGCCCGGAAACCCGCCGGGCGGGTCTTGATGATCTGTCCCCATGGCTGACGACGGTGTTCTTTACCGATGAATATCCCGCCCTTCGCAACGCCTTTGTCGCCGGGGTGCAAAATGCGGTTTGGCTTGATAGCGATCTGCAACAATATCTGCAGCCGCAACAACGAGATGAAATCTTGCAAGGGCTGATGCCCTATTGCCGATGGTTCCTTGCAATGGCGCTTTATAACCATCTGGGCAATCTGGCGGCGGGGTCTGCGCGTGACGATCAGGTTGCATTTTATGCAGCCGTGGTGGATGCTTTGCCGGAACTGGCACCGCTTGGGGAATTTGCCACCCAGCGTGATATCGAACAGCATATCATCCGCATTGATGCCGCGCGTGCCGCATCGGCATTTGACACACTGGTCCTGCCATTCTGTGATCTTCTGATGCCGCGTCGCCAGTTTGATGCGACGCGTTCCTGATCCGAACAAGAGAACACAAAATAAAAGCGCCAACGGAACGAACCCGTTGGCGCTTTTTTAGTTCGATATCCAGCGTGTCTTATAGCTGCTCGGGATGTTCCGGAATGTCGCGCGATGATACGATCAGGAACCGGATCGCAAGACCACTGACCGCGACAAGGCTTGCAATCGCAATCCCCCAAAACAGGCCGCGTACCCCCATCTCAAGAACGAAAGACAGGTAATAACCGATGGGAACCATAACAAAGATATAGGACACCAGATGCAAGGTCGTTGGTGCCCACTTGTCGCCTGCACCGCGAAGTGCGCTGATTGCGGCATTCTGCCCGCCATCGGTCGGGAAAATGATCGGCATCAGGACCAGAACAGATACGGTGGTGGCAATTACCGCGACATCCTTGGTGAACAGATGGGCAACCGCATCGGGAAACAGATAAAGCGGAATGCTAAGCGCAAACATCACGATCATCGTGGTCAAAAGACCAATCCAGCCGGCTAGTGCCATGTCAGGTCGATCCCGCCGGCCATAGGCAATACCCACCCGAACAGATGTTGCCGAGGCCAGACCCAAGGCGACCATGAACATCAGTGCCAGAAGCGTCATGCTTATGCCATAGCTGGCGGCGGCAATCACGCCAAGACGCCCGGCAAAAAGCTGCATGGCGGCAAAGGCGCCGGTTTCCATGCCCTGACTGGCGCCAGCGGCATAGCCCAAGTGACGGGCATCACGGGATCCGCGCCACCAACCGGCAAAGCCATTGCGAATGCCATAAAGGTGATGGCTTTTCATCAGGAGGATGTAGGCCAGCAGGCTCAAAGCCATGAACCAGCGCATGACACTTGATGTCCATGCAGCACCCGCGGCCCCTAGCTCGGGTAAACCAAAGGCGCCGTAAACCAGTCCGTAGTCGAGGACAAGGTTGATCAGGTTGGCGACAATCATCATCACCATGCCCGGCAATGGTCGCTGCAAACCTTCAAGGAAAAAGGCGCAGGTAATATAAATAAGGGCGGCCGGCATTCCGATCGACAGGATTACGGCCAAATCGCCTGCATTGTCTGTGATTTCGCCGGGCTGACCGGTAATGGCAAACAGCCACTCCGATTGAATGGTCAGAATGGTAAACAGGATACTGATCAAGATGGCGTAGGGCATGGCATTGCGCCATACAGCACCCGCCGCCATCAGATTGTCGCGGCCATTGGCGTGCGATGTCATGATCATGACCCCGGTCAGCAGGCCGATGCCGGTGACCATCAAGGATGTAAAGGGCGCGTGTGCGATATTAAGATACGCCAGTGCCGCACTGTCATAGTTGCCAACCACAATTGTATCGACAACTGACATAATCAACATGCCCAGCCTGGCAATCGTGACCGGCAATGCTAGGCGGAACAGTTCGCTCAGATGCCGCTTTACCCTGTTATTGGGATAAAGCGGGGTTGGCGATGCTGCCGGATCAAGTGGCGGTGGTGCTGGCGGACCATCTTGTGGGGCAATGGACATTGGACTGTTTCCTGCATTTTTATCTGGCAATCAGAAGTCGGGATTTTGGTGGCGCCCCGACCCTTTTGCCGTGTTGCCCCGTTAAGGGGTCTATCTGTTGGCAGCGAATGGGCGCCTTGGAATTGCCATCAGTAACTTTGCCGGATCATCGGTAATCACTGATGTTGCTCCCCAGGAAAACAACTCTTTGGCGCGTTCGACATCGTTAATGGTATAGCAAACCAATGGTACTCCGGCATCGACAATCTCCGCCGCACTCACGGGTGTCAGGGCCTTGTGGTCGATATGGATGGCCGATGCACCTAGGCGCTCATACTCGGCCTTCCAGTTTTCCGGCAGGGTTTCAAGCAACCAGCCACACGGCAGGTCGGGCATATGTTTGCGCATATGTGCGACAGCGCTGTCGTCAAAACTTGAAATCAAAATTGGCGGTAGGGTTTTTGACGTGCTGAGTTCCCTGATGACCTCTTCACATAGCCGCACCGGATCACAGCCCGATGGCTTGATTTCGAGGTTGGCGCCCATTTCCATGAAATACAGAGTTTCGAGCGTATCTTTCAGGCTCGGGATTCGTTCGCCTTTATATATGTCTGAAAACCATCCCCCGGCATCAAGACTGCGCAGGGTCTCGAAATCGCTGTGATGAATCGGGCCGGTGCCATTGGTCGTGCGTTCCAGTGTGTCGTCATGAATCAGAACGCACTTGTCATCAGAACTTAGCGTGACATCGCATTCAATCCATTTTGCGCCGCGCGCGCCGGCGACCCGAAAGGCGGCAATGGTATTTTCCGGGGCTTCAATCGAAGCGCCGCGATGGGCGACAATATGCGGGATCTCGATCACGGGTGTTGGCCTTATTATATGTGTGGGGCATCAATGCCGAAAACTGGGGATGGATCAGGCCATCTCCTGTTCCGGCGTTGCAAGAACATCAATGGGATTCTCTTACGCGACTTGGATTGTGTGAAAAAGCGAAAATCTTGTTGCGATTTGAACGTTTTCTTTTTCGTTTTTGCTGCGAAGTCATTGGACTCCATATTGTAATTATTCACGCAGGGTCCGTTTCTCCATTGGTTTTGGGTGTTATGCGCCGATGTGGGTCGAGCTATGCACATATCCGATTTCTACGTGAAACCCCCGAAAGCCAAGGGTTTGTGCGGACCGTTTCGGGGGTGAAAAAAACAATCGCCGAAAATCTCCATAAATCTCGAAAAAAGGTGTTTACAGGTCTGATTTGGGGCCCTATAACCCGCCTCCACCGACGGGGTGCGGCGCTCATGAGTGGGCGACGCGAACCGGACGGTTTGAGGCTTCGGCCTTTGAGTTCTTTGACATTGTAGATCAGAAGGAAGGGATGCGCGGGCAGCGTTATGGCGCTAAAGTCTGTGC
>NZ_JAAVKI010000025.1 GCF_011806525.1 Thalassospira sp. HF15 | reverse complement strand
CTCCAGTAATCTCGAAAGCAACTATGTCTTCACAAAGGGGCGGCCTTCGGGCCGCCCCTTTTGCGTAGCAACTGCTATCGCCAAGTTTCTGATCGCGCGTTTTACCGCATCAACAAACAGACTCAAATCATTGTCGGCTATCTACTCCGATTCGGCTATTTCAGGTTAAGCCTCACTCTCTCACGCGCTGATCATTACGAATTTCACTCTTTAAGCTATTGTTTTTCCGTAATTTCAATTTTTTCTTTCTGTTTGAGTCTTTTTTCTCTGGACTTCTGGATCAAGAAAATGCATATGATCTTCTCGTGGACCTTTTATAGGCTGTTCAAGAAGAACTCCTGAGGATCAATCCACTCACATCAAGACATGGTGTCTGATGTTCATTCCAAGTAGGAAGATGAAAAATGGCTCTCAATATTATTTCCAACTATGCCGCCAACGTCGCTCATCGCAACCTGACTGCGTCCGACGAGATGGCAACCCGTTCCCTTTCCAAACTGTCTTCTGGTACCCGTGTTGTTTCGGCCCGCGACGATGCTGCCTCCATGGCCATCGGTGC
>NZ_JAAVKI010000024.1 GCF_011806525.1 Thalassospira sp. HF15 | reverse complement strand
TTCTCGGCTTCGGTTGCTACCATCCGCGGTGACAACACCGGCGCATCCGACTTCGGTACTGCCACTGACTTTAATGGTAGCGGCCTGAACTCCGCGACCGGTAACATTGTCACCATGGCAGCTGACAATGGTCAGCAGTTGGCAACCAGCATTGAGTTCCAGGTTGGTGGTGGTAACACCGCAAACGACCGTCTGTCGATCGACCTGAGCTCGGTTGATGCAGACACGCTTGGTTCTGGCGCTTCTGGCACCGAGGACTCGCTCGTTGATCTGGGCGCAAACGCAATCGCAACCGCAGCCTCAGCACAGAATGCTGTTGAAGTTGTGACCCGTGCGATTGATGACTTGCAGCGCGCACGTGCTGCAGTTGGTACCTCTCAGAACCGTCTGGACTTTGCTGGTCAGAACCTTGCTTCCACGCAGGAAAACACTGAATCAGCACGTTCAACCCTGCTTGACCTGGACGTTGCGGCCGAAATGACCGCCTTCACGTCCAAGCAGATCCTGGTTCAGTCGGGTGTTGCTATGCTGGCACAGGCAAACCAGATGCCGCAGAACCTGCTGCGTCTGCTCCAGTAATCTCGAAAGCAACTATGTCTTCACAAAGGGGCGGCCT
>NZ_JAAVKI010000023.1 GCF_011806525.1 Thalassospira sp. HF15 | reverse complement strand
GAAGGTCAGGTCTCGGTTCAGATTGGCCAATTTGTGGCTGAGCAAACGATCAGCAAGAGTTCAGGTTCTACGGGGTGGAATACGAATGGTTATTCGGACCAGAGCTATACTGGTGAATTGTCGTTGAGTGCGGAAGCGTCGGAGACAAATACCGGACGGATGTTCGGATGGTCTACGAATAACGCTGGATCAAGCTACGAGGCGCTCAGCTATGGGCTTTATTTGACGTCGGACGGAACCGTTTACGTTTACGAAAGCGGTGTTAATCGCGGTCATGTCGGCGGAACTTACGCAATCGGCGATGTGCTGAATGTTTCGCGCAACAGTTCAGGTCAGGTGACTTACAGCAAGAATGGTGCGGTCTTCTATACGAGTGGCTCGAGCGTGCCAACCGGCACGGCTTTGTGGGCAAGTGCGGCCATGCATGAAGTTGGTGGTACCCTCACCAACCTCAACCTTGCTGTTGACGGGGCAGAGGTGGAGGAGTTCTCTTGGGTTCTTGATCCAGGCCTTGAGCTCTCTGCAACGAATGTAGCGATTGATCCAGAATCTATGGAGCTGTCAGGCACCTCTGGTCATGACGTTCTGAGCGGAGGATCATTTGGCGACACACTTACCGG
>NZ_JAAVKI010000022.1 GCF_011806525.1 Thalassospira sp. HF15 | reverse complement strand
TCACCATTGTCTGTACCTGCCGACAGTGTGGCTCCATCCGGCACTCCACTGATCGTCACGGTCAGAGTTTCGGAGCTATCGGTGAGACCGGCATCAATGTCGAGCGCAATGGCGCTGTCTTCGGAACCACTTGCGTCAGATACATCCAGTGTCGGTGCGTCTGCGACACCGGCAACATCGACAGTGATCGAACCCGTCGTAGTCGCGACGTCCTCGCCATCGGCAGAGGTTGCCGTCACCCCAAGATCAAACGAGCCGCTGAAGTCATCCGCTGGCGTAATCGTCAGACCGTCAAGCTGATCCGAACCCAACGTCCAGGTGCCATCACCATTATCGGTGCCAGCCGACAGGGTCGCGCCGTCTGGTACTCCACTAATCGTAACAGTGAGAGTCTCCGAGCTATCGGTAAGACCTGCATCAATATCCAGCGCAATGGCACTGTCTTCATTACCAGAGGCATCACTGACGTCGAGAGTCGGAACGTCCGCGACACCGGTGACATCAACAGTCAGAGTATCGGTTGCAGTTGCCACATCCGATCCATCAGCAGAGCTTGCCGTCACATCCAGATCAAATGAACCGCTAAAGTCGTCCGGCGGCGTAATCGTCAGACCATCAAGCTGGTCAGAGCCCAGCGTCCAGGTGCCATCACC
>NZ_JAAVKI010000021.1 GCF_011806525.1 Thalassospira sp. HF15 | reverse complement strand
CGTTCCCTTTCCAAACTGTCTTCTGGTACCCGTGTTGTTTCGGCCCGCGACGATGCTGCCTCCATGGCCATCGGTGCACGCTTGAATGCAACCACCCAGGCCCTGAAAACGGCAACGGTTAACGTTGGTCAGGCGAACTCCATGCTCCAGATCGCCGACGGCGGCATGGCAACCATTGACGACATCCTCGTTCGTATGAAGACACTGTCGGTTCAGGCTTCTTCTGGCAACCTGTCCGATACCGAACGCGGCTTCCTCAATGACGAGTTCACCGAACTGCGTGACGAGATCGATCGTATCGCTTCCTCGACCAACTTCAACGGCATTCAGTTGCTCGGTGATGGCGGCGATGTTGCGATTGAATTCGGCGACCTTGCTGCTGCCGGCTCTGGTGAAGCTCTTGTTCCAGTCAACGGTTTTGACAACTTTGCCATCACCGACAACAACTACTGGGCAACTGACGCCAACACCAACACTGTTACCGATAACAGTTTTGAAGTGAACATCACTTATGGCGCAGGCGACCAGGTCATCATGACCGTCACCAGCACCATTGATGGTGCAGCTGACCGCACCCAGTCGATTGACGTCACCGACTTCCGCACTGGCGGCACGACGGCAATTGGTGCAGGTGATAGCAACACCCTGAACTTCGACGAACTTGGTCTGACCTTCACGGTCAACACCAACTTCTCGGCTTCGGTTGCTACCATCCGCGGTGACAACACCGGCGCATCCGACTTC
>NZ_JAAVKI010000020.1 GCF_011806525.1 Thalassospira sp. HF15 | reverse complement strand
ATCCCATCATCACCGTCCGATGCATTGGTATCGCGAACCGTCAGTGTCCCATCGCCATTATCTTCAATCAGATAGTCGTCGCGATTACCGCTAAAGATCGCCTTATCAGCCCCGTCACCACCGGCAAGGGTATCGTCAGCCGCGCCACTGATAAGAATGTCATCTCCCGCCCCACCATTGAGGATTGATGATCGAATGGTTGTTGCTGCAAGAACATCGTTACCTGACGTTCCATCAAATACCTGGTCTCCGGCAATATAAGTCAGATTGGGATCCGCAATCCAAGTCACGGCTTGTGCTACTTCTCCTGCAAGCGACAGGCTTACGTCTCCAACGGTCCCACCTTCATCCATAATAGCGATATCCGCATAAAGCGGGGTGCTCGTACTTGAGACTGTCGTACTTGTATAAACTACCGCGCCATTATGACTGTAAGTAACAACACCATTTTCGTCACGATTGATCGTAAGAGTGTCTCCCGGTTGGTAATCTCCATACCTTCCAAGATCCGCCCCGTTTTCGAACACCCGGAACCAACCTTCTTCAATCAGGTAAATTCCATATTCAATCGTCGCATAACCTGAGTCCGTTGGTGAGGAAGAGAGGCCCACCATCCTGTTTGCTGCCTTTGCTGACACAATAGTGGTAAGTAAGCCCGCACCAACAATACTTTCCTCAGAATAAGCGCCGGCATTCCAACCAGCCCCACCACTGGTTTTTTCGATAGAATCGCCCGGTCGAGAAGGGGATTGTATATTGACCGACATCACCCCTTCAGAACTCAACCCGTGCTCATCGGTCACTCGATAGGTGAAGCTGTCTTCGCCAACATAGCCTTCACTCGCTGTAAAGCTGTAGCTGCCATCTGCATTGATCGTCACACTGCCATTAGCCGGGCCATCCACAAGCTCGAAGCTCAGGCCGTCGCCGTCAACA
>NZ_JAAVKI010000019.1 GCF_011806525.1 Thalassospira sp. HF15 | reverse complement strand
CGCCATAACGCTGCCCGCGCATCCCTTCCTTCTGATCTACAATGTCAAAGAACTCAAAGGCCGAAGCCTTAAACCGCTCAGTCCGCGTCGCTCACTCATGAGCGCCGCACCCCGTCGGTGGAGGCGGGTTATAGGCCCCACTCCCAAAACTGTCAAACACCTTTTTGCAAAAAAATGACAGAAATGCCGTTACGCAAAATTTTTGCGCGAAACCATATATAGGTTTCACTTTTATGACCTGCAAGGGGCCCAAAATCCGAAAATCGGGGCCGCATCGGATTGCTCTGCGCGATAATGCCGATAAGATGTTCGCGCAGCTTTATGGCCGCCAGAGAATCACTTGCGCAAAATGCGGCAATAAAACCGGATCAATGCCCATGACCGACGACAAAACACTCAATTCCGGCCGCACTGATTCGGAAATGACCGCATCGTATCCCGGTCCGTCATCGCCGATTGAAGTGATCGACATGCATACGGGCGGCGAGCCACTTCGCATTGTCACATCGGGCTACCCCGAGATTCCCGGCCAGGACATTCTGGCCAAGCGCCGATACGCACGGGACCATTTGGACCACCTCAGGCGCTTTTTGATGTTTGAGCCACGCGGCCATTACGACATGTATGGGGCTGTTCTTGTCGAACCCAGCCTGCCCGATGCCGACCTTGCTGTTCTGTTCATCCATAATGAAGGCTATTCGACCATGTGCGGCCATGCGATCATCGCCCTTGGGCGTTATGCGATTGATTATGGCCTGGTCAAAGCGATTGAGCCGATCACAATGGTCAATATCGAATGCCCCTGTGGTCTGGTCCGGGCCGAGGTCGAGATCAGCAATGGCCAGACCGGCAAGGTACGGTTTTCATCGGTCCCGTCCTTTATGTTTGCCGGTGACGTATCCTTGCGCCTTTCAGACGGACGCGCATTCACAACCGACATCGGATATGGCGGGGGGGTTTTTGTCGTCCTTTATGCCAGCCCAATTGATATTTTGGTTCGCCCCGGAAAAGTTCGCCGCCCCCCCCCACCTTCCCCAGAGA
>NZ_JAAVKI010000001.1 GCF_011806525.1 Thalassospira sp. HF15 | reverse complement strand
ATTTTATCGACGTCATCCGCCGAATAGCCGACCGAAATCAAGGCATCGGCAAGGGCAGGGAGTTTGCGCGGATCAAACACCGCAGCGCCACCGGCCGCCGGGCCATAGCCGCTGGCGGCGGGCCAGTAGTGATCCTTGTCTACCCCGTCGGGGAAGTCGTTGGTGCCCGCAACTGAGGGCATGGTATCGAGCCCAATGCCGACATGATCGACCCCGACCAGATCAACCGCATATTTGATATGGCGGATCATGTCGGGGACTTCCGGCGCGTTTTTGGATTTGATGAAGCGCTGGAAGCCACAGATGCCGATCACACCACCGGTATCCGCGCAGGCCTTGATCTGTTCATCATCAATGCAGCGTTCATGACCGCCCAATTCCTTGGGGTTGGCGTGGCTGAAGACAACCGGTTTGGAGGAGACCCGCATGATATCAAGCGAGCTTTGCCGACCGGTGTGCGAGCAATCCATGATCATGCCGCTATTGTTCACGGCCTTGACCATTTCAATACCCAGATCGGTCAGCGGGATGTCGGTATCATGACAGCCGCCCGCGACCGAATTATTGCGGTTATAGGCAAAGTGGATTTGCTTGACGCCAAGCTTGGCAAAGACCGGCACCATTTCGGGCATGTCTTGCAACATGACCGAGCCTTCCAGATCAAACCCGACACCAAGCAAACCTTTGGATTTGGCAATCGCCAGATCCTCAAAACTTTCGATCTGCATGTATTTGTCAGGGTGGGCAGCGATCTTTGCACGGAAGGCGGCAATTACGCGCAGGATATGAGCGACCGTGTTCATATCCATGCCGACATTGACGCAGACATAATCGATCTTGCCCGCGATATAGGTATCAAGCAGATCGATGGGCGTCTTTTCATCCAAAGGCAGGCAAGCATGGGCATCCCAGGTGAAGGCAGGGATATGCTTGCGCTGGTAATTGGTCAGTTTGCTGTCAGCAGGGGCGAAGGGCGTTGCAAAGCTGTTGGTGGCGGCGTTTGTCATGGTATCTCCGGTCAGTCCCAATCGACAAAGCTGTCGACAACGGCGCGATCATAGCCGCCGGCAGCCTTGTAAAGCTGTTGCGAGTAGGGATGTTCAAGTGTTCCGTCTGCCAGTTGGCTGGCGGTGGCGCGTTCAACAATACGGCCATGGTTCATGATGGCAATATCGTCGCACATATGCGCCACGACGGCGAGGTCGTGACTGACCATGATATAGGTCAGGCCAAGTTCGCGGCGCAAGCGACTGAGAAGATTAAGAACTTCGGCCTGAATTGACACATCAAGCGCCGATGTCGGTTCATCAAGCAGCAGAATCTTGGGTTCAAGGATCAGCGCGCGTGCAATCGCGACACGCTGGCGCTGCCCACCGGAAAGCTGGTGGGGATAACGGAAGCGGAAGGAGTTATCCAAGCCGACCTGCTCAAGGGCCTGCACCACACGGCCATCGGAATCGCCAAGCCCGTGGATATTGACCGGCTCGGTCAGGATACGGTCGATGGTATGACGCGGATGAAGCGATCCGAACGGGTCCTGAAACACCATTTGTGCGAGGCGGTAAAACGTCTTGTCCCGCGTTGGGCCGAGTTGCTTGTTATTGACAAGGATTTCTCCCTCCCAGTCATCGACAAGGCCGGTGATGGTGCGAAGGACTGTTGATTTGCCCGATCCCGATTCACCAACCAAACCGAAGGATCCGTTTTTCGGAACATTAATATCGACATCCTTGAGAACGTGGTTGTCGTCAAACCAGGCGTTGAGTTTGTTAATTTCAATCATGTGCTTTCCCCTTAACCTTCGGCCCAGCTTGCTTCGCGTTCAAGGATCGGCAAATCAGCATGATTGCCATCCATTTTCGGCAAGCAGTTCAAAAGTCCCTTGGTGTAGGGGTGTTTGGCCTCGTGCAGGGCAGAGGCCGCGATTTCTTCGACCACATGGCCCTGATACATGACCAGCACACGGTCGCAGAAACTTGAAACCAGTTGCAGGTCATGACTGATGAAAATCAGTGCCATGCCGCGATCACGTACAAGATCATCAAGGATCGCCATGACCTGTAGCTGTACGGTGACATCAAGGGCGGATGTCGGTTCGTCGGCAATGATCAGTTCGGGATCGGGGATCAGCATCATGGCGATCATGACGCGTTGTCCCATGCCGCCGGATACTTCGTGTGGGTAGGAATTGAACACCCGTTCGGGATCACGAATTTTAACCGCATCAAGCATATCAATGGCGCGGTGGCGGGCTTCCTTGGCGTTGACATTGTGATGTTCGCGGTAGGCCTCGATGATCTGGTCGCCAATGGTCATGACAGGGTTCAGCGAATATTTCGGGTCCTGCATGATCATGGAAATGCGCGCACCGCGCACCTTGCGCCATTGTTTCGGCGAAAGGTTGGCGAGATCGACATCGTGAAAGGTCATCTGATCGGCGGTGATTTTGCCGTTGGCCGCGGTCAGACCGAGAATGGCGCGCCCGGTCTGGGATTTGCCAGACCCGGATTCGCCAACAATACCAAGCCGTTCACGACCAAGGTTAAACGATACGCCGCGTACTGCGTGCACATCGCCCTTGGGCGTGTTGAAGGTGACTTCGAGGTTCTTGACCGACAGAAGAGTTTCATTGGACATGATCAATCGCCTCCACGCGGGTCAAGAACATCACGCAGGCCATCGCCCAGAAGATTGAAGCCAAGGCTGACGATGAAGATCGCAAGGCCCGGTACGGTGGCAACCCACCATTGTTCAAGCAGGAACTGACGACCATCAGAAACCATTGCACCCCATTCCGGCATCGGTGGCTGAGCACCAAGACCAAGGAAGCCCAAACCAGCGGCAATCAGGATCATACCCGCCATATCAAGGGTGACGCGCACGACTAGCGAGCTGATGCACATCGGCATGATATGACCGGAAATCAGGCCCATGTTGGACGCGCCCTGAAGACGGGCGGCTTCGATGAAGTCGGATTTGCGCACCGTAATGGTTTCGGCGCGCGCGATCCGGGCATAGGGCGGCCAAGCGGTAATCGCAATCGCCAGAATGGCGTTTTCCAAACCCGGTCCAAGGGCAGAGACAAAGGCCAGTGCCAGGATCAGTTTCGGGAAAGCCAGAAAGATATCGGTAATGCGCATCAGGGTGGCATCAACCCATCCGCCGAAATAGCCCGCAGCCGTTCCAACCAGAAGACCTAACGGGGCGGCAGTGATGGCAACAAGGGCGACAATCAGTAGGGTATATTGCGCACCATAGATCAGGCGCGACAGGATATCGCGGCCCAACTGATCGGTGCCAAACCAGTGGTCGGTACTGGGTGGCTGAATACGGTTGGCAAGATCAGCAGCCAAGGGATCATAGGGGGCCAGAAGCGGGGCAATGATCGTTACCAGAATAAGACCGATAACAATCGACAGCCCGATCATGGCAAGCTTGTTTTCGGTAAACTTGATCCAGCCAAGCCAGGCACGTCCGCATTTGGCTTGCCAGCGTGACTTGGGCGTATCGGATGTCAGCCATTGTTTAAGGCCGGTTTGTGAAGTGGAAGTTTGTGTTGTCATCGTTATCTCCGCGCTCTGGGGTCGAGCAGGCGGTAGAGCACGTCAGAAAGCATGTTCACCCCGATAAAGACCGCACCCACCACAATTGTGCCACCGAGAACCGCGTTCATATCCGCGTTGAGCAGCGAGTTGGTGATGTAAAGGCCAAGTCCCGGCCATGCGAAGATGATTTCGGTCAGAACCGATCCTTCGAGCAGATTGGCATAGGAAAGCGCAATCACGGTCACCAGCGGCACCATGACGTTGCCAAGTGCATGACGCCAGATGATGCGATGTTCGGAAATGCCTTTGACCCGTGCGGTCAGGATATATTCCTGACTGAGTTGTTCGAGCATGAAGGAACGCGTCATGCGCGCAATATAGGCCAACGAGAAATAGGCAAGGATGGATGCAGGCAGAATGATGTGCGAGACAGCATTCCAGAACAGATCCATGTCGCCTTCGATCAGCGTATCGACCAGCATCAGACCGGTGGTCGGTTCGATGAAGTCGACATAAAACGAATCAAGGCGTCCGGGACCAGCGACCCAGTCGAGCTTCATGTAAAATACCAGAAGCCCCATCAGGCCCAGCCAGAAGATCGGCATGGAATATCCGGCAAGACCGATGACACGTACAACGTGATCAGGCCATTTCCCCTTGTTGATCGCGGCAAAAACGCCTGCGGGAACACCCAGGAGAACACCGATGATGGTTGCGAGGGTTGCCAGTTCAAGGGTTGCCGGAAACACGCGTTTGATATCATCAAGCACGGAATTTGATGTCAGCACGGACTGGCCGAAATCACCCTGAACGACATTGGAAATATAGATAAAGAATTGCTGCCAGAGGGGCAGATTGAGCCCCATTTCCTCCTGCACGCGGTCATAAGTGCTTTGTGATGCATGGTCCCCGACAGCTGCGAGCACCGGGTCAATCGGCAAGACGCGGCCGATCAGGAATGTGACAACAAGCAAACCAAAAAATGTAATGGCGAGCGAAAAGACCAGCCGCAGGACAGTTGCCGGCGGGCCGGAAGTGAAACGGGCGCGGTTGCGCCCGTTTCGTTTATTGCGTTTAACAGCGGACATTACGACCGTTGTCTCCTTCGTCGAAGTTAGTCTTTGGTAACGTAACGATAATAGTTGTTATCGAATGACGGACCGAGGACGAAGTTGTTCACGTTACCGCGCATGGATGCGATTTCGGTTTCCTGGAACATGATCACGAACGGACCACTTTCCAGAACTTCTTTCTGAAGATCGACATACATCGCTGCACGTTTCGCATCATCGCGCTCAAGGGTGGCAGCATCGGTTTTTGCAGTCAGATCGCCGGCATCCCAGGAGTTACGCCAAGCAAGCGGCTTGGCAGCAGCATCGTCGGAGTTGTCCGGATTCCATGCGAAGGTAGATGCGTTGGTATGCGGATCCTGATAATCCGGGCCCCAGCGACCGATATAGATATCGTGCTGACGGGCACGGTATTTGGTCAGGGTCTGTTTGCCATCGCCCGGAATGATTTCCAGATTGATGCCAGCCTGTGCCCAGGTTGCCTGGATCGATTGTGCCATCGCCATAATCGCGGTGGTGTTACGGGTATCCATGGTTACGCTGAACCCGTCCGGATAGCCAGCTTCGGCCAGAAGAGATTTGGCCTTTTCGACATCGAGCGAATACGGGTTCTCGTTATATGCACCGAGGAAACCTTCAGGCAGGAAGGCCTGATGGATCTGCGAACGACCAGCCAGGATGGTTTCGGAAATGCCCTTGTAGTCGACAAGGTATTTCAGAGCTTCGCGGACTTTCGGGTTCGACAGATATTCGTTCTTCTGTGACAGACCGAGATACCAGAGTGCGCCCTTGCCCTTGGAGAGCATTTTGACGTCGTCATTGTCCGAGATTGCGGCCAACTGATCGGCTTCGAGGTTACGGGCAATGTCGATATCGCCTTTTTCAAGAAGCAGTTGCTGTGCAGCGGCTTCCTTGACGCTCTGAATGATCACGCGCTTCATTGCCGGCGCGCCATCCCAGTAATCTTCATTGCCGGTCAGGCTGAGGCTTTCGCCAGCTGTCCATTTGTTCAACGCGAACGGGCCGGAACCGGCATAGTTGGTTTTAAGCCACTCGTGACCAAGGTCGCCATCGACTTCGTGGGCAAGGACTTCTTCCTTGTCGACAACCGAGCCGACGCCAGCGGTCAGGCAGTACAGCACGAAGCTTGGCGCGTATGGTTTGTCGACTTCCATGACCAGAGTAGAATCATCGGTCGCGTAGATCTTGTCCTTGACGTTGTCGGCGGTGAAACCGAACTGGCCAAGAATGAAGGCCGGCGACTGATCAAGCAAAATCACACGCTGCAAGGAAAAGGCCGCGTCTTCGGCGGTCAGGTCATTACCCGACGCGAATTCGATGCCATCGCGGATTTTGAAGGTGAAGGTTTTGCCGTCTTCCGAGACATCCCAGCTTTCGGCGACCACACCATAGATTTTCGAGACATCGTCGTTATCGAAGCCGATCAGACGGTCATAGGTGTTACCGGCATATTCAGCGCCGGAAAATTCGAAAATCTGTGCCGGATCAAGCGTGATGATGTCATCAATGGCAAAAGCCATGACAAGTGCATTTTTCGGCGTCTCCGCCTGCGCCATCAAAGGTGCGGTAGCGAGCGCGGTCCCCATGACCAGCCCTGCGATAAATTTGCGCATGATGCGCCTCCCGTTTGTTGTTGTGGGACTGCAGGCCAAGGCGCGGACTGATAGGCAATCGAGTGGACGGTCAAAACGAGATTGGCTCAGCTTTGGGACCATCCGGGGTTCGGCCGACGCCCTCAGGCCCGAAGATCAGTGGGGCGGCCTGCAGGTGTTTCGCTTAGTGCCCGTGAAGCTGAGCATAATTTATACGATTAATCAATGACCAGTCGGTCAGGATTGCTGTCTAAATCATCAAAAGACAGATTCTGCGATAAAACTGCTGCTTTGTGGTTGCGTGACGGAATTGTTGCTTCACCCGAGCGGCTATGATGGAGGGCAGGCCAACGTCGGGACAAAAAAACAAAAAAGCGCCAGCGAATAATCGCGGCGCTTGTTTTGTACGTCATTCCCAATCAGGGAGGGAATGGCGCGAGTGACGAGACTTGAACTCGCGGCCTCCGGCGTGACAGGCCGGCGCTCTAACCAACTGAGCTACACCCGCATGGTGCGTGGCGCGGTTTATATAAAGACCGCCCCATGGTGGCAAGTGTTTTTTGACCGATTTTCGAAAGAAAAATGCGACGGCCAGTTTTGCCGGTTTGATGGGGCAACAGGCGTCTGAAAGCAAAAAAGCGCCAGCGAATAATCGCGGCGCTTATTTTGTACGTCATTCCCAATCAGGGAGGGAATGGCGCGAGTGACGAGACTTGAACTCGCGGCCTCCGGCGTGACAGGCCGGCGCTCTAACCAACTGAGCTACACCCGCATGGTGTGGCGCGGTTTATATAAGGGGTGGTTCGCTCTGGCAAGGGCTTTTTTGCAAAAAAAAGACGGACCGGAAATTTGTCGGTGTGGCATGGGGAAATGGCCGAAACAGGACGCCATTTTTGCAGCATGCGATCGCTGGTTTGCGATGCTTGGCGGGCACGGGGAAAGGTCAGAAAACAAAAAAGCGCCAGCGAATAATCGCGGCGCTTATTTTGTACGTCATTCCCATCAGGGAGGGAATGGCGCGAGTGACGAGACTTGAACTCGCGGCCTCCGGCGTGACAGGCCGGCGCTCTAACCAACTGAGCTACACCCGCATGGTGCGTGGCGCGGTTTTTAGCAGTCACTCACAGGTGGCGCAAGCGGTTTTTGACCCGGAATTTCAATTTTCAAAGCCATTCCTCTGCCGGTAGAAACGCGGGGCGTATCGAGCGCGCCAAAGTTCCGTGTTTAACGCACGGACTGTGTGCTGTTGGGAGACAGAATTCGGCGGCCGAGCCTGCGGGAGGTGCGGTTTCGATTGTCGTCGTCATTTAGGTCGCGGCGGAAGAGGGGGCGCGCATCGATTTGTGCCAGTTCGCTGACATCAGCGCATTGGCAGCACCCGTTGGGTAGCCTTAAGAACGGCAATCGATGAAGGGGTGACTATTCGCGCGGGTCTTCGTAGCGTTCGGTCAGTTTGGTCAGGGCTGCAACAGTTGCCTGTTCAACAGTCGAGCCAAAACCGGTAACGCGACCAGCCAGAATGACATAAAGCGAGTCGATGTGTAGCTGCAAGACGAGCAGCTGTTTTTCGTTGGCGGTGGTGCGGTCCGCAACGAAGGTTTCCATCGATTTGGCGATCTGGGTCATCAGAGGATACTGGAAGGTGCCGCCAAGGGCCTTGACCGAATAGGCAAGGTCACCTGCCGCAGTAATGGCCTGGGGGCGTTTGGATTTGTCGCCAAGGCCAGCGATCACCGTCTTGCGGCATTCCATCAAATCCTTGCCGATATCGCGGACGAACGTTTCGGAACTGCGTTGCACAACCTGTTCGAGCTCTTCGATTTGCTCAGAGGACAGGTTGATGTCAAAACCCTTGACGAAATTTACGGCCCGGCGCTTCAGATCGGTCTGTGCAGGGATGATCTGCACATTCTTTTTCTTCTTAGGTTGTTCAGGCTTCACGATGGCTCCGCTTCCCCAGTCAAAGTGGCTCATTCGTCCATGCTCCTGCGATCAGGACCATCGAACTCGACCTGTCGACGACGTCGGTCCGGGCCAAAATACGTACCGGTGTTCACAAAGACACGCGGTCGGGTAATGACCGATACCAGACGGCTATAAAGTGCCTTGGCGTTGAAGGGTTTTGCAAGAAATTCCGTAATGCCAAGATCACGTGCCGTTGTCACATAGCGAAGCTCGGAATGTGCGGTCAACATGATTACCGGAATGAAACGGTTCGGTGAGTTGGTCGAATTGCGCATCACATCAAGGAACTCAAGTCCATCCATGCCATGCAGGCGCCATTCGCAAATCACAATGTCGATCTTTTCCGTGCGCAGTACATCAAAGGCATTATTCGGCGATTTAACCCGCTGGATATGACTGGCCCCCAAATAGGCGAGCGTGTCATAGACCACCTGAGCCGAAATCTTGTCCCCGTCAACGATCAAAAAACTGATCTTACTAAAGTCTATTTTCGCGTTCATCCGGCCTCGGTTCCTGAGCATCATCACGAAATGCGTCGCTGTTCAGGATAATACAGCAGCAAATCATACCCCGTTGCTGACCCGTAAACCCTTATACCTTTGTCTGGTTTCCGGCAAGGCCAAACCGCAATGAGGAAAGGCCGGAAATCTGACAAATACTGACCCCAAGACAGCTTGAAATATCGAACAGACGACGTTTGCGTCTTATTGTTTTTGGTGCTCGTGTCCGGTTTGAACACACCCAATATTGGTGATTTTTTCTGGGTGTAAAGAGGAAGATCGGTTTTTATTTCATGGGTTTAGTGGTGCCGTCGTCTTCAATGACCTTTACGCTTACACCGGACTCCGCGAACATCTCGGTGGAAATTTTCATATCCTGTTCCCAGCGTTCGAGGAAATCGGGGGTCAGTTTCGACTTGTCGACATAGACCTCGGCAATGCCAGCCTGAATGATGGCACGTGCGCAATCGCAGCAGGGAAAGTGGGTGACATACAGCGCACAGCCATCAAGCGATGTCCCGGTATAGCTGGCATTATAAATGGCATTGCGTTCCGCATGTTCGGTATAGGCGTATTTTTCCGGACGCTGATGGCGGGTTTCGACTTCATCATCGACCCCGCGCGGGAAACCGTTATAGCCGACAGCGCGAATTTCCTTTTTCGGGCCGATGACAACGGCACCGACCTGAGTGCTGCGGTCTTTTGACCAGTCTGCAATATGGGCTGCAAGTCCGAGAAAGCGGTGGTGCCATTTGCTCATGAAAAGGGTCCTGTCTGCGCCAGAGGGGCGTTTTGTTGGCCTGTCAGTTACGACCGGCGTTGTTACCGGCAAGGGTCCTTTAAAGAAGGGGCTTCTTGTAATTGTCCAGTGAAAAATCACATTTTTGTAAAGGCATTTAAAGAAAAGTTCCTGTTCAAATAGGGGCTGATTGATTATTAAGGAGTTACCCCCAGAAAATATCAGGACGCCTTTTCGTCTCGCCGCAGATGCAGGCCGAAGCGAGAAGGATCATGTGTAAACCGAATAACAAGAGGTAGTAGCCGATGCGCCGTCAACGTAAGGCGAAGATCATCGCGACCCTGGGGCCGGCAAGTTCAAAGCCAGAAATCCTCGAGAAAATTGTTGAATCGGGCGTGGACGTATTCCGCCTGAACTTCTCGCATGGGGAACACTCAGAACATCTGGCCCGTTTCGAGGCGATCCGCGCTGTAGAAGAAAAACTCGGCCGTCCGATCGGTATTCTGATGGATCTTCAGGGGCCGAAAATTCGTGTCGGTACCTTTGCTGATGAGCAGATCGAACTCGAAGCCGGTGACAAGTTCAAGTTCGACATGGACAAGAAGCCGGGCGACAAGAAGCGCGTGGCGTTGCCCCATCCCGAAGTCTATGCGGCACTCAAGCCGGGTGCGCACCTGTTGCTTGATGATGGCAAACTGCGCATGCAGGTCGACAAATGCGATGACAAGTCGGCGGAATGCACCGTCATTACCGGCGGACCACTGTCAAACCGCAAGGGTGTCAACCTTCCTGACGTCATGCTGCCGCTGTCACCGCTGACGGACAAGGATCGTGCCGATCTGGATTACGGTCTTGAGATGGGTGTCGATTTCGTAGCACTTTCCTTTGTGCAGCGTCCCGAAGACGTGGCCGAAGCGCGCAAGATCATTCAGGGACGTGCGGCCATCGTTTCCAAGCTGGAAAAGCCGCAGGCGATTGATCACCTTGATGAGATTGTCGATCTGTCCGACATGATCATGGTGGCCCGTGGTGACCTTGGTGTCGAATGCCCGCCGGAAGATGTACCGATCCTGCAGAAACGCATCATCAAGTCTTGCCGCGAAGCCGGCAAACCGGTGATTGTTGCGACACAGATGCTGGACTCGATGGTGTCAAACCCGGCACCGACCCGTGCAGAGGCATCAGACGTCGCGACCGCGATCTATGATGGTGCGGATGCCGTGATGCTCTCGGCCGAGAGTGCGGTTGGTAAATATCCGCTAGAAACCGTATCGATCATGAACAGGATTCTGGTGCGTGTTGAACAGGATGAACTGTATTACCGCATGCGCGATGCCAACCGTCCGGATCCGGAGCATAATGCCCCGGATGCGATCAGTGCGGCGGCCCGCCAGGTCGCAGCCACAATCGGTGCGAAAGCGGTTGTGAACTATACTTCGTCCGGGTCGACGGCCTTCCGTGCAGCGCGTGAGCGTCCGGAAGTTCCGATTCTTGGTCTGACGCCACGGATTCAGACTGCACGTCGTCTGGCTTTGTGCTGGGGTGTGCATCCGGTCTTTACCCGGGATGCTACCAACTTTGCTGAAATGGTCGGGATCGCCACAGAAGTCGCAAAACGCGAAGAGTTTGCCGGACCGGGTGATTCGCTGGTGATTACCGCGGGTGTTCCGTTCGGAACCCCGGGTGCGACCAATATTCTGCGCATCGCATGGGTTGGCAATAATTAACCCAATCAGTTGCGTATAGAGAATTACAGATCACGGGCGTCCTTTCGGGCGCCCGTTTTCTTATGGCTGTTGGGCAAGGAAACGGCTCTTTGGGGCGTTTTTCGATGGTAACGGGCAGGGCGCTGTATAACCCCTTTGATCGTTAATGTTTTTTTGAGTCTTTGCGCCGATAGTCATTCTGTAATCAGGGCTCTGTCCAAGGATATGAGCCATCGAGGTTGGGCTATCAAATTTAGACGTCTTGTCTGGTTGTGTATCGCTGTCAGTTTCGGTTAAGCTATTCTGACAAAACACAAAAACAAGGCATCGCAACGTCGATGCCGATATGCCGCCAGGCACGGGACCAGGGGAATAACTGCGATAATGCTGAGTTGGATGTTCAATCGGCAAAAGAATGCGGGCAATGAGGGGCTTGATGACAAAGCCTCGGCAAAGCTGCGTGATTTGGCCGACACTGTACGTACGATCGCACCTGAGACGTTTGGATCTGAAGCTGGTCACGCTCATCAGAGCCGTGCAATTCCCCGCAAACATATTTCCAACAATTCTGCCGATGCCGCAGGTCTTGAGCATGCCGCGCGCCTTTCATCCGAAATGGATGCGCTTGATGATGTTGAAGATGTGCCTGATTTCGATAGTGACGTCCGCATGGATGTCGCACGCCGTCTGCGCCGACACCTGACAGAGTTAAGTCCCTCTGAACGTCTCGACATGGTTGACGAATTCGTCGCCGCGATTGCCAATATGGGGGATTGCTATCGCCCGCAGGTGATTTCGCTGATCGAACAGGAACTGGGGCATACCCCGTATATGACCCGTCAGGCGGCTACCCGTCTGCGGCAGGATATTCAGGCAATTGGCCGGGTATCGATTGCCGATTATATCGAACTTCTGAGTGATGCCGACTTCCTTGACATCATGCGTGGACGTGCTGAATTCGTTCAGACCGCTGCAGAACGTGAAAAGGCAGAGCTTCAAGCCGCCGCCAAGGCCCGTCTGATCAAACAGCAGGCCGGAAAGGAAAAGGGCGGTTTGCTGAACCGGTTGCTGTCGTCTGATGATGCACCGCGCAACGTCGTGCCGATGACACCGCAGTTCGCCGAGAACGCTACGCCGAAGCCAAAGGCACCCGAAAACGACATTATGGGCGGCCAGAACCGCATTTCGCGTCAGGCACAGCGTCGCATTGCCCATTTCATCATGGCATCGCTGTTTGATACCCTGGTTGAACAAGGCCGGATGCGCACCGAAGTCGCGCGCGCCTTGCGCCAATCGGTGCGTCAGCGGATCGAAAAGGCCCGCTTTGAAAACCGGATGCCGATGCCACCGCGCGATAGCGAGATGGATGTCGAGATTTCCGATAACGAAATGGTCGAAAACGATATCGTCGAGGCGTCTGACGACAAGATGACGATGGACCAGTATGTGCTTGATGCCCTGTCGCGCAACGATGACGCGCTTGTCGTGCAGGCACTTGCACAATATGCGCAAATCCGGCCCAACGCCGTTTCCAAGATCCTTGATTCTGGCAGCGCGCGGGCGATTACCGCCCTTGCATGGCGTGCGGGAATGACCGCGCCTGCGGCCGTCGTCTTGCAGATCAGCAATGGTATTCCAGAATCGGCAATTGAAAGCCCGGCAGCCGGTGGTCGCTATGCGATGGCAGCGGCTGACATGGACTGGTATATCGATTTCTTCAGCGATATGAAGCCGGTGGTTTCGCGCACGAAGGTCGAAAAAGAAAGTGAACCGGCCCCCGCAGAGCCGCCGAAAACAGCTACGCGGAATTCGGGGCGCAGCCGCGGTCTTCGTCCCAGAGCGGGGCGTAACAGTGGCGGACTTGAAGGCCTGGTCTCTGACAGGCGATCCAAGGGTCGCAAAGAGGACTGAGTGCCATGAGCAGCAATCACGGCATCTCATATGAGGGGCTAAAACATGCCCTTAACATCAAGGAAAGCTATCTGTCTGGCGAACCGCTTACCGTAACCGGGGCGGCGAAACAACAACGCCTGTTGATGCCGGAACACTTGCTGAGCAACGACCTTGCCCTGATGCAGTATGACGATCCATTCGCACTGGCCGTGATTGCCACGAAGGATCCAGAAAGCCCGATGGCCTTGGCCGCAGCGATCCGAATGGGACCGCATGCCAAGTGCAAGGAATTGATCACCGGGGTTTTTGAAGTCGTATCCGAGGCAACCAAACACGAACTGGTTGCCGATTGCGCCAAACTCCTGACCAAGAATGCCTTCAGCCCGGAAGCCTTCCACCTTGTGCGCACGCGTGCATCCAATCACGTGGTGGAAATCCGTGAAGCCTATCGCCGTGCGATGGGGAATAACCTTCGGGCTTTGCTTGATGGTAAAATGGAAGCCCGTGAATTCGTCGAGGAATTCATCGAACTGGCATCCAATGGCAACCTGCGCATCGATATCTATCGCCGTCTGGTGATGAAGCTGATGCGTTCTGATGCGGTGCGGCCCAGCGTGAAATTCATGCTGCTGGAGCGCCTTGATCGTTTCCCGCAGATGGTGAAGCTTCAGATCGTCAATGAGGTCAATTCCGCGCCCGATACACCGGAATACCAGACCCTGAAGCAGGAACTGCGCTGGATTTATGAAGCCAAGCAAAAACACCAAGGCCCGCAGTCCGCGCAAACACCGATCAATGCATCAAGCGTCACCAACGGGTCGGGGCCGACTATCAAGGCAGCAGATATTGTCGGGCGCTCGCAGATTGATTTCGGGGCAGCAGCCGGAATGCATCGTCGCAACAGCATCATCAAACCGGCTGAGCCGACCCTGAAGCGCAATAGCAGCCCGAACATCATGACCAGCGGCGGGTTCAGCACGCGTGAACTGTCTTCCTGGCTGAATTAAACAACCAGTAAAAACAGACCTGACAGGTCGTTAGCTGTGAATCGGGGATGCTGCAGCATTTTCTGGGACATGGACATGCAAGCCTGCCTGTTTTTCCAGATAGACTGTGCAAATCACGCGCACAAGGGATGCGAAATTCGCGATCTCGCCGCGCTTTGCGACAACTTCATCATGAATTTTGCCAAGAAACTGCGGCGTGGTGAAACCTTCACCCGCGGCGATTTCATCAACAATCTGCCAGAAACGCAGTTCAAGGCGCAGGCTGGTTACCACACCATTGATCCGCAACGAGCGGCTGACAGATTGGTATAGATCGGGATCGGTTCCAGAATAGATTTGACACATTGGGACGGCCTTTCCTGTTGATGCCGCTGTTACGAAACGTACAGCGGTCTTCTTTTTTTGGTTGGGGCCATGGTCAATCAAATGTCGCCCAAACGCAATAAACGTTTGGGCGACGATCCATTACAGATTGATTTCAGTGCCCAGAACCTTAAGGAATGCGGCCATCCATTTCGGGTGAGCCGGCCATGCCGGTGCTGTCACCAGATTGCCATCCGTGCAGGCGTCATCAATCGCGATGTCGGCATAGACACCACCACCCAGTTTGACCTCCGGCGCGCAAGCCGGGTAGGCCGAAACCTTGCGGTCCTTGATGATGTCGGCGGCTGCCAGAAGTTGTGCGCCATGGCAAACGGCTGCAATCGGTTTGTTAGCTGCATGGAAGTCACGGACCAGACGAATGACATCTTCGTTCAGGCGCAGATATTCCGGTGCACGTCCACCCGGGATCAGAAGGGCGTCATAGTCTTCTGCCCGTGCGGATGCGAAATCGGCATTAAGCGCAAAGTTGTGACCGCGCTTTTCGCTATAGGTCTGATCCCCTTCGAAATCATGGATGGCGGTCGCGACCGTGTCACCGGCTTTCTTATCCGGGCAGACGGCATCGACATGATGGCCAACGGCCAGAAGAGTCTGAAACGGAACCATGGTTTCGTAATCTTCGGCGTAGTCACCGGTAATCATGAGAATTTTTTTCGCAGACATATTTTATCCTCCCGCTTGTTTTGATTTGCCGTCGTTGGGCAAGGACGTGAATTATACGCCCGATGGCAGCCGGGCGGGTAACAGCGGGGTACTACGTAAGCGATCCAAACAAAAAAAAGAGGCCCGTTTGGGCCTCTTTCGTGATGCTGGTGTTTGGAAAAGAAATCAGCTTTTTGACGCTGGTGTCTTTTTCGCAGCTGTCGATTTGGTCGTCGATTTCGATGCAGTTGACCGGGAACGGGTTGCCGGTTTCTTGGCGGCGGTTTTGGTTGCCGGTTTGGCGGCGGCCTTTGCAGCAGGTTTTGCTGCGCTGGCTGTTTCAGCACCTTCGATGATGTGCAGATCGCGCTGCGGGAACGGGATAGAGAAGCCAGCAGCCTCAAGTTCCGTTTTCGACTTGCGGGTCAGATCAAAGAAGGCGGGCCAGAATTCGCTGGTGGGCACCCAGCCGCGTGCGGTCAGGTCGACCGAGCTTTCACCGAGATTGGCGACAAAGCTCATTGGTTCCGGATCCTTGAGAACGCGTTCATCGGATGCGACAAGGTTTTTGAGGAACTCAAGTGCTGCGTCGACATCGTCGTCATAGGAAATGCCGACCTTGATATCGAGACGACGGGTCGGGTTGCGCGAATAGTTTTTGATCGCGCTGTTCCAGATTTGCGAGTTCGGGGCAGAAATAAAGACACCGTCCGGCGTTTTGAGCAGGGTGGTAAACAACGTGATTTCAACCACGGTACCCGACACAGAGCCAGCTTCAACGAATTCATCGATCTTGAGCGGGCGCAGGATCAGGATCATCACCCCGGCGGCAATATTGGAAAGCGTGCCCTGCAAAGCAAGACCGATTGCCAAGCCAGCCGCACCGAGTACGGCGATAATGCTTGTTGTTTCAACGCCGAAGTTCGCCAGAACAGCGATGATAACAAATACAAGAATCGCATAGCGCACAATGCTTGCCGCCAGCGGCTTGAGCGTCGCATCAACAAATTTTGCGTTTTTCAGCGAATGGCGCACCAGTGCGGCCGCGCGTCCTGCTATCCACCAGCCCACGAGTAGAATGAGGACTGCGCCGAGCAGGTCGAGGCCAAAGCCCAACGCAAACCCCTTAAGCATTTCTGTGATGGTCGCTACATCGGTTTCGATCATGTGAACCTCGTCCGCTCCGTGTCATAATACTGTTGATTGCCAATCATACTTCCGTATGAGAGAATTAACATTACAGGTTTGAGTGTGCTTGAAAAGTGCAATGCAATCACCAATTCTTTGCATGTGTATGGAACAAGACACCTTTTCGTTCGTTAAAGACCATAATATCACCATCATTGGTGTTTAGTTATTATCGGAATAACAACCTAAAGACAGGGGTAAGACATGCAGATCCGTCCGAAAATTCTTTTTGCTCTTGGTGGCGTTGCGCTTCTGAGTGCTTGTAGCACTGTAGAGAACAGCGGTACCGCAGTTCCTTATGGTGGCAACCCGTTCACCTATAGCAGTTCTGTTTCGTCCGCGCTTTCTTCGCAGGAGCCGACCACTGATTTCGGCAAGGCGCTGAAAGCTGAATATCTGGCTTATGCACAGCGTGAAGCTGATGAATGGTATGACTATTTTGATGCCGACTTCTTTGCCAAGAAAGCCGGTCGCGTAAGCGGTGACACCATCGTTCTTCCGGAAGATCCGGCCAACTGGCGTTTCTCGGACGAAGAAATCGCCCAGAAGCGTGCAGTTCGTGACGAACTTCTTGGTCTTCTTGACGATGGCAAGCGTGAAGCAATGCCGACAACCGCCGCAGTTGCTCAGGCGCGTTATGACTGCTGGGTCGAAGAAAGTGAAGAAGGTTGGCAGACCGAGCTGATCACCCAGTGCTGGAAAGATTTCGAAGCTGCAATGACAGAACTCCGCGCAGTTGAGCCAGAGCCGATGGCAGCACCTGTTGCCGCTGCTGAGCCGCGTCTGTTCACCATCTTCTTCGATTTTGACAGCGTTGCGATCACCCCGGTTTCCGAACGTGTTCTTGATGCTGCTGCCGAGCAGTGGGCATCGTCGATGGGTGATGTTTCCATCGTTGGTCACGCCGATACCTCGGGTCCGGCAGCCTATAACCTGCGTCTGTCCGAGCGTCGTGCATCAGCAGCACTTAGCGAGCTGACCGGTCGTGGCATCAAAGGCGACATGGTATCGCAGGATGCTGTTGGTGAAGGCGATCTTCTGATCCCGACTCCGGATGGTGTTCGTGAACCGCGTAACCGTCGTGTGACGATTTCTGTCGACTAATTTTCGACGTTTACCAAATCTTTGGCAACGAGGTGGCATAATGCCACCTCGTTGTTTTTATATGTGCTTTTGACAATTCCGCGATTTTTCGCAGAAACAGGTGTTGAATTTGGGATCAATCTGCATAATCTCTGGATTGTAATCCTGATGTAAGTGAGAGGCGGGGACATATGCTAAAGGCCATCAAGACGGTCTTTTCGCAGCGCTCGGGGGGCGTTGCTCTTGCAGTTGCGACACTGGCGGTTATGACCACCGCCTTCTTGCCGAGCGCACGTGCGGCAGACAAAACACCAGTCGTTCCGTTCGAACGTTATTTTGCCGACCTTCGTGGTGATGGCAAAACCCTGCGCTTTAATGCGTTTTCGGGCGAAATCCCTGGCAAGCGTATCAAGGAACTTCTGCGGTCCGGTCAAGTGATCGGGGACCGTATCCTGCTGGCCGAAGATGTCGCGGTGTATTTCCCGGATGGGTACATTGTTCAGTCCCAGACCAATTTTGCAAAATATGTTCCGAAAATCGGTGTGAAGCCAACCAAGGTGGAAACGCGTGACGACTTGGTCGAAAACCCGCGCTATGCGCTGGTCGAGCGTTTCGATACCATTCTGGGGCGCGAATGCGCACGGACCGAGTATGCCAACGGCTTTGCAGCACTTCGCATCAAGCCTGACGGGGTTATGTCGCTTGTCCTGGAAACGGCGGGCCATTTTGACGCGCTTGTTGACGAGCATACCACGGCCTACACCGTCACCAGTGCCGTGCAGCCTGTCTTTATGGGCAATCAGGGGCTTGTGCCGGATCTGATGGCGCAGTGTGGCCGCGGTTAAACAGACCACGTCTTGAGAAATGAACAAAGGCACCGGATATCCGGTGCCTTTTTTGTTGGGCGTGCCGCGTATCTGAAGCTTATGACAGGCGCGGCAATTCGATGGCCGGGCAACGATCCATTACGGCGGTCATGCCGTTTGTCACCGCCTTTGCGCAGGCTTCTGGATTGATCACGCCAAGCTGCATCCAGACAGATTTTGCGCCAATGGCAATCGCCTCATCGACAACACCTGCGGCATCATCACTATTGCGGAAAATGTCGACCATATCGACTGGTCCGGCGATGTCAGACAGTCTGGCAACAACAGTCTGGCCGTGAATGGTGCCACCAGACTGGCCGGGATTGACGGGGATTACCGTATAGCCATGATCAAGCAGGAATTTCATCACCCGGTTGGATGGACGTTCCGGCTTGGGGCTGGCACCGACAAGGGCAATGGTTTTGGTCCTATCAAGCAGGGTTTTGATTTCCGGGTCGGTGGGGTTTTCAAATTCGGCCATTCGGGTTCATCCACTTTAAGTGCTCACTGCGTATGATTGTTATATGGTCGGCCGCATCGCGCAACTTTGATATGCGTCATTCGGCGCGACATCCTCGCGGAAAGTTGATAGCAATTTAGATGACGCAGACCGCCAGGTGCGCTTTGACTGGGGGATCGGTAAAACCTGACAGGTTCATATTGAATGTATCCATGGCTTGACCCTTCCGGGCGGTTTTCAGTTTTCAAACTGGTTGTTTTTGTCGCCCTTGTTGTGCCGGGCTGTCTGCTGCTGTGGCCGGTGATTGCCGAGGGTGGGGCGACCATCCCGGTCAAGGAAGCCATCCTTGAAAGCGGTGAGTGGGCCATCCGGATATTGCTGATCACACTTCTGGTGACACCGCTTCGCCGGATGACCCGGTTTTCGAAACTGGTTCAGGTGCGCCGCCAAATCGGTGTCGCGGCCTTTTGCTATGTGATGATCCATTTTGGCCTTTATGCCATCAGCCAGAACCTTGACCCGTTCCGGATCGCAAGCGAGATCGTTTTGCGTATTTACCTGACAATCGGGTTTGTTGCCTTGGTTGGGCTTGCTGTTTTGACAGCGACCTCAACCAAATCGGCGATGCGCCGGCTGGGAGCCAAATGGGGGCGCCTGCACAAGTTGGTCTATCCCATTGCTGTCTTGGGCATTGTGCATTTCTTTTTGCAGTCAAAGATCGATGTCACCGAAGCCACCCTGATGGCCGGGATGTTTGTGGGGCTGATGCTTTATCGTTTTGCCCATTGGCGGGGATGGTCGCTGCGTTCGAGCAAGACCTTGCTGTCGATTGCTGTTCTGAGCGGGCTTGCGACGGCCGGAATTGAATATGCGTGGTATGGCCTGGCGACCGGTATTCCGGCAGATCGGGTGGTTGCCGCCAATCTGGAATGCATGTGGCCATTGCGTCCCGCATGGACTGTATTGCTGGCTGGTATCGGGTTTGCGGTGATTGCCCAGTTCGGGCGCGATAAACCTGCAAGAAGCATGATTGCGCGGGTCTTTGGCACCCAAAAGGTCGCCGCCGGGGCGTCTTCTCGTTAAGTAACGTATCAGAACAGGTTTGACGTTTGGAGAAGTGCCGGTCCACCGTCGTCTGGAGGACAGTGGACCGGGATAGCGTGATTATTCAGAGCGGATTTTGCTCAGGAAGTTGTTGGTCTCGCGGCGCAGATTGACCGAATATTCCATCAGTTCATTGGCCGATTTCAGAACCGTATCAGCGCTTTCTGTCGAACGGACGGCAGCCGCGCTGACCAGACTGATGCTTTCGGTCACGCCACTGGTGCCGACAGATGCGTTTTCAACACTGCCGGAAATCTCCTGGGTCGCGGCACCTTGTTCTTCCACCGCGGCAGCAATGGCCGATGCACTTTCATTGAGTTCACCGACGATATCGGTGATCTCGTTGATCGCGGTCGAGGAAAGCTTGGTTGCACTCTGGATGCTTTCGATCTGCTCGGAGATTTCCTGCGTCGCGCGGCTGGTTTGCGAGGCGAGGTTCTTTACCTCGTTGGCAACAACGGCAAAGCCTTTGCCGGCTTCGCCCGCGCGGGCGGCTTCGATTGTGGCGTTCAGCGCCAGAAGGTTGGTCTGGGCCGCGATGTCGTTGATCAGGGCGATCACATCGCCAATACGTGCAGATGCCTCGACAAGGCCATCGACTGTTTCGCGCGTACTGGATGCCTTGTTTGCGACATTGGCAGCCACTTCGCTTGAATGGTTCGCCTGACGGCTGATTTCGGTGATTGAGGCAGAAAGTTCCTCGGACGAGGCGGCAACGGTTGCGACGTTGTTTGAGGCATTTTGCGCGGCATCCATGCCGATCTTTGCCTGCTGCGTGGTCTCGTCTGCTGTGCCTGACATTGTGCGGGACGCATCATCCATTTCCCGCGCGGCACTTTCAAGGCCATCGATGATGCTGCCGACCGTGCCTTCAAATTCATCGGCAAGCTTGCGGCCAAGAGCCTTTTTCTCTTCTTCGTTTTTCTCGCGAAGTTCTTTTTGTTCTGCCTCCAGGCTTTTCATGCGCAGTGCATTGGTCTGGAAAACGGTGACAGCGCTGGCCATTTCACCGATTTCGTCCTTTTTGTCCTTGGCGGGGACTTCGGTATCAAGCGCGCCGCCTGCGATCTTGTTCATCGCCTGGGTCATGGCCCGGATCGGGTGCGAGATCGACCGGTTGACGCTAAAGGCGATCAAAAGTGCAACGAGCAGCGTCACAATGCTAACACCGAGTGACAGGGTGGTGGCATCGTTAAGCGCGGTCGCAAAGAAACCGCGATCAATGCCCATGACAATAATGCCAAGGTTCTGGCCGCTAAAATCCGTAATCGGGCGGGCCATCAGAGCCAGTTCTGTACCATTGGCATCCTGTGGCGGAAGGATCTGTTCGCCATCGCGGGCAGCGGCCAGTTCCGGTGCGGTGATATCAAGGAAGCCCTCCGGGAAGGTGGAGGCAAAGACTTCAAAGGTGCCATCACGGTCAATGAGCAGGGCGGCATCAGTGTTGGAGCGCATCTTGAAGTGTTCAAAGAAGGCCGGCCCGAACGACAGACCGAATTCGACCGACCCCACATGTGTCCCGTCATTGAAAACCGGGGTGACGCCACGCATGCCAAGACCGGCAACGCCGACTTCAAGGCCGCTGATGGATTGTTGCGTCGTGTTGGTTTCGACGACAGTCTTGCGGAAGGAAGACAGATCATCACCGAATTTCTCAAGCTTATGAACCCGCAGGAATGAGACGGCCGGTGCCTTGTGGAACTGGAACTGACGCACGCCGTGGTTTTCTTTGAGGTCAGCAAAACCGGGGCCGAAAATCTCGGCAAGTGTGTCACGGTCATTGTCGGCCATGGCTTTCTGGGCGGCGGGAATGCTTGCGGCAAAGTCCGCCATTGAAAGGGCGCGGTCGGCCTCCATGTCCAGGCTGCTTCGCAATTGTTCAAAATTGGCGCGCAGTTCGCGTTGTTCAGCACCTGCAACAATATCTTGTTCAATCGAAAGGTTGATAAGCCCGATAACCAGTGCAGTCGCAAAGGTTATAAAAATCATCGCGATACTCAGCCGCGGACCGATTTTCAGAGATTTCAGCATGTCCAGATTTCCCCTCTTCCCGTCTCGTAGAAGAACTACAAGTATTCATTCTTCTACAAAATATAAGGGGTTATCTAAAATCAACTTTGAGTTTATGTAAATGACAGAAAATACTGACGTATGAATATTATAACATTATTACTATATGATAAATAAATACCAAGACCTGCAGAATATTGGCTTTCTGCAAATCTTGGTACCCATAGGAAGTCAGGTGTGGTTTAGGGGTGGATCAGGCTGCAGCGCGACGGGTGAGGGCGGTCAGCAAGCCTGCGCCAATCATAACACCGCCGCCGACCCGCGTCAGGCGACGCAGGGCCGATGGATGCCGGAACCGTTCGCGCAGCGCGCTTGCCATAACCGCCCAGATCGCCACATTGATCGCTGCCAGCGTAACGAAGGTTGCGGTCATGATGATGAACTGCGGCAAAAGCGGATCACCTGCCGTAACGAACTGCGGCACAAAGGCGATGAAGAACACAATGCCCTTGGGGTTCAGGGCTGTGACGACATAGGCCTGCAGGAACATGCGTGACGGCCGGTTGCGTTTGGCATCCGGGTTGTCATGCAGGGCTTCGGGCTTTTCGCGCCACATCTTGATGCCAAGATAGATCAGATAGGCCGCCCCGCCGAGCTTCAGCACGGTAAAGGCCTCTGCCGATGCCGCAAGCAATGCGCCAGCACCTGCCAGCGAGATCGTCATCGCGGTAAGATCGCCGAGCGCAACGCCCGGCACGGTTGCCCATGCGGTTTGTTTGCCCTTGCCCAGTGCGTAGCTGACAACAAGCATGATGGTCGGGCCGGGAATGGCCAGAACAACAGCACAGGCAAAAGCAAAGGCAAGCCAGATTTCAAACGACATGGGTCGGACTCCAAATTTCGATATCTACCTGATGATGCGTCATTACCGGGCATTTGCAAATAGCGTCATCAATCACAGCACAGATATATGGCAGGTTATTCGTGGCGCCATTCGGGATGGCGTTTTTCGACAAAGGCGCCGATCCCTTCGCGGGCGTCGTGCTTTTGCATGTTTGCGGTCATCACATCAGATGCATAGGAATAAGCCTGCGTCAGCGGCATTTCGACCTGCTTGTAGAAGGCCTGCTTGCCCAAGCGCACGGTCATGCCCGAACGCGCAGCAATTCCGGCTGCCAGTGCATCGGTGTGGGTTTCAAGATCGCCATCCTCGACCACGTCAGATACCAGTCCCATGGAAAAAGCGGTGTCGGCATTGATCGGGTCGCCGGTCAGAAGCATGCGCATGGCATGTTTGCGTGCGATATTACGGCTAAGTGCGACCATCGGTGTCGAACAGAAAAGGCCGATATTGACGCCCGGTGTTGCGAATTTTGCAGTGCTGGCGGCAACGGCCAGATCACAACTGGCGACCAACTGGCAGCCCGCAGCTGTCGCCATGCCGCGCACACGTGCGATCACCGGCTGTGGCAGGCTTACAATCGTCATCATCAAATTGCTGCATTGATTAAACAGGCTGGCATGCTGATCACATTCGGTGATGCCACTCATTTCCTTAAGGTCATGGCCGGCGCAAAATACCGGGCCCTCTGCCGCGAGAATGACGCATCTGACAGACGTCTCGGTGGCGATCTTGTCAAACGCATTTTTCAGGGCCGTCATCATTGCGCCCGACAGGGCATTGCGGCGTTTCGGGTTGTTCATGGTGAGCGTGACAACGCCGTCGCTGTCTGCGCGTGTGACGAGTTCAAGGTCAGCTTTGGTATCGGTCATGGCGGGCCTCCCGGGTGGCTGTATGTATTTGACGTTTTTTGGTTTTTAAAAGACGGTATACCGTAGTAGAATTACACGCAAAGGGTTAGAGGCCTTGGCCAATAATAAAACCTTGGAGATGTGCCGAATTTTCTGGTGTTTGCGCCTGATTTATAAAATTCATTCGGCAAGTGGTTGTGGATGAGTAAAAACTTACCGCCTCGGCGCGGACAAGCACCGGGTCGCTTTGTGCCGACCCGTAAAGTCCGGGAAGCCGTAAAGCTAACTAAACCCGTGCGTGAAACGCCCATCAAGCGTTTTGATCGCAAGGATGTTATGGAACGCGATCTTGAAAAGTATCGCGCCGAAGCACGTGCGCGCCTGTTGAAGAACGGGTTTGATATTCCTCCCTTCCTTATGCCCAAACGCAAAATCGATCCTGATGAAGAAGATGGTGATCAAAATCCCGATCCCGTTATCGAGGATGATCTGCATCCACCTGCCATGGTTGGCCCAAAACCGACCCCGCTTATGAGCAGCGCAAACCTTTCCGATGTCAAAAAGGAACATGCAAGCGCGGCGGCAAAGGTCAAACCGCGCCGCCATGTCTATGTTCAGAACAACACCAGTGGGCTCGTATCCATGTTTCTGCCACAGGATGCGCAGCAGCCAGTGAGTTCCGCGCAAAATGGTCCGTCGACACAGGCCCGGGAACCTGCAGCCCATGCTGCAGCCCAGAAGGCCGCAATCGCCCAAGAAAAAACGGCCTATGATGAATATGTCGAAAGCCTGAATGGCGGCAAAACGCTGCTTGATCGCACGCGCGAAAGTGATGACCTGGACGGGACCGGCGGCGAGAACAATATTGCCGGACGGGTGGATGACCTGAAAGAGGCCGAGGTGCGCAAGTCGCGCATCAACCTGCCCGACAGTGAGTCAAACTGGGCAGTCGAAGATGACCTTGATGCCAAGCGCCAGGCAATTTTGCAAAAACAGGGCAAATCATCGGGCACGTCAAAAGGACGTTCAGCCAAAGGGCGCAAGCAACCCGGGGAGCCGCTGAGCCTGAACAAGATGATTGCACGACTGGCCGCCTATATGATTGCGGCTGTGGCTGTGGGTTATGTTCTGGTTCTGACGATCAATGAGTTCTCATCAATTATCGGCAGGTAACGCAGATTGCGACCTCTTGCCGAACGATTGCCTTAATCCCCATATATCAGAGAGGTAATCAACGTCATCGCGGCCCAGGCAACGCTTTTCCATAGCCGCGAAACAAAACATCCAATGTCCGGGGAGACAGCGCGAAATTATCCGAGGCGGGGGCGCCGCGATCATGGCATGGCAAAGCACGTGCCGAGATGTCGGTGGAAAGTAAGTTCACCCTTGTTGCAGGAGCCAGCGAATGACGCTGTGAAATCGCCATGATGTATGACGAAACCGGTCAGGAAGACCGTCAACCTGTATATCTGCCCGAGAACCGCCATCACTGGGCATCCAATGATGAAGTCGACAAACCGGTACGTGATCTTTCGCGTGGGCCGGTTCGTGCCCGCTTCAAGCGCAAAACCGATGGCACGCCGCGCATATCGATCAGTGAGTGGATGAAAGAAAATTTGCCTGCGATCGGTGCAACCGCAATTGCAGGCATTGTGATCCTGTGTGTGGTGGTGGCAATCTATACCGATGTGGTGGGGATCTTAACCCGATAGCTGCTGCACAAGGTGGCACACAGGGCCGTTTCTCCCTGCAAATTATTGACGTTAACGTAAACGTTATGTCAGGCTATCTTCCGGTAACAATAATGGCTGCATCAAAGTAGCCGTAAAGGGAGGCCATCCAAGCCATGAACAGTTCCGAATCCCGGACCGGGGTAACACCGGCCGACTTTGACGCCATCATGCGTGAAAAGGTGCCGTTTGTCGGCGATATGGGGGTGGTCACCGAAAGTCTGTCAGAAGATACCGCAGTTCTGCGCTTGCCATTCAATGAACGCTATCTGCGTCCGGGCAATGTGGTGACAGGGCCTGCGATCTTTGCGTTGGCGGATATTGCGCTTTATGCGGTTGCCTGGCTTGTGGTGCCCAAGGCTGATCTTGCGGTGACGACAGAGGCAACGGTGCATTTTCTGTCCGGTGCGAAGCCCGGGGATTTGATGGCCGAAGCCAAAATTCTCAAGGCGGGCAGGAGGCTTTTGATTGCGGAATGCCATATTCGGTCCTGTGTTGATGATGCGCTGGTGGCGCATGTGATCGGCACCTATGCGATGCCGCCGGCAGAAAAATAGCCTGAAATGTTGTGGTAAAATAATACCTCGACATATAAGTCATTGAAAATGAATGAAATATTCCTGTTGTTTTCCTGTTGAATGCTGGCATAATGCGCCGACTTTCAACGAGGGAACAATCCCTCCGTGGAACCCAGTTTTCGAGTATAGAAATAATGAAAACCTTCACTGCGACACCGAGCGACATCGAGCGCAAATGGTTCGTGGTCGACGCAGAAGACGTCGTCCTTGGCCGCCTTGCAGCCGTTGTTGCCAACCGTCTTCGTGGTAAACACAAAGCGATGTTTACCCCGCACATGGACTGTGGCGATCACATCGTCATCGTCAATGCCGAAAAAGTCAAACTGACTGGCCGTAAGCTTCAGAACAAGAAGTTCTACTGGCACACCGGTTATCCGGGCGGCATTAAAGAACGTACCATGGACAAGCTCCTGAACGGCGAGCACCCGGAACGCGTTATCATCAAAGCTGTTGAGCGTATGATGACCCGTGGCCCGCTGCGCAGCCAGGTTCTTTCCAAACTGCACGTCTATGCTGGTACCGAGCATCCGCATGAAGCTCAGAAGCCGGAAGTCCTCGACGTAGCGGCTATGAACGAAAAGAACAAGCGGAGTGCTAAATAATGGCCGACACCAAAACTCTTGAAGATCTCAAGGATCTGGATCTGGCACAGGGCGGCGAAACCGCTGCAGCTGCTGCAGAAGGCACGCTCCCGGAGCCGAAGATCGACGCACAGGGCCGTTCCTATGCAACCGGCCGTCGTAAGAACGCAATTGCACGTGTCTGGATCAAACCGGGCTCGGGTAAAGTCACCGTCAATGGCCGTGAGTTCGAAGAGTACTTCGCACGTCCGGTTCTGCGCATGGTGATCAACCAGCCGTTCGGCGCAACCGATCGTAAAGATCAGTTCGATGTTGTCTGCACCGTAACCGGTGGCGGTCTTTCCGGTCAGGCCGGTGCCGTTCGTCACGGTATCTCCCGTGCACTGACCATGTTCGAGCCGGCACTGCGTCCGTCACTCAAAGCTGGTGGGTTCCTCACCCGTGACTCTCGTGCAGTTGAACGTAAAAAATACGGTCGCGCCAAAGCTCGTCGTAGCTTCCAGTTCTCGAAACGTTAAGTCGTTTTCGAGCAACAGGCTCGCGATACTGTTTGGAAAAGCGTCACCTTCGGGTGGCGCTTTTTCTTTTTGGCGGGTTTGCGTTCGGGGTGAGCGTTTGCTTTCCATCAGAACCAACAAAAAGCGGCGTCTTCGAGTGGTGAAGACGCCGCTTTTTGTTTCATCTTGAAAGACGTAAGTGTCTTGGTCGCGTTATTGCCAGCGGTCCGAGAAATCGCGCGGGATCATCAGGATATCGCGATCGACCTTGGTCACATCTGTACGCCCGCAAAGTGCCATGGAAACTTCAAGTTCCTTTTGAATAAGCTCAAGCGCCTTGGTCACACCGGCTTCGCCCATCGCACCCAGACCATAAACATAAGCGCGCCCAATATAGGTGCCCTTGGCACCAAGGGCCAAGGCCTTTAGCACGTCCTGGCCAGAGCGAATGCCGCTATCAAGATGGACTTCAATCTTGTCACCAACGGCATCCATGATCGCGGGCAGTGCCCGGATTGACGACAGGGCCCCATCAAGCTGGCGACCGCCATGGTTGGAGACGATGATGGCATCGGCACCGACATTCAGTGCTTCCAGAGCATCGCGCGGGTCAATGATCCCCTTGATGATCAGCGGTCCGTCCCACATTTTGCGGAATTCGCGAATGCGATCCCAATCAAGCGAGACGTCGAACGCTTCGGCCGTCCAGGTGCTGAGCGATGACGCATCGGCAACGCCCTTGGCGTGGCCGACAATGTTGCCAAAGAAGCGGCGCTTGGTGCCGAGCATGCCCAATCCCCACTGCACCTTCGTCATCATGTTGGTAACCGATTTGAAAGTCAGTTTGGGCGGGGCGGAGAGGCCGTTTTTCAAATCCTTGTGGCGTTGGCCCAACATCTGAAGGTCAACCGTAATGACCGCGGCCGAGCAATTGGCGGCTTTGGCGCGGTCAAACAGGCGTTTCATGAAGTCGTCGTCTTTAAGCGTGTAAACCTGCAGCCAGAAGGGTTTGGAGGTGTTCTCGGCAACATCTTCGATCGAGCAGATCGACATGGTCGACAATGTGTAGGGCACACCGAACTTTTCAGCCGCCCGGGCAGCCTTGATTTCACCATCGGCGCATTGCATGCCGGTCAGTCCGACCGGGGCAAGGGCGACAGGCATGGCAACATCCTGGCCGATCATCTGGCTTTTGGTCGAGCGTCCGGCCATGTCCATTGCTACCCGCTGACGCAGGTAAATGTCCTGAAAGTCCGTCGTGTTTTCTCGGAATGTCTGCTCGGTCCAGCTTCCGGATTCTGCGTAATCGTAGAACATGCGCGGCGCGCGCCGTTTATAGATGCGTTTCAGGTCATCGACGCAGGTGATCACTGGCATGAGTTCAGCTCCGAATAAAATACTCTTGGTAACGGTAATGGTAATACCAGTTGGAGAGGTTATCGCAAACGGAATTGAAAATCAGCTTCTTAGTGACTGTGTTTGGATGCCCGAAAGAGGGGAGCTCTTGTTGCGGCAAATTTTTCAAAAAGAAAGCTCGGAAATTCTGCAGGTTGTGATAAGAACAAAGCTTCGAAGAGACGATTTCAGAATTTGATTTCAGAATTTAAGGTGCGATCCGATGGTTGGAACTATGCGACGAATTTTCAAAACATAACCGTTTGCACCTCTGTTGGATTTCCTTGCTATTTGTGAAGGGCCGCTAATGGAGCGGTCTTTTTTTTGTGCCAATTCAAAGGATTGGTACCCACATGAACCCAAAAGAAAGGGGCCCCGATATGCAGTACAGAAAGCTGCACGACGCCGATTTTGATGCCGCAACCGCATTCCTTGCCAACCATGCAGCGACCAGCATGGTATTGCGCGGGAATCTGCGAACTGCCGGTATCGAACGACGTCGTCATCCGCTTTCTGGCAACTGGTTCGGGGAAGTCGCCAAGGATGGCAGCATCAGTGCGATCATTGCGCAATTTGGCAATGGGAACGTGTTTGTCGAGGCTGGTGACCAGTCCTCTATCCCGATGGCGCTGACAGAAGTATTTGCTGCCGATCCGCTAAAACCGGTGGCCGGTGTTTTTGGCAGTGCTGACCCGGCGCAAGATGTGGTTGGCCAACTTGGCCTTGAAGATGCGGGGTTTGCCATCAACGCATCTGATGTGCTTTACGAGCTTGATCTCAGTCACCTGATTGTGCCCCAGAATGCGCGGGCCGATGATTTTCAGATGGTCGATGCCGAAAAGATCGAACGCAATACTTTGCTGCGCTGGTTGCGCGCCTACGAAATCGAAGCACTCGGGGCGGAAGATACACCAGGTCTCGACAGCAAGATCGCCTCGCGCCTTGTTCAGGCCCTTGATGCGCGGTGTATGTGGGGCCTGATTGTTGATGGCAAGCCTGTCTCCTTGTCCGGTTTCAACGCGACCTTGCCCGATATGGTACAGGTCGGCCCGGTCTGGACCCCGCCAGAAGAAAGATCAAAAGGCTATGCGCGCATTCTGGTTGCCAAAACGCTGCTCGCAGTCCGGGCGAGGGGCGTTAAACGCGCCATTCTTTCAACGGATAGCGAGGCAGCGGCCAAGGCCTATGAGGCGCTTGGATTTCAAAAGATCGGGCATTATCGCTTGGCGCTGCTTCAACATGCAGTAAGCATTACGCCTGAGCTGGTCTAGACCGTCATGCGACATGAACCATTTCAGGTTCTGGAATGAACATTGTTTCCGATGGCGCCCGCCGATACCCATGTGGTTTCGGCGGGTTTTTTGTCTGTATGAGACATGGAAAAATAACCCAGGATTGCATTGTGCGTGAACCGTTTGCGGTTTTATCCGTAGGATTTTTACTCTGAATGGCTTGGATTATGTATTGCCGGACGATGGTGAGGACCCCGGACGTTCGCGCAATGTCGTGTTTTATCTGCAAGCGCAATTTACCTGGTAGCGGAGGAAACAATGTCAAAAGTTATCCAGACCATGGTGTTTGCCGCTGCGGTGCTTCTGCTTGCGCCACAGCATTCCGATGCGAAAACCAAAAACCCACCGGGATGTAAAAACTCCAGTCCGACTGCGCACAATCCAAACTGTTCGGGGGGCTCGGGAACGCATGTGCCGTCGACACCAGACAAACCCCCTGTTGAGATCAATACGATCACGCACGGCAATAGCGGTTCCGGTGCGGTTGCCATGCCCAGTGTTGTCCCCTCGGGCGGCGGTGCAGGCAGTGCTGCGGGAAGTGCCCCGTTGTCTTCGATACCTTCTGCTAAGCCGTCGGGGACCATCAGTCGCGCACCCGCATCCGCGTCGACAAACAGCGTGCAGCCATCCGGGGCAGGTGGAAATGGTTCGTCGGGCGGTGTGGTCATCATCGCGCCATCAAACGGGGCTTCGGGCGCGCCGGCGAATAATGCGACAAATGCGGTGACAGGGACCAGTGTGGCACCAACGAATACATCCTCCGCCGCATCAGCGGATAGAAGCCATGGTCATGGTGAGGTCTTGGAGGGGCACGATCCCAATATTGTTCCGGTCAATCCTTTGCATGCACCAGCTGTCGTGCCACATCTTCGTCCGGCGACGAATAGGGCATCGACCTTTTCTGGAAATCGGCCCTCCAGAATTGAGCAAATCGCCCCGACGGACATTGCTGCCGGGCAGTATGGCGAGCCGGTATCGGGATTTGGCCATGCATCGGGCAATAGTTTTGGCCAGACCGGGGAGCTTGGGTACAAATTTGTCCATGTGCAGGAACTTGACGGATATCCGCGCTATGATTCCCATATCCCTCCGAAACCGGGCAAGAACTTTGTCCCGGGATACCGCGCCGTACTTGTGTCACGCGATGGGGTAAGTACATGTGCGATTTCCGGCATGGGACGGCGCACGATCGTAAACCAGAATGGGCACACCATCTCGATCGGGCATGCTGAGACGCTGCATTTCCGGTCAAGTTCCACCGCGCATCTGCCAAGCAACCATCAAATGGCCAGTCACTGTCTGGTTTCGATAAAGAAGTAGTCTGGCCTAAAGCATGACGCCTGGGCCCCCAAAGCATTCATTGCTGTGGGGTAGTTAAGGTTGCTTAAAGGGTCAACTGGCAAACTGCAGGCAGTACAAAATACATTATAATGTGTCCACGTGGTATGTCGGCCAAGGTGCCAGAGAGTAAGAATTATGAAGAATTATTTTGTCATTACCGCCGGACGTACGGGTTCGGCGTGGTTGGCTGACTTCCTGTCTGAAAATCTGAAAATTGATGCGATACATGAACCGCTTGATATCGACGATTTCGGTGTGCGCATGCCCGATATTCGTACCATGCGGAACTTCAACAATTATGGGAACAATGAATTCGTCAAAGATTTCTGGGCCCGCAAATTCGATAGTATTCCAGATAGTACTTATGCCGAGACCAACCATACGCTGTGCAAATGCGGCTTGGTTGAAAACCTGGTCGATAGCGACCGGGTCGATTTCATCACGCTGATCATTCTGAAACGCGATATTGTCAAGCAGTGTGTCAGTTATCTCGTGCGCAATGATTTTGGCAATATCACGTTGGCGTGGCAGTGGTATTTGCATCCGTCCTATCAAAAGAAACTGATCAATTTCCAGCCGTTCGCCCAACTGGGAGGTTTGGGCATGCCGCTTTGGTATTGTTATGAAATGCAGGCGCGCCAAGAATACTATCGACAAAAATATGCCGACAAGATTGAGATGATCGAGGTCACGCTTGATGATGCTGTGAAGGATGAGGGTGCTAGAGCATTCCTTAAGGACCTTGGTATTGAAGCCGAGTGCAAAATGCCGCCTAAAAAGAATGCGAACAAGGCAAAGCCGCCGCAGCAGCTTGTGGATCAGGTCTCTGACGTTATAAGTAAAATCAGTTTTGACAGCAGCAAGATTGCCAGTGACGCCATCAAGGCCGGTTTCAATTTCGACGCTTGATCTGGCGCGATACTCAGCGGTGTTTGGCACTTTGAATTCACACGAGTAAGGCCGGGAGTACTTCTCTCAATTCCTTGATTTTGCATCGAGGCCTCCTTTGATCATCCATTCGATTGGCGCTTTTACATTCAGACTTTTGATTTTGTTTGGCGTTGGTATTGCGTCCAGCGTGCTCATTGGAACAGTTCGTGCGCACGATACTTCCGCTGATCTCTCATCAGTCCTGTACCGGTTTGAAAACCGGGCCCTGACGCTCGGCCGGTACGGCGCGGTGGCGGTGTTTCAGGAACGGCTTTTTGCCAAAGCGGCCAATTGCGCGGCTAAATCCGCAAGCAGCTATGGCGCGCCGGATGGCATTGTTGGCGCAAAGACGCGACAGGCGATCATTGACCTGCAGCCTTGTCTGAATGCAGCTGTGCGTGCCGCGGTGGGCGCAGATAATTACGGTGCGATCACTGTCGGGCTTTGGCGGTTGCTGATGCCGGTCCAACTGCCGCCGCCCGATGCCATCACACGTGCCAATCATCTGACCTTTGCGCTGGAAGGCACGGACTATGACGTGATCCAGTTCAATTTCTGTCAGTCGAAAAATCCCCGCAGTGGCAAAACCTTCCTTGAAGGTGACCCGTACTGCCACACCAACGACCCGCGCGCCTATCTGACGTGGGGGCCGCGCGGGGCGACCGCCGGAGCCGGCGCGGAAATCCAGCAGATCCTGTTCGCGGCAGAGCGCGCTACTCCCGGCTTGCTGCAAAGCGTGTTTGGGCCGTTTACCGAAGATATGCACAGGCTGGCACTTGGCAATAGTGATGCGGCGTTTGATATACTTTGCGCGATCTGGGTGGATGATCGTAAGCGGACAGCATTCGAAAAACGTTTCGCGGCCTATGGTGCGCGGCCGGAAGTGCAGGCGGCTTATCACCGGGTCTATGACGCAGCCAATGCCGATGGCGGCAAGATCGCGCGGTTTTTCAAGCTATACGGTGCGATTAAGCCGGTGATAAAGCGCGACCCGACCGAGATTGATCTGGCCTTTTTCATTGACCGCGCAACCCATGGCTCCGTGCCGCCGGGTGATATTGGTCCGCTTGTCGAGCGCATGACAAAGTTCATAACCCGTACGCGCAACCTGCCAAGTCCGGGCAATATCCGTAAGCAACTGGCCGCCTGGCTGCCGACGCATCACAAATACAATGACCGGTTGGCACGTGATGCCATTTTTCTGGTTGATGATCCGGATGTGGTTGTTTCGGATGCCCATCGGCGCATGTGGCGGGAGCGATCCGGATTAAAGGCAAGCGACTTCGGGCTATCCGATACGCGCTACATCGCGAGCTATCCGGTCGCAAGCCCGACGGGATATGAGAAGATCGAGAAATTCTATACCGTTTTGCCCGAGGACGCGCGCGCCTGTCCCGATACAGTGCGTCGTGCGCGCAAGAAGTAGGCACAAAGATCTGCATGTATGTGGAAATCGCATGGAGAAGTTGCAGATTATAAGGGATATTTGCGGCCTAAACGCTTGCATCTGCGGGGGTTGTTTGCCAACATCCGCGCGTTATCACGCCCTGCTTTCGTGCAGGTGCCAAATATGGAGTAGGATTTGATATGAGTGACGTTAAGGTCAAAGTCGGAATTCTCGGTGCCAGTGGCTATACCGGGGCGGAACTGGTTCGCATTCTTGCGCATCATGCCGCCGCGGAAATCACCCTGTTGACCGCAGACCGACGCGCCGGACGTCCGTTCGGGGAAGTTTTCCCGCATCTTGCCCATATTGATCTGCCGACGATGATCAAGATCGAAGATGCCGACTGGTCAACGGTGGATCTGATTTTCTGCGCGCTGCCGCATGGCACGACACAGGAAGTCATTGCCGGTTTGCCCGATCACGTGAAGGTGGTTGATCTGTCAGCCGACTTCCGTCTGTTCGATCCGGCAACCTACAAGGAATGGTATGGTGCGGAACACGCCGCACAAGGCCTGCAGAAGGAAGTGGCCTATGGCCTGACCGAGTTGCATCGTGAAAAGATCAAGAAGGCGCGCGTGGTGGCCAATCCGGGTTGCTATCCGACCCCTGTGCAGTTGGCCCTGACGCCACTTCTCGAAGGCAAGTTGGTGCATTCTGACGACATTATCATTGATGCCAAATCCGGTGTAACCGGGGCAGGGCGGTCGCCCAAGGAAATGACGCTGTTTGCTGAAGTGACCGAAGGCATTCATGCCTATGGTACCGGGGGGCATCGCCATGCGCCCGAAATCGAACAGGGCCTTGCCTGGGCCAGCGGCAGTGATGTTGTGGTGAATTTCTCGCCGCACCTGATGCCGATGAGCCGCGGTATCCTTGAAAGCATCTATGTCAAAATGACCGATGGCACCACGGCCGAGGACATTCAGGCAGCTCTTGAGAAACGATTTGCCGATGAGCCGTTCGTGCGCATTCTGCCATTTGGTGTCACGCCGCAGACGCGCCATGTGCGTGGTTCGAATTATGTCCTGATGGGGGTCGTCAAGGACCGTGTGCCGGGCCGTGTGATCATCCTTGCGGTCGAAGACAACCTTGTTAAAGGTGCATCCGGTCAGGCGGTTCAGAACATGAATGTCATGCTGGGCCTGCCCGAAACCATGGGCCTTGAGATCGAACCGCTGTTCCCGTAAGCGGACAGGTACGAAAGGATTGAGGGCGGAGCCAGGGGCTCCGCCTTTGTCGTTTCGGGGGACGAGAAAAGTGGGGCTTTGGTCGAATTTGGTGAAACCGGACTTTTATGTCGGCTGCATCAACCTTAAACTGATGGCAATTGTTTGAACGCCAGTGTGTGAAAGGTTCAAAAGCATGCGCTTGTCCTATCGCGGGGTTATGCCCACTATTAATGAAACTGCGTTTATCGCCCCGAATGCGACGATCATCGGCGATGTTGAAATCGGGGACGAGACCGGCATCTGGTTTGGTTGCGTCATCCGCGGTGACGTTCACGAGATCCGCATCGGATCGCGCACCAACATACAGGACCTGACCATGGTGCATGTCGCCAAGGGGAAGTTCGGGACCTATATTGGTGATGACGTCACCATCGGCCATTCGGCGATCATTCATGCCTGCACGCTTGAAGATCGAAGCTTTGTCGGCATGGGGGCAACCGTGATGGATGGTTGCGTGATTGAGCAGGGCGGTATGCTTGGGGCCAATGCGCTTCTTTCACCGGGCAAACGTATTCCAGCGGGGGAACTTTGGGCTGGCGTACCGGCGCGCAAGGTACGTGATCTGACGCAGGAAGAAATTGAATTCTTCAAGGTGTCGGCAGACCGCTATGCCGATCTGGCACAGGAATATGTCACATCAATTCCCAAGGATCTGGGAAAAGACAGCTGAATGCACTTTGATGTTACAGACAAATACAGATGCCGTTGACATATGAGGCTGTCGACCGTGCATAACCCTTTGACAGCGGACAGTTTTTCGCATCATCATATGGTATGAGGTTTAAAGGCGACCTGATTGACGTATAAAAATCATCAGACACACCAGCGAAAAAACGCGAGATAAGCCAAAGAAATAGGTGTGCTGATTCAGACTTGGTGCGGGGGTGATAATATGACTGCTTGGCGATTTCTGCCATGCTTGGTCTTGATGCTTGTTCTGTTTGCGGGGGAGATGCAAGCAAGTCAGGCAGAGCTGATCGGCAATTGTTCACGGCCACTAGTCATTCGTGCGTCGGAAACCTACAGCCCGTTTAGCATGAAAGATAAAAACGGTGTCGCAGTTGGCATCGACAATGTTTTTATCGCCAAGATCATGAAGCTGGTTGGTTGCGAATACCGGTTTGAATTTTTGCCGTGGAAGCGATCACTTTATGCCATTGAACATGGCGATATTGATGTTCTGCCATCCGCATCCTTTACCAAAGAACGCGCAGAATACGGTTTGTTTTCGGTTCCCTACCGCAATGACGTCATTGGCTTTGTTGTGCGCAATGGAGATGCCGGACGCATTCCCCTTGGCAGTCTGGAAGATGTGATTTCCCAGGATCTTGTGATTGGTCAGGTGCGTGGGGCCTATCGCGGCGAAGCGTTTGAGACATTCGCCGAAAGCCCTGAAGGTGCGCGCCATGTCATTGATGTTTCTGTTGCCCCGCACGGCTTGCAATTGCTGTTGGCAAATCGGGTTGATCTGTTGCTTGGCATCCCGGCGGCCTATATCGCACAGGCCAAAAATCAGGGATATGGCCACACGGTCGAAGAACATCCGTTTTTGCTGGGCAAGGAGCCGGTGCGACTGATGTTTTCCAAAAAGAATATTGCACCTGAACTGGTGCGTAAAATCAACGATGCCATCATTGCCGAAACACAAACTGCGCAATACCGTGCGCTGTATGGTGTTCAGGGGGTTGGAATTGAGGATTTGGCCGATAATCATTGACTTTGATCAAGGTAAGGATCAAGTCTCGGGTGTAAATGCATAGCGTTCGCGTTTGCAAACAGTGACCGAACCGCGCCCGGAACATGATCAGATCAAAGTAATTTCGATGCCCCACATGCCCCGTCCCGTATTTGTTTTTAGTCTTTTTGCATCCATTGCAGCCGGGACTGCAAGCCTGCCTGCCATGGCCGAAGATGCCTCTGCACTCTTGCAGCGCCTGGCGCATGCCGACGAACAGCAGGGCGTATCGGTATCGGAAATTGCGTCCGTCTCCCAATCACCGTTCGCGGATATGGCGGAACTGGGCGAAGCACTTTTCTTCGATACCAACCTGTCGGCCAATCGCACCATGGCATGCGCCACCTGCCACGATCCGTCGATGGCATTCAAGGACCCGCGCGTTGATGTGGCAAGCGGGGCTTTCTCGCTTGGTGATGATGGAAAGAGCCTTGGTGATCGCAATGCGCCGATGGCGGCCTATGCCAAGTTTTCACCGCCTTTCCATATCCGTGAAGATGGTGTTGCCGTTGGTGGGCAGTTCTGGGACGGGCGCGCCAAGGATCTGGCCGAGCAGGCCGGTGGTCCGCCACTTAATCCGATTGAGATGGGCATGCCCGACAAGGCCAGTATTATCGCGCGGCTTCGTGAAGACGAAGACTATGTCGCGGGCTTTAAGGCGTTGTTTGGCGATGATGTCTGGTCTGATGCGGATCAGGCCTATGGCGCCATGACACAGGCGATTGCAGCGTTTGAGCAGGACGAACAGTTCGCGCCGTTTGACAGCAAATATGACCGGTTCCTGCGCGGTGAATATAAAATGACACCGCAGGAAGAATTGGGCCGCGTCCTGTTCTTTTCGCAGCAATTTACCAATTGCAATACCTGCCACATGCTGAAAACCAGCCCGACGGCAGAAGGCGAAACCTTTACCAATTACGAGTTCCACAATATCGGCGTGCCGCGCAACGTTGCGACCCGTAATGCCAATGGCAAGGACGTGGCCTTTACCGATAATGGGTTGCTCGATAATGCGGAAATTGAGGACCCGTCCTATCGCGGCAAATACAAAACACCGTCACTGCGCAATGTCGCGGTTACCGGCCCCTATATGCATAACGGCGTCTTTGCCGATCTTGAGACCGTGGTCAGGTTCTATAACAAATATAACAGTAAGGCCGAGGTCAATCAGACCAACCCGGAAACCGGCAAGCCCTGGGGTGAGCCGGAAGTGGTCGAGACCATTTCGCGTGACAAGCTTGAGCAGGGTGACGCGCTTGATGACAAGCGCATTGATGCCATTGTCGCCTTCCTCAAAACACTGACCGATGCCCGCTATGAACCGCTGTTGGCTACGCAGCAGGCATCGAAGGAAAACTAGGCCTTTAGCGTTTCAATCACGGCACTTTGTGCAAGGTCGCCAAGGCCTTGCTTGGTTGCTGTTTCAAACACATCATGTGCGGCCTGTCCCACTGGAAGGGGCAGGCCGTATTCTTTGGCCAGTTGCATGGCATAGCCTGCATCCTTGCTGCGCAGGCCGGTAGTGAAGTGAATGCCTTCATTGTGATTGCCACTTACCATGCCTGGTATGGTCATTCTTGCGGGGCCTGATGCCAGTGGGCCTGTGGCAAACGTCTTGGCGACCAGTTCCCCATCCAGTCCCGCTTTTTGGGCGATGGCGACCAGTTCTGCGGCGGCAGCAATATGGACCGCACCCAGAAGGTTATTCATCAGCTTGTAAACCGTGCCCGCGCCGGCCGGGCCGAAATGAATGATCTGTTGGCCGACGGCCTCAAGGATCGGGCGGGCTTTTTGAAGTGCTGCGTCCTCAGCCCCGATCAGAAAGATGGTTTCGCCAGCTTTGACCTGTGCTGGAACGGACGTCACCGGGGCATCAAGATACAGGCACCCTGCATCTGCGACGGTTTTGGCAAGGTCTTTGACAAAGCCATGCGACAGGGTGGAACATTCAATGGCAAGACAGCCACGTGCCATCACGGATAGCGCGCCATCTTTGCCATCCACGCCCAGCCAGACCCTGTGTGCCGCATCGTCATCGGTCATGAAGGAAATGACGGCATCGGCGTTTTCAGCGGCCTTGGCCGGTGTCGCGCAGGCGACGGCACCAAGATCAACCAGCGGATCAACTTTAGTGCTGCTTCTGTTCCAGACCTGCACGCGATAGCCTTTTGAGAGCAGGCGTTCGATCATTGCGGATGCCATGCGGCCCGCGCCGAGAAAACCGATTGTCTGTTGCATTCTGGATTCTTGTCCGATGTCTGAAATTTTGGCGATCTGCCCTAATCTGCCATCAATACACCATTGTAGCGTCTTGAATTAAAGTGATTATGTTGGCCGCGTTTCAAAACAGGGAAAGCATGTGATCAGAAGTAAGAATTTTCGTGTTGCTGCATTGGCAGCAACCATATCGTTTTGGAATTTTGGGGCGTCGGCGGAATTTGTGCGTGCTGAACTGAAACCAGATGATCAGGGTCAGTTCTATTGCAATGATGCGGGAGATTGGTGTTTCGGCCTGGCATCCGTGCCAGAGAATGACGAAGATCATAATGCGCCGGTTCTGGTCGTCCAACATCACGGCGTTGAAGTTTCCCACCAGAAAATCGATCTTGAAAACGCCGAGAGCGAACAGGTTTTCGGATGGCAAAAGACCGGGATCTGGCCTGCATGGATTAACGATACCGAAAACGACAAGGCCTTCCTGATCGGGATCACGACAACCACATCGGTGGGATATTCTGGCGGTGGTGCATCGGTTTCGATGTTGTCATTGATCCGGGTTGATACAGCTTCAAAGGAAGGGGCAGCCGCAGGGGTGCCAAGCTTTGATGTCGTTGCAACACTGCCGGTCAAGTCATCAAAAATGATCCGGGCCTGTTTTAGCGAGCAGGATGTGATTGATCGTCGCGAACAATGCCACGATGTCTATGAATTCCAAGCCGATATTGCGCCGGTCAATGGTACAGGCGGGAAGAGACTGCCAGCCCTGCAGTATCAGGCGCGCGCATCCAAATTCCCGCCATGGGCCGATCTGATGGAAGACTCAACGACCAAGCCGCCCCTTGATGATCAGGACATGGTCAAATCGCCTGATCCCGATTGCAGCTTTAACCGGGTGTTTGGGTTCGATGGTGATGCCGACGAATATCATATTGATATCCCTGTTTCTGCCTGCATCACCTATTGGGTGCCATAGCAGCGAAGAGCTTCGGACAAAGAAAAGACGCGCAGTTTGATCAACTGCGCGTCTTGTTTGTTTGTGGCCACGGATTGGCGCCTAAGACAAGCTCACCTTCACATACTCGCCCGGCGCGGGGCCAAGCACCTTGAGTTTGCCATCGCCCGGTTTGCGGGCATCGACCTTGCCGCCGGCACGGCGACCAATCCAGTTTTGCCAGTCGGTCCACCATGATCCGTCATGCTGTGTGGCCTTGTTCATCCAGTCTTCCGGGTTGGCCGGATTGCGGTTGTAGGTCCAATAGCAGTATTTGTTAGCCGCAGGCGGATTAACCACACCGGCAATATGACCGGATGCCGAAAGCACGAATTTAACCTGGCCTGACATCAATTGTGTGCCGGCATAGGTTGCCTGCCAAGGTGCAATATGGTCTTCACGCGTTGACAGGAAATAGACTGGAATCTTGATGTCGCGCAGGTCAATCGGCTCGCCGAACATCGAAATTCCGCCCGGTTCGCGCAAGAGGTTCTTGTTGTACATCTTGCGCAGATAGAAGCTGTGCATGGCCTTTGGCATGCGGGTGGAATCGGAATTCCAATACAGCAGATCAAACGGGAACGGATCCTTGCCGAGCATATAGTTCGAGACGACAAACGACCAGATCAGGTCATTGGCACGCAACATGTTGAACGACATCGACATATCGCGCCCATCAAGATAGCCCTCTTTGGACATCTTGTGTTCGAGGCTTTTGATCTGTTCGTCATCGACAAAGACCGAAAGTTCACCCGACTTTTCAAAATCCGTCAGGGTCGTAAAGAATGTCGCCGACTTGATGCGTTCATCGCCGACCTTGGCCATATAGGCCAGTGTAGAGGCCAGAAGTGTACCGCCAAGGCAATAGCCGATTGCGTTTACTTCTTTCTCGCCGGTGGCTTGTTCGATCATGTCGAGTGCTGCAAGCACACCTTCCTTGGCGTAGTCTTCAAACGATTTCTCGGCAAGTTTGCTGTCAGGGTTGACCCAGGACAGAACAAACACCGTGTGGCCCTGATCAACGGCCCATTTGATGAAGGAGTTTTCCGGACGCAGATCAAGAATATAGTATTTGTTGATCCATGGCGGAACGATAACAAGCGGGCGTTTTGCCACCTTGTCGGTGCTGGGCTTGTATTGCAGTAGTTCCATCAAGGCTGTTTTGCCAACCACCGATCCTTCGGTGGTGGCGACGTTTTCACCAACCTTGAAGGCATCAAGATCGGTCATTCGGATCTGCAGTTTGCCCTTGCCGCGTTCAAGGTCTTCCAGAAGGTTTTGCAATCCCTTAAGCAGGTTTTCACCACCACTTTCAATCGTGGTGCGCAGTACTTCAGGGTTGGTCATCAGGAAGTTGGTCGGCGAGATCGCGTCAACGAACTGGCGCGTATAGAACTCGACCTTCTGGGATGTCTTGTCATCAAGTCCGTCAACGTCATGCACAACGTTTTGCATCCATTGGGAGGACAGCAAATATGACTGCTTGATGAAATCAAACAGTTCGTTGTTTTCCCATGCCTCGTCGCGGAATCGACGATCACCCTTTTGCGGGGAAACCACTGGATCAGCTTCTTCGCCCATCATGCGCAGTGTCGTGTTGTGCCACAGCGTATAATATTGCTGCCAGAGTTCCATCTGGGCTTCGACCAGCTTGACCGGGTTTTGCATCATATGCGTGGTCAATTCGGCAAAGGCGGAGCCGATATTAAGTGGGTCCGGGTCGGAAATCTCCGGATCTTCTGCCTGTTTCGCCAGAAAGTCAGACACAAGTCGTTGACTTTTCTCAGCAATCTCTGCCATTGCTGCAGAGAGCTTTTCGGGATCCGGATGTTTGTTTTCAGTTTCGATGGCCTGTTGATCGCTCATGGGGCATTCCCTTATGATACCGTCGCAGATACACCGTAACTTCAGAACATTTTTGCGTCTTTGTAATATCGCAAGACTTTTGACGTTCTATGTTCCGGGTAACTGATTGACGTTCCGGGTTGAAACTTTGCTTGATCCCAAGCTTATCATGGCCTTAGCCTAGCGCGTCGTTTAGGGGTAGTACAAGAATTATAAGGTGACGTTTTTGCGGAATATTTTTATGCAGACGTCGCCCAACTGAATTTGGAGCAGCGAAAAGAAATGGGCGTTCTGAAATCGACCACCGGGCAGGGGGCTTGGCAGGAGACTGCAAAGGGGAAGCTGCGGACAATGCTGCAGATGGGCTCTGCGCTGGCTGTGGTGCTGACACTTGGCGCCTGTTCATCTGTTCCCGATGCCATCAACCCCGTTGAATGGGGTAAATCCGTCGGTGAAATGTTTGATGGCGAAGACGAAGAAACAGCTGTCAAATCCGACGAGGCCATCCCGGGGGAAGACGGCGATTACCCAAGCCTTTCAGATACGCCGACCAAACCGGTCGTCACCGGTGATGCCGAACGTGATGCGCTGGTAGCGGGTCTGGCTGCAGACCGCCAGAATGCCCAATATGAACAGGGTGGCCGCCGTCAGAGCAGCCCGCCTGTCAATGCCCTGCAAGGTGCGCCGGAAGTGCCGGTCTCCGAGCCGGTTATCAATCCGGCACCGACCACCCCGGTTACAAGCAGTTCTATGGCCGATGCCGGTGCAGCCCCTGCGGCGGCTGCGACCACGAGTGCTGTGACCTCTGCGCCAAGCGGCTCGGCAATTGCTGATGAATGGAATGCCAAATCTGCGGTAAGTGGCCCGGTCCCGACACCGGAAGCACCGCCTGCGGCACCGACTGTAAGTGGTTCGGGGATGGCAGGTGCATCGGGCAATGATCCGGTGATGGATCAGTATCAGCGCCGTCTGGCCGAAGGTCAGGGCGTGTTTGCCAATGAACCGGCCTCTGCCCCGACGCAGGAATTTGATTATTCGATGTATTCCGACAATGGTGCCGTCATTGTCGATGAAAGCCAGTTTGGCGGTTCAGAGCCGATGTATGGCGACTCCGTTTCGGTTGATATGAGTGTGACCAATGACGCATTGGCATCGCGCCTTGGTGTCCGTTCGATTGATCAGGCCGGACCAGCCGTAAACGAAATCCAGATCGCACAGATCCAGTTCGGTCACGGTTCAACCAAACTCGGCGGTGCCGATTACAACGTGCTTGAACAGGTTGCTGCAACCTGGCAGCAGACCAGCGGCTTTATCCGTGTGATTGGCCATGCCTCGATGCGGACCGGCAACATGTCGCTTGAACAGCATATGGCGGTCAACCGTCGCGTATCGGAAGGCCGCGCGTCGGCTGTGGTGTCGCGCCTGCTGGCACTTGGTGTCAACCCGAATGCAATCTTTGTCGGTGCAGATGGATCGACTGATCCGCGCTACTACGAAGGCGTTCCTGCGGGCGAAGCCGGCAACCGTCGTGTCGAGATTTATCTGGATTACTGATCTCTCTGATCATAACAGTTCGGATCAAAACAGCAAAACGCGAAGGGAGAAATCCTTTCGCGTTTTTTCGTTCTTGGGCATGGCACTTACAGAAATGGTCCCAATTGTGCCGCCACCATGTCCCCACTTCGTCCTGACCCTGCCTTAAATTGCATTTATGCGTATTTTCCGTGCATTAATTCGTTGTGTCCGATTTCAAGAAACGGTACATCCTTCGAATTGTACGCTATTCATGTCCCAAATATCGGGTTCAAACGCAATTTTTGGAAAATCGAGGATATGCTTTTCGCATAAAATTCGAATTTCGACAATTTGACGAGGAAACAGGATAATGTCTCAGGACTTCCACCGCATAAAACGTCTTCCGCCTTATGTATTCGCAGAAGTAAATGCGATGAAGGCGGCGGCACGTCGAGCGGGGGAGGACATTATCGACTTCGGCATGGGCAATCCGGACCCGGCCACACCGCAGCATATCGTCGACAAGCTGGTCGAAACCGTACAGAACCCGCGTACACACGGCTATTCAATGTCGCGCGGTATTCCCGGCCTGCGCAAGGCCCTGGCGGCCTACTATGACCGCCGGTTCGGTGTGGATATTGATCCCGAAACTGAAACTGTGGTTACGCTTGGCTCCAAGGAAGGTCTGGCAAACCTTGCCGCTGCGATCACAAGCCCGGGCGATATCTTTTTGGTGCCCAACCCGTCCTATCCGATCCATGCATTTGGCTTCATCATTGCGGGTGCCGCCCTTCGCCATATTCCGATTGGTCATGATGATCAGGGCACATTCAATACCGAAAGCTTTATGGAGCAACTCCATCGCGCAGTAAAACATTCGGTCCCGAAACCCAGTGCCGTGGTGCTGAATTTCCCGGCCAACCCGACAGCGCTTGTGGTTGATCTGGCGTTTTATCAGGAAGTTGTCGATTTCTGCCGCAAGCATGAAATCTATGTGCTGTCCGATATTGCCTATTCCGAGATCTATTTTGATGGCAATCCGCCGCCCTCGATCCTGCAGTGCGAGGGGGCGAAGGATATTGCCGTGGAGTTTTACTCGCTTTCGAAAACCTATTCGATGGCGGGTTGGCGTATCGGGTTTGCAACAGGCAACAAGAAGCTGATCAATGCGCTGACCCGCATCAAGTCATACCTTGATTATGGTGCCTTTACGCCCGTGCAAGTCGCGGCCACCGCGGCCCTGAATGGCCCGCAGGATTGCGTTGAAGAATTCAGGAACCTGTACCGTGAACGCCGCGATATCTTTATCGAAGGGGCGCAAGCTGCCGGTTGGGAAATTCCAAGCCCCGCGGCCACCATGTTTGCCTGGGCACCGATCCCCGATGCGTTTGCAGAGCTTGGATCGCTTGATTTTTCCAAGCTGCTTTTGCAGGAAGCGGGTGTTGCCGTGGCACCGGGTCTTGGCTTTGGCGAGTATGGCGATCGTCATGTGCGTATTGCGCTGGTGGAAAACAAACACCGTATTCGTCAGGCCAATCGCAACATCAAACAGTTCTTTGCCAAGTGCCCGGATGCAGAATCTGCACGTGAACTGTTGAAGAAATCTGTCTGATATCTCATAAAGCATTCTGTGTTTCGCCCGGGACATGTCCCGGGCGTTCTGTTATCAGGAGGCGGCAGGTGCTTTGAGCGCTTGCGAACCTTAAGATGTAACCACGTGCTAAGGAGTTATCGTGAAAGACGTCGTCAAAATCGGTGTGGCAGGCCTGGGTACGGTCGGTGCCGGAACCGTTAAACTGCTGAGTGAACATCGCGACCTTCTGACGGACCGTTCGGGTCGCCAGATTGTCGTCACAGCGATATCGGCGCGTGATCGAACTCGGGACCGTGGTTTTTCGACCGAAGGCCTGACCTGGTATGAAGATGCCCGTGATCTTGCTGCTGACAAGGATATCGATATCCTTGTCGAGTTGATCGGTGGATCGGACGGCATCGCCTATGACACCTGCAAGGCCGCCCTTGAAAACGGCAAGCATGTCGTCACTGCCAACAAGGCGCTGATTGCTCTTAAGGGTGCGGAACTGGCCCGGATTGCCGATGACAACAATGTCACCATTGCATATGAGGCAGCGGTTGCCGGCGGTATCCCTGTGATCAAGGCATTGCGCGAAGGTTTGGCAGGTAACGAAATCTCGCGTGTGACCGGCATTCTGAACGGGACGTGCAACTTCATCCTGACCACCATGCGTGAACAGGGCCGTGACTTTGCTGACGTTCTGGCAGAAGCCCAGAAGCTTGGCTATGCCGAAGCCGATCCGACCTTTGATGTTGATGGCATCGATGCCGCGCACAAGCTTGCGATCCTGGCCAGCCTTGCATTCGGGGTCGAGGTCGACTTTGACGCGGTTGCGGTTGAAGGCATTCGCAGCGTATCCGCACTTGATATCCAGCTGGCCGAAGAACTTGGCTATCGCATCAAGCTGCTTGGCATTGCCAAACAGACCGCCGAAGGTATCGAGCAGCGCGTTTCCCCGGTAATGGTGGACCGTGCGACCCAGATTTCCAAGGTCGAAGGTGTGTTTAACGCGGTTGCCCTTGAAGGTGATTATGTCGGTCCGGTGGTTCTGCAGGGCCGCGGGGCAGGTGAACGTCCAACGGCATCTGCTGTCGTTGCTGATATCGTTGATATTGCAGCAGGTCGTGTTGCCCCTGTCTTTGGACTTCCGGCAGACCGCCTTAAGAAGAACGTTCGTGCGTCCTTGGAAAAACACACCGGTGCATATTACTTGCGCCTGATGGTTTGGGATCGCCCGGGCGTCATGGCCGAAGTCACCGCAACGCTTGCAAAGCACGGCGTTTCGATGGCCTCGATGATTCAGCATGGTCGTGCCGAAACCGAAGGCGGCGTTGTGCCGGTGGTGATTGTGGCCCATGAAACCAGCGAAGCGGCGATGTCAGGTGCGGTAAACGATATTGCGGCATTTGAAAGCAATTCACAGCCGCCGGTTCTGATGCGGATCGAAAGCTTCGCTTCTTAACAAAATGAACAACACATACTCGCCCCGTATCTGTCATGATGCGGGGCGCTGTTATATAGTTCGGACATAAAACCGAACGTAAAATAAAAAGACAACAATGAGATGGGGCCCCCAGACCCCGCGTCAGCAATACGAGGAAGAAGATATGGATCGAAATCTTGCGCTTGAAACGGTTCGCGTAACCGAGGCAGCGGCACTTGCGTGCTCTGGCCTGATGGGCCGCGGTGACGAAAAGGCAGCCGATCAGGCAGCTGTGGACGCGATGCGCAATGCGCTTAACAGCATGGACATCAAAGGCACGGTCGTGATCGGCGAAGGCGAACGCGACGAAGCCCCGATGCTGTTTATTGGCGAAGAAGTTGGTTCTGGCGAAGGTCCGGAAATTGACATCGCGCTTGATCCGCTTGAAGGTACGACCATTTGCGCGACCGGTGGCCCGAATTCTTTGGCGGTGGTTGCCATGGCCGAAAAGGGTGGCTTCCTGAACGCACCGGACACCTATATGGACAAGATTGCCGTTGGTGGCGGTCTTCCTGATGATGTTGTTGATCTTGATGCCAGCCCGGCTGAAAACCTTAAAAGCCTTGCCAAGGCCAAGGGCTGTGATGTGGCTGATCTGGTTGTTTGTATTCTTGATCGTCCGCGCCATCAGGACATCATCGCCAAGACCCGCGAAGCCGGTGCACGCATCATGCTGATCGGCGATGGCGACGTTGCCGGTGTGATTGCGACTTCTCAGAAGACATCTGGCATTGATCTTTATATGGGCACCGGCGGTGCACCGGAAGGTGTTCTGGCCGCTGCGGCCCTTCGTTGCATCGGTGGGCAGTTCCAGGGGCGTCTTGTTTTCCGCAACGATGACGAAATCGCACGCGCGAAAAAATGGGGCATCGAAGACCTGACCCGTAAGTACAAGCTGACCGAACTTGCCAAGGGCAATGTCATGTTTGCTGCAACCGGTGTGACCGATGGCGCGATGCTGCGTGGTGTTCGGCGCTTTGCCAATGGGGCTGAAACCGAAAGCATCGTGATGCGCTCCCAGTCGGGTACTGTGCGTTACGTCCGCGCCGTGCACGATTTCAGCCGGAAGATCTGGTATAAGTAAATTACACAACCAAAGGTTTTGTTTGTGTAATTGTATGCTAGGTTTAAAGTCCCCGCTCAGTCGGGGGCTTTTCCTTTTTGGGGGTGGAAATGATTGCAGAGATTGCAAGGTACTTAGGGGTGTCAGCATTACATGCGATCAGGTTCCTGCCCAGCTTAATAATATTAGCACATTTTACTTGGGGGCTAGCTGGTGCACATGCACTTGAGGGTACAATTTTAGTTGTTTCTGTGGTTTCTATTGCCTTTATTTGCATCTCTTTTCTGACGTTTTGGCTGTTTGATATTAGCCCGTTTTTGTTTGTTGTCGCGGACTTAGCGTCGATGTGGGGCCTCGGTATGTTCGTGACCAAGGTAATGATGTCGTCTTCGCTGTCGCTCTATTACTTTAATGTATTTGCTTATTGGGTTCTGCTGTATCTGTTTGGGCTTGGTGTGATGTTGGCAATGCGCAAGTTTTTGGGATTTTCGAAGGCGGTATGAGTTTGCTGCTTGTATGTCTACCTAGCTTGAGCTAAACCCTGCGGCCCAATTTCATTGATTACATGTTGGAGCCTGCCTGATGTCGGAAATTATCGCCCTTGATTTCGGAACGACGAACTCTGTCCTTGCGGTGGCGGACAGTGCAGGCAACGTGCAATCGGCCAAGTTTGAGGTGGGTGCCCGCAGTTTCGATACCTATCGGACCATCCTGTATTTCTGGGAAGATCAGGACCTGACGGCACCGGGTGCGCCGATCCATACCAAAAGCTGTTCCGGCCCGTTTGCGATTGAAGAATACCTTAAGGAAAGCCATGACTGCCGACTGATCCAGTCGATGAAATCGTATCTGGCAGCCAAGGATTTTGAAGGCACCGAAATCTTTGGAACGACTTATTCCATCGAAGATTTGGTCGGTACGTTTCTGACGCAAATTCATCATTTCGCGCAGCACAGCCTTGGCTGGCTTGGGCAGCGGGTGATTTCCGGGCGGCCGGTCGCCTTTGCCGGCAACAACCCCGACAATGACTTTGCCGAGATGCGCCTGCGTGCGGCCTATGAACAGGCAGGCTTCGACGTCGAAGCCATGGTGTTCGAGCCGTTGGCAGCTTCCTATTATTACGGCCGCGAGCTTGATAAACCCGAAACCGTTCTGGTCGCCGACTTTGGCGGCGGTACCAGTGACTTTTCACTGATCCGCTTTACGCCGGGATTGGGCATTCGCGGTGTACAGCCGCTCTCACATACCGGTCTTGGTGTTGCAGGTGACCGGTTTGACTATCGCATCATCCAGAAGGCTGTCTGGCCGCGCCTTGGTTTTGGCTCGGAATACAAATCAATGGGTGCGACCTTGCCGGTGCCGCGGCAATATTACACCGCATTCTCGCGCTGGCATGAACTTGCCATGATGAACCAGCCCAAAACCATCAACGAAATCAAAAGCCTGATCCGTTCCGCGACCAAGCCGGATGATATCGAAGATCTGGTCACGATCATTGAAGATGAAATGGGCTTCCACCTTTATCAGACGGTGTCCAAGGCCAAGGCAGAGCTTTCTGAAAAGGACAGCACGCTGCTTCAATTCGCGCATGGCGGCGTGGAGATCGAAGAAAAGCTGACCCGTGCCGATTTTGAGGCATCCATTGCCCCGGACATGGCCGAGATTGAGTTGGCCGCAAAGAATTGCCTTGATCAGGCCGGTGTCGATGCGCGTGATGTGTCACGCGTCTTCATGACCGGTGGCACATCCTATGTCCCGGTTGTGCGCAAGCTGTTCGAAGACCGCTTTGGCAAGGACCGCATCGAAATTGGCCAACCGTTCCTGTCGGTCGCACATGGTCTTGCGCTGATTGCGGCGGACGAAGGCATCGTCTGATCAACAGGCGAAGTCACCGCCGCACTTAACCGAAAGCAACACGATTGCGACAACAAGAAGCCCGACGGCAAGGCCGCTGAGCCCATAAAGCCAGATTGATTTCGGGTGGCGTTTGAAAATCCAGGGCAGAATGCCGCCCATAAGGCACAGCACTGGAAATGCCAGCACGCTGAAAAACAGGAATTGGGTGAGGGGATTTTCATCTGATCCCGGTGCGTCAAACATCATTGGTGAAAACATCACCATCGGCATCGACATCACGGCAGCAAGAACGGAAAGGATGGTTAATCCGATCCGGAGACCTTTTTTGTGGGGCATTGCTCGTATCCGCTTTTTATTATCGCCTTAGTGTGCACCACTTTTTCGCGCAGTCAAATGCCTGTGCGCACCAGACTGTTTTTCACAATACGAAATCGATGCTTGTTTTGAAGCGCTGAATTCAGACTTATCTTTATAGCCAAAGGGGCGAACTTTGTTCGTGACAAAAGCCCGTTATCCATATCCTGGGAGGATCATGATGAGTTCAGAAAGCGAAGCACATGTGATTGCGCGGCTGACAGGACAAATTTTACCGGCATTGCCGTTATCAGCGACCAATGACGGCACGGTTGATTTATCAGTTCTGGCCGGGCGGACAGTTGTTTACGCCTATCCCCGGACGGCTGAACCCGGTGTGCCATCCCCGGAAGGGTGGGATGAAATTCCCGGTGCCAAGGGCTGTACACCGCAATCCTGTTCGTTTCGTGATCATGCCGCGGAACTGCGTTCAGTCGGGGTTTCCAATCTTTTCGGGCTTTCAAGTCAGACAACCGACTATCAGGCAGAAGCAGCAGAACGCCTTCATCTTCCATTTCAGTTGCTGTCAGATGCAGACCATCGTTTCAAGGAAGCCATGGCGATGCCGGATTTCGAAGCCGGGGGCATGCGCCTGTTCAAGCGTCTGACCATGGTCATTGATGATGGCAAGATCACCAAGGTGTTCTATCCGGTCAGTGATCCGGCGAGTGATGCCGAGAACGTTTTGAAATGGTGTGCGGACAATCCGCGTTAAGCGTTTTGGCGAAACTTCCGGCACGACCGAATTATCCGGTTTAAGACCGCCCGAGATTGCGCTATTTCATTGGGCATGACAGATCACGCGCAAGAAACGACTTTTATGGGTATTGAGCGATCCGTCACCGGTAAATGGTGGCGTGAACGCGCAAATGACGAACGGCTGGCAACCACGATTGCCCAGCGTTTTGGTGTGCCGGAGATTGTCGGCCGGGTGATGGCCGCACGCGGTATTGACCTTGATGATGCCGAAAGTTTCCTGTCCCCGACCTTGCGCGATCTGATGCCCGATCCTTCCAGCTTGCAGGATATGGACAAGGCCGCCGCGCGCATTGCCGATGCCATCGAGGCGGGCGAGGGGATGGCTGTTTTTGGTGACTATGACGTTGATGGTGCAACCAGCACCGCGCTTTTAAAACGGTTCTTCCGCGCCCTTGGTATTGAGGTGCCTGTCCATATTCCCGATCGCATGAAAGAGGGCTATGGCCCGAATGCACCAGCGCTTTTGGAACTGCAGCGCAAAGGTGCGCAACTGATCCTGACGGTCGATTGCGGGGTGACGGCCTACGCGCCGCTGCAGGAAGCCCATGATGCCGGGATTGAAGTGATTGTCGTCGATCACCACGCAGCAGAGCCGGAATTGCCGCCTGCGGTGGCGGTGGTCAACCCCAACCGGCTGGATGATGAAAGCGGGCTTGGGCATTTGTGTGCGGCGGGCGTTGCGTTTCTGGTTTGTGTGGCGTTGCTGCGCGAGTTGCGCAATCGTGGCTGGCTTGAAAAAGCCGGGGTACGTGCACCGGATTTGCGCAACTGGCTTGATCTGGTTGCGCTTGGCACCGTGTGCGACGTGGTGCCGCTGCGCGGACTGAACCGGGCCTTTGTGACACAGGGTCTTAAGGTGATGAAGCACCGAACCAATATCGGCATGACATCGCTTGCCGATATTGCCGGCGTCAATGAAGTGCCAAGCGCGTACCATCTGGGATACGTCCTTGGACCGCGTGTGAATGCCGGTGGGCGCGTTGGCGAGAGTTTCCTTGGTACGACCCTGCTTTCGGGTGAGAACCCGCTTGAGGCGCAGGATATCGCACGCAAGCTTGATGATTATAACCGCGAGCGCAAGGCGATTGAGGATATTGTCCTTGATCAGGCGATCAGCGCGGTCGAGGGCAAATCAAAGGTTGGCTCCATGGTGCTGGTTGGCGGCGAAGACTGGCATCCCGGTGTGATCGGTATTGTCGCAAGCCGCCTTAAGGATCGCTATCACGTGCCATCGCTGGTGATGGGGATGGTTGACGGGGTTTATAAGGGATCGGCGCGATCCGTGCGTGGCATTGACCTTGGCGATGCAATCATTGCCGCCCGTCAGGCGGGGCTTCTGATCAATGGGGGCGGACACCATATGGCGGCGGGCTTTACCCTTGATCCGGAAAAACGCGATGCGTTCGAGGCCTTCCTTGAAGAGCGCTTTGCCAAAATCATTGCTGAAAACGACATTCGCCCGACAATTACAGTCGATGGCGCGCTTCATGCCAAGGGCGCGACGCTGGACCTGATTGACTCGCTTGAGAAACTTGGGCCATTCGGCGCAGGCAATGCCGAGCCGCGATTTGCCTTTATTGATTGCCGTGCGGTGAAGGCCGATGTGGTCGGGCAGGATCATGTGCGCTGCATCCTGACCGGGGCCAACGGGCAGGGGCGGCTTAAGGCGATTGCCTTTAGATGCCTTGATAACGATATGGGCCAGACCCTGATCAAGCATGGCGGGCGACCGTTGCATGTTCTGGGCCATTTGCGCCGCGATAGCTGGCAGGGGCGTGATGGTGTGCAGCTGATCATTGATGACGTCGCCTTGCCGGTGTAGGTCCGGGCGCCAAGCAGGGCTGCCATGCAGTGTCATTGGCGCTTATGAAGCTGCAAATGCTTGCCGTTATGGATTGATCAGACTAATCCTGAAGGCACCATGACACAAAATTCGCGCCCCACACCCCCCGTTGCGACGCCCAAGCATGGCCTCGGATCGTTCCTGATTGTTCTGATGCCGATCATGCTGGCCTTTTCGCTTAGTCAGTTTTTCCGCTCTGCCCAAGCCTTGCTTGCCGAGCCGTTGCGTGAACAGCTGGCGGTTACGCCCGAACAGCTCGGCCTGATTTCGGGCAGTTTTCATTTTGCCTTTGCCCTGATGCAAATCCCGGTCGGTGTTTTGCTGGACCGCTATGGTCCGCGGCTGACCAACGGGTTTCTGACCATGGTTACCGTGGCCGGCGTCTTTATCTTTGCCAATGCGCAAAGCGTGCTGGGCCTGATGGCGGGCCAAGCGGTGATTGGTGTTGGGTGTTCGGCGGCATTCATGTCGGCACTGGTGCTGGCCGCGCGCTGGACCGCGCCCGAAAAATTTGCCGCCGCATCCGGCCTGATCGTCTCGTTCAGCCTGATGGGGGTTCTGGCATCGGCAACACCGCTTGCGACGCTGGTCGAGGCCTATGGTTGGCGGTCGGTTTATTACGGCCTGGCAGGCATTGCCATGATTGCGGTGGTGCTTGACTTCATTCTGGTGCGTGACAATCCACCGGGCCACGCCGCCCATGCCCAGCGTGGCGAAAGTGTAACCGATGTCCTGCGCGGCATGGTGTCTGTCTGGTCGAACCGGCAGGTCTGGTTGCTTTCGGGGGTGGCGTTTTTCAGTTATCCGACGATCCTGACGGTGCGTGGGCTTTGGGGCGGGCCTTATTTGCATGATGTGTTTGATCTGGGCGCGGTCGAGGTCGGCAATATCCTGCTGGTGATGACGATTGGCATGATCATCGGTCCGCCAACCTATGGGCAGTTGTCACGCATGATGCCGGACAACACCCGTGGTCTGATCGTGTTTGCGGTTCTGGTCGGTGCGGCTGCGTGCCTTCTACAGGCCTTTGTCGGGCCGCTCGGCACAGGTGTGGCCATGGTGCTGATGCTGTTGCACGGGTTCCTTGGCAGCAGTGCGACGCTTAACTACGCGGCATCGCGCAAGGCCGTGGCCGAACATCAGATCGGCCGGGCGCTGACCACGATCAATCTGGCGACCTTTGGCGGGCTTTTTGTCCTGCAAGGAATTGCCGGGCTGATTGTCGGCCACTATGACGCCGATCCGGCGGCCGGGTACAAGGCGATGTTTATCTTTTTGGGCTGTGGCTTGGCGCTGGCGGGCACATGTTTCTGGTTTGGAACCCGTCGTGCGCACCAATAAAGACATGCGCGTCACCTTGTTTGCGGATTGGTTTTGGCACATGTCCTCGTCGGTGGCAGGAAGCAGGGCCGATAAACCGTCTGGTTAAACAGTCCGCCACGGTTTTTCAGTATTTGGTCGGGAATGGCATTATTTAGGGTGGGGGATTAAAAAAAACGTCACGGGGGCGAAAAAGCCGCTTGACCTGACCCCACCCAATCGCTAAAAACCGGCCTCGTTAACGCGCTGCGTCCCCTTCGTCTAGAGGCCTAGGACACCGCCCTTTCACGGCGGCAACAGGGGTTCGAATCCCCTAGGGGACGCCACCAACCGAAAGTCACGGCATTTGCACATTTATTATGTGCCTGTGTCCCCTTCGTCTAGAGGCCTAGGACACCGCCCTTTCACGGCGGCAACAGGGGTTCGAATCCCCTAGGGGACGCCAATTTTTCCAAAGATATCAATGTTTTGCATTTGAATGCTCGCCCAATGGTTCGGCGGGCGTTTTTGTTTCAGGACGTTTTTTCGTCTGGAATAACCGACAGGGTGAAGGTTGCGATCAGGCCGCCTTCGGGATTGTGTTCCAGCCAGATATCCTCGCCATCTTCACGGCAGAGATCTCGGCATAGTGACAATCCAACGCCGGATCCTATTTCACCGCTGGTGCCGTCTTGGGAGCCATAGCTCTTCTTGCCGGTGGCAAAGGCAGCCATCATCTCGTCAGATATACCGACGCCACGGTCGATGACCTGCAGGCGGACTTTGTCAGCTGTTTTTTGTGTCGAAATTGTAATTGATCCATGCAGGGGTGAAAACTTGATGGCATTGACCAGAAGGTTACGCAGGATCATCTCCGCATGCGGTGCAATGCCAAAGGCGGTTGGCTCGCTGACCTCTTTGTTTACCTTCACCGATTTCGTCTCAAGAAGCGGGCGGCTGACTTTAACGGTATTTCCCACCAGTTCATCAAGCTCGATTTTGCTGCGGTCCGGTTTCCCTTCGTCAAACAGGGTTCGTCCCCAGATCAGGAGGTCATCCAGAAAGCGCAAGGTTTCCGAGGTCGAGGAATGCAACTTGCGAATATTGCCAAGTGCTTGAGCCGGATTGCCCGCCACCAGATCTTGCTGCGCCATCAGCGACAGGCCTGCAAGCCCCTGGAAGGGTGTTCTGAGGTCATGGGCAAGAACGGTGAATAGCCTGTTCTTGGAGCGAGCCTCGGCAAGCAATGACAGATTGAGTGATATAATGATCATCGCGGTGAAGCCGACAGCGGTTAGCAGCAAAAACGCGATCATGTCCAGGAAAGCCAGCATGTGAATGCTTGATGCTGACATCAGGCTGGTTACTTCTTGGCCTTCAAGAAATGTTACCGCCCCGCGGACCAGATGAAAGACGCCATGTCCGCCAAAGGTGATCGCCATCAATATTTCGGGTGCAGCGAGCCTGCGTGTCCTTGTCTGAAGCAGAACATAGACACTGGTCAGTGACAGGGCGCAGAGCGTGGCGGATATCAGGATCACACGCGCAGAGAAATTCGGAACAAACTGGCTATAGTAGACAAACAGCAGGATGTAAGCGGCAAGTGCGACCCCGGTCGCGCGATAGCTTGGTTCTCGGCGGGCATAGACTTCAAGTCCCAGCAGATAAAACACATGAGCAGCGGCAATCAGAGCATTTCCTGCAACGATGGACGCCGCATCGGGGATAACGCCCCGAAAACCCAAAAGGATGAAACCAAGCGCATTTGCGATACCGCCCATCGCCCAAAGCATGGTCGCATTGTCACGTCGCGATACCATCCAGAGAGAGGAAAAGGTCAGCGCCTGAATAATCGCCGACAAGGTCGCGATAAATGCCAGAGTGCGGATATCGAGTTCTAAGCCAAACATCACGGCTCCCGTTCGAGGGTCTTTCTGCGCGGTGGTGTAAACCGTCATTACTATACTTTAGGTTTAATATTTACCCCATTCGAATAGTAATGCAACGGTGTATCGCATTCACGTGTCGGTGACTGGTCAGAACGGAAAGCGTTTTTGTTTTGGTTTGCCTTTGTGTTGCCGATAACGTCGTGTCAGGCTCTCGCGAAGCTGCTCGGCAGTTGGGCGGGGTAAATCAATAACCGAGCGCGGATTTTTCTCCGTCACTGTAGGCGTGCTTGCCGTATCTTCGACACTGGTGGCGCCATCTCCTGCAAACAGATCAACCGGGTCTGCCATGTCAGCGGCATAAAGATCAGCCACCCCGACGCCAAGTAATCGATAGCGCGTACCGTCGACTTCCTTTTTCAGCAACGTCAGTGCGGCATCAAGAATGACGTCTTCGCGCAATGTCGGGTAGGTCAGGCGCATATTGCGTGTACGGATTTTGAAATCTGATGACTTCAGTTTCAGGACCACCGTATGCCCGGCGATTTCCTTGCGTCCCAGATCACTGGCAACCCGCGATATCAGGCGGGTGGCGATCTCGGACAGTTCGGACAGGCTGGCGATGTCTTCGTTGAATGTCGTTTCCGAAGACAGGCTTTTGCGTTCTGTGCTTTGCTCAACCCGTCGGTTGTCTTCACCGCGCGAGAAGTAAAAGAACCGCTTGCCAATGCTGCCATATCGGCCCTGCAGGGCATGAATATCCATTTCCTGCAACTGTCCGATGGTAGTGACGCCATCGTCATGGAGCTTGCGTTCCATCGCGGGGCCAACGCCCCACATCATGCGCACCGGCTTGTCCGCGAGGAAAGCAAGTGCCTCGGCATGTCCAATCATGGAAAAGCCAAACGGTTTATTGAGGTCCGACGAGATTTTGGCGAGAAACTTGTTATAGGAAAGCCCGACTGACACCGTAATGCCAACTTCGCGTTTGATCGTCGTCTGAAGGTCGACCAAGCATTCTGCCGCGGATTTGTCATGTGTTTCGGTGGCGTTTGAAAGGTCCATAAAGGCCTCGTCAATCGACAGCGGTTCAATATCGGGTGTAAGGGCGCGCATCATGTCGCGAATGCGATAGCCCTCGCGCTGATACTTTTTCATGTCGGATTTCAAAAACACCGCATCCGGGCAAAGTTCCCGCGCCTTGAAGGCCGGCATGGCAGACCGCACACCAAATTTGCGCGCGATATAACAGCATGTCGCGACAACACCGCGATGACCGCCACCAATGATGACCGGCTGATCAATCAGTTCCGGTCGATCACGTTTTTCGATCGAGGCATAAAAGGCATCGCAATCAAGATGGCCGATTGCAAGGTCGGGAAGTTCTGCGTGGGCGATGGCGCGCTTGCAGCCGCAGACCGGGCAGGGCAAATAGGACCCTGCACCGCTTTTGGGGAGCGGTCGGTCAAGATGCAGTCGCCATTTATGATGGCAATCCGGACACAGCGCGAACAACATGCTTATGTGTACTGCTTTTGTTCCGATTTTGCCAAGGGGGTAAATGAAGCGGACGTTCTGTATATTCCGCCTCCTTACAAACTTGTCAGGGTGGTTGCCTCAAACAGTCTATCTGGTCGGTTTGTCAGGAGTTGGTTTCTTCGGTGCGGGCTTGACCGGCTTTTTTGCGTCGCGTTTGGCGCGACGTTGGCGGGCAATCATGTTGTCGATATAGCGCCCCTGGAACAGGGTGATGCCAAGCGACTGGCCGAATTTAATAGCGGTTGGTGAATCGCAGCGGCACAGGATTACGCGTTCGCGGCCTGAGTTTTTCACAAGATTGTCCATTTCGGAATATTTCTTGCGGATGACGTTGTCGGTCATCTCTTCACGCCAGGCCACCTTGATAAAGTCAGCTTTCAGGCGTTTGCGATCCACGAAGGACAGGGCTTCCACCGTCAGATTATCGACCAGAATACGATAGCCGCGTTCATGGAAATCGTCACGAATACTGAGATAGGTTTCAAGGTTCGAAAACAGATCAACCTGATTAAGCTCGATGATCACGTTGCCTTGCCAGTTGCGGCGCACGGTTTCATCAAACTTGTCAAAATCCTTGGAGGTCAGGGTGCCAAGGTTGAGGTTGAGAGAAAACGAACTGGCATGCGTCTTAAAGGTCCGCTTGCACAGATAATTGAGCATGCGCTTGTCGAGTGTTTCAGTCATATGCTGAAACAGCCAGCGGTTTGACGCCAGATCGATGTTGGGCATCAACGCATTGCGCAGATCGGTGATCGAGACAAAGAACTCGTCAAAAACCGGGTGCAGTTCTTTTGAGCTGCCATGGGCAAAGACGCAGACCGGTTGCTGTCGAATATGTTCGGACAAGTCGGCTGTGTGAATGGTTTCTTCAAGTTCGCCCAGGTTTTCTGCCGTGATCGGCCCAAGCGTGTTGTTGTCTTTTTCCCGCTGGATGGCGCTTCGCATGTTCAGGCTTTTCTGAAGCTTTTTGGCGCGTTCATCGAGGTGCTGACACAGCAGAAGGAATTCCTGGAACTCGGTATTTAGGTTGTACCAGGTGCAAAAACCGGTTTCCTCGCTGTCATCCTGCGACAGCGGATCGTCACGGAACAGATAGCGCAGGGTATCAACAGCCGGTTCGACATCGGCAATCGATTTGTCCTTCCAGACAAAGATCAGATCACTGTTGGTCAGAACAAAGATACGACCGACATAGAGTTTCACATAGCTTTCAAAGGTATTGGTTGCAACGCGGATATGATAATCGCGGCGGTGGAACGGCTTCATGCGTGACAGGTGGATATGCACAGCCCGGTGCCCGTACTTGCGGGTCTCCAGCCGTTGCACATAATCCAGCAACAGGTATTCCTGAAGGGCCTGTTGGCCATATTGCTGCGGTTCAATCACGCGAAACCCCTGAAAGAGAGAACGTTTTTTTGACTGTTTGTTTGCCGGTTGGATACACCGAAGACCGAAGTCGGATCAAATCATAATGTTCTGAAGGTCTGGTTAATGGGTTGAGTCCTGAATTTCCAACTATTCTATTTATAGAAACTATACGTATGGCAGGACAAGTGTCGCGTCAAAAACTGTTATGAATTTGCTTTAACGAATTGTTGGCAAGCAGGGTGCAAAATCAAGCCTGTATGGGGGAAGTCCATGCAGGGTGTTGCTGGTATATGAACTGGCACGACAGCATGATTTCCAAAACGGGTTTTATGAAATAGGGGATTGGCGCCATGCAGGTATCCGCAATGCGGACCGGGAACTGGCTGAAAATCGGCAAGGGTCTTGCTGTGATCGGTATGGTTTCGTGGGTGTCGGCCTGTGCGCCGCTGCTGGATCAGGATTTCTGGGACGAGGCAACGTCTTTTGCCGATGAAAATTACACCGCCCTTGGCCTGCAGCAATTGGCCAGTGGTGACTACGCATCTGCCGAAAAGTATTTTGACGAGGCGCTTCGCAAGAACCCCCAGGATGGTCATGCAATGCTGTGGCGCTCCGTCCTTTATCAAAACACCAATCGTCCGGATCGGGCCCATGATGGCTATGAGACCCTGATTGCGATGAACCCGCCCGGCACGGTTCTGATGTCTTCGGCAACCGGCACCCAACCCCGACCGTTGCGCGATGCGGCCGAATTCAATCTTTCGCGCCTTGAGCGTGGTCTTCCGGGATCGCTCAGCATCAATGATCAGATCATCAGTGGGCCCTCGGGCCTTGGCAATGGTGCTGCTGCGGTTGCCAGCGGGCGCATGGGTAATGCCCCGATGACTTCTGGTGGTATGCCGTCTGCGATGACCAGCGGGCCGGTAAAGCCGATGGATGTCCCGGCCGGTGCTGCACTTTCAGCCGGTGATGAGGCCGTGGCCAAACGGTTTGCCATCCTGCGTAACCTTCAGGCGACCGGGCTTGTAACACCCGAAGAGTATTCTGCCCGTCGCTCCGCCAACCTTGGCGCGCTGCTGCCCATGAGCCAGCCGTCACCATCAGCGTTCCTGAACAATCCCCCGCCAGAGGGTGCACAGGTTGAGCAGCGGCTTAATCAGTTGAACCGGGCTCTTCAGATTGGGGCGATCACGGTACAGGAACATGTTGCGGAACGCACATCCATTCTGGATGCCTTGCTTCCGGCGCAACCGCGTCAGCGCGCAACCCCGCCGCCAGCGCCGCAGGGCCTTATGGATGCCGCGCGCCAGATCGCACGCATCGAAGACCTGCAACAGATGAAGCTGGTGACACCCGATGAATTCAAGCGCGAGCGTGATGCGATTGAAGCCGCAATCGTTGAACCGGCGCAGGGCACGGCCATGACCCTCAATTCCGGGGAACCGGTCCGCCGCGTGGCAACAGGCGAAAGTCGCCCGGTTCAGGCGGCCGAGGAAATGGCAGATGCCGCGCCAATGGCTGCAACCGGATCAAAGTCGGTGCATTTGGCTTCTTATCGCAACGAAGCGCAGGCAGAGCGTGGCTGGCAGATTCTCAAGGGGCGCTATGGTCAACTGGCGTCGCTTCAGCACGGTGTGACGCGCGCCAATATTCCGGGCAAGGGCACTTATTATCGTCTGATGGCCACTGGACTTAGTAACAGTGCCGCTAGTTCGTTGTGTGCCGACCTGAAACGGCGTGGTCAGTTCTGCGAGGTGAAGTAGAACTTCACGCTTTGTGACCATATATTTAAAGCGTAACGATAACGCCGGTGGGATCAAAACGTTGCCACCGGCGTTGTTGTCTTCATAAGACAGTTTTTCAACCGACTTTCCGGTAGCTGCCATGATCTTTGTGTTTAGTGATTTTGGTGTTAACGGCCCCTATAGCGGGACGATGCGTTCGGTGGTGATGCGGCACGCTCCGAACGTGCCGATCTGCGATCTGATGTGTGATGCGCCGGATCGAAACCCGAAGGCGGCCAGTTATCTGCTTGCGGCATTGAGCTGCGAGTTCCAGAAAGGCGACGTGGTTCTGGCGGTTGTCGATCCGGGGGTTGGCAGCGCGCGCAAGGGGCTTGTTGTCGAGGCAGATGGCGTGTCGTTCGTTGGGCCCGACAATGGTCTGTTTGAAATGGTGATCCGTCGGGCAAAACAGGTAACCATCAAGGTCATTGACTGGATGCCGCAGGATGCGTCAGCAAGTTTTCATGGTCGGGATGTGTTTGGCCCGGTGGCGGCAAGGGTGGCAAACGATCAGGCGTTTGCATCGCATGACATTGCGACCGATGATCGATTTGGCGCGGCGCAAGACTGGCCGGATGAATTGGCTGAAGTGATCTATGTAGATCCGTACGGCAATCTTATGACAGGGCTTTCTTCGCGTGCCGTTGATGAGAGAATCACAATCAATGAGCACGTTTTTTCAGGTGCACGAACGTTTTCGGATGTACCGCAAGGAACCGGCTTCCATTACCGCAATTCGATCGGTTTGTGTGAGGTTGCAGTGAATTGCGGACGTGGCGATGAAATGACCGGGGCTGTGATTGGGAGCACTGTTGGCGTGAACTGAGTGTGCTAAGTGCAATCAATGTTTGGTGTTCTATGATGTTATCGTTCGAACGTTTGTCAGCTGGTGACGGTGATGGACAGTCAATCCTTGGACGGGATTTGGTGAATGGCGATTGAAGTAAAATTCTGGGGCGTTCGGGGCAGTATTGCCTGCCCGTCACCGGATCATGTGGTTTATGGCGGCAATACCAGCTGCATTGAAATGCGCGTCGGCGACGAAGTCCTGATTTTTGATGCCGGAACCGGTATCCGCAATCTTGGCAAGGATCTGATCCGGCGCCAGGTGACCCATGCCAACATCTTTTTGACCCATACGCACTGGGATCACATCAACGGGTTTCCGTTCTTTGTTCCGGCCTATAACCCCAATGCATCCTTCCGGGTGATGGCGGGTCATCTGACTCATCAGGGCGGTGTGGAGCGCGTGTTTTCTGCCCAGATGGCCGACCCAACGTTTCCTGTGCCCTTGTCGGCAATGCAGTCAAAGCTGACATTCGAGGATTTCAATGTTGGTGATGAACTGCATCCGGCAGACGGTATTGTGATCAAAACAGCTCCGCTGCGTCATCCCAATGGCGCGACAGCATTTCGCGTTGAATTTGGCGGAAACGCGGTTTGTTATGTCAGCGATACCGAGCATGATCCAGATAACCCGGACCAGATCATTCTTGATTTCATCGAAAACGCCGATCTGGTGATTTATGACAGCACCTACACCGACGAGGAATTCCCGCAAAAGGTCGGGTGGGGGCATTCGACCTGGCAAGAAGGCATCCGGCTTTGCCAGGCTGCGAATGTCAAGCAACTGGCACTTTTCCATCATGACCCGGATCATGATGACACTGCAATGACCGCCATTGAGCAGAAAGCGCGCGCCACCTGGTCAGGTGCGTTTGCCGCGCGTGATGAAATGGTGCTGCATATCGAGTGATGTGACCGTTACCTGCGGAACAAAAAAGGGGCCGTTGGCCCCTTTTTTCGTGTCAGATCATATGTGATGAAGCTTCACGGTCAGAACACGCGTGAGTATTTCGGGAAGACGCGGATTTCGATCCTGCGGTTGGCTTCGCGGTTTTCCGGGATCGGCTCTCCGAAATCATTGCGGTTGGGCAGTTTCGGCTTGGTTTCGCCATACGAAATGGCGCGCATGCGTTTGCTGTCGGGATCAACGCCAAGCGCGCCAAAGAACCGCACAACCGCAATCGCACGCCCTGCGGCCAGGTCCCAGTTGGTTGGGAAGCGCGGCGAATTGATCGGGCTGTCATCGGTGTGGCCGGCGACTTCGACCTGAAAGCCAAGATAGCGGGGCTCCTTAAGCAGATCCCCGACGTCCTTGAGGAACAGAACAGCATCGTTGGTGAGGTTTGCCGACCCGGGCTGGAAGAAGGAACCACTGCCCATTTCCATCAAAATCCCTTCGTCATCGGTCGAAACACTTACCGCACTATCCATTGCCATGTTGAAAACGACGTCGCGCAGATCGGTTTCAAGCACCTGTGTCGGGCGCACTACTTCGCGCTTGCCGATCTGTTCGGCAATACCGGCCTGCACCTTTTCAAACACCGGAATTTCGACTTTGGAAAAACTGACCAACATGACAAAGAACGCCATCAGAAGGGTGATGGCGTCAGCATAAGTGGCCAGCCAGTCTTCGTTCAGCGGTTCTTCTTCAGTGCGTTGCAAGCGCCTCTTGCGACGGGCCATGACGGTTTTCCCTACTTCGACGACTTATCGATATTGAAATGGATGGCCGGATCAAGGAACGAATTCATCTTGTCCTGTATCGCGCGCGGGCCCTTACGGTCAGCCAGCATGATGAGCCCTTCAGCAATCAGGTAATTACGAAATCGCATGATTTCCTCGCGCTGCTGAATTTTGCTGGCAGCAGGCAGGAAGAAAAAGCGCGCAGCAACAATCCCGTACAGGGTGGTGATCAATGCGATGGCAAGGCCAGCACCCAGAGAGGTCGGATCATCGGCCATTTTATCAAGCATGATGACAAGACCGACCAGGGTTCCGATCATGCCAAAGGCCGGGGCCGCAGCCGCCATACTTTTGAGGATCGCAACCGGCACAAGGTTGCGGTTAAAGGCGTTATCAATGGCATTATGAAGCATTTCGGCGGTTTCTTCGCCGTCATAGCCGGTAATGATGACTTCTATCGCCCAGCCGAGAAACGGTTCATCCTTGCCGACCCGCTCGCCTTCCTGTTCAAGGGCATTGATGCCCTTCTTCTGCAGAAGATAGCCCCATTTGACGACGCGCCCGACTTCACCGGTCAACTGCCCGCGGCCCATTTGCGGTGCGCGAAAGATCTTGAAAATCAGTTTGAGTGCAAGGAGCACATAACGCGCTTCGTAGGCAATAAAGGTCGCAGCCAATGTGCCGCCAACCACCATCAGCGCACTCGAAAGGCTTAAGAATACCAGATAGTTATCGGTCGAAATAAAGATCGACCCGATAAACAGGCCAAGGCCGACCATAATGCCTAAAATCGTCGTAAACGACATTGTCCCCACAATCCCCCGGGTCGTCGCGACAGCGCTTATTGCAGCCTAGTCACCAGATATTAGAATAACGCGTATTATTGTTTACGTAAGAATAGGCACGTAACACGTTTCTTTGAAGTTAATTTTATCAATCTCAGGTGGGTTGGTCGCATCGCCATCAAGGGTTTTGCTATTTGCTCGCAGCTTTCGGCGCTGTTTCATCTTTGGTCGATGTCCATCAAATACAAGACCGGCGGCAAAACAACTGTCTTGCCGCCGGTCGATGGATCGTGATGATTGGGCTGGTTTGCGCTTAACTGCTGCGAATATCGTGCAGGAACTGATCGACCTGTGCACGCAGATCATTTGAAAGTGTGCCGAGCTCCTCGGCGACATCAAGCACAAGGTGCGCGGCCTGATCGGTATCAGCGACGGTGTTGCTGACCCGTTCGATATTGCTGCTGACTTCCTGTGTGCCGATGGCGGCCTGTTCGACGTTCTGGGCAATTTCGCCAGTGGCATCGGACTGTTCGCCCACGGCCGTCGAGATGGTATTGACCATTTCAGTAATGCGGCTGATGACGTCCGAGATATCGCCGATGGAAGTCACGGTTTTACCGGTTTCTTCCTGAATGGCGGTGATCTGGTCGGCAATCTCGTTTGTTGCACGGGCAGTCTGGTTGGCAAGGTTTTTGACCTCTGCCGCGACAACGGCAAAGCCTTTGCCTGCTTCACCGGCACGGGCGGCCTCGATCGTTGCGTTCAGTGCGAGAAGATTGGTCTGGCCGGCAATGTCGCTGATCAGTTCAACGATTTCGCCAATACGGTTCGCGACGTCTGAGAGCCCCTGAACAGTGTCAGATGACTGGGCTGCTTCACGTGATGCTTCGGCGGCGATCTGCGTGGATTGCTGGGCTTGTTCGCCAATCTGGGAAATGGATTCCGAAAGGTGATCGGCTGCATCTGCCACGGTGCGAACGTTGACGGTTGCTTCTTCGGACGCTGCGGCAACCGTGGTTGCGCTTTTGCTTGCCCGGTCGGCGGATTCAACAAGACCGCGTGCGGTCGTCTGCATGCGTTCAGCCGAGGTCGATACCGCGCCAACAATCTGGGCAATCACCCCTTCGAAGCTGCCGATATGGCGTTCCAGGCTTTGCATGCGCTCTTCGCGGCGTGCAGACTCTTCTCTCTGCTCGGCTTCCATCTGTTTTTTGGCAATCGCATTGGTGCGGAACACATCGACCGATTTCGCCATTTCGCCGATTTCATCGCGGCGCGACAGGGCGTTGATTTCAAAATTGGTGTTGCCTTCTGCAAGGGCGTTCATGTCATTGCCAAGATCAGACAGAGGACCGGTCACGATCCGTGACAGCAAAATACGCATGCCGATGATGGTGGCAATCGCAATCGCCAGACCACCCAGAACGATGCCGATCAGAATGCGATTGGTCTTTTCCTGTTCCGGGGCGACCGAAAGGCTTGAGGACAGGACCGCAATCACGTCACCTGTTTCGGCTTCCATCGCACCATGGCAACTGAAACAGACTTCGCGGTCTGCGCCCTTTGTTTCACCCAGAACAATCGGCATTGAAAGGCGATAGGTGCCATTATCGGTATAACGCCCGATCATCTCACCGGTTTCAATCGCCTCAAGGTCAATCTCGTCACGTGGGGTTTTAGGCGGCTTGTCACCGAATTCTTCCATATAGGCCATGGTCGTAGGGCCCCAAGCCGACCAAAGTTCGCCAGGATAGTCACCATTGCGACTGTCAAACCAGTTGTTGAACACCTGAATGCCGATGTCATCAACATCGTCGGGGCGCGCAGCCATGACATTGACGATAAGCGCATGGAGCGATGTCAGTTCGTTCTCGCTAAGCTGATGAAGCTTTTCATCCATGGCCTTCTCTTCGACAACGGTCATCATCAAAAGGGCAATGATCACGGTGGTCGAGACGCCAAATGCGGACGCCCACATAAAGCGTTTACGAATGCTCATGGCGTTGAAAGCGGACAGGATACGCATGGTTATTCCCCGGTGACGACGACTTCAAGAAACCCTATGAAACAGGGTTTTTCGATCCAATTCATGGGCGTTTGAACCATGCATGTTCGCGCAAAAAGTGCTTTGATATGCCTCAAGGCGCGCGAATTGAATTTGTATAGTTCGCAAGGTGCGCGCGGTTGTTTTCATGTTGCCGGGACTTGCCAGCCAAGCATCAAACAGGCATAAGCAGGCCAGAAAACCCAAGCGATTTACAGGATTGTCTGATGACGCTTTCCTATAGCGACACCCGAAAGAAACTTGATCAGATCACGGCAGAAATGCTGGGTCTGATCCGGAAATATGATCTGGATGCCGCAAGCCCGTTTGATGTGATCGAAGTGGCACGCGCCAAGATCACGGATCAAAACGACTATATCCGTTTTCTGGAGCTATCCCTTGAAGGGCGGATTTACGGTGAGTATGGCGACGCACTGCAAAAACAGATCGACGAAGAAGCCCGGCAGGCCGAAGCCGCCAAGAAACTGAACTAGCGTGTTAAACGCGCTGGTTGCGCAGTGATCGAGATGTATGACGGCCTGTCTTCCAAGCGGAAGGCGGGCCGTTTTTTATATGTTTCTTCGACGCCAATTTGGCAGAATTCTTCTGGTGCCGTGACGTGCGGGTGTTGCGGTTCGGGGACAATAGGGCAGGCTGTCACAAATTCTTCCCGATCTTGTCACCGTGCTGCAGTTGAGAGGCCATGAAGTTCGGACTATATGGCTTCTGTAAACGACGCATCGCCAAAACGATGCGCAGCATTTCAACGATGAAACCCGTTGAAACCCCAACGAGCAACAGGATGGCTGACATGAAAAAGAGTTACGTCCAGACTCTGATGGAAGTCGAAAAGGTATTTGGTCAGATCAATGATCATGACTATCGCCTCTATCGGGCGGTATGGGGCAACCGTCAGGCAGCGCAGACCGGCCTGCCACGTGGTACCCGCGCAGAAATCAGTAAAAAGCTAGCCAATGATTTTGTCGCGGTGAATGCGCCAGCCACCCATACACCCCAGCACATTACCACACCACACGCTGCTTGATCACAGCGCATTAGATTATGGCGCGGACGTTCCAATAGGGATGTGCCTTGCCAATCCGCTTGGTTTCAGGCATCAAGTGTCGCCGTATGTGATCTGGCTATGATATTCATGGCTTTTGATCTGCGCTTTCGCATTTCCTGATATCTGGCCGGAGTATCCCATGTCGATCAAGTCGCTGATCCGTACCATTCCCGATTACCCGAAAAAGGGCATCATGTTTCGGGATATCACGACGCTTTTCGAAGACCCTTATGGTCTGAGTGAAGTGATCGACAGTTTCGCAGCCGAATTCCAGGACAAGAAGATCGACATGATCGCCGGTATCGAGGCCCGTGGCTTTGTTATCGGCCCTGCGGTTGCTGTTGCGCTTGGGGTCGGGTTTGTCACCATCCGCAAACAGGGCAAGCTTCCGGCTGAGACGGTCGGTGTCGAATACGAGCTGGAATACGGGTCCGATGTGATCGAAATCCACAAGGATGCCGTCAAACCAGGCAGCCGCGTTTTGATCATGGATGACCTGATTGCGACGGGCGGTACTGCACTTGCGGCAATTGATCTGGTTGAAAAGATCGGTGCAGAGGTTGCAGGTTGTGCCTTTATCATAGATTTGCCCGATCTTGGCGGTGCACAGAAGATCCGCGATCGTGGCGTCGAAGAGTTCCATCTTGTCGAATTCGAAGGCGATTGAACGGTCAAGGGCCTGATGCGGCGGCAGGAATTGCGAATTTGCTGCCATATGCCTATATGTTCATGTATAATGCAGACGTTGAATTAGGTTTTAGCCCACTATGGGCTTTCACCAAGGCAGAGGAAAATGATCGCATCGGTCCAAAACGCACAGACAGTTTCACAAGTTGGCCAGTACGGTCGGCTTGCGCCTGCTGGTGCGCGCGGTGTGGCAACGGCTGATCGCAACAGTCAGGTCGAAGCGTCCTCTCAGCATTACACCTATGATCCGGATGACGACGGCATTCTGTTTAATGCCTATGTTGATGGCAAAGACAAGCGCCAGTCCGGTCAGGGAAATTCAGGCGAACAGAAAGACCAACGCACCGAGCAGCGCAATCTGTCCGCCGCGCGTCGTGCCAGCGACCGCGAAGGTGCGGTCGAAATGCAAAGCGATGTCGATTTTTCAAGCCTGCTGGATCCGTCGATCCCGTTTGATCTGTCGGCAAATAGTGGCACGTCATTTTATCAGGTTGTCAATGCCGTGACACATGGTGTCGGCGTGCGTGGTACGCATCTGGATGCGACGGTTTAGCCAGGTTTGATCTGGGCTGACGACAATCGGCATATTCCCAAAAATTGAAAAACCTGATCGCGGGTGCTTGTTGGTGCCTGTCATAGACTTTATGATCGCGCCAATGACGTGATCGTTTCCCCAGACCATCGGGCCCAGCATGAAGAACAAGCCGGTTCTCAATACGGTATTTGACGCCGCATTCAGGTTTATCGACCTTGCACTTAACGACAACGAATACCTGCAGCCACAAAAGCTGCACCGTCTGTTGTATCTGGCACAGGCCTATTACGGGGCGAACTATCACGGCAACATGCTGATGCCCGCCATTTTTGTTGCCGAGGAATTCGGGCCAGTCGAGCCAAACCTGTATGCCGTGATGGAAGAACCCCGTCCGGATGTGCGTTTGAAATCGGTTGATCCGAAAACCATCCATTTCCTTGAAAGCATCTGGGCGCAATTTGGCCACCACACGGTCGAACATCTCAGCATGACCGTGCGCAATCATCCCCCCTTTACCAAGGCCTACAAGGAAGGGGTGGGAACGATCATCCCTTATGACGAGTTGGTGGAATTCTATGCGTCGGTCCGCAAGACTGCGTCGACGCCAGAGGCCAAGGAAGTCGTCCGTCCGCGCGTCATGCGCTCGCACAAGGGCAAGCCGGTTGCGACCACAGACTGGCTGCCGCGCAAGATCAAATAAGGCGATGCTGCCGCCGGGCGTTTATTCGCCCATGCCAAGGTTCTGACACGGATCACCGCGCGCGATATCATTGGTAAACCACATGAAGTCGATATCGTCGGGGGCACCAAACCGCATTGCGTAATCTTCGACCAGTGATGCATCCGGGCCTGGATCGTCGGCCTCGATCAGGCTGACTACGGCAATGTCGTTGGCCGCAAGTTCCGGTTCATAGCGTCGCAAATGCCAAGGGGCAGCGATGGTTTGGCGCACATGCATGGCCCCGGCAATCAGAAATGCACCATCAATATCTTCGATCCTGGTTGCATCGCTCATGGCGCGGGCAAGCGACGCATCACGGGCAAACTGCACGGCGGAAAATCCGCCCAACATACTGTCGGGCAGCATGTTGCAATGCCCCTCGGCGATTTCGACGTTAAATCGATCCAGTATTTCAGTCGGCATATCGGGAAGATCAAGCTGGTTTGCCAGATCGTCAGGTATGGCGGAATTGCCCTCGGTGACCATTGGTCGCAAGATGGGATCGGGCAGGTTGCCAGCCACCATCATCAGGCCGTTGTCGCGGGCAGCCTGGGCAATCGGTGCATAATCATGCCAGGACGGCCAGCCGCGATCTTCCCATGCCATGGCCGGTCCCAGCTCTGAAATCGGGATGTCCTGCCAATTATGATCAAGGGTGTTCTGCTGATCGCGGGTGAACATTTCCCATACAATTGCGCGATTACGGGTCTCGGTTTTGCTGAGCGCATCGACCAGTTGGGCCTGATGGTGATGATGGATCGGGTTGTCGTGTTTTTCGCCGATCAATACATATTTTCGATCCGAAAGACGATCGACCAGACCATCAAACAGGATGTATTCGCCCGCCTGCACATCAAAAATCAGTCCCGGTGCGGGGGGCAGGGCGTTTACGTCCAGCGTTCCGTTGGCATTCCCGTCATCCTGCGCCGCAGCGGGTTCCGCCATCAGGACAGGTAAAACAGCCGATGCCAGAACCAACACAGAGACGGCCCGCAGTGCTTTGCAGGCATATGAACTGACTGTGTTTTGTATTGGCATCGACCTGGGCATCGATCAGTTGGTTCCGGATTGAAAACGTCTGGGTGTTATTTGCTTAAGCGCAAGGCTGTTTCAAGGTCGTTAACAAGATCATCACAATCTTCAATCCCGACCGAAAGACGCAAAAGGTCACCCGGAACAGGACTGGTCGGGCCTTCGACCGAGGATCGATGTTCGATCAGGCTTTCGACCCCGCCAAGCGAGGTCGCGCGTTTGAAGAGTTTGCACTGGTTATGGAAATCAACCGCACGCTTTTCACCCCCCTTGACCCGCAGCGACAGCATTCCGCCAAAGCCGCCTGTCATCTGCTTTTTGGCGATGTCGTGACCGACATGGCTTTCAAGCCCTGGATACTGTACCTGTTCGATTTCAGGATGGTTTTCAAAATGCTTGGCAATTGCCATGGCATTGGCGCTGGCACGTTCGACACGCACCGAAAGCGTGCGCATCCCGCGCAGCAAAAGCCAGGTTTCAAACACGCCCAGAACCGCGCCACCTGATGCATGCTGTTTGCAGACGCGCTGCCAGAATTCACTGTCTTTGGCCGTGGTCAGCGATCCTGCCAGGACGTCACTGTGGCCGTTCAGGTATTTGGTTGCCGAATGCATGACGATATCGGCCCCAAATTCAATCGGGCGGGTCAGAAGCGGGGTGGCAACGGTGTTATCGACGGCAACAATTGCACCTGCAGCTTGGGCCAGCTTGGCAACGGCGGCAATATCCGTGATCTGCCAGTCCGGGTTGGCCGGGGTTTCCAGCCAGACCAATTTCGTCTTGCCGGCAACAATGTGCTTGTCCCAGTCGGCGATATCAGCGTTATCGACGAAATCAAACGTCAATCCGGCACGCACACCACTATCAAGCATGAAGCCGCGAAGCGCCCAGTACATGACTTTTGGGGCGACAACATGATCACCCGGGTTCAGCGCATGCAAAACCGCAACGGCCGCCGCCATGCCCGACGCAAAAAGACGGGTTTCAGAACCGCCTTCAAGTTCATTCAGAACAGCGGAGGCCTGATCATAGGTCGGGTTGTCTGCACGGGTGTAGCAGCGCCCGTCATGGTAGCTGAGATCGGTGTTGCGTTCGAACGTTGTCGAGGGATAAAGCGGCGGTGTAACGGACTTTGTAGCCTCGTCGACCCAGCCAAGCGCCTGTGCGCTCACGGTGGCAGGGGACTGTTTTTTTGCATGATCAGACATGGTGGCACCTGATTTGGTTGAGATTTGTTGCCGCGCAACATAACGTGGTTCCCGCCACACACCAAATTGAATTGCCACCAAACACTGATCTTTAGGTCCCCACATGACTGTTTATCCCAAAATCACTCTGCCCAAGGAATGCGATGTCGTTGTTATCGGCGGCGGCATTCATGGGTCTTCAAGCGCCTATTACCTGACCAAGGCCGGCATGAAAGTCGTGCTTCTGGAAAAGGATACAATTGCTTCCCATCAGTCCGGTCGTGCCTGGGGCTTTGTCCGCCAGCAGGGGCGTGATCCGGTTGAATTGCCCTTGATGATCGAAGGCAACAAGATCTGGCAAGGCCTTGAAAAGGAACTGAATGCCGATCTCGAATGGCGTCAGGGCGGGGTTCTGTTCGTTGCGCGCGATGACAAGGAAATGAGCGAGTTCGAAGACTGGATTAGCGACACCAAACACTTTGGCATCGAAACCCAGGTTCTTGATCCCAAGGGTGTCGAAAAGCTGACCCCGGGGATCACAGCACCGGGTGTTGGCGGTATCTACACACCGTCCGATGGGCAGGCCGAACCAAAAAAGGCCGCACCTGCGATTGCCAAGCGCGCCAGTGAGATGGGGGCAGTTATTGCCGAGGGGTGCGGTGCGCTGTCGATTGAGACCGAGGCAGGCGCGATCAGCTCAGTCGTGTCCGAGCAGGGCGAAATCAAATGCAAGTACGTCATTTGCGCTGCTGGGGCTGCGACCCATAAATTTGTTGCCAAGTTCGGGCGTCGTATGCCGCAGCAAACCACACGCGGGACGGTGATCCGGACAACGCCCGTTCCTGATATCTCGGCCGCGGGTACATTGGCAGCAGGGCTGGCGTTTCGTCAGCGCGCTGACGGGTCGTTGAACATCGCCGATGAATTCATGACCGACATTGATGTCACTATGGGGCGTCTTAAGTTCGCGCGCGATTTCATGCCGGGCTTGTTTGATAATTGGGCGACCTTCAAGTTCCACTTTAACAAGCGGTTCTTTGATGATCTGGTCGATCGCATGCCGGGCTCGGATGCTGCCAAACAACCGATGATCGGTCGACGCACCAATCAGGCGGAACCCTATGAGGTGCGTGTCAAAAATGCGATGCGCAACCTGCAAAAGGTCCTGCCGCAGATCAAGAAGGTTGGCATTGTCGATACATGGGCGGGCGATATTGATGTCACCCCGGACGCGGTGCCGGTGATTGATCAATTCGATAACCCCAAACACTTCTTTGTCGCATCAGGTTTTTCTGGCCACGGCTTTGCCATGGGGCCGGTGGTGGGCAAGGTGCTGGCCGACTGGATCACCACCGGACAGCCATCCATCACGCTAAAGGGCATGGAACTTGGCCGGTTCGAGGACGGCACGCGTCGCACCCCGCGCACACGTGTCTGATTGCTTTTACGCGCGCAGGTATTTTGCGGCTTCAGTCGGGTCCACATATTTCCCATATGCGGACTTGACTTTACCGGGTTCTCACGCGAAAAATTGCAATGTTATAACGTAACTTTTGTGTTGTGACGGCTTCATGAGGGTCGCAGTTATAGCATTGGGCCGGACGATCTGTCGCCCAAACAGATGCACCAGACTGACCGGCAATACCATTTGGTGTTGCCGGTCTTTCTCATGGTGGAAAGCGCTAAAGGCTGCGCGCCAGACGCAGGATAATCGCCCCGCCCAACGTCATCATGGTCGAGGATATCTTCACAAGATTAAGCTTTTCGCCCATGAAGAACACCCCGATCAGAAGGGCAAAGATAATGCCGGTTTCACGCAGTGCGACCACAAGCGGAATCGGTGCCTGTGTAAAGGCCCACATCACCGTGGCATAGGCCCCGAAGGACGCGGTCCCACCAACGAAAAAGACCTTTTTGCCTGACTGCGCGATATCGGCAAGAATGCGCGGGCGCATGAGGGTCACAATCACAGCAAAGATCACAATATTACCGATGGTCTGATAGCTGTAATATCCAAGCGCTGTTCCAGCCAGCCGTGCACCGGTGCCATCCACCAGTGAGTAGCTGCTGATAAAACAGCCGGTGATGATGGCAGCAACGGCTGCATTGCGGTTGTGTAAACCATCGGCCTGCCTTGTGATGCACATGCTGATGATGCCAACCCCAATCACGACAATCGCCAGCCACTCGCTGACATGCAGGGTTGCGCCCATGATCAGGACCGAGACAGCGGCGACAATCAGCGGCGAAGACCCGCGTGCGATCGGATAAACCTGGCTGAGATCACCCAAACGATACGCCAGGATCAGAAACAACTGATAGCCGATATGAAGCCCGATGGAACCAATCAGATAGGGCCAGCTTTCACGTGCCGGAAGTTCAACAAAGGGCAGCAGGACGAGAACAATCGGCGTATGGCCCAGCACAATCGCTGTCATGTTCATCAATTTGTCCGAGCCACCCTTGACCAATGCATTCCACACGGCATGCATCAGGGCAGCACCCATTACGGCAAGAAAGACAGTCAAACTCATGGCGGGCCATCAATGTTACGGTTTTGTGACGTAATCATTGATGCTTAGCACGCAGATTGAAAAACAACCAAACCGAACTTGCAAGGGCTGCTATGAGCTAGACGCCGTATGCTCGACCTTTTGCGAGGTTGTCGATGATGCAGTGCTTTTGCCATCAAAGAACCGGGTCGCACCAATAGGTGGGGCAATGAAATCGCTATGTGCAATTCCGGCATCCTTGCGGGCAGACGCCAGTCTGACGGGCGGTTCATCAACCGGTTCGGCAGTCAGAACAAATGTGCCCCAGTGAATGGCAAGCGCCTGTTTGACGCCCATTTTCTGCATGATCTGAATGGCTTCTTCGGGATTGCAGTGCGAATTGCGCATGAAGTCGCGCGGGTCATAGGCCCCGATCGGGATCAGGCCAAAATCAATTCCGCCATGGATCGCACCCATTTCGGTAAATAGTGCTTCGTTCCAGCCGGTGTCGCCGACAAAATAGAACCGGTAGCCATCAGAAAATTCAAGGACATACCCACCCCACAGCATTTCCTTGCGGTCCTTGGTGCTGCGGCTTGACCAATGGTTCGACGGCACATGCGTGATCTTCAACTCGTCATGATGATGGCTTTCATCCCAATCAAGTTCGACATAGCGATCAGCAGTGATTCCCGCCTTTTCCAAAAGCGCACCGTTTTTAAGCGGCAGGATATAGCACGGCGCATTGCCAAGTTGTGTCAGGCTGGCAAGATCGAAATGGTCATAGTGATTGTGTGACAGCAACACCAGATCAAGCTTGGGCAACTGATCAATGTGAAGGCCGGGTTGGGTATAGCGTTTCGGGCCAAGGCGCTTGAATGGCGATGCGCGATCCGAAAATACCGGATCGGTCAGGATGTTCAGCCCGCTATATTGCACCAGAACCGTGGCATGACCGACCCACGTGACCTGCAGGCGGCTTGGGTCTGGATTGTGGATGGCGTCATGATCAGGTGTTTCGGTCGGGATCTTGCCGATCTGATGTTTGGCCTTGGGCCAGTTGTCGTCGCCGAAATAACGCCGCCGCAAGAAATGCCAGAAAGACCGTTTGACGGTATCGGGCAGGGGGTGATGGTTCTCGAAACCGGTTTCTGTGTGGTGGTCGGGTTTGTTTTCTTGCTGCACGTTGATGTCCTGATCCGGTGTTGGTTTGACCAATCTGCTGTCCTTTATACGACCCACTATAAGGTAACGGCCAAATCAACCCGCGCAAGGGAAAGGCCGAAATGCGGGACACACATTTCGGCCTTCGGGGTGGTCTGCCCATGCGGAGGCAGACCAATGCTTTCGCAGGTGCTGAGGCAGCCCTTACGAAAGCAGGGGGGAACTGAAAGTTATTCGATTACGGTCGCATAGGTCTCAAGCGCCGGGCTTTCTTCGATCAGGCCCTGTTTGACCATGTAATCGGCAAAGCGCGCATAACGGGCCTTATCAAGGGCGGCTGGACGCAGGGCAAAGCGTGGCAGGGTATCGGCCCATGCCTTGATGTTGAGTTCATCATCAAGGTTCGGATAAGCCGAAATGAAAGCCTGCCAGCTGTCATCAGGATGGTTGATCAGGTATTGCACGCCCTCTTCAAGTGCGGCCAGCATGCGGGCATAACGCGGATCATCGGTTTTATCGTTGCGCACCGTCAGGATCAGCTCGTCATAGGGTGGAACGCCTTCTTCCTCGACGTAAAATGCCTTGCCCGGTTTACCTTCGATCTCCATCTGATTGAGCTCGAAATTGCGGTACCCGCCAATGATCGCATCGACCTGACCGGAATAAAGTGAAGGCGACAGTGAGAAGTTCACATTGATCAGCTCGACATCGTCAATTGATACCCCATGGTTGCCCAGCATGGTGCCCAAAAGCGCATCCTCAAACCCCGCAAGGGAATAGCCGATCTTTTTGCCCTTAAGATCCGCGATTTCCTTGATCGGGCCATCAGCAAGCACGATCAGACTGTTAAGCGGGGTTGCAACCAGGGTGCCGATGCGCGTCAGAGGCAGGCCCTCGGCGGCCTGAACGTGAAGCTGTGGCTGATAGTTTACGGCCACATCACCCTGACCGGCGGCAACAAGGCGCGGCGGAGCGGATGGATCGGATGGTTCGATCAGTTCGACGTCGAGATCATGCTTGGCAAAGAAACCCTTTTCCTTGGCAACGATCAGCGGGGCATGATCGGGGTTCACAAACCAATCAAGAAGAATGGTCAGTTTGTCCGCAGCAAAGGCCGTACTGGATGTTCCCAGAACAGCAGCACCAAGGGTGGCGGCGGTAAGCATGGATTTCAGGCGTGACATGGAAGGACCTCCGTATTTATGCGCCATGCATTAGTCATGCGATGATTGGTTTCGCCGCCAACCTGACGGCGGTGAATGGTGTTATCGAACCGGTTTCAGGCTGTCGGGTTGCCATGGCAGGGCCGCGCGCAGGATGCGGTCGACAATGAAATACTGCGTGATTGAAAAGGCGCACAGGATCAGCAGACAGGCAAAAACCATGTCGATCTGAACCCGCGCATTGGCATGCAGCATCAGATATCCCAGCCCGTGACTGGACCCGACCCACTCACCGATCACAGCCCCAATCGGCGCGACGGCGGTGGCAACGCGAAAGCCCGATGCAAAGGCGGGCAGGGCCGCAGGCAGGCGGATATGGGTCAAAAGCCGCCAACGGCTGGCCCCCATGGTGCGCGCCAGATCAAGCCAGCCGGTCTCGGTGCGTGACAGCCCATCAAAGAACGCAACCGTCACGGGGAAGAAAATGATGAGTGCCGCCATGGCGATCTTCGACGCCAAGCCAAAGCCCAGCCACAACACCAGAAGCGGCGCCAGCGCAAAGAACGGAATGGCCTGCGATACCAGCAGGATCGGCATCAACCAGAACCGCACCGGTGAAAACAGCGCCATCGGAATAGCCGCAAGGGTGCCAAGCGCGGCGCCGGCAAAGAGGCCGATCACGGTTTCGGCGATGGTGTATTGCGCATGATCAAGCAGGACTGCATGACGTTCGTTTAGCGTTGACCAGACATCGGCCGGGGGCGGCAGCATGTATTTCGGCGCGCCGGTGACAATCACCAGGACCTGCCAAGTGGCAATCAGCGCAACGATAATGATCAGCGGCCGCGCAAGCTTGAGCCAGCGACGCTCCGACAGCGGGATGGATTTTGTATGAGGATTATTTTGACCCGTCATACCGCACCCTCCGACGCGTCTGCGCCAAGTTGACCAAGCAATTCGGCCTGCTGTGCCAGGATATCGGGATCAGCAATGTTACGCGGGCTTTGGCCCTTTGGTGTGATGGCATCCTGCAATCGTGCCGGACTGCCTGACAGGACATGAACGCGATCGCCAAGGCGCAGGGCTTCAAGCGGGTCGTGGGTGACCAGAAGGACCGTTTTGCCGCGCAGCATGCGGGCGGAAAGTTCCTGCAGGCGAAGACGGTTAAGTGGATCAAGAGCCGAGAACGGCTCGTCCATCAGAACGACCGGGCGATCCTCCATCAGGGTGCGGGCAAGGGCCGCGCGTTGCTTCATGCCGCCAGACAGTTCAGCAGGGCGCAGGTTTGCCGCATCACTTAATCCAACTTCGGTCAGCAAATGTGAGGCTTTGTCATGTTTGGGTGTTTCGCCGCGCAGGACAGCGCCCAGCACGACGTTCTCATGCACTGTGCGCCACGGCAGCAGCAAATCCTGCTGCGCCATATAGGCGACCCGGTCTTTGAGCGGGGTATTGTCCGAACAGGTGATGGTACCGCTAACATCGCCTTCGACGAGGCCCGCGAAATAGCGCAAAAGCGTACTTTTGCCCACACCACTTGGTCCCAGCAGGCAAGTAAAGCTGCCAGCGGGCAATGTCAGATCAAGATCATGGAAAACGTCCGCACCGTTAAAGGCCACACGGGCCGCATGCAGGGCAATGTCGAAACGGGCTGGATTGTTTTGCGCCATGTCGGGCGCGTGTTCTGTGCTGCGCATACGATCCTTCCTACGCCGGTCTTAACCGGTTCAGGTTCAAAGGGTCGTTCGGCAACACCGAACCTCTCAGCCGATTTACGATCGGCCCCCCCGGAGATCAGGCGACTATGCGCAGACAAATCGGCGACGTCAAGGTTTGTGACAATTCTTGAACTTGATCCTGATCACACCTTACCAGCGCGCAGCATGACGATGCAGCTTTCCTGCCGGGTGATCCCAGCGATGGGGTGTGCCTGCGATGTTGACGGGAAAGGCGATGCGTCGGGCTGGACCCCAGTCCGTCTCTTCCAGATTTGCGGCAATATCCGCGTCTGTTTCCGCAGCAACCCTGCCAATGCAATCGGGCGTCGCTGTCTTGCTGAGCATATGTGCCGTTCTGGCCAATGAATGGCGGGCGGTTGTGATTTCGCCATGCGTGGCGCGGCGGATCAGGGCGCGAACGGCACTGGCCGCCATCAGATATCCCGTCGCGTGATCAAGGGCCTGAACGGGAAGCGGAATGGGCTTCTCCGCACTCGCCTGCATCATGCCCCAATCGGCTATGCCGCAGCTCATTTGAACAAGGCTGTCAAACCCGCGCCGCTTTGCCCATGGCCCGGTCCAACCATAGGCAGACAGTGTCACGTCAATCAGCGCCGGGTTAATGGTGCGCAGGGTTTTGGCGTCATAGCCCAATGCGGGCAGGGCAGCCGGGCGATAGCCGTGCAGCAAGATGTCCGCATTCGAAACCAGATCTTCAAATATCTTTCGGTCTTCAGCTTCGCGCAAATCAAGTCCCGCACAGCGTTTGCCGAGTGTCACTTCGGGAATGACCGCACCTTCATCCCAGCCCGGCGGATCAATGCGCAGCACATCCGCACCATAGGCGGCCAGAAAACGCCCGGCGACCGGCCCGGACAAGACACGTGTCAGATCAAGGACCCGGATGCCACGCAGCGGGCAGGTCGAGTCAATTGATGCAGGCGTGACAATGGTTTTTGCATGCTGCTGCCAACTGATCAGGGGGTCTGTGGCGATGGCTTTTCCTTGCTGGTGTGCCTGCCATTCCGCAAGGCTGCGCATCGCCGCAGCGCAGCCATTGGCCGCAACGATTTTGGTTTCAAGCGCGTCGCTTTGCCAATCCCGTACCGCCATGGCGAGGTCATCGCGGGTTTGGTAATCGCCCAGAACAGAAAGTGCGGCCGCGCGGTGGTGCGGTGCGTTGGTATGCAAACGGATCCAGCCATCGCGGGTTTGATAGTCGCCTGCCAGCGGATCCCAGATGCTTGGCAATTTCCAGCCCTGTGGACGGATCGTCATATCAAACCATTTCGACGCCAGCCGCTGATCAACCGTTACCGGTGCAAGCGATCCGGTTTCAAGCGCGCGCCAGTTTGAAATCATCGCGCCCGCCATCCCGATACTTGCGCTGGCCAGTTCCGATACTGCGAAATAGGACGGCAAGGCGTCTGTGCGGATGGTTGTGATTTCAGGTGTTTCAGAAAGACCAAGGGCATTGGCGATTTGGGGCGTGAAACGGTTGGGCATGATGGCGTTTCCTTGTTCAGGGGGCGGAACCAGTAAGACCCAAAGCATCATCCCGGACTGGACAAACCGTCAATCTTGATCAAGATAATCAATATGAAAAAAATCGATGACGGATCATTCTGCACATTGTCGGCAGCAGACGTTTGCACGCAGGTCGGCATATCGCGCGACACGCTTTACGCCTATGTCAGCCGGGGGATAGTGCGCGCGATTGCCCATCCCGGTGATGCGCGCAAAAGCCTGTATGACCGGCGCGATGTCGCCAAACTGCATGATCGAAAACGACGTGGCCGGTCGCGGCAATCTGTTGCCGCCTCCACCATTGATTGGGGGGAGCCGATCCTGGTTTCGGACATCACCCAAATCAATGATGGGCAGTTTTACTATCGCGGTCAAAATGCGGTCGAGCTGTCGCATACCATGACGCTTGAGGACGTGGCCGGACTTTTGGCCGGGCTTCGATGTGATCCTGCATTGAATGCCGTGCCGGACTTTGTATCTGCCAAGCATGATCTGGCGTTTCAGCGTATGGTGGCGATGATGGCCGACCTTATGACCGGATCGCCGCGCGGCGATGGTCGCCCGATCGCAGCAAGAATCGTTCGGCTTGGTGCGCTGGCTGCGGCAGGGGTATCGGATGACGGGCAAAGTCCGATGCATTTGCTGTTGGCAGATGCGTGGTCAGATCATGAGAGTGCACCGGATCTGTTGCGTCGCGCCCTGGTGCTTTGTGCGGATCATGAGCTTAATGCGTCTGCGTATGCCGTGCGCGTCGCGGCATCAGCCGGGGCAACCATACCGGCATCCCTGATGGCGGGTTTGTCGACCCTGTCGGGTACGCGTCATGGCGGCCTGACACCGAAATGTCGGGCCTGGATGGATCAGGTCGAAAAAGCGGACGGCAAGATCGATCCAGATCATGTGCCGCCGGGGTTTGGGCATCCGCTTTATCCCGATGGCGATCCGCGCACCCGTGCCCTTATGCAGGCCTGTGGTCAAACCGGTGATGTCTTCTGGGCCCGAATTGCACGTCAGGTGGCGCAAAATACCGGGCAGCACCCCAGTCTTGATTTCGGATTGGCCTTGATCGAACGCGAACTTGGTTTGCCGAAGGGGGCTGGGCTTGGCATTTTTGCCGTCGGGCGGATGGCGGGCTGGATCGCGCATCTGTTTGAACAGCGCAAAAGCGGCAAGATCATTCGGCCGCGCGCCAGTGCCAGCTGAACCTTTGCCGTAAAGTGAAACATATCTTTGATTTGTGAATTTGATGGTTTCCTCTATCTATCTGTCGGGGCCATTAAACAGAAAGACGGGTATGAGGCATCAGGGGTTCACCATTCGACCGGGTTTGGCGGCGGAGCATATTGATCTGGCATGTGATCTTTTCTGGGAAGCGTTTCGTCAAAAACTTTCATTGATTATGAAGCCTGAAGACAAGGCCTTGGCCTTTATCAAGCGTGTCATCGGGACAGATCACGCCATCAGCGCCGTTTCCGACGACGGCCAGTTGCTTGGCGTTGCCGGTTTCAAAACGCAGCATGGCGCATTTATTGGTGGCGATCTTGAAGACTTGAGCCTGATCTATGGATGGTGGGGCGGGTTATGGCGTGGATTGTTGTTGGATATGCTGGATCGCGATTTGGCAGATGATATCCTTTTGATGGATGGCATCTTTGTCGATCCGGTCGCGCGCGGGCGCGGTGTTGGAACCGCTTTGCTTGATGCGGTGGCGCAATCCGCCCGGGAGCGCGGCCTTGCGAAGGTCAGGCTGGATGTTATTGATATCAATCCACGTGCACGGGCGCTTTATGAACGGTGCGGCTTTCGCGCAATTGAAACCAATCACATCGGACCCTTCCGCCATCTGTTTGGTTTCCAGTCCTCAACCACCATGCATCTTGATCTTCAGAACGCACCCGTCTGATCACTGGACGTCTGATCAAGCGTCTTGCGCACGGCGTTCGCCAGTTCGCGGTTGGTGTAGGGCTTGTTGACCAGGGGATAGACCGGCTTGTCCCCGGCCCGTTCATGCAGGACACCTGCAGTGAAGCCCGAACATGTCAGAACAGCAATGTTTGGACGGATTTCGCGCACCTTGTCGCCCAGTTCCAACCCGTTAATCCCGCCGGGCATGACAATATCGGTAAAGACCATGTCGATGTCGTCGCGTTCTTCAACGATCGCCAAGCCTTCCTTGCCGCTGTGCGCGGTGATGGTCGTATAGCCATACTCGGCAAGTACCGAGGCCGCGATTTCAGCCAGTTGCTGCTCGTCGTCGACGATCAGGACGGTCTCGTTGCCGTGTTCTGGCTCCGCCTCGGCCTCGATATTGAATTTGCTGTAGGGAACCTTTTGTCCGTCCTCATCGGCAAATGGCAGATAAATCCGGAACGTGGTGCCCAGGCCAGATTCTGAATAAAGCGAGATATACCCGCCCGAACGTTTGACAAAGCCATAGACCATCGCAAGACCAAGCCCCGTACCCTTGCCGCGTTCCTTGGTGGTGAAGAAGGGCTGGAAAATCTGCTCGGCGATTTCGGGCGTCATGCCTTTGCCATCGTCGCTGACGATCAGCTCGACATAATCGCCTTCGGGGACTTTTTGCACGGCGGGCACGGTGATCGCGTCAATATGGGAAACGCGGGTTTCAATGGTCAGTTGTCCACCATCGGGCATTGCATCACGCGCATTGATGGCAAGATTGATAATCGCATCTTCAAAATCGCCGACATTCAGTCGAACGGCTGGAAGATTATCCGCCAGTTTCAGTTCAAAGCCGATTTTTGAGGTGATCGATTTGCCGATCAGTTCACGCAGTTCGGCAAGGATGTCGTTGATCACAACGGCTGCGTTTTCCTCTGGCGCCTGGCGGGAGAAATTCAACAGCCGCCGGGTCAGTGTCGCCCCGCGCTCAGCCGCCGTCATGGCCTTGCTGACGAATTTGGAGATCGGTGAGTCGTCATCAATTTTGCGCCGGGCAAGATCAAGGTTGCCGACAATGATGCCAAGCAGGTTGTTGAAATCGTGCGCAACACCACCGGTCAATTGCCCAATGGCCTCCATCTTCTGGGAGCGGCGTAACTGTTGTTCAAGCGCATGTTCAGCGGTCAGGTCGGTAATGGATGCAATGAAGTGGCGGCGACCCTGTACGTTCATTTCGGCGATGCCAAGGTTCATCGGGAAGATCGTGCCATCCTGTTTCTTGCCCTTGACTTCCCGGCCGATCCCAATGATCTGCGCTTCGCCAGTGCTGAGATAGTTTTTGATATAGGTGTGATGACGCGAACTATCCGGGTTGGGCATCAGCATCGATACGTTCTGGCCAATGACCTGTTCTGCACTGTAGCCAAATATGTTCTCGGCCTTGGGGTTGAAGCCTTCGATCACTCCTTCTTCATCGGCAAACACAATCCCGACTGTGACACTTTCGAATGCCACGCGGAAACGTTCCCGGGTTTCAATAAGCGCAGTGATGTCGCGTCCCGTTCCGCGATAACCAAGGAAATTTCCAACATCGTCAAACACCGGAACACCGGAAATCGAAATTGTCAGCACCGTGCGATCATTGAGTTGGACCTGATACTGGAAGTCCCGAAATGGCTGACGGGCTTCAAGTGTTTCATAATGCTCCCGCCATTTCGGGGTGTCAGTTGGTTCGGCGGCATATTCGTCGCGACGTTTGCCCTGCAAATTATCAATATCGAAGTTTGGCACATCGGCTGCGCGGATGCTTGTATCCTTGATGCGATGGTTTGCATCCGTTTCCCAGACCCAGTCAGAAGCAGTTTGAGTAAAATCGCGAAAACGCCGTTCGCTATCACGAAGTTCGCGTTCCTTGTTCTTGAGCTCGGTAATATCCGTGCGCACACCAACGGTGCCACCCCCTTCAATGCGTTGTTCGGAAATCAGAAGCCATCGGTCGCCAACCTGTTGTTCGACACGGCTTGTGGGGAGGCGGTGCTGTTGCAGGCGGTCGGCCAGCCAGATTTCCTCGACCCCAATCGCATCGGGGAACGCACCACGTGATAATCCTGTGCGCAGGATCTCTTCGAAACTGTTGCCTTTCTTGATTGCGTCGGCATGGGTTTTGTAAATATCGCGATAGACATCGTTACAGATCACCAGTCGATCTTCGGCATCAAACAGGGCAAAGCCTTCGCCGGACGATTTCAGGGCATGTTCAAGGACATTCTGGGCCGCCTCGGCTTCTTTCAGGGCCTGTTGGGCCTGATCTTGCGCCCGTAGCGTGCCTTTGAACAGTTGCATGATCTGCGTGTAGGTGTAGGCGGTGGCGACGCCAATTGCTCCAATCCCCAGTGTTATCAGCATGATTGCGGTAGAAACAAAAGGCGCAATCATGTCATCCCAGGTGGCTTCGACGATAACGGACACTGCCAATTTCGGAACGGGTGCATAGGCGACAAGGAGCTCGTTGTCGGCATCGTCAAAAACCCACATCAGGCCGGATTTTCCCGCCAAGCCTTCAAGCATTGGTCTTGCGTAGTCGGAATTCACCGGGACTGTTTCGCTGTGGCTGCGTTCTTTGACCTTGGTTTCCTGATGAACAAGAATTTCAAGGGCGTCATTGATACGCCGAACGACCAACAGTTCTTCGGTGCCTTCCAGAGCCGAAAGTGAATTGAAGGCATCCTCGACCTGCGACATGGTTGCGGCAAAAGCATCTTCCTTGTGGTCGCTTGGTGCTTCGCGATAATCATAGGCCGCAACTGCATTGATCAGTTCGGCATTGGTCTCTGCGAGGCTGAGCATTGATGCGCTGCGCGCCTTGACCATATCCTTGTAAAGGACCTGTAGGCTTCCGATACCGATGACCAGTGCGACGAGGATCATCGGTGTCAGGATTTTGACAAGGAGCAGGGGCTTTTTCATCAATGTGCCGCCATTTTGGTGTGGATCCTAGGACAGGAACCGTTCTTCGATTTCGACCGGCGAAGTGGGCCGGGCCATATGAAAGCCCTGACCGATTTCACAGCCCATGCTCTTGAGCCAATCATAGGTTTCCTGGTTTTCGATCCCTTCGGCAACCACACGCATGTTAAGGCCATGGGCGAGTGACATCGACATCTGCGTAACGGCCTGACATTCGCGATCTGTCACGGCCTGACGGATAAACGACTGATCGATTTTCAATTCATTGAACGGCACACGCACCAATTGCTGCATGGATGAGTAGCCGATGCCAAAATCATCAATCGAAAGACCAAAGTTCTTCATCCGAAGCCGGGTCAGAATATCCATGTAGGACCCGACATTTTCCATGATCGCCGTTTCGGTCAGTTCAATGATGATCTTTTCAGGGGCGATATCACGAGCCTTGATCATTTCATCAAGCTTTTCGGGCATATCAAGATCGACAACCGTGGTCGGCGAGACATTGATCGACATGGTGATGTCGTGATCACGCCATCTCGCCATTTGGGACATGGCTTCTTCAAGCACATATTCGGTCAGATTGTTGATCAGGCCGGATTGCTCGGCCAGTGGAATGAAAAGCCCGGGATGGATCAGGCCACGTACTGGATGTTGCCAGCGCAACAGGGCTTCGACCCCGGAAATCATACCCGTATTGAGGTCAAACTGAGGTTGATAAACAAGAAAGAATTCGTGATCGGCGATGCCACGACGCAAGCCCTGTTCAGTCGGTATATCTGAGGGTGGGGCTTTCTGGCGGTGTGCATGCGGGATGAACTTGTCGAGAATGGCTTCAAGTTGATCAATGGTGAATGGCTTTTCAAGAACGCCAAGCACTTCCATGTTGCGTTCAGATGCAAGTTCGGACGCCGAATGCAAAATTGATTTGTCCTTGCCGCTCATCAGGACCAGCGAAGCGTGCGAGCGGTTTTCATGCAGGAAGCGAATGATCTCGATACCGTCCAGCTTGGGCATGAACAGATCAAGAATGATCACGTCAAATGCGGTGGAGTAGGCGCGGACAAAATCGTCGGCATCCGACACCGCGACCGCATTGTGGCCGATGGCGGTTACCGCATCAGCGACGAACTCGCTCATATCGGTTTCGTCATCAATGACCAGAATATTGATCTGATCCGTTTTGGAAATATGCAAGGCAAGTCTCTCTAGCGTCTAAAAGACCGGAAAAATGGATCGACAAAATTGATATGGGGAGACTATCTGCGTGTATAAGGGGCGCCATCCTCATTTAGGGACATATTTTTACAACTTTTGCGCGTCACAGATTGAAATCGTCCGTGATAAAGGCATTTTTCCGAGGAAAATTGAGCAAATCCGGGCTTGCACAAGGCTGCGAAACCCGGCACTTCTCGCAGATGTGCCTGCATCATTGTCCGGTCTGAAATGATGAAACTGCCTGATTACAGAACGCCGAGCATTCCCAGCCGCATGATCGCGGCCGAGATTTATCGTGGCTCAAGCTATGGCCCGAAACATCCGCTGGCGATCCCCCGGGTGTCCCTGGTGGTGGATATGGTGCATGCGTTGGGGTGGGTGGACGAAAGCACCTATCTGACCGGGCCGGTGGCCACACCCGATCAACTCGCGCGGTTCCATGATCCCGAATATATCGCGGCTGTCATGCAGGCCGAACGCGACCAATTCTTGCCCGACGACATGATGGAACGGTTCGGATTGGGCAAGAATGGCAATCCGATCTATCCGGAAATTTTCCGGCGCCCGGCGACTGCGGCCGGATCGTCGGTGATGGCCGCCAATCTGATCCGGGACGGCGGCATTATTCATCACCCGGCAGGCGGCACCCACCATGGTTTGCGCGATCGGGCGTCCGGGTTCTGTTATTTCAACGACCCTGTTTTGGGGATTTATGCCTTGCTCGATAGTGGGTTGGATCGGGTTTTGTATGTCGATGTCGATGCCCATCACGGGGACGGGGTACAGATTGCCTTTGCCGAGGACGAGCGGGTTCTGACCGTGTCCATGCATCAGGAAGACCTGTGGCCAAAGACCGGGGCGATTGATGATATTGCCGGGGGCATGGCACGCAACCTTCCGATGCCGGGGGGCATGCATGATGACGAGATGCGCTACGTCCTGTTTGAATATTTGATTCCTCTTGGATTAAGTTTTGCGCCTCAAGCTATTGTTTTACAATGCGGATGTGATACTCTTGCAGAAGATCCATTGTCCAAACAGCTTTTGGGCAATCAGTCGATCTGGGAAGTCGTGGGGACGATGACCCGATTGGCACCCAGAAGCCTTGTTTTGGGGGGCGGAGGATATAGTCCATATGGCGTGGCACGCTGTTGGTCCGGGGTGTGGGCAACCGTTAACGGGATCGAAATACCTGATGTGCTACCCAAAACAGCGGAAAATATCCTGCGTGTCATAAAGTGGTCGCATAGTCGTGGCAGGCAGCCAGCAAGTGAATTGTTTACCACACTTGCAGATCCATGGCGGGGTGGCGTCATCCGGGACGAGGTTCGGGATCGCGTCAAAAGACTAAGAGGATATGGGGTATGAAGTCGTTCTTTCAGATGGCTTTGGTTGTGTGCTTTATCAGCGCGGCGGTTGTTGCCGGGCTGAATGCAAAGGCAACCGGATTTGATCGTTCGCGTCTTCTTGTTGATGGCGAGGTGTTTAATGTTGAACTGGCCATAACACCCGAAGAACGATCGCGCGGCCTGATGTTCCGTACCGAAATGGCCAAGGATGCCGGCATGCTGTTTGATTTCGGCAGCGCCCGCGACATTTCGATGTGGATGAAAAACACCTTCATTTCGCTTGATATGCTGTTTATCGATGCCAAGGGCACGATTGTCGGCATTGAAAAGCGCACCGTGCCGCAATCAGAAACCATCATTCCGTCGCCAAAGCCTGTGCGTTTTGTGCTCGAACTTAATGGGGGTTCGGCAGACCGGATGGGATTTGAGGTCGGTGAAAAGGTTGAAGGCCTGCCGCGTTAAGCCGGGCAGGCGGCATTTCGCCAACAGGCAAATGATCAATCAGCAATAGCAAGGCCGCAGGGGATATCTGCGGCCTTTGGTTTTTGTGCAACTTCTTGCGTCATTTTTTCGATAAAAACGCACAATGCGGTCTTGCCCACCCAGCAAGATGGTGCTAAATCCACATCCGCGTCGGGGAGTAGCGCAGTCTGGTAGCGTACCTGCTTTGGGAGCAGGGGGTCGCGAGTTCGAATCTCGCCTTCCCGACCATTTTCCCCTTTTATCGTTTTTCGGATGCCCAACGGGATTTCCAAGTCACGATAAAAGGTGTAAAAGATGAAGAGATAGCAGGGGTTAGAGAGACCCGTTTATACTGCCATCACCATCTTATCCCGAAGGTCAAGACGAGGGTCCCGATGAAGGTCCGTGTTTACAAACCTGCCAAGAACGCCATGCAGTCCGGTCAGGCTGCGACCAAGCACTGGGTCATGGAATTTGAACCGGGTGCGAAAAAGGTTGCCGATCAACTGATGGGCTGGATCGGATCGACCGACACCCGTGGTCAGGTCCGTATGGAGTTCGAAACCCTCGAAGAAGCGCAGGCCTTTGCCGCCAAGCACAAGCTGATCGCGGATATCGAAATGCCCAAACCGCGTAAACTGCAGCTCAAGGCCTATGCCGATAACTTCGCGTTCAAACGCGTCGTCTGATCTGGCCAACGGCCACTGGCAATTGACCAATTCTCGGGGCGGATTTCCGCCCCGTTTCGTCTGACAGGGGACGGTAAACCCTGAAACCATATCGGGCAGGCGTCCAATGCCGTGCCCCAGGGGTCGTAACCACCCCACCCAGCGGTCCCTTAGCTCAACTGGATAGAGCAACAGACTTCTAATCTGTAGGTTGCAGGTTCGAGTCCTGCAGGGATCGCCATTTTTTCTTTACCCAGCCGATTTAACGAGCAGAGAAATAGCGCCCTGGACGATGATTCAGCGCGATGATCAGGTTGAGTATAACCGCACCCAGGATCGAGAGCAGGACCTTGTCAAACGGCAGGGTCAGGAAGGCGCAGATGAGGATCACCAGATCCACGGCAAGTTGGAAATAGCCGGCGCGGATATTGAAGTTTTCCTGCAGATAAAGTGCGAGGATATTGACCCCGCCAAGGCCCGCACGATGGCGAAACAGCATCAACAGGCCAATCCCCATCAGTGCCCCGCCAGCAACGGCGGCATAGATCGGGTTGAGATTGTTGAACTCGACCAGCATCGGGGTCAGTTTCGAGAAGGCCGAGACCAGACCTACGGCGATGAAGGTCTTGATCGTAAAGGCCTTGCCCATGCGTTTAAACGCCAGCCAGTAAAACGGCAAGTTGATCACGAAGAAGATCACGCCAAATGACAGCCCGGTCATGTGTTCGATCAAAAGGGCAGCACCTGCGGTACTGCCGGTGACAAGGATGCTTTCGCTATAGAGCGTGACACCCAGCGACACCACCATGGTGCCCAGCAACAGGGCCAGAACATCCTCATACGGGCGATGGGCGATATCGTCCTTTTTTGGCGTGCTGGTGTTGGAGGCTGTGTCGGTTGTGTTTTCGGTGCTCATAAGCGGTGTGCTGCCAGTTAATTGATCAGACTATATAAAATACGCCCTTCGCAGGTGCGAAACAAGCTGTGCGCAAGACGCAGCCGAAAATCGCGCGTTTTTGATGTGTGGGCAACGCCAAACGCAAAAGACCGGCCCAAATCGGACCGGTCTTGGTAATTTTGTGTGTCAGTTGGTTTTGAGGTCAACCGGCGATCAGGCCGCCTTGTCCCATTTCGGCGCGAAGGACGGATCGATCAAGCGGCCACTGGGGTTGGCAAGGTCATGGATGGCCTTCATGTCATTGTCTGACAGTTCGAAATCAAAAATATCGAAATTGGCGGCGGCATTTTTCGGGGATCCCGATTTCGGGATGGCCATGACGCCGTCTTGCTGCAACAACCAGCGGAGCGTCACCTGTGCGGCCGACTTGCCGTATTTTTCTCCAATGGCCTTAAGCGTCGCATCCTGCATGACATTGCCACGCGCAATCGGGCAATAGGCCGTCAGCAGCATGTCGTGTGCGCGCAGGCTTTCGAGCACCTTGGACTGATCAAGATAGGGGTGATATTCCACCTGATTGACCGTCAGCGGCACATTGGTTAGCGAGACGGCCTGATCAATCAGGGCCGTCGGGAAGTTTGAAATCCCGATCAGGCGCGTCATGCCAAGGTTTTTGACCTCATTGAGGGCTGCCATGGTTTCTTCCAGCGGCACGTCATCGGTCGGCCAGTGCAGCAGCAACAGATCAACATGGTCAAGATCAAGCTTGCGCAAGCTTTCGACAACCGACGTCTGCAAATCGCCGCTTTGGAATTTGTCGTACCAGACCTTTGTGGTCAGGAAGTAGTCGTCACGCGCCAGGCCGGATTTCTTCAGGCCGCGACCAACGCCTTCTTCGTTGTGATACATCTGGGCGGTATCGAAATGGCGATAGCCGATCTTGGCCGCTTCATCGATCATTTTCGCCGCGTCATCATTGTTGAGCTCGTATGTCCCAAAGCCAAGAGCCGGGATTTCAACGCCCTGCCAATTCCGGTAAATCATGATGGTTTACCCCCTTGTTTCGTTTGATTGTTGTGATTTTGGGTCTTCGCGGTGTCATGTGCAAATGACGATCCGGTGTCAGTTTGCCCGATTTGCGCCAGATTTAGTGCACATGTCGCAGATCGCAACCTGTACATCAGGATGGTAAAGGCTGTGCAATCGGGGGGAGGTGCCCGGTAACGCCCCGTTTTGGCAGGCTGCGTTCGGGCAAAGAAAAAGGGCGACCAACAAGATGGGGTCGCCCGAAGTTCAGGACTTAGAGTGAGGCTGTATCAAGCCAAGAACGAGATTGCCGTAAATCGCGGGGGTGATCCTTGATGTGGCTCAAACGCGGTCGATTATTGTTCGACCGTGCTGCCATCACTGGTTTCACTGACGGCGGCATTGAGGTGATAAAGCGACTCACGGATCACCTGCGGCCCAAGATCCTTGGTGATGAAGACGATTTTGGACCGGTGGTCGTCACTTGGCCATGCGGGCAGCGATGCCGGCGGATGGAAGACATGCTGCACGGCATGAATGGCGACCGGGGCGTCTTCACCAACCAGATTAAGAATGCCCTTTACGCGCAAAAGGCTTTCGCCGCGCATCTGGGTGAAAATCTCCGCCCAGGTGACAAAGGCATCCCAATGGATCGGTTCATCGAAGGTGATGCAAAATGACCGTATATGGTCGTCATGGCGGTTAACGTCATGGCTGTGGTCGTGATGGTGACCATGATCGTGTTTATGATGGTTGTCGTGCGAATGGTCATGGCTGTGATCATCATCGCCATGTTGCTCATAGGCTTCATCGCGCAGCCATTTCTGAACATCCATGCTTTTGGTCGTCGGGTCATAGAGCCCGGCATTAAACAGCTTGGACACCGCGACATCGCCATTGACCACCGGATAGATCGGTGCGGCCGGATTAAGGGCACGCAGGCGGCTTTCAAGCGCGGCCCGCGTCGCCTCATCGGCAAGGTCGGCCTTGGTCATCAGGATGCGGTCGGCCACGGCGGCCTGCTTGACACTTTCGGGGTGGTTATCAAGCTGCCCTGCGCCATGAACCGCATCAACCGTGGTCACCACGCTATCAAGGCGAAACTTTGTGGTCAGAAGCGGGTCGGTCATCAGCGTGTGCAGGATCGGCGCCGGGTCGGCAAGGCCGGTGGTTTCAATGATCACCCGATCAAATTCCGGGATTTCACCGCGCGTGCGTTTGACAAACAAATCACGCAGGCCGGAAATCAGATCACCGCGCACCGAACAGCAAATGCAGCCGGAATTCAGCAACACCACATCTTCGGAAACCTCGCGCACCAGAAGATGATCCAGCCCGATTTCACCGAACTCGTTGATCAGCACTGCTGTGCTTTCCATGCCATCTTGCGTCAACAGGGCATTCAAAAGCGTGGTCTTGCCACTGCCCAGAAAGCCGGTAATGACGGTGGTGGCGATGCGTTCAAACTGTTCGTTTGCAAGGGACATGATCAATCGGGTCTTTGTGCATGTGGGCGATGGAGATTGCGCTTATTTCTTGCCATAAAGCTCTTCCGCTGAGATTTCCGGTTCGGAAATCACGACTTCTTCGCCGTCGCGCGCCGCAAAATAGAAACAGTTGCGCCGTCCGGTGTGGCAGGCGACACCAATTTGATCGACTTCGACCAGAACGGTGTCCATGTCGCAGTCATAGCGGAAATCAACAAGCTTCTGGACCTGGCCGGAGCTTTCACCCTTGCGCCAGAGTTTGCCGCGCGAGCGCGAGAAATAGCACACCCGGCCGGTTTCAAGCGTTTCAAGCACCGCATCGCGGTTCATCCACGCCATCATCAGGACTTCGCCGCTGTCATGTTGCTGGGCGATTGCCGGGATCAGGCCGTTTTCGTTGAATTTCAGTTTGTCGGCAATCAGTGCATTTGAGCCCGTCATGGGGAAGCTCCGGTCGATGGTGGTTGACTTTTGACGTTTGGCGCGTCAGAAAATGATATATTATAACATTTCATCTGATGCCACGGCTTTTTGAAATCGGTTGATCAGAAACCCCTGAAACCGCCGAAAACAAAAGTGTCGTCGATATGAGACAGTACAGTATGAGCGATCTTTTCCCGAAAAAGGGCCACGATCACGACAGATGTGTGCATAGCGCACTTGCGCAGGCAGAGAAAGTCTGTGACAGCGAAAATGCCCGCTTTACCGACATGCGCCGCAAGGTTTTTACCCTGATCTGGCAATCGCACAAGGCGGTGACGGCCTATGAGTTGCTTGATGCGCTGACCGCCGAGGGGCAGCGCGTGCAGCCGCCGACGGTCTATCGTGCGCTGGAATTCCTGACCGAGCTTGGACTGGTGCACCGAATTGAGTCGCTCAATGCCTATTTCGGCTGTGACCGGCCTGATTGCGAGCATCTGGGACAGTATTTCATCTGTACCGATTGCGGGCGCGTGGCCGAGGCGGTGAACGAGGATATGAGCAATGCGGTCCGCAAGGCCGCACGCAGTGTTGGATTTACCATTCAGGCGACCACGGTCGAGATCAAGGGGCTGTGCCATGACTGCGCCACTCATTGAGGGCCGTGATCTTGTCTTGTCCTTTGGCAGTGAACGCGTACTTGATCAGGTGTCATTGGCGATTTATCCGGGCGAGATCATTACCCTGATCGGGCCGAATGGTGCGGGTAAATCAACGCTGGTCAAGACGCTTCTGGGGTTGCAGAAGGCAGATAGCGGCGAAGTGATCCGCAAACGTGGGCTTACGACCGGCTATGTTCCGCAGAAGCTTGCCATTGATCAGGTTCTGCCGATGACCGTTAAGCGGTTTCTGACCCTGACACGTTCCGCCAGTCGGGCCGACTGCGAAAAGGTCCTTGGGCAGGTCGGGGCAGGGCACGTCATCGACGCGCAGATGAGCCAGCTTTCCGGCGGCGAAAACCAGCGCGTGATGTTGGCCCGCGCGCTTTTGCTGCGCCCAAATCTGTTGGTTCTTGATGAACCAACCCAAGGGGTGGATGTTTCTGGTCAGGCGGAGCTGTATCGTCTGATTGATGAAATCCGCGCTGAGCTTGATTGTGCGGTGTTGATGATTTCGCATGATTTGCATCTGGTGATGGCCAAGACCGATCAGGTGGTGTGTTTCAACCGCCATGTCTGTTGCCATGGCCAACCCGAGACAGTACGCCAGCATCCGGAATATCGATCCTTGTTCGGGTCGCGTGAGGCTGATGCAATTGGCATCTATCATCACCAGCATGATCATGAACACGATCTTTCCGGTCATGTTGTTGATGGATGCGGCCATGACCATTCGCACGCGCACGGTCAAAGCCACAGCCACGATCACGCTGGCGATCATGGCAAAACCGCCAAGGAAGCGGCAGGAACGAATTAATGTTGGATGATTTCCTTTTCCGTGCCGTGCTGGGCGGCGTTTTGCTGGCTGTGGTTTGCGGGCCGTTTGGGGCCTTTATCGTTTGGCGGCGGATGGCGTTTTTTGGCGATATGCTGGCCCATACGGCTTTGCTTGGTGTGGCGCTTGGTCTGCTGATCGGGGTGGATGTGCGGATCGGCATGATTGCGACCTGTCTGGCGGCCGCCCTGATCCTGGCCTATGGCCAGCGGCAGTCGCGGATTGGCAGTGATACGGTGTTGGGCATGCTGGCCCATTCCACGCTTGCTCTTGGCATGGTCGCCCTTGCATTTGTGCAAGGGGTGGCGATTGATCTGATGGCTTATCTGTTTGGCGATATTCTGGCGGTCAATACCGGGGATATCTTGCTTTTGGCGATTGGCGGGGCGTTTGCGCTTTGTGTCCTTGCATGGATGTGGCGGCCATTACTCGCACTCACCGTCAGCCCGGAAATTGCCGCGGCCGAGAGCATCCCGGTCGAACGGTTGCGTTTGATCTTTATGCTTTTGATGGCGCTCGTGATCGGCATGGCGATCAAGATTGTCGGGGTCTTGCTGATTACGGCTTTGCTGATCGTGCCAGCCGCCAGCGCGCGTTTCTTTGCACGCACGCCGGAGCAAATGGCGATTGGTGCCGGGTTGTTTGGGGCGGCATCGGTGCTGGCTGGAATTGCTCTCTCATGGCACGTTGATACGCCCGCCGGACCGAGTATTGTGATTTCAGCAGCAGCGATCTTTGTTGCTAGTGGCATTGTGATGACCGCAAAACGCCATTTTTCGCAAGGATAAACCTATATCGCCGCTGATGGGTGATCAGCCGTACGCCAGATTCCGTAAAGCGCAAATATAACTGCGTGAAAGGAAGCCGGGGTGCAGCAGCAATCACCAACAGATACCACACCGCAATCAGCGTCTGGCCGTGATGGAGATGAGCATTTCTTTGCGTCAATTCCAGTGCCGGCGCGTTGGTTCGGGCTAACCGGTGCGATCCCGTTTGTTACTTTGTCGATTGGCGGGGCCTTCTTGTCCGCGGCGCATCAGTCATTGGCCTATTTTACCCTTGTCGCCTATGGCGCGGTGATCTTGTCATTTCTGGGTGGCGTGCATTGGGGGCGGGCGATCAGTGCGTTTGATCAGGTTGTTGGCGCTGACAGGTTCTTGTGGGTTTCGCTTGGGATCAGTGTCATCCCGTCGCTTGTCGGATGGGCCACACTTCTTGTGCCGCTTGCGATTGCGCTGCCTGTCTTGGCGGTAAGCTTTGCTGCGATGCTTCTGATTGATTTGCAGGCCGTAAAAAGCGGGCAGTTCCCGTCTTGGTATGGAAACTTGCGCGTCATACTGTCGGTGATCGTGATTTCCACGCTTTTGTTTGCGTGGCTGTAGCGCAAAACAGATCTCCATTCCTGGAATAGAAAAGGGCGCTGAAAGTTCAGCGCCCTTTGTTGTTCCGGGATGATCTTTGGGCGTCAGACGGTTTTGAGCCGTTCAAACCCGGCTTCAAGATCGGCAATCAGATCATCGGTATCTTCAAGACCGATATGCAGGCGGATCAGCTGACCATCTTCGTCCCATTTGGTGGCGGTACGGATTTTGGTCGGGTCAGATGGCAGGATCAGGCTTTCAAAGCCGCCCCAGCTAAAGCCCATGCCAAACAGCTCCATATGATCAACCATATTGGCGAGCTGGGCTTTTTCGACCGGCTGCATGACAAAGGAAAACAGGCCGCACGCGCCGGAAAAATCGCGTTTCCAGATGGCATGGCCCGGATCATCAGGCAGGCCCGGATGCAGAACGCGTTTGACCTCTGGCCGGGTTTGCAGCCACTGAGCGACCTTAAGGCCGCTTTCATGATGCTGCTTAAGGCGCACGGCAAGGGTACGCAGGCCGCGCTGGGCGAGATAGCAATCATCAGGGCCAACTGCATCACCGGAAATCAGGACCTGTTTCTTGATGGTCAGAAGGTCTTCCTCGGTCGCAGTCGTGATGGTGCCCAGCATGACATCCGAATGACCGACAATGTATTTGGTGCCCGCCTGAACCGAAACATCAACGCCCAACTCAAACGGACGGCACAGGATCGGCGATGCCCAGGTGTTATCAAGCATGACCTTCACATTGCGGGCGTGGGCGGCCTTGGCGATTGCCGGGATGTCCTGCATTTCAAAAGTCAGCGAACCCGGGCTTTCACACCAGACAAGGGCGGTGTTGTCGCGAATAAGGCCTGCAATGTCGCTGCCAATCGCCGGGTCATAATATTCCGTCTCGACCCCGAATTTCTTGAGGAAGGTATTGCACAGGTTGCGAGTCGGGAAATAGGTGCTATCCGTGATCAGGATGTGATCACCCGGCTTCACAAAGGCGAGGATCGCATTGGTAATCGCTGAAACACCGGACGAGACACACAGCGTTCCATAGCCGCCCTCAAGTTCGGCAACAGCTTCTTCCAGCAGGAAGCGCGTCGGCGTTCCGTGGCGGCCATAGGTGACTTTTCCGGGTGCCGACGCACCGGCCTTTTCAAGCTCTGCCAGGCTGTCAAACAGGATGGTGGAGGCATGCAGTACCGGCGGGTTGACCACGCCGTGATACTCGCTGGAACGGCGACCGGCATGGACCAGTTTGGTTTCGGTATGTTTGGGGCTTTGCGATGACATTTCAGGCGGTTCTCCTTGGGCGCGAAGTCTTGTGCTTCAAAGACAAACCACCTTGGCGGCGGGCATTCAAGGCTTTTTGCGTCAAAGCCATTGTTAAACCCTGATATCAGGCTATTTTTTACAGGCGTTAACAGCAACGAATTACAAAGAATATGGCAAGGGGGCCTCGTGATTGAACTTCAGGATTTTCGCGCCGCGCGCAGGGCAATTTCGGATCATGTGCGACTGACCCCTGTGTTTAAGGCCAGCAATTTTGGCGATAGGTCCGGGTTCGTGGATCGGGATCATATCCCCGAGATGTTCCTGAAACTTGAAAACATGCAGGTCAGCGGTTCGTTCAAGGCGCGTGGGGCGATGAATGCTGCGCTGGCCCTTGATGCTGACCAAAGACGTGCCGGGCTATGTACGGCATCGGGTGGCAATCATGGCATGGGCGTGATCAATGCTGCGCGCACGCTGGGTGTCCCGGTAAAAATCTTCCTGCCGACCAATACACCCACCCCCAAGGTCAAGAAGCTGCGCGCGCAGGGCGTTGACGTGGCTTTGACAGGGGCTGTCTGGGACGACGCCAACCGTGCGGCGATGGAGCACGCACGCGAAAGTGGCATGGCTTATATCCACCCCTTTGCCGATCCCAAGGTGATTGCAGGGCAGGGCACGATTGCGCTTGAGCTGCTGGAGCAGCAACCTGACCTTGATACGCTGGTAGTGGCGATTGGCGGAGGTGGGCTGATTGCCGGCGTTGCAACGGCCGCCCGCCTGTTGCGCCCGTCGATCCGGGTGATCGGTGTTGAGCCGACAGGGGCAGCAACCCTGTTTGAAAGCCTTAAGGCCAACGAGGTCGTCACATTGCCCAGTGTGAATACGGCGGCGACCAGTCTGGCCCCGCGTCAGTCATCGGCGCTTAACGTTGACCTGATTTCCAAAAATGTCGATCGCATCGCGCTGGTCAGTGACACAGAAATGCAAAAGGCTGCCAAATGGCTTTGGAAAGAGTTCGGGATTTCGGTCGAGCTGTCGGCGGCGGCCGGTATTGCTGCAGTCATGAATGACCGTCTGGGGGATGCCAATCCGGGACGGGTCGGGGTGATTGTATGTGGCACCGGCACGGATGGATTTGAGTAGGGATAAATAAAAAGGGATGAAACCAAACGGTTTCATCCCTTTTTAAACCAGACGCCAGCCCAATTGGACTGGCGCGGAAATATATAGCGTCGCAAACCGCCAAAGAGCAAAAGCTCTCCGGTGCGGAATTACATCTTCGGCTCGACCACCTGACGACCACGGTACATACCGGTGTTCGGATCAATGTGGTGCGGGCGATGCAGTTCGCCGGTCTCTTTGTCTTCGCGGTACGAGCCCTTGGCGAGCTTGTCATGCGAGCGACGCATGCCCTGACGGGACTTGGTCACTTTTTTCTTTGGCACTGCCATGGGTCATCATCCTCTGGCTTGGGTAAACTCAGGCGCGCTTGTTACCGTGCGCGGTCGGGAAAGTCAACGACCAAAGTGTCGGAATCTGCATTATTTGCATTTTCCGGATCACTTTCGCGACCTGGCGCTTCACCACCCGGATGACCATCATGATCAACATGATGATCAATATGCGGGATCAGCCCTGTATCGCGCGGATCGTCAACAATATCGGTTCGCTGGTCGTATATAACAAAACCTGCCTTTTGATAAGCCCCAAGTGCACTTGGATGATCAAGAGTACAGGTATTGACCGTCAGGCGGGTTGGCTTGAAGCTCCAGGCGGTATCAATTGCCCAATCCAGCAGGTACTTGCCATAGCCCTTGCCAATAAATTCCGGCATCAGGCCCATATAATGCAGATCAATGACGTTGTCAGACTCAAGCTCCGTCAGATCAAGCTCGGCAAACCCGGCTGGTACACCGGCAACATACAACACATAGACGTGTGTTTCGGGGTTTGCCAGGATCGGTGCCAGTTCCTCGTCACTCATCAGGCGGCGGAGCCACCACAGCCAGGGTTCGCCGACCGTATTATATAAGTAGCGATAAAATGACAGGGTGGGGTCTTCGGCGCGAATGATCGCAACCTTGCCCGGTGGTACAATGGCCGGAACCCGGTCGGGCGGGCTTTGCATTTCAAGGAAGCTGACGACAACTTCCAGCTTGCGCGGATTGGATGGGGTCATTGGACTAAACTCTTGCGCATTATCTTGTTTTGCTGCGGATCAGGTTGATGCTGATCGGTGACGCTTCCAATAAAGTCATAGCCGAGTTTGGCGTAAAAATCACCCGCTGCGGCATTTTCAATAGTGATCCGGATTTCACCAAGGCCTGAAAGCCGCAGGATATCTTCGGCAAGGGCAACCAGTTCGCTGCCAATGCCGCTGCCTTGGGCGTGCTTGGCAATCGCCAGATAATGAACCCAGCCATAAACACCGTCATGACCGGTCATCATGGTGGCAAATATTTGCTGGTCTTCGGGTCTTCGGGCGACGATCAGGCTGCCGTTATTCGCAGAAATGCAGCTTTCGATATCCTGCCGTGCATCACGGATTGCCGGGATCAACCCGGTTGCAATCCAAAGCCGGGTGATGGCCGCGATGTCTTCGTTTGAAGGTGTCTTCAGCTGTTCAAGTTTGATGCCCGCGCCATCGGCGGTTTTGTTGGTCAAATCCTGACCAAAGGGGGATGGAGCGGACATCGGGGTTCTCATATCAAATGCCTGACACTGGCAGGGTCGGATATTCAGGCCGGGCCGGTATCAACGGGACTGTCATCGGTCGTTGCCCATTCCGCCCAGGATCCATCATAGACTGCGACCTGCTTGTGGCCGGTAATATATGCGCCCATGGCAAGGACACAGGCGGTGACGCCCGAACCGCAACTTGCAACGATCGGTTTGTTGAGATCCACACCTGCTGCGTCAAACGCAGCCTTGATTTCGTCGGCCGACTTGAAGGTGCCATCCGAATTCAGGAGCTCGGTAAAAGGCAGGTTATAGGAGCCAGGAACGTGGCCGGATTTGCCCCAAGGATCATCAACCTCACCGCGGAACCGTTCACCTGCGCGGGCATCAACCAGCTGTTCGCGTTTGGTTTTGACGTTTGACAGAACCTGATCATATTCCCGTAGCAAAAAGCTGTTGGCACGTGCGGTAAAGTGGCGCTCGCGCGGCTGGGTCGGCGCATCCGTGACCGGGCGTCCTTCGGCAATCCATTTTGGTAAACCACCATCCAGAACAACCACATCGTTATGCCCGAAGTGACGCAGCATCCACCATGTGCGGCAAGCGGCAAGCGCAGAACCTTTTTGGCTATAGACAACAACACGTACGCCATCGCCCAAACCCAGTTTGCGGACCTTGGCGGAAAACTTGATCGCATCTGGCATCATGTGCGGCAGCGGGGCGCTGTCATCGGCGGCAATGTCATCAATGTCAAAGAAAACGGCGCCGGGGATATGCTCTGCGTCATAAAACTCGCGGGCATTCTTGTTTTCGGCCGGCATGTACCAGCTGGCATCGACGACACGCACGTCCGGCGCATCAAGGTGATCTGCAAGCCACTCTGTAGAAACAAGGGCGTCTGAAAGTGGGTTGGTCATGGACAAGCTCCGATTGGCAATGGTGGGTATTGCAGGATGCCGGTTGTATCCGGGATCATTTTGAATTGGTCCTGTATTTACTTAAATTTGTAGCGATCCTGCCGCCTTCTGGCAACCGGCAGTCATGACAGATCGTGGGGGATCCGCACTTTTTACGGTTGCCATGCATGCGCATTATCCGTCAGCGAAGACGACATTGATCCGGCGGTTCTGACGGCCTTTCTTTTCGATCTTGGAAACCATGACCTTGCCGATCTCGCCAGTTTTGCGGACATGGGTGCCGCCACAGGGTTGGAAATCAATGCCTTCGATGGTGACGGTCCGGATGGAATGTCCGTCCATCGGTGGCTGCACTGACATGGTGCGTACCAGTTCCGGATTGGCCTTGAGTTCGGCAACGGATATTTCGCCGTCATAGACATCAGCGTTGCGCGCAATCAATTCATTAAGTTTTTCGCTGATTTCATCCTTGTCCAGCGTGGCGTCCGGAAGGTTGAAATCAAGCCGGGCCTTGTGGGCTGCAATATTGCCGCCGGTTACATCGCCCTCAATCACCGCACACAGAAGGTGCATGCAGGTGTGAAAGCGCATCAGTTTGTGGCGATTATCCCAATCGAGTTCGGCGGTAATCGTGTCACCGACGTTTGGTAGGGGATGGTCATCGGCAATGATGTGCAGGATGCTTCCGGTTTCGCGGTCCTTGACCGTTGTGACGACCGGCAATGCTGTGCCATCCGCAAGTGTCAACGTGCCGATGTCGCCCGACTGACCGCCGGCTGTGGCATAGAACACCGTCTGGTCAAGTTCGATACCGCGATCTGAAATGCTGGTGACGGTGGCGTTGCAATTCTGTGCGTAGGCGTCTTCGCGAAACAAAAGGCGTGTCATGTTTCTCTCATCCTTCACGTGTGGTGGCGTTCTTGATTTTTCCGTCTGCAATATTGGCAACTGGCCTGTGTGCAGGATCGGCTTGTTGGTGCCATGGTGCGTTCGGGGCCAAGGGATTGTCGAGGGCAAAGTTGCCAGAATTCCCCGAATTGGTATGTAAGAAATTATACATAAATAGTGAATTGATGTTGAATTACATACGAAATGTATGGTATTGGTGCCGTGTAATTCAGGAGTACAGCAGCCGTGCCAGCCGTTATTAATGTCAAACTTTCCGGTGAAGGGGACTTCGGACCGGTGGATCTCGAATGTGCGATCCCGCCAGCGCGTTTGCCTGTTTTGATGGCGGCACTGTTTGGGCAGGCGTCCATGGTGTCGGGGATGGTGCCCGGTGCAGTGCAGGGAGCTGCGCAAGCCGTTGCTGGTGGTGCACGTTCGTCCGAGCACGGCATTCTTTCGACGCCGACCCATACAGGTGTCGAGCGTTCAGGGGGTGAACATGGGGTTGCGGCTGCGGGTAGGGCACCCAAAGCAAGTTCAGAACATACCGAGTTCGGAAATGTCGGGGATCTCGCGCATTCAGGCGCAGTCGATCCAGGCATGTTTATCACTGGATTTGTCGGCAGCTTTGGCGATCTGGTTGCGCGTATGCAGCCGCGGGGGTTTGCCGAGACAATTCTACTGGCTGCAATCTGGCTGCAATATCGTGATGGCAGAAGTTTTGTGACGCGCGGGGATGTGCGCCGACTTTTGCGCCGTCAGGATCATCTGCGGATGCCGCGGAATTTCAGTCGGGATTTCCACACTGCGGTCGAACGCGGCTATCTTGAGAACGTCGAAAATGAAGACGGATATACCGTCGCAAGCGATGGCTTTCAGTGGTTCCGTGACGGGTGTATGAAATAGTACAAAAAGTCGAAAAAGATGTTGACGTAATGTATGGTTGTTGTATCTTTTTTGCAGGGACATACAAAAACGGGTGGGACCAAAATCATGAGTGAGTGGGAAGTCAGAAGCAGCTGTCGGGTATGGCGTGGCCGGTATGTCATTCGCGGCGATGTTGATCGTATCGCCAACGATATTGTCGAACTTCAGCAAAACCGTTTCCCGGGGCTTGATGCCGAAAAGGTATCGCTTCGGGTTGTGACCATGGCGGTGATGTCGGTTCTGGCCGAGGAATGCTGTGAAGACGGTGTTACGGCAGCCGAGCTTTCCTTCCTTTTGACCACCTGTCTTGGGATGCCGATTTCGCCAACCCGGATTGAACGCGAAATGGAGGGCCTTTCGGGCCTTGTCTGGACCGGGCAGTGGGGTGGTGAAACCCTTTATGTCATGGAAAAACGCGGACTGCGGTTCTTTGAAAGCGCACGCGCCAGAGCCCTTTCTGAAGGTGGCAATGTGGCCGAGAAAGACCGCGAAGGTCTTGCTGCCAGCGAGGCACAGGAAGCCATGGATGCCATGATCGATCCGGCGATCATTGCCGAACCGGCAGGGCATGCACGTTATCGCGTTGTCAGCTAAGAGATCACAGGATTGCTATTTCATCGCACCCGTCAGTCTTGCTGGCGGGGGTTTTGCTTTGGCGGGAAAGTGTGTTTAACAAGTGACTTGACCGATCGAAAAAAGCGCCATATGCATAAAGCCATGGAAAACATGATTGTACATTTCAACGCCTATTTTACGTCGTGCACATAGCGCGGCGCCTGTTGATGTGTTTGTAAAGTGAACCAAGACCGGCTGCCCCAGGGCGGCCTTTGTTTTTTCCATGAACCGGTTTGCCCGAGGTGGCCCCACCAATAAGGAAACCGGAAAATGACCCATATCTCTATTGCTGATCGCATGCCGACACTGGATTTCACGCCGAATGCCCTGAAAGACGGGATCGGGGTGGTGCCGCTTATTCTGATGGCGGGTTTTGCCGATACCAGCTCGGACGCCTGTAATCTTGTCGTCAGCGGCGCTGTTAGAATTGAAGGCAAACAGATCACTGACCCTGACCATCATATTCTCAGCTACGCCTTTGACGACGGTGAAGTGCTTCGCCTGATCGTTGGCGGCAAAAGCACGATGTTGATCCGGCGTGCGGACTGAGCCAGATGGCGTGCCGGTTACGGGATATGAGGAATGTCGCTGTTTGTGCCGTCAAAACAGCGACATTTGCCCGTTCGCGCTGGGGCGTTTGAAGCCGCTGCAATCCAGATCAAGAGATCGGCCAACAAGGCCGTGTTTCTTGCGAGCGGCATCAAAGCGTTTGGCGATCAGATCGGCAATCGGGCCGGTGCCGCGCATGCGGGTGCCAAATTGTGATTGATAGGTGTGACCATCGCGCATCTGACGAATCAGCGACATCACCTTGGCCTTGCGGTCCGGGTAATGAGCCTCAAGCCACTCTTCAAACAGATCGGCGATTTCAAGTGGCAGGCGCAAGACAATATGACCGACCGATTGTGCACCGGCTTCCTTGCAGGCGGAGACGATCTTTTCAATCTCCGTGTCATTTAATCCGGGAATGATTGGCGCACACAGGACCGTCACGGGAATACCAGCCTCCGAGAGCTTTCGAATGGCGTCAAGCCGACGATGTGGGGCAGAGGCGCGCGGTTCGAGAAGGTTGGACAGGCGGTGATCAAGGCTTGTGACCGAAACAGCCACCGATGCCCGGTTTTGGGCCGCCATCGGCGCGATCAAATCAATGTCGCGGGTGACCAGTGCGCTTTTGGTGATCAGCGAAAAGGGGTGCTGACAATCGGCAAGAACTTCGATGATGGATCGCGTGAGTTTCTTGTCGCGATCGACGGGCTGATAGGGATCGGTGCTGGTGCCAATGACAATAGGGGCGGGTTGATAGGCCTTTGATGACAGTTGCTTGCGCAAAAGCATTGCGGCCTCTGGCTTCCAGAAAAGGCGGGTTTCAAAATCAAGCCCCGGTGACAGGCCGAGATAGGCATGGGTCGGCCGTGCAAAGCAGTAAACGCAGCCATGCTCACACCCGCGATAGGGGTTGATTGATCGATCAAATGGCACATCCGGGCTTTGATTGCGGGTAATCACACTGCGCGCGCCATCAATGCCGAGGGTGGTTTTGATGCGCGACGGTTCCTGTTCTTCAAGCAGATGCGATGTCCAGCCGTCATCAACCGCCTGATGGATGTGGCGTTCAAACCGCCCGTCGATATTGGATACGGCACCGCGCCCCTTTTGTCCGCGGGCGGGCAAGATGTTTGGATCACATTTCGCGTTTGACCATCCATCATCAAAAATGGCGGTAGGGGCGTGCTCGTGCGCATGTTCGAGGTTGTTCTTCATGTGTAGACATTAAAGAACAAAAGAAGAACATTCAAGCAAAAGGTAATATCAGAAACGTGCACGAACCCCGGTCATGGGCAGGTTGTGCCGCTTGTCGTAACCGTTCCGGTAATGGTGTAACCACTTGCACCCGTCGAACATGCTGTGATGTTGGATGTATTGCCAGTACCCGACAGATTGGTGATCTCGACGCTGCCGGCCAGCACGATATATTTTTTGGTACCCGCTGTGCCGGTTATGGAAACCGTGTTGTCATCGATGCTGATGTTTGAATTGTTGCTGCCTCTAATCGACAAGAGCTGAGCGGTGCTGCCGTCGGCAACAACGGAAATATTGTTGTTTTCAATTGTGACATTGTGGCTGTCTTCGATTTCAAAGATAGATGCGGTTGTTGAGCCACCCGTCGTTGTCGTTGTCAATTTGCTGTTCCGAATTGTGACATTTTGCTTTCCAACGATTTTGGCGATGGCTGTGCTTCCTGCTTTGGTGAGATTTGCCGTGATGCCAATCAGGCTGCTGTTGTCGGCCATATCAAAGAAACGGTTGGCACCACCACCAGGGACAGCTCCTTCACCAGAGATTGATGCATCTGGAATGGCGACCGTAACCGATCGTCCCGTCGGGGTCTTGATGTCGAGTGCGCCACCCCCGACAATTGTTTGCCCATCCTGAACAGTCGTGGTGGAGTTGATATTTGTGTAGTTCCCGCTCAGCACGACGGTGGAGTTGGCTCCTGCATTGGCAATCGCGGTGGCAAAATCACCCGCCGATGTTGAATTGCTGTTTAAAAGCGTGATCGTTTCGCCGTCCGCTGTCTGGGTGACTTCACTTGCTTCTGAAAACTGTCCGGCCTGACTGACCACATCAATGTCGCGGATGATGGGATCTGTCATGCGCCGTTCCATCGCCGTCAGTCGTGGTTTCGGGGCATCGCCAAAACCTTGTAGTGGGATACGAAGGCGGAAGCTGGCAAAACCCTGTGTCCCGCGTGGACTATCATGCTGAATTTCCGCCCCCAACGAGAAGCGCGACCCTTCCCACAAGAATGGAACTTCATCAAAGGTCAGATCCAGTCGCCCGCGGGGGCCTTGAATGGTATCAACGTTGTTCTCGGCAAAGCGGTATCCACCAGCATAAGCGCGAAGCTGTTGCCCGGCATCAGCTGCAAATAACGGAATGCGCCAGCCAATTTCGCCGTCAAAACCACGCAGAGCGCGTTCTTCACCTTGGCTGTACATCAATGTGGTACCGCTCACATCGACGGTGCTCAGGCTGTCTTCTAAGTACTGTGTGGTGCCAATCGGCATATAGGCGTTGGCGCGAAAATCCCAATCAAGAGACAGTGCTTCGGCACCAAAGGTCAATTGGTTGAATTTGTTGCCATATGGGCTGTGGCGGCGGTCAAAATAACCGTAGCCGCCGATATTCCATCCCGTATCAAGCATCTGACGAATGCCGAGCCCAAAATTGCCTTCGTGACTGTTGTTGTCATCCATCCGCGCGCGAAGACTGGTGAATGTCAGTGTGTCCTGATCCTGCCAAAGTGGAATGAAAAGATCGGTTTCACCAAGATTACGGTCCGTTCCGCCTTTGCCTTCCAGATCAAGATGTGGGCCCCATTTGGGACCGCTTGTCACACTGTCGGCATGACCAACAGTTGTAACAAGCAAAAGGGGGGCGCAAAGAACTGCAGAACGGATCAATCGGGTGACGCGCATTTTTAACCTGGTCAGCAGGGCTCACAGTGCGTCAGCAGAGCGCTGACACATTGCCAAGACATCAGAAGATTTTGCTCGTGGGGGTATCGTGCCCCATATCTGCATGGCTTTTGGCCATGTCGATTTTTATGGGAACGACCGTAGTGGCGCGTGATCCTGGCGGCCACTTCTATTCCTTATCAATTTTTCAAAAATTATCATTGTTGCGGCCAGGGAAAATTAAGCGAACCTGGTCAGGTTAATGTTGCGGTACAATGATTTGCTTGTCGGTTTATGAAGGCGGGATATAGTGGATTAAGAGTGCAAAACGCCATCAAGCAATGCGCACCATCTGACCGACAAAAAGGGACCGCCTCATGGATTGGACGCAGGTTTTAACGTTCGCGCTTGTTACGTCGCTGCTGGTGATGTCGCCGGGCCCAAATGGTGTTTTGATTGCCAAGACTGTCCCGACGTCCGGACGTGCAGCAGGTTTCGCGAATGTTGCGGGTTTTGTCAGCGCTTTTTACCTGCACGGGACTTTGTCGATCCTTGGTATTTCGGTCATCCTTGTGCAATCGGCACAGGCCTTCATGGTCGTCAAGTTTCTCGGTGCGGCCTATTTGTGCTGGGTCGGGTTCAAGGCATTGCGCGATGCTTGGCGCGGCGGCAGAGCGGCTGCTGAAGTGTCACCGGCAAAGCGCAAGCGAACCCTTATAAAGGCCTATGGCGAGGGTTTTTTGACCAATGCGCTGAACCCGAAAGTCTCGATTTTTTATCTCGCGGCCTTCCCGCAATTCATCCCGGTGGGTGAGGGGGCGGTGATCTCGGCCTTTATGCTGGTGTGCTTGCATGCGGCGATGAACATTATCTGGTTCGTCGCCATGGTCATGTTGTTGGCGCGACTGACACGCTTTGCCGGGAGTGGCCGTTTTCAACGCGCGCTTAAGGCGACCACCGGTGCGGTCTTTATTGCCTTTGGCGTCAAACTGGCCGCCCTTCGCCCATAGAGTGTTCAATGTATTCGTTATGTGCCCGTCGCCCGTTTGGTCGGCGGGCTTTTTATTTGCGCACGACAATCAGCGCCATAATCGCACAGAACAGGGCAAACAGGATGTCGCTTGCAGCGATGTTGTCTGTGACAAGCGCCTCAAAAGCGGCAATCGGCAGGATGATTGATGTCAGGACGAGGAAGACCGGATTAAACAGTTTCTGTTTCATTTTAAGCACCTCCGTTCATCGTCGTGATCAGAAGTATGCCCAGCGCCATGAAGCCGCAAAGTGCGGTCAGGATGACACCGGTTTTTAGCACCACTGACAAGACTGGTCCTTCCTTGCCGGAAAGTCCAACCGTTGAACAACCAACCAGAATTTTTGACGGGGCCAGCATGCTGCCAAGGGACGCACCCGTCGCCTGTGCCGCCAGAACAAGGGCGGTCGACAGGCCGGAAAGCTCAGCCGTGTGGCGCTGGAACATCCCAAAGACAACGTTGGAATTGTTTGTGCTGCCGGTCATAAAAGCACCAAGCGCGCCGATGGCAGGTGAAATCACCGGATAAGCAACGGCAAAGGCCCCGGAAAAGACCGCAGCACCGCCTTCAGCCAGGGCATAGGTCATGCCCGCGTGGTCCATGATGATGGCAAGCCCGATCACCGGCACCATGCCGATGCTGGTCGGAAGGCCACTTTTGAGCGTGCGTTGCCAGATACGTTTGCCAATCCCGTCGTCGTAATGACCGCGCAGCTTGAAGAAGGTAAAGCTGATGGCAGCGGTATAAAGCAACAGCGCGCCCGGATGGCCAAAGATGGCAATCGCCTTGGCACTTTCGGCCTCGATCACCCAACCGGTTGCGGTCGCGGTTTCCGGGAAATCCAGCGTGAAGCGGATTTTACCCAAAAGCATTTCGATTGCGGGCACAAAGGTTGCCAGCGTGACCAGCACGATGAATACCAGATAAGGGGTCAATGCCTCAATCAGGGGCATGTGGTGATGATCATCAGTAACCTGCTCGGCCACATCATCGGGATGGGGTTTCCAGAACCGGGTCACGATGATCGAGGTCACAAGTCCTGCAATCCCGGCTGTCAGGCCCCCCAAAGTCCAGACGCCGTAATTGGCCATGACATACTGCACCACCCCCATGACGCCGGAAATGAGAACCAGCGGCACAATGCGACGTCGAATGGTGCGGAACCCGCCATCAAGCCACAAAACAGCTGCCCCGCACATAAAGCCCGACAGTCCAAGAAGAATGGCCGAATAATGGGTCAGTTCGGTGCCCGGAATGCCGGTGACACCAATAAGCGCTTCGAACGAGGTCGCCATATTGCCAAACAAAACCGACCAGCTATGCCCGATCATCGGGGCAGCGACCGCCAATACCGGGGAGAAACCCATGCCAAGCAAAAGCGGCGCGACAACAGCAATCGGCACGCCAAATCCGGCAACGCCCTGAAGGAAGCTGGCAAAAACATAGCCCAGTATCAAAAGCTGTAACGGGCGATCATCGGTCAGCGACCGTATGGCGCGCCCGATGGTCTTGATAGCGCCGGCTTCCTCGGCCGCGAAATACAAGATTAGTGCGGCCCAGACGATATAAAGGATGTAAAGCGCAAGCATCACGCCCTTGGCCTGGGCGATGATCAACATGTCAGTCGGTGCGCCAAAGAAGAACACAGCCAGGATGACGGTAACAAACCATGCTGCTGCACCGGCACGCGCAGCGCCCCAGTTGGCCTTGATCATCAGAAACAGAATGGTCGCGATTGGCAGTGCTGCCAGCAGGAAGTCGGTCATGAAGAGCGCACCATAACCTTTTGAAACGTGGGGCTATCGTCGAAAGTCTCAACGGGTCGCGCATATTGTCCGAGCTATGATGCAAGCGCAAGTGGTGTGTTCTGGTATTTCGTATGATGAAATGCAAATGCCGGATTCACGTGGAGCCCGGCATTTGTGGAAAATGAGTTGCCCGTCGGCCTTAGGCGCAGTCTTTGTTCTCAGCCTTTTCGTTCATTTCGGAAAACAGGTCGGCAGCAATTTCAAAGGATTTCAGGCGTGCAGCCTGATCATAGATGTTGGCGGTGACCATGATCTCGTCCGCCTTGGTCATATAGGCAAACTCGCGAAGCTTTTGGCGTACCGTGTCGCGCCCGCCGATGGCGGCATAGCGCATGGCATGATCAACCCCGGCCTTTTCGACGCGGTTCCAGATTTCATTCATATCCTTGACCGGTTTGGGCAACTGGCCCGGTGTCCCGCGCCGAAGGTTGAGGAACTGCTGCTGCATTGATGTTGCCAGATATTCGCCTTCCTCGTCGGTGTCAGCGGCAAAGAAGCCCATGGCGGCAATCGCATAGGGTTTGTCGAGTTGCTCACTGGGTTCAAAGCGGCTGCGATAAAGCGAAAGCGCATCCATCAGCATATCCGGGGCGAAGTGCGAGGCAAAGGCAAAGGGTAAGCCAAGACGTGCAGCAAGATCAGCTGAAAACAGACTGCTGCCCAGAAGCCACATCGGAACTTGTGATCCATAGCCCGGAACGGCCCGAATTGGTGGGTTGCCTTCCAGCGGGGCAAGGAATGCCTGAACCTGCAAGACGTCCTGAATAAAGCGTTCCTCGGATCCGTGCATGTCGCGGCGAAGGGCGGCTGCTGTGCGCTGATCTGTTCCCGGCGCGCGTCCGATGCCCAGATCGATGCGGCCGGGATGAAGGGCATCAAGGGTGCCGAACTGTTCGGCAATCACCAGCGGCGCATGATTGGGCAGCATGACGCCACCTGAACCAACCCGGATGGTTTCGGTGCCGGCTGCGACATGGGCCATGACCACAGACGTCGCAGCACTGGCAATGCCCGGCATATTATGATGCTCGGCCAGCCAGTAGCGATGATAACCAAGCTTTTCGGCATGTTGGGCGAGTGCAAGTGTGTTGCGCAATGCATCAGAGGGATGTTCGCCCGCATTTACCGGGCAAAGATCAAGAAGAGAATATCTTAGCATGGCCAGACTTTCGGTTTGGCGCAGACATCGCAGACATAAAAGTTCTGCGGCACGCCTGATTTCACAGTTGGGATTAATCTAGCTTGAAATCACAGTCTTGCCAGTCCCCAACCGGAGTGTTCATATGGGGGCCCAATCTTGGAGCATTGATAATGTTGATTATTCTTGGTGGATTACCGGGTGTCGGCAAAACGTCGGTTGCCAGATTGGCGGCCCGGAAACTCGGCGCGATCCATCTAAGGATTGATACGATAGAGCAGGCAGTACTTGACTGCGGCGTTGTGCCAACGGATGACATGGGGCCGGTTGGGTATGTCGTTGCGAACCGGGTTGCAATGGATAATCTGCGCCTTGGGAACCTTGTGATCGGGGATTCGGTCAATCCGATTGAAATTTCCCGTGCCGCATGGCGTGAGGCCGCAAATATTGCCGATAAACCCTTTGTACAAATTGAACTCATTTGTTCTGATCGTGATCAGCATCGTCACCGCGTTGAAACCCGCCAGGGCGATATCGAGAACTTGAAACTTCCCGACTGGCAAAAGGTCTGTGATCGGGAATATCACCCCTGGCCGGACGCGGATCTGGTGATTGATACGGCGTTGCAATCGCTTGATGTGTCGTCTGATATACTTGTCAGGTTTGTTCGGGATCGGATCGCAAGTATCTGAATTATAAAATGTCTATTCACCTATTCATCGATGCAGGGCTTTCGGTGGGTGGCAAGAGTCCGGCTGACAAAATTACGCAATGTCGCTGAGATGTCATTGCTGCGATAGGCCAGCGAGAGTTGCGCGATTGGAACGTCGCCCGCGATTTCGCGATAAGCGACGCCCTTTGCCTGGAGCTGTGTCATCGGCTCGGGGACCAGGGAAAAACCAAGCTCGGCGGCAACGAAATTGATCACCGATCCCAGCTGCGGGGCAATCTGGCCCATTTGTGGTTCAAACCCTGCATCACGGCAGGCCGTGACGACCTTGTCGTAATGGGTCGGGCCGACAGCACGCGGGGTCAGGATCAGGGCCTCATCACGAAGTTCGGACAGCGCGACCTTATCGCGTTGAGCCGCCGGGTGACCAGATGGGAGGACCAGCACCATCGGTTCGCTTGAAATCACATGCAGTCGGATGCCGTCGCCCGTAATTGCATCCTGACGCAAAAACACCGCATCAAGGCGTTCATCGCGGAGACCCGCGACAAGCTGGGCGGAGTTGGCTTCTTCAAGTGTCATTTCAACGCCGGGGTAACTGCGCCGGAAGTCACGAAACACGCGCGGCACAGACGGGCTGAATGCGGCAGACGCCGTGAATCCCACCCGGATGGATCCGACTTCACCGCGCCCGGCACGTTGGGCCGCACGAATGGCGCGCTCTGCCACATCGGGGAACTGTGCAACGACCTCGAGAAACGCTGTGCCTGCCTCTGTCAGTTCTGCGCCATGGGGGACACGATGAAAAAGGGCGGTGCCGATTTCATTTTCCAGATCACGGATTTGCTGACTGAGCGGCGGCTGGCCGATGCCAACGCGCGCAGCTGCACGGGTAAAATTCCCCTCATGGGCGACGGCAAGGAAGTAACGGATATGGCGCAGTTCCATATTTGATATATCCAAAACATATCACAAAAGACACTTCCATATATTGGACGGATGGTTGCGGCAATGCAATCATAAGCATCATTGATTGAACTGCTCCAAACGAGGTCGCAAATGTCTGTTCCCCGGGGCTCTGACCCAGAACAACATTCCGTTAGTGCTGCTGATGCGGCGTCATCTGATGTAACGCCGCCCAAACGTTCGCAAAGCCCGCTCGCGTCCACCAACGCAAATGCGTCTGCTGACCCGGTTTGGGTCAAGCCGGGGTCAGCCGCATTTCGCCGTATCAGCATCGCACTGTTTCTGGCCGGTTATGCGACCTTTTCGCTGATTTACTGCGTGCAGCCGCTGCTGCCGCAACTTGCTGGCCACTATGCGGTTGGGCCAGCGGAAAGCTCGCTTGCATTGTCGCTGACGACCGGGTTTCTGGCCTTTGCCATTCTGTTGGCAGGTGCGGTTTCCGAGGCTGCCGGGCGTAAGCAATTGATGCTGGTTTCTATCTGTGTCGCGTCGCTCCTGAACCTGATTGCACCGTTTCTGTCCGATTGGCATGCGTTTCTTGTTGTGCGCGCGCTTGAAGGCCTGATGCTGGGTGGTGTTCCCGCGGTCGCCATGGCCTATTTGGCAGAGGAAATAGATCCCAAGGGCCTCGGCATGGCGATGGGCATTTATATCAGTGGCACGGCGATCGGCGGACTGAGCGGTCGTGTCGTGATCGGTTTTCTGACCGATCTGTTTGGCTGGCACCTTGCCCTTGGGGCGATGGGGGCGTTGGGCCTTGTCGCAGCCGTTGGTTTTGCTGTTCTGTTGCCGGCGTCGCGTAACTTTGTGCGACGTCCAGGTTTTCAGGTGCGCTATCACTTACGCGCGTGGGGCGGGCATCTGAGGCATGCCGGCTTGCCGTTTGTGTTTCTGATCGGTGCCTTTGCCATGGGCTGCTTTGTCACCGTGTTTAACTATGTCGGGTTCCGGCTTTCGGACGCGCCCTATAGCCTGTCCCAAAGCCAGATCGGCCTGATCTTTGTTGTTTATCTGTGTGGATCGGTAACGTCATCCATTGCAGGGGCGCTATCAGACAGGATCGGGCGTGGTCCGGTATTGGTGGCAGGCCTGATGTTGGCAGCGCTTGGTGTCGGGCTGACCATCACTGACAGCCTGTCGGTGATCATCGGCGGGATTGTTGTTCTGACCAGTGGCTTTTTCGTTGCCCATTCGATTGCCAGTGGCTGGGTTGGGCGGCTTGCCGAAGAGGCCAAAGGGCATGCATCGTCGCTTTATCTGCTGGCTTATTATCTGGGGTCAAGCATCATGGGATCGGTCGGTGGCTGGTTCTGGGATCAGGGCGGCTGGAACGCGGTGGCGGGTTTTGCCGGGTCGCTTTTGCTTTGTGCGCTATTGTGCGGGCTTTACCTTTGGGGGCGTGTGGCAAAGGTCGCACGACAATCACAAGCCAGCATTGCCAAGGCAACCTGATCAAAACAAAACCCCCGCCAGTAGCTGGACGGGGGTTTTAAATTTCATATGGCCTTTGGCGCAGAGCTTAGAGCCAATCAGGGGTTGGCAGACCTTTTTCCTGAAGGAAGGCGGGGTTCCAGAGCTTGCTCTGATAACGCGTACCAAGGTCACAAAGAATGGTAACAATGGTTTTGCCAGGGCCAAGTTCGCGCGCAAGGCGTACTGCGCCAGCAACGTTAATGCCGGTTGATCCGCCCATGCAAAGGCCTTCTTCCTTAAGCAGGTCAAAGACGATTGGCAGCATTTCCTCGTCCGAAATCTGGAACGGGTGGTCGATGTCAACGCCTTCAAGGTTGGCGGTGATGCGACCCTGACCAATACCCTCGGAGATCGAGCTGCCTTCGGATTTCAGCTCACCAAACTTGTAATGGCTGTAAAGGGCAGCCCCCATCGGATCGGCAAGACCGATCTGGATGTTTTTGTTGCGCTCTTTGAGGCCCATGGAAACACCGGCAAGGGTGCCGCCGGTCCCAACCGCACAGATGAAACCATCAACCGTGCCATCAGTCTGGTCCCAGATTTCCGGGGCCGTGGTGTCGATATGGCCCTGGCGGTTGGCGACATTGTCGAACTGGTTGGCCCAGATGGCGCCATTCGGCTCGGACTGTGCCAGTTCTTCCGCCAAACGACGAGAGACGTGCACATAGTTGTTCTCATCGCGATAGGGGACGGCAGGGACTTCGCGCAGATCCGCACCCAGAAGCCGCAGCAGGTCTTTCTTTTCCTGGCTCTGGGTTTCAGGAATGACGATCACCGTGCGATAGCCAAGTGCGTTGCCAACGGTGGCAAGGCCGATGCCGGTGTTTCCGGCCGTTCCTTCGACAATGACGCCGCCCGGTTTCAACAGACCGCGTGCTTCCGCATCGCGAATGATGGCAAGGGCAGCGCGGTCCTTGACCGACCCGCCCGGGTTTGCATATTCCGCCTTGCCAAGAATGGTGCAGCCCGTCAGCTCGGAAACCTTTTTAAGCTTCACAAGCGGGGTGCGGCCAATGGCTTCTATGGTGCCATTGCGAATGTCCATGACAGACTCCAAAAATGGTGGTTTCAAATTAGATTGATTGTTGATTGATCCTTTTGCACACAAAAGTCAAGGCAGTTTAAAATATATCACGTAAATATTGTGTGATTATTGTCTTTTGGCCTGTACAGGTTATTTGACTCAAACCCCGGATTTCTGCCGCAGACGGCTCCGATTAAGCATCAACCACTGAACTGCGATCGTCGTCATTGCATTGCAGAGTTGTCCATTGTGCAACATCGCAAAGCATTCCTCTGCAGGTACGGTAAAGACACGAATATCCTCTCCTTCCTCCGCCAAGCCATGCAACCCGCCAACATTGCTGGCATCAACTTGACCGCAATATAGTGTGACGGTCTCGCTCGAACAGCCAGGTGTGACGTAGTAATGCGAAATCAGATCAAGCGAACCGATGATTTCGCATCCGGCTTCTTCGATGGTTTCGCGCCTGGCAACGTCTTCCGCACTTTCGCCGTCTTCGATGATGCCTGCGACGATCTCGGTCAGCCAGACCGGCATCTCAGAACTACTGGCGTTTACTGATATGGTGCCGGGACGGAACTGTTCAATCAGGACGACTTCATCCCGGATCGGGTCATAGGGCAGGACGGCAACAGCATGGCCACGTTCGAGGACTTCACGCTGGAGCACCGGGCTTTGGCCGCCGTCAAATTTGTCATGTTGAAGGTGATAGACGTCAATCTTGCAGTAACCGTCCCAGGCACGCTTACGGTCGATTATTTTAAAGTCCATGTGCTTCACAGTCATTCTCCCTGTTGATGCGCTTTTTGTGGGGTCATTCTGTTGATTGTCGTTGTTCTTAATATGTTGGTATGCTTATGTATTCGTGAATGCATTTATGATCGGTATAGAGGTTGAAATTTTGGGGGCGCGGTCTCCTTCAATCGGGTAGGAGCGGCATCCCTTGGTTCCAATTATACCAGAACTGGTGTAACCTTTCGGATATGGCAGGCGCAGAAATAGGTCGTAAATAACTGTGCTTTAATTCAGGGTTTAGGTGTCTTGGGGGATACAGGACGTTGATGCGGTTCGAGCCAACGGAAATCGCACGTCTGTATGGGCGGTCACGTGTAGGTGTTGTTGTACACAAGGATCTCGAAGCTGTGTACGTCAATGATGCCTATGCGAAAATGCTGGGCCGTCGCGATGTCTCGGATTTCATGAGCGACCCGGACATGCACCAGTATATCCCGCCAAGCTTCCATCATGAGGCAGATAAACTCTCCTGTAATTTCCAGAAAAGCAGCGGCTTCCACGGTTGGAAGAAGGTTTATAACATCCGAACCGACGGGACCCCGGTCTGGATGGAAATCAGTGACGAGACCGTTGAGTGGGAAGGCGGAAATGCCGTCCTGACCACGGCGCAAATGATCGACAATGGCACCACTGCGATGCAGGTTGATCATATGCTGGGTCGGTCCTTTATCGGTGTGATGGTCCATCGTCACATGACTGCTCTTTATGTGAATGAAAGCTTTGCACGCCTGATGGGGGCGGAAAATGCCAGTTCATTCATGGAAAACCCCAACATTCTGCGTTTCATTCCCGAGGAAAGCCGCCCCCGTGCAATCAAGCACGTTGCGGCCATCCTCAATGGTGAACGGCGCGGTGACCGCCATCGCGTGCGCGATATTCTAGACGATGGCAGCTTTGTTTGGCGCGATCTGACCGATGAACGCATCTTGTGGCATGACGGCAAACCCGCCATTTTGACAACCGCGCATGATGTGCGTGACGAAGTCGAAATGCATCAGCAATTGGTGCGTGCCAAGGCCAGCCTTGAGCAGGCGGTAACCGAAGTGATCCGAATGGTGCCATCGGCTGTCGCGATGCTTGATGACCGACTTGATGTCGTTCATTTTAATCACGAATTTTCGCGCCTGTTTGGCGGCGAGAAATCAGACGGCACAGAACCGGAGTTTGAGATATCTGCCCTGCTTGAGTGCTGTGCAAGGATGATGCGCAACGGTCATGGTCACGCCAATATTGACGAGATGAAAACACCGTCAGGACGTCTGGCCGATATCCGCATGAATATGATGGATGACGGCGGTGTTATGGTGTCGGCCACCGACATCACTGATCACAAGCGCAAAGAACAGATGCTCGACACTTTGGCATCCACCGACGCGCTGACACGTGCGCTGAACCGCCGTGGTTTCGAAAGTGCGGTCAGCAGACTGCGCGAAATTCGCCATCTAAAAGATAAAAGCTGGGTCTTTGGCTTGATCGTTCTGGATCTGGATTATTTCAAGCAGGTCAACGATACCCATGGACACGCGGTGGGTGACCGGGTTCTTGAAAAGGTCGCCGATACCCTGCGGCAGGCGCTACGCGATGATGACCTTGTCGTACGTCTGGGCGGCGAAGAATTTGCTGTCTTGCTGCCGTCTGCGACCGCCGCAGTCACCAAGCGGATTGGCGAACGACTGTCGAATATGATCCGCGAAATCAAGGTGCCGATTGATAAATCCGGCAGTGAAGCGCAATACGTGCATATTACCGCAAGCTTTGGCGCGACGGTTGGTGGCGAGGGGCGTCAGAAATTCATCGAGCTTTCCGAGGCCATGAAGATTGCTGATGATGCGATGTATGCAGCCAAGGATGCAGGGCGTGATCAGTTGATCTTCCGTTTCGCGGGGCAGGAAGCCGATAGCTGATCGGTGGGTTTTCGAATATCATCTCCATTACAAATTCATTCCTGTGCGCTAAGATCGCAAACCCTTTGTGATGCGTAATGTGAGGCCGTGATGCGTGTTCGATCCATGATGCCTAATGATGCCGACCGAGTTATCGAGATCTATGGAAAGGCCATCAAATCAGGTCACGCTACCTTTCAGGAAGATGCAGGAACTTGGGAAAACTGGGATCAGGGGCATCTGGCTGAATGCCGACTTGTTGCCTGCGATGATGGCGATACCGTAATTGGTTGGGCTGGCTTGTCAGGCGTTTCCAATCGCTGTGTATATCGTGGTATTGCCGAGATATCGGTCTATGTCGACCCGGATTATCAAGGGAAGGGTGTGGGTAAATCAGTTTTGGCGGCCCTGACCAAAGCCAGCGAAGAACAAGGTATATGGTCGCTTGAAGCCGGCATTTTCCCGGAAAATGAGGCCAGTCTGGCGCTGCATCATTCCATGGGATTTGAAACGGTTGGCCGCAAGCGCGGGCTTGGGCGTATGAGTTACGGGCCGATGGCCGGGCAGTGGCGTGATGTGATTCTGTTGCAACGCCGCAGTCAGGTGGTTGGTGTGGAGTAATGCGAAATCATGTTGCGTATATCTGTATCTTGTTCGCGATAACTGCGTTCTAAGGGCTGATTTTTCGAATTTGTATGTAGCTTGACCAAAATCACCCTGGGCAAGCTTTAAATTCGCGCGGCAATAGGGTAATCAACAGGTCTGGGTAAGTGAGAACCCGTAGACAAAAAATTGCCAGGAGCGCCACCGTGAACGAGATCCGTAAAATTGCGCCAGTCGCAATCTGGGACAATTTCCAGAAACTTTGCGATACCCCGCGTCCGTCCAATAAGGAAGAAGCTGTCTTGCAGCTTCTCGAAAAGATGGCTGATGGCAAAGGCGCCGCGCATTTCCGTGATAGCGGTGGGAACCTTGTGATCTCCATCCCGGCGACGGCGGGCTTTGAAGACCGCAAGATGGTTATCCTGCAATCCCACGTCGATATGGTCACCCAGGCCAACTCCGGATCGACGCACAATTTCGATACAGACCCGATCCGGATGCTGATGGATGGCGAATGGATTACCGCCGATAACACCACGCTTGGTGCCGACAATGGTATTGGCGCGGCCGCGATGATGGGCTTCATGACCGAAGAAGGGCTCGAGCACGGTCCGTTAGAACTTCTGTTCACGGTCGATGAAGAACGTGGCCTGACTGGTGCAATGAACCTGGAGCCGGGGCGCCTTAAGGGTGAAATCCTGCTCAACCTTGATACCGAAGACGAGTACGAACTTTGTGTCGGGTGTGCTGGCGGTGGCGATCTGGTCGCGACCTATGAATATACCGAAGAAGCCGTTGGTGCCGGGCTGGTGGCGCGTGATATTGCGCTGACCGGTTTGAAAGGTGGTCATTCGGGCATCGATATTATCCTTGGCCTTGGGAATGCCAACAAGCTGATGGCGCGGTTCCTGCGTACCGCAATTCGCGATTTTGATGCCCGCATTGTTGCCATTAACGCCGGGACAGCACGCAACGCCATTCCGCGTGAATCCTTTGCGACCGTTGTGCTGCCAGAAGGCAAGGTTTCGGATTTCGAGGCGGCGCTTGGCGCATTTGCAAGCGACGTCAAAGATGAAATCGGTGCGATTGAACCCAACTTTGCCATCCGTGCAACGAATGCGGATGTTCCGGCAAATGCCATGAGTGCCAAAGATTCCGCTGCATTCAACAATGCCTGTGTTGGTGCACCAAATGGTGTTCAGGCCATGAGTACCTCGGTCGAAGGGGTTGTTGAAACCTCGATCAATCTGGCCATCGTCAAACTTGCCGACGGCAAAGCCGACGTTACGCTGTCCGCCCGTAGCTCAATCAATTCCGCACGCGATGCCATGCGCGAAGTTGCAACCGCAGTGTTTGAAAATATTGGTGCAACTGTTGCCTGGGGTGATGCCTATCCGGGGTGGAAACCGGATGCCGACAGCGAAGTGGTCAGCCTGATGAAATCCGTTCACAAGGACATGTTTGGCAAGGAGCCAGAGATCCGCGTTATTCACGCCGGGCTTGAGTGTGGTGTGCTGGGGTCGAAATATCCGCATTGGGATATGGTTTCATTTGGCCCGACCATCAAACGTGCGCATAGCCCGGATGAATGCGTCCATGTGCCAAGTGTCGCGCGCTTCTGGGATTATCTCCTGGCGGCCCTTAAGGCGATCCCGGTCAAGGGATAAGGTCGATATCAGATAGAGACAAATGGATGCGGCTGATCGGGTGACCGGTCAGTCGCATTTGTTTTCAGCGCACCAGGCGTCGCGGGCCTCTGAACCGTTTCCCGGAACCAAGGCATCAAGATTTACAAAGCCGGTTTCGCCAATGCTGGTTTCAATTTCGATCCAGAATCCTTGACTGTCGCCTGCGACATAGACCGTCTCAAAGCGTGTCAGGCGGCGAATGATAGTGTCATTCACACTTGGCCCATCGCGCAGGTTCAGAAGTTCACGGTCGACATAATAGGGGTCACGATCTTCGCCCATCAGGTCCTTGACCTGCCGGGTAATTTCCGTGCCCTGGCGGGCAACCAGTTCAGGGATATCTCTGGTGACAAATCCCTGACCGGGGCCAAAGGCAATCAGGGCCGCAAAGATCAGGAAAAACAGCGGGCTTAGATGCAGCAAGGCATCCATCATGCCCGCGCGTTTCCATTCATCGCGCACACGGCGTGCTGGCTGACCGTCATCAAGGCGGCGCTGGCTTGCGCGGACCTGTTCGGCAAGCGCAGAACGGTTGGTGCCGATAAAATCAAGCGCCTGCATCAAGACCGCGCGTGCAAGTGGTTTGTTGCCAGACCGTTCAAACGCGTTGGCCTGGGTAAACAGCATCTTGGCATTGCCTTCGGGCGGGAAGGTGCCCCCGCGCATATTACTCAGGATAGCCTTCCATGCTGGCAAAAAGCTTTTCCAACCCCAGAAACCACGCAGCCATGTCTTGAAACTTGCCCGAAGCGCCATGCGCTTTGCGCCCTTGGGGGCCAGGTTGGCGGTAATGGTTTCAATAGTGCAGGAATTTAGAAAACCGCGAACGACCTTAAATTCAACCTGGCGGGGCTGGGCTGAGACGACGCCGGTGACAGCACACTGGATGAAACCCTGTGCGTTGGGTTCGGTTTTTGAGCGGTTATGGCGCCTTGCACCGGGGTGAATGTTACTTTTCCGCGCATTGGTTTTGGCCTGTTGTTCGCGGTAGGCCTGATTGGCGCGGGCGATTTTTTCTTCTGCCGTTTCGCGGGCCTTTTCCTGTTTGCGACCCGAACCGGCAAAGCCCTGTTTCTGGCGGTTGGCATTTTGCGCGCCGGCCGCGTTGGGGCCATAGGCGCCTGAGGTGGATTGGCCGTTTTGTTTAGGGCCACCACTGGACTTGTTTGTGCCAGTGGTACCGGCCGATTGCTTGGGCGGTTTGCGTTCACCAATCAGGATTTCATAGGCTTCGGTAATGTCTTTGAACTTGTCTTCCGAGTCCGGGTCAGTATTGCGGTCGGGGTGAAATTCAAAGGCCAGTTTGCGATAGGCAAGTTTGATTTCCTTCGCGCTCGCGCCGGGCGCAATATTCAGCATGCGATAATAGATGCCGAGGTGGTCAGTGTTCATGATGAATGAAAATTCCTGTCAGACATGCTTTCCAGCGCGGGAAATCAGCAAATTTCAATTTTATCAATAGCATTTCGCGGTGCAATCATAGGATCGAAATCTTAACACGTTGTCACTTTTGACTAATTGCCATATTTTCATGAATCACTTGAGCACCAAATGCGAACAAACAGGTAGTCGCCTTGAAACTGAAATTCTGGCAACGCAAGTCCAAAGCGGAAGACGATATGTCCGAAGAAGAGGGCATTTCCGCTGGCGTCGCTGAGGGGGGGGCGCCTGAGTTCGAAATGCCGCCGGGACATCACCTCAGTCTCGGGACGCGGTTGCGTGCCAAGTGGGAAGGTTATGACGACCCGGTCGAGTATTATCTGCTTCAGCTTGAAATTGATGCCTATGCCGACTGGTTGCGCAAAATGCGCATCTGGCTTGCCCGCCCGATAGAGCCGGAACTTAGCGAGCTTGACCTTGATGAGGAAATCGGTCGTTGGCCACCGGATCGTATCCGGCTTTATGACAAGCTGTTTGATCACGGGATCATGATGCCGGGAGGGCATGAATATGCGCTGGAACTGGCCAAGCCACTGGCACTAGACGAGACACTCAGCTGTCTGGAAATCGGTGCAAAGCTTGGCGGGGTGGCCCGCTTGTTGGCTGATCGGCTGGGCGTCTGGGTCACAGCATTGGAACCGGATGGGGAATTGGCCCTTTTGGGGATGGATCGATCGGTGCACGCCGGTGTCCAGAAAAAGGTCCCGGTTCAGACATTTGATCCGTTGCAGCCAGACCTTCGCAAGGGATATTTCAACGTCGTCTATTCCTATGGCGAGCTGTACAAAATTCCGGAAAAGGACGCATTTCTTGGTGCCTTGGCAGATACGTTGCGTGAACATGGACAGATTCTGATAACCGATTACGTGCTGACGCGTGACCTTGATGCCGATGAGCTGGAAAACTGGTCAAAGCTCGAAGGTGAAGAGCTGTTTCCATGGACAGCGCAACAATACAAATCCCGTATGGGGCAGCTGAAATTCGATATCCGCATTGCCAAGGATGAGTCGGAAACGCACCTTAGGCATATCAAGACGGCCTGGATGACCATGCTTTCCGATATCCAGAGCTCCGGTCTGGACACTGATATAATGGATTATCTGGAGCCAGAGATGGAAATGTGGATGAATCGCGTAAAAATGCTTGAAAATGGATCGCTGGCCTTTTATCGGTTCTACGCAACAATCAACTGACTGCTCAAGTTTCAGACTGCTGCGGGCGACGCGGAAGGGATTTGTACCAATTTCTGTCGCCGCAACCTGTTTTAGGTGTTGACAGGGGCATGTCGTACTTCTATTTTCCGGCTTCCTCGAAGGGGCCAAGTTTCTAAGGTTTAAGATTATGAAGATCCGGAACTCATTGAAATCCGCGAAGCTGCGGGAAAAAGGCTGCCGTATCGTGCGCCGCCGTGGCCGCGTATACGTGATCAATAAAAAGAACCCGCGTTTCAAGGCGCGCCAGGGTTAATTCCCGGTACCTTGTTCTCAAAGGTTTACAAAACGCCGCAGCGGTTTATCCAATGCGGCGTTTTGCTTTATTTGGACTGATTTGTGGGCTGTGGCAGGTCAACCTCTACGCCTTCAATGCGCACGGTGTAAACCGATGATGGCGTGCTGCGACCACGCAACATGACTTCCTTGACCAGAATGGTCTCCGCAGAATTGGACATCTGTTCGCGGGTGGTTTCCCCGATCAGGATCTTGGTGCCAAGTTCCTTGTTCATCGCCTCAAGGCGCGCAGCGCTGTTAACAGCGTCACCATTGACCGTGAAGGTGAGGCGGTCTGGCGCGCCAACATTGCCTGCAACCAGTTCGCCCGTATTCACCCCACAGCGGCACTTCAGTGATTGGCCAAGAAACGTCTGGCTATGGGCAAGTTGCTGAATCTCAATGGCGGACTTTACGGCAAGGTCGGCATGGTTCGGCTGATCGTCGACGGCGTTAAAGACGGCAAGAATAGCATCCCCCTGAAACTGGGTGATAATGCCTTTGTTTGCTTCGATAATCGTTGTCGCCTTGGCGAAATACGCGTTTAAAACATCAACAACGTTTTGCGGATCAGCATTCTCGCACATGCTGGTAAAGCCCTGCAGATCCACAAACAGGATGCTGGCAATGCATTTACGCGAGGGAATGGCGCCGGTGTCGTCAGTTGATTGCAAAAGTTTCAGGGCTATGGGCGGTGGCAGAAACTTGCCAAACAGGCGCCCGATACGCTCGCGATCCTTTAGTGTCGCCACCATATTGTTAAACGAATTTGATGCATCATCGAATTCCCGGATCAGGCTGTTCGGAAGGGACGGGAGGGCATTGATGTCTTCAGTTTCAAGTTGACGGCTGGCTAGCGATATTCGTTTAAGAGGTCGGGAAAAGAGATGTGCGATGACAGCTGCGGCGATGATCGCACCGGCCAATGCAACCAGTCCAATTACCCCAAGCTGATCCAGTCGTTGAATTTCGGCAGCAAAGATCGACGGCGAAAAATGCATGCCCATGGTGATCGGGGTGCTTGCGTATTTGTCTGCCGGCTGCGTGATGATAAAATGATCTTGGTCTTCGACGTTAACGTGATGAATGACAATCGGTCGGTCGTCCGGACTTTCCACCTCCTGACCAAAATCAATTTCATTCCAAAGATCCTGCTGAGCTAGTACAGGGTCATTGATGTCTTTTGCGCTGGGCAGGGCACTCAATGCCTCTTCCAGGGTTTTTGCGATAAACGGGGTCGTGTCGTTACCAGTCTTGGTGTTTTGCCAGGCAATCAACCCGGGATGGGCGATAAGCCGGTCACCAATCATGATAAAGCCTGTACGGCCGTTACCGGTATTGCTGGTATGAAGCTCGCTCGATAGCCCGGCAAGGGTCAGGTACTGCATCAGCAAGCCAATATACTGGCCATTTTGATAAACCGGGGCTGCCTCGCCGATCACGACCTGTTTGAGCTGATTATGCCAAAACGGGAAAATTGCCTGACTTACTGCCGGTCCTGCCAGTGGTAACTGCTCGACCAGACGTGTCTCCATCAGGTCGGCAGGGCCTTTTATCAGCCTTTTGGATTGAGGGTTATAGCCGATAAAGGTGCCATCGGGCGATGCAAGTCCAATCGCTGCGATATCACTTTCGCCAGTGATATATGATAGTGCGTGGTTTTGCCAAAACCCTGCATCACGAAGATCAAGCCGGTTTTGTGCTACTTTTTCGACAATGTGGTTGTTACGTTGTGCCAATCTGTTCATGCGCTTATCAACTGCGCGCTGAGCATCGGCAAGGTCATCACCACTTCTGGATATCCAAAGGTCGACTGTGTTTTCCTGAGCTGTTTTCAGACCGAAATAAACCGCGAGCCCTACACCCGACACGCTGGTTATGATCAATCCAGCGAGCAATACGACAAAAATGGAAAAGCGTTGGTTGCTTAGTTTCATCTATTGCCTCTCTAAAGCCCAAGGGCGTGTTCAATTGTCAATGCACATCGAGACGCCACGACAGAGTAGCTTATTGGGCGGCGCTATCGTTAAGTTCTAGATGAACCGTATACAGTGCAGTCTTTACATGACGGCCACGCAATAGCACTTCGCCTGCTTTTGTCGCTCTGTCCGGCCTTGCCAACAGATCTCGGGTCGTTTCCGAAATCAGGATGTCGGTGCCAAGGATCTTGTTTTCCTGTTCCAGGCGCGATGCCGTGTTGACGGCATCCCCATGAACCGTAAAGGACAGGCGGGCTTTTGCGCCGACGTTCCCGGCAACCATTGAACCCGTATTGACCCCACAGCGGACTTGTAAATCAAGCCCTTCAAATGTTCGGCTTTTGACTTGTTGTTGCAGGGCAATGGCACTGTCGAGTGCTGCGTCCGCATGATTATCCAGATCATTGAACACGTTATAGACGGCAAGGATCGCATCGCCCTGGAATTGGGTGATGATTCCGCCGTGGTTTTCAATGATTTGGGTAGCACAATCGAAATAGTCATTGAGCATTGCGATGATCTGTTCGGGATCAAGGGATTCGCACATGGATGTAAAGCCGGCGATATCGACAAACAGCACGGTGGCTTCGGATTGTTGCGGCGGCAGGACCCCGGAATCATTGCCTGATGCCAGAAGCTTCTTGGCGATGGATTGCGGCACGAATTTACCAAACAGACTGGTGATGCGTTCGCGGTCATGAACGGCCAGCATCATGTGATTGAACGACCTGGCCGCATCATCATATTCGCGAATTCGGCTGCCCTTGAGTTGCGGAACTTCCGAAGACGAGATGTCTTCGTCTTCAAAGGCGCGCGCGGCGCTGGCAAACCGGCGAATTGGTTGGGTGAAGTGGCGTGACAGGATGATGGCAACGATCACGGAAAGGATAAAGACGCCGCCACCAAGAACGGACGCCAGAACCAGCCTGTCCCATTCGTCATCAAACAATTCCTGGTCAAAATACATGCCAATCACGACCGGCGAAATTGGTGCGGTTTGAACCTGGCGCGTGACGATCAGGTGATAGCGATCATTGTACTCAAGCCCTGAAAGGCGAATGCCGCTATTGTGGCGCTCGTCATCAGGGTCAAGCCGGATGTTTTCCGATTTCCCGATATTGGCAAGAATCGGGTCACCGATATCATGGATGGTGGGCAAGGGAATTGGGCTGCGTGCGATATCCTCGCCATTGATCAACTCGTTTGCCGTGTTTTGCCCCCAGTCGCGTAGTTTGGGATGGGCCATTACACGATTGCCACCAATTAGAATAAAGGGTGTGCCAGGCAAATCTTCGCGTCCGCGGATCAGGCTTTCAGACAGATTGGATAGCGACAGATACTGAATGAACGTGCCCAGATACTGCCCGTCATAAAACAGCGGTACCCAGCTTGTCAGGACGGTACGGTCGAAATAGGGGTCCCAACGGGGATAACCGGTGCGGTTGTTGATGGGGCCGCGGATATGTGCCAGTTCCGAGAACAGCAAGTCGTCCTTAGGCAGGGTTCTTCGAATTTCGCTCATATCCTGGGGATCAAAGCCGATAAATTCGCGCTCCCCGGTTACAAGCCCATAGGCCATGACGCCCATGTCGGCCGCGGCAAGGGCACGCATCGCACTGGTCCAGCCGTATTGAAAGCTGGGATCAAGCGCGCCACTGGCAACCTGATCTGCAACCCAGTCAGAACGTTGGTCGACTTCGTCCATGCGTTCATGCATGGTGCGCTGCACCGATGTCAGGTCAATGTCAGCCAGCATCACCCACAGATTGCGGGTGTTTTCAATAGCCGTTCCAAGACCGACATAAAGGGATAGTCCGACGCCAAAGACACTGGTGGCGATAAAACCGGCAAGAAGAACAGAAAGAACAGAATATCTGCGTTTTGATGTCACGCGGTTTTCTTCCAGATAAGAGGTTTTCCCCAACCCCGTCTTGATCTTAGCGGCGATCGAACTTTGTTGAAAGGATGATCGAACTTGATGTGCGTTTTATCCCGGGCATCCCCCCGATCCGGTCCAGAACACTATCAAGTTCCTCCGGTGTGTCGGCGGCGACTTCGGCGATCAGGTCATATTCACCGGAAACCGCAAGACAGCGAATGCAGTGCGGGATTTTCTGCAACGCTCCAACCACACCTGCCGACTGTTTCTGTTCAAGCTGGATCATCACTTCTGCAAGTAACACCGGCTTTGCAAGATCGCCAAGCTGAACGGTGTAACCCTTGATAATTTCGGATTTTTCCAGCCGTTCCATGCGTTCCTGAACAGCACTGCGTGAGAGGCTTACTTCGCGTGCAAGTGCGGCGGTCGGAAGGCGCGCGTTTTCCTGCAGGCGTGTGATCAGTCGACGATCAATTTCATCAATATGACGTTTCATCGGTAAAGCCCATTAAAATGACGGGTTTTTATTGTGTTTTGACAGTATTGCCGGGTTGAAAGCGTTCGTCCAGAGGCGGACCATAATTAGGTAAAAACAAAACACGATCAGGGCAGACGTGGCATCGACAGTGAAAATGTCTGCTTGTTTGGGAGTTAGAGAAAATGAAAAAGATTTTGATCCTCGGGGCAGGGAAAATTGGCCGTATTGCTGCGGTTATGTTGAATGAAAGTGGCGACTATGCGGTGACACTGGCCGATGCCAGTGGTGAGATGCTTGAAATCTGTGCCGAGGATAACGCTGCGACACTGGTAAAGGTGGATGTCACAGATGAGGTCGCATTAAAAGATGTCGCCAAGGGGCATGACGCGATCCTGTCGACCTGTCCTTTCTTTTTGAATGTCGCGATTGCAAAGGTCGCACGTGCGGTTGGGGCATCCTATTTTGATGTCACCGAAGACGTCGAAACCACGCGTGCCATTCGCGAAATCTCCAAGGGGGCAGAGTGTGCGTTTGTACCGCAATGCGGATTGGCGCCAGGATTTATCTCGATCGCAGCACACGATCTGTTCAAACGGTTTGATCACGTTCATAAGTTGAGGTTGCGCGTCGGCGCATTGCCGCAAAATCCAACCAACCGGTTGAAGTATAATCTGACCTGGTCTACGGACGGCTTGATCAACGAGTATCTCAACCCGTGCGAAGCGATCCTGAATGGCAAACGGGTCGAAGTGCTGCCGCTTGAAGGGTATGAACGCTTCACCATCGACGGTACGGAGTATGAGGCCTTCAATACATCGGGTGGTGTTGGCGCGCTGTGTGACATGCTTGAGGGCAAGGTGGATAATCTTGATTACAAAACAGTGCGTTATCCGGGCCATCAGGAAATCCTCAAAATCCTGATCGAGGATCTTCGTTTGGGTGAACGCCCTGATATGATGAAGGAAATCTTCGAAAATGCCCTGCCGGTAACCAAACAGGACGTCATCGTTATTTTTGCCGATGCCGTCGGGACCCAACGTGGCGCGCTTTGCGAGGAAAGCTTCATCAGGAAGGTGCATGGCACCCGCGTCGGCGGCCGGGATTGGTCGGCAATCCAGATCACGACGTCGGCCGGTTTGTGTGCGGTAATGGATATGGTTCTGACCGGTAAATTGCCAACGCAAGGCTATGTACGTCAGGAAGAAGTGCGATTGGAAGATTTTCTGATAAATCGTTTCGGGCGTTATTTCGGTAAACCGGATTAAGCGCGTCAAAGTAAAGGTAGTTCGCACTTTAAGGTTAAAAACCCTCTGAGAATTTTCTCAGAGGGTTTTGCTATTTCAATGTCTTAGCGGATGACAATTGACCGTGTTTTTAAGGTTGGGGTGTTACCAGTATCTATCAAATCTGTAATGTTCTGGCAGGCATGGAGTAGCTGGAAAAAATGTGGCAAAGACGTGGTTTGTTAACGCTTGGAACGTATGGTGGACCAAATCCGGTTTCTCTTGGGTAATAGGTATTCCTTGTCTGATTTTGCCGACATCTACCGTTCTGCATTGAACTTGTATGAAGCAGGTCGATACGCAGAGGCAGAAGAATCCTGTCAGCGAATGATCCGTTCATTCCCGCAGGCCGCAGAAGCGATGCATCTGGCGGGCCTTGTTGCCATGCGCCACGGGAACCAGACGCTGGCGGCAGAACGTATGGGGCGGGCCGCTATCGCGGACGCCAACAGTGCAGAAATTCAACATGACCATGCGCAGGCCCTGAAAGCCGTCGGCAAGCTTCGAGATGCTGTGGGGGCGTTTAAACGTGCCATTCGCTTGTGCCCGGATGCGCCAGCCCTTTATTGCAATATCGCCAACACATACCGCCAGCTTGATGAACTTGATGCCGCGCGCGAGAACTATGAAAGCGCGCTTGAACTGGCACCAGATGTGGCCGAAATTCATGCCAATTATGCCGCCTGCCAGTATGCTATGGGCGATATTGACGGGGCGGAAAGGTCCTGCCTGACCGCGCTGAAGATGCGCGATGACATCGTCAATGCGCTGGTCCTGATTGGTCAGATCCGACTTGATCAAGGACGGACTGTTTCGGCAAGCGAACCGCTACGGCGCGCTTTGTCGTTGGAACCGGGCAATCCACGTGCCTTGACCGCCTATGGCGATGCGCTATTCCGGCTTGGTCAGTTTGCCGGTGCACAACATTGCCTTCGACAAGTTTTGGCACTGGATCCGGATGATGCAAAGGCGCGCCGGACACTTGCGTTGCTGAACCTTCGTGTCGGGCAGGGGCTTGAGGCGATTGGTGCGCTGGAGCCTCTTTTGGCCCATAACCCTGAAGATCCTCAATTGCTACTGATGATGGGGGAGGCGCTTAGTCTTGTTGGCCGTCATGGCGAAGCTGTCGAAAGGTTCGGCGCCGCCATTGGTGCAGGTGGGGGTGATGACGCTGTGTTCCGCCTGGCCGTTGAACTGGCTGAGGAAGGGGATACTGCTTCCGCACAGTCCGTCTTGCAAAACGGGATTGATCGGAAAATTGCTGCCGGCGAAAATACCGCGCTGTTTCGCACTGCGCGCCGTTTGCTATTTGCGCCGGTCCCGACCGATCTTGCTGCGCAGAATGACGAGGTGGTTCGCGATCTTCTGGATGATACGCTTGATGAAGACGCGCTTGAACCCGATCTTGAATTTGTCGGTTCTGACCGGATCGATCCAATTGTTTTGACCAGGTTCCCGCCGGTCTGGCGTGCAGCATTGCGCCCCGAAGGTGATAAACAATTGCGTGCCGTTGGTCATTACTGGGAACGTCTGGTATCGGGATATGACGTGCCGGAAATCAGTGCATCAGCCACGCGCACGGCCGGAAAAACCCGGATCGGCATTGTTTCAGCCAATATGTGTGACAACGGAATCGGGCGCTGGATCGTCGGACTTGCCGAGGCGGTTGATCGTGACCGGTTCGATGTCACCATTATCCGTCCACCAACGGGCGAGGATGATATTACGGCGCGCATTGATGAACATGCCGACCTTGTCGTTCCATTGCCGCTTGATCCATTGCATTCCGCGCGGGTGATTTCCGGGCTGGGCCTTGATGTTCTACATTATGTCGACCCGCAGGCGGATGCCTATACGATGTTGCTGGCAAGCTGGCGTTTGGCGCCGCTTCAGATTTCCGGTGGCGGGATTGCGGCGACCAGTGGTCTTTCCAACATCGATTACCACCTGATCGCCGAGGATTGGGAAACAGCCGGCGGTGAAAAGCGGTTCAGCGAGAAGCTGGTGCGCCTTCCCGGATTGTTTGTGAACGCGACCCCGCCAGAGCCCGTTGAGATGTCGACAACAGATCTGCAGCGGCGCTGGCGACTGGCGCAAGATCGCAATACCTATCTGTGCCCGCAACCCCTTGATGTTCTGACCGCCGAATTTGATCCGCTGATTGCTGAAATCCTGCGGCTGGATGAAACGGCGGAACTTCTGTTAATCGCACCGGAACGCGATAGTTGGGATGCTGCGTGGGGGCGTCGGTTCGCGGTCAATCATGCCGATGTCGCAGGACGAATGCGGTTTGTGAATGTGCGGAACCGGGCCGATTTGCTGTCGCTTCTTTGTGCTGTGGATGTCGTGCTTGAAAGCCCGGCCTGGAACGATGCGATGCTGGCATTTGATTGTTTGGGGCTTGGTGTGCCGCTGGTCACCTTGCCGGGCAATGCGGCGCGATCACGCAGAAGCCATACCTGCTATCGCCAGATATCGGTTTTTGATTGTGTTGCCTATCATTCTGCCGATTTTGTCGATACTGCGCTGACGCTGGCAACAGACAAGCGTCGTCGCTCGGTGGTCTCACATGCCATCAAGAGCCGGTCGCACATTCTGTTTGGCCAGAAGTCCTCGTTTGATGCCTATATGCAGTTTCTTGATAGCTGCACTTCCGTACCACAAGGTGCTGCTCTTCAAGGGCAGGTGTGATTAAAGCGAACTAGCTAAGAGCGTCTATATCGGCTTCGGAAAGTGCCGCTGGTACGATGGTCAGTGGCAAACGCAGTTGACCGACCGTGTCGCTTTTGGTGAGCGCTGTGATCAGAGGGCCTGGACCATCGCTTGTCGTGCCCGCAGCGAGAACCAGAATGGAAATCTGTTCTTCTTCATCCAGCAGGTTCAGTAGCTCATCCTTCAGACGGCCTTCACGGATAAACAAAAGCGGCATGCTGCCGGTTTGTTCGTGAACATATGCTGCCAGTTCGTTGACGCGAGATTCTGCCTCGTCACGGGCTTCTTCCTTCATCAGATCACCGACCGCCATCCAGTGCTGGAATTCGGCCGGTTCGATGACACTGAGAAGGGCGACACGACCACCGGTATGTTGTGCGCGACGGCAGGCATAACGCAGTGCCTTGGTCATCTCATCGCTGTCATCCACGACAACAAGAAATGTCCTGTTGGAAGTCGCACGAAGTTCCTGATCGGCGTCAAAAGAAGGCATATGGGTTCTCTGAACAGTTGCACTCAACCGCTGCGGCACTGAACAGATGTGGGACTGTTGTTACGAGCGGACGGTTAAATTGTGCCGCAACTCGTCGCCGCTTTCCAAGTGATTTTTGGGAGTTACGCCAAAGATTTATGCGTTGTATTCCCCTAAGGTGAAATGCTGCACCTGCGAAATTACAGGGGTAAGAAAAGCTCGTTCAGGCAGTGAGCGGGGCATAGCACCGTTAGCGTTTGCGAAACGCGACACTTGCAATCCAACCAGCGACCACTGCAATAATCACGGCAATAATGCCATAGAGTGCCGAATAGCGGTGGGCAAATTCATAGACCTCTGCACTTACCCCGGTTTTCGATACAACCAGCGGTGTGGTTTTCACACTGGCAACACCGCCATCACGCATCAGATAGACATTGATGGTGTAGGTGCCGGTTGGTGTATTGGCGGGAAAATGAATGTCGGTGCGGAACAGCTGATTAGACAGGAAACTGATTTTTGCCGGACGTTCGCCAAACAAGCCTGAGTCCTGCATATTGCGGACCAAAGCTTCGCGATAGATTGGCTTGTCTTCATCAGTCATGTCGCTTTCAGCAACGAAGCGCAGATTTTGCAGCCCGATGCGGTAGTCAAGTAACACTTCGGGTGGGGCGATGATATCCATCGGCCGGTTTGACGCGCTGGCATAATAGGCTGGCACATTTTTGTAGCGCGCGCTTTTGCTGTTTATCCAGATGCCGACTTTGCGCTCTTTCTTGCGAACCACCATATCCTGATCCGGGCCGCGTACTGTCACGATGACGTCGCCTTCATCCTCAACCGCACCAAACAGCAGCACATTGGTACCGGTAAAACCGGTTGTGATGGCAACCAGATGGTTTGACAGGTCAACAACCAGTGGATCGGCAGAGGCTTTTTTTACAGCTGTTCCCAAGCTCAGGATGGGCAGCAGGCCAATCAACATAATCGATATCAGCATGCGCGAAGAAACTGTCATCACAGATCCCCCGGCATGACGGAGTAGAGATCATCGGGCGTGATCACCAGATCAAACAGAAGTTTCAAACACACCGAGAGAACCAAAAGACCCAGCAGGGCACGAAGGTGTTCTGCCTTGAGCCGTGCGCCAAATTGCGCGCCAAACTGTGCACCGATGACGCCACCAATCAAAAGCAGGATGGCAAGGGCAACATCGACTGTTTGCGTCTGGACAGATTGCAGGAACGTCACGTTGGCGGTGACAAAGATGATCTGGAACAGCGATGTCCCGATAACCACACCGGTTGGCATGCCCAACAGATAGATCATCGCCGGAACCATTACGAAACCGCCACCAACACCCATCAGGGCGGTCAGCATGCCGACAAAGAAGCCAACCGCCAGCGGCAACAGTGCGCTGATATAAAGCCCTGAGCGATAAAAGCGCATCTTGAAGGGCAGGCCGTGGATGAAGCTGTGCTGATGTTTTTTGGATCGTCTGATCTGGCCGCCACGCCGCCGGGTGCGGAAAATGGCGCGGGTGGCCTCAATCAGCATCATCCCGCCGATGATACCAAGGAAGATTACGTAACAAAGCGAAATAACAAGGTCGATCTGACCCAGCGAACGCAACCAGGCAAAGACCCAAACACCCGCGGTCGAGCCAACAATACCACCCGCCAGAAGGACAAGCCCCATCTTCAGGTCGACATTGCCGCGCTTCCAGTGGGCAAATACGCCCGATACGGACGATGCAACGATCTGGTTGGCAGCAGTTGCCACGGAAACAGCCGGGGGGATACCATAAAAGATCAAAAGCGGGGTGATCAGAAAGCCGCCACCGACGCCAAACAGGCCAGACAAAAAGCCGACCCCGCCGCCCAGTCCCAAAATAAGGAATATATTTACCGATATCTCGGCAATCGGGAGATAGATTTGCATCGCGGGTGGGCTAACAGCGTTTGATTGATTGTTGTTCTTCAGTCTAACATATTGTGCAAATGCAACAATCGCCAAATGGCGCTATATCGGACCGGTTTCGTATTTTTTATAAGGTTTCTCATGTCGTCATCTTCAAGTGGTCCTCATCATGCAATTCTAGACGCACGTGGGTTGATGTGCCCAATGCCGGTTCTCAAGGCAAAAAAGGCACTACGCGATGTGAAAGACGGCGGTGTTTTGAAGGTGATGGCAACTGATCCGGGATCGGTCGCAGACATAAAGGCCTTTTGCGAGATGACCGGAAACCGCCTGATTTCTTCCGACCAGGATGGCGATGTGTTTATCTATCACATTGAAAAGGCCCTTGTCTGACGTCGACTTTCTCATTGCCCCTCCCAATAAGAGTAACTTGAATGGCGCCAACCCCACCTGATCTGACATGGATAGAGTGTGATTTCGATGATCTGTCTGGTCAGCATGTTCATAGCCTTTTGCAGCTTCGCCAACAGATTTTCATCATTGAGCAAACCTGCATCTTCCCTGACATAGACGGCCTTGATCCACTGTGCCGACATATCATTGCATATGATGGTGCTGATGTTCTGGCCGCGGCGCGTATTGTTGCGCCGGGTGTTGACCCGGATCACGCAGAACAAGGTGATCGACCAGCGATCGGGCGGGTGGTAACCAGCGAGCGACTGCGTGGGCAGGGGATTGGTCGGGAAGTGATGCGGCGTGCGATTGACGTTTGTACACGCAATTTCGCAGGCAAGCCGATTTACCTGAACGGTCAGCTATATCTGCAGGCCTTTTACGAGAGCCTCGGGTTCGTGCAATTTGGCGACGAATACGAAGAAGATGGCATTCCCCACATCAGTATGGAGCGCCCGGCGGGATAGGTGTCAGCAAGCAAGACCAGCGGAAATCAGCGAAGGCCGCTGGTCGCCATGCCGGTAAAGAATTCAAGCTGCCAGTTCATGTCATCTTCGCTGAGCGGATATTGATTGCCGCTACGTGGGTTAAGAGTCTGGCTGGGCGGAACATGGCCCAGCTTAACCTGAATTTTAACCGCGAGGTCGGCCGGCAAGCCTGCTTTCCACGCCAAGGAGACCACACCTTTTGCGGAATGCGTGTTAAGGACCTTGGAAACTGCATCCGGTGAAATACCAGCCAGAACCGCAAGTGACGCACGGGCGAATTTGATATCATTGGCCGCGAGTGCTTTTGCGACTTCCTTGTCAGTCAGCTTTTTCTTGGCGTGCATCGCGAGTGCCTTCTCGAAGGCGGGTTCTTCTTCATCTTCCTCTTCGTCGGCAACAACACCTTTTTTGTCGGACTTTTTGTCAGACTTTGGTTCTGCCTTGTCCTTTGCTGTGGCCTTTTCTTTATCGGCCTTGATCTTTTTCGCATCTGTGGCGACTTCGTCGCGCTTCTCGAATTCACCGGATGCGATCCGACGCTGGACAACTTCGCGGACGGCTTCAAGCTGATCCTTTTTAAGATCCTTGCGGCGTTCGAGAACACTGATCAGGTTTTCTGCAACAAACCGCGCCAGTTTTCCGGCGGCAGTCGGTGTGAGGCTAGGGCGTTCGACCAGCGGTTCGTGCCATTCCGGATAGTCCGGCGCGCGGTCGATCAGTTGATCAAGTGTTTCTTCGCGAATCTGGGCTGATTTGTTCCCCAGCAGATGAGAAATTGCATCCTTGTCGCTGCTTGCAGCAATGGCATCGGCAAGCTTTTCGCCAACATTTCTACGACGTGAAACGAAGCTAAGGGCGCCACGACCAGAACTGCCTTCAATGATTTCCAGAAGGTCGTCTTCGGTCAGGACCGGCGAATATTGCAGGATCGGGCCACAGACAACACTTTCTGTGTCGCGGGCCAACTGTTGAATGATGGGTTGCGGGGCGTCTGCGATGTCTTTCAGGGTTTCTGAAATCACCTGCCGAACATGGACGGCCTGATCGCGCGCAAGCTTATCAAGCGCGTCATAGGTCATTCGGCGTAGTTTGTCTGTTTCGTTGGGTGTCAGACCCGCCGACAGATGCGCAATCTTTTCAGCCAGACTGCCACGAACACTATCATCACTGTCATCTGTAAGCAGCACATCGGCCTGAACCGGGGTTGCCTCGTTGGCAGCAATGTGACGGCGAACAGAAGAATCTTGGTCTGATGCAAGGAAATACAGGATTTCAGGGCGCGTATCGTGGCGCTGTGCCAGCTTGCCGCGCACATCTGCGTCAGGACTTGCAGCCATTTCCTTGGCTTCGTCATAGGTGATCGGCGTTTCGCTACGCTTGGTAAATACCCGCTGCAAAAATCCCTTCATCGGGCATTCCTCCTAATCTTCTATCGTCACCGGGTCTTTCGACCCGGGAGCGGCAGCGATGCCAAAACGGCCTTTGCCGAGTTTCTTGACCTGATACATGGTCTGATCTGCGCGTTGCACAAGTTGTTCAAGTGATTCTCGTGAATCGGGTTCATGGACCGCAATGCCAACAGATATCCCCAAAGGATGTTCTGCATCGCCGGAATATTGCCCAAGAACTGCGCTTTCTTTCATCAGGGTTTTGGCACGTCCTGAAGCTGCTGCGATATCAGCACCTTCAAGCCATAGCACGAATTCATCACCGCCAAGGCGGGCTACTAGGTCGGCAGGCCGGACGTTATCAAGCAATACCTTGGTCAGAGCCAGAATGGCGTCGTCACCGGCCTGGTGACCGTGGATATCATTGACCAGCTTGAAGTTATCCATATCGACATACATCAACGCCGCTGGCGTGTTTTCACGTCGGAGGCGGCTGTGACGACGTTTGAGCTCTTCAAAAAACGCCCGGCGATTAAGCAATCCCGTCATGCCATCGGTGCGTGACAGGGTCAGAATACGTTCGTGCTGAATGGCCTGTTCGATGGCAATGCCCACCTGGTCGGATACCTCAATCATGATGGCACGTTCGCCATCTGTCGGTTCCGGGTGATCAGAATCGAACATGAAGATAACCGCACCGTTGTTGCGCTGATGATAATGGCAGCGCAACGCGAATATGCGGAAGTTGCCGATCTGGGCATCAAAGGTTTCATTGGTGCTTTGCAGGTGTTCAAGCGCTTTTTCTGCGATCTCGTTGGCAGCCTTGTCATCATCGCCAGCCGCCAGTTCCATCTCGCCAGTTTCATCATTGCGCTTGAAGATAATGCACGAAGAACAGGCCAGCGCCCGTGTGCTGGCTTCTGATGCACCCTTTAGAACCAAAAGCGGATCAATTTCGTCTCGCATGGTGCGCACGATATAGGTCATCAGGCGATCACGGTTTCGGGCCGTGGCAACTTCGCTCTCGCGGCGGCGTTGCTCGGTGATGTCATGGGCCAGACCACGTGTGCCCATCCACACCCCTTCACGGGAATATACGGGTGTCGACGAGACCGACAAGCAGGCATCACGACCGTTTGAGCGCCTGAACCAGATTGGGACATCGCGCACAGCCTTCTGGCTGCGAAATACGTGCTCGCTGTCCTGATCTGCAGTATCAAGCAGGAAATGCCCCGGGAACCGACCGACAATGTCATCGGCGCGATATCCAAGTGCACCACGTGGCGAGACAAAGATGAACTTTCCGGTCTGATCCGTTTCCCATGCAAAGGCAGAGGATACTTCGACGATATCTCGATAACGTTGGCGCGAATCAATCAGGGCTTCGCGCAGATTACGGTCCATGCTGACATCGCGCGGCAGGATCATGACCTGATTCTGTGTCGTCGGCAGCGCCGTGAGTTCAAGAGTTGCCGTGCCGCGTTGGACTTCGAACGTCATCAGTTCGACAACGCCGCCGGGTGTCGTCAGGGTACGGCGGATCAGTTGATAGATTTCCGGGAACAGACCATCGCGAATGCCGTTTGCAAAGCCAACGGCATTCTTGTTGGCAAACAGGGGTACGCCATGCGCATCCATAACGATGACGGGGGCTTCTGCCTCTGCCATCACCTTGGGATCAAGGGTAAAGACATCTGCGTCGTAATCGGTCAGATCCTCGGCCCCGTTGGTGTTCTTGTTTTGGGAATCAACTGAACGACTGGAAGTCATGCGCGTCCTCCTGTTGTGGTCGACGCGTTCTGGTCATTTGTGTTTGCACTGTTGGCGGGGCTTCCGATGTTGGTTTTATGGTAGTCATCTTCGCTGCCAATCGTGATCGGCGGGCCAAGATGATATCCCTGACCATAATCAATGCCGAGATCACGTACGAGTTCGTAGCTGGCCTGATCGTGGATCATCTCTGCGATGGTGCAAATACCCAGATCCCTGCAGAGCAGGGCTGTTGCTTTCAGGAATGCACGGCCCTTCGGGTTGGCAAGGGCGGTGCACATAGCGCCCCCGTCAAACTTGATGATGTCTACATCAAGTGCGCTCAGATATTCAAAATTTGCGGCCCCGGCACCAAAGTCATCCAGGCAAATTTCATGACCACGCTCGCGGAGCATTTGAAGGCCATTATTCACATCGGCCAAACCACGAATGCGCGACGTTTCAGTGACTTCAAAAAGGACATGTCTGGATGCGATGTCATAACCATCAAGCAACTCGATCAGGGCAGGCATAAAGCCCGCCTGTTCAAGTGAATGGCCCGACAGGTTGACGGCAACCGGATAAGGAATGCTGTCGGGATTGTCGCGCAGGTGATCAAGCACCTTGCTGCACATTGCCAAATCAAACTCGGTAATCAGTCCGGTGCCCTCGGCGAAATGAATGATCTGATCGACAGCAAGTGGGCTGTCGCCAATGTTAAAGCGTGCCAAGGCTTCGAAATGGTGCATTTCGCGGTTGCCCAGATGGACAATCGGTTGCAGTGCAACGGCGAAGGATCCGTTTTCAACAATCTCGCGGAAGGCCCGCACCGATTTCAGTGTTTCATTGATCAGATGCGGCAGGCTTGCTGATAGACGGGCTGCAGTCACGTCATTCTGGGCTTTGCGCTGCATGCGGTTGAGCGCATAGGCGACTGCGCGTGTCAGGTTGGTTTCGCGATCATTCTCTTCATTCTCGGCATCGAAATGATGGATGTTGCGCGCGCTTTCATAGTCGTTGCCAAACAGGTCATCCGTTTTGGATTTGCTGGTGCCTTTGCCCTTTGCACCGGGGCCGTTGGTAAGCGATACAAGGCCGCCGATGTTTTCAATAGCAGTCGGTTCATCAATGTTATCAAGGTCTTCAAGATCGGCACGCAACGCACTGGCATAAGCCACGATCCGGCGTTCCAGTTCGATCATCGGTTCATCGACCGGATGCATCTTCGCTGGTTGTTCCGCCGGTTGCTGGTCGTTGATAACGGAAGAATTGTATTGCTTGGCGCCGATACCTATCAATCTGGCCAATTCGTTGGTAGCGGCTGTCTCCGCCTGGGAACGCGATGCCGCCAGATTTTCGAGCACCACCAATGCTTCGTTGTGGTAGCTCATGGTCGAAAAGTCGCCTGCTGCGCTGCTCTGACTTGTCTCGGCGCTCATATTTTGGCGAATGACCGCGTTCTGCAAAATGATGCGATCAATGCCTGATCTTGCACGTGGGCGAATGGCGCGATGGCGGGCGGCGATATAATAGCGGCTGGACGGATCTGCAATCATATAGCCGCTTAGTGACAGGGGAACTGCGTCCTGAACGGGGTTTCCATCTGATTCAAACAACTGAAAATCAAGATCGAGTTCTTCGAGACGTTTTAAGCCAGTGCCGCCATGAAGATACGCACGCAGCAAAGGGCGTTCGGATTTTACGACAATTTTTTCAAAGGCTTCACCGATCAGACGATCTGGCGTGCACCCCAGAAGACTCTCCGTGGCGCCCGCAACAAACAGGATATAGCCGTTCTCATCGACCTCAAGAAGCATGTCAGCCCAGCAGAAAGCCATCGCTGCCAGAAGATCTTGATCATTCGTTTCCGCCGAGTAGCCGGTGTTGTCTGTCATGTATGAACCGTCATCGTAAGCCGCCTGATTATTTTTCTAAGTCGCAGCTATATCTGTCTCTACTAAATAGCGATCTTACAAAGGAAATGAAGGATTTGCACTTGATATGGCAAAAAAAACATTCTGGTTCCAGAAGTTCATTTTTTTCTGAAAACGTAACACCCTTAAGGCAATCCGAAATAAGCCGTTCCTGTTGGTGTGTCCCACTCGCTCAGACAGGTATCTAAGACATTATGACTTGATGTTTTTCGGATTGTTCTATCAACTCGCAGTGGGGGCGGTTCCTTGCGTTTTCCATCATCTATTCAGACAATCTGTAATCAACAGCTCTATGAGGTCGATGTGTTCAGTCGCAACGTCAATCGCCGCCGGTTTATCAAATCCGTTTTGATGACAAGTGGCGCCGTGGCCTTTGTTTCGAAGTTCGGTATCAAGAACGCCCGGGCACTGGAAAACGTTTCCGTTGTTGTCGTTGGGGCCGGTATTGCGGGTCTTGGCGCTGCGAATGTGCTGCGTAAAAATGGTGCGAGCGTAACAGTGTTGGAGGCGAAGGATCATACCGGTGGGCGTCTTTTGACGGATTGGACAATGGGAGCACCGTTTGAAGTGGGCGCTGGATGGATTCATGGGCCATCCTCGGATAACCCAAGCAAGCAACTCGCTGATGCGGTCAATGCCCAATACGTGGTGACAGACGATGAAAATGCCGTCTTTTTCGACATTGATGGCTACGAGTATGACGACGATGAAATCGAGCGAATCGTCGACGCTTGGGAAGGGGTGCTTGAGCACATTGATCGAACTTACGAGGTGAATGATCACCGCAGTTTGTTGCAGGCAATCAAGGACTATCGTCCGGCTTATCTTCAAGACCCGGGGATCATGTGGGCCTTCTCGGCCTTTACCGAGTTTTCAAAGGGCGGCGCCATAGAAAAGCTCTCAGCACCTCTGTTTAACTGGGACGAAGCATTCGATGGTGCCGATGTTGTTGTTACGTCCGGTTATGACGAGATCCTGAAACCCTTGAAAGAAGGCCTCGAAATCAAGCTTTCTCATGCGGTCACATCGATTGATTATAGTGCTGACGCAGGCGTCGTTGTTACCACGGAACAAGGAACCGTCGAAGCGGACTATTGTATCTGTACGGTGCCTCTTGGTGTGCTTAAGTCCAAAAAGATCTCGTTCAAGCCTGAACTTCCCAGTGATTATCGAGAGTCTATTGAAAAGCTTGGCTTTGGCAGTGTTACCAAACTTGCGCTTAAATTCGATGAGCCGTTCTGGGATATCGAAACCCAGTATTTCGGCATCACGACCGAGCCAAAAGGGCGCTGGAATTATTGGCTGAGTTACCGGACGTTTTCTGATGAAAATATTCTGCTTGGGTTAAGCGTTGGCGACTATGCGCTGATTGCAGATCGAATGTCGGATGCAGAAATGGTTGAAGATGCGCTCGAAGTGTTGCGGACCGTTTGGGAAGACGACGTCTCTGAACCGATCGACGTTTTGGCGACCCATTGGGCAACTGATCCTTATACGCTTGGTGCGTATACATTCCCGCAACCAGGAAATCGCAAATCCGATTTTGATGATCTTGGCGAACCGGTGGCGGATCGTCTTTTGTTGGCAGGCGAACACACCATCTTTGACTATGCTGGCACGACCCATGGTGCGTACATGACCGGTTTGCGGGCGGCAGAATACATTATTGAAGAGGAAAGCTAGGAAGTTTGGTGCGGTAAGATTGAAAAATCAGGCCGCGTTATGGTCAGCTTTTTTATATTCTTCGGCATCACGTCGGCTGTGCTTCTGGTCGTACATCGCTTCATCTGCAGCGCAGATCAGATCAGCGATATCGCAGTTTGCATCATAGGATGCGTGACCGAAACTAGCCTTGATCGCAAGGGCCTTGCCCTGCCAGATCAACGGGAAGCGGGCGGTGGCCTTTTGAAGCTGGGCGATACGTTTCTCTGCCGCTGCTGGATTGCCACCGGTCATCAGGATAGCGAATTCATCACCGCCAAAGCGTGCAACAAAATCATCCGAGCGAGTATGTGTACGCAAGTTCTGGCCAAAGTGTCGCAGAACTGCATCGCCTGCAGCATGACCATGCACGTCATTGATTTCCTTGAAACCGTCAAGGTCGGCAATGACCAGAATACCGGTTTCGGATGTGCGTGCCGCGCGCGCGAATGCCTCGCGCATGCGCCGCATGAAGCCACGTCGATTATAAAGCCCGGTCAACTCATCGGTTTCGACCATGAGCTCAAGCTGTCTGATTCGGTTTTGCTGCTGATCAAGGCGGGTTTGCATGTCACGGGCAAGTTCAACCAACGTCGAGAGCGCACTGCGTTGCTCTTTGTCACCGGATTCTTCGGTCGCACGATTGTTGATTGCTGTCTGATGTTCGAAATCAGCAGCAAGTTCCATCAACAAATCAATCTGCGACTTTTCCATTGAAGATCTTGTTATCAATGACATTGAATGACGAACCCCTTAAAAGGAGGTGGAACCATTCTATCTCTCATGGCGTTACAAGAACCTTAACGCGCGTGAGGCGTATTTGTGACGAGGCTAATGTCGGCCATATAAGGGAGCACGGCGGATGAAAAACCTATTTGGGAACGGGATAATGCGAAAACTCGCAATCGCTGGCGTGGCTCTGGCGTTGGCAGGTTGTTCATTCCTGCAAAAGGAAAACTTTACGGTCGGCGGTGAAATCACCGATCACGGACAGGAATGCGTCACGTTCCGGGCTGACGACGGAACGCTTTATGCACTGGCCAACAAGGCTAGCCGTTTCCGTCCGGGCGACAAGGTTCGCGTTACGGGGCATTTGGCCTTGATGACAACCTGCACAGAGGCGACTACTTTGATCGTCGACAAGATCGTGCTGCTCGCACCGGGCGATTAACCGGTAAAAACTAGCGATGCGTGGCAAAACAATCGGTGCCGTCAGCTTTAAGTTGGCGGCATTGTTTTTGCGCGGCTTCCACATCAGAAAACCCCACAAGCTGTAGACGGTGATAAATGCCCTGACTGCCAAGATCAGCAGGTACGATCCGCTTTTCGTGGGATTTGCTCAGTTCCGGATAGCGGATTCTGAAACTTGCCCAATAAGTTTCCGCGGTAAATGTATCGCGAAATGCGCCAAGCTGGATCAGGTGGCGGCCATTGCCGGTTGGGGCTGCAGTTTCAACTGGTGTTGACCCGCCAGGAGCTGAAGTGGGCAGGCCGTCGACTTTGGCAGTCGGTTGCATGATTTTCGCCGGTGGTGCGGGCGACCTGACAGGTGTGATCGCTTTTTGTGAAGATTGTTTTCGAACGGGCCGTATCGGTGGATTACCATTGATTGTGCGCTGATATTGGTCAGCCAAAGACGGGACTTCGATTTCTTGTTCGATCACCGTATCGGTCGGGACTGTCCCAGGCAGAAGGCTTACAGGCTGGTCGCCATCTGGCATACTTGAGGCGCGCGCAGGTAAATCAGTCGGGATCATGTCGACACCTGTGGGACCCATTTCCGGGTTGGTGGTCTGAGCCTGTGCACGCAGCGCTATGATGTTTGCGCTGAAAACTGTAATGCCAAGCATCATAACAAGATGCACACCACCCCACATTCCGCCAAGGCCGAACGTCCGCTGTGCGCGGGGCGCGGCGTTCGGGCATTTGTGGGGTGGTTTATGCATTCCTACATCTCCGTGCGCGGACCGTAAGCGTGACGTTCGCGCAATATCAGATCGTTACTGCGCAGACGTTCCATGGCTTTGCCATACACGGTGTCAGCAGCATATTGACCATCCGAACGGTCGCCGGTCGCCATTCCCGTCAAAAGTTCAATCGCATCGTTGATGTGTTCAACGGTCCATATGTTGAACTTTCCTTGGCGAATGGCCTGAACGACCTCCTCGCGTAGAACAACATTTTCCGCATTGGCTGACGGAATAATCACACCCTGATCACCCGTAAAGCCCTGATCAGCACAAATGCGATAGAACCCTTCGATCTTATGCGAAATGCCACCGACCGGTTGGGCCTGCCCAAACTGGTTCATGGATCCTGTCACGCCGACATTCTGGCGCATCGGGATGTTTGAAACGGCGGAAATGATCGCACAAAGTTCTGCCATCGAGGCCGAATCCCCTTCGATACCGCCATAGTTTTGTTCAAAGGTGACATTACAGGCGAATGACAGCGGGAAGTCCTGCGCAAAGCGGGACTTCAGGAAACCTTCGATGATCATGACCGACTTTTGCTGCAACGGGCCGGACATATCGACCATGCGTTCAATATTCAGGACGCCTAGGCTTCCGACATAGGACCGTGCCGACACACGCGCCGGAAGACCAAAAGCATGATCCCCGTAATCAAGAACGGTCAGGGCATTTACCTGGCCCACGACCGAGCCATAACTGTCGATCAGGATTTCTCGCCGTTGAACCCGTTCGTGGGATCGGTCTTCAAGGCGTGAATTACGATGACGACGTTCCTCAATTGCACGCCTTACATCGGCGGCACGAATGGTTTTGCTGCCCTCGGCTTTACTGAGCGCGCCGGCCTCGATGGCGACATCCTCAACTCGTTCAATCTGGGCGGTCAGTTTATCACGTTCGCCCGCCCAGCGTGCAGCCTGACCGAGTAACTGTCGTATCGCACCATTGTCCACTGGGATACCTGACCGCGACAGGGCAGTGTCCCGCAATAGCCCGGTATAAATCGAAATGTTGCGACCTGCCGCTGGCATGTCGGCATCAATATCGGCCTTGACCCGGAAATGGTTGCGGAAATCCACATCCAGCGAGAAGAAGGTGTAATAGAATTTCGGTGCCCCGACGATCACGACCTTAAGGTCAAGCGGGATCGGGCGGGGCTCCGGCGCGCCTGCGGTTGGTGGGCCACCCTTGTGGGTTTCCTCAATGCGGATTTCACGGTCGCGCAGGGCAGCTTTCAAGAAGCCCCAGCATTCCTCGTGTTCCAGCAGGCTTTCCGCGCGTAGAACCAGAACACCGCCATTGGCACGATGAAGTGCGCCCGGTTTGATCAGGCTGAAATGCGGATGCATGCCGCCGCCCATCGGGCGGTACTGAATTTGCCCGAACAGGTTGTCATAGCTTGGGCTTGGCTCAAGAACGACATCCGGGTGGTTATCGCGCGAATGGTCGATTAACAGGTTGACCGCATAACGGTCATCGACGGTTTCGGGAATTTTACCATCGCCACTTTCGATCGCGGGTTGGTCGCTTGCTTCCTCGAACGCGTCGATATTGTCGAGAATGTCTTTTTCAAGGGCGTCGAACCATGCCTTGAGACCGGGGCTTGTAAATTTGTCGCGCAGTTTCTTGATGCGCGGCTTCAAGACAACCTTGGCTGCCCCGCGACGCAGACTATCGAGTGTGTCGGCAATCTGTTCTTCAAGGTCACGGGTTGAAAGCAGTGTCTTGCGCGCTTCTTCGGCGACGTCTTCAAAGGCGTCTTCGGCCTCGTTACGACGGTCCTTGGGAATTTCGTCGAGTGAAACCGGCTCACCTTCTTCGTTCAGCGCAACAATCATCACGCCTTTTTCGTTTTCCTGAACATCCAGACCGCGTTCACGCGCATATTCACGCAGCGCATCGAATTTTTCGCGCAGTTGTGCCCGGGCTTCTTCGGTTTGGGTCTGTGTTTCGGTCAGATGGGCCGGGGCGTTGAAAGCGGACGCAAAGGCTTCGCGCAGATGCGTGATCAGTGTTTCCATCGCCGACAAAAGTTTTTGTCCCTGACCGGCAGGAAGCGCATAGGGGCGGGGGCGATTGGTGCGTGAAAAATTGTTCAGATAGACCCAGTCGTCGGGGGCTTCGCGTTCTTCCATGGCCTTGTTGAGGTAATCAAGAGTCGCCGTCATGCGACCGGCGCGATCCAGACCAAGAACAAAAATATTAAAACCGGGTTCGGACATTGAAAGTCCGAATTTAAGCGCCTCTGCGGCGCGGTAATGCGATGAAAAATCGAATATCTTCGGCTGTTGGTCTTTGTGTGGGCTGCGAATACGGAAATGCGGAAAACCGCAATCATCTGCGTCAAGGCGGGAAACTGGCATCTGCTGACTTTCTGCTGCCCAAGATCAAGGTATCAAACAGGGGTATTTTGCCCCTGCAGCATATCTTGGAAGCAACCCAATCGCGCGGTCAAGTATTGCGTTCGGAATTTATTGAAAAGTCAGAAAGAAACGAGATCTGGCCTGGATTTCAGGTGAGGGTCCGGAACGGAAAAAGTGTGTGTCACATGACAACCGAATTACCAAAATCGCTGCTTTGAAGCAGTCGGTCGACAATCTGTACGCCACGGCGCAATCGCTCGGGGGATCGTTCGGCGCCGAAGCACAATCGCAATCCTCTTGGTACGTGGCCGACCGCGAATTGCTGTGCCGCGGTCAGAAGAACACCATTGTTTGCGGCGTCCATAACCAATTCACTTGTATCGATATGTTCGGGAAGGTCCAGCCAGATGTGATAGTTGGTCGGATGAAAGCGAACGTCATAGCCCTTTAGGGTGCCCAGAATAATCGCCAAACGTTGGGCTGCTTCTTCGCGATGCCATGCTTCGAACTGGGCAAGGCTGCCATCCATGATCATGCGCGTGACAAGTTCAAGATTGATGGTTGAAACCATCCAGCAGGTAGATCGGATGGCACTGGCGAGCTTGCCAATCATTTCGCCTGGGGCATGGATGTAACCGACGCGCAAGCCCCCGCCAATGCTTTTGGAAACGCCATCAAGATAGATACTGCGCTCCGGCGCAAAGCAGGACAATGGCGGTGGCGCGTCTGGATCGAGGAAATGATAGATGCCGTCTTCGATCAGTGTCAGGTCGTATTTACGCAGGATTTCGACAATTTCAATGCGTCGCTGTTGGCTCATGGTGCAGCAAAGCGGGTTGTGCAGCGTCGGCATCAGGTAAATGGCGCGCGGGCTTTGTGTTCGGCACATGTTTTCAAGCGCATCGGGCATAATGCCTTCTTCGTCCATGGCAACGCCACGCAGGCGGAATTGCAACAAATTGGCAAGACTGCGCAGGTTGGGATAGGTGAGTTCTTCGCAAAGAACCAGATCGCCGGGCCGCACAGTGGCAAGAAGGGAAACAGTCATGCCGTGCTGGACGCCAGCAGTTGGCAGAACGCGATCCGGATTGTCATCAAGTCCCAGTCGGCTGGCTGCAAAGGCCAGTGCCGCGCGTTGATGGGCGATACCATATTCAGATTTGTAGGACACCATATCGTCTGTCGACATGGTGGTAACGACCTCCAGCAAGGTTTCGCGAATGCCACTCTCGCGCGGAGGAAGGGGGCAATTCATGCGAAAATTGATCGGACCGTTTTCTTCTTCTTCGCTGTCATTGGCAGTCGCTGGTTCTGATGTTGGTCGCGCAGGCCTTGCCAGTTGGCTCAGATTATTGGTGAAGGCCATTGGAATGGGGGCGTTCGCCGCCATGTCCAGTTCCGACTGAATGTTATGAAGAACATAGGTTCCGCGCCCGACTTCACCGGCGACCAGACCCAACCTCTCTGCCTCACGGTAGGAACGCGTGATTGTCCCAACTGTGACGCCAAGTTGATAGGCGAGTTCGCGATGGGTGGGGAGGCGGTCTCCGGGTTTCAGAGAGCCGTCTTTGACTGCTGTGCGGATGGCTTGCGCGATCTGTCGATAAACAGGACCGCCTGCCTCATCAAGTTTTGGGAACCATATTGTCATGGTGACAATGTTTAAATTGACACAACCATAATGTCAATGACAAAACAATATCGATACAATGCACCGAAAGGAGATGGAAATGGTAAATTGTAACGATGCAATCCAGATTCCCAACATTCATGGCGATGATCGCGCTACCACGAATGGCAAGCAGGGCGTCAAGCTTGCGAGCTGGCGTGCAGCGATCACTGGCGTGGTGATCTCTGCGGTTGAGTATCTTGCACTGCGTCAAGCCCGTGCGCGTGATCTCTATGCTTTGCAAAACCTTGATGATCAGATGCTTAAGGATATTGGCGTGACACGCGCAGACATTGATCAGGAATTGGCCAAGCCTTTCCTGTTGGACTTCCCCCGGCGCGGCTAGCCACCGTCGCGTTTTACGGAGGCACTTTGCTCCCATTGTGCCTCCGTTCGGCGGGAGCCGTTTGTAAATCTAAATTGTCACAATTTTTGTCTTACAGGGATACAATGCGCATGTTTAATATAAATGAATTGCGGGAGGCAGCGGAGTTTGTTCATCAATATGTTGCGCCAACCCCGACAATTCAGTGGCCGCTACTGGATCGCGCGACCGGATTGTCCCTGCATGTCAAACATGAAAACCATACCCGGTTGGGGGCCTTTAAAATCCGGGGTGGGCTGACCTTTTGTCGTTATCTTGGAAAGTCGGTCAATGTGAACCGCGGCATCATTTCGGCGACGCGCGGAAATCACGGTCAAAGTCTTGCCCATGCTGCCAGTCGTTTTGGCATGCCTGCCACCATCATCGTCCCGTTTGGCAACTCTGTTGAAAAGAACGCCGCTATGCGTGCCTGGGGTGCTGAGGTGATCGAACATGGTCATGATTTCCAGGAGGCGGCCGAATACGCAAAGATGCTCTCGGCTAAGGAAGACCTTGTGATGGTGCCGCCATTCCATCGGGAACTTGTGCGCGGTGTGGCCTCCTATGGCTTGGAGCTTTTTGACGATATTGCGGGGCTGGACCGTGTTTATGTGCCGGTTGGCATGGGGTCGGGAATTTGTTCGTTGATCACGGCACGTGATGCACTTGGTCTTAAAACCGAAATTATTGGTGTGGTTGCAACCGGCGCAGACGCCATACGGCAGTCATTCCTTGCCGGTGAAATTATCCAGACGCCCGCAGCCACAACATTTGCCGATGGCGTTGCGTGTCGCAGCCCAGATCCCGGCGCGTTTGAGATAATGAAAAACGGGGCAGCCGACATCGTGGCTGTCAGTGATGAACAGATTGCCGATGCCATGCGCCTTTACTTCAGTTCGTGTCACACCATTGCCGAGGGTGCGGGGGCTGTGCCGCTCGCAGCGGCTATCGCGCAGCGTGAAAGCAATATCGGTAAGAAAGTGGCTGTGGTTCTGACCGGGGCTAATATTGATCGCGCGGATTATGCCCGCATCCTCTCGGGAGAAAACAAATGAACCGCATTTCAAATCGTTCATATGACAGCCCCACTGTCGATGAACGTCATCTCATGTTTGATGACCTTGAAAAGCTTGGGCGCATTCTTGTGGAAACAGGTGATGTCGCACACAGCTTTATTCAGGGCGCGGATGACATGGATGTAACCTGCCGCGATTTCTCTGCCTTTGACCCCTCGCGCCCCATGCCGGGGCAGGGACGCGGTGCACTTGATGCGTTGCGGGCAGCGAAAGAAGAAATTCTGCCGCTGCTCGCCGCATCAATTGGTCCGAGATATCTTGGATTTGTGACCGGTGGAACAACCCCGGCCGCGCTCGTCGGGGACTGGTTGGCCAGTTCGATTGATCAGAATGCCACGGGCCCGGAAGGGTCGGTCAATGCGGCTGTCGAAGAACAGGTTATCAACTGGCTTTGTGATCTGGGCGGTGTACCTTCGGATCGTTTTGATGGTGTTTTGACGACCGGTGCGACGGTATCAAACTTGCTTGGGCTGGTTGCGGCCCGGCAATGGTGTGGCGAGCAGGTCGGTGTGAATGTTGACGCCGATGGCGCCGGTGTTTTGCCTGATCTTGAAATTTTTGCCGCAAGTCCGCATGCCAGCATGGTCAAGGATCTGTCGATCACAGGTATTGGTCGCAACAATTTCACCAAGGTTGCAACAAAGCCCGGATCTGAAGAAACCGATATCGAGGCTTTGAAAGCAAAACTGGAGGCCAGTGATGCGCGCGCCAAGATCGTGATAGCATCGGCTGGAACGGTTAATGCGACAGACTTTGATAACCTTGATGCGATTGCCGACTTGTGTGCGGCTTTTGGTGCGTGGTTGCATGTTGATGCAGCGTTCGGGTTCTTTGCGGCTCTTGATGATCGTCGCGCGCATTTCACCAAGGGCATCGCACGGGCGGACTCCATCACATCTGACGGGCATAAGTGGCTTAATGTCCCATATGATTGCGGGATATTCCTGACCCGGCATATTTCAGTGCTGGAGACTTGCTGTCGGGCTTTTGCGCCGTATCTCGATACCAAAGCGGACGGTAACAGCTATATCAATCGCGGCGTCGAGAATTCCAGACGGTTCCGCGCCTTGCCGCTTTGGATGATGATGACGGCTTATGGTCGCGACGGGATTGCATCGATTATTCGGGCAAACTGCGACCAGGCAGCAGAGCTTGCAGCATGGGTTCGAACCCATGAGAAGCTGGAACTGTTAAGTGAGCCCAAACTCAATGTGACCATGTTTGCGTCGCGCGGCAGTGATGAAGAAAATCGTGCCTTGCTTGATCGTATCAATGCAACCGGGAAGCTGTTCCTGACCCCGACCGTCTATGGCGGACGGTTCGGTTTCCGGGCAGCATTCAGTAACTGGCGGACCCGCGACGAAGACCTTGTGGTCATCAAACACGCCATTGAAGCGGTCTTGTAGTTGCTGATCCAATTCAGAACCCGCGCGACTTATAACCTTGTACATCACGTATATACCGAGTTCAGGATAGTATGATGACGCTCCAAACCCTGCCGATCTACCAGATTGATGCCTTCACCGATGCTTTGTTTGCTGGGAACCCGGCGGCGGTTGTGCCGCTTTCGAGTTGGTTGTCCGATGATGTGATGCAGAAAATCGCGATGGAAAACAATCAGTCGGAGACGGCTTTTTTTCTGCCGTTCGAGGGGGATGAGGCAGATTTCCACATTCGCTGGTTTACGCCCACGGTCGAAGTGCCGCTATGCGGCCATGCGACGCTTGCCAGTGCGTTTGTCATTTTCAATCAGCTTGGTTTCGCGGGCGATTTGATCAGACTGCAAAGCCAAAGTGGGGTTTTGACTGCCCGACGCGATGGTGATGCGATTGTCCTGAACTTCCCAAAACAACCGATCAAGCGCGAAGCTGTCTCGCAAGATGTGCTGAACGCCCTTGATGTGCTCAATGGTGCCGTGCCGGTCGAAACATTCGGCGTGGTTAGCCGCGATACGGATATCGTGATTGTCTATGATGATGCTGCCATTGTTCGAAATATGCGCCCGGACATGTCGGCGTTGGGAAAACTTGCCGATCGCGGCGTGATCGTGACAGCCCCCGGGGATAAAACCGGACTTGATATGGTGTCGCGTTACTTCCTGCCAGCGCTTGGTATCGATGAAGACCCGGTTACCGGTTACATGCATTGTGTTGTTGCGCCGTACTGGGCGGAAAGGCTTGGGCAGGGAAATGTAATTGGCTATCAGGCATCCGCGCGTGGTGGCGTTGTTGCCTGCAAGATCGACGGTGATCGTGTCCACCTCAAAGGTGAGGCGGTGCAGTATCTCAAAGGGGAAATCGTAGTGCCCGCCTGAGGTGCTTGGCAGTTCTATGGAACGAATTGAAAGTGGCGTGCAATGAGATATTTGCCCGCCATTTTTTGTGCGCTTGCACATGCTTTATGCCAGTGGAACTTCTACCCAATAATTCGCATTCAATCTGATTTGCTTTGTTTTTTTATTGACCGCGCCATGGGGCTTTCGTCTAAGTAAAAGACAAAATGAAACGATTGTGGGCAGATCTCGCCAGCTTAAAGGTGCGCGATAACCGCAAGAATGCAGACTTTACAGGGGAAAGTTTATCGTGCTCGAAAGTGTTGTTGCCAGTTCTGCAACGCCGATGCAGATGTGGGTGGTCCTCGCACTCGTTGCCGGATCGCTTGTTCTGTATGGGTTGGAGCGTATTTCGCTCGAACTGACCAGTATTGCGCTTATCGCAACGCTTTTGCTTTTCTTTGAATTTTTCCCGTTACTTGATGCCGATGGTGACAACCTGATGGGGCCGGCAACTGTCATGTCGGGGTTTGCCAACCCGGCCTTGCTGACGGTGCTGTCGTTGCTGGTCGTGGGGCAAGGGATGGTTCTGACCGGCGGGGTCAGTTACATCGCCGGCTTGATTACCGAACACGGCGGCAAGAACGCCTCTGTTGCGATTTTCATTGGTCTTTTCGTCGTGATGGTCATGTCGGCGTTTCTGAACAATACGCCGGTCGTTGTTATCTTTATCCCTATTATTCAGGCACTTGCCGAGCGTATTGAACGTTCACCATCAGCCCTGATGATCCCGCTTTCCTATGCGGCGATCCTCGGTGGCATGACAACCCTGATCGGTTCTTCGACCAACCTACTGGTATCGAGCTCGTTGATCGAACTGGGGATGCCAGGACTTGAGTTCTTTGAATTCACGACGATTGGCAGCGTGCTGGCCCTGACCGGGTTTGTCTATGTCCTGTTGATTGCACCGCGCCTGCTGCCGGCGTTGGCCTCCATGCGCAGCAAGCTTGCCAATCCCGACAACAGCGGCAAACAATTCATCGCCCAGATCACGGTTGGACCGTCCGCCAACATGATTGGCACAAAACCAGTTGCCGGGTTTTTCAAGAACCTACCCAATATCACCGTTCAGATGATTGTTCGGCGCGAACATGCCGAATTGCCGCCGTTCGAAGATGATATGGAAATTCAGGCGGGAGACGTTCTGGTCGTTGCTGCCACGCGTAAGGCGCTGACCGAAGCCCTGCAAAAAGATCCCGGCTTGCTGCATTCCGATGCTGCCGCAGTTGAGAATGAAGACGGTCCACAGAAATCAACCCAGCTTCTTGCAGAGGTGATGTTGCCACCGGGCTCACGCCTGATTGGCTTTAACCTTGAGCAGATCGGTTTCCGCTATCAATACAAGTGCCTTGTGCTCGGCATTCAGCGGCGTTCGCGCATGATCCGCAGCCAGATGACCGAAATCCGGCTTGAGGCAGGGGATGTCTTGTTGGTGCAAGGGCGATCAGAAGATGTCGAAGCACTTCGCACCATTCGTGATGTCGTTTTACTGGAATGGTCGACGCGGACCTTGCCGCGCCCGTTCCATGCCCGCCGGGCTGCCGCGATTTTCCTTGGGGTGATTGCGCTTGCCGCAACCGGGATTGTGCCGATCATGGTCTCAAGCTTTATCGGTGCCGGGCTGATGATCGCATCGGGTGCGCTTAACTTGCGTCAGGCCTCGCGTGCGATTGATCGAAAGATTGTTCTGCTTGTTGCAGCCGCACTCGCCCTTGGCAATGCGTTGCAATTGACGGGCGGCGCAGAATTTGTTGCCGATCAGTTGCTGGCGGCAACCAGCGGCGCACCTGCGCCGGTTATTCTGTCGCTGTTTTTCCTGATTGTTGCCGGCTTCACCAACGTTCTGTCGAACAATGCCTGTGCGGTTCTGTTTACACCTATCGGGATTGGCATGGCCCAGCAACTTGGTGTGCCGCCGCATGTGTTCGCGATTGCGGTGGTCATGGCGGCAAACTGTTCGTTTGCGTCACCGGTCGGGTATCAAACCAACCTTCTTGTCATGGGGCCGGGGCACTATCGCTTTATCGACTTCCTGAAGGCCGGAAGCCCGCTGATTATAGTTCTTTGGATCGCGTTCAGCCTGTTTGCACCGTGGTATTACGATATCCCGTTCTAAGCACAGTAATCCTGCCAAGTTTCATTCGTTCGGCGGTCGCGTTTAGCCATGCAAAAATGGCTGTCATCTCTGTGTGGAAGGCGTTTGACTTTTGCCTTTTGGGCAATAGGATCAGGGGCCTCAATTGATGTGACGTGATCTTTATCGGTTATTCTTCTTTCTCAGGAACTTACAGATGGCCCAGACTGCCGCGCTTGCAAAGCCAACCCTTCGTCCGACCAGCCCGAATTTCTCGTCGGGCCCGTGCAAAAAACGCCCGGGTTGGTCCGCAGAAGCATTGCAAACGGAAGTTCTTGGTCGTTCTCATCGCTCCAAACTTGGCAAGCAGCGCCTTGAAGAGGTGATTGATCGTTCGCGCGCCATCCTCAACCTGCCAGAAGATTATCTGTTGGGTGTGGTTCCGGCGTCCGATACCGGTGCCGTTGAAATGGCGCTTTGGTCGATGTTGGGGGCGCGCGGTGTTGATATGCTGGCGTGGGAAAGCTTTGGTTCTACCTGGGTCACCGATGTTATCAAGCAACTCAAACTTGATGATGTTCGAACCCTTGATGCCGACTACGGTAAATTGCCTGATCTGGCAGCTGTCGATTTTGACCGCGACGTTGTCTTTACCTGGAATGGCACGACGGCCGGTGTGCGCGTACCCAATGGTGACTGGATTGCCGATGACCGCAAAGGTTTGACCATTTGCGATGCAACCTCGGCCATCTTTGCCATGGAGTTGCCATGGGACAAGCTCGATGTTGTCACCTATAGCTGGCAGAAGGTTCTGGGCGGCGAGGGCGGCCACGGGGTTATTATCCTGAGCCCGCGCGCCGTTGAACGGCTTGAAAGCTATACCCCAGCCTGGCCTTTGCCAAAAATCTTCCGCATGACCAAGGGCGGTAAGCTTATTGACGGTGTTTTCCGTGGTGAAACCATCAATACCCCTTCGATGCTGGTGGTTGAAGATGCCATTGATACCTTGAAATGGGCCGGGGATATTGGCGGGCTGGAGGGCCTTCTGAAACGGACGCGTCAAAGCCGTGCGCATCTTGATGCGTGGCTTGCCGACAGTGACTGGGCGGCTGACCTTGCCGAGGACCCTGTGACGGCATCAAATACGTCGATGTGCATCAAAATTGTCGATCCCTGGGCACTTGCTTTGTCGTCCGATCAGCAGGCAGCGCTACCCAAGAAGATTTCGCAGCTGCTTGAAGCAGAAAATGTTGCACTTGATATTAATGGATATCGTGATGCACCTGCAGGGCTTCGTATCTGGGGTGGGGCTACCGTTGAGCCCAACGATATCAAGGCGTTGCTGCCGTGGCTCGATTGGGCGTATTCGGTGGTGAAAGACGAATTCGAAGCTGGATAGAAAATAATTCGTACGTATTATTTGCGTTACAGGGGTTTTCCCCGTTGCCCTGTCCGGCACAACGCGGTAGTAACCGCTACCGGATAGTGAGCCCTGAGCGTTGCTCGGGATATTATCAATTTGAATTTGCGCGCCTCGTCCGGGAAAGCATACATAATGACCGAACTCGCCAGGAAAGCTCTTTTGCCCGCCGGCCTGCAGGATGTCCTGCCAGGAACCGCCGCACGGGAAGCTGAAATCCGTGAAAAGCTGATGGCCAGTCTGGCGCATGCAGGCTATGACCGCGTAAAAACGCCGTTGGTCGAGTTTGAAGAAAGCCTGCTTGAAGGTGCGGCACCTGAACTGGCCACCCAGACATTTCGCCTGATGGATCCGGAATCGCGCCGCATGATGGGGCTGCGTTCGGATATGACCCCGCAGGTTGGTCGTATCGCCGCGACCCGCTTGGTTGATGCTCCGCGTCCGTTACGCCTTTCCTATTCGGGGGACGTGCTTCGGATCAAAGGATCGCATCTGCGTCCGGAACGCCAGTTCGCACAGGTTGGTGCAGAACTGATCGGTGTTTCAAGTGCCGCAGCCGATACTGAAATCGTTCTTCTTGCTCTTGAAGCCCTTGATAGCATCGGTCTGGCAGATGTGTCGGTCGACCTCAATTTGCCGACTTTGCCTGTACGTCTGTTTGATGCGTTTGGCGTGTCACGTGATGAGCGCGAAGCACTTACCGAGGCGCTTGAGCGTCGCGATGTTGCGGCACTGCGTGCTGCAGATGGCAAGGTGACCGGTGTTCTGGTGGCACTGCTTGAGGCCGCAGGCCCGGCGCATTCAGCTTTGCCGAAACTCAAGAAGCTTGAACTGCCGCTTGGTGCATCAGAAGAACTGTATCGTCTGATTGATGTCGCAGAACGGGTTCTGGCATCGGGCCTGGATGCTTCCCTTACCGTTGATCCGGTCGAGATGGCCGGTTTCCGGTATCAGACCGGTGTCAGCTTTACCTTGTTTGCGCGCAATGTCCGCGGCGAGATCGGCCGTGGGGGTCGTTATCGCGCTGGTGGTGCATCAGGCGAGGCAGCAACGGGCATGTCGCTTTATATGGACAGCATTCTGCGCGGTCTTCCGGATGCGGAGCCTGTTGATCGGGTTTATTTGCCACTTGGCACGCCGCAGCGTGAAGCGCGTAAACTGCGTACCGAAGGCCACTATACGGTCGCCGCACTTGAAGGTGCGGCCGAAGCCAAAACAGAAGCCGCTGCGCGCATCGAGGCGCAAGGCATGGGCTGCAATCATATTTATATTGGCGGACAGGTTGTGCCGCTGAACGCCTAATCGAACGAACTTTTTATCGCGCAAGGAGTTTTGCGATGACCAATGTTGCCGTGATCGGTTCCCAGTGGGGGGACGAAGGTAAAGGCAAGATCGTCGACTGGCTGTCCGAACGGGCAGACGTTGTTGTGCGTTTCCAGGGTGGTCACAACGCCGGTCATACTTTGGTGATCGACGGAAAGACTTACAAACTCAGCTTGCTGCCATCGGGCATCGTGCGTGAGAAAAAGCTGTCCGTGATTGGCAACGGCGTTGTCGTTGACCCGTGGGCGCTTCTGGCCGAAATCGACCGCCTGAAAGAGCAGGGCGTCGATATCACCCCGGAAAACCTGCGTCTGGCGGAAAATGCCTGCCTGATTCTGCCGCTGCATGGCAACCTTGACCGTGCGCGCGAAGCTGCCGCATCTGGTGACAACAAGATCGGCACCACCGGTCGTGGCATTGGCCCGGCGTATGAAGACCGGGTTGGCCGTCGTGCTATCCGTGTTGGCGATCTGGCTGACGTTGATTTGCTCGAAGCAAAAGTGGAAAACCTTCTGACCCACCATAACGCGCTTCTGCGTGGTCTTGGTCAGCCGGAAGTAGATGGCGCAGAACTGCTTGATCAGCTCAAGGAAATTGCACCCAAAATTCTGCCGTTCTCCGACACCGTCTGGAAGTCACTGAACCAGTTCAAGGAAGCCGGCAAGCGCATTCTGTTCGAAGGCGCGCAGGGCACGATGCTTGACGTTGATCATGGGACATATCCGTTTGTGACCTCGTCGAATACCGTATCAGGTCAGGCGGCTGCGGGTTCCGGCATGGGGCCGTCAGGTGTTGGTTATGTTCTTGGCATTACCAAAGCCTACACCACACGTGTTGGCGAAGGTCCGTTCCCGTCCGAGCTGTTTGACGAAGATGGCACCCGTCTTGGTGAACGTGGTCATGAATTCGGCGTGGTGACCGGGCGCAAGCGCCGTTGTGGCTGGTTCGATGCGGCGCTTGTCCGTCAGTCGGTCAAGGTAAACGGTATTACCGGTATTGCTCTGACCAAGCTTGATGTTCTTGATGGCTTTGACAAAATCAAGATCTGCACCGGTTATGACATTGATGGTAAGATCTACGACCACTTGCCGGCCAACCAGCGCCTGCAGGCAAAAGCCAAGCCGGTTTACGAGACCATTGATGGCTGGTCCGAAACGACCATGGGCGCGCGTAGCTGGGCTGATTTGCCTGCCTCTGCAATTAAGTATGTCCGCCGGATCGAAGAACTGATTGAAGCACCGGTTGCGTTGCTGTCGACCAGCCCGGAACGTGATGACACCATTCTGGTGCATGACCCGTTTAGCGGCTGATTGCCGAATATTCCCGATTTCAAAAGCCACCAGTTACGTACTGGTGGCTTTTTTGTTTGTGCCAGAATGGCTTGTTGGCCATTCACTGACAGGCACAGCGGATAACAGCTTGCCCGTAAGGGGGATCACAAGTATCGTTTTATCAACCTTTTGAGGATAGCGTTCTGGTAGATAGGTCAGGAGGACTGTCAGTCAGTGGGCTGCGCGTCACTCAGGGAATGATAACGTATAAAGAATATCGGGATCATGGCAGAGCAAGCAGAAGATCAGGAACAGGACGTTTCGAACGGTGCTGCGACCGAGCCGGTGATGGATGCACCGGGTGGCGGCGCACCTGCGCCTGAAGAACCTGTAGAAACCCCTGATAGTGATGACGTCGCGGTTAATGCTGGCGGCAAAAGTGTCGAGATCGGCAACTTCCGTGTCTTTCTGGATTTGCGGATGCCGGAATTCGACATGGGCCATTGCAAGGCCTATTCTGCGGATAATCTGCGCCGTGACGAGGGCAGTGCCTTTGCACTGGTCACCGACCCGGTTTTGCCTACGCGCCATGACCACCTGACGTTTCTTGCCGGCATGCATATGGCCGGGCAGATTGATCTGCTTGATTACGAAATAGCCTATTGGCCGCCCATTGGGCGCAAGACAATGGTGCTGTTCTATGAAAAGCCATCCGGCGGTAAAGTTATCGCCAAGGAAAGCAAGAAACTCCCCATTGACGAGCACGATATCGCGACGGTTGTCGTCGAGCCGTTGATGAATGTCATGCAGGCATTTAGTGAAAAAGGGCTGGCGCATCGAAATATTCGTGCTGACAACCTGTTTTTTGCCGACCCAATGCGTGAAAAGATCGTTCTTGGCGACTGTGCCAGCGGCCCGCCGGGCTATGACCAACCTCCGGTCTATGAAACCACGGCCAGAATGAGCGCCGAGCCTGCCGGTCGCGGATCTGGCAACGTTACCGATGACTTTTACGCGCTTGGCATGACGCTGGCCGAACTCGGCATCGGGCGTCAACCGCTCAAGAAGCTCAATGATCAGGAAATCATGGAGCTCAAACTCTCCAAGGGATCGTTTCAGGCAATTGCCTCACAGGAAAAGCTGCCGCTTGTCCTGATTGAACCCGTGCGTGGACTTTTGTGTGATGATCCGGAAGAACGCTGGGGCTTTTCCGAACTGAATGCCTGGCTGGATGGTCGCAGAACGAAGCCCGTTCAGGCCAATACGGAAAAACGGGCTGCCCGGTCCCAGAACCTTGCCGGTCGGGATTACTATACCGTGCGATCATTGGCGCAAGGGATTTCCAAGAACTGGGTAACGGCGCTTGGCCCTTTGCGTGATGGCACGGTTGAAATCTGGCTGCGGCGTGGTTTGGGCGATAATGAACGGGCAAAGGCGCTTTCAGATGCCATGCGCCAGTTGCAATGGGCTGGCACTGACAAACGCTCGGCCGAGGATGTGCTGGTGGCGCGTTCGATCCTGATTTTGGACCCGTCCGGACCCGTCCGGTTCAAAGGGTTCTCGGCAATGATCGACGGGCTTGGGTTTATGTTGTCCTACGATGTGCAACATGGTCGGGGCCCGCAACGTTTTGCTGATGTGATTGTCCGCGATATTCCGTCCTTCTGGTTTGGCCGTCAGGAAGGCTATCGCCCGGATGTCCAGAAACAGCAGCAGCTTTACAAAAACCTTCGCTACTATATTCAGCAACAAAGTGCCGGTTATGGCTACGAACGTTGCCTCTATGCGACAGTGCGCAACCAGCATTGTTTAAGTCCGATGGTCGAAGAAGAGTTTGTGGTCGACATCGCCGATCTTCTGCCGGCTCTTGAAAAGGCAGCCGAAACAGCATCTGAAGAAAGCTGGCCTGTGGACCGGCACATTGCCGCATTTATCGCGACGCGTCTTGAAGATGACGTTGAAGGCCAGTTGATGGCCATGCAAAACCCGTCTGACGAGGTGGAATACAGCCGCGCAATCATCAGCATGCTGGCGATCGTCCAGTGGCGTCATGGTCCGGACAATCTGCAAAACCTGTCACACTGGGTGGCGCGTTTGATGGAGCCCGCGATCAAGGTGTTCCACAGCAAAGCACGTCGTGAGCGTGTAGAAACAGAAATTCCAAAACTGGCCAAGCGCGGCAATCTGGTCGAGCTTTACAACCTGATCAATGACGAACAGGAACGTCGCAAGGACCAGTCCGAATTTGTTGAGGCGGTGGCGGAATATTCAGAAGCCGAAAGCGAAGTGTTTGATCTGGAATCCTCCGGTCCCGCGCGTATGGAACTGGCTGAAAAAGTCGGCCAGCAGGCGGCTGCATTTGCGTCAACCATGATTGCATTGCTGACAGTTTCAGCACTGTTCTTGATGCACATCTTTTAAGGGAAAGACATGGCAAAGGGTAAAGGTTCAGGCTCCAAGGGCGGACGCAGCGCATTTTCCGGCTTGTCGGTTGTTGCATCTGCTGTTTTGCTGTTCATGGTGGCCCTGCCGACCTTCATTACGCTGACGGTTGGCTTGTTGCCATCCCTTGTGGCCTTCATCTTTGACCGCAGTCCGGGCAGGACGATGGCCCGGTGTGTTTTCGGCCTTAATTTTTCCGGTGTTGCGCCATACATCCTTGAAGTCTGGATGCAGCCGGCACAAACCGTTGGCGGCGCAACCCAGGCGGTGTTTCAGCCACTCGCACTGTCGATCATGTATGGTGCCGCAGGTCTTGGCTGGTTGCTTTATCTTGCGATGCCGCCAATAGTCGCGAACGTTTTGAACCTTTCTGCGCAGCGTCGTGTCAGCGAGTTGCGCAAAAAGCAGCGTGGATTGATCAAAACCTGGGGCGACAGCCTGATCAAGGAAGTGGATCGATCCGGAAATTGACCGGACAGCCTCATAGCTTCATTCCCCACAAAAGAAAGCGGCGGACATTGTCCGCCGCAGGTCATTTCAGAGGGGAGAAGATGCCCAGTATCCTAGTGGGGCAGGTCCGTATGGATTGATTTGCGGACCTTTTCAAAGGCGCGAACTTCGATCTGCCGGATACGTTCGCGCGAGATGCCATAGGCGACACTTAGGTTTTCTAGCGTCACCGGGCTTTCCAGAAGACGACGCTGCGTCAGGATGTCGCGTTCACGATCATTAAGGTGCGACATGGCGCTTTTGAGCATATTCATACGCTGCACGAATTCCTCGCGCTTGCCATAGAGGCTTTCCTGATCCTCGTCATCGCTTTCGATCCAGTCGACCCATTCACCATCGCCTTCAACGCGTACCGGCGCATTAAGCGAGTGATCCGGACCCGCCAGACGGCGGTTCATCATGATGACGTCATCTTCGGATACATTAAGCTTGGTTGCGATCAGTTCGACCTGTTCAGGTTGCAGATCGCCTTCGTCAATTGCCTGCATCTGGCTTTTGAGCTTACGCAGATTGAAGAAGAGTTTTTTCTGGGCGGCCGTCGTGCCCATTTTCACAAGCGACCAGGAATGCAGGATATATTCCTGAATGGCCGCACGGATCCACCACATGGCGTAGGTCGCAAGGCGGAAGCCCTTGTCCGGGTCAAAGCGTTTGACCGACTGCAGCAGGCCAACATTGCCTTCGGAAATCAGTTCATTGATGGGTAGGCCATACCCGCGATAGCTCATCGCGATCTTGGCGACCAGGCGCAAATGGCTGGTAATCAGTTTTTCAGCGGATTTGTCGCAATCCTTGTCCCGGAAGTTGTAGGCATAGGTTGTTTCCTGTTCCGGGGTAAGCATCGGGTATCGGCGTATACGTTGAAGGTATACCGTCAGACCATCCTGAGAGATAGTTGGAAGAGCGTTTCCCTGTTTCATTGAAGCCTCCCGTATTGCTTTCAAAAAGTGCATTTATCCCCTTGCACTTTCTAGGAGCTTATACGGGGGTATTAGAAACCGTCAATGGAAAATTAGACTTTATGGATAGTAAAAACTATTCAATAGTATAGTTCCAAGGCGTCCATTAGGCCCAAAAGGTCTTCCGGGACGGGTGCCTCGGTCAATATGTAGGTTCCTGTCCGAGGGTGCAGAAATCCTAGCGTTCGGGCATGTAGGGCCTGTTTGTTGAATGCGTTCAAAATATCCTGCGTCTCAGGGTTGAGCTTTAGAACAGTTCTATTTCTGCCGTAAACAGGATCACACACAATTGAGTGGCCAATATGGTTCATATGAACACGAATTTGATGTGTACGTCCGGTTGCAAGGCGGCATTCAACCAGTGATGCCAACGAGTCGTCTCGAAATTGCAGGGTCTTGTAGTGCGTAAGCGCATATTTCCCGGAATTTTTGACCACAGTCATCTTTTTGCGGTTATGCGGACTACGGCCAATATTCCCTTCAATATCGCCATTCAAAGGTTTGGGGACACCCCACACAACAGCAAGGTAGGCGCGATCAATATTTTCCTTGTCCTCGGAGAAAAGCTTGGAAAGCGCCCGATGGGTGGTGTCGTTCTTGGCCACGACCATTGCACCGCTGGTATCCTTGTCCAGACGATGGACGATACCCGGGCGCTTCACACCACCAATACCCGAAAGGCTATCGCCGCAATGGGCCAAAAGCGCATTTACAAGCGTGCCGCTTTCATTGCCGGCAGCCGGATGAACAACCATACCGGCGGGCTTGTTGATCACCAGAAGGTCTTCGTCCTCATAGAGAACATCAAGCTTGATGTCTTCGGGGAGGGGCTCGGCCATTTCCGGTTCCGGTACGATCAGATCAAAAACATCGCCAGCCTTGACCTTGGCCGACATCTTGGTCGCAGGCTTGCCATTGACGCTGAGTTGACCTTCTTCGATCAAAGCCTTGATGCGCGAGCGTGACTGTTCAGGCCAGGCGGTTGCCAGCACCTTGTCAAGGCGCGCACCTTCGTCATCGGCAGTTGCAGTGTAACTCAGATTGTCAGACATCTTTGGCTATCGCGATGGAGTTTCGGTAGTGATCAGGGTCATATTGGTCTGGCCAGCTTGTAGCGCTTTATCGGGCGATTGCAATCAATTGCGACATCATGCGGTGTTTGTTGCCTTGCAATTGATCGTGCTTGTCGCTATGGCCTTGGATTAGGGTTCGTATGATCGCGCTTTTGGCGAGCATGCAGGTTTCATCAAGCTTTGTCAGTTGGAAATACGATGCGTGTAATTAAGGCTTTGGTCGCGTTCATGGGTATTCTGATCGTGGTGGGCATCGGACTTGTCGTCTATGGTCTGTCACTCGACAAGAACAACCCGGACACCGTGGCCGAGACGAACGAACCAACTGTAACGCCATCTGTCCCTGTTGCAGGAACCAACAGCAACACACCGCAAGCCGCCCTTGGCGCATTCGGTGACATCACCATCGACATGGATGACGATGAACGCCTTGTCGGCTTTACCGTCGACGGCAATCGGGCAACCCTTCATATCGAAGGCCACCACGGTGAAAGTGCGCGCCTTGTGATTGTGTCGCTGACGGAGAAAAAAGTTCTCGGACGCATCATCCTCAATCAGGATGCAAAGTAGTCGATAAGGACAAAGACAGTTGCGGTGATGGGGATGGGCAGGGGATGACAAGCGATAGACCAACAGGTGGGCAAGACCAGACCCAAATCGCACTCGCCAATGCCCTGCGTGACGAAATTCATGATTTCTGCGCCCTGCAATGGCCCCAAGAAGCCTGTGGCCTATTGATCGCTGCCATTGATACGCCTAACAAGATCAGGCGCGTCGTCTTTGCCCGCAACGTCGCGGAAGATCCCCTGACCACGTTCGAGATCGATCCGCAAACCCTGATTGAGTGCCATCGCACTGCCCGGCATAAGGGCGAGCGGGTTGTCGGATGTTTTCATTCCCACCCCAATGGCAAGGCGCTGCCATCTCCGACAGATCGCGCCCGTGCTGATGAAAACGGCTTTCTGTGGCTGGTCATCGCCACCGAACATAACGGTGCGGTCGATAGCAGAATGTATCGCATCATTCATCAGCATACAGATGACGCCAATGCTGAGAATACCGAGCTCCGCTATTTCCGACGCTGCCAGATCATTGAGGACTGACTGCCCGACTAGCGCGCTTTAGCCGTTGAGTGCATCAACAATCTGTTGCGGTGACAGGGTGCCAATCGGCGTGTCGTTGGTATCGAGCACCGTCATCGCCGTACCATTTGCAAGCGCAATCGGCAGAATATCGCGAAGAAGGGCATTGGCCTGAATGGTTGGCAGGTCGCGTGTGGTCGCGGCACTGTCGGTTTCGCTGATCGGTGCCATGATCGATTTGGCGCGCAAGACCCTCGACCGGTTCACATCGTGGGTAAAGGCCTGCACATAGTCATTGGCGGGCTTAAGCACGATTTCCTCTGGCCGTCCGACCTGCACCAGCTTGCCGTCTTTCAGGATGGCGATCCGGTCCCCGATCTTAAGCGCCTCATCCAGATCGTGGGTAATAAAGACAATCGTCTTGTGAAGCTCTGCCTGAAGCTTCATCAACTCGTCCTGCATGTCAGACCGGATCAACGGATCGAGGGCAGAGAACGCCTCATCCATCAGCAAAACTTCCGGATCGGTCGCCAATGCACGGGCAAGGCCAACGCGTTGCTGCATGCCACCCGATAACTGATCGGGGAATTTGGTTTCATATCCCGCAAGGCCAACCCGCTCGATCCATTTTGAAGCGGCTGCTTCGCGGTCTTTGCGCGCGGTGCCCTGGATTTCCAGTCCATAGGCCACGTTATCCATCACATTGCGATGGGGCAGCAGGCCAAAGCGTTGAAACACCATACCAAGCCGCTTGCGGCGAAACGCATTCAGGGCCGGGATATCCATGGCAAGGATGTCTTCGCCGCCAAAGGAAATGCTGCCGGCCGTCGGATCGATAAGCCGATTAAGATGGCGGATCAAGGTTGATTTGCCCGATCCCGAAAGACCCATGACGACAAAGGTTTCGCCCTGTTCAATTGACAGGGACACATCATGCAGGCCGACCGTGTGACCTGTTTTCGACAGGATTTCATCCTTGTCCGCGCCACCCTTTGCCAGTTCAAGTGCCGATTTCGGGTCGGGGCCGAAGATTTTGAAAATATTGCGGATTTCGATATAGCTCATCACGCATCCTCCGCATTCGGATTGCGTTGGGATCGCTTGCCATAGGCCTGACCGATCCGGTCAAACACCACGGCCAGAAGCACAATCGCAATGCCGGCTTCCATGCCAGCCCCGACGTCCAGGCGCTGAATACCCATCAGGACCTGCTCGCCAAGCCCGCGCGCACCGATCATGGATGCAATCACCACCATCGAAATCGACATCATCGTCGTCTGGTTGATCCCGGCCATGATGTTGGGAAGTGCCAGCGGTAACTGTACCCCAAACAGGATTTGCTTGCGGCTGGCGCCAAACGACCGGGATGCTTCCAGCACTTCCTGATCAACAAGACGTATGCCCAAATCGGTCAGGCGCATGACGGGCGGGGCGGCATAAATCACGGTGGCAAGGATCGCTGGAACCTTGCCCAAGCCAAACAGCATCAGGGCAGGGATCAGATAGACGAAACTCGGCATGGTCTGCATGGTATCAAGGATCGGCAACATGACGGCCCGCAGACGATTGGACATCGCCATGGCGATGCCGACCGGAATGCCAATCAAAACCGAAAGCGATGTGGCGACAATCATCAGCGCCAAGGTCTGCATCGCTTTGTCCCACAGGCCCAATGTGCCGATGATAAACATCGCAACAACCAGACCAACCACAAGCTTCCAGTTCTTGCTGGCATGCCAGGTGATGGCCGCAATGGCGATCAAGACCACCCACCAGGGTGTACCACGCAAAACCTGCTCCAGCGCGACCAGAACGGTCAGTAAACTGTCGGCAAAGGCCTCAAACGCCGCGCCATAATTGATCACCAGCCAATCAACAAACTGATTGACCCACTTGCCCAACGGCACATTCAACTGTTCTGGAAACATGGCGCAACAGGCCCGATCTGCTCAAAAAATCAATGAGCGTAAGAGCCTAACAAGATCAATCCTCAGGCGCGACCGTTAATCGCACATGATCCGATCCGTTTGGCTTCTAATCTAAAGGGCAGGGGACATCGTATTGAAAATGGAAACGCGACCGTTTGCGAGGGTTCGATGATCACGGTGTTCTATGACGGAAAATGCGGGCTGTGTTCGCGCGAAATCAATTACTACCGCAACATAGCACCCAGCGGCGTTTTCGAATGGCGGGACGTCACGGAACATGCCGGTGATCTTGAAAAGCACGGCATTTCCCTTGTCGAAGGCTTAAAACAAATGCGCGCCTTGGATTCAGATGGGCAATGGCATGCCGGTGCTGATGCCTTCATTCTGATCTGGCGGCAGCTTAGCCGATGGCGGGTTTTTGCAGCGATCGTCGCGCTGCCGATTATTCGACAGATTGCAAATCTTGTTTATCGCCTGTGGGCCGCATGGCGCTTCAAACGCCTCACGCATTGTCAGCTGGCAGCGGTGCATAACCCAGAGCAGTGAACGGTTTGGCCTATTTCAGTTTGAAGCGGTTGCGGATGCCGAGCAGAAACAGGAAAAGCAGTGCCGCGGAAAACAGCGTTTGAATACCTATAATCCAAGAAATACCAAATGGTAAGTTGCTGCCGTAAAGGCACCTATAAGCTTGGTCGATCAGTTTTCTATCTGCAAACCCTGGGATGATTAATCCTTTACTGGTCGATAGCTGATACGCCGCAGATATTCCTGATCCAAGGTCATTGTGGCACTGCACTGTTGGTGCTTTTGGAATATCAGGCAATCACAATATAGGGTCAGCTATCGTCCATGCTGTATCTAAAAGCATGTATTTTGCGGCATTCAAGGCTGAGCTGGGGGCTGTATTGGTCGTAGACGAAGACAAGTATAGTGCTGTTGAGACTAGCATAACCGGCAGCCACCAAAGAACGGGTCGAAAAATGGACCGTCCGTAGTCTGAAGTAATTTGGTAGAGACCGTTCAACATCCATTCCAAAGGCCGGTTTCTATCAACCATTAATCGTTTTGAGCGCAGTTCTTCAGCAAAGAATTCTACCTCGTGTTTGTGATCATGCCCCAGAATGGCAAGACGTTTGAGCGCACGATAATTTGCAGTGACTGTGAAGTCCGGTTCATCAGAAGATTGTCGTTGCTTGATGATGGTGCTGTCAATGTGGACATCATCAAGCAACGGCGCTTCTTCACAATGGGTTTGTCGGAAGTCGGGCACTTCCTTGAACCGTGCCCCACTCAGGTCAAAGGCTTGTTTGATTTGGGAAGAGTTAAAGGAAGCGTTGGTATTAAATCGTGTGCGCGAAAAATGGGTTGGCTTTTCAAAACAGACGCTATTGAACCCCGCGACGCCCTTAAAGGTCGTGTCACTGAACCTCGCGACGCCCTCAAAGGTCGCACCACTGAACAGCGCGACGTCCTTAAAGGTCGCGCTATCGAACCACGTGTCACCATTAAAGGTCGCTACATTCCATTCAGAGACGGATGGAAACAGCCAGCCTTCGAAAGTGGTCGCGTCCGGAAAAACATGTGGCGTTTTTTCTGAGGAAAAGACTGCACGGGCGTTCTTGAGCCATTTCTTGGTTGTCTCGCTTTGGCGTTTTTCTCCCCAAGGCATAATGGTGACTTCCCACTCGCCTTTGTCCTCCAGCGCCTTGCGTTCCGCCAGCATCTTTTCGGCCCATGCATTCCATGCCTCTTTGCCCTGTTGCCAAAGCGCGAGTGTTTCTTCCTGATTCATTTGGCTCCCCAATGCCATCGGCGGTCTATGCTGTTTATCTGATTAAACGTGCCTTGGTTCTGCTTTGCAATCGGCAATTGTGGCGGGCTTGTCCCCAAACGCAGAACACCCCACAAGATTTCTCCTGCGGGGTGTTTGATCGCTTTCCGCTCTGTGTTGCTTACATCGCACTTTCAACGCGTGCGGCAACAATCGTGGATGCCAGGTTTTGCATCGCTTTGTTCCAAAGGTCCAACAGCACATTCAAATGGTCTTGAAATGTGTTGGTGCTGTCACTGGTTTGCCCAAATCATACAATGGTATATGTGCGTCGCAGATGTTTTTCGGATGCACCCGTAAATCTCTATGTGTGTCATATTTTATGCCAGTTTTGGGTTGGGCTAATGGTTTTTTTGCCGGCTATTCGTTTGGGTAGTTGTCATTCGAAATCAAGAGGGATGATCCTATTTTTTTTGGCAACACTTTTGATTGAATTTTTTTGCTGCGTGCCCACGTCAAAGCTGTCCGAAGTTTCGCCAGAAAAAATGGCTGATCCGTCGAGTGTGAAATGACGTGGGAGGAACTGATGTCATTAAAGTCAACTATCATGGCGGCGGTGTGTGCGCTGTCTATGTCTTCGTTCATTGGGGTACATGCAGTGAGCGCCAACGAGTACGAGGCCGAACTGATGGCGTTTGCAGGTGATGTCAAAGGCTGGATCTCTGATCCGGTTGTTATTGACGCGATCAAGGCGCAAAACGCTGAAAATGCAGGTCTTGGTCAGGCAGATATTGATGCGCTTGACGCCCAATGGCGGGCGGAAACATCCGCTGCAAGCCGGCCAATGATCGATGAAGTTTTGGCCAATGACTTGTCAAAATTCCTCATGCAGAAATCCGAAGAGTCGGAAGGCCTGATGACTGAAATATTTGTCATGGACAATAAAGGCCTGAATGTTGGGCAAAGTGGCGTCACGAGTGATTACTGGCAGGGCGATGAAGCCAAGTGGCAGCAGACCTATAGCGTGGGGCCGGATGCCGTCCATTTTGGTGAAGTCGAACTTGATGAGTCGACTCAAACCTATCAATCACAATTGAGTTTGCCAGTTGTCGATCCCGCAGACGGAAGCGTCGTTGGTGCGGTAACGGTCGGAATCAATGTTGAACTACTGCAATAAGAAATGAGCCTGACCGGTGTCGGATGGCCAATCAAGCATCATCTGACATCGGTTCTGGCAACGCTAGCGGAGTGGAATAATGAGTTTGGCAGCGCAAGGTTCCGGGATGCCGGAGTTCAAAAAAAGCGGTTGGTCTATCCGGGGTAAATTACTGGCGATGGTAGCGGCTGTTGTGACGGTGGCATTTCTGGCTGTGATTTATTTGGGAATTGCGTTTTCCATTGATTCTGCCCGAACGAAACTTTCCGAAAGCAATCGTGTTATTACAAATCTTATCGCCTCACAGATTGGCGGGGCGGTTAAATTCCGTAAGGAAGATGCGATTGTCGGAAGCTTTGGTTCTTTGATTGAGAACAGCAACAGTGGTCTGGCTGCTGCGCTGATTTTTGATGCTGGTGGTGCTGAAATTACAAGGGTTGTCCAACCTGATCAGGCATTACCAACTACGGCAGACCTTCAGACCATTGTCGGCGATGTTATTTCTGATGGTGAAATGCGCGAAACGATGGTCGATGGATTTCAAGTCGTTGTTGCTCCCTCATTCTTTGGCAAATCAGATGCACCGAATGGCGTTGTTGTCTCCTACTGGGGGTTTGCTTCGCTGGAAGCTGATATGCGTGACAACGCCTTGCAGCTTGCGGCGGTTGCATTTGTTTTGCTGGCAATTCTGTTGCTTGTCCTGGTTGTGACCGTACAAAAAATCGTCGCGGCCCCTCTTAAATCAATGTCCAACGTAATGTCCACGCTGGCGGACGGGCGTCTTGAAGTTGATATACCGGCGACGGGTCGCAATGACGAGATTGGTGAAATGTCGCATGCATTGTTGATCTTCAAAGACAACGCCGTCCGAATGGAGCGGATGCGCAATGAACGAGAAGAACTAGAGGAGCGCAACCGTGCTGAAAATGCGCAGCGACTTAAAAATACCTCTTCTTCATTCCGAAGCACCGTTGGGGAAATTGTCGAAAGCGTTCGCAGATCTGCGAGCGGACTTAGCGGGGATGCCCAGATGCTCTTCGGAACAACAACGCAATCGCATCAAAAGACAGAGAAAGTGCTGGAATGTGTCGCTGAGGCAACGAACGGCATGCGTTCGATTGCCGAGGCATCTGGTATTTTGCGGTCTGCTCTTGAAGAAGTTTCCCAACAAGTTTTTGGGGCGCGTGGTGTGATTGATACGGCGGTAGATCAAACCAGTCACACGGATGAGACGGTTACCAGTCTTGCCTCTGAGGCGGAAAAAATCGGTGATGTGGTCAAGCTTATCCAGGATATTGCAGAGCAGACGAATTTGCTTGCCCTGAATGCAACCATCGAAGCTGCACGTGCAGGTGACGCAGGCAAGGGCTTTGCTGTGGTTGCCAACGAGGTTAAGGCACTTGCCAATCAGACCGCGAAGGCGACAGAAGACATCACCCGTCAAATTGCGTCGGTTCAGTCTATTTCGGGTCACACAGCCAACGCGATTGCTGAAATCCGAAAATGCATTGACGAAGTAAAGGTCGTTTCGGGCGATATCGCCGATGCTGTTGACCGTCAATCTGACGCAGCAAATGAAATTGTTGCGACAATTCAACGCGCAGATCAGACATTCGAACAAATGAATGTTGATATTGACGATGTCGCAACATCCATCAAACAAACGAGCGAAATTACAGAAAGTGTGCGTCAGTCCTCGTCTGAGTTGTCCGGCGAGGCAGATAACCTGCACAAAAATGCCAACAAGTTTCTCGAAAGCATTCAGTGATTGTTTTCAATCAGAAACCAAACGAAAGCGGTTCTGGTCCACAGTGGAGCCGGAACCGCTTAAATGTGTTGTGGGATGGGATCTGGATCTAAAGCGCGTTTTCAACCCGTGCTGCGACATCCCCCGGCACCCACGCCTTCCAGACATCCGGCTTGGATTTCAGGAAATGCATCGCAGCCCCATCGGGCTTTTCGTTGTTTTCCTGCATATAGGCCAGCATTTCCGAGACCAGCGCGTTGCTGGTTTCGTAATTGGTCAGGAAAGTGATCAGGGTTGGTGCGGCGGCTTTGAAGTCGTTATTCACACCAATTGTGATCGTGCTTTGCGGGTAGGCGGTTGCTTTGGTCGGGTTTTCTTCCGTTTTCAGTGCATCAAAGATCGCCTTGTCATAGGCGGGTTCTTCAAGACGTGTGCTGTCATAAAGACCCATCACCCAGGTCGGCCCCCAATAGTAATAAAGGGCCGGCTTGCCGCGTTTATGGGCCGATGCAATGGCAGCCGAAAGTGCCGCACCAGTGCCCGGGCGGAAGTTGGTGAAATCGCCATCAAGCCCATAGGCACCAAGTTTGGCCGAGTTGACCTTTTCACAGACCCAGCCTGACGGGCAGTTGTAAAAGCGGCCCTTGCCGGGTTCTTCCGGGTCTTCGAACAGTTCGGTGTATTTCGCCAGATCATCAACCGATTTCAAGTCAGGTGCCATCGGTTCAATGCCGCGATCTGCATCGCCTTCGATCACATAGCTTGGCACGAACCAGCCTTCGACGGCGTCATCGAAATTAACGCCGATCTGGCTGACATTGCCGGCTTCTTCGGCCTTGGTCCAGGCTTCGGCAACGTTGTCGCGCCAGATTTCCATGACGACATCAATGTCACCCTTGCCTGTGCCGGTCAGAAGTGGAATGACATCGCCGGGCAGGGCATCGGTTTGACAGCCATAGCCCTTCTCGATGATGAAGCGGGCAACGGCGTTATGAAAAAGCGCGCTGTCGTAATTGAGCCCGGCAAACATCACCGGGCGATCAATTTCGCAAGTGGCATCCTGTGCTTGCGCGCTTGACGGAATTTGGGTAAATGCGAGGCCAGCGGCCATCAGCATTGCGGCTCCGGTAGGCAGGGTTTTCATCCTTCTGTCCCTTCGTTGTTGCGGTCCGGAATCGCATCAAATGCATGGTCCGTGCGGATAAACCGCAAGGGTTGGGGGTTGATTTGTCCCAACTTGATCATGACCGTGCCCCTGATACAGGTGCGCCAATTCTAGACATGGCTGTCGAACGGGCGCAACCCCGGGTATGGAATGTAACGTCGACGTGATGTCGGTTTCATCCTGATATCATTGCAGAATGCTCCTGACAGGAATGGCAGGAGATGTCAGGTAATGTGATTTACGGTTGCCGACGTGATCGGTTTAACTCTGCCCGTGAATTTGTCGATAAACATCGTTATGTTGAGTCCACAACTTAATCGGGCACACATATTCAGAGGCCGTCATGATGCATTCCAGCCTGTTCGTTTTTGATATCGAGACCGTGCCCGATATTGATGTGCTGCCGCAATTAACTGGCGAAACCGCACCCGACCCTGAAGCCGGTCGCAAGATGCTGGAAGACTATCATCTTGAAATCACCAGTGGGCGTAATGGCTTTCCGCGGCAGCCGTTTCACAAGGTGGTGGCGATCAGCTTTCTGCGCGCCACGATCCAGCGTGACGGCGATACCGAGATGTACGAGATCGAAGAGCTGCGATCAGGTGGGGAACTGGCGTCCGAGGAAAAGGACCTTGTGAATGGCTTCTTCGCCTATTGCGGTAAGCTCTATCCGCGTTTGGTCAGTTTCAATGGGCGCGGGTTTGATCTGCCAGTGTTGAAGTACCGCGCGATGAAACATGGCGTTTCGGCACGCTGGCTACATCAGGCGTCCAACAAATGGGAAAACTACACCGCGCGCTACGCGCCGCACTGGCATTGCGATCTGGCGGAAGTCCTGTCTGACTATGGTGCGTCGGCGCGTACCAAGATGAATGAAGTTTGTGCCGCCCTTGACCTTCCGGGCAAGACCGGGGTCGATGGCAGCAAGGTTTCAGACATGTATGACAATGGCGAAATTGATGGCATTCGCCGCTATTGCGAGACAGATGTTCTGAATACTTATTTGTTGTATCTGCGTCATGCATTGCATACCGGGCTGACCGATCATGATGGCTATAACCACGCGATCAATCTGACCGTGGGTTGGCTTGAAGAACGGGCAGGGGATATTCCCGCCTATCAGGAATTCCTTGATGCCTGGCGACACTCAAGCGACGGGTCGTTCAACGTTCTGTGACGACAAGATTATTCCGATTTAAGCGCGCATTATCATAAGTGAAGTGGTTCACACTTGCTGTTGGGCAGGGCGAAAAACTGTTGAATTAAATGCGAGTTGATCTTAATTGCATTGCAGATGCAAATAAGTTGCAACAACATGGCGCTTGACGCCTGACCTAAATTCAACAGGGATCGTTTAGATGGATATCAAAAAACTCATTGGCGGAGCCGTATTTGGCGCAACCGCCATGGCGGCGACAAAAGCGACGGCAGAGGAAGTTAATGTCTACTCCCTGCGTCAGGCCTTTCTGGTCGAGCCGCTGTTTGAGAAGTTTACCGCTGAAACCGGTATCGACGTTAATGTCATCTTTGCTGAAAAAGGTCTGGTGGAGCGCATCAAACAGGAAGGTGCGAACAGCCCGGCCGATATCCTGATGACCGTCGATATCAGCCGCATCCAACAGGCAGTTGATGCCGGTGTGACCGAGGCGGTTTCAAACGACACTCTGTCTGCAAATATTCCGGGCCATCTGCGTGACCCGGAAGGTCACTGGTTTGCCCTGACTCAGCGTGGCCGTGCGATTTATGCTTCCAAGGACCGCGTCGCAGAGGGTGAAATCAACTCCTACGAAGATCTTGCCGATCCGAAATGGGAAGGGCGCATATGCACCCGTTCGGGCACGCACGTCTATAACGTTGCCCTGTTTGCCTCGATGATTGCAGTTCATGGCGAAGAAAAGGCCAAGGAATGGCTTGAAGGGCTTAAGAGCAACCTGGCGCGCAAGCCGCAGGGTAATGACCGTGCGCAGGTCAAGGCGATCAAGGAAGGCGTTTGTGATCTTTCGATCGGCAACACCTATTACTATGGCAAGATGCTTGATAACGAGGAACAGCGTCCGTGGGCGGATGCCGTCAACCTTGTCTTCCCCAATCAGGATGGTCGCGGCATGTCGATGAACATTTCGGGCATGAGCCTGATTGCCGATGCACCGAACCGTGAAAATGCGATCAAGCTGATGGAATTCCTGTCCGATGATGTTGCGCAGGGAATCTATGCCGAGGTCAATTACGAGTATCCGGTCAAGCCGGGTGTCGAATGGGCCGATAACGTAAAATCCTGGGGCACGTTCAAGGCCGATGAATTGTCGTTGGAGGAAATCGCGCGCCTTAGTCCCGATGCGATCAAGATGGTCGATGAGATCGGTTATAACGAATAGTCAAACCGACTGACAGTGAACGGATTTTTGAAAAGGGGTGGTGTAATGCCGCCCCTTTTTCATTTTTGGCTTTCGCCCGCGGGACGAATGTGGTCTCGCACTTGTGACCCTTCGTATGGCTCTTATGTGGTTTTCTTGCTTGCAAAAGGCGGTGCGGGGCCTTTAATTTCGGCCGCAGCAAATACAAATCATTCCTAATTGCTGTAACTCTTGCAGCTGATCCAAATGAGGCATTTATGATTTCTCTGCGCAAAACCGTTCTTGGTCTTGTCGTTTCCGCAATCGGGCTTTCCATGGTTCCGTCCGTCCATGCAGCAGAGGAAGTCAACGTCTATTCACTCCGGCAGCCGTTCCTGATTGAGCCGATGTTCAAGCGCTTTACCGAGGAAACTGGTATTCGCGTCAATACACTGTTTTCGCAAAGCGGTCTGGTGGAGCGCATTAAACACGAAGGGCGCAATACACCGGCCGATCTGCTTCTGACCGTTGATATTGGGCGTATACAGGATGCAGTTGATGCTGACATCGCCCAGCCGATCGAAAGTCCTGTTTTGGATGCGAACATTCCCGATCAGTTCCGCGACAAGGACAAGCTATGGGTCGGAATGACAACGCGTGCGCGTGTCCTTTACACATCACTTGATCGCGTTGAGCCGGATGCCATCACCACTTACGAGGAACTGGCTGATCCGAAATGGAAAGGCCGCATTTGTGTGCGTTCGGCCATGCATGTTTATAACATCGCCCTGATTGCTTCGATGATTGCCCATCATGGCGAAGATGAAACCAAAACCTGGCTGACCGCAGTCAAAGACAATCTGGCGCGCAAACCCCAAGGGGCAGATACCGATCAGATCGAGGCGGTGTCACAAGGCGTATGTGATGTCGCAATCGGCAATTCATACTATTACGGCAAGATGCTTGATGATCCGAACAAGGCCGACGCTGCCAAACAGGTGCGGATTGTTTTTCCCAATCAGGGTGATCGTGGCACGCATGTGAACATTTCCGGTGTTGCGTTGATGAAGCATGCACCGAATAAGGAAAACGCCATCAAACTGGTGGAGTTCCTGTCAAGTGACGAAGCCCAGCATATGTACGCCGATATTAATTTTGAATATCCCGTCAAGCCGGGGGTCGCCTGGTCCGAACAGGTTCGGGCATGGGGCACCTTTGTTCAGGATGATTTGCCGCTTAATACGGTCGCGGCCAATCGCGGGGCGGCGATCCGCCTGATTGATGAAGTCGGCTTTAACGAGTAGACCACAAGCCAGCCCCAAGGTATCAAGACCGGATAACCCGTATCGGGTGGAATGATCGGCGACGCATGAAACGGAAAAAGCCTTGAACAACGCTTGTCAAACGCAACAGGAAGACGACATTCGGCCGAGTGCCATGGCGGAAACGTTTGATCCGATGCGTACGCCGACCGGACGAACGGCGATGCTGTGGCTGCCGCGTGGCCAATCCGCCGTCTGGCTGATCGGGGCATTTATCGTTGCGGCTATGGTGGCAGCCCCGGTGGTTGCGGTTGCGTGGATTGCCCTGTTCCCGACCGAAAATATTTGGCCGCATCTGGCATCCACCATGCTGCCAAGGTATCTCAAAAACACTGGTATTCTGATGCTGGGCGTTGGTATCGGGGTGACCCTGATTGGGGTCAGCTCGGCATGGGTCGTGACCATGTGCCGAATACCGGGCAAGCGGTTCTTTGAATGGGCGATGCTGTTGCCCATGGCGGTGCCGGCTTATATCGTGGCATATGTCTATACCGACCTTCTGGAATATGCCGGTCCCTTGCAGGGCATGCTAAGGGATCTGTTTGGCTGGCAATCCGCGGCCGATTACTGGTTTCCAGACATCCGCACCAAGGGCGGTGCGATTATTGTCCTTAGCCTGACGCTGTATCCCTATGTCTATATGCTGGCGCGCGCGGCGTTTTTGTCGCTATCGGTCTGCGCGATTGAAGCAGCCCGTATTCTGGGTCGAAGTGCCTGGAGCTCGTTTCTTACCGTGGCCTTGCCGCTGGCACGGCCCGCAATCGTTGTTGGCGTCGTGATCGCGCTGATGGAAACACTCAATGACTTTGGCACGATTGATTTCTTTGCGGTGCATACGCTGACCGCGGGCATTTTCAATGTCTGGCTCGGAATGGGCAATGCCGGTGGGGCGGCACAGATTGCGCTGACCATGCTGGCTGTTGTCATCGCACTTATGGTGATCGAACGGTATTCGCGTCGTCGTCAACGTTTCCATGATACCACCAGTCGTTTTCAGGAATTGCCGGGCTATGAGTTGGCGCCGCTTGCCAAGGCCGGGGCACTGGCGGTTTGTATTCTGCCGATTGTGCTGGGCTTTGTCGTGCCGTCGATGGTGCTGATTTATTATTCCATCGGCTATTTCGATCAAAGCTGGACGGCGGATTTCTTTGAGTTTGCCGGTAACAGCCTTTTGGTGTCTGGGCTTGCGACACTGGTCGCGGTCAGTTGTGCGATCTTCATGGCTTATGCGCTGCGTCTGTTTCCGCAACCGCTTTTGAAGTTCTGCGTACGACTATCATCGGTCGGCTACGCCGTGCCGGGTGCTGTGCTGGCCATCGGGGTTTTGATCCCGTTTGCGCGGTTTGACAATGCATTGGATGCCGTCATGCGCGATACCTTCGGGATATCCACCGGATTGCTGCTAAGCGGAACCGTATTTGCACTTGTCTTTGCCTATGCGGTGCGGTTTATGGCGGTTTCTTATGGCTCTATCGAGGCTGCCCTTGGCAAGGTGCGTCCGAGCATGGATGACGCGGCGCGCACCCTTGGCGAAAGCCCGTGGGGAACGCTCAAGCGCATTCACTTCCCGATGGTGCGTGGTGGCATTCTGGCCGCATCGGTGCTGGTGTTTGTTGATGGTATGAAAGAATTGCCAGCCACCCTGATCCTGCGCCCGTTCAATTTCGATACGCTGGCGACCTATGTCTATCAGTTCGCCAAGGATGAAATGATTGAACGTGCCGCGCTTGGTGCGCTGACCATTGTTCTTGTTGGTGTCGTTCCGGTGATTATGCTGAGCCGCGCGATTTCGAAATCCCGTCCGGGGCATAGCGGACAATCCTGATGCGCAAGCCCCGTGATCAGGCTATCCTGATCTGAGACACGCAATACAAAACAAGATCAAGGCGGGCAGGAACCTCTCCAGATGCAATCTACCAAACCGGGACTGACCAAACTTTCCGATGCGCTCGACATTGCCTTTGCCGAAGTGCCGGTGATCACGCCCGCTGAAGAACGCCCGATCAGCGATTGTTACGGTGCGATCCTGCGTCAGGACGTGCAGGCACATGTTTCTGTGCCCTCGGTCGATAACTCTGCCATGGACGGCTATGCGCTACGCCATGCGGATCTCGCCGCAATTGCCGGTCCTGTTTCAGTGGTTGGTGTTTCACTCGCCGGTCATCCTTATGTGGGAACTTTGCCAAAAGGCGCTGCCATCCGTATTGCGACCGGCGCTGCAATCCCTGATGGGGCTGATTGCGTGATCATTCAGGAAAATGTCATCGCCAACGCCGATGAAACGGTCATTGAAATTAACAAAGACGTGATCGCGCGAACAAGCCTGCATCAGAATATCCGTTGGCAAGGCGAAGACATAAAAGCCGGTGATACAGTCTTGCAGGCGGGGTCAATCCTGCGCCCGCAGGACATCGCAATTGCTGCCGGGCAGGGATTTGGATCGCTTTCGGTTGCTCGTGCTTTAAAGGTCGCCGTTTTCTCGACTGGTGATGAGCTGGCCATACCGGGTGAGCCACTGCCATCGGGTGGGATTTATGATTCCAACCGGTTTGCCATGATCGGGATGTTGCGATCCATTGGGTGCGAGGTAACCGATCTTGAATTGCTTGCCGATGATTTTGATGTGTTGCAAGGCGCACTAGCGGATGCGGCAACGTCTCATGATGTGATCATGACATCCGGCGGTGTTTCAGTCGGCAAAGCTGATCTGCTGAAACCTGTTGTTGAAAGTCTGGGCGAAATTACGGCATGGAAACTGGCGATCAAACCGGGTAAGCCCCTGATGCGGGGCAAGATCGGGGATTGTCTGGTAATCGGACTGCCGGGAAATCCGGTATCTGTGCTGGTTTCCGGTTTGCTGTATGTTTTGCCGTTGTTGCGTCATGCGATGGGGGCATCGCATGGACAGTTGGCGCCCACACGTATTCCAATCCGCGCAGGATTTGACTTCAAGCGCGGCACAGGGCGCAGGGAATGGCTGCGGGCCCGTCTGGTGCAGAATGATGACGGCGAATTTGAAGCAATTGCTTTCTCCTCGACCAGTTCGGGGATGTTGTCATCAATGGTCTGGGCCGAAGGCCTGATTGAATTGCCGGAAAATTGTGCCCAGGTCGCAAAGGGCGATCAGGTTCTTTATCTGCCGCTGCAAGGCTTGCAGTGACTTCATCAAAAATGATCCACATCATTGCAAACGAACATGGTTTGCCAGACTCTTGGATCGTTTCCAATCCGCGAAAGTGAATAGAATGACGATATCGGTGACGTTTTGTGGTGCTGCTGGCGGTGTGACAGGGTCTTGCTATTTTATGCAGACTGATCGCGGCAATTTCCTTGTTGATTGTGGGATGTTCCAGGGCAGCAAAACGGTGCGCGAACTGAACTACGGAAAGTTCCCGTTTGAGGCAGACCGGATATCGGCTGTTTTGCTGACGCACGCGCATATCGACCATACCGGTCTTGTGCCCAAGCTGGTCAAGGCCGGGTTTGATGGTCCGATCTATGCGACGGAACCAACCTGTGACCTTCTGACCTATATGTTACCGGACTCGGGATACATTCAGGAAAGCGAAGTCGAACGGCTTAATCGTCGCAATGCACGCCGAGGGCGCCCTGAAGTCACGCCGATCTATACCCGCGAAGACGCAGAAAACACGCTTTCGCAGCTAAAAACGGTCGAATATCACGAATGGCTGCCAGTGATCGATGGTGTCCGTGCTCGTTTCTGGGATGCAGGGCATCTTCTTGGCTCTGCCTCGATCGAGGTCGAAATTGAAGACGGCGATGACGACGGCAAACCGACACGATTGCTGTTTTCAGGTGACGTAGGGACGGGCGAGGCCGTGTTCAACGAAGCGCCCGAGGCCCCGACCGATATCGATTACCTGTTTGTCGAAACGACCTACGGCGACCGAAACCGTCCGGTTATCACTGACGAAGAGCGCCGCGACTTGTTGCGCAAGGAAGTTCACGATGCGCTTGGCAATGGTGGCAACTTGGTTATTCCGAGCTTCGCAGTCGCCAGAACGCAGGAACTGCTTGTTGATCTGGCTCATTTGTTTAATCGCGGCGAATTGCCGCCAGCCAACGTGTTTGTCGACAGTCCACTGGCCCAACGTGCGACCGATGTGTTTGCCAAGCATCTGAAGCGGGGCGATGCACAAGCGCTATCGCATCCGAAATTCCATATGGTGCCGGATGTGCAGGCCAGTAAACAGCTGGCGCAAGTTTCCAGCGGTGCGATCATTATTTCTGCAAGCGGCATGTGTGATGCCGGGCGTATCAGATACCATTTGAAGAACAATCTGTGGCGATCCAACTGCACCGTTCTTTTGGTCGGTTTCCAGGCGGCCGGGTCCTTTGGTCGCGTGCTGCAAGGTGGGGCAAAACATGTTCGTATCCACGGCGAAGAGATTGAAGTCCGCGCGCGCATTCGAACGCTTGATGTCTATTCCGGGCACGCCGATCAGGATATGCTATTGAATTGGACAAAAAGCCGACTGCCGGTTTCGCGGCGTATTTTCCTGACCCATGGTGAACAGGGGGCACGGACTGCATTTCGTGAAATATTGCTCGGACAGGGTATTGATGAAAAACTGATCTCCATGCCGATGCTTGATGACACGGTGACACTCAAAAAAGGCAAGGCACGCCCGGCGGTTCCCGAAGCGCGGCTGTCGGGTGAAGAGCTGTCACGCGATGACTGGCACAATCTTTATGCCGGTACGGTCACAGCGCTTTCCGAGAAGCTCCGTTCGCTCAAAACAGCGGAAGAAAGAAAAGAGATGCTCGAAAAAGTCTTGCACGATATCGGTTCAGTATGAGAGCAATTGTCCGGAAGCCGAAAGAAGGGCACAAATCCCGAATTCAAGGATTCACTTGCCATCAACAAAGAACCTGTCACCCTGTTAGTGGGTTGTACAGGAGTGTGAGACCACTACGCAGACGGGCGAGCATATGTCAATCGTAGGGAATTCCGGATATCGGGTTCTGATTTACAGCCATGATACCTTTGGGCTTGGCCACTTGCGCCGTTGCCGCACCATTGCGCACGCGCTGGTGTCGCATCGCGACGATGTTTCCGTCCTGATTTTGTCGGGCTCGCCAATCATTGGCAGCTTCGAGTTCCGGTCGCGCGTCGACTTCGTTCGTATTCCGGGCGTGATCAAGCTGTCTAATGGTGAATACACATCCCTTAACCTTAATATCGATGTCGACCAGATTTTGGCGATGCGGGAATCCATTATTCAGCATACAGCAGATGTGTTTAACCCGGACATCTTCATTGTCGACAAGGAACCGCTTGGGTTGCGCGGTGAGGTCGAGTCTACGCTGCAGATGTTGCGGCATCGGCGCACCCGTCTGGTGATGGGCCTGCGCGATGTGATGGATGATCCGGTCAACCTTCGTGAGGAATGGGATCGCAAGCAATGCGTTCCAGCCCTAGCAGAGCTTTATGATGAAATCTGGGTCTATGGCCTTAAGGAAATCTGCAATCCGCTCGAAGGGATTGATTTGCCCCAGGGCGTTGAAGAAAAGATGTCCTATACCGGATACCTGCCGCGCACTGCGACCCGCAGACCAGCACCTGAACATGGCGCCCTGGGTCTTGAAGAACCCTACTATCTGGTGACGACCGGCGGCGGTGGGGATGGGGTCAATCTGGTTGATTGGGTGATCAGTGCCTATGAAACTGATCCGGACATTCCGGTACCGTCGCTGATTGTTCTTGGACCATTCATGGGCCCGACACAGCAAAATGAATTCATGAAGCGCGCCGAAAAGATCGACAAGCTGTCGGTCATTACCTTTGATGCCAATGTCGAAGTGCTGATGCATAAATCTGCTGGCGTGATTGGTATGGGCGGGTACAACACGTTTTGCGAAATCCTGTCCTTTGACAAGCCGGCCGTTATCGTGCCGCGCACGGTGCCGCGTCTGGAACAATATGTTCGTGCCGCGGCGGCTGAAAAGCTTGGTCTGGTCAGAATGCTGACTGACGATGGCGGCCGTGACCCGCGCGAGATGGCAAATGCCCTTCGTGGCCTTATCAATCAACCAAAACCGTCCCACGTAACCGTCCCGAACCTTATGGGGGGACTGGAACGCGTTGGCGAATTGGTTGATCGCTGGCTTCCGCCGCAGATGGCTGCAGAATAATCATCGGGAACAAATTTGATGGCACGCGACAATCTGGCAATCGTGGTGAAGGGATACCCGCGATTGTCGGAGACCTTCATAGCGCAAGAAATCCTGGGTATTCAGCAGGCGGGCATTCCCTATCGTATTGTTTCGCTGCGCCATCCAACCGATAAAAAACGCCATCCGATCAATGACCGCATCAAGGGCACGGTCGATTATCTGCCGGAATATGTCTATCAGGAACCGAAGCGGGTTTTGCGCGGCTGGCTCAAGGCGCGAAAAATGCCGGGCTATCGTCGTGCGGTGAATATCTGGTGGCAGGATTATCGCCGGGACCGGACAGCCAATCGTGCACGCCGATTTGCCCAGGCCATGGTCATGGCGGCCGAATTGCCTGATGACGTGACCCGCATCTACGCCCACTTCCTGCATACACCGGCATCCGTTGCCCGCTATTGCGCCATTATGCGTGGTTTGCCCTGGTGTTGTTCGGCGCATGCCAAGGACATCTATACCAGTCAGGACTGGGATATGCGCGAAAAGCTGCGCGATATGGACTGGCTGGTGACCTGTACCAAGGCAAATGTCGACTACCTGCGCAACCTTGCCGAGGACCCGGATAAGGTCAATCTGCTTTATCACGGCCTTGATTTTTCGCGTTTCCCGGAAGAGTTGCCAGAACGACCCATGCGAGAGGGCAGTGATCCGGAAACCCCGGTGACAATCCTGTCTGTCGGTCGGCTGGTGGGTAAAAAGGGCTATGACGACCTTCTGCGCGCCTTGGCGAAATTGCCTGAAAGTCTTCACTGGCGGTTCGTTCATATTGGGGGTGGCAGTGGTGAAAAATACCAACAGCTTGCGACAGAGCTTGGCATTGCAGACCACTGCGACTGGCAAGGGGCCCGCGATCAGAAAGAAGTGATTGCCGCCTGTCAGAACGCAGACCTGTTTGTGCTGGCCAGCCGGATTGAAAAGGATGGCGACCGCGATGGCTTGCCAAACGTATTGATGGAAGCGCAGCTTTGCGGTCTTGCTGCTGTTTCGACCGCGATTTCTGCCATTCCTGAACTGATCGAAGATGGCGTTAATGGCAAGCTTGTGCCTGAACGTGATCCGGTTGCACTTGCAACGGCACTGGAAGATATGATTGTCGATCCCAAGCTGCGCGATGCCATGGGACGCAAGGGCAGTGAAATCGTGCGTCGTGATTTCTCCTTCTATCGTGGTATGACAGATTTGGCAGAGCGCTTTGGTATCGAGAAAAAGCTCGACGCTGAAGGCCCTAGCCAGACGAAACAACCCGCTGCAGAGTAGGAGGCACGCATTTGCAGGTTGCCTTTTACGCCCCGTTAAAACCGATTGACCATCCCGTACCATCCGGTGACAGGCTTATTGCACGCATGCTGTGCGAGGCTCTGCGAACGGCGGGTATGAACGTTGATATCGCTGCACGTCTTCGTAGTCGGGTTGCCGATGGCAATGTTCTTAAACAAACGCGGTTGTCGGAACTGGGAACAAAGCTGGCTGCAAGGCTCCTGCGTCAATACCAGTCAGGGTTTCGTCCAAAGCCGGATGTCTGGTTTACATATCATCTTTACTACAAAGCACCGGACTGGATCGGACCGATTGTCGCCGATGCGCTTGATATTCCCTATGTGGTGGCCGAAGCATCGTTCGCCCCCAAGCGCGCAAATGGTCCGTGGGGGCAAAGCCATCTGGCCGTTGAAACAGCGCTTAAGCAGGCTGATGCCGTTTTTTCGCTTAATCGGGTCGATATGGAATGCCTCAAACAGGTTTGCCATCCAGACCGATTGCATTTCCTGCCGCCCTTTACGTGTGTCGCGGCATGGACTGTAGGCCAGCGGAATGCGATCAATCCCGAATGCGTTAGGTTGGTAACGACCGCGATGATGCGTGAAGGCGACAAACTGAAATCCTATACGCTTTTGGCTGAGGCGCTCGGGCGCTTGCAACGCAAAGGTGTCCATAACTGGCATCTGACAGTGATCGGCGATGGCCCAGCGCGTCAGAACGTCGAGGACCTTTTTGAAGAACATGGACTCGGCGAACATACGGTCTCACTTGTCGGTCTGAAAACGCCAGAACAAACCAATGACATCCTTGCCAACTCAGATCTATTTGTATGGCCCGCCATTAATGAGGCCTTTGGTATGGCCTTGCTTGAGGCTCAGTCTGCGGGGCTTCCTGTATTGGCGGGGGACGCAGGTGGGGTATCGGGTATCGTTTCATCCGGTGTGACCGGGTGGCTGGTGCCGGTTGGTTATGTTGATGCTTTTTCAAACCGTCTGGGAGAATGTCTTAAGGCGGACATCGCCGTTTTACGCGATATGGGTGCAGCAGGCGCCTCGAAAGCCACGCAGCATCATACTGTTGAAGCCGCAGCCAATCTGTTGTCTGTAACGATCAATAATATCCTCTTGGATCGCGGAGCACTACCAAACGGGCAGGGACAGGCATGACACAAATCCGTTTTGCATTGCTTCGCCACGGAGTAACCGCCTGGAACAGCGAAAAACGCATTCAGGGGCGGACGGATATCTCAATCCTGCCGGAGACAGCGACTTGGTATCGTCAACACCGTTTGCCGTTTGCCTGGGCCAACGTGCCTTGGTTTTCTTCTCCTTTGGCCCGGACGCGTGAAACCGCAGATGCCTTGGGGATCAGAACAGTTGGCACCGAGCCCGCTTTTATCGAGATGGACTGGGGGGCATGGGAAGGCGAAAAGCTGCCTGACCTTCGTTTGAGGATGGGGGACAGCCTTCGTCAGAATGAAGATCGTGGTTGGGATTTTCGTCCCGATGATGGTGAGAGCCCGCGCGACGTTCTTGGGCGGGTTACGACGTTCTTGAAGGATTGCGAAATGCAGGAATTTGGGGCGATAACCCACAAAGGCGTTATTCGTGCCGTCTATGCCGCTGCACGTGGATGGGACATGATGGGCAAGATACCTGACAAACTCGACTGGAAATGTTTGCAGGTGTTTCAATATTCCGAAGAAGCAGGACTATCTGTTGAGGCAGTGAATGTTCCCCTCGTGCCGTCGCAGGAGACCGCGCGATGAGCGACGTCATGGTTTATGTGCAGCACTTGCTTGGTATCGGTCACGTGCGCCGCATGGCGCTGATCAATCAGGCGCTCGGTGATCAGGGACTTAGTATTACCGTCGCAAGTGGTGGTGTGCCTGACGACAATCTTGATTTTGCTGCGGACGAAGTGGTCCAGCTTTCGCCGTGCAAGACATCAGATACCGGTTTCTCAGGTCTTGTTGACCCACAGGGAAACGAATTGGGTGATGACTGGCAGAAAACACGCAAGAAACAGCTGCTGGCAGCGTTTGCAGAAAGCTCGCCAAAGCTTCTTTTGATCGAAATGTTTCCGTTTGGACGTCGGGCCTTTCGGTTTGAATTGATCCCGCTGTTTGAAGCTGCGAAAGAAGCCGGTGTTCCGATTATTTGTTCTGTAAGAGACCTTTTGGTGCGTAAAAAGGACATCCGCAAAGCGCAATGGATGCGCGATATGGCACGTGAATATCTTGATGCCATCTTGGTGCATGGAGATCAGAAACTGTTTGGTTTTGATCGCAGTTTCGACTTCGCGAACGATATTGCTGATCTGATAACCTACACCGGCTATGTTGCGCCGACGATGGACAATGACTTGTCGAAACCTGTTGAGGTGGGTCGGCAAGGTGTTCTTGTTTCTGCTGGCGGTGGTGCTGTTGGCGCAGACCTGATCAAGCTTGCCATTTCTGCCCGTGCGCACTCGCAAAAATTCAAAGAAGCGACTTGGGATATCGTCGCCGGACCGCATTTTCCTTCAGATCAGTTCGAATTGCTTCGTAGCCAGTTGCCTGATGGTATCGTTTTGCACCGGTTTTTGCCTGATTTTCGCGAAAGAATGGCACGTGCCGCCGTTTCTGTCTCACAGGCGGGATACAACACGTTGATGGATGTTTTGGTGACGCGAACCCCGGCGGTCATGGTGCCGTTTGCAGAAGGTGGTGAAAGCGAACAAACAGAACGTGCTGAACTTCTTTCAAAAGCAGGGGTTATTTCCCTGCTTGATCTTGATGGCCTGTCTGCGCAATCATTAGCAAAACAAATAGATAACGCTAGGCATCCGGTCGGGATTAATATCGCACTGGATGGGGCGGAAAGAACTGCGTGTATCATCGCAGACAAGATTAAAGGGCAGGCATGAGCAGTTGGGATCGTTTGCGCGCGGAGCTTGATCTGTGGCAGTCCGAGGAACGGACCGCCACGGCATGGTGGCGTGATGATGATGCCGTCTCTGTGACACCTGAGCTTGAAACACTTCTGGCATTTGAGCAGGACTATCAGGTTCCGCTTGCACTTGCCGTTATTCCCGCCGATTTGCAGGACGATCTGGCCGAACGTCTGGTCGAGACACTGGATACCCGGGTTTTGCAGCATGGCTGGTCGCATCAGAACCACATGCCCGAAGGCCGGAAGAAACAGGAACTTGATGACGTGCGTGATCTGGGTGACGTGGTTGCCGATCTGCGCAACGGGTTCTCTGTCTTGCAATCAAGATTTGGCAATCGTTTTCTGCCGGTTTTGGTGCCGCCGTGGAACCGGGTGGCTGATGATGTCGTCGCTACCCTGCATTCACTTGGTTTTTGCGGGATCAGTACTTTTAATCCGCGCAAGGCAGCAGAACCTTACAAAGGTGTTATGCAGGTTAACACGCATGTCGATGTTATCGATTGGCGCGGGAGCCGTAGCTTTGTTGGTGAAGATGTGGCCCTTGGCGCGATGATAGGTCATCTTGCAGCCAGACGGACAGGCCAAGTTGATCCTGAAGAACCGACCGGCATTCTGACCCATCATCTTGTGCATGATGAAGCCACCACGAAGTTTCTTGATAACCTGTTTTCGATGGATCATTCAGCTTTGAACTGGCTGAGAATACCCGGAGTATTTCCATGGCAGTAAGTCCAAAAGAACACCTGGCGCCGGATGACGCCGCTGTTGCTGGCGCAGTGCCCAGTGCAGTGGATCCTGTAAAGCCGGTTGGCGTTGGCGAAAGTGAAGTTCAGACGATGGGCTACCCATCCAAGCTGATGGCGCCGGATCTGGCAAAATCGGTTGTCGGTTTGCTGATTTGCGGTGTGATTGCGCTCATCCCCGAGATGCTTGAGATCATCCAGTGGACCTCGGCAGGCCTGGCGCTGCTGTTTGTTTTCTATTTTGCGCGCACGGTTGTCCGGTTCCAGTCCAAGATTTACGTATCAGAATACGGTATCCGTCTTTCCAGTCTGCGCGGCGGGACAGCCTTTGCCTGGCCGGAACTTTCCAAGTTCCGGCTGCGTTACTTCAGTACCAAGCGCGATGGCAACAAAGGGTGGTTTGAACTGACCCTTCAGGCAGGGGAAGCAAAAATTGTCGCAGAATCAACACTGGACGGATTTGACGATCTCCTTGAAATTTCTCGCGATTGGGCGAAAGATAACCAGCTTCTTGTGGATGACATCACAAGAACAAACTTGATGCGGATGGACGAGGCGCAAACGCTGGTCAAGGCAGCAGCGTCCGAACGCACAGAGGGTGGCTTGAAAAAACGATGACCGATATTCTGCGTATCAAGGATCTGAAAGTGGAGTTCGTCCTGCCGCACATGCGTGTCAAGGCAGTCGAGAATGTAAGCTTTCGAATCGGTGCGCAGGAAACCGTGGCACTTGTTGGCGAGTCCGGGTCGGGCAAAAGCACCATCTCTCAGGCGATCATGGGATTGTTGCCCAAAATTGCACAGGTTACCAATGGGTCGATCATCTTTGCTGACCCAAAGAAGCCCGGAACGCGAGTTGATATCGCCATGCTTGATCGTGCCGGTTCTGATATGCGGGCGATCCGCGGCGGCCGGATTTCGATGATTTTCCAGGAACCGATGAGTTCCCTCTCACCGCTGCATACCATCGGCGACCAGATCTGCGAGGCGGTAAAGCTTCATCGCAAAGTTGGCGCAGCAGAGGCCCGCGAGCTTGCTGTTGAAATGCTTACGCTGGTTGGCTTCCCACAGCCCAAGAGAGCGCTGAAAACCTATCCGTTTGAGCTTTCCGGTGGTCTGCGACAGCGTGCCATGATTGCCATGGCGCTGGTGTGTCGGCCGGCCCTGTTGATCGCCGATGAACCGACCACCGCGCTGGATGTGACGATCCAGGCGCAAATCCTGCGCCTGATCAAGGAAGTGCAGGGCGAACTGCAAATGTCTGTATTGTTGATCACGCACGACCTTGGCGTGGTGGCCAACATGGCAGACAGGATGGTCGTTATCTATGACGGTCGTGTTGTTGAGGCGGGCAGAACCGAAGATATCTTCATCAATCCGGGACACGCTTATACGCGATCGCTCCTGGCGGCGGTTCCGCACTTTGACATGGGCCCTGATGAACGCCTGCGCCCCTTGCGCGAGATCAAGCCGAAAACCGGTAGTTTGCTCTCTGATGCAAGCGACAGGCAAGCCGAGCAAAATACATCAGACGTTCCGGCATCCTTGGCCTTGCACCCGACCATGGCTAGCGAACCCGTGTTGGCCGTGCGTCACCTCAGCAAAAGCTTTACCACCCGCAAGGGCAACTGGATCAAATCAGAAGAGCGTCTTATCCCCGCCGTGTCAGACGTTTCAATCACGGTTAATCGCGGCGAATGCGTTGGGCTCGTGGGCGAGAGTGGCTGTGGAAAAACAACCCTTTCCAAACTTATCATGCGTGCGATGAGCCCGGATGAAGGTTCTATCATGTTCCGGGGTGAAAGCGGTCAAATGACCGAATTGACGGGGCTTGATGAAGATCAGCTAAATCCATACCGAAAACGGATACAATTTGTTTTTCAGGATCCCTTCGGGTCGCTTAACCCAAGGATGACGGTGCAAGATATCATTACCGAGCCGATGCTTATTCACGGTGTCGGGAACAGTGATTATCGACAGAAGATGGTACTGGAATTGATGGATCTGGTCGGACTTGATCCACGTTTCTTGAACCGTTATCCGCACAGTTTTTCCGGTGGGCAGCGTCAACGTATCGGTATTGCACGTGCGCTTGGGCTTAAACCCGATTTGTTGATTTTTGATGAGCCGACATCAGCACTTGATGTGTCGGTTCAGGCGCAAATACTTAATCTTTTGAAAGATTTGCAGCGTGATCTTAATTTGACGTATCTGTTTATATCGCACAATCTTGCGGTTGTGGATTACGTTGCAGACAGGATTGCTGTGATGTGTGCCGGACGTATTGTTGAATCGGCACCGCGCGAGTTGCTGTTCAAGAACCCGGTTCACCCTTATACGCAGGCGCTGCTGCATGCTGTGCCGTTTGCAGATCTGGATCATCTGCTTGATTTCGACAAGATCGTGGATGGCAAGGCATCTGATCCGGCCCGATGGCCTGCGCCGTTCACAATTAACCAGGGCAGCGAACCCAAGATGATGCAGGTCGCCGAAGATCACTTTGTTCGCGCCGAACGTGCCGACTTTACGGAGATCGCCATATGATCAGTCTTTCGAACCAGTCGACGTCCAGAATTCATCGTGCTGTGACTGGGTTGGTGATGACAGCAGGTATTCTGGGGGCAGGTGTCCTTGCGACATCCGCGCGCGCGGAAATTCCCTATTTCGAAGATGCGGTCGCAAGTGGTTCCTTACCGGCAATGAATGACCGTCTGCCCGAACACCCGCACGTTATTGATTTTGGTGCCGAGGGCAAGGAAATCGGTAAGTATGGCGGAGAATTCGTCACCATTATGGGACGGTCAAAAGACATCCGTATGGCGGTTGTTTACGATTATGCGCGACTGGTTGGCTATGATCAGAACCTTAATCTCGAGGCCGATATCCTCGAAGCCCTTGATGTGAACGAGGAAGGCAACGCTTTCACTTTGCATATCCGCAAAGGGCACAAATGGTCAGACGGCGAACCGTTTACGGCCGAGGATTTCCGCTATTACTGGGAAGATATCGTCAATAATGATGAACTATTCCCGGTCGGGCCGCCGCGTTTCCTGTTTGTCGGTGATGAACCGGCGACCTTTGAAATACTTGATGAATATACGGTTCGGTATAGCTGGTCACAGCCAAACCCGTTCTTCCTCAGCGAACTGGCCGGAACCCGTCCGCCCTTCATCTATCGTCCGGCGCACTACCTAAAGCAGTTCCACGAGAACTATCGCGATGCCGGCGAGCTTGAAGCCATCGTTGAAGAGCGCGGGCTTCGCAGCTGGGCGGTTTTGCATACGGATATGGACCGTCCCTACAAACTATCGAACATTCATCGCCCGTCGCTTGAGCCGTGGTTGATCACGACCGAAGAACCGTCAGACCGGTTCGTTTACGTGCGCAACCCTTACTATCACCGTGTAGATCCGGAAGGTAATCAACTTCCTTATATCGACCGGATGATTTTCAACATTTCTAATGCAAAGCTGGTCCCTGCGAAAGTTGGTGCGGGTGAAGTTGATCTGCAAAGCAGGATTTTGTCGCTGAAGGACTATACGTTCCTTAAGCAATCCGAAGCCAATCAGAACTACGATGTGCGCCTTTGGGACGTCGGGGCAGGGGCATATGCGGCATTGTATCCCAATCTGACATGCAGCGACCCGGTCTGGCGAAAAGTATTGCGGGACGTAAGGTTCCGCCGGGCGCTGTCCTTGGCGATCAACCGTACCGAAATTAACCGTGTAATGTTCTTTGGCTTGGCGCAACCGACCAACAATACGGTTCTGCCCAGAAGCCCGTTGTTTAAACCGGAATACCGCGAAGCCTATACCGATTTCGATATCAAGGCAGCGAACACGCTGCTTGATAAGATGGGGTTGGACGAACGTAACGGCGAAGGCATCCGCTTGTTGCCTGATGGTCGTCCGATGGAAATCATTGTCGAGACATCTGGCGAAAACCCGGAACATGACGATATGCTCGAACTGATCGGGGACAGCTGGCGCCAGGTCGGTATCAAGATGTTCGTCAAAGGTTTGCAGCGTGAAGTCATGCGCAGCCGCGCCTATAGTGGCGAGACGATCATGTCGATCTTTAACGGTGTCGATAATGGCTTGGCTACGCCAAATATCGCCCCGGACGAATTCGTCCCCGTTCTGCAAGACAGCCTGCAATGGCCGAAATGGGGACAGTATTATCAAACCGACGGCGAGGCGGGCGAAGCGCCGGATATGCCAGCCGCCAAGGAATTGATGGAACTGTATCGCAAATGGCAAACCAGCAATGAAGCCGGGCAAAAAGAAGCATGGCAGGCCATTCTGGACATCAATTCTGAAAACATGTTTTCAATCGGTCTGATCGGCAATGTGCCGCAGCCGGTTGTCGTCGACAAGGATCTGCGTAACGTCCCGGAAAAAGGCATACATAGCTGGGAACCAGGTGCGTTCTTTGGGATTTATCGACCTGATACCTTCTGGTGGGACAGATAATCTTTTAACTAAAAACGTGTTGTTTCATGCTGTTGAGGGAATGGTGTGAAACAACCTCGGGGGAGCGACAGCGCCGATGCTGACTTATCTGGCAAGACGGCTTTTTGTGATGATACCCACGCTGTTTATGATCAGCGTGCTGGTATTCGTGATTATTCAGCTTCCCCCCGGCGACTTTCTGACAACCTATCTCAATGAACTTCAGGCGCAGGGCGAAGCCGTTGACCCTGCCAAGATCGAGTTTCTCAAACGACAATATGGTCTTGATCAGCCGATCTACATTCAATACGCCGAATGGGCGTGGGGACTGTTACAGGGCGATCTTGGATTTTCATTTGAATACAACCTGCCGGTGACAGAGGTGGTCGGTGACCGGCTTTGGCTGTCATTGGTGCTGAATTTCAGCACCGTCATCTTCATTTATATTGTCAGCTTCCCGATCGGGATCTATTCCGCAACACGGCAATATAGCTGGGGTGACTATGGCTTTACCTTGTTGGGTTTCCTGGGGCTTGCCATGCCCAACTTCCTGTTCGCGCTAATCCTTCTTTATTACGCGAACGTTGTTTTCGGCACATCCATCGGGGGTCTGATGGATCCGGAATACATCAATCAGGGTTGGTCTTTGGCCAAGATGATGTCGGTCGTTGAACATCTTTGGGCACCTGTCGTTGTGATCGGGACATCGGGCACAGCATCGATGATCCGGCGCCTGCGTGCGAACCTTCTTGATGAGTTGGGCAAACAGTATGTCGTCACCGCTCACGCCAAGGGGCTTTCACCAACCAAGGTGTTGTTCAAATACCCGCTGCGCATGGCCCTGAACCCCTTCATTGCCGATATCGGTAATATCCTGCCGCAGGTGGTATCGGGATCTGTTTTGGTATCAGTTGTGATGTCATTGCCGACAACTGGCCCGATGCTCCTTACTGCGCTGCAAAGTCAGGATATGTATCTGGCCGGGTCGTTCCTGATGTTTCTGGCGCTTCTGACGGTTGTCGGGATGTTTGTTTCCGATGTTTTGCTGGCCTGGCTTGATCCCCGTATCCGTCTGCAGGGAGGGGTCGGCAAATGAGCAAGGAAACCGAAAAACGCAACGAGCATTTTGTTGATTCCGCGCCATTTACTCCTTGGGAGCGCGAGGAGCTGACGCCCGAACAGGAAAAGTACTTCCTGGCTTCGCAATGGCAATTGATGTGGTGGCGGCTTAAACGTCACCGTCTGGCGTATTTTTCCCTGATCATTCTTGCGATCATGTATGCGTCGGTCTTTATCGTTGAATTCATCGCGCCCTATGCGCAGGAAACGCGCAATTCCGAGTACATTCATCACCCGCCGCAGGGAGTGCATCTGTTCCATGACGGGGAATTCGTCGGACCATTTACCTATGGCACCGATTTCTCTGTCGATATGGAAACGCTCAAGCCGACTTATACGGTAAACCCGGATCGGGTTGAGCCACTGCGCTTTTTCTGTTCGGGGGATGATTATGAATTCTGGGGTATGGTCGATATGGATTTCCATTTCGTCTGTCCATCAGAAAACGGAACGTTGTTTGTCTTTGGCACAGACAGACTTGGGCGAGATATGTTTTCGCGCATCATCTATGGTGCGCGGGTTTCGCTGACCATCGGACTGGTGGGTATTTCGGTCAGTTTCCTGCTCGGCATCCTGATCGGTGGCGCAGCTGGATACTATGGCGGCTGGGTCGATTCAACGGCGCAGCGCACCATTGAAGTCATCCGCTCTTTGCCCGAAATTCCGCTTTGGATGGCGCTTTCAGCGGCCTTGCCAGTGACCTGGAGCCCGATTCTGATCTATTTCGGCATCACGATTATTCTGGGGCTGATTGACTGGACGGGACTGGCCCGTGCGGTGCGATCCAAGCTTCTCGCCCTGCGTGAAGAGGACTATGCACTGGCCGCACGACTAATGGGGGCGAAGCCCAAACGGATCATCGGGCGTCATCTGCTGCCAAACTTTGCCAGCCATCTGATTGCTTCGGTGACGCTGTCGATCCCCAACATGATCCTTGGGGAAACAGCGCTCAGCTTCCTTGGTCTTGGCTTGCGTGCGCCGGTGACCAGTTGGGGTGTTTTGCTCAATGAGGCACAGAACATTAATGCAGTGGCGGTTTATCCATGGCTGATGTTGCCGGTTGTACCCGTGGTGATCGTGGTTCTGGCCTTTAACTTCCTTGGCGATGGCCTGCGCGATGCGGCGGATCCTTACAAAAACTGATGCGTCTTATCATCAAACGAAAAAGGGCAGCCTCATTGGGCTGCCCTTTGTTTTTAGTGTGCTTGCTCTAACGCTTTCGCAACCACAGACTTGTTTCATGTGCACCGTCGGGCAGGTGAATGCCATTGGCGATGGACTGATCAATTTCATCACGTATGCGGCTGGTCGCATAGGCGCTTGACCACATGATTTCAAAGCCGCCACCGGCCAGCAGGGCCGCAACGCCTTGTTGTTCATTGTATCCGCGCCATTGCCAGATTTCCGGGTAGTCATCGGGCAGGGTGATGTCATGGATGTGAATGATTGAACCGCTTGGCAGGGTCGGGATCACCGACGAAAAAAGCAGATCAACATCCGTACCGGGCATCAGGATGTGGCTTGAATCGATCGACAGGAAGTCCGCACCCGTCAATGCCGCGAAAGCCGATGGATCAGCCTTCTGAACGATGGTGCGTTCAATGGTGATCGGGAGCTTCGCGATATCAGCACGCGGGGCTGGATCAATGGCGTGAAAAGCCGTTTCAAGGTCACCGTCCTTGATCGCACGGTAATAAAACCGCGTTGAATGACCTGATCCGATCTCGATGATGCGATCAGGGCGGAATTCACGGGTAAAGACATAGGCCATCATGCCATCAAGCCTTGGAAACCAGCTTTGCTGCCAACGGGGTTCGGGCGGGGTGGCGTTGCCAAAACTGGCGAATGCTTCCTGATACTGTGCGGCCTTGGTCAACCAGGCCTTCATGGTCGGCGCTGCGGCATCCATCATGGTTTCAATTGCCGGGTAGGTTGGGCGTCCGACGGCCTTTGCTGTTTCGCTGGCATAGCGGTACGGAATGAAGTAGCCGGCCGGTTCGTTGCCAAACAGGGTTTTTAAACCGAGTTTCCAACGGCGCATTCTGCGAGAAAACGGCATGGAGGTCATATCAAGGCGCCCTTTGAATTCAATTGTGCAGTCGGTCGTTTCATGCAGGTTTGGTGTATCAGTCGCAAAAGGTCTGATCCTCTCCGCGCCAGATCCGCATCAGCCAGATGGCAAAGCCAAACGCAATTGCCGAGAAGATCGCCATCAGGTAGTAGGCCTGTGACCCGAATGCATCATACAGCGGCCCCGATATCCAGATGCTGCTGCCCAAAAAGACCCCCATCGATAAGGTGGCCATCAAACTTTGCGCCGACGTAGCAAGTTGTTGTGGTATGGCACGGGCGATAAAACTGACAGCCGCCAAATGGGTGATCCCGAATGTCATGGCATGAAGCGGTTGAACCAGAATAATCAACCATAGATTGTCGGTTGTGCCCAGTACAATCCATCGCAATGCCCCTGATCCAGCCCCGAGTGCAAACAAGATGCCTGGGTGGCGACCACGCACAAAGCGTCCAGCGACGGCAAACAGAACGATCTCTGCGATCACGCCGATTGACCAGAAAACACCGATCATTTCATGCGAAAAGCCGACCGATTCCCAGTGGACAGAGGCGAAGGCGTAATAGGTGCCATGCGCGCCTTGGGCAAAACCGATGCAGCCAAGATAGATCAGGAAAACGGGCTTGCGCAGCAGATAGACCAGTGATGAACCGGATCTTAGCGGCCGATCAGTCTGCGGGTCGGGCATGCGGGTGGTGATGGCGAAATTTACGATACCGGCAACGAAAAGCATCCAGACAATCCATTCCGTCGATGTGCCGTCCAGAACCCAGCCCGCACCATAAGATGCCAGAATAAAGGCTAGGGAACCCCACAGCCGGACCCGTCCGTAGTCAAGTTCACGCGCCTTGCATTCATGGACCGTGATGGTCGTGCCAAGCGGAAGGAGCGGCGAGAACGTAAAGCCGATGACGACTGAAAGTGCCGCAAGCCACCAAAAGTCGCTTGAGAGCGGGAAGGCCAAAATGGAAATAACATAGATCCCGGCAAGCCAAAGCATCGGCGTCTTGCGGTTGCCAGTGCGATCAGCACGTTGGGCAATCAATGGATCGGCAAAGACACGCACCCAGTTGGGCAACGAAAGCAGGATGCCGATTTCGGCCGCCGATAGCCCTTGTGATTTCAACCAAACCGGCCAATAGGGCAGAAAAACACCCTGAATGAGAAACAGACCGGAAAAGAACAGCGCCAACGTCGTCGCAGTTTTCATGCGATCCGGATCTTTTGCCGGTGAGGGGGGCACTGGTGTCGCCGTGGGGCTTGTCTGGTTCATGCTGTGATCTGCCGCCGTTTCAAACCACGAACAATGAACCGTGCTGGATGAATGGCATGCATCAGCGCTTTTTCCAGAGGCAGGGGCATATCGCAAATCTCGCTGGCAAGAATCTCTGCGGCAAGCGGGGCACCGATCAGTCCGCGCGCCCCAAAGCCGGAACAGATATACACGCCTTTGTGGTAGGGTGCATCGATATATCGCGCGCCTTTTTTGCCTTTGTCGATATCGCCATAGGACGCGAGATAGGCGTCAAAATCCGGGGCGGGCCCGATCAGCGGCAGATGATCAGTTGTCGTAGTGCGCAAAGATGCCCGGCCATCCAGCATTTCAGGTGAAAGCTTCGCCGCAACTTCAGGCAGGACTTTGCCAAGTTGGGCAATGTTAAAGGCATGATCGTCTTGGCGCAGGTCTGTGGCGGTGTCGTCACGACCAAAAGTAGCCCCGAACACATGCATTCCGTTACGTGCCGGTGTGATGTAACCCTTGTGGCTCAGAACGCATTTAATTGCTGCGCCATTGCCAGGTTTTGGCACGACTTCTTCGGGTAAAAAGCTGATCTGTCCGCGGACGGGATTAAGTTGATCTGTAAGCCAGCGCGTCTGATGCAGCATTTGCGTTTCAAGCGCGCCGGCAATGATCACGGCATCAAACGGACCATAGGACGCACCATTTTCGTCCGTCAGGACTTTGCCTTGTTCAGATTCACCGATCGCAGTGATGGTCGTTGAAAGGCGCACATCAATCCCAAATGAAAAGGCCCGCACCAATGACGGCGGGTTGACCCAGCCAGCAGAAGGGTAAAAGACGCCGTCATGCTGCAATGGCAGGCCAAATCTTTCTGACGCCTGGTCTCGGTCAAGCGTTTCCACTAGGCCGGTTTTATCGGCAAGGCGTTTAATCAGGCCAGCAAGCCGTTCGCGTTTGCGTGCACTGGTGGCGAGATCAATCACGCCACAGAAATCGGCTTCGACCAATCCTTGATCGGCAAGCTTCTTGATCTTGTGATGGCTGAAACGATACCCGGCCTCATAAAACCGCCCCATGATGGCGTCATCAGCGGTCAGATAGGGCTCCAGCATGCCAGTCGGGTTTCCAGACGCGGCGTTGGCCAGTTGCTCGGCCTTTTCAAAAAGTGTCACGGCAACGCCGCGTGTTTTTAGGGCCTCTGCGCATGCTGCACCGGCAAGACCACCCCCAATGACGGCCACCGATTTGGCTTTGGATGGGCGGGGCAGGTTAAACCAGGGATCGTCTGCGATCTCGAACAGATGCGGCGTTTCAGTGGTGTTATCAGGTTTGGAAAGTGTCGCGGTGATCATATCGCGCTTGTAGCCAAACCCTTTGCGCTTGCTGATTTCAAATCCGGCACTTTCAAGACCATCACGCACGATGCGTGCTGCAGTGAAGGTCGCAAGGCTTACGCCACGCGGGTTCGACGCGTTGGCAAGGGCCGCAAAAAGATCCGGATTCCACATATCGGGATTGCGCGATGGCGCAAAGCCATCGAGAAACCAGCAATCAATATTTCCCTCATACCCGGCCCAGCTTTCAATCGCATCGCCGATCAATAGCGTCAGGTTGACATCGCCATCGGCAAGCGAAAAACGGTGCACACCTGGCAACATGCTTTCATGGGGCCAGATGTCGGCAAGTTGTTGGGAATAGTGGGCAAGCTCCGACCAACTTCGATGTGCGCGGATCATGTCATCTCGCGACAGCGGGTATTTTTCAACAGAGACGAAGTGCAGCCGTTTTGAATGCTTCGGATCACTGTCCCAGCATTGCCATGCTGCAAGGAAGTTCAGCCCTGTACCAAAGCCGGTTTCGCCAATGGCAAAGTTTTCATGTTCCTGCCAAGCGTTGGGCAGGTTGTTGCCTTCAAGGAACACATAGCGCGTTTCGGCAAGCCCATCCTTGGGGTTGAAATAGATGTCACCAAAATACGGGGAGAATGGCACATCGCCATCCTGCCAGGTTATTTCACCAGCAGGCTGTAGGGCATTACCCGCCACTGGCTCGGTGACATCCTTGGCCGTCATGCAGACAGGACCTCGTCATCCTGTTCGGGAACAAGTGCCAGGGCTTCGCGCACGACGTCGGTGCCAGCGCCTTTGCGATGGGCGTTTTCGCTGAGATACCGGCGCCATTGCTTTGCGCCGCGCATCTGCTGAAACAGGCCCAGCATATGGCGGGTTACATGGCCGATGGTGCCATGTTCTTCTTTCAGGTGTTCCTCGATATAGGGCAGCATGGCCTCAACCACCTGATGGCGGGTTTTTGCTTTGGCGTCATCGCCATAAAAACGCCGGTCCACATCGGCCAGAACATAGGGGTTCTGATAAGCTTCGCGCCCGATCATGACACCATCGACATGTTTCAGATGTTCTTCGGTTTCATCAAGTGTCTTGATGCCACCATTGATCAGGATTTCAAGTTCCGGGAATTCCTGTTTGAGTTGATAAACAAGCTCGTATTTTAAAGGCGGAACTTCGCGGTTTTCCTTGGGTGACAGGCCTTTGAGCCAGGCCTTGCGAGCATGGACGATAAAGGTTTTGCAACCCGCTTCGGCAACGGTTTCGGTAAAGCGTTTCAGCGACGGGTAATCTTCCTGATCGTCAATGCCGATACGGTTCTTGACCGTAACCGGGGCGTCACTAGCCGAAATCATCGATTTCACGCAATTGGCAACGACGTCAGGGGTCGCCATCAGACAGGCGCCAAACGCGCCGTTCTGCACGCGATCAGACGGGCACCCGCAATTCAGATTGATTTCATCATAGGCATAGTCATTGGCGATCTCGCAGGCGCGCGCCAGATCATCCGCGTCGCTGCCGCCAAGCTGAAGGGCTACCGGGTGTTCAGCATCGTTATAGCGCAGATGCCGTTCGACACCGCCGTGAAGAATCGCGCCCGTGGTGACCATTTCGGTATAGAGCAACGTATGACGACTGATCTGCCGCAGGAAATAGCGATCATGCCGATCCGTCCAATCCATCATCGGGGCGACGGAAATACGCCGATTAACAGTCATTTGCCTACCGTTTTTGTCAAAGCCGGGTGAAGAGGGTTGCTGTATTCCAAGCGCCGTCTTTATATAGGTTACAGGATTTAGGGTCAAAACCGATTGCGCAATGCATGGCAGCATCCCGAAGATATTAAACAACAGGATTTGATATGGTTACGATTTACGGCATCAAGAACTGCGACACCGTCCGCAAGTCGCTTAAATGGTTCGATGCAAAGGGCATCGAAAACAAGCTCCATGATTTTCGTGCCGACGGTATTGATGCCAAAACCATTGAAGGCTGGCTTGATGAAGTCGGGGGCAATGTTTTGATTAACAAGCGCGGTCCGAGCTATCGCAATCTGAGCGATGACGACAAGGCGACATTGGAGCAGGGCGGTGCTGCCGCAGCTGCCATTCTTGCGGCCAACCCGACCGTCATCAAACGTCCAGTGGTTGATTTCGGTGCGACCCGCACGGTTGCCTATGATGAAGCGCGCTGGACCGAATTGGCTGGCCTGTAAGGATTAAACGTATGTCAAAGCCAGTTGTGCGTGGCGTTATCTTTGATTGTGATGGTGTCTTGGTCGATACCGAGACACTTGCAAACGAAGTGCTGACCGATTTGTTGTGCGATTACGGTTGTGCAATGGATGTAAAAAAAACACACGATTTCTTCTTGGGGGGAACTCTTGCTGCAGTCGGGCCCGCGATGGCAGAGAGGTTTGGTGTTACACTTCCTCCGGATTGGGTCGAAGAGTGCTATAACCGGACGTTTGAGGCATTTCGCCGAGATTTGAAGCCGTTCGAAGGTGTTCCGGCTATTCTTGATTTTCTTGATCAGAATAATATCCCTATGGCGATCGGCAGTAATGGTCCGCATGACAAGATGGATGTTTCCTTGGGCAAGGTCGGTCTAAAACATCGCTTTGAAGGCCGCATTTGTTCGGCCCATGACGTTGCAAATGCCAAGCCACACCCGGACGTCTATCTGCTGGCAGCCGAAAGAATGGGTGTCGATATTGCTGACTGCATCGTGGTTGATGACAGTCAGAATGGCGTTCGGGCCGGCGTAGCATCAGGGGCAACGACCATTGGTCTTGTTGATATTACGCCCGCAAGTTACCTCCGAAACGCAGGCGCACATCATATTGCATCAGACCACAAGGAACTCTATCGCCTGTTGGCAGATTGGGTGCCTGCTGCATAAAAGCAGGTGGGGCAGGTTAGGTAATGCAAACGGGCAGCTCCGTGATGGGGCTGCCCGTTTTGAGTTGCTGCTTTTGATTCTTATTGCCCGACGACGATGCCTTCGCGGCGGCGATCTGCAGCACCAATCAAGCTGTCTTCGGTCACCATGATAGTGTGAATGCCGGAATTAAGGTCGCGAATGCTGACATTGAAGCCCATTGCTTCAAGCGCCGTGGCAAGGTTTTCGGCATCTGTTCCGGCCTCAAGGTCAAACGTGCCAAATCGATTGACCAGATGCGGCATATTAGCGGCTTCTTGCGGAGACATGTTCCAGTCGATCATGCCGATAAGCGATTGGGCAACATAGCCGATGATCCTCGAACCACCCGGTGAGCCGGTAACAATTACGGGTTTGTCGTTTTTCATCACGATGGTTGGCGCCATGGATGAGCGCGGACGTTTGCCCGGCGCCAAGGCATTGGCGATGGGTACGCCATCGGAATGGGTGCGGAACGAAAAATCGGTCAGCTCGTTATTGAGCATAAAGCCATTCACCATCAGGCGAGAACCGAAGCCGTTTTCGATGGTGGTGGTCATGGAAACGGCATTGCCATAGATATCAACAATCGAGAAATGGCTGGTGCTTGGGAGCTCGATTGCTTCGTCATCGGCCAATTTCATGGCGTGGCTAAAGCTTGGCGTGCCCGGTTCGACTTTTTCAAGGGCCGTGTCCCGGTCAAGCAGCTTGGATCGTTCCGCCAGATAGGTCTTGTCGAGCAGTCCGTTCAATGGCATCGGGACAAAATCAATATCGGCCATATAACGCCCACGATCGGCAAATGCCAAACGCGATGCATCGCCAATCAAACGCCAGCTTTGCGCCGCACTGGGCCCCATTTCAGCAATATCATAGGGTTCCAGCAGGCCGAGTATCTGCCCAACAGTAAGTGCACCCGAAGACGGTGGCCCCATGCCACACACATCATGTTCGCGATACTCCACGCAAACGGTTGGTCGTTCCTTGACTTGATAATTGGCGAAATCAGCAAGGGACAGAACCCCGGGGTTCCAACTGGCACCTTTGACCTTGGCAACAATATCTTCGGCGATTGGACCCTGATAGAAATTCACAATCCCGTTGGTCGCCAGATCTTGCAGGGTTTTGGCATATTTCGGGTTCTTAAGGACGGTACCCGCGGTTAATGGCGCGCCATCCTTGTCAAAGAAATATTCCCTGGCCTCGGGGTCGCGCGACAGTTTCTCCTGATCATTGGCGATGAGTGCAGCAAGACGCGGTGAAACTTTAAAGCCGGTTTTGGCGACATCAATTGCTGGATCAAACAGCGCCTTCCATGGAAGCTGCCCCCATTTTTCGTGAGCATCCTTCATCAGGGCAGGGGTGCCCGGCGTTCCGACCGATCTGCCGCCGACAACAGCATCATAGAATTTAAGCGGTTCACCGTTTTCATCTTGAAACAGTGTTGGTGTTGCGTTCAGTGGCGCCGTTTCGCGGCCATCTAGGGTGGTCAGTTTTCCGGTGGTTGCGTTGAAGTAAACCAGAAAGGCGCCACCCCCAAGACCGGATGATTGTGGCTCAACGAGACCGAGCATGGTTTGAATGGCGACCATGGCATCAATGGCATTGCCACCGGAACGCAGGATATTGGCACCGGCCTGGACCGCAAGCGGGTTGGCAGCACTGACCATCCAGTCGTTTGCGATAAGTGAACCATGCGTTTTGTCAGATGAACTGGCAGTACTTGCCTCAGGCGCAATGGCATCAGTTGTTTGCTGAGCAGAAGATCCTTGGATAAGAACGGTAGAAAAGAGTCCTGCTGCGACAACGGCTTTGAGGACTCCACCAAAGACGGGAGCATTGTGGGGCATGTTCCAGACCTTTCTGCTTTGCTTGTCGGGTTGCGTAAAAGAGAACACCCGCATCGTGGCAGATGCGGGTGCAAATGTGCAGCAAAAATCTATTGTTCGGTTACTCAGGCAGCGGTCTTGTTTCCCTTGCTGCGTTGCTGGCTGACAAGCTTGACCTGCAGCCATTCCAGTATGGTCTCCGCGACCTGTTCCCAGTTTTTATCAAGCATCATGGCGTGATGGATGTCTTCGATCAGCGCGTAATCCGCGCCATAGCGCTTGGCGGTGTGGTGGATCAGCTCGCTTTGAATGATCTCATCATAACGCCCGCCCATGACCAGCATCGACGGCACTTCATCCTTGGTCAGGAAAATCGGGTTTGCCCCCATCATGTCAGCGATTGCACGCTGGCTTTCTGTTTCAAGGCGTCCGAAATAGATCATGCCTTCGTCTTCGGCGATATCGGGGGATAGCATCGCGCGTCCAAGTCGTTCACGGAGCATGGTGTGCGGTCCGATGGCCTGAAGCCAGCACATCTGGAAAAAAAGATCAGGTTGGGCCATCGCCATCATGGCGTTGCTGGCAATCAGGCCTTCAGGCGGTACCGACGCCATCAATATGGCGGCTTCTGCACTGTGATGTTCAAGATATTTCTGAACGATATAGCCCCCCATGGAATGACCAATCAGAACGGGCTTCTTGCCAAGAGTTTCGACAACGTCCTCAAGATCCTCGACGTAATCGTCAATCGAGGCGAGGCTGCGCAGTTCACGGCCACCACTTCCGCCATGCCCGCGCAATGAGAATGCAACGGCTTCAAAGCCGCGATCGGCAAACCAGGCCAGAAAGTGCTCGTTCCAGCACCACGCCCCGGTATAGGCACCGTGGACGAAAACAAGTGGGTGTTTACTTTTGGGCTTGCAGGTCGGGCTACGACGGAAAATCTCCAATTCGGTACTCATGGCTTGGCTCCTCGCGATGCGGGATAAATGCAAATAGTCGCCTTGATCGAACAGGTTTCACTCATGTTCGCATATGCAGCATAATTCTGTCTATTCACAAGTGGGAATAATACTTTGGACCGGCAATGATTGTCAGTCCGAAGTTGTTTGCTTATGATTGCGATAGGGACAGTAAAAAGATGTTCGGGGACGCATAAAATTCCGCGTTCGGACAAGAACAACACGGTAGTGAAAAGCTTGGGGGATATGGTTAAATTATCAGTGGTCGGCATTTTCGCGGATCTCAGTGAGAGCGCGATTGCAGATGTCGAACGCCACGTTAACCGAAAGACATTTTCGGCCGGGGCGCAAATTATTGAACCGGAATCTGACAGTTCAGACGTTTATCTGATTCTCTCAGGCCGTGTTCGGATCGTCAATTATTCGCTTTCCGGGCGTGAGATCACGCTGGAAGAAATCGGGGCCGGCGGATGTGTCGGGCAACTATCCGCAATTGACGGAGAACCCCGTTCTGCCTGTGTAATTGCGGTCGATGATACGAATGTCGGTATTCTAAGCCCTGCAAACTTCGAAAAAGTTGTCAAAAACCACCCGTCGGTGGCCTGGAACGTGATTGGGGAACTCGCCCGGATCGTGCGGAACTCTACCCGACGCATCGTCGATGTCAGCACGCTGGGCGCAAACGAGCGGGTCGTCGCAGAGGTCTTGCGCCGCGCAAGAAATGTTTGTGATGATAACGGTGCAGCGCTTTTGTCACCCGTTCCTGTTCACTCCGAAGTCGCCGGGCGGGTCAGTACGTCGCGTGAGACTGTGGCCCGTGTCATGAGCACGTTGGGACGGCGCCAGTTGGTAACGAAGGTCGATAGCGGCCTGTTCGTTCCCGATGTGCGCAGACTTGAGGAGTTCCTCAGTGAGTCAATCCACTAGGACGTAATTGTATGATTTTTTTACTTTAATGTGATGGCTGTCACAGAGGTAGAAGCGATCGGAAGGTAAAGATATGTGTGTGGCGGACATTTCGATGATCCGGCACATCTCCCCCAAGAGAGTTACTGGCCGTACATTTATTGTACGGCCATTTTTTTGCGTTTTCGCATGGCGCACCATCCATTGGCTGTCTAAGGTACTTGAAACAATTGCTTCGTTTCAAAACAGGGAACCAATGATGCGCATATCTGTTGTTATGGCCGGACTGAATGGCGCAATGGCCGTCGCATTGGGTGCATTTGCTGCCCATGGCATGTCGGGCAGCGATATGGACTACGCGCGCAGCCTCGTTGAAAAAGGTGCCCATTACCAATTGGTCCATGCTGTTGCCTTGGCCGCTATAGCTGCTTTGGTCCATCATGTGCCGGACGAGAAGTTTTTGCGTATGGCAGCCTATGCGATGCTTGTCGGCATCCTGTTCTTCTGCGGGTCTTTGTATGCCATAGCCTTTAGCGGTATTTCCGCGCTAGGGGCGGTTGCACCGATCGGCGGGTTTGCTTTCATCGGTGGATGGTTGCTGTTGGCAGCGGCCGGATATCGTCGCTTTGGCTAATACCTGACGTCACCCGGATTTCGGGGGCAGCCAGAGTTTGGCAGAAACAAAAAAAGACGTGTCCCGAAAGACACGTCTTTTTTTGATCTTTGTAAGCAGTTCCGAAGAACTGGATTACTTCATTTTCGCTTCTTTGAACACGACGTGCTTACGCACGACCGGGTCGTACTTGCGAAACTGGAATTTCTCGGTGGTATTCCGCGGGTTCTTCTTAACAACATAGAAGTAACCGGTGTCTGCGGTGCTTACCAACTTTACGAGGATCGAAGCGGGCTTCGCCATGTCTCTGCATCCTGTGTTCAGGTGTATCTCAGGCGGCGGAACATAAAGGTTATCGGCAGAGTGTCAAGCCATTTTGGCAAAAAAGAATGCAAATTTATTGGCTGGGAAATGTATCGGCGATTTCCTCTTGCCCGGCATAGGCCAGATTCTTGTATTCACGGCGATTTTTCAGCAATTCCAAGGCCACGTCGACGTCGAATGCTTCGCCGTTCGTGCTGGCCGGGCAGACATTCCGAAGCTCGCGACGGGATTTTTCATCCTGATAATCAAGATTGCGCCACTTCATCATCACCGAGGCGATTTTATCGCGTTGTGAAAGGGCGTGGGCAACCTGATGTATTGCGGTGTTGCCCGCATCAGTCTGCGTGCAGATGGCCGGGAAAAGACCGATTCTATCAAACGTGTAGCCCGAAGGGGCGGTCATGCGTGACCAGGTAAATGTTAGAGTGCCATGATTGGGCAGATCGTTGATCGCCTGAACCGATCCTTTGCCAAAGCTTGTAGAGCCGATCAGAACAGCACGATGGCGGTCCTGAAGGGCTGCGGCAACCAGTTCGGCAGACGATGCTGTGCGCCCGTCAATCAGGACGACAAGCGGTGCTCCGGCTGTCAGGTCGCCGGTTTCGGCCTTGAAGATATGCCGTGCTGCTGTCACGCGCGAGAACGTCTTGCCAATCGGGCCGTCTTCCAGAAACAGGTCGGCAACGGCAACACCTTGTTGCAAGAGGCCGCCACGGTTTCCTCGAAGATCAAGAATGACCCCGTTAAGGCCACCGTCATAAAGTTTGGCCTTCATGATGTTATCAGCAAGGGTCGAGGCGGTCGCAGAGTTGAAGCTGCTAAGTCGTGCGATCAAAATGTTATCGCGAATTTCGGCAAAGACGGTCCGGTCAATAACGCGTTCACGCAGGATTTCCATCGGAGTAATGGCTGCGCTGTTTGCCGAGTTCACCTCGATCAGGACAGAACTTCCTTCTTCACCATGCAGGAGGTCGGCAGTGTATCGGCTGGCTTTGCCATACATGTCCTGGCCATTGATGGTCAAAATCTGATCGCCTGGGTTAAGGCCCGCGCGGGCGGCCGGGCTTTCGGCATGAACAAGTTTGACGATGGGATATCCGGTGCCGCCAACCACCCTGACCCCGATGCCGATATAGCCATCGCGGCGGTTGCGCGCATTCTCGGCGCGTTCCGGACCTTCATAACGGCTGTAGCGGTCCAGATTACGGATCGCGCCACTGATAAGTGCGGACTCGATGTCCTTTGTCGACGCGCTGCGCAGTTCGGACGAATGCATCCGGTAGCTTGCCAAGCCATGAAGCGTGATTTCTGCCCATACCTGCAGGTTTTCGTGCTCATTTGCATCGCCAGACATGGCGGGCAAGGCAATGCGATCTACCGTGCGCCCATCATATTGCAGGACGAGATCAGATGGCGTGATGTCCACACGGATGGCATCATCGACCGTGGAAAGGCCATCAAGTGTGTTGACCAAAATCTGTTCGCGGCTGATCGGGTCGATATAACGTGTTGCAACCAGTTCGATGGTTTGGGAAATCAACTCGTGGGTCCGCGGGTCGTCGGGGGAGCTTACACCAACATGTTTCGAACTTTCACAGGCCGTAAGTAAAACAGACATTCCGACTGCCGCACAGATGCGTTTCAAACGCTGCGTTCCGCTGTCGTTGATGTCATGTTTGTTCTGTGAAGTTTCCGGTGTGGCCAACTAAACAATCCGTTTAATTCAGGTTGGGTAACCCACGCATTCTAATGGAAAAATTGGCGTTTGGCCAATGTCTATCCTTTGATCCGCATGGCCCATTGTGTGCCCAGTACGGCCCCTTTGATAAAGGGCAGGAATCCAAGACATAATGCGACAGTAGCCGGAAGCCAGATTGAAAGCTGCAAGGCCAGCGACGGACTGAAATTCTGTTCCATGGCAAGCGCGCCCGGCACCACAATGTGTCCGACCAGAAAGATCGTGAAATAAGGCGGGGCATCATCGCAGCGATATTCCCCGATCGGGTGGCTGCAGACCTCACATTCCGGACGAAGTTTCAGATAGCCCCCAAAGGCAAAACCATGTCCGCAATTTGGACATTTGCGACGAAAACCGCGGCGAAGACCGGTCATAATACGGCTGCCACTTTGATTTTGAGTGGCATCATTTGTTTCGGGGGATAGATCGTGTGGGGCATTCATGGTCAAAACTTAACTCCTGTCACATCTCAGCGCGCACTTGATCCAGGTGACGAAAACGGGCATTGAGACGGTAAGCCATCATCATGATGTTCGATCGCGCAAGCAAGTAAAATCGACCTGCCTTATTCGCCTTTAGGGCGCGTTAAAGGTCACGTTTGCTTGATCGGCCAGTTGCCAAAGGAGTGCCCAATGGGAAATGCGGACGCAGTCGTTGCCGGTCTGAAACAGGATTTCATTGAGGACACACTGGAACGTATTGATCGTATTGAGACAACAATTGATCGCGTTGCCGGGGGGATGGACGAAGCTGAACCCGGCATTGCCGAACTTCGGCGCGAAGCCCATACCGTGAAAGGCTTGGCTGGATCGTTCGGGTTTCCATTGGTCGGGGCGATTGCGCACAGGCTTGAGGACTATATCGCCGATCTGACCAAGATTGATGATCTTGAAGCCGCATCACTGGTTGATTTCACCAGCTGGATTCGCGAGATCATCGAAAGTGGCACCAACCCGCAGGCAGAGGAAGAAACCCGCATCCTGCGTTCCTTGCCAACTCGTAGCGCCAAAGCCGACGAAAAAGACGCAAAGTCTGATGTAGCGGTCGCACAGGACAAGGAAGTTCTTCTCGTCACGGCAACAGCCGTTCAGGGCCATTTCCTGCAGCGGGAGCTGCGCGAGAAAGGTTTTCGCACCATCACCGCCAGATCAGCTGTTGAGGCCTTTCAGACAGTCGTACAGTCGCGTCCCGATGCCGTCATTACCGCTGCGGTCCTGGACGGGTTGAGCGGTATTGAGCTGATCCGGGCATTGGCGGCGATGAAGACGTTGGCGGATAAGAAACTTGGCCTGTTGACAAGTTTCGAGGCCTCTCACCCCGATCTGGAAGGGTTGCCGGCAAACGTCGCCATTATCAGCAACCGTGGTAAACAGACCTCAGAGCAACTTTCGAAGTTTGTTGAAACCATGCTTTGAGTTTCAGTGAGCTCCCAAAGGCGCAAACAAAAAAGGCGGTCCAAAACGGACCGCCTTTTTTTGTTTTCGCTATGAGCCGGATTATTCCGGTTTGGAACCGTTCTTGGCCGCATTGCGCGATGCCCGGTTCGATGCCACCAGCTTGCGTTGCTTTTTCGGTGTGGTCTTTTTCTTGCCACCGGCTTTGGCACCTTTGCCCTTCGATTTGGTGGCAGAACTACCACCGGGACCGGTGCCATCGCGCGAACTGGATCGGAAGCCTGGCTTGTTACCATGACGGTGACTGCGATCCCCGGGACTGCCACGCCGTTTGCCGGACCCACGACGCCCGCGTGGACGTTCAATCAGGTCGCGTTCGGTAATATCGGCATGTTCTGCCAGACGCAGGGCCAACGAACCCGTGGCAGCATCGGCATCAGCGATCCGAACGACAACCGAATCACCCAATTGGAACTTTTTGCCACGGTTCTGACCAACAAGCGCATGGCTTGCGGGGTCGTGAACGTAATAATCATCGGGCAGGGTGGAAATAGGCACCAGACCGTCCGCACCGGTTTCGTTCAGTGATATGAACAGACCGAAATGCGTAACCCCGGAAATCTTGCCGGGGAATTCGGCCCCGACCTTGTCAGACATATAGGCGGCAACATAACGGTCGACCGCATCGCGTTCGGCCATGGCCGCGCGGCGTTCGGTGCCTGATATGTCCTCGCCAATCTGTTCGAACCGTTCGCCTTCTTCGGGCGTGAGGCCGCCTTCACCAAGCTTGAGGCCTGCGATCAGAGCGCGATGAACCAGAAGGTCGGCATACCGTCGGATCGGAGAGGTGAAATGAGCATATTTCTTAAGTGCCAAGCCAAAGTGCCCAATATTGTCAGGGCTGTACATTGCCTGTGACTGGCTGCGTAAGACGACCGTGTTGATCAGTTCGGCTTCCGGCGTGTCCTTGGCGAGTTCAAGGATACGGTTGAAATCACGCGGTTTCAGGACCGATGCCTTGTTTAGCTTGTAGCCAGCGCCTTCAAGGAATTCGTGCAAAGCTTCCAGCTTTTCCTCGCTCGGTGCATCGTGAATACGATACATGCAGGGCTGCTTGATGCGTTCAAGTTCCTCGGCGGCGCACACATTGGCCGCAATCATGAATTCTTCGATCAGCTTGTGGCTGTCAAAGCGGGCACGCGGTGCAATGGCAATGATCTGCCCCTGATCATTAAGCTCGATCTTGCGTTCGGGCACATCAAGTTCAAGGACACCACGTTTCTTGCGTGCTTCAAGGAATGCATGAAAGGCGCCGTAAAGCGGCTTGATGATGGTGTCTACCAGCGGACCGGTGGTGTCGTCTGGCTGGCCGTCCATTGCGCGCTGAACCTGATCATAGGTCAGGCGGGCAGCAGACTTCATCATCCCGCGGCAGAACTTATGACGCAGTTTGTGACCATGCTTGTCGAGCCACATCTCAACCGCCATGCAGCCGCGATCTTCATGCGGGACAAGCGAACACCAGCCGTTCGAAAGCTCAAACGGCAACATTGGCACCACGCGATCCGGAAAATAACAGCTGTTGCCGCGTTTAACGGCTTCGCGGTCCAATGCGTCGCCGGGGCGCACATACCAGGACACGTCGGCAATCGCGACCATGATGTGCCAGCCGCCCTCGTTGGCCGGGTCAGGGTCGGCTTCGGCCCAAACAGCATCGTCAAAGTCACGCGCATCCGCGCCATCGATCGTCACCAGCGGGATGTCGCGCAGATCGGTGCGCTTGCCAAGCGGTGTTGCCTTTGATTCACGGGCCTGAAGTTCAACTTCCGGCGGGAATTCAAATGGAATGCCACGTGCGTGGATTGAGACAAGGCTGATGGATTTCGGTTCGTTGATATTGCCAAGAACTTCGGTAATCCGGCCCTTGCGCAGCCCGAAATGTTTGCCCGGCAGAATTTCGGTCAGAACCAGCGCGCCACTTTCAAGATCAGGATGGTCATCAAGAGGTACTGCGATCTCGCCGCTATCCTTGCGATCTGTGGGCACAACGCGACCTTCGCGTTCGTTGGGGCGATAAAGCCCCAAGACGCGCTGTGGACCGCTGCCAAGGACGCGCATGATGCTGGCTTCGTAGGTGTGCTTGCCTGTGTAGCGCAGTTTGGCGAGAATCTTGTCACCAATGCCCGGCGCACTCGGGCCGCCGCGGCGAATTGATTTCACCACAATCAGTGGCGGGTCATAGTCGTGCTTCCAGACGTTCGGCTTGGCCAGAACTTCGCCGTCATCATCAATGCCGGTGATTTCCAGAACTTCAACCGGAGGCAGGCGGTCGGGCTTGTCAAAACGCCGGCGGTTGCCCTTGACGACATCGCCGCCAATTTTCAGCTCTTTCAGGGTCTTTTTAAGCTCGATCTTGGCTGCGCCCTTGATGTTAAAGGCGCGCGCAATTTCACGCTTGCCGACCGGTGTCGGGCTCATATCGATGAATTCGATAATCTCTTCCTTGGTGGGGAAGTGTTTTTTGTCTTCTGTGTCGTTCGCCAACGTTGCGGCGTCCTTTCATGGGTATTCGACCGAAAAAGGAAGGCGGCGATTAATTCGCCGCCGCCTTTTTGGTTGTTGTTTTTTTCGCTGCGGTTTTCTTTGCCGCCGGTTTCTTCTTTGCGGGGGCCTTTTTCGCCGCTGTCTTCTTGGTTGCCGTTTTCTTTGTCGTGGCTTTGGATGTTTTGCCCGACTTGGCTTCCTTTTCCTTGATCGCCTTGATGGCCATCTCAAGCGTTATGTCGTCACGTTCGACATCGCGAATATTGGCAATCGTTTTCTTGTGTTTGACGAACGGACCCCAACGACCGACGGCGACAAAGATAGGCTCGTTGTCATCAGGATGTTTGCCGATTTCCTTGCCAGCCTTTTCGCGCTTGTCGGCAATCAGGGTAATGGCACGGTTTTCACCAATGGTCAGAACATCATCGTCTGCTTTGAGCGATGCAAAGATGCTGCCCGCCTGAACATAGGGGCCAAAGCGGCCAATATTGGCTTTCATTTCCTCGCCGGTTTCCGGGTAAACCCCGACAACGCGCGGCAAGGTCAGAAGCTCTTCGGCTTTGCTCAGGTCGACAACAGACGGTTCGAGGCCTTTGGGAAGTGACGTGCGCTTCGGCTTTACCTTTTTGGGCTTGCCGTTCTTGCCTTCGACTTCCTCTTCCTCGCCAAGCTGGACATAAACGCCGTAAGGTCCTTTGCGAAGGGTGATTTCCTTGCCGGTTTCCTTATCGATACCCAAAACCTTCGGTCCGGCATCGAGTTCGGAATCCGATCCGTTTTCATTGGCGACGAGCGGACGGGTGTAGTTGCATTCCGGATAGTTCGAACAGCCAAGGAATGCGCCAAACTTGCCCAGTTTGAGGCTAAGCTGTCCGTCATCGCATTTCGGACATTTGTGCGGGTCAGTGCCGTCTTCGCGCGTCGGGAACAGATAGTTTTCCAGCATCACCTGAAGTGCATCGAGCACATCGGTGATTTTCAGTTCCTTGGCTTCGTCGACATTGCCCTTGAACGATTTCCAGAAATCCTTGAGAACCTCTTTCCAGGCCAGTTTGCCCATCGAGATTTCATCAAGCTGGTTTTCCAGGTCAGCTGTGAAGTTGTACTGAACGTAACGTTCAAAGAACTTCGACAGGAAGGCCGTGACCAGACGTCCACGGTCCTGTGCAACGAAACGGCGTCGTTCCAAAAGCACATAGTTTCGATCCTGCAGGACCGAAATGATTGATGCGTAGGTCGATGGGCGGCCAATGCCAAGCTCTTCCATCTTCTTGACCAGGCTCGCCTCGGTATAGCGGGGCGGGGGCTGGGTGAAGTGCTGGTCAATGCTGACTTTGCCAAGATCAGGCTTCTGGCCTTCCTTCAGGGGCGGCAGACGACGATCCTTTTCATCATCAGAATCGTCATCCTTGCCTTCCTGATAGAGTTTCAGAAAGCCGTCAAATTTCACAACAGAGCCATTGGCACGCAGAACCACATGATTGTCATTCGATGACAGATCGACAGCCACCTGATCAAAGCGGGCGTCTTCCATCTGACAGGCGACAGTTCGCTTCCAGATCAGGGTGTAAAGCGCCAGCTGATCCTTGTCGAGATGACGCGAAACCTGATCCGGGCGACGGAAGAGGTCGGTCGGACGGACGGCTTCGTGGGCTTCCTGTGCATTCTTTGCCTTGTTGGCAAAGCTGCGCGCGTTGGCCGGAAGGTACTCGTCCCCATAATCCTTGCCAATCAAACGGCGCGCGGCCGCCAGTGCTTCCTGCGACAGAACCACGGCATCGGTACGCATATAAGTGATCAGACCAACCGTTTCGCCACCGATATCGACACCTTCATACAGACGCTGGGCCAGCTGCATCGTGCGTTTCGCCCCAAAGCCAAGCTTACGCGATGCTTCCTGTTGCAGAGTGGACGTCGTGAAAGGCGGCTGCGGACGACGTTTGACGTCTTTGCGCTCAACCTTTGAAACGGTGTAACTACGGCTTTCGACCTTTTCCTTGGCGACTTTGGCGGCGTCTTCATCGCCAAGCGCAAGCTTATCAAGCTTTTCGCCATTGAGATGGGTTAGGCGTGCCGAAAATTTCCCTTCCGGCACGGCAAACCCGGCTTCAAGTGACCAGTATTCGTCAGGTTTGAAGGCCTCAATCTCAATTTCGCGTTCGCAGATCAGGCGCAGTGCCACCGACTGTACGCGACCGGCAGAGCGTGAACCGGGCAGTTTGCGCCACAGAACCGGGGATAGGTTGAACCCGACCAGATAATCAAGGGCTCGGCGTGCCAGATAGGCATCCACCAGTTCCTGATTAAGTTCGCGCGGATTGGCAATCGCTTCGGTGACGGCCTTCTTGGTAATCTCGTGGAACACGACGCGATGGACATCGCGACCGCGGAGCAGTTTTTTCTGCTCGAGAACTTCAAGAATGTGCCAGGAAATGGCTTCTCCTTCGCGATCCGGGTCAGTCGCGAGGTAGATGGTGTCGGAATCGCGCGCTGCCGATGCAATTTCGCGAATCTGCTTTTCCGACCGACCATCTGTTTCCCAGACCATCGAAAAGTCGTTGTCGGTATCGACTGAGCCATCCTTGGACGGCAGATCGCGGATATGACCAAATGAGGCCAACACCTTATAGTCGTCACCGAGATATTTGTTGATCGTCTTGGCTTTGGCCGGGGATTCGACGATGACAAGATTCATTACGTTTTTCGTGTCCGGTTCTTGGCCCGAAGGCGTTCATTATGCTGTGTGGTCCATAATCTGAAGGTCTGCACACATATATTATAGTGTGTGGGTGTTTTTCAGATCAAATTGCGCAAATTGCGGCAAATCACAACAATATTTGTCACATCCGACTTCGACGCGACTCTCATTTGGCGATACGCGATACCCTATTTCCGGGGTGACGTTCAACCCTTCCTGCAAGTTCGAGTTCAATCAAAATTGTTGAAACCTGCTCGGCGGGCAAGTCCGACGTACGGATGAGTTCATCTACAAGAAGGGGAGATGACGAGAGCAAATCAAACAGTTTTTCCGTGTTCTCGACAGTTTCATCAGAGATGTTCGGGGTGGGTATAAACTCATTTATTTCAATTGGTTGAGCTTCATTTTTGTCGTCAAAAGTAACGGCATCGCGTTCAAGGGATGCAAAGATGTCGGCGTATGTTGTCGGGGACGGAGTTGCGGTTGCTGCGCGGGTTTCTGTGTTGAAGGTGTGAAGTTCTTCAAACAGATGACTGTTATGCTCTGCTTGACGGACAGCATCCAGAATTACGTCAGCAGAGTCGGACAGGATCGCGCCATCACGGATCAGACTGTTTGGCCCGGCAGCACGTGGGTCGGTCGGTGAACCCGGAACCGCAAACACGTCACGTCCCTGTTCGGCGGCAAAACGTGACGTAATCAAAGACCCCGAATTGCGGCCGGCCTCCACGACAACAACGCCATATGACAAACCAGATATGATCCGGTTGCGACGGGGAAAGTGTCTTGCCTGTGGTTTCAGGCCGGGAGGCATTTCTGATATGACGCAGCCCTGATCGCAAAGCTGTTCATATAATTCCTGATGTTCTCGGGGATACACGACATCCACGCCACCACCGAGAACCGCGATCGTTCCGCCAGAACGATCTCCGGTGCACTGCAGCGCTGCCTCATGTGCTGCGCCATCAATGCCGCGCGCCATACCCGATGCAACGACATATCCGGCGTTTGCCAGTTCATGGCTGATTTTCCGGGCGAAGCCGCGTCCGGTTGCCGATGCATTACGTGCCCCGACAATGCCAATCGCGGTTTTGCCAAGCAGCTCGATCCGGCCTATGGCGTAAAAATAGGGTGGGGCATCATCAATTCGTGCCAGGAGGGCGGGATACTCGGGATCGCCGAGAATGATAGGTTTGGCCTTGCAAGCTTTTGCCGTCTCTATTTCTGCAACCGTATCATCCCGGCTGGCAAGTTTGATTGTTCTCGGGCCTTTGGCACGCGCAATCAGGTCAGGCAGGGCCTCAATCGCGTTGCGGCCAGAGCCAAATTGTTCCAGCATTTTGCGAAAGGTAACCGGACCAACATTGCTACTGCGCGCCAGTCGCATACGTGCGAGACGTTCTGATTGTGTTAATCGCTGCGGTTGTTGGTCGGGAAAATGCATAACGCCCGGATTGTGGTCATCCGGGCGTTCTTTCGTCAAGCTATTCGAAGGGACGGTATGTGACTAGGACACGGACGTTTCTTCTTCGGCCTGCTTTTTCTTTTCGCCGATCTTGGGCTCTTCACCGCGCAGCAGACGTCCGATATTGGCATGATGAGCAAGCCAGACGATTACGGCCAGAAATACACCAAGCCAACCAGCACCGGCGTCATCTGCAATGAAGAACGCGGCCAGAGGAGCTGCAATCATGGCGATAAGGGCCGAAAGCGACGAAATCCTGAAAATCAGCGCCATAATCAACCACGTAAGGGCTGCGCAAAGCCCCATAATCCAGTTAACAGCTGCCAGCGTGCCAAGCGTGGTTGCAACACCTTTGCCACCTTTGAACCGTAGCCAGATCGGGAACATGTGGCCAATAACGGCCGCGCCGCCGGCAAAAATTCCTTGCTCGGCCCCGTACAGGTATGTGAACAGCAGTGCGGCAAAGGCACCTTTGCCCGCATCGCCTATCAATGTCAGAAAGGCTAGGCCCTTGCGGCCCGTGCGCAGGACATTTGTCGCACCGATATTGCCTGAACCGATTTGGCGGATATCGCCAAGACCCGCCAAGCGGGTCAGAACCAGACCAAACGGGATTGAGCCCAGCAGGTAACCGCATGCAGTGGCGACCTGGAGCGACATCAACATTGCCTTGTAAGCGGCATCAAGTTCCATTTCAGGCACCTTCCGAGAAGACTTCGCGGCCATCAATCAGGGTGCGTAAAACACGTCCCTGCGTCAAACGGCCGTCAAAGGGTGAATTTTTCGATTTCGAATGGAACTGGTAAGGGTCAATTTTCCACGGGCGATCTGGATCAAAGATCACAAGATCGGCTGCCGTTCCTTCTTCAAGTGTTCCTGCACCTTTGATGCGAACCAGTTCGGCTGGCGTCCGGGTCAGTTTGGTAATCACATCAAGAAGCGACATGTGTTCGTTGTGATAAAGCTCCAACGCCATTGGCAGAAGTGTTTCAAACCCGACAGCACCGGCAGCAGCCTGCGCAAAGGGCAGGCGCTTGGAATCCGCATCCTGCGGGTTGTGGTCCGATGCGATGGCGTCAATCGTGCCATCGGCAAGGCCTGCAACAATCGCCTGCCGGTCGTCCTCGGATCGCAGTGGCGGCGAGAGCTTGGCAAAGGTGCGATAATCCGAAACCGCATTTTCATTCAGCGCGAAATAGGGCGGTGCTGTATCGCATGTGACTTTCAAACCACGCTTCTTGGCCTTGCGGATGACCTCAACCGATTCTCCGGTTGAAATATGGGCGAAATGCAGGCGCCCGCCTGTCATTTCAGCAAGCCGCAGGTCGCGTTCGATCTGGATGACTTCTGCCAGCGGCGATACACCCGAAAGGCCAAGACGTGTCGCCAGTTCGCCACTATTCATGGCAGCACCCTTTGAAAGCTCAGGCTCTTCGGGGTGCTGGACAATCATGCCGTCAAAGAATGTGGAATAGGACAGGGCCTGGCGCAGCAGGCGGGCGCTGGCAATCGTCTTGATTCCGTCACAGAAGGCAACCGCGCCTGCCTGATGCAGCAGGCCCATCTCTGTAATTTCCTGACCGGCAATGCCCTTGGAAACCGCGCCATAGACAAACACCTTGGCAAGGCCGACCTTGCGGGCCCGTCGGGCAATGAATTCAACGCCTGCAACATCATCAATCACCGGGTCGGTGTTGGGCAGGGCAATGATGGTGGTGACCCCACCGATGGCCGCGGATTTTCCCGCTGTTTCGATGGTTTCCTGATGCTCAAAGCCCGGTTCACGTAGCTGGGCGCGCATGTCAACCAGACCGGGGGCGAGGCAAGCACCCCCAAGGTCAAACACCTCAAATCCTTCGGAAACCGTGCTTTCGGTGATGTCCGGACCGCTTTTAAGAATGGTGTCGTCTTCGATCAGAAGGCCGCCGGCTTCATCAGTCTTTTTGACAGGATCCAGCAGGCGGGCGTTGATGAAGGCTTTTTTGCCTGCACCTTTGGCGCGGATTGCGGGGCTCATGCCTGACCTCCGATCTTTCTGTGGTTCTGCACGAGCAATTCAAGTGCTGCCATGCGCACGGCAACGCCCATTTCGACCTGTTCACGGATAACGGAACGTTCAACGTCATCGGCGACTTCACTGTCGATCTCAACACCACGGTTCATTGGGCCGGGGTGCATGATCAGGGCATCGGGTTTGGCGTTGGCCAGTTTGGCACGATCCAGTCCGTGGAAATGGAAGTACTCACGAACCGAGGGGATAAAGCTGCCTTCCATCCGTTCAAGCTGCAGACGCAGCATCATGACGATGTCGCAGTCTTTCAGGCCTTGTTCCATGTCATGGAAGATCTCGACCCCCATTCGGTCGATCTTGGACGGGATCAGCGTTGGCGGTGCAACAAGCCGCACCCGCGATCCCATTGTGTTCAAAAGCAGGATGTTTGATCGGGCAACGCGTGAATGGGCAATATCCCCGCAGATCGCAACATTCAGGCGATGCAAACGCCCCTTGTGACGACGGATGGTCAGGGCATCCAGAAGTGCTTGTGTTGGATGTTCGTGGCGCCCATCGCCAGCATTCAGAACTGCGCAATTGACCTTTTCGCTCAAAAGCTTGACCGCGCCACTGTCGCCATGGCGAACAACCAGGGCATCCGGGTTCATGGCGTTTAGAGTCATCGCCGTATCAATCAGGGTTTCACCCTTTTTGACCGAACTGGTGCCCACCGTCATGTTGATGACATCCGCACCAAGGCGCTTGGCGGCAAGTTCGAACGATGTCAGCGTCCGGGTGGAATTTTCATAAAACAGATTAACAACTGTCGCGCCGGCCAGAATATTGCTGGTCTTGTCAGCGGAGCGGTTTTTTTCCGCATAGTGCTGTGCGCGATCAAGAATAAGGGTGATTTCCCCGGGGGTGAGACCCTCGATGCCGAGGAGGTGTGGGTGCGGATAATGATCCGCCGCTGGTCCCATGACGCTCATGGCGTTGCACATTTCCCTTGGATGGTCTTGCAAGAATTTCGCGCGGAGCATAACGAATTGGCCCAGTCACGAAAAGGTAAATATTCCCGCCAATTGTTTGGATTTTCCTGACCGGATGGTCAGGTCCTGTGTGTTTCAAGCGACCTGAACCAGAATGGCAATAACCGGCATGGTGGCAATGGCGGCAAGGGTATGAACGGTGATGATGCTGGCCATCATCTGCGCATCACCCCCCATCAGGCGGGCAAGGACATATGCGCTGGCGGAGCAGGGCAGCGCGGCATAAAGCACGACAGCGGCCAACTCGGTGGCCGGCAGTCCAAGTAGCATACAAAGGCCTGCCGCTATTGCCGGGCTAACTGCCAATTTCCCGAGGGTTGAAACGCCGACCGGGAACCCGGCCCGCCGGGCTGCGCTCAGATCAAGGCCAGCGCCAACCGCCAGCAAGCCAATTGGTAGCGCTGCACGGCCGAGCACTTCAAGGAATGGCCCCACGATTGGTGGTAATCCGATCCCGATAAAGTTAAATGCGCTGCCCAAAACGCAGGCCATCAAAAGCGGGTTCTTCGCCACATCGCGAAGCAGCGATAACACGCCCGGTTTTCCGTCATTGTCGCCCAGATGCGCACAAGCCAGAACCGAAATGACATTCACTGTGGGCACAACCAGGGCCACACACAGGGCCGTAACGGTCAAGCCATGGGTTCCAAGCAACGCGGCGGCAACGGCAAGCCCGATATAGGTGTTTGGGCGAATAGCACCCTGAACCAAAGATGAAAAGGTCGGGGCTGAGACTTTAAGCACCGGCCGAACTGCAAGGATCAGGATTGTACAAATAGCAATGGTGCCAAGCATCGCAGTTGCGATCCCGAGAAGCGGCAGGCTGCCAAGGTCGGCCTTTGCAGTATTGGAAAACAAAAGGGCAGGAAAGGTAACAAAATAGGTCAGCTTTTCCGCACCCGGCCAAAAGCTGTCTGGCAGGAACTTCCGTTCACGCAGCACATAGCCCAGCACAATCAGGGCAAAGGTCGGCAGCAAGGCGGACAGGATGGCAATCATCAAGCGGCTTTCAGCACCATGTGCAGAGAAAAGGTCATCAACATCGTAGTGTTACCACCAATGTGCGCAGGGTCAAATACACTCGCTACCTGTAATCGGCACAGATGACCAAAATTCATTTGAATCGCAGTTGTCCTTTGCCCGTCGATTTTTGATGTGATAGTTCGCACAGCCAACATGTTTTGGCGTCTATATAGTGCTTGCACTTTAAAGTCGTCCAGGTCGCTGTTTATGCAAGGAAAGGGACGCTATGACACGCGCGATTGATCACATTGTTCTATGTGTGAATGATCTTGATGCCGCGATTTCGGCCTATTCTCGTCTTGGATTCACAGTGACCCCGCGTGCAGTTCATCCCTTTGGTACCGGCAATGCTCTTGTGCAGCTGGATGGGGCATATATCGAACTTCTTTCCGTTGTTGTTCCGGATAAAATTGCGGAAACCGATCTTGCCGAACCGTTCTCATTCCCGATCTATAATCGCGATTATCTGCGTCATCGCGAAGGCATGTCGATGCTCGCCCTGCAATCAGATGATGCCGAGGATGATCGTGAAAAATTCATCGCAGCTGGGGCCGCCGTTCCACCAGTCTTTCATTTTGAGCGCGATGCAAAGACCCCGGATGGCAATACTGTCGGCGTTGCCTTTTCACTGGCCTATGCCAACCACCCTTTGCTCCGCCATGCTGTGACATTTGTGTGCCAGCATCGTCACCCGGTTCAGAACTTCTATTTCCCAGCCTATCAGACCCATTCAAACGGGGCGCTCGGGATTGGCAAGGTGATCATAGATCATTGGGCTGCAGACGCCGTACGTGATTTTTATGCGGAAATCGGGGTCGATGGGATTGTCGACGCCCTTCATGGAGACGAATTGGTCGCGCGCTATGGGATTGAAGACCCTGCATTTCCAACAGATGGTTTTGCCGGGTTCGAATTGATTGTTGACGATGTTGCGAAAATTTCCGAAGCGGCGATGGCTATGGGCGCGATAGAGCAGGGCGGCACCCTTGTTCTTCCGCCCTCACGATTCTTTGGCGTGATGATGGTGATCAGAACCAAATAAAAAAGCTGCCCGGGTAAACAGGCAGCTTTGACATGGCTGATCGGGAAATCCGACTGCGATCAGGCTTCATCGTCCTCGATTTCGTCATCATCTGCTTCGGGGTTTTCGCCCGGGTCAGTGTGACGGTTTAGATGATCCAGCGCCCCTTGCAGGATGTAAGCCGCTGCTGTCTTGTCGACGACTTCCGCCCGGCGTTTGCGCGACATGTCGACTTCTTCGATAAGGACGCGCTCGACAGCATTGGTCGACAGGCGTTCGTCCCACATCAAAACCGGCAGATCGATATACTTTTCCATTTCATCAATAAAGGCATAAACGCGATGGCATGCCTTGCCGATCGAACCGTCAAGTTCGCGCGGGAAGCCAATAATGATGCCGCCAACATTCTGTTTATCGATAATCGAAGACAGTTGGGCGATGTCGCGCGTGAATTTTTTGCGCGAGATCAGCTCGTAAGGTGAAGCAATTTGAAGCCCGACATCTGACAGGGCAACGCCAATTGTCTTGGTACCAAGGTCAAGGCCCAACACACGTGCTGCCGGTGGCAAGAACCGCAGCATTTCCTGAGTATCATTACAAATCATGGCGACCTTATAGGTGTGTTTGCGGTGAATTTCCAGTGCAAAGCAAGTCTATCGTTTTCCGATTTATGGAAGAAAAGATATCGATTTGACCACATTGGCGCATTTTATTCTAAACACGGTGAAGAATGGCGGATTTCCTAGCGGAAAAATCTTTATGGATTATGGGGGGTTGAAGTGCCCCAGTAGGTTTGTTTTAATGTCGCACTGCCGAAATTAATCGAAATCGAAAATAAGCAGGGCGAGGCATACTGACCACATATGACGGTCATATCGAGAGAGATAAAACAGGCAGACGCTGCGCACCTGTTACTTGGTAGTGTCGCAATGCTTCTATCCTTGGAGTTCGGGAATCGTCATTCTTGACAGGTTCCAGTGGATTTCCGCACAGAATAATCACCAAGAGCGAAAACGCTGAACAAACAATGACATATCAGGGGGTATAGGGTTTGGCCGACGGTGCATCGAATGAAGCGTTCGTTGAGTTTGAACGTGTACAGAAAAGTTATGACGGCGAGTCCCTCGTCGTTAAAGATCTCAACCTAACCATGCCAAAGGGCGAGTTCCTGACGATGCTTGGGCCGTCAGGGTCGGGCAAGACGACTTGCCTTATGATGCTTGCCGGTTTTGAAACCGCGACTCACGGCGATATTCGTCTCGGTGGCGTTTCGATCAACGATATCCCGCCGCACAAGCGTGGTATCGGCATGGTCTTCCAGAACTACGCACTCTTCCCGCACATGACGATTGCCGAAAACCTGGCTTTCCCGCTTGAAGTCCGCAAATTGGGCAAAGCGGAACAGGAAGAAAAGGTAAAGCGCGCGCTCGACATGGTTGAGATGGGCAGCTTTGGCGGGCGTCGTCCTGCGCAGCTTTCCGGTGGTCAGCAGCAGCGTGTTGCTTTGGCGCGTGCACTGGTGTTTGAGCCGGAGCTGGTTCTGATGGATGAGCCGCTCGGCGCACTTGACAAGCAGCTTCGCGAAAAGATGCAGTTTGAAATCACGCACCTTGCACATCAGCTTGGCATTACGACGGTTTACGTGACTCATGACCAGACCGAGGCGCTGACCATGTCGGACCGCGTCGCTGTGTTTGATGATGGGCGTATTCAGCAGCTTGCGCCGCCAGATAAGCTTTACGAAGCACCAGAGAACAGCTTTGTTGCCCAGTTTATTGGTGAAAACAACACGCTCGAAGGCGTCGTCAAGGAAATCAAGGGGAACACCTGTGTTGTCCAGCTTGATGGTGGCGAAGTCATTGATGCGGTTCCGGTCAATGTGAGCGAAGTCGGCGAGCGTACGCGTGTTTCGATCCGTCCTGAACGTGTTGAATACAATCGTGACCGTTTGCATGAAGATGCACATACGCTCAAGGCCGAGGTGCTGGAATTCATCTATATGGGTGACATCTTCCGTACACGTTTGCGTGTGGCTGGCAATGATGAGTTCATCATCAAGACCAGGAACGCGCCGGATCAGGTTCGCCTGACACCGGGTACGGAGATAGAGATCGGCTGGCTTGCAGAGGATTGCCGCGCGCTTGACGCGACGTAATCAGCTGAAAGTCAGGCAGATACAGGACCGGTACGCCCGGGTGCCGGTCCTCAACGAATAGTCCGGGAAACAATCAGGGAGTCTATTAATGCAACTCATTAAAACCCTTACTGCATCAACAGCTTTGCTCGTTGTGGCAAGTGGTGCGTCATTCGCCCAGGATATGGCAAATGACATGACCCTTGTCAGCTGGGGTGGTGCATACCAGAGCAGCCAGACTAAGGCCTATGCAGAGCCTTACATGGAGAACCATCCTGAGGTGAGCATCACCTGGGATGAAAGCTCGAACGAAGCCGTTGCAAAGCTGCGTGCAATGAACGAAGCCAACAACGTAACCTGGGATCTGGTTGACGTTGTTGCTGCTGATGCAATGCGCCTTTGCGATGAAGGTCTCGCAATGGAAATCGACCCGAACGAAGTTCTCGCAGCAGCGCCGGATGGCACCTCTGCAGAAGATGACTTCGGTGATCTCCTCGTAAGCGATTGCTTCATTCCGCAGATCGTTTACTCGACCACCTTCGGTTATCGTAACGACATGGTTCCGGACGGAGCTCCGGCACCGACCGATATCTGTGCTCTGTTCGACACCGAAACCTATCCGGGCATGCGTGCGCTTGAGAAACGCCCGATCAACAACATGGAATGGGCACTGCTCTGCGATGGTGTTGCCAAGGACGAAGTTTACAGCGTTCTTGAAACCCCGGAAGGCCAGCAGCAGGCGCTCGACAAACTGGCAACCATCAAAGACAGCGTCATCTGGTGGAGTGCTGGTGCAGATACCCCGCAGCTTCTGGCTGACGGCGAAGTCTTCATGGGCTCGACCTACAACGGTCGTCTGTTCTCCGCAATCGTTGAACAGGGTCAGCCGATCTCCATGCTTTGGGACGCGCAGGTCTTCGACCTTGACGGCTGGATCATTCCGGCAGGTCTTCCGGAAGATCGCCTGAACCGCGTTCTGGACTTTGTTAAGTTCGCAACCGACACCCAGCGTCTTGCTGACCAGGCCAAATATATCTCGTATGGCCCGGCTCGCTTCTCATCGGCTCCGCTCGTTGGTAAGCACGCAGACCTCGGTATCGACATGGCTCCGCACATGCCGACCGATCCGGAAAATGCCAAGAACACCTTCCTCTACAACTACGAGTTCTGGGCTGATTACCGTGACGACATCGATGCCAAGTTCCAGGCTTGGCTCGCTCAATAAGAGCTAAGGGAAGGGGGGCCGTTCGCGGCCCCCTTTACCGACCAAAATCGCTACAAAATAAATTGCCAGTCGATAAAACAGATCGAAAACACCGGGGCAGGCTTACGGGGGCGTAATGGGTGATACATCACAAGAAGTAGTGTTAGCTGCTGATGGCAGACCACTAAAACAAAGTCTACGAAGAGCATTGATGCGCCAGAAGATGCGCGCGCTCATGCTGGTTGCACCGCTTTTGATCTTTGTGGTCGTGACCTTTATCGTACCGATCCTCTCGATGCTTTTCCGGTCGGTGGAAAACGACATCGTGCCCAATACTATTCCGGGCACCGTGATTGCGCTCTCACAGTGGGATGGTTCAACCGGGGAACCGCCGCAGGAAAACGTTTATCGCAATCTATACATCGATTTGTTCAAGGCCGAGGAAGCCAAGCAGCATACGCGTCTTGGTACCCGCTTGAACTATGAACAAACCGGACTCTCGTCTTTGTTCCGGACTACTGGCAGGTCGCTTGATGACATCGGTGAACTCTGGCAGGACCCGCTTGAAGATATCGATCCGAACTTCGAAGAAGGTTCCTTCTGGTTCGAAATGATGTCGGGGACCGGCGGCGAAGATTTTCTTGAAACACGCCGCGAACTGATCGCAACCATGTCTGATGAAGACATGACTGGCGATGTTGGTTTTGTGCCATCCATGAAAATCATTGAAATGCTGCCATGGACGGCGCGTGCCTATACCGACTTTGCGCTTTGGGCGGCGATCCGTGATGGCGACACCGTTGCCGAGGAAGATCCATGGGAGTCCGTCTATGGCGCGCTCGGGATGGATTTGACCAATCCTGATACGGTTTCGGCGATCAACAGTTACAGTGGTGCAGGCGCAAGTGCCTTGCAGGCCGCTGCAGCAAATCTCGATCAACTGCCGCAATTCGGGTTCCGCGAGGCCTTCACCGAAGAAGACAAAGACTGGGGTTCGGCGAAAGTTTGGGCGACCATCAAGCTCTATTCTCCGAGCATGACGCCGGGCTACTTCCTGAATTCTGTGGATATGACGCTGACGCCTGACGGGATCGAGATGAAGCCCGACAATCAGCAGATTTATACCACGCTGTTTACGCGTACGCTGATCATGGCGCTGATCATTACGGCCAGCTGTATTCTTCTTGGCTATCCGGTTGCTTGGCTTCTGGCCAACCTGCCGATGCGCACAGCAAGCATTTTGATGATCCTCGTGCTTCTGCCGTTCTGGACCTCACTTCTGGTGCGTACATCAGCTTGGAAGGTTCTTTTGCAGCAGCAAGGTGTGATCAACGAAATCCTTGTCTGGCTTGGTTTTGTCAATGATGCGGATCGTCTGATTTTGATGAACAACGCAACAGGTACGGTCATTGCGATGACCCACATCCTGCTACCATTCATGATCTTGCCGCTTTATTCAGTGATGAAGACCATCCCGCCAAGCTATCAGCGCGCGGCCAAGTCTCTTGGGGCGACGAACTGGACCGCCTTCTGGCGCGTCTATTTCCCGCAGTCGGTTCCGGGTATTGGTGCGGGTTCGATCCTCGTGTTCATTCTTGCGATTGGTTACTACATCACGCCGGAAATTGTTGGTGGTACGGATGGTGTCTTTATCTCCAACCGAATTGCCTACCACATTTCAAGTTCTCTCAACTGGGGCCTTGCGGCCGCACTCGGGTCTATCCTTCTCGTCGTGGTTCTTGGCCTGTACTGGTGCTATGACAAGATTGTGGGCATCGATAACGTGAAGTTGGGGGGCTAAGAACATGAATGAAGTAATCTCATACGTAAGACGGCCCGATTTGATGACGTTTACGATGCCAATCGTGGCTGTGTTGGGCGCAATGTTCGGCTTCATCACCGGCAACATCTTTGGCAGCCCGTGGATCGGGTTCGTCATCGGTGCTGCCGTCGGTGCGGCTCTGGCCTTTGTTTTCTCGAAAATCATCAAGATGAAAAGCAAACAGAAAACGCTGGCAACTGGCGTGCTTTTCGGTGGTGTTGGCATGATTTTCGGTGGCCTTGGCGGCCTGTTTGGTGGCTTCCTTGTCGGGATCTCGATGGGCTGGTTTGCCAATTGGGTTGGTAGCGGTAAATACCGTGCTGGTGTTCCGATCTATTACACGCCGGGTCAGGTTCTTTGGCACAACACGTTCATGTTTATCTGTGCGTTTGTGTTCTTCTTCCTGATTGCACCGTTGCTTCCGGTGATCTGGCTGAGCTTCAATGCCGAGAACTTCTTTACCTTCACGCCGGAAATGCTGAGTTTCAAGGCAGAGGGGTATAGCCTGAAGCATTATCGCGACTTCCTTGGTACCGATGAATGGATGGTGCCGCTGAAGAACTCGTTGATCATTGCGCCGATTGCGACCCTGATTTCAGTTTCCCTCGGTACGCTTGCTGCGATTGGTCTTAGCCAGTCGCACGTACCAGGCCGCCAGGCGATGATGGCGGTTCTGATTTCACCGATGATTGTTCCGCTGATCATTTCGGCAACGGGTATGTTCTTCTTCTATGCGCCGCTTGGTAACTGGCTTGAGCTTCAGCTTGGGCTCAATCAGGCGTTCGTGGGCTACGTGAAGGTGATCCTGGCCCATGCGGTGCTTGGTATTCCATTCGTCATTATCACGGTGACGGCAACATTGGTCGGCTTTGACAAGTCTTTGACCCGTGCTGCGGCCAACATGGGTGCAAACCCGGTTACCACCTTCTTCCGGGTTCAGATGCCTCTGATCCTGCCGGGTGTGATTTCGGGTGGCCTTTTTGCCTTTATCACCTCGTTTGACGAAGTGGTTGTGGTGCTGTTTGTCGGCTCCGCCCGCCAGCAGACCCTGCCGTGGCAGATGTATACCGGCCTGCGCGAGCAGATCTCACCGACCATTCTGGCAGCCGCGACGATCCTTGTGTCGGTCTCGATCCTGCTGCTGCTGACGGTCGAGCTGCTGCGTCGTCGTTCCGAACGACTGCGTGGTATGAGCCCGGGCTAAGCCAACACGGAAATCAGTTTCGAGTGTTCGGACTGATCAGAAACACCAATACAGGCCGGCAGCATCAATGTTGTCGGCCTGTTTGTTTTTTCAGTCCCTGATACTGTGGCGGCAAGGCGAGATATCAGAAGCGCGGAAGGTTATCTGCAAAGCTGCTGTGAAACTGGCGCTGTTCATTGCTTCCAACCCTTGCGGCAGGGGCGGCGGGGTGCTAGTTTCCGCGCTGTAATTCACGTTCCGGCAGAGTTCTGTCTGCCGGGTTTTTGTCATTCCTTAAGAGAGGCTTTCATCCATGTCGTCTTTGGATAAGGAAACAGTTCGCCGTATTGCCTATCTGTCACGTATCAACGTGTCGGAAGAAGGCCTTTCCGAACTGGCGGGAGATCTGACCCGTATCCTCGATTTTGTCGAGGAACTGCAAGAAGTCGATGTTGAAGGCTGCGAGCCGCTGACATCTGTTGCCGATCTGACCCTGCCGCTGCGCAAGGACGAAGTCACCGATGGCAATATCCAGCAAAAAGTGCTGTCAAACGCACCGATGACCGATGCTGGCTGTTTTGTTGTGCCCAAGGTGGTTGAATAATGACTGATCTGACAAAGCTGACACTTGCAGAAGCCCGCGACGGGCTTGCAAAGGGTGATTATACCTCGGTCGAGCTGACCGAAGCACACCTGAAATCGATGGACGCACATCGCAATCTGAATGCGTACATCACCGAAACCCCAGAAAAGGCCATGGAAATGGCCAAGGCATCCGATGCCAAGCGCGCCAAGGGCGATGCGGGCAAGATGGAAGGCCTGCCGATTGCCGTCAAAGACCTGTTCTGCACCGAAGGCGTGCAGACCACGGCGGCCTCGCACATCCTCGAAGGTTTCAAGCCGGAATATGAATCCACCGTTACCAGCAATCTGTTTGGCAATGGTGCTGTGATGCTGGGCAAGGCGAACCTTGATGAGTTCGCCATGGGTTCGTCGAACACCTCGTCCTATTACGGTAACGTGGTTAACCCGTGGAAAGACAAATCCGGCAAGGATCTGGTTCCGGGTGGTTCGTCGGGTGGTTCTGCGGCGGCTGTTGCTGCGGACATGGCGCTTGCCGCCACCGGTACTGATACCGGCGGTTCGATCCGTCAGCCGGCGTCCTATTGTGGTATCGTCGGCATGAAACCGACCTATGGCCGTTGCTCGCGCTGGGGCATTGTTGCCTTTGCAAGCTCACTTGATCAGGCTGGCCCGATGACCAAAACCGTGCGCGACGCAGCGATCATGCTGGGTTCGATGGCCGGTCATGATGCCAAGGACAGCACGTCTGCCCCGATCGCCGTTCCGGATTTCGAAGCCGCACTTAGCGGCGACATTCGTGGTATGAAGATCGGTATTCCCAAAGAATACCGTGTCGATGGCATGCCCGAAGAAATCAGCAAGCTGTGGGACGAAGGTGTCGCCATGCTGCGTGATGCCGGTGCTGAGGTGGTCGATGTGACCTTGCCGCACACCAAATACGCGCTTGGAACCTATTACATCGTTGCCCCGGCAGAGGCATCCTCGAACCTCGCACGATACGACGGCCTGCGTTATGGCCAGCGTGTCATGGACGAGGGCGACAGCCTTGATGACATGTACATGAAGTCGCGTGCTGCTGGCTTTGGCAAGGAAGTCCAGCGCCGTATCATGATCGGTACCTATGTGCTGTCGGCTGGTTACTATGACGCCTATTACAACAAGGCGCTCAAGGTTCGCCGTCGTATTTATCAGGACTTTGAAGGTGCATTTGGTCAGGTTGATGCGATCCTGACGCCGACCGCGCCATCTGCGGCCTTTGCCATTGGTGAAAACGAAGGCGATCCGGTCAAGATGTATCTCAATGACGTCTTTACCGTTCCGGCAAGCCTTGCCGACCGGCCTCTCAGCCGAAGGACTGCCGCTGGGTCTACAGCTGATCGGCAAGCCGTTTGATGAAGAAACCGTTCTGCGTGTTGGGGGCGTGCTGGAAAGCGCGGCCAACTTTACTGCAAAACCTGCCGGGCAGGAGGGCTGATCCATGACCTATATTCTTGAAGGTTCAACCGGCCCGTGGGAAATTGTTGTCGGTCTGGAGGTTCACTGTCAGGTAATTTCCAATTCCAAGCTGTTTTCCGGTGCATCGACCAAGTTTGGTAATGAACCGAACTCGAACGTCAGCCTCGTTGATGCGGCCATGCCGGGCATGCTTCCGGTCGTGAACGCAGAATGCGTGCGTCAGGCGGTGAAAACCGGTCTGGGTCTTAAGGCCAAGATCAACAAGGAAAGCGTTTTTGCCCGCAAAAACTATTTCTATGCCGATCTGCCGCAGGGCTATCAGATTTCGCAGTTCGACAAGCCGATTGTCGGTGAAGGCACGATCATTCTCGATATGCCCGATGGTTCGACCAAATCGGTTGGTATCGAGCGCCTGCACCTTGAACAGGATGCCGGTAAGTCGATGCATGACCAGGACCCGAAATATTCGCATATCGACCTGAACCGTTCTGGTGTGGCGCTGATGGAAATCGTTTCCATGCCTGATATCCGTTCGCCAGAAGAAGCCGGTGCGTATCTGACCAAGCTGCGTGCGATTGTGCGCTATCTCGGGACGTGCGATGGCAACATGAACGAAGGCTCCATGCGTTGTGATGCCAACGTTTCTGTCCGTCGTCCGGGCGAGGGCTTTGGCACCCGTTGCGAGATCAAGAACGTCAACTCCATCCGTTTCGTGATGCAGGCGATCGAGATCGAGGCAAAACGTCAGATCGAAGTCATCGAAGGTGGTGGCACCATCGATCAGGAAACCCGCCTGTATGATCAGCGTCTGGGTGAAACCCGTTCGATGCGTTCCAAGGAAATGGCACATGATTATCGCTATTTCCCGGATCCTGACCTGCTGCCGCTGGTGTTCGATGATGCGTTCGTGTCGGAAATCGAAAAAGAACTGCCGGAATTGCCGGATGAGAAAAAGGCCCGCTTCATGCGTGAAAACGGCCTGTCGGCATATGATGCCGGTGTTCTTGTCGCCGAGAAGGAAAAGGCTGATTACTACGAAGTCGTTGCCAAGGGCCGTGATGGCAAGCTTGCTGCGAACTGGGTGATCACCAACCTGTTCGGTGCGCTGAACAAGGCAGAAGTCGGTATTGCCGACAGCCCGGTTACGGCTGAAAACCTTGGCAAGCTGATCGATCTGATTTCTGATGACACCATTTCTGGCCGTATTGCCAAGGATGTCTTTGAAATCATGATCGAAACTGGCGGCGATCCGGAAAAGATCGTCGAGGAAAAAGGTCTGAAGCAGATCACCGATACCGGTGCGATTGAAACCGCGATTGACGAAGTTATCGCCGCCAACCCCGACAAGGTCGAGGAGATCAAAGGTGGCAAGGAAAAGATGCTTGGCTGGTTTGTCGGGCAGGTCATGAAAGCCACGGGTGGTAAGGCCAACCCGGGCATGGTTAACAAGCTGCTGCGCGACAAAATCCTCGGCTGATTGTAATCATCAGACCAAAGAAAAAGCCGCCCGTTTGGGCGGCTTTTTTTTGTGTGAGGATTAGCAAGTCTTGATTATGGCCCCATCACCAAAGCCACCAGTGATCCGGTTTAGTCAGTGTATGCCGATGAAGCATCTTTGGTGGTGGCTGCGACCAGAAAGCCAAGCGCATCGTCAAGTTTTGTGCGGCTTTCTGGATCGTGCAGAATGTCATCAACCCCGAAGTTCTTGCCGTTCAATGGGATGGTTGCGCATGCGCGATCAATAATACGGGCATCCATGGTTCGGATGGTTTCGATCAGGGCAGCCTGTGCAATCGTTGCCCGCCCGGATGCGTTCAAGGCAGCAACAGGCTTTTGCATGAACTCGCCACTGGCAACCACCCAATCAAGGGCGTTCTTGATCGCCCCGGTTACGCCATGGGCATATTCGGGGCTGGCGATCAGGATGGCATCTGCACCCTGCAACGCGTTGCGAAAATCCGACACAGCGTTGTTTGGGGTGTCCTCGTTATCCGGGTTGAAAATCGGCAGACGACCAAGACCATCAAACAGGCTGAGCTCCGCACCATGCTTTGGTGCCACTTTACAGGCTGCTTGCAACAGGGTTTTGTTGATGGAGGCGGCACGCAGGCTGCCACAAAGTGCGATGATTTTAACCGTCATGACCCATGCCTGTGTTGATTTGAGGCCGATGGTGCCACAGCCGGGGCGCATAGGTAAACAAGGGACCGACATCATCATTGGCGTCTGGGTGTTTGTCGCATCAAACAGCCATATTGATCATTGTCGATTGATCGGCTATGTCCCTTTGACGATGTTCAGGGGGATTCATGGCCAATCTGTTTTTCTATTACTCGTCGATGAATGCGGGTAAATCGACCACGCTGCTTCAGGCAAGCTTCAATTACCGTGAACGGGGCATGGAAACGTTGCTGATGACGGTGGCGTTCGATGATCGGTTTGGTGAAGGAAAAATCGCTTCTCGTATTGGTTTGGAAGCCCCGGCACTGCTGTTTGACGGTGAAACAGATATGTGTGCACTGATCCTTGAACAGGTCGAAAAAGGCAAGGTTGATTGTGTGCTGATCGACGAGGCGCAATTCCTGTCAAAGGAACAGGTCTGGCAACTTTCTGATATCGCAGACATCCATGGTATCCCTGTATTGTGCTATGGCATCCGGACCGATTTTCAGGGGGAGCTGTTTGAAGGTTCCAAATGGCTTTTGGCATGGGCAGATAAGCTCAATGAGCTGAAAACCATCTGCCATTGTGGACGCAAAGCTGGCATGGTTTTGCGGGTGGATGAGGATGGCAAACCTGTTCTTGAAGGCGCCCAGGTCGAAATCGGCGGAAATGACCGCTATGTCCCGGTCTGCCGACGTCATTTCAAGGAAGCAATGGGCGAATAGGCGCCATATCTGGACCGATTGGCGCTAACCAGCCATAAGAGCACGTATTTCCGGCGCTAGCAGGCTATAGGCCACCAGCCACATCACGCCGCATGTAATGCCATCAACAATCTTCCAGGTGATTGGACGTGCGACATAGGGCGCGAGCCATGCAGCCCCCAGAGCGATAGCAAAGAACCACACAAAACTGGCACTCATCGCACCAAGTGCAAAGCCAAGTCTTGCATCGGCCGGGTATTGCCCGCCAATACCGCCGAGCATGACGACGGTATCAAGATACACATGCGGATTTAACAGCGTGACCGCCAAGGTGGTGCCAAGAACTGCTTTCCAACCGGTTTTCGAGATTGCTTCTTCAGAAAGTGTTTCGGTTTCAAACAGCCGTTTGAGGGCCGCCAAGCCATACCAAATCAGAAAGGCACCGCCGCCCCAGGCTGCAATCTTGGTCAGAAGCGGGTAGGCGGCAATCAGAGTTCCAAGCCCTGCAACACCGGCTGCAATCAGAACGGCATCACACAGTGCACAGACCAAAGCCACCATCACCGGATGATTTCGTCGCAATCCCTGACCGAGAACAAACGCGTTTTGCGCGCCAATCGCAATGATTAGCCCGCCGCCAAGGCCAAATCCGGTGACAAATGTTAAAAGCATTCCGTGACGTTCCTGTGTGATGGTTCGTCGTTGATAGCAGCTTTCAGATTTAAGAAAATCGAATTATACTTAAGCTGGATTAGAAAAAATTATGATTGATCATGCTGGATTACAAGCTCATTCAAGCCTGCGCTGAGGTCATCCGGTTTGGCAGCTTTGAAAAAGCTGCGCGTGCTCTGGGATTGACCCAGTCGGCGGTTTCCCAGCGGGTCAAATTGCTGGAAGAACGTTTTGGTCAACCGCTTATTGTGCGTTCCAAGCCGATTGCGGCGACGGCTGCTGGGCAAAGGCTGCTTGCGCATTATCAAAGTGTCCGGTTACTCGAACAGGATCTTGGTGACGAACTTCCTGATCTGCAGGCCGAGGGCGGCTTTGGTGAGGTAACTCTTGCTGTGAATGCCGATAGTTTGGCGACCTGGTTTGCTAATGTGCCGAAAGTCCTGTTTGAAAAGCTTGGACTTCTTGTGCATCTGGTTGTCGAGGATGAGTCGCTTAATCACCAGTCGCTTCAGGAAGGCAATGTCTTGGGGGCAGTAAGCCTGCGCGATACGCCCATTCAAGGATGTCGTGTACGGTCATTGGGACTTATGCGCTATGTGATGGTGGTTTCGCCCGCGTTTAACGAACGCTATTTCAGAAATGGCGTTACGGCGGATGCCTTGAAGGCCTGTCCAGCGGTGAATTTTTCCGAACATGACGAACTGCAAAATCAGTTTCTTCATCAGTATTTCGGGCTTAATCCCGGTGAATTCCCGGCCCATACGGTGCCAAGCTCACAAGGGTTTGTCACACTGGCAGAGCAGGGCGTGGCCTATGCCGTGGTTGAACAACATCAGGCCGAAGAGGCCCTTAAGAGTGGAAAGTTGATCCGACCCTGTCCGTACGAGATTGATCGTCCACTCTACTGGCATCACAAAACCATCAACAGCCGATTGCTCGACCAGGTAAACGAGATCGTTCTGGCGGAGGCGCGTCGTCATCTGCCGGAAATAACGGCGTAACGGCAAAGCACGATGACATTGCTTTGCCCGGTTTCGACTGGACCGTGATTTGACTTGCTGGCGAAATTGGCGCTTACTTTGATTTGCCAGCCAGTCCGTATAACGGATTGTAAAAACAGGAAAACAATGTCTCATCGACTGATCGCCTGTGAACATTGCGACTATCTCCATGTCGAGGAGGATATCCCGGCGGGCAGCGTTGCCTATTGCCGACGATGCGGATCACCCCTGTACAGTGCAGCGCAGGCACGCTTTGACAAACCGTTGGCGTTGGCGGTGACCGCCTTTCTGTTGTTCCTGATTGCCAACAGTTATCCTCTGTTGACCTTTGCCATGGAAGGGCGGGTTGAAACCAACACACTGGGCAGTGGTGTTTTGACGTTTTGGCGGGAAGGGTTTCCGTTTCTTGCCATCATGGTTGCGGTGACATCCATGATCGCTCCGTTGTTTTTGATCCTTGCACACATCTATGTCTTGTTGCCGATCACATTCAACAGGCGAATGCCCGGCATGCAGCAGCTTTGGCGGATTCTTGCGATGATACGGCCATGGTCGATGCTGGATGTTTTTCTGATCGGGTTGCTTGTCGCACTGACCAAACTAACCGACTACGCCGAAGTCATTGCCGGTCCCGCCTTTTTTGCCATCTGTTGTCTGATCCCGACGGTTTTGTTGATGAATATCACACTTGATCCACGCTATGTCTGGCGGCGTTTGGCACCGACCGGTCTGTCTTATCCGGAAGCCACGGATATCAAGACCCAAAACAGTGCGGATCAGAGCACCAGGACGCTTTTGACCTGCCATACCTGTGCAATGGTCGTCGACAGCAGGGACAAGGAACACGCCCGTTGTCCGCGTTGCGGAGATATGGTGCATCATCGCAAGCCAAGAAGTCTGTCCCGGGCTTGGGCGTTACTTGTTGCGGCCGTCATTTTGTATATACCCGCCAATGTCTTTCCCATCATGACGGTGACATATCTTGGCCGAACCGAAGCCGACACGATTTTATCAGGCGTCAGTGAACTGGTCGGTGCCGGGGAATGGCCGATTGCCATTGTTGTCTTTACGGCAAGCATTTTGGTGCCCATCATAAAAATCATCTTGTTGGGTTGGGTTTATCTGGCGACGGCCATTGGTTTGGCCGGTCCGCTTAAGGAGCGCACACTTATTTATCGTATCACCGAACTTGTCGGACGCTGGTCGATGGTTGATGTGTTTATGGTGTCCATTTTGGCGGCACTGGTAAAACTTGGTAACATTGCCTCGGTACAGCCCGGATTTGGGGCTGTTGCGTTTTGCGGGGTGGTCATTTTGACCATGTTGTCGGCTATGGCATTTGATCCACGCCTGATGTGGGATCGTGCCGGAATGAAAAATGCAAAACAGGCTGGGCCTGATGGGAATGATCAAGGCCGCGGGGACAAACAGGGGGTTCCATCATGAATGACGTGAATGGTTCTGAAACGGACCAAACACCGGAAAAGCCGGACGTCAGAAAGGGTTGGGGACGGTTTTCGATCATCTGGCTGGTGCCGTTGGTGGCCTTGATTGTCGGGGGATGGCTGCTTTGGCGTGACATTGCGTCAAAGGGCCCTGAAATTACAGTCAGTTTTGAGGCGGCAGAAGGGCTGTCGGCTGGCAAGACCGCTGTACGCTACCGCGATGTTGATGTCGGTCAGGTAACGGCGATCAATCTTGCCGATGATCTGGAACATGTCGTTCTGACGATCCGCATGAATGCCGACTTCAGAGATTATCTGACGGACAAGACACGGTTCTGGGTCGTGCGCCCCCGGGTAAGCGCGCGGGGTATCACCGGCCTCGAAACCATTGTGTCAGGGGCCTACATCGAAGTTGTTCCAGACAAAACCGGCGAGAAGGCCCGCAACTTTGTTGGGGAGGAAGAACCCCAATTCGTTCCAAACGAGGAAGACGGCACACGTTTCGTCCTCGAAGCCGAAGAGCTTGGATCTCTGGGGGAGGGAACGCCGGTTCTGTTGCGCGGGGTTGAAGTGGGCGAAGTTCTTGATACCGAGCTTGATGCCAATGCTGACGGTGTTTCCATTCCGGTATTTGTGCGCAAACCGTTCGATGCGCTCGTCAAGCGTCAGACGCGGTTTTGGGATTCAAGCGGTATTGCGCTTGACCTGAACGCAGAAGGTTTTTCAGTTCGGGCGCAATCAGTGCGCTCTGTCTTGGCAGGTGGCATCAATTTCTATACGCCAGCGGGGCATGAAAGTGACGAAATGGCCGCGGCAGATACGGTATTCCGGCTGCATGAAAGCCTTGAAAAGGCCGAGCTGCTAGCCGAAGGATATAGCCAGCGATACATGCTTTATTTCGATTCATCTGTGCGCGGTTTATCGCGCGGCGCACCGGTGGAGTTCAACGGCATCCGTGTCGGTACAGTCGAAAGTGTTGACCTGGAATATGTCGTAAATCAAAGGTCTTTCCGGGTTCCTGTTGAAGTAACACTTGAACCTGAGCGTGTCAGTATTGTCGGTGGCCGACTGGGCGATGTTGATCCGCAGGAAACCATTGAAACCCTGATTGACAATGGTCTGCGCGGCCGTCTGAAGACAGGTAGTTTTATCACTGGTCAATTGTTTGTTGATCTGTCGATGCATCCGGTCTCTCCGGCACGCTACCTTGGGAATGAGCAGGGCAAGCTGCCGGAACTGCCGACATTGCCGCAGAAGCTCGACGAGATCGCCAATTCGCTCACCAGTCTTCTGGAAAAGGTTGAAACCTTCCCGATTGAAGAGATTGGCATCCGTTTGCTTGGGACTGTTGAGGGGATGGAAAATATCGTGACTTCGCCAGCGCTGAATAACGGCATGGTCAGCCTCCAGCAGGCCGCAGCAGGGATCAGTACGTTGGTTACCAATCTTGATGCCAGTGTGTTGCCCGCAACCCAAACGGCACTTGATGCCGCGCGTGAAGCCTTGGGTGGCGTGCGCGACGTTACCGCGCCGACATCTCCGGTGCGTTACAACCTTGAACAGGCGCTTAAAGAGCTTGGAGCGACCGCGCGCTCTTTACGTGAACTTACCGATTTCCTGGAACAGAACCCGAGTGCGCTGATCCTTGGCAAAAGCAGACCGGAAGAGGATGAATGATGCGACAGACAGTTCAAAAAATAATGTCCAGATACATGTTGCTGCTTGTCGCACCGATCTTGGCGGCGTGCGCATCGCCATCGGTTCCGGATCAGTACTATCTGCTGTCTCCTTTGGTGCAGCCCGTTCCGGCTTCAGCGAGCGCATCCGTTATCGGGGTCGGGCCGGTGACCATTCCGAGTTATCTCGACCGATCAACCATCATCACACGCAGTGCAGCCAACCGGCCCGAGGTTAATTCCGGGTATCGTTGGGCGGAGCCGCTTGGCGAGAACATCAACCGTGTTGTGATGGATAATCTGGACAGGGTGGGTGTGGCTTCGCGATTGGAAGTCTTTCCATGGAATTCCCGTGATCAGGTCAAATGGCAGGTTGTCGTTGATATTGACCGGTTTGAACGCCAGGCCGATGGCAAGGTCATGTTGACCGCGCGCTGGAAGCTGGTCGATTTCGAGCGGGGCGGCATCGTTCGTGCAGCCAAGTACAACAAGACAAGCACACCAAATGAAGCGACGATCGAAGGCACCGTCATCGCCATGAGCAGTCTTTTGGCTGATCTGAGTTCCGAAATCGCAGGGCAAATCCCATGACCTGTGGGCGCGCCGAAATTTTCAGGTGAGCTTTACGGTTGATACTGAACGGGTTTTCCGGCCAAAAGGCTTGGGAATTTCAGAAAAATCTAAAGAAATCGACGGAAGTATATGAAGCGGGGTCATCCAACTGTTGTTTTAATACCCCGATTTGCTTTATAAAGAAGAATAAATATAAAAAATTGGGACACGCGCCTGACTAGTTAAACGGCAAACACATGCCGCCCAAACAGGAAGTTAGGGAGCCAGAGCGCGTTATGTCGGATACGACATTTGAAGTTATGGTCCAGCGTGGGGATCGCTGGATAATCCATTCGACATTCGATGTCGAAAAGGACGCGGTTACAGAAGCTGAAAAGCTTGTGAAAACCAAGATCTCTGCCGTCCGCGTTATTCGTAACTGGGAACGCGGCGACGGTCGTCATATCGAAAAGGTACTTCTCGAAAAAGAAGGTGCAGGCGAGGATCAGGATGATGACGTACGTGTGTCATCCATCGAAGAAGCCCCTTTGTGCGAGACCGACAACGACCTTTTGCAGAAAGAAAGCCGCGCGACCATCAACCGGTTGCTGCGCAAGTATTTCGAACAGGAAATTCTGACCCCTTGCGAGGTAATGTATAATTACCAGAACCTCCGCAAGCTGATGTTCCATGATACTTTGATGCCGACTGCGGTCGACAAGGTTGCCGGGCTGCATGCCAAGGCGACCGAGGGCGATCATATCGAGGCAATGAACAACCTCCATGGCGCGATTGAGCAGCTTTCTGCGCGCGCCCGCGAAGTTGAGAAAGTTGACCTTCCGGCATTCGAAGACGCCACCATCACCGAAGTTCGCGATGAAATCCGTCGCCTGAACCTTGCCGAAGATACCGATTTCCTGACCATGGTTGCGTTGACACGCGTGCTGTCATCGACGCGTAACTGGGTTGGCAAGCTTGATCTGGCGCTTAAGGTCAAGGGTGATGAAAAAGACGAAGCCGCGCGCAAGATGATTGACGACGTGATTGCCGATATCCTTGGCTCTCCTGTCGCGCTTAAGGAATTGCTGGGCAGTTCGCGCAGCTTTGGCGAAGCGGTGACCTTGCATATCGACCTTGCGCTTGGTCGGGCCAAAGGCAATCGCGGTGCTGCCGATGATATTCTTGAGCTTCTGAACCCGCTGTTTGGTTCGGGCCTTCTGGCCAACAGCCAGGAAGCCATGTTTGATTACATCGTGCGTGAGCTCAAAAGCGCAAATAACCTGCAGCGTCACGAAAGTGATCCGGACCCGCTGGAAGGGATTCTGGATCGCCTGATCACCGAACAGGGTGTGGTTTATGGCACCCCGATGGTCGAAGCGATTGCGGAACGCGGTGCGCGCCTGCGCAACGTGGGCGGTCCGAGGTCACTTATCGAGGGCGTTGCAGAAATCAATGGCCGTCTGGTCCCGAACTTCCGCAAACTGACCTGGCTGATAGCGGTTGCCAACAGCGGTATCGTCGAAGAGTTCGCCGATGAGCTCTATGACATGATGCGCGATTCTGTAAATGACATGCGGGCTCTGCGCGCGTTCTGTGATCCGGACTCGAAACCGCGTGACAAGATGGCAACGGTCACACACATGAATGATGTGCTTGCCGCATCAAGCGTTCCTGACGAACAGAAGGCTGAAATTGCGGGCAAACTTGATGATGGCCTTGCCGAATATCTGGTCCGCGAAAAGGTTATCGAACGCATTGACAACCCGTCTCTGCATCTGCGCAAGCGCGCCTATATGCTGGTGCAATTCTGTTCCAGTGGTGTCCTGATCGAAGGCAAATCTGCCGCCATGGCCCGAAAAAGGGTGGTTGGGTACCTCAAACAGCCCAACTTCACGGACAAGCTGGTCGATGACATCAAGGACATGACGACCAAGGAAGGCACGATTCGTGACTTCTATGCATTGTTGCAGCGAAGCGGTTTCTGACAAGAAAACCGTCCTTGGCACTGACTAACCTGAACACCCCGCGAATGCCGGTTGGCAAGATTCGTGGGGTGTTTGTCATTGTTGCCAAATCCGATATCCGGCATCTTGTGTCTATGACAAGGAGATACTGCGATGTCGGAAACATCCCATGCCCCCAGAACAATCGCCTGCTATGCCTTTGATGATGTCATGAGTCTTGATGTCATAGGGCCGCTACAGGTGTTTGGCTCGGCCAATGATGAGCTGGCATCCCTTGGGCGATCGCAGGGATACCAAGGGCTCGTCGTTGCTGAGGAAAGCGGGCCCGTACGTACATCCTGTGGCATTCGGATGTATGCCGATATCAGTTGGCGGGATCTTGACCTCAAGGGTGTCGACACACTTTTCGTTGCTGGTGGGACTGGTGTTTGGTCGATCCGTGATAACGCAGACATCCTTCACTGGGTGCGGGTCGCGGATACGATTGTGCCGCGACTGGGGTCGATTTGTTCGGGGGCACTTATTTTGGCAGAGGCCGGTGTCTTGGACGGCAAGATGGCAACCACGCATTGGTCGCGCTGTGACCAAATGGCCCGAGAATATCCAGCCATTCAGATGATGGGGGACCGTCTTCACAGCTATGACCCGGCCGGATTGGATGGTGACCCGCATGTCTTTACCTCCGCTGGTGTCACGGCGGGTATTGATCTGGCACTGGCGATCGTCGAGGCGGATTTTGGCCGGAACCTGGCCCTGTCGGTGGCGCGCAGGCTGGTGATGTTTCTCAAACGGCCTGGCGGACAGGCGCAGTTCAGTGCCTATCTTATTCCTGAGGCCGGGGCCACAGCGCGACTGACGAGCTTGCTGGAGTGGCTGCCGGCTAATATTGCCGAAGATTTGTCGCTTGAGAAATTGGCAGAACGTGCGGGCATGACACCCCGAACGTTTTCACGTGTCTTTACCAGGGATCTGGGCATGAGCCCGGCGCGCTACGTGGAACGCGTCCGTGTCGAAGCCGCGCGGGCTTTGTTGCAGGATGCGGCGCTTGCAATTGGAGAGGTGGCTGAGCTTTGCGGTTTTCGCCATCCGGAAACATTGCGGCGGGCATTTCAACGTCACCTTTCTGTAAGCCCTCAGGAATATGCAGAACGCTTTGCCCGGAAGTCGTTGATTGCGGTGACCTGACAAGGTTCTGAAGGCCTTCATCACAGTTTGATTTTTTAGGAGTTGGGAACATGTTGTTGCTGACCAATGGACCAGTGCGTCTGCTTTTCTTGGCCCAGGCGCTTTATTGGTCCTGTTCATTGATCGGGATTACGCTGACGTCGATTGTCGGGGTATCGTTGGCGCCGGTGCCGACTTTGGCAACGCTTCCGCTTGGCATGCTTATGGTTGGCAACCTGCTATCTGTCCATCCGCTTGCAATGATGATGCAGACCAGGGGGCGCCGGGCGGGGTTATTTGTCGGTGCGCTGTTTGGTGTTGTCGGTGGCATGCTGATGGCGTTTGGAATTTATATCGGGTCTTTCTGGCTGATCGCCATTGCCCCCGTACTTATTGGCACCTATCAGGCATCAGCCAGCTATTACCGCTACGCTGCGTTGGAAGCCGTTACCCCAGTGCAAAAAGGACGTGCCGCAGCACTTGTCCTTGGTGGGGGCATTTTGGCCGCATTGGTGGCCCCTGAAATCGCTGTTGCCAGCCGCGACATGTTGCCGGTCCCGTTTGCTGGTGCCTATATCGCACTGGCCGGTTTGGCGGCCTTGGGGGCATCCCTGATGATCATGCTACCAGACGGTGGCATTCCGCAACGTGTCGGGTCAAGTGGTGCGATGATGATGAACTTACTGCGTCGCCCTGTCATTCGTGGCGCGGTTGCCATCAGTGCTGCCGGGCAGGGGATTATGGTGCTGGTGATGACGGCAACCCCACTTGCGATGAAATATTGCGGGTTTGGCGTCGATGTTTCGGCCAATGTTATCCGTTGGCACTTGATTGGCATGTTTTTGCCTGCCTTCTTCGCCGGGCCGATGATCGACCGGTTTGGCCCGCGCCGAATAGCGTCACTCGGGGCGTTTGTCCTCGTTATAAGCGTCGCATTTGCTGTGTCGGATAATTCGGTTTCCGCCTTCCTGATCAGCTCATTTCTGCTTGGTATTGGCTGGAATATGATGTTGTTGGCGGGGACAACAATGCTGGGTGAAGCACATGATGATGCCGAGCGTGGCCATGCGCAAAGCGTTATGGAACTTGGCATCAGTACCACAGCTACCATCGGATCGCTTGCCAGTGGGGCATTGATCATTGGTGTGGGATGGGCCCCGGTTAATTATGGTGTTCTTCCGGTTCTGGTCGTGGCGTTGTTCTTGTTGTGGCGGGGATATGTCGCAACGCGATCAGCTGCTCAGGCCTGAAATCAAAAGAAACCGCCGGTCGGTAGACCGGCGGTGAAGTTGCAGGGCGAACGGGGAGTGTCGCCCTGGCGCGACTGAAATTGCCAGTATCGCTTCTGCAGATAACAGAAACCTGCATGCGGGTTCCTGTGTTGTGGCAATAAAAAAAACCGGCCATCAGGCCGGTTGGGATGCCAGTGACGTCGCGTTACCTGCGACGAATTCCTTGATCTTTTGCAAAACGAAATCACGTGAGCTGTTTTCACGGGTGCGAAACAGAACTTCGCGGTCCTGAATGACAAGACCCATATAAACCGGGTCGTTGTGACCTTCCTTGGTCATTTTCAGGGCGCGGAGGGTATGACCAAAGTCATCCGTGCTTTGATAGATCGTACGCATCTTTCTCCAACCAGCATTTACGTCATATGACGGTGAAAAACCAATCGACAATGGCTTTATGACAGGTGTTTTTTGCCAATCGGTGACAGCTGTGTGATGGTTTGAAGACTCTTTTGATCTTCAACCGCGAAATGCAGTGGCAAGAGTGGTGAAAAAGCTGTGGGTTTTATTTGGCAGTACTGTTAAAAAGAAAACGTCCTTAACGCCGGTTTCGGGCATTGACATGCGCCATGGCGATGTTTAAGAAAGGCGTCGTTCCGCAGGGAACACCAAGGACATAGAGGGCAAGTGGCCGAGTGGCTGAAGGCGCTCCCCTGCTAAGGGAGTATAGGGTGACAAGCCCTATCGAGGGTTCGAATCCCTCCTTGCCCGCCAGTGAAAAAGCACCCCAAGACGGGGTGCTTTTTTCGTTTCAGGGCGAAGCGTATAGATTACCGTGCATTGCAATTTATTTGCTTGATTACGGGGCAATCATTCCAAGCGACGACATCGCAATAATAACAGCTCCTTAGTAGATCTCGCTGATGCTGCGGCTAGCTTGATTTCGACTGTTTCCTATGATCTATCTGAGACGCTTGAGGCGAAATAGGTAAGACGAAAGCCTTGGCATTCTGGTGCGCTTGAAAACAAGAAAACATTCGGGGCCTATATGACGAGCCAGTTGAGCTATCTGAGCATTGATCGTCGGGATGAATTAACTCGGGAAGATTTTATCGATCAATACCTTAAGCCCAAACGTCCTGTTATCATGCGCAGCTTTGCCGCAAACTGGCCTGCATCACAAAAATGGACTTATGAGTATCTGAAGCAGGGCTGTGGCGATGTTGAGGTGCCACTTTATAGTGAGGCATTTGCAAATTCGGATAATGACTATCTCGACTCAACCCAAAGTATGCCGTTTGGCGAGTATCTTGACCTTATTCAGGCAGGGCCAACACCGCTTCGCATGTTCCTGTTTAATGTGTTCAAGCATATGCCGCAGCTACGCGAGGATTTTTCATATCCGGACCTTGGCGTTACCTTCCTGAAAAATCATCCGTTCCTGTTTGTTGGCGGACAGGATGCCTATGTTGATATCCATTACGACCTGGATCACAGCCATGTCTTCTTGACCCAGATGGCAGGCACCAAACGCGTGATCTTGTATGGCAGTGAAAACGGGCGGCAGCTGTATCAGCATCCGCTGACCGTTTCGTGCAATATTGATTTTCGCAATCCGGATCTGGAACGTTACCCAAGGCTTAAGGATATTCACGGCTATGAGTGCATCCTTGAACCCGGCGATACTATCTTTATCCCAAGCCGCTGGTGGCATTTTATTGAATACAGCACAGCCGGGATCAGTCTGACATTGCGTGCCTTGCCCGAAACCTGGCCTGCGCGCGCAGCAGGCCTTGCCAGTATCATCAAGCTTAAGGTGATTGACCAATATCTCGGCAAAATGATTGGCGAGAAAAAGTGGTATCAGATCAAGGAAGATTGGGCGCATGCCCGGGCGCGCAAGGCGTGATTTTGCTTACGCCTATTTCAGGATGATGTCATAGCCGTTTTGAACCCCTGCATGGGCCCACTGGGTCAGTTCCTTGCGGTTTTCGAATTCGGAAACCGGGCGGCTCGGACTGAAATGGACTTTTACCGTGCAGCCCGAAGTTGCCAAGAACCGCCAAAAATGGAAGGCAAGTGTGGTGTCGTCAAACCACGGGTACAGAACCCGCTCTGGCTCGGGTTGCGCTCCATCTGGCGTGTCTTTCAGGCAAAGGACCGTCATCGGTTGTGCGTGGCAGACTTCGGCAATATTTTCGTCAAAGACGAACTCCATCAGTGACGATTTAAACGGCAGGACAACTCCGCCATCGGTACTTGTGCCCTCGGCAAAGAGAACCAGTCTTCGGTCGGGCAGAATTTTATCGCGCAGGACCTTGATCTGTTCGTGGGACTTGATTGCCCGCCGTTCAACGAAAATTGTCTGGCAGCAGCGCGCAAGGAACCCGATTCCCGGCCAGCTGCGGACTTCGGATTTGGCAATGAAATTGACGGTGAACAGGGCGTTGATCACCGGTATGTCGAGATAGGATGTATGATTGCAAAGCAACAGCAAGGGCAGGGTCTTGCATGGTGTCCCAGTAACCTTGACCTTAATGCCGGTGATCTTGCGTGCACCGATATGCCAAAGGCGCACGATCTGTGCACTTGCACGGACTTTAAGGGCCTCGAGGATCAGGAACGGGATCAGCAGCACAAACAGCCAGATCATCAATACCGTAAATTTGACTCCAGCTTTTAGGTGCTGTGCCGCTGTAATCGGTGTGGTGACTGTGGGGGATACCGTCTGGTCCAAAGCGCTTAAAAATCCTTACTCTATGCATGCGGCCCAAAGTGGGGCTTGCCGGAATTGTGCGCGTATTTACGCGTTCAACGGCGTCAGATCAAGGCGGTCCGCCTGCTTTTTATAGAATCTGTAGTATTGATCGGGAACCTTGGCGACATCGACTGTGATCAGGACATCAAGCGTCTTGAAATCGGAATCCAGCGCTGCCCCATCACCAACAACTCCCCCCAGCGACAAATAGGCCTTGATCAGAGGCGGCAGTTGGGCAAGGGCCGCATCTGGATCGATATCCTCTTTGGGCATCCGGTCCATTGACAGATAATCGAGTGCCCGCGCGACATGAGGCGTATCATCCAGTTGGTAATGATGCAGGTAGGACAGTTCATAGGCGATATCATCAATATCTGTCGCGTGGAAGCTTGCACAGCCAAACAAGTAGCGAATGTCATGATTGAAGATCAGTTTCGTGATCCCGCGCCACAGAAGCTGAATGGCCTTGCCGTCACGATAATCCTTGTGAACGCAGGAGCGACCGACTTCCATGCAGTTGTCCTTCACGGCATCGAGCAGGGGGATGGAGAACTCCTCCTGCGCAATGTATGAAAGATCTGCTGGTTTGTTTTGGGAAAGCAGCAAGCGCGTTGTTGCGATGACTTTCTTGTCATTATGGTTATCAACAACAAGAAGGTGTTCGCAGACATCATCGAATTTATCGCTATCAAGACCGGCCGAGTGTTGCTCGGTCATTGCTTTGGCGTGAAATTCGCCGAAGAAAACCTCAAAGCGAAGTTTTTGGGCCGCTTTCAGGTCTTGCTGTGTCTCGGCAAGGTGAACAGAAAATCTACCGGTGGCCATGATAAACTTTAATTCTGTTGTGCTAATCAAACTGTGTTTCCGCAGGTTTCGCGAAAACAGTGTGATTTGTATCACATAATGAACTGTCTATAAAAACAATATGATAGCAGTCAAACGACCAGTGTTTTCGTAGTTGCTTATCACCACTGATTGCAAACCGCCAACCCGTATTGATGCCGAGAAGCGATGCGCCATTTGCCATGTCTGCCTTGTGACTTGCGACCAATGCAGAAAAATATTTTCCGCAGCCTGGCATAAACATCGATCATGAAACGTTGTTACCACTGGGCTTGTCGTAATTTTGTACGTAATGCCCACATGAATTTAGACGTTTTCACGATGACAGAGGTCGCTATGCCGTTCACTACCAATTGGGCCAAAGCAATCACGACCGGTTTTGTTCTTGTCGGTATCAGTTTTGTACAGACGCTGCCTGCGCAGTCTCATCCGTCTGATCAGGAGCATGAACATAACATCGTTGAGCTTGCTCAAGGCGGCGGCATTTTCAGCGAGGAAGAGCGACGCATTATTCGCGATGTGCTTGATGTTGCGACCGGGCAGTCGGAAAGTGATAAGGATAAAAACAGCAAGGCCAAGAATGGTAAGGGCAATAAGGGCAATAAGGGCAAAGGCAACAAGGGCTTGCCGCCCGGAATTGCCATGAAGCTTGAGCGCGGCGGCACTTTGCCGCCTGGCATTGCCAAGCGTGATCTGCCTGATAATCTGATCTCGAGACTTCCCGCGCGTACTGACGGCGCGCTACGTCAGATTGTCGGGGATGATGTTGTTCTGATCGAAAAGGGCACCGAGATCATTCTTGATGTCATCCGGGACGTTGCCCGGAACTAAATCGAGTGATCTGAAACTGACAGAAAGAAAGCGGCGCCAAATCGGCGCCGCTTTTGCTTGTGCACGTTCGTTTTCAGCCGTTTTGTCGTCAGGTAAACGCATTGAACGTAATGATCGTCTGGGTATCCTTGATATGATCCAGCTTGTGAATCTGTTCATTCACATAGCGGCCGATGTCCTGCTCGTCTTCAACATATACCTTGACCAACAATTCAAACGGGCCGGAGATGGAATAGACTTCGGAAACGCCTTCGACTTCTTCAACAAGCGCTGCTGCGACGTCGTAGGCTTTGCCAAGTTCACATTTCACAAAGATGAAAAATGGATGCATCGGATCGGCTCCGGTTTGATGTTGAATTCAGGACAAGCTACCTGCGTTGCATGATCCATGCAATCATCAAGCAGGGCCGCCCCACAGCATATCAGGTTAAAGGGTTTTGCTTTCAGCTTTTGATGCGCGTTCTTTGACGGCATCCAGTGTCAGGTCCCAGACTGTCGTACCTTCGGTTTCTGCTGTCAGGCTCGCCATCGCAAGGCCAGATGCCATGGCGGCTTCGAAACTTGCATCCGGTTTGGAGTAGGCGGACAGAAATCCCGAATACAATGCGTCCCCCGCGCCATTGACATCCTTGACCCTGGTCGGCAGCGGCTGCCAGAATGCGGTTCCCGATGAGGAAGAGGACACAACTCCTTGCGCGCCAAGCGTGATCACGACATCCGTGATGCCCTTGCCACGCAAAAGTTCAACAGCCACCTTGGCCTCTGCAAGTTCTTTGATCTCGATGCCAGTCAGAACGCGCGCCTCCGCGCGATTGGCTATCAGCAGATCAAGTTCACCAAGCACCGGTTTGAAGCGCGCAGCCTTACTGGGCGAAACTGTGGCAGCACAAAGTTTCGTCGGCCCTTTGTTTTTGGCAAGCCATGTGATGCTTTCTGTCGGGAGATTGGCATCAACCAACCACCACGGCCGCGCCTGAAGGTCTGTCAAATGCGGTTCAAGGCGATCAATGGTCAGTAAATCATAGACCTCGGCATTCATCATACCAAGGGCCAGCTCGCCGGTTTCATCAAGAAGTGCGGTGTAGCCTGCGGTCGCCATGCCATCGATCTTCATGAGAAGACCAGTATCAATCCCTATGGTCGACAGGGCCTCAGAAACCTGATCGCCGTCACCATCATCTCCGACAGCGCCCAACATTGCGACATTGTTGCCAAGAAGTCGCAGATGCACAGCAATGTTGCGGCTAACACCACCAGGCTTGCGATGCAATGTTCGAACCGGGTTTGACGCAGCCGGAACGAAAGTCTCGGTGCATTGCAATGTGCGGTCAAAATGGGCAGCGCCAAAGCAAAGAATGTTGGGATCAGGTGTCATCGAGAACGGGTGCTCTTTGTCGTGCATGTACTATAAGCGCCGTTGATAAGCCTCAAACGCGCATCAAGGCAAGAAAAACAAAAAAGGCAGCCCTTCATGGACTGCCTTTCCTTCGTTCGACCAAACGGCAAACCCGTTATTTCAGATTGATGCGGCCTTTGGTTGCCGGGGTCATCGGTGACTTAAGCCCGATATAATCCGCCACAGCCTGTTCAAGGTTCGGGCCGAAGTCATAGACATCGGTGGCTTTATCTCGGAACAGTGCGTAGCCATCACCGCCACTGCGCATGAAGTCGTTGGAGACGACGCCATACATCTTGCCAGCCTCGATCGGCACGAAGTCATTTCCGTCGGCAACCATCACATTGGAAACGCGTGATCCGACAGGTTGGGAAAGATCGAGATCAAATTTCAAGCCCGCAACCTGCGGGAATTGACCCTTGCCTTCATCGACCTTTGAAACGCCATGTTCAAGCGAAGCGACAATATCGGCACCTGAAAGCTTGAAGGTCGCCAATGCGTTCTGGAACGGCAGGACCGTCAGGACTTCACCCATGGTAACGGTGCCTTCATCGATACTGGCACGGACACCACCACCGTTCTGAATAGCGATCTGATAGCCATCGCCGGCTTTCCAAAGCATGGCATCGGCCACCAATGACCCCATGGAACATTCCATCTGACGGCAAATCTCACGTGATCCATCTGCGGGGGCGGTGAAGCTACCGACTTCAAGGGTGCGAACGGCATCAACCTGACCGCTGGCTTTGTCGATAACGGCAAGAACATCCGCAGCCGGTTTGATGCTGGCATCAAGGGCAATTGGATCACCGGACCATGCCGTTGCAACACCAGCATCATCAAAGGTGACGTTCAGGTCGCCGAGATAACGGCTATAGGCATAGGCCTGAACGATCAGAACAGGTTTTCCATCCGCACCATTTTTGACGACCGGGTAGGGATGGGATGCCTTGTCATCGGTGTTCGAGAACAGAAGATGATCATGTCCACCGACAATCACATCAACACCGGTGACGTCGTCGACATACTCAAAATCGGCGTAAGAGCCCGAATGGCTCAGTACCACAATCTTGTTGATACCCTGTGCCGTCAGTCGATCGACGGCACTTTGTAGTGATTGCGCAAGATCGTTAAATTTCACGTTTGGACCGGCACTTGAAATATCGGCCGTTTCCGGGGTTGTCAGACCAATGATGCCGATGCGTTCGCCGCCAACCGTGATGATGGTTTCGGGCTTGATCAGTTCATTGAGGTCGTTAACCGTTGCCTCGATATTGGCAGAAAGAACCGGGGTCAGGCTTTTCTTGATAAAGCGCGCCAGAACGTCGGGACCATCATCAAATTCATGGTTGCCGACAGCCATGGCGTCATAGTCGACAAGGTTCATCAGTTCGGCGGTAAGTGACCCCTTGTAGGTCGAATAGAACAATGACCCCTGGAACTGATCGCCCGCATCGACAACCAGAACATTTCCGCCCGCTGCACGGGCGTCGCGAATGGCTGTTGCAAGGCGGCCATAACCGCCAAAGCACTTGCCCTCGGCGTCATCTTCAGCACTGCAGGTATTGTTATATCTCGTGACCGACTCAATGCGGTCGTGAACATCATTGGTATGGATCAGACGCAAATCGTAATCGGCCAATGCGCTTCCGGCACCAAAGGTCAGCATGGTGCAGGCCGACAGCAGCCCTGCAATTGTTCTTTTCATTCCTGTTCTCCAACAACAATCAAACCGTCCTGTCCCCGAGGGGCGGGATATTTCAAAATGCACATCTATGGGTCGGAAAATCTTTGCCCCGCACGGATGCTAGCACCAATTTTTCTGAGACGGTATGACCGGTTGGTGACGCTGTGGTGAAAATTACACTTCCTCTGGAATGGCGGTTTTGTCCGATAGATGATTGCTGCGGAAGAATCGGGTGCGGAGCAATTTCAACCAAGTGGGGCTCAATCGCGACGATTTTGCGCCTTTGGCGCGTATCGAAAACCAGAAAATGCAATATAAGTGATCAGGGTTCGGATTTCGGGCCTTTTAGCCGAAAACTAAGGGAAACCCCGCAGATACGCGTTATGCTGTTACGGTTGTGGCGGGTCGACTTTGACCAACCGGCCAGGTTTTGTCGACGGCTTGCGTGTTCGGCTATTTACAGGGCACTATATTTTGTAGTTACCATGAGCGTCCGCAGCATGATCACCAGCGTTGCATTGGTTGTTTACCAGAGCCGTATTTTCACGCTGCGAGACATGTGTTTTCGATGAGGGAGTTCCGCCAATCAACAGGGCATTGGCGGAAAGAATAATCAGAATTCAAACAAAGAAGGGCATCGGAATGAAAAAGCTTCTGACCTCGGTGGTCGCGGCTGTCGCTTGCTATGCAGGTGTTGCTTCGGCTGCAGAAATTGAGCCTGCGGTAATTTATGACATGGGTGGTCGCTTTGACCGCTCATTCAACCAGGCAGCATACACAGGTGCCGAGAAGTACAAGGAAGACAAAGGCGTTGAGTATCGCGACTTTGAAATCCAGAACGATTCTCAGCGCGAGCAGGCAATGCGCAATTTTGCGCGCCGCGGCATGAACCCGATTGTTGCTATTGGGTTTAACCAAGCATCCGCGCTGGAAAAAGTGGCCAAAGAGTTCCCGGACACCAAGTTCGCTATCATTGATATGGTAGTCGATTTGCCAAACGTTCAGTCAATCGTTTTCAAGGAACATGAAGGTTCTTTCCTTGTGGGGGTTCTGGCTGCAATGGCATCTGAAACCGGTAAAGTTGGATTTATTGGTGGCATGGATATTCCGCTCATTCGGAAGTTTTCTTGCGGATACGTTCAAGGTGTTAAACACGCAAATGCTGACGCAGAAGTTTTCCAGAACATGACTGGTACAACGCCTTCCGCTTGGAATGACCCGGTGAAGGGCGGTGAGCTGGCGAAATCACAGTTCGACCGTGGCGCGGATGTTGTCTACCATGCCGCTGGCGGAACAGGTGTTGGCGTTTTGCAGGCTGCGGCAGACGCGGGTAAACTTGGTATTGGCGTCGATTCCAACCAGAATGGCATGCACCCGGGGTCGGTCCTGACTTCGATGCTGAAACGTGTTGATGTTGCCGTTTACGAATCTTTTGATGCCGCAGCCAATGATACTTGGGAGCCGGGCCTGACCATTCTTGGTCTTGCTGAAGGCGGTGTAGATTGGGCGCTTGATGAAAATAACGAAAGCCTGATCACCGAAGACATGAAAGCAGCCGTTGCCAAGGCCAAGGAAGAAATCATTTCCGGTGACCTTGAAGTACACGATTACATGAGCGATAGCGCCTGCCCAATGTAAGGCAGCCGTCAAAGCAAATCGGGGATTTGTCGTGTCGGATACGATGCATCAAATGCACGGCGCCGGGGAAACCGGTGCCGTGCAACCCGCTATTGAACTGCGTGGAATAGACAAGCGGTTCGGTGCGGTACATGCCAATAAAGAAATCGACCTTAAGGTCGACAAAGGAACAATCCACGGGATCGTGGGGGAGAATGGGGCTGGTAAATCGACCCTGATGAGTATTCTGTATGGCTTTTATCAGGCCGATGCAGGGACCATTCATGTTGATGGCAAGCTCTGTGAAATCAATGGATCAGAAGACGCGATTGCCGTGGGGATCGGCATGGTTCATCAGCATTTCATGCTGGTGGAGACATTTTCCGTTCTCGAAAACGTCATTCTGGGTGTCGAAGGCGGTGCTGTTCTGCGCGATGGGGTCGAAAAGGCGCGCGAGGAGCTAAAACGTCTGGAGCGTGAATATTCGCTCAATATCGACCCGGATGCTAAGGTGGGCGACCTTTCGGTCGGTCTTCAGCAACGCGTGGAAATTCTCAAGGCCCTGTATCGCGGGGCTGAAATTCTTATTCTTGATGAACCGACCGGCGTTCTGACCCCCCAAGAGGCGGATCATCTTTTCCGAATTTTGGATACGCTCAAGGAGCAGGGCAAGACGGTTGTTCTGATTACCCATAAATTGCGCGAAATCATGGCTGCAACGGACAATGTTTCCGTCATGCGCCAGGGCGAAATGGTGGCTCATCGCAAGACGGCCGAAACCAGCCCGGAAGAACTTTCCGAACTAATGGTCGGCCGCAAGGTGCTGTTACGTCTTGAAAAAGGCGAGGCAAACCCAGCCGATACCGTGCTTAATGTTGATAATCTGTGTGTTGATAACGCTCAAGGTGTGCGCAAGGTCAAAAATGCCACCTTCAATGTGCGCGCCGGCGAAATCGTTGGCATCGCCGGGGTTTCCGGTAACGGTCAAAGCGAATTGCTTGAAGCGCTTGGCGGGATCAGATCTGCCAGCGAAGGCATGGTGGAACTGAACGGGCAGGATATCACACCTGGTAAAGGTGTTGATGCTGCCGAGTTGCGGCGTCGTGGTGTTGCACATGTGCCCGAAGATCGTCATCGCATGGCGATGGTTACGGCATTCTCCGCCAAGGAGGCGGCAATTCTCGGCTATGAAGATGACCCAGCCTATCAGAAGGGTGTGCTTCTTGATTGGCATGCCATTTCCGAAGCCACAGCCAATATGATGTCGGAATTTGATGTGCGTCCAAATAATCCGGATTTGAAGGCCGCCAATTTCTCGGGTGGTAACCAGCAAAAGCTGGTTCTGGCGCGCGAAATCATGCGTGACCCGGAACTGCTTCTGGTTGGTCAGCCGACCCGTGGTGTTGATATTGGGGCCATTGAATTCATTCACAAACGTATTGTCGCCATGCGGGACGCGGGTAAAGCCGTCCTTTTGGTGTCCGTGGAGCTTGACGAAATCATGTCGCTTGCCGACCGCATTCTGGTGATGTGCGATGGTGCCATCATCGGTGAAGTCGCCGCATCCGAGGCAAATGAACGTGTGCTTGGCCTGATGATGGCCGGCGTTGATCCGAACGAGGCCAAGGCCGCGGAGGGTCAGGCATGAGCAAGACTGTCGAACTGCCGCGCTGGATCGATGTCGGCGTATTGCCTTTTTTGAACCTGTTGCTTGCTCTTATCGTTTCTGGGCTGTTGGTTGTTGCGATTGGCGAAAACCCGGTCGAAGTTGTCGAGATCCTGCTTTATGGCGCATTCGGATATGAAGAAGCTTGGGGGTATACGCTGTATTACACCACCAACTTCATTTTCACCGGTTTGGCATTTGCCGTGGCGTTCCATTGTGGGCTGTTCAACATTGGTGCCGAAGGGCAGGCTTATGTCGGTGGCCTTGGCGTGACGCTGGCGGCCCTTTACCTCGACTTCTTGCCATTTCCGATCATGCTGGTGGTGTCGATGCTGGCTGCGATGATTTTTGGCGCGGCGTGGTCGTATATTCCAGCTTACCTGCAGGCGCGTCGTGGCTCGCACGTCGTGATCACGACGATCATGTTCAACTTCATTGCATCGTCTCTGATGGTTTATCTGCTGGTGAATGTCCTTCGTCCAGAAGGATCCATGACACCGGAAAGTGAACAGATCGCTGAACATCTGAGGCTGCCGTTCATTCATGACATTGCCGGGGCCCTTGGCATTGAAATGGCATCAAGCCCGCTGAACCTGTCCTTTGTCTATGCGATTGTCATTAGCGTTATGGTTTGGCTGTTCATCTGGCATACCCGCTGGGGATATGCCATCCGCACGGTCGGTGCCAACGCTGTGGCGGCGACCTATGCCGGATTGGAACCGGGCCGGTTCATCATCATTGCCATGATGATTTCAGGGGCCTTGTCGTCCTTTATGGCGCTTAACGAGGTCATGGGCGTTCAGCACCGTTTGCTGATTGATTTCACAGCCGGTTATGGCTTTGTCGGCATTGCTGTTGCTCTGATGGGACGTAACCATCCGTTTGGTATCTTCCTTGCAGCTTTGCTATTCGGGATGCTCTATCAGGGTGGGGCGGAGCTTTCTTTTGAAATTCCGACCATTTCCAATGACATGGTTGTGGTTATTCAGGGTCTTGTGATCCTGTTTACCGGTGCGATGGAGCACATGTTCCGACCGCGTGTGACAAAGATCTATACGGCCTGGCGCCTGCGCCAGGATGCCGGGGAGGCCGCATAATGGATACCTATCAGCTTATTATCCTGTTGCTTGACGCAACGCTGCGGACCTCGACACCACTTATTCTCGCAGCCCTTGCAGGAATGTTTTCCGAGCGGTCCGGGACGATTAACCTTGCGCTCGAAGGCATGATGCTTGGCGGGGCGTTTTCGGCCGCTGCGGTTGCCTTTTATGTCGGAAGCCCGTGGGTTGGCTTGTTGGCTGCGATTGCCACCACCATTGGGTTGTCACTGCTACATGGTTTTGCCTGCATCACGCATAAGGGCAACCAGGTTGTGTCGGGTATGGCTATCAATATTCTGATGTCCGGTTTGACAGCCCTTGTCGGCATTGCGTTGTTTGCTCAAGGCGGTAAAACCCCCGCACTTGACAAGGCATCGCGTTTTCAGCCGATTACGTTCCCCGGTGCCGAAGCGTTTCGCGATGTGCCGGTTCTTGGTCCGATCTATTCGGAATTGCTAAGTGGTCACAACATATTGGTCTATGTCGCCTTTATTGCTGTGCCGGCAGCTTGGTGGGTCATGTATCGTACGCGGTTTGGCTTGCGTTTGCGGGCTGTTGGTGAGAACCCCGGGGCAGTGGATACTGCTGGTATCGGTGTTGTCGCCATGCGCTATCGCGCCGTGATTTGCAGTGGTGTCCTTGTCGGCATGTCTGGCGCGTACCTTTCAACGGCGCAAGGTGCATCCTTCCTGCAGGACATGACAGCAGGCAAGGGCTATATCGCGCTGGCAGCAATGGTATTTGGCAAGTGGCGTCCGTTCCCGGCATTGGCGGCTTGCCTGTTGTTCGGTTTTCTTGATGCTGCGGCAACCCGTTTGCAGGGCGTTGTCTTGCCAGGTATCGGTGAAGTTCCGGTCCAGTTGGTGCAGGCATTGCCATATGTTCTGACGGTTATTCTTCTGGCCGGGTTCATTGGTCGGGCCATTCCGCCAAAGGCGCTTGGCCGCGCCTATGTCAAGGAACGCTAAGCTTTTCGTGGTTTGGTTCTGCTCATATTATAAACACAGAGCCAAACCACAATTTCACGATATTGTCCGCTTTGGTCAGGCGCGATAGGTAATCAGAACAGGATCATAAAATGGTTGCTCAGAAACAGGCTCCGCGCGATCTGATTGACGCGGCACTTGCTGCTCGTGACAAGGCTTATGCGCCTTATTCCAACTTCTTTGTTGGCGCAGCATTGCGGACGCTAGAGGGCAAAGTCATCTCGGGCTGTAATGTTGAAAACGCCGCATACCCGGAAGGTGTCTGTGCCGAAGCCGGGGCGATTTCTGCCATGGTGCTTTCTGGCGAAACACGGTTTGATGAGATCGTCGTAGTCGGGCTTGGCGATATCGCCTGCACCCCGTGTGGTGGGTGCCGTCAGAAAATTCGCGAGTTCACCGGTGCGGACGCCACCATCTTTATCATCAATGATGCGGGTGAAACGCTGCTGACGCTCAGCCGTGAAGAACTTATTCCCCATTCCTTCGGGCCGGAGAACCTCAAATGAGCAACGTAAAAGCTGCACTTGACGTGATTGCCAGCAAGGCACCGGATTTCAAGGCAGAAGTCGCATTGGTTTTGGGAAGCGGCCTTGGCGGTGTCGTTGACGCTGTGAGCGATGCGATCATTATTGCTTATGAAGACCTGCCGGGATTCCCGCGACCAACCGTGGTTGGACACGGCGGAAAACTTGTTCTCGGCCGTATTGGCGGGGTGGCTGTGGCGGTCATGCAAGGGCGGGCGCATTATTACGAGCATGGCCGATCGGATCTGATGGCAGAGCCGCTTGAGACCCTGCGCGAGTTGGGGGCAGGGCGCTTGCTTTTGACCAATGCCGCCGGTTCATTGCTTCCCGACGCCGTGCCAGGAAGTTTGATGCTGATCACCGATCATATCAGCCTGTTCGGACCGAACCCGTTGATCGGCTATCACGGCAATGACCGGTTTGTCGGTATGGATGTGCCGTATGATCCGGAAATCGGTTCCGGACTTCATGATGCGGCGGCAAAGCTTGGCATCAAGCTGTTCGAGGGTACCTATTGCTGGTGCACCGGGCCGAGCTTTGAAACGCCTGCTGAAATCCGTGCGCTCAAGGTGTTAGGTGCGGATGCGGTTGGCATGTCGACTGTGCCGGAAAATATTCTTGGTCGCCGACTTGGCTTTAAGGTGGCTGCTGTTTCGAACATCACCAATCTGGCTGCAGGCATGAGTGCGACCCCACTTAGCCACGACCAGACACTTGAAATGTCAAAAGATGGTTCTGCCAATCTTATCAAGATATTGCTGCAGTATTTTTCAAGTGATGTGTAAGCAATTCTGACTTCAAAACTGCTGATTTGATTCAACTAAAAGTGCGCAGGAGACAGCATATGCTGCCCCAGGAAATCATTCGCCGTAAACGCGAAGGCGAAGTTCTGACCGACGCCGAAATCGCCTTCTTCGTCAAGGGTATCACTGACAACAGCATCAGCGAGGGGCAGGTTGCTGCCTTGGCAATGGCTGTGTTCTTTAACGGGATGACCATGGACGAACGCGCTGCCCTGACGCGCAATATGCGCGATAGCGGTACGGTTCTGGACTGGAAGGCGCTTGGTTTGGATGGTCCTGTCGTAGACAAGCATTCGACCGGTGGCGTTGGTGACAAGGTAAGCCTGATGCTGGGCCCGATTGTCGGAGCCTGTGGCGCCTTTGTGCCGATGATTTCCGGCCGTGGTCTTGGTCATACCGGCGGGACCTTGGACAAGTTTGATTCCATTCCTGGCTATCGCACAACACCGACACTCGAAGAGTTCGCCAAGGTCACCCGGGAAGTGGGCTGTGCGATTATTGGGCAGACATCCGATCTTGCCCCTGCAGACAAGCGGTTTTATGGCATTCGCGATGTCACTGCGACGGTCGAGAGCATCCCGTTGATTACGGCGTCCATTTTGTCAAAAAAACTGGCAGCCGGGCTTGATAGCCTTGTGATGGACGTGAAATTCGGTTCTGGCGCCTTTATGGCAGAGTATGAGCGTGCCCGGGAACTTGCGGAAAGCATTACCGAAGTTGCGACCCGTAATGGTGTTCCGACGGTCGCACTGCTAACGGACATGGAACAGGTTCTTGGTGACGCAGTTGGTAATGCACTTGAAATGCAGGAAGCGATTGATTTTCTGACCGGCAAACATCAGGAGCAGCGTGTCTACGACGTTACGATGGCTCTGGCGGCAGAAATGCTTGCTGTTAGTGGTGTGGCCGTTGATGTCTCCGATGGGCTGCAAATGGCAACAGAGGCGCTTGATAGCGGAAAGGCTGCCGAGACCTTTGGCAAGATGGTCTCAAGTTTGGGTGGTCCGGCGGACTTTGTTGATAACACCGCGAAATACCTTGAACCGGCTCCGATGAAGAACACGATCACGGCGGCCAAGACCGGACGTGTCCTTTCCATGGATGCCAGAAAGGTCGGACTTGCGCTGGTTTCGCTTAAGGGCGGACGGACGCGTGCCGATCAGAAGATCGATTTTGCCGTCGGCTTCACCGATTTCATCAAGGTTGGGCAACCAGTTTCGGCAGAAACGCCGATCTGCATTGCCCACACCCGCGATCAGGCGCAGCTTGAAGAAGCAACCGCCTTGCTGCGTGAAGCAATTTTGATCGGGGAGGGCGATGTTGATCCGACGGGCAGCGAACCAGCAGTGCGTGAACGTATCGTTGCGCGCAAACAGGCCTGATGCTCAAACAAAGAAGTAAACGAAAGCCGGGTTAACGCCCGGCTTTTTCATATGCTTTCACTGCATCTTTGAGCAGTCAAATCGCGCTCATCCGTAATCTGGCAGTTTCTATAGCCGGGTGGTTTAGTGACGGTTCTGATGCTCATAAGCGGACAAGGCTTGCCAAATGGACCAAGAGAAAGCATTTTGATCAGGAATGAAAATTTTACAATAAAGACGAAAATTGAAGACAGAAGGAGAGAGGCATGGGGAAACTGGATCGACGTCGTAGAGAGATTTTGGAGCTGGTTGCCTCCAACAGCTTTATGACCATAGATACCCTTGCCGAACACTTTTCTGTCACACCACAAACCATCCGACGCGATATCAATGAAATGGCCGAAGAAGGCCTGATTGCCCGTTATCACGGGGGCGCGGCCAGCGTTTCGACCACCGAGAATACTGCCTATACCGACCGTCAGGTCCTAAACCTTGGCAGCAAACGCGAAATTGCGAAGCTGGTTGCAGAACACATTCCCGAAGGCGCGTCTTTGTTCATCAATATCGGGACAACCAACGAGGAAGTCGCCCATGCGCTCCTTGGGCACAAGAGCCTGAAAATCATCACCAACAACCTGCATGTTGCGGAAATCTGTGCCGCGAACCAAGGCTTTGAAGTGATTATTGCCGGTGGTGTTGTGCGACAGCGCGATTTCGGGGTGATCGGAGAGGCGACCATCGACTTCATTAACCAGTTCAAAGTCGATTACGCAATTGTCGGGATTTCCGGTGTGGACGAAGACGGCAGTCTGATGGATTTCGATTATCGTGAAGTCCGCGTAGCGCGCGCGATCATCTCCAATGCGCGTCAGACGTTCCTGTGCACGGATGCCTCCAAGTTCGGTCGTCGCGCCATGGTGCGTCTTGGACACCTTTCAGAGATTGATGCGCTGTTCACCGATCGTCATCCGGGGCCGGTCTGGTCGGATGTTATCCGCGAGGCCGATGTTTCGGTCTACACGGCAAATTAGGTGTTCGCTGCACCGTCAATGGCGCTCTTTAGCTATAGACATGGTCTTCGCGTTTGCCGGTGCGCATGGTAATCGGGCCTTGGGATGACCCATTTAACATCTGCGTTAGATGTTCATTGTGGGCATCGTCGATATCATCGGTCTTGCCCGACCAATACACTTTGCCTTCATGCATCATCATCAGGTTCTGGTAACGGGTTCGCGCAATCTGCATATCGTTGGTGATTGAAATCACCGTGGTGCCGCGTTGCTCGGCGATCTTGCCAATCATGCGTTCGATATGGTTCGACAGAACCGGGTCAAGACCGGCAGTGGGGTTGTCGAGCAGCAAAATAGCCGGGTCTGTTGAAATGGCCCGGGCAACGCCAACGCGTTTCTGCATCCCGCCTGACAGGTCACCGGGGGTAAGGTCTGCACTTTCAGCAGCAAGCCCGACAAGCCCAAGCAGATGAACGGCATGTTCCTTGGCATCCTTGCGGCTGAGTGTGCCAAGCTCAATCTGGCGGAAACAAATATTTTCCCAGACCTTCAGGCTGTCAAACAGGGCGTTTTGTTGAAAAAGCATACCAATGCGTTCCGCCCATTCGGCCCGTTTGGGTGCATTGGTCTGGCTGACATCATCGCCATCAAGGATGATCTTGCCGTCATCCGCGCCGTAAATCCCGACCAGACATTTCATCAGAACACTTTTGCCAGCGGCAGATGGGCCAATGATCGCCATTGTCCCACCTTTGGGCAGGTGCAGGCTGACATTATCAAGGGCATGCTTGCTGCCAAATCGTTTGCTGAGATGTTCAACAGCGATAAAGGCCGATTGTGTGGCGGAACTGGTTTCGGGCGTGGTCATCAGAATTCCGGATAATGAACGGGGTGGGGCGAGTTTCGGCAATTGCGCAGGTATGGGCAAGGATCATTTTTACAAAAATGAAAACGGCCCCTATTAAAGGGGCCGTTTTGCAAAAATGATATAGTTCGATAACCGATTAGTGCGACAGAATCTGGCTGAGGAACAGCTTCGTACGATCGCTTTTCGGGTTATCAAAGAACTCGTGCGGACCGGCCATTTCAACGATTTGGCCGGCATCCATGAAAATCACACGGTCAGCGACCTCTTTGGCGAAGCCCATTTCGTGGGTCACGCAAAGCATGGTCATACCTTCCTTGGCAAGCTCGACCATCACGTCGAGAACTTCCTTGACCATTTCCGGGTCAAGTGCCGAGGTCGGCTCATCAAACAGCATGATTTTCGGCTGCATGCAAAGCGAACGGGCAATTGCCACACGCTGCTGCTGACCACCGGAAAGCTGACCCGGATATTTAAGGGCCTGCTCTGCAATCCGGACACGCTCAAGGTAATGCATGGCGAGTTCCGTGGCTTCTTTCTTGGGCATCTTGCGAACCCAGATCGGAGCCAGCGTAAGGTTTTCCAGCACGGTCATGTGCGGGAAAAGGTTGAAGTGCTGGAACACCATGCAAACTTCGCGGCGCACGGCCTCGATGTTTTTGACGTCGTCGCCAAGCAAAATGCCATCGACGTAGATTTCACCGCTCTGATAGGTCTCAAGGCGGTTCATAGTGCGGATCAGCGTCGATTTGCCAGACCCCGACGGGCCACAGACAACGATACGCTCACCTTTGCGAACGGACAGGTCAATATCCTGAAGAACATGGAAATTGCCGTACCATTTGTTCATCTTGTTGACGACGATGACATCCTCTTTGGACGGAGGAGGCACAGCGCCGGTAGTGGTTTCAGTTGCTACAGTCATTGTTTTTTCCTCACTCCTTACCTGCGTTCGCCTTTGCGAAGTTCCTTTTCAAGATAGGCGGAATATTTCGCCATCGAGAAACAGATCAGGAAGAATATTGCCGCAGCGAAGGCATAGCCTTCGACGTAGTATTTGGTCCAGGCCGGGTCACTGCGAAGTGCCAGCTTCACGGTGCCAAGGAAGTCAAACAGGCCGATAATCACGACCAGCGTTGTATCCTTGAACATCGAGATGAAGCTGTTCACAGTCGGCGGGATCACCAGACGCAGTGCCTGCGGCAAAATGATCAGACGCATTGACTGCCAGTAAGACAGTGCAAGGCTGTCACCTGCTTCAAACTGCCCGCGAGGAACAGCCTGCAAACCACCACGGAATACCTCTGCGAGGTAGGCGGCAGTAAACAGGATGATACCGATCTGTGCACGCAGAAGCTTGTCGATGGTCACCCCATCAGGCAAGAACAGCGGGAACATGACCGACGCCATGAACAGAACCGTAATCAGTGGCACACCACGAATAACTTCGATGTAAACCACAGAAACGGTTTTGATCGCTGGCATGTGCGATTGACGGCCAAGGGCCAGCAGCAAACCGAACGGGAAAGCAAAGATCACACCGATCGAGGACAGGATCAGGGTCAGCGGAAGACCGCCCCAATAGCTGTTCTGGACATAGGTAAGACCAAAGACGCCGCCCCACATCAGAATGGCAATAATCGGCACCCCGATCACCCACATCGGGATGATGGCTTTACGGAAGCTCGGATACTTAACGGCACCGAGGCTACCACAAATGATGCCCATCAGAAGGATCATGGCCAGTAGCGGGCGCCACTGTTCATCAAACGGGTAGGTCCCGAACAGGATCAGTCGCAAGTTGGCATTCACAAAGCCCCAGCAAGCGCCGGTGGCTTCTGCGCAGCCTTCGATCGTCGGGGACAATGTCGCATTGACAATAGCCCATTCAACAATCGGCGGGATCAGCCACATCAGGAACGCGATCGAACCAAGAGTCAGGATGGTGTTAAACCAGCCGTCAAACAGGTTCTTCTTGGACCATGTTATGGCACGCGTTGCAAAGGTGCCCGTCGGAAGAGGAGGTAGTTTTGCGTTTTCTGACATTTTACCTCTCCACCAGTGCCATTTTCTTGTTGAACCAGTTCATAAAGAGCGAGGTCAACAAGGACAAACCAAGATAGATCGACATGAAAATCGAGATGGCCTCGATCGCTTGTCCTGTCTGGTTCATGGTCGTGTTGGATACAGAAACCAGATCCGGGTACCCGACTGCCACAGCAAGCGAGCTGTTTTTGGTCAGGTTAAGATACTGGTTGGTCAGAGGCGGGATCGCAACGCGCATGGATTGCGGCAGGATAACCTTGCGAAGTGCAACAGAACGGCGAATGCCAAGACTGTCTGCAGCTTCCCACTGGCCATTCGGAACGGCCTGAATACCGGAACGGACAACCTCGGCAACATAGGTCGAGGTGTAAACCGTAAGCCCGATCAGAACCGCCATGAATTCCGGTGAAATGTTGTAACCACCCTGGATGTTGAAGCCCTTAAGGGCCGGCATGCTCATATCGGTCGGTGCACCACCAGCCAGATAGGCCAGAAGAACGAGACCAACGAAGATACCAAGACCTGCAAGGAACATCGGGAAGGGCTGACCGGTCGCATCCTGACGTTTTTTGGCCCATTTCTTGATGAAATAGATCGCAACGCAGGCAATGACCGCAGCGATGGCCATCAGCGTATAGGCATTGTCCGGTTCGGGAACCGGCATATACATGCCGCGCGACGTCAGCAAGACGCCGGGAATAGGTTCCAGCGCATCACGCGGGTGCGGGAATGCGCCCGGGATCAGTGCGTACCAGAAGAACAACTGCAACAGAACAGGGATGTTTCTGAACGTTTCGACATAAACGGTTGCAAGTTTGCGAACGATCCAGTTCGAGGACAGGCGTGCGACGCCAAAGATTGTCCCGATGATCGTGCACAAGATGATACCGAGCAGCGACACCTTCACAGTGTTAAGAAGACCAACCATCAGCGCCGTGGCATAACTGCTTTGAGCGCTGTAATCGATCATGGTTTCACTGATCTCGAAGGACGCTTCAAGATCGAGGAACCCGTAACCGGTAGAGATGTTTTGTTGTTCAAGGTTGTACAAGGTGTTGGACACCAGGTACCAGCCAGCAAGAACGATCAGTCCGATTGCGATAATCTGATAGAGCACCGCACGAACGTTTTCGTCATTGAGATAGTCGACGAGACCCTTGGAACGAACATCCCCCGGGGCATTTTGAGGCTTACTCATATGACCCTCAGGTGTAGATTGTATCCAAAATCAGCAAGCACCTAACGAAAAGCTCCGCCCATGCGTTCAGGCAGTGGGGCGGAGCTTCGTAGGTTCAGATAGTCGGTTTGCTAAAGATTAGCGAACCGGCCATGCATACTGCAGGCCACCATCGGTCCACAGAGCGTTCAGACCACGCTCGAGGCCCAGCTTGGCGGTAACGTTTTTCTCATAGCTTTCGCCATAGTTACCAACCTGCTTGATGATGTTGTATGCCCAAGCTTCGTCAAGACCAAGAGCTTCACCCATGCCCGGGGTTACGCCCAGCAGACGCTGGATGCCCGGGTTGGTGCTGTTGGCTTTCATGTCGTCAACATTTTCCATGGTGACGCCATACTCTTCAGCTTCAACCATCGCGGTGAAGGCCCAACGAACAACGTCCGACCACTGTTCGTCACCCTGGGCGACAACCGGGCCGAGCGGCTCTTTGGAAATGATTTCCGGAAGAATGACATAGTCATCCGGGTTTTCTGCCATCTGGGTACGGATGGAAGCAAGACCCGAAGCATCCGTGGTGTAAACGTCGCAACGGCCAGAGAAGAAGGCAGCAGTTGCTTCGTTGATGTTTTCGATAACGACCGGCTCGAAGGACATGCCTTTGGCGCGGAAGTAATCAGCAAGGTTCAGCTCGGTCGTGGTGCCCGGCTCAACGCAGACGGTTGCACCGTCAAGCTCGGTTGCGCTGGAAACGCCAAGAGCTTTCGGGATCAGGAAGCCCTGACCGTCATAGTAGTTGATGCCAACAAACGTCAGACCGAGTTTTGCATCACGGGTGGTGGTTGCAGTGGTGTTACGCGACAGAACGTCGATTTCACCGGACTGCAGAGCCGTGAAGCGCTGTGCTGCGGTCAGCGGGGTGTACTGAACGGCGTTCGCGTCACCAAGCAGTGCAGCAGCTGCTGCACGGCAGACGTCAACGTCGATACCTTCCCATTTACCTTCAGCATTGGCAGCGGAGAAACCCGGAAGACCGGTGTTCACGCCGCACTGAACGAAACCTTTGTCCTTGATGCCGTCAAGAACAGCACCTGCCTGTGCGTTCTGCGCGGCAACGGCTGCAACGGTCATTGCGCCAGCGGCAAGGATCGTTTGAATTTTCATAAGATAGCTCCCTTGTTAGCAAAGCATTGTTTTTAGCTTTTGTGCCACCCTGGATATGCACAGCCGCATATCCATCCGTCCGAATGAAGATCGGACCGCCAAATTAAGAAATTTTAGGCCGCCTTGTGTCAAGTGTGAAAAATTTGGGGCACGTTCCGGGGGCATGAATTCGGCGGAAAATTGAGACTTTTTCTGCAGTTATATTCTGCGTACTTTCACTTAGATAATGTATACAAAATTCGGTTTTCTTCATGTATTCAACGTTCTAGTACAAATTTGTCCGGGATGCCGGGCAGTGTTGGGAATTGCACGAACTTTTTTTCAGCAAATGCAGGTTGTTGATCAAAAAAAGTGCATGAGTGTACGCTGTTTAAAAAACATGCATCACTGCAGTGCGGAATCGGCGCGCTATGGGGAGTACGGGAAGCGCGTAGCAGCATGATAAAGGCGGAGATACGAAAAAGCCCCGCTTTAAATAGCGGGGCTCTGGAAGATCAGGTTTTCAGTTCGGACAAATTGGAAAATAGTTCCAATGCCGTCGGGTTTGCCAAGGCTTCCTGATTTTTAACCGGTCTGCCGTGGACAACATCCCGAACAGCAAGTTCGGTGATTTTGCCTGATTTCGTGCGAGGAATATCAGCGACAGCAAGCACCTTGGCTGGCACGTGGCGTGGAGTGCAATTGCTTCGGATCTGCTTCTTGATCTTGTCGATCAGCGCGGTATCCAACACGTAATTATCGCGCAGCACAACAAACAAGATCACTCGGACGTCATTGTCCCAGTCCTGACCGATGACAATCGATTCCTGAATTTCAGGTAGTTTTTCGACCTGTCGATAAATCTCGGCCGTGCCGATCCGAACGCCACCAGGATTAAGCGTAGCATCTGATCGACCATAGATGACCATCCCGCCATCGTCATCAAGCTCAACATAGTCGCCATGGCACCAGATATTCTCAAACCGGTCGAAATACGCATCATGGTATCGCGAACCGTCCGGGTCATTCCAGAAGCCGACCGGCATGGACGGGAACGGTTTGGTGCAAACAAGCTCACCTTTCTCATTGCGCACCGGTTTGCCATCATCATCAAATACGTCGACCGCAACGCCAAGCGCGCGGGTCTGAATAACACCGCGTTTGACAGGCAGGACAGGGGACGCCAGTACGAAGCACCCCAGAATATCGGTCCCGCCAGAAATCGATGCCAGATGGATGTCTTCCTTGATATCGCGATAGACGTAATCGAAGCTTTCCGGTGCAAGCGGCGAACCCGTCGATGTCATCGCGCGAACGGTCGAGAGGTCATGAGTCCCGCGCGGTTTAAGTTCGGCCTTGGCCAACGCATCGATATACTTCGCTGACGTACCAAAAAGGGTCATGCCTTCTGCGTCGGCAAAATCAAACAGGATATTGCCGCTCGGATAGAATGGCGAGCCGTCATAAAGCAGAAGGGTGGCACCCGCAGCAAGCCCGGCCATCAACCAGTTCCACATCATCCAGCCACAGGTGGTGAAATAAAAGACGCGGTCGCCCGGTGCTACGTCACAGTGCAAGATATGCTCGGAAACCTGTTTTAGCAGTGTGCCGCCCGTACCGTGCACAATGCATTTTGGCTTTCCGGTCGTGCCCGATGAGAACATCACATAAAGCGGGTGATTGAATTCCACCTGCTCAAATACTATCCGCTCAGTGGGGAACGGGGCGATGAAGTCGTCATAGGTGACAGCATTGGGGATGTCGGTGGTATTGGTGCCGTCGAACGCATAAGGGACGATCACAACCTTTTTCAGGCAGTCAATACGGTCAACAACATCGCGAACCTTTTCGCGAATGTCATGTTGCTTGCCATTATAATGATAGCCATCAACGGTGATCATGACGGTTGGTTCGATCTGGCCAAACCGGTCAACAACCCCCTGAACCCCGAAATCCGGCGAAGCCGAAGACCAGGTTGCGCCAATCGCCGCTGTCGCCAACATGGCGATAACCGTTTCAGACATATTGGGCATGTAACCACACACCCGGTCACCCTTGCGAACCCCCTCGGCACGCAGTGCTTGCGAGAACTTTGATACGGCGATGTTCAGTTCTGCCCAGGACAGGCGGGTTTTGACTTTGTCCTCCCCCCAGAAAACCAGCGCATCGTGGTCATCATCGCGGACCAAAAGGTTTTCGGCGAAGTTCAGGCGTGCATCAGGAAAGAACTGTGCGCCAGGCATTTTGTTGCCATCAATCAGGACACGCTCGCCCCAAGTTTCGGCCTTGAGCTCGGCATACTCAATGACAGCAGGCCAGAAACGTTCAATTTCGGAAACGGACCAGTCATAAAGTTCGGTGAAACTCTGAAGGTGAAGCGCATACTTTTCGTTTACCCAGCCGCGAAAGCGGGTGACATTTGCATTTTCAACGCGTTCTGTCGTTGGTTGCCAAAGCAAGTCGCTCATGATGGGTCCTTTGTTTCCTGCCGAACATATTTGCTGTTTTCGACGCATCGTTGCGGGGCGCCAAATTGGTAGTCCTTTACCGCTTTTCTAAGCGTAAAATTCCACACCGGCAAGCGAAGTCACGTAGATGTGTCTAAGTGGTATTACCAATTTGATGGTATTTAATAAAGTTCTTGGTTCAGATTGTGTTTTAGGTGATTGATTTAATGAGAAGAAATGTATTGGAGGCTTTGTAAAAATTCGTTTGGTAAAATGGCCCTTTGAAAGCACGCAAAGCTAATAAAATGTCAAATAGGGTGCTGTTTTTGTTGTTTCGTGATTCGAAAGGTTGCACTTGATGCTTCCGTTGCACGCGAAAACGCTTGCACACGGTTCAGGGGATATTAGTTTGGTGCAACATTTCATGAGATATGGAGAAGACCGTGGCGGGTATTGATGAAAGCCAACCTTTTGTATCGATCAACATCGCGGTTTTGACGGTCAGCGATACACGTGATCTCCATAATGATACGTCTGGCGAAGTCCTTTGCGAACGGATCATCGAAAAGGGGCATCGGGTATATGAACGCCAAATCCTTCCCGATGATCAGGCTGCATTGCGCAAACAACTGGGTGCTTGGTGCGCCAATCACAATATCGATGTGATCATCACAACGGGTGGAACCGGTGTTACCGGTCGTGATGTCACGGTCGAAGCACATCGCGCATTGTATGAAAAGGAAATACCCGGCTTTGGGGAGCTTTTCCGGTGGATTTCCTATCAGAAAATCGGCACCTCAACCGTTCAGTCACGGGCAACTGCCGGTGTGTGTATGGGGACCTATCTGTTTGCATTGCCGGGCTCGACAGGCGCCTGCAAGGACGCCTGGGATGAAATTCTGACCTACCAGCTCGATATTCGGCACCGACCATGCAACTTTGTTGAACTGATGCCGAGACTTCTTGAAGAGTAGGCGCGTTCGGGCCTTTGTGTTCCCTGTGCAATCTGAAATTTTCCGATAAAAACAAGGATGTCCGATGGAGTTTATCTCGGATCCGTTTTTCTATGTTGTCGGTGTTCCGGCGGTTTTGATTGCGGGTGTGTCTAAAAGTGGTTTTGGCGGCGGACTTGGTGTCGTGGCTGTGCCCTTGATGGCCTTGGTTGTATCGCCCCAGGCGGCAGCTGCCATCATGCTTCCCATCCTGTGCCTGATGGACGTTGCCAACGTGTGGGCCTATCGCAAGCGCTGGGATAGCAGGAGCATGAAGATCCTCGTGCCTGCTGCGTTGGTCGGGATTCTGGTGGGAACGCTTTCCTTTAGCTATCTAAATGAAGCTGCGGTCAAGCTGATCATCGCCTTGATTGCGATCATCTTTACGCTTGATCACTGGCTGCGAGGTCGCAACGCCAGCGGCCCTCCAGGGTCTGCAACGGTTGGCAAGGGCGCTATCCTTGGTGCTTTAGCCGGTTTCACAAGTTTTGTGGCCCATTCAGGCGGCCCACCGGTTGCGGTCTATCTGTTGCCCCAGAGAATGGACAAATCGATCTTCGTTGGCACAACGGTGATGTTCTTTATCATCGTCAACTACGTAAAACTGATCCCGTATGCGATGCTCGGGCAGTTTGATGCGTCAAACCTTGGAACATCACTTTTGTTTGTGCCGGTCGCGCTGTTTGGGACATGGCTGGGATTGTGGGCGCATGACAAGGTCAGTGTCACCTTGTTCTACCGGGTTTGCTATGGCCTTTTGTTTATCACCGGGATCAAGTTGCTTGTGGACTCGATCCTAGAGTTTTCTGCCTGATAGGTGTTTCGAGGAACTGTGTGCGTGCAGGGTCGGAGCACGCCGATTGTACAGGTGTATTTCCCTAGATCGGCGTATCTTGACGACAGAAGTATAATCCTGTGTTTACCTCCAGATAGAAGTAACTTAAGAGAGAACTGTGCTGCAATGATAAGCAGAATTGATAGCTGAAAAAGCAGGCGATCAGCAGCCGGAGGAAACTTGATGCGCATATGGAGTTTTACTTAAATGCCAGAGAGAATTCTGCAGGTTGCGACGGCGATGTCCGGGCAGGCCAACGAAAAAATCACTGAAATCAAAGCGGTTACCCGGGCAACACGTACACTGGCACTGAATGCACTGATCGAAGCCGCGCGCGCCGGGGAAGTTGGCCGCGGTTTTGGCGTGGTTGCGAACGAGGTCAAGGAAATCTCCCAGCGGGTGACAGTGATCACCGAAGAACTGGAAGACATGTTTTTGAAGCTGGCGGCTGATCTGCAGGAAACAGCCCAAACCGCCCGCGGTGATCGTTTTTCCGATTTGGCCCGTTATGCGGTTGAGTTGATGGACCGAAACTTGTTTGAGCGATCCTGCGATGTCCGCTGGTGGGCAACCGATGCGGCTGTGGTCGACGTTTGCGAAAACCCGCAGGATGAAGACATTACACAACGTGCGTCGCAACGGCTGGGGGTTATTCTTGATTCCTACACCGTGTATCTCGATCTTTGGGTTGCAGACAAAAACGGCAATATCCTTGCCAACGGAAGGCCGGAAACTTACCGCCTCAAGGGACAAAATGTCTCGGATCAAGCATGGTTTAACGAAGCATTGCTCTGTCGCGATGGCGGTCATTATGCGGTTGCCGATGTCGAACAGAACCCCTTACTGAACAATGCAGCAACCCCGACCTATGCGACAGCGGTTCGTAAAGGTGGTGCTGTTGATGGTGAAGTGATTGGTGTTATGGGGGTTTTCTTTGATTGGGAAGACCAGGCACCAATGATTGTCAAAGCACTTAATTTCAACCCCGAGGAACGCGAACGCACGCGCGTCATGTTGATTGATGCCAGAAATCGGGTATTGGCGGCCTCGGATGACAAAGGGGTGTTGAGCGAGACTTTCAACCTACGGGTCGATGACCCTGCACGTGGCGCCTACCTGTTAGAGGATGGATCGTTGGTGGCCTATGCCCTGACACCTGGCTATGAGACCTATGAAGGGCTCGGCTGGCGCGGTGTCATTGTTCAGGCACCAAGATCGGAAAGCGCCAACGCATAGTCGGCATACCCCACATATGGCAGGAAAATCGGGCACTCGTAATTGGTGCCCGTTTTCATTTGCACCGTCAAAAGCGTTTGCGCTTGCCAGCTTGCCCGAAACCGGATACCGATGTTGTCACTTTATTGATAAGTTGTCATCGTTTGTCGTATTGAAGGGTAAAGCTTTTGGAACTGATCCTTGCCAAGATCGCAGTATCAATTGGAACAGTTCTGGGTTTATCCGTGCTAGCTGAGCGGGCAGGGCCACGTGTGGCAGGTGTCTTGTCCGGTTATCCCTTGGGCACAGCCATTCTTCTATACTTCATTGCAGTCGAGCAGGGCATCGCCTTTGCCAGTGAAAGCGCGGTCTATGCCTTGCCCGGTCTGATCGCGACCCTGACATTTCTTTATGCCTATTTTCTGGTGTCCCGGAAATGTGGGGAATTGCCGGTTATCCCGCAAATTCTTCTGAGTTCAGTCGGTGCGTTTATCGCCTATTTTGGCGTTTCGTGGCTGTTTCAGCTGGCACCGATGAGCTTGCCTCAGGCGGCGGTCATCCTGTTGGTTGCGATCTTTGTCGCGTTGATCCTGTTTCGCAAGATCGAGAATGTCCGTATTCTTAACCGTGTACGTCTGACCAAGGGGGTTGTCTTGCTGCGTGCGGCATTGGCCGCCCTTATTGTTTTGCTGATTAGCGGCATGGCAGCATGGATCGGTCCGCGCTGGGCCGGATTGCTATCGGGGTTTCCGGTGACGCTTTATCCGATGATGTTGATTGTGCATTTCACATACGGGGTTGAGCCGGTTCATACCGTGATCCGGAACTTCCCACGCGGCATGGGCGCGCTTTGGGTTTACATCCTTGCAGTGACCCTTGGTTATCCTGTGCTTGGGCTTGGCTGGGGCACAGTTTGTGCCTTTGGCGCCGCGACTGTTTATCTGGTCAGTTACTCCACTTTCGTCTGGATGCGTCAAAAAGCCGTGCAAGCCGCTCGATGATCTCCTAACATTCAGAACCAAGATGATAATAATGGTCGGAAAAATCGTCCACTTGCAGGGAGAAGTCGCTGAATGCAGCAGGTCCAGTCACTGGTCAGGGCGTTAAGCATCCTCAATGCGCTTGCCGAAAGCGAAGACGGGATGACTCTGACCGAAATAGCGCAACAGGTTAAGTTGCCGCCCTCAACGGCCCATCGATTGCTGACAACCATGCAGCACGAACGTTATGTGTCATTTGATGGGGAACGCACACTCTGGTTTGTCGGGGTGCAGGCATTTAGCGTTGGTAATTCTTTCACCAAGAACCGCAACCTCAGTCAGATCGCACGGCCCTATATGCGGGCTCTGATGGAAGAAAGTGGTGAAACCGTTAACCTTGCTGTAGCAGATGGCGGGGAAGTTATCTTCCTGTCACAGGTTGAATGCCGCAAAATGATGCGTGCTCTGGTGACACCGGGCCGACGTGCATTGATGCATTGTTCTGGCGTGGGGAAGGCGTTGCTGGCGTTCTTGCCGGAAGAAGAACTGCATTCGGTTGTCGCTCAGCACGGTTTACCAAAGATTACCGAACGAACCCTTGTTACGCAGGCGGCCCTTGAACAGGATCTGGAGCAGTCCAGACAACGCGGCTATGCGCTTGATGACGAAGAGCACGCGGTCGGCTTGCGGTGTGTTGCGGGGGTCGTCCGTGATGAAACAGGCCTCCCCATCGCAGCGCTTTCACTTTCCGGACCCGCTGCACGTATTCCAAATGATCATATCGAACAATTGGGACTTAAGATCCGCAGAGTTTGTGCGGATCTCAGTCGGGAATACGGCGGAAAGCCTGTCTGATCGTAATCTTTGTCACATGCCCGGGCAGGAAACGCCGGTTCCACCAAGACCGCAGTAACCGTCCGGGTTTTTGTGAAGATATTGCTGGTGAAAGTCCTCGGCATAGAAGAATTCCGGTGCCTCGGTAATTTCGGTTGTCACATCGCTTTGACCGGCTGCTTTTAGCGCCGCATTATACTCTTCGCGCGATTTTGCAGCAGCTTGGTGTTGATCAGGCGTGCGAACATAGATCACGGAACGGTATTGTGTTCCGACGTCATTGCCCTGACGCATGCCTTGGGTCGGATCATGGTTTTCCCAGAACAACTTCAAAAGCGCCGCATAGGATATAACCGCCGGGTCAAAGACAACCATCACCACTTCTGCGTGGCCGGTCATGCCACTGCAGACTTCGCGGTAAGTCGGGTTTTTGGTGTAGCCGCCGGCATAGCCAACAGTCGTGCTGTAAACCCCTTGTTCTCTCCAGAACAGCCGTTCGGCACCCCAGAAACAACCCATGCCGAAGATGGCGATTTCTAGATGTTCGGGGAACGGTCCCTTCATCGGATTGCCCGTGACGACGTTGGCATCAGCGACGGGTAATGCCTCATCGCGGCCGGGAAGGGCTGTATCTGCGGTTGGCATTTTGGGCTTGTCGGCTTTTAGCACGGAGAACATGTCGTTTTTCCCGTAAAGTTTTTTGCGTTCATGGGTGCAATGTACTCCAGACGCGCACAATAGCAATTCCCCTCTTGATCAAATGTCTTTGAACGTTCTTTTGGCAATGATCAGTATTCACTGGATAATCCACATTCAATGTCGGTGAAACTGTGCAATAGGGTTGGCTTTGCGCAAGCTAAAGCATTTGCAATCAATTGGCTTGATGCTGACGGGATTGGTCTGCTTGTTAATCGGTGTGCTGTTTTTGCCTTTGCCGCCGCCATTTTTCGGCATGGTCTTTATCGTACTTGGCATTCCGCTTCTGGCAGCGGGTTCAAAACGAGCAAGACGGTTTATCCAGCATCTGCGTTGGCGTTATTACCGCCACAATTCCAAGATCGAGTACCTATTGGAAAGAATGCCGGGGTTCGTTCGCAGGCACGGTCGACGGACCGGACCCGAAGGCTTGATGCGGTCGCATAGAATGGCGGCATCCACCAAACAACGGTCTAAGCTTAAGGGGTGACGCGGCGCACCAGGCAATCGGTACCAGCCGATTTAAGGGCGTTACACGCCCGGGTGGCCTCCGATGAGGAGCCATACATGCCCGTCAACAAACGGAAAAACAGACCTTTGCCCTCGATCGAGGTGCTGACCACTTCATGATCGGCTGCGGCAAGCATCCCATGTGATGCGTTCTGGAAATCTGACCACGCAGTTTCAGCGCGTCCGCGTGATCGATAAGCGGCCAACTGCACTGCGTAATACGGTGCGTTTACTTGCGCCGCAGATGGTGCTGCCGTTTGTTGTGGTGTCGGAGTGGGGGCAGGAGCCGGAGCCGGAGCCTGACGCGGGGCCTGCGCAGTAGTAATCGGCAGTTCAATCATGGATGATTCGGGTCGGCGGTCCACGATATCCAGTTCGCCCTGTTCGACCGGGCGGCTGTTTGATGAAACAGTAATGCCACTATGTTCGGTTGATGCTGCGTCACCAGCAATCGTTGGTGCTTCAATGACTGGCGCCGGGCGCACCGACGCTGCTGGATCAGGCGCGGCTACCGGTGCAAGTTTTGCGACTGTTTCAGGCGCAGGAGATGGTGCCGCCGCTGTGGTCGAACGAGGAGCGGGTGATGGCGACGGATCCGGGGTGAGCGAGACGGTACGTCGTTCAACGCGTGTCAGCTGGGCGGTGTTCGCGCTGACTTTCATATCCATGCGTTCCACTGGCGTGATCGGGGCTTCCGGTTCGGCATCGACAACACCGCCGGTCTCATAGAAGCGACGATCCCGTTCGACTTGTGGTGGATCAGGCAGTTCGGGGCCAGGTGCAACCGTGGCAGCCGCAACGACTTTGTCGATCTCGTCTGAACGTGCATATTCAGGGGAGGCGGCATCAAGTGCGACAAGGCGTCTCTGGGCCAGGCTGTTGATACTGCCTGAAAGATGCACGCCCTGTCCGCAATCCAGATCAACCTTGGTGTCAGGTGGGGTTGCCGTCAGCCAGACATAAAGCTTGCGTGCGTTTTCGTAGTTCCCGTCCATGTCATAGGAAATGGCCTGCAGTAGATTTTCCTGCGGACTGCCATCCAGCGAAATCAGATTGGTTGTGCTGTAGCCTTCGTCGGTTCGAGACGTTTCCGGCGCATTTGCGTGACCAAAAAACAGTCCACACGCTGCCTGATCGAAGGCGGCTTTTTCCGCTGGGGAGGACTGACCGGTAGATGTCGAACTGATTTCTTGCGGCGACGAAGATGAACCGAACCAAAGGCCGGACAAATCATCTGTGCTGCAAGCCGTGAGAAGCGGCAGGAGAGCTGCGGCATTAATCCAGCGCCAATGACGGCGAGGGTTGTTTTTCGTTGTCGCAGACCTGATTTTCACGCTTCACCTGATCATCGCTGTATCAAGGAAGTTATATCTTTCATTGTCAGCAAAAACAACTGTTGCAATCTAGCCAGCTGCGATCAGGTCTTGAGGAAAATCAGGGAGATAAACTGGCCATCGATTGTTCGTGGCGCCGAGAGATTATCTCATGGCCAGCGGAACCATAATCCCGGCCAGCAGAATCAAAACCGTCACCGCAATTACAATATTGATGATGCCTTTGGTCGCCTTGTTGGCCACTTCGCGCGTTACAACCGGTCGTGCCGAGCCACGGTGCATGGTTCCACCAGATCCCCCGGCACTTTCAGGTTTCAGGATCTTTATGACCTGCTTTTTGTCTTTGCTTGTCGCTTGGTCATATTTGTTTTCAACAATACGGACTTCTGAATTTCGCTTGTTGGTGATGGCTTCCTTGGCTGAACTCAGGGCGGCACCATAACTGGAAACAGGCTCCAGTTCCATGCTCTGCCCCGATGTCCGCTGGCAAACCACTGTATAGCTCTTGCGCAATACTGCGTCTGACATGATTCTTTCCGTATGCGTGTGTCCAACCTAGGCAGAGATATGGCGTGCCTGCGCAAACATGAAAACCTATCCTGACGAATAGGAATTCATTAATGGAACTCGGAAACGTCAGTTCGTTATTTTGCTTGCCAGAACTTTGTATTCCTCACAATCCATACCGCAGACTGCTTCAAGCCGTGCCAGGTTTTCCTGAGCCATCTCGGGCTTGCCCGTCTGAAGGAACAATTCGCCTTGATATTCAAGGGCGCCAACATGTTCCGGGTCAATCATAAGTGCCCGTTCGTAGTTCTGAGCGGCGCTGTCAAAGTCACCCATCTTACGCTGGCTATAGGCGAGGTAGTTGTAAAGGTCCGCGTTCTCCGAGTCTTCTTCGAGCATGGTCTTGATCTTGTCGATTGCCATCTCATACATCTCGGTATCGACAAGCTCGGTTACCGCTGAAAGGTCCGTTCCCTCCGAACTCCAGCTATCCGAACTGCCCATCGCAAAAGCGTTGCCTGCCAAAAGCGGGGTGACAAGCATCATCACCAAAGCATATGCCTTGATCATTTTTGGGGTTTCACCATCGCGGTTCATCGTCGTACCTTTCCTGAAACTGGTATGGCATTAATACGTGTGCCGGGACGCTCTGAATGTGTGATCTATCACAACTGAAAGTTTTTCCTGTTCACTTGTTGGTGAGAATTATGGCTTTGAAAGGGCATTTTCTTTGGGGGTAATTGAAACTCTTGCTTTGGGAATGGGCGGGGCCTGGGCCAGCGGTGTAAACCTTTATGGCACTGTGGTTATTCTCGGGTTCATGAACAATTTCGGGCTGCTTGATTTGCCGCCTGAACTGCAGGTGCTGGGAAGCTGGTGGGTACTGGCTTTGGCAATGTTTCTCTATCTTATTGAGTTCGTTGCCGACAAGATTCCAATTGTCGACAGCGTCTGGGATGCCATCCACACCTTTATCCGTATTCCGGCAGGTGCGTTGCTTGCCGCTGGCGCGTTTGGTGGCCTTGACCTCGGGTTGGGTGATGGTGTCCAGACTGCGATTGGCTTGCTGGTCGGCGGCACCGTTGCAGCAGGTAGCCACTTTACCAAGGCAGGCAGCCGGGCGGCGATCAATACGTCCCCCGAACCGGTTAGCAACAGTTTGGCTTCTGTTGCCGAGGATGTTGCGGTTTTCGGTGCGCTTTACACCGTCGCATTCCATCCGGTCGTGTTCTTTGTGCTTCTCGCAGTTTTTGTGCTTCTTCTGGTTTGGCTTGTACCAAAGATATGGCGATTTATCGGGCAGGTGTTTGGCAATGCACGCCATCCGTCCGTGGCTTATGCCCAGACGCGTGCGCAACGGGCGCATGCCGGTGCAGTGGGCGGCAAGCTTGATCTCTCTGGCGCGGGTGGTGGGGCGTTACCGCCATCGGATAAACCGAAACTTCCACCAGAATAGTCTCGTTCTTTATCAAAAGAAAAGCCCGCAAGCATATGACTTGCGGGCTTTTTTTGTGGTCTATTGGAGCTTGATCAGAACTCGGCCTCAATCACGCGATCACGGATTTCTGCAGCCATCGCATCGCCAAGTTCGTCAATGCCAAAGGTCTTCTGATGCTTGAAGCCAATACGGCGAACCGATGCGGTTTTTTCTTCGGCTTCACGTTTACCAAGTGCCAGGATCATCGGAACCTTGGCATGGCTGTGTTCGCGGACCTTGTAGTTGATTTTCTCGTTACGGGTATCGAGTTCAACATTTAGGCCCTTGGCTTCCAGCGCAGCCTTCACTTCACGTGCATAGTCATCGGCATCATTGGTAATGGTGCAGACAACCGCATGAACCGGTGACAGCCAAAGCGGCAGGCGACCGGCATAGTTTTCGATCAGAATACCGATGAAGCGTTCAAGTGATCCAAGGATCGCACGGTGCAGCATGACCGGACGGTGCTTCTCGCCGTCTTCACCCATATAGGACGCATCAAGGCGTTCCGGCAGGACGAAGTCAGCCTGAAGGGTACCACACTGCCAGTCACGACCAATCGCGTCGCGCAGCACAAACTCAAGCTTCGGCCCATAGAACGCGCCTTCGCCCGGATTGACCTCGAGCGCCAGGCCAGCTTCCAGTGCCGCTTCGCGCAGGGCAGCTTCGGCCTTGTCCCAGATATCATCAGACCCGGCACGAACTTCCGGGCGGTCAGAGAACTTCACCAGGATATCGGTAAAGCCGAAATCCTTGTAGACCGATTTCAGAAGGTCACAGAAGATCTTGGTTTCCGAAACAATCTGGTCTTCGGTGCAGAAGATGTGGGCATCGTCCTGAATGAACTGACGCACGCGCATGATGCCGTGCAGGCCACCAGATGGCTCATTCCGGTGACAGCAGCCAAATTCCGCCATCCGCAGCGGCAGGTCACGATAGGACTTGCTGCCAAGACGGAAGATCTGCACGTGACACGGGCAGTTCATCGGCTTAAGCGCCAGAACACGTTCGGGATCATCTTCATCCGGCGTAGTGGTGAACATGTTCTCGCGGAACTTTTCCCAGTGACCGGATTTTTCCCAAAGCACGCGGTCGACAAGCTGCGGCGTCCGGACTTCCTGATACCCGGCCGCGTCAAGGCGATCACGGATATAGGTTTCAACCTTGCGATAAAGCTTCAGACCCTTGTCATGCCAGAAGACAGAGCCTTGGGCTTCTTCCTGCATGTGGAAGAGGTCCATCTCACGGCCAAGACGACGGTGGTCGCGCTTTTCTGCTTCTTCAAGCATGTGCAGGTAAGCTTCAAGGTCTTCCTTGCTTTCCCAGCAGGTACCATAGATACGCTGCAGCATTTCATTATCGGAATTGCCACGCCAATAGGCGCCGGCAACCTTCATCAGTTTGAAGGCCTTGCCGATCTTGCCAGTCGACGGCGCATGCGGGCCACGGCACAGGTCAATGAAATCACCCTGTCGATAGCAGGTAATGGTTTCATCTTCCGGCAGGTCTTCAATGATCTCGGCTTTGTATTTTTCGCCTTTATCAAGGAAGAACTTGATCGCCTCGTTGCGGTCCCAGACCTCACGCACGATCGGTTCGTTACGCTCGATGATCTTGTGCATCTGTTTTTCGATCTTGACCAGATCGTCGGGCGTGAACGGCGTTTCACGGGCAAAGTCGTAATAGAAACCGTTTTCGATCGACGGGCCAATCGTGACCTGCGTATCGGGATAAAGTTCCTGAACGGCTTCGGCCATGACGTGGGCGCAATCGTGACGGATCAGCGGCAGAACCTCCGCATGGCCCTTGGTCACGATTTCGATAGTCGCGTCAGTGTCAATCTCGCGCGCGAGGTCGCGCACTTCACCGTTGACGATGATGGCAAAGGACTTCTTTGCCAGCGAAGAACTGATGCTTTTGGCGACATCGAACCCCGATACCGGGCCGTCAAATTCGCGTACGGCACCATCGGGAAGGGTCAGGGCAATCATGGTTGGCTCAACTCTGCTTTATCTGCGGGCATAATTCAGTAATGCACATATAGAGCCCGCATGTTTACGCGGGGTAAATGCACAAGAAAAGGAATTTCAGGATGAGGTCAAGTTCGCTCTTTGAAAAAAGCGACTTTCGGGACAGCACGGACCGCGCTGCTGCCATTGCAGCAAGCAGTGATTTTAGCGGTATTCAACTTTTTGTCGGCAAAGCCGTACATTGATACTATCCCGTAAGGTGAAGAGCCAATATAACAGGACAAACTTGTAGAGCAAGATAGAAGCCGCGGTCTTTGGCCTGTTTTGCGAAAACGTCATAATGGCGCCACCACCGCCACCGAAGGGGAGCCCCACATGTCGAGCCCGGAAGTCCGCCGGAACATCATGATTTTGAGTCTCTGTGTCGCTCTGTCAGCCAGTGCGATGTCATTGATTTTTACCGTCGCTGCCGTGATCGGATTCTCGCTTGCCAGCGACAAGTCGCTTTCAACCTTGCCTGTCGCCTGCATGATGATTGCCATGATGGCGATGACGGCACCGTCCGCTGTTGTGATGGCCAAGATGGGCCGCAGATTCGGCTTCTGGATGGGGGCTGGGATCGCCATGGCGGGGGCGATATCAGGTATGGGGGCGGTGACCTATGGCAATTTTGGGCTGCTTTGCGTGGCCTGTGCCTGCATCGGTGCGGGTAATGCCGTTGCCATGCAGTATCGCTTTGCCGCCGCAGAAGCCGCACCGGCAGAATTCCGTGCGCGGGCAATTTCCTACACCATGCTGGGCGGGTTGGCCTCGGCCTTTATCGGTCCTAACTTGGCAAGCTTTGCACGCGATTGGTTTGATACCGTTCCGTTCCTTGGATCCTTTGTCGCCCTGATCGGGTTGCAGTTCTTGTTGATGATTGCGATTGGTCAGTTGCGTCTGCCCGATATGCGTGGTCACAAACATCCGGAGCCGGCACGTCCATTGGCAACCGTGATAGGCCAACCGGCGGTCATCGTGGCAATCATTGCCGGCGCCCTTGGTTATGCCGTGATGAGCTTTGTCATGACGGCCACCCCACTTGCGATCCTTGATTGCAATTACGCGTTTGGTGATGCTGCCTTTATCATCCAATGGCATGTAGTGGGCATGTATGCGCCCGGGTTCTTTACTGGCAACCTGATTAGACGCTTCGGGGCGCTTAAGGTCATTCAGGCTGGCGCGATCCTTAATTTTGCCTGTCTTGCGGTTGGCCTTTCCGGTCAGGATTTGATGGGCAATTTCTGGGTGTCACTTGTCCTGCTTGGCGTTGGCTGGAACTTCATGTTTGTAGGCGCAACCACCTTCCTGACGGAAAATTATCGTCCGTCTGAACAGGCTCGTGTACAGGCGGTCAATGAGTTTTGTGTATTCGGGACCGTTGCCATTGCGTCCCTGTCGGCGGGTACGATCTATGCCGGATCAGGCTGGGTGACTTTGCTTTACAGTGCAGCCTTGCCGGTTGGCCTTGTATTGCTTGTCGTGGCAACATTTGCCATCCGTCGCAAAGCGCAAACTGCTTAGAGGTAAGACGCCTGAAGATTAAAAAAAAGGGCCGCAATCGCGGCCCTTTTTTCGTTGCTGTTACGATCAGTGGTGGCCGCTCAGGATATCAAGTGCATGCGACCGGAATTCCCGGTTGTAAAGAACCAGTGTCACCCACGTTGCGCAGATAATGAAGGCGACGGGGTGATAAAACCATCCCAATGCCGATAGGGCGAAGAAATAGGCGCGTATGCCGCGGTTGAAGTTATGCGCTGACATCATGCTCATCCGCGAAGCGCGGGCCGCTGCCCGGGCAGCATCGGGTTCATCGGCATCGGGTGCTGCCCCGATCAGGATCGAGCAATAGTTCGACAGCCGGAAAGCCCAGGTGAACTTGAAGAAGGCATAAATGAAGATCACGATAAGCAACACTACCTTGCATTCCCAGACACCCGGCGTGGTAACGGCCGCAAAGGGCAGGGCAGAGACGGTTTCAATGGCTTTGTCGGTATAACCCAGCAGAGCCATCAGGCCGATCAGGACCAGAATGGTTGTCGAAGAAAAGAAACTGATGCCTGTAATCAGATTGCTGGCAATGGATGTATCAACCATCCTGATATCGCGTTTAAGCATCTGTTCCATCCAGCGATGGCGATTGCGTGCCATATGGGCAGAGATGGAGTTGCGACGGCGTGAACTGGCATCGGCAAAAACCGTGTATCCAACCCACCAGGCAAACGCCCAGCAAATTGCGACAGCATCAAGAAGCGTGAAGGCGGGCATAACGGGTTCCATTCAAAGCCTGTCCATCAGATTTATTCTAATCCTAGAGATAATGCTGTATCGTTCGCAATCTTCTTTGAAGGTCTTTGTCTCAGGCAATGTGATGGCCGCATAGCAGATGTCCATATCACCAGTCCGGGTTGAGTTTTCCCGCAATCCAGAGTATCAGCAGCGCAAATTTTGATTGGAGAGCGACATGAGCGATCTTGAAAACGATCTTGGCGAAGATATCGACTTCGAAGAATTCGAAGCACATACCGAAAAGCTGCTGGAAGACGGTCGCACCAAAGACGATCTGTTCGAATTCGTTGGTTTCATGAATATCAACGAAGTCGGCACGCACATGATTGCGGCCGAAATGGTTCTTGATGAAGATGCCATCGACCAGATGAGCGCAAACTTGCGCAAACTCGAAATCGATCTTGGTCCGCTGGGCGAACTGACGGGCGGCCTTAAGGGTGGTGAAGACGTCAAACGCGCGCTTGGTGCCTTGTTCCTTGAGCTGGTCGAGCTGTGTGAACTGGACGAAGATGACGAAGACGCGGGCGAACTTTCCGAAGAGTCCCTGCTTCTTCTGAACTTCATCAAACGCTTCAACCCGCAGATGCGCCGTCTGACGGTTGCGCTGACCGATACAGACGATGATGACGTGTCTTGCGAATATGAAGTGACGAACTGGTAAGCCAATGCTTGCCGACCCGGCAGATATTAATGTAGCTAAAGGCAGGGCATCGTTCCCTGCCTTTTTCTGTTTCGGAGCCACCACCGTGACCGCCATGCGATCAACCGCCGCAGCCCAACGTCTTCAAACCTATCAGGATCGCCTTGCCCAACGGCAGGAGCCAATGCCCGAAGCCGCAACCCTGCGTGCCTGGATCGATACAAACCGTGATCGTTTTCGGTCGGTGATGGAGTGCGATCTCAAAACCTGTACGAAGATCGTTTATGACTTTTCATCCAACGGAGATGTGGTGATTGGCGGAGAAAGCGACCCGGCGCGCCAAACCGAAATCATGTGGCAGCAACTGGCGGACGCCAATGCGCCGGTCGGGATCGGGCGATATCGTGAAGATCGGATTTGCTATCAATCCGAACAGTTCAAAAACGATGGTGAGGCCCGCAGCCAGCATCTTGGCATCGACTTGTTCGCACCGGCATACACGCCGGTTTTCGCACCACTTGATGGTGTCGTGCACAGCTTTGCCGATAACAACCTGCATCTGGATTATGGTCCGACCATCATCTTGCAGCACGAACCGGCTGCAGGCATTAAGTTCTATACGCTTTACGGGCATCTCAGCCGCGAGTCCCTTGATGGGCTTTATAAGGGCAAGGAAGTCTCTGCCGATGATCTGTTGTGCCGTTTCGGGGATTTCCCGATCAATGGGGACTGGATACCGCACCTGCATTTCCAGATCATTTTCGACATGCTTGGACGGGAAGGGGACTTCTTTGGTGCCGCCAAGCCGTCTGAGTGGGATGTCTGGGAAAGTATCTGTCCAAATGCGAACCTGATTTTACAAATGCCTGAAAACGTGACCGCTTCACGGGAAGGGGTATAAATGCAACCACGTCTGAAAGCCGGTTTGTGGGTGCGTGGGCAGATCGCGATTTGCCAGTCAAACCTGATCACGGCGATGGTGGTCCACAAGGGCAATGAAGATGCCGGTGCAGTGCTTTTGAAGCTTAACCGGTTTGATGCCGGGTGCTTTGTCTATTCGCGGGTGACAACGCTTGATGGGGATCTGGGCTGGATGCTTGTGGCTGGTGGCCCGGATGGGGGGCGCGAAATGGAGTTCGCCTGTGACGAATACTGGCGCAAGCAAATTGGGTTTGATCCCGATGTCTGGGTGCTGGAGATCGAAGATCACAAGTCGCAATATGAGCTTGATGCACCGATAGTTGATTTCTGACTGCGGTGACAGAAACAGAAAAAGGCTGGCAATCAAATGCCAGCCTTCACTCTTTGCACCGTGCGTAAGCGGTTGCTTAGGCGGTACGCTGCAGAAGGTGGTAACCGAAATCGGTCTCAACCACGTCAGAAGTCGCACCAACGTCCATGCTGAACGCAGCGGCATCAAATTCCGGAACCATCATACCACGACCAAAGAAACCAAGGTCGCCGCCTTGCTGGCCAGACGGGCAATCGGAGTTTGCTTTTGCGAGTTCCGCGAAATCCGCACCCGATGCGATCTGGTCTTTAAGGGAGTTGATTTCGGTCAGGGCTTCGTCCTTGGTGCGGGTGGCGGTCGAACGGGCCGAACCGGCATACATCAAAAGAATGTGCGACGCGCGAACTTGTTCACTCATATTGGGTCCTTTCTTCCGCCAGAGCTTGCACCAGACGGATTATCTGCAAAATTAGAAGTTTATGGTTAACACCAAGGGTCCAGATACATGAACAGCCGTATATTGCAGTACATGTGGTTGGACCCTAGACATTGCCCATGCCTTGTGGCTTGTTACGACAAATTGAACCGAGATGAAAGAGAAGAGGCAGATTGATGCTTGCTGTTGTGTCCCCGGCCAAGAAGCTTGATTTTGAAACAGACGCCCCTGAAATGTCTGTTTCACAGCCCGCATTTCTGGACGACACCGAAGAACTTGTTGATGTCGCGCGCAAAAAAAGCCGCAGCGACCTTATGAAGCTCATGGGGATCAGTGAAAACCTTGCCGATCTGAACTATCAGCGTTTTCAGCATTTTTCCCGACCGTTTGATCGAACCAATGCAAAACCGGCGATCTTCGCTTTTCGCGGTGATACCTATGTCGGCCTTGATGCCGATACGATGAAGGCTGACGACATTGATTGGGCGGAAGATCACTTTCGCATGCTCTCAGGCCTTTATGGTTTGCTCAAACCACGTGATTTGATGCAGCCATACCGTCTTGAAATGGGCACGCGTCTCTCCAATCCGCGCGGCAAGGACCTGTATGCGTTCTGGGATGACAAGCTTTCCAATGAAATCAATGAAATCACCAAAGGTCACAAGGACCGCAGCCTGATCAATCTGGCGTCGAACGAGTATTTTAAATCAATCAAGACCAAAGTGCTTGATGGCCCGGTTATTACCCCTGTTTTCAAAGAGGTAAAGGGTGGCGCGGCCAAGGTTGTCGGTTTCTCGGCGAAGCGTGCACGTGGCATGATGGCGCGCTATATGATTGACAATCGCCTCGAAGACCCGCAAGAGCTCAAGAAATTCAACGTTGATGGCTACAGCTATCAGGATGACCTGTCATCCGAGACAGAGTGGGTCTTTACACGTATCCACGACCAGTAATGACAACGATCCGGTGAAATCCTATGACCGACGAGCATCTTGAACAGCTCGAGGAAGAGAACGTTTTACCTGAAGCGCACCCGTTTTCGGGCTATCTGCGCACGTTTTTCCGTGGGCCGGGCCGTTCGCGCAGCCTGACCCGTGAGGAGGCGTTTGAGGCGTTCTCCATGATCCTCCGTGATGAGATCGAACCGATCCAGCTTGGTGCATTTCTGTTGATGCTGCGTTACCGGGCAGAAACCCCCGAAGAACTCGCCGGCATGATCGAGGCTGTCCGGAAGGCCGCCCGTCTTGAGCCGGATGAAGAGGGCGAAAACGAGGATCTTGAACGCCCGGCACTGGACTGGCCGTCTTATGCCGCCGGTCGCACCCGTGGTTTGCCCTGGTTCGTGCTCTCAGCCCTGTTGTTATCGCAGAACGGTGTTCCGATCTTGATGCATGGCTATAATTCGCATCTGGTGAACGGCATCGGCGCGGAAGCCGCCATCAAGGCACTGAAGTTGCCGATCGCGATGTCTGCCGAAGAAGCCCGGTCCGACATTGCGTCAAAGGGGTTTGCTTACCTGCCGTTGCGCCATATGCATCCCAAGCTGCAGGAACTGATTGGCTTGCGTCCATTGCTCGGCTTGCGCAGCCCGGTCAATACGCTGCTTCGACTGTTGAACCCTTTGCAGGCACGGTCTGCTTTTCTTGGCGTGTTTCATCCTGCATTTCTTGATGTTCACCGTGAAACCGGCAAGCTCCTCGAACTACCGAGGATTGGCGTGATCAAGGGCGGCGGCGGCGAGGCTGAAAGAACGCCTTACAAGCATGTCGATTTGCGCATGCTTGATAATGGCGAACTGAATGATGTCCGCTGGCCAGCCTTGTTGTCGAAATCAGAAAAAGCTCTCGAAGATCAAAGTCCGATATCGCTGAAGCACTTTTTGGCTGTCTGGCGCGGTGACGTCGACGACATGCCCGCTGAAGCCAAGATTAAAGGCAGTGCGGCGATGGCGGCATTCCTTGCGGGCAAAGCTGACTACATGGATGAAGCAGAAAGCCTTGTCCAAGACTGGTGGGATAATCGCGACCGGGATGTCGGTTGATTTTTCGCGGTTTAAGTCGGAACGAATGAAAGGGACGGATTACCGTCCCTTTTTATGCTCAGAAGGACGATCCGGGTTCCTCGAGAAAGGCTAGTTCCTCGGGCGTGGATGGGCGGCCGAGGATCTCATTGCGATGTGGATAGCGGCCAAACCGGTCAATGATCTTTTTGTGCTTCAGCTCGAACTCGTAATTGTGTTCAAGGCCAGGCTGAGAAAACAGATCAACAGCGACTTCATGAATGATCTCGGACTCGGAATGCATGTAAGGCATGTACAGAAATGCCTGTTCCTGCGGTGTGACCAGTTTTCGGTCTAACCCCAGTGAAACAGCTTCCTGTGCCAAAACCAGTGACATTGGATCAGAAGCAAAGGATTGCGGCTGATCGCGATACATATTGCGTGAAAACTGATCAAGCACAATGATCTCGGCTAAGCGTCCGTGGGGCGTATTACGCCAGGTAAAAAGTTCACCCGCGCAGGCAGCGGCATGAAAATCCGAAAACCGTTCTGTGATATGGCGATCAAGGGAAGTGTCCTTGATAAACCACTGTTTTTCTTCAAGTTCCTTGAACCAGAAAACAAGAACTGTTTCAGGTGTCATGATGTTTCCGCCCTTGATGATGACCGCATTCACAGCCTGTTGGTAAAGGTGTCGATGATCTTTGCGCGGCGTTCATATGAGGTCAAGCCATCGTCTAAAAGATTATGATTGTGCAACCGGACAAAGAGTTGACAGCAATCTGTCCCGTGTGGATTATGACACTGTCTTTGGTGTTGATCTGAATGGATCAACTTAAAAGGGAACGTGGTGCGTCACGCACGACAAAGCCACGGCTGCCCCCGCAACTGTAAGCGGTCAAGGCACTGCATATGCCACTGGTGAAAACCGGGAAGGCGCAGTGTTTTTCAAACCGTGAGCCAGGAGACCTGCCTTTGACTGCCAAGCACTTGACGCTTGGTATGAAACTGTTGGACGCCGGGGTGAGCGTCAGGTTGCAGGGGTACAAACGGTCTATTGAAGATCCGCAATCTTGCTTCCAGCCATCCTATCGTTCTTTGTCCTGACCCTGCATGTCGGGCTGTTGCCGCATGCATCGTTTGAGAAAGAGACGATTATATGTTGAAGAATCTTAGTAGGCTTGCAGTTGCAAGCTCCTGCGTGTTGTCGGTTACCATGCCGGCCAGCGCCCATTTTCAGTTGGCTTATACGCCGGAAGTAAATGCGACAAAGGCCGGAGATCAGCCGGTAAAGCTGATTTTCTGGCACCCGTTTGAAAACGGTCATGTCATGGACATGGCCGAACCAATTGAATTCTATGCGGTTCATCGCGGCGAGAAGGTTGATCTGAAATCAACGCTTTCCCCAATCACTTTCCACGGCACTGAAAATGAAGCAAAGGCATATGACGCCACGCTGCCACTCAAGCGGAGTGGTGATTATGTCATGGTTGTTGTCCCAGAACCGTATTTCGAGGAAAGCGAAGATATTTACATCCAGCAGATCACGAAATCCTATGTGAATCGCAACGAAATCCCGACGGACTGGATGGAACCGCAAGGTCTCAAGACGGAAATTTTGCCACTTAACCGCCCGACCAATATCGTCGCCGGCTCAACGTTTACCGGTCGTGTCTTGAACGAAGGAAGCCCGGTGGCAGGTGCAGAGATCGAAATTGAGTATATGGCAGCGGAGCCAGATATGGCGCGCAATGCCCCCAAGGCACCGACGGCATCGCCAATGCCAGGCGGATCCGTGGTCGCCATTTCGGATGAAAACGGGTATTTCACTTTTGGCGTTCCCAAAGCGGGCTTTTGGGGATTTGCAGCACTTGGCAGCGGTCCTGAAAAAGAATTTCAGGGCAAAGAACTTTCACAGGATGCAGTCCTGTGGGTTCGCGCCTATGATGTGAAATAGGCGGGGGATAAATAGATGCATATTGTCGATGGTGCGCTGGCACCGGAAGTTCTGATTGGTGGCGGTGTCCTTGCGGTTGCCGGGCTTGGCCTTGGTTTGCGCAAACTGCCAATCGATAAAATTCCCGCAACCGGGGTTTTGTCAGCGACATTCTTTGTTGCCTCGCTTATTCACGTGCCCGTCGGACCATCGAGTGTACATCTTATCATGAGCGGTCTGGCCGGGCTGGTGCTTGGCTGGACCGCGTTCCCTGCGCTTTTTGTTGGCCTTTTGCTGCAAGCTATTTTCTTTGGCTTTGGTGGTTTGACGGTGCTTGGCGTCAATACCGTCAATATCGCCTTGCCTGCTGTGCTTGCTGGCTTGTTGTTCAGGGGCATGGTCTCTCGCAGTAGCCCGGTCACCGCGGCGGTTCTGGGTGGGGTCGCTGGTGCGTTTTCAATCGCGCTGACGACGCTGTTTGTCGCGATTTCGCTGGCCCTAAGCGGGGATGCCTTTATCCCGGCGGCCAAACTTGTCTTCTTTGCCCATATTCCGATCATGGTGGTTGAAGGTCTGGTGTCGGCGGCAGCAGTATATCTTATTGCCAAGGTGAAACCCGCTTTGTTGCAGCCTGCCGATGCCGCTGCGGACTTCCAGCTGCAGGCTGCGGTTTTGCGTGCAAAGCAGGCGGGGGAAGCCCCCAATGGTTAAGGTTCTCACGACGCTTTTCATGTTGGGCTTTGTTGCGCTGACCACAGCCCCCGCGAATGCGCACAAGGTAATTGCGTCAGTGTTTCCCAGTGGGGAGAACATCGAAGGCGAGATCGGTTTTTCCAACGGTATTATGGCCGCCAACACACTTGTTGAGATTTTTGATCCCGAGGGAAACAAGATCGACGAAGTCACAACCGATGCGGATGGTTTTTTTACCTACACACCAAGCCGTCAGGTTGACTTGCGCTTTCGCGCCGATCTGGGTGCGGGTCACGTTGCAGAGGCGAAATTTGCGATAAATGACTTGTCTGGTTTTGCTGGCCCGGCCCAAACAGCGTCATCGCAAACCGCGACTGCATCCGATGCGGCGGACACAGATACCCGCTCCACAATTACCCATGCACAGGAAGAGATTATCGCGACCATCGTGCGCGACGAATTGCGCCCGTTACGACGTGAAATCACCGCCTATAAGGAAAAGAATGATCTTCAATCGATTCTGGGTGGGATTGGTTATATATTCGGTGCCTTCGGGATTATTTATTACATCGCAGCGCGACGGATAAGAGCAAAAGCACCCAACGCATGAGCCATCTTTTCGGACATGACCAACCCTTGAAGGTTCAGACAGGTGGCGGGGATGCTCCGTCATTGGTCGGGACGTTCGATCCGAGGGTCCGTGTCATTGCCGCCTGTGTTTTCGCGATTGTCGTGGTAGTCTTGCAACAGATCGAATTTGCGCTGGGGGCCGTGGCGCTTGCCGCAGTCACCATGAGCCTGACCGACTTGCCATTGCGCGTGACATTGAAACGCATGGCGGCCATGGACGGCTTCATTATTGTAATGTTGGTGATGTTGCCTTTCACGACACCCGGTACAACGATGTTCTCCGTCCTAGGAGCCGAAGCCAGCAAGGAAGGGTTGATGCATGCCGTCCTTATCGGCATTCGGGCGAACGCGGTTGTCCTGATGATGCTAAGCTTGCTTTCGGGTATGACGCCTGTGGCGTTGGGACACACGCTTTATCGATTGAAATGTCCGCCTGCACTGGTGCATCTCATGATGTTTACCGTGCGGTACATTTCGGTGTTGCATGATGAGTATCATCGTCTTCGGATGGCAATGAAACTGCGTGGGTTCAAGGCACGCAATAATGCGCACACCTACCGGTCAGGAGGGGATCTGTTTGGCATGTTGGTCGTACGTTCCCTTGAACGCGCCGAACGTGTGCTTGACGCTATGAAGTGCCGCGGCTTTAGTGGCCATTTCCCGATGATTGATGATATGGCCTTTCGGCGCCGTGATGGTGTGTTTGCCGTTTTCTTCCTCGCCCTGATCGCTGCTCTTGTCGTTTTGGATCGAATTTATGTCTTCGCTTATTGAATTAAACGATATTTCATACGGCTATCGGGCAGGCCAGAATGTTCTGAATAATGTCAGTCTGACCCTTGATCCGGGTGAACGACTGTTTCTTGCCGGACCGAACGGGGCAGGGAAAAGCACGCTTTTGCGGATTGTAGTCGGCTTGATCAAGCCGCATGCTGGTGAAATCCGCGCCTTTGGAACACCACGGTTCACCGACACCGAATTTCACGATTTGCGCTGCCGGGTCGGCTTCATCGTTCAAGACCCCGATGATCAGCTTTTTTGTCCGACTGTCATCGAAGACATCGCATTTGGCCCGCTTAATTTGGGGGCCAGCCGCGAGGAAGCCTTGGCAATCGTCGATGAGGTTCTTGAACAACTGCACCTGACACACTTGCGGGAACGCATTACTCATGAACTTTCTGGCGGGGAAAAGCGGCTGGTCTCTGTTGCGGCTGTTCTGGCGATGAAGCCAGACGTGTTGCTGCTTGATGAGCCGACCAATGCACTTGACGAAGAAAACATGCACCGGCTTGAGGAAATCCTGCTTGGTCTTCCGCAAGCCATGATCCTTGTATCGCATGATCCGCACTTCCGGCGTAAACTTGCCACCCGAATCATTGAATTGCGAACAGGCAAAGTGCTCCAATTGCCGAAAAAGAAATGCACGGCCGGTGAACGCGCCAAGCAGGCAGAGGACGCATCCTGAGGATCATATCCTCTACAAGACCCTGAAAGGGCGGTGATGACTTCATCCATATCCCCGTTTTCCCAACCGGTCTTTCGCCATTTGTTTGCGGCCCAGATTACGTCCCTGATCGGAACAGGGTTAACGACAGTGGCCCTTTCACTGCTGGCCTACGACCTTGCCGGGGATCATGCGGGGCGGGTACTTGGTTCTATCCTTGTTCTGAAAATGGTGGCCTATCTTGTGATCGCGCCGATTGCTGGCGGGATGGCACATCTGTTGCCACGCCGGCTGTGGCTGGTCGGGATGGATGTGTTACGAGCGGGTATTGTCCTGTGTCTGCCATTTGTGGATCAGGTCTGGCAGATTTTCGTTCTGGTGTTCGTTGTTAACGCCGCGTCTGCCAGCTTCACCCCGGTATTTCAGGCGATCATCCCGGAAATCCTTCCTGACGAGAAGGCATATACCAAAGGGCTGTCCTATGCCCGGTTGGCCTATGATGTTGAAAATCTGGCAAGCCCGGTTTTGGCAGCGGGGCTATTGGTGATCTGGTCATTCGACAGTCTTTTTATGGCCAATAGCCTGACATTTTTGTTGTCCGGACTGCTGATCGTAACCGCCCGGATACCGCAAGCCGCGCCCACGGACCGGGCAGGCGGGATTTATGCCAATACGGTGTTTGGCATTGTGGCTTATTTGAAAACACCACGCTTGCGGGGGCTTCTGGCAGTATATTTTGCCGTGTCATCGGTCGGCGCGATGATCATCGTCAATACAGTCGTGCTGACTCGTGGTGTTTTAGGTGGCACCGAATTGCTGACCACAGGCTTTCTGGCTTGCGCAGGTGCCGGGTCCATGAGTGCGGCGTTTATGATCCCGCGTCTGATCGACCGGATGGGCGAGCGTCCCTTGATGCTGTCCGGGATTGTGGTGGCAAGCGTTGCGATGTTGCTGGGTGGTATCGTGATGTTGTCAGGTGGCACATCTGTCCCTGTTTTTGCAACCCTCTGGGTGATTGCCGGGGCTGGTACGACATTTGCCCAAACACCGGGGGGACGTTTGGTGCAGCGTTCCGCAGGGGATGGCGACCGTTCGGCTTTTTTTGCAGCCAACTTTGCCTTGTCCCATGGCGGTTGGTTGTTTGCCTATGGGATCGTCGGGTGGCTCGGCAGTTTGGTCGATCTTTCAGTCGCCTTTCTGGCATCGGGCGGCTTGGCCCTTGTGGCGGTTGTCGTCGCGGAGCTTGTCTGGCCCAGGGCAGACAAGCTGGAAATACGCCACAGCCATCCCGGTTTCTGGCATGAGCATCCGCATGACCATAACGACCCGCATCATGCACATGTGCACGATCATGCAAGCGGACATGAAAAACACCGGCATAAGCACTATCATCCGCCGGTCACACACAAACATCGCTTTGTGATCGACAGCCATCACACCAGATGGCCAATGGAAAGCGGTGATCGCGTTTAGGCATGCGTGCCAGATGCTTGAATGTGAGTAACCCTCACTTTCTTGTTTTGTCGGTAACCTGTGAAACTTCAAAAAGTATGTTGAAATAAACTTGGGTGCTCTCAAAGCACGCCGACAACAACGTATTTCGCCTTCGGTTGTTTCACGCTATGGTTTTGCAATCGATGTCAGGGAGGGGTGGTTATGGAAGTTGTTTACGTTTCAAACGATGGCGGGGAACATTGGATTGACGCAAAGTTACGTCCAACCCTGACACTTGACCACGCCATTGCCCAGAGCCAGCCCGGACAAATGATCCGGATGATTGCAGGCGACTATTGCTTTGACGAACCTTTGCGGTTTCCGCGCAGTGGAACAGCAGAACACCCAATCATTGTTCGCGGCGAACCGGATGCTATCATTGACGCGGCAAAACTTCCGGACCGGTCAATATCGGCAAGCAATCCCGGTCAGGCGGGCTTTGCAGTATTCCAGCTGATTGAAGTATCCCATATCCGGATCGAGCTTTTTACCATCAAGCGGGCCTGGCCGAGTGCGGTCTATATCGAAAACAGTCACGATCTGGCGTTTCGTGATCTCGATATTACCGAGGGGACCTATGCCTTTTATGCCAATGGTGAACAAACACGCGGCATCTCGATCTCTGATTGCCGTTGGGTGCAGGATCCAAATATCTGGCGCCAGATCCGCTGGGATGAAATCCATGACGGCAAGGATGAGGATGGCAATGTTATAAAGGTCGAATACCGCTATCTTAACGGCGCGTTTTTCGGTGCGGATGACATCATCGGCGATGTCGAAATCATCCGAAACGATATCTGTGATTGCTATAATGGCGTTCGGATGGATGTCTCCCGACATAATCTTGATGCACCTGTCGGCAGCTTTAACCGTGACGTGCGGATATTGGACAACCGTTTTAGATACATCCGCGACAACCCGGTCGAACCCGAAGCCACTGCGGTTGGATGGTGGGTCGGTCGCAACCGGTTCTATAACTGCCACAAGTTGTTCTCGCAGGATGGTGTGCGCGGCGGGTTCTGGTACTACTTCGGCAACATCTGCTGGTTTGACAGCCGCCCGGGCCCGGAGGGCGATGAGTATAATGGCGGCGCTGTCCTCAAGCTGGGCAAGGGCGGATCTGTTCCTCAGCCCGACTACGTGTCGGTTTGCCTGCACAACAGCTTTTTCCTGCGCCAGAAATACATCAAGAAGGGAACGACCAGGGGCCTGATCAATGCGCGCAACGCGATCGAGCACGCCGAGCCGACCAAACTACCCGAAGATATGATGCCGCTTGATCAATCCTTCTTTGGTCCGGCCGGCAAACTTGATCTTTCTGCGACCGGGCCCTTGCCGGTCCAGTTTACAGGTGATCTTGCAAACCATCCGACTTATCCGACCGTATTTGATCCATACCACGATGTGCTTACGGCACCACGCGCGTCAGATACCCCATTGTTTGAGGATGGGCTTGCTGCACGGTTTGAGCTTCGTGTCCAGCATCAAGAGGCTTACTGCGAAGCCTTGAGTGTTCCCATGCCCGATGGCAGTTCATGGTCGTGCGACAGCGGGTTTTGGCCAGGTGCAGTGACGAACGGGCGTGTGTTTGCGGGCCCGGACTACATTCCGGTTGACCTTGATTACGTACGTTCCTTGCCAGTTTGCAACGATTGAAGCGACGTGATCGTAAGACCCCACACGGAGTGTTTTGGCCTTACGTATGCGTAAATCAGTTGACTGGCCTGTCGGAATGTTGCGATGGTGGCGTACCGCATTCAACAAACAAGAAAAACCATGAACGACAAGCTTTATAGCATTACCGAGCTGGCCGAAGAATTCGATATCACCCCGCGTGCGATCCGGTTTTACGAAACCAAAAACCTGCTTGCGCCGCAGCGGGCAGGGGCGACGCGTGTTTACAACTATCGTGACCGTGCGCGATTGATGCTTGTCTTGCGCGGCAAACGTCTTGGCTTCTCGCTTGAGGATATCAAGGAATATATCGATCTTTATGATGCCGACCGCAGCCGCACGGAGCAACTTGCGCACCTGATGCTGGTCGGGCGTCGCCGGATCGAAGAGCTTGAACAACAGCTTGAAGATGTTCAGACGACCTTGCAGGAACTTCGTACAATCGAAAACGAAGCCATTGATACGCTGCGCGATAAGGGGATCGACCCGGAAAAGGCAGTTGCCGATATCAAGGCCAAGCTGATCGCCGAAACCCCCTGACGTTCAGTACCCGTTTCGCCATAAGAAAAGCCCGGTGATTTTCACCGGGCTTTCTTGTTTGACGAAGTGGTCAGGCATTATTCCGGGTCGCGTTGCAGCGGCAGGGTTACCTCAAACACATCCTCATCGGGGATGAATTTACGGGTGAAGCCCAGGCTTTCACAAAGTGTCAGCATCCGACGGTTGTTTGGCAGAACCTGACCAATGAAGGTTTCTGTCCCTTTGTGACGGCAGAATTCGATCATCTTTTCCATCAGGATGCGGCCAAGGCCGCGCCCCTTGATGTCAGAACGCACCATGATGGCGTATTCAGCCTTTTCGTTACTCGGATCAATGACGACCTGAACAATGCCGTGGAATTCGACTTCCTCGTCGCCATCAAGCAGAATCGCAAGGAAAGCCATATCGCGGTCGTAATCAAGCTGGGTCTGGCGTGCCATTTCCGAGTGCGGCAATTCCCGCACAGAGCCAAAGAAGCGGAAGTGAATGTCTTCCGGCGTCAGGCGCGACATGAACTCGTAGTGAGCCGGCTCATCTTCAGGCTTGATCGGGCGCAACAAATAGGTCGTGCCATCATCCATTACCACTTTTTCTTTCAGATGACGCGGGTAGGGATGAATGGCCAAGCGGTTTTCATCGCTCAGAACCTTTGGCGTGACCTTGATACGGGCATCCAGAGCAATCACACCTTCACGGTCGGCCAGAAGCGGGTTCATATCAAGCTCGACAACCTCCCCAAGCTGGACAACCAGCTGAGACAGGCGCACCAGTGTCATATAAAGCTCTTCAAGGTTGACCGCCGGTACATCGCGGTATCCTTGGAGCAGCTTGTGAATGCGCGTGCCTTCGACCAGTTCGCGGGCAAGCTTCATGTTAAGTGGTGGCAGCGCCATGGCGCGGTCGCGGACAACTTCGACCTCGACACCACCATGACCGAACAGGATGACCGGACCAAAGATCGGATCGGTGGTCATGCCAACGATCAGTTCACGTGCGCCGGCACGCTTGACCATTTCCTGAACGGTAAAGCCACGCAGACGCGCTTCCGGGAATTTTTCGCGGATGATGCGGTTCATCTTCTCGGCAGCGGCGCGGACTTCCTCGCCGTTTTCAAGGTTCAGGATGACACCGCCGACATCTGATTTGTGGCTGATGTCGTCAGAAAGAATCTTAAGCGCGACTGGTCGGCCGATCTTTTCAGCCTTGCTCACCGCATCCTCGACATCAAGGGCGGCAAACGTCTTGACGGTGTTGATACCAAAGCACTCCAGTACCGACTTCGCTTCGGGTTCCGTCAGCATATGGCGGCCCGCATGGATCGCGGAATGAATGATGCTGCGCGCCTTGTCGATATCCGGTGTGAAATCATGCGGTACTGACGGCGGTGTTTCCATCAGAAGGTCTTGCAGCTTGCGGAAATTGACCATGTGCTGGAAAGCGGCGACCGCGTTTTCCGGTGTGCGGTAGGTGGGAATGCCCGCCGCATAGAACATGTTGCGCGCCTCGGCCACGGTCGCTTCGCCGACCCAGTTGGTCAGAATGTTCTTCTTGCTGCCCTTGATCGTGTCAATCACGCCCTGAGCCACCTCGACCGGGTCGGTAATGGCTGTCGGGGCATGCATCACCAGCAAACTGTCGATGTTCTTGTCTTTCAACACCACATCAATGGTCTTGGCATACCGTTCACCCGGCGCATCGCCGATAATATCGACCGGATTGGCGTGTGACCATGTCGGCGGAAGGACTTCGTCTAGTGCCTTGATGGTGTCATCTTCGAGATGGGCCAGATGCCCCTGACGTTCAATCAGGGCATCAACGGCAAGAACACCGATACCGCCACCATTGGTGACAATACCAAGCTTGTCGCCACGGAACGGTCGCATGCGCGACAGCGTTTCAGCCGCCGAGAACATTTCACTGACCGTGTAAACGCGCAACACACCTGCACGTTTGATTGCAGCGTCAAAGACATCATCTGCCCCGGCCAGCGCGCCGGTATGTGATGCCGCCGCAGCCGCACCTTCGGCAAAACGGCCGGACTTGATGCAAAGGATCGGTTTGTTGCGTGACGCAGCACGGGCAGCGGAAATAAAGCTCCGGCGTTCATGGATCGACTCAATATAAAGCATGATCGCGCGGGTATCGGGATCTGACCCGAGATAGTCGATGACATCGCCAAAATCGACGTCATCGCACTCACCCAGCGAAATAAAGTGAGAAAAGCCGATTCCACGGGCCGCGGCCCAGTCGAGAACGGCGGTACACAAGGCACCGGATTGGGAAACAAAGGCGATTTTGCCACTGCCAATACTTTGATGGCTGAAACTGGCATTCAGGCCAATGCCCGGCACCATCAGACCAAGACAGTTCGGGCCAAGCAGGCGGATCTTTTTGGATGCCGCGATTTCGAGCATGGCCTGTTTGACGTTACGCTTTTCGTCATACTGCTCAGCGCTCAGACCCGCTGTCAGGACGATGGCCGCAAGACAACCTTTTTCCGCCAGACATTCCATGACCGGAACAACACCCTTGGGCGGAACACAAATCACGGCGAGCTCGGGCACAACCGGCAAGCTGTTGACATCCGGGTAGGCCAGAACACCGCCAATTGACTGGCTGCGCGGATTAACCGGCATGATCGGTCCGTCAAATCCCCCGGCAAGCAGGTTCTTCATCAACACACTGCCGACGGAGTGCGGCCGGTTCGACGCGCCAATCACGGCAACCGATTTGGGTTTGAACAGATGATCGAGGTTGATTGTACTCATCGCCAAATTGCGCCTTGTCCTGGGGGCGGGCCGGGTTTCGACCAATTTGCCCTATATGGTGATGCGCATGCCAGATTGTCAGCACGCCATCAATGATGCAGTGCGGTATTTTAGAGGCATACCAATTATATTGATTTGCTGTGCATCAATAAAGCACTGCGCAGACGAAGTTTTTGTGGCAGTGCATTGCAGCGGAAACGGGCAGGTTTGTGAACACGTATCCGCCAGGGCGTTAGTGGACGTGTCCGTGATGGCCGTCATCATCAAATCGCTCGGAGTCTTCCAGCCATGTTTCGACTTCTTCCTGCGAGGACATGGCAAGAGCGATTTCCAGATCGGACTGTACATGAGCAAGGCTGTCAAACATCGGGCACCAACCAAAGGCCTGAATGCGAGGATCAGTGCTCGACGAGATGGTGAAAAGATCTCCGTCAATCGGGTGCACCATCCCGTGAATGATACCGTTATCCCCAATGATCAACCAACCGCGTGTCGATCCGGAAAGGGTCGCTAGCTCTACTTCACGCAGGTCAATTTTGACGGTCTTCATTACTGGATCATCCATCATGTCTGTTGGGCAAAAGCAAAAGGGACCGAACAAATTGTTCGGTCCCTTTTTAATTGGCTCCGGCAGCAGGACTCGAACCTGCGACCCAATGATTAACAGTCATTTGCTCTACCAACTGAGCTATGCCGGATCAGGCGTTGCGCGTCTTTCAATGCGCGTGGCAGGTGTATAATCAAACAGTCCGAGGCCCGCAAGACCTTTTTTGATAAAATCGGGCCAAAATCACGTCTTTTTTCAAGGCGATCAAATCCTGCGATGGGTCATACGTGCAGGGATAACGGGCAGGGTGAAAGAGAGTTGAAAATGGCCTGTTGTTATACGCGCTATTCCGGCGCTCATAGCACCTGAAACGATCCGGAAAAATTGACCTGGAAAACAAAAACCCCCGGAACAGAGTTCCAGGGGTTTATGGCTCCGGCAGCAGGACTCGAACCTGCGACCCAATGATTAACAGTCATTTGCTCTACCAACTGAGCTATGCCGGATCAGTGGAGGCGCGAGCCGGAATCGAACCGGCGTGCAAGGATTTGCAGTCCTCTGCGTAACCACTCCGCCATCGCGCCTTCGCGTTGGCTGGAGCGGTGTATAGCCTCAACAAACGCAACCCGTCAAGCACCCAATTTTACATTTTTCGGCAGACATGATGAATAACCTCGTGAAATCAGAAAAACCGCCCGTAATTAATCTCGGGCGGTTTTCACAGATTGTTTATGCGTCTGACGTGAATGCAGGCATCACCTTATCCATTCGCTTTGCCGAACCGCTTTTCAAGCCATGGCTTGAGGCGTTCTTCACGGACCTTGCTGGGTGCAAAATCAAGGTTGGCGACGGTATCAACCGCATTCTCGACCTCGAAAGGAATGGTCGTATCTGGTCCCTTGATTGTGATTTCGCCTTTCGCTCCCTGTGCAATCTCTTCGTTTAGCGAAACCTTGGTGCCACCGGTTGATATATCAATGGTTTGTCCAGAGATTGATTTGCCGCCAATTGTCAGCGTGATGGGGAGCTCTACTTCAAAGCGCGGGTCTTTTCGGCGGTTTACTTCCGGGGTTGCGGTACGAACGATTCGAACAAGGCTGTTGCGCAGCTCGGCGATGCTTGCATCGACGTCTTCTGCGATTTTGTTCATATCAGCAGCGCGGGTGAGGTTGTCCTGCGCTTCGGAGGCAACGTGTCCGATTTTTTCGGTCACTTCGTTCGATGCTTCCGCGGTCTGCACGACATTGCGCGCAATCTCTTGGGTCGCGTCATCTTGTTGGCGAACGCTTGTCGCGACGTTTGAGGCGACTTCATCGACACGACGGATGCTTGAGGTCATCTGCTGCACCGTGGAAACCACTGAACCAGTCACATTCTGAATCTCACCGATCTGACGCGTGATTTCTTCCGTCGACTTGGCGGTCTGGTTGGCAAGGTTTTTGACTTCTTGTGCGACAACGGCAAAGCCTTTGCCCGCATCACCCGCACGGGCGGCTTCGATGGTGGCGTTCAAAGCCAGAAGGTTGGTCTGGGCTGCAATATCACCAATAAGCTCCGCAACTTCTCCAATGCGATCAACACTATCTTTTAGGGATGTCACAGTGCTTTCTGCACTTTGTCCCGCCTGATTGGCGTCAGCAGTAAGGGACGTAGCCTCTTCGATCTGGCGGGTAATTTCCCGGATCGAAGCCGCAAGTTCTTCGGACGCACCGGACACAGTTTCCGCGTTTGCCAGTGCCTCATGGGCGGCAGCGGCGACACTTTCAGAGTTCTGGGAAACCCGCTCTGAGGAGCCGGCCATGTCACCAGCAGCAGAATTAAGTCGCTGCGTCTGGTCGATGATCGACTGAACAACAGTGTGCAATTCTTGCTCGACCGTTTCGGCCAGCCCACGCAATGCGCCTACACGTTGAGTGTTGGCCTTTGCTTCATTTTCCTCGCGTTCCAGGCGGCTATAGGCCAGTTTCGCATGCAACGCGCGAAGCTGCTGGATGACAGGTTTGAAATCCGGCATTTTGGGTAGCGGGATCAGATATGCAGAATCATTGCGCGCAATTGCTTCAAAGTGGCGCCCCATTTCCTCAAGCGGACGACGGAACATGCGAGTCAAAGCCGCCGCATAGATGAAGGTCAGCACAGCTGCGACCACGAGCAACCCAAGTGTTACAATGACAGCGATGGTAAAGGCAGAACGCGCGTCTTCTACCTGGCTCCCAACGATTTCATTTTGAACCACCGAAAGATTGCCGATCTGCTCGGTCAGCGGATCGATTACTTGATAAAGATCATCTTTAACCAAGGCATCCAGGGCGGCAGTGTCCTGCTGCTCAAAGATTGTCCGAAGGCGTCCGATCAACTCGTCTGCTGCCGGAATGAGGTCTTTTACCTGCGCAATGATCTGGGCTTCGTCCGGATCAATACTGCGCGCAAAGTAGATATCGAGGTTTTCCTTGATCCGTTTTTCAGCAAGATCAATGCTTTCGATACCTTCCTGCCAGCTAAAGTTGCCGTTCCGGACCTTATGGGACGCGTCAACGACAAACACCGCATAATCATCAGATACTTGCTTCAGCAGGTTAAGGGGCTTGACCCGGTCCTCGTATACACTTTCCAGGCGTTTTTCGGTTTGGTACTCGCTGTATATTGCATAGCCACCGATCACAAGCATCAGCAGAAGCATTGTTCCGAACGCAAGGAGCAGAGCGCCCCTTATGCTCGAAAAGAAGCTCTTGGCCTTTGATGCCGGGCTTGTGTTTATGATTTCGCCAAATTCAAGCCCGACGTCTTTTGCGTCACCGTTGCGAATGTCTGCGTAAACACCTTCTGCGTTTTTCTTTTCTGCTTCGGTCGGCTTTGTACGGATTGAGACATATCCGGTCACCTCACCATTCTCGACCGTAGGGGTTACGTTGGCGCGTACCCAGTAATGGTCGCCGTTCTTTGCTCGGTTCTTAACCAGACCTTGCCAGGGAAAGCCACTTTTGATGGTTTGCCAAAGGTTGGCAAAAGCCTCCTTGGGCATATCCGGATGGCGCACCAGATTATGCGGAGAGCCCACAAGTTCGTCATCTGTAAAGCCGCTAATATCAATGAAAGCCTGGTTGCAAAACTGGATACGTCCTCCGGTATCCGTTTTGGACACGAGGATTTCCTCGTCTTTCATTTCGATTTCGCGATTGGTGACCGGCCCATTATCACGCATAGTTGGTGTTCCCCTTGAATAAACCGCTGCAAGATCGTGGCGCAGAGGTTTGACGACATTGTTTTATGCAAGTGATGCTTGCAGTTAGATTATAAATATATACTTGCGTATATTATCCCCATATAGGGATGGTTAGCGTACTTTCACTATTTTTTTTGTCCCGGGAGCTCAGCCTGATGGTCGATCTGCTGCAAATGGGCGAAAATTAAATGAGGGAAGTTGGTAAAAGAGTAGAAAATGCATGCCCAAAGAAGTGGTTGCGCTTGATCCGTGGTTGTCAGTTGCTTAAGTGCCAACTATAAACAGGGCAATTGCCGTGGCCGTCTTTGGGGACAACAAAGGGGACTGCGGTCCGTTTCTCGCGAGAATTTTCAGGTCAGATAATCATGGATTACCAAATCGCGCGCCACAACATGGTGGAAAATCAAGTTCGGACCAACAAGGTTACCGATCCGCTGGTCATCGCAGCGATGGAAGGGGTTCCGCGCGAACTGTTCCTGCCGGAAGGAAAGCGTGGCGTCGCCTATATTGACGAAGATATCGCAGTGGGAGGTGGGCGGTTCGCCATGGAGCCGATGGTCATCGCACGCCTCATGCAAAGCGCGCAAATCGCCGAAACCGATGTTGCGTTGGTGATTGGTGCTGGTTACGGGTATTCCAGCGCGCTTATTTCGCGCGTGGCAGAAACCGTCGTATCCGTTGAAAGCGACAAGGATATGGCGGCATCGGCCGAGGCCACTTTCCAAAAGCAAAATTATGACAATGTCATTGTTGTCGAAGGTGATCTTGCATCGGGATATGCCAAGCAGGCACCATACAACGTCATCGTCTTCGACGGTGCTGTTGCTGAAGTGCCAGCCGGTATTCTGGAACAGGTTTCTGAGGGTGGGCGTTTGCTTGCCGTTGTTCGTCAACCGGGCAAGGTTGGTGTTGCGCGCCTTTATGAGCGTGAAAACGGTGTGATTGGTCATCGTGATCTGTTTGATGCGAACATCCCATACCTGCCGGGGTTTGAGCCTGCGGAAAGCTTTGTCTTCTGATTTGGCTTTTCGGCCTGATTACGGCCGGGTAGGGATTTGATGGTGCTAGACATCAGTTGTTCTGAACTTGCGATAAGGCTTGAAGGCGATCATCCGCTTGATTTGCTTGATGTTCGGGAAGACTGGGAACTTGAAATCTGCGCGATCAGTCAGGCGCACCATATTCCACTTTCCGAACTGTCGGGCAGGGTGGGAGAACTGGCGCCTGAGAAACCGCTTGCGATCATTTGTCATCATGGCGTTCGCAGTCGTCATGCGGGCCGGTTCCTTGAGGACCGTGGATTTAAAGAGGTTTTTAATGTTCGCGGCGGTATAGATGCATGGGCGCTTGATATAGAGCGTGATATGAGCCGCTACGATTGAGAATGGCAATGACGGAGAAACGGGGCACATTACTTTTTTTTGATGCAAATGCCTCTTTTCTTGGAAATTTTTTCTTCCGTCGTTACCATACGTGAAACTGCGCCGGGGTCGGGACTTGGTGTAGGATTTTACAAGGGTAGATAAATGATCAAACGGTTCTTGCTGACCTGCAGTATTTTGGCGACTGGCGGCCTTGTGGCTGGCGGTGCTTCTGCAGAAAGCCTGGAAGACGCGCTTATCAAGGCGTACCAGAGCAACCCGACACTCGAAGCTGGCCGTGCGTCTTTGCGTTCGACCGACGAAGAAATTTCCTCGGCTCTGTCCAACTGGCGGCCGAGTGTAAGCCTTTCTGGCAGTGCAGGTGTTCGTGACAACGAAACCGAAGTGAACGGTAGCACCACCGATAACAGCCTGAGACCTTATACGGTTGGTCTCGATGTTACCCAGCCGCTGTATCGTGGTGGGCGTACCACAGCAGAAACTGATCGTGCAGAGTCCCGCATTAAGGCTGCGCGCGCGTCTCTGCGCTCGACCGAGCAGGATGTGATGCTGCAGGTCGCAACGGCCTATTTCAACGTTTTGCGCGACACTGCTGTGGTTGAGCTTAACCAGAACAACGTTCGCGTTCTTGAGCGTCAGCTTGAAGCTACGCGTGATCGTTTTGAAGTTGGCGAAGTGACCCGTACCGACGTTTCGCAGGCCGAAGCCCGCCTTGCCGGTGCAAAAGCGGATCTGATTTCAGCACAAGGCGCCCTCGCCAATACAGGTGCCCAGTATGAGCGCCTTGTCGGCAATCCGCCGAGCAATCTTGAAATCCCCAATCCGCTGGCAGGACTTCCGACCAGCATTTCAGACGTTCTGTCGATTGCACAGGGGCAGCACCCTGATGTACTTCAGGCGGTTTATACCGAAGAAGCAGCACAGTCTGATATTCGTCTGAGCGAGGGTTCGCTGTATCCGGAGGTCAGTCTTTCTGCCGGTGTTGAACGTACGCATGAAGCCCAGACCGAGGATTTGACATCCGATACCGCCGATATCATCGCATCGGTGTCGATCCCGTTGTATCAGCAGGGTGCGGTTTTCTCGAACGTGCGTTCAGCCAAGCAGACTGCCGGGCAGGCGCGCATTCAGATCGATGAAGCACGCCGTGCGGTCATCGAAAATGCGACCAGCGCATGGGAAACGCTTGTGACGGCACGTGCAAGTATCGAATCGCAGCAAGCACAGGTTTCATCAGCCGAAGTGGCGCTTGATGGCGTTCAGCGTGAAGCATCGGTTGGATCACGTACTGTTCTTGATGTTCTGGATCAGGAACAGGAGCTGCTGCAAGCGCGTGTGGACCTTGTCGGTTCGCGACGTGATGCCGCAGTTGCAGAATTCCAGGTAAAGGCCGCCATGGGGGCGCTGAATGCGCAGGTCCTTGGTCTGCCGGTCGAAGTTTATGACACTGAGTCCAACTATAATAAGGTCAAGGACCAGTGGTGGGGAACGGATTGATTTGTTGATGGTCGGGGCAGGGTGATACACCCTGCCTTAGGACTTGGGTCGGATCGGTCTGGTTAAATGACACTAGTGCGGAAGTTTAATTATGAGTGACGGGCAACAAGAACCTTCCATGGAGGATATCCTCCAGTCCATCCGCAAGATTCTTGCCGATGAGGGGGATGAAGAAAAACAGGAAGCTGCTCCTGAACCTGAACCGACGCCGGAACCTGAGCCCGAGCCGGAACCTGAGCCCGAGCCCGAGCCGGAACCAGAACCCGAGCCTGAAGAAGAAATCGATGAACTCGTTCTTGATGAAGAGCCCGAAGAGCTTGAATTCGACGAGGAACCCGAAGAACTAGAGCTCGACGAACCGGAAGAAGCCGAAGAACTCGAACTCGACGATATGCTCGATTTCGATGAGACCCCGCTGGACGAAGAATTTGAAGAGCCGGAACCGGAACCAGAGCCCGAACCGGCAATGCCAGCGCTTTACGATGAAGAAGATGACGAGCCGCTGATTTCCAATATGACGGAATCGACAGCGACCGGAACCATCTCTGAATTGGCGCAAGCTGTTGCAAAGAAACGCGCAGTTGCTCTTGGCGTTAATGCAGGGCATGCCACCCTTGAGGATCTGGTGCGCGATATGCTGCGCCCGTTGCTTAAGGAATGGCTTGACGAAAACCTTCCCTATATGATCGAACGCCTTGTGAAAAAGGAAATCGAGCGGATTGTAAACCGCGCCGAAGACCTGTAGGCGAGCCGATTTTGACATTTGAGCGGCGCGCCAACGGTGCGCCGCTTTTTCTTTGTATAAATGATGAAACCCGCAGCGGATCAAAAGACCATGTTGGAGAAGACCTACAACCCGGCCGATGTTGAAGGCAGACTTTACGATAAATGGGAAAAAGCAGGTGCCTTTGCCTGTGATGTGGCCTCAAGCGCCGATCCCTATGTCATCATGATGCCGCCGCCCAACGTGACCGGCAGTCTCCACATGGGGCATGCACTGACATTTACGCTTCAGGATATCCTGATCCGTTATAACCGGATGAAGGGCAAGGATACTCTTTGGCAGCCCGGTACCGACCATGCTGGTATTGCGACCCAGATGGTGGTCGAACGCCAGCTTGGCGAACAGAACGTCACGCGCCATGACCTTGGCCGTGAAAAGTTCGTCGAAAAAGTCTGGGAATGGAAAGAAAAGTCCGGCGGGACCATCACCAACCAGTTGCGCCGTCTTGGCGCGTCGCCGGATTGGCCGCGCGAACGCTTTACCATGGATGACGGGCTGTCAGCAGCTGTCCGCAAGGTGTTCGTAAAGCTGCACAAGGATGGCCTGATTTATCGCGACAAGCGTCTGGTGAACTGGGACCCGAAGCTGCTGACAGCGATTTCCGACCTTGAGGTCGTTCAGAAAGAAGTCAAAGGCCACTATTGGCATTTCAAATACCCGATTGAAGGTCGCGACGGCGAGTTTGTAACGGTTGCGACCACGCGCCCGGAGACGATGCTGGGCGATACGGGCATTGCCGTTCATCCGGAAGACGAACGTTACAAGGATCTGGTTGGCAAATATTGCATCCTGCCAATTGTCGGGCGCCGCATTAAAATTGTTGCGGACGAATATGCCGACCCGGAAAAGGGCTCGGGCGCTGTGAAAATCACCCCGGCCCATGATTTCAATGACTTTGAGGTCGGCAAGCGCGCCGGACTTGAAAAAATCAACATCATGGATGACCACGCGCGTATCAATGACGAGGCGCCCGAGGAATATCGTGGTCTGGATCGCTTTGAAGCCCGCAAGCAAATCGTCGCCAAGATGGATGAGCTCGGCCTGCTTGAGAAAATCGAAGATACCGTTCACATGGTACCTTATGGCGACCGTTCGAACGTGGTCATCGAGCCATATCTGACCGACCAGTGGTTTGTGAACGCGGAAGTTCTGGCCAAGCCTGCGACCGAGGCGGTCGAAGATGGCCGTATCCAGTTCGTTCCGAAGAACTGGGAAAATACCTATTTTGAGTGGATGCGTAACATCCAGCCCTGGTGTATTTCCCGTCAGCTCTGGTGGGGGCATCGTATTCCGGCATGGTTCGGACCTGATGGCGAGTTCTTCGTTGAGGAAACCGAAGAAGAGGCCATGGCAGCTGCCAAGGCCCACTATGGCAAGGACGTCGAACTGACCCAGGAAACCGATGTGCTCGATACCTGGTTCTCGTCTGGTCTTTGGCCGTATTCAACGCTCGGTTGGCCGGACAAAACGCCTGAGCTTGCCAAATACTATCCGGGCGATGTTCTCGTCACCGGTTTTGACATCATCTTCTTCTGGGTTGCCCGGATGATCATGATGAGCATGTATTTCATGGACGGAAAAGTACCGTTCAAGGATGTCTATATTCACGCACTCGTCCGTGACGAGCACGGTCAGAAAATGTCCAAGTCCAAGGGCAACGTGATCGACCCGCTCGAAATCATTGACGTATATGGCTGTGATGCCCTGCGTTTCACCCTGACGGCTCTTGCTGCGCAGGGACGTGACATCAAACTTGCTGCATCGCGCGTTGAAGGTTATCGCAACTTTGCGACCAAGCTTTGGAATGCCGCGCGCTTTGCCGAAATGAACGAATGCAAGCCGGTTGATGGCTTTGATCCGGCCAATGTGAAATCGACCCTTGGGCGCTGGATCGTTGGCAAAACGGTCGAGGCGGCCAAGGCTGTTGGGACCGGTATTGAAACCTACCGGTTTAACGATGCGGCAAGCAGCGCCTATCAGTTCGTTTGGGGTTCTTTCTGTGACTGGTATCTCGAACTGGCCAAACCGGTTCTGATGGGGACTGACGAAGAAGCCAAGGCCGAAATTCGCGCCGTGACGGCATGGGTTCTCGATCAGATCCTTCTGATCTTGCATCCGGTCATGCCGTTCATCACAGAGGAACTCTGGGATAAGACTTCTGACAGTCGTGCGAAAATGCTGATTTCCGAAGGCTATCCGCAGTTTGACGATGCCCTGATTGATCGTGAAGCAGAGGCCGAGGTTGATCTGGCCATCCGCCTGATTGGCGATATTCGTGGTGTGCGTTCAGAAATGAATGTCCCGCCGGCGGCAGAAGTCCCGATCTATCTTGTGGATGCCACCGATGCGATGAAGGCAGCTGTTTCGGCACAGGAAGCGCAAGTCAAACGTTTGGCACGTGTTGCTGATGTTGCCTTTAAGGCGCAGGGCGATGTCGAAGCGATTGCCAAAGGTGCGATCCAGACAGTCGTTGACGGGGTGACGGTTTTTGTTTCCGTCGCTGATTTCATTGATGTGGCGGCCGAAAAGGCACGTCTTGAAAAGGAAATCCAGGACAAGACGAAATACATCAAGGCACAGGAAGGCAAACTGTCGAACGAAAAGTTCGTCAGCCGCGCGCCTGAACACATTGTTAGCGCCGAGAAAGCCAAGCTTGAAGAGGCCAAGGATACCCTGGCCAAACTCAAAGAGGCATTTGAGCGTATCGCTTCAATGTGACCGAGATTTCGATAGGTAATGACAAAGGCCAACCGCTCAAGGTTGGCCTTTTCCTTTTTGGCGCCGGAAATCATGTCCAGTCGATAAAAACCGTCGCCAGATTGCAAAAGAATCGCTTAGATTGGCGTGCCTTGCCATGGGTATGGCAGTAATCCGCACTTTCCGGCGGTTTGGATCCCTTTTCCTGCAAGATTGCCACTGCTGAATGCTGATAGAAGAATGCCCCTATATTGAGCCCGTTGATGCCTACGGTGCCTTTGCGATCTTTGCCGATAGCCACTTTCTTGATTCTGGCGACCGGGACAGGTTTTCTTACATTGTGGTATCGCCGCTACACAAGCTGACTGCGAAGAACGGGCAGGTGGAGCTTGACGGCTTTGACGTGCCCGGCGATCCGTTTGATGTGCTTGATGATCTTTTGGGGCGCTACAAGATAGAGACCCACGAAGATCTTCCGCCATTCCAGGGTGGGGCGGTTGGCTATTTTGGGTATGAACTGTCCCATCAGACCGAAGTCCTGCCAAAAGCACCAGATGACTGGCTTTACATGCCTGACATGGCAGTCGGGATCTATGATCTGGTGATTGCTTTTGATCAGCTTGATCGACGGATGTGGTTGATCTCAACGGGAATTCCTGAGGCGCCCGGACCAAAACGCGATCAACGCGCGAATGACCGAATGGCTCTGGTTCGCAAATATCTGAGACTTGCCAAACCGTTGATCGAAACTCCAGCAACTCCGCATGCACCGACAGTGTCGGCCTGGCAATCAAACTTTGATCGCAGCGCATACGAAGCCGCTGTGCAGCGGGTGATTGATTACATCTTCGCGGGCGACATCTTTCAGGCAAACCTGTCGCAGAGTTTCCGTGCGGAATTCCCAAGCGATGCGGTTCCAAAGCGATTTGATCTTTACCGACGTCTGCGTGATATCAGTTCCGCGCCGTTTGGCGCATTCCTGAATTTCGGTGATGTTGCGGTACTTTCCAATTCGCCCGAAAGGTTTCTCAAAGTCACCAACGGACAAATCCAAACAAAGCCAATCAAGGGAACACGACCGCGCGGAGAGACGCCGCTCAGCGACGCAGAACTGGCACAGGAATTAATGCTGTCTGTCAAAGATCGCGCAGAAAACATTATGATTGTGGACCTTTTGCGCAACGATCTGTCAAAGGTGAGCAATCCTCACACTGTGAAAACACCTGCGATCTGTGCATTGGAAAGCTATGCCAACGTCCATCATCTGGTGTCGACCGTGACCGGGGAACTCAAAGAAGGCAAAACGTCCATAGATGCCCTGCGTGCCTGTTTCCCGGGAGGATCCATCACCGGGGCCCCGAAAATTCGGGCGATGGAAATCATCACCGAACTCGAAGGCATGACGCGTGGCGCTTATTGCGGCGCGATTGGGTATGTCGGTTTTGACGGCACCATGGACACCAATATTGCGATTAGAACACTCAGCGTGAATGGTGGCAAAATGGCCTTTAACGTTGGCGGCGGGATCATCGCTGATAGTGACCCGGCAATGGAATACGAGGAAACGCTGGTCAAGGCCGCCAAGATGTTTGAGTTGTTCGGCATCAAGGCAGAGGGTCTGGTATGATCCTGCTGATTGATAACTACGACTCCTTTGTATTCAATCTTGCCCGCTATCTCGAAGAATTGGGCCATGCGGTCAAGGTTGTTCGAAATGACCAGATTACCGCTGATGTTGTTCGCAAGATGCGGCCTGCCGCCATTGTCTTCTCTCCCGGTCCATGCGGGCCCGATGAAGCGGGCAATAGCCTTGATCTTATGACAACCCTTAAGACCGAGTTCCCGATGCTTGGTGTTTGTCTTGGGCATCAGTCAATCGTACAGGCCTTTGGCGGAACCGTTAAACGGGCAAAGCGACCGGTACATGGCATGACATCGGAAATCAGCCACGCCGGAACCGGCTTGTTCGCAGGATTAAATAATCCTTTGCAAGTCACGCGCTATCATTCGTTAATTGTTGATTTGCCAAATGATGGCAGTTTGATTGAGACAGCAACGGGGCCCGACGGTGAAGTCATGGCATTTGCCCATGCAAGCTTGCCGATATACGGTGTTCAGTTCCATCCTGAAGCCGTGCTTACGGAACAGGGCCATGCGCTGTTGGCGAATTTTCTGAAACGTGCTTCCGGGAAGGGAGCCGATAACGACTAAAAGGGACCGGGCAATGCAGGTTTGGATGAATGGCAGTTTTCGCGATCTTGATGAAGCGTCCATTCCGGTAACGGATCGTGGCTTTCTTCTTGGCGATGGTTTTTTTGAAACCATGCGCGCACATGAAGGTAAGATTGCCTGGCTTGACGCCCATATGGGGCGGCTCGACCATCATGCGGAACTGATTGAATTCCCGCTGGATCTATTGCCCGAGACCGAAGAAGTCGAAAGTGTCGTTGCGACCCTGTTTGAACAAATTCACCGCAAGGACGCCGTTGTTCGCATGACTGTGTCGCGTGGTCCAGGGGAACGGGGCATTTTACCGCCTGATTCGCCTGATCCGACCATTCTGATCACCGCCGCACCGTTTGACCCGGTTGATCCCAATATCGGGATTAGTGTCGCGACCTCGGAAAAGGTGCGCCGCAATTCACATTCGGTGGCTGGTGGCATCAAGAGTACCAATTACCTTGATAACATTGCTGCCAGACAGGAAGTGCAGAAATACGGCGTGGATGATGCCATCATTCTGTCTGCAGATGGCAATGTCGCAGAGACAAGCGTCGCCAATCTGTTTGGTATTTCCGGCGAAAGCTTGTGGACGCCTGATGAAGATACCGGAATTCTTTGCGGTTTAGCCCGTGACTTCGTTTTGCAGTGGGCTGAGGAATCCGAACTTGAAATCAGCACAGATCCGAAAACGCCCCAAGAACTGCGCGAATTTGATGCAGTTTTCACCGCCAATGCGCTTCAGGGGCTGCGTGTGATTGATCGCATTGATGGCTATGTTGTTGGCGTGCCTGCAAAGACATTCTTCACCAAGCTTGCGCTAAAAGTGGAGGAGTCACTATGCAATGGTATAGTTATTTAGGTTGAGTTAACCAAGTTTGTGGCATATGTTGTGGCCCCGCTCACACAGGAATGCTCATGAACGCCCACTCAACCAAGCCCGCGCTGACCAGTAACCGATTTGTCGAAAGCCTGCGCAAACACGCAGCCAACGGCAAATCGCCTTCATTGGGTATCCTGAATATTCCGGCTGATCTTCGTCTTGGCACCGAAGACTATCAGGCCATCACGCGCGATGCCTTTCACAATCTGCCGGAAAATACCAAGGTCCATCGTCTCGAGAACGGTATGGTGGCTTTTGCACGCTCGGGCGCGTGGGAAAACGATGACCACACCTTTGTCGAGCATATCCGTGAAATCCTCACCGACGTGATCGATCGTCAAGGACTTGGCCAAATTCCGGAAAACCTCTGGAACCGCTTTGAATGGCCACAAGATCAGGAAAAGGTATGCGAGCTCCTTGGTATCTGGCTGAACGAGCCCGCAACCACTGGATTTTCCGAACGGTTTGATATGGCCGAGATGCTCCGGGGCGCTATCACAACAGAAGCCGTATTTGACTCTTGCCGCCGTCAGGCCATCGTCGCTTTTGATGACAGCCGCCGCGAAATCCTTGGACATGAAATCTATTGTTCGCTGGATTACTTGCGCCAACACCACCTTGCCAGTTTCCTGCTCGAAGGGCCGGGCGAGATCGAGATCCTTTCGCGTGTTCTCGATGAAAAGGTCATGGAGGTCTCAGCGTCCATCGCGCCTGCGATCCTGCCAGACAAACTCCACCTGAATATGCAAATTCAGACGGTCCATACCGACAAGTTCACTGATTTTACTGCCGAGCATAATGGGAAACTGATCGAAAACATGGCGATCGAGTTTTCCATGGAAGACGCGATTGCAAATTGGTGGGAATTCGAAGACGCGTGTGCATTCCTGCATTCCCTTGGCATTCAGGTCGGACTGGATCGTATAACATTGCCGGCGCTTGAATTCCTGTCGCCACGCAAAATGAATGTCGATTTCATCAAGGTCATCTGGGATCACAATATTGTCGGGTCTCGTCGCGCCGAAGTCGCCGAGAGATTACGTGAATTTGCCACTCTGTTTGCCGATCAAAGCCTTATCCTGACACGATGCGATAGTCGAACTGCGCTTCGTATGGGGCGCAGCCTGGGTGTAGATGTATTTGAGGGCAGCTACATTGATGCCATGCTTGGAAGCTATTTGCGTCGGGAATGCAAATCAAAGCGCCGTTCTTCGGATAAAAGGTGTGCTGTTTGTCAGTGGGCCCCGCGCGAGGCGCGCAATAATGGCTGTGATTTCCATTTTCGCGCGGGCAAAGTTCTTTCGGAAATTTAAACCACACGTTTTCAATGGTTTTAAGGTGTTTGACATCGCAGATGCGCTTTCATAAAGTGCGCGGGTCGATCAATTGTGATCGGCATTTGTCGTTGAAACACGGCGCTTATTCTCAGGGCAGGGTGCAAATCCCGACCGGCGGTAATCCAGTTTTCTGGGAAGCCCGCGAGCGCCCATAGGTCACAAGACTTTTGGGGTCAGCAGATCCGGTGAGATTCCGGAGCCGACGGTAACAGTCCGGATGGGAGAGGATAAAGCGTGACGGTGATGGCAGGAGCGCCTCGGCGTGACTGGTTTGCCGTCTGACTGCGACCGCGATGTGGCAACTTGCTGCAAAGCGGACCTTTCTTTGTTGCCCTGGTTCGTAAGCCCCATCCGTAGAGGACGGTTATGAATCAGAGTATTGAAAAACAATCCGATCTTTCGATCTTTGGCGATCCGCAGGCGCGCATGGAACGTGCGCTTGATGATCTGCGCCAAGGCAAAGGTGTTCTGGTTGTTGATGACGAAGATCGCGAGAATGAAGGCGATCTGATCTTTTCTGCAGAAAATCTGACCAATGAACAGATGGCAATGTTGATCCGCGATTGCAGCGGCATTGTCTGCCTATGCCTGACTGACGAAAAGGCAACTGAACTTGAACTGCCGCCAATGGTTGCTGATAACACATCAAGTATGGGAACGGGTTTTACCGTCACCATCGAAGCCAAGGTTGGTGTGACGACCGGGGTCTCGGCCGCAGATCGCGTCACCACGGTTAAAACCGCCATTGCCGATGATACCAAACCGAGTGATCTGGCGCGTCCGGGCCACGTTTTTCCGCTGCGCGCCCGGCCGGGCGGTGTATTGGAACGTCGCGGACATACTGAAGGGACGGTCGATCTGATGCGGCTGGCAGGGTTCAAACCCGCAGGTGTGCTGTGTGAGGTTACCAATCCGGATGGCACCATGGCGCGACTGCCAGAGCTGATCGAATATGCCAATGCCAATGACATGGTCGTCATCAGCATCGAGGATATCGTCGCGTATCGCAGCGCGATGCAGCAGGCGGCAGAATAAACCGACCTTAGCCATTCAAAGAAAAAGGGCCGCACCTATCAGGATGCGGCCCTTTTTCTATTTCGGTGATCGAACCCGTCACTCGTCAATCATGCACCAGACGGGGGTGTGATCAGATGCCTTTTCCTTGCCGCGCGGTTCACGATCTATATCCGACGCGCTTAGTCGGTCGGCCGCCGCAGGGGTCAGAAGAAGATGGTCGATGCGAAGCCCGTTATCCTTGTTCCAGGCACCTGCACGATAATCCCACCAGCTGTATTGATGGCCCTTCGGGTTGAACGTGCGGAATGCATCGGTAAAGCCCATATTCATCATGGTCCGCAGACGCTTGCGTTCAACCGTTGTGCAAAGAACAGTTTCATGGAGCTTGGCTGGATCGTAGACGTCCATGTCGTCCGGGGCGATATTATAGTCGCCGCCCATAACAGCTGCTTCACCACTGGCACGGATTTTCTCAAAACGGGTAATCAGACGATCCAGGAAGTTCAGTTTGTAATCAAACTTTTCGTCCCCAACCGCCGTTCCCATCGGGACATAGATTGAGGCGACCCGAACCGGATTGGGGGAGGAAATGGTTGCTTCGATATAGCGTGCCTGTTCGTCGGAATCATTTCCCGGCAAACCGCGTTCGACATCTTCGATCGGGAATTTTGATAGGATCGCAACACCATTATAGGTTTTTTGACCATGCACCGCGATGTTGTAGCCGAGATCCTCGATCTCCATCGCCGGAAAGGCGTCATCGACCGTTTTGGTTTCCTGTAAAAGGACGACATCCGGTTTGCCTTCCTGCAGCCATTCAAGAATGTTGGGCAGGCGTGCCTTGATCGAATTGACATTCCAGGTGGCTATTTTCATTCGGGCCTCGGTTTTTGTGGTGTCTGGTCAAACAAAACGGGGTTCGCCAACAACGAACCCCGTTTTATAGATCGGTTTGTCGATCCGGATCAAATCGAGAAACTTGATCCGCAACCACAAGAAGACGTGGCATTCGGGTTGTTCACACGAAAGGCGGAACCAACCATTTCACGCACGAAATCGATTTCTGCACCGCCGAGAAGGTCGAGCGATACTTCATCAATCACCATTTTCGCACCGTGGTTTTCGAAGATACGATCTTCGTCCGTGGTATCTGAGTCGAGCGAGAACTCATACTGGAAGCCGCTGCAACCGCCGCCAGAGACTTGCAGGCGCAGCATCGTGTTCGCAGCACCTTCGCTTGCGATCAGTTCCTGAATGCGTTTCGCAGCACTTTCAGTCATTTGAACTTGCCGGGCAGAATCGGTCATTCAACACTCCTTGATCTTCAACCTGCCAGGGCAGGTGTATTTGCGATCCTTGACGACATGATAGCATGGTCTGAACGCGGTATTTAAGTCACTATTTAGCGTGCATGGCTGAAATGTCAAAACCTGTAATCAGTCTGGATACGGCTGACTTGCGTTTTGGCGTGAAATGGCTCAAAACAGGCGCCAGTCAAATGGCCGGTCTGGCCAGAACCAGAAATTGCAAAGTTCCAAGTTATGAATGTTTTCAGCCTTTTGAAAAGCGACATCGAGACACAGATTCTCGCCCTTGAAAAAGACGGTGTTCTCCCTGCGGGAACGGACACTTCCCGTGTGACGGTAGAACCGCCGCGCGATGCGTCTCATGGGGATGCTGCAACCAACGCTGCAATGCTGCTTTCAAAGGCTGCGGGAATGAAGCCGCGTGATCTGGCCGAAAAGCTGGCGGAAAAACTGGGCACTCTTGATCATATCGAAGCAGTCGACATTGCCGGTCCCGGTTTTATCAATCTGCGGATGGCCGATCAGTTCTGGCTTTCACAAATCAGCCAGATCCTTGAAGTCGGCACGGAATACGGCAACAGCGATCTTGGCAAGGGCGCAAAGATCAACGTCGAATATGTTTCTGCCAACCCGACCGGCCCGATGCATGTAGGCCATTGCCGCGGAGCTGTGGTGGGTGATGTTCTGGCAAACCTGCTTGGCAAGGCTGGCTATGCCGTGACCAAGGAATATTACACCAACGATGCCGGTGCGCAGGTTGATGTGCTGGCTCGGTCGCTTCACATGCGCTATCGCGAGGCACTTGGCGAAGATATCGGCGAAATTCCGCAAGGCCTTTATCCCGGCGATTATCTTGTCGATCCGGGCAAGAAGATGGCTGAGCGCGACGGTGACAAGTGGCAGAATGCGCCGGAAGAAGAGTGGCTTGAGGAATTCCGGGCCTTTGCCATCGTTGAAATGATGGCACTGATCAAGGAAGACCTTCGTCTTCTTGGCGTCGCTCATGATGTGTTTACGTCCGAGGATGGTCTGGTCAAGGCCGGCAAGGTTCAGACGGCGTTCGAGCACCTTGAGAAAAAGGGCGATATCTATGTCGGTGTTCTGGAACCGCCAAAAGGCAAAAAGCCCGATGACTGGGAACCGCGCCCGCAAACCTTGTTCCGCGCGACCGATTTTGGCGATGATGTTGACCGTCCGCTGAAAAAGTCCGATGGCAGCTGGACCTATTTCGCATCCGATATTGCCTATCACTTTGATAAGTATGAGCGCGGCTTTAACCTGATGATCGACATCTTTGGTGCCGACCACGGTGGTTATGTCAAACGGATGAAGGCCGCAACCAAGGCAATCACGCACGGCGAGGGCGACCTTGATGTCAAGCTTTGCCAACTCGTCAGCCTGTTTGATAATGGCGAGCCGGTTAAAATGTCCAAACGTGCGGGCACCTTCGTGACGCTTCGCGATGTGGTTGAGCGCGTGGGCAAGGACGTTGTGCGTTTCATCATGCTGACGCGCAAGAACGATGCCGCGCTGGAATTCGACTTTGCCAAGGTGACCGAACAGTCCAAGGACAACCCGGTCTTCTATGTTCAGTATGCTCATGCGCGCGTGAATTCGGTATTCCGCCAGGCTGCAGAGGCATTCCCGGGACAGGATTTTTCCGAAAAGACGCTTGCGACAGCAGACCTTTCATTGCTGAGCAGCGAAGAGGAAAAACTTCTGGTCCGCCGCATGGCAGAATGGCCGCGTATCATCGAGCAGGCGGCAACCGCCCACGAACCCCATCGTATTGCCTTTTTCCTGACAGAAATTGCCGCAGAATTCCATGCTTTGTGGAACAAGGGACGTGACAACACTGCGCTGCGCTTCATCATTGCGGATGATTTGCCTGCGACTCTGGCACGTCTTGCAATGATCCGCGCCGTTGCAACGGTCATTGCTTCCGGTCTTGAGGTATTGGGCGTCCAGCCTGTCGAGGAGATGTAAGAGATGAGCGAAGAACACGGGACAGACCTTCATGCCGAGCGTGCCGATCACCATCGATCTGAAAAGCCCGCTGGCAAGAGCATGATCAAAGGGCTGGCCACCGTGTTTCTTGGTGTCGTCGTTGTTGGCGGCGCGTTGGGTGGGGCAGGTTACTGGTTTTATAATCAGGGCCAGCCTATTCAGGATGACGGCAATTTGCCTATCCTGCTGCCCGATCCATCGCCGATCAAAATTCGCCCCGAAGACCCGGGCGGAATGGAAGTCCCTCATCGCGAGACAACGGTCTACGATCAGCTAAGCGATGTTGACCCAGACGCCAATGTGGTGTTGCAGGAACTGCCTGACATGCCGCGCGCGCCGGAAGTTTTGCCGACACCACAGTTGCCGCAGGCTGATGAAGAAGCCGATGTGCCTGAAGAACGCACGGCCCAAGAAGTCGCTGAAACGCCAGAGGAAACTGAATCGGCAGCTGAACCTATTGTTAAAGCGCCGGAAATTAATGAGCCTGATTTGACCGACGCCGAGAAGGCGGTTGCAGCAGCACAAAGCCGCGCCAACGAAACTCCGGCACCAGAGAACGTCGAAAAGGCCAAAGAAGAACCGGCGCCTGCCGCAAAAAAAGCAGCGGCTGCAGGGGCATTTCGGGTTCAGCTTGCATCAGTGCGTGAAGAAGCTGGCGCGGCGGCAGAGTGGAAGAGGTTATCTGCAAAAAACAAAGACTTGCTTGGCAACCTTGAGATGTTTGTGCAACGTATTGATATCGAAGGCAAAGGTATCTTTTATCGGTTGCAGGCCGGGCCTCTTGGTGATGCGGCTGCTGCCGAAAAGCTTTGCACGGATTTGAAAGAACGCAGTGTGGGGTGCCTCATTGTCCGGCCTTGATGTCAAAAAGCCACGTGCCTGTATTCTGGGGATCGCAGGAACGGAGCTCAGCAATTGGGAAAAGGGTTTCCTTCGTGAAGCCGATCCTTTCGGTTTCATACTGTTTGCGCGCAATGTCGAAGACCGGGATCAGGTCCGCGCACTAACAAATGCGCTTCGCGAAACTGTCGGAAATAGCAACATTCCCATTTTGGTTGATCAGGAAGGCGGCCGCGTGATGCGGCTGAAACCGCCGCATTGGCGCCATATCGCACCTGCTGGCGCGTTTGGGAAGCTGTTTGATCGCAATCCAGATGATGCGCGCGAAGCGGCCTATACCAGTGCGCGGCTGATGGCGACGGATCTGCGCAAAGCCGGGTTCAATACGACCTGCGCGCCTGTCCTTGATCTGCGCCTGTCAGGCATGAGTGACGTGATCGGGGATCGGTCTTATGGTGCCGAAGTCGGCAAAGTTGTTATGCTCGCCAGTGCCGTTGCCGCAGGTCTTCTTGATGGCGGTGTTGCCCCGATTATCAAACATATTCCGGGGCATGGTCGCGCAACAGTCGACAGCCACAAGGATCTGCCGATTGTTACCGTCTCGCGCGATACGCTCTCCGAGTTCGATTTTGCGCCGTTTGCACAGATGAAAGATGTGCTTGCAGCCATGTCGGCCCACTTGCTGTTTACGGCCATCGACGACCAACGTCCCGGCACCGTGTCACCCACGGTTATTGAAGACGTCATTCGTGGCGAGATCGGGTTTGAAAACCTTTTGATCAGCGATGATCTGTCGATGGAAGCATTGGGCGGGTCCATCGCCAGCCGCACGGACGGATGCCTGCGTGCTGGGTGCGACATCGCACTTCATTGCAATGGCAAGCGCACCGAAATGGAAGAAGTGGTTGCTATGGCACCGCTTCTGACCGGCAGTTCACTGCTGCGAGCACAGAAGTTCACCAACCAGATTGCGACTTTCAAAGCCGATATGCCAAGCAATACTCAGGTTGCCGACTGGCAATCCCGCCTTGCTGACCTTTTGGCCCCGGTCTGGTCGGCAGGAGATGATCAGAAGTGAATGACATTATTGAGCTGATCGTTTCGGCAACCACCTGGATTATTCCGGTCTTGCTTGCCGTTACCTTGCATGAGGCCGCCCATGGCTTTGCGGCCAAACTGTTTGGCGACGATACGGCACAGCGTATGGGGCGGCTTAGCCTGAACCCGATACGTCACATCGACCCGGTTGGAACCATCCTGATACCGGCTTTGCTGTTGGTAACTGCTGCGCCGTTTCTATTTGGCTATGCCAAACCGGTCCCGGTCGCATTTCATCGGCTGCATCCACAACGGCTTGGCGTAATCTGTGTTGCGATTGCCGGTCCGGCGACAAATATCGCGCTTGCCATTGCATCAATCCTGCTTCTGGTTTGGCTGCCAAGCTTCTCGCCTTCAGTGAACGACTGGCTTGCAACCATGCTTAATCAGTCGCTTTGGCTGAATTGTATTCTTGCCGTATTCAATATGTTGCCGATCCCGCCGCTTGATGGCGGGCGGGTGTTAACGGCAATTTCGCCGATGCCGATTGCACGGGTCTTGGCGCGTATGGAAAAAACCGGCATGATCATATTGATCGGCTTGGTCTTTCTGTTGCCGTTTGTGACGACGCAACTCGGAATTCATTTGCCGATTTTCCAGTGGTTGGTCCTTGAACCAGCCAATGCGCTGGTGAGGCTTTTGGCAGATATCTTTGCCTGAATGCCGATAGACGGGGATAATCGGGGATAGATGGCAGACCAGTTCGAATTCGAAATTCCAGATGATGTGTTTGACAAGAAACCGGTCGACGAGGCGCCGAGCCTTGCCGAACGCCTGATTCTTGACCTGGATGGATTCGAAGGACCATTGGATGTCTTGCTTGAGCTGGCGCGCGACCAGAAGGTCGATATCATCAAGATCTCCATTCTGGATCTTGCCGAGCAATATCTTGAATTCATCAATACCGCGCAGGGTTTGCGCCTTGAACTGGCCGCCGACTATCTGGTGATGGCGGCATGGCTTGCGTATTTGAAATCACGTCTTCTTCTGCCCAAGCAGGAAAATGATGAGGAAGAACTCAGCGCCGAGGAAATGGCAGAGCTTCTGGCCTTCCAGCTCAAGCGCCTTGAGGCGATGAAGGCTGCAGGCGACAAGCTTTTGGAACGGCCCAATCTGGGACGTGATTTCTTTGGGCGGGGCGATCCGGAAGAAGTCCGGGTAACGACGGCGTCTGTCTATGATGCATCGCTTTATGATTTGCTGAAGGCCTATGCACGGATCATGCTGACATCGGAAAGCAAAACGCTTGAGATCGAGGCGTTTGATCTTTACGCGATGGATGACGCCATCCAGCGTTTGCGTGACCTGTTTGGCCGTCGCGTCGTTCCGACATGGACAAGGCTGCTTGAGTTCATGCCGCGCGGACTGGGAACTCCGCTCAAGGCCCGTTCTGCACTGGCCGCGCACTTTGTTGCAAGTCTTGAAATGTGCCGCGACGGCGAACTGGAAATTTCACAAGAAGAAACCTTTGGACCGATTATGCTGCGTTCACCACAGACTTTGCGCGACGGGGACATGCCGCGCAATTTCGACTATGACGCAGATCAGGGTCTGGAATAAGTTGGTCAGGGGCATGAAATGAGCGAAGACTCGCAGCTTGAAATCGAGGGCGTCGAATCCGGTCCGCAGATCGATTTTCAACATATACGCATTGTCGAGGCGGTTTTGTTTGCCTCCGCCGAACCGGTCAGTGAGCGGGTGATTGCCGCGCGCCTGCCCGAAGGAACTGATATCAGCGCTATCATGAATGCGCTTGCCGAGACCTATGCCCCGCGTGGTGTGAACCTTAAACAGATTGGCGATAAATGGGCGCTCCGTACGGCCGTTGATCTTGCAGGTGATCTGCATATCGAGGTCGAAAAGGCCAAAAAACTGACCCGTGCAACTTTGGAAACCCTTGCCATCATTGCCTATCACGAACCGGTCACTCGATCCGAGATCGAGGAAATCCGTGGTGTTGCGCTATCCAAGGGTACGCTCGACATTCTGCTTGAATCGAAATGGATCCGCCCGCGTGGCCGCAAAAGGGTTCCCGGACGTCCCGTTCTTTGGGCAACGACGGATGATTTCCTTGATCACTTCGGTCTTGAAAACCGTGATGATCTTCCTGGCCTTGCCGACCTCAAGGCGGCCGGGTTGCTCGATAGCCGGCCGGGTATGGGGCGTTATGGTGCGAATTCTGATGACGAAGCCTTGCCAGATCTGGTCGATGACGGTGAGGTTGCCGATTCTGTTGTCGAAGAAGCGCTGACCACACGCAATCTTGATGATCTGGATGAAACCATCTACTCGGACAATCCAAATCTCCTTGATGCAGACGAACAGCCAGCGGGCAGGGCATCCGAGAGTGAAGAAACAGACGTAGACGACACACCATTTGAACAACAGGATCGCGAAAGCAATTGATCCATCTTCTTGCATAAGGCAGGCAAGGGCCTTAAGTTCCACGAAAGATTTCGCAAATCATTTGCATCTACGCGTGTTCGATCCCTGTTGTAAGAAGAGTCCCTGATGACCGACGGCCTGAAGATGTCGCATGTATCGCACCTGTTCGGTGAAAACCGCGTGTTGCGCGATATCAGCTTCGATGTAGCACCCGGTGAACTGGTGTGCCTTTTGGGCCCGTCCGGATGTGGCAAAACGACAGCTCTTCGATTGGCTGCAGGGCTTGAGAAGCTTCAGGTCGGCGAAATTGCGGTCGATAATCAGATCGTGGCTGAGCCCGGTGGCTATGTAGAGCCTGAAAAGCGTGGTGTCGGCATGGTCTTTCAGGATTATGCGCTTTTCCCGCATCTCGATGTTGCCAAAAACATCGGCTTTGGCCTGCGCCATTTCAGTGAATCGGATCGTAAAAACGCGATAGCGGCGGCACTCGACCAGGTTGGCATGTCGGAATACCTCCACGCTTATCCGCACGAACTTTCCGGTGGGCAGCAACAGCGGATTGCCTTGGCGCGCGCCTTGGCGCCAAAACCCCGCATCATGTTGCTCGATGAGCCGTTCTCCGGCCTGGACGTGGCGCGGCGTGCCGATTTGCGCGATACCACCTTGCATGTCCTCAAGGATGCCGGGATAGCGACAGTCATGGTGACGCACGATCCACAGGAAGCCATGTATATGGCAGACCGGATTATCATCATGAATGAAGGGCAGATCATGCAGGATGGCACGCCCGAAACGCTTTATTTCCGTCCGGAAAACCGCTTTGTCGCGTCATTCTTTGGCGAAGTAAACCGATTCTCCGGGACTGTGGCGGATGGGAAGGTGACGACACCGTTTGGTGCGGTCGAAAGCCCCGAGATTGAAAACGGCACTGATGTTGAAGTTCTGATTCGGCCAGAAGGCCTGCATATCGGCGAAGCATTAAACGGTCTGGATGTTTTGGCCCATGTCGATGCCGTGCGGGTTCTTGGCGAGGTTAACCTTGTTCACCTGACACTTGAGGCCGGTGACCACGTCCACGCACGGGTGCCACGGCGTTTTTCGCCGATTAATCAGCCATCTGTCGCTATTACGCTTGATCCCGAGATGACCTTCGTGTTTCCTATGACCTGATGCGTTGTCGCGGGCCGGGTTTTCACCCGGTCTGACAGGCTAAAAGACGCAAGTTTAACAGGCATTTTGTTGTGCACCGGTATTAACCAACCGTCGCATTGCACAGTGGGGGGCTTTCTGCCATTATCCGGGCAAGTTGCCGGAAGGCAGAATGGATCTTTGGAGATTGAAGTTATGGGTATTGGCGTTTGGCAAATCGTTCTGATTCTTGCGATTGTCCTGATCATCTTTGGCGCAGGCAAACTGCCGAAAGTGATGGGTGACATGGGCAAAGGGATCAAGAGCTTCAAAGCGGGCATCAATGAAAAAGAAGAACAGGATGCAGGTGCTTCGGCCAAGACCATCGAAAACACGACCTCTGCATCGGTTTCTTCCGAGAGCAAAGACAATGAAAAGGATTCTGTGAAATCCTGATCGTCTGTCGGATTTCCTTCAGATAGGCGTGTCATATGTTTGATATCGGCTGGACCGAAATGGCTCTTGTGGCCGTCGTCGCATTGTTTGTCGTCGGCCCCAAAGAGCTACCGCATCTGCTGTATAAATTGGCGGGTTACTGGAAAAAAGTGCGCGGGATGGCGCGCGAATTCCAAAGCGGAATTGATGACATCATCCGTGAAGCCGAGCTTGATGATCTGCGCAAGCAGGTCAACAGTTCGCACAGCAATCCGACCGATTTCCTCGAAAATAAAATCTCAAGCCCCAAAGGCGAAGAGAAAAAGACCGAGTCAAAGCCGGCTGCAGAAAAACCTGCCGAAAAGGCAGATAAGCCTGCAAAACCGGCAAAGACAACGGCTGGTAAGTCCGCAGATGAGAGCAAGCAAAAAGATCAGCCGGAGAGCCAGGCGTGAACATGCAATCGCATGACAGACCGATGCCCATCATGGAGCATCTGATTGAGCTGAGAAACCGCCTGACCTGGGCGGTTCTTGCACTGTTTATTACATTTGGTGTCTGCTACTACTTCGTCGAGGACATCTACGGGTTCCTCGTACGTCCGCTTGCCGACATCATGGGGCCGGATCGCCGCATGATCTATACCGCCCTGACCGAGGTGTTCTTCACCTACGTCAAGGTATCGTTCTTCGCGGCCTGTTTTGTCTCGGCACCGGTCTTCCTTGGTCAGTTGTGGGCCTTTGTCGCGCCGGGTCTCTACAAGAACGAACGTTCGGCCTTCATGCCATTCCTGTTTGCGACACCAATCCTGTTCCTTATGGGCGGTGCGCTGGTTTATTACCTGATCATGCCGCTGGCCTGGAAGTTCTTCCTGAGCTTTGAGCAGGCCGGTGGGGCAGCCAATCTTGCGATCCAGCTTGAAGCCAAGGTTGGAGAGTATCTGTCGCTTGTCATGAAGCTGATCTTTGCCTTTGGGCTTTGCTTCCAGTTGCCGGTTCTTCTGACCCTGATGGCACGTGCAGGTATTGTAACCGCCGATGGTCTGGCACGGCGTCGCAAATATGCGATTGTGATTGCGTTTGGCTTTGCTGCGGTTCTGACGCCGCCAGACCTGATTTCACAGATTGGTTTGGGCATTCCGATCATCATTCTTTACGAAATTTCTATCCTTATGGCGCGTGTTTCCGAGCGCAAGCGTGCAAAGGCAAACGCCGAGGATGAAGAAGACGAAGATGATGAGGCGGAATCGGATGACGACGCAGAAGCACAGGCTGCAACCGGGACAACGGTCGCAACAGGCGAAGACAGCGTCGATGCGCAAGGTGAGGCGGCTGCATCTTATGATGATGGTCAATCATCCTTGACCCGATCGTCTGATGATGACGGCGATGCGCCGAAATTGTCCGGACCGTCTAACAATGATGATGGCGAGGATGATTTCAACAACGCCCGTTGATTGAAATTACCCGCCAAAACCGTCCGATTTGACGGGGTGGACCTTGGGTCCACCCCATCGTATAAAGCCACAAATACATAGACTGACAGGGTGCCGTTCGATGCACGACATTAAATGGATTCGGGATAATCCCGAGGCTTTCGACGCAGCAATGACTGCGCGCAAACAGGACGTTACCGCGCAGCGCTTGATTGATATCGATGTTGAGCGCCGCAAACTGATGACTGAGCATCAGGAAATGCTGGCGCGCCGCAAAGTGATTTCCGGTGAAATCGGGAAGCTGCGCAAAAACGGCGAAAATGCCGATGACCTGATGGCCGAAATGGGCACGCTCAAGGACAAGATCAAGGAAGCAGAAGACGGTCAGGCGTCGCTCAACGATCAGCTTGATCTGTTGCTGTCATCCTTCCCAAATATTCTTGACCCTGAAGTCCCGGTTGGCGAAGACGAAGACGACAATGTCGAGGTAAATCGCTGGGGAACGCCGGGTGAGTACGACTTTACGCCGCTTGAGCATTTCGAGATCGGCGAGAAGCTTGGCATGATGGACTTTGAAACTGCGGCCAAGCTTTCAGGTTCGCGTTTTGTGGTTCTGCGTGGTGGTTTGGCCAAGCTTGAACGTGCACTTGCGCAATTCATGCTTGATACGCACACCGGCGAACATGGCTACGAAGAAACCATCACCCCGATGCTGGTGCGTGATGATGCCATGTATGGCACCGGTCAACTGCCGAAATTTGCCGAAGACTCATTTAAGACCACCAATGATTACTGGCTGATCCCGACATCTGAAGTCACCCTGACCAATCAGGTGGCCGGCGAAATCATTGATCAGGCAGCCTTGCCATTGCGTTATACCGCACTGACCCAATGCTTCCGGTCTGAGGCCGGCTCTGCTGGTCGTGATACACGTGGGATGATTCGTCAGCACCAGTTCTCCAAGGTTGAAATGGTTTCGGTGGTCCAGGCGGAAAAATCCGACGAGGAACTGACCCGTAAGACACGCTGTGCTGAAACCATTCTTGAACGTCTCGGTTTGCCGTATCGCACGGTCATTCTTTGCACTGGTGACATCGGGTTCTCGGCTGCGAAAACCTATGACATTGAAGTCTGGTTGCCGGGACAAGGCAAGTATCGCGAGATTTCTTCGTGCTCGAACACCCGCGACTTCCAGGCGCGCCGCATGAATGCACGCTATCGTGCAACAGGCGAGAAAAAGACCCAGTTTGTGCATACCTTGAATGGATCTGGCCTTGCGGTTGGTCGTTGCCTGATTGCGGTTATGGAAAACTATCAGCAGGCTGATGGTTCGATCCGCGTTCCGGATGCGCTCAAACCTTACATGGGCGGTCTCGAGGTCATCTCGGCGCGCTAGGACGACACGAACATGCTTGATCTCACCAACGCACGTATCCTGATCAGTAATGATGATGGCATTGACGCGCCAGGGATCAAGCTGCTCGAACAACTCGCGCGCGAATTTTCAGGTGATGTCTGGGTAATTGCGCCGTCGATGGAACAAAGCGGGGCAGGGCATTCCCTGACCCTGCGCCGTCCATTGCGCATCCACAAACGCGACGAACGTCATTTCGCCGTCGATGGCACGCCGACAGATTGTATCCTGCTCGGCCTGCAGCAGGTCATGCGGGACAATCCGCCAGACATTGTCCTGTCCGGCATCAATCGGGGCGGCAACCTTGGTGAAGACGTGACCTATTCCGGGACCGTCGCTGCAGCCATGGAAGCGACCCTTCTGAACGTGCCAGCCGTGGCGTTCTCGCAGTATTTCTCGGCAGATATGATCGACTGGACGATTGCAGAGAAGTACCTTAAGGACGTTCTGGCGACTTTGGTCACCACGACCTGGCCCAAAGGGGTACTGATTAACGTCAACTTCCCTGATCATGAAGCCAAAGGTGGTGCTGAGGTTAAAATCGCAAAGCAGGGGCAGCGCAAGATCGGCGATCATATCGCAGAGCGCCTTGATCCACGCGGCGAACCTTATTACTGGATCGGCGCCATTCAGTCCGATTTGCCCGAAGACAACGCTGCTGATCTGCGCGTGATTGAACAAGGCAATATTTCAGTCACGCCGATCAGCCTTGATTTCACCCATTACGAAACGTTTGAAAAACTGACGAAGGCATTTCCGTGAACGAGCCGGTAATTACGCGTGAAACCGCCATAGCCAATCTGCTGCAGACACTTCGTGATGATGGAATTCACGATGAAGAGGTGCTGTCAGCACTGGCAGATATTCCGCGTGAATCATTTGTTGCCGAACCGTTCGTGACCCGGGCGTGGGAGAATGTCGCCTTGCCAATCAGCAAGGGTCAGACGATCTCCCAGCCGTATATTGTCGCGTTGATGACACAGGCGCTTGAGCTTAATGACCGTATGAAGGTTCTGGAGGTCGGCACAGGGTCCGGCTATCAGGCTGCCATACTGGCAAAGCTTGCACGTCGCGTTTACACCCTTGAACGCCACAAGCCACTCATGCGCGAGGCAGAGGAAAAGTTTCGCGAACTTGGCCTTCATACCATTTCGACGTTGCATGCAGATGGCGGACTGGGCTGGAAGGCACAAGCGCCATTTGATCGCATTATCGTCACTGCTGCAGCACAAGATGTGCCGCCGGTGCTTGTTGATCAGCTTGCGGTTGGTGGCATTATGGTCGTGCCGGTTGGTGAGGTATCCCATACGCAGCTGTTGCTGCGTGTCATGCGCACGCCAAGTGGCGTTGATGTTACGGAATTGATGCCAGTGCGCTTTGTCCCGATGCTGCCGGGCACCGAAGAGTTCTGATTTTCCCGCTCCCCAAAAATCTCATCCCAAACGTCTTCATGCTTACCGATTGTTAACCGCTATTCGCGGACAATCGAAAACATGATGGAAAATTGTGTCAAACGCGCTGTTTATCACGGAAAACGCCTGCTGCTCGTCTGTGCGGCAAGTGCCACGCTTGGCGGCTGTTTGCTCAATTCTGTTCCAGTACCTGTGGTATATGGCGACGGGGCAAGCTACAGCCCTTACAGCATGCCAAAGCTTAAGAACGGTGAACGCGTCATTACCGTTGCACCGGGTGACACCGTTTCTGAACTGGCAGTGCGTTATCACATGGATTTCGTCCAGTTCACGGCCCGCAACGACCTTCGCAAACCCTATGTCATTTATCCAGGCCAGCGCCTTGTACTGCCGCCATGGACGCCGAATTATGACAGCATGCCGCCTGAAACGGCTGTCGCCTCGAAATCCAGGGCACCAACCAAAACCGTCACGATTGGTGGTAAGCGTCAGGTGGTAAGTGTTCCGGCAAAATCGACAAGTGCGCCTGTTCGGACAAAGCGGCCGACAACAACGGTCGTTCGGGTTTCGCCGCGCAATGGTGGTGCTATCCCGACGCCGGGCATCAAACCACAAGATTTTGCCGCTGCTGCCGAACGTCAGATGGCATCAGCGCGCAGCTGGCAATCTGATAGCAGATCAACACCGGTTGCCGGGCAGGGCAGTAATGTCCGCCAGAACGTTGCCTTGGCCGAACCGTCCGCACGAAAAGGTTTCATCTGGCCGGTTCAGGGCAAGGTTGTCCTGAAATACGGTGCCGGTACGGGTGGGCTGTTTAATGACGGCATCAACATTCAAGCCAATCGCGGCACGCCCATTGTTGCTGCGGAAAACGGTGTTGTGACCTATGTTGGCAATGAATTGCGCGGTTTTGGTAACCTTATCCTGATCAAGCATGCCGATAACTTCGTCACGGCCTATGCCCACACCGAAAGCCCGCTGGTTGCGCGTGGGGATGTTGTAACCCGTGGCCAAAAGATATCGACCGTCGGCACGACCGGGGCCGTGACCTTCCCGCAGCTTCACTTTGAAGTCCGTCGGGGGCGCAATTCCTCGGATCCCATCAAACATCTGCCAAGTGTGATGGTGTCGCGGTAACAACAAGGCCCGGACAATCTGCCCGGGCGCCTTTCCAGTCTTTCATGGTACTGGTGTTGGTCAGTCGATCGACTTGCCAAGTTCGCCTGCAATTTCCTGAATGAATTGCCATGCGACACGCCCCGATCGGCTGCCGCGCGTCACCGTCCATTCCTTGGCACGTGCATGCAACTCATCAGACGGGATATCGAGTTTGAATTCCTTTGCATAACCGTCGATGATCTCGAAATACACGTCCTGCGAGATATTGTGGAAGCCGAGCCACAGGCCAAACCGATCTGAAAGCGATACTTTTTCTTCAACCGCCTCGGAGGGGTTGATCGCGGTCGAACGTTCATTCTCTATCATGTCGCGCGCCATCAGGTGGCGGCGGTTTGACGTCGCATAGAAAATCACATTCTTCGGGCGACCTTCGATACCGCCATCGAGCACTGCCTTGAGCGACTTGTAGCTTTCATCATGCATGTCAAACGACAGATCGTCGCAAAACAGAACCGTGCGGCGACCGCTTTCTTGCAAGATATGAAGAAGATCAGGCAGGGTTGGAATGTCTTCCCGATGAATTTCCACCAGCGCCAGTGAGGCAGGGGTCTCTGCATTGATCTTGGCATGCATTGCCTTGACGATCGAACTTTTGCCGGTGCCGCGCGCGCCCCAAAGCAATGCGTTGTTGGCTGGCAGGCCATCAGCAAAGCGTTTGGTGTTGTTATAAAGGATTTCCTTTTGCTGCCCGATGCCCTGAAGCAAGCTGATATCGACCCTGTTTACATTGCGGACCGGCTGCAAATAACTGGTTTGCGCCTGCCAGACAAACGCGTCCGCAGCACTCAGATCGTTTTCGGCACGTGCCGGTGGTGCCATGCGCTCCAGCGCAGTGGCAATACGTTCGAGGGTAGGCAAAACTTTGTCGAAATCGCTACTCATCGGGGCCTCTTGGGTGTTTCTTTTTCCGGTGACGTTTTTTGTTGGCTGGAAAGCTAGCACATTAGAAAGCCAATGGAAGTGTTTGTTCTCAGGACTTTCATGCAACGCAAGGTGAACAAAGGCACACAAGTGTTGATTTTACGGGTTTAAAACCGGTTCTCCCTTGCTTTGGCGCAACACCCCGTTATATTCCGGCAGTTGATATTTTTTGTTCTGAGGAATTAGGAGTTCCTAATGTTTATTTCGACGGCTTACGCTCAGGCCGCTGGTGGCGGGGATGGTGCAGGTGCACTGATGCAATTTGCGCCGCTGATCCTGATTTTTGTTGTTTTCTATTTCCTGCTTATTCGTCCTCAGCAGAAAAAGCAGAAAGAACATAAAGCAATGCTCGAGGCGATCCGCCGTGGCGACAAGATTGTTACCGCTGGTGGCCTGATCGGTACCGTTGCCAAAGTTGTTGGTGACGACGAACTATCGGTCGAGATCGCAGACGGCGTTAAAGTCAAAGTGGCACGCGGCATGGTTTCCACGGTTCTTTCAAAAACCGAACCGGCCAAAAGCGACGCCAAAGAAGAAAAAGAAGAAGAGACCAAAAAAGACTGATCTCTTCGTATCAAGCGAGGCGGGGCATTTGGCTCCGCCTTCTTGCATTTTGCCGGTGGCCTGACGCGGTACCATATATCCGTTGTTCCAAGAAACCTGGAACCAGACCAAGGTTGACCCTGACAGATCCGGTCACAAACACATGCTTTATTTTACCAAATTGAAAGCAACACTGGTCCTTCTGGTGTGTGCTTTGGGCGTACTCTACGCTGCGCCAAACTTCCTGCCATCAGGCACTTTGCCGACTGAATCCAGTTATCTGCCAGGCAAGCAGATCAATCTTGGCCTCGACCTGCGTGGCGGCTCGCACATGTTGCTTGAAGTCGACACCGATAGTGTCCTGCGCGAAAGATATGATGCCCTTGCTGATGCGATTCGCACTGAACTGCGACAGGAGCAGATCCGGAACCGTCCGCGCGAAGCAACTGCTAACGGTGCTGAAATCACCATTCTGCGGCCCGACGACGTCGAAAAGGCGCGTGAAATCGCGCGCACAGCGGAACCAAATACCGAGCTGAGCGGCGAGGGGAACAACATTGTTGTGACCTATAACGAAGTCGCCTATCGGGAACTGATCGACCGCGCGATTGCACAGTCTCTGGAAGTTGTCCGTCGTCGTGTTGACGAACTGGGCACGACCGAGCCTTCCATTCAGCGCCAGGGCGAAAACCGTATTGTTGTTCAGGTGCCTGGCCTTGATGATCCGTCGCGCCTGCGCGCCATCCTTGGCCGTACGGCAAAGATGAACTTCCATCTTGTGAATAACGAGAAAACGGCTGCCGAGGCCCGGGCAACCGGCCTTCCGCCGGGAACCATGATCCTGCCTTCGGCAGATGAAGGTGACGGTATCCGTGAATATCTGATTGACCGCCGGATCGTTGTTTCGGGTGACAACCTTGTTGATTCACAACCGACATTCAGCGACGGGCGCCCAGTGGTGTCGTTCCGCTTTGATGCGGCCGGTGGCGCACGCTTTGGCGATATCACCAGCAAGAATTCCGGTCGCGGCCTTGCGATCGTTCTGGATGGTGAAGTGATTTCTGCACCACGCATTAATGAGCCGATCCTTGGTGGTAACGGTATCATCACCGGCCAGTTCAGCGTTCAGGAAGCGAACGATCTTTCGCTTCTGCTTCGTGCAGGTGCCTTGCCGGCGCCGATGCAGATCCTTGAAGAACGTTCAGTTGGTCCGGGCCTTGGTCAGGACTCGGTCGAGGCAGGTGAATTTGCCGCGGTGCTTGGCCTGGTCTTTGTGATCGCCTTTATGGTGATCAGCTACGGTCGGTTTGGCGTTTATGCCGATATCGCGCTTTTGATGAACCTGATCCTGGTTCTTGCTGTGATGTCGGTTCTTCAGGCGACGCTGACCCTGCCGGGGATTGCTGGTATCGTTCTGACGGTCGGTATGGCAGTTGATGCCAACGTTCTCGTATTTGAACGCATTCGCGAGGAACGGCGAAACGGTCGATCGATCATCAATGCGATCGACGCTGGGTATCGTAGTGCGATGTCGACCATTCTTGATGCCAACATCACGACACTGATCGCAGCACTTGTGTTGTTCAGCTTCGGCTCTGGCCCGATCAAGGGCTTTGCCGTAACGCTGGCCATCGGGATCATCACGTCGATGTTCTCGGCGATCTGGCTGACCCGTTTGATGATCGCAACCTGGGTCAAGCGCAGTCGTCCGACAGAGCTGGTAATTTAAGGAAGGGAACAGGGAAGATATGAAACCTTTACATCTTATCCCGGATGACGTGAACGTCTCGTTCCTTAAATTCCGGAAGATTTTCTATATCGCGTCTCTGGTAATGGTGCTGGCATCCGTTGGCATGTTCTTTACCAAGGGCCTTAACTTTGGCATCGATTTCCGCGGCGGCATTCTGGTCGAAATCAAGACTGACGGCCCGGCCGATATCAATGCACTGCGCGATAACCTCGGTAGCCTTGGTCTTGGCGACGTTTCCATTCAGGAATTCGGCGAGCCTGATGATGTGCTGATCCAGTTGCAACGTCAGGACGGCGACGAACAAGCCCAGATGGCAGCCCTTGCCGCCGTTACCGAAGCACTTGGTGAGGATGTTACCATTCGCCGTAGTGAACTGGTCGGACCGAAAGTCGGTAGTGAGCTCAAGGAGGCCGGTTTCTACTCGGTCGTGATCTCGCTGTTTCTGATCATGGTCTATATCTGGATCCGGTTTGAATGGCAGTTTGCGATTGCATCGGTCGCGGCCTTGCTACACGACGTGCTGATTACCATTGGCTTCTTTGTCATTACCGGTGTTCAGTTTGATCTGGCAACTTTGGCGGCCGTCCTGACCGTCGCGGGTTATTCGATCAACGATACCGTGGTGGTCTTTGACCGTATCCGCGAATATCTGCGCAAGTTCCGCAAGATGGAAATACCGGATCTGCTGGATCTTTCGATCAACTCCACCCTGGCCCGTACGACTATGACGTCGTTTACCACTTTGCTGGCTTTGATTGCCTTGTTCGTGTTTGGTGGCGAAGCCATCCGTGGTTTCACCATGGCGCTGATCTTTGGCATCGTGATCGGTACATACTCTTCAATCTGTGTGGCTTCGCCGCTTCTCGTGGTTCTGCGCCTCAAACGCAAAATCCCCGAGGCCGAAGAAGGCCAGGAAGCCAATGCCTGATCAATCAAGTTGAGTTGATAGACATTTACACTAAGGCCGGTTTTGTGAAACAACAAACCCGGCCTTTTCTTTTGGGGAGATTTGATCGTTTCCGGTCTTTCGTTTCCGCCGCTTGAGAGCCGATAAAAAGCCCATTAAAAACTGGCGGCAACCGATGACACTCCATGTTACTTCAACTCCTGAGCATCGCGCGAATGTTATAGGCAGCCTCTGGATGATGGCTGCGATGGTGGCGTTTTCTTTTGAGGATGCGTTCGTTAAGGCTGTTTCAGAGACACATGCTGTCGGTCAGGTCTTGCTTGTGTTCGGAATTGGTGGTGCGCTGCTGTTTGCGGTTGTCGCGCGGATTCAGAAGAAGCGCCTGCTTAATCCCGACGTACTGTCGCGCGCCATGGGCATAAGGATCGTTTTTGAGGTTATTGGACGGTTGTTTTATGTCCTCGCATTAGCGCTGACACCGCTTTCATCGACCACGGCCATTCTTCAGGCGACACCAATTATTGTCGTTCTTGGCGCCGCGATCCTGTTTGGCGAAAAGGTGGGCTGGAGAAGGTGGGCAGCAATCATCGTTGGGTTGATCGGCGTTCTAATCATTCTGCGACCGACCGCAGACAGCTTTTCTGCATTGTCCTTGCTTGCCGTCATCGGCACCATCGGTTTTGCCGGTCGTGACCTGGCCAGCCGTGCGGCACCGGTATCTCTGAGTACGTCCATTTTAGGGTTTTACGGCTTTGTAGCCATTATTCTGGCCGGCATCGCGTTTTCGATTTGGGATGGAAAAGCGTTCACTTGGATGAATGCGCAAAGCTTTTTGTATTTCGTCGGCGCGATCCTGATGGGGGCATTTGCATATGCTGCTCTGATGAAAGCAATGCGCACCGGTGATGTTTCGGCGGTTACGCCATTTAGGTACACCCGCCTGTTGTTCGGTATTGCATTGGGCATGATCCTGTTCGGCGAGAAGCCCGACATGTTGATGTTGGTTGGATGTGGTATCGTCGTTTTATCCGGGTTGTTCATTCTGTGGCGCAGAAAAATCACCGAAGAGCACCTCGACACTCAGTGAAATCCAGACTAAGTCGAGAACAGCTTTATCTAACGACGGCAAATGGGGCCAATATGTCTATTGAAGTAAGTACTCTGGTCGCCGAAGGCAGTAAAATTGTCACCAGCTATGGCGACGGTGTTTTTCGGTTTGGCGAAGAGTCGATTCCCGGCTCGATCTTGTTATTTCCCGAAGCAGTGTATTCGTGGGATGTGAAGGCAGTTGATGACATTACGGTCGACTCATTTGCACCGATTATAGAGGCAGCGGACACAGTTGAAATCCTGTTGCTTGGTATGGGAAACAGGTTGACCCGGGTGCCAATGGAATGGCGTCAGGCGCTTAAGCCACATGGAATTGTGATTGAGCCGATGGACACCGGTGCGGCATGCCGCACCTACAATGTTCTGGTTTCAGAGGCGCGCCGTGTTGCTGCAGCAATGATCGCTGTTTAATCCTGCCGAAACACCCTTACGCAAAGAACTCTTGCAGCGCATGACGAGTATCCTGCAGGCTTGAAAACAGTGCAGCGGGGCCAGGTGGCTGATCACGTGCGAATAAATCGCCACACAGGAAGACGTTTTTCCACGGTGCTCGCAACTGCTGGCAGGTTGCAGCCATGCCCGGTGTCATTTCAGGAAACGGTGCCTCTGCATCTATAAAGAGGTGATTGGGGTGCGATGCATTCTCTGCGTTAACTGCGCGTGGCTGCAGATCAAGGTTAAGGTACTGATCACAAAGCCAGACACAGCGTTGCCAGACAAGCGCGGCAAATTGATCAGCACTATCAGCATCTTGTAACTGCAGGCTATTGTTCAAACTGACCTGCAGGTGCCGCCGATTGCAGTAGATAGCCCGCACGATGTCATCGCTGACAAACAGGGCGCGCGGTTCGGCAAACGGTTTACGCATCTCAAACGCCATACAGCGACGATGTGCCGGGGCCGGTGAGATGCCAATATCGGGTACCGCGTCACAAAGTGGTTTGGGATGCATGGCCAACACAACTGCATCATCAGGTTTCAGAACGACCTGACTGTCATCCTCAAACAACAGATCGGTGGCATAATCAGACGTACTGTCAATGTCACCTAACTTTGTTTGCCCCTTGATAACGCCACCCGCAGCAAGAAACCTTTCGCGCAGAGTGGGCAGTGCGATGTCGTTTAGAATGATCGGGTCAATAGCCGAAAACACCGGTTCAGGGTGCCTTGCCATGATTTGGCGTAACCTGGGAACAAGGACGCGTCCCAAAAGGGCCTTTGAACACCTATGCGCCGGCATTGAAAACAGGACTTCAGCCAAAACTGTCAATGCATCGCGATGATAAGTACCCGATTGATAAGCCTTTTCGTCGGCTTCGAAGGTCCCAGGCGAAAGCGTACTTTCAAGCCGGTTTTCCTCACTGGCATAGCGTTGTTGCCACAATATGAGAGCAGTGTAGGCACGTGCAACAACCCCAACCCTTCGCGAAATCAAAGCTCGTGAGATGCCAGGATCCAAGGATACAATTGCCGGTTTGCGACGTCCGCGTTTTAACCCCATCACGCAATGCGCTGGTCTGATCAGCTTGTTGGGGACTTCCGGATAACCCGCGAAAAAATCCGCAACCAGCTTCATTGGGTCATAAAATATCTCTGGCTCGGCTGTTTTGTAGCTTTCAGGTGCGGTATGCATACCGCGGGTCCATCGGCTCTCAAATGGCTCTGCCGCGTCATAAAGCGTCACGGTAAAGCCGTCTTCGGCCATTGAGGTAGCCAGTGCCGATCCGGCAAGGCCGCCACCAATAACGTGTAAGCTTCCCGACGCAAATGATGCCATATGCCTGAGCCAATTTAGTTGTTATACAAAGGCCAGAGAACGGTGTGCTAAATAGTCGCCGCATGTCAGAAGTCATAATAACGTTAACATCAGAATAGCTTACAAGCCATGGATGAAATCACGACGGAACTGGATAACCTGAACCAAGAGGTCATCGGCCAAATGAATTCATGGGTCGATATGCTTGGCGGCGGTGAGGTCGGAAGGCTGATCGGCGCACTTCTGGTGTTGGTTATTTTCTTTATCTTCAAACGCGTTCTGGTGCGCGGTGCTCTTGGCATATTGCGTCGCATCGCTCAGCAGCGCTCGGAAAGCATGATGGGCAATGTGCTGGATGCGTTTGCGCTGCCTCTGCAGGCGTTGTTCATGCTGCTGGGGGCCTATTTCGCGACTGAAGTCCTGTCTCTGCCCGAAGAAATTGACGTTGTTGCCATTGAGGCAATCTCGGTCGCGGTCGCATTCTGTATCTTCTGGGCGCTGTTTCGGGCTGTCGAACCGTTGGGTGTCTCTCTCAATCGGTTTGTTGGCCGGTTTGGTGCGGGCCTCGGGGATGATCTGCGTCAGTTCTTTATTCGTGGTGTAAAAACCCTGATCGTCGTCATTGGCGGTGTCATCATTCTCGAGAACTGGGGCATTGATGTTTCAGCATTCCTGGGCGGTCTTGGTCTCGCCGGGATGGCGGTTGCGTTGGCGGCAAAGGATTCCGTGGCCAATATTTTTGGCGGACTGACGATCTTTGCAGATAACCTTTACAAACGCGGCGACTGGATTGAAACGCCGCATTTCGAAGGAACTGTCGAAGTTGTCGGGTTGCGTGCAACCAAGGTACGTACCTTTGCCAAGGCATTGGTCACCATGCCCAATGCCCAGATCGTTGATTCCCCGGTAATCAACTGGTCCCGCATGACCCATCGCCGGATCAAGATGGTGATTGGCCTTGAATACAGAACGACGGCCAAGCAGATGGAAGCCATTGTCGACAAGCTGCGTGATTTCCTGAAAAACGATGAAGATGTCGCGCAGACGGATGTCGCGCAGATGGTCCATTTCTCTGACTTTGGTGCCAGCTCGATCAATATTGACCTGTACTATTTCACAAAAACCACCGACTGGGTGACGTGGCGCGACATTCGCAACCGCCATATCATTGCATTCAAGCGCATTGTCGAGGAAGAAGACGCTGCCTTTGCATTCCCGTCACAATCGCTATATGTCGAAAGCATGCCTGAAATCACTAATAGCCCCAAAGACGATCAACGTTCTGAACGTCAGATCGGATAGGATAAATGACTGATACGCCAAAGCTGTCTCATTGCGCAGACTATGTCAGGCGCCATGACCGGGATCGTTTCCTGTGCGCGCTGTTTGCAGCGCCGGAAAAACGCGAATCCCTGTTCACGCTATATGCCTTTAACCAGGAAGTCTCCAAAACACGCGAAATGGTCAGCGAGGTCATGCTGGGCCATATCCGCCTGCAATGGTGGCGTGACACTCTAACCGAACTGGGTGAGGGGCAGGTCCGCAAACACGAGGTTGTTGAACCACTGGCAGAACTGGTCAAGGAAGGCCTTCTGGAGGTCTCAGATCTGGAGGCCATCGTTGCTGCCCGCGAGTTTGATCTGGAAGACCGTCAACCTGCAAGTCAGGCGGAACTGGATCGATATATCGATCAAACCTCGGGGCAGGTCAGTGTTTTGGCATCGAGGCTGCTTGGAGCAAGTGGCAGCGATGCAGACCATGCTGCACGCCTTGCTGGCAATGCCTATGGATTGGTCGGCATCATGCGTGCCATCGTGTTCCACGGTCGTTCGAAACGCCTTTATCTGCCCAAGGACCGGATGGATCACCATGAGGTTGCCCAGGGCGATGTCTTCGAGTTTCGTAAAAAACAGGAAATTCGCGAGTTCATCCGCGAGTTGGCGAGACTTGCGCGTGACCGTATCATTGAAGCCCGCAAGCATCGCCGTGCCTTGCCAAAACAGGCCCATGCTGCTGCACTGCCAGTGGTTCTGGCCGATGGATATCTGCGAAAACTTGCCAAGGCAGATTTTGATCCATTTTCCGCCGAGTTCGGTTTGGCCCGGCCGGCCAGCCTGCGTTTGACGTTAAACGGAATGTTCAAGAGATATTGATTGGATGTGTCTTGCTAGATGACCGTCACAAAAATATCTCTTAAAGTGAAGACAAAGGTCAGGACAGTTTCGAACTGTCCATGTTAGCGTTGAAAACGCTTTGAAATTGGGCGTAACAGATGGGCACACCTGAGATAAGGACCAGCATGGCAAATTCGATCTCACATCCCCAGATGCGATGGCTTGGCAACCTAATGCTGGTCATCGGCATGATGTGCCTGTTTGCAGTTTCCTTTTCAACAGCCCGTGCTGCCAGCATTGATCCGTTTGTCGGCTCGTATCACGGCACGACGATTGAACATGCCGAAAACGAACTTGAGGCGCGCGATCTTGATGTGGTTATCAAAAAGACCGAACGCGGCTTTGTCGTCGATTGGTCAACCGTGATCCATAAGGCTGACGGACGGGAAAAGACCGTGTCGCTGGATGTGGAGTTCTACGCCACGGAACGTGCTGATATTTACGGTAGCGCGATGCGTTCGGGCCTGTTTGGTAAGCGCATTCCCAACGACCCACTTAAGGGAGAGCCGTTCTTCTGGGCGCGGATCGTCGACAAAACCCTGACCATCCATGCGCTGTATATCAATGATGAGGGCGGCTATGAAATGCAGGTCTACAAGCGCACGCTCGATGAAGAGGGAAACCTTGATCTGGTATTTCGCCGCTTCCGCGATGGTGAACAAATTCGCGATGTCACAGGCGAACTTACCCGCCAATCCGACCCATACTAGTCGAACATTCTGGTTCCAACAAAAAAGCCGCATCGGGAATGATGCGGCTTTTAATGTTTCAGGCGGCAGAAACAGTGCCAAGCCATTCATCGAATAGCGGAATGGCACGGTCTGTGTAGAGCTTCTTGCGATCACGGCCCTTGACCCTTTTTGTCAGTTCAAGGTCGGGGAACAGACCGAAATTCACATTCATTGGCTGGAAAGTACTTTCATCTGCGCCACCGGTGATGTGGTTAAGAAGGGCGCCCATTGCGGTTGCCAGCGGCGGTGCCGGGGTTTCCTTACCTGCCTTTTCTGCAGCAGTGAACCGACCAACCATGAGGCCGACAGCCGCACTTTCAACATAGCCCTCGCACCCGGTGATCTGCCCGGCAAAGCGCAGGTCGGGACGCGATTTCAGGCGCAGCGTCCCATCCAGCAGGCGCGGCGAATTCAGGAACGTATTGCGGTGAATGCCACCAAGACGCGCGAACTCGGCGTTTTCAAGCCCTGGAATGGTACGGAATACATCGACCTGCGCACCATATTTAAGCTTCGTCTGGAAGCCGACCATGTTGTAGAGCGTGCCAAGTGCATTGTCCTGACGCAGCTGGACAATGGCGCGTGGCTTTTGCGTCGGATTATGCGGGTTGGTCAGGCCAACCGGCTTCATTGGCCCGTGACGAAGGGTTTCGCGCCCGCGTTCGGCCATGACCTCGATCGGAAGGCAACCGTCGAAATAGGGGGTGTCTTTTTCCCAGTCCTTGAATTCGGTTTTTTCACCCTCGATCAGGGCATCGATGAAGCGGTTATATTCATCTTCATACATCGGGCAATTGATGTAATCCTTGCCATCGCCCTTGTCATAGCGCGACTGGAACCATGCCTTGTCGAAATCGATGCTGTCCTTGTAGACAATCGGCGCGATGGCATCAAAGAAGGCAAGGCTTTCCTCGCCAGTTGCCTTGCGGATGGCGTCGGCCAGTGATCCGGATGTCAGGGGACCGGTTGCGATGATCGTTTGTTCCCACTCCTCTGGCGGCAAGCCATCAATTTCGCCGCGCTCCATCGTGATCAAAGGATGGTTTTCAAGCGCGCTTGTCACCGCCTCGGAAAAACCTTCGCGGTCAACAGCCAGGGCGCCACCGGCAGGGACCTTGTGCTGATCAGCGCACCGCATGATGATCGAACCGGCACGGCGCATTTCATCGTGGATCAGGCCGACAGCATTGTATTCCTTGTCATCGGATCGAAACGAGTTCGAACAAACCAGTTCCGCACATTTGTCGGTATGGTGCGCATCGGTCGGCCGCGTTGGACGCATTTCATGGATCATGACGGGCACACCGGCTTCTGCCAACTGCCAGGCTGCTTCACTGCCTGCCAGACCGGCGCCAATAATATGAACAGGCTTGACCGTATTCACGTGTGCGAACTCCTTGCCAGCGTGGTTTTTGATAACGTGGCACACACATAGCGGTGCAAGGGGGATAATTTCAAGTCAATTGCACGCGAAGATGAGCAATCGGGATCACATCGCGTTAATCAGGACGGAAATTTTCACAACGCCACATCCAGCCCGTCTTAAAGGCCAGAGCCGTTCTGTCCCGATAACGTGAAGATGGCATCCCATGAGCTACCCGCATCATCCTTATGGTTACGAACCCACCCATTGTCCGGTGATTGGCCTTATGCCACGTCGGCGACATGTCATTGACGTGGAGTGTATTGATTTAGGGGATAAACCAGATGATGCGGAGGAGGAGGCACAGACCGAACCTAAGGAACGGCGCCTTGGTTTTCCGTTCGGCTGCATGGGCGAGGGGACGTTTGGCCCGGCCGATATCGAAGGCATGATCGAATATGTGGTCGCGACCAGGCAAGGGTGGCGGTCTTCGATGGTGATCCGGGCGTTTCTGCGTTGGTGGCGCGACAATGAGGAGGCTGACAACAAGCAGTTGCAGGAGCGCAAGCACTCCGATGCCATCATCATGCTTCTGGCGCTTAACCAGGGTCGGGACGGTTTCGTTCAGGGATACCTAAATGACCTCAGACATGACCAGCTCGATCGGCCCAAACTAGTTCCAATGGAAAATCCCGTTGAAGCAGCCTTTAACAAAAGCCTGCGCATCGCTGCTCTTGCCCTGGCACTTTCGCCGATTGTCCTTGTTTTTGCTGTCCTGCTGTTTGTTCAGGTCGACAATCTTATCAGCACCGGTAACGGCAAGTTATTTGGTTTCAGCTATGACCTATTATTCGTTGTCGGCAGTTTCGGTGCCATCGGGGCACTCACCAGTATGATGATGCGGCTTGGCAAGGATGTTCCGTGGGATGAAATGGAACCGGCCTCGGTCTTCTTCAATTTCCTGTTTCGGCCCTGCATGGGGTTCTGCTTTGCGATCCTTGTGCTTTTGGCACTAAGGGCTGGCATGTTGCCGATCCCGCTGGATGAACTTCACAAGATTGATGACCTCGACCAGATCAGCCAATCAGCGTCCGCTGGCCAACAGATTTCCATCGTGCTCGTCTTTGCCTTCCTGTCAGGGTTTAGCGAACGGCTGAGCACGGCACTGGTCAAGCGGGTCGAGGACAGGGTCACAAATTCGGGCTAAGCCAAAATAAAAAAAGGGCAGCGTAATGCTGCCCTTAAACGCTATTCCAGTCCAAGATGGCGTTTCAGATAGCGCCCCGTGTAACTTCGTTCATTGGCCATGATGTCTTCCGGTGTTCCGGCACCAACCAACTGGCCGCCGCCATCACCACCTTCGGGGCCGATATCGATGATCCAGTCGGCGGTCTTGATGACATCAAGGTTATGTTCGATCACGACAACCGTATTGCCCTGATCAACCAGGGTGTGCAGTACTTCCAGAAGTTTGCGGATATCATGGAAATGCAGACCCGTGGTCGGCTCATCAAGGATATAGATTGTCCGACCCGTTGCACGCTTGGACAGTTCCTTGGCAAGCTTCACACGTTGGGCTTCACCACCAGACAGGGTCGTCGCCTGTTGACCAAGGTGGATATAGGAAAGTCCCACCTGTTTCAGGGTTTCCATCTTGTCACGGATCGACGGAACAGCCTTGAAGAAGTCAGCACCTTCTTCGACTGTCATATCAAGGACATCGGATATCGACTTGCCTTTAAACGATATTTCTAGTGTTTCACGGTTATAGCGATGGCCCTTGCACTGGTCACATTCGACATAAACGTCAGGCAAGAAGTGCATTTCAATCTTGATTACGCCATCACCTTGGCATGCTTCGCAACGTCCACCTTTAACATTAAACGAGAAGCGACCAGGCTTGTAACCGCGTGTTTTTGCCTCTGGCAGTTGGGCGAACCATTCACGGATTGGCGTGAAAGCACCGGTATAGGTTACCGGGTTTGAACGCGGGGTTCTGCCAATCGGGCTCTGGTCGATATCAATGATCTTGTCGATCAGCTCGACACCCTTGATCTCGTCATGCGCACCCGGATGATGGCGGGCATTGTGCATCCGCTTGGCCAGCGCCTTATACAGCGTTTCGATGACAAGGCTTGACTTGCCGCCGCCAGAAACCCCGGTCACACAGATGAACTTGCCCAGCGGGAAATCAACATCAATGCCCTGCAGGTTATTGGCCGTGGCACCCTTTATCGTGATCGCCTTGCCATTGCCCTTACGGCGTTCCTTTGGCACTGCAATCTGTTCAACGCCGACAAGGTATTTGCCCGTCAGGCTGTCGGGGTTTTGCTGAATCTGTTCGGGAGTCCCTTCGGCAACAATCCGACCACCATGAATGCCAGCACCAGGACCCATGTCGACGACATAGTCGGCCGCACGAATGGCATCCTCGTCATGTTCAACGACAAGAACCGTGTTGCCAAGATCGCGCAAGCGTTTGAGTGTCTCAAGCAGGCGATCATTGTCGCGTTGATGCAGGCCAATGGATGGCTCATCAAGCACATACAGAACACCTGTCAGGCCGGAGCCAATTTGCGATGCCAGTCGGATACGCTGGCTTTCACCACCGGAAAGGGTGCCTGATGTCCGCGACATTGAAAGATAATCAAGACCGACATCACGCAGGAAGCGCAGGCGATCATTGATTTCACGCAGGATACGGCGCGCGATCTCGGTTTCTTTTGCGTTCAGTTTTTCTTCAAGGGCAAGGAACCAGTCGCCAGCCTTGGCAATCGAAAGTTCCGTCACCTGAGAAATGTCGCGGCCATCAACCTTAACAGCCAGTGCCTCTGGCTTCAGGCGCTTACCCGCGCAGGTCGGGCAATTTGACACCATCTGGTATTTCGACAGCTCGTCACGTGCCCACTGACTATCGGTTTCACGCCAGCGGCGCGACATGTTGGGAATGACGCCTTCGAACGGTCTTGAGACCTTGTAGCTGCGCGACCCGTCATCGTAAGTGACTGTGACTTCTTCATCGCCCGAACCATACAGGATAATGTCCTGCGCTTTCTTGGACAGATTTTCCCACGGCACATTGGTTTTGAAGTCAAAATGCTTGGCAACAGATTTCAGAGTCTGGAGATAGTATTTCGATGTCGTGCTGGCCCATGGGGCGACAGCACCACCTTCGAGTGTCTTGCTTTCATCGGGCACGACCAGCATAGGATCGAATTCCATTTGGGTGCCCAATCCATCACAGGCCGGGCAGGCGCCAAACGGGTTGTTGAATGAAAACAGACGCGGTTCGATTTCTTCGATGGTGAACCCGGAAACCGGGCAGGCGAACTTTGCTGAAAATACCGTTGTGTCACCGGTTTTGGCATCTTCGGTCAGGACGATCCCATCGGTAAGCTCAAGAGCCGTTTCAAAACTGTCCGCCAGACGGGTGGAAATACCGTCCTTGACGATCAGACGGTCAACCACGACCGAGATATCGTGCTTGAGCTTTTTGTTAAGTTCCGGTGCCTCGTCGATGTCATACATTTCGCCATCGATTTTTACACGCTGGAAGCCACGGGCCCGAAGCTCTCGCAATTCTTTTTTGTACTCGCCTTTGCGCCCACGCACGATGGGGGCCAGCAAATAAAGACGTGTGCCTTCTTCCATCTCCATCACGCGGTCGACCATCTGAGACACCGTCTGACTGACAATCGGAAGACCCGTGGCAGGCGAATAGGGGATGCCGACACGCGCCCAGAGCAGACGCATATAGTCATAAATCTCGGTCACGGTGCCGACGGTCGAGCGCGGGTTTTTAGACGTGGTTTTCTGTTCGATGGAAATGGCTGGCGACAGGCCATCGATATACTCGACATCAGGCTTTTGCATCAGCTCAAGGAACTGACGCGCGTAGGCCGACAGGCTTTCAACATAGCGGCGCTGACCTTCTGCATAGATGGTGTCAAACGCAAGCGAGCTTTTGCCAGATCCCGACAGGCCGGTAATAACCACAAGGGAATCGCGGGGCAGCTCCACATCAATGTTCTGAAGATTGTGTTCTTTCGCACCGCGAACCGAAATTTTCGTCAGCATGTCGGGCCTTTTGTTCCTGAATTGTTCGGAAAGTGTATAGAGGAGCCGTACGCTATACGCAAGCGCACCCCTGACAGTTCCTGTCAGTATTTGTCAGGAGATCCGTGTTTAACAACCCGGTCAGTGACAGAGCCACGAAAAAGCCCGCCGAACAAGACCGGCGGGCTTCATAAATCCTGTGACCAGAAAGGTCAGAATTTTTAATGTGGCTTAGCCTTTGGTAACCGTACGACCGGTTGCCCCAAGATCCTTGAAGGCTTCCTCGAGGCGGGCTGCCATGGAGAGTTCCGCTTCGCGGATCCAGACACGCGGATCGTATTGTTTTTTGTACGGCTGATCAGTTTCCGGATCGACCTGGTACTTAAACGCGCGATCATTGGCTTCGACATATTCGCCAACCGGGCGGGCATAAGCAAACTGGGTGTCGGTGTCGATATTCATCTTGAAGCAGCCATAGCTGACAGCTTCTTCGATTTTCTCTTTTTCCGAACCGGAGCCACCATGGAACACGAAGTCGAGCGGACGGTCACCCAGACCATGTTTCTCGGCGACGTATTTCTGGCTTTCCAGCAGGATTTCCGGACGGAGTTTCACGTTGCCCGGCTTGTAAACGCCGTGCACGTTGCCAAATGCCGCGGCGACAGAGAAGTGACCGAGCGGGGAAAGACGACGATACGCTTCTTCGACTTCTTCCGGGCGGGTGTACAGGCGCGGATCAATTTCCTCAACCGAGGTATCAAGTTCCTGACCAATACCGTCTTCTTCACCACCGGTAACGCCAAGTTCGATCTCAAGGCTCATCTCGATGGCTGACATCCGCTTCAGGAAGGTCTCGCAGGTTGCAAGGTTGTCTTCGACGGACTCTTCGGAAAGATCAAGCATGTGGGAGCTGTAAAGCGCCTTGCCGGTCTCGGCATAGGCCTTTTCGCTCCACTTCAGCATTTCATCGACCCACGGCACAAACTTGCGGTTTGCGTGGTCGGTATGCATGACAACAGCGACACCGTAATGTTCGGCCAGAAGCTGTGCATGGCGGGCTGCCGAAACAGCGCCCAGAACACGGGCGGCTGCCGCGTCCTTGATACCCTTGCCGGCAAAGAACTGTGCACCACCATTGGAAAGCTGAATGATGATATCAGAACCGGCATTTGCAGCAGCTTCAAGGGCTGCGTTCATCGTGCTGGATGAGGTGATATTGACGGCGGGAAGGGCGTAACCGTCCTGCTTGCAAGCAGCAACGAGTTCGCGATAGGCAGCACCGGTAACAACACCGGGTTTAACGGAAGGCATGTGGGTACTCCTCCTGGGGGTCAGAGTAAAAACAGATCAACAGCAAAATCTCCTGAGGATCCTGCATACAAACTGTTACAGAGCCCAATGCATCTTCGAAATGCGGTCTCAGGTCAAGGCTTTCCGTTATAGACTTTCGGAAAATCTCGCCTTTCCTTAAACGTGGGTCAATTGGATGCCCTTGACCCAGCTCTGTGTCACCTTGAACTGGTCGTTAAACAAAATCATGTCGGCCTGATATCCCGGCGCCAATCGACCGATAATATGATCAAGTCCCAGAAACGCCGCCGGATAAAGCGATGCCATGCGAAGGGCCTCATCAAGGCCGATCTCGGCCATTTCCATGCAATTGCGGACTGCCGAAATCATATCAAGGTCTGATCCTGCAAGCGTCCCATCGACAAGTGCACAGCGACCATCGACCGCAATAATTTCCTCGTCCCCAAGCATGAAGCGTTTATCCGTCGCACCAACCGTTGGCATGGCATCGGTCACCAGCATCATTTTACCTTGGGTTTTGGCGCGAACAGCTGTTTTTATGACCGCCGGGTGCACATGATAACCATCGGCAATCAGACCGCACCAAGTGCGATCATCTGACAGTGCTGCGCCAACAACGCCCGGCTCACGATGGGAGAGGGGACTCATCGCGTTAAAAAGGTGCGTGAATCCCTGCATGCCCTCACCAATTGCTGACATGATGTCGTTAAAAGTTCCGGCTGTGTGTCCGGCACAGACGAGCACATTACGAGCAACAAGATCCTTGATCGCACCTTTCGCCATATTTTCCGGCGCCAGTGTCACCAACGTGCGTCCATTTCGAAGACTTGAAAGCAGATCAATCGCATCCACTTCCATGGGTCTGATCTGATCTGCCGGATGTACCCCACGCCGGTCGCGATTGAGGTAGGGGCCTTCAAGATGAATACCGACCACACCGGGAACTCCCGCATCAATCGCTTCCTGAACCGCCTTAATTGCGGCTCTCATCTTTTCACGAGTATCCGTGATCAAGGTGGGCAACATCGCTGTGGTGCCAAACTGGCGATGGGCTGCGACCATTGTTTTTATCGTCTCGACGTCAGGTGCATCATTTAGCAACGCACTGCCGCCGCCATTGACCTGAACATCGACAAGGCCCGGAGCAAGCGTCTGACTGTGCGCATCAATAATGCGAATACCAGATGGGACTTCCTTCTCCATGACAATGCTATCAATCTTTTCATCGCGGACGATAACAGCTTTGTCTTTATGGAAATCGGTACCGTCAAAGACCCGGGCATTGATAATTGCAAATGTGGTCATTGGTCTTCCCGGTTCGTTAATCATGGTTGGCATTTATGGGGTGGCAAACGAATTAGCGGTGCGCAAAAAAGGATTCCGCAGCACCTTTACACATCTACAAAGCGCAAACCAACAGTTAGTCGTTCCTTTTGAAACCGCCTAATGATGGTCTCTGGCGGTGTTGAGAATCGCTCAAGGCAAATTCAAAAACGAAAATAGCGAAGGCAAGAGTCATATTCGTTCCAACAGGGGCAAAAACTCAACTTTTGCCCGGCGGGTTCAAAAAATAACTTTGTTGTAACATTTTACCAAAATTGAAAAACACAAGGAATGCTGCGGCATACAGCAACACGGCCAGGAAACACCCGAATTCCGCGTGATCGAAAGACTTTCATGCTCATTGAGTTTATGAGATGTTCATATGAACATTTGAAGGGGTCGAATGTACTAAAAATATCAATAATCGACAGTCAGAACGGTAATTTCGCACATCAAAAGTAAATTTCCGAAAACTGTCACTTGAGGAAGCGTCCCCCTCAGATGAAAACGAGAGCGTTGCGACAAACCGATCAACAGGCGGTTTTTCGCGCAAAGTTTTTATTTGGGAGATTGAAAATCATGTTCCGTAAAACCCTGATGGCAGCCTGTGCAGTGTTTGCCCTTGGCAACACTGCACAGGCTGCAACCGAGATCACTTGGTGGCACGCAATGGATGGTGCACTTGGTGACGTCGTTAACCAGATCACCGAAGACTTCAACGCCAGCCAGGATGAATACAAACTCGTATCCATCAACAAGGGCGGTTACGAAGACACCATGACAGCCGGCATTGCAGCCTTCCGCGCAAAAAACCAGCCGAACATCATCCAGATCTTTGACGCCGGTGCTGCTACCATCATCAACGCCAAAGGCGCTGTTAAACCGGTTCAGGATCTGCTTGAAGCAAACAACGTCAAATTCGACATCAATGATTACATTCCGGGTGTCCGTTACTTCTATGCCGATTCTGACGGCAAGATGATTGGCATGCCGTTCAACAGCTCGACCCCGCTTCTGTATTACAACAAAGATGCATTGGCCAAAGCCGGTGTCGACGTGCCGAAAACCTGGCAGGAATTCGAAGCTGCAGCTCCGAAACTTAAAGAAGCCGGCTACACCGCGCTTGCACAGTCGCACAGCCCGTGGATTTTCTTTGAAAACTTCATGTCGCGTCACAACCTGCAGATGGCAACTGCCAATAACGGCTATGACAGCACCGACGTTGAAATCCTTTATAACAACGATGCTCTGAAAGATCACTGGCAGCACGTCAAGGATTGGAAAGACGCTGGTTACTATGGTTATTACGGCCGTGCATGGGGCGCAAACCAGGACGCCTTCGTCCAGCAACAAGTCGCAATGTGGATCGGTTCGTCCGGTTCGTTCGGCGGTCTTCGTAAATCTGCACAGTTCGAGTTCGGCGCTTCAACCCTGCCATATTGGGAAGGCACTGGCGACGCACCGAAATCAACCTTCATCGGTGGTGCTGCACTATTCGCATTCTCCGGCCATGATGCCGAACAGGATGCCGGTGTTGCCGAGTTCTTCAAATTCCTGACCAAACCGGAAACCCAGTATTACTGGCACAAAGAAACCGGTTATGTGCCGATCACCAATGCTGCTTATGAGTTGGCCAAAAAAGACGGCTACTACAAGGAAAGCCCGGATGCAGAAGTTGGCATCACCCAGCTTTCCGAAGAAGGCGGCGAGTGGACCAAAGGTTATCGTCTTGGGTTCTATGTCCAGATCCGTGAAGTGATCTATCGTGAAGTCGACAAGATCATGAACGGCGAAGAAACCGTTGATGCAGCCTTTGCGACCATCGAAGAAGAAGCAAACGGTCTTCTCAAGCGCTTCAACGATACCTATTCGAACTAATCTGCTTTTCGCCAAAGCGGGGCGGTCAAGGATTTGACCGCCCTGTTTTGCATTTCCTGATTTTGCCTTGAGGTTGCGTTCCCGATGAAGCGCGTACAATTTGAACACAGTGCGGTGCCATACCTGTTTATCGCGCCGCAAATTCTGATTATTTGCATATTTTTCCTGTGGCCTGCGGCCCAGGCGCTGTACCAGTCGTTTCTGCTCGAAGACGCCTTTGGCATGTCTTCACAGTTCGTCTGGTTCCGCAATTTTGAAGATGTTCTTTCAAGCAGTTCGTGGACCCGCTCTGCCATCTTCACCGTCGTGTTTTCCGTTATGGTTTCCGTGCTGTCGATCGCGATTTCACTGTTTCTTGCAGTGCGCGCCGATGAGGTGATCCGTGGGGCAAAATCCTATAAAACCCTTCTGATGTGGGGCTATGCGATTGCGCCACCGGTGGCAGGTCTTCTTGGCATCATGATGTTCAACCCACTCATGGGGGACCTTTATAAGGCTTTCAACAGTTTCGGGTTTGAATTCAATCACATCGAAAATGCCAATGACGCCGCCTTCATCGTAATTCTGATAGCCGTCTGGAAACAGGTCAGCGTCAACTTCATCTTCTTCTTGTCGGGGCTCCAGGGGATTCCGAAGTCGGTTCAAGAAGCAGCGACCCTTGACTGCAAGAGTCCCGAGCGTCGCTTCTGGACCATTACATTCCCGCTTTTGGCACCGACAACCTTCTTCCTGCTGGTGATCAACCTGACTTACGCCTTTTTCGAGACGTTCGGCATTATTGATGTGTCGACCAAAGGTGCACCGGGTGGTTCGACCGCGACCCTTGTTTACAAGGTGTATGTCGATGGCTTCCTTGGCGCGGATATGGGCGGTAGTGCTGCGCAGTCAGTCTTGCTGATGATCATGGTCAGTGTCCTGACCGTGTTCCAGTTCCGTTTCATTGAACGCAAAGTTCATTACTAGGGGGGCGTCATCATGTATCAGTCAAAATGGCGTATTTTCACCAACCACACCATTCTGGTGCTTGGGTCACTTTTCATGATCCTTCCGGTCTGGATAGCCTTTGCGTCATCAACCCATACACGTGAATATATCTTCCAGAATGGTCTGCAATTCTGGCCGGGTGGGGAGTTCTTCACCAACTATGGCGCAATCCTTTTTGACGCAGAAGCCACAAAGGGCAGGGTAACCGCGCTTGAGATGCTGTTTAACAGCATGGTGCTTGGCCTCGGCTTTGCGATCGGCAAGGTCATCATTTCGATGATGGCGGCTTACGCGATTGTCTATTTCCGCTTCAAACTGGCCGTGCCGCTGTTCTGGATCATTTTCTCAACCCTCTTGTTGCCTCTCGAAGTGCGCATCGTGCCGTCCTATGAGGTCGTGGCGAACCTTGGGTTGCTAAACAGCTATACCGGCCTGATCCTGCCATTGATCGCGTCTGCAACCGGAACATTCTTCTTCCGACAGTTTTACCGGTCCGTCCCGGACGAACTTCTTGAAGCCGCAAGGCTGGATGGCGCAGGGCCGCTTCGCTTCTTTATCGATATTCTGGTTCCGCTGTCGGTTACGATGATTGCTGCGATCTTCATCATCATGTTTGTGGTGGGTTGGAACCAGTATCTATGGCCGCTTCTGATGACCACGGATGATCAGCTCTACACCATCGTGATCGGGATCAAGCAGGTTTACAACTCGCTCTATGAAGGCGGGCAGATACCGCAGTTCCCGAAGGCATTCGCTCTGACAATCATGGCATCTGTCCCACCCGTACTGGTGGTGGTCATCTTCCAGCGCATGTTCATCAAGGGTCTGGTTGAGACGGAAAAATAACCCGGTCTTCCCTGATCCTTGCATAGAAAATAATTGATCCGAATACAGGATAACCAAGATGGCAACTGTTACGCTTAATCAGGCCCAGAAAACCTACCCGAACGGCTTCAAGGCCATTCACGGTATTGACCTTAAAATCGAGCATGGTGAGTTCACCGTTCTTGTCGGTCCGTCCGGCTGCGGCAAATCCACGCTGCTGCGTATGATCGCAGGCCTTGAAGGCATTTCCGACGGCGAAATCAGCATTGATGACAAGGTCGTGAACACCGTCGCCCCGGCGGATCGTGATATCGCCATGGTTTTTCAGAACTATGCGCTGTATCCGCATATGAACAACTACGACAACATGGCCTACGGCCTTAAGAACCGTGGGTACAGCAAGGCAGAGATCGACACCAAGGTCCGCGAAGCCGCACGTATTCTACAGCTTGAAGACCATCTTGAGCGCAAACCCCGTCAGCTTTCCGGTGGACAACGTCAACGTGTTGCCATGGGTCGTGCAATCGTACGCCAGCCGAAGGTCTTCTTGTTTGATGAACCATTGTCAAACCTTGACGCCAAGCTGCGTGTCGATATGCGTCTTGAGATCAAAAACCTGCAGCAACGCCTTGGAATTACATCTGTTTATGTCACCCATGATCAGGTGGAGGCGATGACACTGGCAGACCGTCTGATTGTCATGAATGGTGGTGTCGCCGAACAGATCGGCTCGCCGATTGACGTTTATGAAAAACCGGCAAGTCAGTTCGTTGCGGGCTTTATCGGGTCGCCGGCGATGAACTTCCTTAAAGGCAAGGTCTCGGACGACAAGAAGCATGTGACGGTTGGCGACGGTGTTGAACTGGAACTCGATCACGATGTCGAAGGTGGGCGCGAAGTCACTGTGGGCATCCGTCCGGAGCATCTCCAGATGCATAATGACGGTAACGGCCGCATTGATGCAGGTGTCCGCATGGTCGAATCACTCGGTGCAGAAACACTGGCCTATCTTGATTTCGGTGCAAATGCCGACAATGTAACGCTGCGCTTGCAGGGAACGCATCAGTTTGCACAAGGCGAGAAACTGAACCTGTCAGTGCCAGCCGACAAGATCCATCTGTTTGACATCGAAACCGGCAAACGCATCTGATCCGCGACAAAGATCGCAATCATCTCTCTGACGCCTCTGACGCAATGAATGTCAGGGGCGTTTTTATTTTGTGTTTGCCCAGTTTACCCTTGTCTCAAGCGGGCGGAACGAGGTAGTTCCTAGCGGCGAAAGTTAAGGAGTACACCGTGCAGACCGAACAGAAACAAGCGCTTTACCAAGAAGCAGAAAAAGAACTGATCAGCATCACTGAAGGCGAAACGGACGTGACCGCCCTTATGGCGTCCGTCTGCTGCATTCTTGCGCAGAAGTTCGACTATTATTTCTGGACCGGGTTCTACAACGTTGACCCGAAAAAGGAAAACGAGCTGGTCGTCGGGCCGTATCAGGGAACCCTTGGCTGCCTGCGCATACCGTTCGGTCGTGGTGTCTGTGGTGCGGCGGCATCGACACGCGAAACCCAGATCGTTGCCGATGTTCACGCATTTCCGGGGCATATCGCGTGCGATAGTCGAACCAATTCGGAAATCGTCGTCCCTCTGATCAATGCGGATGGACAGTTGATTGCTGTGCTCGACGTCGATAGTGTCGATGCCAATTCGTTCGATGAAACCGATCGCATTGCACTTGAAACTTTAATGCAGCGCATTTTTGCGCAATGATAACCCACAAGTCTCGATAAATTGGGACAGCGGACAACACAAACTTTGGAAGATAACCCATGGCTGGCAGTGTCAATAAAGTCATTCTCGTCGGGAACCTTGGCCGTGATCCTGAAATCCGGTTTACCCAAGCTGGCAAAAAGATCGCCAATTTCAGCATCGCAACCTCCGAACAGTGGCGTGACCGTCAGTCCGGCGAGCGTCGCGAACGCACCGAATGGCACCGCATTGTCGTGTTCAATGAAGGTCTCGCCGATGTGGTTGAGCGCTTTGTGAAAAAAGGCAGCAAGCTCTATATCGAAGGCCAGCTCCGTACCCGCAAATGGCAGGGACAGGATGGCAAAGACAACTACACCACCGAAGTGGTGCTTGAAGGCTTCAACTCCAACCTGACCATGCTCGATAACCGTGGCGGCGGTGAAGGCGGCGGCATGGGAGGTGGTTCATCCTCTGGTGGTGGCTATGGCGGCGGTCAGGACAGTGGCGGCGGCTTCGGTGGCGGCTCTGACGCTGGTTGGGGTAATGGTGGCTCTTCTTCGGGGGGCGGCTCAGCGCCGGCTGGTGCTCCGGATCTTGATGACGAGATCCCGTTCTAAGCAATAGCTTCAGACATTCGAATTCAAAACACCCCGAAACAGCCAGTGTTTCGGGGTGTTTTGCTTTGGTGCAACGCCTTGTTTACAAGCTTCTTTCCGGCCACGCATGGCATGGGACGGCACGATCAAATAATTTTCAGCTACGACACTATAAATGCTTAAGAAAATCTGATTTAAAATTGAACGTCACAATTGGTGAGGCGAGGGAGCCCGTTTTTGACCGGTCCGATATTTGGAACCCCGCGCATGGGGCAAAGCTATAACGTTCAGGACTGCGTCTATGCCGTTATCAAACGCGACAACGGCGACGTTGCCGTTGCCCGTACGCCAAAGGGGATCGTTCTTCTGGGCGGCGGGGTCGAGGACGGCGAAAGCGAACGTGATGCCCTCTATCGCGAAGCCTATGAAGAATCCGGTTATCGCGCCCGCATCGTCTCACGGCTTGGTTTTGCATCCCAGTATGTCAATAATGCCACAAAGGACCGTTATCGCTTAAAGCGTGCGACCTTCTTTGAATGCGAATTGACCGAAAAGCTTGGCCCACCAGTTGATCAGGATCACGAACTGGTTTGGATGCCCTACAAGAAAGCACATGAAAGCCTGTTGCGGCCATTTCACCGCTGGGCACTGGAATTTGTAAGCTAGCCGCAGCATTTCTTGAATTTCTTCCCGGAACCGCATGGGCAGGGATCGTTTCTACCGGTCTTATTTGCCCCCGAAGAGGCTACCGCACTGCCAGCATGCGACTGCGCATCCTGGAAAACACCATCAACGTAAAACCACTTGCCGTCGCGACGTTCGAAATTGGATCGTTCGTGAAGCTGGTGTTTGGTGCCATTTTCTTCAAAATGGGCAATGAATTCAACAATGCCTGTTTGATCCAGAATGCCGCCCGCAACAGATTCTATGATCTCCAATCCTGTCCAGTTGGTGCTGTCTTGCGAAACCGTATCGGCATTAAATCCGGAACGGTTTTCCTCTGCCAGTGTTGAAAGAAGATACCCTCCGTCACGCAGCACAAAGGCACAGTAGCGTGATCGCATCAGTTTTTCGGCCGTTTCGGCACTTGCGCGACCAGAATGATATTTCCCGCAGCAAGACGCGTAGGGTTCCCCAGTTCCAAAAGGGCAAGGCGCGTCTAAAGGCAAGGTGTGCATATCATCTCCGGGAACATTGGGTGTGGTAAAACGCTGTATAGGGCAGTCTTTTGCGATACCACAAGCCGGTAACCTGTGGAAAGCACCCCCTCATCATCCAATGGTCAAATCGAAGATCAAGCCCCGAAGGTCGAAATCAGGCAAATTGCCTTTGTTTCGCCGCATATCGATCCTAGCGTGAGTAATCAGCATTTTTATTACCCGACTGTTTTTGTCGGCTATACTTCCTAAGGTGCTGATATTGAGTGATTAATATAACTGAAACACTGGTCGGAAGTTCTTGACGGATTTGGTCGGGTTTAGGTATATTAATAAATGCGGGTGGGGGCCCAAAGGCACCGCCGGATCAACGTCCGGCCAATTGGCGGACATGAAAATTGTCGATTTGCTTCGAGTAAGGATGAGACACGATGAATGAACTTCTTATTAGCGTCTGCTGTCCTCTTCCATAGGTGACTTTGGAACGAGATGCGACCGGACCACAATATCTTCTCAGACAGAATCCGGTCGTCCACGTGAATTAATTCACAACCGATAGCGTTTGCACGTCATCCGTCTTTAGGCGGAATCCGTATTGAATACAGAACCCGACGTGTAAACCTCTCAGGAGGACATAGAATGAGCGCCATTAAATTACCAGCCGTTCCCCAGGAAGAGGGTTTCTCGGGTTATCTCCGTGAAGTCTGGAAATTCCCGATGCTGACGGCAGATGAAGAATACATGCTGGCCCACCGTTATCAGGACCATGATGACACCGAGGCCGCCCACAAACTTGTCACCAGTCACTTGCGCCTTGTTGCCAAGATTGCGTTTGGCTATCGCGGTTACGGTCTTCCGATGGCAGACCTTGTCGCAGAGGGCAATACTGGCCTGATGCGGGCCGTACAGAAGTTCGATCCGGAACGTGGTTTCCGTCTTTCGACCTATGCAATGTGGTGGATCCGGGCAGCCGTGACGGAATACATCCTCCAAAGCTGGTCGATGGTCAAACTCGGCACCATGGCGGCGCAGAAAAAGCTGTTCTTCAGCCTGCGCAAAGCCAAGCGTCAGCTTAACATTTATGACAATGGCGAACTTTCGCCAGAGGAAGCTGATCAGGTTGCCGAGAAACTTGGTGTGACCGGTCGTGAAGCGCTTGATATGAACCGTCGCCTGGCGGCACGGGATTTCTCGCTTAACACCCCGATGCCTAAAGACGAGGGGATGGAATATCTCGATACCCTGTCGTCAGATGCACCGAGCCCGGAAGCGCTGGTTGCCGATGCCGAAGAACGTGTTCTGCATAATGGCATGCTGAAGAATGCGCTTGGTGAATTGCCTGAACGTGAACAGGAAATCATCAAGGCCCGTTTCCTCAGCGATGATCCGATCACGCTGGAAAAGCTTGGCGAGCGTTTCGGCGTCAGCCGCGAACGTGTTCGCCAGCTGGAAGCACGTGCTTTCAAGAAAATTCAGGAAAGCGTCCTGACCCAGCATGCGGCAGCGTAACGCAAGCGCGACAGACCAAATCAAAAGGCGGCATCCTAATGGTGCCGCCTTTTTTCATGCCTTCATTCCCGGACCGTGCCGGATCCGCTTAACCTTTTGAGAGAACATCCCGCGACTTCGCAATGATTTCGATGGTCTTGTTCCAAAGCGCGTATTTTGTCACATCCTTGACGTTGACCCATTTTGCATCAGCTGCATCTCCACCAAGCGTAATGTCGGGATTAAGCGCCACCGCAACAAAATCGATCAGTGTGTAGTGATATTCGACCTTGTCGTCCTCGTTGGTGGAAATCATATCCACTGTATCGACAAGGATTGGACTTGAAATCTTCACCCCGGTTTCCTCAAGAACTTCGCGGCAAACGGCATCGCGCACCGTTTCGCCAAGTTCCTGTGCACCACCCGGAAGGCTCCAGGTCCCGACATGGGGTTCCTTGCCACGCTGGATCAAAAGAACATGGTCCTTGTGCCAGACAACGGCCCCAACCCCGACCAAAGGACGCGGCAAAAAGGTTCGCTGATCATCAAGCTCAGTAATCGTCATCATCTTCTTCCAAATCATCGTCCGGGTCAGGGACTTCGTGAACAACCTTGCCGGTCATTTCACGCGCACGAATGCCCGGTGTCCCAAGAAACTGTTCCTCAGACTCCGGGTGCAAGGACATCACAAAATCCGGTGATGGGGCGTCGCCAATGGCAAACTGCCTTGCGGTTTCATAGTCAGGGGCACGTACCTTGGCCGTCTTGATCCCGACCGAACCGTCATCATCGTAAATATATTCAACAATCCAGACCTGCAAAACGTCTCCACAACAATTCTAATCTGCGAATTACGGTTTGTTGGTTGCACCGCAAACTTGAATACTGCTATCACTTTAAGAACCGGGAACTAACAGGCTTAAAGTCCCAGCTTTGCCATATTCTCACGTACAATGACCAAAAGCCAAAGACTAATCTTACAGTTTTTGGTTCTTGGTATTTGGCTCTTTTGCACAGGTGGTCAATGAACGCCAAGCGCGATAATCACGATGATCCGGAAGACAAGGGTTCGGATCATGTCATTCCAAGTCCGGGTATGTTTGCCCGGATAAGAGCCTATTTCCTGACGGGTGTTCTTGTCAGCGCACCTCTTGCGATTACCTTCGGTCTTGCCTGGTGGTTTATCGAGTTCGTAGACAGCAAGGTCATTCCGTTAATCCCGGCCCATTACAACCCGGAATCCTATCTTCCGGTTGGTTATGAGGATTACGGGATTCCCGGTTTTGGCCTTTTGGTCATTATCGTGTTCATCACCGTTGTTGGCTGGTTCACCACCAACTTTGCCGGTCGAGCGTTAATTAAGCTTTACGAACGCATTCTTGGCCGTATTCCGGCGGTGCGCAGCATCTATGGCGCGGTAAAGCAGATCCTTGAAACGGTTCTGGCCAATCAATCCAATGCGTTTCGTCAGGCTGTATTGCTTGAATATCCGCGCCGCGGCATGTGGGCAATCGGCTTTATCACCGGCGAGACCACCGGCGAGGTTCAAAACCTGACCGAAGACAAGGTGATAAACATCTTCCTGCCAACCACGCCAAACCCGACTTCGGGCTTTTTGCTGTTCGTCCCGCGCCGAGATGTTGTCATCCTTGATATGACGGTCGAAGAAGCAATCAAGATGGTGATGTCGGGCGGCATTGTGACACCACCTGACCGCCGTCCGGAAGCCGAACGCAACCAGCCAAAGGTCGCAGCCAAGATCTATGAGGATGTCGACACCCTGCGTGAGAAGGAAAATGTACCCATTCTGATATCGCGTGACATTCCAGCACGGACAGAGAGCGCCGATCCCAAGGCAAAGGACGACAAGGCTCCCGAAGACGCTTAGAAATACAGCACTTTGCGGGATAAAGAAAAAACAAGGGCGCACCAACTGGTGCGCCCTTGTTTCTTATCCAGACCGGAAATATCGAACCGCTTCGTCACGTTCAAAAAGATACAGCAATAGCCGCAACGCATCTCCGCGGGTCTTTTGCAGGTCCGGGTCCCGTTCGACGATCAGACGCGCCTCATCGCGCGCAATTGCCAGCAAATCACCGTGAAGCTCCAGATTGGCAAGCCTGTATTCCTGAAGACCACTTTGTCGCGTCCCAAGAACTTCGCCAGCACCACGGAGCTTCAGATCCTCTTCAGCGATGATGAACCCGTCCTCGGTTTCGCGCATGATCTTGAGGCGGGCCTTTGAAACCTGACCAAGCGGACTGCCATAAAGCAGCAAACAGGTCGACGCAGCATCGCCACGACCAATCCGCCCGCGAAGCTGATGAAGCTGTGCCAGGCCAAAGCGTTCAGAATGTTCAATCACCATAATCGTGGCTTCCGGCACATTCACGCCGACCTCGATCACGGTGGTTGCGACAAGGATGGATGTGTCGCCATGGGCGAAGTTTTCCATCACCTCGTCCTTTTCCTTGCCCTTCATTTTCCCATGAACAAGGCCAACACGGTTCGCGCCAAACAGCTCCGCCAACACGCGGTAACGTTCCTCGGCTGCTTGCAGGTCGAGAACCTCGGAATCCTCTACAAGCGGGCATACCCAGTAAATCTTGGTACCACTGCGCATGGCACGCCCAATACCGGATATGACATCATCGACCTTGTCGATCGGCAAAACGCGGGTATCGACCGGCTTGCGCCCCGGTGGCTTTTCATCCAGCCGCGAAACTTCCATATCGCCAAACGCGGTCAGGGTCAGGGTGCGTGGAATAGGGGTGGCGGTCATGACCAGCACATCAACCGCCTGACCTTTGCCCGCCAGCATCAGGCGCTGGTGCACGCCAAAGCGATGCTGTTCATCGACAACCGCAAAAGCAAGGTCATGGAAGATCACATCATCCTGAAACAGGGCGTGCGTCCCGACCGCAATCTGAACTTCACCATTGGCAAAGCCTTCAAGCGCGGTTTTTCGGGTTTTTCCCTTGTCGCGCCCGGTCAGGATGGCGCATTTGATCCCGATTTGATCGAGCAGGGGAGAAATGGTCTCAAAGTGCTGGCGTGCAAGGATTTCCGTTGGCGCCATCAAGGCCGCCTGACGTCCGCATTCAACGGCATTGAGCATCGCCATCAGTGCGACGACGGTCTTGCCTGATCCCACATCGCCCTGAAGCAATCGCAACATCCGGCCTTCGCTTGCCATATCGTCATAGATATCACCAAGTGCACGTTGCTGTGCACCGGTCATGGCAAAGGGCAGGTGATTGCCGAGTGCTTCACGCAGCTGCCCATCGCCCTTGGTAACCCGCCCGCCAAGCTTGCGCATCTTTGCCCGGATCAAGGCCAGCGCCAACTGATTGGCCAGCAATTCATCATAAGCAAGGCGTTTGCGCGCCGGATGGTCTGGTGACAGGTCAGTTTCATCCTGCGGATTGTGAACGGTATGAAGTGCTGTTTTCAAATCGGGCCATTTGTTACGCGCGACCAAGGCCGGGTCATGCCATTCCGGCAAATCGGGCAACGTTTCAAGCGCGCCACGCACTGCCTTGGTCAGGGTCTTGCCCGTGACACCGGCCGACATCGGATAGACCGGCTCGACCGTCTGGATTTCAGAACGTTCTGCTTCTGTGCCGATCCGGTCGGGATGGGTGATCTGATATTCACCGCGATAATGATCGATCTTGCCAGATACAATCCGTTTTTCCCCAACCGGCAAAACGTCGTTCAGGTATTTGGCCCGAGCATTGAAAAACGCCAGAACAAGTGTTCCGCTGTGTGTTTTGCAGATCACGCGATAGGGACGTCGACGATTGGGGGCAGGGTCATGACGTTCGACCCAGACATCCATGGTAACGACCGAGCCATCAATGGTGTCCGAAAGGTCTGGCGAAAACCGACGATCAATAATGCCTGATGGCAAATGCCACAGCAGATCGGCCACGTGCTCCCCACCGATCAGGCGCGCTACCAGCGGCTTTAAGCGCGGACCGATACCGGCCAGCGTGTCAATTTCAGCAAAAAGCGGGAACAGAATTTCCGGGCGCATGTCGGTTTTCGTTGAAACTTTCGATGAGAACGTTAATAGAACAGTTGTGTTTATGGCACGGGTATACAACAAAACTATCCCGCCACAACCATCAAGTCATCATTTGATACAAAATGACCTGATCACAGCATGGACCCGTAGGAGATTTTGCCGTACAAACCATGCCACAGAACAGGCTGCAGTAGCCGCCCGCGAGGCGCTGCACAGGAAGTCAGGAGATCGAACAATGACCGACACCGTATCGGACCTTGAAATGCGCCGTAAAAAGCTGCTGTTCCGTGGAAGCCACCGTGGCACAAAGGAAAACGATATCCTGATGGGGCGTTTCATGGACAAGCATCTGGCGACCTTGACAGCAGAACAGCTTGATACATTTGAAATCCTGATCAACGAAGTTCCGGATGCCGATTTTTTCAAATGGGCCACCGGCAAGGAAGCGGCACCTGCGCAGTATGACACAGATGTCCTGCGCATGATCCGGGACCTGAGCAACGCCTGACAAGACATTGAACAAAACCAAAGAGATTATATCGACCAACGGTCGCAAACGGGCAGGCGGCGTGCCAGAAGGCGCGGACGCCCTGATTTTGCGCGAACTGCTTGATAGTGCGGGCAAGAACAAGACTGTTCTTCACGTTGCACGCGATGACAAGCGCATGGCCCAACTGGCCGAGGCATTGCAATTCTTTGCCGGTGAAATCGAAGTTCTGACACTGCCGGCTTGGGATTGCCTTCCGTATGATCGTGTTTCACCGATTTCAGAAGTTACTTCTCGCCGCGTTGAAACACTTACAACCCTTGCCGACAGCACGGAATCCGCCAACGGAAATGGCCGCATTGTCCTGACAACGGCCGCGTCAGCAATGCAGCGTGTACCCACCGTTGATGTCATGCGCAAGGGCAAGCTCGCCTTTAAGGCTGGTAGTGAATATGACCGCGCAGAACTGACGGCCTATTTTGAACGCATGGGCTATAACCGCGCAGAACAGGTCATGGAACCCGGCGACTATGCCGTGCGTGGTGACATCGTCGATATCTTTGCGCCGGGCATGAAAGAACCGGTGCGACTTGATTTCTTTGGTGACGAGATCGAAAGCATCCGTCGCTTTGACGTGGAAACCCAGCGCACGGTGGGCAAGGTCAAGGAAATTTCCCTTCTGCCGGTCGGCGAGGTCTATCTTGACCCCGATAGTATTTCGCGTTTTCGCAGTGGTTATCGCGAGCTTTTTGGTGCGGTGTCGCAGACTGATCCGCTTTATGAGTCGATTTCCAACGGCCTGAAGTATGGCGGGATGGAACATTGGCTGCCGCTGTTCCATGATGGCTTGGATACGATCTTTGCCTATTTGCCCGAAACCATCGTCAGTCTTGATTATCAATTTGGTGAGGTCATCGAAAACCGCCTTGAGATGATCGACGACTATTATCAGGCACGTCTGAACATCAAGGGCGGCGGCCTTTCAGGCGATAATGTCTATAAACCGGTGCCACCAGAAAGACTTTACCTTGATCAGGCAGAGTTTGACCGCATGTTGTCAGACCGCCCGGTTCTGGAATTCTCGCCATACTACGATGATGAGAACCCGGAACGCGGCATTTATGATCTTGGTGCGCGGGCAGGGCGTGATTTTGGCGATGTCCGCGCCCGTGCCGACGTCAATCTATATGACGAACTCCGTGATTTTATCACGAGCCAACGCGGCAAAGAAAATCAGGTCGTAATCGCGACCTATTCCGATGGGTCACGTGATCGGATCGTGTCATTGCTGCGCGAACATGGTGTGGGAAAAGTCGTTACCTGCGAATGCTGGGAAGATGTGACAGATGATCTGACACATGAGCATGTCGGCGTGGTCATTCTGGATATTGAACGTGGGTTCCGGCGTGAAGGCCTTTGGTTCGTTACCGAACAGGATATTCTTGGCGACCGTATGAGCCGCCCGGGTGGCCGACGTCGCAAGGCCGACAATTTCCTGCGCGAAGCCTCTGAGATATCCGAAGGTGACCTTGTCGTTCACCTTGAACACGGTATCGGGCGTTATCTGGGCCTGAAAACCGTCACAGCCGGCGGTGCGCCGCACGACTGTCTGGAGCTCGAATATGACGGCGGCGACAAACTGTTCGTCCCGGTCGAGAATATCGAGGTCCTGTCGCGCTATGGCTCGGACGAGGGTGTCTCGATCCTTGATAAGCTTGGCGGTGTCGCCTGGCAGGCGCGCAAGGCCAAGCTGCGTGAGCGCATCCGTGATATGGCCGGCAAGCTGATCAAGATTGCCGCTGAACGTCATCTGCGCAAGGGCGCAACGCTTCAGGCCCCCGAAGGCGCCTATGACGAGTTCTGTGCAGGCTTCCCGTTTGCCGAGACCGAAGATCAGGCACGTGCGATCCGCGATACGCTGGATGATTTGTCGGCAGGCAAGCCGATGGATCGTCTTGTCTGCGGTGATGTCGGTTTTGGCAAAACAGAAGTCGCCATGCGTGCGGCATTCGCAGCCGTAATGTCAGGCAAACAGGTCGCTGTGGTAGCCCCGACAACCCTTTTGTGCCGTCAGCATTACCTGAACTTCAAGGAACGCTTCGAAGGTTTGCCGGTCCGGGTAGAGCAGCTTTCACGTCTTGTGACGGGCAAGAATGCCAAACTGGTCAAAGACAATATCGAAAGTGGCCATGTTGATATCGTCTGCGGCACCCATGCGCTTCTGGGCAATGGCGTCCATTTCAAGGACCTTGGCCTGCTGATTGTCGATGAAGAACAGCATTTTGGCGTCAAGCATAAGGAACGCCTCAAGGAACTGAAGTCCGACGTCCATGTTCTGACACTGACGGCAACTCCGATCCCGCGAACCTTGCAGCTGGCACTGACCGGGGTGAAGGAACTGTCGATCATTGCCACACCACCGGTCGACCGTCTGGCTGTGCGGACCTATATCACGCCCTATGACCCGGTTGTCGTGCGCGAGGCTATCCTGCGCGAACGTCACCGTGGCGGTCAGATTTTCTATGTCTGCCCGCGTGTCAATGAATTGGGTCGGGTTGCCAAGGAGCTCGAAGCCCTGGTGCCGGAAATCAAGTTTGATGTCGCCCATGGCCAGATGGGGGCGCGTGACCTTGAACAGGTCATGACAGATTTCACCGACCGGAAGTTTGACCTGTTGCTTGCGACCAATATCATTGAGTCGGGTATTGATGTCCCAAATGCCAACACGATGATCATCCATCGGGCCGATATGTTCGGCTTGGCACAGCTTTATCAGTTGCGTGGTCGTATCGGGCGTTCCAAGCAGCGCGCCTATGCCTATCTGACACTGCCAAATGGCAAGAAGCTGACGGCAACGGCGCTTAAACGCCTTGAAGTCATGCAGACCCTTGATAGCCTCGGTGCTGGCTTTAACCTCGCCAGCCACGATCTTGATATTCGCGGGGCAGGGAACCTCCTTGGTGAAGAACAATCGGGTCACATCAAGGAAGTCGGGATCGAGCTGTATCAGCAGATGATCGAAGAAGCCGTGGCTGAGGCCAAAGGCGAGATTGACGCATCCGAAGAAGCCAGCTTCGTCCCGCAGATCAATATCGGTATGCCGGTTCTGATCCCGGATCGCTACGTACCGGATCTTGGTGTGCGACTTGGTCTTTATCGCCGTATTTCCGAGCTTCGTTCGCGTGAAGAGGTTGACCAGTTTGCCGCGGAAATGATTGACCGTTTTGGCAAGCTGCCCAAGGAAGTCGAAAACCTTCTGGATGTTGTCACCATCAAACAATGGTGCCGGGTTGCAAATGTCGAGAAACTTGATGCAGGCCCGAAAGGGGCACTCATCACGCTTCGCAATAACGAGTTCCCGAACCCAGGTGGTTTGATCGGCTTTATCCAGCAACAGGTTGGCGTGGCACGTCTGCGCCCCGATCATAAAATCGTCTATGCCGCGGGCTGGGATGGGCCGACCGACCGGCTTGAAGGCCTGAAACGCTTGATGAAGCGATTGTCAGATATTGCAGTCAACACATAAAGAAAAGGCGGGTAACATGTTGTTATCCCGCCTTTTCTTTTTTCAACGCCCGCCATCCATCAGACCGGAATTTCTTCCTGTCGGGCCAATCGGATCATCCGTTGCAAGATGTCTGGTTCCTGTGCCCCGGAAAGGGCATGACGGCTGTTAAACAGGAAGCAAGGCACCCCGGTGACGCCCATCTGATGGGCCACACGGTTTTCCTGACCGACAAATTCCCGGTCCATATCACCCGCAAGGTATTCAAGGATTTCGGTTCTGTCTTCGCCATGCCGGACAGCAATATCAGCCAGAAGTTCCTGATCACCGATATCCTGACCTTCAAGGAAATAGGCCACAAACAGATCTTCGACCAGATCATTGCCAACCGCCGGACGTTCGGCGCAAACCTTGTAGATCAGGCGATGAGAGTCCGTTGAATCCGGTGTGACCTTGATTTGATCAAACTTAAACGGAATGCCAACGGCCGCACCAGCATCCTCAATCGCCTTGTAAACCCGTTCGGCACTCTCAGCCCCGCCAAACTTGGCCGAAAGATAGAGTTTACGGTCGATGCCGCCGGTGGGCATATCGGGATTCAGCAAGAAAGGGCGCCAATGAATGATCAGGTTATCAAGCGTTTCGCGCGCCAAAGCTTTTTCGAGGCGTTTCTTGCCGATATAGCACCACGGACAAATTGTATCGACGATCGCCTCGATCCTGATGGGCGAATTTGAAGGTTCACTTTGTCCGAACTGCCAGTTCATGTCACTTTATCCATGTAAGAAAGACGTTCCGGCAGCCAGCGGTGCAATCCCGAGATGGTCGGCAACCGTTTGCCCGATATCGGCAAAGGTTTCACGCATCCCGAGCGGACCCGGGGCAATTGCCGGTCCAAAAGCAAGGATCGGTACAAATTCGCGCGTGTGGTCATTGCCACGCCAGGTCGGATCACATCCATGATCAGCCGTAATAATCACCAGATCACCGGGTTGAAGAGCCGCACGCAATTCCGGAATTCGTTTATCAAATTCTTCAAGCGCGTTGGCATATCCGGCGACATCGCGACGGTGACCGAATTCCATGTCGAAGTCCACAAGGTTGGTGAACACAATGCTGTTATCCGGGGCCTCGGCAATCTCGCCCATCATGGCGTCAAACAGGGCCATATTGCCTGCTGCCTTGACCTTTTTGGCAATCCCGCGATGGGCATAGATATCGGCGATTTTACCAACCGAGATCACCTCGCCGCCTGCATCGCTAAACAGATCAAGAAGGGTCGGTTTCACCGGCGGTACCGCAAGATCACGCCGGTTTGACGTCCGCTTGAAATCAGCGGGAGTTTCACCGACGAATGGTCGGGCAATCACGCGCCCGATGTTATAGGGCTCAACCAGTTTGAAGGCGATTTCGCAGACCTCATAAAGGCGGTCCAGACCGAAATGTTCCTCGTGGGCGGCGATCTGGAACACGCTATCGGCCGAGGTATAGCAAATCGGTTTTCCGGTTTTGATATGCTCTTCGCCAAGTTCGGCGATGATGGTCGTGCCCGATGCATGGCAGTTACCGATGATACCCGGTAGTTTGGCCTGTTCGATCAGGGCATCAGTCAGTTCCGCAGGGAAGGTCGGAACGGTCAGGGGGAAATACCCCCAATCGAAATCCACTGGCACACCGGCAATTTCCCAATGACCGCTTGGCGTATCCTTGCCACGTGAGATTTCCTTGGCATGGCCAAATGCGCCAATCATCGCACCGCCATGATCAAGTCCAGGCGGGACACGCCCCGTCGCATCCTTGGCGGCTTCACCAAGACCGAGTGCAACCATGTTCGGTACATTCAAAGGACCGCTGCGTTTGTCACTATCGGCAAGGCCTTTGGCGCATTGTTCGGCAATATGGCCAAGGGTATCGGAACCCTGATCACCAAATTTTGCCGCGTCCGGTGCCGAACCGATCCCAAAACTGTCCGCCACGATAATGATGGCACGTGCCATTGATGTCTTCCTTCAAACCTGATCCGGGCAATGTGATCACCCGCAGATAGTCATAAATTCTAGTAGTCTCCAGTGGCGGCGGGCCCATCGCCCATTTTCGCGCCACAGGTTTCGAGCAATGCAGTCAAAACGCCACTTGCCCCGAAACGGAAGGTTTCCGGCTTTGCCCAGCCATCCCCCATCATGTGATCGGCAATTGCGATGTAGAGGGCAGCATCCTCAGTGGTTTTAACACCGCCCGATGCCTTGAACCCGGCATTGATACCATCTTCGTCGCGCGCATCACGGACCGCGGTCAACATGGCAACGGCGGCCTCAGGTGTTGCGCCGACTGAGACTTTGCCAGTCGATGTCTTTACAAAATTGGCACCGTGTTTGATGGCGAGGCGCGATGCTTCGTATAGCTTGCCAAGATCCTCAAACTCGCCGCTTTCAAGGATCACCTTCATGGTCGTCATGGTGCCACAGGCCAGACGAGTGGCATCGACCACATCCGTTGCAGTCGCAACATCGCCATCCAGAAACGCCTTGTAAGGAAAAACAAGGTCAATCTCGTCAGCGCCCTTCGAAACGCAATTGGCGGTCTCGTCGCCTACGCGTTGCGCATTGGTGCCGCCTTCGGGAAAGTTCACCACTGTCGCTGTCTTAACACCTGACTGGCCCAGAGCCTTCCACGAGGTCTCAATAAATGGGGGATAAACACAAACGGCTGCTGTATTGCCGACCGGGGTTTGTGCCCGTTTGCACAGGGCTTCGATAACCTGTTCATTGTCATCATCATTAAGGCTGGTCAAATCCAGAACAGAAATCGCCCGGCGCGCGGTGTCGGCGTCTGCCACGGCTTTGTTCCTGGCAACTGAAATAACCTCTGAGACAGTCTTGGGATCGAACATCAAATATTCCTTGCAACGCGCAATGTGTGGTTCGTCATTATCAGCCATTCGGTGCCCATCTGACCGAAAAGAAAAAGACGGGTCAACGAGGGCCTGAAGGGTATCCAACCTTCATTCGGCAATCAATCGATCCGTCTTACAATACAGTTTCAATCAGAACGCAGAAACGCGACGGCGAGATTACTTGGACAGCAGCAGCTGGCCTTCACGTCCTTCAAGTGGGGTATCACCCGCAACGGAGCACAAATACCCGCCCGGGACGATCAGACGGATACCAATGCGCGAATACAAAACGCCATCTGTACGGCTGGAGAATGATGTTTTTTCACCGGTTTCGCAGTCAAGAACGTAACCGAGTTCCTGACCGGCCTTGACCTTCGCACCGACATTCACAGCAAACACCACCATCCCGCCATGAGGCGCCATCACACGATCCACACCTGAAAGCGGGGTCGCATCACACTTGGCTTCGGGCAGGGGACCGGGATCACCGGCGACAAGACCACGACGCTGGAGAAACTTGAACATGTTCTCCGCATCCTTGATCGCGTATTCGTCATAGACATCGCGATCACCGCGCAACTCAATCGTTGTTGCCATTGTTGCCATCGGGATCGGGAAGTTATCACCATAAGCACGCCGCAGCTCGACCCACGGGCGGCTGAAGGCCTCGTCGAACGGGTTGTCGCCGCTGATTTCCGCAATCAGGCTACATTCCGAGCCGATCTGAGCCGAAAGATCGGCTGCATCGGGCCAATTATGGTCGCTGATGTAAAGATGCATCGGCGCTTCCCAGTCGCAATGCAAATCCATGACGTAATCGGCATCAATTGCAAGCTCCGCCAGCGTCAGGCGCAAATCCTGCAGGTCCGTCAACGGACTGACTTCCTTGCGGTGTTCCTTGATCAGGCGACGCAATTCGGTACGGATCAGCGCAACGTTTTCGTTTGCATCCTGGCCAAGTTTACCCGTTACAGCCTTAATGAGGGCGGTGCTGAGATCCGGATAGTGACGGTTAAAGTTCTGACCGCTGCGCAGTTCAAACCGGCCAAGCGGTTTCATATCGACATATTGGGTGAAGCCGATTGGATTGGCGAAGGGCACGACAACGATTTCGCCGGTAATATCACCCTTGGCATCTGCCTCTTTCAACAGCGTTTCAAGGTGGTGAAGCGTAATGACGCCGGGCAATTCATCGGCATGCAAAGCTGCCTGAAAGTAAGCCTTTGGGCCGTTACCGGGTTTGCCATAACGGCGCACGGTCAGGGCGCGTGACGTACCCATTTGCGGGCGGACGAGTTCAATGCGTTCTTCTTGCATTTCGAAATCCTGGAAGGTGGGATGTGGGGCAAATCAACCCGGCTGGATCACAGTACCTGCGACGTGATGCCGACAGAGATACCATTTTCCAAATACCGGGTTTGATGGGGATATTCTTTTAGGCCGATGCTGCCTTTGCCTTGCCTGTTTTGGGTTCCTTGCGCTGTTCACTGCGACGCAGATAGCGCTCAATTCCCTTGAAACCAAAGGTCAGCGTGTAAACGATAATCAGATAGATCACACCGGCCGAGATGAATGCCTCATAGGGCAGCGCGGTACGGGCAACGATTTTACGTGCGGCACCGGTAAGTTCCATCATGGTAACGGTCGATGCCAGCGACGTCGCCTTTAGCGTAAAGATCACGTCGTTGGTGTAGGCGGGCCAAATCATTTGCCACATGCGCGGGAAAATGATGCGGCGATATGTAATCCAAGGGGACATGCCGCATGCACGTGCTGCTTCCAGTTCGCCATTCGGCACGTTCTGAATGCCACCGCGCATGATTTCTGCCACATAGGCTGCGGTATTAAGGACAAATGTCAGCAGGCAATACCAGTACGGGTCGCGCAAATAAACCCAGGTCCAATGATCCTGAATGCCGTCAATGTTCGCTATAAGCTGCCCGACGCCGTAATACATCATAAACAGCTGTCCAATCAGCGGCGTACCACGGAACACGTAAATGAAAGCAAAGGGCAGGGCTTGTATCCAGACCTTTTTCGAAACACGCGCAACAGCAAGTGGAATGGCCAGAAGCGTACCCAGCGTGACTGAAATCACCAGCAACTCGATGGTCAGCAGGAAGCCGCGCCACAACCACGTGTCATACTTGCCAAGGACATATATGAAATCTTCAAACATCTGCTACGCCCTCGCCACGCCGCGGGCGGCCCGCTTTTCAAGATAGTTGAAGACCAGCAGCGAAACCGTTGTAAATGCGAGAAACATCAGCATCGCCACCAGATAGAAGGTGAAGGGCGCCTTTTCCGTTCCAGCACCGATGGCGGCCTTGCGCATGATCTCTTCGACACCGACAACCGATATAAGCGCGGTGTCCTTGATCAGGACCTGAAACAGGTTATTGAGGCCGGGAAGGGCGAAACGCCATAGCTGCGGAAGTTTGATGCGCATGAAAATCTGCATCGGTGACATGCCACACGCCGTTGCCGCCTCGATCTGACCAATCGGGATCGACTGCATGGCAGCACGGAAAACTTCGGATGCGAATGCCCCCTGAACAAGGGCAAGTGCCGCGACACCGGACCAGAACGCGGGAATATCAACGCGGGTTTCCTCGCCGGAAATAAGTTCGGCAAGGCTCTGAACGGCGATGGTGCCGCCAAAATAGATCAATAAAATAACCAGAAGCTCGGGAATGCCGCGAATAAGAACGGTATAGCTTTCCCCAATCACACGCAGTGTGCGATAGCGCGACAGCTTTGCTGACGCGCCCAACAAACCAATAACAATCATGAATGGCAAAACGGTCAGGCAAAGCTGAACTGTAACCAGTCCCCCTTCAAGCATCTGCCAGCCGCGGCCGTATAAATCGATCATGGTATCTCCAAGCTTTCCTTGATGCTGAACGCGCTTTTCACCCCTGACTAAAAGCAACGAACAACAATAAGGGAAGGGCGGCGAACAGCTCGCCGCCCCGGATAGATCAGGCAGATCAATTCGGATGCAGATCGATCGCCGGGAAGTACTTCTTGTTCAGTTCATCGTACGAACCGTTTTCCAGCATTTCAGCCAAGGCTTTATTGAAGATTTCCTTCAAATCCTGGTCTTCCTTGCGGATACCGATACCGGCGCCTTCGCCGAACCATTCGCTAGGTGCAAACTGGTTGGATACGAAGCCATACCCTTCGCCTTCTTCCGAGCTGACCCATGCATCGAGCGTACCGGAGTCAGCAAGGGTCGCGTCCACGCGGCCAGCGGTCAGGTCAAGCAGGGCTTCGTCCTGGGTGCCGTACATGCGGATTTCGATGCCCGGGAAGTTATCTTCCAGGAAGTTTGCATGCGTGGTCGAACGCTGAACACCGATGACCATGCCATCAAGCGCATCTTCCATCACTTCACCGTCTTTGTAAGCGGTGATGCTCATGCCGTCTTTACCAACGAACACCGCCGGGGTGTTGCTGTAATAGTCGGAGAAATCGATGGAACGCTTGCGCTCTTCGGTGATCGACATCTGGGCGATGATCGCATCATATTTCTTGGCCAGAAGCCCCGGGATCATACCGTCCCAGTCCTGTGCAACGATTTCGCATTCAACATTCGCGGTTTCGCAAAGCTTGTTGGCGAAATCAACATCGAAACCGATGAGGTTGCCATTGTCGTCCATCATGTTGAACGGAGGGTAGGCCCCTTCGGTCGCAACAACGACTTTATCCCAAGCAGCACTCGCTGCCGAAGCACTCAGTGCAATGCCAACTGCTGCGGCAGATGCAACCTTGATCCAGTTTTTCATTCATAGTCTCCCTTGTTGATTGGAATGGGGCGTGCATCACGGCACTCCCATTCTTGCGACCAAGGCACAGCAGGCCTTGGTCTGCCAAGATCAGAAATCGCGCTGAAGAAACTGCTTCATGCGTTCCGATTTTGGATTCTCGAATACATCAGTTGGGTTGCCGAATTCCTCGACCAGCCCCTGATGCAAATACATGACGTGGCTTGATACGCCCTTTGCGAAACCCATTTCGTGGGTCACCACCAACATGGTCCGACCTTCCTCGGCCAAATCCGTCATAACCCGCAAAACCTCACCGACAAGTTCCGGATCAAGGGCAGAGGTAGGCTCGTCAAACAGAAGAACGTCTGGTTCAATTGCAAGCGCGCGCGCAATGGCGGCACGCTGTTGCTGGCCACCAGATACATGACCGGGATAATAATCCCGACGTTCATACATCCCGACCTTTTGAAGCAAAGCATCGGCTCGCTCGATCGCTTCTTTTCTTGGCACGCCAAGAACGTGGATCGGCGCTTCGATCACATTTTCCAGAATGGTCAAATGGCTCCAGAGATTGAAGCTCTGAAACACCATCGCCAGTTTAGTACGAATACGTTGAATTTGCTTTTTGTCGGCGGCTTCCTGCAAGCCATTCTTAAGCGTCTTCATGCGGATCAATTCACCTTTGACGTGAACAGCCCCGGCATTTGGCGTTTCAAGCAGGTTGATGCATCTTAGAAACGTACTTTTGCCCGATCCGGAAGAGCCAATAATCGAAATCACGTCCCCGGTATTGGCCGTCAGATCAATTCCTTTGAGAACTTCGTGTTCCCCAAAGCTTTTGAACATCCCTTCGACCTGCAGGGCGGGTATGTCTGTGCTCATATCGAGTTTAAAATTTCCCTGTTGAGAGTCTTATATTCTTCGTTCGTCTTAGCATCTGAAAACAGATGCTCCCCCACAAGACACGCCAAAGCGCCTCTCATTCCGTCAATAATTGCCTGTCCAACGAGAGTATTTCCACTGATATTTTGCAGTTTTATGAAGAAAACTGCGGTTTCAGACGGTTACACATCACCCTTAAAGACCGCATTGCACAAATCGTGCAGCAGTAAGGGATTTTACGCAATAAAAAACTACACGGATTTTCGCGACAAGGTGCCTGTTGAACGGAATCCAACCGGAGGCTGAAGGATGCGACAGCTTCAAACCCTACAAACCGACGACTGTTTCGTGCCTACTCGTTGTCGCGCACAGTTTTCAGGAACCCGGTAACCTCTTCGCGTAGACGCTGGGCAAGTTTCCGCATTTCCTCGGAAGACGAGAGGAGCGAGTTGGCTTCTTCACTCACCATGTTGGCGGTATCCGAGACGGCCGAAACGTTTTGCGAAACTTCTTGGGTACCGGATGCTGCACGTTGAACACTGTCAGCAATCTCTTGTGTCGCAGCCCCTTGCTGCTCAACCGCCGCTGCAATGGCATTGCAGAATTCGTTGATCCGCTCAATCGTTCCGGAAATCGACCCGATTTCGGAAACCGAACGGTTCGAAGACCCTTGAATACCATCGACCTGGACCTGAATGTCTCCTGTCGCCTTGTCGGTTTGATTGGCAAGGGATTTGACTTCTCCGGCAACAACGGCAAAGCCTTTACCGGCATCACCAGCACGTGCAGCTTCGATGGTTGCATTAAGTGCCAGCAGGTTTGTTTGTCCCGCAACATCCTGAATAAGGCCAACCACCTTTCCGATCCTTTCGGCGGCCTCCGCGAGTTCCGTGACGGTGGCAGATGTACTGTTTACGCCAGCAACCGCCTCGGTCGCGACCTCTATTGATTGCGTGACCTGTGCACCAATTTCGCGAATGGCTGCAGACAGTTCCTCAGTGGCCGACGCCACCGCCTGGACGTTTTCCGTTGTTATGTTTGCAGCACTCGAAACAGCAGCAGCACGGGCAGTAGATTCCTTTGCATTGGCAGATAACTGGGTTGCGACCGTCTGTGTTTGTTCGGCCGCTTCTGCGACTGTTTCCACAATAGAAAGAACACTTTTCTCAAAATTGTCTGCCATTTGTTCCAAGGCGCGCCTGCGTGCCTCAGCCGCATGTTTGGTTGCGGCTTCATTTTCTTTCGCCAGTCGGTCGACTTCGGCTGCGTTGTTCTTAAATACCAGAACAGCCGCCGCCATTGCGCCTATTTCGTCCTTCAGTTCAGTTCCCGGAACCTCTACATCCCTCTGTCCGTTGGCGAGACGGGTCATGGCGGAAGTCATGCTCATAACCGGGCGCGAAACCCACATACGTACCAGAACGCCCATCAGGCCCATGATGGCCAGAATGGCAATTATAGCGGTAATAATGGAAGTGTAGCGAAACTCGGTAAGCGATGCGTATGCTTGATCGCGATCAAGTGCAAAGCCGAGATACCAGTTCACAGACGGCAAACCATTGACACGAAAGAAGGTGAATAACTGTTCACCGCTGCCGTCCATGATGTTCTCCATTCCTTCCTTTACCGTTGGGGTGTCGTCAGGAAACACTTCAGTCAGCGGTGTAAGAGTGAATTCGGCATTCGGGTGGATCAGCACTGTTCCCTGATCATTGACCAGAAAGCCATATCCGATTCCGCCCAAATCGATGCTGCGAACGAGATCACCAAGGATACCAATATCGATATCGCCGCCGACAACGCCAAGAAGGTTGGAGCCGTCAAAAACGGGTGTGGTCGCCGTCACGATAAGCTGACCGGTCGATGCATCTGTGTAGGGTTCGGTCAGGGTGCTGTCACCGACGAAGACCGCATCGGCGTACCAAGGGCGTTGGCGCGGGTCGTAGTCGGGCGGCAGCTCATCGGGCGGATACATTGTCATCACACCATCGGCACTGCCGAAATATGAATAGATAAATGACTCGGCAAAGGCCTCACCGCTCGCCACTTCTGAAACATTGGAGGGTGAACTGTCACGTGCAATACTATTGGCAAGGCTCTCGACCAACAGGCGTCGACCATCAAGCCAGCTTGAAATGCCAGCGGTCGCCAACGAACCACTCTCGGTCAGTTTGGCCACCAGTGCATTCTGGATGTAGGTTCGCTGCTGATAGTCAAAATACAGGATGAAGGCTGTAAACGTCGCAACAACGATCATCGCCGCGGCAAGCAATATTCGGCTACCAATATTGAGTGACATCCAGCAATCCTCCTGGAATAGCGCGGTATTTTAAACAAATGTGTTCACGTGACACGATTACAAGCACTTTGCGACGCGATGGTTCATCCTTCTGAAAAGTTGATCGTTCAAAACGTGTTTGAATTGCCGGCTACCACTAAAGTCGAACCCGGCAAGAGATCGACATCACTATGAAATCTCTTTGTTTTCGGTATTGATTAACAATCACATTGCTATCAACCGTAAGTTTCCCCATATGAGGAAATGACTTGTGGAAAACTCACACAAAATACCGATAAACGGAGGAAATTAATGAAACGCGCATTATTTGCAGGGATGGCGGTCGCGTTCGCGTTCGGGAGCACAGCTGCCGTGGCACAGGATCGTGATGGTTGGCCTGAGAGCTTCACTGTCGGCACGGCATCACAGGGCGGCACCTATTTTGCTTACGGTTCTGGCTGGGCAAACCTTGTGGCTGAAGAACTTGGCATTTCGGGTGGTGGCGAAGTCACCGGTGGCCCAATGCAGAACATGGCCCTTGTTCACACTGGTGAAGCCGCATTCGGCATGACCACTATGGGGCCGGCGGCAGAATCGCTTGCAGGCACCAACCCGATTGCACCTGGTCTGCAGATGACCAATGCCTGCGCAATGTTCCCGATGTATCAGACGCCATTCTCGATCACCGCACTGTCTTCATCGGGCATTATGTCCGTCGACGACATCCCGGCTGGTGCCAAAATCGGTTTCGGCCCGGCTGGCTCGACGTCTGATACTTACTTCCCGCGTATGCTTGAAGAACTCGGTGTCGATTTCGAACGCCGCAATGGCGGCTGGTCTGACCTTGGTGGTCAGCTACAGGACGGCTTGCTTGACGTGATTGCGTTTGCTGCAGGCGTTCCGGTCCCGGCCGTTAGCCAGCTTGAAGTTCAGACCGACGTGAACATCATCGAGTTCACCGAAGCCGAACAGGAACAGATTATGGATGCCTTCCCGGTATCCGAGTTCAACATCGCAGCCGATACCTACACGACCCTGACCGAACCGGCACGCTCGGTTTCAATGTGGAACTTTGCGATTGCCAACTGCGATCTTCCGGAAAGCTTTGTCTACGCTGTCACCGATGTTGTGATGTCTGACAATGATCGTATGGTTTCAATCCACCGTGCAGCCCGTTCGACGGTTCCGGCCAACTGGGACAAGAACAAGGTCATGAAGTGGCACCCGGGTGCTGCGAAGTGGTTCAATGAGAATGGCGCGTCCATTCCGGCAGACATGATCAACTGATCCCTGCCAGCAAAACATTTGAAAGGCGGACTGTCCTGATTAATGGACGGTCCGCCATATTTTGATTACCAGCTTGCCTGTGGCCAAAAACAATCTTGCGTGAATGCGGGGGAATAGATGTCAGATAAAAGCCAGGTGGAAGACGAACACCTCATTGCTGATGGTGTTGACGAAGAGCCGGTCGAACATAACCGGCGACTGTTTGAGGGCAGGGCACTGACCTTCATCACGATCTCTGCTGCGATTTATGCAGCCTTCCATATGCTTGCGCTAAATGGCGTCTCTCTGTCAGGAATGACGGGCGGTATTGTCAACTTGCCGTTCTTGCCAGATTTCCCGCTTGAAACATGGAACTTCCGGATTGTCCACGTTGCCGGGGCACTGGCACTTGGTTTCCTTTGGTATTCCGCCAACAGCTTTAACGACAGCCCGGGCACATCAACCCCGGTTCTGGGGTATCTGTCTTACGTCCTTTTGGTGCCGGCCTTCATGGCGACGGGCATGGCGATCAGTTTTGCATTCGACATCCAGAACGGTGTGATGTGGAATGGCATTGATGCCACCATCAAGTTCAATGAAACATGGATGTTCGGAACACCGCTTTTGATCGCAACGGTCGGTGGTATCGTTCTGTCCTGGTTCCACAAGACATCGCGTGACAAATACTCCGCACCTGACTTTGTTCTGTGCGTCTGTGGTTTTGCCGTAGCACTCTATCTGATTACGATCTACGGCACGTTGATGCGCAACTCGACCGGCACGCCATTCGCGCCGATCGGGATCTCGATTGCTGCTGTTGCTGGCACATTGTTGATCATGGAATTGACCCGCCGTGTCGCTGGCCTTGCACTTGTGATTATTGCCACGATTTTCCTTGTTTATGTTTTCGTCGGAGAGTACCTGCCGGGCTTCCTGCAGTCCCCATCAATTACCTGGCAGCGCTTCTTTAGTCAGGTTTACACCGATGCAGGGATACTTGGCCCGACAACAGCTGTCTCTTCGACCTACATCATTCTCTTCATTATCTTTGCGGCCTTTCTGCAGGCATCCAAAGTTGGAGATTATTTCGTGAACTTTGCATTCTCTGTCGCGGGCCGTGCGCGTGGTGGCCCTGCAAAGGTTGCAATCTTTGCATCTGGCCTGATGGGCATGATCAATGGCACCTCGGCTGGCAACGTGGTTGCCACCGGGTCGCTGACCATTCCGTTGATGAAAAAGGTCGGCTATCACAAGAAGACTGCCGGTGCGATTGAGGCAGCGGCCTCAACCGGTGGTCAGATCATGCCACCGATCATGGGGGCCGGCGCCTTTATCATGGCGGAGATTACCGGTATTCCATACACCGAAATCGCCATCGCCGCAGTCATTCCGGCAATCCTCTATTTTGTATCGATTTATTTCATGGTCGATTTCGAGGCTGCCAAACTCGGCATGCGGGGCATGCGCGAAGACGAATTGCCACGCTTCGATGCGATGATCAAAAAGGTATTTCTTTTCCTGCCGATCATCATTCTGATTATTGCGCTGTTTCTTGGTTATTCCGTGATCCGGGCAGGGACCCTTGCCACAGTTGCGGCCGTGGTTGTCAGTTGGATGACCCCAAACCGGGTCGGTATAAAATCGGTTGCCAAAGCCTTTGAACTGGCGGGTGGTATGTCGATCCAGATCATCGCGGTCTGTGCCTGCGCCGGTATCATTGTCGGTGTGATTGCCTTGACCGGTGTCGGAGCGCGCTTCTCCAATCTGCTGCTTGGTCTGGCAGAGGCATCACAGCTTCTGGCACTGGTATTCGCCATGCTGATTGCTATCCTTCTTGGGATGGGGATGCCAACGACCGCGGCCTATGCCGTTGCGGCCTCTGTGGTGGCGCCGGGATTGATTGATCTTGGTATTCAACCACTTACAGCGCACTTCTTCGTGTTCTACTTTGCGGTTGTTTCAGCAATTACCCCGCCTGTGGCACTTGCATCCTATGCCGCTGCCGGGATATCGGGCGCCAACCCGATGGAGACATCGGTTGCGTCCTTCAAGATCGGCATCGCGGCCTTCATCGTGCCATTCATGTTCTTCTATAACTCTGCGATTCTGATGGATGGAACCTATCTTCAGATTGGTCAGGCACTGGTTACCGCCGTGGTTGGCGTCTTCTTGCTGTCATCAGGCGTGCAGGGCTGGTTCCTTGGCAGCAGGGCGGTCTGGTTCTTGCGCATTTTGCTGATTGTTGCCGCCCTGTTCATGATCTCGGGTGGCCTGATCACGGACCTAATCGGGATCGGCGTTGCCATTGGGACGCTCTTCATCCAGCGTGTCCTGAAACCGAAACCGGGTTCAACATTCAGAACAGGTGGCGCGGACTAAGTCACCATGGAACCATGGCCATAACCAAAAAAAGCGCACCATGTTCGGTGCGCTTTTTTTATCTGTTGTTCGCCCAGTCGCTTATTCTGCAACCTTCTTAACAAATTCGGATTTCAGACCCATTTGGCCGATCCCTGGGATCTTGCAGTCAATATCATGATCACCGTCAACGAGGCGAATGCCCTTTACCTTGGTGCCGACCTTAACAACAGCCGAGGAACCTTTGACCTTCAGGTCCTTGATCACAGAGACAGTATCGCCATCGGCAAGTGGAGTACCGTTGGAATCCCGCACAACATTTGCATCTGCTTGCCCGGTTGAAAGCGACCACTCATGGGCGCATTCCGGGCAAATCAACAGCTCGCCATCTTCGTAAGTGTATGGGGATTCACATTTGGGGCAGGGTGGCAGTTCGCTCATATCAACGACCTTTCGACGATGGTGACGTCATGGCAGATACGGCTTTGCAGCTCGCAGCGAACATCGCCTTGCGATTGCTGAACTAGTTCTGCTCTGTCTTGGATAAATGGCGGAGAGGGTGGGATTCGAACCCACGGTACCCGTAAAGGCACGGCGGTTTTCAAGACCGCTGCATTCAACCGCTCTGCCACCTCTCCGCAAGAATGGTTGGAGCTATTTGCTCTGGGCGCTTTCAATAAATTGACGAGGATGACCTGTCAATAGTGCAATCGATCATTGCAGCGAAAGCTGGCGATTTATCCCGATTTCAGTATGGTAACTCCATTCAAACAACCAACTGCTTTCGGAACTTGCGCTCGTGTTCTACTTCCTGTCCAAAACGCTCGGCATTCTGATTAATACGGCATTCATGCATGGCCTAATACTCGCAATTCTGTTTGGTCTGTTGATTCTCAAACGGACACGCAGATTTGCGATTGGAGGCTTGGTTGTCTTAACCGGGGCGTCCTTGCTGATTACGGTTATTCCCGTTGGTACAATCCTGTCGCACGCACTGGAAACAAGATTTGAAAAACCAGATCTTACAAATTTGGAGTTTGCAGGTGCTGTAACGCTTGCAGGAAGCATCGACCCAAACAGCTACCTTCAACGTGGCGAAATGCATGTCGGCGGCTCTGCGGACAGGATCTTTACCATGCTGCGCGTCGCCAACCTATATCCTGCCAAACCCATCCTGTTCACCGGCGGGGATGGCAACCTGACAGAACGCGGCTTTAGCGAAGCGCTCGTACTTGAAAATTGGCTAAGCGATTCGGGTCTAAAGACGCCAAACATGTACTTCGAAGCGCAATCGCGCAACACGCACGAGAACGCGACAAAATCTCTTGAGATGGTGTATCGCGATTGGCCTGAGCTTGCCAAAAAGCCTTGGGTGCTAATCACTTCCGCACAACACATGCCGCGCGCAGTCGGAACATTTCGCCAGGCTGGCTGGAATGTCATCCCTTATCCGGTAGACAGATTCACCTCCGATGACATCCATTTAGCAAGTCTTAACGTCTCAGGGGCTATCTACAATCTAGGCCGTGCTCTGCGTGAATGGGTTGGTTTGACTGCCTATTACTGGACGGGCCGCACAGATGAATGGTTCCCCCGACCACGCGCTGCCGGGACGGAAAACTGATACATGATTGGATGAGGCTTAGATGAAATTCTGGAAATTGTTTACCGCTGCCTCCGTCGTTGCCGTGATGGCGGCACATACACCGGCCTCAGCCCAAACCGACGAAAAACTTCCAGAATTCACCACCGAAGGATTTGACGAGTGGCTCGTTGAATTCAAGAAGGAAGCAGCCAGCAAAGGTATTTCCGACGCAACACTCGATGTTGCCTTTGCCAATACCCAACCAATTCCCAAAGTGATCGAATATGATCGCAGTCAGCCGGAATTCAAACTGACCTTTGATCAGTATCTTGACCGTGTGGTACCGCAGTCACGCGTCAATGAAGGACGTCGCAAATATGCCGAAAACCGTGAAATCATTGATGCAGCAGCGAAAAAATACGGGGTTCCGGGCCACTATCTGACCGCGTTCTGGGGTATTGAAACCGGCTTTGGTCGCTTTACCGGCGGCTATTCGGTCGTCGATTCACTCGCGACCCTGGCGTTCGAAGGACGCCGGGCAGAGTATTTTCGCAAAGAGCTGATGAACGCACTGACCATCATTGATGCAGGCCATATCGCACCGGAAAAAATGTCAGGTTCCTGGGCCGGTGCCATGGGACAGGCACAGTTCATGCCATCCACCTTCCTGAATTACGCACGTGACGGAAATGGCGATGGCAAGATTGATCTTTGGGGCGCGAAGGAAGACGTGTTTGCCTCTGCAGCAAACTATTTGTCTTCTGTCGGTTGGCACGCAGATGAGCGATGGGGCCGCAAGATTTCCCTGCCGGAAAACTTCGATATGGAGCTTGAAGGTCGTGATATCCGCAAACCGATTGCCGAATGGCAAAAGCTTGGCGTACGGATGCCAAATGGTGCGGATTTACCTGTCGCCGACATGGATGGTTCAATTGTCATCGTAAATGACGGTGAAGGTCCGGCATATATGGTTTATAACAACTTCCACACCATCATGCATTGGAACCGCTCGACATACTTCGCAATTGCAGTTGGTACACTGGCAGACGCCATTGCCGGTCGCTAAAAAAACAGTCCGAAAATACGGATTTCGAAACTGAACGAGCATGGACAGAGCATCTACAAGCGGGGACACCTTGATGCCCAAACCACGAAAAAGTGCCATGGCACATCTGCGATCCAAAGGCCGTCTTGCCATGGCGGCAGCAGCCCTTGGCATTTTGCTGGCAGGGTGTGCCGAAACGCAGCTTGCACTCCATGGCGTCAAGCGACTTGGCGGTCAGTCACAACCAGCTCAGGTCGGCAACTACAAGATCGGAAACCCATACGAGATTGCCGGTCAGTGGTACTATCCGGCTGTTGACTATGAATATACCGAAACCGGCATCGCCTCCTGGTATGGACCGAAATTTCACGGCAAGAAAACCGCCAATGGCGAGATTTTTGATCAATACGAAGTTTCCGCAGCTCATCGTACTTTGCCGCTTCCCAGTATCGTTCGGGTAACCAACCTTGAAAACGGCAAATCTATCAAGGTTCGTGTCAATGATCGCGGACCTTTTGCGCATGGGCGCATTATTGATATGTCCCGCCGCGCGGCTCAGCTTTTGGGTTTTGAGCGCAAAGGAACGGCAAAAGTTCTGGTTGAAGTGATCGAGGTCGAAAGCCGTCAGATCGCCGCCATTGCGCAGGGAAAGGCGGCGCCTAAAGTAAGCGTTGCCGAACAAAACACAGTGAGTGCTGCTCCGCGTGACGTTGTGGAAACCGTACGTCTAGATGATGGCCCCATAACAGATAGCGGGGAACCGACCACTTCCCGCATCAAGCTGACACCGCCCTCGTCAAACGCCAGCGTGGAAGCAGCTCCGCTAGATGGTGTGGTTGAAGAAACCGCTGTGGTTGAAGTGTCTCCGGTGGCTTCGTCATCAATCTACGTACAGGCTGGTGCCTTTTCCATTTATGATAACGCACTGAACCTGCGCAATCGCCTGTATGACCTGGCGCCTAGCAAAATTGAGCCGATCGACATCAAGGGCACGACCTTCTACCGCGTGCGACTTGGACCCCTTGAAACCGTGCCAGAGGCCGACATTCTTCTTGAACGGGTAATTGCGACCGGCCAAAACGGTGCCAAAGTCGTTGTCGAGTGCGCAGATGGCGGCTCGGCCACATCTGGTTGTTGATTGAAAAAAGCAGGTTATGCTACCGCTTTAAAACACCAACCTTGCAGGTGTTGCACAATTCTGCCGAATTTGCGACATAAGCAAAACAGCGGATACACCGGCTCTCGGTGCATAGAGAATTTATTTTACAGGGTTAGAATGCCATGACTTTGATGCCGCCAGTTCCGTTCAAAAACACTCTGAACCGGGTAGTGGCCGGGGCCTTCATTGTTGGTTCCGTCATGGCAATGTCGATGACCTCTGCGAGTGCGCAGGCGATCGAGACCAATGCGCGTGAAGCCTTTATCATGGATTTTGATACCGGGGCCGTGCTGCTCGATAAAGAAGGGGACACCCTGACCGAGCCGGCTTCGATGACCAAAATGATGACCGTCCATATGCTGTTCAAGTATATCAAGGATGGTCGGGTCTCCTTGGACGACACCTTCCACGTCAGTGAAAAGGCATGGCGCAAGGGCGGATCGAAAATGTTTGTTGAGGTTAACTCCAACGTTTCGGTATCCGATCTTCTGCACGGGATTATCGTCCAGTCCGGCAATGATGCAGCCATTGTGGTCGCCGAAGGCTTAGGCGGTTCCGAAGAGGCCTTCGCCGAGGCCATGACCGAAGAAGCGCGTGCAATCGGCATGACCAAATCGATCTTTAAAAATGCCACCGGATGGCCGGCAGAAGGGCATCTTGTCACGGTTCATGATCTTGCGATCCTTGCACGCGACACCATTCGCAACTTCCCGGATCTCTATAAGCTCTATTCCGTCAAGGAATTCACCTATAACGGCATCCGCCAGCCAAACCGCAATCCGCTTTTGGGCACCAGTGCCGGGGTTGATGGCCTTAAGACCGGCCATACGGAAGCAGCGGGGTACGGCCTGACTGCGTCAGCCGAGCGTGATGGACGTCGTCTTATTCTTGTTGTCAACGGCCTTGGTTCTGTGCGTGAACGTCGTACGGAGTCACAAAAGCTCCTTGATTGGGGCTTCCGAGAGTTTGACAACTATGATTTGTTTGCCGAAGGCGAAACAGTCAGTTCCGCCAATGTCTGGCTAGGTTCGGAAACCAAAGTGGATCTGGTTGCAGACAAGGAAGTCCTTTTGACCCTGCCGCGCACGGCAAGCCGCGATATGAAGGTTTCTGTGGTCTATGACGGACCGATCCCCGCACCCATCAGCAAAGGTGACCAAATCGCTACGCTGAAGGTCGAAGTTCCGGATCAGGACACCATCGAATTCCCGCTTTATGCCGCACATGATGTCGGTCGCCTTGGCTTTGTCGGCCGTATTGGCGCTGCGATCAAATATCTCCTCTGGGGGGCGAACGGGTGACGTCGAAACCCGGTTTGTTCATCAGTTTTGAAGGCGGTGAGGGCAGTGGAAAATCCACCCAGATCCTCCGTCTGGAGAAGTGGTTTCGTGATCAGGGCAAGGATGTTGTCGTCACGCGCGAGCCCGGTGGGTCCCCAGGTGCTGAGGAAATCCGCAATCTTATTCTGACCGGCGACCCCGGACGCTGGGACGCCGTCACCGAAGCGCTTTTGATGTTTGCGTCTCGCCGCGACCATGTAGAACGGACCATTCGTCCAGCCCTTGCTGAGGGAAAGGTCGTTCTTTGTGACCGGTTTGCCGACTCATCTGTTGTGTATCAGGGCTACGGACACGGTCTTGGGGCAGAGTATATCCGCAATCTTTGGAAACTGGCGATCAATGACTTCAAACCTGACCTGACGGTGATTTTTGAGCTGCCGCTTGAACTTGGTTTGGAGCGGGCTGGCGCGCGCTTTGCCAATGTGAGCGCTGCAGAGGATCGCTATGAACGGATGGGGCTTGCCTTTCACCAGCGCATACGTGACGGCTACCGCGAAATTGCAGCGACTGAAAAGGACCGTTGTGTTGTCATTGACGCCAATGGTGACATCGAAAGCGTAGGCGAACGCGTTATCTCTGCCGTAAAGGGTCGAATTGCCGGGCAGGGGATCTGATTGATGGCCAAGGACGACATTCCTGAAGAAGAGAATCCCTTTGAACCGCGCCGCAATGACTCTCTTTTGGGCCATGAACAAGCCGAAAAAGTCATTTTGGATGCCTGGAACAGCAATCGCATGCACCATGCCTGGTTGCTTTGCGGCCCCAAAGGGGTTGGCAAGGCGACGCTGGCCTATCGCATGGCGCGCTTTATTCTGTCCGGTGGCGGCGAAAATGGTGGCGCCGGACTTTTTGGCGATCAGAGCGATGGTCTTTACGTAGATCCTGAAAACCCGGTATCGCGGCGTATCGCGGGTGGTGGTCACGGGGACCTTAAGGTCATCGAACGCCAATATGATGACAAGAAAAAGCGCTTGCAGGGTGAAATAACGGTTGCCAGCGTTCGCACCGTTGGCAACTTCATGTCCAAAACCTCTGCCGAGGGCGGATGGCGAATTGTGATCGTCGATGCTGCCGATGAGCTAAACCGCAATGCGGCCAACGCGATCCTGAAAGTTCTTGAAGAACCACCGGCCAACGCAATGATGATTTTGGTCGCCCATCATCCGGGGCGGTTGCTGCCGACCATTCGGTCTCGTTGCCGACGTCTTAATCTTGGTCCGCTTCGGGATCATCAGGTTGTTGATCTTCTCGGCCGATATTGCCCAGAAATGGATCTTGATGCTCGGGATGCGCTGTCTGGCTTGGCCGAGGGAAGTGTAGGGCGTGCACTTCAGCTCCATGACGTCGGCGGGCTGGAGCTATATACGCAGCTTGTCGAGATCATTGCAGCCCTTCCGAATGCCGATGTCGCGGCACAGCACAAGTTTGCGGAGCGTTTTTCCCCCGCTGACAAGGATGCTGCCTTTGCAACAATCACTGAACTGTTGCATTGGTGGCTGGCTCGAATGATACGGTTTGCCGCAACGGGGCAGGCGCCCCGGGAGGTCGTTGAAGGCGAATTGCCCGCGATGCAACGCATGGCAGCCGCGCAACCGCTTGATCAATGGCTGGAGGTATGGGAAAAGATCAACGACTTGATGGGCGCGACCCGCGGTTTGCATCTTGATCGCAAGCAGGCCTTGCTCAATGCATTCTTCATGCTTGAAGAAACCATGCAAACCTGACATCACTGCCCACATACCGAAATTTTGACCATCACGGCCCATTTCGGGCCGTTTTGTTTCACGACTTGCGCGAAGGATTTGCGACCATGACCGGGCACAAACAGCCCTATTACATCACGACACCGATCTATTACGTCAATGACAAGCCCCATATCGGCCATGCCTATACCACGCTTGCCTGTGACGTTCTGGCCCGCTTCAAGCGCCTGGACGGTTATGACGTGATGTTCCTGACCGGAACCGATGAACATGGTCAAAAGGTCGACAAATCGGCCGCGGCCAAGGGGATCGATCCGCAAACTTTCACCGATCAGGTATCGCAGAATTTCCGCGATCTTGCGGTGCACATGAACTATTCCAACGATGACTTCATCCGCACCACGGAAGAACGCCACAAAAAGGCCTGCCAGGCGCTTTGGAACACGCTGCTTGAAAAGGGCGAGATCTATCTGGGGTCCTATGACGGTTGGTACTCGGTCCGTGACGAGGCGTTCTACGCCGAAAAGGAACTGATCGAAAAAGATGGCGAGAAAATCGCCCCGACAGGCGCACCGGTGGAATGGGTTTCCGAGCCGAGCTACTTCTTCAAGCTTTCCGCCTGGGGTGATCGCCTGCTTGAGTTCTATGAACAGAACCCGGACTTCATCGCCCCTCAGTCGCGCCGCAACGAAGTAATCAGCTTTGTTAAGGGCGGTATGCATGATCTTTCGGTCTCACGCACAAGCTTTAAATGGGGCGTTCCGGTACCCGGCGATGAAGACCATGTCATGTATGTCTGGCTGGACGCGCTGACCAACTATTTGACCGCAATCGGCTATCCGGATGCAGACCCGGCCAAACTTGAAAAATACTGGCCAGCAGACCTTCATATGGTTGGCAAGGATATCCTGCGATTCCACGCTGTTTACTGGCCCGCATTCTTGCTGGCTGCCGGCATTCAACCGCCTAAGCGCGTCTTTGCCCATGGCTGGTGGACCAACGAAGGTCAGAAGATTTCAAAATCGATTGGCAACGTCATCGATCCATATGATCTGACCGATAAATACGGTCTGGATCAGACGCGCTACTTCCTGATGCGCGAAGTGCCGTTTGGCAATGATGGCGACTTTGCCCATCGCGCCATGGTCAATCGCATGAACAGCGAACTGGCCAACGATCTTGGCAATATGTGCCAGCGCGTTCTGTCGATGATTCACAAGAACTGCAATGCGGCGATCCCGACCCCCGGTGAATTCACCGATGCAGACAAGGAAATTCTGGGCAAGGCACATGGTATGCTTGATACCGTGCGCCCACTGTTTGACGAACAGGCCTTTAACAAGGGGCTTGAGGCCATCTGGAGCCTGGTCGGCGATGCGAACCGCTATGTTGACGAAATGGCACCATGGGGCCTGAAAAAGACCGACCCGGCACGCATGGAGACCGTTTTGTATGTGCTGGCCGAAATAATTCGTCATGTCGGCATCCTCGTTCAGCCGATCATGCCGTGTTCCGCCGCCAAGATCCTTGACCTTTTGGTGTTGGAGGATGATCAGCGCGGGTTTGATATGCTTGGCCCCGACAACGCCCTTAAACCGGGCTCGGAAATTCCGAAGCCGGTCGGAGTGTTCCCGCGCTATGTCGAGACCGAAGACGAAGGAGAGAAGGCATGAATGTCGCTCTTGTCGACAGCCACTGCCATCTGGACTACCCGCAATTCGCCGATGATCTGAGCGGAACGCTTGCGCGTGCCAAAAATGCCGGTGTCGGTATGATGGTCAGCATTGGTGTGAAGTTGACGACCTTTGACAAGGTCCGCGCTGTTGCCGAGCAATCCGATCATATCTATTGCACGATTGGGGTTCATCCGCACGAAGCAGGCGAAGAGGGGCTTTCAAGCCCCGACGCGCTGATCGAAAAGGCGTCCGATCCGAAAGTCATCGGGATTGGCGAAAGCGGGCTCGATTACTTCTATGATAACGCCCCGCACGATGCGCAGCAGAAAAGCTTTCGCGCCCATATTGCGGCGTGCCGAGAAACCGGCTTGCCCTTGATTGTGCATACCCGCGACGCAGATGACGACACGATGGATATTCTTGAAGAAGAGTATCAGAAGGGACCATTTACCGGCGTCATCCACTGCTTCTCCAGTTCGGCGATGTTGGCACAGCGCGCCCTTAAGATCGGCTTCTATATTTCCTGTTCCGGCATCATTACCTTCAATTCCGCCAAGGAAATCCGTGCCGCTCTTGAAGACGTACCGCTTGATCGATTGTTGGTCGAAACAGACGCCCCTTATCTGGCACCAGTGCCCAAGCGCGGCAAACCAAACGAACCAAGCTATGTCGCCCATACGGCTGCCAAACTGGCTGAAATCAAGGGTGTTGGCATTGAAGAAATTACGCAAATAACAACGGATAACTTCTTCAAACTGTTCACGAAAGCAGATCGCAACAATCTGCTGGCGCTGGGAGCTGAGCAACAGTGACCAAAGTAACCATCCTTGGCTGCGGCTCCTCAAATGGTGTGCCATCGGTTGGGCTTGGATGGGGAAAGTGTGACCCGAACAATCCAAAAAATCGTCGTTTACGCAGCTCAATCCTGATCGAGGAAGCAGGGAAGAAGATTCTGGTCGACGTTACGCCGGATTTCCGACAGCAGGCGCTGACGCATAACATCGACCATGTCGATGCGATCCTGTTTACCCATTCGCATGCTGATCATGTGCATGGCATTGATGATGTCCGCTGGCTTAATGTCGCCATGGAACGCCCGATTGATATCTATGCCAATGCGCAGACGATCTCTGACATCGATCATCGCTTCAATTATGTTTTTACGCCGCTCCCAGAAGGCGTCGAGTTCTACTTCAAACCGGTTTTGATCCCGCATGTCATTACAGGGGCAATCAAGCCAGCAGGGATCCCGATAACGGTTTTCTCGCAAGATCACGGCTACGGCGAGACACTGGGCTTTAAAATCGGGAAGTTTGCCTATTCAACAGATGTCGTGGAGTTCCCGGAATCCTCCAAAGAACATCTCTATGATCTTGATGTCTGGGTCGTCGATTGCTTGCGGCATCGTCCGCACAACACACATGCACATCTCGAAAAACTTCTGGGCTGGGTAGATGAGTTCAAGCCCAAGCAAGTCTACATGACGCACATGAGCATCCAGTTCGATTACGCACAGGCGATGGCAGATACACCAGACCATGTCGAACCAGCTTATGACGGCTTGGTGATCGACGTAAATTAGTCATCAATGGCGTTAGAGCTTAGAAACTCCAACCCGGTTATCAGACTAATCGGATTGCCAAGGAAGCCTTGGTCAAAAAAAGCCAAAGCGCCTTATACATCTGAAATATTTCGTTATTCAAAGTGTGAGGATGCGAACTGTTAAGCAGACGGGGTAAGGGGGGGCCTTTGGTCGATAAAAACAAATGGTTTTTGCAGCTTCCGGGGAAATTGCCACCCCGGATGCGACTGTTTTGTTTTCCGTTTGCTGGCGGTGGTGCGTCCTTTTATCGACCTTGGCGTGACAAGCTTCCAGAAGATGTCGAGATCGTTTTGGTTTGCCTTCCAGGGCGCGAGCAGCGGTTTGGCGAGCAAGTTATTGATACGATTGATGTGATGGTCGAACATATCTTTGAGGCTATCTCACCCCTGACGGATCTGCCTTACGCTTTCTTTGGCTATTCGATGGGGGCGATCATATCCCATCACTTGGCGTGTGAGATTGTTGTCAATGGTGGTGTGGGGCCAAGCCTCTTGTTCCTGTCCGCACGCCGCAGTCCTGATCTGGAACTAACACGTGCGCCGCTGAATGGTCTGCCATCAGATAGCTTCTGGAAGGAGGTCGTCAAATATGGCGGAACCCCCAAAGAGATCTACGAGAACCAAGAATATCGGCAACTGTTTGAGGCGCCGCTTCGGGCTGATTTCAAGCTATCAGAAACCGCTGTTTCGAAAGATCTGCCAAGACTTTCCTGCCCTATCACAGTGTTTGGTGGGGATACGGATACAAGCCCGGTGCCAAAAGATCTTGATGGGTGGGCAAATGCCACAAGTGGGGCATTTGCCAAGCATGTTTATCACGGCGGTCATTTCTTCATCACCGATCACCTTGATGCGGTGACAGCAATCGTGTCTGATCGGTTGGAGAGTGTTGCTTAGGCTTTGGCTTCGTCGAACTGTCCGTCACGCACGTGATAAATCCGGTCAGCAACGTCAAACCAGCGATCATCATGGGTGACGCAAATCAGCGTTTTGCCCTGATCCCGCAGCATAGGCAGAAGCTTCTCATAGAAGACCGACCTGAAATGGGGGTCCTGATCTGCGGCCCATTCATCAAGAACCAGAACCGGCTTGTCTTCGAGAAGGGCGCTGACAAGTGCCAGGCGTTTGCGCTGCCCCTGTGACAGCGACGTGGTCGAGAATTTGTTGCCATCAAGGGTGACCTTGTCAGAAATTTCAAGCAGTCTGAGGAAGTCATTAACCTGATCGGCATCAATTGGATCGATGCCATACAATTCATCAAACAAATGATACCCTGACAAGACCGACGCGAACTGGTCACGGTAATCCTGAAACTGTGCAGTCCGCAGCACTTCACCATTCACGCTGATCTCACCGCTGTCAAAGGCGCGAAGACCTGTTAGCAGCGAAATCATGGTCGATTTACCCGCCCCATTGCCACCAGTGATAAAGGTAATCTCGCCTTTCTTGAACGAGGCATTCAATGGCCCAACCGAAAAGCCGCCTGTCGGTCCGGGATAGGTAAAGCGAACATCCTTCATCGTGATTTCATCGATGCGGGGAAGGGGGGAGGTGGTGTCGGTGTCCAAGTCCGCTGCCTGTGTTGCGTTGTCAGCGGTGGCGGCATTTTCGTCCTGTTTGATCAGCTCCTCGCTCAGTTGTTCCTTAAGGCTTGTGATCTTTGCCAATGCTGCTTCGGTATCGTTGAAGCTTGGCAAGGTCATAATAGTCGAGCCAATCGGGCCAAACAGAAACAAGGTCGCAGTTGTCGTTTGAACAGCAACGTCATGATAGTCAGATGTAAAGATCGGAACGATGAAGACCATCGCCGCCATCATGCAATAGAATGCCAACTGAACCGATGCGGTTTCGCGGCTCCATTGCTGTTTGATTTCTGCTTTTGTGTCGCGGGTCCGTTCAGAGCGTTCATGCAACCGTGACAGCAGGGCGTCCCGGCGAAGATTATTCATCTTCACTTCCTTGAAGCCATGCAGCAGATCACCCAACCCGCCGAACAGTTTGCCTTCATCTTCGGCGGCTTCGCGGATCGCAATATTGACCTTTTTGATGCGGTAAAGGTGGATGATGACGGCCAGTGCGGCCAATACACCAATCATGGCAAAGGCAAACAACGACAGATAGGCCAGATATAAACTGACAAAGAAGATCAGCACGAATTGCTGTATCCCATTCATCAGCATCGGCAAGGTATTCGAAATGGTTTGCATTTCCTGGGTCATTGCCGCTTGGATCGAGCCTTCTCCGACGGTATCAAGCGTTTCAGGTGATGCCTTGCTGACCTTGTCAAACAGCGACAAACGGAATTGATGCAAGATGCGTTCGACTTCCGCCGATACGATCGTGTCTGCCTTGTGTTGCGCCCAGATGAATCCGATGAGAGATAGCGCCATCAACGCCATAAGGTGGGCACTGACTTCGTTGTTTTGAGCTTGCTCAGACGCCATGTTAACGATGATCAGGACCATCGTGGTCGAAACCGCAGCCATGGTCAGAAGGGCGACAACCGTACGCAAACTGATCTTTGCCTGAGTGCGAAGAACGTTCAGCGACAACATTTCAAAGTCTCCCACGTGGGTCATCAAGCGCAAGTTCGGTCAGCTTGCCCGTTTCAAGATGAAGGCGACGATCGGCAACTTCAAAATAATGGTCATCATGGGTCACGGCGATGATGGTGGTGCCGCGCTTTTTAAGCTCCGGCAGGATCTCGTGATAGAACTTCTTGCGGAAATAGGGATCCTGATCGGCGGCCCATTCATCCAGAACAATGATCGGACGGTTTTCCAGAATGGCCGTTATCAGTGCAAGTCGTTTGCGTTGACCTGCAGATAGGGCAATGGTGATGAACTTGTCATCACGAATGCCGGTCACGTGCGAAAGCTCAAACCGTTCGATCCAGTATTTGGCATCCTCATCGGTAATTTCATCGGTGCCAAACAACTCGTTAAACAGATGGGAGTCTGAAAACACGGTTGCTATCAGATTGCGATAGGCCGACAGGCTTTGCGGACCAAGCTCGATATTGTTGATCCGAATTTTTCCTGACGTTGGCTGATACAGTCCCGTAAGCAATTTGATCAGGGTTGATTTACCCGCCCCATTGCCCCCGGTGATGAATAGCAATTCACCCCGTTTGACCGACAAGCTGATCGGGCCCAAAGAAAAGCCATGGCGCGGATCGCGGTTGGGATAGGTAAAGGACACATCATCAAAGTTGACCTGATCAAACTTGTCCTCAAACGTCATGCCTTGATCGGCAATTGGTTCGCGGATCGCTTCAAGGTCCTTGGACAGTTCCATCATCCTGGTGGCGGATTGCTCGGCCATGCCCAGAATGGACATGGATTGTACGATCACACTGATCGGACCGATCATGAAAAGCACTGCTGTGCTGATCTTGGCAACGTCGGTGTCAATGCTGTCGGAATAGACCGGGACGATGAACACAATGATTGCCAGCAGAATATAGAACGCGGTGATCCCCATGATCATCTGGCGCGAAATCATCGCCTGCGCGTTCGTGCCAATTTCGGCCTTGTTTGCCGATGCCTTGATGAAGGCGACCTTGAAGGCGTCGCTTCTGCGCGACCACATGCGCACTTCCTTGATGCCGGCAAACAGGTCGGCGACCTTGCTAAACAGGATGCTTTCAACCTGATGCAGCTTGCCAAACCACATGGCCAGTGTCTTGCCCATGCGCAGGTAAATGAGGATGCCGCTGCCTACGACGACCACGATGATGAAGAAGGCCAGCATCGATATCCAGAAGACATAGGCCATGACGGCAATCAGCAGCAGAATGCTTCTGAATGACATGCCAATCAGGTGCGAATTTTGGGAAATGATCTGGGTGCTTTGGGTGATGGTTTCAAACAGGCGTGTTTGCCCAAAGCTTTCAAGTTCGGCGAAGTCGGCAACAGCGATCTGAGACAAAATCTTTTTGCGGACCTTGTCGATTCCCGCTTCGATATGTTTGGCGATGGTGCTGTTAAGATAGACCTCGGCCAGGAAATAGATGACCGAAAGCGCGATGAAGATGCCTGCCAGAAGCCAGTTGACGCGATCAACACCGTTATCGGCGATCTCTTCGGCGGCAGTGTTTACAAGGCCAAGAAGTGCTGCACTCCCTACGCCGGAAAGTGCACCGGCGACGATAAGTCGGGTAGCAAGCTTGTTATCACCCCAAGATAACAATTCCAGCAACTTCATTGATTTAGCAGCCCCCCAAAAACCAACCTGTCTTTACAGGGCGCAACTGTAGCATGGCGTGACGAACTGTCCAGCAGGCGCGCCATGTTTCTTGGCATTTGATTTAAAGATATTTTTCCGGGATCGCGCCTTCGCTATTGATCACAAGAACACGACTATGTTCCGTTAGACCAAATCGGCTGCGCAATGTCGGGGATTTCGAAATATGCCAAAGCCCGGCAATGCCTGAAACACCAGTGTCCCAGGTATCAAGCGGCGGATCATTTCGCACACCGGCAACAAGCCGGTCCTGAACGTTTTTGGCGATTGTGTCATCAATCACGATGTTGCCAGCACTGACATCGCGCAGAATTTCAAATGCTGTCAGGCTGGGGCATCCGCAGGAAAGGCCCACCATCCGTGTTAAAAGCTTACCAGGCACCTTGGTCAGGACACCGGTTTCAATGCTTGCTTTCACACATGCAGCAGCATCGGGCTCGACGGTAAATACGGTCGGCTTGTTACCGCTTTCATGCCACATGCCAACGGCGCAACCTGCCGCCATACCGCCAACCCCGCATTGCAGGAAGATGCAGTCGATTTCGGCTTTTTGTTCGCGCAACTGCTGGGCGCATTCCAATCCCAACATTGCGTAGCCCGCCATGATGTCACGGGTGACATCAAGCGTGCCATCATAGTCGGTATCGGTGATCAGAAGGATGTTGTCTGCTTCGGCTGCTTTGCTGGCGGCCATGACCGCATCATCATAGGTGCCATCAATTTCCACCAGTTCGGCACCATTATCGCGGATACGGCGCATACGGGCCGGGTCGACGTCGCTTCCGACATAGATCCGTGCCTGACAATTGAACTTTTTTGCGGCCCATGCGGTGGCAAGACCATGATTGCCGTCTGTTGCCGCGACAGCCACATAGTTGCGGCATTCGGGTGATCCCGGCTCAATGCCAAGTTTTAAAAGCTGTTGCTTCAGGCCATAGGGCGCGCCGAGCGCCTTGACCCCGCCAAGACCAAACCGTTTGCTTTCATCCTTTACCCACACTGCACCAATGCCCAATTCCTGCGCCAGGCCCGGGCAGGGCACAAGCGGGCTTTGACAATAGTCGGGCCATGATGCGATAAGGCTCGCAGCCTGATAGATTTCATCACGGCTTGGGACAAAGCTGTTTAAACTTGCCAACATCGGCTCCGGAACGGTGAAACGATTATTACGTGTGGTTATGGTTGGCAGGCTACAACTGGTCAAACATTATCTGTGATGTGAAGCAGGTTAAATGTCTGAGAAATTTGGCTCCTGAGGCGAGATTGCAACAGATTGAAACTCGACGTTCAGTGACAACATCCATTACACTGAACATATGACATAAACTGTTCGTGGTAGAGTTGATCTTGAAATTGCTTATGGGCGGCTCCGTTAAGCCAATTCGGTGGTTGATGGCCTCACTGTGGTTCGCAGGCGGGGGATCTTTTGCTGCCCATGCGCAAGATGCATCGGCAAACCCACCGGTTGCGGAGCAAAGCACACAGTCAATTGTTGCACCAACCGGTGATCAGGAGGTTAGCTTGGATATTCAGGCTAAGACCTTCGATGTCGACCAATATGATTCCGATAAGCTCCAGCCCAACAAGAATAATCCCGATATGGTTGATGGCCTGATCTATAAGCCCGACGCCATCCCGCTTTCGCAATATCGCCGCAAAACCAAGGACCCGGATAGTCTTGTTACCTTCAGTAACGCGACGGAAATCATGGGAGATGGTACGCATGAACAGTCCTTTTATGCGGCGATCTACAGCGGCAGTACGAATGGTGTGTATTTTCAGGTGGCGGCAAAGATCTGCGACATGATGCGCAAAAGCTATAACCGTCATCGCGTTCATTGCGTACCCCTGCGGTCCCAGGGGGTCGGTAGTAACATCGAATTGATGAAAGAAGGCCGGGTTCAGTTGATGATTGTTCAGTCGAACAACAACTGGGAGGCGCAGGCCGGTGTAAACCCGATCGTCGGGGCGCGTTCGGTCATGTCTCTGCATGATGAAATGGGTCTTTTGGTGGTCCGCAAGGATTCAGACATCAACAGCGTTGCCGACCTTAAGGGCAAGCGGATCAATATCGGGCCTGAGGGTTCCGCATCGCGCGAATTGTGGATGGAGCTTCTTGGGCAATATGGCCTTAAGCTTGAAGACATGGATACCGTCTATAGTGTGGCGCAAGACTATAACCAGCTTGGCATTTGCGAAGACTATATTGATGCATTCGGTCTTTGGATCGGTCACCCGGCAACCTTGATTGAAGAAAGCATGAATTGCGACGCCAAGGTGGTCGGTATGGGCGGTCCGTTGACCCAGGAACTGGTCAAAGCCAATCGATACTTCTTCGATCAGGTGCTTCCGGCCAAAACCTATAGTGGGCAGGAACAGGCTTTGGAATCATATGGTTTCAAGGCGTCCTTGATGGCCTATGAAGCCGCTGATCCGTATGTGGTTTACTGGGTCGCGCGTATCATCCACGAAAATATTGAGAAGCTGAAAACCGAGTTCCCGACATTCAGCAGCGTGGTCGCCAAAGACATGTTTGGCAAAGGCAATTTCCTGCCCTTCCACAAAGGGGCGGCGTGCTATTGGGAAACCGACATGCATGCCTGCGACTGGCAGGAATTCTATAAAGATCCTTCAAAGGATAGCGTCGGCTCAAAACCGTCCTATACCTATATGCAGTGATCGGGAAGCCAGCCGATTTCAACAGTCTTTGTGCCGGGCGCTTTACGATATGTTGCGCCAATCAACCCTGCGGCCAGATGCCTGTGACACGTTTCAAAATCAGTTGCCCGGCACCATGCCTTCACATCAGCATGCGGGTAACTTATCGGGGCCGTGGTTAGGTCTGCGCGCATCAAAAAACGCTGCCCACCATATTTTTCCTTCAGTTGCCGAACAACCAAACCACAAGCCAGGATGTTGATCAGGCTTGCGCTATTGCCCGGCGCGACCGTGGTCAGAGCCAGTTTTCGACCGGCTTTGATGGCTTCTTGCATCCGGTGGCGGGTTAATATTTGTTGCCAGTTATGGCCACGGAATTCTGCTTTGACCGCGACGCCGTCAATGTGGGCTACAAACGGAAGGTCAGCATCGGCAAGCCCCTGATCCGTTCCGAAATTCGGATCACTCGGGCGTGGCAGGCCAAGCACGCAATAGGCCAATAAGCAGCCGTTTTCCAATATCCCGAACATTTTGCCGCGATCGGCCAAGTGGTCTTTGAAAAACGCATCGGTTTCAGATGCGACAAGTGTCGGGTCGGCTTTCGCGATCACTTCGTGATGCAATTTGATGATCGCATCAAGGTGGCTTTTCTCAAGGCGCGTTATGTTGGTCATTTGATGATTTCTGCGTAATCAAGCAGTGACAAGGGCGGATACATTTCGAGTCTGCGCGCAGAGGCAAAATTGATCAGATAGGAAAAGCGTTCCAGCGTTTCTACCGGGATATCTGACGGTGAAACACCATCCAACAGAATGCTTTCAACCTTGCTGGCGGCAAGGCGCCCAACCAGTTCATAGCGGCTTACAAGGCCCAACATGGCCTGTCCGTCGCGGACTTCAAGCTCTGTCGCGCTAAAGGCAGCCAATCCATTTGTGAACCCTGCATCGGTTAGCACATCGCGATAGGTGCCGATAAAGTTATCCGGACCGATATAAAGGATATCAGCACCGCGCTTGGCCAAATCGCTGACCGCAGGTCCAATGTCGTCCGGCGACGGATCTTCCGCCTGTCCCAGCGGGGCGGTCAGGACTTCAAACCCCATTTCGGCCCCCAACGCCTGAAGGTCTTCGACGTTGGAGATCGAGTTATCCTCCTGGCTGTTATAAACCACGCCCAGCTTTGTCATGGGGCGATAGGCGCGAATAGCCTGTATTTGGGCCGCAAGCGGTGCAATATGGGTAGCCCCGGTAACATTCGGGCGGGTTTGCCCGGCGGGTGCCGCAATACTGGTTTTCCAAGGCGAAGACACCATGACAAACACAACGGGCAGATCCGTAATGTTTTGCGCCGGATCAACCTGATCATATTTGCCCGCCACACGCGATGTCACACCAGTTCCCCATGTGTAAACCAGATCTGGCGGATCTTTACGAATTTCAGCAATGATGTCGGGGATGCGTTCAAGGTCGCGACCAATATCAAAGATCTGCAAATCAACCGGGATATCGCGGTCCGCGAAATAGGCGCGAAATCCGTCTTCAACACGCGTTTCACCACGCCACAGAATCATCGCGATCTTAAGCGGTTTTGCTTCCTTTGCACTTGCCGACGCGATCCCCGGAACATTGATCGTGCAGATGGTGAGGGTAACCATAAGGCAGAGTGTGCTGAACAACCTTATCATTGTCCGTCCTCCGACTTACTGGTTTGTGGCTTGTGGTCTGTGGGCACATGCCCGATCAGAAGTTCAAAACAAATCACGCAAACAGCGGCAATCGCACCAAACACCAAAACGGCTTGTTCCATGCCAAGCGAAAGCGTCAAGCTTGCCGCAAGAAGGGGACCCAATGCTCCTCCCAACCGTTCGGCCAGTCGCAACACGGCCAGAACCGGACCTGTACCATGTTCCTCGGTGAAGTCAGCGGCAATTTTCAGGCTGGCTGAAACCTGTGCCGGGATCGACGTGGCCTGCGCCAAACCCAACAGAGCAACCGCCACAGCAAAGTTGGCATATTGCGGCATGAACCCCGCAAAAAGTAGACCGATGGCAGTAAGTGCGCCACCGATGCCAACGGCGCGGATTTCATTCTGCTTGCTATCTGTCCATCGTGCTATGCCCCAACCGGTCAAAAGGGCGACCAACCCATAGAGCATAATCACGCGCCCGGTTTCTGCGGTGGTTGCACCCGACTGCAGCAGGATTAACGGGGTCAGGTAAAACAGAAACCCGCTTAGGATCAGTTTGGCCGGCACGGCAGCAAACAGGATCAGGACCTGTAACCGTCGATTGGACAGCATTGCCTTCAAGGCATGTTTGGTCGGCACGGGCGGTGGGGTTTTGCCACGCACCATATTGTCCATCAGGAAGAAGGCCAATGCGACGGCAACGCATGCAACAACGCCACCGGCGATAAAGGTCACCGCTTCGCCAAAATGGCTTGCGAAAATACCACCAATCGCCGGGCCACAAATATCGGCAAGCATAATTCCACTGACCATCATCGCAGTGCCCTGGGTCCTGTTGCCGTCATTGGTTGCATCAAGCACATAGGACTGACAGGCCACAAACGTGATCGCATATCCCATGCCCGAAAGGGCACGCCACAGGATCAAATCGGCGAGCCCCATGGCAAATGCTGTCCCACAAAGGCCAATTGTCGCCAGAAATGCGCCGATTAGATACATGCGAAGCGATCCGATGCGTTCCTGAAACAGGCTGCAAAGCGGCATGGCAATCGCGACCATCAGAAGATGCACCGCCATGACGATCCCGGCACCCAACTGACCATCGATAGAGCTTGCCGCGATCTGCCCGAAGAAGGACGGCATGATCGGTCGAGCAAGTTCTTCGGCCAGGACAAACATGAAGGCCAATAACCGCACACCGATCAGTTTTACTTCACGTTCTTTCTGCGGCTGAATGCCGACCTTGGCTGCGGTTTTACTGATCACGGAATTGATATGTTCCATGAAACTGCCGATCTCGTCGCGGGTCGACTGACCATGCAGGATGGTGAATTTGTGCTGCTGCACATTGGTCAGAACCCGGCGCGCGACCCGGACGGGCAAAGCGACATTCACCGTCAGAACAAACAGGACAAGTTCAAATGACAGTGCGAGTGTGATGATGAAAATGATCGCGATATCAAACAGGTTATCTGTCACCGGGCGCATCAGTGCCGCGCGGTCATGGCCGATCACAATGGCAAAGTCAGATTGTTTGGGATCAGGATCCGCAACGCTTTTAAGCTCAATCCGTGTGATGATGGTTGAAGGCGTTTTGGGGCCATTCTCCTCAAGCAGGGCCTGCTTAATTGTGCTTGGCGCCATGCCGCCGGTATGAACCGGTTCTGTTCCATTCAGGATCGCTGCGAATTGCAGATCAGGATCACCTTCCTGTAGCTGAACGACGACATCTTCAAACCCGACAATGCGATCAAGCGGGATGCCGAGCTCTAACGCATGTTCAACTTTCTCAGCCAATGCCTTGGCTTGTATTTCCGCCTTTTGCTGAATTTCGACCTGCAGGTCATCGCGTACCAAATCCGCTGCGCGCCACGATATCCCGATCAGCGCAATGCAAAGTGCGATTGTGCTAAACAAAAGCAGGATCCAAATCGTGCCTTTGGGCATCAGTCGACGTTTGTGTTTCGATGCAGAGATATTGCTCATTTCGACTTCTCCGCATCAGGTGACTGGCCCGCGACGCCGTCCTTGGGCAGTTTGTCGCGGATTTCGCGATAGAGGGAAATCAGTTCAATTTCGCTTGCCGTAAGGGCGTCTTCGTCGTGGATCTGGCGAGCGGTGGTTTCACCTGCCATAGCGCGATCTATGTCTTGGTGAAGTTCGACGAAAATGCGATGACGGCGGCGCATCAAAATAATCAAAAGCCCCGTTATGGGAATGATCAAAAGCATCCCAAGCCCGGCTGACTTCCACATCTCAATAAAGGCCAAATCAAGCTTCCGGAAATAGTCGCTACTGTCTGTGGTGACGATCAATTGACCGGCACATTGTCCTAGGCTGTCGTGCAAAATGCTGCGGGAAACAGCACCTTTTTCGGAAATGCTTGTCCAGGATGATTGGGTGCGGGGCGCTAAGTTCCCGGAACTGTGATCAATAGGGGAGGGATCTGGTTGCTGCGTTGCGGTAGCCCGGGCAATTTCCGTTCCTTGGCAGTCCTGAACGGTAATTCCAGTGACTTCGGGTGTCATTTGCAAACGACGGGCAAGAATCCCCTCAAGGTTTTCGAAATTATCCAAACGCAAGCCAAGATCAATTCCTGCCAAAAGATCCTGACTTGTTTCATGTCGCACAACACTCATCTGTTGAAAGACGAGGGTCCTAAGCGTTTGCTCAAAGCGCAGGTAATTGAGCGTTGTTGTCATGCTCAGCGCGGCTGCGAGTATCAGAAACAGCGCAACACCGATCTTGGATGCCAGACTCAATTCATTGCTCCTGCGAGACGACGGAAAACGCCGCGTTTCCCAATCGTGATCGGGCGTTAAATTTAAACACTGATGGCGACATGGTCGTTCGATGGAAAGAAGCGGTCAAGTCCGCATACGTCCCTGAAACGGTTTGCAGTGGGAAAATTTAGCGTTTATGCTTCGGCCTCCATACAAAACCGGGGGGTGACATGGATAGTCCGCGCTTGGACCAGCTCAAACGCAACAGAAGAAACCGGCTGGCCCGGGGAATTGTGATGCGCAATACGATGTGGGCTGCGGGCACTGGATTGATCCCCATTCCCGTTCTCGATTCGGCCGCAATCGTTGCAGTGCAGCTTAAAATGCTGGCCGAATTGAGCAGTCACTACAAAGTGGATTTCCGTAAAAGCAGCGGCAAAGCAGTGATCGCGACCATGATGGCCAGCATCACTGGTGGCGTGTTAGGAAAATCGTTCCTGGCGACGGGTATCTTTTCGGGCCTGGCAAAAGCCCTTCCGGTGGTTGGAACAACTTTAAGTGTGCTGACCATGCCTGGCTTCAATGCTGCTTTCACCTATGCGCTGGGCCGAGTGTTTCAGCTGCATTATGAAGCAGGTGGAACAATGGAAGATTTCGACCCGAAACGTGCCGAGCCCAAATTCAAGGAAGAATTCCAAGACGGGTTAAAGGTCGTTAAGGATGCAAAAGTCGCTTAGGCGTCTTAACAGGGTTAACTCAGGTCGGCGGGCTCAGGGCAATGAATCTGATCATTATCATTCTTTATCTTCTGGCGGCGGTTGTGTGCGGCTTGTTGGGACGCCGGACATCGTTCGGGTTCCTCGGCCACTTCATTCTGGCGGTGGTGATCACACCGATTGGTGATTTTCTGGTTCAGATCGTCGCGCGCCCATCACGCGAAATCCGCGAGAAAATTAATGATCTGGATGAGTACTGACGTGCAATCAACGTTTCATGAAAATGCATAAGAGTAATGAGATAGCGAATGGTTGATGGCACAACAATGTCAGCAAGCGGTCCGGAACGAGGCGAGGGTGAAAACGCGCGACGGCCAAGCTTCCGCGATCGGTTCATCGACTGGCTGCACCGGGTTGTCAAACGCTCGCAGACAGGCATCCTGATCACGATCTTCTTTATTCTGATCGGGATGATTGCGCTCGCTCCGCAAATCTTTATTACCATTCCAGCCGGTCATGTTGGCGTGATGTGGTACCGCTTCTTTGGTGGGACCGTTGTTGAGCATACCTACGGCGAAGGTGTGCAGATGATCTTCCCTTGGGACAAAATGTTTGTCTATGACGCCCGCCTGCAAAATCAGGCCCGCGTCTATGACACGATCTCTTCCAACGGTCTGTCGATGGAAGTCGACATCGCGGTTCGTTATCGTATCAATCGCGATGCAGCAGGCATGTTGCACAAGCTTGTCGGACCAAATTATCCGGAAATCCTTGTTTACCCGGAAATCGGATCGCATGCCCGTGAACTGATTTCGCGCTACACCCCGGAACAACTCTATACCGAAACGCGTGCTTTCATTCAGGCTGAAATCCTTGAGCGTATGGTCAACCAGCTTGGATCTTCGTTGGTGAACCAGAGCTTCCAGGGACGTTTGGTAACGGTTGAAGACGTGCTGATCCGCTCAGTCAAATTGCCGCAGCGTGTCGCCGATGCCATTGAACGTAAAGCCGAACAGTATCAGGCGATGCTTGAATATGACTTCCGCCTTGCGCGTGAAGAAAAGGAAAAGCAGCGTAAAAAGATCGAAGCTGAGGGTATTCGAGAGTTTCAGGATATTGTTGCGAAGACCATCACCGAAGAGTATCTGCGTCTGCGCGGTATCGAAGCGACCATGTCGCTCGCTACGTCGAAAAACAGCAAGACCATCATCATTGGTGGCAAGGACGGCTTGCCAGTTATCTTGAATACGGCTGATGCGCCGACGTCGTCCTCTGATACCTCAGGTGCGGAACTGACTGGCGATCAGGCCAACACCTTGCCATCCGCCAATGACCTGAACGCACGTGCAGCTGAAATCTCACCGCAAAATGCGATTTCACCAGGCATTCGTGAACCCGGTAGTAGTGCGTCACCGTCTTCGTCCTCCAACCCCTTGCCACCAAGCCAGCCGGGTGGGGCAGAACAGGGTTCCGTGCCGACACCTGGTGTGAAGCCTGCAACGCAATCTGGTGATGAACAACCGGGCTCGCCAAGCACGTTGCAAAAGGTGATGCAATCTATCGCGCCGCTATACGATAGCAGTGCGGTCAGAACCGAATCAGCTGCCGGTCGAGAGCCGGCTGCTGTACCGGAAATGAAAGCAGATACAAAACAATAACAACTTCTGTTTGTTGCGATAAACCGCAAGTTGGGGTAGTGTGTTGGCAGTCTAGAATTTTGTGTATGCGACCTGTCGGCAAAATGATCATTGCAAAGAGGCAATTATGAGCGAAGCAGAAAAAGTTGAAGAGACTGAAGAAGTTGCTGTAGCAGAAACTGCTGAGCTCCGTGCTCAGGCGCATAGCAGCATTAACCGTCACACTGCATATGCTGCCATTGGTGGTTTGGTTCCTATCCCGTTCCTTGAAATGGCAACCAGCAGCACCATTCAGCTGCGCATGCTCGCACAGCTTTGCGACATCTATGGCGTGCCGTTCTCCGAAAACGCGATCAAGAATTCCATTTCGACCTTGGTTGCTACGGTACTTCCGGCAACTGGTGTTGGTTATGCTGCCGCAAACCTTATCCGTCGTGTTCCTGTTGTTGGTACGATCTTTGGTCTGGTTGCAATGCCGACCTTTGCTGCTGCCTGCACCTACGCGCTGGGGCGCGTTTTCGCATGGCACTTTGCCAAGGGCGGTACGGTTGCAAACTTTGACGCAGAAGAAGCTTCCGGCAAATTTCAGGAAGAATTCGAAGAAGGGAAGCGTAAGGCCTCTGAGTATGTCAAAGGCGGCAAAACCACTGCCAAGCCTGCAGGTTCTGCAGCAACTGCCAAGGCTTAATTGGGTTTTCAAATCCAATAACCGCGTATGTTTTCAAGAATGTCCAAGCTATGCTTGGGCATTCTTTTTTGTTTGTCGGTTTGGATGTCATTCCGCTGAGACGGAGCCGTGATGTGAGATTGTCTGACGCCATCAAAATTCAGACGTTTGAATTGGTGCGTGATCGCGCATCAGGAAGCTTTGATCTGCGTGATGTCCTGAGCGCGACATTGGTTGTCATTGACCTTGATGACTTGGCGCCTGAGGCAAGGGAAGAGCTTATTGTTCAATTACTTAACGAAGGTGAGTTGACGCGACGTGACAGCTTTGAACACGCACGGCGCAGGGACAGCTACACACATGGTCGTTTGGCGGCAAAGATCGCACTCCAATCACATTGGTCTGAGATTGATCCACGCCTGATTAGCATTGAAAGCGGAATCTTCGAACAGCCAATTCTGTCGAATGTAGTAGGGGAAAATGTCTCGAACCTTGGTGTATCGATTTCACATTCAGACAGGCTCGCAGCTGCCTTGATTTTTCATCGTGGGCACCCGATGGGAATTGATGTTGATCTGCCTTCTGAGGATGATGTTGGTCCGGTTCTTGACGGATTGGATCGCGAAACACGCGAAATGTGCGCAACGATTGGGTTGTCAAAGCGCGACACGGCCAGCCTGCTTTGGGTCGCGCGCGAGAGTTTGGCAAAGACCCTTACGACAGGCATGATGACACCGCTTGATATCTATGCCCCGTCAGAGATCACCCACAAGGTCGATCACTATGTGCTTGGATACCGGAACTTCGCGCAATATCAGACGTACGTTTGGTCGGGCGGTTCTGGTTGGTTGGCCATCACCTTGCCGGCAAGGACCCGTTTCAAAAACGAAGGACCAGAATGGTCGTAAAACCATCTGGTCCTTGCTGTTTGGTTGATGCCGATTTGGCGGAATCTGCGCTGACTGGCTGTTAGATTGTTCGTTTGATCTGCTTGCGCATGGCCATTGCCACTTCTTGAATATGTGGCTGGGAAATCATGGTGCCATGGGTGCCCGGAACCATGGCGAGTTCAATATTGTCACCCGTGAATGCCCGCCAGCCGCTAAATTCATCACCTTCGATATAGGGTGCTCCGCGCACAATGGTTTGCGGACGCACAAGCAGGATATCAATGTCTTCAATCTTCGGCGGCATGTAGTGAACGGCCGCAAGTGCGTTGTTCTGAAACACCGCAAGAAGTCGGCGCATCGTGCCGCGGTCCGCATCCTTTGGCAGAAGATCGCATTCCTTGCCATTCGTCAGCAGGTAATCAATGCGTTCCTCCGGTGTAAGGGGGCGCAATTCTTCGGCTTTGACGATCCCCAATTCACCAAACAGATCAGCAAGATATTCTGCTTCGTCCTTGCGCAGCATCTCACGGACGGATTCCGGAACTGCAATCGCATCCAGCAGGGTGATGCTGCGCACATCCACACCTGCCTGTGACAGGCGATAACCTGCCTCATAGGCAAGCAAGCCGCCGAAGCTCCATCCCGCGACACGTACCGGACCGTTCGGGATCATTTCGCGGATGAATGGCATATAGGCAGCGACCATGTCCTCAACGGAAGCGTTTAATCCCTGACCTTCCTGAAGTCCGCGGGATTCGACCATTAAGACCGGTTGCTCAGAACCAAGTTCGCGTGACATATCCTGATAGCACAGGATGTTTCCGCCCACAGGGTGAAAGCACAGGATCGGGATGCCTTTGCCTTCGGCATTGACCGAAACGACCGGGTTCTTGTCCTTTTCATCGCGTTTGCGCATTTCAACGCGATTAGCAAGTTTGGACACAGTTGAGCAGCTAAACAAATCGCTGAGCGGAATTTTGACATCAACCGCCTGATTTAATTTTGACAGGAACTGCACAGCAAGGACGCTATGCCCGCCCAGCTCGAAGAAATCGGCATTTGCATCATCAATCGTGCAATCTAGGACCTCGCCCATGATCTTCGCGACTTGGCGTTCACATTCAGTTTCGAGCTTCTGCGTGCGCTTGTTTGCCCCCACCAGAAGGTTGCCCGACGGTTCGGGAAGCTTGGCTTTGTCGACCTTGCCGTTTGATGTTAGAGGCATCTGATCAAGACAGATCATATAGCTCGGAACCATATAGGCTGGCAGAGATTGCTCAAGCTGGGTCCGACAAGTTGCGACATCAAAGCCATCATCGGTGGTCAAATAGGCAACCAGATTTTCCGAACTCTGATTGCCGGAATTATGCAAGACAACTGTCGCATGGCGGACAAGAGGGTGTTTGCAGATGGCGGTTTCAATTTCGGCCAATTCAACGCGATTGCCCCGCACCTTGACCTGTCCATCTTCGCGGCCGACAAAAACGATCTCGCCGTCATTGCGTTTGCGCCCGATGTCTCCGCTGCGATACCAGCGGCTACCTTCACGATCTGTGATAAAGGCTCGTTCTGTCAGACCCGGGTTATTCAGATAGCCACGCGCAACACCGGCACCACCGATCAAGATTTCACCAGGCACGCCATTTGGCAGCGTTCGGTTGTTTTCATCACAAATCCTGATCTGTGCGCCGTTAATCGCACGGCCAATCGGCGGCGGCAGGATCTGACGATGATTTTGCGCAGTCATGACATATTGCGCAGCTGATACGCAGCATTCCGTCGGGCCATAGGCATTTACAAGTTTACTGCTGCTGTGTTGGGGCAGGGCAAAGAACCGTTCGACCAAGTCTGACGTAACCGGTTCTCCGCCCAGAACCACCATCTTGGCCGGGCAGTGCTGGCCTGTCTGATGCCAGTGATTAAGCAGCATGAAGAAAAGGCTTGGCGTGGCATCGAGTTGATCGATCTCATGCTGGACAATGAAATCATGCAGCGCTTCGGGATCGCTTCTGGTATCAGTGCCCGGGATATGAAGACTGTGCCCGTTCAGAAGGCTTGCGAAAATCTGAACAATCGATCCATCGAAGGCAAACGGTGCGACGCATGTCAGATTAAGACATGACTTTGCATCTTCTGCGCTGATCAATTTCAGCTGCGTTTCCAATACTGAGTTTGCAAGGTTAACCACAGATCCGTGCTCGATCACCACCCCTTTGGGCGTGCCGGTCGTGCCACTGGTGAACAGGACATAGGCAACATCAGACGATGCTGACGGCTTATCAGGCGCACCATCGGCAGACTGTACAAGGTCGGAAAGATCATGGCGATAACGCAATGTTTTACTTGGTGCGATGCCGGCATCCGGCGACATAACCAGATCGAAGGTGTATGGGGCAGGGTCAAAGCCCGGCGCATTAATGGCCGTACGTTCAACCGCAAAACCGCCATGGCCATATGCCCAGTCTTTCAGGAATGCTTCGGGCACGAACAGGTCTTCAAGGAAATCAAGACGGGTGTCATAACCCTTGCCGACATTATCGGCGGCAAACTTTGCAAGGTCAGCAAGGTAGTCCGACTTGCGGTCTGCATCCCAGATATTGCCAAGATAAATCGCACCACCCGGTGCCAGCAATTTGGCTGCCTTGTTAAGAACCTGACGGAGATAGCCAAAGCCCGGGAAGTTTTCGACGACGCTATTGAGAATGATCAGATCAAATGATTGTTCCTCGAAAACATCAATGTCGTGCGCGGCCAACTGGCGGCCCATGACGTGCGTCATGCCTGACTTGATGGCAAGTTCTTCGGTACGTTCAACGTTCCGTCGGGACAGATCGGTTGCAACATATTTTCCGACAACCGGTGCGACATGTTTCATGGTAAAGCCCGAAGCACAGCCGATTTCAAGCACATGCGCGTCTTTGGATACCAGATTGGCGATCTTGTTACGTGCATTTGCGCCAAATGCGTCCATGGCTTCTTGCGCAATCGGTTGCCCGGTGAATGCGCTTTTCCACCCACCGGCCAAAACGTTGTCTGCATCATCGCCAGCAAGGTGATCCCACAGTTCAACCGACATCAGAGAACCGGGCGTCTCCGAGATCGCATCAATATTTTCGCGGTCGATACACAGAATGTGTTCAACGCCATCACACCGCCACTGCAATTGGTGAAGATCACCCACATGTTCGGCATCGGCCAAGACAAGCGGAATGGACGCGTTGTTGGCAATGGCAATACGACGGATCAAGGGTGTTGCCGGATCAAGTGGCACAAACGGATGCCCGGCCTTGAGAATGCCGAGGATGGCTGAAATGTAGAAACGATTACGTCCGGTCATGACGCCGATCATGGCGTCTTCGGGCAGGTTCAGGCCGATGATAAAATTGGCGATCCGGTTGCTTTCGCAATCAAGAGCCTCATAGGAAATATCCTGAGCCTCGTCCTTGATGGCGATCCGCTCGGGATGCTTGGCGACGACATCGGCGACAGCATCAATGATGCTTCCGATTTGCGCCGCGGGTGTTTCTGCGGCTTCGGGCAGGGACGTTTCCAGACTGTCGAAATCAAAATCGGCGATTTTCATTGATTCGTCCCTTTAAGCATTCTTATTCGTATGGCTCTGCGCTGCTGCAGCAGCAAACCTTGTCAGGAATCCGAGCCATTTCTGCATCGTCTCAGAATCAAACAGATCAGTGTCATATTCCAATGTGAACCGTGCTTTTCCATCTTCTTCTTGCAGGAAAAGGATCACATCATGTTTTGCCGTCGCGTTGTCGACAAACGCATCCATTTTGTCTGACAGTATACCCGGTTGATCTGGCGCCAGCATGGGCAAGCCTGGCTGCGTTGTTTCTTCGCCGCCAAGTGCACCAAACCGTTGATATTCAAACACCACATTCACAAGCGGCTGCCTATTGGTGTTGCGCTTTGGGGCGACGGCACGGACAAGCTCATCAAACGGATAATCCTGGCGATCCAGGGCTTCAGTCAGATTGACGTGAATCTTGTCAATCAATGTATCGAGCTCTGTGTCAGCATCAAGCTGCACACGGATTGGCAATACATTAACGAAGAAGCCAATCAAGCCTTCGGTTTCGGTCTTCTCGCGGCCCGCAACACCCATGCCGATAACAAGGTCTTCCTGACGCGTCAGTCGGTACAACATCGCAGAGAACAGCGCCATGCCAACCGAGGAAAGTGTCGCATTGTGCGCACGTGCAAGAGAATGCAATCCGGCCAGAACGTCATCATCAATCCCCATATGCGCATGTGCGCCACGATAGGATTGAACATCAGGTTTTTTGTGGTCGAACGGCATTTAATTCTGTTCTGGCGCACCGGACAGTTTTTCCCGCCAGTAATCAGCCGCATCCGACCAATCCTGTTGGGACTGCCAGTAGGCAAAGTCCTTGTAAGTGATTGGAAGGGCCGTAAGATCCGCAACCGTATTGTTCAGCGCAGCCTGATAGAAAATACCAAGTTCTTGAACCAGAATGCGTGATGACCAGCCATCACCGACAATGTGATGCGTCGCGATGACAAGAAGCTGCTCACCATCCGCGACATTGATGATTGATGCACGAATAAGCGGCGGCTGATCCAAAGCGATCGGTGTGGCAGCCTCTTCACGGGTAATACGAAGGGCTTCGCGCACCGGATCGGGCTGCTCTGCAATGTTGTGAACCGTAACATCCGGGGCCGAGGCCGTGGTGATACGTTGGCAAATGCCATCATCGCCTTGTTCAAAAGCGGTACGCAGTGGTTCGTGCCGTTCCACCAAACTTGTCAGTGCAGTCCTTAGGGTATCTTGTTGTAACGTCCCGTCACAGCGCAGGACATAGAGCATGCCATACGCACCACTGTCATGTGCCATTTCGGACAACAGATAAAGGCGCTTCTGCGCGTGGCTTGCCGGATAAACGGCCATGTCAGGGGCAATGGGAATGCGTGCGTCTTGTTGGTTCGTTTCGTCGCCTTGGTTGCGATCAATCAGTTCCGCAAGTCCGGCGACGGTCGGATGGGCAAAGAAGTCCGCCATACTGATACGTGAACCGGTGCGATCAGCAATACGGTTGACGATCCGGATCGCAAGCAGGCTGTGGCCGCCAAGCTTGACGAAACTTGTCGCAGGATCAGTGATCTGCTTTTTGAAAACTTCGCTGAAGATCTCTGCGATCACACTGACAGTTTCTGAGCTATTCGCATTCAATATCGCGGGGCTCGACATCGCACCAGCTTGCGTTTCGGGCTCATTGTGCCAGTGGCGCAGTTTGGAAAGCGGTGATCCAGACACAAAGTCGATATCCCGGATCAATCGGGTTTCGGAGGTCACCATATGCTCAAGGGTCGCGGCAAAGGCGCGACACAGGTCGTTCATGGAACTGCGATCAAACATGTCGGCGTAATAATCGAGTGCCACGGTCATCTGTTCAGGAACATCTCGCACAAAGATCGAGATATCGTTCTTGCAGTGATGACGATGGACATCAATGCCTTCTGACGCAATCTTGACGATATCTTGCCCGACACCAGTGCTTTCAAAGTTCATGTAGGAAACCGAGACTTCCGACAGCAGGGTGCGATCCGGTGCCGCGGGTGGTGCCAGGTCATGCAGCAACTGATCCAGGAAGTACGCCCGGTGGCGCATCGCTTCGATATGATGTCGTTGCATGCGTGCAAGCAGGTCCGCCACATTCTCTGTGCCATCGAACTGCATGCGCATCGGCAACAGGGAAACCATCATGCCCAATGTATCGCGAAAGCCTGTCGCGTCACGCGCATCAACAGGAACACTGATGACCACGTCATTGGTCTTCGCCAAACGGCCAAGCAACGTAAACCAGGTTGCCATAACAAGGGTATACATCGTCACATGATTTGAAGAGGCAAACTTGCGTGCTTTGGCAAGCAGGTCCTGATCAATGACAAGCGATGTGATCGCGCCATTAAAGCTGTGATAAGCCGGGCGCGGACGATCCGATGGCAAGTCCAGTTTGGGAAGACTTCCGGCATAGATCGACTGCCAATAGTTGCGTGCGGCGGCAATGCGTTTGGTGTTTTCTTCGTTTTGGCTCCACCACGCATAGTCGTTAAGTTGATACCCCAATGGTGGCAGCGCTTTGCCATTGCAAAGATACACCACCTCGCCAAGGATGCGCTCAGTTGTGAAGCCATCAGCGAGAACATGGTGAATATCAAAGAACAGTGCGGTTTTGCCAAATTGATCCTGCAACAGCATCCAGCGCACCGGAACACCATCATCAAGATCAAACGGGCGTATCTGTGCAACACAGGCGTCACTTAGAGATCCTTCAACCCTGCGAACATCAAGATCAAGTCTGGCCAGAGCATCCTCGGGCGCGATGATCCCCATATGCCAGCTTTCTTCAGACGCATTATGGATAATGCGGGTGCGCAGGACGTTCTCGCGTTTAGTGACCTCTCGGATCGCCTCTTTCAGGCGTTCCAAATCAACTGACGGGTCTATGACATAGGCATGCGGCAGGTTAAACGCTGTGCCCATATTGCCCTTTTGCGAAGCGTTCAGGACGGACAGTTGCTCTGGCGAAATCGGATAACGATCAAGTTTCGGCGCCTTGCGCGGATCAATTGTGGTTGGTTCAACACCGACGCCCGTTTTGGGCGTGAACGCTGTGGGTGCTTCATTCATGCCACCTGAAACGTCGGGGTTTGTCGCTTCAGCTGTGCCCAGCAGCTTTGCTGACAGTTTGCTAATCGTGGATTGCTCGAAAAGATCCGTCAGGCTGACATCAAGACCGAGTTCCTTGGCTATACGATCAACGATTTGCATGCCAGTGATGGAATCACCGCCCAGTGCAAAGAAGTCCTCATCCAGATCAATCGTGTCATAGCCCAGTGCGTCGGCCCAAATCGCGATGATCGCGGCATGCGGTGCTTTGGCGCCGTGCGCATTTTTCGCCGCAGGTTCCATAGAAGGTGCAGGCTGAGGCGTTGCAACATCTGTCTCAGGCACACCAGCGAGTTCTGCAATGGCGGCTGTTGTTGGCGCAGAAAACAGATCAGAGATGCTCAGTTCCGTGCCAAGCGTGTTGTTCATGCGATCGACAATTTGCATACCGGTGATGGAATCCCCACCCAGAGCAAAGAAGTCGTCGTTGGCATCCACACTGTCATAACCAAGTGCCTCGGCCCATATCGCTGCGATATGTTGTCGTGCACTGAGGGCAACGCTTTGGGGAGCTCCTTTAGCTACTTTCCGAGTGGCATCTGATTGAGCCGCGTTACGTGTTTGGACCAATGCCGGGTCAACGACGGTCAATTGCGCGGACGTCAAACGGATGGCATCACGCCAGATCGTTTTGGCATCTTTCGGGGAAATCCAGGCACCGTCTTCCAAAAGCACATTATGACGTGCCGCCATGCCCTGTTCGCTGAGCGCACACCAGTCAATCGTCAGGGCGGCTTTCCCATCTGCCTTGCGCTGATGTGCCAACCCATCAAGGAAAGCATTGGCCGCGCAATAGGCTGTCTGCCCCGGCGCGCCGCTGATTGCCGTCAGACTGCCAAACATGACAAATGCCGCAATGGCATCATCACGTGTCAGGCGGTCAAGGTTGAGCGCACCAAACATTTTGGCCGCAAGGATATTGTCAAACTTTGCCATATCCCGGCGGACAAGGAAGTCACCATCGGCAATACCGGCAGCATGGACAACGGCACGGATCGGACCATGGTTTGTGCGAACAGACTCAAGCGCTTTGCCAAGGGAAACCGCGTCGGCAACGTCGCACGCATGAACTGAAATCGAGAGGCCCTGATTGCGCAGGTCGGTCAGTTTGGCTTTGGTAGGATCATCAAGGGCATCTTCGCCGCGACGGCCAAGCAGAGCCAGCTTGACCTTGCCATTATTGGCAAATTCTTCGAGCAGCGCGACCGAGAAACCACCTGTACCACCGGTAATAACGCAAACACCACTCGTTGGCCAACTAGTCTGTTCCTTTTTGCGATCACTCGTTGCCGCCGTCAGATCACGCACATAGCGCTGCCCGTTGCGGTAAACGACAATGGGGTCGGTAGCAGGCGGGATTGCCAATTCTTTACCAAGCGGGTCCACCAATGCATTGTCTGGAATGTCGAGATAGCTCAGTTGCAGCTGCGGTTCTTCCCTTGCTGCCGCAAGCACCACACCTGCTACTGCGGATTGAACCGGATTGATGGCAATCAGATCATCGTCAATCCCATACGCACCGCATCCAGTAACAATCAGGCGCAAGCGACCCTGCATGTTTTGTAATATCTTTCGCAGGGCATTTGCCGTGCGATGCGCACTGTCTTCATTGGGACTTAGCATCAGGACTGCATGTGAAACGCCGCTCAAACTATCCTTGGCGATCTGATCTACGCGGATGGTCCGATAGCCGGTTGGACAAGACGAATCGTCTGCGTCGGTGATGAACAGGAAATCTTCCCGAATGTTGGCAGTTGATACAGGCGATATGCGCCAGACTGTTTCAAGAATCTGCGGGCGAAGCTGTTCTGCTCTTTCGCCACTTTTTGCGAAATTCAGGCCACTGGCCAGCATCACAAGCTGTTCTGTCTTGGCGTCGTAAAGCGCAACTTCACCGTACCCGTTTTCATACTGCTCGAAGGAGGCATAGACTTCGTTGCTCTGAACGCCATAAACGGTGACCTGATCAACACCAACCGGCACATATCCACTACCAAGCGTCATCAACGGCATGCTGCATGCGACATCGGCAAGGGCCGGATGAACCAACCAGTCCGCCAAATCACCCCGATATTCGGGTTTGAGCCGCAGGTGCTTGATCGCCGCGTCCTGACGTTTGCTAATATGGAGCGACTGGTTACAGTCCCAGCGATCACTGATTTCGATCGATCCGTATTTCCCGCTGAAATCATTGATGGGAACCTGCAGTGTTGCACGGGATCGGATGTCCGCAAGGCCTGATTTTGGCACTATTTCCTGAGGATCCGACTGCCAAGTGGCCGTCGCAAAAACGCGCCACTTTCCGTTCTTAAGGCGTCCGCCAAGCTCGACGGAGCCGTCATCAGCAAAGCTCAGGCTCACATTGCCATCCGGGATCGCGTTTGCAACCAAAGCCGTGTGCCAGACCAGATTGCTGATGTTGATTGGGGCAGTTTCATTTGCACGCAGTTTCGTGGCCGCTTTGGCGATCAGGGCAGGGACCGCCATGCCGACCAGTGTCGGTTGGCCATTAAGCTTATGATCCTGTAACGGCCAGAAGCGCGGATCATCAATCGCGACGCTAAAGACGCGCGCGCTCGGCGTAGCAACCGGCCCTTGAAGCATGTCGTTTGAAACGGCTCTGGCGCGCTTTTCAAAGGTTGGCTTGAAGCTTTTGCGTGTGAATGGTGCTGGCGGCAAGGAGAGGCGGCGGGCCTTGATGTTTGATGGCCAGTGCAGCGCACCACCTGCCAGATAATGTGCGGTCTGTTTATCTGCGTCTGCAGTCTTTGCCGTGACAACTTCGCAGACTGGCGCATCGGCGTTTTCAGCCTGCATGCTCGGTGTGGTAATGCCGGTTGCAATATCAAGCAGTTGTTCAAGAAGATCCGCCCGATGATCCGCCGCAAAGGCGATGCCGTGCTTTAACCGATCACGTCCCGTCGCCAGCGTGAAGGCAATGTCTTTGAGCGACAGGCTAGCATCATTGCTGATCCGGTGATGCAGGTTGGTTGCATAGGTTCGGAGCGCTTCGGGACTGCCTGCCGAAAGGGCAAAGACCAAGGCTGCTTCCTTGTTTTGATCAGCTTCGTAATGTTTGCTCCGTTCCGGGGCTGCCTCGATCAGAATATGGGCGTTGATCCCGCTTAACCCGAATGAGCTGACACCTGCACGGCGCGGCGTTCCCTGATCGGGAAGCTTGGCCAGCTTGTTTGTCACCACAACTGGTGCACGGTCGAAATTGATCTTGGGGTTCGGGGCTTCGAAGTAAGGTTGCGGCGGCGCCTGATCATGGCGTAGCACCATGATTGCACGTGCCAGACCAAGTGCACCCGCTGTACCGTCCAGATGACCGTAATTGCCTTTGCCCGATCCGATGAAGGCACGGGTTTGGGCCGGTTCGCGGTCCTTGAATGCCCGGGTCAGGCCATCAATCTCAATCGGATCGCCAAGTGATGTTCCGGTGCCATGTGCCTCGAAATAGGAAACCGTCGAAAGTTCGACATCGGCGGCACGCGCGGCATCACGTATGACTTCTGCCTGCATCAGCGGGTTGGGGGCGGCGGCCCCGCTTGATGCACCATCCTGATTAACCGCACTGCCACGGATGATGGCGTGGATGGTATCGCCATCCTGCAACGCGTTGCTAAGCGGTTTGAGAACAAATACAACGCTGCCTTCGCCTACGCCCGTGCCATCGGCTTGGGCGTCAAACGCACGGGTACGGGCAGTTGACGAATCAATCGTAAAGGAACTGTCTGCATCCGGCGGGCAGGGCAGAATTTTCGCCCCACCGGCGATAGCCACCGTGCAACTGCCATCGCGTAGTTGCTGACAGGCTTGATGAACGGCGACGAGTGTGGAAGAGCATGCGGTATCAACAATATTGGCCGGGCCATGCCAGTCTTTCAGGAATGACAGCCGGGTGACGATGTTTGATGGAACGTTTAGCGCAAAAGCTTGCTCGGCCTTGCTCGGTGAAATCTGATCCATTGCCATGCGCCAGACCGGACTGGTGCCACCACCGGCAAAGACGCCAACTTTCTGGCCACGCAATGCATTGCCGCCATAACCGGAATCCTCAACCGCCATCAGTGTTGTTTCAAGGAACAACCGTTGTTCCGGGTCCAGTAATCCGGCGTCAATCGGCGACAGGCGGAAACGCTGCGCATCAAATTCAAACAAATGATCAAGATAGGCGATCTCGCGGAACTTGTTCGGAACCGGTCTGCCAATCGCGCTCAGGATTTCGCGTGTATCTGCTTCGCGCGCCTCTGGCAGTGCACGCACAAGGTCGCGACCCGCGGCAATGTCATCCCAGAACCCGTCAATGGTGTCAGCGCCAGCAACCTGAACAGCCATGCCAATCACGGCAATTGGTTCATCATTGGCAAGAATAGGGGCGTCTGACGCCAGTGTGCCCAAGTTTGACGGCGACGTGGCATCTTCGGAAATCAATTCTGCCTGCTTGGCAATCGTCGGATTGGCAAACAAATCAGCAATTCCGACACGACCGGGCCAATTGGCTTCGAATTTTTCAAACAACCGCAGCAGCAACAGCGAATTGCCACCAATATCAAAGAACCCGTCATCGCGTGTTGGCGTGACCTCGGGTAAAATTTCTGCCCAAAGCTTCGCGACTTCTGCTTCACGTGACTTGCTGTTTTCTGTACCGGTCGCTGTCACGGATGCCGTCAATGGTGCCCTAGCACCCGCACTTGTCGAACGTGCGCGGATTGGCGTGCCTTTAAGCGCCTTGCGATCAACCTTGCCGCTACTTGTCATCGGCAAGTGATCAATGGCAAAGAACCGGGCAGGGATCATATATTCCGGCAGGCGACTGCGCAGATGATCGCGCAGTGAAATCGCATCGATGCTCCCGGATGGCAAAATGAAAGCATGAAGCTCATTCAGCCCCGCAACCGACGCGACAATCACCGGTGCACGTTCCACGTTCGGATGGCTTTCCAGTGCGACTTCAACCTCGCCAATCTCGATCCGGAAGCCACGAATTTTGACCTGATGATCAATACGGCCAAGATATTCGACCGTTCCATCCCGTCGCCAGCGACCAAGATCACCCGTGCGATACAGACGATCACCGCGATCACTTGGATCAGCCGGGAACTTCTCGGCACTCAGTTCGGCCCTGTTACGATACCCAAGCGCGATTTGCGGTCCGCCCAGAATGATCTCGCCCACGACACCAATCGGTAGCGGTTTGAAATCATTGGTCAGGATCTGCACCGTGGTATTGGCGATGGGTTTGCCGATCGGTACCACGTCACCTGTGGTTTGAGGCGAACACGCTTGCCAGGTGACATCAACTGTGGCTTCGGTCGGACCATACAGGTTGTGAAGTTCCGTACCAAAACGCTCAAACAAAAGCGCATTGAAACGGCGAACAACGGAAGCATCCAATGCTTCACCGCTGGCAAAGACGCGCCGCAGGGATGCCAGCTTGTTCACATCGACCATACCGCTCTCAACCGCGGTCAAAAAGGCCGAGAGCATCGATGGTACGAAATGCATGGTCGTGACGCGGTTGTCATGGATCGCATCGGCAATCTGGGCCGGATCACGTTCTGCACCCGGTGGGGGCAGGACAACCTTTGATCCGGTCCATGACCACCAGAACAGCTCCCAAACCGACACATCAAATGTGATCGGCGTTTTTTGCAAGATCACGTCATCCGTACCCAGCGGGAATTCATCCTGCATCCACAAGATACGGTTCAAAACGCCGCGATGGGCGATCTCAACCCCTTTGGGACGGCCGGTGGAGCCCGACGTAAACAGTACATAAGCCAGATCATTCGGGCCGCTTGAAAGTGCCGGGATGTCGGCATCTTCCGACCCGTCAACCAGGATGGTCCGGTCCGCGTCAAACAGGTGGGCCAGATCTGATGTTGTAATCACCCAACCGTCGCCAAGGTCATCAAGCATATCCTTGCGGCGCTGTTCGGGATGATCGGGATCAAGCGGGCTGTAGGCCGCACCGGACAGGAGGATACCATGAATGGCGGCCAGCATATTGACCGACCGGCGAATGGCCACACCGACAACATCGCCGGGCTTAATCGACTTGTCTTTCAGAAGTTTGGCAATACCCGCAGCACGACGGGCAAACTGATGATAGCTCAGCGCTTCCACATCATCCTGAACCGCAACCCGTTCGGGGATTGCTGCAACCTGATCCAGGAACGGTTCGGAAATGCTGCGATCAATCGGAAGGTCTTTTTGTGTAGCGTTAAAGGACCCAATCTGCGCGCGTTCCCTTTCGGGCAGAATGGTAAGTTCGCAAAGCGGTACGTCCACGCTGTCGCCCAGTGCTGATTGGCACAGGGTTTCAAGTCGCTCGATCAAGGATGCGATGGTCGGGCGTTCGAACAACCCGGTATCAAATTCGATCGATCCACACAGCGCACTGTCATCGCGCCAGAAATAGAAACCAAGATCGAACTTGGAGAACGGGAATTCAATCTCCCGAACGGTTGCGTTGGCATCGCCAAGCTTCGCGCCACCCGGAAGGTTATCTTGCCAGGCTACCAGAACATCGAACAACGGATTGCGTGACAGATCGCGCGGCGCCTTGACCGCGTTGACCACATCCTCAAACGGGATGGCATGATCCGCAACCGCATCCAGAACGACCTTTTGCGTCTGCGCCAGATGGCTTTCAAATCGTGCATCTGGATCAAGTTTCTGACGGATCAAAACCGTGTTCACAAAGAACCCGACAAGCCGATCAAGCGATGAATGTTCACGCCCCGCAACCAGCATGCCCATCGCAACATCGCTTTGACCGCAATGACGATAGAGCAAGACCTGCAAAAGTGCGGTCAGGGTGTTAAAGGCGGTTACGCCATATCTCTGAGCGGTTTGCTCGATCAGTCGGGTTGTTGCAGCACCCAATTCGAACTCATAGAAATCACCGGCAAATTTACGTTCGGCCGGACGCGGGAAATCGGTCGGCAGATTAAGCGGCTCGGGCAATTGTGCCAGACGTTCTTTCCAACGTCCTAGGGCCGCTTGACCCTCAGGACCATTCAAATAGTCACGCTGCCAGGCAACGAAATCTTCGTAGTGGCGTTCGATTTTGGGAAGTTCTGCTGCCGTGCCGGCAAGCTCTGCTCGATAAAGTTCTGCCAACTCTGAAAGCAGGATCGGCATCGACCATCCATCGCAAATCGCATGATGCAGTGTAATCATCAGGCAATGGAAATCCTCGGCCACCGTAATCAGATGCGCGCGCACCATGGATGCATCGTTCAGATCAAATGGACGGACTGCTTCAGTGGCTATGAAGGTATCGGCTGCTGCCGCATCCATGTGATGATGGACCAGTTCAAGCGACCCAACCGGTGACAGATACTGGCTGACCCCATCGGGATGATCGGGATCGGATTTAAACCGCAAGCGCAACGCATGCTGGCGTTGTTCAAGCTTATGGAGCGCGCGTTGAAGCGCAGCGGCATCGACGGGGCCCGCAATATCAAGTGTGACCGGAACCGAATAAACCGCAAGCTCCGGCTCCATACGCTGCAGAACCCACAAACGTGCCTGACCACTGGACAGGGCGAATTTTGTCGCCGTCTTGCTTGCCAGAGCGGTCTGCTTTGGCTGGGTTTGATGCTTGGCAGCCAAAAGCGCCATATTGGCTGGCGTGCGTGCTGCGAAGATTTCCTGAAGTTTCGGCCGATAGCCTGTTTCTTCCTCAATCACGCCAGCCAGTCGCATGGCAATCAGGCTATGACCGCCAACGGCAAAGAAATCGGTCGCGGCTGTAATGGTCTTGTTCGGGAAAAGGGCCTCAAACTGATTGATGACAAACCGTTCCAGCGCATTATCGCTTTCAGGTGAAGCCGCGTTTACCTGTTCTTCTTCGGCAAGAACAGCCTGAAGCTTTTTGCGGTCCACTTTGCCATTGGCATTAACCGGCAAGTGTTCCAGTACGACAAAACGTTCAGGCACCATATAGTCGGGGAAGTCGCGCGCCAGAACCGATGCCCAGGCATCCCGTGCATCATGATCAGAAGCAATCGCGGCGCCCAAAAAGGCATCCGCGCCTTGACCAATCGGCATGACGCAAACATTGCGGACGTCATCAAGGGCCAGCAGCTTTTCTTCAATCGCATTCAGCTCAATACGGTGGCCACGAATTTTAACCTGACTATCGCCACGCCCGCCGAACTCAATGGTGCCATCCTCACACCAGCGCACCCGGTCACCGGTCTTATAAAGCCGTTCTTCATCAATGCCGGGGATCTGAACAAATGCACTCTCAGTACGTTCAGGCGCACCGGTATAGCCAAGGGCCAGCCCATCACCTGCGGCATACAGCTCACCCCAGACACCGGTCGGAACCAAATGACCACCATCATCCAAAACATAGACCCGTGTATTGCCAATCGGCTGGCCAATCGGGACCAACCCGGTTTCCAGATCATGTTCCTTAATCAGGTGAGTACAGGTGAATGTGGTGTTTTCAGTCGGGCCATACCCGTTGATCAGAGCAACATCAGGGCAGGCCGCCCAGATTTTGCGCAGGTGAACCGGGCTTAGCGCTTCGCCGCCACTCATCAACCGTTTAAGGGACTTGAAGGCTTCGGGCGCAACATCAGCAATCAGGTTGAACAGACTTGCTGTCATCCACATTGTCGTAACGCCTGCATCACGCAATCTGTCGCCAAGCGATGACAGATCAAACAGGGCGTCGTTCTCAAGAACAAACAACCGCCCACCATTTAGAAGTGCTGCCCAGATTTCCAGTGTGGCCGCGTCAAAGCCAAGCGATGCGGCCTGTGCAATCACATCATGTTCGTCGAACGGAAGTGTTTTGTTGTTCACAACAAGACGGACAATGCCCCGGTTGGGCACCAGAACGCCCTTGGGCTTGCCGGTCGATCCAGATGTGAACATGACATAGGCAAGGTCATCACCGCAGCGTTCGTCCGGGGCTTTGAACTCGACACCGGATTTCAAATCACCTTTGGGCAATGACGCGACTTTGAAGCGATCCGATAGCTTTTCCAGACGATCTTTTTCCGCCGCATCAAACAGCAGTGTAGTTGCCCCGCATTCTTCCATCAGCTCGGCGATGGCATTCGCAGGTAGCGACTTGTCAATTGGCAAGTAAACCGCGCCATGCCAGACAATGCCAAGCATCGTCAAAATGGCATCAAGGTTACGTTCAGACGCAAAGGCGACCGTATCGCCAGCTTTGACACCAATCTGAGCAAGCTTGCCGGAAATATCGGATAATAGAATGCCAAGCTCGGCATAGGTAATCCGGGTCTCGCCGTCGTCAATTGCGGTTTTGTGGGCCCGTCGATCATCGGTAATCTGCTTGGCAAGCAAACTGCCAAGCCCCTCATCGCGTGGGTATTCCGATGCGGTATCGTTGAACTCGTTGATCAGTCGGTTGCGTTCGCCTGCGGGCAAGACATCAACAGCGCTAAGCGACTTGTCAGGGTTTTCCGCCAAGGATGTGATGAGTGTAAGCAGGCTATGGGCAAAGCGTTCTGCCCAGCTTTCGCTGTAAATGGATGTGAAATGCTCGATCGACAGGAACGTACCCGCGCCAAACTTGGCAAGCGTTGCCATCAACGGGAACTTTCCGCCGCCAAAGTCGACCTCATCGATTTCATACAGATCGGGATTGATCTCGATCGTGCTCACGATATCGAATGGAAGGTCCACGTGTCCCTGTTCAATGACAGAAAGATCCTTGATGATCCGTGACAGCGGGTAATCCTGAACATCCATGATCGACAGCATTTCGCGACTGATTTGCTGCGCAAGTACGCCAATTCCGGCTGACATATCTGGCTTGATCGCAATGGGCAGAACATTGGCAAAGCACCCAATTGCTTCGCGTGTTTCTGGCCCGACACGTCCGGAAAACGGCTGCCCGATGACGGCGGCATTACCGGTTTTGTAATGTGCTACCGTCGCTAAAACCAACGCATTCCAAAGCGCTGTTGGTGTTGCCGTTCCCAGGTGGGTTCTGACAGTCTCCAGCGCGTTTACCTGGGCTTCGTCAAGTTGAATAAAGCACCGTTTTACCGTGTTGCTGGCTCTGGCCTCGGCATTTTTGGGCAGCGAAGGAATCAACAAAAGCTCACTACGTTCTTTCCAGAACGCCGCGCCAATCTGTCCACGCTGGCCCTCAAGCGCCTTGATCGAAAGCTTCGCAATTTCCCTTGAATTCTGCTTGGAAAGTTCTGATCCACCGTTGCCAAGTGCCGCGATAACCGCTTGCTCAAGAAGCGGCAGGGATTGTCCATCAAAACATATATGGTCAATGGCAACGACCACAATTGGTGGCGAAACATTCGTCTGCACCAAGTAACCAACGCGTAACAGTGGCCCGTTTTCAAGATCGAAAAGCCCATGACGAATGTCTTCAAGACGCTCGACAACATTGATTGGAACCGGCATGCTTTCATGCACACGCTGAACCAGTTCGCCATTTCGCTCAACGAAGGTTGAACGGAATGAATCACAAGACGCGATGACTTTTTCGAACGCGGTTTTCAGGGCGTCAAACGATGTGCCAACGGGCAGACGGAAACTGACAACGATGTGATAGCTGTCATCCGGTGGAAGATCACGACGCGCGAGCCACTGACCGGCAACCGCGGGATGCGGCTGGAATGAGGTGATAACCGCGCCGCGTTCGTCTTCTACTTGTGCCCACGGATAGGTTGGGTCCGCGGAACCATCACCAAACTCAATTCCAACCCCATGTAGCCATAAGTTCGCGAGCCCGATGGCCAGTGGGTTAGGGGATCCCTGCTGGTCCGCGTCGGCACCGCCCGCGTTAAGATCAGTTTGCAAGGCAATGCACTGGGTTGATGCAATACCATTGACGTTTGCCAAGCGGCTCGCGGTATTTCCAAAGCCGCATTCAACATACAGGGCGTCGGGATGGGATGTTTTGAGTTGATTGATGTTGTCGGCAAACCGAACTGCATTTCGGAGGTGGGAAACCCAGTAATCCGGGTTGGTTGCCTCTTCCGGGCGAAGGGCTGTGCCCGTCAGATTTGATTGTATTTCAATCGTTGGGGCGTGCAATTCGATCTGGTCGAAAGCATTGCGGAAACGATCGAGGACCGGTTCCATCATTTTTGAATGAAATGCACGCGAGACAATAAGGCGGCGGCCTTTTTTGCCAGTCTCGGCGATATGTGCTTCAACCGCGTCAATAACAGACAGGCTACCGGCCACAACAAATTGTCGGGGGCCATTCTTCGCTGCCAGGGATAAATCCGAGCCAAACCTTGTCAGGATTTCGTCGACGTCATCTTCGCTCATCGACAGCGCAAACATTGCACCCGGCTCGGTTTGGCTCATCAACTTGCCGCGTATGACGACAAGTCGCAAGGCATCCTCAAATTGCATGACACCTGCCAGACAGGCAGCGACATATTCGCCAATGCTATGCCCAAGCAGGGCTGTCGGCTTGATGCCAAGGCGCATCAGCCAGCTTGCCTTGGTGTATTCGTTAATGAACAGGGCAGGCTGCGCGTAATCGGTCCGTGTGAGTTTCTCGATATTGGCCGTGCTTTGATCAGCATAAAGCAACAAGTCGCGCAAATCAGGAGGGCCGATGTGGCGCACAACCGATTTGCAGGCAGCATCGATCAATTGCGCCGATACTGGATCAGCATCGTAAAGTGCGCGCGTCATGCCAGGGCGTTGAGACCCCTGACCGGGGAAGAGCAGAATGACAGAATTTTGGGGTGCATCAACGCGCCCTGTCAGATGACCATGATCATCCGGATTACCAAGGGATTTGATGATGCTGTCGGTAGTCGTTCCGACAATGACAGAACGTTCGCAGCTTTCAGACTGATCCGTCGTTGCTTGCCCCAGATCAACAAGGTTTTCCGGTGCGGCACCTTGTTCAAGGCGGCGAAGTGCAGTGCTGAGACTTTTATCAAGCTCATCTCGGCTTTTGGACGCGAATGGCAAGATAATTGTACCATCCTGCCATTGCAGCGGGACTGATGGCTTTACTGCCGTTTTTGCATTGGTGCTGTGTGCGCCAAGACGGTCGATGGCGGCCTTCAGGCGTGTTTCATCCAAATACGGGCTTGTGTTGATCAGATTGTCGGCAAAGCTCTGGGCGGTCGGGTATTCATGCATTTCCTCAAGCTTGACGGCCCGGTCAGCCAGTTCAGCAAACATGCTTTGCGCCCGTGGAAGCAAAAGCGAATGGGCGCCCGCCACAATCAAATTCTCATCAAGCTCGAGATCATCAATCTCAAGAATTCCCGCCCAGACATCCTTCACATAGGTCGCAAGCCGTTTGGCAAAGCTTTCGTTGGAACCCTTGGGACGAAGGGCTTCGATATGGACGGGATCAATGTCTATCTGATCAAGTAACACGCCAATTTTTTGGTCCGGGTTTGCCAAAACGATATCAAGCAATCGGGAAAACGCGGTCGTCAATGCCTGTGTCGTCTGGGCGTCAATGCGGTTGGCATCATATTGCCAGATCAACTCGGATTTTTGTTCGGATGGAGAAATTGTCTCTGAGAAAAATGCCAGCCCGATATCATCGGCAGGGCCGTGATAGACGTTGATTCTTCTGACAGAAAGGTCGTCAAAATGGACCGCGGTTGCGGCGTCCAGACTGTTAAAGGTCGCGCCGGTCGCTGTCAGGCTACGAAGGCCAAGTCCGGCATCACGCATACGCACAGGGCTCATTCTGACATGGCGAATGTCGCGGCGTGATTGCTTGAATATCTGATCGCTTAATTCCAGAATGCTTTTCTGTTCATCCAATTTGACCGAGTAGGGGATTATGCACGAAAACGCTCCCGGCGTTTCACGTTCTTCCCGCCCTAATCTGTTGAGAATGGGCAAGTTCCACATCGGCTCCCGCTCGCCCGTGACCTTGCCCAGGAATACGGCGAAAAGGCCCATCAGGATTGCGGTGGGAGTCGTGCCCACATTGCGTGCCGTCGCATTAAGCACGTCAAGGGTTTCTGTCGAAAGCGGGATCACTACCTGCGCATCTTTTTGAGGCGCGTTGATCGGTAGTGTTGTCACACTTGTTGGTGATCTATCAGGGGTCAGGCGTTCACGCCAATAAGCGACATCGCGTACATATGTCGCAGTTTGCGGATAGGCGTTGTCCGTTTCTATGAACGCGCGATAGGATTTGAAAGGGCAGTCAGGAATGGCTCCATCATTCTTGAGCGCGTTGTATATGGCAGCATTGCGTTCGGCCATAAGATGGCCGCCATACCCGTCGCACACAATGTGATGATAGACGCGAACCCACCAGTAACGGGTTTCACCAAGGCGCAAAACCTGGTGGCGGCAATTCTCGCCATTTTCCAGATCGAAAACACGTTCACGAAATTGCGCGACCTTTTGGCGGGCAATGCATTCTGGATCGTCTTCGAACTGAAGATCAACCACCTCAAACTCAATAGGGCGGTTGGTGGGGGCGAAATGTTGCTGTAATTCGCCATTGCGGATTGCAAAGCACAGTCTAAGTGCGTCATTTTCGCGATCTGTCTGAACGATTGCCTGACGCAACTTTCCGACATCAAGCGTGCCTTCAAAATCAAAAACGTTGCAAATATTGTAGCGTGACGGATCATGCCCCCGGACCATATCCAGCCAGATAGCGGCCTGTGGTGATGTCAGGGGATAAAATGTGTTGTCAGTCCCTGCCAAGACGTCTCTTTGTTCTTCTTGCAACGTCCGATCCCTTAAACGTTATTAATCGCAATCAAGATTTCCAACCGAACGTCAGCATTCCGGTTTAGCTTTTTTTGCGTTGAGTTTTTTGATTTCCCCCTCAATCTGCAGTTTCCACTATGCCTTTCTTTCTGCCTTGTTTTCAAGTGCGTTAGCGCAAATTTGCGTTAACTGTTGATGGTATTTTCCAAGGTGATCTAAGGGCTTCCTTGCAGGACGATCTCGCAATTGCGAAGCGAAGACCTGATAATAGTGATTGTGGAATAAGACGTTAGATATGGTGAGGCCCGTATTGTTTTGAGCCCGGTGTTCAAATTTTTTTGTGTCTTGCAGGCAACCATCTCACCAATACCGTCCAAAGCCGGATAGCCTCCATGCCAACAACATGCAGTCCGATGAACGGCGCCACACCCTTATAAGTCTAACCGATGATACTATCGGGTGGGGCTGCACTATGACGGCAAGACAACGCCAAGGAATGGTGGTGTCAGGAGAGCAATTGCATCATTTTTTATGTAATTAACCGGGGTTTTCGACCAGATCCTCAAAGGCACTAGCGGGTAGGGCATGCATAGGCGCCTGCGAGGACGCCGTTTTGCATTCAGGCTGGCATCCAGGCGTTCAATTCGTTTTCGCTGCTGATTGAGATTGTCAAATGAAGTGTCAGAGTTCAGGTTTTCGATCGTGATTGCGCGCTAAAATCTCGCGGACAAATTCGAAAACTGTTTTCCAAGCTTTAGTCCGCGACAAAGCGATACAAGCGATCAATCGCTGCAAGCTTGCCTGAGAGTGATTCGAACTTAGAACCAACCGAAAAAGGGCATCTCATCAATCTGAACGCGACACTATAATATACCACCCAGTAGTTCTATAATATATATTATGACAAATAATAAACTATGTGATATCCATATAATCACTAAAAACTTCAATCGCTTACGGTCTTATGCTCTCGCGCGAGCGTGCTTATATCACTTCAAACATCAGCGCTCTCACAGTCACCTGCAAGCGCAAAGCTGACACTAAAGATGCAGCCGCTATGGGCTTTCGGTTCGGTCAATCTCACCTTGGTGTCATGACGTGCGGCTATCTCTTTGACGATGGACAGCCCCAAACCGCACCCTTCATCATATCCGGCATCATTCATGCGGTAAAACCGCTTGAAGACATCCTTGCGATGCTCAACCGGAATCCCGGGACCATTATCCTCCACAGTTAATGTTACCGCGCCTGCCGCTTCGTCCTGTTCGAGCCTGACCGTTACTGCGCTGCCACTGGGACAATATGTCAGTGCATTATGCACAAGGTTTTTCAAAAGCTCCTCGATCAGGGTTGCATCGCCCATGATCATTGCCGGGTCGGTCATGCCTTCGTAGCCAAGGTCAATGCCGCGTTCGATCGCAGCCGGCACCTTGGAACCGGTTACTGCACGGGTGATCTCACACAGATCAACCTTGTCAAACGGTCGCCCAGCAAGGCCTTCGGGTGCTGCACGGGCGGATGCAAGCAGCTGGTTGGCAAGATGTGATGTCTGCCGCGTCGAGGCTGCGATGGTCTCCATGATCTGACGGACTTTCTCAGGGTCTTTCTCACGCTGGCCAAGCTCCGCCTGGGTCCTGAGCGCTGCGAGCGGCGTTCTCAGTTGATGGGCCGCGTCTGCTGTGAACCGCTGCATGGTCTTGAGGCTGTTTTCAAGCCGCCAAAAAAGCTGGTTGATCGCGCCAACCAGATGACGGACTTCTATCGGTACATCGTGTAAAATTGGCCTGAGATCGCTGGGAGACCGGCGATTGAGTGCTTCTTCCAGCCGTGCAAGCGGTTTCAGACCCTGCCCGATCCCGAACCACACGATTATTGCTGCTATTACGATCAGCAGGATCTGACGCGCAGCAGCACTGGCAAGAATATCCTCGCTAAGCCGGGTGCGCGTCCCCATGGTTTCCGCGACAAGAACTTGAAAACGCGTTGCTTTTCGCACACTCGCAACATAACGCGACAACGCCCCGATGCGCACCGTCTCACCATTATAGACCGCATCATAGAAAACAGGCTCTTCGCGTAACGGCTGCAACTTCTCTGGGACCGGCGGTAAATCCTCGTAACCCGTAATAAACTCACCCTGGGCAGTACTGACCTGATAGAAAACCCGGTCCTCTGCGGCACTGGTCAGCATCTCAAGCGCGACATAGGGCACGTCAACTTCGATCTTGCCGCCAATAAGGACAACACGATCGGCAATTGCTAATGCAGAACTTAAAAGTGCACGGTCAAATGCCTGATTTGTCGACTGAACTGCATTCGTCCGGACCTCAAGCAGCATCAGGGAGCTAACCACCAGAAGCGGGATCAGCAAAGAGATAACAAGCCTGCGTCTGAGGGATCGATTGCGCCACTTCATGTCTTTTTCAACAGATAACCAAGACCACGCACGGTCTGGATTTTGACATCTGCTGCCTCAACCCGCTTGCGCAAGCGGCTGATATAAAGTTCGACCGCGTTGGCACTGATATCATCTTCAAATCCGGCCAATTGGTCGACGATCTGTTCCTTGCTCAGAACATGCCCGATCCGCATCAACAGGATTTCAAGGATATTGAGCTCTCGCCGGGGAATATCGACATCACCGCCGTCAATCGTCACCCGGCGCGCCACAGTATCGAAACTGAGTTTGCCGCACTTGATCTGCGTGTTGTGAGTTCCGGCGTTGCGCCGCATCAGCGCCCTCACCCGCGCTTCAAGCTCGACCAGTTCGAACGGCTTGGCGAGATAATCATCAGCGCCAAGATCCAACCCCTTAACCCGGTCTTCGATATCACCGCGCGCGGTCAGGATAAGGACAGCACTCTCAGATCCCCGATGCCGCAGACGTTTGAGGATCTCCAGGCCATCCAGTTTCGGCAGGTTCAAATCAAGTACCACCAAATCGTATTCCTGGGTGCGCAAGACGTCATCGGCTTCCTCGCCATCGGCAATCACATCAACCGCATAACCGGCCTGGCGCAGAGAACCACAAATTCCATCAGCAAGTGCTGCATGATCTTCGACGACAAGGACTCTCATTGTTTGCGTAACTTTTCCCTGATAAACCTCGTCAGAGGCATTTTGTGTGCCACGCATTTTCCCGGCAAAGGCATTCGAGGACAAGCGATATCATCCTTGCCGCACCATAGCCAATAACCCGCCGTGACACAGAGTATTGCAGCATGAATTCGGGCCGTATCTGTATTGGTTTATGTTTCATCGCGCTCGCGATGCAAGTTTCTTCTGCCTTGGCCGAGGTTTTCACATATCCGGCTTTGCAAACGACACAGGCATCAGACCCTGAACAATCGCTTCTGACCAATACGCAACCAACGGCGATTATCTATGGCTCTGCCGATATTGAGGCCTTTGCGCCGGTCATAGAAGCGTTTCAAAACGATAACCCGTTTGTTGCAGTCGATTATCATCAGCTGCAAACCCTTGAGATGTATGACATGACGCAAAGTCAGCGTGCCAATGGGCAGGCGAATGCGGATCTGATTGTCAGCTCTTCAATGGATCTGCAGATGAAACTGGCCAATGATGGATATGCCACATCCCATCAAAGCCCGCAGACCGAGGCCCTGCCCCATTGGGCCCGCTGGCGCAACGAAGCATTTGCCGTCACACAGGAACCCGCTGTCATTGCCTATAATCGCGCATTTTTCCGCGACAATGGTCTTGAGCCCCCCAGAACCCGTGAAGACTTCATCTCCCTGCTCGTAAACAACGACGAACTGCTCAGCGAAAAAGTCACGACCTATGACATCGAACGCAGCGGTGTCGGTTTCCTGTTTCTCGCGCGGGATGAACGCTTCTTTCCAGGCATCTGGGACTTTGTCCGCACCCTTGGTCAGGCCAAGGTAAAGCTGTATTCCAACACATCACCGATGCTTGAGAAAATCGCGTCAGGGCAAGTTGTGCTTGGCTATAACCTTTTGGGGTCATACGCGGATACCTTCAGTCAGCGAAACCCGAACCTTGGCGTCATCCTGCCAGATGATTTTATTGTGGTGTATTCCCGGATCGCCATCATTCCGCGAGGCGCACGCAACCCGGATCTTGGCGCGCGCTTTCTTGATTTCATGTTGTCGATCAAGGGGCAAAGCGTGTTGCAGAATGAAGGTAACTTCAACCCGGTACGCTCAGACGTTCCGCCCAGCACATTTTCGTCGCTGATTTTTGATCGATATGGTGAACGCGTCCGATCCTTCCCGGTCGGGCCCGGACTGCTGGTGTATCTTGATCAAGCCAAGCGTCAGCGCTTCTTGCGGCACTGGCAGGATGCCCTGCTGAACCGCAGATAAGCACCCTGCCTTAATATGTGACGCCGGTTTATGACTTGGCGCCATCTGGCACCGGACGACGATCCGGCCCGGTATAATTCCAGATCATTCGGCGCGGTATCGGCCCCTTGTTTCGACCACCCTGCTCGGTTTGCTCCCAAGCATGGGCAAGAATGCCCACTGACCGCGACAGACAGAAAAGCCCACGCGCCAGTTCCGCTGCAAATCCAAGTTCGGCATAAATCACGGCAGTTGCACCATCAATGTTCATTGGAATGCGCTTGCCCTTGCGCGCCAGAAGTTCCGCTTCGACCGCGCTGGCGATCTCGCCAAACCGGCCGGACACATGTCCTTCTTTGGCAGTTTGACGTACGAGGTCCAACAACCTTGGCGCCCGCGGATCGATCGGATGGAACCGGTGACCAAAGCCCGGAATATGCTTGCCATGTTCGGTAATCTGATGATCAAGACCATCTGAAACAGCGGCTTTCATGTCCTGACCGGCATCAATGCGTGCCGCGATATCATGATAAAGGGCCACAGCTTGTTCGCCTGCCCCACCATGCACGTCACCAAGGACGTTCACCGCACTGGCCATCGCATTGTTGAGACCGACACCACAGGTCGCAGCCATGCGCGCAATTGCGATGCTTGGCGCCTGAGGCCCGTGGTCAACCGCAGAAACAAGAGCAGCCTCAAGCAGCCTGGCCTGTGGCACGGATGGCAGTTCGCCGCGTGTCATCAGCCAGATCATCATCGGAAAACTGATATTGCCGATCAGGTCCTCAATCGCGTAACCGCCATAGTGGATTTTGCCGGGCTCCATATCAATAATGCCGGTCTGCCACCAGTCGCGCACTTCGTTTTCAACATCTTCAGCGGTTTTCGAACTCACAGCACGCCCTCCTTGGCAAGGTTATCGATTTCATCATTGGAAAATCCGAGTGAGGACAGAATGCCCTGATTGTCCTGTCCCAGTTCGGGCGGCGGTGCATTCACAGAAGGTGCGTCGCCATCCATCTTGATCCCGGTGCGAAGAATGCGAATATCACGATCAGCCCCTGGCACCTTTTCAAAAGACGCCAGCATCCCGCGATCCGCAATCTGCGGCAGGGCCAAGGCCTGCGGCACGGTCAGTACGGCACCAGCCGGAACACCAACAGCATTCAGTTTCTCAACCCAATCATCCGTCGGCTGCGTAACCAGCACTTCTTCAAGCAACTCGGTCAAAACCGATCTATTTTCGAGCCGTTCCTTGCGCGATACAAATCGAGGATCATCAATCAGGGGTTCAAGGCCAAGAACACCACACAGGGCTTCGAATTGCTCCTGCTTGTTCGCGGCAATATTGATCTGCCCATCGGCTGTGGCGAACGCCCCGGACGGAGATGATGTGAAGTTGTCATTGCCATTCGCGGTCGGTTCCTTGCCGGCAATCAGATAGTTCGACACGACCCAACCCATCGTTGCGATCACTGATTCCAGCATCGAGATATCAATGAAGCTTCCCTTGGCATCGTTGTTGCCCGCGGCACGCCCTGCCAAAGCAGAACTGATCGCAAAGGCCGCCGTCATACCGCCAATGGTATCGGCCATCGGATAGCCAACGCGATAAGTGCCGGTATCTTCCTCGCCCGTGATCGTCATGATGCCTGACAGGCCCTGAACAATCTGATCATAGGCAGGCAGTTTCTTCATCGGGCCGCTTTGGCCAAAACCTGAAATCGCGCAATAAACAAGCCCCGGATTGACCTTTGACAGCACATCATAGCCAAGCTCAAGACGATCCATGACACCGGGACGGAAGTTTTCGACCAACACATCGGCCTTGGCCACGAGCTTCTTGAGGATATCCTTGCCGCGCGGATCCTTCAGATTCAGCGTAATCGAACGCTTTCCGGCATTTTGCGCCATGAATGAAACGCCCATCAGCTTTTCATTTAGCTCCATATCCGCACCAAGCTGACGCGCAAGGTCTCCGCGCCCGGGGGCTTCGACCTTAATCACATCGGCCCCCATATGGGCCAACTGATGACAACAAAATGGCCCAGCCAATACATTGGTCAGGTCCAGAACCGTGATTCCGGAAAGAGAGTTTGGTCCGCTCATGGATATTTCCTAAATTCTGTCTGGTAGAATTATGTTCTATTATATAGAATTTTGAGCTTGGGCAAAATGGTGTTCGCACACTTGCGACGACATCACAGAAAACCGAAACGGATATATCCATGTCAGAACAAAACGTTACGGCGGTCGAACGGGCCTTGGGAATTCTTGATGCCTTCACCGATCAGGACACCGACCTGTCGCTTAAGGACCTTGCCGAGCGCACGGGGCTGTATAAAAGCACCATCTCAAGATTGGCGGGGACTTTGGAGTCATGTGGTTTTCTGATGACGTCCGGGCGTGGCCGTTATCGTCTGGGCCCGGCACTTTGGCGTCTGGGATCAATTTACCGACGGTCATATCGCATGGATGATATCGTTCGACCGCATCTGTCGATGCTGGTTTCGGAATGTGGTGAAACCGCCTCTTTCTATGTACCCGAAGGCCCTAACCGCCTGTGCCTGTTTCGTGAAAACTCGCCAAGCAGCCTGCGTCATCACCTTGAAGAAGGCGCCATCCTGCCATGCGAGTACGGGGCGGCTGGCCACGTGATCCGTGCCTGGGGCGATGGTGTCGATGACAGATCGCTTCAAGTTCTTGATGACAGGTTCGCGCTCAGCGAAGGTGAACGTGATCCTGATATCTCCGCAATTGCCGTTCCTGTGCTGGATCGACAGAACCACCTTCTGGGCGCGCTTGCGCTTTCTGGTCCGATCAGTCGTTTCAGCCCGGAAAAGCGCCTGAAATGCCTGAAATCCTTGCAATCACGGGCTGAAGATTGCGGCAAACGCATGTCTTCGTGATCACAAGCAAGAGCTTATCTTTTCCATGAGCGCATAAATCATGTGAACTTTTTTCACCCGATTTCTGCCGATGACAGGTTGGTGACAGGTTTCCCTGTTACCGTCCCGCCACTGCCGATCCGTGAGTCATAAATTGGCCCGGAACAAACAAAAATAATATTCGGCAAGGGAGGACGGTGAAATTTCCGGGGTCAGATGGTCATTTCCCTCTGAAAGCGGTGTTCAGATTCCCCTTTGCCGAATCTTTGTTCCTTGCGGTCGGCCTGCCACCAATCGGGTGGCTGGGAAAATTGCTTTAGTGTCTGGAGGAGACCCTGATGAACAAACTGTCGATGTTCTCGCGTCGCGGATTTATCGCAGCAGCCACGGCTGTTGCTGTTTCGACTGCTGCATTTGGTGCAATGGATGCCAAAGCTGCAGAAATGGACGAAATTCACTTCGTCATTCCGGGCGGCGCAGGCGGCGGCTGGGATGGCACGGCACGTGGTACCGGTGAAGCTCTGACCAAATCCGGTCTGGTTGGCACCGCATCCTACGAAAACATGTCTGGCGGCGGCGGCGGTAAGGCCATTGCCTACATGATCGAAGCTGCCGATCGCCTTGACAACACCCTGATGGTCAACTCCACCCCGATCATCGTGCGTTCGCTGACCGGTGTCTTCCCGCAGTCGTTCCGCGACCTGACCCCGATTGCAGCCGTTGTTGCCGAATACGCAGCATTCGCCGTTCCGGCTGACAGCCCCTACGCATCCTTCACCGACGTTGTTGAAGCGGTCAAAGCTGATCCGTCTTCGGTCAAGTTCGGTGGTGGTTCTGTTCGTGGCGGTATGGACCACATCGTTGCAGCCTATGCCGTTCAGAAAGGCGGCGGCGATGCCAAGCAGGTCAAATACATCCCTTATGACGCAGGCGGCAAAGCAATTGCAGGCCTTCTGTCGGGTGAAACCGATGTTCTGTCCACAGGTCTGGGCGAACTTCTTGAACTTGCCAAGGCAGGTCAGGTTCGCATTCTGGCTGTAACCTCGAACGAACGTGTTGAAGCTGCTCCGGACGTACCATCGCTTGGTGAACTCGGTATTGATGCCGAATTCGTCAACTGGCGCGGTTACTTCGGTTCGCCGGCTCTGTCGGCTGAAAAAGCTGATGCATATGCCGCGATCCTCAAGGACGTTCAGGCGACCCCGGAATGGGAAACCGTTCGCACCCGCAATGGCTGGGAAAAAATCTACAAGCCGCGTGCTGAATTTTCTGCCTTCATGGAAGATCAGGAAAAGGTCGTAGGCGACTTGATGCGCGAACTTGGCTTCCTGAAATAAGCCACTGATACACAAATAAAAAAGACCTCCGAAGGAAACCACGCCATGTCCATCAATCGCGACAAATTTGGCGCGCTGCTATTTCTTTGCCTTGCGCTGATTTATGGCTTTTATGTCGGTGACATTCCGCTGCTGTTTGGCGACGAGGATGCCCCGTTCAACGCCAGAACCCTCCCCAACGCCCTTGCATGGTTGCTTGGTGTGGTTTCCTTCATTCAATTGGTACTTCCGGCCAACAAAGAGGCCGGTAGCCTCGAACACGCGTTTCGCGGCCTTAAATGGAAACGCGTCGTTATTCTTGCGGTCCTGATGGTATTTTACGGCCTGACGATCCGCCAAATCGGTTTTCCGATTTCCACATCGCTCTTCCTGATGGGCGGTTTCTATACGCTTGGCGAACGGCGCCCACTCGTACTGATCCTGACGGCCGTTGGTGTCACGCTCGCATTCTGGGGATTGCTGTATGCCATGGGCATCTACCTGACCCCGGGCGATTTCTTCTATTATCTCGGTTGGATGTCAAACGATGCTTGAGGGAATTTTCTCCGGTCTTTCGACCGCTGTCATGCCGATCAACCTGTTGATGGTTGCGGTCGGCTGTTTTGCAGGCACCTTTATCGGAATGCTTCCCGGTCTTGGCCCAATCACCGCCATTGCCCTGATGATCCCAATCACCTACGGGTTTGATCCGTCCACCGGTCTTATTCTGATGGCTGGCGTCTATTACGGGGCAATTTTCGGCGGTTCGACCTCATCCATCCTGATCAACGCACCGGGCGTTGCCGGAACCGTGGCGACGGCCTTTGACGGCTACCCGATGGCGCAAAAAGGCCAGGCGGGCAAGGCACTGGCCATTGCCGCCTACTCGTCTTTCTCTGGTGGTACGATTGCAGCGATCTTCCTGCTGGTGGCTGCCCCCGCCCTCGCGTCTGTTTCGCTGTCCTTCCAGTCAGGTGATTATTTCGCGCTAATGGTACTGGGCCTGACGGCGGTTTCGGCTTTTGCTGGCAAGGGACAGGTTCTTAAGGCGATCACCATGACCCTGTTCGGGATCATGCTGTCGACCATCGGGACGGACCCGGCGGCCGGTGTTGCTCGCTTTACCTTTGGCAGCATGGATCTTGTGGACGGCATCAGCTTCCTGCTGTTGGCCATGTCGACCTTTGCACTTTCCGAAGCCCTTCTGTCGATCCTCCGTCCGACCAAGGACACCCGTTCAGACGAAGAAAAGGCGCTTAAAAGCCTTGGCTCCATGAAGCTGTCGAAGGAGGAGGTCAAAACCATGATCCCGGTCATTGGCCGGTCCTCGGTTCTCGGCTTCTTTACTGGCGTTCTTCCGGGTGCCGGTGCAACCATTGCATCCTTCCTAGCCTATGGCATGGAACGCAACATTGCTTCTGCCAAGGAAAAACTCGGCTTTGGCAAGGGATCGATCCGCGGTCTTTCTGCACCGGAAACTGCGAACAACGCCGCGTGTTCCGGCTCTTTCGTTCCGCTACTGACGCTCGGCATTCCGGGTTCGGGAACGACGGCTGTGATGATGGGCGCACTGATTTCCTATGGTGTTCAGCCCGGGCCGCGCCTGTTTGTCGAGCAGCCTGACGTATTCTGGTCGGTCATCATTTCGATGTATATCGGCAACATCGTCCTGCTGGTTTTGAACCTGCCGCTGATCCCATATATCTCGCGTCTTCTTGCCCTGCCCCAGCAGCTTCTGGTTCCGTTTGTTCTGTTCTTCTCGCTGGTCGGTGTCTACCTGGTGACGTTTAACACCATGGACATCCACATGATGGTGATCGCAGCTGCAATCGCGATTGGCCTGCGTCTTCTGAACTATCCGATGGCCCCGATGCTGCTTGGCTTCATCCTCGGCAAAATGATGGAAGAAAACCTGCGTCGTGCACTGGCTATCAGTGACGGTTCGATTTCCTTCCTGTGGGAGCGCCCGATTACGCTGGTTATCCTGCTGCTCAGCCTGTTGTTCCTGTCGGCACCGCTGATCGGCAACCTGCGCAGCTGGTTGGCCAATCGCAAGGCGGCTGTTCCCAACGACGGCGAAATCTAAACTCTATCTCTATGCGACGCGAAGGAAACTCGAATGCGCTTTCTTGACAATCTGTCGATCGGTCCAAAAACCCTGTTGGTGCCGGTCTTCCTGATGATCGTCATCATCGCCATGGGGATTGCCACCGTGGCAACCCTGGAAAGCGAAAAGAACACGCTTACCAGCCTTCGCGTTGAAGCCTATGAGCGGCGATCCGATGCGTTGACACTGAGCAACGCGCTTAACGAGGCGCACGGATCGCTGTTTCGAATTTTGACTTGGGATTCCAACGGCATCAATGCCGCCGTGGTTCCTGACCTTCGCGAAGAAGTCAGCAAACTTGAAGGCGAACTGGCTCCGCTTGCCGAACGCCTCGCCGCTGCAGGCGGTGATGCCTTCACGCAGAACTATGCCAAATACATGGAACAGGTCAGCCAGTTCCTTGTTGAAAGCGAAATGAACATCTATGGCGCGCTGGAGGTCATCGCGCAGGCCGATGAAACCTTCCAGGCACTTCAGGTTCCGCTTAACGACATCCTTGCGCAATCACACGATATTGCCACCACATCATTTTCGGATGCCTATGCGCAAGCCGAGGCGTTGCAGCGTGTCTTTGTTATTGTTGCGCTGATTGTGGTTGTGGCCGCAATAGTGGTTTCTGTTTTCGTCTCGCGCCGCATTTCCCGCCCGATGACCGACCTTTCCGAACTGATCGAACAGATTTCCAACGGCGACCTTGATGTCAATATTCGCGGCAGCCAACGCGCTGATGAGATCGGCAAGGTTGCCCGTTCAGTTACGATCCTGCGCGATCAGTCCAAAGAGGCCGAAATGCTTCGTCAGGAACGCGAACGTGTGCGTGGTCTGGAAGCCCGACGTCAGCAAAACCTGATCGATGCAACCAACCATTTCCAGCGCCTTGTTCAGGAAGCGCTATCTGGTTTTGATCAGGAATTCGGCTCGCTGAATGGCTCGGCCAGCGAGATGGAACAGATTGCCACCCTTGCCAGCACACGCTCGGCTGATGCCAATCAGCATTCCGAACAGGTCCTGCATCACATCGAAGCGGTTTCGCAAACAACCGCCAGCCTTTCCGACGCAATTGCTGAAATCGGTCAACAGGCGCAGAAATCTGCCGAAGTTGCCGGACGTGCGCGTTCGGAAAGCGAACATTCGCGTGCCCTGTTTGAACAGCTAACCAATGCGACCCAACGCATTGGCGACATCGTCGGCCTGATCGAAGAAATCGCAAGCCAAACCAACCTTCTGGCCCTTAACGCCACCATTGAGGCGGCCCGTGCCGGTGACGCTGGCAAAGGCTTTGCCGTTGTCGCTGGCGAGGTCAAAAACCTTGCCTCACAGACGGCACGTGCAACCGAAGACATTGCCAATCAGGTCGAAGAAATTCGTGGTCTGACAGATAATGTTGTCAATGCCTTGCAGGGCGTTGCGGATGTGATTGGTGAGGTAGATCAATCGGCCGCCGCCATTGCAGCCGCTGTTGAGGAACAGCAGGCATCCACGGCGGGCATTTCTGACAGCATTCAGGATGCCAATGGTGGCATGCGCACTGTCGCCGAGGCAGTCGGCGCACTTGATGGCGAAACGGCACGTGTCCACAATGGATCGGCGAATGTTACCCGCGCAACAAGCACGCTTGATACCGAGGCCACCAAACTGCGCAACGCGATTGATGGCTTCCTTGATCAGATCGAAAAGAACAAGGCCCAGGCATAATGACCAGAACACCGGGCGATCCATCAAACACCCGTTGGATCAATAGAATTTCCGGTGTTTTGACACCCCAGTTTTTCAGAAACCTGTCGGTAGCATTGGGAATTGGCCTTGTGGGCGGGCTCATTGCCCACTTCATCAACATGCCGCTTGCCTGGATGATGGGGCCGATGCTGACAACCTTTGTCGCCAGCCTGATGCGGGTGCCTATGGGCGTTCCTATGCAGTTTCGATCTGCGATTCTTGGCGTTATCGGCATTTTTCTGGGCGCATCGTTTACGCCCGATACCCTTGATCAGGCTGCGCGCTGGCCAATCAGTATGATTGCCGTCCTTCTCTATGTACCGATCATTACATTTGTCATTACATGGTTCTATTCGCGCATCGCACGGCTTGATCCTGCGACCGCCCTGTTTTCCGCAACACCGGGTGGTCTGACACCGATGGTGGTTCTCGGTGCCGCAGCGGGCGGCAATGAACAGGAAATCGCCCTGACACAAGGCTTGCGTGTTTTGTTGCTGGTGATGTCCGCGCCCCTGATTGTTCTTATGATCACGGGCGTGGTCGCCAACGGACACGGTGATGCCCAAGCGGTTCAGATGACACTGGGCGAAGGTCTTTTAACCGCCGTCTGCGCACTGATCACTGTGCTGGTCTTTCGCAAGATGCGTATTCCGGCGGCCTATATGACCGGTGCGATGGCCGCCAGCATGGTGTTGCATGTATCCGGGGTGGTTGAGGGCAACCTGCCCGACTGGTTGCTGGCGGGAAGCCTGTTGATTTTGGGATCGGCGATTGGCAGTCGCTTTTCGGGCGTAAAGCTTGCCGTTCTTGTTCGCCTGGCTGGCTATTCCGTAGTAGCGACCCTTGTCGTTCTAGCCTTCACCGGTGGTGTCGCATGGTTTGTCTCGCAATGGCTTGATCTTGATTTCATTGCCGTGTTACTCGCCTTCGCACCGGGCGGGGTTGCAGAGATGTCGCTGATCGCGCTTGCCTTGAATGTGGAGCCAAGCTTTGTCGCTTTTCACCACATCGTACGCATTTTCGAGATCGTTCTGCTTGCCCCGATCCTTGCCAAATGGTTCCAGCGCCACATGCACAAGAAAAACGCGCGTCAGCAATAATGTCGGCAATCATCTGATCAGCCAAACATGTCCTTGGTGATCCCGTCATACCAGGCAACAGATTCCTCAAAGGTCTGTCTGCGGATATCTGCGCTTTCATCGGGCTGACTGATAAAGGAAGACGTGCTGGCAATTGCGCCATCAACATTGGCATATTGCGCACCAACCTTGATCCCGTCATTGGTTTCGACAAGGCTCCAACAGGTATTAAGGTAACGCGCCGGGAACACCCGCGCATCTTCGAGATCCCCCATCAGATGCATCACGACCACTTTCGCCTGACTGTTGGCAGCTGATCCCGACTTCGGCATGGCACCTGCAATGGACGCATCCCCGATGACAAAGATATTTTCATCGCGTTTGGACCGCATGGTTTCGGCATCCACCGGGCAGAACCCGCTGTCATCCGACAAGCCCGCACTGATGGCAATACTCCCGGCTTGCTGTGCCGGGATGATGTTCAGCAAGGCACCACTAAAGGTATCAAAATCGGTTTCAACTGTTCCGGCTTTAACATCCACCCCCTTGATGCCACCGTGGATATTGGGACCATACCATTCCACCATACCCGGATAGTATTTCTCCCATCCTTCGGTAAACAGTCCCTGCTTGGAGAATTTGTCCTTGGGATCAAGAACCACGATCGTACAGTCATCCAGTCCGCGTGATTTAAGGGTATGGGCGATCATTGAAACACGTTCATATGGGCCTGGCGGGCAGCGATACGGGTTGGGTGGCGCGACCATCACCACCTGATCCCCGTTTTTGAGTTCATCGATCTTTGATTTCAGCAACTGCGTCTGTGGCCCCGCTTGCCACGCATGGGGTGCGATTTCGGCCAGTTCGCGGGAATATCCCGGAACACTATCAAACATCAGATCAATACCGGGCGACAGAACCAAACGGTCATAGGGGATGGTTTCCCCGGTTGATGTGCGCACCTGTTGCGCCGTGCGATCAATTTCCTCGGCCCGGGCAGTAATCTTGCGGATACCGTAATCATTGACGAGGCGATCATAGCCATGCGTAATCGACGCAAAATCGCGATACCCGCCCAGATAAAGGTTTGAAAAGAAGCACGTCGTGTATTTTTCGGAATCCTCAATCAGGGTGATATTGATTGCGCCACCAGCCTTTTCCGCCAAATGGCGTGCCACCGTCGCACCGCCTGCACCGCCGCCAACAATCACGACATTCTTACGGCCTTGCGCACGTAAAAGCCCCGGCATTGCCATGGCGCCTGCCCCAGCACCAAGCAACTTGTTGAACGTTCTCCTTGTGACATTGCTCATTTTCTTGTTCCTGATCCGTTGGTTAACGACGTTTCACAAACTCCAGCTACTAATCCTTCGTCGAAAAATAGGTTGCCAGCGCAGACAGCTCTTCCATGCCGAGGCTTCCAATGATCGCCTGCATCACTGAATTGTCGCGCAGGTGGTATTTGTATTCCAGCATTGCCTCGACAAAGTATTCGCGTGGCAATCCGTTGATCGCCGGGATCGCGTGGTTCACAGAGTGTTGCTGATGACACGTCACACATTCGGTCGCAAGATAAGCGCCGTATTCCGCGTCACCCGGCATTGCCAGCACCTGCCCGATTGCCTCGCCCAATGGCAAATCCGGTATCGGCGGTTGGGCAGCTTTGTCTGCAAAAGAAAAATGCGGGATCACAAAGATCCCGCACGCAGCAAACAGCCAAATTTTGTAGTTCCCCAACGCCCGAAAGACGTGCGCCGTCAGACCGCCACCACCATCCGTTTCACGATGTTTCCGGTGACTGTCGTGCATTAATCGATCCCTCCGGCACCACTTTCATCATCCCCATCGGGTGTCACATCAAGAATACGCGCGCGCATCACGATCTCGGCCGGACCATCCCCACAGTTTTCCATGCAGGGCTCGACATTGGTGTCGAAGTTCGCCTCATCCAAACGATCATCGGGATAGAAGTTCTCTTCGTTGGGCAACGAAATCTCGCTAAAGGTTTCATTGGACAGCTCAAAGTCTTCATCGGTTACAATATCGTTCAAATACAACAGGTAAGCGGTAATTGCATAAGTCTGATCTGCGTCCAGCGACCGGGCATTTCCAAACGGCATTGCACGATGGACATAATCAAAGATCGTTGATGCAAATGGCCAGTATGACCCGATCGTTTTGACCGGTCGATCTGCTGTCAGGGTCCCAAAGCCACCCGATAGTACTGGCCAGCGCCCCTCACCTTCACCAAAAACACCATGACACACTGCACAGTTATCATCATAGAGAACGCCACCATCTGCGACCGTACCGCTACCAACCGGCAACCCGACACCGTCGGGGCGTACATCAATGTCCCAAGCAGCAACTTCTTCAGGCAATGCTTCACGCCCAAGATGATAAACGCCATGTTCGGGGATCACGGCATCCGCAGCGTTCGCCGCAGGTGCCTGGGCCGTTTCAACTGGGGCTGTGTCACCGCCCGAAGCACCAGTTGGTGCAGGCGCTGGTTCTGCTGCGGCCTGCTCCGCACTTGATGAGAAAGTTGCAAGATAAGCAATCACGTTGGCAATCTCGTCATCTTTCTTAAGCCCGCCAAAAGCCATTCGCGTGCCTTTGACGAAAGCACGCGGCTTGGCCAGGTATTCTGTCAGGCTGTCGTGATCCCAAACCAGCCCTTCTTCACCGGCTTTGATCATCGCCTTGGAATATTTAAAATCTTCGTGCGAACCCGCGACACGCCCGAAGATTTCGTTCAGTTCCGGACCAACTTTGTTCTTGGCTCCTTCACCCACGGCATGACAGGCCGCGCATTTGCGGAAAACCTTCTCACCGGCATCTGCGTCCTGGGCGTTCGCATTGGTTGCCCATGCAGAGCCAAGCAGAACGATGCTTGCGGTAAACTTAAGAAACTTCGACATTTTCCGCCTCTCCGTTCGTCTTCAGATACCAGGTCTGGATGCCATTATTGTGATAGATGGAGTTGTCCCCTCGCGCGGCGCGCAACGCATCTTTGGTTGGCTGGACATAGCCATGCTCGTCAATCGCCCGCGATTGCAAATAAAGCGGAGATCCATCCCAGTTGAATTCGTAATAGAAGCGGTGCAGTGAACGGCTCAGGCTTGGGCCATCAATCCGGGCATGCTGCCAATTGCGACCGCCGTCGATCGACACATCAACGCGCTTGATCTTGCCGTGGCCTGACCACGCAACACCAGTGATGATCGTATGGCCGCGGCCATGGGTAACCGGGGCCTGCGGGCTTGGATTGGTGATGACAGATTTGACATCCATCGCCCAGGTAAAGCGCCGGGCACGACCATCAGGCATCAGATCAGTGTATTTCGACGTCTCTTCGCGCAGTTGCCATGGTTTGTCGCCGACCTCGATCCGGCGCAACCATTTCACCCACATATTGCCTTCCCAGCCCGGGACACACAGACGAACCGGGTATCCCTGCTCCGGACGAAGGGCCTCGCCATTCATTTTGAAGGCGACAAGGCAATCATCAAGCGCCTTTTCAATCGGGATCGAGCGTCCCATACCCGATGCATCTGCACCTTCGGCCAGGATCCATTTCCCGGATGGTTTGACACCTGCCTCTTCCAGCAGCGTGCGCAGGCGAACGCCGGTATACATCACGTTATGCAGCATGCCGTGCGTGAACTGGCAGCCGTTAAGCTGCGCACCACGCCACTCCATCCCGGAGTTCGCCGCACATTCAAGGAAATAAACCCGATTTTCGCGCGGGAAACGCATCAGATCCTGCATGGTAAAGACAAGCGGCTTGTCCACCAGTCCATTGATCATCAGGCGGTGCTCTGCCGGATCGACTTCGGCAACCCCACTGTGATGACGCTCGAAGCAAAGACCGTTTGGCGTAATGATGCCGTCAAGCTCATGCAGTGGCGTGAAGTTGATCGACGATATCGGATCGGCGGTCAGCCACGGCACATTGCGACGCACGACATCGGATTCAAATGGCGATGGCACGCCATATGGCGCTGCATCCACGCCCGGACCGGAATACTGGTTCCAGTCCTTGAGTTCTGTAATCGCCGGATCCGGCGTTCCGGCTGCCAATGCAGCACCGCCGCCAATTGCAGCAACCGCCGCACCACCAGCGGCTGTTAGTCCACCCTGAAGAAAACTGCGCCGAGCTGGCACAAAATTCTTATCTTTTTCTGGTTGTTGGGACATGGCTCTTGGTGTCCTCCCTACATATTCCAAATTTTATATATATTAAGGCGAAAAATACCCCGCCCGGTTATTGGAACCGGACAAGTAATTTTGCCTAGTCCATTCCGATCACTTTCACGGTGTCATTGCGCGGAGTATCGATGACCTTGTGACGGGTGATGTAGTTTTCCATCAGATCGTAGACCGCCGGCCCCTCAACGCCCTCGTTGACGGACGCCCAACCGGCCACGACATAGCTCCGATCTGCTTCAATCGCTTCGCCGGTCTTGATCATGGTCATATTGGAAATACGATTACCCATGCTTTCCTTGGGTGCGCAGCTATAAGCCATGCCTCCCACGCGAACCATGTCACCACCCTGCTGGAAGAACGGATCCTTGTTAAACAGGTTGTCACAAACGTCCTCGAGGATTTCCTTGATCTGTGTACCGGTGAATTCCAGACGATAAACTGACGGGTAATTCATGCTGGTCTGGGTATAGAGATCATCAATCGTGATATCGTCACCCGGAAGCAACGTCGTACCCCATCGGAATCCCGGGCTGAGTGCCAATTCGGCATCGCGTTCTTCCATGATCCCCTGACAAATCAGATCATCCCAGGTGCCGTTGAAGTTCCCGCGGCGATATAGCAGACCCGATGTTTTACCCAGAACCCGATTGCACTCGGCCTCGTAAGGTGCTCGGACCTCGTCAATCTTGGCGGCCATTTCCGGGTCGGGATCAATCACATCCGCGAATACCGGAATAAGTGCGGAATTATAATCAGTTACCCGGCCATCTTTAACTTCCAGGTCAACACGCCCCAGATACTTGCCATGCGACCCCGATGACAAAAGCAACGTGTTGCCGATCTTGATGGCCTCGGGCACGGCATCATGGGTGTGACCTGTCAGGATGACATCAATGCCGTTCACAACGGTTGCCAGTTTCTGGTCAACGTCAAACCCGTTATGCGACAACAAGACGACCACAGCAGCACCGGCTGCACGGGCGGCATCGACGTTGGCCTGAATCACCTCGGGGCGAATGCCAAACGACCAGTTCGGGATCATCCAGCGCGGATTGGCAATCGGGGTATATGGCATGGCTTGCCCGATTACAGCCACTTTGTGTCCGCCGGTTTCATAGAATGCGGTATGTTCGAAAACCGGTTCATCCCATTCATTGTCAAAGATATTGCTGGCCAGGAAAGGATAACCGAGATCATCAACGATCTCGTTGACCCTATCCTCACCAAAGGTGAATTCCCAGTGGCCAACCATCGCATCAGGCTTGAGCAGCTTCATGCAATCGACCATGTCCTGCCCGTTTGTCTTGAGCGACGTATAGGATCCCTGCCAGGTATCGCCACCATCAAGGAACAGAACGTTACTGTCCCCCCGCTCTGCGCGGATCGCCTTGACCAGTGTCGCGGTCCGATCAAGACCGCCAAGGCGGCCATAGGTCCGCGCCATGTCAACATAATCGACCATGGTATGCGCATAGGCCAATGCACTGCCGCGCTTCAGGCCAAAGTGGGACAGAAATTCTTCACCAACGAGATGGGGCGGAATACCTTCGAACGCCCCGACGCCGTAGTTTTCGGATGGCGGGCGGAAATAGATTGGCTTTAACTGCGCATGAACATCTGTGAAATGCAAAAGTGTGATCGTACCTTTGCTGTCAAAATTCAAAAGATCGTCCTGTGTCAGACGCTGTTGAGCAGCCACACGGGTCAAACTGCCCATATAGCCGGTCGCTGCGGTGGTCACAGCAGCCCATTGCAAAAACTCACGGCGCGAAAACATTTATTGGTGGCCTCCGGGCAATATTCACCTATTCGGCAGCACGGCCGAGGCATTTAAAGGAAAAAAAGGGCGGGGCAACCGGGAGGATAATCCAATCACCCCTTTAGTAACGCGTTAGGTCCTATTGGCGAACTGCCGGTGTCTCAACCGACAGGCCGGTACCGCGCCAGGTCACATAGACCTCAAGCGCCATCAGTTCATCAGAGAACGCCGCAGGGAATTCCGCACGGGTATCACGAATGCAACCACGGAAACGGTTGTGCAGCGATATCAACTTGGCCTGCTTCAGGCGATAGGTTGGGAACCCGTTGACATTGCCCTGACTAAGATGGTCGGCCCGAATGTAATTGCCGTTGTTCTGTTCATGACAGGAAGCACAGGACAGATTGAGCTGACCGGTCCGGGTGTAATAGAGCTCGTTGCCCCGATCCCACCAGCTTTGCATATGCCCCTCGGCAAGATTGATGGCTACCGGCGTACCCAGCGATTGATGTTTGACATAGGCAGTAAGCGCCTTTTGCTCAGGGGCATCAAACTTGTAAGCCTCGGCACCCATCTCTTCGGTGCGGCATTTATTGATCTGAAGTTCCACATTGATCGGGCGGTTAGAAGCTTCGTCCCATTTCGGGTAACTCGCTCCGACACCTGCCATGCTTTCTTCGGCATCGCCGTGACAGGATGCACAGGACTTCCCGGCAGAGCCGTCAACCGTATTCCACAGATCCGCACCGTCGTCGACCTCGAGCATTCCGGGGTTTTCAAAGGTGTCTGTTTCCAGCATCCGTGTTTCATCAGTTCGGTACAGCCAGCCTGACAGCACCTCGTCAAGCGGGTGTCCCTCTGGCGGGGCTGTCCGGGTGATCATCTCGATTTCGCCGTCAATGACAAGTTCATCGTCGACAGGCCCACCGGCAAAAGCGACCCCCGGAACAAGTGCGGTCATGGCAACCGCGGCAGCTTTGGCTATGATTTGGTTTCTCAAGACATTCCCTCCCGATACAGTGGCGGGTCCGTGATCACCTGATCAACGGACCCGTCCCGAATCATTTTATGGCGATCTTGTTTTCAGTCTCGTAGACAGAACCGTCATCATCCAACCAGCTGAACTTGAATGTTCCCGCTTCGGTGACCTTGGCGGAAAACTCGATATAGGGGTTGGCGGAAATTGCCGGCTCGAGGTCACAGGAAAACACCGGCTTGCCGTTGAATTCACAGGTGAACTTGTTGATGATCTGGCGCGGGATGAGATTACCATCCTTGCCCTTGCGCAAACCTGATTCCATTGGATGGTTGATCAGGGTCTTGATGGTGATGACATCACCTGCCGATGCGGATTTCGGCACTTTTACACGCGGCTTGATATTATCCATTTACTGTCTCCCGATCCGATCAGCCGCCGCAACCACCGATGGTCACTTTGACTTCTTTTTTGTCCATGAAAACCTGCCCTTTACTCGTCTTGGCGACAGCAACCACATTCTGGGTTTTCGCAAGACGCATGCGGGTTTTCGCCTCGGCTGCACCGCTCATCGGCGTGAAGTGGAATACAGCGACGTCCGGGTTGGGGTTGCCTTCGGCATAGATGACGACGGATTCAACGTAGTCGTCATCGGTCATCGGGCTTGCCACAGATACCTCCACCGGGACTGTGTTGCCGTTTTCGGCAATTTCCGGCGTTGTGAGGGTCAGATCACCGCCCATGGCAGGCTCTTTACCACCGGCGAAGTTCTTGATGCTTTCGGCTGTGGCTTCCGGCGTGGCAGAGGCGGACAGCGACAAGCCGAACACTCCGGCTGCAGCTGCACCGACTGATGCACAAAGCATTTGGCGTCGTGTGAGATTCATCTTGTTTCCTCGGTGGTTGTTATTCTTTGAGCGTCGCCAGATAGGCCACGACATCTTCAACTTCCTGGGCTGTCAGGATGGTTTTGCCGACCAGATCTTTGCGGACATTGATGCCGACATTCAGCGAATAGAAACCCGGCATAACAGTTTCTTCGGAGAAGACTTCTTTGGCATCAGCGACGATTGCGCGAAGCTCACCTTCGCTCCAGCGGTCGGCAGCACCGTCAAGCGGCGGACCGACTTCGCCATGGAACAACTGGTCACTTTGATCTTTGACGGCGTGACATGCCAGACAGTTGCCAAGGCTACGATTGGCAAAGACCTTGCGCCCGTTTTCCGGATCCCCCGGTTTGCTGGTCAGGGACTGGGATACAGACATGTCGTCGAATTTGACATCGGCAGGTGCGAGTGCATCAGCTGCGGCAAGGGCCGGAAGGCCAACGATCAGGCACGCAAGAAAGGCTCTTGGTTTCCAAGACATGGCGTTGTGTTTCCTCCTGTGACGATGTCCCTACCCTCTGTGTGGCATGTGAACATCCCCGGTCTGACATATGGCTGCTCTAACGGCGCCTTTATTTAACGTTATTCAAACTCAACTTTTAATTCAACACATAAATATGATATTTTTAATGTGTTAAGTGCTGAATTACGATTTCACAAGGGTTTCAGGGGCTTTCTACTGCCCCAAACGCCCCTCTTCCTGAAGCTGGCGAATAATGCGAGCGTGATATTTCTGGAAGTGCTCGTCGGTTTCGTAGCCTTTTTCGTTCACCCAGCGAAACATGTTCAGAAACGTCCACTTACCGAATGCACCCGGCATGGTCGCAACTGCGGCCTCCGCGGCATTTTTGCCGTCTTGCGGGGCTTCTTCAGGCAGGAAAACGATGGTTGGGGTAAAGACATAGCCCCACTTGCGGGCCGCTGTTTTTTCGCTCAGCACTTCACCATCAAGGTCGATCACTTCCTCGTCGCCAAACATGTTGTACTGGACGACCTTGAAGTTTTCCCTGATGTAATCCGATACCTCCGGATCGCTCAGAAGATCGGTGTGCATCTTCGCGCAATAGATGCAGCCGCGTTGCTCAAAAATCATCACCAGACGCTTGTTTTCGTCACGCGCATCCGCGATATCGTCAGCGATGTCGCGGAACGTGATCGAAAACCAGTCTTCCTTGTGCAGGCCGTCTTCACCCATCGGCGCCGCTTGTGATCCTTGCGACCAACTCACCATCAGCAATCCGGCAACCAGGCATTTCGCCAGAGGCACTCCACGCAACAGATGACGCATATTCATAACGCAGCTCCTATCCGAGGGTCGAAAGCGAAGGAAAAGTATCAAGCAACCATTGGGCAATGGCAGACATCTGCCCGGTCATGAACAAGACGCCGGTCAACACCAGCAAAAGCCCCATTGCCCGTTCAACATTGTGCATGTGGCTTTTGAATTTCCGGGACCAGCCAACGAACTGCCCGGCAAAAAGCCCCGCCAGCGCAAATGGCAAGCCGATGCCTAGCGAATAGACCGCCAGCAACCCTGCCCCGCGCAATGCTGTGCTTTCCGCCCCGGCAACAAACAGGATCGCGGCCAATGCCGGCCCCACACACGGCGTCCAGCCAAAGGCAAAGGCAAGACCCATCACATAAGCCCCGACCAAACCTGCTGGCTTGTTCGACACATTGATCCGAGCATCGCGATACAACAGCGATATCCGAAAAACACCCATGAAGTGCAGGCCCATGATCGCAATCATGATCCCGGCAACAATCGATAAAATATCGAAATAACTGGCCAGTGACTGGCCAATAACACTCGCCGTCGCACCAAGTGCAACGAAAATCGTGCTAAACCCGGCCACGAATGCCAGTGCGGTAAAGAACACCTGACGTGACTTCGCACTTGCGACCTTACGATCATCAAGGTCCGCAACACTGACCCCTGCCAGATAGGCAAGGTATGGCGGGACAATCGGTAAAACACATGGTGTAAAGAACGACAGCACCCCTGCAACGAAGGCTGCGCCGAAACCTATATCAAGCAATTCATGTTCCTCCCGGCGCTGTGGGTATCTGATTTTGAAATTTGTTTATCAGCGCCTTTTCAAAGAATAGTATTTTTCATATATATAATTCAATCACAAGTTTCTGTAGAATTTAAATTCATGAAAAAACCGCACATTTCCGGCACGTTCTGGCTTATTCTGACAATAATATTTGCATCCCAGATGTGGACTGTTCCCACTTTGGCGGCCGAATTGTTGATGCTCGAACAACAGGGATGCGCATGGTGTGCGCGCTGGCATCAGGAGATCGGCGAAGCCTATCCGAATACCGATCAGGGCAAACAGGCCCCTCTTCGTCGCGTCGATATTCATGAATGGCCTGATGATCTTGATCACATTGCGCGTGAACGCATTACACCGACCTTCGTGTTGATCAATGACAATCAGGAAGTCGCACGCCTGCGCGGATACCCCGGCGATCATTTTTTCTGGCCAATGCTTGACGAGATGCTCTCACAATTGCCGAACGATTAGGAAAACTGTATATTCGGTTTGAAGCACAGCAATTGATCGTGTATTGACCAATATGTCCGAAGCACCCGGACATTTAATGGCCTCGGCCCCTCAACCAACGAGCACAGCAAACGATGGCGCTACCACGTTTCAAGAAAGACATGGACTCGACCGAAGCCGACGCACTCCTCAAACAGGCGCGCAAGGCCAGCGAAATGCTCAAGGCGCTGTCACATGAAACGCGCCTGCTGATCCTTTGCATCCTGCAGGAAGGCGAAAAGTCGGTATCGGATCTCGAAGAAATTCTGTCCATGCCTCAGGCCGTTGTATCCCAGCAACTCGCAAGGCTTCGCATTGATGGTCTGGTCTCGGCGCGGCGCGATGGACGCATGATCTATTATCGCATTGTCGATACGGAAATGGCGACGATCATTGGCACGCTGTATGACCTGTTCTGTGCCCCGGTTCGCGACGAAGAAAAAGCCGCTGCCGAATAAGCGACAACCGCTGATCGAAAAGCTCTCTTGAATTAGAACAAAAAAAACGTCACGATTCCGCCGACGCCTTGGCAAAAAATTACAATCAACAAGGCGGGAGGAAAACGTCATGCTGGGTTTGGATAATCCTTGGGCTCTGCCGCTTGCCGGTATCTTGACCGGGACTGTGGTGGGATTTGTCGCACGTCGGCAACATTTCTGCACGATGGCCGCACTTGAACGCTATTGGTTTGCTGCCAACAGCATCGGTCTGCGCGCCTGGGTGCTGGCTGCGATTACGGCGCTATTGTGCACCCAAACGTTTGTCGCCCTTGGCATAATCGATCTTTCCAACAGTTTCTATATCACTCCGACCTTGCCGGTTGCGGGCAGCATTCTGGGCGGTTTGATGTTTGGTTTTGGCATGGCCTTTGTCGGCACATGCGGATTTGGCGCCATCATTCGTTTGGGCGGCGGCAATTTGCGCGCACTCGTCGTGCTGACGGGGATCGGACTGGCGGCCATTGCTGCGCTGCGCGGCGTTACCGGTCATTTCCGCGTCTGGTTTCTTGACCCGCTTTCGATTGAATTCACAGCAGCCGGATCGCAATCCATCGGGACGATCCTTTCAAAGATCAGCGGACTTGACCTGCACTATCCGATTGCCCTGCTTGCCAGTGCTGTCGGGCTTTGGTGGGTTTTTCGCAGTTCCGATTTCCGGGCGGAACGCGCCAAGGCCTTTGGTGCAATCGTGATTGGCGGTTGCATTTCGCTTGGCTGGGTATGGACAACGACATTTGCCCAATATCGCTTTGTCGAAACCCAGATCGAGGCCGGGTCCTTTGTCACCCCGGTCGGCGATACAATCATGCAAATCATTACCGTGACCGGCATTTTGCCCGATTACGGCGTCGGACTGGTGATCGGTGTTTTTCTTGGCGCAGCGCTGGCAGCATGGAAAAGCAACGATCTCCGCTGGGAGGCGTGTGACGATGCCCGCGAACTCGGCCGCCACCTGCTTGGTGCATTTTTGATGGGGACCGGCGGCGTTTTCGCGCTTGGCTGCACCATCGGTCAGGGCGTTAGCGCATTTTCCACGCTGGCAATCTCATCACCGATTGTCATGATCTCAATCGTGATCGGGGCACGTGTCGGCCTTGGTGTCCTTCTTGAAGGATCACCGTTTGGCTTCCTGCGCGCGATATCTCTGCGCAAGCACGGTTAAAAAAGCCCCGAAATACAATCACCCTGCCACGGCAAACCGGTATGCCGAACCGGAGCGCTCGATCATTCCAAGCCCCGGATGGGGCATGTGAAAACCAATAATCCGTGATCCGTCGACGGCCAAGCGATCCAGCAGCATCTTGCGCGTTGCAATGCCTTTCTCGGCATCCTGATCAGATCCACTTGGCCATTCAGGATGGGTCAGCGACACCGCAACATTGGTGATTGCATCCCCGACCACCAAAGCACTGCTTGATCCGTCATGGATCATAAAGGATGTATGCCCCGGCGTATGACCGGCCGTATCGACGGCTTCGACACCAGACACCACTTCGGCGCCATATTCGAAAAGCTCGATCCGGTCTTCAAGGAACGCCATACGGTTTCGCGCCCCGACAACAAAGCTTTTGCGCGCCTCGGGCGTTTTTTCCAGGGTGTCCTCCGCCTGCCAGTATTCCCACTCGACCCGGTTCATGTGATAGCGCGCATCGGTGAAGATCAATTCATCAAAATCATCAATCAGGCCCCACAGGTGATCCGGGTGCGCATGTGTGAACACAACATCGGTGACTTCATCCGGACTGACGCCAGCCTCACCAAGGTTATCCATTAGCTTGCCGGCGGATGGCATGAAGTTTGGACCGGCCCCAACGTCAAACATCACCACCCGATCACCGTGGCGCAAAACAGTAATATTGCAATCAGGCAGCAATGCATCTGTCGGCTGCCCCTCTGCTTTAAGCAACGCGATCAGCTCATCACGTGGCACATCGGGAAAGGCAAATGATAATGGCAACATCAGATTACCATCCGATATGACGGTAACGTCAGAGGCGCCGAGCTTAAGGGATCCAACCGCCGACGCGGGTCTTGGAAACAGCCCGCATGCTCCGATCCCGGCAGCTGCCAGCGAAGCTTTCAAAACATCACGACGAGACCAAGAATGGTTATCAGACATTGCATCCTCCACACATATGTTTTTTTGAATGAATGCACTCATGGTTGATCTGGTCAACCTAAAAAACACATTAAGTAGAGATTTGCACACGTCGACAGCCCCGAAATCTCCGGCAATATCTTAGCCAGAAATCCGCACTGCGAAATCTTATTTCTTGTTTATTTACAGTGTACTGCGAAACACTTCAAATACACAGACCTCAGCGACGATCTACGGCCTTTTCAACAATCACATCGTGATCAAGAACCGGGGCAACATCGATGTCGCTGGCATCCATCATGCCCGAAACGCGTTGAAGGGCAGCGATCAGGAAGGTTTGTTCCCATTCCTCAAGACTGTTGAAGTTGTCTGAAAACCGGTCGTGAAGCGCCATCGGCGCGCGATCTAGTATCGCCCTGCCCTGATCGGTCAACCGCACGAAGACCTTACGCTTGTCGGTATCGCCACGTTCACGGGTGACAAGCTGCATCGCCTGCAACTTGTCAACAAGGGCGGTTGTCGATGCCTGGGCCAGATTGACCTTGGCGGCGATCTGGCCAACCGTCATCTCGCCGAATTCCTCAAGCGATTGCAGAACAAGAAGCTGTGAGGTTTTAAGCCCGGTCACTTTACCAAGCTTTTTTGCGTGAATATCACTCGCGCGCAGGATACGGCGAATAGAGATCAACGCTTCATGCAATTTATCCATGGTTATGTTCCGGGCAAGTCAGGTTTCCAGTAGCAGACGCTGTTTTAGCCCCACATCGGCGACTTCGCAACGTTTTAAGACGTTTTTACATCGAATTTCGATCATTTATTCCATCGAAACTCGCCACTTTAAGGAAAGAATATTTCATCGAAAGAACATTATCCCCATCGAAGGTCGATTAATCATTCTTTCGTTTATTCTCAACAATTTGTGGCATTTCACAGTAAAGTAACACATAGGGGGTTGATCCATTTATATCGGTGTTCTATATATCTCTCGCGACATAAATGATCGTGTATCGAAATAACAGAACAGGCAGACCGATGAAAATTGCCAACACAAACGGCAATACCGGCCAGAAAGCCAACCTGATTATCCGTAAACCCAAGGCAACAGACGGTGCTGCGGTAAACACCCTTATCGCCGACTGCAAGCCGTTGGATGAGAACTCGATGTATTGCAATCTGCTGCAGTGCTCGCACTTTGCGGACACGTGCGCGATTGCTGAACTCAACGGCGAAGCCGTTGGTTTTGTCTCGGGCTACATCGTTCCGGACAAGCCTGAACAGCTTTTCATCTGGCAGGTCGCCGTATCGCCCAAGGCTCGTGGCCTGCGTCTGGCGAAACGTCTGATCCTTGATATTCTGGATCGTCCGTCCTGCCATAATGTCTCGCAGTTGAACACGACGATTACGTCGACCAACGCCCCATCGCAGGGCGTGTTCCGTTCTGTCGCACGCGAACTGGGCGCTGAAGTCAAACGCAAGGTCCAGTTCGAACGTGAAACGCACTTCGAAGGTGCCGCTGCCAGCGAAATTCTGTGGCAGATCGGGCCATTTGAACGCGAAGACGTCGAACGCGTTGCAGCCTGATCCGGCTGACCGAATTTCCCCACTTTTCATGCACGAAATGGCTCGAACATTTCTGGAACATCCGGCAAGCCGGAACGTTTTGCATGACATGTGGACTTGATTTTTCCCAATATGAAAGAGGGAACCATGACTGTATTTGATCGCCTTGAATCGGAAGTTCAGAGCTATGCACGCTCCTTCCCCGTAACCTTTGAAAAGGCAGAAGGCGCCTGGCTGACCGACGACAACAACAACCGTTATCTGGACTTCCTTGCCGGTGCCGGCAGCCTGAACTATGGCCATAACCATCCTGTCCTGCAGGAAAAGCTGATTGATTACATCAAATCAAACGGCGTGACCCATGGTCTGGATATGCACACCAAAGCCAAGGCTGCTTTCCTTGAAGCGCTCGAAGATAAAATCTTCAAGCCGCGTAACATGGAATACAAGGTTCAGTTTACCGGCCCGACCGGCACCAATGCCGTTGAAGCCGCGCTGAAAGTGGCGCGTCGCGTCAAAGGTCGTGAAACCGTGATTTCGTTCACCAACGGTTTCCATGGCTGCACATTGGGTTCGCTTGCGGTTACCGGTAACGAGCACCATCGTGGCGCTGCTGGCGTATCCCTTGATGGCGCTGTTGCTGTTCCGTTCGATGGTTATATGGGTGATAGCGTTGATACCGTCGACTATCTTGACCGCCTCCTGTCGGACAACTCCAGCGGCGTAGACCTTCCCGCTGCCGTGATTGTTGAAGCTGTGCAGGGTGAAGGTGGCCTGAATGCTGCCGACTTTGACTGGCTCAAGAAACTTGAACAGACTTGCCGGAAACACGACATCCTTCTGATTCTTGATGACATTCAGGCAGGGTGTGGCCGTACCGGTACGTTCTTCAGCTTCGAACCGGCCGGCATTAAGCCGGACATGATCACGCTGTCGAAGTCGCTTTCGGCTTATGGTCTTCCGCTTGCCGTGGTTCTGATGAAGCCTGAGTTCGATGTCTGGCATCCGGGCGAACATAACGGCACCTTCCGTGGTAACAACCACGCGTTCGTGACAGCTGCTGCTGCCCTTGACCATTTCTGGTCAGATGACAGCTTTGCAAAGGATGTACGCGACAAAGCCGAATTCCTTGGCTCCCGGCTGGAAGAGATTGCCGAGCGCTATGGCGATGGCAAAATCTATCGTAAGGGGCGCGGCCTTATGCAGGGTATCAGCTTTGAAAGCGGTGAGCTGGCATCGAAAGTCACCAAGGAGTGCTTCAAGCATAACCTTGTGATTGAAACCAGTGGCCCGGAAGATGAAGTTGTTAAATGCCTTGTGCCTTTGATCATCTCCAAGCAGGATTTGGCACATGGCCTGGACATCCTTGAACTGGCAACTGCCAAAGCCATGGGCAAGGAAGTATCCCCGGCCAAAGCAGCCGCTGAGTAACAAAAGTTAGGGCGACGCATCAATGCGTCGCCCTGCCCCACAACTTAATTATATCAAAGAGTTAAAAATGATTGTTCGTACTCTGAAAGAATGTGAAGCGTCCGGTCGCCGTGTGGTTTCGGACAATTGGGAAAGCACCCGTCTGTCGCTTGCCGAAGATGGTATGGGCTTCTCATTCCACATCACCACCATCTATGCCGGTACTGAAACCGAAATCTGTTACGCCAACCATTTCGAGACGGTTTACTGCATCTCGGGTAATGGCGAAGTGGAAACCATCGCTGACGGCAAGAAATACAAGATCGAGCCGGGCACGGTTTACATCCTCGACAAACACGACCGTCACTATCTGCGCGGCGGTACCGAGGACATGGTTGTCGCTTGTGCCTTCACCCCGCCACTCAATGGTCGCGAAGTCCATGATGAGAACGGTGTCTACCCGCTCGATGGCGAATCTCTCGCCAGCTAAAAGAATTTTGTTCGGGGCGCTAGCTTCCTAAACGCCCCGAACGCTCTTGAGCATATTTTTTAAAGGAAACGCCCCCAAAGGAGGCAACATGCTTTCAGCCCAGAAAAATAAGGACGCTGGGCATAGCGTTCACAAGATCGGTGGTACGTCGATGACCCAGGTTGATGCGGTCATGGACAACATTCTGGTCGGCAATCGCAGCGAAGACGAGCTTTACAACCGTGTCTTTGTCGTTTCGGCATATGGCGGCTTTACCGACCTTCTGCTCGAAAACAAGAAAACCGGTGAAGCAGGCGTCTATCAGCTTTACGCCGGATCGGAAACCGATTGGGCCTGGGGCGATGCTCTGACCAAAGTTTCCGAGAAAATGTGTGCCATCAACGAAGAAATCTTTGGTGATGCACCGGAACTGAAGCTGGCCAATGCCTTTGTTCAGGAACGGATCGAAGGCACGCGCAGTTGCCTGATGGATCTTCATCGTCTGTGCAGCTTTGGTCATTTCAAGCTTGAAAAACACCTTCTGACCGTACGCGAAATGCTGTCGGCCATTGGTGAAGCACATAGTGCGCACAACACCATGTTGCTGCTGCGTGCAAAGGGTGTGAATGCCGTATTCGCCGACCTGTCAGGCTGGCGCGAGCCAGAGGCCTCTACCCTTGATGGTCGCATCAACAAGGTGTTCGAAGACATTGATCTGTCAAATCAGCTTGCGATTGCAACGGGTTATGCCCAGTGCAGCGAAGGCCTGATGAGCATCTATGGCCGTGGTTACAGTGAAGTGACCTTCTCGCGGATTGCCTGCCTGACACAGGCGCGTGAAGCAATCATTCATAAGGAATTCCACCTGTCGAGTGCCGATCCGCGCATTGTCGGCGAAGACGCTGTGCGCCCGATTGGCCGCACGAGCTACGACGTGGCCGATCAGCTTTCGAACATGGGCATGGAAGCCATCCACCCGCGTGCAGCCAAGGGTCTTCGTCAGAACGACATTCCGCTGCGCATCGCCAACACCTTTGAACCGGAACATCCGGGTACGGTGATTGACGATCATTGGGAGCCGGAAAACAGCCGCGTTGAAATCGTCACCGGTGTTCCGACTGCGTTCGAGATTGAAGTCTTCAATCAGGATATGGTTGGCGTTCCAGGTGGCGAAGAAGCGATCCTGAACGTTCTGAAACGTTACAAGGTGCCGACTGTCACCAAGAACCTGAACGCCAACACGATCACGCATTATGTTGCAGCACCGCTGAAACAGATCCGTCGTTGTGTTGACGAGATTGAGGCAAACCAGCCCGAAGCAACCGTCCAGACCCGTAAGGTCGCGATTGTCTCGGTCATCGGTGCCAATATCGAACAGCCGGGCCTGTTTGCCCGTGCCGTGTCGATCCTGGATGATGCCGGTGTTGACCTGGTGGCATCCCACTATCCGAGCCGCCGTGTTGATCTGCAGTTTGTTGTTGCCGAAGGCGACTTCAACAAGGCGATTGTCGCCCTGCATCGCGGTTTGGTCGAAGGAAAAAAAGAAGAAAGTGCCGCATCCAAGAAAACCAAGGATGAAAGCACCGCAAAACCGGAAAAGCTTAAGGCTGCATAAGCCAAAGGGCATCCGAACATCACAGCAAAACCCGCAAGCGCCACATCGGCCTTGCGGGTTTTGTTTTGCAGTGATGATAGGCTTGTCAGTCGTGGTGCAGCGCGATAGGACTTAAAGACGGGCAAAAACCGGCAAACCAAACAGGACATCCACCATGACCACGCATAACAGCAAAGCCATCAACGAACTTCTCGACGTCATGGCAAAGCTGCGCAACCCGGATGGTGGCTGCCCGTGGGATCTGGAACAGGATTTCTCGACCATTGCCCCCTACACCATCGAAGAAGCCTACGAAGTCGCAGACGCCATTGCAGACAACGACATGCCGGAACTCTGCAATGAATTGGGTGATTTGCTCTTGCAGGTCGTGTTTCACGCGCAGATGGCCAAGGAAGCCGGGCATTTCGAATTTGAAGACGTTGCCAACAGCATTGTTTCAAAAATGGTGAGCCGCCATCCGCATGTATTTGGTGATGGCGGTGCGACAACTACAGATGGCGTCAATCAGACATGGGAAAAGATCAAGGCCGCCGAACGTGCCCAAAAGGCCGAAGACAAAGGCCATGAACGCCACAGCGCCCTTGACGGTGTTGCAAGCGCCCTGCCCGCGCTTATGCGCGCAGAAAAACTGACCAAACGCGCTGCCCGCGTCGGGTTTGACTGGCCGACCACCGATGAAGTCTTTGACAAACTTCACGAAGAAATCGACGAACTTAAAGCCGAAATGACCGAAAATCCGGATCCGGCCCGTTTGCAGGATGAGCTGGGCGACATGCTGTTTGTTATGGCCAATCTGGCACGCAAGATCGGTGTTGACCCCGAAGTGGCACTTCGCGGTGCCAACCACAAATTCACCAAACGCTTCCATTTTATCGAAGATGAACTCGCCCGCGATGGCCGAACGGCGGCTGACTCAGACCTCGCGGAAATGGATAACCTTTGGAATCTGGCGAAAAAGACAGAGCGCGGTCAGGTATGATCGCACATCTGCCCCGCTCAAGATTTTTGGCCTAGCTTTCCAGCGGCATATAGATTTCGGTAAGGAGCTCAGTTGGCGCCACTTCGCGCGGATTATTGAGATATTCCTCAAAAACCGGTCCTTCGCGGGCTTCCTCGCCAGACTGCGGCAACCATTTACCGAAAAGCCATAAATAGGCAGCCTTCATATCGGCATATGGGCCCTTGTAGTGCAGACAGGCATATCGCCCAGCTGCCACGGTCGTTCGTTCTACTGGTGCTTCCAGCTCGATTGCCGTGGCGTTGGACAGCAATGCCCCTGCTTTGGAAAACAGGTCCTCTTCCCGGTAGCTGTCGGGATCTGTGTGATAAACCCCGATCAACCTTGCATCCGGTGTGATCAGGTCCCGCACCGCCAGCCACCCAAACAACCGATCAAACGCCTCGCCGATCTGCATGAATGCCCCATGGTGGTCAATCGTCAAAAGTTGCATTTCGGGTACGTTGCGAATTTCGACATCCCAAGGCCCAATGATGACAGCCCCCTGGTCTTCAAGGGCGTTCTGAAATTTCGCATGACTGCCTTCCTTGCGATATCGCGCTGGCGGCATGCCATAACAATCCGAAAAGATCCGCGTAAAGGATTGCAGGTTCGGATACCCGCAGCGTTTGCCGATATCTTCAATCGAAATTGCACTGTTTGCCAACATGCCAGCTGCGGTATGAAGCCGGACCCGCTTTACCGTTGCCGCGATGGTCTCGCCAAAAACACCGTGATAAATGCGATGCCAATGGGTTGGCGACATGCAGGCGATTTCCGCCAACTTGTTCAGATCAAGTTCTTCATCAAGATGATCATGAATATAGCCCTGCACCCGTGCAAGACGTTCCTGGTAGGATTTCCGGGCATGCAATTTGTTCATCGTTCTCTCGTGCAGTTTGTTGTGCAGTTCGAAAACGCTAGCACGCGTCGATTTGACAAATCTTGCGGACTTGCAACTGCCCTTATGCGGGGAATAGCGGCATCAGGATTTCATTGATCTCGGCCCAGAGTTCCTCGGAACTCGCACACAAAAGACCAGCTGCTTTGGCATTGGCGTTATATTCGTTATCGGTATTGGCCGTGATATAGCGCGCATACCCACCGGCTTCTCTGGCCAATAAGGTGCCAGGTGCATGGTCCCAGGGCTTGAGTGTGCGATAGGCACAGAAATCAAACGCTCCCCGCGCCACTTCTTCATACTCCGCACCACAGCAAGAGTAATGCGCCACATCAGCAAAGAAATCGAGATGACCGTAATGCTTGCGGATGCGATCGCGGGCATATGAAATCAGAAAACCCTTGGCATCTGCGGCCTTTGTGATGTTGGATCGGACCGAAACCGGTTGATCCTTATAACGCGTCCCTGACCCAAGCTCCGCAACGGTTGCCGCCCCTTCAATCGGATCGACAATCCATGCCGCAACGGTTTCTCCGCCAGCATAAAGTCCGACCATGCAACGAAATGGTTGTTTGTGATGGGCAAAGTTTTTGGTGCCATCGACCGGGTCAATGATCCAGAAAGGATCGTCGGCCGCAAAAATGCGCTTCTGAAGCGTCGGGTCTTCATGGGCTGCCTCTTCACCCAAGGCACGACTGCCGGGAAGCAGATCGGTAAGGCGTTGGGTCAAAACGCGTTCCGCCTCGGTATCGGCAATCGTCACAAGATCCATCGCATGGGTCTTGGTGTCGATATCCGCATCATCAAGTTGGCCAAAACGTGGGGCAATCTCGGCAGCCGACACTTCCCGAATGATGTCGGTGACCTTGTCCATATCGACTTTGATCGCCACGCGCTTTCTCCCTATCACACCAGATGAATATCAAGCCCGGCCTTGGCGCACCAATCCTCGAACCGGCCGACACGGGTCGTATCAACACGAACCTGTACCGAAATACCATCCGCACCTTCATTGCGCTTAAGTACTTCACCCTGCTCATAGAGCCGCGCGAGTGACTTTCCATCCGCATAAGGTACGCAAAGCTCGAAAATCGGCATATCTTCCGTCAGGCGATCTTCGATCAGATCAAGCAACGCGTCACAATTTGTGCCTTTGACGGCGGAAATCGCAATGGTGTTGTCATGGCGCGTCGCATATTCCAACACCGCCTGCAGGTCGTCTCCTTCAAGCTGATCGATCTTGTTGAGCGCCTCGACCAATTCTTCACCGTCAATGGCCTTCTGAAGCCCCAGTTCTTTGAGGACTTCAAGCACATCAAGCTTCTGCTCTTCGGTTTCGGGCGAAGAAGCATCGCGCACATGAACAATCAGATCTGCTTCCAGAACTTCCTCAAGCGTCGCGCGGAAAGCTGCGACAAGATCATGCGGAAGGTCGGATACGAAGCCCACCGTATCAGACAAAATAACCTTGCGACCACTTGGCAGAACAAGACCACGCATGGTCGGGTCCAGGGTCGCAAACAGCATGTCCTCGGCAAACACTTCAGACACGGTCAGCTGGTTAAACAGGGTCGACTTGCCAGCGTTGGTGTAGCCCACCAGTGCCACAATCGGGTACGGCACACGACGACGGGCCTCACGATGCAGTTCACGGGTGCGCTTGACTTCCTCAAGCTCTCGGCGGAGCTTGGCAAGCTTGTCTCCAATCAAACGTCGGTCAATCTCGATCTGACGTTCACCAGGACCGGCAAGGAAGCCACGGCCACCTCGTTGACGTTCAAGGTGCGTCCATGTCCGGACAAGGCGTGATCGCTGATAACTCAGCAGTGCGAGCTGCACCTGCAAGCGCCCTTCACGGGTCCGCGCACGATCAGCAAAGATTTCAAGGATCAGGCCCGTTCGGTCGATGACCTTGCATTTCCATTCCCGTTCCAGATTACGTTGCTGGATCGGGGTAAGTATGCCGTTGATCATGACAATATCGGCTTCTTCGGCCTTGATCTGCAAGCCAAGCCGTTCAGTCACGCCCTTGCCAAACAGTGTGGAAGGCCGCAACTTTGCAATGGGCACGATTTCCGCGCCCACCACTTCAAATTCAAGCGCACCCGTCAAACTGACCGCTTCTTCCAGACGTGAAGACGCGTCGCGCCAAGTCCCGGTCGGGTCTGCGCGTTTTAGTTCCGGATGGAAAACCAGGACCCGGGGAGAGTCCGGCGTATCGCCGCTCCCCGAAGTCAGAGACTCGTCAGCTATTTTCTTCTTCCGTCGCAGGCTGGCTCGGATCAAACAGCTTGATCGGGGTCGTCGGCATTACCGTCGAAATCGCGTGTTTGTACACGAGCTGGGTATGAGCATCGCGCCGCAGCAAAACAGAGAAATTGTCAAACCAGGTAATGATCCCCTGCAATTTGACTCCGTTGACCAGAAACACGGTAACCGGCGTTTTGTTTTTACGGCAATAGTTCAGAAAGACGTCCTGAACATTTTGTGATTTTTCCGCCATTGGTTAGACCTAGCCTTCTTTTATGAGCGTTTTTTTGGTTTCGGGCGGCCAAGGAAAATGTGGAACCGTCGACGATCAGGTCAGTCACGATTCCGGCCCCATTTTTAATGACCTGTATGAACTATAAGACGTTCGAGAAGCTTTTTACAACCCTAACAAGCGCGTCACAATCCGCGAAATGCCAATCAGGGCTGAGAGTCGCGGAATTCTGCGTGTCACTGTGGCCGGTTATTTCGTCACCGATCAGGATTGCAGTCGCTCCAACGTTCCGCGCGCACTGAATATCAACCACACTATCGCCAACAAACCATAGATTCTCATATTGCGGTGCCGAAGAGTCGCCCATAGCCATATGGACCGGATCGGGCGCGGGTTTGTCCTTGGCGGCATCCGTTGCCCCGATGATCTTGCCAAAAAACGGGGTCCATTCAAGGTGATCGGCTTCCTTGCGCAGGAAATCACCATTCTTGTTGCTGACAACCCCAATATAGGTCCCGTTATCACGCAACGCACACAACAGATCATGTGCCCCGGCAAGCGGTTTCAACGTTTGAAGGTGAATGGATTGGAAATGGCCATAGAAACTGTCCTTGGCATCCAGCCAACGGTCTTCGCCAAACAGGATCGGAAAACTGTCACGCATGGAACGCGCAACCCGTTGCTTGGTTTCCTCGATCGACCAGCTTTCCAGACCGAATTCCTCAAACGTCATGTTAAGCGCAGTCTGAATGGTTCCCCAGCTATCAACGAGGGTGTTATCCCAGTCAAAAATGACGGCTTGAGGCGGATGAGGCAATTGGTCAGACATTTGAAATCCCGGTGGCTGGCTGGGCATTATTTTGTATGAGGACTAAGATAACCGCCTGCCCGATCAGAAATATTCCAGACGAACGGCAAACATTTTCTCGACCTTCTTGATCTGCTCAGAGCCTGCAAATACCACAATCCGGTCATTGGCTTCGATCACGGTCGCGGCACGTGGCATTACAACCTCTCCGTTGCGCAGAATAGCCCCAAAGACCACACCGGCAGGCATCGAGATATCCTTGATCGCCTTGCCAACGATTGGTGCGGTTTCAAGTGCTTCTGCCTCAAGCACCTCGCCAAAGCCCTCGGAAAGGCTGTGTACAGCCCGAATACGTCCACGGCGCACATGATGGAGGATGGTCGACACCGTCGTCATACGCGGGCTGATCACAACATCAACGCCAAGTTCGGAAACCAGTGAATTATAAGTACTTTTGTTAATCAGCGTCAGCGCACGCGGGCAGCCATACCGCTTCGCCAGCAGGGACGACAGAATGTTGGTTTCATCATCATTGGTCAGGGCAACTACCGCCTCGGCATTGCCGACATTGGCCTCTTCAAGTAGTTCCGGATCAAGAACATCCCCACGCAAGACGACACTTTTCTTTGGCAGTTTCTGTGCGACATAGCGTGCCCGTTCCGGGTCGGCCTCGACCAGTCGGGTGGTAACGCCCGGGAAGTTCTTGTTGATTTCCTCAGCCAGGAACAACGCAATGTTACCGCCGCCAAAGATCACAATACGGCGCGCTTCCGGGTCTTCATGACCAAAGGCCGACATCGCCCGATCGACCTGATCACTGGAAACCGCAAGATATACAAGGTCGCCGGCCAGCATCTGGTCATCCCCCTTGGGATAAACCGCCTTGTCACCGCGGATCATGCCGAGGATCGAAATATTGAGATCCGGGAAAAGCTGATGAAGCTGACGCAGGGGCGTGTTGATCACCGGGCAATCGTCACTGCAGCGGATGCCAAGGATTTTGACCTTGTCATCGGCAAACGGGATCATGTCAAACGCACCTGGCGCCTGAAGACGGCGTGCAACCGCGCGTGCAACTTCCATTTCGGGCGAAATCACCACGTCAATCGGCAGCTTCTCACGGCCAAACAGACTGGCCCATTCGGGCTGCAAATAAGTCTGGCTGCGGATACGCGCGATTTTGGTCGGCACGTTAAACAGCGAATGTGCGACCTGACAGGCCGTCATGTTGACTTCGTCAGCAAAGGTCACCGCGATCAGCATATCGGCCTCTTCAGCACCCGCCTGCTGCAACACATCCGGGTGTGAGCCAAAGCCAATGATACCCTTGACCTCAAGTGTATCGGAAATCTTGCGCACCAGCTCTTCGGACTGGTCGATCACGGTTACATCATTGTTTTCCGCAGACAGATACTTGGCAATGTGGAACCCCACCTGCCCAGCGCCGCAAATGATGACCTTCATTTCGAATTCTCCCGTTCACAACAGTCCAAGGTAATCTCAGGCTTATTGCCCGTTAACACCAAGGCTTTTCAGCTTGCGATGCAATGCTGAACGTTCCATGCCCACAAAGCTTGCCGTTTTGGAGATATTCCCGCCAAAACGGTCGATCTGCGTCTGGAGATACTCTTTTTCAAACATCTCACGCGCTTCGCGGAGCGGCAATGCCATGATTTCACTGGTCTTGTCAAAACTTAGCGAAGTCGGAACATCAGAAAACAGCTCTGATGGCAGCATCTTGCCACTGATCAGGTCGACCTTGTCTTCATCACCTGGCGCCATGATCATCAGTCTTTCGATCACATTGCGCAACTGACGAACATTGCCCGGCCAGTCATAAGCATGCAGCGTTGCCATTGCTTCGGGCGACAGCTTTCTTTTCGGAAGGCCGGTCGCATCGGCATATCGATCAAGAAACATTTCTGCCAGCATTGGAATATCGTCACGGCGCTGCTGCAAGGAAGGCACTTCAAGTGGCACAACATTCAGACGGTAATAAAGATCCTGCCTGAATTTCTGCTCTTCAATGCGCTGTTCAAGATCGCGCGCAGTCGTGGCAATGACCCTGACATCCACATTAACCGGCACCGATCCACCGACGCGTTCAAACGTTTGATCCTGCAGAACACGTACGATTTTGCCCTGGGTTTCAAGCGGCATGTCTGCCACTTCATCAAGCAACAAGGTGCCACCATGGGCCATTTCAAGCACGCCGGTGCGCGCTTCACGGTCTGCTGTCGCGACCGCCCCGAAAAGCGACTCTTCCATGGTTTCAGGTGAAATATTCGCGCAATTCAAAACCACAAACGGCGCTTCGGCACGTGCGGATTTTTGATGAATAAGCCGCGCGACAACTTCCTTGCCAGATCCAGCCGGACCATGAATGAGAATACGGCTGCCGGTGCGTGCAACGCGTTCGGCCGATTGTCGTAAATTGTTCAGGACAGATGACTTTCCGACCAGTTCGGTATCACCGCCCGCCTTAAGGGTCAGTTCGCGGTTTTCGCGACGCAGACGCGCATCATCAATGGCGCGCTCGACCACCATCAGCAAACGGTCGGTATTGAACGGCTTTTCAATAAAATCATATGCCCCGATGCGCGATGCTTCGAGTGCGGTTTCGATATTGCCGTGACCGGAAATCATCACGACCGGAACTTCACTGTGCTCGCGCTTGATCAGCTTGAGGGTTTCGATGCCGTCATGGTCACTTTCATCCATCCAGATATCAAGCACCACAAGGCTCGGCCGACGGGCGGCAACCTCGGACAGAGCTCCCTGACTTGATCCTGCCTGACGGGTTGTATAGCCCTCGTCTTCGAGAATGCCGGAAATCAGGGACCGGATATCTTCTTCATCGTCGACAATAAGAATGTCGTGCGCCATGTCGTGACCAAATCAATCTTTTTCTTGTTGCGATTTTGGCAAATAAGTCAATTGCCTGAGGAGTTTGCGTTCGAATCAACGCCATCGGTTTCGGTTTCCAAAACCTTCGGGAAAGATAACGTAATCGTCGCCCCGCTTTCAACGCCGTCAGAGAGTATAAGCTCTCCGCCATGGTCTTCCATGATTTTCTTTACGATGGCCAAGCCAAGCCCGGTTCCCTTGGATCGGGTCGTGACATAGGGTTCTGTCAGTCGTTCACGATGTTCAGCCGGAAGCCCCTTGCCGTTATCCGACACGGCCACGAAAACGCGCTGATTATCAGGCGATGTGGCAACCGAAATTTCAATCCTGCCTTTTGGCAGTTCGCCGTTTTCAGGCTTCTCGCGACCTTCAATGGCCTCCGCAGCGTTTTTAAGCGTGTTGGTCAAGCATTGGTTGACCTGATGCGCATCACAGGAAATCTGCAGTTCCTCGATGCCACTGCGATCAAAGTCATAGGTAATATGGCTATGCGCCTGCTTTTGCAGGAACACTGCACTTTTCACCAGTTCACCGATATTTTCCAACCGCATTGTCGGCGTTGGCATGCGCGCAAAGCTCGAAAACTCGTCGACCATCCGTCCAATATCAGACACCTGTCGAATGATGGTATCCGTACAGGTCTGGAAGACCTCCTGATCGTCATTGATCTGCTTCAGGTAACGACGTTTAAGGCGCTCTGCCGAAAGCTGAATGGGTGTCAGCGGGTTCTTGATTTCGTGCGCAATGCGTCGTGCGACATCGGCCCAGGCCGCCATGCGCTGTGCGGTCTGAAGTTCGGTCACATCATCAAACGTCACGACATAACCGAACACGGTACCATCGTCGGCCCACTCGGCCGTCACCCGCGACATCAAGGTACGACTGACACCATCCCGACGAATTTCAATCTGGCGCGGCTTACTGCGCTCCCCGTCGCGACCAAAGTCTTCAAACAGTGGCAGAAATTCCGGGATAACTTCGGTCAGTTCCTGTGAAATGTAATCTTCAAGATCAACCCCCAGAAGATCCGACGCACTGCGGTTGGGAAGATCAATCTTGCGGTCCGGATCAAGACCAACCACGCCAGCTGTCACACCACCGAGGATCGCCTCGGTAAAGCGGCGGCGTTCATCATTAAGTCGGTTGGCCGCTACCAGTTCATTACGCTGCGTTTCGAGCTGCGCGGTCATACGGTTAAAGGCGCGGCTCAGCGCTTCAAGCTCATCCCCCTGCCCGTCAAGCGGCACCCGGAAGGACAAATCCCCGTCACGGACGCGCTCTGCACCGGTAATCAATTGCGAAACTGGCTGCACCAGACGGGTGGCGACCATCAAACCCAGCGTAACGGCAGCCAAAAGCAACACCACTGAAATCAAAACGAAGATCATGACAAAGGTGATCACGATCCCGGATCGTTCGCCTTCAAGGCTTTCATAGGCGTCAACCGCACGCCGGGCCTTGTCGATGCGATCAAGCACATTCGGGTCAACAAATCGTCCGACCAGCAAAAAGGCGTCAATAAAGCTCGGGATCTTGGCAATCGCGCGGATGCGGTTGTCGCTTGACCCGATCATCAGAACCACGTCTTTCTGACGCGCTTCATCAAAGACCTCTGGCGGTACGGATGCCTGATTGGTGTCATAGGAAAAGCTGTATTCCGACTGCGCGATAATGCGACCCGATCCGTCGATCATCATGACTTCCGGCAAACCACGCGCCAGCGCCTGATCGGTCAGAAGGCTGGAAATACGGTCCGTACTGGTCGAGAAATTCACACCAAAACGCTGCAAATCGCTGGTGGTCGCCAAGGCATCGGCCCGGATAAGCTCCTGGTGTTCGCGCAAATAGGCATCGGCGATCACCATGCTTTCCTCGACCGCGGTCCGGATGCGGTCGCTAAACCAGCCCTGAATACCAAAATGCAGGAAGAGTGCGGAGAAAATGGCCACAACAATCGCCGGTGTCACCGCCACCAACGAGAACATCAGAACCATACGGGTGTGAAGCTTGGCCCCGGCAACCCCGCGCCGACGTTCCACCCAGATCTGGACAAGTTTGCGCGCGACCAGCGTTGCAAGAAGCAACACCAACACGAGATCGATGTTCAATAGCAGCAGGATCAGACGCGGATCAGGACGGAACGGCGCCGTTCCCGTCATCGCCAGATACGTCGCCGTAACCGAAATCAGGGCCGCTGTAACCAACCCGAACGCAAAGCGCCGAGACTGGCCAAGCCACCCCAGAAACCGTACAAAGCCCGACCGCAAGAACCGGTTGGAGATCGAACGGTCGGTATTGTTCATTTCGTGCCCCTGACGACTTCCAGCCCAAGATCACGGATTTTCTTGCGCAGCGTGTTGCGGTTAAGGCCAAGAACCTCGGCAGCCTTGACCTGATTGCCGCGCGTTGCTTCAAGCGTCACGTTCAAAAGCGGACGCTCCATTTCCCGAAGAATACGGTCATAAAGACCGTTTGCCGGCAGATCATCATCATGGGCATCAAAATATTCACGCACGTGACGTTCAATCGATTCCGAAAGCGATTGCGGTTCGGCACTCGGCGCGGCTTCGCTGACATTGTTTTCCGAAAACTCCGTCTCGATAACGTCCACACCGATCACATCATGCGAATAAAGCGCTGTCAGACGACGAACCATGTTTTCGAGTTCGCGGATGTTGCCGGGCCAACGATGCGCTTTGAGACGCGCCATCGCCTCCGTTGACAGGGTCTTGCGCGGAAGGCCTTCCTCACTTGCCTGCATCAGGAAGTGGTTGACCAGCTCCGGAATGTCTTCCAGGCGTTCGCGAAGCGACGGCAAACGGATCGGCACGACATTGAGACGATAGAACAAATCTTCGCGGAATGTGCCTTCGCGGATCAGTTTGCGCAGATCGCGGTGGGTTGCGGCAACAATACGAACATTGACGCGGATCGGGGTACGTCCGCCAACGCGGGTATATTCGCCTTCCTGCAAGACACGCAGCAAACGCGTCTGCGCCTCAAGGGGCATATCGCCAATTTCATCAAGAAACAGTGTGCCGCCTTCAGCCTGCTCGAAACGGCCGACCTTGCGCTCATTCGCACCGGTAAACGCACCTTTTTCGTGGCCAAACAGCTCGCTTTCGATCAGTTCGCGCGGGATGGCCGCCATGTTAATGGCGACAAACGGCCCATGGCGACGCGCGCCATACTCATGCAGTGCGCGCGCAACAAGCTCCTTGCCCGTACCGCTTTCACCCGTGACCATAACGGTCAGATCGGTATTCATCAGACGTGCCAGTGCGCGGTAGATTTCCTGCATGGCTGGCGAACGACCGATCAAAGGCAGACGATCATCGCCCTCTTCGTCCTCTTGTTCGCCTTTTTCGCTTTCTTGCGGCGTCTCAAGTGCGCGATCAACAATCCCCATCAACTCATTGAGATCAAATGGTTTTGGCAGATATTCAAACGCGCCGCGCTGGGCCGCCTTGACAGCTGTCATCAGGGTGTTCTGGGCACTCATGACAATAACGCGAAGATCCGGGCGCAGCTTGCGTATGCGCGGCACCATATCAAGCCCGTTTTCGTCAGGCATCATCACGTCGGTAATCACAAGGTCGCCGTCCCCATCGGCGATCCAGTCCCACAGGGTGCGGCCATGGCCGGTACTGCGGACTTCATGCCCCTGACGCGACAATGCCTGCGTCAGGACAGTGCGAATGGCCCGATCATCGTCGGCAACCAGAATTCTCGCAGGGCTGGTACTCATGCGGTTTCTTCCCTGTTATTGATTATGATCGGGTCGGAAGCCCCCTCGGCCAGTGCCCGATTGTAAATCGGCAGCATGATTTGAAACTCTGCGCCTCCCCCGGGCACGTCTTTCACTTCAATCACACCGCCATGGTCATTGATAATTTTCGCAACCAGCGCAAGGCCAAGCCCAGAACCGGTCGGCTTTGTGGTGACAAACGGATCAAACAGGCTTTCGCGCATGTCTTGCGGAATGCCTGGTCCATTATCACGCACCGACACCACCAGCGGCAGATGAACGCGCGCGTCACCGCCAGCAACCGCAAGACGGATACCATGCTGATAGCGTGTCGAAATGGTGATCTTTCCATCCTTGGGGTCAACAGCCTCGCCTGCATTCTTGATCAGGTTCAAAAACACCTGAACAAGCTGATCACGATTGCCGAACACCGGCGGCAAGGATGGATCGTAAATCTCTTCGAATGTCAGGTTCTTGCCAAAACCGTTTTCCGCCAGGCGACGCACATGTTCAAGCACCGTATGGATATTGACAGCCCCTCGTTCGAGCGGCTTGTCAGAGAAAATCTCCATGCGGTCGACAAGTTCAACAATTCGGTCGGCTTCATCACAAATAAGGCGCGTCAGCACCCGATCATCTTCGTTACTGGTTTGTTCAAGCAACTGCGCCGCACCACGAATACCTGATAGCGGGTTCTTGATCTCGTGCGCCAGAATGGCCGCCATCGCACTGACAGATCGCGCTGAATTTCGGCTGAGCAACTGATTGTCGATCTTTTGCGCAATGGAACGCGGTTCAAAGGTCAACACAGCACAATCACTGTCATCTGGCATGGAACCCACAGTCAGGTTGACTGTGTGCTTGCCGATTTTCGGGCTTTCGATCAGAAGATTGTGGTCGGCGACCAGCGTTGCTTCATCAATCGCCTGTTTGATCAGGGAAAAAACCGGGCTGTCTGACGGAATGAAGTCGGTCAGGTCACTGCGGCACAAGACGCTGGAGCTTGTGTTAAACAACTGCTCTGTCGCCTGATTGACGAACTTGATCTTGCCATCCCTGTTGGCGACGACGACAGCACTGGCAATGGCGTTCAGGACGCCGGTTGGGTCCACCCCATTGCCTTTTCCAAATCCCAGTCTCATGCATATCTTCCCCGACGACGTGTTTTTTGACCGTCGCCATATTATTGTTTTGAAGCGATCAGGCGGCTTCCTGATCGAGTTTGATTTCGGCTTCGATCAACGGTTCGTAGAAAGACCGAATTTGATTTTTAACTTCTGCCGGGTCATCCAACACATTGACAACACGGCGAAATTCCGTCGCATTACGTAAACTGTTGCAATACCACGCCAAGTGTTTGCGTGCGATGCGGACACCTTGACGCCCATGGTGATCAATCATGGCGTCGTAATGCCGCAGAATGGTTTCAAGCTGAATATCAAGTGATGGCGCCGGAAGCTTTTTACCCGTCGCCAAATAGTGGGAAACCTGTGCAAGGAACCATGGGCGACCTTGCGCCCCACGGCCAATCATGACGCCATCCGCACCGGATCGCTCAAGCAGTTCCTTTGCGTCTTCCTCGCTGTTCACATCACCATTGCCCAGAACCGGAATGGATACCGCATCCTTGACCAGTGCAATCGCATCCCAGTCGGCATCGCCCTTATAGAACTGGCAGCGCGTGCGCCCATGAATCGTCAGCATCGCAATGCCAAGGTCCTCGGCAATGCGCGCCAGTACAGGTGCATTGCGGTTATCATCGTCCCAGCCAAGGCGCATTTTAAGCGTGACCGGAACCGTCACGGCATCCACCGTCGCCTTGATGATATCCGCAGCCAGCTTTTCATCGCGCATGAGAGCTGACCCAGCATACCCCTTGGTAACCTTTTTGGCAGGACAGCCCATATTGATATCAATGATCATGGCCCCGCGGGCCTCGTTCATCTTGGCAGCTTCGGCCATTTCTTCGGGCTCAGTCCCGGCAAGCTGCACTGAAAGCGGACTTTCGGCGGCGCAATCGCCGTTCATTTTGCGGACTTCCTTTTCATGCCGCTGGATGCGGGTCATGGCGTCCGACGCAATCATCTCGGACACAACAAGATGCCCGCCAAACTGGCGGACCTGTTGCCGAAACGGAAGGTCAGTCACACCTGACATCGGTGCCAGCACAACATTCTCTGGCACATGTACAGAACCGATCTGCAATGACATGAAGAAATTCCAATTGCCTAAAACTTGGGCAGATTAATAAAACTGGGCATTACATGCAACAACTCTCAGCCCGCTGACGCAAAAATCGTTGCCTTGAAGCTGAAAATTCAACGAAAAGCTAATGAGAGTTCGAATTTTTATAGATATTCATTCGTGCAGGAACGTCTGCGTCTTCCCAATTAATGACTAGCAATTATGCATACATCTCACGGATGATCGCAAAAATTGGGCAAACCGTATTACTTTCAGCCGATTTATGACGCTAGCCGATGATATAACCGGTTACCAAGCGAACGCCCGGAAACGCCAAGGTCAGAAGCAACCAGGCTCCAAGAACAAAGCGTACGGCCATGCGCCCACGCAAGGTTGACCGCTCATGGATAAAAATCAGCACACAAATGGTCGCGAACCCGAGCAAGGTCAGCAGCATCTTGTGGTCAATTTCCCACAGGCTTTGCCCCTCAACATAGCGAAGCGCAAACCCGGAAATGATCCCGATGATCAGGACCCAGGCCGACCATTTCAGAAAGCCGACCAACATGTATTCACTGTCGCGCAGCGGCGGCAGACGCCGGCTCCACCGGGTTGGTTTGCGTTTTTTCAACGCATATTCTTGAACAACATAAGCCATCGCCGCAATCGCAGCCAAAGTCACCAGCGCATAGGTGATCAACGAACTGCCGATATGCGCCCAAAGCCAACCGGAATAGAGGGCCGGGCCACCGACTGTCTCAGGTTCGTTATTACCAAACAGTCTGAATACTGCGGCAAGAACCGCAAACAGAAGCAGATAGCCCCCGATATACCCCGCAAGCCGCCAGACCTGATGCGGCCCCTTGCAGATCACCAGACCGCCAAAGATCATGATCACGGTCAGTTCCGACCAATGCAAAGCCGCCGCAAAGCCACGTGACTGAACTTCCTCGCCGGTGACACCCAGCAAGACCATGGTTCCGATCGCCGCCAGACAGATGGATGCATATAGCCACACGTCCCGACGCGGTTCAGCACGCATGATCTGGCCGGTCAGGGGCAACAGGGCAAGGATATGGATATATGCAGCAAGCATTTTGGAACCCATCTCAGTCTTCGGGATCACATATGACCCTGATATTGCATTTGCCGACTTGGCAAAACCTCCGCAGAAAGATAGCCTGCGGCGCAATTCAGACAAGCCATGGCATTACGTTTATGACCCAAAAAACAGGCGTTGTCATCGTTGCTGCCGGCAGCGGTAGCAGATTTGGCGACCCAATACCAAAACAATATCACATGCTTGGCGGCAAAAGCATTCTTGCGCATTGCATTGAATGTTTTGCACGACACACCGATCCCGACCTTATTCAAGTAGTGTATAACCCAGCTCATCACGACTGGTATGAAAGTGCGATCGCATCCTTGGGCGACGCTTTACCAATCCCTGATCCGGTGGCAGGTGGCGATACCCGGCAGCAATCTGTCCTGAACGGTCTGCGTGCACTCGCGGCAAAGGCTCCAGAGCGCGTTCTGATCCATGATGCGGCGCGCCCCGGCATTTCCGATGACGTGATTGAACGGGTCATGACTGCGCTTGAAATACATTCGGGCGCGATCCCGACCCTGCCGGTGGCGGACACGATCAAGCAGACAGACAGTGATGGCATCATCAGCCGCACCATTCCGCGGGAAAGCCTGCAGCGTGCCCAAACACCGCAAGGATTTGATTTCAAGACCATTCTCGATGCGCATCAGAAATTCGAAGGTCAGGAATTTACCGATGACGCCGCCCTGCTTGAGGCCATCGGTCTTGATGTGATTTGCGTCGCAGGTACCACCAATAACGACAAAATCACCCACCGGGATGATTTTGGCCGCGCGCAAATCTGGGCGGATCGCAGTAACAAGGAAACAGCGCTCATGTCGCTAGAAGAATACCGGACTGGCACCGGCTTTGATGTTCATCGCTTTGCCCCGGGTGATCACTGCATCCTGTGTGGGGTAAAGGTCCCGCATACGGCACGTCTCGACGGCCATTCCGATGCCGATGTCGGTCTGCATACCCTGACCGATGCCATTTTGGGGGCAATTGGCGCAGGCGACATTGGGCAGCACTTCCCGCCAAGCGACATGCAGTGGAAAGGTGCGGCATCGGATATTTTCCTCAAACATGCCGCCGACCTTGTGCGCAAGCGTGGCGGGCGGATCGTGAATGTCGATATCACGCTGATTTGTGAACGGCCGAAAATCGGCCCCCATACCCCTGCAATGCGGGAAAAGGTTGCTGAGATCCTCGAGATTGATGTCGACCGGGTCAATGTCAAAGCCACCACGACCGAGCGGCTTGGCTTTACCGGACGCGAAGAAGGCATTGCCGCACAGGCAGCCGCCAGCGTCGCCCTTCCGGTAAACTAACCACCAGCGGCACTCAAAACAACAAAGGGCAGGATCGAGATCCTGCCCTTTTGCTTTTCAACGCCAAATAGGCGCCTTTGCTGTTCTAGGAGGCCGCCTCGCCGCCTTCCTCTTCGGGCAACTGGTGCTTCATCAGAACTGGCACTTGTGCCATACCAAACACCATTGTGATCGGCATGATGCCCCAGACCTTGAACGCCACCCAGGTGTCCGTCGAAAAGTTGCGCCAGACGATTTCATTCACCACGGCCAGAAACACAAAGAAGAACGCCCAACGCCACGTCAGGATGCGCCAGCCTTCATCGGTTGCCTTGAACGCACTTTCGAGTACCAGCTTCAGGAACAGTTTGCGTGCTGCCAAACCACCAAACAGGATGCTGGCAAACAACAGGTTGACGATGGTCGGCTTTATCTTGATGAACAGTTCGTCATCAAGATAAAGCGTCAATCCACCAAACACGATGACGAAAACACCGCCAATCAGCGGCATGACCGGAATGGTGCGGGCAATCATATAGGACGTCACCAATGCGACAACCGTCGCAGCAACGAAAACGGCGGTTGCCGTCATCAAATTGGTTGTGGCATTGACTGCAAAAAACAGGATCAACGGCCCCATTTCGAGGGCCATTTTGGTAAACTGATTCATTAACTCGTATCATCCATGGACTAAATTTGCGCCATCCTAGGCGCCATACCCGACAGATGCAATCACATCAGCCGTGACCTTGATCCCAACTGGCTTTGCAACCACGCGACATAGTCATGATTGCCACGCCCCAGAGGCAGCTCAAGAATACAGGGCACCTCATAGGGGTGATGGTCTTCGACCCACTGCGCCAGCTCCGTTGCCGTTGTTTTCGACGTTTTCAGAATAACAACAATCTCGGTCTCTTCTTCAACATCGCCGTCCCATTCGTAGATGGCCGTCATTTGGGGCAAAACATTCGCGCAGGCCGCCAGTTTCTCGCGGATCGCACCACCGGCAATCACGCGTGCAATTTCCATATCCGGCACCGTGACATACAGAAATGACATCTCGCTTGGTTGAAACTCTTCTGGCGTCATTGCGATTGCTCCTTGGTTGATTATCCGTCACACTGACCAACATCATATGTTTGTATCACCAATCATATCATAACGGTGCGGGGAGTACCGATGGCGGGGAAAAAACATTCGAAACCCACAGATGTACAGCTTGAATGGCTACGCCGTGGACTGAGTCAGCCCGGTGGCAAACTGCCATTGTTTGACGGCAATGGTAAACAGATCAGTGAAAAAACCGTTCGAAGCTGCATTGACCATGGCTGGGCCGCCCCTTGGTTCGAAAACCCGGTCAAACCAGACTGGTTGATCTGCAAACTGACTGACGAAGGGCGACGGGTCGCAAGCGCCGACACCTAATACCGTTCAGACTGCAGATTCTCCCGATTAATATCCACAGAATCATTATCGTCCTGATCCGAAATGACCGATTTGCGGTATCAGACTCATCTTCCTGTGCAAGATAGATGGGTAAGGATTATGTCGATACTGCTTCGAAATATGCGCCAGATCGTGCTCGTGATGGCTGGATTGGTCTGCATGTCATTTCCGGCCCTTGCATCGGATGAGGCTTGGGAAATCTGGAACTCAGAAGGCGTCCATGCTCTCATGCGTCATGCCATTGCGCCGGGAACAGGTGATCCGGCCAATTTCACGCTTGGTGATTGCACGACACAACGCAATCTCAATGAAACGGGGCGCGAACAGGCGCGCAGCACCGGAACCGTTATTCGTGATAACGGCATTCAGATAACTTCCGTACTGACAAGCCAGTGGTGTCGATGTGTTGAAACGGCAGAACTGCTTGATCTCGGCCCTGTGCGCGAAGAACCGGCGCTCAATTCCTTTTTCCGCGATCGCAGCACCGAGGCCACCCAAACACGTCAGATCAAACAGCAACTTTCAAGCCTGCCCGCCACTGAAAAGGCATTGCTGGTAACTCATCAGGTCAACATCACGGCCCTGACCGGGATTTATCCGCGATCCGGCGAGATTATTCTGGTCCAGATGGCAGATGACGCGGCAGAGCTAAAGGTCCTTGCCCGCCTGATGCCTTAGCATCACGGGAAGCAAACGATCAATTTTTACCAAGGGAGAGATAATTGGTCGGAGCGAGAGGATTCGAACCTCCGACCCCCTGCACCCCATGCAGGTGCGCTACCAGGCTGCGCCACGCTCCGACCGTAGAGATGCGCCGTTTGGCGCGGCTCGATAAATAGCGGCGCCACGCCAAAGACGCAAATGGTTTTTACGGATTTTTTTTAGCATCCTGCAGGCTGGTGCGCAGGATCGCCTGAAGTTCTTCAAGTTCCCCCAAAACAGCTTTCAACGCTGCTTTATCAGGACCCGAAACACTGTCTGCCAATGGTGCGGAACCGTTTTGCGTTACGTCCGAAGTGCTTGCATCTGCATTCTGCCCGGCGACCGCAATCTCCGAGGGTAACTTGCCCTTGTTCTGATCAAGAAGCTTTTGAACCCCTTTGATCGTGAAACCCTGATCGTGCAAAAGGGTGCGAATATGGGCAAGGAAATCAATATCTTCAGGACGATAGTAGCGTCTGCCCCCTGCCCGTTTCATGGGTTGGATCTGGGGAAACTTGGATTCCCAGAACCGCAGGACGTGCTGCTGAAGACCGAGCTCCTTTGCAGCCTCGCTAATTGTGCGAAAAGCAGAGTCAGACTTTGCTGTCCGGCGGGAAGTTCCCGCCGCAGCCCCCAAGTTCGTTTTCATGAGTTCTTTTTCTTAAGCGTTAATTCGGGCTTTCAGGACCTGTGAAGGTCGGAAGACAAGCACCTTGCGCGGAAGGATCGGTACTTCTTCGCCCGTTTTCGGATTTCGACCGATGCGCTGCCCTTTCTGACGGACCGAGAAACTTCCGAACGAGGAAATTTTCACGACTTCGTCCTTGATCAAGGCAGACGAAATTTCATCAAGAACAGTTTCCAGCAGCTGGGCGGACTCGTTCCGCGACAGACCTACTTCCTGGTAAACGGCTTCAGCGAGATCCGCACGGGTAATCGTTGTTTCCGACATGACAGGCCGCCTCCTAATTACGGGACTTAATTTACAAGGCTATATCTGGTAGTGAAATCAGTCAATATCAACAGGATACACTGCTTTTTGACAGAATGGTGTGAAAATTAAGAATTTCACGTGTTTTTGAGCCCTTCTGCGCAGTCGCCAGTTACTTACCAGCGCATCAGCGAAGCACCCCAGGTAAAGCCGCCCCCCATGGCCTCCAACACGACAATATCACCGCGCTGAACGCGTCCATCATGCACGGCCTCGGCCAGTGCCAATGGTATGGACGCTGCAGACGTGTTGGCGTGACGATCAACGGTCACGACCACCTTATCCGTTGAGATACCAAATTTGCGCGCAGTACTGTCCAGAATACGCTGATTGGCCTGATGGGGCACCAGCCAGTCGATATCATTCGGCTCAAGGCCCGTATCCGCCAGAACTTCGCGGATGACGCTGGCAAGGTTTTTCACGGCGTGGCGGAAAACTTCCTGACCCTCCATGCGCAAATGGCCAACGGTCTGGGTGGCAGACGGGCCACCATCGACATAAAGAAGTTCGTACTTGCTGCCATCGGAATGCAGACGATTGGCCAGAATACCAACATCTTCAATGGTCCCGTTGCCTTCAACAGCCTGAACAACAACCGCGCCAGCACCATCACCAAACAACACACATGTCCGGCGATCCTCCCAATCAAGGATGCGCGAAAAAGTCTCGGCGCCAATCACAAGGGCCGTTTTGGCCTGACCATTGCGGATATACATGTCTGCGGTCGTCAGCGCATAGATAAATCCCGAACAGACTGCCTGCACGTCAAAGGCAAATCCTTTGACCCCAAGGCGGTTTTGCACCTTGGTTGCTGTTGCCGGAAACGTATTGTCGGGTGTTGCCGTCGCCACAATGATCAGATCAATGTCCTCTGACGTGACACCGGCATGCTCCATCGCGCTTTTGGCTGCCGCAAAGGCCAGATCACTGGTGGTTTCCCCCTCGGCAGCGATATGGCGCTGACGGATACCGGTCCGTGCAACAATCCATTCATCTGACGTGTCGACGCGCTTGGCCAGCTCATCATTGGTTACAACGTTTGCAGGTAGATATGAACCGCAACCAATAATGCGAGAACGAGTTGTCATGATTTGGGAACCGCCGGCTTTCTGTTTTCTGGTGGGTTAATCAGTTGGCTTGACCAACAGGAACGGCAACGTCTTCATGCTCTGCATTTTCAAGGCCACTCATGGCCTCTTCAAATACAGCAAGCTCATGCTTGATGCTGTCATTGAGGTTATTGACAATCAGGTCATGGCAAACCCCGATGGCATTGGAAAAACCAAGCGCATCTGTGCCGCCATGGCTTTTGACCGCAATACCATTCAGCCCCAGCAACATCGCACCATTGTAGCGGCGCGGATCCATCCGATCGCGGAAACGCTGAAGCGAACGACGGGCAAGAAGATAACCGATCTTGGCAAAGAACGAACTTTTGAAGGTTTCGCGCAGGAAATGCACCAACAGACGCGCCGTGCCCTCTGCGGTTTTCAGCGCAACGTTACCGGTAAAACCGTCCGTCACAATGACATCAACCGTACCTTTGGCAAGGTCGTCACCTTCAACAAAGCCCTCAAAACGGATCGGCAAGTCAATCTCACGCAGGATTGCGGCGGCTTTCTTGACCGACTCATTTCCCTTGAGTTCTTCGATACCAACATTCAGCAGGCCGACAGAAGGTTTTTCAAGGCCAAACAGAATACGTGTAAACACCTCACCCATCAGGGCGAACTGGACGAGGTTGTGCTCGTCACATTCGATATTTGCGCCAAGATCAAGCATGACCGTTTCGCCGCGCTGTGTCGGCATATAGGTTGCAATCGCCGGACGGTCGATCCCGCGCACGGTTTTAAGGACAAACTTGGCCATGGCCATCAGCGCACCGGTATTACCGGCAGAGACAACACCCTGTGCGTCTCCTTCTTTGACGGCATTGATGGCAAGCCGCATGCTGGAATCACGGCGCTGGCGCAGCGCGACGGAAGGTTTGTCTTCCATCGAGACTTCCTGGGAAGCATGGCGAATTTCGCTCACATCTTCCAGAGACGGATATTTGGACATCAGCGGTTTGAGCTGCGCTTCATCACCAAACATCAAGAACTTGAGATGGGGCAACCGCTTGAGTGCAATTTCGGCACCTGCCAAAACCATCTCAGGCGCGTGGTCTCCTCCCATCGCGTCAAGTGATATGCAAACCTGTTCAGGCAACGTATTCTCTTATGGTTGTTCTAAAATCTCTGAACCGGATACCCGGCAGACAAGCTAATTGGGACAAGCCCGTCATTCATAGGCCGGAACGCCCGTAATTACCGGAATTCTCCACCAGATACAAGGTAAAGCCTATTCCGGCAGCCACAAGCATGACATCTGAAACGCGGTCATAATGCCGTACAAAAGTGAAATGCCGGTAAATACCGGCATATTCAACAGGCCTAATCATCGGACGTTCCCGTCTCAATGACCACTATTTTTTCTTTTCAAGCTGCTCTTTAAGCCCTGCAAGCTGGGCAAACGGATTGGGTTTGTCTTCTTCGACATCTTCTTCAGACCGGATCGAGTCCGGCAGTTCGGCATCTTCCTTGCGCGGATACGGGTCCATCGCAACAGCAAGAAACTGTGAAACGACTTCGCCCAGATCAATCTTGCCGTCAACCAGCGGCTCTGGCTGTTCCAGCAGCGCCATCAGTTCTTCTTCCGACAGATTTTCAAGATCATCCGGGTTGGAGGGCATGTCGTCCTCGGACACATGCGGAGAGAAAAGAACCTCTACGGTGTCCTCGACTGTTTCGGGCACAGGCTCCAGCGTTGCCACACAGCTTTGAACGATATCAGCGCTCATCGGGCCACGCACCGTGACCTCGCCGTTCGATGCGGTTTTGACTTCGAGTTCGGCCCGCAGGCTATCGATGGAAACCAGTTCAAACCGCTCAGCCAGTGCTGCGCGTTCTTTTTCATTTGCCTCAATGACAAGTTTCTCTTTGCCTTTGACCATTTCGTCGGTTTTGACAATGCGGGAGAACTCAGGGGTAAATTTATCAGACATCGGGTCTTTCTTTCTATTGCGGGTCAGACACGGCAACATCGGGCACTTCGGGGAAGTCCACTGCACCGTTCTGCATCTGCAAAATGGTTTGATTTTCAAGCTTGGCCAGCGCGTCATGCACATAACCAACCATTGCCATCAGTTGTTCGTCGCTGACATCACAGTCAGCAAAAAGGTTGCGGTCCAGTGCGGCGGCAAGCTCGGCTGCGCCTGACTGAACACCTTCTTCATAGGCGACGATGCGTCCGTGATAGGATTCAGACATTTTACGGATCCGTTTAAGGATACCAACATCCCCGACCCCCATTTCACGCATGTTCTGATCAAGGTCAGCAAACATCACATCAAAGATGTGCTGGGCCAGATCACGGTCCCCGTCATCCGCCTTGAGGCGACGAAACAGGATAAAAGCATGAACAAGGATAAGATCAAAACGTGCGTCCATCGTATCGGGCACACCGATCTTTGTGTAAAATTCGGGTTGGCGCGCCTGGGTTACCATTGCCGTGTAAAGTTCGAACGCAGCAGTTTTCTTGCGGTCCTTTTTCTTCAGCCATCCAAACAACAGTAACACTCCTTCGTTGACATTCCTGTCATGGCACGCAGAATGCCGTAAATCTCATTGGGGCATGTCTGCCCCAGTCATTGCCCGGCAATATCATGCGCCTCGCGCAGAAACTCAAGGCAATTCCGGTTTGGCTTCAACAAGAGGGTCGCTCAGGTGAGCTTCATGCATAATAAAACTACCCGCATTCCCCTGATCATGCTGGCAGGGCTGGCTGTTGCCTTTGTCACTGCCTGCAGCCCAAGAATTGCGACCCGCGGTAACGCGCCGGAACCAGAACAGCTTGAACAGATCTCTGTCGGAGAATCGACCAAGGGTGATGTCACCAATATTCTGGGTTCACCGTCCTCTGTTGCCGCGTTTGATGAAAACGTCTGGCTTTACATCTCGAGCGTGACCGAAACGGTGGCCTTCTTTGAACCGGAAACGGTCGAACAAAAGGTCGTTCTGATCAGTTTCGATGCTGCCAACCGCGTCGAAATCCTCAGCGAATATGACCTTGAGGATGGCAAACCGGTCATCCCGACAGATCGTGTGACGCCAACAGCCGGTCGTGAAATCACGATCCTGCAACAGCTCTTTGGCAACCTTGGTCGGTTCAGCGAGGGGCAATAACCCCATCGCACCAACCAACATCCTTGCCGTTACTTGAAATGGTCGAACCCGCCTTCTGCGAGTTCGGCCATTTTTCCGTCCGCCCCGACCAGCGACACAGTACCGACCTCATCGGTCACGGCACCAATGACCGTTACCATGTCCCCAAGGGCCGAAATATCATCCGGTGATCCGGCAATCAGCAACTCGTAATCATCACCGCCAGCAAAAACACGTTCCCACTGGCTTTCGTCACCATCCACAACGGCCTTTGCCGCGACGGAAAGCGGCACAGCATCGCGGTTGATGACAAGTCCCACATTCGACGCAGCACATATCTTGCGGCAATCCCCGGCCAACCCGTCAGAGATATCCATCGCTGCCAAACGGATATTCGACGCCGCACAGGCAGCACTTTCATCAAGGCGCGGTTGCGGCAACCAGTATCGATCTTTCAGATAACTCGCCAAGCCTTCATCCAGATCAGGGAACTCGCCATTCAGTATGGCAAGCCCCAATGCCGCGTCCCCCAATGTTCCCGTCACGGCCAGAACATCACCGGGCATTGCCTGATCCCGTTTAAGCGCCCTTCCGGTTGGAACATAACCAAATGCTGTCAGACTGAAAAATGTCGGGCCCGGTGTGGCAACCGTATCGCCACCCCAAAGGGACACGCCAAACGATTTACAATCCTGACCAAATCCCTTGGCAAATTGCTCAACCCATTCGTCGGAAAGGTCACGATTGTAACCCGCACTCAGCACTACCCCACCCGGCTTGGCCCCCATGGCGGCCAAATCCGACAGGTTCACGCGCAGAACCTTCTTTGCGATCAGTTCGGGATCATCAATGCTTCGGAAATGGACATCGGCTACCAGCGCGTCGGTTGTCACCACAACCTCGTGCCCGGCAGGCGGAGAAAAAACAGCCGCATCATCCATCAAGGACAATGCGGCCGGATCACTTTGCGCAATGGGCGCAAAATGGCGCGCGATCAGTTCAAACTCGCCGGATCGCGCTGCCATATTAGTTTTTTCCGGATTCACCGGGGCGCAGCGTTTTCCCGATGCGATCCAGCACGGCATTAACCAGCTTCGGCTCGTTCTCATCAAAGAATGAATGGGCCGCATCGACATATTCGGTAATCACGACACGCATCGGCACGTCTTCACGTGCAATCAGTTCGTACGTGCCTGCGCGCAAGATGCTGCGCAGAACCGTCTCAAGCCGCTGCGTGGTCCAGCCCTTTTCAAGCGCACCATTGATCAATGCGTCGATATCGACCATCCGCGCGGCAACACCCTGCACCAGATCTGCAAAGAAACCGCGATCCGGATCAATCAGGTCTTCGTTCGGGACTTCGATATCACGACCACCCGTCCCATCAAGGCGGAAGTCGGAATATTCGCGCACGATATCAGCAGCAGAAAGCTGTGACAGCTCTGCCTGATAAAGCGCCTGAATAGCGGCAAAACGCGCCGCGCTGCGCCGCTGTGCGGCTGATGCCTTTGGTGTATCGGTCATTATTTGTGATGTATTCCAAAATGGTTTTGAACTTCGATCTGACGCAGAACAGCCTTGGCAGCTTCGCCGCCCTTGTTCTTGTCGTCAGCCTTGGCCCGTGCAAGTGCTTGCGCCTCGTTCTCGACAGTCAGGATGCCGTTGCCGATCGCCAGTTTGTATTCCAGGCAAAGCTGCATCAGCGCCCGGTTGGCTTCTTCGCAGATGTGATCATAGTGCGTGGTTTCACCGCGGATCACACACCCCAGCGCAAGATAGCCATCATAGCGCGGACCGGTTGCCAGTTCTTCCATCGACTGCACAGCATATCGAATGGTGATCGGCACCTCAAACGCACCCGCAACTGAAATGCGGTCCCATGTTGCGCCACCGGCTTCTAGCGTCGATGCAGCCCCTTTGACAAGGTCTTCGACGATATGCGTGTAATACGGCGCATCCACAATCAGAATGTGGGGGGCGTTACTCATGATTTTATTCCTCCGAGACGACAAGCGGACGCTGATCAACCAGATTTAGACCGAAGCCGTCAAGTCCTACAATGTGGCGTTTGGTATTTGAAAGCAGAATCATGTCGCGAATGCCAAGATCATGCAAGATTTGCGCACCAACACCGTAATCGCGCAAATCACCATCACCGTCCTCTGCGGCCAGCTCCTGTCGCAGGGCGTCGCCATCGCCACCATTCATCTCAATCAGCTTGGCGATTGATGAAGACAGCGTGTTTGGCCGCGGCTCACGGATCAGTACAACCACACCACGGCCCTCCTCGCCAATCTGGCGCATCGCGGCGGCAAGCTGGCCCTGATGTTCGGTCTGCGTGTCGCCCAGAACGTCTTCAATCACATTAAGCGCATGCACACGGGTCAAAACCGGCGCATCATCAGAAATGTCGCCTTTGACCAGCGCGATATGCTCGGCATAGGTGACGTTATTGACATAAAGATGCATGTCAAACTCGCCACCATTCACACTTTTGATCTTGGTGGTCGCCTTGCGCTGAACAACCTTTTCATGCTTGCGACGATAGCGGATCAGATCGGCAATCTGCGCGATTTTAAGATCATGCTTCTTGGCAAACTCGACCAATTCCGGCAATCGGGCCATTTCACCCGAATCACTCATGATCTCGCAAATCACCCCTGACGGGTTCAGACCCGCAAGGCGCGCAATATCCACCGATGCCTCTGTATGACCGGCACGGACAAGCACTCCACCCGGACGGGCACGCAGGGGGAAAACATGCCCTGGTGTCACGATGTCATGGCGACCGGCATTCGGATCAATCGCAACTGCAACTGTGCGCGCACGGTCTGGTGCCGAAATACCTGTGGTGACACCGGTCTTGGCTTCGATCGAGACGGTAAAGGCCGTTTCATGGCGGGTGCCGTTATGGGCGCTCATCATGGTCAGGCCAAGTTCGTCACACCGCTCTGACTCAAGTGTCAGGCAAATCAGGCCACGTCCGTGAGTCGCCATAAAATTGATGGCATCCGGTGTTGCCATTTGCGCCGGAATGACCAGATCACCCTCGTTTTCACGATCCTCGTCATCGACCAGGATAAACATCCGGCCATTACGGGCTTCTTCAATGACATCTTCAATCGGCGAAAGATAATTGTGCGGCATTGTTGATCAATCCTTGCCCAGCATACGCGCGACATAGCGTGCCAGCATGTCGATTTCGAAGTTGATCCGGTCACCCGGCTGTTTCGAACCCAACGTGGTTTCGTTTTGGGTATGGGGTATCAGATTGATACCGAACGTGTTTCCGTCAACCTCGTTGACGGTCAATGACACGCCTTCAAGTGTGACCGAACCTTTTGATGCGATATATTTTGCGAACTCTTCGGGCACTTCGAATGTCAGGCGCAAAGAGTCCCCTTCGGGAACGCGTTTTGTCAGGATCGCCACACCATCAACATGACCTGAAACGATATGCCCGCCCAGCTCGTCACCGACACGCGTGGCCTGTTCCAGATTGACCTTCGATCCGACAACAAGGTCACCCAGTGTCGTGCGCGACAGGCTCTCTGCCGATGCTTCAATGGCAAACCAGTCATCACCGGTTTCGATCACCGTCATGCAGGCGCCGTTACATGCGATAGAAGCCCCCAGAACGATCTTTGACGTATCAAAGGACGTGGTGAATTCGAACCGGGTGTCGCCAGTTTTCTCGATTGCACGAACGGTTGCGATATCGGTGATAATGCCAGTAAACATTCATTTATTCCGTTATTTTATCGTAAGTTATCGCGATATCTTGACCCAATGCTTGAGTCAAAGTGCGTTTGAAAAGCGGTGCATCAGCGAGCTTGTTCAGACCAAGTTCCGCAATCATTGCCTTTCCATCGCCGCCGATCACAGATGGCGCAACGAAATGAACGATACGATCAACACTCCCGGCTTTGATCAAACCAGCAGCAAGCTTGCCACCACTCTCGACAAGAACACGGGTCAGGCCCTCATCTGCCAGCTTACGCATGACGTCATGTAGGTCGAGATGTCCGTCCGCGCATCCCGCAGCGATCACTTTTACCGGCGTTTTTTCAAATTTTTCCGATAGTTCGGCGAAATTGTTGTCCGCCGTCACCAGCCATGTCGGCACGTCACTTGATGTCTCAACAAGCTTTGCTGTCAGCGGCACTTCACCTGCACGATCCAGAATCACGCGAACCGGCGACTGGTGCATCCGCCCGGCAAGGCGACAAGTCAAACTCGGATCGTCTGCGATAACAGTATTGGCACCAACCAAAATGGCGTCATGATTGGCGCGCAAAAGATGACCTGCCTCGCGTGCCGCGGGGCCGGTAATCCACTGACTTTCGCCAGCAGATGTCGCAGATCGCGCATCAAGAGTTGACGCCAGTTTCAGCGTAACAAACGGACGCCCGCGCTCGGCCTTGGACAAAAAGCCCTCGTTCACTTGTCGGGCTTCGTCGCCATATAACCCGACATCAACCTGCATGCCGGCAGCGCGCAACATATCATGGCCCCTGCCCGACACACGCGGATCAGGATCAGTCAGCGCACTGACAACGCGAGACACACCGGCTTCAATAAGTCCGGTCGCACAGGGCGGCGTTTTTCCAACATGACTGCAAGGTTCAAGGGTGACATAGGCGGTTGCGCCACGGGCAAGACCACCAGCCATATCGAGTGCAACACGTTCGGCATGCGGGCGGCCACCGGGCTGGGTATGCCCACGCCCGACAATCGTGCCATCAGAAGAAACCAGGACACAGCCAACGGCCGGGTTCGGCCAGACATTTCCCAAACCGCGTTTTGACAGGCTCAATGCGACCCGCATGAAATGCCGGTCGTCTTCGCTAAACGCGGGGGCTGTCATTACTCTGCGTCCGCCTCTTCTTCCCCATCATGCATTTTTTCGACAAATTGTTCGAAATCGCGGGCTTCTCGGAAATTCTTGTACACCGAAGCGTAGCGCACATAGGCCACCTGATCGAGGGCATTAAGCGCCTCCATCACCATTTCGCCAATGGTATCGGTGGAAATATCGCTTTCGCCACTGCTTTCAAGACGACGTTGAATGCCATTGAGGGCCTTTTCAACACGTTCATCTTCAATCGGGCGTTTGCGACAGGCAAGAAAGATCGACCGCGCCAATTTGTCGCGGTCGAACAATTCGCGTTGCCCGTCTGTTTTCACAACCATCAATTCACGCAACTGGACACGTTCGAATGTCGTGAAACGCGATCCACAGGCAGGACAGAACCGGCGACGACGAATGGCATGATGCTCTTCCGTCGGACGGGAGTCCTTAACCTGGGTGTCGGTATGTCCGCAAAACGGGCAACGCATATGTTTATCTAAGCCTCAAATCGATCAGGAATAGATCGGGAAACGCTTGCAGAGGTCTTCGACCTTCGCACGGACGGCTGCCTCAACTTCGGCATTGCCTTCCGGGCTATCGACCATGGCGTCCAGAACGTCACCAATCAGCTCACCGATCTGCTGGAATTCGGCAACACCGAAACCACGCGTCGTACCGGCCGGGGTGCCAAGACGAATACCCGAGGTGATGGTCGGCTTTTCGGTGTCGAACGGAATGCCGTTTTTGTTACAGGTGATACCTGCACGTTCCAGCGCGACTTCTGCCGTGTTGCCTTTCAGCCCCTTCGGACGCAGGTCAACCAGCATCAGATGCGTGTCGGTACCACCAGTCACGATGTCAAAGCCACGCTTGACCAGAACTTCGGCCAATGCCCGGGCGTTATCAATGACCTGCTGGGCATACGCCTTGAATTCCGGACGCAATACTTCGCCAAAGGCAACCGCCTTGGCCGCAATCACATGCATCAACGGACCACCCTGCAGACCCGGGAAGACAGCAGAGTTGATCTTTTTGCCGATGTCGAGATTGTTCGACAGGATCATGCCGCCGCGCGGGCCACGAAGGGTTTTGTGCGTCGTGGTGGTCACAACATCTGCATAGGGAAGCGGGCTTGGATGCGCGCCACCGGCAACGAGGCCTGCAAAGTGTGCCATATCAACCATCAGCAGCGCGCCAACCTTGTCAGCAATTTCGCGGAAACGCTTGAAATCAATCTGACGCGGAATGGCCGAACCACCAGCAATGATCAAGGCTGGTTTATGCTCAACCGCAAGGGCTTCAACCTGATCATAGTCAAGGGTCAGGTCGTCTTCGCGTACGCCATACTGAACCGCATTGAACCATTTGCCCGACTGTGCCGGACGTGCGCCATGGGTCAAGTGACCACCGGCATCAAGCGACATGCCAAGAATGGTATCGCCCGGCTTGCAAAGCGCGAGCATAACCGCACCGTTTGCCTGTGCACCGGAATGGGGCTGAACGTTGACAAACTCGCAGTCAAAGATTTCCTTGGCGCGGTCGATTGCCAGCTGTTCGGCAACGTCAACATATTCACAACCACCATAATAACGGCGCGAAGGATACCCTTCGGCATATTTGTTGGTCAGAACACTACCCTGTGCCTCGATAACCGCTTTGGAAACGATGTTTTCCGAAGCAATCATCTCGATCTGGTTTTGCTGACGAGCAAGCTCGTCGGTAACAGATTTGAACAGTGCCGGATCAGCTTCGGCCAAGCTGGTGGTGAAAAAGCCTTTGAACGACATGCGGGGGGCCTCTTTCGATGCGATGTGACGGGTAACGATCCCTGCGGGACCGCCTGCCCGTTCCGGTTGATGCAAGATGGCGATAAAATCAGACGGAGCAGGACATTTTTGCAACGCGACCTTCATGTCGACCACCTTCAAATTCGGTCGACAAGAAGGCATCAATGCAATCAAGTGCTGTGGCTTCACCAATCAGGCGCGCGCCAAGGCACAAAACATTTGCGTTGTTATGTTGACGGCAAAGTTCAGCCGAAAGACGGTCATGAACCAGTGCTGCGCGAATTTCCGGGTAACGGTTGGCTGCCATGCTCATACCGATCCCCGACCCGCAGACAAGAATACCTGCCTCGGCCTTGCCATCGATAATGGCTTTGGCAGCCGCCTGTGCAAAGTCCGGATAATCCACTGACGTCGTTCCGTCTGTACCAAGATCAAGCACTTCAATTCCGCGCTTTTTCAGGGCATCGGCGATCACTGATTTCAGATCAACACCACCGTGATCGGAGGCAATGACAAGGGTCTTGACGGTCATAGGCGTGCCTTCATCCCAAAGCAGAAGTTTAAAATTGAGCGCCTTGTAGCATATAGCGTCGGGCCTGCCAACGCGCAGGTCACCCAAATCAGCAAGTTTTCCAAACAGAACAGACGCAGTAAAACCGGCATGGTTCAGACGCTCCACATACTGAACACATATGTCGGTTTTGACGCCGTCAACAAGGCCAAAGGAGGTATCAGAATGCCGATATCGCCGTACAGAATGATCCTGCCATTTAAACAGTAGCATTGCGCAATCGGAACGGTTGTATTTCTCGACCGCTTTGAAAGCATGACGAATTAAATGATCACGACCAAGACATAGACTTTAATATAGCTTCAATATAACCTTATACAGGTATTGATCCACGATTTATCTTGTGTTTTTCTGTGGTTTGATTATATCGGAAGAATAGTGCATTAAGTTTAATCTCAATTGTGACCTGAAGGATTACTTCAATTATGGCTGAAACTGAGAATAGCGTGATTGATCGCGACGAACTTTTACAAATGACTGTCGACATTGTATCTGCATATGTCAGCAACAATGCCCTTGCCGCAGCACAGATCCCCGAACTGATTTCAACTGTGTTTGCTTCTCTTGATGAAATACACGAAGTCGAAAAAGAACCGGAACAGGAACCGTTGAAACCGGCCGTTCCGATCAAGAAATCCATTGGTGATGACTACATCATCTGCCTTGAAGACGGTAAAAAGCTGAAAATGCTCAAACGCCACCTGCGCACGACGTACAACCTCACCCCGGAAGAATACCGTGCGAAATGGGGCCTGCCGTCAGATTATCCGATGGTCGCACCGAACTACGCCAAGCAGCGCTCGCAGTTTGCCAAGAAAATTGGTCTGGGTCGCAAGGCGAAATAACATCTTTGCGCCAAAAGCCCAAACAAACAAAAACGCCGCCCCTGATCGGGCGGCGTTTTTTAATGTTTCATTGCAAATTAAAACCGGAACCGGGCAACGACTAGACGCGTCGGATGCAACTTTGTCTTATCAGTTTGCGCTCAGCGCTTGCTGAGAACGTATTCAAGCTTTTTTGCTGCGACCCGCTTTAGCTGTTCCGGGTTTCTGCTAACCGGTCCGGCCACCGTTACTTCCACACCGGTTTTCCCGTCAATTGCCGTGCAGCGCAGATAAGTTCCCACTTGGCGCAGCTCAAAGTAAATTTCGTTGGATGTATTATAACGTTTGCTCATCGGGCAACTGGTGTTCTCAAATATGGTTTTGGCTATTGTGCCGCCATTTTCAAACAACGCAACATAAACAACACCACATACAAGAAAAGCGGGCCGCACAATGAGGCCCGCCTGTATCCTGACGTCTATTTTGTCTTCACAGAGACGTTTTATTTCTCGCCATCAAGCATTTTGACAATGGCCGAGAAATCCATGCCGCCATTCCCGCCATTGGAATAAAGCGCATAAAGACTTTCGGCCAAGGCGCCCATCGGGGTAGTTGCCCCGGCCGACGCCGATGCCTGCTGAGCAAGTTTCAAATCCTTGAGCATCATATCCACCGCAAAACCCGGCTGGTAATCGCGATTGGCTGGTGATGCAGGAACCGGCCCGGGGACCGGGCAATAGCTTGTCAGCGCCCAGCACTGACCCGATGCCTTCGATGAAACCTCAAACAGTTTCTGCGCATCAAGCCCAAGACGCTTTGCCAGCATGAACGCTTCGGACACCGCAATCATGCTGACACCCAGTACCATGTTGTTGCAAATCTTGGCCGCCTGGCCTGCACCACTGTCACCGGCATGAATAATGTTGCTTCCCATGCCAGCCAGGATGGGCTCTGCACTGGCAAAATCGGCATCAGATCCCCCGACCATAAATGTCAGGGTACCTGCAGCAGCACCGGCAGTTCCGCCCGAAATCGGGGCATCGACAACGCCAAGTCCCGCAGCCTTGGCCAATTCAGATGCGTTGCGGGCCGAGTCCACATCAATTGTCGAACTGTCGATCAGGACAGTGCCCGGTTTGGCATGCGCAATCACACCGTCCGGCCCGTCATAGACGGCCAGCACATGCTTGCCCGCAGGCAGAACGGTAACAACAAACGCTACGTCACTTGCTGCCTCACCAACGGACGCGGCCTTTGTGGCGCCGGCATCAACAGCCTTCGCCACTGCATCAGCCGAAAGATCGAAAACCTTTACCGCGTGGCCTGCCTTAACCAGGTTCGCCGCCATCGGGCCGCCCATATTCCCCAGACCAATAAAACCGATACTCGCCATTTGAAGTCTCCTCTGACACCCGACCAGGGTGTTTTGTTCTGATTTATGTTTATCTGGCAGGGTCTTCCCCCGCCCAAGCCGCTCTAAAGATTAAGTTCTTTGTCCTCGGGCAGCATTTCGAAATATTCCGCCACCTCGCGCGGGTCGACCTGACCAATATCGCCATGCTGCCATTTCGGCGCATGGTCCTTGTCGATAATCACTGCCCGCACACCTTCAAAAAGATCCGGCTTGCAAACCATGCGCTGCGACAGGCGGTACTCCATCTTCAGGACCTCCGCCAACGACATGTCGCCACCCTGACGGATTTGCTCGAAACTGACACACAGGGCAGTTGGTGATTTTCCGCTCAATGCCTCAAGGGTCTCTGTGCCGAACGCGCTGGCGGCATTTTGCAGGGCTTCAAAGATTGCCACGACACTGTCACCGGCAAAGCAGTGATCAACCTCGTGGCGAACTTCTGAAAGTGGTGCCACCCCGAATGGCGTTTCATGATTTTTCAGAATATCCTCGGCAATGGCGAAGCCATCCCCGTCCCATGCGGCACTTGCAAGAGCATCCTTGATGCCATCAAGTTCCGTACTTTGCGCACCATGGGTCGCAAGCCCGGCATAAAGGCAGTCTGCCGCCTTGATCCGCGCCCCCGTAAGGCCAAGATACATCCCGATCCTGCCCGGACAACGCGGCAGGAAGTATCCACCGCCAACATCCGGGAAAAAGCCAATGCCTGTCTCTGGCATAGCAAAAAGGGTGCGCTCGGTGACGACACGGAACCGACCATGGATCGAAACCCCGACACCACCCCCCATGGTGATCCCGTCCATCAACGCGATGTAGGGCTTTGGATACGTCGCGATATAGTGGTTCAGGTGGTATTCCCGACGATAAAAGGCATCGAGCACCTCTTCGTCATCAACCTGCCGGGCATCATAAAGGCCACGAATGTCGCCCCCTGCACAGAATGCCTTTTCTCCAGCCCCCTCAATGACGACAACCTTGACCGTTTCATCCTGTTCCCAGGATTTCAGTTGCGCCATCATCATATCAACCATCACCAGATCAAGCGCGTTGAGCGCCCTGGGACGGTTCAACAGAATGCGGCCAACCGGACCATCCTGTGAAAACAGAACCGGTGCCTCAGCAGTATTTTCCGACGAGTTTGAAACAGTACTCATAACCTAATCTTTCAGGGCAGCGCGCGCGATGATCAGGCGCATGATTTCGTTGGTACCCTCAAGGATCTGATGCACGCGCAGGTCGCGCAACAAACGCTCGATGGGATATTCACGAATATAACCATAGCCGCCATGAAGCTGCAGCGCCTCGTTACAAACATTAAAGCCGGTATCGGTCGCAAACCGCTTGGCCATGGCACAGAACTGTGTGGCATCGTCGGTCTTGTGGTCAAGCTTCCATGCCCCTTTATGAAGCATCAGACGCGCCGCTTCGAGTTCGGTCACCATATCGGCGAATTTGAATTGCAACGCCTGAAACTGATCAAGGCTTTTGCCAAACTGCTTGCGCACCTTCATGTGGTCGCGTGCGTGTTCCATCGCCGCACGTGCACCTCCGATTGAGCAAGCCGCAATATTCAACCGCCCGCCATCAAGGCCCTTCATGGCGAATTTGAAACCTTCGCCCTCTTCGCCCAAACGGTTTTCGACCGGCACCTTACAGTTACTAAAGATAACGGCGGCGGTTGGCTGACTGTTCCAACCCATTTTTTCTTCAAGCTTGCCAAAAGAGAGTCCCTCGGCATCCTTGGGCACGATGAAAGTAGAAATGCCTTTCGGGCTGTCATCGCCGGTGCGCGCCATAACAACATAGATATCGCTGCGTGATCCGCCGGAAATAAACGCCTTCTCGCCATTAAGGATGTAATGGTCACCATCTCGTTCAGCACGGGTGCGGAGCGACCCCGCATCCGACCCGGCCCCCGGTTCGGTCAGGCAGTAACTGGCGAAATGTTCCATGGTGACCAGTTTCGGCAGATATTTCGCGCGTTGCGCGTCATTGCCAAATGTGTCGATCATCCAGCAGGCCATATTATGGATCGAAATATAGGCCGCTGTTGATGGGCAGGCCGCAGCAAGTTCTTCGAAAATGACCGCCGCATCAAGCCGGCCAAGGCCCGTTCCGCCATGTTCCTCGCCGGTATAGATCGCGGCAAAACCAAGTTCGGCTGCCTTGCGCAGGGTTTCTTCGGGGAAGATGTGATTTGCATCCCAGTCGCCAGCATATGGCGCCATTTCGTTCTGCGCGAAATCACGCGCAGCCTCGGCAAATGCCTGCTGATCTTCAGACAGGTTGAATTCCATTGGATCGCCGCCTCTTTTGCTTTTGTATTTTCCCTTTACGTAAACGTGAAATCGGCTGCTTGTCAATTCATTCGGTATAATCGTACCGAATTATCATAATTGCGCATGGCAACACCTTCATGCGCATGGATGTGATCCATTTTGCCAAATGTTCCTTGCGAATACCGGGTTGCAGGGCATACCCTCCTCGCCTCAGGATCAACGATAATTCAGGGAAACAATCATCATGTCTTCGACCAAGCCGGAAACCATTGTCCTTCACGCCGGTTATCGGGCGGAACCGACAACCGGTTCTGTCGCCGTGCCGCTGTATCAAACGACCAGCTATCAGTTCCGCGATACCCAGCATGCCGCAGATCTTTTTGCGCTTAAGGAACTGGGCAACATCTATACCCGCCTGATGAACCCGACCAATGATGTGCTTGAACAGCGCGTCGCGGCCCTTGATGGCGGTGCTGCGGCTGTCGCGCTGGCATCAGGTCAGGCGGCATCAACCTTTGCGGTTCTCAACATCGCGCAGGCTGGCGACAACATTGTCAGTTCCACCGACCTTTATGGCGGCACCTGGAACCTGTTTGCCAATACCTTCAAACAGATGGGCATCGAAGTTCGTTTTGCCGATCCATCCGATCCGGAAAACTTCCGTCGCCTTGCCGATGACAAGACGCGTGCTTTTTATGCCGAAACCCTTCCCAACCCGAAACTGCAGGTCTTCCCGATCCGTGAAGTTGCCGATATCGGCGATGATCTTGGCATTCCGTTGATTGTTGATAACACCGCGGCCCCCGTGATCTGCAAACCGATCGAACATGGCGCAAGCATTGTTATGTATTCGACCACCAAATTCATTGCCGGTCACGGCACATCAGTCGGCGGGATCGTTGTTGATTCGGGCAAATTCGACTGGGAAAAACACGCAAAACGCTTCCCGCTTCTGAACGAACCAGACCCCAGCTATCACGGTGCGGTCTGGACCGAGGCCGTCAAACCGATTGGCCCGGTGGCATACGCAATCAAACTGCGCTGCACGCTTCTGCGTGATGTTGGTGCTGCGGCATCGCCATTCAATTCCTTCCAGACCATCCAGGGCATGGAAACCTTGCCGCTGCGTATGGAACGCCATTGTGAAAACGCGATCAAGGTTGCCGATTTCCTTGAAGCGCACCCGAAAGTTACCAAGGTCATTCATCCGAGCAAACAGGACGGCGAAGCCCGCCGTCGCGCGGACAAATACCTTAAAGGCGGTCTTGGCTCTCTGATGGGCTTTGAACTGGCAGGCGGCAAAGATGCCGGCGAGAAATTCATCAACTCGCTGGAACTGCTTTATCACGTCGCCAATATCGGTGATACCCGCTCGCTTGCCATTCATCCGGCCACGACGACTCACAGCCAGCTTTCCGAGGAAGACCGCCTGTCATCAGGCGTGACCGATGGCTATGTCCGCCTGTCGATCGGCATCGAACATATCGACGATATTCTGGCTGATTTGACCCAGGCGCTTGATAAAGCCTGATCAAGCCGCACATAACCTTACCTCTAAGAACCGGTCAGACCTTCGTCTGGCCGGTTTTTTGTTGACGGTTTTGCACGGTCGGGATAACCAATATCGGCAATACAGGCATAACATGCAAAACAGGCAACCCGATGTCGAGCGTTTCAAGCCGTCAGGACGAAATCCAGAAACTGCTGCGCAGCCAGGGCACCGTTCATATACATGACCTAGCCGCCCTCTTTCATGCATCCCTTGATACGATCCGGCGTGATCTGCGCCAGATGGAAGAAAACGGGTATTTGCGCCGCATTCATGGTGGTGCTGTTCTGCCCAACATGGCATCTGAAAGCTATGCTGAGCGCGCACAGGAACTGCAACCCGAACGAACCGCGATTGCGCAAAAGGCCGCACGCGAGCTGATCCCCGACGATTGTGTGGCATTTTTTGACAGCGGCACCACCATCTGCGAAGTCGCGCGCAATCTGAAACCTTCCTTTCGCGGCACCGTGATCACGGTCAACCCAATGATCGCGGTCGAACTTGCCAACCACCCGAATGCCGAAGTCATCATGCTGGGCGGGACGTTGCGAAAACAGGACATGGTGGTTTGCGGCCCGACAACCATTGATGAGTTGCGGAAATTCAACGCCGATATCGCCCTGCTGGGTACCTGCGCCCTTCACCCCGAAGCCGGTCTTTCCACCAGCAGCACCGAAGAACGCGCAACCAAGGCCGCAATGATCGCCCAATCGGCAGAAGTCATTGCCGTCACCACCGCCGATAAACTTGAAACCAGCCTGCCGTATCGGGTCTGCGACATTGACGCGATTTCCCATCTGGTCACCGGCCGGAAACTTTCTAACGGCTATCTCGCCAATTACACCCGGCGCGGTCTGAACGTTATGCAGGCCTGATACTTTTTCGTCGATTTGTGGAGAAACACGTAAATGCAAGCCTACGCCACCGCCCATAACCGGGTGCGCGCCATCTTCTTCTTGCATGGCGCAGCATTTTCAAGCTGGGTGCCCCACATCCCGCTGGTGCAGGAACGCTTGGACCTTGGGCATGATGAGCTTGGCGGTATCTTGCTGGCCGCTGCCATCGGCGTGCTTGCGGTAATGCCAATCGCCGGACGCTTGGCAGACCGTTTTGGCAGCGAGCGTGTGGTCCGCTATTCGGGGTTGTTTTATTTCATCGCGGTTGGTCTGCCCGCCTTCATGCCCGATCATCTCAGCATTTCAATTGCGATGTTTGCGTTGGGCTTTTCCGGCGCCTTCCTTGATGTCGCCATGAACGCCAACGGCCTGCAGGTCGAACGGGTCAAAGGCCGCAGCATCATGTCGGGGTTGCACGGTTTCTGGAGTCTGGGTGGCTTTGTCGGCGCAGGCGTCGCCGCGGCCTGGTTTGCCCTGCCCCTTGATAATGCTTTCCATCTGCCTGTTGTGCTTGCGCTTTTCCTTGTCGCGCATATCGTCGCCCAAGCAGGACTTCTTTCTGATCACGCCGCATCGGAACATCTGTCTGATGCGAATGATGCCACGGGTGCCTCGACTGCAAAGACCAAGGATCGCAATCTGTTCCTGATGCTGTTGCCATTCGGGGTTTGTGCATTCATCGGTCAATTCGGTGAAGGTGTGCTGACCGACTGGGCCACAGTGTTTATGAATTCCGAGCTTTCATCAGGCCCGACATTGGCCGCCGTCGGCTTTGCAGTTTATTCCTTTGCCATGGCCGCAACCCGATTGTCCGGTGATGCGTTGGTGACCCGATTTGGTCGCGTACCGGTATTGCTGACGAGTTCGGTTCTGGCCTCTCTTGGTACGCTCGTACTGACCTTGTCGCCGCACATCGTCATTGCCTGGATCGGCTGCGGCATTGCCGGGATGGGGCTTGCAGTGATCTTGCCGCTGTTGCTGTCTGCTGCATCCCAGACAACTGGCAAGGGTGGCGGTGCAGTTGTCTCAATCATCGCTGCCACCGGTTATTCCGCCATCATGGCCGGGCCGCCAATAATCGGTGCCATTGGCGAAGCCGTGGGGCTGGTAACCGCCTTTGCCATAACGGCGATATTCCTTGCCATGATCATCCCGGTATACCTGCTAACCATGCGCAGTCGTTTGCAAATTGCGGCGAATGGTTGATCAAAGGCGCAATCTGCCCCATAAATTGCCAAGCCTCACAATACAGAGAACAGATCATGGTCAATAAATTCGCCTATGGCACCTTCCCCAGCACCCGCCAGCGCCGCAACCGCATGACCGATTGGTCGCGTCGCATGGTCGCGGAAACCCGATTGACCTCACATGATCTGATTCTGCCGGTCTTTGTCATCGACGGCAAAAACGAACGTACGCCGATCCCGTCAATGCCCGGTGTTGAACGCCAGTCCATCGATATTCTGGTCGAAACGGCCAAACATGCCCAAAAGCTTGGCATTCCGGCATTGGCCCTTTTCCCCTATATCGATGCCAGCCTGAAAACCAAGGACGCACGCGAAGCCTATAACCCAGACAACGTCGTTTGCCGTGCAGTCAAGGCGATCAAGGATGCGTGCCCCAATCTTGGTGTGATCACGGATGTCGCCCTTGATCCCTTCAATGCCGACGGACAGGACGGCATCGTTGTCGATGGCCAGATCCTCAATGACGAAACGACCGAGGCCCTTGTGCGCCAGGCGCTTGTTCAGGCCCAGGCAGGCTGTGACGTGGTCGGGCCATCCGACATGATGGACGGCCGTATTGGCGCGATCCGTAAGGTTCTTGAGGAAACCAACCTCAAGAATGTTCAGATCATGTCCTATTCGGCAAAATACGCATCGGCTTTTTATGGCCCGTTCCGCGATGCCATTGGTTCGGCCAGCGCACTTGGCAAGGCTGACAAGAAAACCTACCAGCTTGACCCGGCCAACAGTGATGAGGCCATGCGCGAAGTCGCCTATGACCTTGATGAAGGTGCTGACTCGGTCATCGTGAAACCGGGCCTGCCCTATCTTGATGTGCTCTATCGCGTCAAACAGGAATTCGGCGTGCCGGTCTTTGCCTATCAGGTATCGGGCGAATACGCGATGATGCGTGCAGCCGGTCAGAATGGCTGGCTTGATTATATCGGCTGCGCAATTGAAACCCTGTCCTGTTTCAAACGTGCTGGCGCATCCGGTGTTCTGACCTACAGCGCGATCGAAGTCGCCGAGGCACTGGAAGGCTAAGCCGACCGGCTCCCCCAAAAACACCAAAGGGCCTCAATCGAGGCCCTTTTTTGTTGGCAGATACCGCATCATGCGATGTCATGCAGACTTTGCAGCAACCCTATCCGTATCCTCTTCAATGCCGTGACCAATCGCACGCGCACAAAAATGCGGGCGCAAACCGGATCGGGCAAACGCGCCTTCTATATCCTGCCCGTCAAGGAACCCTCCGCGATGCACCAGCAGGGTTTTAATGCCGGATGCCAAGCCACCAAGAACATCGGTATGCACCGTATCACCAACCATCAGCACGCGACTGCGCTCAATACCGGGATGGCGCTTCAAAACTTCCTCGAACACATGATGGTAAGGCTTGCCCACACATTGCGGCATCACCCCCGATGCATCGGCGGCAAGATGCGCAAAATAGCCGGATTCAACAGACAGGAAATCCCCCATCGGCGCACAGATATCCGGGTTACCGACAAGGATCGGACGCGGATTATCTTTCAGGCTCTGCTCTAAAAGGTTTTGCTGCGTATCGGTCCAGCTATCGGAATCAATCAGAAGGAACCCACCCACTGCGTCATATAGTGCGCGATCACTGCCAAGCGGATCTACCCGACCAGGCAGGATATCAAACGGCCAGTCGGTTGGCGCCATTGCCCCCCAATGGGTAATGTCCGGGTATTCGCCCATCAGGGGTGCGACAAACTGCTGGCTGCTGATCAGGCTGTTATTGTCAAAATCAAAGCCACGCTTGCGGTGACGCGCCAGAATGGCCTCGCCAGAGCTTGAGGCATCATTGGTCACAACGGCAATCTTCTTGCCCATGTCCTGGAGGGCAGCGACGGTCTTGACCGCGCCAGGAATGGCGCTTTGTCCGCTGTTGAGCACGCCAAAGGCATCAAAAACGATCAGATCAAACTGATCGGCAATTGCCAGAAGGTTATCGACATAATCGGTTGCCACCGGAACGACATCTGCCTGAACCTGTGGCAGACGCGGTGCATAGCGCAAATAGGCATCCATGGCCTGCGCAAAATCCAACTGCAACCGATTGGCACTCATAGTCGTTTCTCCCACACGAACAGCACGTCATCTAAATTCCGGCGTATTCAAACCGATTAGCGCCGGAATTACACCTAAAATTATTCGCAACACTGCAAACACAGGTATTCAACCAGAAAACACCACACCAAGCCATACCCATGCGCTGAACGCATACCGAAAAACATGCAAAACCGATCCCCAAAGTCCGTTCCGGAAGCGTTAACGCATGATTCCAGCGATTTTTGCACTTTTCAAGCCACAGACATGCAAAAAACGCATTGGATTATCTGCGTGTTCACCCGTAGATTGCCCTCACGAAATGAATAGGACGTATCGGCTGATGAATGCGCCACCATGCAGTTGATCATTCGATACATCCCATGCAAACCGACACGTCAAACCAGCTAACTATTCCGACAAGGAATATCTCGGTGAGAACATGCCGGTTAACTGAAATAGACGCCGAACAATCGGCCGGTTTGAAATAGGTGATGAAATGATCGTAACCAAAATCTTTGCTTTCCTTCGCGCTCTGCGCGTTCAGTACCAGACCCAGAGCGCGCTGCGGAAACTCGACCCGCGCGAACTGGCAGACATCGGTCTGAACCGCGACATGATCGACGATGTAGCACACCGTGTTGCTTTCGGTCGCTAAGCCACGACCGTAGCGTCCATGAAAAAACCCCGACAGAGCTTCTGTCGGGGTTTTTTCTTTGTCCGCATGTCACCTTTGCCAACCTTGTGCCCGCGCAACCTGCCATGCATCTCTGTATCAGTTGGCAAAAAGCGCCTTGTGTTCCTCGCGCAGGACATTCTTCTGAACCTTGCCCATCGCATTGCGCGGCAACTCATCGACAAAGAAAACGCGCTTGGGCACCTTGAAGTTGGCCAGTTGCGATTTGATATCGGCAATGACACCCTCTTCGCTTAGTGCCCCTTTTGCTTCCGGCACGATCACGGCAACAACGGCCTCGCCAAAATCAGGGTGTTGCACGCCGATCACGGCACTTTCAACAACACCATCCATCTTGTCGATCAGGGTTTCAATTTCCTTCGGATAAACATTGAACCCGCCGGAAATCACCAGATCCTTGGCCCGACCGACAATATGGACATATCCCTTGGCATCAATCTTGGCGATATCGCCGGTAATGAAGAACCCGTCTTCGCGGAATTCCTCGGCGGTTTTTTCGGGCATTTCCCAGTAACCGGCAAAAACGTTCGGGCCGCGGGCTTCCAGAACACCGATCTCATCCGTCCCCAGAACTTTACCGTCCTCATCGCATACACGCACATCAACATCAGGCAGTGCTGGCCCCACGGTATGAACAATACGTTCGCCATTCAGCGGATTGGACGTTGCCATCCCCATTTCGGTCATGCCGTACCGCTCCAGCAGCGCCTTGCCCGTGCGCGCCTTGAAAGCGGTAAAGGTCTCTGGCAGAAGCGGCGCAGAGCCGGAGATGAACAACCGCATGTTTGCCGTCACATCAGCATTGAAGTCATCGCCTGACAGCAAACGAACATAGAAGGTCGGAACCCCCATCATCACAGTACTGCGCGGCAAAAGCGCCATCACCTGATCACGATCAAACTTCGGCAGGAAGAACATCTTCGAACCCGACAACATCACGCAATGACAGGCAATAAACAGCCCGTGCGTGTGGAAGATCGGCAAGGCATGAAGCAGCGTATCATCCCCCTTGAACCCCCAAAGCTTCTCAAGCGTTGATGCGTTGGACCACAGGTTCATCTGGGTCATCATCGCGCCCTTGGGCTTACCGGTCGTGCCTGACGTGTAAAGAATGGCCGCCAATTCATCGTCATCACAGGCAACCGGTGCAAAGTCGGCGGATTGCGAAGCGGCCCCGTCTATCAGACTACCTTCGCCTTCCATGCCCAATGTCAGAACATGCGCCACACCTTGCTCGCTTGCAATTGCCTTGACCTCATCCTCGCGATGGGGCTGGCAAACGAAGATCACCGGCGACGCGTTATCCATGAAATAAGCCAGCTCGCCCGCCTGATACGCGGTATTAAGCGGCAGATAAACAAGCCCCGCACGGATGCAACCAAGATAAAGAAACAGTGCTTCGGGGGATTTATCGACCTGAACAGCAACCCGATCACCCTTTTTCGCCCCAAGCGACGTCAACAGACCCGCAATCCGGGCTGATGCGCTATCTGCATCGCCATAGCTATAGGTTTTGCCACCGGGCGTCTCAATCAGTACCGCAGACAGGTCTGCCGGAAACCGGTCACGGATGCGCATGAATAGGCTGTTGGTCACTTTACTGCTTCCCCGAAGATTTAGATTTGACCGGCAGGTTTCCCTGCCGGTCTTTCGTGCGGGCAGCATAGCGCAATCAACCATTATAGGTAAACAAGTACCTTTTTACCGTAATGGTCAATTTTGTCCTTTGATCAGACTGTGTTTGCCTGAAAGACCTTAGTCCAGTGCGACAGAAGGAAATTCACCGTCGACATAGGGGAATGCTTCACCCACTGTCACCTGGACCTCGGGATGGAAACCATTGAAATGGGTGGCCAGCGCATTGCTGTACGCCCCGATATGCCCGAACTCGATCCAGTCGCCTTCACGGATATCCGCGGGCAGCGTCACGGTTGCGGGCAAGACATCCATATTGTCACAAGTCGGGCCATAGATCGTGAAGTCCATGGTTTCTTCCGGATCGAAATCACCCTCAATGCGCAACGGACGCACCGGATAGCGCAACTGGCCGGTCACGGTTTCCGAAAGGCTGCCATAAACGCCGTCATTGATGAACAATGTATCTTCCTTGCGCAGGTGAACCTGCGTGATCAGGGAAATACCACTCGATACCAGCGCCCTGCCCGGTTCACACATATAGGTGGTATCGGGCATATCAAGCCAGCGGATGCAATCCTTGATCTCGTCCATGAATTCTTCAAGGCTGGCACCGCGCTGGTTCATGTACTGGCCGGGGAACCCGCCGCCAACGTCGATATGCTTGACCTTCACACCCGAAAAATCAACGACCTGTCGGATAAGTTCGACTGCAATCCGGTAACCGGTCGGTGTCGTGCATTGCGAACCGACATGGAAACAAAGCCCGGCATGGTAGCCATACTCATCAACCTTTTTCAGAAGCTCGGCCGCCACCATCGGACGCGCACCAAACTTGGCTGACAGGTTATAGGTCGCCCCGGCTGGCGGGGTCGCAAGACGAACATGGATGACCAGGTTCGTGTCGCCTTCGGTTTCTTCGCGGATTTTCTCAAGCTCTTCGACGGTATCGATCACATAATGGTCAATCCCGAACACCCGATAAGCATTGCGGATTGCATCACGGCTTTTGACCGGATGCATGAAGTAGGCCTTCATCCCCGGGAATTGGCGACGCACGATAGAGATTTCCTCGGGCGAAGCGGTATCAAAGTGACGCACACCGCCTTCGTGAAGATATCGCATGACCTCCGGATGCGGATTGCATTTCACCGCATAAAGGACGTCTCCCGGGAACATTTCGACAAAGCGCTGCGCTGTTTCTCGAAGAATATTGGGTCTGAGGCAATACACCGGATAGGAAGGTTTGAGTTCCTTAACAACATCGAACGTCGTATCGAAATGACGTGGCACAATATACTCCATCGTTTACGAATATCAGGCGCCCAGACACGTACCGCCGCCGGGCTGGCCTTTTAACCTGCCAAGGTTAACAGCCCTTTTGCTCCCTGTCATGCGACTTGGATGTGCGCGACACCGATTAGGGTACTAATTGCGCTTGATATTGCATCGCCCTGTCGATAATTTGGTAAACCAATACCAAATAACCAATATCGTGCGCCCCACGCGTTTTGCCGCATACGCACGTCAACCCACAGGGAGCCTGAAATGCCCATCGATCCGATCCTTGATCCGACCATTCTGGCCAAGGAACTGTCCGGCTATCATCTGATCAACGGAAAACTTGTCGCCCCGAAAAACGGCAAAACCTTTGATGTACTCAACCCTGCAACGGGCAAGGTCATCGGTCAGGCTGCCGACGGTGACGCCGACGATGTCGCGACTGCGGTCGCCGCTGCCAAGGCTGCGCAAAAAGACTGGGCAGAACGCCCAGCCCGTGAACGCGGCAAGCTGCTGGCCGAATGCGGTCGTATTCTGATGTCCCATTCCGAAGAACTCGGTCGTCTGGTCGCCCTGGAATCGGGCAAGGCCCTTCGCACCGAAAGCCGGGTCGAAGCATCGGTTCTGGCCGATATGTTCGTCTTCTTTGGTGGTCTGGCATCCGAGCTCAAGGGCGAAACGGTCCCGTTCAACCCGAACATGATGACCCTGACCACCCGCGAGGCCGTTGGTGTTGTCGGTGCAATCATTCCGTGGAACGTGCCGATGATGCTGATGGCGATCAAGGTCGCCCCGGCTCTGGTTGCCGGTAACGCTGTTGTCGTCAAATCCGCCGAAGACACCCCGCTTGCCGTTCTACGCGTGTGTCAGATCATGCAGGAAGTCCTCCCGGCTGGCGTCTTTAACATCATTTCTGGCTTTGGCCCGTCATGCGGTGGCCCACTGGTCGAACACAAGGATGTCAAAAAGGTTTCCTTCACCGGATCGGTTGAGACCGGCCGCACGGTATATCGCGCCGCTGCCGAAAAACTCATTCCGGTGACCCTGGAGCTTGGCGGCAAATCCCCAATGATCGTCATGGATGATGCCGACCTTGATAAGGCGATTGCCGGTGCCATTGGCGGCATGCGCTTCACCCGTCAGGGACAGAGTTGCACGGCGGCGTCACGGATGTTGGTGCATGAAAGCCTGCATGACGAATTCGTCAAACGCCTGATTGATAAGGTCAACAGCCTCAAAATGGGTGACCCGCTTGATGAAGAAACCGACATCGGCACGATCATCAACCGCAAACAGTTCGACAAGGTCTGCGGCTATATCGAAATCGGTGAAAAAGAAGGTGCAACCAAGAACGAACTCAGCGCCCTGCCAACCGACAGCGGCTTGTCAGACGGCCTGTTTGTTCGCCCGGTGATCTTCACCAATGTCGATCCGAACGCGCGTATCGCCCGTGAAGAAATCTTTGGCCCTGTCGCCTGTGTGTTTAAGTTCAAAACGTTTGAAGAGGCCCTTGAACTTGCCAATGACAGTGACTTTGGTCTGGCCGCAACCGTCTGGACAACCGACCTTAAAACCGCACTGGTCGCGACCAAGCGCCTTGAAGCCGGCTTTGTTCAGGTCAACCAGAACCTGGTCGTTCAGCCGAACCTGTCCTATGGCGGCATCAAGCTTTCCGGTCTTGGCAAGGAAGCATCGCTTGAAAGCATGCTGGAACACTTCACCTACAAGAAGACCGTTATTCTGAACATGGAATAACAGGCCAAGCCGCTAAACAAGACGGACATCAAGGAACCGGGTTGCAAGGCACGCAACCCGGTTTTTCTTTTTCCGGTGCTTGACCTCGCGTGCGCAATCCGCAAAAGTGCCTTTCTCAAACACATTGAAACCCGGAAAGTACATGGCTATGTCTGCAGCTACTGACATCCTCGCATCACACTCCCGCCCGACGCTTCGTGCCGGTGTGATCGCCATGATTATGGGTATATCCGACCTGCGAATGTGATCCCTGTCGTCTGCGGATGACAGGTCCGGTTTAATACCGCAATTCAAGCCACAAGATAGTATTATTGCCATCACATCACGGAGTTGATGGCCGCAGGAGCACGGAAATCATGACTGTTTCCTATCACGATATTGTTCGCGCATCGGGCTTGCTCGAAGGCATTGTCGCGAAAACGCCACTGGTCAAATCCCTAACACTTTCAAATATTTGCCAGGCAGACGTTTATCTTAAACTTGAAAACCAGCAGTACACCGCGTCTTTCAAGGAGCGCGGCGCATATGTCAAACTGGCAAGCCTGACACCAGAAGAACGCGAAAAAGGTGTTATCGCCGTATCGGCAGGCAACCACGCGCAGGGTGTGGCCTATAACGCCAAGCGCCTTGGTATTCCCGCCACCATCGTGATGCCCAAAAACACCCCCTACACCAAGGTTCATCACACACGCTCCCACGGTGCTGAAGTGGTTCTTACGGGCAATGTTTTTGCTGAAAGCCTCGAGGCCGCTGGTCGCATTCAAAAGGAACGTGGCCTGACATTTGTTCACCCGTTTGATGATCCGCACATTATCGCTGGCCAAGGCACCGTTGGGCTGGAGATTCTCAATGAAAACACCGACATCGACACCATCGTTGTGCCGATTGGCGGTGGTGGCTTGGCATCAGGCGTTGCAACCGCGATCAAAGCCCGTCGCCCGGACATCGACCTGATCGGTGTTGAGACCAAACTGTATCCTTGCATGTATGAAGGTATTCACGGTGACGATTTCACCGGCGGTGGCGTCACCATTGCCGAAGGCATTGCTGTTAAACAGCCCGGCGGCCTGACGCTTGAAATCTGTAAGGAAAAGCTCGATGACGTCGTTCTGGTCGAGGAAAGCTCGATCGAACGTTCCATCCAGATGCTGATCGAGATCGAAAAAAGCGTCGTCGAAGGCGCTGGTGCTGCCCCGCTTGCCGCCCTGCTCGACCATCCGGATCGTTTCAAGGGCAAAAAGGTCTGCCTGATTGTCAGTGGTGGCAATATCGACACACGCCTGCTGGCACAGGTTCTGATGCGCGGCATGGCGCGCGAAGGCCGCCTTGTTCGCGTTCGCATTGAAATCCCGGATGTCCCGGGTGCCTTGTCCACCATCAGCGCCTTGATTGGCGAAGAAGACGCCAACATTATCGAGGTCTATCACCAACGCCACTTCTATGATGTCCCGGCCAAACAGACCGATGTCGATATGGTTCTTGAAGTCCGTGACACCCAACACGGTCAGGATGTAATTGATCGCCTGATCAAGGAAGGTTTTGGTGGACGGTTGCTTGGCAACACATCACTCGACTGATTGCTTCTGCGCGAAACCAAAAAAGGCCGCGGCGAAATGCCAGCGGCCTTTTTTGGTTTCCGGGTGCCATTTAGTACCGCGACGGCGCCTTAGTCGCCCAAGGCGCGATACCGGCCACCATAATACAGCAGCGGCGCACCAGTTTCGCCCATCACCAGTTCACGGACATGGCCAACGATGATGCTGTGATCCCCGCCTTCATGCAAGGCGTGGCGCTCGCAGGTAAATGCGGCAACGCTACCTTTCAGGCGTGGCATTCCAAGGCTGTCATCCTCATATGCAACCTTATCCCAGCCATCCTGTCCCGGGGCGGAAAACAGCTCGGAAGCATGTTTCTGGCTCTGGCTCAGGATATTGATGCAAAACCGTGTCGCTTCGCCGGTAAACAGCGCATGCGTCGCGGCACGATGATCAACGGAGAATAAAACCAGCGCCGGATCAAGCGATACGGAGGCAAAGCTGTTAATGGTGATGCCCGCTTTTGCACCGTCGGCGGCACGGGTCGTTACGACGGCCACACCGGTTGTGAACTGCCCAAGGCAATCGCGAAAATCACGCGGAGAGAAAGACATATTTAAGAATGCTCTTGTGTACTAAGTCTGATGGCTGAGACACCCCGTATACAGGGCTTGGGGAAAATGGCGTCTAATCACCGCGCTGTCAAACCTAACTCGCGGCTAATTTAAACGCGATGTTAATAAGATTAAAACTTAATTAGAGCATATAGATACCAGAAACACGTTCTGAACTACCGCAGAAGACAGATGTTTCGATGAACTCGGGGTTGTTCGTAAAGGTATCTGGCGTTGGGTAGCGGAGAAGAAAAAGAATGTTCTTGATCATTGGCTATGTTGTCGTAATCGGCTCGGTCCTGGGTGGCTATTTGCCGCATGGCGACTTTGGCATTCTCGTGCAACCGCTTGAAGTCTTGATTATTTTCGGCGCGGCCTTTGGGGCCTACTTGACGGCCAACCCGCTTGGCATTGTGAAAAAATCGTTCACATACACGCTGCGCTCCATGAAAGGCCCCAAGAAAAAGGCCGCGTATCTGGAACTTCTGATCTGCCTTTACGCTGTTTTCCGTCTGGCGAAATCCAAAGGCGACCTCGCCCTTGAAAGCCACGTTGAAAACCCGGAAAGCTCCAGTCTGTTTTCCAACTTCCCAACGCTGATGAAAGATCATCATGCAATGGAGTTCATGTGTGACTATCTGCGCCTGCTGACCCTTGGAACGACCAACTCCTATGAACTTGAAGCGGTGATGGATCAGGAACTTGAAACCCATCACGAAGAAGAGCACGCGGTTGCTTCTGCCGTGCAGACTGCCGGTGACGGTCTTCCTGCGCTTGGCATCGTTGCTGCTGTTCTCGGCGTTATTGTGACCATGAGTTCCGTGACAGAACCGCCTGAAATTCTTGGTGGCCTGATTGCCGCAGCACTTGTCGGCACCTTCCTTGGTATTCTTGGTGCATATGGTTTTGTCGGCCCGACCGCATCGATCATCAAGAACACAGTTGATTCAGACGGAAAGTACTATAGCTGCATCAAAGCCGCACTGATCGGCCATATGCAGGGATATGCCCCGCAGGTATCGGTTGAGTTCGCGCGTAAGACCCTCCCGCACAATGTTCGGCCCAGCTTCAAGGAACTCGACGAAGCGCTGCAAGACGCGCCCACAGCTTGATTCTGATATAAAGGCTCTGGTTTAGAGGACAGCGCTACATATGCCCGATATCGTTATAAAGAAGATCAAAAAAGGAGGACACGGGCATCACGGGGGTGCCTGGAAAGTTGCCTATGCCGACTTTGTGACGGCAATGATGGCGTTCTTCCTGCTGCTGTGGTTGCTCTCAAGTGCAACCGAGGAGCAGCTTCAGGGCGTTTCGATGTATTTTACGCCCGAAACGATATCGCAAAATGAATCCGGTTCTGGTGGCTTGCTCGGTGGTACCAGCCTAGCCGAAGAAGGTGCCATGCGCTCTGAATTTGGCTCGCCGACCATCAGCATGGATATTCCGCCGGTAGAAACACCAGAACAACGCGAAGCCATCCGGGTCGCCCAGATGGAAGAAGAAGAATTCAATGAAGCCCAGGAAGAGCTCCTTAAGGCAATCGAAGCCAATGAGGAACTTCAGGGCCTTGAAAAGAACATCCGCATCGAAAACACCGATGAAGGCCTTCGTATTCAGATCCTTGATGAAGATGGCACTGCCATGTTTCCGAGTGGCAGTGCAGCCATGGCGGAACATACCCGCCTTCTGTTGCAACAAGTCGCTGGCGTGATCGAAAACATGCCTCAGGACGTCTCGATCGAAGGCCACACAGATGCCGTGCCCTTCAACCGCTCCGATGGATACTCCAACTGGGAACTTTCCGCCGATCGCGCGTTGGCGACACGCCGTGCGCTCGAAGATTTGGGGCTTGAAACTGCCCGCTTTGCGAAGGTCGCAGGTCTGGCCGATACCGACCCGCTCCTGCCGGATGCCCCGGAAAATGAAAGCAACCGCCGCATCTCGATTACATTGCTGCGTGGCACCGGCGAGCGATCAGCTCTCGAAGGTGATGCACCGGATGGACAGACTGCCCCAGAAAGTGCGGCCCCTGCTGCGCCAACGTCACAACCGGCACAGGAAGAAAACCAGCGCCGCCCGACTTTCTCTGTGCCCTCACAGCGGTAATCTCGGAAGCAGCATCAAAATTCAGTGCCCTTTTGAAGAGCAGGCCTTTAAACTGTCACATACAACACTTAATCTCATAGAATAGTTCTCTTTGATGTGACCCGGACTGATCGGACCTGATGACAGTTAACCAGCGGCGCCTGACCCAGCATTATTTTATGACCGCACCGATGCCGTGCCCCTACCTGCCCGGCCGGTTCGAGCGCAAGCTGGTCACCGAACTGCGTGGCCCCGAAGCCAACAACGTCCACGATCTGTTGTCGCGTGCCGGGTTCCGTCGCAGTCACTCGATTGCCTATCTGCCTGCTTGCAGCGATTGCAATGCCTGTATTCCGGTGCGTGTCCGGTGCGATGGGTTTAATCCCGGCAAGTCATTCCGGCGCATCAAGAATAGAAACAGCGACCTTGTTCGCACCGTGGTGCCGCCAACCGCGACACAGGAACAATATCACCTCTTTAGCACCTATCAGGATGCCCGCCACGGCAATGGCGACATGGCGCGCATGGATGCCCGTGATTACCGTGCAATGATTGAAGACAGCACGGTGGAAACCTCGATCTTTGAATACCGCCGCGCCGATGACAGCCTGATTGCCGTTGCACTGGTTGATATTCTGGCCGACGGTCTGTCGGCGGTGTACAGCTTCTTCGATCCCGAAGAAGAACGCCGTGGACTGGGCACCTACATCATTCTTGATCTGATCGACGAAGCCAGGATGCTGTCCCTTCCGCATATCTATCTGGGCTACTGGATCGGCGACTGTCGCAAGATGTCCTATAAAATGCGCTTCCAACCGCTTGAAGGTTTCCGGGATGGCCAGTGGGTCTCAATGGAAGACGCTGAATAAGCTTCGAAAGACCACGCTCCGCACCAATTTGGTGAACCACTTTCCCCAATTAGACTAAAGTTCAACACAACAACTCGATCGTCGGTTGCCTGCCCGTAAAGACGCATATAAGCTGCGTTTCATAGCTGATAGTCCAGCTTATACTGAAAAATCATGAGCTTGCATCTTTGGGAGGTTGTAACCAATGAAACGTCGTCAATTTCTTTCCGGCGCTGCCGTAGCAGGTGCGACTGCTGCTGCCGCGTCAACTTTCGCCAAACCGGCAATTGCCCAGGACGTGCGTGAGTGGCGCCTTATCACCACTTGGCCGAAAAACTTCCCGGGCCTTGGCACCGGTGCGAACCTTCTTGCTGAATACATCACCAAGGCATCCGAAGGTCGTTTGAAAGTGACCGTTTTCGGCGCTGGTGAAATTGTTCCGGCATTCGAAGCCGTCGATGCTGTCGGCAACGGCACGGTCGAAATGGGTCACGGCGCACCTTACTACTGGAAAGGTAAGGTTGATGCGACCCAGTATATCGCGGCAATGCCGTTTGGTCTGAACGCGCAGGAACAGAATGCATGGTTCCAGTGGGGCGGCGGTCAGGAACTGGCTGACAAAGTCTATGCAGAACTGAACTGTAAGTTCTTCCCGTCGGGCAACACCGGCACCCAGATGGGCGGCTGGTTCAACAAGGAAATGAATACCATTGATGACTATAAAGGTCTGAAAATGCGTATTCCGGGTCTTGGTGGCGAAGTTGTCAAAGCCGCCGGCGCAAACGTTGTGAACCTTCCGGGTGGCGAAATTCCGCCGGCACTTCAGTCGGGCGCGATTGACGCAACCGAGTGGGTTGGTCCTTACAACGATCTGGCATTCGGCCTCTATAAATCGGCCAAATACTACTACTACCCGGGCTGGCACGAGCCGGCGACCGTTCTCGACAACTTCATCAACCTTGATGCGTGGAATGCGCTTCCGGATGATCTGAAGGCCATCGTCGAGCAGGCAAACCGTGCAGTTAACCAGATGGTTCTGTCCGAGTTCACCGCGCGTAACGTTCAGGCGCTTGATACCCTGCGTAACAAGCACGGCGTTGATGTTCGTCCGTTCTCTGACGACATTCTCACCAACCTTGGCAAACTGTCCGGTGAAGTTCTGCGTGACCTTGTTTCGTCGAACCCGCTGTCACAGGAAGTTTTCGAAAGCCTGATTTCCTTCCGTACCCAGTCGATCGCTTGGTCGAAATTCTCGGAATCGGCATTCGCACAGGCACGTGTCCTGCCGTTCAAATACTAAGTTCTCCGTCCACCGGAAAACGACAAAGGGCTGGCATCTGCCAGCCCTTTTTGTTTGCCCTGCCCTAACCGGCTGAACGCCAGACAAAAAAAGGCACCCAAACGGGTGCCTTTTTCTTTGATGAAATGTATGTCGCATTGCTTAGAACAGAATGCTCGGCAACCAGGTCGCAAGCCACGGGAAGGCTGCCACAAGGCACAGGCCAAGCATCTGAATGACCACGAACGGGATGATACCGCGATAGATATCAAGCGTCTTGATCGCCGCCGGGGCCACACCACGCAGGTAGAACAGCGCGAAGCCAAATGGCGGTGTCAGGAAGCTGGTCTGCAGGTTGATTGCAATCATCACACCCAGCCAGACCGGATCGATATCAAGCTTCAGCAGGATCGGACCGACAATCGGGATCACAACGAAAACAATTTCGATGAAATCAAGGAAGAAGCCCATGAAGAACATAAGCAACATCACGACCAGCATCGCACTGAATACACCACCCGGCAGGTTGTGCAGCAATTCCTCGACCAGATGATCACCACCCAGACCACGGAACACCAGCGAGAACACTGATGCACCCAGCAGGATGACAAACACCATCGCGCTGACCTGAACCGTCTGGCGTACAACATGACGCATGACCGGCATATCCAGGCGCTTGTAGAACGCTGCCAGAATGGTCGCACCAACAGAACCAAACGCTGCGGATTCCGTCGGGGTTGCAATCCCGGTCAGGATGGAGCCCAGAACCGCAACAATCAGCAATGCCGGTGGCAGCAAGGCACGAAGAACTTCGCCCCAAAGGCCTTCGGGACGTTTTCCTTCCACCAGCGACGGGGCCGAATTCGGATCGATCAGTGATTTGATAATGATCCAGCCGATATAAAGCCCGACAAGCATCAGCCCCGGAATGAACGCACCGGCAAACAGATCCATCACCGAAATCGGTTCCGGTGCCCAGTTACCCAGCGAACGCTGCGCTTCGGCATAGGCCCCCTGCAGGATATCCCCCAGCAGAACCAGAACGATTGACGGCGGAATGATCTGACCAAGCGTACCCGATGCACAAATCACACCGGTCGACAGCTTCGGATCATAGCCAGCTTTCTGCATTGCCGGCAGGCTGAGCAAGCCCATGGTAACAACCGTTGCACCGACAATACCGGTGGATGCGGCCAGCAACATGCCAACGATCACCACCGAAATGCCAAGACCGCCACGCATGGTGCCAAACAGCATGCCCATGGTGGTCAGAAGCTTCTCGGCGATACGCGCACGTTCGAGCATCACGCCCATGAAGACGAACAGCGGGATCGCAACGTAAAGCTCGTTGGTCATCACACCGAAATAGCGTGACGGCAAGGAGCCAAGAAGTGGCATATCGAAAGTGCCCATGGCATTGCCGATAAGCGCAAAAGCAAGACCGGTGCCCGCAAGCGAGAAAGCAACCGGAAAACCGAGAAGAAGCACGCCGCACGCAACGGCGAACATCACCAGGCTAAGAATTTCCCCCGTCATCAAACGCCCTCGTGCTCTTCTTCTTGAATTTCATATTCTTTGTGACCGGTCAGGACCAGGATGCTGCGCGCTGCCAAAGACAGCCCCTGCAGCAGCATCAGGACACAAAAGATCAGGATCACGGATTTATACAGGAACAACCCCGGCAGCCCGCCAGTTTCGTGCGAGCCTTCCAGACGATGCCAGCTGGTGGCAACATAGGGATAACTGTACATCAGCATCATGATGATCACCGGCGTCAACAGGAACAGGGACCCGAACAGGTCGACCCATGCCTTGTAACGCGCAGATGCCGGACGATAAAAAACGTCAACACGCACGTGGCCACCGTGCAGCAGCGTATAACCGGCGCCAACCATGAACATGATGCCATACAACCACATATAGCTTTCCTGCATCGACACCCAGCCGACAGAGAAGCCATAGCGCAGCGTTGCCACCAAAAACGTGATAACCACCATCGGGATCACCAGCCAGGCCACTCCGCGTCCAATCCAGTCATTAAGACTGTCGATAGCGCGAACGAAATTTCCGAGAAATCTCACTTTCCACTCCCAAGCCCTTTTTGAATCTCACAGGAAAATTGCGGGCTTCCTGTTTAATAGTGGGGGAAGTTACATATTAACCACCGAAAACGCTATATATTTTGCACCGAATTCCTTCCATTTCTGCCGAGAAATGCAACAAGTGGTAGCCCGTGCATCAATTTTCGCCATCTCGACAAAGAAAAAGCCGGATGGCTTGGTACCATCCGGCTTCTGCAAACATATTGTAGCGCGTGTTATTCAAACTTGTTTGACCGTGGGAAACCGTTCGGCGGCAAACGCCCTGCCCCGGCACGTTTACCAATCCATTCGGTCAGTTCGGTCACGTTACGGGTACGACCTTCGCTGCCGCCCATGGTCCAGCTCAGACCGTCTTCAAGGTTAAACAGCATCAGATCAGACAAACCGCCCTGCCGATATTTTTGCAGGATCACGCCACGCCCACGTGTCATTTCCGGGATTTCGGAAACCGGATAAATCAGCAGTTTGCGATTATCACCCAGCACAGCGACATGATCTTTCTCGACGGGCTGGAAGATTTTCGCAACTTCACCAGCACCAAGGTTCAGTACCTGTTTGCCGTTCTTGGTCTGCGCAACCACTTCTTTTTCCGCGACCTGGAAACCGCGCCCGCCGGAACTTGCCACCAGCAAGTTGCGTCCGTCCTTGTGAACGACCATCGAGACGATGTCATGTTCCTGTGGCAGATCAATCGAAAGACGGATCGGCTCACCATGGCCACGGCCACCCGGAAGCTTGTCGCACGACATGGTATAGCAACGCCCGGCCGTCGACAGGATCAGAAGCTTGTCTGTCGTAAAGGCTTTCAACGCAAAGCGATGCTCATCACCATCCTTGAATTTAAGGTCGCTGACATCGGCAACATGCCCCTTAAGCGCACGAACCCAACCCATTTTCGAACAGATCACCGTAATCGGCTCACGTTCGATCAGGGCTTCCAGCGGCACTTCGATTTCTTCCGGTGCATCGCCAATCTCGGTACGGCGTTTGCCAATGGCGGTCTTTTTGCCAAAGTTTTCACGCATGACCTCGATTTCGTCGCGGATTTTTTCCCAACGCATGCTTTCGCTGGCAAGAAGCGCCTCAAGACCCTGCTTTTCTTCGGTCAGTTTGGCGTGCTCGTTCTTGATTTCCATCTCTTCGAGCTTGCGCAAAGACCGCAGACGCATATTGAGGATCGCATCCGCCTGCACTTCCGTCAGGTCAAACGCCTTCATCAACGCGTTTTTCGGCTCATCCTCATAACGGATGATCCGGATCACCTCATCAAGGTTGAGATAGGCAACAAGATAGCCTTCCAACACTTCAAGACGATGATTGATCTTGGCCAAGCGATGATTGGAACGACGGATCAGAACGTCCTGACGGTGCGCAAGGAAGGCACGCAGCACTTCACGCAGGTTCATCACCCGCGGCGTGTTGTCGCCATCCAGAACGTTCATGTTCAAACCAAACCGGATTTCCAGTTCAGTGTTTTTGAACAGCATCTCCATCAGATGTTCCGGCTCGACCGCACGGGTGCGCGGTTCCAGAACCAGACGAATGATATCGGTCGACTCATCGCGTACATCGTTCAGAAGCGGCAGTTTCTTTGCCACCATCAGATCGGCGATACGTTCAACCAGCTTGGCTTTCTGAACCTGATAGGGAATTTCGGTGATCACTACCTGATACAGACCGTGGCTCAGCTTTTCGACTTCCCATTTTGCCCGCAGACGGAACGATCCACGACCCGTGGCATAGGCTTCCAGAATATTTTCACGCGGTTCGACCAGAACACCACCGGTCGGGAAATCCGGGCCCGGTACACAGCGCGCAAGCTGCGCAATCGAAGTTTCCGGATCATCAATGAGCTTGATCAGACCAGCACACAATTCGCCGACATTGTGCGGCGGAATGTTGGTTGCCATACCCACGGCAATGCCGGCCGCGCCATTGGCCAGAAGGTTCGGGAAGGCTGCCGGCATGACAACCGGTTCCTGTTCCTCACCATCATAGGTCGGGCGGAAATCGACGGCATCCTCGTCAAGGCCATCCATCAGGGCGGCGGCAATCGCCGTCATGCGGGCTTCGGTGTAACGCATCGCAGCGGCGTTATCGCCGTCAATGTTGCCAAAGTTTCCCTGACCATCGACCAGCGGGTAACGCACCGCAAAATCCTGCGCCAGACGGACAAGCGCGTCATAAACAGACTGATCACCATGCGGGTGATATTTACCAATCACGTCACCGACAACACGCGCACATTTCTTGAACCCCTGCTCCGGGTTCAGCTTAAGCTGACGCATGGCGTAAAGAAGACGGCGATGCACAGGCTTGAGGCCATCGCGCACATCAGGCAGGGAACGCGACATAATGGTCGACATCGCATAGGCGAGATAACGTTCGCTCAGCGCGTCGGCAAGTCGGGTTTCCCGGATTTGTCCGGAACCGGCCGGATCGGAAGTCTTGGTGCTCATGAACGATTTTTCTTGTTGCTTGTCAAAATGGACATGTGCAAGTGCGTTCGGACCCGAACACCTTACGTTATTGGCAACATACTACGCCGGGCATGGTCTTGGTCAACATATGGCGCACAAATTGCCGAATTTATTTTTCTTCACCAATATCTGTGCGCCAAGCATGACTGACAAGTCGGTCACGCGCCGCCACCGGTTTGATGCCCTTTGCCTCGAAAATATCACGGTGAATGAAAAATCCGGTCAGTTTCAGGCCATCGCGAAACTGTTCGCTCAAAGAAATGGTCTGGCGCGATGACGCAGCCCGCCCGCCTGCCAGAAAGGCCGGCAATGGCAATAACCGGTCGCGATAGGCATTCCCGGACGCTTCCCCGACAGCACGCCCGCTTTTGGGCGAGACGAAGGCTAGGTTTTCTGTTTCATCGGTCGCCGCACAGCGATCCAGTGCCAAGCCATATCCCAGTTCTTCAAGCAACCCGACTTCCCAGCGGATATAGGATGGCAGCCATTGCTCGGTCTTGAGCGCGCCAAGCAGCGCGACGGTTCCGCGATACAGGTCGGGATGGGCTTCACGTTCGGGCAGTGTCGCATCGAGCATGGCACAGGCCGAACTCATCGCCATCAACGGCCCGGCCTGTAACAGCAGGTCTGCGGCATGTGCCCCGGTCAGTTCGCAACGGAATTGCCCAAGATGTTCTGCCAGACGCGCGGACCACCCCACCCGGATCTCATTGCCGGGTTCAAGGGTTCCGCGCATGGATTTGCTGGTTGCACCCCGCACCAATCCGGCATGGCGGCCATAATCGCGGGTCAAAACAGAAAGACGGACCGAGCTTTCACCAAGCTTGCGTGTTGAAAGAACAATGCCATCATCCCGCCAATCCATTAGCGCGCCTTAGAAAAAACCACTGGGTACGATCAGACGGGTTACCAGGAAAAAGAACCCAAGCAGACAGGAAGCAAGGCTAAACAAGGCAATGCCGAACACCACCTTGCGCAGGATCGGACGGTTCGGGATGTCTTCAATGGCATCCGATAGCGGGTCAGTCGAATCATTACTCATCAGCCGGGGCCTCCACCCGTCATGCGCCAGAACAGGCCCAGCACAAAAACGGCAATTGCAACAAGAAGCGCAACCAGATTAAGCGGTTTGTGCAGAAACGATTTTTCGCGTTGCACGGATGCGCCGGAATTGCGGTTCCGAAATGGTCGTCTGGCAACGCGCGCAACAATCATTGCGGCGGCAGCGCCGACAACGATCATGACTATTCCCCAGACGGATCCGATTTCCATTAACTACCCGGCACTTTATGGTCACTTGATAGGCGGCCAACAACGTAGTTAGGCGTTGTGGTCAAGGCCCCACATGGCAAAGCGATTGGGATCATCACCCCAGTTTTCACGCACCTTCACAAACAGGAACAGATGTACGCGGCGCTCGAAAATGGCTTCAAGTTCCTTGCGGGCATCACTGCCCAAGGCCTTGATACGCTTACCACCTTTGCCAAGAATGATTGCCTTCTGGCCCTCACGCTCAACAAAAATTGTCTGTTCAAGCTTTACCGACCCATCCTTGCGTTCTTCCCAAAGCTCGGTCTCGACCGTCGCAGAATACGGAAGTTCCTGCTGAAGCTGATAATAAAGCTTCTCACGGGTGATCTCGGCTGCCAGCAACCGCAATGGCATGTCCGAAACATCATCTTCCGGGAACATCCAAGGGCCATCGGGCATCTTCGCAGCAAGAAAGTTCACCAGATCCTGCGTCCCGGCACCCTTTTTGGCCGAAATCATGAAGACATCGGTAAAGACGTCATGCGCAAACAGATCTTGTGACAGACGCAGAAGCTTTTCCTTGTCTGCAACCTTGTCGACCTTGTTCAGCGCCAGGATTGCCTTGCGACCTTGCTCTTTGAGCTGATTGATGATGGCAAGATCCTCGTCGGTGATGCCACTTCCGGCATCAATCACCAGAACAACAAGGTCTGCATCATCCGCACCGTTCCAGGCAGCTTTGACCATTGCACGGTCAAGGCGGCGTTTGGGGGCAAAGATACCCGGGGTATCAATGAAAACAATCTGCGCGTCTTCGGTCATGACAATACCGCGCACGCGCGTTCGGGTTGTCTGGACCTTGGGCGAGACAATCGACACTTTCGTGCCAACCAGCTGGTTCAAAAGCGTTGATTTGCCAGCATTCGGTGCACCAACGAGGGCCACAAAGCCGCAACGTTGCTGATAAGGTAATCTGTCTTCGGCCACCGGTGTGGGAACCTCATTCATCACTAAGTTTTTCCAACATCAATTTGGCGGCGAGTTGCTCCGCCTCGCGTTTCGATTTGCCTTCCGCACTGACACTATCGCCGTCACCGGTCGTCAGTTCGATGGTAAATAGCGGCGCGTGGGCCGGGCCTTCACGCCCGACCATCTCATATTTCGGCAGCGGCTTGCCCCGCCCTTGCAGCCATTCCTGAAGCTGCGTCTTGGCATCCTGTGGCGGCTTGTTGGCTTCATCCAAAAGCGGCGTCCACAGCTTTTCAATGAAACGCCGTGCAGGTTCAAGCCCGCCATCCAGATAGAGTGCGGCAATCACCGCCTCCATGCAATCAGATAAAATAGCCGGATTTGTATCGGCACCTGCTGCACGCTCGCCCTTGGCCATCTGGATATGTTCACCCAGTTTGATCTGCTCGGCCACACGTGCAAGGGTCTCGCGGCGTACCAGTGCAACGAACCGTTTGGCCATCGCCCCTTCGCGCTCGCGCCCGAACCGGGTATAGAGCATCTCGGCCACAACAAGACCCAGCACACGATCGCCAAGGAACTCAAGGCGCTCGTTGCCGCCACTCAGCATATCCTTGCCCTTGGCCGCACTGCGATGGGTCAGTGCCACACGCAGAAGGTCCGGGTCGGAAAAACCGTGATCAATCTCGGCGATCACCGGCAGGCCGTCACTCATCAGTTAATCCCCTGAAACAGGCGATCAAAGCGGATGCTGCCAAGGTCATAGACCGGCTGCGAGCTGTCCTTGGAATAGAACAGGAATTCTGCACGCCCGACCAGGTTTTCAATCGGCACAAAGCGGAACCGTGACGGGAAGGCCCGGCTATCGGCCGAGTTATCCCGGTTGTCACCCATCATGAAGAAATGGCCGTCCGGCACAGTAAAGGCCTCGGTATTGTCACTCGGCCCCTGATCACCAAACATCTCCAGGATGCGATGCACCCGGCCATTGGGCAGGGTTTCGATATATTGCGGAACAGCGGCTGAACGCCCACCACCATCGGTCAGGATGTAATCCTCGATCCGCTCGCGCTCGATCATCTTGTTGTTGATGTAAAGACGGCCCTCTTTGACCTGAACAGTGTCACCGGGCAGGCCAATGACGCGCTTGATGTAATCCTGCGACGTATCAGACGGCAGCTTGAACACCACGACATCGCCGCGTTCCGGTTCGCTCTCGAATACGCGGCCCGGAATGATCGGCAGGCTGAACGGCATGCTGTGCTTCGAATATCCATAGGAGAATTTCGACACAAACAGGTAATCACCGACCAGCAAGGTCGGGATCATGGAGCCAGACGGAATATTGAACGGTTCGAACGCAAAGGTCCGCACCATCAGTGCAATCAAAATAGCCCAGAAAACGGTCTTCAAGGTGTCGAGCAGGCCACCCGTTTTCTTTTTCTGCACAAGTTTTTCCATTCCGTGTTCAACCAATCAATTTTTTTCAATCTGCCGAAATCACCACGACCGCATTGGCCAGCGGATATTCGTCCGTCAGGGTTACATACACAGAGGCAGTTTTCCCGTCCGGCGTCAATTCTTTAAGTCTTTTCTGCGCGCCGTCAATCAGCACCATATCCGGCTTTCCGCTGGGCTGATGTACCACACCCATGGTGTTATGATAAACACCACGACGAAATCCCGTCCCCAACGCCTTCGAACAGGCTTCCTTGGCAGCAAACGCCATGGCAAGCGACGAGGCAGTCCGATGCGGCTTGCGTGTGGCACGCGCTATCTCGATATCGGTATAGACGCGCTTCATGAAACGCTCGCCATGGCGTTCAAGTGTCGCTTCTATACGACGGATATCGCATAAATCCGTGCCAATCCCAATGATCATTTACGCATAACCTGGTTGCGTGCGTGCTTCATCCATTAAACGGCGCATTTCTGCAATTGCGGCTTCCAGTCCGACAAACACCGCCTCGCCGATCAGGAAATGGCCGATATTAAGCTCGGCGATCTCCGGCATGGCGGCAATCGGCTGGACGGTTTCGAAGTTCAGGCCATGTCCGGCATGAACCTCAAGCCCGATCCCTGCCCCATATTGCACGGCCTGTCGGATACGGTCCAGTTCGCGCGCGCGATCCTCGGCGGTTTCGGCATCACAATAGGCCCCGGTATGGATCTCCACCACCGGAGCGCCAAGGCTTTTGGCGGCATCAAGCTGCGCTTTGGATGCTTCGATAAACAGCGACACACGAGAACCGGCATCCCCAAGTTCGGAGACAAAGCGTTTCAGGTGATTATGCCCGCCAGCTACATCAAGCCCGCCCTCGGTGGTGCGTTCTTCGCGCTTTTCGGGCACAAGGCACACGGCATGTGGCTTGGTTTCAAGGGCAATCGCCAGCATCTCATCGGTTGCCGCCATCTCGAAATTCAGCGGCAGGTCAACCTCTTCGCGCAGCCTTTTCATATCTGCATCGCGGATATGACGACGATCTTCGCGCAGGTGGGCTGTGATGCCATCCGCACCGGCTGCCTTTGCAAGTGCCGCCGCACGGACCGGATCGGGAAGATCCCCGCCGCGTGCGTTTCGAATGGTCGCAACATGGTCAATATTGACCCCGAGGCGCAATTTCGAACTCATGGTGTTTCATCCTGCTTTTTGGTGGCGTGCTTTGCGGCGGACCCGATCTTTTCCTTGGCATGTTCCAGCATCGGACCAAGACCATGACGCTCGGTCTTTTTCATCCGACGCAAGATACGATTATGGCGATAAATCACCACAGCGCGCCGGATCGGGAAGTAAAACAGCATCCAGACAACAATCGTTGTCGGAATACAGCCAACCACCATCGGCCAGATGATATCAACAATGCTGGCCCAGAGTTGCGACAGGGCTTCGTGGTCGGCAACATCCCAATTGCCAAAGATCAGCCCTCCACCGACATAATTCAGGCCCAGAACAACAAATTCCCACAGCACGGCCATATCGAAATGGACCGTAGAACTGCTTGAATGCGCGCCAAGGATCCAGTTGCCACAGGTATAAAGCCAAAGCCAGATAAACGGAAATGTCCACGGGTTTCCGACCACGGTCCCCAGAATGGATGCAACGACGTTGCTCCGCGTCAAAAGGCTCAGCAGTGTCGAAATTATAAAGTGAAAACCGATGAAGGGCGTGAAAGACACCGCCGCCCCAATGGCAAAACCCGATGCGATGCTATAGGGCGACCCGGGCAAACGCGCGACGCGATGCGCAAAATATTGCGACGAACGGCGCCATCCGCCGCGCGGCCAGACCACGTTGCGTACACGCTGAAGGGAAGATGGTTTGCTGCGGCGCCGAAACATGCGGGATCAGTTCTGGATCAAATCAGGTAATGCTGTAAAATCTTGAAGCATATGCGTAAGTGGTGACTGCGCGATTGGCAAGGATTTTGCGCCAAATTCGCCTAAAAGGTGAAGGTGTTTACAGATCCCCCTCACCCGCGCGCGCGCTCCACGGCATTCACCACCGGCGTCGCACGCAGGGCGGCAATGATATTGGTCAGATGTTTGACGTCGACCACATCAATATCAATCAACATTTCAAAGAAGTCGGTCGTGCGATTGGTAAAGCGCAGATTGGTAATGTTGCCATGGTTCTTGGCAATCACACTGGTGATCGAACTCAGCGCCCCTTGCTCATGACCGACCGTAAGGCCCAGACGGCCGATGAAGTGTTCCGGCTCGCCCTCGTTATCCCAGCCAACATCAAGCCAGCGTTCGGGCTGCTCGGTAAAGGTTTCCAGCGTATCGCAGTCAATCGTATGGATTGTCACACCCTTGCCGGTTGTAACAATCCCGACAATTCGGTCGCCCGGCAGCGGATGACAACATCCGGCATAATGCACGGCCATGCCCGGAATAAGGCCCTTGATCGGGATCGCGTGGTCATGTTTGCGTGCGCGCACCTTATCAAGCGGCACGACCTTGCGCGCTGTTTCCTTGTCCTTGGTGCCCGGGAAGACGGCATGAACAACTTCACGCCCGGTATGATGCCCAGCCCCGACAAGCGTCAGAAGCGCCTCGACAGAGGGCTGCTTGAAGATTTTAAGAACCCCTTCAAGCGCCTTGTCGGAATAGTCATAGCCTTCCTGACGGAACGCCTTTTGCAAGATCGCCTTGCCAAGATCCTTGTACTGGTCTTCCTGCTGCTGGCGGATAAAGCGACGGATACGTGCGCGCGCCTTGCCGGTAACCACAAAACGTTCCCAGGTCGGATTCGGTGTTTGCGCCTTGGAGGTTACAATTTCGACCTGATCACCGTTATTCAAAACGGTGCGTAGCGGTACCATCGCACCGTTGACTTTGGCGCCGACACAGGTATCGCCAATGTGGGTATGGATCATATAGGCGAAATCAACCGGTGTCGCACGCGCCGGAAGCGCGATGACATCGCCCTTCGGACTAAAGCAGAACACCTGATCCTGGAACATCGCAAGCTTGGTGTGTTCCAGAAATTCTTCCGGCTCGGACGCGTGCTCAAGAATATCAAGAAGATCACGCAACCAGCGATACTGAACGCCTTCTGTCTGCGGGCCGGTTGGTTCTTCCTGCTTATAGGCCCAGTGCGCGGCCACACCGTTCTCGTTGACCTCGTGCATCTGTCGGGTCCGGATCTGGATCTCGATCCGGTGGTTTTCCGGTCCCAGCACGGTGGTATGGATCGAACGGTATCCGTTGGGTTTGGGGGTCGAGATATAATCCTTGAACCGCCCCGGAACGACTTTGTAATTGGCGTGCAGATAGCCAAGCACTTCATAACATTCCGGCATTTCAGCGACGAGAACGCGAAATGCCATGATGTCAGACAGCTCACCAAAGGTGATGTTCTTGCGCTGCATCTTCTGCCAGATCGAATATGGCCGCTTTTCACGTCCATAGATATCGACCTTCAGCCCCTGCCGGGAAACGACATCCTGAAGCTCCGAAACAATCCGGCTAACGACATTGTCGTCCTTCTCCCTCAGGAATTCGAGGCGGGCAAGGATAGAATCCCGGGCTTCCGGGTTGATATGCTGGAAGGCAAGATCTTCGAGCTCTTCCTTGATGTCATGCATACCGATGCGTTCGGCAAGCGGCGCATAAATCTCAAGCGTTTCGGCCGCAATCCGCACCCGTTTTTCCGGTTTGGAAATGTAATGCAGGGTCCGCATGTTATGCAGGCGGTCGGCCAGTTTGACCAGAAGAACGCGGATATCTTCGGACATCGCCAAAAGCAACTTGCGGAAGTTCTCCGCCTGCTTGGAATCGGCTGATTTCAGCTCAATCTGGGTCAGCTTGGTCACACCATCGACCAGCTTCATGATGTTGGGCCCGAAAAGCTTGGTGATCTCTTCGGGGGTCGCATCGGTATCTTCGATGGTGTCGTGCAGAAGGGCTGTGATGATCGTGTCGCAATCAAGCTTGTAGTTCGTCAGGATGCCTGCGACTTCGATCGGATGGGAAAAATACGGGTCACCGGATGCACGTTTTTGCGAACCATGTTTCTGGGTTGCATAGACATAGGCCCGGTTCAGCGTGGTTTCACACGCATCGGGGTCATATGCCTTAACCCGTTCAACAAGTTCGTATTGGCGCATCATTCAGGGGCGTCTCCGCAATTTTACCAAGGGGATATAGTCCGCTCCCCTAAATAAGATAGTACGATCTGGACAAAAAAAAGCCACGGAAGATAAACACCGTGGCTCTTCTTTTGGAAAGGTTCAGATCAAAACCAATCTGACCTTATTCTTCTTCCGACGGAGCAACAACGCCAACGGATGCGTCTTCAACAGCTTCGGCAACCAGTTTCGGACCGAAATCGTCTTCGGCTTCTTCCGGCTCGTCGGTTTCAACATGCCGCTGCAGACCCTGAACCATGCCATTGCGCAGATCGTCAAAATCAACCTTTACTTCGGCGATTTCACGCAGCGCAACAACCGGGTTTTTGTCGTTGTCACGATCAATGGTCAGTTCTGCACCGGCCGAGATGTTGCGTGCACGCTGAGCTGCAAGCATTACAAGCTCAAAGCGGTTCGGAATCTTGTCAACGCAATCTTCGACGGTAACGCGCGCCATAAATGTCTCCAGAAATACTTTTGGGGTGTCCAGACCGAGCTTTATAGCGCCGGATCACCTGTGTTGCAACAGCGAAACCACTCTTTCGATCAGGTTTTCGTATGCTTTTTTCAGCTTTCCGCCTGTTTGCGAATCTGCTGATCGGCCGGCAGATCGGAAATCAGATCTTCGATATCGCGCTTCAGAACCGGATGCACCCAGTTCGCAACCACGTCACGCAGCGGCAACAAGACAAAGGCACGTTCGGCCATCCGCGGATGGGGCACCTGAATACCGCCCTCTTCACGCACCAGGTCCCGACCATAGGCAATCAGATCAAGATCAATCACGCGTGCGGCATTGCGTTCACGGCGCACGCGGCCAAACTCGGCCTCAACTTCATGCAATCTTTCTAAAAGATCATGCGCCGACAGATCGGTGGAAATGCGCGCAACGCCATTCACATACCAAGGCTGATCCGAAATCGGCACCGGTGCGGTTTCATAAAACGATGACACCAGATCAATCGAAATATCGCCATTTTGAGCCAACCGACGCAGGGCGGCTTTCAAAGTCTGAGCAGGCGCACCATATTCTTCGGTAGGCAAATTGGCGCCAAAGGCAATCAGGATAGCGTCATCCGCGATCATGCTGGTGTCTGACGGTAAGGATTTGCGCACAAAGAAGACCTTCAATTCGGTGTCAGGGCGGCGAAACAACTTCGGAAAGACGGCATATCTAAGGGAGCCATGATCCCCTGTCCACGATATTTTCGCCTTTCTTTGTCCCTCGGGCCACGGTAAAGATTGAAGGTCTGTATTTGAAAGTTCCGTATTTTTTGGAACTGCATAATTAAATTTGATGTTTGAGGAATTTAACGATGATTTTTTACCCGCAGGAACGCATCGGGTTGTTCATTGACGGCTCGAACCTTTACGCCGCCGCGCGCGCCCTTGGCTTCGACATTGATTACAAGCGCCTTTTGGAGCTTTTTTCCCAAAAAGGTCAGCTGATCCGGGCCTTCTATTACACCGCCCTGATCGAGGATCAGGAATATTCCCCCATCCGCCCGCTGGTCGATTGGCTTGATTACAACGGCTATACCATGGTCACCAAACCGACCAAGGAATTCACCGACGCGACCGGTCGCCGTAAAATCAAAGGCAACATGGATATCGAGTTGGCAATTGACGTCATGGAAATGGCGCAACACCTTGATCATGTTGTTATTTTCTCGGGCGATGGAGACTTCCGGCGTTTGGTTGATGCCATCCAGCGCAAAGGCGTTCGTGTCACAGTGGTATCCACCGTCAAATCCAATCCGCCGATGGTCGCAGACGAATTGCGCCGCCAGGCTGACAACTTCATTGAATTGACGGAGCTTGAAGGCACGATTGCCCGCAAGATTCAACAACGCCGCGACGATGATCATCCCGATATCGACGATCATCCGGAACATCCGGATCTCGAAGAATTCGATTACGATTAATCGACATACTGCCCTGCCCATCACCCTGCCCTGATCACCACCGGCCACTGCGCGCAGTGTGACCGGCAAAAAGTCAGACATGCCATGACCGCCTATCAGCAACCCGATATAGATTGTCAGCTTTGCCCGCGCCTTGTTGAATTCCGGCGTAAAAATCAGGAAAAGTTTCCAGACTTTTATAATGGACCAGTGCGGCCCTTTGGCCCGATCAATGCACGGTTGCTGATTGTCGGTCTGGCACCGGGGCTTAAGGGGGCGAATGCGACTGGTCGTCCCTTTACCGGCGATTACGCAGGCGACCTTCTTTATGACACGCTCAAAAAATTCGGCTTTGCCAAGGGCACCTACGATAAACGCCCCGATGATGGTCTGGAGCTGCTTGATTGCCGCATTACCAATGCAGTGAAGTGCGTGCCGCCCGAAAACAAGCCCACCGGGCCAGAGGCCAATACCTGCCGACCGTTCCTGATCAGTGAATTTGACGCGATGAAGAACCTGTCTGCCATCCTGTGCCTCGGTCAAGTGGCCCATCAGGCGATGTTGCGCACCTTTGGGCTTAAGCTGTCATCGCTGAAATTTGGCCATGGCGCGTCCCATAAAATGGAAAATGGCATCACATTGTTTGATAGCTATCACTGTTCGCGCTACAACACCCAGACCTATCGCCTGACGCCAGAGATGTTTGAAAACGTCTTTGCCGACATCCGCGCACATCTGGACGGTTAATTTTGCCTGATACATCGCCAATGAACGACCTGCTCGACCGACCCGCCCAACGTCTGCCGATTGACGTGCTGCGTGAGGTGTTCGGTTACGACAGCTTTCGTGGCCAACAGGCTGAAATCATTGATCATGTGATCGCTGGCAACGACGCGCTCGTCCTGATGCCCACCGGGGGCGGCAAGTCACTTTGCTATCAGGTCCCCGCCCTTTGCCGTCCGGGCACGGCCGTGGTTGTATCACCGCTGATCGCGCTGATGAAAGATCAGGTCGATGCGCTTAACCAGCTTGGTGTGAAGGCCGCTTTCATCAATTCAACTCTTGCCCCCGATGCCGCGCGCGAGATCGAAACGCGTGCCGTCGATGGCGATATTGACCTTCTTTACGTCGCGCCGGAACGTTTTGCTTCGGACCGGTTCTTGAACTTGCTTGACCGGATCAGCATTTCCCTGTTTGCGATTGATGAAGCCCACTGCGTGTCGCAATGGGGGCATGATTTCCGCCCGGAATATCGTCGCCTCGATCTGCTGCCGACCCGTTTTGCCCATGTGCCGCGCATCGCGCTTACCGCGACGGCGGACACCCCGACCCGCAAGGACATTGCCGAAAATCTGCATCTGACAGATGCACAGTGCTTTATCACCGGTTTTGACCGCCCGAACATCACCTATCGCATTGAAACCAAGGGCAATGCCAAGCAACGCCTGCTGTCGTTCTTAAACCGCGAACATGCGGAAGACGCTGGCATTGTCTATTGTCTGTCGCGACGCAAAACCGAAGATGTCGCACAGTGGCTTTCGGAAAACGGCCGTCCGGCCCTTCCCTATCACGCCGGGCTGACACAGGAAACGCGCCAACTTCATCAAGACCGGTTCCTGCGTGAAGATGGCCTGATTATCTGCGCAACCGTCGCCTTTGGCATGGGGATCGACAAGCCCAATGTCCGGTTTGTCGCCCATCTCAATCTGCCCAAAAGCATGGAGGCCTATTATCAGGAAACCGGCCGTGCCGGGCGTGACGGGCTGCCTGCCAACGCGTGGATGAATTACGACCTTTCTGACATTGTCTCCATCCGCTCCATGGTCTTGGGATCAGACGCACCCGAAGCCCAGAAACGTATTGAATCGCGCAAGCTTGATGCACTGGTCGGTCTGGCTGAAACCACCAAATGCCGTCGTCAGGTCATCCTGTCCTATTTTGGCGAAGACCAGCATCAACCGTGCGGCAATTGCGATACCTGTCTTGAGCCGGTCGAAACCTGGGATGCGACACAGGCATCGCGCAAGGCACTCTCAGCGGTGTATCGCACCGGCCAGCGCTTTGGCCCGGCGCATGTCATCGAAGTCCTGATGGGCCGCAAGACCGAAAAAATCCGCCAAAACGGCCATGACAAGCTTTCGGTCTATGCGATTGGCAAGGACATCGCACAGCCCCAATGGCGGTCGGTTTTCCGACAGCTTCTTGCCATGGGATACCTGCAAGTTGATGTCGAAGGCCATGGCGGGGTTTACCTGACCGAGGAATCGAGACCGGTTCTGCGCGGTGAAAAAGTCGTCGAAATGCGCAAGGACCCGGGCGAAAGCAAACGGGCTATGACCAAACGTCTGCGCGATTTCGATACCGAATTTGAAAACGAGGAAGACCGCGACCTTTGGGAACGTTTGCGCACCCTGCGTCGTGAACTGGCCACCAGCCAGAACGTCCCGCCCTATGTGATTTTCAGTGATCGCACCCTATGGGAAATGGTCCGCTTCAAACCGCGCACGCTCGAAGACATGGCATCGATCAACGGGGTTGGCGTCAAGAAGCTCGATCAATACGGATTGGCATTCTTGGATGTCATGGACGGACGGCGGTAACCCGCCGCCACGTCAGATCACTTATCGGCCCTACAGGCTTGCGCGAATGGCGCTGACAATTTCCTCGTCTTCCGGCTTGGTGCGGCTGTCAAAGCTTTGAACAAGCTTGCCATCACGGCCAATCAGATACTTATGGAAATTCCATTGCGGGGCATTTTCAGCCCCCAGTTCCTGCTCCGCCCATTTATAGAATGGGTGCGCATCCGGGCCCTTGACCGTGGTTTTTGAAGTCATCGGGAAGTCGACATCAAAATTGACTTCGCAGAAATCAAGGATGTCGGCATCCTCGCTATATTCCTGACCGCCAAAATCGGCCGATGGCACGCCAAGCACCACAAGCCCCTCGTCGCGGTAATCTTCCCACAATTTCTGAAGGCCGGTATATTGCGGCGTAAACCCGCACATCGATGCGGTATTCACCAGTAAAACGACCTTGTCATTATACTCTGACAAATGGATTTCACCGGCATCAATCGCCGGGAAAGAAAAATCATATGCCGATGGCGCATCATCCGATGCCATTGTCTCCCTCCAGGACAAACTCGCAAAAACAATCGTAAAGATAGAGAATACAACGAATTGCCACCTATTCATAGCGCTCCTCCGTCCATGGGTCGGCATTGTTGTGATATCCACGCTCTTCCCAGAAGCCCGGCTTATCATCGCGGGCAAAAGTGATCTTTCGAACCCATTTGGCGCTTTTCCAGAAATAAAGCTTGGGGATCACAACCCGCAACGGCCCGCCATGCTCTTCACCAAGGGGCTCACCTTCCCAATGGTGGGCCAAAAGCACATCATCATCGAGAAACTGTTCGATCCGCACGTTGGTCGTGTAACCATCATGGCCAGTGAACAGAACGTGGCGCGCTGCAGGCAATGGCCCAACCATCTCTGCCAGTGTCGTGGCCAGCACGCCCTGCCAGTGGTTGTCGTACCGCGACCAGCTGGTTACACAATGTATGTCGTTCTTCGCCGTCACATGCGGCAAATCAAGCAACTCGGCAAAACTCAGCGTCACCGGTTTTCTGACCTGCCCGTTAATTTCAAGCTGATAGTCCTCAGGCGAAACATGCGGTGTGATACCAAGGTCCAGAACCGGCCAATCCGTCACAAGGCGCTGCCCCGGCGGCAGGCGATTTTCGCGCGCAGTGTCCGGCGCGCCCGTGATCAAACGCCCGTCTTCGGCCCATTTACGCTTGGCCGCAATCAGCTTGTCTTTGATCTTGCCTGAAAAGCTTTCTGTCACCGGGTATTCCCTCGTTACTGAGTATCCATACGAAAAATGGCGCCAACATGTTCACCATGTCAGCGCCATTTAATCTTTCTTCACATGCTCTCGGCAAGTCACTTAGCCGCGACGGATATCGTAATCAGCCAAAGTCGCGCATTAGACGCGCCTTGTCGCGCTGCCAATCGCGCTCTTTAACTGCTTCGCGCTTGTCGGCCTTTTTCTTGCCCTCGGCAATGGCGAGTTCAAGTTTCGCAATACCGCGCTCATTGAAATACAGTTTGACCGGAACAAGGGTGAAACCCTTCTTGTTCAGGGCATCGTGCATCTTGGTGATTTCGCGTTTGTGCAACAGCAGCTTGCGCGGTCGACGCTCTTCGTGGCCGAACGGCATTTTACTTTGATATTCAGGGATATAAGCGTTGATCAGCCACACTTCGCCGTTCTTCGCTTCGGCGTAGGATTCCTGAATATTACCCTTGCCATCGCGCAGCGATTTGACTTCTGTACCGCGCAAGGCGATGCCGGCTTCGAACGTTTCCGTCAGGAAATAGTCAAAGCGGGCCCGCCTGTTTTGCGCGACAATCTTGTTGTTACTTGTTTCTTTTTTGGGTGCCATAAGACGCTTGTTATCGCTTAATGGCCGAGAATACCAGCGTTCTTCAGCGCGGCTTCGACCTTGCGTTTGGATTCTTCGGCAATCTCGACCATCGGCAGACGCATCTGGCTGTCACACAGGCCAAGAAGCTCGGCGGCGTATTTTACCGGTCCCGGGCTTGCTTCACAGAACATCGCCTTGTGAACCGGCATCAATCGATAGTTCAACTCCTGAACTTTCGAAATGTTCCCTGCCGCCCATGCCGCATGCAGATCAGCACACAATTTCGGTGCGATGTTCGAGGTCACAGAAATGCAGCCATGCCCACCTTGTGCCAGGAACGGAACAATCGTGCCATCCTCGCCAGAAAGCTGGCAGAAATCCGCCCCCGACGCCAGACGTGTCAGCGCCGGCCGTTCCAGATCGCTGGTGGCATCTTTAACCCCGACAATACGCGGCAATTTCGCCAGTTCCGCCATGGTATCGACGCTCATATCCACGATCGAACGGCCCGGTATGTTGTAAATTACAATCGGGATGTCGGTTGCGTCGTGAACTGCCTTGTAATGCGCATACAGACCTTTCTGGGTCGGCTTGTTATAATATGGGGTAACAACAAGCGCGGCATCCGCACCGGCATTCTGCGCATGACGGGTCAGCGAAACCGCTTCCGCGGTCGAGTTTGACCCCGTTCCGGCGATCACCGGACCACGACCCTTGGCAACTTCAAGTGCCAGTTCGACAACGCGATGGTGCTCGGCATGGCTTAGGGTCGGCGATTCACCGGTGGTTCCGACTGGCACAACACCAGTCGTGCCCTGTTTAAGTTGCCAATCCACAAAAGACTGGAACGCCTTTTCATCAATCGCACCATCTTGCGTGAATGGTGTGATCAAAGCTGTGATTGAACCCTTAAACATAGAGATCTCCAAATTCGGGATGTATTGAAAGCGGTCGCGAAAATAGCCGCTGTTGGGGTTTCCCGCAAGCACTGTATACAATAATCCGAACGATGGAGGATTGGCTCTGAAATTTCCCGTCAGGACTGTTTGGCTTTTGTCGATTTCGCTGCCATAATGCGCGGCTCAAGAGAGCATTCGTTGCCGCAAGGCACAAGGGGAACATCACATGGCGCAAGCGTCTTTCCGCAAGATTTCGATCTGCGCATTGGCACTGGGCTTATCGGTACTGATACCAGGTAGTTATCAGGTGCAGGCAGCGACGAATGAAGACAGCGTTCTTCAAACCCAGCCGCCCTCACCACTTTATTCTGCTGTCAGCCGCGCACGTCTGAACGCCTTTCTCGATGCTGTCGAGGATGGCAAGACAGACACCTTCAAGCAGCTCCTGACCAATTTTGATGATCCCCTGCTGCAAAAGGCAGCCGAGTGGATGATGCTGACCGCACCCAATTCCGGGCACAGTTTCGAGGAAATCACCACTTTTATTGATGCTCACCCGAAATGGCCCAGCCAGGCGCTGTTGCGTCAACGCGCCGAAGAAGCCATGACCGATGCCGTGCCCGATGAAGAAATTCTGGCATGGTTCAAACGCTCTGCGCCGGTGACGGCAGATGGCGCAACCCGCCAGATCAAGGCATTGTTGGGCGCAGGACAGGAATCGGCGGCCATTGCATTGGTGCGTCACAGCTGGATTAACGAGAATTTCGGCCGTGGACAGGAACGCCGCTTCTTGGATCGCTACGGCGAATATATTGATCAGGAAACCCACGAACAGCGCCTTGATCGCCTGCTGTGGGAAGGTCGCCTGACAACGGCTGCGCGCATGATGAAACATGTCAGCGACGATTATCGCCGCCTGGCAGAAGCCCGCGCGGCCCTGCGCGCCATGCGCGGTGGTGTTGACGGTGCGATTAACCGCGTGCCGGAAAAATACCGCGATGATCCGGGGCTGATTTATGAACGCGTACGCTGGCGCCGCAAAAAGGACCGTGATCAGGATGCCCGCGATCTGTTGCTGTCACAGGCCAACGATCTCGCCTATATCTCGATCCGTCCGCAGTACTGGTGGCTGGAAAAGGCCATTCTTGCGCGCCGTGCCCTGCAAAAGGGCCATATTACCGATGCCTATCGCCTGGTCGCCAATCACGGGCAGGTTGATCCCGGCGATATCGCCGAAGCCGAATGGTATGCAGGCTGGATCGCGCTGGAATTTCTGGGTGATGCCGACATTGCGCTGACCCATTTCCAGAACCTTTATGATGTCGTGCAATACCCGATCAGCCTTGCACGCGGCTCCTATTGGGCCGGTCGCGCCAACGAGGCCCTTGGCGATGAAAAACGCGCCAAGGAATGGTACAGGATTGCCTCCGAGCATGCCCATACCTTCTATGGTCAGCTTGCCATCGACAAACTTGGCAGCAAGCCATCCTATTCGGTCGAACAACCGGTCCCGACAGCCGAACAGCGCGCCGCGTTCGAGGCACAGGAACTCACCCAGGTTATCCGCAAACTTGGCGAAATGGGCCTTGGCAATATCATCCGGCCGTTCATCATGGCGCTGGTTTATGAACATGATGAACCGGAATATCTTGCCATGGCGACCGATCTGGCACGCGAATATGGCCGTGCCGACCTTGGTATCATTGCCGCCAAGCGCAGCATTCGGACCGGAAGCGGCTATCTTGATGCCGCCTACCCGATCCATGAACACGTTCCGCTTGGTCGCGCCCCGGACCCGGCACTGGTGCATGCCATCATGCGTCAGGAAAGTCTGTTTAATCCGCATGCGATTTCCTCTGCCGGTGCGCGCGGGTTGATGCAGTTGATGCCCGCCACGGCCAAGCGCATGGCACAGTCGCTCAAACTCGATTACGACACCGACCGTTTGACTGGCGACCCGTCCTTTAACATTGCAGTCGGTCGCGCCTATTTGCGCCGTTTGCTTGATCGCTGGGATGGTCAGGAAGTCCTGACAATTGCCAGCTACAATGCCGGGCCAACCCGTGTTCGCCAATGGATCAATGAATATGGTGATCCGCGTGATCCGGAAGTCGATCTGGTCGACTGGATCGAAATGATCCCCTATAGCGAGACCCGAAATTACGTTCAGCGCGTAATGGAAGGAACCTACGTCTATCGTCGGCGTTTCGCCCGTGACGAGATCGCCATGGGCCAAAGCGATACAGTGAGCGACGCAGAATAAGGACCAATTCTTTGTTTGCGCGTCCTGAGCCAACCACCCATCTTTGATCAATACTGCTTGTCAGAAGAGGTCAGCAACATGTCCGATAACGCACTGTCTTCCTGCCGTGCTTTTGTCTTCGATGCCTATGGCACCCTGTTTGACGTTGGATCAGCCGTCGCCAAATTGCGCGACAGCGTCGGTGACGAGGCCGACCGGCTATCCGCACTGTGGCGTCAGAAACAGCTGGAATATACCTGGCTGCGCAGCCTGATGGGCGACTTTGCCGATTTCTGGACTGTTACCGGTGATGCACTTGATTACGCACTTGATCAGATTGGCAAAAAAGACCCGATCCTGCGCGCCAAGCTGATGGAAACCTATCTGTCGCTCGATACCTTCCCGGAAGTCGTCGAAACGCTTAAAACCCTTAAGGATAAGGGGCACAAGCTTGCCATCCTGTCCAATGGTGCCAAGCACATGCTGATCTCGGCTGCCAAGACATCCGGCATTCTATCGCTGTTTGATCAGATCATTTGTGTTGATGATCTCAAAACCTACAAGCCGCATCCCGATGTCTATCAGCTGGCTGTCGACAAGCTTGAAGTCGAACCGGCCGAGATTTCCTTCCAGTCGTCAAATGGCTGGGACATTGCCGGTGCCGGGCATTTCGGTTTTCGCACCGCCTGGATCAACCGGGCACATAATCCGGCCGAACGTCTGTCGCACACTGCAGATGTGGTTCTGAACGGCCTTGATGAATTGTTGCCGCTGGTCGGTGAGCCCCAAAAGGCCTGATACGACTCAAAACGCACAAAAGAAAAAGGCAGGTCCGAAACACGGAACCTGCCTTTTCTATTTCTGCCAGCAGTTTCAGAAACGGCCGGACCCGCCATCCCGAAACAACAACAAATCACTTAAGCGATTATTTGTTTTCTTTCTTCACGTTGGCCGCAACCACCTGGCCCGCCTGAATAACCGTCAGACCGCCTTCTTCCGCACTTTCGATGCGGCGGCAATGGCCTTCGATATGGGCGCCCGGTTCGATTGACAGGCTTTCATGAAGAATGTCACCGATCATGCGTGCGGTTTCCGAAAGGGAAACATCTTTCGCCCGGACCTGACCGACAACAGTACCGCAAATGCGGATTTTCTCGGCAACGATTTCGCCGCGCACTTCGCCATTCTGGCCGATGGTAAGCGTTCGGGTGCGAATATCGCCATTGACCGAACCATCCACCTGAACATCGGATTCCGAAATCAAATCACCGGTAACACGGAGATCTGCGTTGATGACCGAAAGGCCACCCTTTTTCTCGGCACTCGAGTTGCCGCTGCTTTTAGTCGTTGTTTGTGTCTTCTTGCTCGCTTTTGAAAACATAACGTCCCGCCTCAATAAATTTTACAGGATTGACCGGCTTATTATTGACCAGAACTTCATAATGCACGTGACTACCGGTACTGCGGCCCGTGCTGCCCATCAGGGCGATGTGATCCTGGTACTGCACGTCATCGCCCTTCTTTACGAGGACCTTGTATAGGTGGCCATAGCGGGTTCGAACGCCGTTCCCATGATCAAGTTCGACCATCTTCCCGTATTTGCCACTCCATCCGGCATGCACCACCTTGCCCGGTGCAGTTGCCAAAATTGGGGTCTTGATCGGCCCGGCAAGATCGACGCCGGAATGAAAAGCCCAGCGACCATTGATCGGGTCTTTTCGCTTGCCGAAAGAGCTCGATAGATAGTATTTCGCCGCCGGTTCCCCGATTGGCGTCTTCTTTATCCTGTCATGCAGATTGGCAAGGTGATCCATACGATCATTCAATGCCACTGCCGTATTCACAAATTCTTCGTCCTGCGGATGTTCGGGCTCAAACGCCACGAACGGACCACCAACACCGGGCTGCTGCGGCTTCATTGGCGGCAGAACAAACGTTTCCGGCTGAAGACCCGTCATTTCCAGAACATTCTCAAGTTCAAGAATGGTGGTATCCGCCGTCTGGGCCACACGTTGCATCGCCTGCTGCTGGATCGAATGCAAATCCGCAATCCGCTGGCGCGCATCGCTTAGCTCGCCCTGAAGCTTTTTGGATCGCTGCAAGGCCTGATCACGCTCGCGCATGACCCGCGACATCACGGTTTCAACAGTTTCCAACTCATCGCGCAGTGCCAGATTGCGATTGGTAATGCCGTCAATCTGCCCCTGCAGCGCATTCATCTGGTTATCCATCGACGTGCGAAGAGCTGAAATCCGGACTTTCTCCTTCTCGCTGGACGCAAGTTTGGAGGTGTAATCCTGGACCCGCGCCTGAAGCTGCAGGTTCTTTTCAGCCATCGACAACAGATTGCGATGGGTATCTTCCATCTGGGCGGTAATCTCGCCAAAACGGCGTTGGCTTTCAGTCACGCGGGCAATCAGGCGGTTATAGGAAAGCTCGCTTCTGAAAAGCTGCTCTTCACGCATTGCAAGGCGCTGATCAAGATACCAGCTATATCCTGTAACGCCGACCGTCCAGGTAATAGCTGCCGCCCCGAAAGAGGCCAACGTGAGCTGCGCGTATTTTCCAAGCCGAAGCTGGTAAACGGAATCATTCGACCGGACAAGTAACTGCCGATCCGGAAACCATTTATCCACCAACCGACGAATGCGTTCAAACGCCGACATATTCAGTGTCTAACCCCTAATTGCTCGTATGCACGCCCGGTTGCCCGGATATGCAGAGTTTCTATGACCCCGCCTGAGACTTTTGTCTTTTCTTTACGCTACCTTTAACTCGGCCTTCAAGCAAGCCCGTTAACACATCCTTAATCGCAAAATTTTCACCTCAAGCCCCTATGCTGTGTTACCTATCACAATCTTTCACATCATATGCGTTTGCTGCGAATGGCGTTTTCCCGTTTTCTGATCACCGCTGCTGCTACCTGGTTTTACAGCGGTAAAAGCCCAAAGGCCCCCGGCACGGCCGGATCATTTGCCGCCCTGCCCTTTGGCTGGCTGATCTGGACCTATGGCGGCAACAGCGCCCTTATCTTTGCCAGCATCGCAATCTTTGCCATCGGCATCTGGGTGGCACATTTGTATAGCCATATGCTCGGCATCCACGACGCGGGCGAGATCGTCATTGACGAAGTGGTCGGTCAGTGGATGTGTCTGCTGGTCGTGCCGCTTGGCGGTGTCTGGATGGATGTTGTCTGGCTTTTGGTGGCATTCATCGCATTCCGGATATTTGATGTCATCAAACCTTGGCCGATACGCTGGGTCGACCGGCGCGTGGGTGGCGGCTTTGGCATCATGTTTGATGATGTGCTGGCCGGTGTCTTTGCCATGATCGCACTGGCAATCCTCGTTTACCTGACTGTGGGATGATCGAGATCATGAATGACCAGGATCTTCTGGATGCCGCGAGCGCACTGATCACACGATGCAAGACCAAAGGCGAGATGATCGCAACGGCGGAATCCTGCACTGGCGGCCTGATCACCGGCACCTTGACCGGTGTTGATGGCAGTTCATCGGTGGTTGATTGCGGGTTTGTCACCTATTCGAACGAGGCCAAACACAGCCTGATTGGCGTTGGCAACGACCTTTTGGCCGAATTTGGCGCGGTCTCAGAACCGGTCGCGCGTGCGATGTGTGAAGGCGCGCTTGATCGTGCGCCAAATGCAACCATCGCCGTTTCAGTCACCGGCATTGCCGGTCCGGGTGGTGGCACTGCCACGAAACCGGTCGGACTGGTTCATTTTGGCTGTGCCGCCAAGGGACGGGAAACCGTCACGACACATGTCGTCTTTCCCGGTGATCGCCATGCTGTGCGCAAGGCAACCATCCTTAAGGCCTTTGCTCTGATCGAAGAAATGCTGGATCGCTAGAAGCTAGAACCTAGGCCCGCTGATCGGATGCGGGCAAAGTCGGTTCACCATACACTTCGCGTGCACGCGTTTCAAACGCCCCCACCATCATCTTGACGGCTTCGTTAAACACAACGCCGATCATTTTCTGTAAAAGTGCTGACCGAAACTCGAAATCGACAAAGAAATCAAGCGACGTGCCGCCGTCTTCATCCTCTTCAAACACCCAGTGATTGTTGAGGTACTTGAACGGCCCCTGCAGATATTCGACATCGACCCGGTCCGGGCGCTGCAGGGTGACTTTCGATGTGTATTTCTCGCGAAACATCTTAAACCCGATCACCAGATCGGCTTTCAGGACATCGCCCTCGCGCTTGCGCACGCGCGATGCCACACACCACGGCAGAAATTCCGAGTAGGAATCGATATCCGCGACAAGATCAAAGAGCTGTTCCGGCGTATAGGGCAGTTTCCTGCGCTCAGCATGCGTCGGCACTCGATATCTCCCCTGATCTTCGCGTGGTTGGTTTGATCTGATTGTTACTGTGCGGCGGTAACCGCATTTGCCGCGTTGCCATTGGCATTCTCGGCAGCAGCCAGCTTCTTCTCGCGGGCTTCACGCAGCTGTTCGAAATCGCGGTCCGCGTGATAGCTTGACCGCGTCAGCGGCGTCGCCGATACCATCAAAAAGCCCTTGCCGCGTGCCATCGATGCATATTCGTCGAATTCATCGGGTGTCACAAACTTGTGCACCGGCTCGTGCTTAAGCGTCGGCTGCAGGTACTGGCCAATCGTCAGGAAGTCGACATCGGCAACCCGCAGGTCATCCATCACCTGCGCCAGTTCCTTGCGTTCTTCGCCCAGACCAACCATCAGGCCGGATTTGGTAAAGATCGTCGGGTCAATCTGTTTGACGCGATCAAGAATGCGCAGCGACTGGTAGTAACGCGCACCGGGGCGGATGTTGGTATAAAGCCGCGGAACCGTTTCAAGGTTGTGGTTGAACACGTCCGGACGGGCCTTGGCAACGATTTCAACTGCACCCGGCTTGTCACGGAAATCCGGGGTCAGGATTTCAATCGTGGTTTCCGGTGACTTGTTCCGGATAGCCTCGATAACACGGGCAAAATGCGCAGCCCCGCCATCGGCCAGATCGTCACGGTCAACCGAGGTGATCACAACATGCTTAAGCTGCATGTCGGCAACAGCCATCGCCAGGTTTTCCGGCTCAAACGGATCAAGCGCGTTTGGCATACCGGTTTTGACGTTACAGAACGAACAAGCACGCGTGCAGGTATCACCCATGATCATGAAGGATGCGTGTTTTTTCTGCCAGCATTCGCCGATATTCGGGCATGCGGCTTCTTCACACACGGTATGAAGGTTCAGACCCCGCGCAAGTTCGCGGGTCTCCTGATACCCCTTGGAGGTCGGAGCCTTGACCCTGATCCAGGACGGTTTGCGCCCCGACGGGCGATCTGGCCGTTTCTGTTTTTCCGGGTGACGAACTGCTTTCTGTTCGTTGGGCGCCGTCGACATAGAGTGACCTCCGAAGGATTGGACGGGCGGCAATTTGCCGCCACGCCGCGCATTTGTCAAACCGACATTCGTCAAAAGTGATCATACCGGGCATGCTTGCCCGGTACGACACAGTATCTCAGACCCTAGAAGTGGATCGCACGGCCATAGGCGTCAAGGACCGACTCATGCATCATTTCCGAAAGGGTCGGATGCGGGAAGACCGTATGCATCAGGTCTTCCTCGGTCGTTTCAAGACCCATCGCAACCACAAAGCCCTGAATCAGCTCGGTCACTTCGGCACCCACCATGTGTGCGCCAAGCAACTCACCGGTCTTGGCATCAAACACGGTTTTCACAAGCCCTTCGGCCTCGCCAAGGGCAACGGCCTTGCCATTGCCGATGAACGGGAACTTGCCAACCTTGACCTCATAACCGGCCTCTTTGGCCTTGGCTTCGGTCAGGCCGACACTTGCGACCTGCGGATGGCAATAGGTGCAGCCCGGGATCTTACGCGGGTCAATCGGATGAACGTCTTTGACACCGGCAATTTTTTCGATGCAGACGACGCCCTCATGTTCCGCCTTATGGGCCAGCATCGGCGGACCGGCAACGTCACCAATGGCGTAAATGCCAGGTTCCGCCGTTGCGGAAAATTCATCGGTGTCAATTACGTTGCGTTCAACCTTGACCTTGGTTGTTTCAAGACCAAGCCCCTCGGTATTACCGATCACACCCACGGCTGAAATCACGCGATCGACGGTCAATTCCTGCTTCTTGCCGTCCTTGGTTTCCACCGTGACAACAACATTATCGGCATTGCGCTTGAGATTGGAAACCTTGGCTTCGGTCAGGATCTTCATCCCGTCCTTGGTCAACATCTTCTGGGCCAGACCGGCAACTTCCTTGTCTTCGACCGGCATGATCTGCGGCATGATTTCAACCACAGTCACATCAGCACCCATGGTGTGATAGAAGCTGGCAAACTCGATCCCGATGGCACCAGAACCAACAACCACAAGGCTTTTGGGCATTTTGTCAGGCGTCATCGCCTTTTTATATTCCCAGACCACCTTGCCATCGGCTTCAAGACCCGGCAGTGCGCGGGCACGCGCACCAGTCGCAATGATATAGTTCTTGGCGGTATAGGTGCCTTTGTCCTTGCCTTCGACCACGATCTTTTTCGGGCCGTCGAACTTGGCTTCACCGTTGATCACGGTCACCTTGTTCTTTTTCAGCAAATGGCCAACACCACCGGCAAGCTGTTTGGAAACACCGCGCGAACGCTGGATCACTGCATCCAGATCAAAGGACGGCTTTTCGCACGAAAGGCCATAGTCCTTTGCATGATGCATGTTGCGGTAAACTTCTGCCGAACGCAGCAGCGCCTTGGTCGGGATACAACCCCAGTTCAGGCAAATGCCGCCAACATGTTCACGCTCGACCACGGCCGTTTTCAGGCCAAGCTGGGCCGCACGGATTGCGGTTACATAACCACCCGGGCCAGCACCAATCACGATTACGTCGAAATTGCTATCCGCCATCGTAGGATCTCCTTTGCCTGCCCATTAATGGTTACAGGTCTTTAAATTCAAATGCTTGCGGGGACTTATTAAAGTCCCCGCGCAACTTTGGACCCCTCAGAGCAACATGCTCAGCGGATCTTCAATAAGCTTTTTGAATTCGGCCATGAACTCTGCGCCGACTGCGCCATCGACTGCACGATGGTCAACAGAAAGGGTGCAGGTCATGACAGTGGCGATTGCCAGCGCACCATCCTTGACGACCGGGCGCTGCTCACCCGCACCAACAGCCAGGATGCAGCCCTGCGGCGGGTTGATAATCGCCGAGAAGTCCTTGATGCCAAACATACCAAGGTTCGACACCGAGAATGTCCCACCCTGATAGTCTTCCGGCATCAGTTTGCCATCACGTGCCTTACCGGCCAGTGCTTTCATCTCGCCAGAGATTTCAGCAAGACCTTTGGAACCGGCATCACGGACCACCGGCGTGATCAGACCACCTTCGATGGCAACCGCCACCGAAATGTCCTGCTGCTTGCACTGCAGGGTCGCTTTGTCGGTCCAGATGGAGTTCGCCGCCGGAACCTTTTTCAGTGCCAGCGAAACCGCACGGATGATGAAGTCATTGACCGAAATCTTGACACCCTCACCAGCTTTTTCATTCAGCTGCTTGCGGGTGGACAACAGATTGTCGAGTTCGCAATCCACCGTCAGGTAGAAATGCGGAACCTGCTGTTTGGATTCGGTCAGGCGACGCGCGATGGTTTTGCGCATGCCGCTGTTTGGAATTTCTTCGTATTCCGGCAAACCGGTAAGATCCGGGTTCCAGCCAGATGCGGCCGGTGCAGCCGATGCTGGTGCATCTGCCGATTTCTTGTCCTCGGACGCTGCCGCTTTTTCAGCCGGTTTGGACGAAAGGGCTGCTTCCACGTCACGCTTGACGATACGACCGCGCGGGCCAGAACCGGAAACACCGGAAAGCTCGACACCTTCGTTGGCAGCAATACGACGCGCAAGCGGGCTTGCCTTGATCCGCTCGCCACCGGAAACCGGTGCGGCCGGTGCAGGCTTGTCGCCCCCCGAAGCCGCCGGTTTGTCAGCAGCTGGTTCTTTTTCATCGTTTGCCGGGGCGCTATCGCCGCCACCAGCAGTGCTGGCCGCAGACGTATCAGCACCTTCAAGCGCACTTTCGTCTTCGTCTTCTTCCAAAAGCAATGCGATGACTTCGTTCACCGCAACGTTTTCGCTGCCTTCAGAAACAAGGATTTTACCGATTTTGCCTTCGTCGACGGCTTCGACTTCCATCGTGGCTTTGTCGGTTTCGATTTCGGCAATGACGTCACCCGACTCAACGGTGTCGCCTTCCTTGACGTGCCATTTCGCCAAGGTGCCTTCGGTCATGGTCGGCGACAAGGCCGGCATCAATACTTTTACAGGCATGAACGCATTCTCCCGGTAACGGGGCGGCGCGGTTTGACCCGCGCCCTGCCCCTGTCCGTCTTACTTAGCGATAGCAAACGGCCTTGGCCGCGGCGACGATGTGGCTGTCCTGCGGAAGCGCAAGCGCCTCCAGGTTGGCAGCATACGGCATCGGAACGTCTTCGCCGGTTACGCGGGCAACCGGTGCATCGAGGTAATCAAATGCATGTTCCATCGCAACGGATGCGATTTCCGCACCAATACCCGAGAAGTGCCAGCCTTCCTCGACAGTCACCAGACGGTTGGTCTTCATGACCGAACGCACAATGGTGTTCACATCCAGCGGACGGATGGTGCGCAGGTTGATGACCTCTGCCGAGATGCCCTGCTCTGCCAGCTGTTCGGCAGCCTTAAGCGCCTTGCCAACCATGATCGAGAAAGCAACGATGGTGACATCGGTCCCTTCGCGTTCGATCTTGGCCTGACCAATCGGCAGGACGAAATCTTCGTCGTCAGGCACTTCGAAGCTCTGACCGTACATGATTTCGTTTTCAAGGAAGACAATCGGGTTCGGATCGCGGATCGCAGCCTTAAGCAGGCCTTTCGCATCTGCTGCTGACCAAGGTGCGACAACTTTCAGGCCCGGGCAATGTGCATACCAGGATGCATAGCACTGCGAGTGCTGGGCACCAACGCGCGATGCGGCACCGTTCGGGCCACGGAACACGATCGGGCAACCAAGCTGGCCACCGGACATGTACAGCGTCTTCGCAGCAGAGTTGATGATCTGGTCAATCGCCTGCATTGCGAAGTTGAAAGTCATGAATTCCAGAACCGGCTTCAGGCCCATAAAGGCAGAGCCAGTCGCAAGACCGGTGAAGCCATGCTCGGTGATCGGGGTATCGATCACGCGCTTGTCACCGAATTCATCCAAAAGACCCTGGGTAACCTTGTAGGCACCCTGATACTGCGCAACTTCTTCACCCATGACGAAGACCTTTTCGTCGGTACGCATTTCTTCGGCCATTGCATCACGCAGGGCTTCACGCACGGTCTGGGTCTTGAAGCTGGAATAGGACTTTTCGTCCTGTGTGCTGTTCATCACGCTCATCGCGCGCGGCTCAGCTTCGGAACGCTCAATCGCACCACTGGCTGAAACCGGTGCAGCATTCGACGACGAAGCCGCCGGGGCATCTTCCGAAGAATCATCTTCTTCTTTGGCCGGTGCGGCATCTTTCTTGGGTTCGGACGATGCAGACACGTTATCAAGTGCGGACGCGTCTTCGTCTTCTTCGAGGATATAGGCGATCACCTGGTTGACCGCGACATTCTCGGTACCGGCATCAATGACGAGCTTACCAATGGTACCCTCGTCAACGGCCTCGACTTCCATCGTGGCCTTGTCGGTTTCGATTTCTGCGATCACGTCGCCGGAAGCGACAGTGTCGCCTTCCTTGACGTTCCATTTGGCAAGTGTGCCTTCGGTCATGGTCGGCGACAGGGCCGGCATCAAAACTTCAATCGGCATTGTTCCCTCTCTCCCGGGAAATATCGTTCAAAAGCGGTTCGCAGATTATGCGATCACGCGTCGATCAGAATGTCGGTAAACAGTTCGGAAACATCTGGTTCCGGGCTGTTTTGCGCGAACTCGGCCGCTTTTGCGACTTCGGCCTTAACTTCCTTGTCGATGTCTTTAAGACCGGCTTCATCCACGATGTTGCCGTCGATAAGAAGCTTTTTGACCATATCAATCGGATCGTGCTCTTTACGCATCTTGTCGAGCTCGTCCTTGGTACGGTATTTCGCCGGGTCGGACATGGAATGCCCGCGATAGCGATAGGTCTTCAGCTCAAGGATGTAAGGCCCCTTGTCTGCACGGCAATGTTCCACGGCACGTTCACCAGCAGCTTTAACCGCCAGAACATCCATGCCATCAACCTGCTCGCCAGGAATGCCATAGGCCTTACCGCGTTCATACAGGTCCGGGCTGGACGAGTGACGCTGGGTCGAGGTGCCCATCGCATACTGGTTGTTCTCGATGCAGTAAATTACCGGCAGTTCCCAAAGGGCTGCCATGTTGAAGGCTTCATAGACCTGGCCCTGGTTGACAGCACCGTCACCCAGATAGGTCATGCAGACCTTGTTTTCTTCACGGTATTTGTAGCTAAAGGCAATGCCGGTTCCGAGCGGAACCTGTGCACCGACGATGCCATGACCACCATAGAAATTCTTTTCCTTGGAGAACATGTGCATCGAGCCGCCTTTACCGCGGGAATAACCGCCTTCGCGACCCGTCAGTTCGGCCATGACACCGGCCGGATCCATGCCTGTCGCAAGCATGTGGCCGTGATCACGATAGCTGGTGATAACACCGTCTTCGTCCGATGCAGCAGCCTGCATGCCGACAACGACGGCTTCCTGCCCGATATAAAGGTGGCAGAAACCACCGATGAGACCCATGCCATACAGCTGCCCGGCTTTTTCTTCAAAGCGTCGGATCAGCAGCATTTCACGGTAATACTTGAGGAGATCGTCACTGCTCGCCTGGTTATCGGCGCGCGTAGTGCCGCGTTTGCGTTTTGTGGTCGCCATGTTTCCTCCCGGTGGATGGCTATCGCTTAAGCATCATGTATGAGCGCTTAATTCGGTACTGGACCACCGAAATGACTACCGAAAACAAACCTCAAGGGCAAGCAATCTCAATGCGTTTAAACTGTTGTTTTGCAACGCACAATCACAAATAAACTGCATTTCGGTTAATCTTTGAGTTTACGTGTTTTTGCAGAGATGCAGAGTTTTCAGCAACTTGGGGCAATGCCTTAAAACTCGTTCATTCCCCTGTGTCACAAATGCTATGCTTTCTTGAGGATAATTTCGCATAGCAGCGCACAATGGAAAACAACCGCAAGAATGCATGGAATATCAAAGACCTCTACCCGACCCGGCAAAAATGCTGTCTAAACCATAACTCAGTTTAAACAACAACTTATCCGCTTGCGATCATTGCTGAACGCAATTCACAACCGTTAATTTCTGCCAAGGGGTGTTTGAGCGGCCGCGAAAGCAGGTGTTTTTGCTTTGAAATCATCATTCCGGCAAAACCGGATTCTTTGACCTCATTGGAGCCGGAAGGATGGCCGATTAGAAGATCACTTGGCAGCGACAGCTGCGGTTGCGACGTCGCTGTAGCCATCGTGATGGAAAATGATCACATCATCCGGGTGGGCGGTATTGAGCATCGCACGCGCGCGCTCATCAAGCAGGTCGGGATCAAGATGCGTCGCACGCAATGAAATCACATGCTGCTCAAGCGATTTGCGCTGATCGGTCGTCTCTTCAAGTACGCGGGCAATCTCGCTCACCCGGTCCTGCATCGACCAATAGGTCAGCAGACCGCGCTCCCCTTCCAAGCTGTGGAAGATGAAATATGCCATGACGGTAAAGGCAATGACCGGTGCGACGGCCTGTTTCAGGCGACGAAAAACCGGCGAGTTGGACGACATGTACCCTATGCCCCTTGCACATCGGTGCGTTTTGGCGACGAAACAGACCATTCCGGGTTCACAACAGAAAAACTGCGTGCGTTATTTCCCATGTCTGACAGTGACTTACCATCAAACGCGGCGAAAACCCCGGCAACATTACCCGTCACCTTGCGCATAACCCGGTAAAAATAGGGTTAAACCAGCAGCGTAAACTGACGCAATTACGGTCAATTCGGTAATCCTGATATTCGAATTTAACGGTCCGCCGTAAAACCAAAACAGGCCGCCTCCCGGTGGGAAGCGGCCTGCTGGCAGATGTAAAACCTGTACGGGTTGTTACTTCAGGATCGAACGACCCGGGAAGTAAGCACCGGCATCAAGAAGTTCTTCGATGCGGATCAGCTGATTGTATTTCGCCATACGGTCCGAACGTGACAGCGAACCGGTTTTGATCTGACCACAGTTGGTGGCAACGGCCAGATCGGCAATGGTCGCGTCTTCGGTTTCGCCAGAGCGGTGCGACATCACGGCGGTATACCCGGCACGATGCGCCATCTCGACGGCTTCAAGGGTTTCAGACAGCGTACCGATCTGGTTGACCTTCACCAGGATCGAGTTGGCAACGCCCTTCTTGATGCCATCGGCAAGACGTTTCGGGTTGGTGACAAACAGATCATCGCCAACCAGCTGGGTTTTGGTACCGATGGCAGCAGTCAGCTCTGCCCAGCCATCCCAGTCATCTTCGGCCATGCCGTCTTCGATGGAGAAGATCGGGTATTTGCCAACAAGATCGGCCCAGTATTTGACCATGCCGCTCGGATCAAGGGTTTTGCCCTCGCCGGCCAGCACGTATTTGCCATCCTTGAAGAACTCGGTCGATGCCGCATCAAGCGCCAGCACAACGTCTTCTTCCGGGCGATAGCCAGCAGCTTCGATCGACTTCATGACATAGCTGATGGCAGCCTCGGTCGATGCGATGTTCGGCGCAAAGCCGCCCTCGTCACCGACGTTGGTATTCAGACCATCTGCCGACAAAGCCTTTTTCAGGTTGTGGAAGATTTCCGCACCCATGCGAATGGCATCCGAACCGGTTTCTGCCGAAACCGGCATCACCATGAATTCCTGCACATCAATCGGGTTGTCGGCATGCTCGCCACCATTGATGATGTTCATCATCGGCACCGGCAGCGTGCGGGCAAAGGACCCACCAACATAGCGATAAAGCGGCAGACCGGCGTCTTCGGCTGCGGCCTTGGCATTGGCAAGCGACACACCAAGAATGGCATTTGCGCCCAGGCGGCCTTTGTTTTCGGTGCCATCAAGCTCGATCATGGCGTTATCGATGGCAAGCTGGTCTTCGGCATCCATGCCCGCCAGCGCTTCAAAGATTTCACCATTCACAGATGCGACCGCCTTGGTCACACCCTTGCCGAGATAGCGGTCTTCCTTGTCACGCAGTTCAACGGCTTCGTGCGCACCGGTAGATGCGCCCGACGGAACGGCAGCACGACCAAAGGCGCCATTTTCCAGGGTGACATCAACCTCGACCGTCGGGTTACCACGGCTGTCAAGGATTTCGCGGCCGCGAATATCGATAATAGCGGTCATGACAGAAACGTTCTCCTCACTGGTAGGAACCATACCTGTTGGTATTTATCAGGTATGCAGGTTACAGCAAAAAAGAATGCCGCCAATCACTGACTGGCGGCATTTGATATTCATGCGTCAAACATGTCCAGACGGACCGGATTGGCTTTTGCCACTTTGTCCAGCTCCATCAGAACCGAAAGAACTTCGGGAAGCTTGTTCAACGGGATTTGGTTCGGGCCATCGGAAATGGCCGTCGCCGGGTTATCGTGGGTTTCGATAAACAGTGCTGCGATACCAACCGATACGGCCGCACGGGCCAGAACAGGCGCGAATTGGCGCTGGCCACCTGATGAGGTGCCCTGTCCGCCCGGCTGCTGAACCGAATGGGTGGCATCGAAGACAACCGGATAGCCCTGCTGGGCCATGGTGGGAAGTCCACGGAAGTCCGTGACAAGCGTGTTATAGCCAAAGCTGGTCCCACGGTCACAGAGCATAATGTTTTCGTTGCCGGTCGCCGCCAGATTGTTGGCAACATTGGCCATGTCCCAAGGGGCCAGGAACTGACCCTTTTTGACATTGACCACACGCCCGGTCTTGCCTGCGGCCTCCAGCAGATCCGCCTGACGGCACAGGAATGCCGGGATCTGCAAAATATCAGCAACCTCGGCCACCGCCGCACACTGATCGGGCAAATGCACATCGGTCACAATCGGAAGCCCGGTGACTTCCTTGACCTCGGCCAGGATATCAAGACCTTCCTTAAGGCCGACACCGCGTTTGGACGTGGTGCTGGTCCGGTTGGCCTTGTCAAACGAGCTTTTATAGACAAGCCCGATGCCAAGCCCTTCGGACAGTTCCTTGAGCGCTGCGGACATTTCAAGCGCGTGCTGACGGCTTTCAATCGCACACGGGCCTGCCAGAACGGCAAATGGCTTGTCGTTGGCGATTTCGATATTGCCGACTTTGACGGTTTTAATTTCGGTCATTGCAAGGGCTTCCAGTCGATCACTCTTAAGCTGTTTGTCTGGGCGGTCAGACCGCCGCGATTACACCAGACGGCTGCGTTCTTTGGCGGCCTTGATGTAGGAAACAAACAGCGGATGCGGATCCAGCGGGCGCGAACGCAGTTCCGGGTGGAACTGAACACCGATAAACCACGGATGATCCGGATATTCGACGATTTCCGGCAGACGACCATCCGGCGACAGGCCCGAGAATTTAAGACCTTTTTCCTCAAGCTGCGGCATGAAGTTGACGTTCACTTCATAGCGATGACGGTGACGTTCCAGAACGGTTTCGCTGCCATAGATGTCGCGCGCATGCGTGCCATCAACAAGCTTGCACTCGTAATTGCCCAAACGCATGGTGCCGCCAAGGTCATCATCGTCTGTACGACGTTCAACCGCGCCGCCATCCTTGGACCATTCGGTCATCAGGCCGACAAGCGGTGTCTTGGTCGGACCAAATTCGGACGAGGACGCATCCTTGATCCCGGCAAGGTTACGCGCCGCTTCAAGAACCGCCATCTGCATGCCAAAGCAAATCCCGAAATACGGAACCTTGTTTTCACGCGCATAACGGGCTGCGGCAATCTTGCCTTCGGTGCCACGCTCGCCAAAGCCGCCCGGTACCATGATCGCATCAAGCTTGGACAGGATTTCGTTGACGTTGCCTTCTTTTTCCAGCGCGTCAGACGCAATCCATTCGACATTGACGCGCACCTTGTTGGCGATGCCGCCATGGGTCAGCGCCTCGGTCAGGGATTTATAGGCATCGGGAAGCTGGATGTATTTGCCAACGATACCAATGGTGACCTCACCTTCCGGATTGCGGATGGTGTTGCAGATATCTTCCCACGGCTGAAGGTCGGGTTCCTGCGCCTGCAGGCCGAAGTGATAAAGCACTTCGTTATCCAGACCATACTGGTGATAGCTGATCGGCACCTGATAGATATTGTCAACATCATAGGCCGGAATGACGGCCGCTTCACGCACGTTACAGAAACGCGCAATCTTGCGGCGTTCATTGATCGGAATTTCGCGATCACAACGGCACAGAAGAATGTCTGGCTGAATACCGACACTCTGCAATTCCTTGACGGAATGCTGGGTCGGCTTGGTTTTAAGTTCACCGGCCGACGAGATATACGGCACAAGGGTCAGGTGCATGAACAATGCCCGACCATCGCCAAGGTCATTGCCCATCTGACGGATGGCTTCAAGGAACGGCAGGCTTTCGATATCGCCGACCGTGCCGCCGATTTCAACCAGGACAAAGTCCTCGGTCGCATCGGACATTACGAATTCCTTGATGGCATCGGTGATGTGCGGAATGACCTGCACAGTCCCGCCAAGGTAATCGCCGCGACGTTCCCGCGCGATCACGTTGGAATAGATACGGCCCGTAGTTACGTTATCGGAACGGCGTGAAGACACACCGGTGAAACGTTCATAGTGACCAAGATCAAGGTCGGTCTCCGCCCCGTCTTCGGTCACATAGCATTCGCCATGCTGGTAAGGGCTCATGGTGCCCGGATCGACGTTAATATACGGATCGAGTTTACGCAGACGAACTGTAAAGCCGCGTGCCTGCAGGGACGCACCCAAAGCAGCGGAAGCCAGACCTTTGCCCAGCGAAGAAACAACGCCACCAGTAATAAAGATAAAACGAGTCATTATCTTGGCCTCATCTCAAAGCACAAAGCCTCGGTTCGATGCCATTTAGTGCATCACGAACCGGGGAATACAACAATCAAAAATTGAGGCGGCAAGTTTGCCGCCTCTGGTCGTCGGTTAATTTGTTTATCGGGTCGGAGCCGCGGGCCCGGTATCTTCGGCGGGCTCGCTGACCGCAGGGGCCGGTTCCGGAGCCTGATCAAGGATCGAAGCCGGCTGGGTATGGGTGTTCGACTGAAGGGCAAGGATGATGCTGGTGATCATGAATGCGCCTGCCAGAATCGCAGTGGTCCGGGTCAGCAGGTTTGCAGCGCCGCGTGAACTCATCACGCCGAAGCCACCGCCTCCGCCGCCACCGCCGCTGTTACCGCCGATACCAAGCCCACCGCCCTCGCTGCGCTGCACGAGAATCACGGCGATCAGGCCGAGCGCAAGTAGAAGGTGGATTACCAGAATGACTGTTTGCATGGTGTCGAAACTCTTGTCCTAATCTACCGATCCAAACGCAATTCGGCCCGGATCGGGCATAAATTTGATGCGTATTTAACGCGTTTTATGGCTGTTGGCTAGAGCATATTGAACAAAATCTGCACCACTATGCTTTAGGCACAAGATTCAATAATTTGCCAAAAATCTTCAACCTTAAGGCTTGCCCCGCCGACAAGTGCACCATCGACATCTTCAACGCCCAGCAATTCCTTGGCATTGGACGGCTTGACCGACCCACCATAAAGGATGCGGAACTGATCGCCATCCTCAAAGCGTGCGACAAGCTCCTTGCGAATGGCGGCATGAACTTCAGCAACTTCCTCGACACTTGCCGTACGCCCCGTGCCAATCGCCCAGACCGGCTCATAGGCCACAACCGTATTTTTGGCCGTTGCCCCGTCCGGAACCGATACAGCCACCTGCCCGTTCACCACCGGCAGCGTCGCACCAAGATCGCGTTCTTCCTCGGTTTCGCCAACGCAAACCACCGCAATCAGACCGGCATCATGGGCCGAAATCGCCTTTTTGCGAATGTCGGTCGAGCTTTCACCATGATCTGCCCGGCGTTCGGAATGCCCCACCAGAACATATTCTGCGCCGATATCGGCCAGCATCGGGGCGGCCAGATCACCGGTATGCGCACCCGAAATCGCCGCGTGGCAATCCTGGCCACCAACCGCAACCACGCTTCCATGGGTAACACCGACGGCCTCTGACAAAAGGGTTGCCGGCGGACAAACCAGAACGTCACAGCCAAGCGCCCCTTTTTCAGACGCCTTTGCCGCCAGGCTTGAAGCCAGCGCAAGACCGTCTGCACGCAAACAGTTCATTTTCCAGTTTCCGGCAATCAGGGGACGGCGTTGGGTCATAGAAGGATACCTCGTGATGATCAGGTTCACATAGCGTCCATGTATCAAGGCGAAAGGAACCGCTTTGCGGCCGTTACGGTTTGTTACAGGACCTGTTTCGACGCGGGTTTTAGCATGTCGTCCCGCTGGGGCCAAGTACCCGAAAACATCCCGGATGGCATTTGTGATGTGATTGCGGTCATCTTCTATACAATCGCCTGTTGCCGCTGGTAACACTCGCCATTAAGATGCGCGGCAAATTTGCTCGGGCCACGTTGCCCGAACGATCAATAATGAAACGACGCCAAAGCCAGGTTTTGGCGTCAAACCACGGATTGTTAGGCTTATCATATGCTTGCTGGCATTCGCACATTTTCGAAATCAATCTTCGCCAAGATTATCTTTGGCGTGATTGCACTGAGCTTCGTGATCTGGGGCCTGAACGCATCGATGCTCAATCTGGGCACCTCGCGTGAAGTTGCCGAAATCGGCAGCCAGAAAATCACCCCGGTCGAACTGGACCGCGCCTTCCAGCGCAGTGTCCAGAATATGCGAAACGTGTTCGGACCGAACTTCAACCAGCAGCAGGCCGTCCAGATGGGCCTTCTGAACAATACGGTGCAGTCGCTCGTATCCCAGAAAATCCTGCGCGAAGATGCCAAGAATATCGGCATCGGCATCAGCGACGAAGCCGTCCGCGATCAGATTTTCTCATCCGACAGCTTCAAGGACCCGGCCACCGGCCAGTTCAGCCGTGATCGCTTCTTGCAGGCCCTTTATCAGGCCGGTTACACCGAAAACGAATTCATCAACGGTGTGCGTGGCGACATGATGAGCCAGCAGGTCGTTGGCAGCCTGACCGGCACTGCCAGTGTCCCCGACATCATGGCGCGTCAGATCGTTGCCTATCGCAACGAACAGCGCAGCGGTTCGTTCTTTGCGCTGAATGCGGACGAATTTGCCAACATTCCGGTTGCCGATGACGCAACCCTTCGGGCCTATCACGAAGATAATGCCGCACAGTTCACCGCACCGGAAAGCCGCGATGTCACGCTGGCAACACTGAGTGCCGCCGATCTGATTTCGACCATCACCGTGACCGAGGAAGAAATCGCAGAATCCTATGCACAGCGCGAACCGGAATTCCAGACCCCGGAAAAACGCGCCGTCGAGCAAATCCTGTTTTCCCCGAACGAAGAACAGTCTGCCCGCGAAGCCTATAAACGCCTCATGGAAGGTGCTGACTTCATGACGGTAGCCAAGGAAGATGCCGGCATGGACGAAGCCATGGTCAAACTTGGCGAGTTCACTGCCAATGACATCCTGCCGGATCTCAGCGAAGCCACCTTCTCCCTTGAAGAAGGCGGGATTTCCGAGCCGGTTGAAACCGCCCTTGGCTGGCATATCATCCGCGTTCCGTCCATTACCCCGGGCAGCACGCAAAGCCTTGATGAAGTTCGCGACATCATTGTTGATGGCCTCAAGCAGTTCAAAGCCGAAGACGCCATCTACGATCTGGCAGCCACCTTTGACGAAGAACTTGGTGCTGGCACCCCGATCGAAGATGCCGCACGTGACGTCGGCGCACGCACCTACAAGCTTGATGGTGTCGTTCGCGGCGAAGGCCTTGCCGGTCAGAATGTTGACGGTGCAGATGAAATCAACGTCAAGATCTTCGAGCTTGAAAGCGGCGAGGAAAGCTTCCTTGAAGAAACCGCTTCGGGCACGCGTTATGTTGTGCGTATCGAAAACATTACCCCGTCTGCCCTGCGTCCGTTCGAAGACGTCCGCGAAGACGTCGTCGCCGCCTGGACTGCCGAGGAACGCCAGCGCCTGATGATGGAAAAGGCCGAAGAACTGGCTGGCAACATCAACAATACCGGTGCTGATATCGCAACCCTCGCATCCGAAGACGCAACCACCGTTCGCGAAACCGGCATGACCCGCCGTACCGGTCAGGGCCTTGGTGATGATGTGAACCCGGCTTTTGCCGCTGCCCTCTTCACCCTTGAAGACGGCAAGGCCAAAGCCATCCAGACCGGTGAAGACGTACTTGTCGTCAAACTTGATGACATTCAGGCCGCCGACATCACCACCGCCGATGCCAAACCGGTAAATGACGAACTCAAGGAAGCGCTCAACGAAGACATCCTTGCGCAGTACCTCAATTACCTGAACGAAGAAATTTCGGTCAGTGTGAATAACAGCGTGATCAACGGGCTCTATCAGCCGACCGCTGCAAACTGATACGCAAACAAGGGCGACCGGAGAAATCTGGTCGCCCTTTTCCTTTGCGCCATACGCCCCGCAAACCGACCAAGACCAAAAATCGGACAGACCATGGAAATCAAACCGGATTTCACCAGCTTCAAGCAAAACTACGATAACGGCATTTCGCAGGTTCTCTGGACCTCGCTGACCGCAGACCTCGACACGCCGGTCTCGGCCTTCCTCAAGATCGCCGAAGGCATGCCAAACACCTATTTGCTTGAATCCGTTGAAGGCGGATCGGTCCGCGGACGGTATTCCTTCCTTGGCCTGAAACCTGATCTGATCTGGCGCTGCTTTGGCGACAAGGCCGAACTCAATCGCCGTGCGATGGCTGATGCCGATGCTTTTGTGGCTGAGCCCGACGCCCCGCTCGAAAGCCTTAAAAAACTGATCGCTGAAAGCTATATCGAACTGCCCGACAACCTGCCGCCGATGAGTGCCGGTCTTGTCGGCTATATGGGCTATGACACCGTTCGTCTGATGGAAAAGCTGCCAGACAGCAACAAGGATGAATTGGACGTGCCCGACGGGATTTTCATCCGCCCGACGGTCACCGCAAGTTTCGATACCATCGAAGACACCGTGACCGTGGTTTCCCCGGTCCGCCCCGAAAGTGGTATTTCTGCCGAGGCGGCCTATGATCTGGCCTGTGCACGGCTCAATGACGTGGTGCAGCAGTTCCAGCGCAACCTGTTTATCGACCGCCGCTCCAAATCTGTACCCGACACCCTGCCCGTGCCTTCGGTCAGCGTCACGGAGGCCGGTTTTCACGACATGGTCGAAAAGGCCAAGGACTATATCCGCGCCGGTGACATCTTTCAGGTGGTGCTGTCGCAGCGCTACACGCTGCCCTATCAGTTGCCACCTTTTGCCTTTTACCGCGCCCTGCGTCGCATCAACCCGTCGCCCTTCATGTTCTATCTTGATATCGGCGGTTTTCAGGTGGTCGGGGCCAGCCCGGAAATCCTTGTGCGGCTCCGTGACGGCGAAGTCACCATTCGTCCGATTGCTGGCACGCGCAGGCGTGGAAAAACGCCCGATGACGATAAAGTCATGGCCCAAGACCTGCTCGATGACCCCAAGGAACGCTCGGAACATCTGATGCTGCTTGATCTTGGTCGCAATGATGTCGGGCGCGTTTCCAAACCGGGTACGGTGCGCGTCACCGACCGCGAACAGATTGAATACTATTCCCACGTCATGCATATCGTCTCAAACGTGGTCGGGCAGATCGACGAAACCAAATATGACGCCATGGATGCACTCAAGGCCGGCTTCCCGGCCGGCACCGTGTCGGGTGCCCCCAAAGTCCGCGCCATGGAAATCATTGATGAACTGGAATCGGTCCGCCGTGGCATCTATGCCGGGTGTATCGGCTATATCTCGGCCGATGGTTCGATGGATACCTGCATTGCGCTGCGTACCGCCGTCATCAAGGACGAGAAAATCCATATTCAGGCCGGTGCCGGTGTCGTCGTCGACAGCAAACCGGAACTCGAACACAAGGAATGCCAGAACAAGGCCGGTGCGCTTATGGCCGCCGCCCGCGAAGCCCATCGCTTCGCTTAATCCGGTAGCACGCAAACAAAAAGGGCTGCAGTCATATCCTGAAGCCCTTTTTTCGTATTCGCTCCTAGGTGAATGTAACGCATAAATGTCTAGTTACTTTGCCATATAATAGGCACAAATTTCAACAGACCCACCGCAATCTTCGCTTGCAAAATTGCCGGTAGCGACACCCCAAGCACCGTTCACACAGCTTCTCATTTGATAACAAAGACCCTACGCTTTTTTAATCCATATTTGAAAATCACATAAAACTTAATAATTTTAAAGTTGCAAATATAAAATAGGTATACAATTATAAGGTTAGTTGCAATTGACAGAGTACAACGACTTCGCTGTCTGTGTATTTTTTGGCTCTATATGCAAGTGATTGCTTTCACTCTGATAGCGCCGGGTCACGCGAACCAGATACCGAGGCCGAATGGAATCTTACAACCATCTAGCTGGCCCTCTACGATTGACCAACCGTCTGAGAATCTGGCGGAGCGCCCGCTCAGCACTCACAGGCCTCAAGGTTTCGTTTGCTGAGCATTGCTCGAAGTCAAGCACACCACAATTAATTTCCTTTAGTGCACGTGAGCCAAACTTGATGAGGAATAAGTAGTTAGCAATCAAAACGTCAACCTTAAGGGGAATATCATGCCAAGCGGATATACCGGACTATTCATACGCGACTATGTCGGAGAGACTTCTTCAGAGGCAGGTAGCGGGGGATGGACAAATTCACCCGATATTATTTGCAACGGCGTGAATCCGCTAAGCGATCCGTCATCATTGACAACTACATCTAACTATTCCGCTGGCCTTCCCGCCGCACGTTCGGAAACACCGACGAAAAAGAACTTTGTATATGTTCGTGGTATAAACGTGGATGCTCCCAATACCACGTCTACGATCTATCTGTATTACGCAGACGCAAGCCTCAACCTGTTGCCTACCGGATGGCAAACATCTGGCATAACCTATAATGCTGTTTCAACTAATGCAGCAGCGATTCCAGTTGGAAGTAATGGAGATATTGTTGCAACAACGACCCCTAGCTACATATGGACACCGCCGCAGGCAGGCCACCATTATTGTCTAGTTGCTTGGGCGCGCAATGGTACAGATCAAGGTACGGCTCCAACCCTTCCAACTATTAGTAGCTGGTCAGATGTTGGAACATTCATCCTCGAACATCCAGAAGTAGCCTGGCGCAATCTGCAGGAACTGGCACCAGCCGAAGGAGTTTATCAAAAAACCGTTTCAGTTGGTAATCCGCCCGCCGGCGGGAATGTTTCTATTGGCCTAAGTTTCGAGAATGTTCCAGCTGGTGGCACTTGGCAATTCACTGTTCCGCTAAGCGCCAATAAAAACCTCACAAAAAGTGGCACCACACTGTCTGACCAATCGTATGCAGTGACATTCCCGGTGACGCTGCCAGCCAATTGGGTCACATCTATAACCTTTAGCTACACACCGCCCGCTAATACTCCGATCCCTGCTAACGCTAGCATTGAGCCCTTGGTAACTACAGGTGTTGGCGGTGACACACTCGCCTTGGTCAAGGAGCGCGCTCCACATCGTTTGCTGACAAAAAAGGCGGATGATGACAGCGGGATAAAACATGAAATGGTTGTGGGGTCTGTTCGTTACGATTTGACGAGCTAAGGCAATCAAATCGTCGGTCCAGCAACAAACTTTTTCATTTCTACGATGATCAAATTGCTCTTCTCAGCGGAAGTTAAACTGAAGGGATACCCTTACAATGACTACGATCTTGTACGATACCGAACTTATGGAAAACCAGAAGATCGGAAGCACGCTCCCTGCCCCTGAGAACTTTGAAGCGATCCAGAATGCCAATAACCACCCACTGTTCTTCTTTATCGACAGCGGATCGAATCTCACTCTTTGTGCCGAAAAAGGCAATTTGGATACTGGGTGGTTCGCCGAAATACTGAGCACCGACCTATCAAGCTTGAACGATGGCAAGACCATCACCGCCAAAACGTTTGATGTGACACAGAATTACACAAATGGTGAAATCTCTATCGCTGTGGCTGTTTCGGTTGAAGGCGAAGACAATGACAAGCTTTATTTAATCACCGGCCTGTCTAACGCAGCCGATGCACCGTGGATGACCAGTTCATCCCACAGAACATGGCAGTACCTTACCTATGATGGCCCCGCGCTTTCCGGGAACCTGATCATCGCAAATGTATATATGAAAGCAAGCATGGAAAGCCACATTGTCTGCGAGCTACGGAACGAAACCACAAATGCTCTCAGCAATTACAAAATAAATTCTACAGGCAACCCAAATTGGACTGCAATTGTCGGCGCTGGTAATTTCACAACTTTGTTAGGCCAGGTTATCGGCAAGCCCTCCTCTGCCTCCCATCCTGGTTTGTATCAGCTTACTCAAAATGCCTCTCAGGTCACTTCACTGCAGTTTTTGCCGATGAACAGCTCGGATTCTGCCATTTCTTTGACCCCACCAGTGGGCGCCAGCAGAATAGCAACCTTGGCAGACGCAGCGGGCAACACAAACCTGTATGTTTCGGCAACCAATTCGGTCTATCTCTTTTCACCGAGTGATCAGACCGCGAACGCGAGTGGCACTAAAATTCTGGATCATGCTTTGATATCTGGTGTCCAGGATTTTCATTGCCACCAAAATGACACGCATACCATTATTTGGGCGCTTAATCACATTGGTCAGGTTTTTTACTCCAAATGCTTGAAGGGAAATGAAGGAGAACCCAATAGTTGGTCCGTACCAATACCACTAGTAACTGAAGCTCAGCGTCTCGCCACCTATTTTACGGACACGAATTTGCAAAGTATTATTTTTGTCCACAAAGAGGGCGATGAGCTCATACAATATACTCAAGACCCGGAAACGACATTCTGGCATGAGCGCAGTATTCTTGTGCCGAGCACCCAAGCATCAGATTTTCTTCAACTCCAAACCTTCACTACCCATTTACATGCTTGCGATAGCAATAATTTACCGTTAGCGAATGAAAAGCTAACCATAAAATCTAGCAGCCCTTGCAGCGTTTACATCAACAATCATTTTCAGTTTCTGTCGCCCGACATCGCTATTAGTCTGCCCTGCGATGCGGCGGGGAACATGACTATAATTCAACAGACCAAAAGTATTGGTGCTGTATGTTATACCGTCGGCCTCGAAAGCGACGCTAACTACTCGGTCACTATCAATCCGATGACCAAGATGCTTGCGACAATGAAACCCATCACAACCGGAGCCGAGCTTGGTGCTGTTCAGATAACCAGCTCTCAAGGGGTAACCTCTAATCTGGTTGGACCATCAATATCCTCGGCATCAAAAGACGCTACTGCCAACGCCATACAACGCTTTGTAGAATTGGCAGGTTCTCTGCCACAAGATGGAAGTATCAACAACAGTGTGGTTCGAGTGAATGAAATCCTCGACGAACCCTTTGTCGCCAAAGGGTTCGATCCATCACGCGACAAAATTTGGGCCATCTCGTTCGAGAAAGAAGACGCCCAGTACTGGGAAGACGAGCAAGCCTTAAGCCAGTTTCACATGAAGCTTAACGATTCCGGAACAATATCATTATTGGAGGGCGACCTTGGCGGCGTTTGGAGTTGGATCAAATCTACTGCAGGGGATGTTTACCAGTATGCCAAACATGCTGTGACACACGTAACGAAAATCCTAGTCAGCCATGTAGCTGGTGTAATCAAGGTTTTCATCCATATCGGGGAGAGTATCTATCGCTTTGTCGCCAACTGCGTAAGTGACGTGCTGCACGCAACCGAAGTAATTTTCAAGAAGATAGCTGTCACCTTCGAAAAACTGGTGGAATGGTTGGGCTTTGTATTCCAGTGGAATGATATTATTAGAACTCACAATGTCACAAAAAATATTGTCAAACGTTACATCGAATCATTGCCCGAGAGAATTGATGGCTTTTCGAGTGATCTCACCGACAGCTTTAATAAGTTAGAGGAAGAGGTTTCCACTTGGGCAGGACTGGAATCGAAGCCATCTTGGCATACGGATTTTGGTGGCCAAGATAAAGCGCTGCAACATATATCGAAAAATACCACTCCTTTGGCGGGTCAGCACTCGCCGCAATCCAATTATACGCTCCACCATTTGAGCGCGGGTTTGGGAAAAGCAGTGCCGTCTGTTACCGGTTCTTTCACTGCGGTAAGCGGCATGCAAACCTTGTTCAATTCCTTGAAAACTTCAGTAGAAGCAGAAGAAACCACTATTTCGACGGCTGTCACCCAACTTGAAACACAGGTTTTTGATCAAATTGGGTCGCTTTCCTTCGGGGATATCATCAAGAGATTTACGGCAATTATTGTGAATTTCCTCACTGAGAATGTGAAAAACATTCTGGTATCTGGCTTGAATTTATTAAAGATGATTATCGATGGGTTGATCAATATCCTCGATTCAGCAATTGAATTTCCCGTTCTATCTTCCTTGTATCATGGCATCACAGGCAACAACCTCAGCATCCTGGATTTGGCCTGTTTGGTCGTAAGTATCCCTTCAACTATCATCATGAAAATCGCTGTGAATGAAGCTCCCTTTGCAAACGACACCGCTACAAACGACATCATTTCGGCGACTACTTGGGCGGACGTAAAAACGGCGATTGATGCTATGTTAAAACCAAAACTCCCAGTGGGTGTCTTGGATGGCCCTGACAAGAGAACTAAAACTCCATCTCAAGGCACAGAACTCTCAACTGCTGAAAACCGAACACTGATGTGGCTCTATATTACAGCTGGTATGGGTGCCTTTGGCCTTGGAACCTGCGTCGTACTAACAGCCGACCCAGACTCTCAACCTTTTGGTCCACTTGATATTGTCAAGGGAGTATTCTTTTTCATGGCCACAACACCTGCTTTCGTTGCCGGGATAATTCTCAAGCCGGAGGAAAACTGGTTGGTTGTTATGGCTCAAACCATTTATGGGATTACCGCTATCCAGAAAATTGCTGACGCCGCTATTGGTTCAGTGAGTCGTGTCCCTAAATGGCTTAAAGATGGTTGGAAGCCTGTTACCAAGGGGCTGGATTGTGTTCTCGGGCTATGCAGCCTCGTACCTGCTCTGGGTATTCCCATATCAAAGGGAGGCGGCGCAAAACTAATAATTGGCGGGATCGGCGCAACTGGTTGGTCAATGAATCGAATACTCAATCCCTTTGCAGATATAAATAAAACTCCCCGCCTCTTTGCACTTAGGGTATCAGGCATCATTGTTTTCTATGGATTTCCCGCCTTCATCCTTGCAGAGATTTATGGATCCGCAATGCGAAAAGGCTAACGAACTCTTGATCAATTTACATGCACCACCTCATTTTGGCAAAATGTGTCCCCAATTGGGGGGATATTTGCTTCAAAGCGCCTTCTTGCGGTGGAGGCAATGATGTCACTTGACTATTTTTCGGCAGCGGGCTTCGCACCGCCGTGATCAAGGACGAAAAAATCCACATTCAGGCCGGTGCCGGTGTCGTTGTCGACAGCAAACCGGAACTCGAACACAAGGAATGCCAGAACAAGGCCGGTGCGCTTATGGCCGCTGCCCGCGAAGCCCATCGCTTTGCCTGATTGGCGATCACTCAAACAAAAAGGGCTGCAGTGAAACTGCAGCCCTTTTTCATGTCCGTTAAACGAACCTAACCGGTGACACTCTGCATCGACCGGCGCAAAACATCGGTAATCGGCACCAACTCGAATCCCTTGGCCTGAATTTCGGGAATCCATTTCGCAAGCGCGCCAAGCGTCAAATCGCGGGGATGGCCGATTGCGATGGCAAAGCCTTGCTTGCGCGCCACATTCTCGGTCCGCGCCAGCATATCAGCGATCTTCGCCGCGTCATCGGCATCGTCAATAAAGATATCGCGCGTAATTGCCGGCACACCAAAACTGCTTGCCGTTGAATACCCGACAGATTCTGCGCTGGTGCGGCTATCAAGGAACATCAGGCCGCGTGATTTCATCACTTCCATCACAATGCGCATGCGTTGCGGATCGGCGGTAAACTTGCTGCCCATGTGATTATTCACACCGACATAGCCATCAAAGCGATCCAGCATCCAGGTCATTTCATTAAGGATCGTCTGGCGGTCATAGCTTGCCAACAAGGCATGCGGCCCCGGATCAATGGAGGCCGATGACGGTTCCATCGGCATATGCAGCATCACTTCATGACCGGCATTGCGTGCGGCATTGACCTGCGGCTGCAAATCACGGGCATAGGGCAAATAGGAAATCGTGATCGGCCCCGGCAGATCGACAGTACGCGCGGTGCGCGGCTGATCAAGGCCCGCATCATCAATCACAATCGCAATCACCGGCTTGTCCCCGGTGTCTTGCGTCAGGGCGGCATATTTGCGCCATGGCTGATCTGCGGCGGCAACAGTGCTAACCGGAACATCATTGCCACTCCCACCCGGAAGAATATCGGCCCCCTGTGACGGTTTGCGGGATGCCGGTGCAGACACAAAGTCGGACAGCCCGCCAATTCCGCCTTGAACATCCTCTGGCGATGCTCCGCCATTGTCCCCGACCAGATATCCGGTGCGTCCGCGTTCCGAGATCGAGGCTTTGTCTGAAAGTTTGTAGTCCTTGCGCAGCATCGGGATTGGTTCCGGCTCGGCCAAGGCATAATTCGGTGCCTTTTGATCAGCAGTGCGGCCAATCTCATCAGACGCCCGGTCAAGTTCAAGCATGCTGCCGACCGCAATGATCGCCGAAAGTGTGCCCGCAACAAAGGCCCCGCCCAACATCAGGCGACCAATGCCGCCCGATTTCTTTTTCGGGGCGGTCTTCTTGCGAGTGGATTTCTTGGGTGCCGCCTTTTTACGTTTGGCGGTCGTTGCCCGGGTTGCCCGGCGTGCCACGCTGTGGTCTCCAGTAATCGTTGGCTGGGATGCTCGTAGCGGCTGTTTTTATCCTAATACAGCCCCTTCCCATATGGTGATTATACACCGATCCTGTCGGCGGTTCTTTTGATCTTTTTAAAACGGCTCTGGTTAGCGCCCGGTTAAAGAACTTTGACGATCAGGTGGCAACGGCATTTATATCGCGAAAAACCCTTGCTCTGCTTCTGCTTGACGTAGCGACAATGGCGTTTATTCTCTGCCGATCTTAATGTGCGTGAGCCCGCTTCTTTATGTATCTCCTCATCGACAATTACGACAGTTTCACATTCAATCTGTGGCACTATCTGCGCGAACTGGGCCCCGAGGTCGAAGTGCGCCGCAATGATGAGCTCACCGTCGATGAGGCCATGGCACTCAACCCCGAAGGCATTGTCATTTCACCCGGCCCTTGCGATCCGGAACGTGCGGGTATCTGCCTTGATCTGATCAAGGCTGCGGCAGGCAAGGTCAAACTGCTTGGTGTCTGTCTTGGCCATCAATCCATCGGTCAGGCCTTTGGCGGCAAGGTGATCCGCGCGCCCGAATGCATGCATGGCAAAACTGATGCGATGACCCATTCCGGTACAAGCGTTTTTGCCGGTCTGCCCAGCCCGTTTGAAGCCACCCGCTATCACTCGCTGGTGATTGAACGCGAAACATTGCCCGAAAGCCTTGAAATCACCGCCCAAAGCGGAGATGGTCTGATTATGGGCGTGCGTCACAAGACCCATCAAATTCATGGTGTCCAGTTCCACCCGGAAAGTATCGCTTCGGAACATGGCCACGCCTTGTTAAAGAATTTTATCGACTATACCGGCGCCTAAGCGCGCTGGCCCGCAAACCAAGGAAGACCCGATGTCGACTGATCATGATCTGAAGCCAATTCTGGCCAAAGTCGCAGATGGCGAGAAACTGACCGAAAGCATGGCCGAAGCGGCCTTTAACGTGCTGATGTCAGGTCAGGCAACGCCGTCGCAAATGGGGGCTTTCCTGATGGGGTTGCGCCTGCGCGGTGAAACCGTCGATGAAATCACAGGTGCGGCACGCGTCATGCGCGAAAAGGCGACCGGCATCATTGCCCCGGAAAACGCCGTGGATACCTGCGGCACCGGTGGGGATGGCAGCGGTACCTATAATATCTCGACCGGGGCGGCGATTGTTGCGGCGGCTGCGGGTGCCACCGTTGCCAAACACGGCAACCGCGCGGCATCCTCAAAGTCCGGCTCGGCCGATGTTCTGATGGCGCTGGGTGTCAATCTGGATGCCGATATGAAGCTTCTGGAAAAGGCGCTTCGCGAAATCAATCTCTGCTTCATGATGGCGACCCGTCACCATTCGGCGATGCGCCATGTCATGCCGACCCGTGTTGAAATGGGGACGCGCACGATCTTTAACCTGCTGGGCCCTCTGGCCAATCCGGCGAAAACCAAACGTCAGGTTCTTGGCGTGTTTGCCAAACAGTGGGTCGAACCGATTGCCCATGTGCTGAACCGTCTGGGATCAGTTCATGCCTGGGTGGTGCATGGCCACAGCGGCCTTGATGAAATCTCGACCACCGGACCGACTTATGTCGCCGAGGTCAAGGATGGCAAGGTGACCACCTTTGAAGTCACCCCGGGTGATTTCGGCCTTGAAACCGCAACGCTTGAGGATCTCAAGGGCGGTGATGCCGATGTCAATGCCAAGGCCATTCTCGATCTGCTGGCTGCCAACAAAGGCCCCTATCGCGATATCGTTCTGATGAATGCCGGTGCGGCGCTTGTTGTTACCGGCATTGCCAGCGATCTGGCCGAGGGCATCAAGAAGGCCGCAGAGGCGATTGATAGCGGCAAGGCTGCCGAAACCCTGCAGGGCCTTGTGGCGATCACCAACGAAGGAACCCCGGCGTGAGCGACGTACTAACCAAAATCTGCAACGACAAGCGTGACCATGTCGCTGCCTGCAAGGCGCGCACAACGCTTGGCGCCCTTGAGGCCGAAGCAAAAACGCAATCCGCACCACGTGGTTTTATCAAGGCGCTCGAAACCAGCGTTGCCGATGGCCGCTATGGCTTGATTGCCGAAATCAAGAAGGCTTCGCCCTCCAAAGGCCTGATCCGCCCGGACTTCAATCCGCCGGAACTCGCCAAGGCCTATAGGGCTGGCGGCGCTAGTTGCCTGTCGGTTCTGACCGACATCCCCTATTTCCAGGGCGATGACAGCTATCTGGTCGCAGCCCGGGCGGCGGTTGATCTTCCGGCGCTTCGCAAGGATTTCATGGTTGATCCCTATCAGATCACCGAGGCCCGCGCGCTTGGTGCCGATTGCATCCTTCTGATCATGGCAGCCCTTGAAGATGACCTGGCAGCCGAACTTGAAGATGCCGCGCACAGCCTTGGCATGGATGTCCTGATCGAGGTGCATAATGCGCCTGAACTCGAACGCGCGCTCAAGCTGAAATCGCGCCTTCTGGGGATTAACAACCGCAACCTCAAAACCATGGAAACCAGCCTCACCACGACCGAGGAACTGGCAAGCATGGTCGGCGATGATCGGTTGCTGGTAGCCGAAAGCGGCCTGTTTACCCCGGACGATTTGGCACGCATGGCAAAGGTCGGCGCGCAATGCTTCCTGATCGGTGAAAGCCTGATGCGTCAGGACGACGTCACAACCGCCACCCGCAACCTTCTGGGCCTTGCGGCCTAACTCCCCGTGAACTGGGATCGGATCGGACAGAACTGATGGCAGACAAGCTTTCCCATATTGATGCCGGCGGCAATGCGGTGATGGTTGATATTTCGGCCAAGGCAGAAACCGCGCGCATCGCCATTGCCAAGGCACGGGTTCTGATGTCATCCGAAACGGCGAAGCTGATAGCCGAACGCGGCCATAAAAAGGGGGATGTTCTTGGCATCGCCCAGCTTGCCGGGATCATGGGGGCGAAAAAGACCCCCGACCTGATCCCGCTTTGTCATCCCCTGCCCCTGACTTCCGTCACGGTGGATCTGGAACTTGCCAGAGACGCGGATGCGGTTGACATAACAGCCACCTGCAAAACGACCGGCAAGACCGGTGTCGAGATGGAAGCCCTTACTGCCGCCTCGATTTCTGCACTCACGGTTTTTGACATGTGCAAGGCGGTTGATAAAAGTATGAGGATTACCGATTTGCGGGTCACCCGGAAAGAAGGTGGCAAATCGGGGACCTTCGTCGCGGACTAGATTCCGTCCTATTGGGCACGGCCACTATTCATATTTTTTGAATGATTACCGCGATTATTCGGTTTTATCGTTTAATTGCACAGAGCCGCTTGACCGGCGAAAAGAACTAAAGTAGAACATTTATGTATCCTTTTTGTTCTTTTTACAGGTTCGGGAAATATCATGCTGACGCGCAAGCAATATGAGTTGCTGGTCTATATAGACAATTACCTTCGCGATCACGGGATTTCGCCCTCTTTCGATGAAATGAAAGAGGCCCTGAACCTTAAATCCAAATCCGGCATTCACCGCCTGATCACAGGGCTTGAGGAACGCGGGTTCATCCGCCGCCTCGCCCATCGTGCGCGTGCGCTTGAAGTCGTCCGCCTGCCTGAAAACAGCGATGATGACGCACCCGATACGCCAAACAATGTGACATCCATCGCAAGTGCACGAAAGGCAGCCCATCGCCCGGCCACCTTACCAACCGCGTTTTCAGAAGCCGGTGAATCTGTTGGCCTGCCGCTGTATGGCCGGATTGCTGCGGGTACGCCGATTGAAGCCCTTCGTGATCAAACCACCATGGTGCAGGTCCCGGCAGCATTGCTTGGCACCGGTGATCACTATGCCCTTGAAGTTTCAGGTGATTCGATGGTCGATGCCGGCATTCTTGACGGTGACACGGTCCTGATCCAGCGTTGCGAACAGGCCCATGACGGCACGATCGTGGTCGCACTTGTCGATGACGCCGAAGCCACCCTGAAACGCCTTAAGCGTGGGCGTGGTGAAGTCCTGCTGGAGCCAGCCAATGCGCGCTATGAGACGCGCTCCCTGTCCCCGGACCGGGTACAGATTCAGGGTCGTCTGGTCGGGCTGCTGCGTCAGTACTGATTGATTTTACTGCATTTTGAACAACGAACGCCCGGCTTTTTGCCCGGGCGTTTTTGTTTTCTGCGGTTTTGATATGGCTCTGGCGTCTAACGCCCTGCTCTGCCACCGATGATGATCCAGGGCCAGTTGCCGCTATCATCCCGCACTGTTTTAATTTTGGGCGGATTTGCAGCGCTCGCAGGTAATTTGACAGCCACTCCGCCCTGCCACCACAGGACATCGTCATCAATCACAGTCCGCGCACGTGCAGCCTGACAGGTATTTGGCAGATCGGTTTGCTGGTTCACGATGATATCGGCATTGCGGCAGGCATAGAACGGATTGGTGATACGGCTTGCGACAATGATCCGAGAAGGAAAATTGTTAGCGCTAACATCAATGCGGCAGGGATCGTCCCCACAGGCATGCACGCGGCTTTGTTCCTGTTCCGGGCGAATGCCAAAACGGTTCATCCAGATGTCTTTCTGAAAGTCATTGAGTCTCGAAGATGTGTGCAGGATCCCCGCATCCGGATCATAGATCGCCCAGCTTTCGCGATCACCCGAAATCAGGATTTCCGGTTCTTGATGCATCGCCTGAAAGGTAATGACTGCGATAAGTACCGGAACCATCGGCAGTATCATCCATTTATCGCGCCATATGATCATCCAGGCCAGTGCCAGCATAGAAAGTGTGACGGCAAGCATATCAAGGCCCGAGACATACCAAAGGCCCCAGTCCTGAGCTGCCACCAGTTCGGCGGTTTGCAACAAGACAGTCAGGCCCGGCTTCATTGCCGCCAATGACACCCCGGCCAGCCCAAACGGGATGAGTGCGAGGGTCAGGACAATCCATGGCATGACCCAGAAGGCCATCACCGGAATGGCAACCAGATTGGCCAAGATGCCCAGCATTGATATGCGCCCGAAATGATAGCCGATGATTGGTGCCGTAACGGCCGTGACAATCAGACTGGTCAGAAGCAAACCGCCAAGATACAGGCCGATCCGCTCATACCAGGACAACATCCCTTGTCGATCCAGCCAACGACGGCCCGGCCCATCATAAAACGCGACCAACGCACCGACAGCCGCAAAGGATAACTGGAAACTGGCCCCCAGAACGGCGTCAGGTCGCAGGATCAGAACAACAATCGCCGCCACACCCACCAGGCGCAGCGATATGGCGCGGCGATCAAGCAGCAAGGCCACCCAGACGACAAGCAGCATGACAAAGGCGCGCTGGGTCGGGATGGTCGCACCTGATAGTCCCAGATAAACAAGCCCGGCCAGCATCGCAGCCATGGCCGCCCACTTTTTGATCGGATTGCGCAAGGCAATTTGGGGAACGGCTGCCAGCCCGAAACGCATGAGGAAAAACACCGTCCCGCAGAGCAATCCCATATGCAGGCCTGAAATCGCCAACAGGTGAGCCAGACCCGACTTGCGGAGGTTATCGGCAACGTTGGCAGTCACTTCGCCGCGCTCCCCGATAATCAGGGCCTTGGCAATGCCCGTTTCTGGCCCGGTCATGCTGTCGCTGATGGTCGTAGAGATAGATTGACGTGCCTTCTCAACACCAACCAACAAAACATTGTTATTTAAAGAATTTTCACTTTTGCGAACCTCAAACTGACGCCCGAATACAAATCCGGATGCGCCGATGTTGCTGAAATACAGATTGCGCGCAAAATCGGGATCACCGGGAACGGACGGCGGGCGCAAGGGAAAGACACGTGCAGATGCCTTGACCTCGTCGCCAATCGCAAGGTCACTGTCCCCCAAAAAGCTGAGCCGAATGCTCCAATCAAGTTGCTCATTCGGTATGCCGACAATTTCCGAGGGTTTCAGCGTTGCCCGGATGCGTCCGTTTCGAGGCTCGAGGCTGATGATGGTGCCTGTCACTTCAGTTGAATAAAGCGTTTTGGTGAGAAGGTTACGGGGCCCGAGTTCGGTATGGATCGCACTCGCAAGGGTGCCAAAAGCAAGACAGGCAAGGAGTTGAAAAACAAAGGCCAGAATGGCCAGCCGGCGCGACATCCAAAATCCGCAACACAGCAGAATCACCGCGACACCAATCTGCGTGAGGTCAACACGCGCAGGAAGCAAGAAATACCCGGCACATCCCAACCCAAAGAAGATAACCGAGCACAGAAACCACTTATTTCTTTGACTTGTAACAACAAAATTAATTTGCGAAAAAAACATCGCAAACACTTGAATCAATTGATTTTCACCTACCAACCTACGACGAATGTCCAATAGCCCGCCTGCCGCATAGTTTCTATCTAACATCCGCTGTGGTGCAACAGCGTGTCATTTGTGCTATAGCCTGCACGCCAAAAGTCCATAGGACAAGCGACAACATCCAAATAACGGATAGATTGAATGACGGTTGTTACCCGTTTTGCCCCGTCTCCGACCGGGTTTCTCCATATCGGCGGCGCACGCACCGCACTTTATAACTGGCTTTATGCCAAACACACCGGTGGCAAGTTCTTGCTCCGGATCGAGGATACCGACCGTGAACGTTCAACGCCCGAGGCCGTAGAGGCCATTTTTGACGGGTTGAACTGGCTTGGCCTGACCGCAGACGAAGAGCCGACTATGCAGTTTGCCCGTCGCGACCGCCATGCAGAGGTTGCCCAACAGCTGCTTGATGCCGGCAAGGCGTATTACTGCTATTGCTCCCCCGAGGAGTTGACGGCAATGCGCGAGAAAGCCCGCGCAGAAGGCCGCCCGATGAAATATGACGGCACCTGGCGCGATCGCGATCCGTCCGAGGCGCCCGAAGGTGTGAAACCTGTTGTCCGCGTCAAGGCGCCGCAAGAAGGCGATGCCGTGATCAATGATCAGGTGCAGGGCGAAGTCCGCGTTGGGAACGAGCAGCTTGACGATTACGTGATCCTGCGTGGTGATGGCACGCCGACCTACATGCTGTCGGTTGTGGTTGATGACCATGATATGGGCATTACCAACGTCATCCGTGGTGATGATCACCTGACCAACGCATTCCGTCAGAAAGTCATTTATGATGCCATGGGTTGGGACGTTCCGACCTTTGCGCATATCCCGCTGATCCATGGCCCGGACGGCGCAAAGCTGTCAAAACGCCATGGCGCACTGGGTGTTGATGCCTATCGCGATGAAATGGGCTTCCTGCCCGAGGCATTGAACAACTATCTTCTGCGTCTTGGCTGGGGTCACGGCGATGAAGAAGTTATTTCGACCGAGCAGGCAATCGAATGGTTTGATATCACCGATGTCGGCAAAGGGGCTGCACGCTTTGACTTTGCGAAGCTGACCAACCTGAACGGTATTTACTTGCGCCAGGCCGATGACAAGCGTCTTGCTGATGAGATTTCCCCGCTGATTGCCAAGAAAATTGGCATCGATGCCCTTGATGCATCGCAAAAAGAAATCTTGATCAACGGCATGTCAGGCCTTAAAGAAAGGGCGAAGACTCTTATTGAGCTCGCCGACTCTTCTGCCTTCTACGTTACCGATGGCATCCTGTCCGTTAACGAGAAAGCCCAGTCCCTGATTGATGGTGCACCTGAAGGTCTGTTCAAAGAACTGGCCAACAGCCTTGAAGCGCTTGATAACTGGACCGAAGAGAACGTTGACGCAAGTGTCCGTGCGATTGCCGAAAAGTTCGACTTGAAACTTGGCAAAGTTGCGCAGCCCTTGCGGGCGGTGCTTACAGGCTCCAACTCTTCACCAGGCATCTTCGAAGTAATGATTGTGCTTGGCAAAACACAAACGCTGAAACGCATTCGCCATTTTGATGCATAACAACAGCGAATTAAGAAAAACTAATAACCCGTTTGCGCTTTGTGCGCCGCAGCATTATGCTGCACACAACTTGAAACCGTGTTCGTTCAAACAGGGAAGGAAAAATAGTCATGGCATCTAATTCCAAGACTTCCCACACCGTGACACTGACCGACAATGCCACTGGCAAGTCGTTCGAGATGCCGGTGCTTGAGGGTAGCGTAGGCCCGTCTGTCATCGACATTCGCAAGCTTTATGCTGAAACCGGGTATTTCACCTATGATCCGGGCTTCACTTCGACCGGCTCCTGCCAGTCCGAACTGACCTACATTGATGGCGACGTTGGTATCCTCCGTCACCGCGGTTATGCAATTGACGAGCTCGCAGAAAATGCCGACTTCCTCGAAGTCTGCCATCTGCTGCTTTATGGTGAGCTGCCGAATGCCACCGAAAAAGCCCAGTTCGAAAACGACATCACCATGCACACCATGGTCCATGAACAGATGCGCAACTTCTATAACGGCTTCCGCCGTGATGCGCATCCGATGGCGATCATGGTTGGTGTTATCGGTGCGATGTCCGCATTCTATCATGACAGCACCGACATCAATGACCCACAGCAGCGCATGATTTCGGCTTATCGCCTGATTGCGAAAATGCCAACCATTGCTGCGATGGCATACAAGTATTCGATCGGTCAGCCTTTCCGTTACCCGAACAACAAGCTCGGTTATGCGGAGAACTTCCTGCAGATGATGTTTGGCAACCCGTGTGAAGACTATGAAGTCAATCCGGTTCTGGCCAAGGCAATGGATCGTATTCTGATCCTGCATGCCGACCACGAACAGAATGCGTCGACCTCGACCGTTCGTCTGGCCGGTTCTTCGGGTGCCAACCCGTTCGCATGTATTGCCGCTGGTATCGCATCCCTTTGGGGTCCGGCGCATGGTGGCGCGAACGAAGCCGTTCTGGTCATGCTCAATGAAATCGGCGATGTGAAAAACATTCCGGAATACGTTGCAAAAGCAAAAGACAAGAACGATCCGTTCCGTCTGATGGGCTTTGGTCACCGCGTTTACAAAAACTACGATCCGCGCGCCAAAGTCATGCAGGAAACCTGCCACGAAGTTCTTAAAGAACTTAACATCAGCGACCCGCTGCTTGACGTTGCCCAGGAACTGGAACGTATCGCACGTGAAGACGAGTACTTCATCGAGAAGAAACTCTATCCGAACGTCGACTTCTATTCGGGCATCATCTTCAAGGCGATGGGCATCCCGGTCAGCATGTTCACCGTGCTGTTTGCGGTTGCACGTACCGTTGGCTGGATTTCCCAGTGGAAAGAGATGATCGAAGATCCGTCGCAGAAAATCGGTCGTCCGCGCCAGCTGTTTACCGGTGTCGCAGAACGTCCGTTCGTTCCGGTCGACAAGCGCTAAGTCGCAAAACGATCACACGACAAGAAAAAGGCCCGGAAACTTCCGGGCCTTTTTTGTATCTGCGAGCAGGTTTCCCCTGCCCATAACAGCTGAATTCTTACCAGCTGCCGGTGTTTTCCATGCTGGCCCATGGTTCTGCAGGTGCAAGGTTGTCACCCTTTTGCAGGAATTCGATGGAAATGCCATCCGGTGAGCGCACGAATGCCATACGACCATCACGCGGCGGACGGTTGATGGTGACACCTGCATCCATCAGCTTTTGGCAAAGCGCATAGATATCGTCGACTTCGTAAGCCAGATGGCCGAAGTTGCGACCACCGGAATAACTTTCCGGATCCCAGTTATAGGTCAATTCCAGTTCAGGGGCCTTGACGGATTTGGCACTTTCAACATCGGCTGGCGGTGCCAGATAGATCAGGGTGAAACGGCCCTGCTCGCTTTCGATGCGGCGGGTCTCTTGCATGCCAAGAAGATCGCAGTAGAACTTCATCGACTCATCGACATTCTCGACACGTACCATCGTGTGCAGGTAGCGCATAACACGGTCTCCGTTATGAATTGATCTAGGGTCCAGACTCATTCACATAATAGTCCCGGTTACCCGGATTTGTGCGGATATGCGGAACAAAATCGCCGGAAGATCTATATCTTTCAAGATTTTGCGACAAAGTAGCCCGCGCAAATCCGGGTAATCTGAAGGACAACCGATATGATAGAAAGCCTCTGCGTCAAATCCCATGACCGGGGATCACCTCGATCTTCGGGCTTTTCCTTGTTTTTTCTCTCATATCAGTTGCCGGGGCAGTCATGTGAATGAGTCCGGACCCTGAGAAACTAATTGCATTGGGGATTTGATGCCACCCGTAACACGCTATTTTTTATCGATGATCTTCAAAATCTGGTCAGCAGCCTTTTCGCTGGGCGGGCGATCCCCAAACCCCAGCAAGCTGCAGGCTTTGTCAAAACCTTCGATCTGTGCCGTCCGTTCCGGACTGTCAGCCATCAGTTTTTCCAATGCAGGAATGATGCTTTTGGCTTTGCACTTATCCTGCAGAAATTCCGGGATCAGCTTGTTGCCAAGAACCAGATTGACGATGGTGACGGTATCAATCTTGATCAGACGTTTTGCGATCCACCCCGTAACCGCATTGACCTGATAGGCAATCACATGCGGTACACCGGCAATGGCCAGTTCAAGGGACACGGTGCCTGATGCCGCCAAGGCACAATTGGCGGCCGCAAAGGCATCGTGGCGATCCTGATCAGCTGTCACGACAATTGGATCCAGCGGCCAGGATTTCATTTCATCGGTCACGGTATCAGCCACCTTGCTGACGGTTGGGACCACAATGCGCGCATCGGGATATCTCGCCGCGATGTCGTCAATGACCTGTTTGAACACCGGCAGGAGGCGTTTGACTTCGGAATTTCGGCTTCCGGGCAGAACTGCAAGAAGCTTTTTGTCCGCGCTCAGGCCATGCTGGGTGCGAAACCGGTCTGCATCCCCATCACTGCGTTCTTCGACCGCTGAGTGGCCAATAAAGGTGGTTGGCAGGCCTTCTTTTTCGAAATAAGGCGGTTCAAACGGCAAAAGTGCGAGCAGATGATCGAGAAAACCGGCGATTTTCTTTGCCCGGCCTTCGCGCCAGGCCCAGACCGACGGTGCGACATAATGCACCAACGGGATACCTTTGCCCTTTAGTTTCTTGCCAACACGAAAGCTGAAATCCGGTGCGTCAATTGTGATGACGACATCGGGTTTCTCGGACTTGGCGAAGTCTGCGGTTTGGGCAATACGTTTGAGTAAATGCGGAATGTGGGGCACGACCTCTGTCAGGCCCATGACCGACATTTCATTCATCGGAAACAGGCTTTTGAGGCCTTCCCGTTCCATGCGCGGACCACCAACGCCAATAAAGCGGATATGGTCCCGCTTGGCCTTGAGTGCTGCCATAAGACGCCCACCCAGTTGATCACCGGAGGCCTCGCCCGCGACAAGCATGATTTTCGGACCAACGGGGGTGGTTTCATCCGCCATTGGAGCTGTCCTCGTCGGCAAGGGCCAAGCCGATGACAAACAGGCCCAATGCATCGGCACGGGCAATGACGGCAGCGCGGTCAATGATCATGGTCCCGCCGGCAAGCAAAGCAACACCCCGCAAACCGGCTTTATGAGCCTCTTCGATGGTCGTCATGCCAATAGCAGGAAGATCAAGGCGTTTGTCCTGCTGGGGTTTGGCGGATTTGACAAGGACGCCGCCAACACCATCGCGACGATAAGATGCAGAACGGCGCACCATTTCATCGGTGCCTTCGATGGCTTCGAGGGCCAATACCAATCCTTGCTGAACCACGCATCCCTGCCCGACATCGGCCTGGCCCAGTGTGCGTGCAACTGTGAGGCCATGTCGGGCATCGCTTATGGCCTGTTCATCGGGCGATACATTGCCAAGAACGCCTTCCTCAACCGCCAAATCGCCCAGAATTTCATGGGCGCCGAGCAAACGGAAACCTTCGCGCTCAAGCTCCTTGGCGACCAGACGGAGCAATCCGTCATCACCAAGTGCCTTGGCGCCAACCTTCATCAGCATTTTGGCAGCCCGCCAATCCGGGCGGATCGAAGACAGGCTGGGACGCGAGACTTTGCCCGCCAGAACAACGTCCTGACAGTATTCCTTGCGCATGGCATCAAGGATTTTGGCGGCAGCGCCCAATCGGGTCGTCACATTCGGATATTGATCGAGTTCCGGATCATCTGCGTAGCCATCGAGCTTGACGATACAGACATCGCGGCCTGCCGTGATGGCAGCAGCAGCCAAACGGGCGGGCAGCGCCCCGCCCCCGGCAATAATCCCCAATTTTGGCTGCGGATTATCCTGCGGAGCTGTCATATTTCGGCGTGCATACGGAACGCATGCTTTCGGCTTTGAGGAAGTCGATGATTTCCATTACCGGTCCAACACCTTCGAAGTCCGTTGCGACTTCTTCGACGCGCTCTGCAAGGGTGCCCTCTTGGGCAAACAGCAGACGATAGGCTTTACGCAGGGAATGGATCGTCTCACGATCAAACCCGCGACGTTTCAAACCAATGATGTTCAGACCCGACAAATAGGCGCGGTTACCAATGACCGAACCGTATGGAATAATGTCGCTTTCAACGCCGGTCATGCCACCAATCATCGCATGTTTCCCGATACGGACAAACTGATGCACCGCGGAAAGACCACCGACAATTGCAAAATCCTCAACCAATACATGGCCAGCCAGCGTACCGTTATTGACCAGAATACAGTGGTTGCCAACGTGACAGTCATGACCAACATGGGCCCCGGTCATCAGAAGGCAGTCATCACCGATGGTGGTTTCCATCCCACCACCTTCGGTGCCGGGGTTAAGGGTCGCCCCTTCGCGGATTTTGGTACGTTTACCGATGATCAGACGGCTTTGTTCGCCCTTGAACTTCAAATCCTGCGGCGCATGACCAACAGAGGCAAACGGGAACACTTCACACTGATCACCAAGGGTGGTGATACCCGCGACAGCAACATGGCTGTGCAGTTTGACACCATCCCCCAAGACAACATTCGGGCCGACCACGCTATAGGGCCCGATTTCGACATCCTGACCAATCTGCGCGCCATCTTCGACAACGGCGGTTGGATGTACTTTTGACATTATCAGCTATCCCGGATCATCGCGGCGATGGTGGCTTCGGCCACGACCTGACCGTCGACCTTGACCTGGCTTTCGAATTTCCAGACCGGGCCACGGCTTTGTTTCTTGGTCACATGAATGTGCATGACGTCGCCCGGCGTCACCGGCTTGCGGAAACGGGCGTTATCGATGCTCATGAAATAGACCAGCTTGCCCTCGGCATCCGCGCCAAGCGTCTGAACCACCAAGATCGCGGCTGTCTGCGCCATGCTTTCGATGATAAGGACACCGGGCATGATCGGCTGCTGCGGGAAATGGCCGGTAAATTGCGGCTCGTTCATCGTGACGTTCTTGATGCCAGTCGCACAGACATCGGTTTCGATGTCGATGACCTTGTCGATCAGAAGAAACGGATAGCGATGCGGAATCATTTCCAGAATGCGCTGGATATCGACACTTACCAGTTCGGTCATGTGTGTAGCCCTTATTTCTTTTTTCGTATCAGACGCGACAAGGCGACCGTCTGTTTATGATATTCCATGACCGGAACGGCAGGGCTGCCGCCCACTGTTTCGCCCGGCCCGATATTTTTCATGACACCTGACTGAGCTGCGACTTTTGCGCCATCGCCGATTTCAAGGTGTCCGGTAATGCCCGCCTGACCGGCAAGCACAACAAAATTGCCAATCTTGGTTGAGCCCGAGATCCCGACTTGCGAGACAACGACACAGCCCATGCCAAGTTCAACGTTATGGCCGATTTGCACCAGATTGTCGATACGACAGCCATTACCAATCACGGTATCAGGGCCAGCACCCCGGTCAATCGTGCTGTTTGAGCCAACTTCGACATCATTGCCGATAACCACCCGGCCCAGCTGCGGGACCTTGACGTGACCCTGCGGCCCCATGGCAAACCCAAAGCCATCCTGACCGATCCGCGCGCCAGGATAAATCAGGCAGAGATTGCCAATCAGGCTATGGCTTATCGAGGCATTCGCACCGACCTTAGAGCTCGCGCCGATCACAACGCCCTCGCCGATCACAGCGTTCGACGCGATGATGGTCCCATCACCGATTTCACAATTGGCCCCGATGACAGCGCCAGCGTCAACCTGAACGCCTTTGCCGAGCTTTGCAGTCGGATCGATCACGGCATGATCGGAAATGACGCCATTGCCTGTTTCAAAGGGGTAAAAGGCCGTGGCAGCCTTTGCATAGGCGCGGTAAGGATCCTTGGTGGTGAACAACACCATGCCTTCTGGCGCGCGTTCGACAAATTCCGGGCGCACAAAACATGCACCGGCCTTGCTCGAGACAAAGGCATCAAGATATTTTCGGTTATCAAAGAAGCTCAGAATATCGCCATCTGCATTTTGCAGCGGTGAGACATCCTGAAAGACCCGGGTTTCATCGGGTGCGTTTACCGGTGTTGTTTCCGTCAGTGCAGCAATTTCGGCAACACTGAATGGTCCCTTGCGGCTAAAGAATCGCGCATCCGCCATCAGGAGCCTTCCTTGAATTCGACCGTAACGGTCGGAATTTCAGCATTCACCCGATCAAAGACTTCCTTGGTCGCATCCATAGAAGTTTCAAAAAGGATTGCTTGGCCTTTCTGCAAGACAAGGTTTGCCCTGCGTTCGGCCGCAACCCTTCTAATAATCTCATTCAGAGCTTGCGAGAACTTGGATTGTGACTCTGCCAATGCCTGATCCAGAACACGGCTACGCGCCTGAGCAAATTTCTGGAAGTTGGCAACGTTCTGCTGAAACTGCTTTTGTCTGTCCTGAAAGACATCGGCAGCGAGAAGCGTGCGCTGCTGAGCAAGCTGTTTTTCTTCCTCGCGCAAGGCCTGTTCACGGGTTTCGATTTCCTTCTGATAGGCGACCTGACGATCCCGGATCTGTTTGCGGGCATCCTGCATGGCAGATGCTTCACGCATGATCCCGGCAACATCAACCACCATCACCGAGGCAAAATTGTCCGGATTTGGCTCCTGTGCGTGCACAACCGATGTGTTCGCAGTAAAACCAATCAGGGCTGAGAGAACCAGCAGATTACGTAGAGATTTGATCATTTGCATTAGAATCTGGTTCCGAAGTTAAGTCGGAACATTTCCTCTTTGTCGTGATCTTCTTTTGTGATGGCCTGAGAGATATCAACACCAATCGGGCCAAACGGCGATTCCCAACCAACACCGAAACCAACAGAGCTTCTCAGCGTGCCTGTGTTGTAAATTTCACCGGCGCGGGCACCGTCGACATCCCGACTTGAACCGAAATCAGAGAAGACACGGCCGGTCAGAGCAAACTCATCGGGCGTGCCAAGCGGGAAGTCCATTTGCACTGTTCCGGTGTAGTACATTTTGGCGCCCAGCGCATCCCCGGTTGCGATATCACGCGGGCCAACGCCGGCGGCTTCGAAGCCACGCAGGTTAGAGCCCCCGACCATAAAGCGCTGAGAAATGCGGGTATCATCATCGAAACCAAAGATGTAGCCGGTCGCCCCACGGGTCGAGACAATCCATTCATGTTCACGGTCCAGCGGATAGTAGTAGCCACCCTCAACGCGAGTACGCAAATATTGCTCATCCCCACCAAGGCCGGCCAGATCGTTTGACAACCTTGCAAAATAACCCTCGGTCGGAGAAATCGTACTGTCTCGCTTATCATAGGTCAGGGTGTGACCAAGGGCGGATTCGACGAAGTCGGTGTCTTCTGCCAACAGGAGACGCGATGCGCTGCTGCGATTAATATTGGAGTAGCTGTTGCTTTCAAGTGTATAGCGGAAGGAGTGCGAAAGCTCTTCGCTATAGCGATACCCGGCGCGAAGACGACCACCGGTCTGCTCTTCATCGTAGGAGCTTTCATCCTGATTGTCTTCCTCGCGCCGATATACGTCAAAGCCTGCGGCGATTTCACGATCAAGGAAATAGGGTTCCGTAAAGGACAGATCCACCTGCTGGTCCGTCGATCCAAGTGTGAAGTTCAGGCGCAGATCCTGGCCTTTACCAAGCAGGTTACGTTCTCGAACACCAAGCTGACCAAAGGCACCGTTATCCGTTCCGTAGCCAGCACCAATCGAGAATTCACCGGTCGATTTTTCTTCGACATCGACTTCAATCACCGTCTGATCAGGTGACGCGCCCGGCAGGGTTTTGACATCAACCGATTTAAAGAAGTTGAGGTTTTCAATACGTTGCTTGGAGCGCTGCATCTTCGAGCTACTGAAAGCATCGCCTTCAACCAGACGGAATTCACGGCGGATGACTTCATCAAGGGTACGGACGTTGCCGGCAACATTGATGCGCTCGACATAAACCTTCGGCCCTTCGGAAATGTTGAAGGTAATGTCGATCGTGCCGGCTTCACGATTACGTTGAACGTTTGGGCGAATATCGATGAAGGCGTAGCCCTGATCCCCAACGCTATCGGTCAAAGCATCAACTGCGTCGTCAACGAGGGTCGCGTTGTACCATTCACCACTTTCGATCTCGATCAGCGGCATCAGGGTTTCCGGATCGATCTTGTCGATCTGGGAGACGACACTTATATCGCCAAACTGATAGCGCTGCCCTTCACTGACCGTGTAGGTCACAAAGAAGTCGGAGCGATCCGGTGTCAATTCCGCAACGGACGACAAAACCTGAAAATCGGCGTAACCCGCAGCCAGATAGAAACGGCGCAGCAATTCACGGTCAAAGGTCACACGATCCGGGTCGTAGTTATCATCAGCGGTCAGGATTTTCCACCAGGCGCTTTCGGTCGTGCGGATCACATCTGAAAGCTCGCCATCATCAAAGGCCTTGTTGCCGACAAAATTGATTTTGCGGATGCCTGTGGCGTCACCTTCGTCAATCTCGAATGCCAGATCGACACGGTTCTGATCCAGCTGAATGACCTTGGGCTCGACGGTTGCAGCAAAGCGTCCGCTGCGACGATAAAGTTCGAGAACACGCTGGACGTCTGCCTGCACCTTGGTTCGGGTGTAAACAACACGCGGGCGCAATTGAAGTTCCGCACCCAAGGTTTCGTCATCAAGGCGCTGGTTACCTTCGAAGGCGATCCGGTTGATAATCGGATTTTCGACAACGTTTACCCGAAGGATCCCCTGATTAAAGGAAAAGGACACGTCGGCAAAAAGACCGGTCGAAAACAGAGCCTTAAGCGAATTGTTGATTTTCTGAACGTCATAGGCATCGCCGGGTGCCACAGTCAGGTAGGCGTTTACTGTCGCACTTTCGATACGTCTATTGCCTTCGACCTCGATGTCGCGGATTAGACCGGATTGGGCATGCACTGCCACAGGAACAATCAATGGCGCCGTCCCGCCAAGCAGGGCCGCGATGACGACGGCCGCTTTTACCTTACGCAGCAAGTTAACCCCCCTGTTGCTGTCATGCATTAGCCAGCAAGTCCTTTGAGGAAACTGAAGACACCCAATTGCGTCAAATCGTTCCACGTTGCAAAAATTATTAAGCTGAATACCAAACCCGCGCCGATACGGAAACCATATTCTTGTGCTTTTGCCCCCAATGGCTTACCGCGAATTGCCTCAATTGCGTAAAACACAAGATGCCCACCATCCAGAACCGGAACAGGCATCAGATTGATCAACCCAAGGCTGATGGAAAGATAACCCATAAAGAACAGCAGCGGTGCAAGCCCGCCTTCTGCCACCTGCCCCGACATTTGGGCAATCCGGATCGGACCACCAAGCTCGGAACTGTCGCGATCACCACTGATCATTTCCCCAAGTGCCGAGAAGGTTTGCGCAGTCAACGAATAGGTTGTCTCGAACGCGCGACCAACGGATTCAACAACGCCTGTGCGGCTCATTTCAAAGTCGCCAGCCGTAATCCCGAGCCGTCCTACGGTCGCAGTCATTCCGCCCTCGTCGACTTCGACAGCTTCTGGCGTCACAGCGAGGTCCAGGGTTTCACTGTCGCGCTGTACGGTAACAGAAATCGGTTGACCGGGATTTGCACGGACAATGTCGGAAAGTTCGGAGAACCATTCAACCGATTGCCCGTTGATCGCAGCAATGCGGTCGTCTGCGACGAAACCGGCACTGGCAGCCGGGCTACCGTCAATAACTTCGCCAACAACCGGCAAAGCGCGTTGTTGCCCGACAGCGGCGAACAGGAAGGTAAAGACGATGATGGCGAAGATGAAGTTCGCCAGCGGCCCGGCAAAAACGATTGCGGCCCGAGCAGCCACCCCTTTGTGATGGAAAGCATGTTTTGCTTCTTCGGCATCAAGGTCGTCACGACCACCGGCACTGGCAGGGTTCATGTCGCCAAACATTTTGACGTAGCCGCCGAGGGGAATCACACTGACCTTCCAGCGCGTACCTTTTTTGTCCTGCCAGCCGAAAAGTTCCGGGCCAAACCCGATTGAAAAGGCTTCTACTTTTACGCCGTTTTTGATTGCCACCCAATAGTGACCATATTCGTGAACGAACACGAGCACCGAGAGCACAAAAAGAAAAGCAAGCAAGGTTTCCATCAAGAATTCCCTAAGCCGGTCAAACCGGCGATTTTAATCTAAGACGATGCGAGATACGCCGCAGTTTCCCGGCGGACCATAGCATCTGTTTCAAATACCTGATCAAGGCTGGTAAGCGCTTCGCTTCCAAGCCTTGTCATGAGCTTTTCGACAGTCCCGGCAATATCGAGAAAACCGATTCTGTCTTTGAGAAACGCTTCAACCGCAACCTCATTCGCAGCGTTCAGAACAGTAGGCAGCGTACCGCCTTCCTGCAAGGCCTGTCGCGCGAGACGAAGAGCCGGGAAGCGATTCATATCGGGTGTTTCAAACTTCAAGCTTCCGATCGTGGCAAAATCAAGACGCGGTGTGTCGACCTTGATCCGGTCTGGCCACGAAAGCGCATAGGCAATCGGCGTCCGCATATCGGGCGTGCCAAGCTGGGCCAGCACGGACCCATCGGAATATTCGACCATACTGTGAACAACCGATTGGGGATGAACGACAATCTCGATCTGTTCCTCAGCCACCGGGAAAAGATGCCAGGCTTCGATCAGCTCAAGCCCCTTGTTCATCATTGTCGCGGAATCAATCGAGATCTTTGCACCCATTTCCCAGTTGGGGTGTGCCAAGGCCTGCGCGCGGGTAACTGATCGCATATCTTCCAACGACCACTCGCGAAACGGTCCGCCAGATGCGGTCAGCAAAATGCGGTCGATCCGGTTTTCTTCGCGATCTTCCAACACCTGAAAGATTGCGCTGTGCTCAGAATCCACCGGGATCAGCGTCGCACCGTGTGTGGCAATTTCGGCCGTCATCAATGCGCCGGCACAGACCAGTGTTTCCTTGTTGGCGAGCCCGATGCGCGCGCCACGACGAATGGCAGCTAACGTCGGTTTGAGCCCTGCGGCGCCCACAATGGCAGCAATGACGATGTCTGACGGACGTTCTGCGGCCTCGATCAAGGCCTCTTCGCCAGCAGCGATATCTATGCCGGTTCCAGCCAAGGCACTCTTTAGTGCGTCAAAGCAATCGGGATCGCCAATGACCGCGCATTTGGCACGAAGCTCGATGGCTGCCGTTGCCAGTGCATCGACATTGCGATGAGCGGTGACAGCTTCAACAGCATATTTGTCAGTGTGGGACTTCAGAACATCGACGGTGCTGGCCCCGATGGAGCCCGTAACACCAAAAACACTGACGGATTTCTTCAAAGTCATCAAACACCTGTAAGGACAGCGGCGAGAAGATCGGCCGCCTTAACGCAGAGAAAGCCCTGCGAAACAGATAATAGCAAAGGCCACAGGAAACACCGACAACATCCCATCCGCACGATCAAGCAATCCGCCATGCCCAGGGATCAGGTTGCTACTGTCCTTGATCTTGAAACGGCGTTTCAGTGCCGATTCACCAAGGTCACCGATCTGTGCAACAATTGCCAGCACCATACTAACGCCAACAATCACCCAATTGATCGCTTCGGAACTGAAATAGGTGACCAGCCCGCCGATGACACCCGCACAGAGCATCCCACCGATCAAACCTGCCCAGGTTTTCTTGGGGCTGAAGCGCGGTGCGAGTTTCGGACCGCCGATGGTCTTGCCAAAGGCGTAACCGCCCGTGTCGGTGGCCCAGACAAGGAAGAACAGCCACATAATGATCAGAAGACCGTCACCCTCATGAGTTCGCAGCCAAAGCGCTGCCAATGCGGCCAGTAAGATATATAAAACACCAAACCCGGCGAGCAGCCAGTTTTTGCCTGACCTCGCTGCAGCGATGATCACGCCAATCGCGACTGGCATGACTATGTACTCCGCCTGACCAGCGACATACATGATCATGGCAACAGCCAGTGCAACACCTGTCACAACCGAGATGCCATTATAGTGGTTTGGCGCGCACATGCGCGACCATTCCCACATCATCCCAGCCGAGAACACAAACAGCAGTATGTCGAAGTAGGGAGAGCCGAACCAGACAGCCGCAACAGCTACTGGTGCCATGACCAGCGCGGAAAGGACGCGTGGCAACAGGCCGGAATTGGTGTCTTTTGGGTCTTTGGTCTCAGATGACGGCACCAAAACGCCGCTCCCGCCCGGCAAAGTTATCGATGGCTTTTTGCAAATGGCTACGGTCAAAGTCCGGCCACAGCACATCTTCGAACACAAACTCGGTATAGGCCGACTGCCATAACAGGAAGTTGCTGATGCGTTGCTCGCCACTTGTACGGATCAGAAGATCCGGATCCGGAATACCCGCCGTCGACAGGTTTTCTTCGATCAGGTCTTCGGTAACCTCGTCGGCAGAAAGTTCACCTGAAGCAACCTTGGCTGCTATGTTACGCACAGCCTGGGTAATTTCGGCACGCGCACCATAGCTAAGAGCGATGGTAAGGTTCAGACGCGTATTGTCACGCGTCTGATCTTCGGCCTTGGCAAGAAGTTTGCGAATGTCGTCCGCAAAACGCGAACGATCACCAATGATGCGAATTTTCACGCCGTTCTTGTGCAAGGTGGACAATTCGCGCTTCAGAAACAGGCGAAGCAGTCCCATCAAGTCGCTTACTTCGCTTTCCGGGCGCTTCCAGTTCTCTGTCGAGAAGCCATAGAGCGTCAGATACTCGATACCGAGTTCGCCGGCGGCCTCAATGGTGCGACGCACCGCATCGACACCGGCACGATGGCCCATGGTGCGCGGACGCCCACGCCCGCGGGCCCAGCGCCCGTTGCCATCCATAATGATGGCAACATGACGCGGCACACAAAGCGTATCTGACAGTTGGGTTTGCGAAGAAAGCACAGCCATAATCAGACTTGCATGATTTCCTGTTCTTTGTGCGAGAGTGCCTCGTCAATCTCGCCAATGACCTTGTCGGTCAATTTCTGGACTTCTTTTTCCTGGTCGTGCATCTCGTCCTTGGAGATGTCACCGTCCTTTTCCCATTTTTTCAGCTGATCCATGCCGTCACGACGTACGTTACGGACAGAAACCTTGGCCTGCTCGGCATATTTACCGGCAACTTTGGAAAGTTCTGCACGGCGTTCTTCGTTAAGGGCGGGAATCGGAACGCGAACCAGCGTGCCATCAGCGGCCGGGTTCAGACCAAGACCGGAATCACGGATGGCTTTTTCGACGGATTTCACCATCGTTTTGTCCCATACCTGAACCGAGAGCATACGCGATTCCGGAACACTGACCGATGCCACCTGATTGAGCGGGGTCGGAACGCCGTAAGCTTCAACCATGACCGGCTCAAGAAGGCTTACACTGGCGCGCCCGGTGCGCAGACCGGTGAATTCCTTGTGTAGTACTTCCACAGCCCCTTCCATACGGCGGGACAGGTCCTTTTTTAGGCCAGCAACGTCAGACACGTTCAGTCTCCATTCGAAATAATCGTAAACGTCCCCTTTGCAGTAACTACGTCTGCAAAGGCACCCGGATTATGCAAAGAAAATACGATAACCGGAATATCATTTTCGCGTGCCAAAGAAATAGCCGATGCGTCCATAACACGCAAATCTTTGGACAGAACTTCCATATAGGTCAGCTCGTCATAACGCTCTGCCGTCGGATCGGTTTTCGGATCGGCGGTATAGACGCCATCGACCTGCGTGCCCTTAAGCAAGGCATCACAGCCCATTTCAACTGCGCGCAAGGCAGCAGCGGTATCGGTCGTGAAGAACGGGTTGCCCGTGCCTGCCGCAAAGATCACAACGCGACCTTTTTCCATATGGCGCACCGCGCGACGACGAATATAGGGCTCACAGACAGAAGACATCGGGATAGCGGATTGCACACGGGTCTGAATGCCGTGACGCTCAAGCGCGTTTTGAACCGCGAGCGCATTCATGATGGTAGCGAGCATGCCCATATAGTCAGCGGTTGCACGTTCCATGCCCTGTGAAGCGCCTTTGACACCGCGGAAGATGTTACCGCCGCCAATCACCATGCAAACTTCGGCACCCATGTCGTGAACGGCTTTGATTTCGCTGGCAATCCGGTCAACTGTTTCAGGATCAATACCGTATTGCTGATTGCCCAGGAGCCCCTCACCCGAGAGCTTCAAAAGGACGCGACGAAACTTAAGTTGGCCGTTTTCTGCCATGTCGGATTGCCTCTTAAATGCCGATGTAACGCATTGCCCAAGCGCGGGAAATGCAAAATTCAGATATAAAAAGACCGGCGAGTAACAGGGCGGATATGCGCTGCCGACCTCGCCGGTCTGGATCATACACGAAATGGTGGTGAACGCACCATTTCGATCAGATGTTTTATTTGTTCAGCTGCTCAGCAACTTCGGCAGCAAAGTCTTTTTCTTCTTTCTCGATGCCTTCACCGAGTTCGAAGCGAACAAAGCCCTTGAGCGTGATCGGCTTGCCAGCTTCTTTGGCAGCGTTTTCGATTACGGTTTTGACTTTGTTTTCACCGTCAATCACGAAGGTCTGCTCAACCAGAACGACCTGCTCGTAATATTTACGGATACGACCTTCGATCATCTTTTCGATGATCTCTGCCGGACGGCCCGATTCTTTGGCCTGGTCGGTCAGAACGGCTTTTTCACGCTCTACCAGTTCCGGGTCCAGATCGTCGACGGTTGCCGATGCCGGGTTGGTTGCCGCAATGTGCATTGCGATCTGTTTGCCAAGCCCTTCGAGGACGCCAGCGTCAGCTTCGGATTCAAGCGCAACCAGAACACCGATTTTGCCCAGATCCGGGGCAACAGCGGAGTGAACGTAGGAAGCAACAACACCTTTTTCGACCGACAGGCCAGCCGAACGACGCAGGGACATGTTTTCGCCGATGGTGGCGATCATGTGGGTGACCTGCTCTTCGACGTTACGCTCGGTACCCGGGAAAGTAGCAGCTTTGAGGGCATCGATGTCGCCATTCGCAGCAACTGCCTGTTTTGCGATTTCGCCAACAAATTTCTGGAAGTCTTCGTTGCGCGAAACGAAGTCGGTTTCAGCGTTCAGCTCGACAACTGCACCTTTGGTGCCGTCAACAGAAACAGAAACCAGACCTTCGGCAGCAACACGGCCAGCTTTTTTGGCAGCAGCAGCAAGACCTTTGGTACGAAGCCAGTCAACGGCTGCGTCCAGATCACCATCAGTTTCGGACAACGCCTTTTTGCAATCCATCATGCCAGCGCCGGTGGTTTCGCGAAGCTCTTTAACGAGAGCAGCGGTAATAGCCATTTTTAAAGCCCCTAATTACGCGATCAGGTTAACACCTAACAAAACGGCGGCATGCTAGCCGCCGTTTCATCAGGTACAAAATGAAACTTATGCGGAAGCTTCTTCTGCAGCTTCGGAAGCAGCAGCTGCCTCGGCCGGAACTTCTTCCGCTTCGCCGAGATCTGCGCCAGAAGCAGTCATTTCTTCCTGGATGCCGTCCAGAACAGAACCAACGAACAGATCGCAATACAGCTGGATTGCGCGGATCGCGTCGTCGTTGCCCGGAACCGGGAACTGAACGTTTGCCGGATCAGAGTTGGAGTCGAGGATCGCAACAACCGGGATGTTCAGGTTTTTGGCATCCTGAATAGCAAGCGATTCTTTGTTGGTGTCGACCACGACGATGATGTCGGGAAGACCACCCATGTCCTTAATACCGCCAAGAGCGCGCTCAAGCTTGTCGCGCGAACGGGTCAGGTTCAGGATTTCTTTTTTGGTCAGACCTTCTGCGCCAGCGTTCAGAATCTCGTCCTGTTCTTTCAGGCGCTTGATCGAGTTGGAAACGGTGTTCCAGTTGGTCAGCATGCCGCCGAGCCAGCGATGGTTGACATAGTACTGGCCGCAACGCTTTGCAGCGTCTGCGATGATCGGGGAAGCCTGACGCTTGGTACCGACGAAGAGAACACGACCACCTGACGCGGTTACGTCACGAACTGCCTGCATCGCACGATGCAGCATCGGAACGGTTTCCTGCAGGTTCAGGATGTGGATGTCGTTGCGTGCACCAAAGATGTACGGTTTCATCTTCGGGTTCCAACGGCGGGTGTGGTGACCAAAGTGGACACCAGCTTCCATGAGCTGGCGCATGGTAAAGGTTGGCAAAGCCATGATAATTCCTACCTTTTTCCGGTTAATACCTCCGCGGAAGGGAATTCCATACACCAAGTATGAAACACCGGATGGACGAGTTGCCATATGACGGCAGTCGCCGCTCTTCCGCGTGCGATGTTCGAGGCGGCTTTTAGCCCCCTCTTTGACAGAATGCAAGCCCAAAAAGCACCGTACGCAGCACCTTTGGGCCAACCGCACGTACCCTAACGGAAATATGGGCCAGAGGTCAAAAATCTTTGACAAAAGTAAAACGTTCGTTTTACATTTATCGTCATGGACACGAAAAACAAACTCCTTACATCCGCCGAAAGGCTGTTTGATCAGCAGGGTTTCAACGCGACCAGCATGGACCAGCTGACTGAAGCCGCCCAAATGTCGAGCCGCACCCTATACAAGCATGCCGGTGGCAAAACCGGACTTGTCAAACAAGTCCTGTCGGCGCGCGATAAGCGCTTCCTGCAGATGATTGATGTCCAAAGCATTGATGATTTGTTTGAGGCATTAAAAACCTGGACCCGGACCGAAGGCGCGCGTGGATGCCTTTTCTTGCGCGCCTATGGCGAAACAGGTAGCAACACACCTGAAATCACGGACATTGTCCTCAGCCACAAAGCCGCCTTTCATGCGCAAGTCGCAAGATTGGTGACAGGCACAATTGGGCCAGACCACCCAAATCTCGGCACTCTAACCGCACAAATCCTTGTCCTGATCGAGGGCAGTACGGCAGCAGCTATTTATCAGGGCGAAGATGCGATCACTGCCGCCCATCAAGCAGCATCCACCCTGATTGCCCAGGCCAGCGCATGAGCACCGCATTTCGTATTGGCGCGACCGGATTTGGCCTTATCGCCGTTTGTTATGGCTTCGCACGGTTTGCCTTCGGATTATTTTTGCCCGTCATCGACCAACAACTGTCCATGGGCCCAACCATTTCAGGGTTCATTTCAGGCGGATCCTTTTTGGGCTACTGCATCGCGATCATCGCATCAGCAGCACTGACCGAGCAGTTTGGACCACGTCGTGTTGCAATTGGTGCATCGTTGGTCGCAGCCCTGGGCATGATTGGCATTGCGACAGCTCCGAATGCAACCTGGCTGGCGTGCGCCGTCTTGGTTGCCGGATCAAGCACCGGTCTGGCATCACCGCCGATGGCCGCCGCCGTTGCTTGCGCCGTGCAGGCCCATCAAAAGAATAAAACGAATGCAACCATCAATGCCGGAACCAGCGCGGGTGTCGCGCTATCCGGTCCCATTGCGCTTTTGATCACCGGAGAGTGGCGCATGGCTTTTGCGGGGTTTGCCGTGACTGCCATTATCATGGCGATCATAAGCGCCATCACCCTTCCATCGTCGCAAAATGCGACAGCGACCCGGCATCGTTTACCGCAGTTTAACGGCAATATAAGGCGCTTGATGATTGCAGCATTCCTTATGGGAGCTGCAAGCACCGCACTTTGGTCATTTGGCGGCAAACTTGCGACACTGCGCCTTGGCTGGCAAAGCGATGAAGTCGGGATTTTATGGATTGCCATTGGATCAGCTGGCATTGCCGGGGCGTTTGCAGGCAACCTTGTCGCGCGCTTTGGTGTGAGCCTTACGCACTGGTTCTTTTTGGGACTTTTGTCGGTTGGAATGCTGGCTGTCGGGTTTGAAGGGGCCAGTGCACTGACAACATTTCTTGGCGGCGCTCTGTTTGGTGGGGCTTATGTAATATTGACCGGCGTGTATCTGATCTGGGGTGTCAACGCCCTTCCCCGTCGCCCTGCCACAGGATTAATGATCGGTTTTTTGATGATTGCAGTTGGACAAACCGTCGGCGCGCCGGTGTTCGGCATCCTAATCGATACGCTTGGCCCCGAATATGCGGTGCTGTCCTTTGCCATCCTCAGTATTCTGGCCGGGCTTACCCATACCGGGCAAAAAGCCGCCCTTGCCTGACCATCATGTAAAACAGCCCGGCATCAAATAAGAAGTGCCGGGCTGTAACTTTTCGAAAAGCAATTTGCTTTGACCTAGATTTCCTCGGCGAATTCCACACCCGGGATCGCGCCAATCGCCCCGATCAGTGACGGGCCGACCTTGTAATTTTCTTCGAGTTCAATCTCGGCCATGCGGCCATCATCGCAAACCGACGACAGGGTCACCAATCCACGCCCCTTGCCAGCCTGTTCCAGGAGCTGGCGGATTTCATCGACGGGGTCAGGTCGGTTCAAGCGAATACGAATACCTTCGGCAGCACCGGCAACAGCCTTTTCAAGGTCTTCGACGCGCTGGCCTTGAATACGCAATTGCCCTTCGCGCATTTCAGCAGAGACATTCAGCAGTACCGGACGCCCGGCGGTGATGATTTCCTTATAGGCGGCCCATGCTTCTGCCCAGAAGGCGACCTCAAAACTGCCGGTCGGATCAGAGAACATGACAAAGGCGAACTTAGAGCCGTTCTTTTTGGAAATCATTTCGCGTGCATTGATCAGGGTTCCGGCAAGGCGGATCGTACCCTTGTTCGAGGCACGCATACGTGCTGGCAGTTCCTTGATCGGGGCAATGCCAATGCGCTGAATGCTTTTGCCAAACGTATCAAGCGGATGAGCCGACAGATAGAACCCGATGGCCGAGAATTCCTCGGTCAGTTTTTCCATCGGCACCCAGTCACGTTCGTCAGGCAGACGGATCTGATCCTTGCCAAAGCCGCTGCTGTCGCCAAACATCGAAATCTGATCGTCATTGCGCGCGTGCATTTCGCGCTGGGCCACGGCGATGACCTTGTCGACATTTTCAAACATGACCTTGCGGTTAGACGCCAGACAATCCAGCGCCCCTGCCCGCACAAGGTTTTCAAGCAACCGCTTATTGACCGCGCGGCTATCGATGCGCGATGCGAAGTCGGTAATATCCTTGAAAGGCCCATTGGCTTCGCGTTCGGCGACAAGGCTTTCCATAGCCGCGTCACCGACATTTCGAACAGCGGCAAGTGCATAACGGATCTTGCGCACGCCATCATGGTTTTCCACCGAAAACGCCACCTGGGAGTTGTTCACGCAAGGCGGCAGGATTTCGATTTCAAGCCGTTCGACCTCCTGCTTGAACACCGCCAGCTTTTCGGTGTTGTGCATATCAAGCGTCATCAGGGCGGCCATGAATTCGACCGGATAGTTCGCCTTGAGATACGCAGTCTGATAGGCCACCAGCGCATAGGCCGCCGCATGGGATTTGTTAAAGCCGTAGGAGGCGAACTTGGCGACCTGATCAAAGATGTCAGACGCCTGCGCACGATCGACACCGTTCTTTTCAGAACCATCGACAAACAGGCTACGCTGCTTTTCCATCTCCTCGGCGATTTTCTTACCCATTGCACGACGCAACAGGTCAGCACCGCCAAGCGAATAACCCGCCATGATCTGGGCCAGCTGCATGACCTGTTCCTGATAGATCATGATGCCATAGGTTTCTTCGAGGATCGGCTGCAGCATCGGGTGCATGTAATCAGGTTCTTCCTGCCCATGCTTACGCGCGATGTAATGGGGGATGTTATCCATCGGGCCCGGACGATAGAGCGCCACGACCGCGATAATATCTTCAAGCGTATCGGGCTTCAGACCGCGCAGAACATCCTGCATACCCTGGGATTCAAGCTGGAACACGCCGACAGTTTCAGCCGCCGACAACAGTTTGAAGGCCGGGCGGTCATCAAGGGGAATTGCGCCAATATCAAAGTCTTGCGGGACGTCTTTGCGAAGACGCATGAGGTTTACGGCCTCGATAATCACCGTAAGTGTCTTGAGCCCCAGGAAGTCAAACTTCACCAGTCCGGCATTTTCAACATACTTCATGTTGAACTGTGTGACCGGCATATCAGAGCGCGGATCGCGATAAATCGGGACCAGTTCATCAAGGTCGCGGTCGCCGATCACCACACCTGCCGCGTGGGTCGACGAGTTCCGATAAAGACCTTCGATCTGCATGGCGATGGACAGCAACCGATCAATATCCGGATCCTCGCGCGCGATGCGGCGCAGGTCCGGTTCCATATCGATGGCTTCTTTCAGCGGGATCGGCTTGGCCGGATCGCCCGGGATCATTTTACAGATCTTGTCGACATAGCCATACGGGATCGACAAAACACGCCCGACGTCACGCACAGCCGCCTTGGCCTGCAACTTACCGAATGTGATGATCTGCGCGACACGGTCATGACCGTACTTTTTCTGGACATATTCGATGACCTCGCCGCGCCGGTCCTGACAGAAATCGACGTCAAAGTCAGGCATCGACACACGTTCCGGGTTGAGGAAACGTTCGAACAGCAACGAGAAGCGCAGCGGATCTAGGTCGGTAATCAATAGCGCATAGGCGACCAGCGAGCCTGCACCCGACCCACGGCCCGGCCCGACCGGGATTTCATGATCCTTGGCCCATTGGATGAAATCGGCAACGATCAGGAAGTAGCCCGGGAACCCCATCTGATTGATGATGCCGAGTTCATACTCAAGGCGCTCCCAATAGGGTTTGGCGATTTCTTCCTTTTCCGCATCCGACATTTCGTCGGTAAAGACATGCTTTTCGAGACGACCTTTCAGGCCCTCTTCGGACATGTGGCGGAGTTCATCGACCTCGGTGCGGCCCTCGCCGCAATCAAAAGGCGGCAGGATCGGGTCAATCTTTTCAACGTGCCACGAGCAACGCTTGGCGATCAAAAGCGTGTTGTCGCAGGCCTCAGGGATATCGGCGAACAGATCACGCATTTCCGCAGCCGATTTGAAGCGGTGATCGGGTGTCAGTTTCCAGCGATCTTCCTGACCAACAACCGCGCCCTGCCCGACGCAAATAAATACGTCGTGGGCTTCATACATATCGACCGTGGGGAAGTAGCAGTTATTGGTCGCGACCAGTGGCACGTCGTGATCATAGGCAAGCTTGATCAGACCGGGTTCAACCAGCTCTTCGAGTTCTTCGCCGTGGCGCTGGAGTTCGATGTACAAACGGTTGCCAAAGATTTCCTTGAGCTCGGCAAGGCAGTCTTGTGCCTTTTCCACCTGCTCGTCCCCCAGAAGGCGCGCCAGCGGGCCGGTTGGGCCGCCGGTCAAACAGATGATGTGTTCGCCATATTCACGGATATGCTGATACAGCGCCTTGGGCTCGCTTCCGGCTTCTGACGTCATGTGGGCGCGCGAAACGATTTTCAGCAGGTTGAAATAACCTTCCTTGTTCTGGGCGATCAGAACAAGGCGGTCTGGCATAGGTTCACGGGCGATTTTACCAACGCTGGGTTTGTCGCCAAAGCGTTCCACACCCATCTGAACACCAAGAATCGGCTGAATGCCCGCATCACTCAGCGCCCCGGCAAAATCAAGCGCACCGAACATGTTGTCGGTATCGGTCATCGCCACGGCCGGCTGACCATCCGCCGCGCAGAGTTTGGCAAGCTCCTTGGTCGTGATCGCACCTTCGGCAAGCGAATAGTTGGTGTGTACACGAAGATGGACGAAACCGTTTCCCATCGGAGCCAGACCTCTGAAATATAAGAAAAATGCAGGGTTCGCGCGCCACCAAACGACGCGACAAAACCAGCTTAAAGAATTTTGATCGCTTAGGAAAGCTCGGCCGGGTCGAGTTCGATCAAATGACCATCCCGCAGCGTCACGACGCGATCCATCTGACGTGCGAGTGCCGGGTTATGGGTCGCAATCAGCGACGCCAGACCGGTTTCACGCACCAGTGTCATCAACATGCCAAACACGGTATCGGCCGTCTGCGGATCAAGGTTGCCGGTCGGTTCATCGGCAAACAAAACATCGGGTACATTGGCCAGCGCACGCGCAATCGCGACACGCTGTTGCTCGCCGCCGGAAAGACGTGCCGGACGATGGTCCGCACGGTTTTCAAGACCAAGGCAGCGCAGCAGTTCAAGACCGCGCACTTCGGCCTCGGCACGTTTCAGACCATTGATCATTTGTGGCATGACGACGTTTTCAAGGGCTGAAAATTCCGGCAGCAAATGATGATACTGATAGACAAAACCGATGTGGCTGCGGCGCATTTCGGTTCGTGCCAGATCAGACAAATCCGTGCTGCGCTTGCCACCAATCGAGACCAGCCCGCCATCGGGCTTTTCCAGCAAACCGGCAATCTGAAGCAGGGTCGATTTACCCGCGCCCGATGGCCCGACAAGAGCGACGATTTCGCCCTGATGGATTTCAAGATCGACCGATTTCAGGATTTCGAGCTGATCGGGGCCCTGATTGAAAATCCGGTCGATTTTGTCGAGCCGCAGCACGACATTGCGTGCGCGTTCTTCGGCGGTTGTTTTCATCACATCACTCATAACGCAGGGCCTCCACCGGATCGAGGCGCGATGCCCGCCATGCCGGATACACCGTGGCAAGGAAGGACAGGGTCAGCGACATGATGCAGACCATCACGACCTCGCCGACATCCATGTCGGCAGGAAGCTGCGACAGGAAGTAAATTTCGGCATTGAACAGGTCGGTGCCGGTCAGGCTTTGGATGAATTGACGAATGTTTTCGATATTCAGACAGAACAGAACGCCAATGACCAGGCCAGAGATCGTGCCCAGCACACCAATCGACGCCCCGGCCAGAAAGAACACCTTCATGATCGACTGACGGGTCGCGCCCATGGTGCGCAGGATCGCGATATCGCGCCCCTTGTCCTTCACCAGCATGACCATGCCGGAAATGATGTTAAAGGCCGCAACCAGAATGATCAGCGTCAGGATCAGGAACATCACATTGCGTTCGACCTGCAGCGCATTAAAGAACCCGGCATTGGATTGCTGCCAGTTGACCAGTCGCAAACGTTCCCCCGCCAGGGTCGTAAGCAACTCGTCCATCGTGTCATCAAGGGATCCGATATCTTCAAGCATCACTTCAAAATGGGTGATTTTTTCCGGCAGTCGGAAATAGGTCTGGGCCGCGGCCAGCGGCATGAAGATAAAGCCACTGTCATATTCATACATGCCGATATCAAACAGACCCGCCACCGTGTAGCCCCGCACACGCGGCACGGAACCAAAGGCGGTCACATTGCCCTTGGGCGAAATCAGGTTGACTGTATCGCCAACGCCAACGCCAAGCTTCATGGCCAGACGCGCGCCCATGATCACGGTGTCTTCACCCTTGAATTCATCAAGCGAGCCGAAAACGATATTGTCCGCGATGGTTTTGCGTTGTTTGACATCTTCGGGGCGCATGCCACGCACGATCGCACCGGATGCCCGACCGTTTTTCGATGCCATCACCTGCCCTTCGACCACCGGCACGGTCAGCACGACATTGCCGTTCTTGGCAATCTCGTCTTCGATCTTGGCGTAATCGCCAATGCCGCCATTGCCCTGTGCATAGACAGAGATATGACCGTTCAGTCCGAGAATTCGGCCAAGCAGTTCCGCGCGGAAACCATTCATCACCGACATGACAATGATGAGTGTCGCAACACCCAGCATGATGCCAAGCAACGAGAAGATGGCAATGACGGAAACAAAGCCTTCCTGCCGACGTGGACGCAGGTAGCGGAAGGCCACCATACGCTCGAACGGACTGAACATGGGCAATCGATCCTTGTGGAAGCAGGTCAGGAAACCGGGTTGGATAAAAAACACTTAGCACCCAAACCGGAAATGGCAACGGGGCAGCAAAAAGCTGCCCCGAGGTAATGCATTCTCAGATCAGCCGTTGATCTGATTAAGAGCCGCCTCAAAGGTGACTTCGGTTTTTTCACCCGATTTGCGGTTCTTGAGTTCAACAACACCGTTCTTGAGGCCTTTGGGGCCAATCACGATCTGCCACGGCAGACCGATCAGGTCCATATCGGCAAACTTGCCGCCTGCGCGGATGTCGCGATCATCATAAAGGACCTCGATCCCGGCATTGGTCAGCTTGCTATAGGCATCTTCACAGGCCGCGTCACAAGCGTCATCACCGGTCCTAAGGTTGATCAGGCCAACCTGATACGGTGCGACAGCTTCGGGCCAGATGATGCCGTTTTCGTCGTGGGATGCCTCGATCAGGGCGCCGACAAGACGCGACACACCAATACCGTATGAGCCCATCTGGACCGGAACTTCGGTGCCATCCGGGCCAAGGACAGTTGCGCCCATCGGTTCGGAGTATTTGGTACCGAAATGGAAGATGTGACCAACTTCAATACCGCGCGTGGTGACAAGATCATCCCCCAATGCGGTGACAGCATCGTTGCTGGCGTCGTGCATCTCCTCGGTCGCGGCGTAGTCTTTAAGCGTGCCCTGCACCCAGTTTTCAAGGCCGGTACGATCATTAAGATCAACGCCCTTGCCGGTCAGGTCTTTTTCCAGCCACTTCTTGTCGCAGAAAACTTCACTTTCGCCGGTATCGGCCAGAATGATGAATTCGTGGCTAAGGTCCCCGCCAATAGGGCCGGTATCGGCCACCATCGGGATCGCCTTGACACCCAGACGGGTGAAGGTGCGGCAGTAGGCCAGGAAAATCTTGTTATAGGTGTGACGCGCGCTTTCGTAATCGATGTCGAACGAATAAGCGTCCTTCATATAGAATTCGCGACCACGCATCACGCCAAAGCGCGGGCGGATCTCGTCACGGAATTTCCACTGAATATGATACAGCAGCTGCGGCAACTGTTTATAAGAGCGCACATCCTTGCGGAAGATGTCGGTGATCGCTTCTTCGTTGGTCGGACCAAACAGCATCTTGCGATCATGACGGTCGGTGATGCGCAGCATCTCAAGACCGTAATCATCATAACGACCACTTTCCTGCCAAAGCTCGGCTGGCTGGATGGTTGGCATCAGAAGCTCGTTAAAGCCGATCTTGTCCTGTTCTTCACGAACGATCTGTTCGATCTTTTTAAGAACACGGTGGCCGAGCGGCAGCCAGGAATAGATCCCTGCGGTCAGCTGGCGCACCATACCGGCGCGGAGCATAAGACGGTGGGACGCAATCTGGGCTTCCGAAGGAGTTTCCTTCAGGGTCGGCAGAAAGAACTGGGAAAGACGCATCAATGCCTCGTGATGATCAAATCTGAATATTTTAACCTTGCCCGGAAAATGCGACAGAGCAGCCCGAAACGCAAGCCGGAACTTGCTTTATATCATCTATATCCAGCCAGGGACCAAAGATGGCAAAACTGCGATGGCCATCAGGACAGGTTATGCGTGATCAGTGAAAGCCCGCCTTGCGGCACGCCTCAATCAATTCGGCGTTGTTTGCAGCATCACCAAGCGGCTGGTCGTTAAAATAGACCTGTCCGTTGCGATAGGTGATCTTGCCGATGCTTTGTTCACCGCTGACGCCGTTGGGCACCGCAATTCCGGAATATTCAAAGAAGTCGATGGAAACCGGAAATTCGATTTCCTTGGGCAGCGACTTTAAAATGTTGCTGCCCCCGTTCAAATCCGCCGGGGCCACTTCATTGCCTCGTACATCCACACCCGGCTTATAGGCAACATCATCTTCGGGTACATGGCGCAACAGTTCCTTGCACGCCGACCGCGACACCGTGATTGTCGAAACGGGTGCCTCCGTCGATGCTGCAGCATCATCGGCAGCCGCGTTGTCTGTTTCGCTGTCCGCAGACGGGAACGGGGATTCGTCCTGCGCCCGCACAACAGTCACCGGCAATGCCATCACCATGACGACGACAACGGCCGTCAATAGTCTGATTTTATGACCAAAAATGGGACGAACAATAGATTGGACCAATGAAGAATGGGGCATGATGCAGTTTTGTCCTATCTGTGTGCAGTGCAGCAACGATTCATTTGTGAAGTTTGGTCAAAACATCTTGCATAAAAACGAAACATGTGGCTTTTTAGTCCTCCGCTAACGGCGTAAGATCGTTGCGGAAGGCGTATCGCAGCCGCTCATAATATTGCGGGAGGCTTTGTTGCCAATAAGCATACAAGAAGCTGGCGCGACGTCGAAATAAAACCTGTGCATAAGCCCAGGTCTTAGGAGGAAGTATAAAAAGATTACGGGAAAACAGCTATAAAAATAGCGTCTTAGCAAGATCCTTGTGATCTTGCTTTTTTTTTACCCCTACCCGATGAGCCATGCCTTTTATGCAGGGCTAAACGACAAAACCCCGCAGCAATTTGTGCGGGGTTTTATATTTTTCAGGCGGTCGGAAATCGACTTATTGCGGCGGGCGAACTTCGATCATGCCGCTGGTGATGACAAACCATGCGACCGCCCACAGGATCAGCGAAATCAGACTGGTCGCAAGGACCTTCTTCCACATATGCGGTTTTTCCGGGGCGCCGCTGTCATGACCGGGTTCGACATTTTCCACACGCTTAACGCCCACCGGCAGCACCATGAACAGAACCAGCCACCAGATAACGATGTAAACAAGCAGTCCGGAAAACCAGTTCATGGGTGTCTCTTTGGGTTGGTGGCGTGAATTAGGTGGTCAGCAGACGATAGAAACCCCCAGACCTTTTTGCAAGGCCGGACACGGTGACATAAGTCTCGCTGGGGGGCGGCCTTGATCAAACCTGTTCGAGTTCGACAAGCGTACCGTTGAAATCCTTGGGATGCAGGAACAGAACCGGTTTGCCATGGGCACCAATCTTTGGCTCGCCATCGCCGAGAACACGTGCGCCACTTGCCTGCAGCTTGTCACGGGCAGCAAGAATGTCATCGACTTCGTAGCAGACATGGTGAATGCCGCCCGATGCGTTCTTTTCAAGGAAGCCCTTGATCGGGGAGTTTTCGCCCAGTGGATAAAGCAGTTCTATCTTGGTGTTGGGCAGTTCGACAAAAACAACCGTGACCCCGTGATCGGGTTCGTCTTGCGGCTCTGAGACTTTTGCCCCCAAAACATCACGATATTGGGCGATGCCAGCTTCAAGGTCCGGCACAGCAATCGCAACGTGGTTCAGCCGTCCAATCATGGTGTTCTCCTAAAGTCTTTAATCTGCCCGATCGACGCCAATTTAGGGCCTAGCCCGGTAAAGAGACAACTGCGCTTTTGGTCGAATACCCGAAGCGTGCAGGATCACCCCTGCTCTGTCACGCGGACCAGATGCACTTCGATCAGCGGACGTTTGCCCATGCGTTGACGCACCGGACGACGCAGCGCCTGACGTACTGCCAGAATCACGGCGGCATCATCAAGAACTTCTTGGTCATTAAGCTGATCAATACGATTGCCGATTTCAGCCGCAAAGTGATCAAGGCGGGTTTCTTCGCCGGGTTCGTCAAACAGGCTTGGGGCCGTGATCATTGGTTCATTGACCATTTCACCAAACTGGTTGAGCACCACGGTGACGAACATCACGCCGTTCCAAACGATGCGATTACGATTGCGGAAGGTATCAGAATCCCGTTTGAGCAACCGGCCGCCATCAAGGGCAAGAACACCGGCCTCTGCCACACCAATCACATGGGCATCGCCCGGTGACAGTCGGATCACCGTGCCATCATGCGGGATGACCTGCTCGGGGATCTGGCATTCCGCGCCCAAGGCGGCCTGTTCACAGAGATGGCGGGTTTCGCCATGCACCGGCACGAGAATTTTCGGGCGGGTCAGCTGATACATCCGTGTCAGGTCTTCGCGGCCCGGATGGCCCGATACGTGGATCGGTTCGTCACGGGCAGTGATGACTTTGATGCCGCGCCGGATCAAAAGGTTCTGGATATAGCCGATGGATTTCTCGTTGCCGGGAATTTCACGTGCCGAGAAGACAACGGTATCGCCCGGATCAAGCTCAACCTTTGGATGGTCACCTTTGGCAATGCGCGAAAGTGCCGCACGCGGTTCGCCCTGTGATCCGGTGCACAGCAAAAGCACCTGATCCTTGGGTACTTCCATGGCATCTTCGTCACTTAGAAGATTTGGATAGCCCTTGAGGTAACCGACTTCGCGGGCGGCCTCTGTCACGCGGTTGAGCGAGCGACCAGCAAGCCCGACACAGCGGCCATTTTCATGGGCCGCTTCGATCACTGACTGTACACGTGCAACGTTGGTGGCAAAGCAGGCAACCGCGATGCGGCCCTGCGGGTGTTCTGCAAACAGCGTGGACAGATTTTTGGCCACCTCACCTTCGGAGCCTGTTTTGCCTTCGGAGAACACGTTGGTCGAATCACAGACCAGCGCCATCACGCCTTCATCGCCAAGCTCTTCGAGCTTTTTGACATCCGATGCCTCGCCGATCTGGGGATCGGGATCGAATTTCCAATCGCCGGTATGGACGATCAGTCCTTTGGGCGTGCGAATGGCAAGGGCGTTGGGCTCCAAGATCGAGTGCGTCATGGTGACGAATTCGATATCAAAACAGCCAAGCTCAAACCGGCCACCAAGTTCGATCACATGGATCGGCACTTCATCGGCGAAATCGGTTTCAGAGAGTTTGGCCTTTAGGAATTCAGCCGCAAACGGGGTCGCGTAGATCGGGCATTTCAGACGCGGCCAAAGATAAGGCACAGCACCAAGATGGTCTTCGTGCGCGTGGGTCAAAACGAGACCAAGCAGCTTGTCCTTGCGGTCTTCGATAAAGGTCGGGTCAGGCATGACCACATCGACGCCCGGCAGGCCTTCCTCACCAAACGAGACGCCCATGTCGACCATCAACCACTGGTCGTCATAGCCATAAAGGTTCAGGTTCATGCCGATTTCGCCGGACCCACCGAGCGGCACAAACAACACGTCATCTTTTGGCAAATACAAATCCACTTAGGGTATCCTTTGTTTTCGGCACAGCGTTCAGATGCGGGATAATCCTTCCCCTGCCTGGGCGCAAGTGTTTATCAGGCTTGCTTGGCTGTCTTCTGGCTGTTGCGACGATAGATCATCAACAGCCCCAGCATCGTCAGATCACCGTGCAGATATTCAATTTCATCAACCGCCTTGGTAAAGAGCGGCGCAAGACCGCCCGTTGCCACGACTTTGATATGGTCAAGATTTTGCTGTTTGCGAATACGTGCCAGCAATCCTTCGATCATCGAGACATAGCCCCAATAGACACCGGACTGCATGGCCTCGACCGTGTTTTTGCCCACCACACTGCGCGGTGCTTCGATCGCAACCATCGGCAGTTGGGCCGCAGCCATATGCAGCGCCTTGATCGACAGGTTCACCCCCGGCGCAATCACACCGCCAAGGTAATCGCCATTTTCGTCAACAACGTCAAAGGTCGTCGCCGTGCCGAAATCAAGCACCACCAGCGGTCCACCGAACAATTCATGAGCGGCAATCGCGTTCACAAGACGGTCAGCGCCGACCTCGCTTGGGCGGTCCATGATGACTTTCATGTCCAGATTGACCGCCGGATCGCCAACAACCATCGGTTCAATATCAAAATAGCGGCGACACAGGGTTTTCAGGCTGAATTCCGCCGCCGGCACCACAGTCGCAATGATTGCGCCGGTGATGGCATCCACTGGAACATCCGATAGCGTAAACAGGTGGCGCAACCACACCCCCAATTCATCGGCCGTACGTTCGGTCGTGGTCGAACAGCGCCACTGACCCTTGATGGTATCGCCATCAAAAACGGCAAAAACGATGTTGGTGTTTCCGGCATCAATCGCAAGCAACATGATGCTTACAAGCCTCCGCTACAAAGCAAGCTATGGGGTGAAGTCAGGCGGCAAAGAAAACTTCGCCAGCCCCGATGCGATGTTCGACACCGCTATTTTCTCTTAGGATAAGTGAGCCATCCTCATCAAGCCCGACGAAAGTTCCTTCGAGCTCGCGTTCGGTCAGACGCGCCACAACCGGTTTGCCAATACCATATCCACGGGTCAGCCACGCGTCGCGGATCGGCTCGAAACCATCCTTTTCCCAGATCGGCAGCCAATGGGCGACGCGCGCAACATAGGTTGATACCAGATCATCGACCGAAACCGGGGCACCAAGCGCCGCCAGCGAGGTTGCCGGGCGTTCCGAATCATCGGGAAAAAAGGCAACATTCACCCCTGCCCCGATTACAAGGTAATCGGTTGCCGCCCCCCGATTGGAGGCACTTTCAAGCAGGATCCCGCAGATCTTGCGGCCATTGACCATCAAATCATTGGGCCATTTGCAATCCGGGCGGACCTTGCCACCGGTTACGGTTTCGACCGCCTCGGCCATGGCAACCGCAATCACGAAGGTCAGTCGGGCCGCCTCGGCCAGGGAACAGGTCGGGCGCAGCAAAAGCGAGGAATAAAGATTGCCAACAGGCGATGACCAGGCACGACCACGGCGACCACGGCCGGAAGTCTGGGTTCTGGCTAGAACAAGGGCGCCACTTTGGGCGCCCTTGTCAGCGAGGCGTTTGGCCTCTTCATTCGTGCTGTCGACCGCTTCCAGTTGGTGAAGGTGGAAACCTTCGGGAAGACGGATCGTTCGCAAAGCCATTCTTACATCCCAAACAGCGATGCCGCGGCAATAGCTGCGCTATCCATCAGCGGGTTCGGGAAGAAGACGAAGGCCAGGATGATGATCGTGGCAACCGCCATGATGACATTCATCTCGGTACCATTGCGATCGAAGCCTTCGACCGGCTCGTCAAAGTACATGACCTTGATGATACGCAGATAGTAATAGGCACTGACGACCGAGGTCACCAAACCGATAACTGCAAGCGTAACAAGACCAGAATCAACGGCGGCCTTGAAGACATAGAACTTGCCAAAGAAGCCTGCCAGCGGCGGAATACCGGCCATCGAGAACATGAAGATCGCGGTAATCGCGGCCATCAGCGGCTTGGTTTTGGCCAGACCGGCAAGGTCGGTGATTTCCTCGTTCATGCGATCATTACGACGCATGCACAGGATCACGGCAAAGGTGCCAAGGTTCATGACAAGGTAGATACCCAGATAAACCAGAACACCGGTCACACCTTCTTCGGTGCCTGCAGCCAGACCAACCAGTGCGAAACCAACGTGACCGATGGACGAATAGGCCATCAGACGTTTGATGTTTTCCTGACGGAGTGCTGCAAAGGAACCAACCGCCATCGACAGGATGGAGATCAGGACAATGATCTGCTGCCAGTCTTCAACAGCACCACCAAACGGACCAACGGCAACGCGGATGAACAGCGCAAGACCGGCAATCTTCGGAGCAACCGCAAAGAAGGAGGTCACCGGGGTCGGCGCACCTTCATAAACGTCCGGGGTCCACATGTGGAATGGAACAGCGGAAACCTTGAAGCACAGACCGGCAAAGATGAATGCCAGACCAACCAGCGCACCAAGCGGCAGTTCACCACCGACAAGGGTATCACCAAGAACGTCGAAGTTCGTGGTGCCGGTGAAGCCATAGACCATCGACATGCCATAAAGCAGGATGCCCGAGGCAATCGAACCAAGGATGAAGTATTTCAGACCCGATTCCGTCGAACGCACGGTGTCACGGCGGATGGCCGCAACGACATAAAGTGCAAGCGACTGCAGTTCGAGACCGAGATACAGCGACAGCATGTCGGTTGCCGACACCATCGCCATCATGCCAAGGGTGGCAAGAGAGATCAGGATCGGGAACTCGAAACGTGCCATGTTTTCGCGCTCGGCAAAGTTCATGGCCATGATGATGCCGGTTGCAGAACCGATCAGGATCAGGACCTTGCAGAACTTGGCAAACGGATCAGCGCTGAACTGACCATAGAAAGCCGAACCACCATCACCCATTACCACCAGAGCGATGGCAACGATCTGGGCGGCAACAGCCAGCCAGGATACAGTGCGGAAGGCTTTGTCCTTGCCGGCGAAAACCCCAAGCATCAACAGCGCCAAGGCAGAAACTGCCATAAACATTTCGGGCAGCGCGGCCCCGAGGTTGAGCATAGAAACTCCCATGTTCATTCCCCTCAATTCGCAGCCAGCTGGGCGGCATGTGCCGCGGCAGCTTGGGCCGTTTCGACCTGGTTGACGAGGTTCTCAACCGAGACATGCATGATGTCGAGGAAGGAGACCGGATAGACCCCCATCCACAGAACGATGATCACCAGCGGAGCAAAGATAAGCCATTCACGCGGGCTCAGATCGAGGATGGTTTTCAGGTTCTCTTTGGTGAGCGCCCCGAAAATAATCCGACGATAGAGATACAGCGCGTAGGTCGCACCAAGGATCAGACCGGTTGACGCAAAGAATGCAACCCAGGTGTTGGCTTCGAATGCACCCAACAGTGTCAGGATTTCGCCAACGAACCCACCGGTGCCCGGCAGACCAACCGATGCCATGGTAAAGAACATGAACATCAGCGCGTAGCTCGGCATACGATGAACCAGACCGCCATACGCATCAATCTCGCGGGTATGGATACGGTCATAGACCACACCGACACACAGGAAGAGTGCACCGGAAACCACACCGTGGCTGAGCATCTGGAAGATCGAACCTTCGATACCGTGCTGGTTAAAGGTAAACGCACCGATCGTGACAATACCCATGTGGGCAACCGATGAATACGCAATCAGCTTTTTCATGTCCTGCTGGGCAAGTGCGACCAGCGAGGTATAGATGATTGCAACAATCGACAGCGTGAAGACGAGCGGCGCGAAGGTTTCAGATGCCAGCGGCATCATCGGCAGCGAGAAGCGCAGGAAACCGTAACCACCCATTTTCAAAAGCACGCCAGCCAGGATCACAGAACCAGCCGTCGGTGCCTCAACGTGGGCATCTGGCAGCCAGGTATGGACCGGCCACATCGGCACCTTGACGGCAAACGATGCGAAGAAGGCCAGCCACAGCCAGAGCTGCATATTATAGTCAAAACCGTATTCCATCAGGGTCGGGATATCGGTGGTGCCTGCTTCGAAATACATCGCAAGCAAAGCGACCAGCATCAGGACCGAACCAAGAAGGGTGTAGAGGAACAGCTTGAATGCCGCATAGACGCGACGCTGACCACCCCAAACGCCGATGATGATGAACATCGGGATCAGGACGCCTTCGAAGAACAGATAGAACAGCAGACCGTCAAGGGCGCTGAACATGCCGACCATCATCGTTTCAAGAACGAGGAAGGCGATCATGTATTCCTTCACGCGCTTCTGGATCGCTTCCCATGCCGACAGAATACAAATCGGGGTCAGGAAGGTCGCAAGCAGGACGAACAGAACGGAAATACCGTCAACGCCCATGTGATAGGAAATGTTAAGACCCGGCATCCAGTCCGCCTGCTCGACGAACTGGAAATCTGCGGTCGTTGCATCAAAGTTCACCCACAGCATCAAGGATACGAGGAACGTGAACCCCGAGGTCCAAAGCGCAACCCAACGGGAATTGCGGGCAACAGTCGCCTCTTCACCGTTGATCAGCAGCAGCAGGGCTGCACCGACCAGCGGCAGGAAAGTGACGATCGAAAGAATTGGCCAATCACTCATCGCCCGTTAACCCATCTTCCAAATTGTGTAGGAGACCAGCGCCGCAATGCCGATCAGCATCGCAAATGCATAGTGATAAACGAAACCACTCTGAATGGCGCTGACGCGACGTGCGATGTTACGGCAAACCGCTGCAACACCATCCGGACCGCAACCATCGATGATGGCACCATCCCCTGATTTCCAGAAGCCATAGCCCAAAGCAAAGGCCGGCTTGACGAAAATCTTGTCATAGAGTTCGTCGAAGTACCATTTGTTCAGCGCGAAGCGGTAAACACCGTTGAAGGTGTTGGCAAGCGTGCGCGGAAGCGACGGAACCAGCTTGTACATGACAATCGCAAGCGACAGACCGGTGATCATGGCCACAAACGGTGCCCATTTCACCCAACCCGGAACATGGTGTGCATGTTCAAGGGCCTGATGGCCTTCTGCCATGAAGATCGCGCCGTTCCAGAAGGACAGCATTTCTTCATAGTCGCCACCACCGAACCAGCCATGGGCGAACCAGCCTGCAAAGACGGCACCAACGGTCAGGAACAGAAGCGGACCGGTCATGACTGCCGGGCTTTCATGTACATGCGCCATGGTACGTTCATCGGCACGCGGTGCGCCGAAGAAGGTCAGGAAGATCAGACGCCAGCTGTAGAACGAGGTCATCAGAGCCGCAAGGATACCAGCCCAGAACGCATACAGGCCAACGCCGGTATGTGCCGCATAGGCGCTTTCAAGGATAAGGTCCTTGGAATAATACCCCGCGAAGCCCGGAACACCGGTAATCGCCAGCGTACCAATCACCATCACAGCGAAGGTCAGCGGGATCATTTTCGCAATGCCGCCCATCTTGCGCATGTCCTGTTCATCAGACATGGCGTGGATGACCGAACCAGCCCCAAGGAACAGCAGCGCCTTGAAGAAGCCGTGCGTCATCAGGTGGAAGACACCCGCCGAATAAGCCGACACGCCGCAGGCAAAGAACATATAGCCCAGCTGCGAACAGGTCGAATAGGCAATCACGCGCTTGATGTCGTTCTGAACACAGCCGATGGTCGCCGCAAAGAATGCGGTCGAGGCACCAACGATGGTCACGATCATCAGGGTGGTTTCAGCATATTCAAAGATCGGCGACAGACGCGCGACCATGAACACACCGGCCGTCACCATGGTTGCCGCGTGAATAAGGGCGGAAACAGGCGTCGGGCCTTCCATTGCGTCAGGAAGCCAGGTGTGCAGACCAAGCTGTGCCGATTTACCCATCGCACCGATGAACAGCAGGAAGCAGGTAATCTCAAGGGCTGAGAACTCATGGCCCAGGAACATCAGCGTGGTGCCGGCGACTTCTTCGGCATCGCCAAAGATAACGTCGAACTGAACGCTGTCGAACAGGACATAGACCGCAAAGATACCAAGGGCAAAGCCGAAGTCACCGACACGGTTGACGATGAAGGCTTTCATCGCAGCAGCCGAAGCCGACGGTTTGGAGTACCAGAAACCAATCAACAGGTACGATGCCAGACCAACGCCCTCCCAGCCGAAGAACAGCTGGATCAGGTTGTCGGCGGTAATCAGCATCAGCATCGCAAAGGTGAACAGGCTCAGATACGCCATGAAGCGCGGCTTGTCCGGGTCATGCGACATATAGCCGATGGAATAGATGTGAACCATCGAGGACACGCCGGTCACAACGATCAGCATCACACAGGTCAGCGTATCGATACGCAGCGCCCAGGATGCATCAAAGCTGCCTGATGAAATCCAGGTGAACAGTTCAATCACAACCGGGTTGCCACCCAGGGCAACATCGACAAAGGCAAAGATCGAAATCACAAAGGAAATCACGACACCGGCAACGGTGATCAGCTGTGCAACGCGATCGGCCGAGGACGCACCATGATGGTGATGACCGTGGGCATCGTGCGGGGCCTCTTTCGCGGTCGACATGGCGCTGACCAGCGTGATGGTCCCGGCAAGGATCGCCGCGATCAGGGGCAGGAATACAATCAACGGATACATATCTGCCTTACCCCTTCATCATGTTGATGTCTTCAACCGCGATGGTGCCGCGGTTACGGAAATAGACGACCAGGATCGCCAGACCAATCGCTGCTTCAGCCGCAGCAACCGTCAGAACGAAGATGGTAAAGACCTGTCCGACGAGGTCGCCGAGGAACGACGAGAACGCGACCAGATTGATATTGACCGCCAGCAGCATCAACTCGATCGACATCATGATGATGATGACGTTCTTGCGGTTCATGAAGATGCCAAAGATCCCGAGTGTGAAAAGGATCGCCGCGACGGTCAGATAATGTGCAAGACCGATTTCCATCAGATCCCCCTTCCGACCGGAACTTTTTTGACTTCAAGCGTATCAGCGCGGGTACGCTTGACCTGCTCGGAGATTTTCTGACGACGGACACCTTCACGGTGACGCAGTGTCAGGACAATTGCGCCAATCATCGCAACAAGCAGAACCAGACCAGCCGCCTGGAAGATGTATGCGTAATCGGTATAGATCAGTTGACCGAGTGCTTCGACGTTGGTCAGCCCTGCCGGTGTTGGCTGCGCGAGAACCGCGACTGCCTCATCGGTAAGGGTCCAGCCAGCGCCAACCAGTGCAAGTTCGACGAACAGAACAACCGCGATCAGAATGCCGATCGGCAGGTAGTTCAGGAAGCCCTGACGCATCTCGACAAAGTTAATGTCGAGCATCATGACGACGAACAAGAACAGGACTGCAACCGCGCCGACATAGACGACGACAAGCAGCATGGCGAGAAACTCGGCACCCAGCAGGACGAAAAGTCCGGCTGCGTTAAAGAATGTCAAGATCAGCAACAGTACCGAATGCACCGGGTTGCGAACGGTCACAACCGCAGTCGCGGCCAAGACCGCGACGGTAGCAAACAGGTAAAAAGCCAAAGCCTGTACGACCATAAGGTACCCCCTTGGCGAACCGTTGTTGCCCCAATGGCTTACAACGGCCCATGAACTCTCTTTCTAACGATCAGACGCGACACTTACCGATAAGGTGCGTCTGCCTCCAATCGTGCAGCAAGCTCGGCTTCCCAACGCTCGCCGTTTGCCAGCAGCTTGTCCTTGTCATAGAACAGCTCCTCGCGGTTTTCGGTTGCGAACTCGAAGTTCGGACCTTCGACGATGGCATCCACCGGGCAGGCTTCCTCGCAGAAGCCACAGTAGATGCATTTCGTCATATCAATGTCGTACCGCGTGGTACGACGCGAACCGTCATCACGCGGCTCGACCTCAATGGTGATGGCCTGTGCCGGGCAAATGGCTTCGCAGAGTTTGCAGGCGATGCAACGCTCTTCGCCGTTCGGGTAACGGCGGAGCGCATGTTCACCACGGAAACGCGGGCTCAGCGGGCCTTTTTCGTACGGGTAGTTGATCGTCACCTTGGGCTTGAACATGTACTTCAAGGTGAGCGCCATTCCCGAAACGAGTTCCGCGAGCAGGAAGCTCCGGGCCGTCCGATCTATAAATGACATCGTTTACCTCTCTCTTTCCGATGCGCGGCGATCAGGCCGGGACCTTGTCAAAAACAACGAGGAACGTTGCAACCAGCATGACCCATGCGAAAGACAGCGGCAGGAAGATTTTCCAGCCCAGACGCATCAGTTGGTCATAGCGGTAACGCGGGAAGGTTGCACGGACCCACAGGAAGATGAACAGAACGAAGCAGATCTTGAGGATGAACCAGATTGCGCCCGGGATGAATTCGAGGAACGGCAACGGCGCGCTCCAGCCACCCAGGAACAGAATGGCGCACAGGCCACTCATCAGGATCATGTTCGCGTATTCACCAAGGAAGAACAGCGCAAAGGTCATTGCCGAATAGTCGACGTTGTAACCCGAGACCAGTTCGGCTTCCGCTTCGGGAAGGTCAAACGGTGCGCGGTTGGTTTCTGCCAAAATGGACACGATGAAGACGATGAACATCGGGAAGTGATAAACGAAGTTCCACTCCCAGATACCGCCAACCTGCCCCCGGACAATGTCGCTGAGGTTCAGCGAACCGGTCGTCAGCAGAACCGAAATGATGATCAGGCCAATCGAAATCTCGTAGGACACCATCTGGGCGCCGGAACGCAGCGCACCAAGGAAGGCGTATTTGGAGTTCGATGCCCAACCGGCCATCACGATACCATAAACACCCAGCGACGAAATCGCGAAGATGTAAAGAATACCAACATTCAGATCGGCCAGAACCATGCCCTCGTCGAACGGAATAACCGCCCAGGCGATGATTGCCAGAATAAAGGTCAGCATCGGGGCAATGATGAACACGCCCTTGTTCGCGCTGCTCGGAATGATTGTTTCTTTCAGAAACAGCTTCAAACCATCGGCAAGCGGCTGCAGCAGCCCAAACGGCCCCACAACGTTCGGGCCCTTACGGAGCTGAATAGCACCGATGACCTTACGCTCGGCGTAGGTCAGATAGGCGACAGCACCCAGCAACGGCAGGACAATCGCCAGAATTTTGGCGACGATCCAGACGAGCGGTTCAATATATCCGTCCCAAAGAAGTTCCATCGGTCAAACCGTATCTTTTGCGTTTCGTCCCAAAATTGGGACACCCCCTTGCGGGATGAGCGACGATCAGATCGTCGCCCCCCTTACTCAGGCAACCTTCTCGGCAGCCGCATCCTTGACAAAGGCCTCAGTACATTTGGCCATCGTCACCGATGCACGGCTGATCGGGTCGGTCATATAGAAATTGCGAACCGGCGATGCGAAGCCTTCCGGCATCATGTCGCCTGCCTTGCCGAAATCGGTCCATTCCGCCTTGGTCGGAACATTCAGCGACGCGAAGGTCGGGCTGAGTTCCACCATGCGTTCACGAACCGCATCAATATTGTTGTATGGCAGGGTCTGATCGAGCGCACCGGACAGTGCACGAACAATCGCCCAGTCCTCACGCGCGTCACCAAGCGGGAAGATCGCACGCCAGCCCTGCTGGGCGCGGCCTTCGGTGTTGACATATGTACCGTTCTTTTCGGTGTAAGCCGCACCCGGCAAGATCACATCAGCTGCCTGTGCACCGGCATCACCCATGGCACCCTGGTAAATGACAAACGCCTTTTCCAGTTTGCTCATGTCGACTTCGTCGGCACCGAGAAGATAAACAACCTCGATATCGCCTTTGGCAGCGCCATCAAGAATGTCGTTGGTTGCAAGACCGCCCTCACCCGGCACGAAGCCAAGATCAAGACCGCCAACACGCGATGCAGCGGTGTGCAGAACGTTAAAGCCGTTCCATTCACCGGCAACCATGCCGTATTTCTCGGCGATTGCGCGGGTCGCAGCAAGAACAGCATCACCGTCTTCACGGGCAAGCGCGCCCATGCCGACAATGATCATCGGCTTTTCAGCAGCCTTGAGAACCTTGGCAAAGTCGTTCTTGCCATCCAGAATTTCCTGGAGGGTGTCCGGACCGGCACCAAGATAATCGTTCTTGTAGGTCGGATCCCACTTTTCACCAATGATGCCGACTTTGAAATCGCCAGCGGTCGCACGCCAGCGCTTGCGCAGGCGGGAATTGATGATCGGTGCTTCGGCACGGACATTGGCACCGACGATCAGGCAGGCATCTGCATCGTCAATACCGGCAATCGTGCTGTTGAAAATATAGGAAGCACGCGGGCCGCCAATTTTCGATCCGTCTTGACGGCAATCAATATTGGCAGAACCAAGCTTGCCCATCAGATCCTTAAGCGCGGTCATCGCTTCACAATCAACCGTGTCACCGGCAAGGGCGGCGATCTTTTTGCCATCCAGACCGGAAACCTTCGCCTTGATCGCAGCAAATGCTTCGTCCCAGCTTGCCGGCTGGAGCTTGCCATCCTTGCGAACATAAGGACGGTCAAGACGCTGACGCTTCAGGCCGTCAATGGCGTAACGGGTTTTGTCCGAAATCCATTCTTCGTTGATGTCTTCGTGGGTGCGCGGCAGAACACGCAGCACTTCGCCAGTACGGGCATCAATACGAATGTTCGATCCAACCGCATCCATGACATCGACGCTATCGGTTTTCTTGAGCTCCCACGGACGCGCGGTGAACGCATACGGCTTGGAGGTCAGTGCACCGACCGGGCACAGGTCAACAAGGTTGCCTGACAGCTCGGAGTTGATCGATGCTTCGATATACGGTCCAACCTCGGTGTCCTCGCCACGGTAGACGGCACCCATGGTGCCGACACCGGCGACTTCCTCGGAAAAGCGGACGCAGCGGGTGCAGTGAATGCAGCGGGTCATGATCGTCTTGACGATCGGGCCCAGTTCCTTGTCCTTCACGGCACGTTTTTTCTCGGCGTAACGCGAAGAGTCAAAACCATAGGCCATTGCCTGGTCCTGCAGGTCACATTCACCACCCTGGTCGCAAATCGGGCAATCCAGCGGATGGTTGATCAGCAGGAATTCCATCACGCCATTGCGTGCTTTCTTGACCAGGTCGGAATCGGTTTTGATCACCATTCCATCTGCCGCAGGCATGGCGCAGGACGCGACCGGTTTCGGCGCGCGTTCCATTTCGACCAGACACATACGGCAGTTGCCGGCGATTGACAGGCGTTCGTGATAGCAGAAACGCGGGATTTCCTTACCGGCCTCTTCACAGGCCTGAAGGACTGTCGCCCCGGCTTCTACTTCAACTTCAATACCGTCAACTGTTAGTTTCGGCATGTCTCAATCCCTCTCAACAGGCCTCTCTCAGGCCGCGATCCGTGCGCGATATTCCTTGATCCGACGTTCCATTTCGGGACGGAAGTGACGGATAAGGCCCTGAATTGGCCATGCCGCAGCATCGCCAAGCGCACAAATGGTGTGGCCTTCGACCTGTTTGGTCACATCCCACAACAGATCAATCTCATCGAGCGTGGCTTCGCCGCGAACCATGCGCGTCATCATGCGCATCATCCAGCCGGTACCTTCACGGCACGGCGTGCACTGACCACAGCTTTCATGCTTGTAGAATTCCGACAGACGCGCGATCGCGTAGACAATGTCGGTCGACTTGTCCATGACGATCACTGCAGCAGTACCAAGACCCGAGCCCACTTCACGCAGGGCATCGAAATCCATCAGCACGTCGTCGCAGACGTCTTTTGGCATCAGCGGAACAGATGAACCGCCCGGAATAACTGCAAGAAGGTTGTCCCAGCCGCCACGAACACCGCCGCAATGCTTTTCGATCAGTTCCTTGAGCGGAATGCTCATGGCTTCTTCGACCGTGCACGGCTTTTCAACGTGACCGGAAATGGCAAACAGCTTGGTACCGTGGTTGTTTTCACGACCAAAGCTTGAGAACCATGAACCGCCACGACGCAGAATGGTCGGAACAGCAGCAATTGATTCAACGTTGTTCACCGTGGTCGGGCAACCGTACAGACCGGCATTTGCCGGGAATGGCGGCTTAAGACGCGGCTGACCTTTTTTACCTTCCAGGCTTTCGATCAGGGCGGTTTCTTCGCCACAGATGTAAGCGCCGGCACCAAGGTGCAGGTAAATGTCAAAATCCCAACCCGAACCGCAGGCATTTTTGCCAACCAGACCGGCTTCATAAGCCTGATCGATGGCGATCTGCAGGTTGGAGGCCTCGTGATAGAACTCACCGCGGATATAGATATATGCCGCATGCGCATTCATCGCGAAGCTGGCCAGAAGGCAGCCTTCGATCAGGGTATGCGGATCATTGCGCATGATCTCGCGGTCTTTGCAGGTCCCCGGCTCGCCTTCGTCGGCATTGACGACAAGGTAGCTCGGACGACCATCGGATTCCTTGGGCATGAAGGACCATTTCAGGCCAGTCGGGAAGCCTGCGCCCCCACGACCACGCATACCGGATGCTTTCATCTCGTCGATGATCCAGTCGCGGCCCTTTTCGATCAGTGCCTTGGTACCATCCCAGTTACCACGGGACTGCGCGCCCTTGAGGCCGAAATCCTGGAAACCATACAGGTTGGTAAAGATACGATCCTTATCCTGCAGCATATCAGGCGTCCCCTTTGCTTGCATCAGCATCCTGGGGGGCTGCACCGCAGCCACAGAACGCCTTCAGAACCTTCGGACCATCGATTGGCTCGCAACCTTTGCGGCCGCTCTGCGGGCCGGCCTTCGGCTTCTCGCCCTTTTTGAGGGCATCGAGAATGGCCTTGGTGCTTTCCGCCGTCAGGTCTTCGTAATAATCGTCGTTAATCTGCATCATCGGCGCGTTTACGCACGCACCAAGGCATTCAACTTCGATCATGGTGAACTGACCGTCTTCGGTGGTTTCGCCCACACCGATGCCGAGTTCCTTCTTGCAGGTATCGACAACGTCGGCAGAACCGCGAAGCCAGCACGGGGTCGTGGTGCAAACCTGGATGAAGTTCTTACCCACCGGGGCAAGGTTATACATCGTATAGAAGGTTGCGACCTCGTAGACGCGAATGGCCGGCATTTCGAGCATATCGGCAATGTAATCCATTGCGACGGTCGGAACCCAGTTCCCCTCGGTCTGACGCTGTGCCAGATCAAGCAGCGGCATGACCGCGCTCTGCTGGCGGCCTTCCGGATACTTGGCGATAATCTTGTTTGCTTTCTCCAGATTTTCCGGTGTGAAAGCAAAGCTGGTTGGCTGTAGCTCTTGCGGAGCTGGTCTTCTTAAATGGCTCATCGGTCAATCTCACCGAACACGATATCTAGCGACCCGATATTGGCAACGACGTCGGCCAACATGTGACCTTTGGACATGAAGTCGAGGCCTTGGAGGTGCGGGAACCCCGGGGCACGGATTTTGCAGCGATACGGACGGTTCGAGCCATCCGAAACAAGATACACACCAAACTCGCCTTTCGGTGCCTCGACCGCAGCGTAGCATTCGCCAGCCGGAACGTGGAAACCTTCGGTGAAGAGTTTGAAGTGGTGAATAAGGGCTTCCATCGAACGCTTCATCTGGGCGCGCGACGGCGGTGCCACTTTGTTGTTCTCAACAATGACAGGACCATCGGGCATATTCTTGATGGCCTGCTTGATGATTTTCAGCGACTGCCACATTTCTTCAAAGCGGACAAGGAAGCGGTCATAGCAATCACCGTTCTTGCCGACAGGAATGTCGAAGTCGAAATCTTCGTAGGAGTCATAAGGCTGCGATTTACGCAGATCCCATGCCATGCCTGATGCACGAATGTTCGGACCGGTGAAGCCCCAATCAAGGGCTTCTTCCGCGCTGACGACACCGATATCAACCGTACGCTGTTTGAAGATACGGTTGCCGGTCAGAACGCGGTCAAAGTCTTTCATGAAGACTTCGTACTGATCTGCCCATGCGTCGATATCATCGAGCAAACCAGCCGGAAGATCGGCTGCAACGCCGCCCGGACGGAAATAGTTGGCGTGAAGACGGGCGCCACAGGCGCGCTCATAGAATTCCATGAGTTTTTCACGTTCTTCAAAGCCCCACAGAAGCGGGGTCATCGCGCCAACGTCCAGTGCGAACGCGGTCAGGTTAAGAATGTGGTTCAGAATACGACCGATTTCCGCATAGAGAACACGGATATACTGCGCACGCTTGGGCACTTCGACGCCCATCAGCTTTTCGATGGCCAGGCAATATGCATGTTCCTGGTTCATCGGTGCGACATAGTCGAGACGGTCGAAATACGGGGTTGCCTGAATATAGGTCTTATATTCGATCAGCTTTTCCGTACCACGGTGCAGAAGACCAATATGCGGATCGGAACGTTCGACGACTTCGCCGTCCATTTCCAGAACCAAACGCAGAACGCCGTGCGCCGCAGGGTGCTGCGGGCCGAAGTTCATGGTCATGTTTTTGATTTTTTGTTCGGACATCAGGCGTTGCCCTCCGCCTTTTCATCACCCGGAAGAACATGCTGGATGCCTTCCCACGGGCTTTCGAAATCGAAATTACGGAAATCCTGAACCAGTTTGACCGGCTCGTAGACAACACGCTTCTGCTCATCATCGTAACGCACTTCGACATACCCGGTCAGCGGGAAGTCCTTGCGCAGCGGATGACCTTCGAAACCATAGTCGGTCAGAATACGGCGGGGATCCGGATGATCGGCAAGGAAGATACCGTACATGTCCCACGCTTCGCGCTCGAACCAGTCGGCGGCGCTGAACAGCGAAACACAGCTTGGTACCGGGGTGTCTTCGTCGGTGCGGACCTTCACACGAATGCGCAGGTTATGCTTGAGAGACAGCAGGTGATAGACGACGTCGAAACGCTCGGAGCGTTCCGGGTAATCGGCACCACAAACATCAATAAGCTGCTTGAACAAGCAGCCGGTATCATCCCGAAGGAAGGTCAGAACTTTAAGGATATCATCGCGCTTGGCGACGATGGTCAACTCGCCGTAACGAATCTCGCTTTCGAGAATTTCGTCGGCCAGTTGGGACGCCACCAGATCTTTCAGATCGTTCAAAGCAGCGCTGTTATCGCTGAGCAGTTCGCTCATGCAAGCCCCCTATTACGGATCAGCGTGTCAGGACACCGGTACGGCGGATTTTCTTTTGCAGCTGCATCACGCCGTAAATCAGCGCTTCGGCTGTCGGCGGGCACCCGGGAACGTATACGTCCACCGGCACTACGCGATCACAACCGCGCACCACCGAATAAGAATAGTGATAGTAACCGCCGCCATTGGCGCACGAGCCCATCGAAATCACCCAGCGCGGCTCTGCCATCTGGTCATAGACCTTACGCAGTGCCGGGGCCATTTTGTTGGTCAGCGTACCAGCAACGATCATCACGTCCGACTGACGCGGGCTTGGGCGGAAGACCAGACCATAACGGTCAAGGTCATAACGCGACGCAGCCGAATGCATCATCTCAACAGCACAGCAGGCCAGACCGAATGTCATCGGCCACAGGGAACCGGTGCTTGCCCAGCTTGCGAGTTTATCGAGATTGGCAAGGACAAAGCCCTTGTCGTTCATCTCGTCAAACACGCCCTTAAGCAGTGCATCCTGATCCGAACCGGGTGCCAGGGGTGCGCCTGTATTGGTGCTCACTCCCATTCCAAAGCTCCCTTCTTCCATTCGTAGATAAAGCCGACCGTCAAAACAGCCAGGAAGATCACCATCGATACAAAGCCAAACGTTCCGATATCACCGAGGGTCACAGCCCACGGGAACAGGAAGGCGACTTCGAGGTCGAAAATAATGAACAAGATTGCGACCAGATAGAACCGGACGTCGAACTTGATGCGCGCATCTTCGAACGGCGCAAACCCGCATTCGTATGCGGACAGTTTCTCAACATCCGGTGCCTGCTTGGCAAGAACCAGCGACGCGATGACGATTACCGCCGAAAGACCGACGGCGATCCCGATGAACACCAGGATCGGAAGATATTCCGAAAGAAGCTCTTGCATCTCTCTGACCTCTCAAGAACAGGCCTTTTGACCCGACCAGGTCCCCACCTGGCCCATTACGGCGCACCATAACGTATGCACCGCACAAGTTCCAGCCCCGAAGCACGTTCAACGTGCCCTAAGACCGGAAACTTTCTAATCTTTTTACCGTTTACTATCGTCCGATATCGGGCTGGACGTCGAGATGATCAAGACCCAATCGTGCGAAGCAGCATTAGCAACACATGAAAAGGCGACCGCGGAAAAGACAATTCGCCCTACAAAAGACAACAGATGATGGATCATGGCGCGAGCGACGAGACTTGAACTCGCGGCCTCCGGCGTGACAGGCCGGCGCTCTAACCAACTGAGCTACGCCCGCAAAATGACCATCAATCGGCGCGCCTTTGTTAGACCACACCCCAAACCAAGTCAAGCAGCTAGCAACGTTTTCAACCCATTCGACAATTGTGTCTGCAAACATCGCCCGCTGTGGGGCATTTTGGCCCCGGATTTGTACCGCATTAATCAATTCTGTACATTTAGGCCGCTTTATACTGATGGGGCTTTGCAAAGGGGTGTCGGCTTTTATAGAATTGTTGACAAATAACCCCTATCTTACGGTGCGATAGAGGCAGGGTCGGGAGTCAGGTTCCACTAACGACCAGAGTCATTATGACGGAGAAGACCACCCGTGGGGCGCGTTAAAGAAGAATACAGATCACTTGCCGGACCTGAAAAGGCAGCGATTCTCATGCTTGCTCTTGGGGAAGAGCACGCAACCAAGATGTTCAGCATGATGGATGATGAGGAAATCAAAGAGATTTCCCAGACCATGTCGAGCCTTGGCACGATCAACTCCAACATCGTTGAGCGCCTTTTTGTCGAATTCGCAGATCAGCTGTCCTCGACCGGGTCGCTGGTGGGCTCGTTCGATACCACCGAACGCCTGCTTTCAAAGGTTCTGTCCGAAGACCGCGTCAACGGCATCATGGAAGAGATCCGCGGCCCTGCGGGTCGTACCATGTGGGACAAACTCAATAACGTGAACGAAGCGGTTCTCGCGAACTATCTGAAAAACGAATATCCGCAAACCGTGGGTGTGGTTCTTTCAAAACTCAAACCTGCACATTCTGCGTCTGTTTTGTCGCTTTTGCCGGAAAACTTCTCGATGGAAGTCATCATGCGTATGTTGCGCATGGAAGCCGTTCAGAAAGAAGTGCTTGATAACATCGAAAAGACCCTGCGTACCGAGTTCATGTCCAACCTTGCGCGTGGTTCGCGTGGCGACAACCACGAACTGATGGCGGATATCTTCAACAGCCTGGACCGCCAAAGTCAGGACAGGTTCCTTACTGCGCTTGAAGAACGCAACCGTGATTCGGCCGAAAAGATCAAGGCCCTCATGTTCACCTTCGAAGACTTGGCACGCCTCGACAACAACGGCGTTCAGACGCTGCTGCGTCAGGTCGAAAAGGACAAGCTTGCCCTGGCCCTCAAAGGTTCGACCGATCAGATGCGCGACCTGTTCTTCAAGAACATGTCCGAACGTGCCGGCAAGATGATGAAAGAGGATATGGACGCGCTTGGCCCGGTCCGCCTGTCGGATGTCGAAGAGTCGCAAATGATGATCGTCCAGCTGGCCAAGGAATTGGCCGCACAGGGTCAGATCGTTATTTCCGAAGGTGGTGCCGAAGACGAAATGGTCTTCTAGACCTTCCAGACGCCAACCGCACAAACACCAAAGGGACAGCCGATGCAGTCCCTTTTTTTGTTATCTCTGTCATCTTCACAGTGCCGGTGCAAAACACCTGGGAAACACGCCCTGCCCTAGCCCAGAATGACGTTTGGTACAGGGTCGGCAATCGATTTGATTTCCCAGCGCAGCCGGTTTTGACCACTGACCTCACGGAACTCTGCAGCGTTGTGGCTGCGCACACCTGCGGTCGTGCGCAACTCGATCTTGCCGGTCATTTGGTAACCCAAGGCGGTCAGACGGTCCTGATACTGATCAGGAACAAAGCCGCCGCGAATTTCAACGGTGTTTCGCTCTGAATGGAAGAACATTTCCAGTATGCGTGATTGCCGGCGCACAAAGACGAAGCTTTTTTCGCGCATGATGTTGCCGCGCTTTTCGTAGACGATGTTAAACACCCCACGCCCGCTATATGTCAGTTGCCGGACCGACGAATCGCGCTTGAGATCGGCCAGAACCTTGGCGACCTTTTCCTGCTCGGATTCTGGATCCAGAGAGTTGTTGAGCAGCCCTTCGGTGATGTTCGGCTGGACAAGCAATCCACGGTAGCTGAGGCGATAATCGCCATTGCGCTGCATGGAAATATCGATGGTGAAGGCCTCTGGCAGATAACAGCCGGTCAGCATCAACGGTACGCACAGAACCAGCAGCACCCGTCGCAGTATTAATCCCCATGCCTGCATCATTTGCGCCTGAGAGCCAACGTCGCTGCTGGCGCAATCGGCACTGGTAGGATTACGGGTCGGATTGCTGTTCATCTTGAAGGTTCCGATTCTTTTGACCGAGAGATCAAGAGTGCCTGTCTACCGACCAAGCGTCAACTTTTACAGGCGCTTATATGCCTAGGCCCCTGTCGAGAGTTATGGGAACCGTAATCACACAGAAAGCCACGCGAAGGAGCCTGCAGACATCACACAACGGCAAGCCGAACTGAGGATGACAGAGGGTTTAAAGGGGGCTGGAACCGGAAACGAAAAAAGGCAGCCTTTAGGGCTGCCTTTATCATGGTGGGTGATGAGAGATTCGAACTCCCGACCCTCTCGGTGTAAACGAGATGCTCTAACCAGCTGAGCTAATCACCCTTTCGCAAACCGCGCTGTTCTGCGGAAGCGGGCGGAACTTACCATGGTTTTCCCAAAAAGCAATGCCCACTTTGCATAAAAATGTAACTTCTATTTCAAGGCGGATTATCCTTGGTCGATGGTCAACCAAAACCCGTTATTAAGGCCTGATTTTTAGCCATTTTTCGGCACCAAATCAGCGCTGTCAAAACGCGGCACAAAAGTGCGATGTTTTGTGGCGTGCAGAAAAACAAAAAAGGCAGCCTTTAGGGCTGCCTTTGTCATGGTGGGTGATGAGAGATTCGAACTCCCGACCCTCTCGGTGTAAACGAGATGCTCTAACCAGCTGAGCTAATCACCCTTTGCTTTTGGGAGCTATTGCTCCGAAGCGGAGCGGAACATAGCATGGATTTTCCAAAAAGCAATGCCGGTGACGTGAGTCACCGGCATTTTTTCGCAGAACTGCGTCAACCTTAGTTGACAGCGTCCTTCAGGCCTTTACCAGCCTTGAACTTCGGCTGTTTCGATGCCGGAATGTCGATTTCTTCACCGGTGCGCGGGTTGCGACCTTTTGAAGCAGCGCGAGCAGCGACAGCGAAGGTACCGAAACCAACCAGACGAACTTCGTCGCCGGATTTAAGAGAATCGGTGATGGAATCGAAAACAGCGTCAACCGCTTTTGCAGCGTCAGCTTTGGACAGATCAGCTTTAGCAGCTACACTTCCAACGAGATCGTTTTTATTCACTTCCTGGCCCCCTTGTTTGGACGTTCGGAGTTATGAGGAAATTTGGTTTGCCCCAAACCTGTTGCATGGGCAGTGTAAGCAGGTCGCCAACTCCTCGTCAATGCGAGAGACGCAGTTTTCTGCGGTTTTTGACGTTTTTTTCGATTTTTTGCGCTTTACACCAATCCCGACATGTTCCTGCATCGATTCTTGGGCAAAGTTATCCACAGAAAAAGGGGAACGACATGGTCATTCCCCTTGTTTTCTGCCGGTTATGACAAACCCTAGTGAGTCGTCACACCGCCGATATCCGATTCTTCGCCGTCGTTGGATTTGACCGCAACATCATCAACCCCTTCTTCCCACTCGATCGGAACAAGCGGATTGACCAATGCGTGGCTCAGAACCTCGTCAACATGGGACACCGGAATGATCTCCATGCCGCGTTTGACATTGTCCGGAATCTCTTCGAGATCCTTTTCATTTTCCTGCGGGATCAGAACGGTTTTGACACCGCCACGAAGGGCCGCGAGGAGTTTTTCTTTCAAACCGCCAATCGCAAGAACACGACCACGCAGGGTAACTTCACCCGTCATCGCGACGTCCTTGCGCACCGGGTTGCCGGTCAGAACCGAAACCACCGAGGTCACCATACCCACACCGGCCGACGGGCCGTCTTTCGGGGTAGCGCCTTCTGGTACGTGAACGTGGATATCACGTTTCTGGAACAGGGTCGGTTTGATCCCGAATTCGGTCGCACGCGAGCGCACAAACGAGGTCGCCGCCTGGATCGATTCCGTCATGACTTCACCGAGCTTACCGGTGGTTTTCATGTTGCCCTTACCCGGCACGGTGACTGATTCGATCTGCAGAAGATCGCCACCAAACTCGGTATAGGCAAGACCGGTCACAACACCGACCTGGTCTTCACCCTCAGTCTCGCCATAGCGGAACTTGCGGATACCGGCATATTTGCCAAGGGTCCGCGGGGTAACACGCACCGTTTTCAGGTTTTCAAGCATGATACGCTTGGTCGCCTTACGGGCCAGCTTTGCCAGTTCGCGTTCAAGGTTACGCACACCGGCTTCGCGGGTGTAATAACGGATCAGATCACGAAGCGCGTCATCCGAGATGCTCCATTCCCCTTTCTTCAGGCCGTTATCCTTGACCTGCTTGGGAATGAGGTGACGTTTGGCGATCTCGACTTTCTCGTCTTCGGTGTAACCGGAAATACGGATGATCTCCATACGGTCAAGCAGCGGCTGCTGCATGCGAAGCGAGTTGGCCGTGGTCACGAACATCACATCCGAAAGATCGTAATCGACTTCAAGATAGTGATCGTTAAAGGTAGAATTCTGTTCTGGATCCAATACCTCAAGCAGGGCCGAGGCCGGATCACCACGGAAGTCCGAACCCATCTTTTCAATCTCGTCGAGAAGGAACAGCGGGTTGGAATATTTCGCCTTTTTCATGCCCTGGACAATCTTGCCCGGCATGGACCCGATATAGGTCCGGCGGTGACCGCGAATTTCGGATTCATCACGCACGCCACCAAGTGACATGCGCACAAAGCTACGCCCGGTCGCATTGGCCATGGATTTACCAAGCGAGGTTTTACCAACACCGGGAGGACCAACAAGGCAAAGGATCGGGCCTTTGACCTTTTTGGTACGCGCCTGAACCGCAAGATATTCAAGGATGCGTTCCTTGACCTTTTCCAGACCGTAATGCTCTTTATCAAGAACCTTTTTGGCCTTCTTCAGGTCGTGCGATACACGCGAACGCTTGTTCCACGGAATGGACACCATCCAGTCAAGATAGTTGCGCACCACGGTGGCTTCCGCCGACATCGGGCTCATATTGCGCAGCTTCTTGAGTTCTGCCTGTGCCTTTTCCTTGGCTTCCTTGGACATTTTGGCCTTGTTGAGCTTCTCTTCGATTTCAGAAGCTTCATCCTTGCCATCTTCGCCCTCGCCCAGTTCCTTCTGAATGGCTTTGAGCTGCTCATTCAGATAGTACTCGCGCTGGGTTTTCTCCATCTGGCGTTTGACGCGGTTGCGGATTTTCTTTTCAACCTGCAACACGCCAATTTCGGATTCCATGAAGCCGAAAATACGTTCCAGACGGTCACCGACAAGCTTGGTTTCCAGAAGCTCCTGCTTTTCGGAAATCTTGAGCGACAGGTGGGATGCCACCGTGTCGGCAAGCTTGGCCGGTTCTTCGATCTGATTGACCGAAACCAGAACTTCAGGCGGTATTTTCTTGTTCAGTTTGATGTACTGTTCGAACTGCGTGACAACAGAACGCGCCAGCGCTTCGAGTTCGCTGTCATCTTCTTCGCTGTCTTCACGCACCGAACCATAGGCCTGGAAGAATTCCGGGTTATCAACGTAGCCTGTAATTTCGGCCCGTTTCCCGCCTTCAACCAATACCTTGACGGTTCCGTCCGGCAGCTTGAGAAGCTGCAAAACAGTCGCGACTGTACCAATTTCATAGAGATCTTCGACAGCCGGGTCATCAAGACCGGCGTCTTTCTGGGTGACAAGCAGGATTTGCTTGTCTTCGCGCATCACATCTTCGAGCGCACGCACCGATTTTTCACGTCCGACAAACAGCGGAACAATCATGTGCGGGAACACGACAATGTCACGCAACGGCAGCACCGGGTATATTTCGCCACGCGCCAATTCGACCATTATGTTCTATTCCCTAATCTGAGCCGTAACGTTACTGCGGTCCTGCCATAGGCCCCGCCAGCAACGCGAACATGTTTTAGATATCCGTTAGATAATCTGAATTTCCCGCACCGCAATAGATGCCGGTGCGGGAATTAGGTTCAGGCCGTATTTTCAACACCTTCACGACGTTCTGCATGGATCAGCAACGGTTTTGCCTTTCCTTCAACGACGTCGGCATTGATTACGATTTCCTCGACACTTTCCATGGTCGGCAGATCGAACATGGTTTCAAGCAGGATGCCTTCCATGATCGAGCGCAGACCACGAGCACCGGTCTTGCGTTCGATCGCCTTGTCGGCAATCGCCTTGAGCGCATCCGGCTGGAAGGTCAGTTTGACATCTTCCATATCGAACAGGCGCTGATACTGCTTGATCAGTGCGTTTTTCGGCTCGGTCAGAATCTGAACCAGAGCGTCATTGTCGAGGTCTTCAAGCGTTGCCAGAACCGGCAGACGACCAATGAATTCCGGGATAAGACCGAACTTCAGAAGATCTTCCGGCTCAACTTCACGCAGGACATCACCAGTGCGACGGTCATCGGCACTCCGCACATCAGCACCAAAGCCGATTGCGCTGCCCTTGCCACGCTGCGAGATCACCTTGTCCAGGCCAGCGAACGCGCCGCCGACGATGAACAGAATGTTGGTGGTGTCGACCTGCAGGAATTCCTGCTGCGGATGTTTCCGGCCACCCTGCGGCGGTACGGAAGCAACAGTACCTTCCATGATCTTGAGCAATGCCTGCTGAACGCCCTCGCCCGAGACATCGCGCGTGATCGACGGATTGTCGGATTTACGCGAAATCTTGTCGACCTCGTCAATATAGACGATGCCGCGCTGGGCGCGCTCGACATTGTAGTCAGCGGCCTGCAGCAGCTTGAGAATGATGTTCTCAACATCCTCACCCACATAACCGGCTTCGGTCAGGGTGGTGGCATCTGCCATGGTAAACGGCACATCAAGAATGCGGGCAAGGGTCTGGGCCAGAAGCGTTTTACCGCAACCGGTCGGACCGACCAGCATGATGTTTGATTTCGCCAGCTCGATGTCTTCATTCTTGCTGGAATGGTGCAGGCGTTTGTAATGGTTGTGAACCGCTACCGAGAGAACTTTCTTCGCATGGCCCTGACCGATGACATAGTCATCAAGGACCTTGCAAATCTCTTGCGGAGAAGGCACCCCGTCTGCCGATTTGACGAGATGTGTTTTGTGCTCTTCGCGGATGATGTCCATGCAAAGCTCTACGCATTCATCACAGATGAACACGGTTGGACCGGCGATGAGCTTGCGAACCTCGTGCTGGCTCTTTCCGCAGAAAGAACAGTACAGAGTGTTCTTGGAGTCCCCGCTATTCGATTTGCTCATACAAACCCCAATTACGTTTGACGTTATCTTTTATCGCCATGTTAGCCGGTAAACGATACCGATCTCAACGTTTAATCTGCGCTTTTTGGCTTTATGGCGTCTAAGTTTGATATGGGATCGCCACCGTAGTTGCGAAACCCCTTGCATTAATCACCTAAACGTTCGGGTGGGCTGCAAGTTCCAAACAATCACGCCAAAGCCAGCGCATACACTTGTCTATGACTTAAAAGTGCCATGAAGCAAGACATAAAAAAACGCCCCGGCAGATCACCGGGGCGTTTTGCCAATCACAGCTCGGTGATCAGTCTTTCTTTTCATCACTTTCCGACTTCGGACGCGATGTGACGACCTCGTCAATCAGGCCAAATTCCTTGGCCTGATCAGGGGTGAGGAAGTTATCACGTTCCATTGCGTCTTCGACGGTCTTGAGATCACGGCCGGTATGTTCGACATAGATCTCGTTGAGACGCTGACGCAGAGCCAGAATTTCACGGGCATGAATTTCGATGTCCGATGCCTGACCCTGGAAGCCGCCGGACGGCTGGTGGATCATGACACGTGCATTCGGCAGGCAGTAACGCTTGCCCTTTGCACCGGCCATCAGAAGCAGCGAGCCCATGGATGCCGCCTGCCCCATGCACACCGTGGAGACATCGCAACGGATGTACTGCATGGTGTCATAGATGGCGAGACCCGAGGTCACAACACCGCCCGGTGAGTTGATGTAAAGCGAAATGTCCTTGTCCGGATTTTCCGATTCGAGGTGCAGAAGCTGAGCACAGATCAGTGACGACATGCCGTCATGGACCTGACCGTTGATGAAAACGATACGCTCCTTGAGCAGCCGCGAAAAGATGTCATAGGCACGCTCGCCACGGCTGGTCTGTTCAACGACCATCGGCACAAGCGAATTCATCTGTTCTTCAATCATCAACTGCAATCTCCCTGCATGATCCTAAACCGTGTCCGGTCGGATTACTTCTCTTTGGATTTGTCAGCAGCTTTTTTAGCGGCCGGCTTTTTCGCTGCAGTTTTCTTGGCCGGGGCTTTTTTCGCCGGAGCCTTCTTTTCTGCTGCTTTTTTCGCCGGTGCCTTTTTGGCAGCCGATTTCTTCTTCGGAGCTTCGTCTTCCTCTTCGGGCTTCAGAAGTTCTTCGACCGTAACGGTCTTGTCTTCAACCTTCGCGAGTTCGACAATGTAATCAACGACCTTGTCTTCATATACAGGGCCCTGAAGCGCCTGCAAGGCCTGCGGGTTATTTTTATAGAATTCAATAACCTGCTGTTCCTGACCCGGATATTTCTGGGCTTCGGCAACGAGGACCTTGTTGATGTCTTCCTGAGAGACCTGGATGTCGTTCTCACGGCCGACTTCGGCAAGGAGGAGCCCCAGAAGAACACGACGTTCTGCGATTTCGCGGAACTCGTCGGTCAGTTCCTCTTCGGACTTGCCTTTGGTTTCGTCGTCTTCCTGACCAGCTTCACGGGCCTGTTTGATCTGGCCGATGATGCCTTCCAGCTCGTTGTCTACCAGGGATGCCGGCAGTTCGAAGCTGTGGTTTTCAGCCAGCGCATCAAGCAGCTGACGTTTCATTTTCTGACGCGAAACCGATTCGTATTCGCGGCCAAAGTCCTTGCGGATCGCGTCCTTAAGGGCATCAAGGCTGTCCTGACCGAGTTTCTTGGCCAGTTCGTCATCCAGCTCTGCCGGTTTCTTTTCCTTGATTTCCTTGACGGTTACGTCGAACTCGGCGTCTTTGCCTGCCAGTTCTGCTGCACCGTATTCGTCCGGGAATTTGACTTTGACGACGATTTCGTCACCAGCGTTCACACCGGTCAGCTGATCTTCGAAACCTTCGATGAAGGAACCGGAACCGAGTTCAAGCTCGTAATCTTCGGCTTTGCCGCCTTCGAATGCTTCACCGTCGATTTTGCCCAGGAAGTCGATGACAACAACGTCACCAGCTTTGGACTTGCGTTTGCGCTTGAGCGGCTCGGTGCTGCCCTGTGCGCTTGCGATGCGCTCGAGGGTTTCGTTCACCTTGCTGTCGTCAAGTTCAACAACTTCGCGGGTCAGCTTCAGCTTTTTGAAGTCCATCGCTTCGATGGCCGGAATGATTTCGACAGCAATATCGAATTCCAGATCACCGCCTTCGTCGAATTTGGTGACTTCGATTTTCGGCTGAACGGCCGGACGCAGGTCATTGTCGTTCAGAACCTTGCCGGTGTTTTCGTTCACAGCGGTTTCAAGGACTTCACCCATGACAGCCTGGCCATAACGCTGGCGCAGGAGTTTTGCCGGGATTTTGCCCGGACGGAAGCCCGGCAGGCGAACCTGATCCTTGATTTCGTCAAGCTTGGCGACGACTTTTTCTTCGATGTGTGCGGCGGGCACGACGACTTTGAACTCGCGCGCCAGGCCTTCGTTTTTGGTTTCAGTAACCTGCATAGATAACTCTTTTGCTTGGTTCGAATAATGTCCGTTACGCGACGCAGTCCGGACGTCAGAAAGTCAATATGACTAAACGAATATGGGTCTCGATCAAATTTTCAGCCTGCTTATGGTACGGGTGAAGGGACTCGAACCCCCACGGATTGCTCCACTGGAACCTAAATCCAGCGCGTCTACCAGTTCCGCCACACCCGCACACAAGCATAGAAATCACTCCGGTCACACCAGAATGAGTGCGCCTTAATACAAACTTCGATCCCCTCATGCAAGCATCGCCTTTTCGACAATTGCAATCTTGTCGAAAATAACCGTCAAACCGGGCCCGAATTGAGGGTAATCAAGCGATTTTGGATATTCGAACCACTAACGGAGCAACCGTTTGACCGCGCTGGAAACCGCGATCTTGCCCTGCCCGACATAACTTTCGTGGTTTTTTTCGATGGTGGAGAGGTCATAGAGATAGTTCACCATCATCCCGAATGACTGGTTCCAGCCGTTTTCCTTGCCATTGCCATTCCAGTTCAGCCGTTCAACCCGGGCCCCGTTGCTCAGATGAAAATGTGCCACCGGATCAAAGGCGGTCTCCATGCCGGGACGCTTGGCATTCAGAAGATACCACGCGGTCAGATACTCAATATTGGTTCGTGTACGCTCAGACACAGCATCCGGGCTGTAAGCCGGGGATTTTGGCCCCATCAGATCGTCGCAGTCATTTAGCGCCGCCTCAATCGCCTTGGGCAGTCCGGTTTCATCGCCCTTGGCCATTGTATCAAGCTGACGGTCCATCCAGCTGCGCAGGGCCGGTATCGGCGACAAGGTCGAGAATTGCTTGAGTTGCGGCAGATCACGCTGGAGTTCGGCAACAACCCGCTTGATCAGGAAGTCGCCGAAGCTGATCCCGGCGAGGCCTGCCTGCGCGTTCGAGATCGAATAGAAAATTGCCGTATCGGCTTTGGGGGGCTTTTCATCGCCCACCAACTCATCATCCCTGCTTTCGATGAGAACATCAACGTTCCCGGCAATACCGTTCACAAGAGCCACTTCAACAAAAATGAGTGGCTCATTGGGCATGCCCGGATGAAAGAAGGCAAAGCACCGCCGGTCCGATGCCAAACGACGTTTCAGGTCATCCCAACTTTGAATGGCGTGAACTGCTTCATAGGCGATCAGTTTTTCCAGAAGCGCTGCCGGTGAATTCCATGTGATTCGCTGCAACTCCAAAAAACCGATATCAAACCAGCTTGCCAGCAGCGTTTTTAGGTCGCGTTCCAGAATCGCAAGCCCGGGTGCCTCCTTGCGCCACCGCAAAAGGTCCGCGCGCAGATCAACCAGAAACTTTACACCTTGCGGTAAAGAATTGAATTCCTTGAGAATTGCACGGAATGGCGGCACTAATGCACTGCGCAGTTCAGTTTCAAGCAGGGCCTGCTCAGCCAGATCATCGGCCGCCGTCCAGTCCGACATCACCGCCGCAACCCGGTCGCGATCAACGCCAAACTCATTGACCAATAGATGCAGGAAATCACGTTTGCCCGCATCATCCAGACGCAGGAAATCGTGACCAAGGGCAGCAGCCCGGGCGCGGGCCGACACCGCCCCGCCGCGCCGCGCCAGACAATCGGCAATCTGTTTACGCCAGCGATCATGGCGGCTTTGACTGTCATCAAAGCCCAGACCACGGACCACGGGGCTATCGCGCAATTCGCGCCATGCGCCGCGCAAATTATCCAGTGTTCTGTCGAGAAATGTCTGAGACATGCCTGTCTCCCACTCCGGTATCAGAAGAAATTCAAACCGTTTCCCCAGCGCGTCATGACTGCATCATGCGCCACGCCATCACGCCATATCGTTTTTATATCGGGTCATTATACCTCAAGTGCCAGCGCGGGCGCAGACATCTTGTCGATCCAAACCCTGTCTTACTTGCGTGACGCCAACCAAAGTTCGCGCAGGACACCGGGGAGATGTTCGGGAATGTCTTCGGCAATCAGGCCGGGACCGATATCCGCCCCGCTTCTGGCATGCAACCATACCCCCATGCAGGCGGCATCGAAGCTATCCATGCCCTGGGCCATCAATCCACCGATGATCCCTGCCAAAACATCGCCAGATCCAGCGGTTGCCAGCCACGGCACATCCACCGCACTGATCGCGGCCCGCCCATCGGGTGCTGCGATCACGGTATCGGCCCCCTTGATCAAAACGGTGGCGCCACAGCGTTTGGCAGCCGCACGCGCCCGGCTCAGCTTATCGCCGGTGATATCGGGAAACAGGCGGGCAAACTCGCCCTCATGCGGGGTCAGCACGGTTGGCCCCTGCACCGCAAAGCACAAGGTCGACGGATCTTCGGCAAAACTTGTCAGCGCATCGGCATCCAGAACGGTCGCACGACACAAATGGAGTAATTTCAGGACAAGGGCGCGGGTATCATCGCCAACACCGAATCCCGGCCCGATGACAAACGCGTTATGGCGACAGTCATTCACCAGCGTATCCACCGCCGACATCGGGGCCGTCATATTACCCGGCGCATCAGACGCATAGACAGGAAGCGCGCCCGGCTCAGCCACGATGGTCAAAAGACCGACGCCAGATCTGCGCGCAGCACGGGCCACAAGCCGGGTGGCCCCGGTCATCGCGCTGCCACCAAAGGCCAAAAGATGCCCGCGATGGTATTTGTGGCCTTCAAGGCCCGGCCAATGGATCCCGGCGCGCCACAAGACCGGGTCATTGCGCCAACAAGCCGGGCCAATGTCCAGCACCGTCTGATCGGCAATGCCGATATCGCGTACCATCAGTTCGCCGCACATCAAACGCCCGGGTAACAAGTAGTGCCCCGGCTTTGCCCGGCAAAACGTGACGGTCAGGTCGGCCTTGATCCCAACGCCCAGAACCATACCGGTATTGCCATCAACGCCAGATGGCACATCAACCGACACCACCCCACACGGGCTTGAATTGATTGTTGTGACAAGTTCGGCCAGATCACCGGATATGGCACGTGCCAGCCCGGCCCCAAAGATGCAGTCGACCACCAGATCCGCACCGACCACCAATGCCGGTGACAAACGTTCGGTGGCCCCGTCCCAGCGCGCGGCGTGTAAGGCAGCATCCCCTTTAAGATCAGAAACCTCGCCCATCAGGCCAAGACGAACAGACCAGCCTTCGTCGCGCAACAGCTTGGCAACCGCAAAGCCATCGCCGCCATTGTTGCCGGGACCGCATAGCACGGATACCGAGCGCGGTGACCAGTGGCGGATGATTTCTTCAAACACGGCGCGACCGGCATTTTGCATCAGGACATCACCAGGCACGCCGCCTTCGATTGTGCGGCGGTCCGCCTCGTACATCTGGTCGGTTGTCAGGATTTCAAACATTTCGCCCCGTCATCCCTGTCGTGAACCCGTTATTTGTACCGCGCGTCCAGCAGGATTTAAAACAGCTTCAGTCGACTGTAGCCAATTAAATATCACCCCACTATATTGCAGCGAAATTCGCAAGTCTGGTAGTTGGCAGAAAGGCTGACAAACAGATAGGCCACACAGAACTTTTCGCAGCAAGGCTTTGCCCGCATGCATGTTGTCGTCTTGGGCGCCGGGGTCATCGGGACAACGGCGGCCTGGTATCTTTTGCAAAATGGCCATCAGGTCACGGTGGTTGATCGCCAGCATGCCAGTGCGCAGGAAACAAGCTTTGCCAATGGCGGTCAGATTTCCGCGTGTCATGCTACCCCTTGGGCGAATGCAGCCACCCCCAAACAAATCGTAAGCTGGCTTGGTCGCGAAGAAGCGCCGCTTCTGGTGCGGATGCGCTTTGACCCGCAACTGTTTTCATGGGGTCTGCGGTTCTTGCGCAACTGCACCGATGCGCGGGCAAAGATCAATCTGGAAAAGGCACTGCGTGTTGCGATCTATAGCCGCGATTGCCTGCGTACCCTGCGGGACACACTTGATATCGACTATGACCACAGCACGCGCGGCATCCTGCATATCTGTCGCAACGAACAGGATATGGTCGCCGTCGAAAAGGCCACCGCCCAGATGCAGGACTATGGTCTGAACCGAAAGCTGGTCTCGCGCGATGAATGCCTTGCCATCGAACCGGCATTGCGTGATGCCACCGTGCCGATCATTGGTGGCAGCTTTACCCCCGACGATGAAAGCGGCGACGCGCAAAAATTCACCGAGGCGCTTACTCAACACTGTATCGCCAAAGGTGCATCATTTCAGTTCAACACCAAAGTCACCGGCCTTAGCCACGATCAGGGCAAGATTACCGCGGCTCAGACCGACAAGGGTGAGATCAAGGCGGATGCCTTTTTGGTCTGCCTTGGCAGCTACAGCCCAATGTTGCTGGCCCCGATTGGCATCAAATTGCCAATTTACCCCTGCAAAGGCTACTCGATCAGCATGGATACCACGGGTCATTCCGGCGCGCCTGAGACGGCGCTGATTGATGACAGCATAAAAATGGTGTATTCGCGACTGGGAACACATCTTCGAGTTGCAGGCACAGCAGAATTGGATGGCTATAACCTGGGTATGTCGGAACGCCGCAAACAACTGATCGTCGATAAAGCGCTGGAATTATTCCCGAATTCGGGTGATCGCGCCAACATCAGCTTCTGGGCGGGTTTACGGCCTGTTACCCCTGATTCTGCCCCTATTCTCGGGGGTACCAAGTATGCTAATCTATACCTTAATACAGGGCATGGGACGTTGGGTTGGACAATGAGTTGCGGATCAGCAAAAGCAGTTGCAGATTTCATCAGCAACAAAAATCCTGACATCTCTCTGACGGGGCTTGGTATCGCCCGCTTTTAGCGGCGACCAGATTATCATGGGATCACGGGCTGAAATGACCAGCAACACTCCAATCAGTTCAACCAGTGCGCCATTGGCCGATCAGGTTGTCCTGAACGCGCTGCCGTATGCTGCCGTCATTTGCGATCGCAGCGGCATCGTCATGCAGTGCAACGAGGCCATCGCCCGGATGATTGGTGTTTCGCGCGAACGCATGATCGGTCGCAAGGCCGGTTTTCTCTCCAAGGGGTTGATGAACGATATCGAAGATGTGTTTTCTTCGGGTCGTACCTGGCGCGGTGACATCATTCTGGTCGGGGCAGCCAAGGAAAGCCACGTTTGCGATCTGTCCATCGCCCCGCTTGAGTATTTCCACAACAATGAAACGCGCACTGCGGTTCTGATGACGCTTCTTGAAAATGATCGTCAGAAACAGGCCGAACGATCCCTGATGGAACAAAACCGCAATCAGTCGGACGCGAACGCCTCGAAATCCGACTTCATCGCCAATATGGGCCATGAACTGCGCACGCCGCTTAATGCGATCATCGGCAACTCGGAACTGATTGCCCACGGGGTACTTGGCGATCTGCCGGAGGGTTATCGTGATTGCGGGCGAGACGTGTATGAAGCTGGCAAGCATCTGCTTGAGCTGGTCAACAATGTTCTCGACGTCTCCAAGCTGTCGGCCGGCTCGATGACCTTGCAGCTCGAAGAGGCTGACCTGCGTTGTGTGGTGCGTGATGCCGCGCGCCTTGTCAGCGATGATATTTCGCGCCGCGGTCATGAACTGCAATTTGATCTGCCCGATGCACCGGTATTGATGCAGTGTGACAAGCTCAAGCTCAAACAGATCCTGATCAACATCCTGAGCAACGCAGCGAAGTTCACGCCCGAACATGGTAAAATCCGTCTTGGTCTTACCGCCACCGATGAAGATGTGACCTTTGCAGTCGAGGATAATGGTGTCGGCATGAGCCCGAACGACATTCCACGCGCGCTTGCACGGTTTTCACAGTTGCATCCGTCCGGGGTAAAGGAAAGTGTCGGGACAGGCCTTGGCCTGCCACTTGCCAAGCTTCTGGTCGAACTGCATGGCGGACGGCTGAGCATCGAGAGTGATCTTGGCAAGGGTACCACGGTGCGGATTACCCTGCCGCGACACTAAGCTGATCACAATCACGAAATAGCAAAAGACCCGCCGGGAAGTACCACGGCGGGTCTTTTGGCTTTTAGGGGATCACTGTGCGGCTGACTGATTGATCTGGTCGTGGCGTGTTACAACGTCTTTGGGCCATCGGCTTTTGATGTAAGACAGGCTCGCCAGGATTTCTTCGTCAGTCAGGACATCCTCGAAGCCGGGCATTGCCGACTTGTAGTCATCCCCGGCCATGGCCGCCGGTCCGTATTTGGTCACGGCAAATAACAGGGCATCAGGATGGTGCCAAGTATGACCGGTTTCATCATGGGGTGGTGCCGGAAGCAGGCCATCTGCCCCGCGTTGTCGCCAGTCGGGCTCACCTTCAAGTTTGGCGCCGTGGCAGGACGCACAATTGGCATCATAGACCTTCTTGCCCAAGGCAATGAGTTGCAGATCATCCGGGCGCAGTTCCACGGTCTGATCGTTACTGCTTTCCGTACCGAAAAAACGCACGCCACCAACGATGATGGCCAGACCGAGAAGCGCGCCAAGCGCCATAACGCCTTTATTTTTCACTATTCTCTCTCTTGGTCATAGGGGGTATCGGAAAAGGTTAGCGCGCCAGATCATTGATGATCGGACAGTTCGGACGATCATCACCATGGCAGGACTGCACAAGATCAGACAGCGTATCGCGCAGGCTTTGGAGCTCGGCAATTTTGCGTTCGATCTCGTCCAGGTGGGTTTTGGCGATTTTCCTTACATCGCCAGAGGCACGATTGCGGTCCTCGTAAAGAGACAGCAACACTCGGCAGTCTTCGACCGAGAAACCAAGCCCACGCGCACGCTGCAAAAAGCGCAGCTTGTGCAGGTCATCCTCATCATAATCGCGATAGCCGTTGGCAAGCCTGCCGGGCGACACCAGACCGATATCCTCGTAATAGCGGATGGTCTTGGCAGGAAGGCCACACTCAATTGCGGCGTCGGAAATATTCATGACTTATCCCCGTCCCTTTGCGTTCCAGCGACGAAGCGTCAGAGAGTTGCCCACAACCGAGACCGAACTGAGTGCCATCGCAGCACCGGCAATTGCCGGGCTAAGCACACCAAGGGCAGCCAAGGGCACACCAACCACGTTATAGGCAAAGGCCCAAAACAGGTTTTGTGCAATCTTGCGACGGGTTGCGATGGAAATATCAATCGCGGCAGACACAAGTGCCGGGTCCGAACGCATCAGGGTAATGCCGGCGGTTTCCATGGCAACATCGGTTCCACCGCCCATGGCAATACCGACATCCGCCGCCGCCAGCGCAGGCGCATCGTTGATGCCGTCGCCGACCATGGCAACGTGACGGCCTTGCTTACGGAGTTTTTCGACCTCAAGCGCCTTGTCCTGCGGGCGAATACGACCTTCACCGCGTTCCAGGCCAAGCTCACGGGCGACATGGCTTGCGACATCCTGACTGTCCCCCGACAGCATGATTGATGCGATTCCGCGCGCCTTGAGGTCGGCAATCGCCTGCTTGGCATTTTCGCGAATGCGATCTTCAAGCGTCATATAACCCGCAAACGCACCATCGACAGCCACCAGAATCACAGTTCGCCCCTCGCCCTCGTGGGTCTTGATGGCCTGTGCGATGTCATCGGCTGGTAGGCCAATGTTCTGATCACTCAGCAGCGCTTCGGAGCCAACCACAACCTTGCGACCATCAACCTCTGCCATGACACCGGCACCGGTTTTGCCTTTGAAGTTGCTGATGTCGGGCAGTGTTTGACCCTCGTCACGGGCAAGCGAGACGATGGCACGGGCAAGCGGATGTTCACTGGCCGACTGAACTGCCGCCGTAAGGCGAAGAAGTTCGTCGCGCTCTATGCCATTGACGGCTTCGACATTGCGCACCGTCGGGGTGCCTTCGGTCAGCGTACCGGTCTTGTCGAAAATGACGGTATCAACGTTATGGGCCTGCTCAAGCGCCTCGAAATTGCGGATCAGAATACCGTTGCGCGCCGCACTGCCTGTTCCGGCGACAAGGGCGGTTGGCGTTGCAAGGCCCAAAGCACAGGGACAGGCAATCACCAGAACCGATACAGCGGCAACAATGGAGGCCTCCGCACCAAAGCCGGTAAATAGCCAGGCAGCCAATGTCACAAGTGCGATGCCAACCACAATCGGCACAAACACCGCAGAAACGCGGTCGACCAGTTTCTGAACAGGTGCCTTGCCGGTCTGGGCCTGTTCCACCAGACGAATGATACGCGACAGCGTTGTATCATCGCCAACTGCCCGAACTTCGATATCAAGTCGACCGGTGCCATTGACCGCGCCACCGACAACCGCGTCGCCAGTCATTCGGGCGACCGGGCGGGTTTCACCGGTGATCAGGCTTTCATCAAGCTCGCTGTCACCAGCACGCACCGTCCCATCCACCGGCAGGCGTTCACCGGGCAACACACGGACGATATCACCGACCGAAAGACTTTCGACCGCAACATCTTGTTCGCCTTCACCGTCAACGAGCTTGCGCGCCCGACGCGGGCGGAGTGCCATCAATTCACGGATGGCGGCCGATGCACCGCGCTTGGCGCGTTCTTCCATAATCTTGCCGGCAAGGATCAGGGTTACAATCGCAGCCGAGGCCTCAAAGTAAAGATGGGCCTGCCCGGCATTGGCTGTGACCATGTTATAGAGGCTAAGGAAATAGGCCGCCGACGTCCCAAGGGCGACCAGCACATCCATATTCGCACTACGATGACGAAGCGCTGCATATGCGCCCTTATAGAACCGTGCGCCGATATAAAACTGCACGGGCGTCGCCAGCACCAGTTCGACCCAAGCTGGCAGGTGATAAGACACCCCAAGGTTCATCCAGACCATCTGCAGGACCAGTGGCGCGGTCAGCAGTGCCGATACCGCCAACAGGATCAGGGATTTGTCGGTTTTCTTTTTGGCAACGGTATCAGCGCCCTCTTCATCCGGCGTCTCGGACGCGGGACCGTTGCGCGATGTCGCGTGATACCCAGCATCCTCGATGGCCTTGATCACGCGGGCGTCGTTTACGCTATCGGACAAGGTCGACACATCAGCACGTTCAAGGGCGAAATTCACACTGGCTGTTAAAACACCTGGCAGGGCTGCCAGCGCCTTTTCTACCCGCAACGCACAGTTCGCGCAGGACATGCCATCGACATCAAAGGACAGCTGATTTTCCACAACGCTATAACCGGCGTCATTTACGGCCTGTGCGATCTTCGCGGTATCGGTCTTGCTGCGATCAAAGTGAACATTCGCGGAATTCAGCGCGAAGTTGACCGATGCCTCGGACACACCATCGAGTGCACCAAGTGCCTTTTCAACGCGCCCGGCACAGTTTGCGCATGACATGCCTTCGATCTGGAAGCTGACATCGTCGTCATTTGCTGGCTTCGCTCCGGCGGGGGCACCGCCTGCCGCACCTGACGGGGTGTCTAACTGTTCGGTCCGGCTGTCCATATCACGTTACCTCAATTAAGGATTCTTATTGGAATATGGGCAACCATAGAGCTTCCAGCAACTGGAAGGTCAAGCCGAATAATAGCGCTGGCGCCAAAAGCCGCTTAAAATAACGATGGCGCAACAAAAAAAGCCCCGGAACCAGTCCGGGGCTTTTTGCATGATTGTGGCGACTTATCAGCCTTCCGGGCTGGGTTCGCCCGCAGCGCGGAACTGGATGTAGTTCGGCAGACCCATCATATCGATCAGGCGAATCTGCTGTTCAATCCAGTAAGCATGATCTTCTTCGCTGTCATCAAGCAGCTCGACCAGCATCTGGCGGGTCTGGAAGTCGTCTTCTGCCTCGGCAATCTTGATCGCCTTTTTCAGAAGGTTGATGACGTGATATTCGTGCTCGAGATCGTTTTTCATCATCTCGGGCACGGTTTTGCCGATCTTGATCGGTTCGCGCGATGCGGTATCGGGCACACCTTCAAGGAACAGGATACGCTCGATCAGACGCTTTGCGTGTTCGAGTTCCTCATCCTTTTCATGATGCATGCGCTCATAAAGCGAATGCAGGCCCCAATCAGCATACATTTCAGCATGCGTATTGTATTGATCCGCCGCCGACAGTTCGGCTGTAAGCTGCTTGTTCAGCGCGGCGAGAACCTTTTTGCTACCCTTCATGGCGTAACACTCCTGATCTGATTAATCGCCGTCGCCTGAACGGCTCTGGATAAAGTTTGCAATCCCGACATTTTCGAGCTGCCATTCTTCGGTCTCAAGCCAGTCGACATGGTCTTCCTGTTCTTCCAGGAATTTTACCAGCAGATCGCGGGTGACAAAGTCCTCGGCCTTTTCACAGGCGGAAATGGCTTCACGCAGCAGCGGCAGGCTTGCCAGTTCAAATTTCATGTCGCAACTGATGATCTCTTCGACATTTTCGCCGATCATCAGTTTGTTGAGGTTCTGAAGATTGGGGAGGCCTTCAAGGAACAGAATGCGCTCAATCGTGTCGTCGGCGCGTTTCATTTCCTTGATCGAGAGCTTGTACTCGTACTCGCCCATTTCTTCCACGCCCCAGTCCCGCAGCATTCTGGCATGCAGGAAATACTGGTTAATCGCAGTCAACTGATTGGTCAGAATGCGATTAAGATATGTGATGATCTTGGGATCACCTTTCATCATGGATCTCCTGATGGTTGGGCTATGAAGATACTGGGAATCCCACTTGCATGTTGCAAGTTAAAAACGCGCCTTTGATTACCATTATCAATAATTTAGCCGATTTTTCTGAAATTTTCCACTCGTCCTGAATGACTAAAAATCATTCGCACGGATTTTCCTGAGAATGCAAATCGGTTCGATGGTTTCGGCCTTTTTGGCGATCCTTTTGCCGCTTGTTTTCGTACGACTCCTGACTGCCGTTCAATAAATCGAAGCAAAACATGAAGTCCCGCTTTCAGACCATTCGTTTCGTCCTTGGTGACCAACTGACCCGCGGCGTTTCCAGCCTGAAGGACGCAGATCCTGATCGTGATCTGATCGTAATGGCAGAGCCACGCAGTGAGGCCACCTATGTGGCCCATCATCGCCAAAAGATCGTAATGATCCTTTCCGCCATGCGCCATTTCGCTGACGAGCTGCGCGATGAGGGTTTCCATGTTGAATACTTCGATTATCAGAACCGTAAGACGAAATCCTTTACCGACGCCCTGAAGGCGGCGATCGCCGAACACGACATTCAACAGGTTATTGTCACTGAACCCGGTGAATGGCGGGTAAGACACGAAATCGACAAGTGGCCGGATGATTTTGATATATCGGTTGATGTGCGTGCCGATGACCGGTTCTTTTCCCCGCTTTCGGGTTTTGAAGATTTCGCTAAGGACCGCAAGGAACTGCGGATGGAGTATTTCTATCGCGGTTTGCGGCGCGATACCGGCATCCTGATGGAGCCTGATGGTAAACCGGTGGGCGGGCAGTGGAACTTTGATCACGACAACCGCAAAAGCCTGCCCGATGATGTGACACCACCATCGCCAAAGACCTTTGCCCCCGACAAGATCACCCAAGAATTGCTCGATCGCACCGAGGATGATTTTCCCGATGCACTTGGGAATATTGCGTCATTCGGTTGGCCCGTGACACGCAAAGAGGCCCTGCGTGCGCTTGACCATTTCATCAAACATCGCCTGCCGCGTTTTGGCGATTATCAGGATGCGATGACGGTCAAAAGTGCGACGCTGTATCATTCCCTGATCAGCCCGTGCCTCAATATCGGTCTGTTGCTGCCCGATGAAGTCTGCCATGCGGCCGAAAAAGCCTATCATGACGGCAAGGCACCGCTGAATGCTGTCGAAGGGTTTATTCGCCAAATCCTTGGCTGGCGGGAATATGTCCGCGGACTTTACTGGTATCTTGGCCCGGATTATGGAAACGGCAATCACTTCGATGCAAAGCGGCCCCTGCCCGCATTCTTCTGGGATGGGGACGTGCCGATGAACTGCCTGAAACAGGCGATTGGGGAAACGCTTGAAAATGCCTATGCACATCACATCCAGCGATTAATGGTGATTGGCAATTTTTCGCTGCTGGCCGGGCTCAACCCACAAGAAGTCTGTGAATGGTATCTGGCGGTCTATATTGATGCGTTTGAATGGGTTGAACTGCCCAACACCTTTGGCATGGCGCTATATGCTGATGGCGGCAAGATGGCATCCAAACCCTATGCGGCCAGCGGCAAATATATTGATCGGATGTCGGATTATTGCCAGGGATGCCAATATAACCCGCGCAAGAATACCGGCGCAGATGCATGCCCCTTTAACGCGCTTTACTGGCACTTCATGGATCGCAACGCCAAGAAACTTGGCAACAATCCCCGCCTTGGCATGCCTTACCGCAACTGGGCGCGGATGAGAGACGACAAAAAACGCGACCTGATTGACCAAGCCGAAGCGTTTTTGCACAAGCTTGACGACGACAAGCTTGACGCCAGCCCTAGCCAGGCTGACCTGTTCTGATAGCAATACCGTCAGTATTGGGCGAGATTTTCAAAACCCAGAAACACAAAAAGCCGGACTGGGTCCGGCTTTAGCATTGGCGATCCCGAATAACGGGTGCCTATATGGTGCGAGCGTTATGCAATCGCGTCACGGGCTGCTTTACGAGCAACGTCTTTGATCTGCCACTGGGAAATCCCGACATCATCAAGATCGCGCTTATCAAGGCCGTAAAGTTCATTCGCGACCGAGCGTGCATAGGCCCAACGGCGAACAGCAACGAGAATACTGGACAGGAACATGTTGAACCTCCTTGGGTTACAAATTGGAATGCTGCCTTGGAGGTAACCTCCAACTGTCTGGCGCATCCACTGGCTTGCTTCGCGTTGCAATATGTCGAAATTGCATTTGATCCTCAACCACCAAAAAATGCATATCATCTGTGCCATTTATTCACAGATAAACACGCCCGGGACGATCATACCCGACAATTCGTGGCTGATAAGATGATCATGTCTAATGTTTTGAGTTGAATTGTGCCTTCAGGAAAACTGTGCGATGCAACATTTTTGAGCTTTTAGAGGGTTTGAAATACTGCCTGGCTAGGTCTTGTCGCCGTCGGCTGGTGCAAATGGCAAAGCTGCTTCGAGGGCATGAACAGTAAGTGGTTCAGAAACGCCTTTGACCGCGAAGTCACCACAACAAACCGTGGCAGCTTTGATGTGGCTTGCCAGAACGTCGGACATCAACAACGGTGTCCCGATCTGTTTGGTCAGACTTTCAAGGCGCGCAGTCCGGTTGACCGCAACCCCCATGACGGTGAAATCAAGCCGATGGGTTCCCCCCACATTGCCATACACCACCTCGCCATAGTGCAACCCGACGCCAAAACGCAGAAGTGGCAATCCGGCCTCTGAACGGGTTTCATTTACATTTTGCAGGTCCGCCAAGGCGGCCTCGGCCGCACGCAGGGCATTCTCGCAGACGGTTTCTGCCGACTGGTCGTTTTCCTGGGCAAAGACAATCAGCATGGCATCCCCGACAAAACGCAAGATTTCGCCACCATGGGCACGCACAGCGCGTTCGACCGTTTCGAAATAGACATTGAGGCTATCAAGCAGCTGTTCGACGGACAGGGTTTCAGTCAGAACCGTGAAATCGCGCACATCACTAAACCAGAGCGCAGCCCGGATTGTTTCGCCGTCACCACGGCGCATCTGACCATGCATGACGCGCGCACCGGTGCGCTCACCCAAATAGGTATCAAGCAGGGAATGTTCGATCCGTTTGGTAACATGCAGTTCAAGCACCACCCCGATATGATCGAGCAATCCGTCAAAACAGGTGATCTCGCCATCCTCGAAACCGCCTGACTGGTCTGTGGCAATTGTCATCACACACCAGCGCCCACCGCTGAAGCGAACACGGGTGCAATAATAGTCAGTCAGCCCCATCTCAACCAGTTCACCTACCAGAGGGTGATGGTCGGCCGGGTCAACCTTGGCCAGCTGGATCCGGACCGGGCCACCATGCAAATTGACCTCTTCGACCGGGCTTCCGATATACGCGCCGCTTTCATGGATGCCATGGTTGGCTTCCCACAAATGTGCCCCCTGATCACGATCCCATGTGAACGACCATACGGCAACTTGCGGATGAAGGGCCTGCATCGAACAGCGCATTCGCGCAATGTGAAAACCATTGGTGTTGAGCTGTTCCATCAACCCGTTAAAAAACGCATTGGGGTCTTCAAGCAGTCGGCCCGTTGACGCAATCCAGTCGATGACAGGTGCATTATTCCACATAGTGGCCGCCTACCCCTTGATACCTGCGATTTCACGCAATAACTGCCATGAAATTCCGCCCATTCGTTCCAATGCATCACAGCTTTAATGCACACAAACGCGCTAATTGTTTTTGCTGCTTTGCAATATAGTTAGGCCGTATATTGGCAATTTTGTAACAGAACGTTTCAGTTCGCAATCTGGAAACGCCCTGTTACAGTTTTGTGGATGCATTGCGCGCCCTCTCGCAGCATGTTGTCGCTGCAAATGGTTAAAAGCCAGGGAGGAAACCTAAATGTATCTGCGCAAAACCATCCTAGCCACTGGTGTGGCATTTTCTGCACTCGCGACTGCAAGCTTTGCTCATGCCGAGCCGACCGCTGAAGTTCTGCACTGGTGGACTTCGGGCGGCGAAGCAAAAGCTGTCGCATCCCTTAAAGAAGATTTTGAAGCCAACGGCGGCACCTGGGTTGATAGCCCGGTTGCTGGTGGTGCTGGCGATGCAGCCATGACCGTTCTGCGTTCGCGCGTTCTGTCGGGCGATGCACCGGCTGCTGTTCAGCTTAAAGGTCCGGCCATTCAGGAATGGGCCGAACAGGGTGCCCTTGCCGATCTGAATGACGTTGCTGCTGCTGAAGGTTGGGATGACGTTATCCCGGCTGCGATTCAGGACGTCATGAAATATGAAGGCGACTATGTTGCTGTTCCGGTAAACGTTCACCGCGTTGACTGGATCTGGGCAAACCCGACCCTTCTGGCGAAAGTTGGCGTCGAGTCAGCACCGACCACCTGGGACGAATTCAACGCTGTTGCTGACAAGCTGCAGGCTGCTGGTATTACGCCGGTCGCACATGGTGGTCAGCCGTGGCAGGACGCAACCGTCTTTGAAACCGTCGTTCTTGGTCTTGGCGGCCCGGAATTCTTCCAGAAAGCCCTGATCGACCTCGACGAAGACGCGCTGAACTCCGACACCATGAAATCGGTGTTTGACCAGATGCGTAAAATCCGCGGTTATGTCGATGCTGACTTCCCGGGTCGCGACTGGAACCTTGCCACTGCAATGGTCATGAATGGCGAAGCCGCCATGCAGATCATGGGTGACTGGGCAAAAGGCGAATTCCTTGCTGCTGGCAAAGTACCGGGCAAAGACTTCATCTGTGCCGCAACCCCTTCGGATCACGGCTATCTGTTTAACGTTGACAGCTTTGCCATGTTCAACGTTTCGGGTGATGACAAGGTTGCTGGCCAGAAACTTCTTGCTGAACTCATCGTTGGCGAAAAGTTCCAGGAAACCTTCAACCTGCTCAAAGGTTCGATCCCGGCACGTTCGGGCGTATCGCTTGAGAAATTCGACGATTGCGCCAAAAAATCCGAAGCTGATCTCGAAGCAGCCCAGGAAGCTGGCGGGTTCCTTCCGTCCATGGCACACGGCATGGCGCTTCGCGGCCACCTTGCAGGTGCGATCGTTGACGTCGTGACCGCGCACTTCAACTCCGACATGTCGTCTGACGAAGCCGTCTCGCGTCTGGTCGAAGCAGTTGAACTTGCCAAAGACTAATCTCATCTGATCAGTACACTCTGAGATATGAGCACCTTGCAGGCCCCGGAATTTCCGGGGCCTGTTTCCCACTCATTTAACTTTTGAGGCAAAGGTTATGGGGGCTTCTCAAAGCACCGAAAGCAACCTGATGGCCAGCATTCAGCGTCATCTTTCCAAGATCGTTGTTGCGCCGTCCTTTGCTGCGTCCCTGTTTTTCGTCTACGGGTTCATCCTGTGGACCGGCTATATGGCGTTTTCCAAGTCGCGCATGCTTCCTGTTTGGGATTGGGCAGGTCTGCGACAATATGAACGCCTGTGGCAGATGGAACGCTGGCATGTTGCCATTGAAAACCTGTTGATCTTTGGCGGTCTGTTTATTGTGACCTGCCTGTTCATCGGGTGCCTTCTGGCAGTTCTTCTTGATCAGCGTATTCGCGCCGAAGGCGCGCTTCGCACGATCTTCCTGTATCCGATGGCCCTGTCCTTCATTGTGACGGGTACTGTCTGGAAATGGCTTCTTAATCCGGGCCTTGGCCTTGAAAGCATGATGCATGATCTTGGCTGGACGAGCTTCAAGTTCGACTGGCTGGTCAATTCGGACATGGCGATCTACACGGTTGTGATCGCAGCTGTCTGGCAGGCATCGGGCTTTGTCATGGCAATGTTCCTTGCGGCATTGCGCGGCGTCGATCAGGACATCATTCGCGCAGCCTATATGGACGGTGCCAGCCTGCCCCGGATTTACTTCGGCATTATCATTCCGTCGATCCGCCCGGTCTTCCTGAGCGCGATCGTCGTTCTGGCCCATCTGGCGGTCAAAAGCTTTGACCTCGTCATTGCCCTTACCGGCGGCGGCCCGGGCTACTCATCCGATCTTCCGGCAACCTTCATGTACACGATGGCCTTCCAGCGTAACCAGCTTGGTGTTGGTGCAGCCAGTGCCATGATGATGCTGGCGACCGTTATGGCGATCATTGTGCCGTATCTGTATTCCGAACTGCGCGGAGGCAAGAAAAATGGCTGATATTCAGACCTACAGCCACGACGCAGGCTGGAAAAACACTGTTCTGCGCGGGTTGCTCTACCTCGTTCTGATCCTGTTTGCGGCCTATTACCTTTTCCCGCTGATCGTCATGATTGCGACCTCGTTGAAGTCGCTTGACGAAATCCGTGAAGGGTCGCTGATTTCGCTGCCGCGCGTGGTGACGTTTGATGCATGGAACTATGCATGGAACGAAGCCTGTGTTGGTGTCGAATGTACCGGGATCAAAATCTATTTCTGGAACTCGGTCAAAATGGCGATCCCCGCCGTTCTGATTTCGACCTTCCTTGGTGCGATTAACGGGTATGCGTTGACCAAGTGGCGGTTCAAGGGGGCGAACATCGTTTTTGCCCTGCTGCTGTTTGGCTGCTTCATTCCGTTCCAGGTCGTGCTGCTGCCAATGTCACAGGTTCTTGGCAAGCTTGGTCTTGCAAGCTCCACCCCGGGCCTTGTTCTGGTCCATGTGGTTTACGGCCTGTGCTTCACCACGCTCTTCTTCCGGAACTACTACGTTTCGATCCCGGATGAACTGGTCAAGGCAGCCACCATCGACGGTGCCGGGTTCTTCACCATTTTCTGGCGCATCATTCTGCCGATCTCGACCCCGATCATCGTGGTTTCGGTCATCTGGCAGTTCACCCAGATCTGGAACGACTTCCTGTTCGGTGCTTCGTTTGCCTCTGGCGCAAACGCACCGATGACCGTCGCACTCAACAATATCGTCAACACCACGACCGGCGTGAAACAGTACAACGTTGATATGGCGGCAGCCCTGCTGACCGGCCTTCCGACGCTGCTGGTTTATGTCCTCGCAGGCAAATACTTCGTCCGCGGCCTGACCGCCGGTTCGGTGAAGGGATAAGTAAATGGCATCACTCACCCTCGATAAAGTTCGCAAGGCATTTGGCCCTGTCGAAGTTCTCAAGGAAATCAATCTGGCAATTGATGATGGCGAGTTCCTCGTCCTTGTCGGCCCGTCAGGTTGCGGTAAATCCACCCTTCTGAACCTGATTGCAGGTTTGGAAAGCTCGACTGACGGGGAAATCCGCATCGGGGATCGCGTTATCAACGACGTGCACCCCAAGGACCGTAACATCGCCATGGTGTTTCAGTCCTATGCGCTTTACCCGAACATGACGGTCCGCAAGAACATCACCTTTGGCCTCGAAATCCGTGGCGTTTCCAATCAGGAACGTGACAAGGCGGTTGCCGATGTGGCCAAGCTGCTTCAGATCGAGCCGCTTCTGGATCGTAAACCGTCCCAGCTTTCGGGTGGTCAGCGCCAGCGTGTGGCCATGGGCCGTGCGCTTGTACGTGACCCGGATATCTTCCTGTTTGACGAACCGCTTTCAAACCTTGATGCGAAACTGCGTGTCGACATGCGTACCGAGATCAAGAAGCTGCATCAGCGTCTTGGCTCGACCATCGTCTACGTCACGCACGACCAGATCGAAGCGATGACTCTGGCGTCGCGCATCGCGGTAATGAAAGACGGTATTCTGCAGCAGTTCGATACTCCGCAGAACATCTATGAGCGCCCGAACAACATGTTTGTGGCCGGCTTCATCGGTTCACCATCAATGAACTTCATCGATGCGACCCTGACCGAAGAAGGTGGCAAGCTGGCTGTGACCATTCCGCGCGATGGCAATCCGATTGTCCTGCCGCTGTTTGAGGCACCGGAAAGCTATCATGGCTATATCGGCAAGGACGTCGTGTTCGGCATCCGTCCCGAAGCCCTGACCCACAAGCGCACGAATTCGGACGAACCGGGCAGCCAGTATGTCAATTTCGACAGCAAGGTCGAAGTGATCGAACCGACCGGTGCCGACACCATGACCGTGATCGACATCGCCGGTAAGGAAATCGTCGCTCGCGTCCGTCCGGACCGCGCACCGACACCGGGCGAGAGCATGACGTTCTCGGCCGACATGTCTCAGATCAGTCTGTTTGACCCGGATACCGAGTTGCGGATCTGATCTGATTGGCGGGTGGTTCTGGGGGCCACCCGCCATTCTTCTTTTTGGCCCCTGCTCCGCCTCACTCAGTTCAGCGTGGATCTAAACCCGGCGCGGCAGGGACACCAGAACTTCAAGCCCCTTGCCCGGCATATTGCGCAATTCAATGCGGCCGTCATGGGCATCAATCACGGTTTTGACAATCGACAAACCAAGGCCACTGCCCCCGGTACTGCGCGCACGTGATCCTTCGACACGATAGAACGGTAAAAACACCTTGTCCTGATGCTCAACCGGGATACCGGGCCCTTCGTCACGGATGGTAACCAGAACCGTATCAGCGGTTGCTTCTAGGCTGACATTGGCGCGATGGCCGTATTTCAGGGCATTTTCAATCAGGTTGGTAAAGGCACGCTTTAACGTACCCGGCCGACAGGACAGCCGAATACTGCGTTTGCCATCAAAGGAGTGCGCATCATCCCCACCGCCAAAAACGGTATGAACCGAACTGAATTGCAGGGGTTGCGGGCCGGCGAAGCTTACCGGGCGGCCAAGATCGGCGTAATCATCACAAATGGCTTCGAGCACGGAAACAAAATCGACTGTGCGTTCTTCTTCCTTGGCGATCCAGTCGCCCAGGAAATCAAGCGCGTCATTCAGAAGACTGTCCATTTCATCAAGATCACGCAGCACGGTTTCACGCAGTTCATCATTTTCGATGAACTCGGCGCGTAAGCGCAACCGTGTGCTGGGTGTACGCAAATCGTGGGAAATGGCGGCCAGCATCCGGGTGCGATCGCCTAGCATGCGCGAAATGCGTTCGCGCAGATCGTTGTAGGCAGCCGCCATTGACCGTGCCTCGGTCGGGCCGCGTTCCTCGACAGGCGGGCCGCTGACCTCATCGCCATGATCGATAATCGCGTTGGTCAGGCGTTTGAAAGGACCTGCAAGCAAATCGGCAAGCCCGGCAAACACAACCAACACCGCCACCACCCCCATCAGGAACATCAGGAAAACAAGCGATGGTGATGAGTAATTCGCCCAAAGCTCATCATGGCTTACCAGGATGCGCTTGCCCGACGGCATCAGGATTTCGACCTGTGCCTCAAGGCCCAGACGGGCGATTTCGCGCGACAGTTCAGCAAAGAACAGGCTGGGGTTTTCGGTGGCCTCGATGGTGGCGCGTTGTTCCGTGCTCAGTCGTCCGCGCTCGAAATGCACCTTCACCGATGTCGGCCAACCGGTATTGGCCAGACGCACGGGCAAGGGAATGTGCTGTGCCGGGCGCGAGAACAGCAACAATGTCCCCAGATCATCGGGCGGCAGAATGCGCATCGTCATGCCATCGCGGGCCGCGATATCGATGATGTTTTCTTCAAATTCCGGGTTTTCGGCAATCCGAACCAATTCGCGAATGGTAAAGCCCAGTGTATAGGCACGGCCGATGCGTTCATCGCGTTCGATGACGTAATAGGATGCCATGGCGCTGAGTACCGCGATGATCAAACCACCCAGCATCATCAGGAGAAAGATACGCCCGCCCAGCGTGCGCGGCTTGTAGCGGCGCATATAATTGCTGAACTGTGCGAACATATCGCCCATCGGATGACCTAAAGCGTCTGAGTGTCAGCGCAAAACTGATAACCGATGCCGCGCACTGTCTTGATCAGTTTTGGGTTCTTGGCGTCTTTTTCGATCTTGCGACGCAGGCGGCTGATCTGAATATCGATGCTGCGATCAAAGGGCAGCGAGCTTTGCCCACGCACAATATCCACAAGCTGTTCGCGTGACAGCGCCCGCTTGTTGTTTTTCACCAGTGCCAAAAGCAACGAGAACTCACCGGTCGACAAATGCACTGCCACGTTATCGGCATCGCGCAATTCGCGTGATCCGATATCAAGCGTCCATTCGCCGAAAATGATCTTGTGCGCCGGTGCAACCTCGTTATCAGAAGGCGCGACTGTGCCGGTTTCGAAACGACGGAACACAGCGCGAATACGGGCCAGCAATTCACGTGGATTGAACGGTTTGGTCAGATAATCATCCGCCCCCAGTTCAAGGCCCAGAATACGATCCGTATCCTCGCCGACTGCTGTCAGCATGACAATCGGCACCTTTGAGGTGCGACGCACATCGCGGCAAAGTGCAAAGCCATCCTCGCCCGGCAGCATGATATCGAGAATGACCAGATCGATTTTCCAGTCGCGCAATGCACGGTGCATTTCATTACCGTCCGAGACGGTGGTAATGCGAAAACCGTGCTGCAACAGGAACTTTTTCAAAAGCTTCTGGATTTCCTGATCGTCATCAACGACCAGAATATGTGGTTCACGTCGCGTTGTCAGTGTCCCGAACTCCCCTGATATTCGTCGGCCATGTCCCTGACCGTGGCCGGAGTTTAGTCTAATTCGACAACGGTTTGAACCATTTTACCATGTGGTCTTTAAAATGGAAAAAGCCGGGCAATGCCCGGCTTTTCCACATCAAGAAATCTGTATTGAATGATGATTACTTCAGGTCATAGACCTTGGTGCTGCCGGATACTTCTGACGCCACCACCAGCATGGCATTGCCGGTCGGGCTGTCCTTGGCATCGACGAACTGAAGACCTTCTGGCGCCAGTTCCCCGGCCGTATCGTTTTCCGGATTGCCCGAGAAACGGCGATCACTGTGATATGTAACGAACTGCGGATTGGTCGGGTTGGTCAGATCATAGACCATAAAGCCACCCTGACGTTCCAGACCGATAAACGCATAGGGCGTGCCATTAACATAGCCACTGGCGATGCCTTCGGGCTCTGGACCCTTGTCATCGGACCGGTTGTCGCGGCTATAGTTTTCCGTATCCGAGGAATTGAAAACGTTGGCGTAGTCTGCGGCCAAGATTTGCTCGAACGCGTCGCCGCTGTCAAAGACCATCTCGCCGTTCGCATTCAGGACCGAGAACGACCGCGCACCATAGCTATAGATCACGTCAACATCGCCATCAAAATCGATGTCACCCTGTGCCGTTGTGGTTTTCAGACGACCAAGATTTTCATCCTTTTGCAGGGTGCTTGCCGTCGGGTATGCCACCGGATCAAGGGTCAGTTTGCCAACGCGGGTTTCCTCGCTATAGCCGTCATAATCACGTGAATCGCCTTCGTTTGCGATCAAAACCCAATCCTTGCCATCAATATTGATCGCATCAATGGTGTCAGGCATGTACATGCCCATCACCGGCCAGGTGCGGATATTGATTTTTCCGTCCTTGTCACTGGCGTCAAAAGCATGAACCGAATGATCCTTGAAACCAAGGCCTGCAATGCGTTTTACTGTCGCGGTTTCGATATCAATGATCGCAACAGCGTTGTTTTCCTGAAGTGACACATAGGCAGTTTTGCTGTCCTTGGAGACGGCAATATATTCCGGTTCGACATCCTGTGCGACGCTTGAGGTCCCCGGGTTCGACGTGCGCATGCCATAAGGCAGTTTGCCGCCATTCAGGAAGTTGAAGTCAACCGTCCGAACATCATCAGTCGACAAATTTTCTGCACCACCGGCCATCGAGATGATCGAAACGCTGCCTTCCGGATCGATGGTGAAGGCATCATTGGGTTCGCCCTCGTTGGCGACCAGCACATATTTACCATCCGGAGAAAACTTGATCATGTCGGGCAGCGCGCCGACGGTCACAGCCGAGATAAAGGTGCCTTCGGTATCAAAGAAAACAGCCTGACCCGGTGCCTGTTTGTCTTCGTTTTCAACGGCAACCGCGACAACACCATTCATGACGGCAACACTGTTGGCACCCTTGCCCCATATGGACAGATCCATCGCACCGATCTTGTTGAGCTCGGACGGGTTGGACATATCAAGAATGTCGATCACCTTGTCCGCACCATTCACGACAAATATGCGGTTTGATACCGGATCGAACGCCGGGATTTCTGCGGCACTCTCATCAAGCATGCCGGTGCGATATTCGCCCATCGGCACAATCGTGATCGGATGCGCGCCCGCATTGACGATATCACCAGCCATCATGGTGTTTTCAGACGGCGTGCCAGCACAGGCACTCAGAAGCAAAGAAACAGCAGCAGTTGCCATCAGTGAAGAACGCATATTTTCCCCCTTGGAATAACCTTCAATAAAGTGTGCAGCCTGAGGGTTTGCTGTAACGGTTTGATGAACCGGTGGTGACAGTTTCATAAATTTCTTATGGCAGGCACTGCTCCAACCGGACGGAATTCCCGTAACAGAAAGACGTCACCACAACGCCACGGGTTATCAGCCAACAGGAGTGTCCCGATGCCAAAGATGTCGAACATCAATATTGCCGTGATCGGTGCCGGAATGGCAGGTCTCAAGGCAGCAAGCACCCTGCACAGCATTGGCATGAACGTTACCGTCTTTGAAAAAAGCCGTGGACTTGGCGGGCGTCTGGCATCACGGCGCACAGACTTTGGCTATTTCAATCACGGGGCACAATACGTTACGGCGCGTGATCCCGGCTTCAATGCCTTCCTGCAAGAGGCCAAGGAATTCAACGCAGCTCAGAACTGGTCGCCGAACCTGCATCGCGGTAATCCGGCCCAGACCCAATCGGGTGCTGCCCTATCCCCGATTGCGCGTCACGTTGGCAATCTGGCCGAAGAGTCCTGGTATCAGGGTGCGCCGCAGATGAACAAGCTGATCGGCCCGTTGGTCGATACCTTCCCGATCCAGAAACAACATCGCATCGTCGGGATCGAACCGGCCGGCCCGCGCAGTTTTATGCTGCATGACGATCTCGATGGCAGCTACGGCCCGTTTGATGGCGTGATCGTGACTGCCCCTGCCCCGCAGGCCGCTGACCTTTTGCGCCCCCTTGCCCCGCGCTATGCGCCGATTGACGAGGTTGTCATGGCGCCATGCTGGGCGGTGATGGCAGCGTTTGAAACGCCCCTTCCGACCGGCTTTGACGCAATGCTCTATCCCAGCCCGGAAATCAGCTGGGCCGCACGCAGCAGCCAGAACAGTGATATGTTCCATCGCCGCACACCGGACCCGTGGGTACTTCATGCCAGCCCGGAGTGGTCGCGCGCCCATCTTGAAGATGACAAGGACCGTGTGATTGAAAAGCTGCTTGCCGCCCTGCGCGATGTCAGCGGTGTCAAACTGCCAGAACTGCATTCCGTTCAAGCCCATCGGTGGCGCTATGCCCGTACGGAGCTGCCACTTGGAAAAAGTCATCTCAATGGGATGAATGGCCGGGTGATTGCTGCAGGTGACTGGTGCCTTGGCGCGCGGGTCGAGGCCGCCTGGCGCAGTGGCCGAACGGCGGCACACGCCATGGTCGAAGCCCTGATCGGGTAACCTATATTCCGAACGCATTGTCATGCCGAAAAATGCCAATGGTCATCGCCACAGCAAATCAGACCTGCCGCAGAAAACCTGCGTGATGTGTGCACGCCCCTTTAACTGGCGGCGCAAATGGAAGGATTGCTGGAACGAGGTTCAGTATTGCTCGGATCGGTGCCGACGCCAGCGAAAACAGCCTGCAAAAACGAACCTGCAGGATCAATCATCATGATGTTTGATCAAAAAGACGAAGATCCGCCAACCTATGCCATCCTGCGCCAACGCATGATTGATATGGCGACACAACGCGGGGCCGCCAAAACGCTCTGCCCGTCCGAGGTTGCCAAAACCTTCGGCTCCTATTGGCGGGATTTGATGCCGCGCGTGCATCAGGTCGCAGATCAACTATGTGCTGAGGGCAAGCTGACATTTGAAAAGGGCGGTATCAGCCATGGCCAAAACCGCCCTTCAGGTCATTATCGGTTGCGCATCGTCCCCGATGACGAGAACGATGACTAAACGGCCCTAGTCACGCAACGCATGCAGGCGCTTGATCAGACCGGCAGTGGATGCATCGCGCGAGCCGACATCTTCCTTGCCCTCGACCATCGGTAGCAGTTCCTTGGCAAGCTGCTTGCCAAGTTCAACACCCCACTGGTCATAGGAATTGACGTTCCAGATGATGCCCTGAACAAAGATCTTGTGTTCATACATCGCCACCAGTCGACCAAGGGTGAAGGGATCAAGCTGCTTATAGAGGATCATGGTGCTGGGCTTGTTACCATCAAACACCTTTTGCGGTGCCAGCACATCAATCTCGGCCGGGCTCAAATCACTGCCAGAGAGCTCTTCGCGCACCTCATCCTCGGTCTTGCCACGCATAAGCGCCTCTGCCTGTGCAAGGCAGTTCGAGACCAGCTTGTCATGATGATTGGCCAGCGGATGCAACGCATTGGCCGCCATGATGAAATCAACCGGGATCAGTTCTGTGCCCTGATGGATCAGCTGATAAAAGGCATGCTGGCCGTTCGTGCCCGGTTCACCCCAGATGATCGGACCGGTTTCATAGGCAATCGGTTTGCCATCACGGGTGACCGATTTGCCGTTACTTTCCATATCGGCCTGCTGCAAATAGGCTGGCAGACGCGACAAGTGCTGATCGTAAGGCAGGATTGCCTGACTGGATGCGCCCAAAACATTGCGATACCACACGCCGATCAGGCCAAGGATCATCGGAATGTTGGTTTCAATCGGCGCTGTTTTGAAATGGTTATCCATCGACTGCGCACCGCGCAGCAATTCTTCGAACTTTTCATAGCCAACTGCGAGAATGATCGGCAGACCAATCGCCGACCACAGGCTGTAACGCCCACCAACCCAGTCCCAGAAACCAAATGCATTGTCGGTATCAATGCCAAATGCCGCGACCTTATCAAGGGCGGTTGAAACGGCAACGAAATGCTTGGCAACGGCCGCTTCGTTCTTGAGCATCCCGACAAGCCAGTCCCGCGCCGAATAGGCGTTGGTCAGTGTCTCGTCCGTGGTGAAGGTTTTGGAGGCGATGATGAAAAGCGTCGTTTCCGCATCCAGGAATTTCAGCGTATCGACAATATGCGCGCCATCGACGTTGGACACGAAATGGCAGCGAATGCCATCAATATGGTACGGGCGCAGCGCCTCGTTGACCATGACCGGGCCAAGGTCGGACCCGCCAATGCCGATATTGACAACATCGGTTATTTTCTTGCCGGTATGGCCCTTCCATTCACCGGAATGTACCCGTGCAGCAAAGTCTTTCAGTCGTGCGAGCACATCCTTGACCGCTGGCATGACATCGGCACCATCAAGCTCAACCGGGCCGCCATCAAGGTTGCGCAGGGCCGTATGCAGGACCGCCCGGTTTTCGGTGATATTGATCTTGTCCCCGGCAAACATCCGGTCGCGCCAGCCTTCGACGTTGGCCGCCTTGGCAAGCTCAGTCAGGGCTGCCATCACGTCATCGGTGATCAGGTTTTTGGAATAGTCGACAAACAGGTCGTTAAGGGCCGCACTATAGCGCTCAAACCGTGCGGGATCGTCGGCAAAGGCCTGACGCAGATTGAGTTTTTCGGAAACTTCCGCGCCCAGTTGATCGAGTTTTTCCCAGCTTGCGGTCATTTTATCAGCAGACATACCACCCTCGGCCCATTCGAATTCATTCACAACAATGCGGTGCTAACGCCAACAGGCTAGCACGCGTTTCAAACCATGTGTGGGACAGTTTGCAGAATGTCGCGGCCTATGCGGTCCTGATGCCGCGACATCCTTATTTTTATCGACTTAACGTGTCGAAAGAAAGTCTTCGACTTCTTTTTCAGTCGGCAATGCGTTGATCGCACCACGCTTGGTCGCCGTAATCGCGCCAACCGCATTGGCAAAGCGGCATGCTGCGGCAAGCTTGTCTTCTGACCCCAGAAGATCCGGGTCCTTCAGCAGGCGCGACAGGAAGCCCGCCGTGCAACCATCCCCTGCCCCGGTGGCATCGACCGCGGTAATTTCAAAGGAAGGTACAAAGCCGTCAAAGTCCGGGGTGATATAGCGCGATCCCTTGGGACCATAGGTCACGATCATCGCGCGCCATTGGTCACACCACAGATCCTTGATGCCTTCTTCAAGGTCATCCTTGCCCGAGACAAAGGTGATTTCCTCGTCCGATATCTTGACAACATCGGCCTGACTGATCGCAAGACGCAGGATTTCACGGGCCTTTTCAACACTCGGCCATAGCGGCAGGCGCAAGTTCGGATCGCATGAAATGATCGCACCGTTTTCGCGCGCAATCCTGATCGCCTCAAGCGTTGCAGCACGCGGATCATCATCAATCATGCAAAGGGTTCCGTAATGGAACAGATCGGTTGATTTCAACATGTCCTGATCAAGATCAGCAATGCTCAGCAACATGTCGGCCGACGGGCTGCGATAGAACGAAAATTCACGTTCGCCATCCGCACGCAATGACACGAATGCAAGCCCGGTCAACGCTTGCTTGGTCAGGACAATACCGGATGTATCGACATTATCAGCCTTAAGCGTATCGACCAGAAAATGGCCAAAGGCATCATCGCCGAGTTTACCGATAAAGCCGGTCTCAATCCCAAGGCGCTGCAAGCCCACAGCCGCATTTCCCGGCGCACCACCGGCGGCCTTGGCAAAGGCCGGCGCATCGGCAAGACCGGTTCCGGTCACCGTCGGAACAAAATCAATCAGCAGTTCCCCAAGACAAACAGCTTTGGCTGTCATGACGTTTCTCCGTTCGGAAAGTCCGCAAATTGGCGGATCAGTAGTATGTGGCCTGTGGGACCCACCGCCTTTTAAATCGATTCAACGCGTCAGACAAATGCTAATCGAACGTCATCTCGCATTCGTCAGCATATCGGCTTTTCACATTCTTGCGCAAAAGGCCTGCACCGGAAAGAATATGACTTCTGTGTAAAAATCGTCCCGGATAATGTCGCGAAATCAACACCAAACCATAGTTTCAGACAACAGGGCATTTTCATGAGCACACTCGTCGCACGCAATTTGATGCAAAGTTTTGATGAAGTTACCGACTATTGGTCGCCAAAGATCATCGGCGAGGTGAATGACCAATATCTCAAAATCGCGAAAGTGAAAGGCGAACTGGTCTGGCATGCCCATGACGAGGAAGACGAGCTTTTCCATATCGTCAAAGGCAGCCTGATCATCGAGTTCGAAGACCAAACAGTCGAACTGAGCGAAGGCGAATTTCTGACCATCCCCAACGGGGTCATGCATAACCCGATTGCCAAGGAAGAGTGCTGGGTCCTGCTGATTGAGAGCAAATCGACCAAACACACCGGCAATGTTGTTACGGAAAAAACCAAAACCCTGTCGCAGCAAATGTAACTTCAACGAAATTGCCGCGACAGAGCGACTGTGGAGGAAGGATTACGTCCTCTGCAGGCTCTTTCCAAAGCCCACTTCTCGTTGGCGTTCAAGTCCCGTCATCCAGCTTTCAAACGTCGCATCCCGTTCGAGCTGAATGGCGTAATGGCGATGAAGGGCCGCGGTCAGGCGCCCCTCGCGCCCCAGAAGTTCATCGGCATAGGCGATCATCACCGAGTTCGGCCAGGCAATCGGGCGCATCTCGCGGATGGTGGTGAAGATGCTGTCTTCATCCCGATCCGGCTCGCACTGGGCCATGAGGGTGATCATCGCCGCAGTCGACCGCGACACACCCATATGACAATGCACCAACAGGTGCCCGTCTCGACGGTCCATGCGGCTTTCGATCAGGGTTTCGCCATAGGCAAGAATGGCCTCGACATCAGCCTTGGTCGGAGCCGGACGGCCTTCCTTGTCTTCGATTACATCATGGAAACGCAGGATGGTGCGTTCATGCGGGTCGTAATTCCCAAATATGGCCGGGTCTTCGCGTTCGGGATCCATAACAGACAGGACGTGGGTCACACCATGGCTGCGATGGGTGGGCAGCTCGTCGATGCCACAAATGGTCAGGCGCGAAATTGCGATTGGTTTCATTTCCTTGGTCTCCTGTCTTCGTTTCTTTTTCTGCACGCTATCAGAGCACAGGAAAATGAAAAAACAAGGGCCGGTATCATGAAAAGATACCGGCCCCTGCGAAGCATGATTTCGAGATTCGGATTATTTTGCGCGGTTAACCGCATGAATGTTCAGCATTTCCCACGCCATGGTGGCACCGGCAAGCGATGTGATGTCTGAAACATCATAGGGCGGGGAAACTTCAACCACGTCACTGCCAATCAGGTTCACATGCCCTGCCAGCCCGCGCAGGATCGAGACAGCCTGATGGCTGGTCAAACCGCCCAGCACCGGCGTCCCGGTGCCCGGTGCATAGCACGGATCAAGGCCATCAATATCAAAGGTGATATAGGCCGGGTTGTCACCCACTGTTGCCTTGATCTTTTCAACGATGGCATCAATTGACATCGACTGAACGTCTGGGCCATAGAGGATATTGAACCCGTGGGTCGATTCATTGTGGGTGCGGATGCCGACCTGAATGGATTTCGACGGATTGACGATGCCCTTTTGCGCTGCATGCCAGAACATGGTGCCGTGATCAATACGATCCCCGTCATCTTCCCAAGTATCGGAATGGGCATCGAACTGGATCAGCGAAATGCCATCGCCATACTTTTCGGCATGTGCCTTAAGCACCGGATAGGTGATGAAGTGATCGCCACCGATTGTGAGCATCTTGGCACCGGACTGCACGATATCACGTGCATGGTCTTCGATCATTTCCGGAAGCTTTTCCGGATGGCCCGGATCAATGACCATGTCGCCATAATCAATCACGGCGAGTTCAGCAAAGATATCGCGCCCGGATGGGAAATGCGGTGCCCATGCAAGGTTGGTCGAAGCACGACGCACCCCCTGCGGGCCCAAACGCGTACCCGGACGGCTTGATGTCGCAAGGTCATAGGGAATACCGGTGACCGCAACATCAATCCCGTTCAGATCACGGGAATAGCGGCGACGCATAAACGACAGCGCGCCGGAATACATCGGCTCGCTGGTGTTCTGATGCACGGATTTTGCCGTAAAGGCGTTATCACCGCCCTTGGTGTCAATGACGCCGGTGCTGCTCATTTTAAATCCTTCCCTATTCCTTGTCGCGATCCCGGACGCTGCCCATCAGCGGTCAACAGGAATCAGCCGCCTAACCGTTACCCAAGGCAATCCAGGTTGATTTGACTTCACAATATTTGTCCAGCGCATGCAAGGAACGGTCACGCCCGGTGCCGGACTGTTTGTAGCCACCAAACGGCATGGTAATTGATCCACCGTCCCAGCAATTGACCCAAACAAGGCCCGAACGCAGTTTCTTTGCAGTCAGATGTGCCTTGTTGATATCGCTGGTCCAGACAGCCGCCGCCAAGCCATATGGCGTATCATTTGCGGTCTGGACTGCTTCTTTCCAGTCCTTGACGGAAATAACCGACAGAACCGGGCCAAAGATTTCTTCCTTGGCAATCGTCATGTCGTTCTTGATGCCATCAAAGACGGTCGGCTCGACATAATAGCCACCAGATTCGGTGCGAACCCGTTTACCACCAGTGCACAACACGCCGCCTTCGCTGGAGCCTTTTTCGATATAACCGAGAACCCGGTTCATCTGGCTTTCATCAACGATTGCCCCCATCTGGCTTTTCGGATCAAGCGGATCACCCGGCTGCATTTTGGCACCCGCTGCGATCACTTTTTCAATGAGTTCATCCTTGATGCTTTCTTCAACGATCAGGCGCGAACCTGCCGTGCAAACCTCGCCCTGGTTATAGAAGATACCACCGGCGGCGGCAGCGGCGGCTGCATCCATATCCGGGCAATCGGCCAGAACAATGTTCGGGCTTTTGCCACCACATTCCAGCCAGACACGCTTCATGTTCGACTGACCGGAATACTGCAGGAACAGCTTGCCGACTTCGCCCGACCCGGTAAAGGTCACGCAATCAACATCTTCATGCAGGCCAAGTGCCTTGCCGGCCGTCGGGCCAAAGCCCGGAACAACGTTGAGAACACCTTCGGGAATACCGGCCTCGACCGCGATTTCTGCGACACGCAGGGCGGTCAACGGGGACTGCTCAGCCGGTTTGAGGATGATCGAGTTCCCCATTGCCAATGCCGGGCCCAGTTTCCACACCGCCATCATCAGCGGGAAGTTCCACGGCACCACCGCAGCAACCACCCCCAGCGGTTCACGGGTAATCATGCCGATTTCATTGGGGCCCGCCGGGGAAATTTCGTCATAAATCTTGTCAATTGCTTCGGCGTACCAGCGGATGCACTTGTAAGACAGCGGAATGTCATCACGTGCGGCCAGCGTGATCGGCTTGCCCATATCAAGGCTTTCAAGCAATGCCAGTTCGCTGGCGTTCTTTTCCAGCAAATCGGCAAAGTGCAGCATGATCGCCTTGCGCTTTGCAGGGGCGGCTTCGGACCAGCTGCCCTTCTCAAACACCGCACGTGCCGATGCCACAGCGCGGTTGACGTCTTCGACGTCGCATTCGGCAACCTTGGTCAGAACCGATCCGTCACGCGGGCTGATGCAATCAAATGTCTTGCCCGACGCGGCATCAACATAGGCACCGTTGATGAACGCCTTGTTGCGAAAATCAAGGGCTTTGGCCTGTGCGGTCAGCTGTTCAAAATTCATCGGATTGGTCATCGGAAGTCTCCTGACGGATGGCGCATTTGGATTTTATTCAAATTTGATCGTTGCATGTGGGCACCCTGCCCTAACGATCTGTCATCAATATGACGGTGGTGTCGCCGCACTGACGACTTCACATTCCCCGTCACCCACATTTCGAAAGCGGTGCGGAATTTCCGCATTGAAGTAATAGGCATCACCGGGGCCAAGCACCTTGACCCGTTCACCTACCGTGACTTCAAGCTTGCCGCGGACAACGACACCGGCTTCCTCGCCCTTCTGGACAATCAGGTTATCACCGGTATCCCCGCCCACAGGGTACGTTTCATGCAGCACGCGCAGGTTACGGTCCTTGCGCGATGCCCCGACAAGACGCATCGACATCGTCCCATCAGAAAGTTCAACAAGGTCTTCTTTCCTGAAAAAGATTTCCTCACCGGTATCGAGATCAATGGTGAAGAAGTCAATCAGGCTCATGGGAATGCCCGCCAGAACCTTGGCCAGGCTATCAACAGACGGGCTGACCCGGTTCTGTTCGATCGTCGAGATCGTGCTGTTTGTCACACCGGCCCGACGGGCCAGTTCACGTTGCGACAGCCCGTACATGCTGCGCACCGCCTTCAGACGATCCCCTACCTTTTGCGACATTCCCGTCTTTTCCCTATCGAACTTTATTATTGGTTTGTTTGCTTAGACCGCGTCGAGATACCAGCGATATTCAAGCTGGGTGACCTCGGCGAAGAATTCGTCATACTCAGCACGACGGCAAATATCGAACACCTCGACAAACCGTTCGCCGAGATACTCCTTGACGATATCGCCTTCGACAAAACGATCGAGTGCCGAAATCATGCTGCGTGGGACAATCTTGCCACCATGCTGTTCATAGCCGTTACCGACAGTCGGCTCGCCCGGATCAAGCTTGTTTTTAAGACCGTGATGCATTCCGGCCAAAACACATGCCAGAACCAGATACGGGTTGGCATCGGCGCCGGAGACACGGTGTTCGACACGTGCGGCCTTCGGGCTGCCTGCCGGAATACGCAGGGCGACGGTACGGTTATTCAAACCCCAGTTCGGGGACATCGGCGCATAGGCCTTGTTCTGGAACCGGCGGAAGGAGTTCGGGTTCGGCGCAAAGATCGCCATGCTTTCAAACATGCTTTCCTGCAGGCCACCAATCGCAAAACGCAGATTGTCCGAGACTTCTTCATCCCCCACGGGCGACAGGACGTTATTGTCATCCTTATCGCGCAGCGACACATGAATATGCAGGCCATTGCCCGCCTGATCGGAATAGGGCTTTGCCATAAAGGTCGCGGTTACACCGTGATCCCAGGCAATCCCCTTGACCACGCGTTTAAGCTGCATGGCGTGGTCGGCGGCCAGCATCGGATCCGTCACGTGACCAAGGTTGATTTCAAACTGCCCCGGACCGGCTTCCGCAACAATGGTATCGGCTGGAATACCCTGACGGTTCAGTTCGGCAACCGCGTCATGCAGGACCTTTTCAAAATCCTCGATCTGTTGCAGGCCGTAGACCTGCACACCGTCAGACGCGATCCCCCCGCCAAGCGGCTGCGGCGGCAGCGGTTCGGCGGTTTCTTCGTTCTGATCGGCCAGATAAAACTCAAGTTCAAGCGCAACGGTCGGATAAAAACCGTCCTCCGCCATGCGATCAACCACCCCCTGCAACACATTGCGCGGATCAGCAAAGAACCGGCTGCCATCAAGGTTATGCAGGTTCATCATTACCTGCGCGAGGGGCAATTCACCATAAGGCACGCGGCACAGGGTTCCCGGGATCGGTTTTGCCAGGTTGTCCTGGTCACCGCTCGACCAAAGAAGGCCCGTGCCTTCGGGATTGTCACCGGTAATGTCGACCAGGCACAACGAACCTGGAAGGGTTACACCCTCGGTAAAGCTTTTCAGGAATTTCTGTTTGCTGATTCGCTTGCCGCGAAACACGCCGTTAATGTCGGGAATGAGCAACTCAACAAGTTCGACATCCGGATTTTCTTCAAAGAAACGTTGGGCTTCTGCCCTACTGTCTTCGACGAACGACTTGTTCATCGTCTTATACTCCCAGAAAAAGCCTGTTTTAATCAGCTGGCATCGTGCCGCGCCGCATTGCCCCGGTCAAGCCCATTCGTTCGATATATCGTGCAAATCATGCAACGCACAATTTTCCCGTCCCCAATCAAAACTTATCCCTCAGAGGACGCGCATCAACCGGTGGATAACAAAAACCAAGCTTGAACCTATCAAAAAGATTGTCGAAAAATCCTCTTGCAAAGGTGTTCGAAAAAACGAACACTAACGTCAGATGTTCAACATATCGCACGAAAGCAGAGCAGCCCCGCTGCCAGGAGACGTTATGAATAATTTCGACAAAACCGCCTATTGGCAGGACATTGATCAGGCTCACCACATTCACCCGTTCACAGATACGGCGGACCTGAACAATCGCGGCACCCGTGTGATCACCCGTGCCGAAGGCGTCTTTATCGAAGATTCGAACGGCAAACGGTATCTTGACGGCATGGCGGGCCTTTGGTGCGTCAATATCGGCTATGGCCGCAAGGAACTTGCCGAAGCCGCCTATAAGCAGATGCTTGAACTGCCCTATTATAACAACTTCTTCCAGTGTGCGAACACGCCGGCGATTGAACTTTCAAAGGTTCTTGCCGAAATCACCCCGGAAGGCTTGAACCACGTATTCTACGCCAACTCGGGCTCCGAGGCGAACGACACGGTTGTCCGCATGGTGCATCAGTATTGGAACCTTAAAGGCAAGCCCGAGCGCACCCACATCATCAGCCGCAAGAACGCCTATCACGGGTCGACCGTGGCGGGCGCATCGCTTGGCGGCATGTCGGGCATGCATTCGCAGGGCGGTTCGCTGGTGAAGGATATCGTTCATATCGATCAGCCTTACTGGTACGGCGAAGGTGGCGATCACACCCCCGAAGAATTCGGCCTGATTGCTGCGCGCAAGCTTGAAGAAAAGATCGAGGAACTTGGCGCAGACCGCGTTGGTGCCTTTATCGGCGAACCGATCCAGGGTGCTGGTGGCGTGATCATTCCGCCGTCAACCTACTGGCCGGAAATTCAGCGTATCTGCAAAAAATACGACATTCTTCTGATTGCTGACGAAGTCATCTGTGGCTTTGGCCGGACCGGCGAATGGTTTGGTTGCGACACCTTTGACATCAAGCCGGACCTGATGCCGATGGCAAAGGGCATGTCTTCGGGATACCTGCCGATCTCGGCCGTCATGGTTGGCGACCGGGTGGCCGACGTCCTGATTAATGATTGCGGTGAATTCACCCACGGCTTTACCTATTCCGGTCATCCGGCCTGTGCGGCGGTCGCGCTTGAAAACATTCGCATCCTGCGCGAAGAAAAGATGGTCGAACGCGTCAAGGATGATATCGCACCCTACTTCGCCAAGGCCCTTAAAACCCTTGAAGACCATCCGCTGGTCGGTGCGGTTGAAACCGTTGGCCTGATTGCCGGCATGCCGCTGGTTGATGACAAGAAAACCCGCAAAGGTTTCGAGAACCCGGGCACGGTCGGCACCATGTGCCGTGATGCCTGTGTGGCCAATGGCGTGATTTCGCGCGCCTGTGGTGACCGCATGGTACTTTCTCCGCCACTTTGCATCACCCATGACGAAATCGACGAGTTGATCACACTTCTGCGTAAGTCACTTGACGACACCGCAAAAAAACTTGGCAAAATGTAATCAAGCCCTGATTACAAAGACTTAACCAAATACCCGGCATGAACTATCATAGCCGGGTATTTTAATCCTGCGGGATTGATCAACATCGCGACGCCTGCCCCACAGGCACACACATCCCAACGCCCACGCCCAAAAGAGCCCACCATGCTAAAACGCATCTATCAACCCGCCGCCTATCGCACCGACACCCTGCCAGACAGCTATTGGGTCGAAAGTGCATCGCCACTTCCTGCATGTAAAACGCTGCCCGACGAAGGTCAGCTTAATACCGATATCGCCATCATCGGCGGCGGTTATTGCGGTTTGTCGGCGGCTCTGGAACTGGCAGAAAACGGGGCAGATGTTGCTGTTTTCGATGCCGGTCGGTCTGGCTGGGGGGCATCCGGGCGCAATGGCGGCTTTTGCTGCATGGGCGGCAGTGGCAAGGGATTTGGTCAACTGGCAAAGACCTTTGGCGATGATGCAGTCAAACAGTTTGCTCACCATCAACGCAATGCCATCGATCTTGTCGACCAGCGTCTTGGTGACTGGAACATTGAAGCCGACCGTCACTCCAATGGCGAAGTCGTGCTGGCCCACAAACCCAACCGGGTGGCCGAACTGGCCCACGAAGCGCAAGAACTGGCACATTTTACAAACATCCCGACCGAGCTGCTGAGCCGCGACGCGTTAAAAGAACGCGGCCTTCATGCGGCAGAAACTTATGGCGGTTTGCATGTCCGGGCGGGTTTTGGCATCAACCCGATGAAATATCTTGCCGGTCTGCATGAACAGTGCGTTCTTGCCGGTGTTCGGATATTCGAACAGGCCACGATTGAGCGTTTCGAAGAAGATGGCGATATCTATCGCCTATATGCTGGCAAAACCCAAATCAATGCCGCCAAAATCGTGATTGCCACCAACGGGTATAGCGCGGAAAACCTGCCCGACTGGATCGGCGGACGTTTGATGCCGGTCTTTTCAGGCATCCTGATTACCCGCCCACTGCGACAGAGCGAGTTGGAAGATCAAGGCTGGACAAGCGACCTGATGGCTTTTGACAGTCGCATCCTGCTGCATTATTTCCGCAAGCTTCCCGACAATCGCTTCCTGTTTGGCGGACGCGGCGGCATTACCGCAACACCCAAGGCCTTTGCGGCTGGAAAACAAGATCTTCTGGATAATTTCAAACGCATGTTCCCGGCATGGCGTGAAGTTGCCTTTACCCATCACTGGAACGGGCTTGCTTGCCTGTCACAAAGCTGGCGGCCTTATATCGGCCGGGTTCCAGGTCATCATGATGTCTGGACGGCCCTTGCCTGGCATGGCAACGGGGTTGCGATGGCAAGTCTGGGTGGCAAGCTTCTGGCAGAACGGATGCTGGGCATTCGCGATGATGACGATCTGGGCGCTGTATTGACGACCCCGATGGACAAGTTCCCGATGCCTTCATTACGCCGTGTGGCGCGTTCGCTCGGATATCGTTATTACGGTCTGCATGACCGGTTTGCCTGAATACAGCATTGCCACCATCGGTGATCTGTTTGCGTTCGGGTCCGAAGTGACATATGTCATGTCGGAAAATTGCTGCTTTGTTTAAAGCAGTTCCAGTCCAAGCGCAGAACAGGCCAAAATCCATGTCCGAAAAACAGCCAACCCTTGCCGAAATCAAGGAACGTCGCGAAATTGCGACGCGCCGGATCAAGGAAGATACCGGCATTGATACGGACATGATCAAGAAAATCGTACATGGTTTTTACGCCAAGGTGCGTGATGACGAACTGTTGGGCCCGGTGTTTGAAGAAAAAGTCGACAATTGGGGCCATCATCTTGATCGCATGGTGATGTTCTGGTCATCAGTCGCCCTTGCCACCGGGCACTATGACGGCCGCCCGATGCAAAAGCACTTGCCGCTTAAAATCACCCGCCACCATTTTGACCGCTGGCTGCAACTGTTTGCCCAGACGTTATCGGAATATTGCGACGAACCAGCCGCCAAACATTTCATGGAACGCGCCCTTCGCATCGCGTCAAGCTTCGAAGTCGGCATTGCTGCCCATAATGGCGTGATCCTGTCGAAGGGGGAGCGCTACGACCCGGTATCCAAATGGGAACCAAATTGATACTCGAACGTTCAGCAAGCTAATACACATGGCCACGTATCGCGATTAACGTGCTTTTGCCAGTTCGTTGACAAATTGAAATGGTTGCGATTTCATGTGGTTATAAAGAATGTCGGGAAACCAAGAAAAAACAGTTTTGTTGGTAACCTCCAAAGGACGCGAACCAAAGCGGTCCCTGGCATTCTGACAATTGGATATGTCTGGCCCGGAACTTCCCCATTTTGCGGTATCGGGTGCATCGGTATGTATGGTGGCGCCCGCTATACCCGGTTCACCGATCGCCCCCAGGTCCGATAGCCCGACAAACATACGAAGCGACCTGCGACGACGAAACGGAGAGCCCGGACATGTGGTCAGTGATCACTCTTATTGTCATTTTGCTCATTGGTGTGATTGCCTACACGGTCTATGCACATCGGCATCACCTGACACCCACCAAGGGTAAAAAGATCAACCTCTCAGACCGCCCCAACAGTGCCCTTCTGATCGTTGACGTCCAGGAAGACTTCACCAGCCCGAACAGCAAGCACGCCTATCCGGCGGACATGGTCGATAAATTGATCACCGCAATCAATGAACTGGTTGAGACAGCCAATCGCAATGGCTCGCCGGTCATTTCGATCCGCCAGACCTTCCGCGGCTGGTACATCAACTTTTTAGTCAAGTTGCTCAATGAAGGGCGCGGCAGCCCCAAATCGAAGGGCCTTGATCTTGATGAACGGATCAATGGTGATATCGACCATGATATCGTCAAGGCGCGCGCGGATGGCTTTAGCGAGCCGGAGCTTGATCGCGTTCTTGATCGTCAGAAAGTCGGCAAGCTGATCATCGTGGGTCTGGATGGCGATTTTTGCCTTAAGGCAACCATGCAGGCCGCCCTTAACCGTGGTTACGAAGTATCGTTCAGCGATGCGACCACGTTGGCGCTTAATCCGGACAGCTGGAAGAAAACCAAGGCTGAGCTTACAGCACGCGGCGCATCCGAAGGATTGGGTGTATCGACACCCACGCCTGACAATGACGAAAACAGCGATCGTGCTGATGCGCGTGCGGCTGACAACCCCAGCCGTGAAACAGCCTGATAGCCCTTCCCCGGTCTCAAGGCTCAAAGCTTGTCGCGGATCGAATACCACAGCATCGCAGCGACCAGCATCGGGAAACGCAACGTCTTACCGCCGGGGAACACCGGCGTTTTGACATTGGCCATCACATCAAACCGCTCCATGGTGCCGACAACCGCATCGGCCATGATCTGCCCTGCCAGTGTCGCCATTGCGACCCCATGGCCGGAATAGCCGGTCGCGGTAAAGATATTATCCTCTACCTTGGCAAAGAACGGCATGCGGTTCATCGTGATCGCCAACGTCCCGCCCCAGCCGTAATCAATCTTGACGTCTTTGAGCTGCGGATAAACTTCAAGCATATGCGGCGACACAAACGCCTTGATGTCGCCCGGGAAGGTATAGCCATACGTCTCCCCACCCCCAAACAACATGCGTTTATCGGCACTCAGTCGGTAGTAGTTGATCACGAATTTTGAGTCTGCCACGGCGACATCATCGCGGATCAGCTCACGCGCCAGATCCTCACCAAGCGGTTCGGTGGCAATGACGAAATTGTTGATCGGCATGACGCGTTTCGCCACCCGATCTTCGAGCGCATCAAGATAGCCGTTGCAGCCAAGAATAAGCTTGTTAGCGCTAACAACCGCACCATCGGCTGTCTTGACCGTGACCTTACCGCCCTGACTTTGATAGCCGGTGACGACCGCACCCTCGAAAATCCGGGCCCCTGCCGCACGCGCGGCATCGGCCAGACCAAGTGCGAAGTTCAGCGGGTGGATATGACCCGCCCCCATATCAAGCGATCCGCCGTGATAGAACTCGGTTCCCAGCATGTCGCGCATTTCTGCGCGGTCAACGGACCGGATATCTTCATAGCCATATTCGGTCTGAAGCTTTTCGGCATAGGCATGGGTATCTTCGACAAAGCGCGCCCGATGATCGGCATGCAAGATGCCCGGCTTCCAGTCGCATTGGATATTATGCTTGGCGATAAGGGCCTTGACGATGTCCTTGGACTCTTCGGCAATATCCCAGAGTTTGCGCGCGTCATCGCGGCCAACCATCTTTTCAAGTTCATCCTGTTCGCGACGCTGGCCGGAACCGACCTGACCACCATTGCGGCCGGATGCCCCCCAACCCACCCGATGGGCTTCCAGCAAAATCACGTCATAACCGCGTTCTGCCAAATGCAGTGCTGATGACACCCCGGTAAAACCGCCGCCAATAACGACAATGTCGCAGGACTGATCCCCTTCAAGCTTGGCAAATGCATCCGTCGCATTGGCCGTTGCAGCATAGTAGGACTCAGGATAGTGGCCTGCCCGGTCATTGGCGGTCAGCAAATTCGGGGTGAACATGAGGAACCCTCATATTTTGTGAGTGGGGCTTATGAAGCGTGGCCTTATCCTGCCCAATCCGCCCCGCCTATCAAGGAAAAACTGCCAATATTCGGGCGCAAAACCGGCTTTTCACCGATTATGCCAAAACCAACCAAGTCGAAGAAAAAGGATTGCGCAAACACGCTGACAAAGCGTGATACCTGCGGCGATGAGTTTGCCGCTTTTTGCAGAACGGCACGTTAAAAATCAGAGTCTTAGGGCGTTTATCTGATTGTCTTGCTCATCCGCAGCATGACACGACCGCAACAAAAAATCCCCGATCCATCAGAAGACAGATCGGGGAAATCATCAGACCAATTGAATTGCTTGGGGTTAACCCCCTAGCCCTAGCGTTGTTTGGTTTCCCATTCCGGGTGCACGAAATAAGGTGCATTGGACGGTGCCAAGGGCGTTTTACCGCGAATGATGTCGGCCGCCTTTTCCCCAACCATGATGGTCGGTGCATTCAGGTTGCCGGTCACGATGGTCGGCATGATTGAACTGTCGACTACGCGGAGCCCCTCGACGCCGTGCACACGGGTTTTCTCGTCCACCACCGACATCTCGTCACTGCCCATCTTGCACGAACAGGACGGGTGATAGGCACTTTCGGCGTGATCGGCGACCCAGGCGTCAATCTGCTCATCCGTTTCGATATCCTTGCCCGGCGCGATTTCCGCCCCGCGCAGATCCGCGAAGGCATCCTGGGCAAAGATTTCGCGGGTCAAACGGACGGACGCGCGCATTTCTTCCCAGTCTTCCGGATGGCTCATATAGTTCGGGTCAATGATCGGGCGATCCTTGGGGTTGCTTGATGCCAGACGCACCGTACCGCGCGATTTCGAACGCATCGGGCCAACATGGGCCTGGAAACCATCGCCTTCGGCCGCCTTGGAGCCGTTATAGTTAATCGCGGCCGGCATGAAGTGATATTGCAGGTCCGGATGTTTCACGCCCGCCTTGGAGCGGATAAAGCCGCCGGCTTCAAAATGGTTGGTCGCACCAAGACCGGTTTTGAACAGATACCATTCAAGACCGATCTTGAACTTGTTCCACCAATCAAGCTTGCTGTTGAGGCTGATCGGTTTGGTGCATTCCATCTGAACATAAAGTTCCAGATGGTCCTGAAGGTTTTCACCCACACCAGGCAGATCATGGACAACATCAATGCCATGTTCACGCAGATGGGCCGCCGGACCAATGCCCGACAGCATCAGAAGTTTTGGCGAATTGATCGAACCGGCCGAAATAATCACTTCACGATCCACGACCGCGCGCTTGTTTTCGCCTTCATGGAAGAAGTCCAGACCAACGGCGCGTTTTCCTTCGAAAACAACGCTTTGCGCAAATGCCTTGTGATAGACAGTCAAGTTCGGGCGCGTCATGGCCGGACGCAGATAGGCCCGAGCGGTTGACCAGCGACGGCCCTTGTAGACCGTCATGTCCATGGTGCCGAGACCTTCCTGACGATAGCCATTCTGATCCGGGGTGAATTCATACCCGGCTTCCTGACCGGCCTTGACCCATGCCTTGTGCAGATCGTTCTGGCAGGCACCAGTGGTCACATGCAGCGGGCCATCACCGCCATGATATTCATCACCTTCGGTGTCCTCATTGCGGGTATCGGCGCGCCGGAAATATGGCAGGCAGCGTGCATAGTCCCATTCCTTGAGCGCGGCGTCTTGTTCGGCCCAGCGATTGTAATCAAGCGCATGACCACGCACATAGGCCATGCCGTTGATCGAGCTGGAACCGCCATAAACACGTCCACGCGGTGTTTCCATGCGACGGTTATTCAGGTTTGGCTGCGGGGTTGTCCAGTAAGCCCAGTTATAGGTTTCCGACTGCATCGGATAAGACAGGGCTGTCGGCATATGAATGCGCCAGTCCCACCAGTGGTCCTTTGGCCCGGCTTCGACAACCAGAACCTTGACTTCAGGGTCTTCGGTCAGTCGGTTGGCAAGCACAGCCCCTGCCGAACCGGATCCTACAATCACGTAATCATATTTTTCAGTCGTCGTTGGGGTCGTCATATCTGATCCCTTGTGTTGGTCGTGCTGTGTGGGCAGCCGGTTGGTTGTTTCGCGAATATTGTCCGGTGAAAAGGCCTTAGTAAGGGGCCTCGACATCACCGGTTTCGACATAAACCGATTTGATGCGGGTGTAGTATTCAATCGCCGCACGGCCGTTTTCGCGGCCAACGCCCGATTTCTTGACGCCACCAAACGGCATCTCGATCGGGGTGATGTTATAGGTGTTGATCCAGCATGTACCGGCCTCAAGGCGCGCTACCACGCGGTGCCCGCGTGACAGATCCTTGGTGAAGACACCCGCAGCCAGACCGTATTGGGTGTCATTGGCACGCTTGATCGCTTCGTCTTCGTCCTTGAAGGTCAGGACAGACATTACCGGACCAAAGATTTCCTCACGCACGATGGTCATGTCATCGGTGCAGTCGGCAAAGACGGTGGGTGCGACAAACAAACCACCTTCGGGCATGCCCTCAGACACGGCATGGCCACCGAGAACGCATTTCGCACCCTCTGCCTTGCCCTTTTCGATATAGGACATGACCTGCTCATACTGGGCCTTGGTGACAATCGGGCCAACCTGGGTTTCAGGTTTTTCAGGATCACCGAGAACCAAATCCTTGGAACGGGCGATCAGTTTTTCGATGAAGGCATCGGCAACGCTTTCATGCACAAAGACACGCGTGCCGTTCGAGCAAATCTGACCCGAAGAATAGAAGTTCGCCATCTGTGCGCCCGAAACCGCGTTATCAAGATCGGCATCCTCGAACACGATCATCGGCGACTTGCCGCCAAGTTCCATGGTGACAGCTTTCATGCCGCCCGCCGCCGCAGCAGCAACCTTTGCCCCCGTCGCGGCCGAGCCGGTCAACGAGATTTTATCAACATCCGAATGTTCAACCAGTGCAGCTCCGCTTTCACGCGCACCCTGCACCACGTTGTAAACGCCATCCGGAAGACCGGCTTCCTGCAGTGCCTCTGCCACGGCAATCGCCGACAGCGGCGTGGTTTCGGAAGGCTTGTAGACAACAGCATTGCCGCACGCCAGAGCCGGTGCCGCCTTCCAGCACGCGATCTGGATGGGATAGTTCCAAGCCCCGATGGCGCCACACACACCAACCGGTTCACGGCGGGTATAGGCAAAGTTGCCCGCAAGATCGATATGTTCGCCCGCAAGACTACCAGCCACGCCGGCGAAATATTCAAGGCACTCGACACCGGAAATCACATCGACGATTTCAGTTTCCTGAATGGCACGGCCTGTATCGCGGGTTTCAACCAGCGCCAGCTCATCATTGCGATCGCGCAGGATTTGGGCAGCCTTGAAGAGGACACGCGCGCGTTCAGCAGCCGGGGTGTTTTTCCAGACTTCGAACCCGGCGCGCGCGGCCTTGACCGCCGCATCAACATCGGCGGCAGTACTTTCATGGCCCTTGGCAAGAACCGTGTTGGTCGCGGGATTAAGGGTAACCATCTCCGCGCCCGATCCCCGGGTCTTCTTGCCGTTGATGAAATTCTGGATTTGATAAAGGCTCATCTTAAAACTCCTGCTGGCTGCGCATTTGGGTGGCAGCCTTGAACGTTTCTTTGGTTCGATTGCGTTTAACGGGCTGGCGAATTCGCCAGATACAGCCGCAAGGTGCCCAGCACCATTTTGCGTGCCCCGCCGATATCCGATTTGCCGCGTGACAGACCGGTCCGCACCCAGATCCCGTCGACCATGGCGGCGATCGCAGCCGATATGTCATCGGCGCATTCTTCGGTTGTCAGTTGGCGCAGCTCATGACGCAGGTTTGAAGCCAGCCGCTGAAAATAGATATTGTTCAGCCGACTCAACGCTTCGGAAAACGGTACCTGCGCCCAGAAAGACAGCCATGCCACAGTGACCTGCGGGGTAAACTGTTCTTCATTGAAGTTGGTATTGATAATGGCTTCAAGACGATCTATCGGCGTTTCGGCCTTTGCCAGACGCACCAGATAATCATTGCGCAAATCCTGCATCAGGGAGCGCATGGTTGCTTCGAGCAACGCATTCTTGCCGCCAAAATAGTGCGAAATAATCCCCGACGACATTCCTGCAGCCTTCGCGATACGGGCAATCGTTGTATCGGCGAATCCGTGCTGGTGAATGGTTTCTATCGTCGCGTCGATCAACTGCCTGCGGCGAACAGGCTGCATACCAACCTTGGGCATTAATTCATCCAATCTTCTGCGTTGCGAAGGGTTTAACGCCAGTGCAACAGCATAAAACGCAGTTTTTAATCCTTCGCAATTGACGTAACCAGAATATGCTGTAATTTAATTGAACAATCAATCAATAAAAACACGCCGACATTTGCGGCGCGTTTATCAGGGGCTTGAACCTTTGCTGCGCGGCTTTGCGGCTGTTTTTTGTGATTATTCCGGCCCGTTGATCACGTTCGGGGGAACGTGGTTGATGGCTCTGGGCGAGTGTTGGCGACATGTATGTTGCGTTGATGTTCGTCTGGCCTCCGGAACCGAGAGTCTTCCGATGACGAGCCTCATCTGGTCATCGGTAACATTAGGTTTATACAAGGGAGAACCAGAAGCATGACCAATCTTTCCACGTTCGGCCGCCTTCTTGGCAGCACCATCATTGCGACCACCCTTCTGGGTGCCGCCGGTGCCAAAGCTGCCGATAGCGATGCCTGCAAAACCGTGACCTTCTCTGATGTTGGCTGGACCGACATCACGGCCACGACGGCAACCGCGTCGGTCATCCTTGACGCGCTGGGCTACACCGCAGAAACTGAACTTCTTTCGGTTCCGGTCACCTATACCAGCCTTGCCAATGGCGACGTTGACGTCTTCCTGGGCAACTGGATGCCGACCATGGCTGCTGACATTCAGCCCTACCTCGACAAAGGCACGGTTGTTTCGACCGGCGCGAACCTTGAGGGTGCAAAATACACGCTTGCTGTAACCCAGAATGCCTTTGACGCGGGTCTGAAAGACTTTGCCGACATCGCCAAGTTCCATGACGAACTGGACGGCGAAATCTATGGCATCGAGCCGGGCAATGATGGTAACCGCCTGATCCAGGACATGATCGATAGCGACCAGTTCGGTCTGGGCGAATTCGAACTTGTTGAGTCCTCCGAACAGGGCATGCTGGCAGAGGTCAAACGCAAATCGTCGCGCGATCAGTTCATCGTCTTCCTGGGTTGGGAACCGCATCCGATGAACGCAAAATACGACATGGCCTATCTTGATGGTGGCGATGACGTCTTTGGTCCGAACTTTGGCGGTGCCACGGTTCATACCAACCTGCGTGCCGGTTACACCGACGAATGCCCGAATGCCGGCACCTTCGTCACCAACCTGAAATTCAGCCTCGCCATGGAAAACGAAATCATGGACGCGATCCTGAACGAAGGTACCGACCCGGCAGACGCCGCAACCGCATGGCTCAAAGCCAACCCGGATGCCGCAATGGCGTGGCTTGATGGCGTTACCACCTTTGACGGTGGCGATGCCAAGGCCGCCCTTAAAGGCGAACTTGGCCTTTAAGCCACAGGCTTGATTTTACCGATGCGCCTGCCGCCAAATTACGGCCAATGCAGGCGCATCGGTTCTATTTTTTTAATTCTCATTGAACGGATATTTTCGCATGGAATGGCTCACGGAAACGAAAATTCCGCTGGGACAGTGGATATCGTCCCTGATGGATGCGCTGAATGAACATGCAGATTTCGTGTTCTATACCATCTCTGATGTTCTTGAATTCATCATTGAAAACACCATCGATTTTCTGGTGTGGCTGCCGGCACTGGTGATTATTGCCGCCTTCGGGATTCTGGCAACCGTGCTGCACAAGTCATGGAAACTTACAGCGTTTACCGTTCTATCCCTGCTGCTGGTGGTCAATCTTGGCTATTGGGAAGAAACCATGGAAACGCTGGCACTTGTGATCTATGCGACGCTGTTTTGCATGTTGATCGGTGTGCCGCTTGGTGTGGCATCCGCCCACCGGCCCTGGCTTCATCAGGCAATGCGTCCGATCCTTGATCTTATGCAGACGATCCCGACTTTTGTTTATCTGATCCCGACCCTGATCCTGTTTGGTCTGGGGGTTGTACCCGGTCTGATTTCGACCGTTATCTTTGCGATTGCCGCCCCGATCCGCCTGACCCATCTTGGCATTTCCAACACTCCCAAGGCGCTTCTGGAAGCCGGTGAAAGCTTTGGCTGCACACCGCGCCAGTTGCTGTTCAAGGTAGAACTGCCATCCGCCATGCCGTCAATCATGGCGGGCCTGACACAGTGCATCATGCTGTCGCTGTCGATGGTGGTGATTGCAGCCCTTGTCGGGGCCGATGGTCTGGGCAAGCCGGTTGTACGTGCGCTTAACACGGTGAATATCGCGCAGGGCTTTGAAGCCGGTCTTGCAATTGTGATCCTTGCCATCGTGCTTGATCGCATCTGCCGTCGTGAAAACAACGAAACTTCGGGGCAGTGATCATGAGCAATGCTGTTGAATTCGACAATATCGACGTGATCTTTGGCAATCGTCAGGCAGAATCCCTGAAACTGCTGGACGAAGGCAAAACCCGCGAAGAGATTGCTGCGGCCACCAACAATGTGCTTGGTGTCGCCGATGTAAGCTTCAACGTGCCCCAGGGCGAGATCTGCGTTCTGATGGGCCTGTCTGGATCAGGCAAATCATCGCTTTTGCGCTGCGTAAACGGCCTTAACACCGTATCGCGTGGTTCGCTTCGCGTACGGGATGGCGACTGGATGGAGGACGTCACCAAATGTGACGGTCCGACCCTTCGCAAGTTGCGCCGCGAATGCGTTGCCATGGTTTTCCAGCAATTTGGCCTGTTTCCCTGGCGCACTGTCGAGGACAATGTTGGCTTTGGCCTTGAACTGGGTGGTATGGGCCCGGTAGAACGCCGCGAAATCGTGCGCGAAAAGCTGGCCCTTGTCGGACTGGATCAGTGGGCACATAAATATGCCCATGAACTGTCAGGCGGCATGCAGCAGCGTGTTGGCCTTGCCCGTGCCTTTGCCACGGATGCGCCGATCCTTCTGATGGATGAGCCGTTCTCGGCCCTTGATCCGCTGATCCGTAACCGTCTTCAGGACGAGTTGCTGGATCTGCAGGAGAAGCTCAACAAGACCATCCTGTTTGTCAGCCATGACCTTGATGAAGCCATGAAGCTTGGCAATTCGATTGCCATTATGGAAGGCGGTTATGTCGTCCAGCACGGCACGCCCGAAGACATCGCACTGCGCCCGGCAAATGAGTATGTCGCGGACTTCGTGGCGCACATGAACCCGGTCAACATCCTGCGTGGTCGCGCGATCATGCATCGCATCAGTCGCGATCAGAAAACCGGTGCTGGTGAACTTCAGCTCGAAGATGCCAACATCCGCGTTACCCTTCAGGATGGCGTTGTGCAGTCTGCCAATAATGGCGAACGCGGCGAGCTTAAGCTGATCCATTATGACGGCACCCTGCCCACTGATCTGGATGCAACCGACAACTCGATTGTCTTTATTGCCCAGGATGATGTGCTGCTTAAGGATCTGATTGATATGCGCTCAATCACCCAGAACCCGGTGATCCTAACCCGCGATGGCAAGGTTTCCGGCACGCTGGGCCGCAAGGAGTTCTTTGACAGCCTGACACAGACAGCGTCTGTGGCAGACTGATCTGAAACAGACTTAAATCTCGAATGAAAAGGCGGCCCTTGTTGGGGCCGCCTTTTTTGTCTCACGCCGCCGTCTGGTTTGATGTCATACCCAAACTGCGTCCGGGTTATCCACCCGTGACCGGCGGAAACAGGGCAATTTCGGTGGCCTTGGTGACGTCGGTTTCGGGTGTGGCATATTCCTGATCCACCGCGACACGAATGATTGCAGGGTCCGCGAGGGCGTTGGCAAAGTTTTCGCCACGACCGGGCAGCCATGCCAGCAGGTCGGCAACCGTTTTGACGGTATCTGGCAGGTCAATCGCCTCTTCCGCCATGCCGATACGTTCCTTAACCCACGAAAAATAGATCAGTTTCATCTTCAATCCTGACACTTCAATTTGCCCGCATGCTTGCGCAGCACATCCCCGAAGACAAGTCCCAATGGCGTGATCGGTGAAAATTACGCGTTATGGATAAACGAAATATCCCTCTGGCGCAGCATCCAGCCGTGCGGTCAGGTTTTCGATAAAGAACCGTTCCGCCCGGCTAAGCGACATGCGCGGATTGGTAACAAGGTAGATATCAATCGCTGGCGGGGCGTCATACGGCGGCAATCGCCAAAGTTGCCCGCGTTCGGTCGCATTCTGAACAACGTGGATCGGCAAGGGCCCGATACCAAGCCCGGCATTGATCAAACGCCGCACTTCTTCAAGATGCGGGCTGACCGCTACGACCTTTCCCTTCATGCCTTCCTGCGCACGCAACACCGCAACCGGGGCCAATGCATCGCTTAACTGGTCGGTTGCGAAGGAGACGAATGCTTCGCTGCGCAGATCGGCCAGCGTTAAGTCCTTTTTGCCAAACAAATGATGGGTCGGGCCGCAGAAGAAACCGAAATGTTCGCGATAAAGACGGCGATATTCCAATCTGGGGTGGCGTTCCTTGACCAGACAGATGCCAAAGCTGGCCTGTTGCGACAGAACCTGATCAACGACATTGACCGAAGTCGCAACATCGATTTCATAGGTGACTTCCGGATGGGCGCGATTGAATTCGAAAAGCGCATCATCAAGCGGCGGAAAGACAACGTGACTGGCCAGCCACATATGCAAATGCCCGGTCAATTGATTGCCGCTGTCAGACATCACGTCTGACAGGCGTCGGATGGCACCACAAATCTCCCGGCATTCATGATAGAGCGCCAAGCCCTGCTCTGTGACTTCGAACCGGCCACGTTCGCGGTCAATCAGGCGCGCGCCAATCTGATCTTCGAGCCGTTTCAGCGCATTGCTGACACTGGGTTGGCGCAGCAAAAGCCGGTTGGCCGCCCCTGTGATCGAGCGTTCCTCAACAATAACGGTGAAGGTATGAAGCAGGTTCCAGTCGAACTGCCGACGCATTAACTCGTTCATCTATTGAGCCTTTTTGCACTTCACGAAGCATCACATAGTTTTTGGCTATGAGATCTATTCTACTTATCTATTTGTGCTATGTGCAAGTCTGGGTTGGAATAGCTCCAACATATTCTTCACGGCCAAATAACCGGGTGCGGCAATGACCGCAGACAATAACGGGAGGCAAAAATGGCCGCAGATATCGCCGGAGCCCGCAGGACTCCGTGGTTACTGCTATCACCATCACTGGCAACCATCAGCCTTCTGCTGATCGTGCCAATGCTGTTCATTGTCGTTTATTCATTCTGGTTGCGCACTGCGACCGGGGCTGATCAGGTCGGCTTCTATCTGGATAACTGGATCGAAGTCCTGGGGGATCGCTTTTATCGCGACATTCTGTTCCAGACCCTTCTGATTGCCCTCTACACCACGGTCATATGCGCGTTTGTCGGCTATATCCCGGCCTATTTCGTTGCCAATACCCGTATGAAATCCAAGGCGTTCCTGTTGCTGTTGCTGATGCTGCCTTTTTGGATCAGCTACATCATCCGCACCATGTCGTGGATCAACATTCTGGGCACCTCGGGCGCGCTGAACACACTTTTGATCTCGATGGGCGTGATCGATGACCCGATCCAGATGCTCTATAACCAGCAGACCGTGGTTCTGGGCCTTGTGCACTATCTGCTGCCCTTCATGATTTTGAATGTCTATGTCAGCCTTGATGGCATCGACAAGAACCTGACAGAAGCAGCCCAAAGCCTTGGCTGTACCGGTTTTCAGGCGTTCCGCGAAGTTACCCTGCCGCTGTCCCTGCCCGGCTTGGCTGCGGGATCGTTACTGTGCTTTGTGCTGGCCGCTGGCACCTATATCACCCCGATCGTTCTCGGTGGGCCGCGTGATGCGATGTTTGCCAACCTCGTGTTTGAGGCCATCGTCACCCAGTTAAACTGGCCGCTTGGCTCTGCACTGTCGCTCGTCCTGCTGGCCCTTCTGGGCGCGCTGGTCGTCATCTACACCCGCTATCTCGGCATCGATCAGATCGCCAAGAGCTTCAAATAAGGGAGAGATGTGATGATGTCCGGCTGGTCCGTAATCCGAATTGCCACGATCCTTGTTTATCTGTTCCTGTTTGCGCCGGTGGCGGTTGTCATTCTGTTGGCGTTTAACGCCAACCAGTTCGGCAGTTTCCCGATCGAAGGTTTTTCATTCCGCTGGTTTGAAGCGCTTTGGAACAATGATGCGATTGTGCGGGCGTTCAAGACGTCGCTTTTGCTTGGTCTTCTGACCGCAGCCATTTCGACGACGCTTGGAACCCTCGCAGCCCTTGCCATGGTCAGATACGATTTCCCCGGGAAACGGACCATTTCAACATTGTTGGTTGCCCCAATCCTGATCCCGGAAGTCGTTCTGGCTGTGGCGCTCCTGCTGTTTTTGCAGTTCCTGGCGATGCCCAAAAGCTTCGGGCTTCTTTTGATGGGCCATGTGGTCTTTACCCTGCCGTTTGTTGTGCTGGTGGTTCAGGCGCGGCTTGTCTCCATCCGCCGCGATGTTGAAGAAGCTGCCATGAGCCTTGGCGCAACACCAGTTCAGACCTTCTTTGAAGTGACCCTGCCGCTCATGCTGCCTGCTGTCATGGCCGGGATGCTGTTCGCTTTTACGATTTCATTTGATGACATCACCGGCACGCTCTTCTGGAAGCCGGGCGGCGTTGAAACCGTTCCGACCCAGATCTTTGCCATGCTGCGCAACTCCATCAGCCCGGAAATCAACGCGCTGGGTGCTGTGATGGTGATCTTCACCATTGCCCTGCCGCTTGTCGCGGCATCGATTGCGCGTGTCATGGCGATGCGCAGGGCCGGTGCATCGAAATAGCTTTTTGCAAAACGCGGACAACCGCCAAAACCAAAAACAAGACCAATAAACAAGACCGATCAACGGATTTATCGTTTTATCAGGAGGCCTTAAATGGACGATACCAAACGTTATGAACGCCTACTTACTCGTTTCCGCGACGGCGATATCAGCCGCCGTACTTTCCTGACCGCACTGGGTGCGGCCGGTGTGACCGCCGGCGTTACTGGCGGCCCGATGGGCATGCTGGCAAAAAAAGCCATGGCCGCAACCCCGGAGCAGGTCCGCTTTGATGGCTGGGGTGGCGTTGTCTCCGAGGCATTTGAAAAATATGCCTTCGCCCCCTACACCAAGAAAACCGGTATTGATGTGGTTTCGGGCACCTTTGGCGGTGCGGATGAATATATCGCCCGCGTCAAAGCCAGCCAGCCGGGCGAATTCAACCTTGCCCACCTGTCAGGTGTGTTTGACTATGCGCGCTATCACGGTCTGGAACTGACCTCGGAACTCAATGAGTCCAATATTCCGAACCTGAAAAATGTCATCCCGACCCTGGTCGAGCCGCTGCGCAAGATCACTGGCGGTACAATTTCTGCCGTTCCGTATGATTACGGCACCACGGGCATTGCCTATAACCGCAAATATATCAGCGACGATGAAGCCAAGGCCAAGGGCGCCAAGCTGATGGTTGATGAAGCCTATAAAGGCAAGATCGGCGGTTGGGGCGAATGGAAAACCCGTATCTGGTACGGCGCGCTTCAGTCTGATCAGGATCCGAACAACATCAAGGACATTGATGCCGTTTGGGACATGATCCGCGCGCACCGCGATCTGGCCCTGAAATACTGGTCCTCGGGGGCGGAACTTATGAGCCTTCTGGCCGAAGAAGAAATCTATGTCACCGAAGGCTGGTCGGGCCGTATCAAGGCACTGCAGGATCAGGGCCATGACATTGGCTATCTTGACCCGGCCGGTGGCCTTGGCTGGCAGGAATGCCTGTTCGTGCTGCGTGGTAGCCCGATGGCTGCCTGTGAAGAACTTCTGAACTTCATGCTGGAGCCGGAAGTGGCGATTGCCGTTGCCGAAGGTCAGAGCTATCCGCCGGCCCTTGATCCGCAGAAGATCGATCTGGGAGAAATCATCCCAACACTTCCGGCATTCGATCCGTCCGGTACGCTGAAATCGCTTAGCTTCTTTGATCCGGCTTACTGGAACGAAAATGAAGCGGACTGGTCGAAAACCTTCTCTCGTGTACAGCGCGGCTACTAAGCCGGGATTGTTCACCTGAAACTGTGTCCTGGCCTTGTTTCAAGGGCCAGGACACCCTTGCCGCCTTATGTCGGGTGCGGCCCAATTCAGACAGGGTATTTAACAATGGCAGACACAAACAACGCCGTTGAACTGCAAAATGTCGTCAAACGCTTTGGTGAGTTCACCGCAGTGAAACGCATGGATTTGACTGTTCCGGACAACAGCTTTGTGACTTTCCTTGGCCCGTCGGGCTGCGGCAAGACGACGACGCTGCGCATGATTGCGGGTCTGACCGATATCTCTGAGGGTGACCTGCTGATCCGGGGCAAACGGGTCAACAGCCTGCCGATCCACAAGCGCAATCTTGGCCTTGTGTTTCAGAACTATGCCCTGTTTCCGCACAAGTCGATCTTTGACAACATCGCCTTTGGCCTGAAATACCGTAACGTGTCCAAGGCCGACATTGCCGACAAGGTCAACAAGGCGCTTGATCTTGTCCAACTGCCCCATGTCGCAGACCGTTATCCCAACCAGCTTTCAGGTGGCCAGCAGCAGCGTATTGCGCTTGCGCGTGCGATCGTGATTGAACCTGACGTTTTGCTGCTTGATGAACCACTGTCTGCGCTTGATGCCAATCTGCGCGAAGAAATGCGTGTTGAGCTTAAACGTATTCAGCGCGAACTGGGCGTTGCCACGGTCTTTGTTACCCATGACCAGTCCGAAGCCCTTGCCATGTCTGACAAGCTGGTTGTGATGAACAATGGCTTTGTTGAGCAGGAAGGCGCACCGGAAGAAGTTTACAATAATCCGGCATCGGCCTTTGTTGCAGACTTCCTAGGTCATTCCAATATCATTGCTGGCAATCTGGGCAGCCCGGATGCGGCCTTTACCAATGTCAGCCTTGAAAGCGGTGAAACATTGCTGACCACCGACGAACAAACGGCCAAGGCCAAGGGTTCAAAGGATGTGCGCGCTGTCATCCGTGCCGAAAAAATTGGTCTTTCCGAACAGAACGATGCCACCGATGGCGTCATTGCCATCCCCGGAAAGATCAAAACCGTTGACTATCTGGGCCAACAGGCCCGTTACTTTGTCGAGGCCAATGGCCGCGACTGGCAGGTCATCAATCCGATTGATGCCCGCCCCCATCAGGAAGGCGCCGATATTTTCATGCATATCGCTGCCCGTAATTGTGTGTTGTTGCCCGGCCATCAGGACTGAACGTCCAATATGTAGCCGGTTCAGGAGAGCCACCAGAAATGACGCATGCCCCCAAAAGTCCCGTCGGACATAACCGGGAATCCCGTCTGTTTTATCAAAGCCGGTCCCGCCGCCCGCTGATCGACCGATCAGAAGGCGTCTATATGTGGGATGTCGATGGCAAACGCTATATCGATGCGTCCAGTGGTGCCATGGTCAGCAATATCGGCCATAGCGACCCGCGCGTCGTTGCGGCGATGATGAAGCAGCTTGAAAAGGCAAGCTTCGCCTATCGCCTGCATTTTGAAAATGACGCTGCCGAAGACCTTGCCGTTCGCCTTGCCGAACGTGCACCGGGTGACCTTGAGCGCGTCTTCTTTGTTTCTGGCGGGTCTGAGGCCGTTGAAAGCTGTCTTAAGCTTGCACGGCAATATGCGCTGGCCAACGGCGAAGCGCAGCGCACGAAAATCATTTCACGTTTTCCAAGTTACCATGGCGCAACGCTGGGCGCGCTTGCCATCACCGGCTATACGCCGATGCATGCGCCTTTTGCGCCGATGATGGTTGATCAGCCAAAAATTCCGGCACCGACCTGCTATCTGGATCGTGATGATCTGAGCGATCATGAGCGCGGCATAAAATATGCCAACATGCTGGAAGCCGAGATCATCAAACAGGGTCCGGAAACCGTCCTTGGTTTCATCATGGAACCGGTTGGCGGGGCTGCCACCGGCGCCCTTGTTGCACCGGACAGTTACTATGGCCGCATTCGCGAAATTTGCGATCAGTACGGCATCCTTTTGATCTATGACGAGGTCATGACGGGGGCTGGCCGTACCGGCAAATATTTCGCTGCCGAACACTGGGGCATCACGCCTGACATCCTTGCCGTTTCCAAGGGTCTGGCTGCCGGATATGCACCGCTTGGCGCGATGATTGCGCCTGATCGCATCGTTGGTCCGGTTCTTGATCATGGCGGGTTCATTCACGGTTATACCTATGCCGGGAACCCGTTGGCGTGTGCGGCAGGCAATGCTGTTCTTGATGTGATTGACGAGGACAATCTGCTTGAAAACGCAGCGACCAATGGTGCGGCCCTGAAGGACGAATTGTCCAAACTGGCCGAAGACTTCCCGATGATTGGCGATGTCCGCGGCAAGGGACTTTTGCTGGCCATGGAACTGGTCAAGAACCGTGACAGTATGGAACCGCTTGATCCCAAACATATGGCTGCCGCACGACTGGTCGACATTGCCTATGACATGGGCCTGATCATTTACTGGCGTCGGACACGCGGCGGCTATCGTGGTGACCATGTCATGGTCTGCCCGCCGATGACCATCACCAAGGAACAGTTTGCAGATATCCTGGGGCCGCTGCGCAAGGCGCTTACGGAACTTCAGGACGAGCTTGTTATCGCAGGAGCCTTCGCATGAGCCGCAAAGTTATCATCACCTGTGCGATTACAGGATCGGTTCATACCCCGTCCATGAGCCCGAACTTGCCGGTAACCCCCGATGAAATCGCCGAGCAGGCGATTGATGCCGCAAATGCCGGTGCATCGATCCTGCATTTGCATGCGCGTGACCCAAAAACCGGTTATCCAAGCCCGGACCCGGACGTGTTCATGCAATTCCTGCCAAAGATCAAGGCAGCGACCAATGCAGTGATCAACATTTCGACCGGCGGCGGCATGAACATGAACGTTCGTGATCGCATCCGGGCTGCACGTGAAGCGGCACCGGAAATGGCGTCGTTGAACATGGGCACAATGAATTTCGGCCTGTTCCCGGCCCTTGCCGGACGCAGCGAATGGAAACATGACTGGGAACCCGAATTCCTTGAAAGCAGCCGCGACTTTGTTTTCAAGAACACGTTTTCCGACATCGAAACCATTCTGGCCGACTTGGGGGAAGCAAATGGCACCCGGTTCGAATTCGAATGCTATGACGTCGGCCATCTTTATACGCTGGCGCATTTCGTTGACCGTGGCCTGATCAAAGGTCCGATCTTCATTCAGTTTGTTCTGGGCGTTCTGGGCGGCATCGGCGCGGACCCGGATAACCTGGCCCACCTGAAACGTACAGCCGACAAGTTGTTTGGTGACCAGTACCAGTTTTCCGTTCTGGGGGCAGGACGTCATCAGATGCCGCTTGGCAGCATGTCGGCCGCGATGGGTGGCAATGTGCGGGTCGGCCTTGAAGATAACCTGTATCTGAAAAAGGGCGAGCTGGCGCCAGACAACGCATCACAGGTGCGCAAAATCCGCGAGGTGCTTGACGGGTTGTCGCTTGAAATCGCCACCCCGGACGAAGCCCGAGCAATTCTTGGCCTTAAAGGCGGCGACAAGGTCGCCTTCTAGAGGCCGGATCAGCACGATCCACGATTGCAAACACCGTTTGACCACATGACGTGAAAGGCGGCAACAATGATGCATGCCTATTTCTCAGACGATCAGCTCCGCCATCACGGCAAGACCTTCATTGTCGCGGGCGAGAACAAGCCGATCCCCGAAGTCCCGGAGCGTGCTGAAATTCTGCGCGGTGCCGTATCGCGTCTGGGCCTTGATCTTCGCAGCTCCACTGATGTCGGGCTGGCCCCGATTGCGGCCATTCACGATGCGCAATATCTGAACTTTCTGCAGACCATTCATGATGAATGGCAGGATGTCGGCGGTGCTGAGCAGGTCATTCCAAATATCCATCCGTTTGATCGCACAGTCCCCTACCCGCGCCATCCTGCGGGCAAGGCGGGCTTTCACCTTGGCGACACGTCCTGCCCGGTATCAGCTACCACATGGCATTCTGCCTATGCCAGTGCGCAAACCGCAATTGCCGCTGCCCGTCATGTGCGTGATCAGGGTGTGAATACCGCCTATGCCCTGTGCCGCCCGCCCGGACATCATGCAAGTGGCAACATCGCAGGGGGCTTTTGTTATCTGAACAACAGCGCGATTGCCGCTCAGGAACTGCGCACCAAGTATGATCGGGTGGCGATCCTTGACATCGACCTGCATCATGGCAATGGCACGCAACATATTTTCTATGATCGATCAGATGTCATGACCCTGTCGATCCATGCCGACCCGATGGATTTCTATCCGTTCTTCTGGGGACATGCCGAGGAAGTCGGTGAACAGGACGGGCTTGGCTTTAACCACAATCAGCCCCTGCCCCTTGGCAGCGGTGACGCCATATTCCTTGATGCACTTGACCGCGCCTTGGCAAAGATTGACGATTTCGGTGCCGATGCGGTTGTTATTGCACTTGGGCTGGATGCCTCGCGAGATGATCCGTTTGGCGGATTGACTGTCAGTCCCGATGGCTTTGCCCGGATCGGCGAAAAAATTGGCACGCTTTCCTGCCCGACCGTGTTAGTGCAGGAAGGTGGCTATGTTAGTGAAACGCTTGCAGAAAACCTTTATCAATTCATCAGTGGCTTTGGCGCGACCACCAAGACCAATACGATTTAAGAAGGCCCCAAATGACTCATTCGGACATCCTGATCATCGGCGGCGGCATCGCCGGAATGTCAGCAGCATTCTTTTTGGCCAAGGCGGGTAAATCCGTCACCGTTTTTGAGCGCGAAGACCAGCCGGGCTATCACAGCACCGGCCGATCTGCCGCGCTTTACAGCGAGACCTATGGCCCGAAAATCATCCGCAAGATGTCGACCGCAAGCCGGGAATTCTTCATCACACCGCCAGACGGATTTAGTGAAAACCCGATCCTGACGCCGCGTGGCATCATCATGACCGCCGCACCGGGCGAAGAAGTCAAACTTGATGCTATCCTTTCCGAAGGCCGTGCGAACGGGGCCAACTTTGTTGAACTGACCCCGGATGAACTCAAGGAAATCATTCCGGTTCTGCATACCGACCGTGTTGCCAAGGCCGCCTATGAGCCAGAAGCCATGGATATCGACGTGCATGCACTGCATTGGGGCTTTATCCGCCAGTTCAAGGCGTTGGGAGGCACGGTTATCACCAAGGCCGATGTCAGCGCAATCGGCAAGGCCGATGGAAAATGGCAAGTCACCCTCGCAAAGGGTGATGTCTATACCGGTGATATCGTCGTCAACGCCGCCGGTGCCTGGGCTGATGACATCGCCACCAAGGCCGACATCAAACCACTTGGCATCGTGCCCAAACGCCGCACGGCGGTGATGGTTGATGTTCCAGCCGATGTAAAACCGCATGGCTGGCCACTGGTCGCAAGCCTTGATGAGACATTGTACTTCAAGGAAGACGCAGGTCGTTTGCTGGTGTCGCCCGCCGATACCACACCGACCGAACCCCATGACGTGCAGCCCGAAGAACTTGATATTGCGATTACCATTGATCGCCTGATGACGGCCACCAGCATCGAGGTCCGCCGTCCGGGTGAAAGCTGGGCCGGGTTGCGTAGCTTCTTTGCCGATGGTGATCCGGTTTCAAGTTTTGATCCGGCCGATGACAGTTTCTACTGGCTGGCGGGACAAGGCGGCTACGGTATCCAGACCGCACCGGCCATGGGCGAATATGCCGCAAGCATCATCACCGGAAAGGGTGTTCCGCCACAGATGGAAAAGCTTGGCATCACCACGGATGCCTTGTCGGCAACCCGCCCCACCCTTGCTAGCGGCAAGTAAATCATCGGCAACTAAATCAACGGAACCGGCCGTTTTGGAGAGATACCAATGACAGACTTTGATCGCGCAGCCCTTCGTGAAGCTGTTTCAAAGCGCACCCAAAGTGCCATCGATGATTTGTGCGCGCTGGTGCGTCATGAAAGCCTGCTTGGCAACGAGGCATCCGCTCAGGACTGGATTTCCGAGAACTTCGCCAAGATGGGACTTGGGGTCGAACGGGTTGCGATTGATATCGAAGCACTTCGCGATCAGCCGGGCTTTTCACCGCCGGTGATTGATGGCTATGACGGGCGAGAAAACGTCGTTGGCTTGCATCGCCCGAAAAACCCGACCGGGCGCAGCCTGATCCTCAATGGTCATATGGATGTTGTACCGACCGGTCCGGCAGAACAATGGCAGCACGGGCCGTTCACCCCGCATGTCGAGGATGACTGGATTTACGGGCGTGGTGCCGGGGATATGAAAGCAGGCATCATTGCCTATTGTCAGGCGCTTCAGGCGCTTCACGATATCGGGCTAGAACCGGCTGCAGATGTCACCCTGCAATCCGTGATCGAAGAAGAATGCACCGGCAACGGGGCGCTTGCCTGCCTGCATGCCGGCTACAAGGCCGATTGCGCCATCATTCCCGAACCGTTCAACCAGACTCTGATGACCGCCCAACTCGGTGTCATGTGGTTCCAAATTCATGTATCGGGCAGCCCGGCACATGTTCTTGATACATCAGCTGGCAGTAACGCCATTGAGTCCGCCTTTGGGTTCTTTGAAACCCTCAAAGAGGTCGAGGAGATCTGGAACCACCCGACCCATCGTCACGCTGCCTTTGGCGCGCATGTCCATCCGGTAAATTTCAATCTTGGCAAAATCGAAGGTGGGGAATGGGCGTCAACCGTGCCGCCGGTTTGCACCGCTGATATCCGTGTCGGGTTCTATCCGGGCATGGAACTTGAAAAGGTGCGCGAAACGGTTGAGGCCGTCAAACAAAGTGCGCTTGATAACCACCCGGCCTGCAAGGGTGCCAAGATCGACATCACCTATCGCGGTTTTCAGGCCGAAGGCTGCGAGATGGATATCAATCACCCGATGATGTCCATGATCGGCGATATTCATCAGGAAGTTACGGGCAAGGAGATCAAAAACCTCGCCTCGACCGCGACGACCGATGCGCGCTTTTTCCAGATTTACGGGGACATCCCGGCCACCTGTTACGGCCCCAAGGCCGAACGCATTCACGGGATTGATGAACGGGTTTCGATTGCATCAATGATGGAAGTTACCGAGGTGCTTGCCCTGTTCATTGCCGACTGGTGCGGCGTGCAAAAGCGTGATACCTAACCGCAAATTCGAATAATATATCCAATGCTTTAACAAGGAGCGTTTCATGAGCATCCAGCGTCTTCACACCGGCCCGCGTATGAGCCAGGCCGTTGTCCATGGCAACACCATCTATCTTGCCGGTCAGGTTGGTAACCCCGACAGCGACATCACAAACCAGACCAAGGAATGCCTTGAGAAGGTTGATGCGCTTCTGGCCGAATGCGGTTCAAACAAGGAACACATCCTGTCGACCACCATCTGGCTTGCCGACATGAAAGACTTTGCGGCGATGAATGCCGTTTGGGATGCATGGGTCCCACAGGGTCACACCCCGGGCCGCGCATGCGGTGAAGCAAAGCTTGCTACCCCGGATTATCTGGTTGAGTTCATCGTGATTGCGGCCAAGCCTTAAGTCCCTTTGACACTATAAAAAACGCCTGACACGGGAAACCGGTCAGGCGTTTTTTGTTTGCGGAGCACCCTGAAACCTATGCCCGGTCTTCGCGGGTCACGATCAGTGATGTTGCCTCGAGTGTTCTATGCACCGGGCATTTATCGGCAATCTCGATCAGACGTTGACGGGTTGCGTCATCCAGATCACCCGTGAAGCGGACAATGCGTTCGAACCGATCGATCTTGCCGCCTTTTGCTGCATGCTGTTCACCGCACTCGGCGCAATCATCGGCATGGACTTTCTGATGCAGGACTTCGGCCCGGATTGAATCAATCGGGATCCCCTTGTGATCGGCATACATCCGGATTGTCATCACCGTGCAACTGCCAAGGGCGGTTGACAGATAATCATAGGGCGATGGTCCGCTGTCAAAGCCGCCGACCTTTTCCGGTTCATCGGCCAACAGGCGATGTTTGCCAGCCAGCACCATCGACTGGAACTTGCCAAGGCCCGTTTCACGCACAACAACACCTTCGCTGAGTTCAGGCGTGGTTTCATTGGCATCGGGCAAATAGCGTTTCGCCCATGCCGCAATCACAGATGCTGCATAGGCCGCATCCGCCGGGTCGCTCAGCAAATGATCAGCCTGATCAAGCGAGACAAAGCTTTTGGGATGTTTGGCGGCATCAAAGATCTTACCGGCATTTTCAATGCCGACCGTCTGGTCAAGCGGCGCATGCATAACCAGAAGCGCCTTTTTCATTTGTGCCACCTGCGCTTCCAGATCATACCCGCCAAGATCATCGACAAACTGTTTGCGGATCACGAACGGCCGCCCGCCAAGGCAAACCTCGGCCTCACCCTTTTCACGGATGTCATCCAGATGATCGGCAAAATTATGGGTGACGTGCGTTACATCCGACGGTGCGCCGATGGTGGCAACTGCTGATGTTTCCTTGATGCGATCGGCCACAGCCAGAACCGCAGCACCGCCCAACGAATGCCCGATCAGAAGTTTGGGGGCCTCGAACGCATCGCGCAGAAAATCGGCGGCGCGTTCAAGATCATCAAGGTTCGAGGTAAAATTGGTCGAGGCAAAATCACCGCCCGATCCCCCCAATCCGGTGAAATCAAAGCGCAGCACGCCGATGCCTTCGATCGTGAGCGCCTCGGCAATTTTGCGGGCCGCAATCAGATCCTTGGTACAGGTAAAACAATGGGCAAACAGGGCATAGGCCTTGACCGGACCAGTCGGCAGATCCAGCCGGGCGGCCAGTTCGGCACCATGGGCCCCTTCAAATGTCACCTTGATCGGTTTTCCTGGCATCGTGTTTCTCCTGACCTTGCGGGGTGAATTCTTGCTGCTATTTCAGATAACTGCCGATAGGATCGCGTTCTTGTTGGCACAGTAACACGGACAGTTCAGTGATAATTGTTCAAACCGAACGCACAATTTTGCGAGAAGCAAATCATGACGACGCGCCATTCATTCTTCAATTGCTGAATGAGCCGGGCTGGCTTCGCTTTATCGGGGATCGCGACGTGTATGACCTTAAGTCGGCACGCGACTATATCGATCTGCGGTTTCGTGAAAACTATGACGCGCTTGGTTTCGGGATGTGCATTGCACTGGAAAAGGAAAGCCAAAGTCCGATTGGCCTGATCGGCTTTGTAAAGCGCGAAACACTCGATGCCCCTGATATCGGCTATGCCGTAGCAGAGGCCCATCAGGGCAAAGGTTATGCCTATGAAGTCGGTGCAGCGCTCATCGAACATGGCTGGCATCACTATGGGTTCGAAAAGATTTATGGCTATTGCCTGCCAGACAATGTTGCCTCTGTGCGGATGCTTGAAAAGCTTGGCCTGACCTATCTGCGCGATCAGGATGTCAATCAGTCAGGCGAAATATGCAGGCTTTATATGGCAACCCGACCCTAGGGCGTTCGAGCGATATTCGAACAAAACCCCGCGATCTGATGATGCGGGGTTTTGCATTTTTATTTGCGGCGAATACCGATCTTGCGCCCCACCCCGGACGGGGTTGGCAGATTGGCATGTGCATCCTTGATCTTGTTCAGCGTTTCCATGATGTCATCGGGAAATGGTGCTGAACGCCGTTCCTTCATGTTGATATGCATGGTGATGATTTCATTGGTCGAGGCCAGCCAGCCCTCAGAGCCGTGACGCATTTCGTGATACATGTGGATGCGTTTCTGATCGCAATCAAGAACCCGGGTATGGATGACATAAGGATCATCCTTGTGGATTTCGCGATCATAAGTCACATGCATTTCAAGCCCGAAGGTCGATCCACCGCGCCGTTCGGGATAGGTATATCCCATCCCCACCGCGTCCAGAAACGCCATCGAACCCAGATCAAACGCGACCACGTAATAGCCGACATTCATGTGACCGTTGAAATCAATCCATTCGGGTTTGATATGCCCGCGAAATACCTCAAGCGGTTCGGGTGCAAACAGATCGGTGCTGATCATTTTTCAACAGCCTTCACCACCGCGACCGCTGCAACGAAATCTTCAAGCGAATGGCCGACGGATTTAAAGACGGTGCATTCCTCGTCCGTTTCACGGCCCTTGACCTGCCCGCGCGTCAGGCCGAACAGATCGCCAATGATGTCGGATTTCGATATCGCCCCACTGTCAATCGCCTGAACCACGTCGCCGCCTTCGGCACTGGCCCCTTCGAAGCTGTCGACATAAATGCGGCATTTCTGCATGACCGCGTCATCGGTTTCGCGCATGGTCGGCTTGAACGCACCGACCAGATCAACATGGGTCCCTTCCCGCAGCCAGTCGCCATGCACCAGCGGCGCGGTCGAAAGGGTCGCGCAGGAAATCAGATCTGCCGATTTACATGCCCCTTCCAGATCGTCGGTGCCCTTGGCAGTAAAACCAAGTTCGGCAATCTCGGTTGCGAGTTTGGTGGCCTTGTCGGCATTGCGGTTCCAGATGGTGACATTCTTGATCGGGCGAACCGATGCATGCGCCTTGATCAATTGCGGTGCCATCGCACCCGATCCAACCATGACCATGTCGCTGGCATCCTTGCGCGCCAGATAGTCACAGGCCAGCGCGGACGCAGCTGCTGTACGGCGCGTGGTCAGTTTGGTGCCATCAATCACGGCTGATGGCTGCCCGGTCACAGCATCCAGCAGAACATAAGTGCCCGATACAGCCGGAAGATTTCGCGCCGAATTTCCCGGGACGACGGCAGCGATTTTCACGCCTGCTGCACCATCCTTCTGCCAGGCCGGCATGATCAGGAAGGTTGCGTCATCCTCGTTGCTGCGTTCCATGTTGAAATGACTGCGCAGCGGGGCTTCGCAGCCTTGTTTAAACCCGTCGCGAAGGGCTTCAACCAGATCGCGGGGCGAAACGAATTTTTCGATATCTTCGGCAGTAATGAAACGCATGGGCCTTCCTGTATAAGCATTTTTGTTTTCAGTGCGGTAGCGGTCATATTTTATACCACGTCGCAGCACTGACGTCACAGGAAGACCAACAGTTTTTTATGCTGTTTTCCAAGACTTTTCGGGGGGATTACGGCAACAAGAACCGTTTGAGCGTGCCAAACAGTGACCCGGTGCCAAGAAACACTTCTTCAAGCACTGTAAAGTGGTTTGCACCCCATGCCTTATAGACCGAAACCTTGAGCCCGGCACTGCCGCAATAGGCGCCATAGGCATCACTTTGACGCACGAATTCAGGGCTTTCATTACCGCCTACGACCACCATCAAACGCGCATCAAGCGGCACGCCATCGAGCATCGGTGAATTATCCGCCGCCGATGCTTCATCAAGGCGGATATCATCGTTCAGCGTGGTATGCCGGATCGGTTCGAGATCAAAAACACCAGAAATCGGAATGATCGCCTCGAATGGCATCTCATCACCGAGTGTTTCAGCCCAATCATGGGTGGCAAGGCGGGCCACGATCTGACCACCGGCCGAATGGCCGGAAATCGAAATCCGGTCGCGGTCGCCGTTAAATTCCTCGATATGCTGATAGATATAGGCAATCGCGCGTACGGCTTCTTCGGTGATGTCAGCCACCGTCACATCCGGGCACAGATCGTAATTCGGGCAAATCACCGTAAACCCGGCTGCCACCAGATCGCGCGCGACAAAGGCATAGTCTTTTTTGTCCTGACTGCGCCAATAGCCACCGTGGAAAAACACATGTACCGGCGCGCCCGGATCGGATGCCATGTAGACATCCATGGTTTCCTTGGGGCCATCGCCGAAACGCACATCAATCTTGCCGCCCAGCTGGGCACGCGCTTCATCAGACAATTTCACGCACCGTTCAACATGCGTCATGAAATCGGGCACGGTTTCACACGCGTTATATTGCCATTCCAGTTCTGCTGGTGTGAAACCGCCCCAACTCATTGAAACCTCGATTTTGCCAGAAAGAGTGCGTCGCCCAACTCAATCTTTCTTTAAATTCGGGCTGTTTGCAATCACTTCACCAAATCCATGCGTTTTTAATTACATGCCCCAGCACCGTCAGGCTTACGAATGATGGGGAAGCCTGCCCCCTGCCCGCTCAAAAAAAGAGCCATGACCGGGCGCTAACCCAATCATGGCCCATTCCTTGACCAGTCCTTAGCAGGGAGACTTTTAACGGCTCGAATGTGTGGCTTTTGAACCGCTTGCGACTGGCACAAGGTGAAATGTCTAGCTGGCTTTCTTTGCAAACGGATCTTCGACAATCGGCCACAAGGCACGGGTCAAATGGCGATATCCGTTGGTTTTCGGATCAGACGGGTATGGTCCGTGCACATCGACGTAAATGATCTCGCCAGCGATTTTGGCAAACGACTCATAAAAATGGTTCGTCGATTTGATAAACAGGTATTTCTTTGATACCGGATCGATCCCCATGTTGGAAAACAGGCTAGGGTCAAAGCTTTGCGACCGGTTGGTATTTAGGATCACCTCACCGCCGTCGGGCAGAATGATCACCGCGCAATCGCCAAGCGGCACAATGCTTTCGCCAAAATATTGCCAGGCTTCGCGCTTCAGTGTTTTGACCCGGACCTCGGCATCAATTGGCAAACCCGCATGCGCACCGGTTTTCCCACCAAAGCGAAGGGGTAAAACTGCCCCCTCGCCCGCAGAAAAGCAGGTCCGAACGGCCATCGGATCCCACAGGGTACCAAAGGCATAATCACGTAAACCCCGTTCAATCACGGTGCGCAACAAAATGGTGCTATCGCCTGGCACGCCGCCGCCCGGATTGTCCCAAACATCGGTCAGCACAATCGGTTTGGCATCGGACGCCAGCGCCTGATCAAGGGCTTCTTCGGGTTTGGCGAAATCGGGGCGGGTGGCCCCACGGAAACCAAACAGCTCAACCCCCAGGTCGTGTGCAATCTGCTTGGCTTCCGCAGGATTATCATTGGTGATGACAATCACCTTGGTCCCGAGATCGGGCACGTCACCGGCCATAAATCCGTGAATGAAGGAAACCGACAGAATATTGCCTGTTCCTTCCATCGCCTTTGCCCGGTCGATAAAGGATCGCATCGGTTCACGCGATGTCGGCAGCACTTCGATCATATGGCAATCAAAGATGGCCTTGGTCGGTTTGATTTCGCCGCGCAATGTGCGCAAGACAAGGTCAACCACGGCCCGACCGGTTTCGACAAAATCGGTGTGCGGGAATTCTTTGAACGCGACAATAACATCAGCATTATCAATGCGTTTGGCGGTCAGATGGCTATGCGGATCATAGCTGGTGCCAATCACAACATCAGGGCCGACCAAGGCGCGAACACGCGCCACCAGATCGCCTTCACAATCAAGATAATCCTGGGCAACCATCGCCCCGTGCAGGCCAAGGATCACGCCATCCACCGGCATGGCCGCACGAAGCTGACCAAGGACCTCGTCGCGAAGCTGTTCATAGGTTTCGCGATTAACAAGCCCGCCCGGTTCAGCCCAAGTGGCAGTGCCTTCGATCAGGTCCCAACCTTCCTTGGCCGCGCGCAGGCGACCTTCGGTAAAGACGGCACTGCAAAGTGTCGGTGTCACCGGATGCTGGCCCGGCGGGGCATAAAAGCTTTCCTGAAAATCGGAAAAATCAGTTCGCAAAGGTGAAAATGTATTGGTCTCGGTTGCAATCGAGGCGCAAAAAATCCGCATTGCCCGTGCCTTTGTTATTGGTCTTGTCATATCAGATAATGAATTCCGAAGGGGCGAGATCCTCGCCCCTTCGGCAGTTGGAATGGCTTATTCCATATAGCGGTTGGTGTTGGCCTTCTCGACTTCTTCCTTGAACAGGTTCAGAAGTTTGACACCTTCATCGCCAAGGCTTTCCTGAACGTGTTTGACCACGACCGGCTGGGTTGCCTCTTTGAACTTTTCACGATCTTCAGCCGAAAGCGCGGTGATTTCCATTTTGTCCTTCAGGCCGGCCAGACCACGGTCAGACGCCTCGATCACGCGCGACACACCGCGGCTTGCAACAACGCAAGACTGCGAAGCGTAGCGGATGATTTTCTGCTGATCGGGGGTCAGGTCATCCCAGAATGCCTTGGACAGCATCATGGTGTATGGCGAGAACAGATGGTTGGTCAGGGTCAGGTAGCCCTGCACTTCGTTGAACTTGGCAAAGGTCACGGTCGGAACCGGGTTCATCTGACCATCGATCACACCGGTCTGAAGACCAGCATAAACTTCGCCCCATGCCATCGGATATGCTTCGGCACCAAGGGCCTGCATGATTTTCTGATGGGACGGCAGCGACATGGTGCGGATACGAATGCCCTTGAAATCTTCAAGTGTTGCAATCGAGTGCTGCGAGTTGGTCACAGCAAAGAACCCACCGGTATCGGGGAAACCAAGAACCTTCACATCGCCAAGTTCATTTTCGATGTCAGATGCCAGCGTTTCACCAAACGGGCCATCAAAGACATCATAGGTCGATGCGTTGCTGTCGAACGCAAAAGCAAGGTTCAGAACGTCAATACGCGGGTAATAGGACGCCAGCGCACCAGTCGATGTCAGCGTACCCTGGATCAGACCATCACGTACCATCTGAACATGCTCGGCAGCAGAACCAAGCTGGTTGGACGGGTAAACTTCGACCTCGATTTCGCCGTTGGTGTCAGCCTCGACAATGTTGGCAAAAACAGCGGTACAGGCATGTGCCGGGTTTTCGAACGGATCGGCTTTGTTGTCATGTGCGAATTTAAGAACCTTCGGCTCGGCAAAGGCCATCGAAGTGCTGCCCATCAGCATCGCGGTTGCAAGGGCGGCTGCGCCCAAACGCTTTACGGTTTTCATTTCTACCTCTCCTTGATTTAACGACTTTATGTGTCCGGCATTATTGTGGTGTGTGCCCCGGCCCGGACCTGACCGGGGCTGTAATCATCCCGCTGGCCTAACGGAAACCCAGCAATCGCGGTATCACGAGGGCAAGGTCCGACCAGAAGGCAAACAGAAACAGCACGCCCAGTTCGGCCAAAAGAAATGGCCAAAGCTGTGCCGCAATTTTTTCAAGCTTTTCCCCTGTCACGGATGACAAGACGAACAGACAGGCACCGACAGGTGGCGTCATCAGCGAGATATTGAGTGCAAGGATAAAGATGATCCCGGCATGGATCGGGTCCATCCCGATTTGAACGGTCAGCGGCACCAGAACCGGCGCCAGAATGATCAGAATGGCGTTGATATCCATCACCATGCCGATCATCAAAAGCAGACCGACGATCATGAAAATCACAATGTATGGATTTTCTGAAACGCCGAGCACCATCTCGGCGACTTCTTGCGGAATACGGTTAAAGCTCAGCCACCAGCCCAGGATCGAGGCAAAGGCGATGATGACAAAGATCACCCCGGTCACACGGGCGGTGCGCACCAGCATCCTGAAGAAATCAGCAAAGCTGAGTGCCCGGTAAACAAACACGCCAATGAACAGCGCATAGGCAACCGCAACCGATGCGGCCTCGGTCGGGGTCACAATCCCGCCAAGGATCCCGCCCAGAATGATCAACGGCATGATGAGTGCCGTGATGGATGATTTGAAAATCTTCCAGATTTCCAGAAGTGATGCACGGCGTTCGTTTTTCGGCAGGTTCTTGGACCGCGCGGTAACCGCAATCACGGTCATGCAGATCAGACAGATCATTAGACCGGGCAGAATACCGGCGGCAAACAGCCCGCCAATCGAAACGCCCATCAGCGATCCATACACAACCATCAAGCCCGAAGGCGGAATGGTCGGGCCAATGATCGATCCGGCAGCCGTGACCGCACAGGCATAATCACGGCGATAACCGCGTTCAACCATGGCCGGGACAAGCGTTTTGCCAAATGCAGCTGCATCGGCGGTCGCAGCCCCGGTCAAACCGGCAAAGAAGACCGATGCCAGCATGTTGGTGTGCGCAAGCCCGCCGCGCATATGACCAACAAGGGCCTGGGCGAATTTCACCAACCGGCTGGTAATGCCGATATGGTTCATGATTTCACCGGCCAGAATGAAGAACGGCATGGCAAGGAACGGGAAAACGTTCAGTCCGTTAAAGACCTTGCTTGGGCCCTGGGACAAAAACATCCCCCCACCCATGTCAAACAAGCCAACAACACCTGCAACACCAAGGGCGAAGCCAATCGGCATGCCCAGAACCATCAGAACGACAAAGATAATGGCAACAATCATTCTGCGTTCTCCGCAAGGTCAGCCGGAACGAAACGGCCCTGATCACGCAAGGCAACAAGAAGCAACTGAATGGCTGCAAGCAATGCCGACACGGGTACAGCGGCATAAGGAAGTGCAAGCGACATCCCAAAGATCATCGCCTGACGGCGCATACCGCCCTGGGCAAAATCAAATCCATAAATCGCCAGATACAGGAAGGCTGCCAGTGCAATCAGATCAACGACAAATAGGATTGTGCGCTGGATCGGCATCGGAAGGCTTAGAACAAACATGCCAATCCCGATATGTTCGCGCCGGGCGATCCCCGCCGAAATGGCAAGAAGTGCCGCCCAGATCATCAGATACCGCGCCAGTTCTTCGGGCCAGGGAAGCTGCCAATGAAAGATATATCGGTCAACAACACCGAGCCAGACATCCAGAACAAGCACCAGCATCAACATTGCGATGATGCGTTCAACCAGCCAATTCAGGGACCGGCTTGCGGTCGCAGCTGTGGTTTCAATGCGGCGTAAAGCCATCTCCGCCAAACTCTCCACTGATCAAATGTTGTGTAATTTTTCTACATACTGATGTCCAATTTGTAGTTTGTCTACATAATTTAACTCCATAATTTCATTTTTCCGCTCTGAAACTGACATATAAACTGTTATACGTAGCTTAACTACATTATTCATTCTCGTGATGACATCGCTGCCCAAGCTGATTTCGCCGCGAAATTTACGAACTGGATCAAGGATTAAGACGCCCAAGGCAACAAGGCCCCTGCCCCGAAATCGGTGTTGTCACCGTCGCGCGCTCTCAATAACTACATGTCGATTGCGACCGGGTTAATGAAGGGCAAAACGAATGAAATTTGATGTCGGCCCGCACGCACTTGCTGCCATCATCTATCGTTTGAATTGAAATTGTGGCTTTCGCCTGCAAACGGAAATAATGTTATTTCCCAATAGGGTGTCTGCTTTGACACAACAAACCATATAGACGGATCGGGTGGATTCCATGCAACAAACCGCCGACATTATCAGCCTGCTGCGCAGCCAGTCCGGCAAATTTCCGAACCGCGAACAACTGGTCGCGGACTATGTCAGCGCACATCTGGAAGATGTCACAACCATCGCCCTGTCCGATCTTGCCAAGAATGTCGGGGTCAGCGAACCGACTGTCATCCGGTTTTGTCGCACATTGGGCTGCGACGGATTCCGTGATTTCAAAATCCGTCTGGCACAGAACCTTGCCGTCAGCATTCAGTATCTGACATCGGAAGACATTTCAGACGACACAACCGCCGCGGACGTTCTTTCAAGCCATGTTCTGGGCGTGATCATCGATAATTTACGCCTGCTGCGCGATCAGATTTCATCGGATGAAATTGATAAAGCCGCCGACATTCTGGTCAAGGCGCGCCAGATTGCGTTTTTCGGGGTCGGAGGGGGTTCAACCACTGTGGCCTTTGATGCGGCAAACCGATTTTTCCGTCTGGGCATTCCTGCCCAATCGCAAAGTGATGGCTATTTGCAGCGCATGCTTGCTTCGACCTTGGGTGCCGAGGACGTGGTGTTTGCGATTTCCACCAGCGGTCGTCCAACCGAAATCATCCATTCCGCAGCCATTGCGCGCCAATATGGCGCAAAGGTCATCTCGCTGACCAACCCGGACAGCCCGCTTGCCGCTGAGAGTGATCTGGTCGTATCAATCAATATGCCAGAAAACCCCGATATCTATAAGCCAACCGCGACACGCCACGCCTTTCTGGCGACCATCGATGTCATCGCAACTGCTGTGGCACGGCGCATGCCCGATCAGGCCAAGGAAAAGCTGAGGCGCATTCGTTCATCACTGCTGACGGTTAATCCCCCAACCGGGCACCAGCCGATCGGCGACTAATAGCGGCGAACCTTAGTAATCAAGTCTGTATTGAACGCCAGCCTTGCTGTCGATTTCGGTGCTTTCGCTGGTCACACTGATGTTTGGCGTCACTTCGATTTCGACTTCGACGCCACTTGATCCCGGTGTGGAGCCCGCCTTGGTCCCGACATAGACGCCCTCGGTCAGGTATTTGCCAACCTTGACCTCTGGCCCGTCTTCACCGCCGCCAACACGCAAAACATCCACACCGATAAAGCGCCGGATACTGCCCACCAGATCAAGGCCGCTGCCCCCACCAGACAATTCATTCAGCGCACTTGCCAACTGAACGGCTTCCACCGCTGAGAGGCTGCCTTGGGATTTGCCAAACAGGACCTGCGACAGGATCTCGTCCTCAGGCAGTGACGGGTTGGAGGACAACACCAATTCCGGATCGCTTGAAGGTCCCTGAAAACCGGCCGTCACGACAAGGTCTTCGGTGGTATAAACCCCTTCGATGTCCAGCATCGGATCGGGCGGTGACGCCCCGGCAAAGGTGATCTGGGAATCACGGATAACAAAGGTCTTGCCGATCACATCGAGCTGCCCGCGCAGGGCAGACAATTGTCCGCTTATGCGCGGATCATCTGTGGTGCCGGAGATATCGAGCCGCCCACCCCATTCGGAATCAAGCCCCTTGCCGCGCACGAACAACTTGCCCGGGATATCGACAGTGACATCAAGATTGCCAGTAAAGCCGTCCTCTTCCTGCGCGTTATCTTCGGGCGTATCGGTTTGCGACGTAGAAGGCAGGTTTTCAACTTCTATGGTCGGCACTGATTCGGGCAAAGCCAGCGTCAAATCCACTTCGCCGCGCAGAACCGAGACGGTGCTTTGAATATCGGCCTCGGCCTGTGAGCCGGTCACGCTGGTTTGCACATCAGCCCAAAACAGCAATTCGTCCTTGCGCGACAGGGCAACATTGCGCAGATCAGCTGACACGTCATAGCTGATTTCCCCGCCACCCAGCAAATCAAGATCGACAGATGCCTTTGCCGTGCCATTGCCCCCGTCCGTCGCGGTAAAGGACGGGATGGAAAGCCCTTCCTGATCAAAGGTGCCTTCAAGCGCCATCTGATCAAGGATGGTACCGTATTCAAGGTTTTCGTAACGACCATCGGCAAGGGAAACATTCCCGTTCCACCGCACATCATCAAGCGTCCCGCCGACATCAAGTGCAAGCTTGATCTTGCCCGACACCTGATGATCGGGGGCCGGGACATAGGGCCAGAATTCGGCAATCTCGCCATTCAGGCGCATGCGGCCCGAAACCGGCGCCGAAAGATCCGGGCTGAATTCCTGTTCAAGCACAGAGATCGCAAGCGGTACAGTACCCTCAGCGGTCAGGGCCTCGATATCACCATTACCAAGGGATATCTGGCCGAAAAGGGTGCCGTCGGCAAGCTTGATATCAAGGAGCATTTCAAACGGTTTGAGGTCCTCGACCGCCTTTGCGGTGATACCCGAAATCCGACCATTGACCTCTGCAGTTGGCAAGTTGCCACGGGTTTCGCGCAGGCTGGCATCCAGATTTGCTGTGCCACTTAGACCGTCATAGCCGGAAATCCGGCCCCAAGGTCCAAGATCGACATCGTTAAGATGGAGCTCCCCGGAAACTGACCTTTGTCCGGCTTCCTGATCAAGACTTGCGATCAGATACCCTGTCCCGACGGTGAGATCAGCATCAAGTTGTTGCCGACCGTTTGCGCGCAGAACAAACTCCAACGGCTTACGCAAGCCAATTGCCTGATCACCGATGTTCGCGTCAAGCTTGCTGGCCTGAACACGGATATCATCACCAAGCGAAAGGTCCGCGACCACGTCGGTCGAGATCGGTACATTGCCCTGATATAGTCCGGAGCTGTCCATAGTGATTGCAAGCGCATCCAGACCGCCTTTCACATCAAGACCAAACTCATCCAGCGCCAGCGTCCCGGCAGCAATGTCCCGACCGTCAAGCGTTGCCGAAATCTCGGGTGCATCGAACGCATTGCCAATTGTTGCGTCAAGTTCGACATCTTCAATCATCGTCGGATTGGCGTTATCGGGGCTCGCCATCCGAAGCCCCTTGGCAGCGGCAGAAACCGTGATGGTTTGGCGTTCACTTTCCGGACGAAGGGCGATATCGGCAATCACGGTCCCATTGCTAAACCCGATACCAAACTGATCAAGCAGCTCGGCCTCGAGTTTTGAAAGCACAACATCACCGCGCATTGGAATGCTGTATTCAGGCAAGGTTATGTCGCCCGTCAGAGCCAGATGCTGCCCGCTCAGCGAGATCGCCTCGACACGCAATTCATCTGCGGGCAACACAACATTGGCCGCAAGCGTGAAGGCCCGGTTTCCCAGCATGAAATCCACGTCATTGCCAAGAGACAACACCGACTGATCGGACCATGTCATACGACTTGTCAGCACGACATCCGAGAAGCTCTGACCGGCGACATCAAGACTGGGCACGCTGAGCTTGATCGTTCCCGGCGGCGCTGTCAGGGCACCTTCAAGATTGGCAGTCAGTGTCGCCGGTGAAATTTCAAGACCAAGGTCGGGCGGCACAGCACCTGGTGCGATTTCAAGTCTGCTTTCAAGGGCGAGTTTCTCAAACGCCTCGGTGATGGTGAGCGTCAAGGGGCCGTCAATCATCGCCATATCAAGGGCAGCCAAATCAACACTGAGATCAAGGTCAGGTGCCAGGGTAACCTTGCCGGTGATGCGCGGTTCCGGGCCAATGATACGATCAAGATCAGCCATCCCGAAACCTGCCTGACTTGCGGAAACCTCAAGACCGGTTTCAAGGCCTTGCGCGTTTGACCATGTCAGGTTGGGCAACGCCACCTGCCCCCGCCCGCGCAGATCAAGCCCGGAAATCGGCGCAAAAATCGCCAGATCGCGGATATCGGCCACAAGGTTTGATGTTGAAACCACCAGATCCTTGTTCACGTTCGCCTGCCCGCGCAGCGCGATTTCCGGCATGTTCAGTGCCAGATCACGGACCGAGATATTGGCAAAATCCGGTGACATTTCCGCATCAAGCGAAAGACTCTGTTCTGTGCCAAGAAACGCGGCAAGACCCGGATCATCCCAAGCCGTACCGGATGTCGAAAGTGCCACTGCCGCCTGAAGGTTCTCGTCAACATCGTTTGGCGCAGACATATCAGCCTGCAGGGCAAGATCAGCAATCCGGGAAACAGGTGTTTTGACATCACGCCCATTGATCCGCAGCGCAAGACCCGGCATCGACAGATTGCCATTGGCCTGAACCGAAAGCCCAAGCTCCGCCCAAGACACGGCACCATCAAATAGTGCGGACATTTTGGGGTTAATATCGGCCTTGATATCCGCCGCAATCTGGCTTTGATCAAGGTCGATTTCGGTTATGCCGGAAACAGCCAGTGCATCGTCCATCGCAATCGAAAGCCGATCAAGCGAAAGGGTTTCGTTCCCTTGGTCAAATACCCCACCAATACCGAGTTCGATGTCTTTATGAAGTGCATCGGGCAGCTGCTCGGTGACGCGTTCCTGCGGCGAAAGCGCCCCATCAAGGGCAAAGGCCAGAACATCAGACGAAAGCTGCACGCCAATATCGCTTTGAAGCGATGCATAGTCTGCCGCTGAAAGGTCAAGCGTACCTTTCCAGTTATTGGCCGGTCCGTCACCTCTGAGCGCAATGTTGATGTCAGTCGCCTCGGTCGGATCAACACCGGCCAGCGTCATGACAAGGCCCTCACGCCCCAAGGCACCATCAATCTCGGCGGCCAGTCGTTGCCCCGGACCATCAAAGTCCAGATCAAGCTTCATCCGGTCCGTGCCGCCATCACGCGGTTGAAGATCAAGAAATGCGGTTGCAGACAGGTTTGTGCCAACCTTCGCCCGACCGCTTAGCGCGTACAAGAAGCTCTTGCCGGTGACCTGGTCTACAACGGCGATTTCGCCAAGTTCAAGCGCATCAAGCGAAATGGAAAGCGGCATTGTGAAACCACCGCCACCATCGTCGTCTTCTTCGACTGTCGCGGGCGCGGTGCCATCCGGCAAAATGACATTGGCAGATGCCAGATTGAACTGATTAATTTGCAACCGCCCGCGCAGCAGCTCCAGCGGAGACCAATCGAACATGACATCGTTCAAGTCCACATGAAGCCCGTCGGCGGCGCGGTACATGACCAGTTGATCAAGTGTCAGATCAGTCCAGAGACTGCCTTCGATCCGGCCAAGCTCAAAGCTGCTGTCGGTCGCTGCAGAAACCGTTTCATTGATAAAGGGCGTTGCCATACGCAACACCGGGCCAGTGCCGGCAACGGCAATCGCACCCGCAAGGCCAAGGACTGTTCCGCCAAGACCATAGGCACCATATCGCAGCCATTTTTTCATCGAACGGCGCGTTTGGGTGGGCTTCGGATCAATCGGGGGCGAAGTGTCAGACTTGGTCAAAATGCCTGTCCCAGGCTGATATAGAACTGAAAATCATCATCAATATTGGGCCGCTTATCCAGCGGAACCGCGACATCAAAGCGCAACGGCCCCACCGCCGTGTAATACCGGAAACCAAGACCGGCCGCCCACAAAAGATCAAGGTCTTCGGGTTCGGATCGGGCATAGACATTACCGCCTTCGATGAAGGGCACGACGCCAAAACTTTCGGTCACGCGAGCCCGAAATTCGGCGCCAAGTTCAAGCACCGCACGACCGCCCAATGGATCATGATCTGAAGTATCATCAAGCGGTCCGACCTTCTGGTATTCATAGCCGCGGATCGAACCACCACCACCGGAATAAAAACGTTTGTTCGATGGCAGACTTCCGCGTTCCTCGCCGATGATGGTACCGGTGCGCGCACGGGCAGCGAAAACGTAATCTCCCTCATCATCAACAGATAGGTATTGCGACCCGGCAAGGGATACAGTGGTGAAATTGGTATCCTTGTCTGACAGTCCCAGATAGGGCGAGACATTGATTTCAAACCGGTTGCCCTTGGTCGGATCAAGCGGGTTATCAGTGTTGTCATGGCGCAAGATGCCACGCAACCCGGCCAGATAGAATTGTTCGTTCGGTGAGTCGGATCCGGTCAGATCGGAATACTCAGCCGTGACACCAAATGTCGTTGTCCAGTTTTCCCAAAGCGGGCGCTCAATACCCACAAAGCTGTCCACGGTCGAGCCCTTATAGGCATCGGTATCGTTGTTCTTGGCATCTGCCTCGGCGACGAAGGATTGCCGGCGTTCAAGGAATTGCGGTTTTTTGAACTGGGCCGATACCCCCTGCTCAAGGCTTGAAACATCGATGCCAAGCCGCAATTTCTCGCCCGCACCAAACAGGTTGCGATGCTCCCAAAAGGCATTGGCACCCGGGCCATCAGCGGTCGAGAAGTTCACCCCGCCCCCGATGGAACGCATCTTGCGTTCAACCACGTCGATCTCGACCGGAACTTCACCATTGTCCTTTACCGGCCCGGCGACTTTGACAATCACACTGTCAAACAGGTTGGTTTGTGCCAAGTCCCGGCGCGTGGTGCGGACCTGATCAGGGTGATATTGCTCACCCGGTTCCCAACTGTGATAGCTGGCAATGAAGTCTGGATCGACATCCTTTGCCCCATTCACGGTGATATCGCCAAAGTCAGCCTGCGGCCCGGTTTCAAAGGCATAATTGATGGTGATCGTTTTTTGCGCGGTGTCGGCCAGAATTTTACGTTTTCCCGCCTCGACAAGCGGATAGCCCTGTTCCCGCAGGATATCGACGCCATATTGCTCACCCAGAATGATCGGTTCAGCGGTTGCGCGTTGCCCGATTTCCAGACGAGTCTTTTCAAGTTCTTTGTCCGTCGCATGGCGTTCCACCACGCGATCGGGGTACGTGATCACAAGGTTTACCGCCGAGATCAGATAGGGCGTACCAACATCGACAGTGTAGGTCAGAACCAGCGGTGTCGGCTGATCGGGACTTGTTTCCAGCGCATCTTCACCAGACTGCCCCGCGACACTATCGTCCTTGGCACCTTGAACTGGTGTGTTGGGTTCGAACGCATTGTCTGATGGACTGTGCGGTGCCTTTTCCCGAATATCGAAAGTGATCTGACCGTCATAAAATCCGTTGGATCGCAAGACAGCCTGGAACCGTTCAACATCGTCTTCGGCGCGGCGTTGTAGGCCTGCGCGCGATGCGGTCGGGCGTGACTGCAATCGCCGGGCGGTACTGACGGAATTCAGTGCTGCAATCAGTTTTTCTTCCTGGGTATCGATGCCGGTGATGTCGACTTCATAGGGGATCGTGGTTTGCAGATCGTTGGGCAAGGCTTCGTTCGCGGCCCCGCCGCCAAAGCCAAGCACCCCGCCGCCGTCCTCGTCCGATGCGCAAGCCGCCAGCATCGTTCCCGCCAGCAACAGCGGAACAATAGCAGCACGGCGCCCGATACGCGGGAAAGTGCGAGGGAGGTAACTATTCAAACCATCGTGCCCTTGATAGGCCCACCAGCAAGATGGGCTATGACTGATCCAGTTCCGATTGAACCTTCTTTTCCATATAGGTGCAAACGATCAGGATGATTAAATGTTTCACAGCAGTCTTTTGAAAATACCATATTTTCATTCGTTGCTCTGGTCGAGTGCGACCTGTGCCATCATCCATGAAAAAAAGGCATGGCTGTGAACAATAAACGCGCTTGTGAGATTTCCACTTTGAGCGTACCGGGAGTTGAGAGCAACCAGATTGCCAAACCCCACCGCAGGAGGTCCTTGCAGTGACTTCGACCCAGACCGAAACCGTCATCATCCGCAATGCCTTGCGTACCGACCTCGATGGCCTTTGCGCCCTTGAAACCGGAAATTTCGAAAGTGACCTGATCTCGCGTGCGTCGTTTTCACGTTTCCTGCGTCAGACCAGTGCGCGCCTTTTGGTCGCGGATGCCGGGGATGCCGATCATCCTGATATCGTCGGGTATGGGCTGCTGTTGCTGCGCGCCAACAGTGTGACAGCGCGGATTTATTCGCTGGCAATTGCAAAGGACTGGCGTGGCAAGGGTTTGGGCACCCAACTTCTGGCCGGGCTTGAAAACCTTGCGATGGATGCGGGCTGCATAAGCATGCGCCTTGAAGTGCGCGTAAGTAACGAAACCGCGCGCAATCTTTATGAACGTCATGGCTATACCCGCATCACCGACCTTCCGGGATATTACGAGGATGGCAGTGATGGCATCCGCCTTGAACATGCGCTGTATGATGGTGAAGGTGCTATATCCCCGGCCGTTGCGACTGGCGCGCCCCTGATCCTTGTCGACCGGCTGTCTGACCTGCGCTTTGCGGTTTCGGGGGCGCGTGTGATGCGGGTGCGCGATTATCTTGCACTTGATCACGGGGTGCGCAACCGGCGTGTAATCAACCTGTGTCAGTCCTATGAATATCTGTCACGCGGCTATTATTGCAGCCTTCTGGCTGCGGCCCGCGCAGAACGTGTCATTCCCGAAGCGGACGTTCTTCTGGATCTGAACTGGAAGCGCCTGCAAAAAACCGCACGCGCCGAACTCAGCCCGCAAATCATCGAGGCATTGGAAAAATCCGGTCAGACATCAAATCAGGCCCCAGATCATATCGACGTCTATTTCGGGCGGACTGCTGACAAGAAGTTTCGCCAGATTGGCGAACGTGCCTTTGATCAGTTCCGCTGCCCGATCCTGCGCCTGCATCTGAACAAGCAGGACCGCAAGATTTTGCGTGAAATCGAAGCCCCATCCGTCGGCCAGCTTGATGACAGCAACCTTGCCGAGTTCGAGGCCGCTTTGCGGGCCTATTTGCGCGGACGTGTGCGTAAACAGGGCAACGTCACCCCGCCGACAGCCCTTGTTGCCATTCTGCATGATCCGGATGAAGTCCTGCCGCCGTCTGACAAGGAAGCCCTTGCCAACTTCGTGCAGGCTGCATCGGATCTGGGGGCCAAGGCCGAACTGATTACCGCCAAGGATTTCCATCATCTGTCCGAATTTGACGCCCTTCTGATCCGCGAAACCACCGCCCTTGATCACCACACCTATCGCTTTGCCAAGCGCGCGGTGAAGGAAGGCATTCCGGTAATCGACGATCCGGACTCGATGCTGCGTTGTACCAATAAGGTTTATTTGGCCGAGTTGCTGCGCACACACCGTATCCCGGCACCGAAAAGTGCGATTTTCGACAAGCGCCGCATTTCTGAGATCGCAAAGCAATTCAGCTTCCCGTCGGTCTTGAAGGTGCCCGATGGTTGCTTTTCGCGCGGGGTGCGCAAGGTCAAGTCGCCAGAACACCTGAACGAAATCGCGACCGAGATGTTCAAGAACTCCGAACTTCTGGTCATTCAGGAATATGTCGAAACCACGTTTGACTGGCGTATTGGGGTTCTGGGTGGTGAGGCCATCTTTGCCAGCCGCTATTTCATGGCGCCGGGTCACTGGCAGATCGTCAAACACGAAGATGATGGCAAAAGCTTTGAGGAAGGCGGATTTGAAACCCTTGCGATCAAAGACGCGCCGGCTGACATCGTTGCCACGGCCCTCGCCTCTGCCCGGTTGATGGGGGATGGGCTTTATGGTGTGGACGTCAAGGAAACGCCATACGGCCCGATGGTGATCGAGGTGAATGACAACCCCAATATTGATGCCGGGGTCGAAGACGTTGTTTTGGGCATGGATCTGTATCGCCGGATCATTGCGCACTTGCTTGGCAAGATCGCGCGACCATAAGACAACGCAACACCTACACACAGAAAAGGCCGGGCTCTACCCGGCCTTTTTGTCAATAAACACGGCTGCTTGCAGCTTGTCGCGGCCATAGCGCGCCATCAGATCAAATTCCTGGCGCAGGATTGGCACCGACAGACAATCACTTCCCGTATAGGGTTCATGATCTTCGCCAATATCAGGGTCACTGACATACACAAAGCGCTCGTCAAAGCCCGACACCACCACCCAGTGCGGAATCTTGTCACCATAAATGCGGTACTGGCTGATCAGGACCAGTGCCATTTTGCCCCGTTTTGTGCGTTCTTCGATCTCGGCAATGCCAAACGGCCCGGTTGTGACCGCAATACCGGCATCAAGCGCCTGACGGGCAAAGTCATAATGCACCAGTTCGACAACTTCGCGATTTTGCGGTTTACGCACCGTATCAACAAACAGAGGACCATCGCGGCTGCTGAGCACTTCGGCCTCAAAGCCGCGCTTATATGCAGCCAATGCCAATCCAAGCGGACCACAGCCGCCCTGCCCGGATGTCATAAAAATCGTGGTGGCTTCGCGCCAAAGCGCAATTTCAAGACTACGATCCAGTTCGATATCGCCATCAAGCGCATTCATCGCCATCATCAGGGCCGCCGGACCACAGGTGAATGGCAAAGTCTGATGATAAAAATGAATGGGTGATGGCAGATGCATGGCATTGGGAACAAGCACCTTTTCCATACGCAGCGCATTTGAATGATCGGGATAATAATCCGGATAAAGGTCAAACTCGCGATAACCGTTTTCCGTAAACAAACGGATCGCGTCTGTGTTTTTCTGGCTGACTTCAAGGCGAATGATCGGCGTCCCGAAATCAAGACTGAGTTCTTCGGCCTGTGCGATCAAGGCACGGCCAATCCCTTGCCCGCGATGATCGGGTAACACTGCTATTGAATAAAGCCGGGCAAGCGCCACGTTACGGCGAAAAATCACCAGCGCATAGCCAACAACAGTCCCGTCCTTGCCGGCTTCCGCGACGGTCAAACGCGCGGTTTCACTACCAACAAACCGTTTGAAGGCGCGCCGTGTCAGTCGGTCGACCTCAAAGGACCGGTTTTCAATATCGCACAACGCATCGAGATCAGAACTCTCAGCCAGTCGAAGTCGTATGTCGGGAAGGTGGCGTGCGTTTGACGTCATACCGCTATCACTTGATAAAATCATGCAACAATAGCATGCGCGGATATATCGTCATGAAACGCAAAAAAGGAATAGTGCAATTTATGCGATGCTCACTGCGTTTTTTGCACAGCAAGGCACCGCATAACTTGCGCGTTATAGCGCCTTAACCGCGCGTAGCAATCCGTGGTGCCAGCGGTGCCATGTCATATCCGGCATCAGCCGCAGCCTTGATGATATCACCAGCGGGCATTTGCCCGGCATTGGCCAGCGACCAAAGGATCGTGCAGCGTGTACCACTGCGGCAATAGGCAAAGACCGGCTTTTCCGCGGCCGCCAGGTTGGCCGCAAAGGCATCTGCATCCTCATCGGACACATTACCACTTGCGACTGGCTGAAAGATCGCCTTCATGCCAGCGGCTTCGGCCTTGGCAGCAATTTCAGAAAATGACGGTTGTCCCGGGTCTTCATCATCGGGTCGATTGCAGATGATGGTCTTGAACCCGGCCTTGGCGATTTCGTCAATCGCCTCAAGGGGCATTTGCGGAGATACAGTCAGTTCATCACTCAGGCGTTTCATTTTTATATTCCGTTCGTCATTGCCGGTAGCCGGACCCTGAAACTTGCAGGGTCTGTTTCAGCACGTCGACACAGCATAACGCACACGCTGACGGATGCCAGCATTACGTCATGCGAACAGAAAAGCCCGAGTGATAAAACCGATCAGTGACCTATTTGGAAAGCGGGCAGGTCCGTAGGCCAAATAGCATATAAAGCGGGCAGAAACGCAATGCCGCAGTTACCAACATGACAACACCGGCGGCAATCATGACCCAGCCATAAACGCCGTACGCCATGCCACCGTCTTGCGGAGCAGCCGAAACGAACGGCAAGGCCAACAAAACAACACCGGCAACGGCACGGACAATACGGTCCAGAGTTCCAACATTTGCCATGAATTCCTCCTTGGGAAAGGCTATTGATTGTATTTATTTCATAACATGATGAACTATTGTTTTTCATTGATAAGAATCAATGTTTCATCTGGTCACAAGTAAATATCTTCAACGGAAACAAGGCCTCTTGCCTTTTACTGTTTGACCATGCAAAAACCGATCAAAATAAAAAGTCATCAGGAAGACCTTCATGTTTGTTCAGCCATTGATATTACTGCGTAAATTCGCAGCGCACTGTCAGCTGGGAACAGCTATTGCGGGAGACGCATCGTGATCACCATCCGTCCCTTCAAAGACAGCGATGCCCCTGCCCTGATCGAGATTTTCAATCGCGCGGTCAACGAACTTGCAAGCAGCGCCTATGGTCCCGATCAGATTGATGTCTGGTCCAAACTTTGCCTGACACCAGATCAGTGGATCGAAGCCATGACGGATGGTCGAACGACCTTTATCGCCGTTGATGAAAACGATCAGGCGGTTGCCTTTAGCGATGTGGAATCAGACGGGCATATCCGGTTTCTCTATGCCAGCCCCGATGTTGCCGGTACTGGTGCTGTGGCAAAACTTTATGCCGCGCTGGAGGCCGAGGCCAAGAAACAGGGTATCGGCAAGCTGTATTGCGAGGCCAGCGAGCTGGCCAAATCCTTTATGGTCAAACAGGGGTTTTCCGTTGTGGAGCGCCGCGACTTTGAACTGCGCGGTGTGCCGATCCATAACTATGCCGTTGAAAAGCGGTTGCGTCCCCGATCCTGAAATACCCGAAATAAGAAGGTCGCCAAATAGGCAGCCCTTTTATTGGTTCAATCGCGCAAGCCGCGCCGGGCAGTCCCCAAAACCCGGTCAATGAACAGATCGGCCTGACCGACATAGTTCACCGGATCACGGACGTGATCCCAATCAACCGGTGCATCGGTCAGTTTCGGCAATTCATCAAACAGGTTTGTTTGATTGGCAGATGACTTCGCCACAGCTTCCTTAACCAGCTTATCTGCCGCATCCCGGCCGATGTGATCTGCAAGGGCAAAGGTTGCGGCCTCTGCCAGCATCGCGCCGCGCGATAGCTCAAGATTATCCGTCATCCGGTCCGCATTGATTTTAAGACCCGGGACCATATCCACGGCCTGTGCAAGGGCTGCGCCGGCTGCTGTAATGATCTGTGGCAAGGTCAACCATTCAAGAAGCCAACTTGCCCCGCAGCGCTCATGATCATGAAGTTGCGACTGGGCAAAGGTTCCGAGCTGCCCGGCATTGAACCGCGCAAGCGTGACCAGCATTTCCGCCTGCACCGGGTTGGATTTATGCGGCATCGTCGATGATCCGCCCCCCTTGCCCGGCTGAACTTCGGCAATTTCAGACTGCGCCAGCAGGACAAGGTCCTGCCCCATTTTGCCAAGTGCACCGGTTAACGCTGTCAACTGGCTGGCAAAATCCACCAGACCATCACGCTGGGTATGCCAGGGCATATCGGCCAACGGCAGATCAAGTTCTTCGGCCAGATTGTTTTCAACGTCGCCCGCCTTCGCACCGATGGAGGCCAACGTGCCCGCAGCACCGCCAAATGAAACCCGCAGCAAATCAGACGACAGGCTTTCAATGCGGCGATCAATGCGCACAAGTGGCGCCAGCCACCCGGCGGCCTTAAGCCCAAATGTGGTAGGCACAGCCTGCTGGGAGCGGGTGCGACCGATCATCACCGTTTTTCGATGCGTATCGGCATGGGCAGCAAGAACCTTGGACAGTTTGCGAATACGGCGCCGAATGATTGCAATCGCATCGCGCAGCTGCAGGACAAGCGCACTATCGACCACATCCTGACTGGTCGCACCGAAATGAACATATCGGGCATCTTCGCCGCCAATTTCCGCTTTCAGTGCCTTGACCAGTGCGGGAACCGGTACACCGGCACTTGCCGTTCCGGCTGCCAGGGTTGCCGGATCAGGATTGAATTCGCGGCAGACCTCGGCAATGCGAACCGCACTTTGTTCGGGGATCACGCCTGCGCGCGCCTCAGCCGCAGCAAGGGCTGATTCAAACAACAGCATGGCTGAAATCTGGGCCTGGTCATCAAAAAGACCGGCAATTTCCGGATCGGAAAACAGATCCCCAAGCAAGGCAGAGTCAAAAGGCGAAACGCTCATCAGGTATCATCCACCGTTCAAACAGGTGCGAAATCAAGTCGGTAGTGTCGCGCCAGCAACCATATTGGTCAACAACGCAAAAAGAAGCCCCTGCCCGTCAACCGGCACAGGGGCACCTTTTCAAAGATCAGTCAGCCATCCGGCTCAGACAGCTTCAAGCGCAATCGCAATGCCCTGGCCAACACCAATGCACATGGTTGCCAGTGCACGCTTGCCACCAGTGCGTTTCATCTGAAGGGCGGCGGTGCCGGCAATACGTGCGCCCGACATGCCCAACGGATGGCCAAGTGCAATTGCACCACCATTCGGGTTTACGCGCGCATCGTCATCAGCAATGCCAAGATCACGCAAAGTCGCCAGACCCTGTGATGCAAAAGCCTCGTTCAATTCGATCACGTCAAGCTGATCGGTGGACCAGCCAAGACGTGCCAAAAGCTTCTTGCTGGCCGGTGCCGGGCCAAAGCCCATGATGCGCGGCGCAACACCGGCGGTCGCACCACCGACAACGCGTGCAATCGGCGTCAGGCCATATTTCTTGACCGCGGCTTCGGATGCGACGATCAGGGCCGCGGCCCCGTCATTGACACCTGATGCGTTACCGGCTGTCACCGAACCACCTTCGCGGAACGGGGTCGGCAGTTTGGCAAGTTTTTCGGCCGTGGTGCCCGGACGCGGATGTTCATCCTTTTCCACAACAATCGCATCGCCTTTACGCTGCGGAATGGTCACCGGGGTGATTTCCGCGGCCAGATTGCCGTTTTCCTGTGCGGCAACGGCCTTGTCCTGCGAACGGGCGGCAAAGGCATCCTGATCTTCGCGGGAAATATTGAAATCCTCGGCAACGTTTTCGCCGGTTTCGGGCATGGAATCCACGCCGTACTGTTTCTTCATCACCGGGTTGACGAACCGCCAGCCAATCGTGGTGTCATAGATTTCCGCATTGCGCGAAAAGGCCGAGGTGGCCTTTGGCATCACGAACGGCGCACGCGACATGTTTTCCACACCACCGGCAATCATCAGATCCGCTTCGCCCGATTTGATCGCACGCGCAGCAATGATGATGGCATCCATGCCCGAACCGCACAGACGGTTGACCGTGGTGCCCGTCACCGTTTCGGGCAGTCCCGCCAGAAGCGATGACATGCGTGCGACGTTGCGGTTGTCCTCACCAGCCTGGTTCGCACAGCCAAAGACGATATCGTCAACAGCGCCAAAATCCAGATCCGGATTACGGTCCATGAGTGCCTTGAGCGGCACAGCCCCCAGATCATCGGCGCGCACCTGTGACAGGCTGCCACCAAAGCGGCCAATCGGGGTACGGATGTAATCGCAAATATATGCGTCAGCCATTTCCAAAATCCTTTTTATTGCTCTTACTGCTGGTCCCCATGGGCCTTGGCGGTACGAGCATGCAGTTCACGCAGAACCTGCAATTCTTTCTCGGACGGGATCGCAGTTTCGGCGACTTCGTCGGCGAACTCAACCTCCCAACCGGTGTTTTCGATGATTTCTTCGCGGGTGACACCCGGATGGATCGACGTCACGACGAACTGTTTGCCGACCGGATGCGGTTCCATGATGCAAAGATCGGTAATCAAACGCGACGGGCCCTTGGTATCCACACCATAGGACGCGCGATCATCGCCGCCCTTGCCATGACCAAGCGATGTCACGAAATCGATCTTTTCGACAAAGCCACGTTTGCTTTGTTTCATCACAAGGAAAACTTCACCACAACTGGTCGCGATTTCCGGTGCACCACCACCGCCCGGCAGACGGACTTTGGGGTTGTCGTAATCGCCAATAACGGTGGTGTTGATGTTGCCATATTTATCGAGCTGGGCCGCGCCAAGGAAACCAACCGAAATCTTGCCACCCTGCAGCCAGTAGCGGAACATTTCCGGCACGGCGACCGTGTTGACAGCCGTTTCGCAAAGCTCGCCATCGCCAATCGACAGCGGCAGGACATCCGGCTTGGTGCCGATGGTGCCACTTTCATAAATCAGGGTGATGTCGGGTGCATGGGTCAGGCGCGCCAGATTACACGCAGCCGACGGCATCCCGATCCCAACAAAGCACACATCGTCATTTTTAAGCGCGCGTGCAGCGGATACCGTCATCATTTCAGTCGGGGTATATTCAACCATGATCTTTCCTCCGCTCAGGCTTTGTTTGCGTCGCGCTTGGCCGCGAAATCTTCGGGGCCGCCATTAATGACATGTTCTTCAAGCCATGCCTGGAACGCTTCGCGATCACGCGCAATCGGATCCCATGCCTTATAGAACGCGTTGTCGCGCTTGTAATAGCCCTGGGCATAGGACGGATGCGCCCCGCCCGGCACTTCGACAATTGCGGTCACGGCCCAGTTCGGCAACATGACGGCATTGGGCGAAATGTCACCAAAATCATCGACAATCTCTTCGACGGTGATGATCGATTTTTTCGCTGCCAGAACGGCTTCTTTCTGAACACCGACAATGCCTTCAAACAGGACATCGCCCTTTTTGTTGGCTTTCTGGGCATGCACCACAGTGACGTCCGGGCGAATTGCCGGAACCGCCGCCAGGCTTTCACCGGTGAACGGGCATTCGATGAACTTGATGTTCGGGTTCACGCGCGGCAGTTCCGCGCCACGATATCCCTTAAACACCGCACAAGGCAGACCAGCCGCGCCCGCGTCATAGGCGTTGGCCATGGCCGCATGACTGTGCTCTTCGATTTCAAGCTTGGTCGGCCAGCCTTTTTCATAGGCATCGCGCAGACGGTGCAGCGACCCTACGCCGGGGTTACCACCCCAGGAAAAAACAAGTTTTTTCGCGCAGCCCGCACCGATCAGCTGATCATAGATCATATCGGGCGTCATGCGGATCAGGGTCAGATCCTTGATGCCCTGACGAATGATTTCGTGTCCGGCAGCATGCGGTATCAGATGGGTAAAGCCTTCCATCGAGATGGTGTCGCCATCCTTTACGCAGGACGCGACGGCTTCTTTAAGCGACATGAAACGTGCAACCACGGCAAAACTCCTGTGGCATCAATCCAAAACATAGAAATGCGGGGCAATCGCCCCAAAGGAAATTCAGGTCGATGGCTGCGACCGCCGGCTTTCCCCAAAGCAGCGGACGCAGCCATCGCACCAGATCGACTTACACGTCGAAGAACACGGTTTCCGCGTCCCCCTGCATGTGAATATCGATCCGGTATTCAATCCCCGTCGGGGTTTCGACACGCTTGGCGATCAAGGTGTCGCGACGATTTTCTGGCACCGACTGCAAGACAGGGTCTTTTGCATTCAGTTCAGCCTCATCGTCGAAATAGAAACGGGTAAAGGCATGGACCAGCATGCCGCGCATGAAGATGATCACGTTGACAAAAGGTGCACCGGCATCAGCAACAACACCCGGCTTTACCGTGTCAAACCAGAACCGGTTTTGGGCATCCGTGCCCGTACCGCAACGGCCAAGCCCGCGGAAATCGGTGCCGGACACATCAATCGGGTTTTCGTTGTATACACCATCGGCATCGGCCTGCCAGATTTCGATCATTGCGTCATTGACTGGATTGCCTTCACCGTCAAAGACAGTGCCGGTGATGCGGATATGCTCACCCTTGGCATCCGGGCCAGCAACGGTCGGATCGGCGATGTCGGTAAAGTCGTATGCGTACTGGCCTGCGGTCAAGCCATAGGCGAAATACGGACCAACCGTCTGTGAGGGGGTTTCACCATAAGCCATGACTTAATTCTCCATCGGGGTGCCGTTGCGTCCACGCAGGACAATGTCGAACTGATAGCCCAGTGCGAAGCCTTCCTCGGTCTTGTCGATCGAGAATTTGGCAATCAGGCGTTCACGTGCGGCTGCGTCTTCGGTACCGAGGAAAATCGGATCAAGATCAAGCAGCGGATCACCCGGGAAATACATCTGGGTCACAAGACGGGTGGCAAAGCCCGGACCAAACAGCGAGATGTGGATATGGTTCGGACGCCATGCATTGAAGTGGTTGCCCCACGGATAGGCGCCCGGCTTGATGGTGTAGAACTTGTAATTGCCCTGATCGTCGGTAAAGCAACGCCCCGATCCGCGGAAGTTCGGGTCAAGCGGCGCATCATGCTGATCAACCTTGTGCACATAACGGCCGGCCGCATTCGCCTGCCAGATTTCAACAAGGGTGTTGGGCTGCGGGCGACCATCAGTATCCATCACACGACCATGAACGACAATGCGTTCACCAAGCGGCTCGCCATTGACAACGCCGTTTTTGGTCAGGTCGAAATCAAGTTCACGCACGCTTGCCGGCGCAAAGCGCGGACCGGTGCTTTCGGTCAAACCCGATTTGATGGCAAGCGGCGAACGGGTCGGACCACGCAGGATGGTCGATTTGTACCCGGGTGCGATATAGGGGGCGTGGGAACCCCAGTCACGCGGTTTGAAGGTGGACATGTGGCTTACTCTCCCTTGGATGCCGCGTCGATCTCGGCATAGGTTTGTTTGGCAATGCGGAAGGCCGTATTGGCAGCGGGGACACCGGCATAAACCGCAACATGCATCAGGGTTTCACGAATATCTTCGCGTGTTGCCCCGGTATTGAGTGTCGCCCGGATATGCATGGCAAGTTCTTCTTCATGGCCAAGCCCGGCAAGCAGGGCAATGGTCACAATGGAACGCTCACGCTTGGTGAAGGCGTCGCTTGTCCAGACACCATTCCAGACATTTTCAGTGATGTAGCGCTGAAAACCTTCGTCCATTTCCGTAATGTTTTTCGACGCGCGATCCACATGCGCGTCCCCCAGAACGGAACGGCGGGTTTTCATGCCAATGTCATACCGGCTCTCAGACAAGGTTCTTCTCCTTGGTAAATCGGTCGATCAACCGGGTCAGCAATTCCGGGGTTTCGATGCACGGCAAGTGCCCGACCCCGTCAATCAATTCAAATTCAGCATTGGGGATCATCGATGCCGTCGCACGCACCACATCGGGTGGTGTGGCGAGGTCTTCTGATCCGCAGACACATAATGTCGGCACTGCAATTTTCGCTGCTGCGTCGCGCAGATCCCCATCGCGCAGCGCGATGCAGGTCCCGACATAGCCTTCGACCGTGGTGCGTACCAGCATGTCGCGATACATCGCGGTTTCCAGTGCCCGTTCCTTGCGGAAGGTCGGCGACAGCCAGCGTTCCATGATGGCATCGCCCATGGATGCAATTCCGTCAGCCTTGATCGCCTCGATCCGGGTGTTCCAGCTGTCATAATCGCCAAGCTTGGCGGCGGTATCACACAGGATCAGGCCGCGCACACGATTGGGGGCCAGTTCGGTAACCTTCTGGGCAATCAGACCACCGACCGACAGACCGCAAATGATCACCTGATCCAGTCCGAGATAATCCAGCAACCCGATCAGGTCATTGGCATGTAGCGCAACGTCATAGGGCGCATCGCCAATACCTGAAAGACCATGGCCGCGCTTGTCATAGGTGACGATATTAAACGTTGAAGACAAGGCATCGACAACGTCGTCCCAGATGCGCAGATCCGTACCCAAAGAATTTGCAAAGACCAGTGCCGGGCCGTTTTTCGGGCCTGACTGGCTGTAATGAATATGTGTCCCGTTGACCGGGGCGACGTGCAGACTCATTATTGTTTCCACCCTGCTTGTTTGCCCTCACATTCGCAGATGGTTTTGGTTATGTAAAATGAGGAATTGCGTATTTTGCATAACTATATAATTATGCATTAGACACCCATGAGAACATTCTAAACTTATGACATATAGGGCCTCATGCTTGATCAACGCATCAAATTCCGCCATCTGACCTGCTTTCTGGAAGTCGCGCGCCAACGCAGTGTCGTCAAGGCCGCCGATACGCTGTCGATTACCCAGCCCGCAGTTTCCAAAACCATTCGCGAGCTGGAAGAACATCTTGATGCGCGATTGTTTGACCGATCAAAACGTGGCGTGACCCTGACCGATTTCGGCAAGGTCTTTCTGCGCTATGCCGGGGCCAGCGTCACAGCCCTGCGTCAAGGTGTGGACAGCATCAGTCAGGTTCGCATGCAAGGCGGGCTTTCGATCAATCTGGGGGTTCTGCCGACCGTGGCGGCAAGCATCATGCCCAACGCCATTCGTCATTTCAAAACACTTAGCCCCGATACCACGGTCAAGGTCGTGGCCGGACCGAACGTCATGTTGATGGGGCAGTTGCGGGTTGGCGAACTTGATCTTGTGGTCGGGCGTCTGGCTGAACCCGATCAGATGTCGGGATTGTCATTCATTCATTTGTATTCGGAACATATTTCGCTGGTCGCGCGACCGGGGCATCCGTTACTGGCCGACAAAAACCCGGACCTGACGCGTATTCGCGAATTTACCGTTCTGGTGCCGCCCAAACACGCGATTATTCACCCGACGGTCGACAAAATGCTGATTGCGCATGGCATCGGCGCCCTGCCCGACCGTATCGAAACCGTTTCGACATCTTTCGGACGTGCCTTTACCCGTGAAACCGATGCGATCTGGATCATTTCAAACGGTGCTGTCGCATCCGATATCGCCGAAGGGCATCTGGTCGAACTGCCGATCGATACCAGCGATACCTTTGGTCCCGTTGGCCTGACGACCCGAATTGACTCGCCAATTTCGCCGCCGGTTGAGATGCTGATCAATGCCGTGCGCGAAGAAGCATCACGTCATCACAGCACCCATGATCAGGCAAAAACATAATCATTTGGTTATGGATATGTGCCTACATATCATTATACATAACCATCACGCACCTATTAGATTGCACCTAAATTGGCATGGCTGAAATGTGTTAAACGCAGGCCATGCAGAAAAAAGAATAATAAAAACAATAACAAAAAGAACTCTCGGAAAACTTGGCACGCTAGATGCGCATCGTGGCTGAAACGCTTGTCGGCGCAATGAACGCGACAAGACGTTCAAAGGAGGAACAAAATGAAACAGATCACCAAATTACTTGCAGGTGCTGCTGTCGCGACCATGGTGTCGTTCGGCGCACACGCACAGGAAGTTACCCTGACCGTTCACCATTTCCTGGGGCCGAAAGCACCGACCCAGGCCAAAATGATCGAGCCGTGGGCAAAGAAAATCGAAGAAGAATCAAACGGCCGTATCAAGTTTGAAATCTTCCCGTCCATGTCGCTTGGCGGCAATCCGCCGGAGCTGTATCGCCAGGTTCGTGATGGCGTGGCCGACATCGTCTGGACCCTTCCGGGTTATACCCCGGGCGTTTTCCCGCATCTTGAAGTGTTTGAGCTTCCGGGCGTTCACCTTGGTGACGCACGCGCAACCAACCTTGCGATGTGGGACCTCAAGGACGAATTTGCCGAAGACCTTACCGATGTCCATACCCTGGCAGTCCACGTTCATGCCGGTCAGGCCATTCACCTGACCGAAAAAGACGTCCGCACTGTTGATGACGTCAAAGGTCTTAAACTGCGTACGCCGACCCGTACCGGTTCCTGGGTGATTGAATCCTGGGGTGCAGAACCGGTCGGCATGCCGGTCCCGGCCCTGCCGCAGGCAATGTCGCTTGGCGTTGTTGACGGCGGCATGGTTCCGTTCGAAGTTGTTCCGCCGCTGAAACTGGCTGAGCTGGTTGCCTATTCTGTCGAAGGCGAAGGCGTTAATTCGCGCTTTGGTACCTCGACCTTCCTGTTCGCCATGAACAAGGATCGTTACGAGAGCCTGCCCGACGATCTCAAGGAAATCATCGATCGTAACTCCGGCCGTGATTTTGCTGCTGAAATCGGCACCATCTGGAACGATGTCGAAGAAGTTGGCAAGCGCATGATCAACGAAGGCAAAGGCCAGGTTGTTCAGCTTACCCCGGAACAGAAGGCAACCTTTGACGCCCCGGCAGCAACGGTTGTTGATCGCTGGATCGAAGAATCCAAAAATGCCGGCTTTGATGGCGCTGCATTGGTTGAAAAAGCCAAAGCCGCTGTTCAGGCCCATACCGAGTAACGTTTGATCGTTACTGGTAAATCTTGTGGGGTCACGTATCATCTCGATCTATGGATACGTGACCCTCTTCTCCCGCTAGATTGCCCGCTGGATTGTTAGAGATATGAAAAACGTGCTCTACAAGGCTGCTTCATGGCTTGCCGTTGCCGGTGGCATGCTTGCCCTGCTGATCGCGATTGTAACGATTGTGAACGTTACCGCCTTTGGCCTGGACAAGATTGCCCGACTGTTTGATGCCAACGTCCCGGCCATTATCGGCTATGAGGACTTTGTCAGCATGATCGTCAGCTCAGCCGCCCTGATGTTTTTCCCATATTGTCAGGCACATCGCGGTCATGTCGCGGTTGATGTTTTTATCAAAATGTTTCCTGACTGGTTCGCACGTATCGTCGACACCCTGTCGGCCATCCTGATGACCTGTCTGGCGCTGTTCCTCGGTTACATGATGGTCAATGGCCTGATCGAGGTCCGTGGCGACAACACTCTTTCCGCAATTCTGGGCTGGCAGATCTGGCCGTTCTATGTGCCGGGCATCATTTCGATGTTCCTGTGGGCCGCGATTGCCGGAAGCCAGATTTTCGAAAGAGAAGCCGATGTCTGAACGTGAATTGATCGGCCTTGGTGGCCTTGCCGTTCTCTTTTTCATTCTTGCACTGCGGGTTCCGGTCGGCCTTGCCATGGTCGGCGTCGGGATTGGCGGCAACTATGTGCTCAGCCTGTTTTTCCCGTTCCTGCGCTTTGATCCCTATCTGCAGCAGTTCAAATCCCTGCTTTACGGGATTGTCTCGAACTACGAGCTTTCGGTCGTTCCGCTGTTTGTTCTGATGGGCTATCTCGCAAGTCAGGCCAACCTGTCGCGCGACTTGTTCCAGGGCGTAAACGCGATACTGGGTCGCTTCCGGGGTGGTGTTGCCATGGCGGCCATCGGTGCCTGCGCCGGATTTGGCGCAGTATGCGGGTCTTCGCTTGCAACCGCATCAACCATGGGCAAGGTCGCCCTGCCCGAACTGGACCGTCTGAAATACTCGCCGCGTCTGGCCACCGGTACGCTGGCAGCAGGCGGGACGCTTGGCATCCTGATCCCGCCATCCGTCGCACTTGTGATTTATGCAGTGACGGTCGAGGCCTCCATCATTCAGATGTTTCAGGCCGCGATCATTCCGGGTCTGATTGCCGTTCTGTTCTTTATGGCCGTGATCGCCATTCAGGTGCGCCTGAATCCGTCACTGGCCCCGAAACCAGAACCAATGCCGGCAGCCGAACGCAAGGAAGCGTTGCTGCGTCTGATTCCGGTGATGGTGATCTTTGGCTCGATCATTCTGGGTCTTGGTGCCGGTCTGTTCACGCCGACACCGGCGGCCGGTGTGGGTGTGTTCGCCATTCTGGTTTACGGCGCCTATATGCGCTGGAAAGGCAAAGGCGGGCTGACCTGGAAAGGTCTGCGTCAGTCGCTCAAGGATACCGCGATTACCTCTTCGATGATCTTCTTCATCCTTCTGGGTGCGGAAATCCTCAAGGGCTTCTTTAGCCGCGCCAATCTTCCGGCCTATATGGCCGAGGCGGCCGCAACCAGCGGCTTTGACCCGTGGCTGGTGATGGTTCTGATGCTGCTGGCCCTGATCCTGCTTGGCTGCTTCATGGAAAGCCTGTCGATGATCGTCGTGGTGATCCCGTTCTTCTGGCCTGCCCTTGTCGACATCAATGGCGGTGACTGGGCAACGGCAGCGACCGCGGCCTATGGCATGGGGACCGAGGATCTGAAGATCTGGTTTGGTATCCTCGCACTCATTGTCGTGGAATTGGGGCTGATCACGCCCCCGGTGGGTTTGAACGTGTTCATCATCAACGCCCTTGCCAAAGGGGTGCCGATGACCCAGACCTTCCGCGGGGTCATGCCGTTCTTCGGTGCCGAGATCATCCGTATTCTGTTACTGATCTTTGCGCCGATATTAACGCTGTTTGTGCCAACCCTGCTTGGCAATTAGCGACCCTGATAGCAACTCCAAGACATTATGCAAAAGCCCGCCCGACATTGTGGCGGGCTTTTCTTTTTGTACTTGCGAAAACACGCTAAACTACCGCAAACCAAACGCATATCCGGCGATCCGAGTAACAGGTATCCATGCGCAACAATATCCCGATCTACAAGCTTTATGGCGAACGCGATGCGGTCCAGCACCCGGACGCGCGTGACCGCCATGGTCGGGAAAGCGTTCCCGCATCGGATCCGCAACCGATCACCGAACCGGAATTCTTTCACCTTGAAAGCATCCCGGAACGATCACGCCTGCATGATCTGCACATTCAGCCGCACCGGCACACCAACCTGTTTCAGCTGCTTTACATCACGCGCGGACAGGCCGAAATCAGCTTTGATGACCAACATCTGACCATGCAGACTGGCCAACTGATCACGGTCCCGCCCGGCACAGTGCATGGCTTCAAGTTCACCGATGATATTGATGGTTGGGTGATTTCGCTGACCGATTATCACCTGCAGGAAATTCTTAGCCCCGCGCCCAAACTCCTCGCCCGGCTTGATCAGGCGATCTGTGTTGATACAGGGTCACCATCCGGGCAAAGCAACAGCCCGGCGGACTTTCTGATTTCGCAATTGGTGACGGAATATTACAGCCACAATACCGGACGGCTATTTGCGCTGCGCCATATCCTTGGCCTGTTGCTTCTCGATATCGGGCGCACCGTACCGCAGGATCATTCCGCACGCCTGTCGCGTCACGAACAGAAAACCGAGAAATTCCGCAAGTTTCAGACGCTGGTTGAAACATTTTACAAGCAGCACAAATCGCTTGATTTCTACGCCCGTGAAATCGGCGTCACCACGACTCAGCTCAACCGCATCGCCAAGGACATCTATGGCATGACGGCAAGCGAAGTGGTGCAAAACCGCCTGATGCTGGAAGCCAAGCGCACACTGATCTATACCGACATCGCCATTCAGCAGATCGCCGATGAACTGGGTTTTCGCGATGCCGGGTATTTTTCGCGCTTCTTTGCCAAAAAGGCCGGGAGTTCCCCGGCCCAGTTCAGGTCAAACAATCGCTAAGCCGTTTGTGCGCGCAAAGGGTCAAGCGGCAACCACATGCGATAGACATCAACGATGTCACCAGCGCGCGTCAGCCAATTCTTTGGCAAGAACTCTTCTTCGCCGAAACCAATGCTGCGATATAGCGCCATCGCCACATCATTGCCATCGACAACCTTAAGCCAAAGCTTCTCAAACCTAGGCGTTTCGGCACATTTTTCGGCCAGTGCCGCAATGGCTGCCTTGCCATAGCCATGGCCGCGCTCAAACACGCCAAATTCGTCCAGTTTGGGGAATACCGTCGCCATTTCTGTCATATAGGCATAGGCCACCGCACGCCCGTCGACGCGAAACACCCAAAGCGCATTATCAGGCGATCCATTCAGCGCCGCGCGAAGGTTTTCATCCGGGACGCGTGAAATACGGTCCTGAAAGGTCAGGTCTTCCATCATCGCAACAATGCGGATCAGTTCGTCTTCGGTCGGGGTCTGCCAGAGTCCAGAGATCATCATTCAATTCCGTATGCTTTCGTGGGGTGGGAAAAGAACCTAGGAGGCAACGCCGCAAAACTCAAGAAAATGCGACCCACGTTAAAGATCAGAACAATCAGCACACAAATTGCCATCGCCGCCCAAAGCCGCTAAAACCGCCAGACAATTATCCCCTGCGTCACAAGGTCCGAAATGCCACACACCACTGACCGCATCGCACCAACGCCCACCGGCAAAACCGCCATGATCATTGGTGCGGGACCGGCCGGGCTTATGGCTGCCGAACGGCTGGCGGGTGATGGTTATGCCGTGACGATCTATGAAGGCATGCCAAGTGCAGGGCGCAAATTCCTCATGGCCGGGAAATCGGGGCTCAACATCACCCATAGCGAGGATTTGGAAACTTTCCTCTCGCGCTATGGCACTTCGCGCGCCCGCCTTGAACCGCATTTGCGCAAATTTGGCCCCGATCAAATCCGCGAATGGTGTGCTGGGCTTGGGGTTGAAACCTTTGTCGGATCATCCGGCCGGGTCTTCCCGACCGCAATGAAGGCAAGCCCGCTTTTGCGCGCCTGGTTGCGCAGGCTCGATGATTTGGGCTGCAAAATCCATTATCGCCATTACTGGACCGGCTGGAACGATACCGACCATGCGGTTTTCAAAACGCCAGATGGCGAAGTGACGGCAACCGCCGACATCACCATTCTGGCCCTTGGCGGCGGCAGCTGGAAACGCCTGGGATCAGACGGCAAATGGATGGAAATCCTGCGAAGTGCCGGGATCAAGTGCAACCCGTTCAAACCGGCCAATTGCGGCTTTGACATCGACTGGACCGATCATTTGATTGCCAAATGCGCAGGCTCCCCAGTCAAGGCCGTGACGCTGACCTGCGGCGACCAATCTGTCCGCGGTGAATTCGTCATTTCCAAAACCGGCATCGAAGGCAGTGCCGTCTACGCCATCTCGGCAACGCTGCGCGATCAATGGCTTGAAACCGGTGTCGGCACGCTCACGCTTGACCTCTGCCCCGACCGCACCCTTGAAGACGTCACCAAGCGCCTTTCAAAGCCACGCGGTAAAAACTCGCTGGGCAATCACCTGCGCAAAACACTCGGCCTTGACACCACCAAAACCGCGCTTGTTTTCGAAGTCACCCCGCGCGAAACCCTGAACGACCCGGCCCAACTCGCCACCGCGATCAAAAACCTGAAACTCCAAATCAAAAAGCCCCGTCCAATAGACGAGGCCATCAGCACCGCAGGCGGTGTCGCATGGGAAGAACTGGACGACAATTTCCAACTCATCAACCGCCCCGGCACCTACTGCCTCGGCGAGATGGTGGATTGGGAAGCGCCGACGGGGGGGTATTTGTTGAGTGGGTGTATAGCGCGAACATATCCATGACAACAACGACAAGCTTCTCGCCCAGACACCGTCCGGCCCAACAGGGGACCGGACGGCTGAATTTAAACAAATGCGATCATTGGCAAGTTGCCGGGAAATAAGTCCCTGTATAGCTTGGGGCCTTTTTGAAGATGTGGCACGTCTGCTTCTTTATCGTTGCGGTCTTTTTCAAAACAACCGTCACATGGTTGGTACTGGCCGCACCTGGAGGCTGCGTACCGCCTGAATGCTCTCCTGCTGTGATCAGACATGTGCTATTAGCGTAAGCCGTTCTGACGTCGGCATTATTTGCATTCGCAATCCGGTTCGCCCACCCCGAAAGACCATTATAGTTGACATAATTTGACGCTTTGTTGCACCCAGCGAAGGCTGCACTCGGCAAGGAAACCAGACAAACCATAGGCAACAAAGCCAAGAGAACCAATTTCATCTGTTTCATTATGGAGTCCTTCTCACAATTTCGAAAAGGCACGGACACATGCCGGCCCCATCTTGAAGACGGGCCCAAACTCCAAACGTGATGCCTCAGGGACAGATTTATTTTCAGCCCAAAACATCAGATCACTCTTGCGACCAAGGCTCCAAATCATCTGCATCAACCTTGAAGACAGATGCAATTTTCACCGCCAGCTTTTTTGACAGCGGGCGCGCGCAGCGTTCAACGGCACCGATATACGTTCCGGTCACCCCTACTTTCGCGCCCAATTCTTCCTGTGTGAGATCATAATACTCGCGATATACGCGCACCGGATTTTCGCCGTCACTGAGACGCTTGATCACCGCGGCAGGAAAGCGCACACCATCATCGTGCGCCACGGCTTGGTCATAGGCCATTCTGTCCAGATCATCCTCTGTCGGCTTGAAGAGTTTTACATATTCATCCCATGGCACGACCGCGAATTCGGGCTTGTCGTCCTTGTAAATGATCTGGTGGGGCGCATTCATCGCCTGTCTCCTAAAGCTTGTCGTATATATCGCCGCGCGGACCGATTTTAAGCACATCAAGAATGACGCCATCCTGGGTATAGATCACGCGGTATTGCCCAACGCGCAGCCGATGGGCTGAAACACTCCTAAGCGGTTTTATATCAAGGTCGGTGCGCAAAGGGTTTTGTGCGATCAGGTCGATTTTCTGCAAAATACTGTCACGCGTCTTTTTGGGTATTTTGCGCAATGCCTTGCGCGCATCCCTTGCATAGACGATCTGGAGCATCACGCGCACCTCGAACACAAACTTTTAATAACACAAAAACAAACAAACACCAACAAATCTTGTTCGAAGTTGGTCGTAGACAGCATATACTATTAGGATAACAACACTGACACAAATACACCTTTTACGTACATTCATTCATAAATGACATGATCCATCAAAACAACGCCCTCAAAAAGCAAACGCCATCACAAGACGGGGCAAAATTTGCAATGCAACATCGCCTGTGCCTTAATACTCATCTCCAAGATTTAGAAAATCCAAGAACAAAAACAGTGAGGTGAGCCATGACGGGGGCCAGTGATGGCAATTCCAGCAGCACCGGTTTTTCTGACAGCGCATCTGATTTGACGCGCATGACCGATGCCGGGCCGGACGCCCTTGCCGCCTATTACGACAAATGGGCTGAAAGCTATGACGCGGATTTGCCCAAGATGGGTTATGACGCGCCCAAGCGGGCGGCGGCCATCATGGTTAAGCATGGGGTTCCGTTTGACGCGCCGGTTCTTGATGCCGGATGCGGCACGGGCCTGACGGGGTTGGAGCTTGCCAAGGCCGGATATAACGATATTACCGGAATTGACCTTTCGCTTGAATCCCTGCAAACGGCCGAGGCCAAGGGCGTTTACCGCCATCTTAAAAAGCGCGACATGAACAAGACACTGGCCTTTGGCGATAATGGTTTTGCCGCCGTTCAGTGCATTGGCACGCTAACCTATGTGCGTGAAATCAGGCAGCTGTTTTCGGAATTCTGCCGGGTCGTGAAGCCCGGTGGGATTGTCAGCTTTACCCAGCGCACCGACCTGTATGACGATGCCTTCATCAAGGCGATCCAGGCCACCACCAAGGCCCGGAAATGGGAGCCGATTTCCCACTCAGATCCCATGCCCTACCTGCCCAACCACGCAGATTTCGCCGACAAGAAACACATTTTCTATGATGTGTACCGGGTGAAATAGGCTGGAGACCAGCGCGCTCAGCCTACACGTCTAGTGGCAGTGAACCGTTCCCGCCTTGCGGTCCATGTGACAGCACTGACCCGGTGGAGAGCTTTTGCGGCAGCCCCCGCCATGTTCAACCGTCTGATCAAACGCGATTGCCCCCTGCCCTGCGAATGCTGGCACCGGCGCGGTCCCCATCGCAAGCAGCGCACTAATCCCCAGAACCGTCATCATTTTCATCAATCTATCCCTTTGTTTATTCTCCCAAAGCCACCCCTGTTTTTCGGTCGGCTCCCGTGAAATGCCTGCTACGTGTTAATCGTCATCACGCATGTTCCGGCGTGCACCACATCACCAACTGACACCCTTATGGTGCCAACGACCCCTTTGACCGGTGCACCGACATCAGAAGAGGTCTTGTTAGCCTCAACAGTCAAAAGGGGTTGATCGGCCACAACCACCTGCCCCGGTTGGACAAGAATCTCAACGACCTTGCATGCTCCCTCATCGCCGAAATTGGGCATATTGACATTAATTGGCATTATAAGCGCCATCCCCTGCGGTTGAATTTTGCGTCATATTACATCCGGAATAATTCACCCCAAGATACACATCTAATATAGCTCCGAACACTCCCCCTAAGGACAATCTTGAAAACAAGTTGACAAAATCAACCACATTTTATATTGGTTGATAAAGTCAACCATTTATAGATCGCGCCTGCCCCCATAAGCGCCCCACGCTTTGCCGACGCGAGATCAAGCCAAAGGCCGTGCCTGAAACCAAGGCCCCCTCGCGCACCAATAAGAAAAGAGACCGCCCCATGCCGATCCCTCATATGCGTCGCCTTAAGATATCCCCTGAAGTTCACCCCGATGGTTTGCCGGGACGGCGGCGCATCTATGCAGCTCTTGCGCTTTTGATCACAGTCATGATGGCGGTGCTGGATGGCACCATCATGAATGTTGCCCTGCCCGCAATTGCCCAGGATCAGGGCGCAACACCGGCGCATGCGATCTGGGTGATTACCGCCTATCAGTTGGCAATTGTCGTTGCCCTTCTGCCGTTTTCAGCCCTTGGCGAGGCGATTGGCTTTCGCAGGGTGTATCTGACGGGTGTTGCGCTGTTCGGGATGGCATCCGCCCTTTGTGCGATGGCACCCAATATCGAATTTCTGATTGCCGCACGTGTTTTGCAGGGCCTTGGTGCCGCCGCGATCATGAGCATCAATGCCGCCATCATGCGCCATGTTTTCCCGCATGCGAAACTGGGACAGGCGATTGGCTGGATCGCGATGACAGTATCCGTATCCGCCGCCGCGGGCCCCACCATTGCATCCGCCATCATGGCAGTTGCCAGCTGGCACTGGCTGTTTTTGATCAATCTGCCGATATCGGTGATTTCGGTGGCGATGGGGTATTTCAGCCTGCCCTTCAATAAGCCAAGCCGGGCCCGGTTCGATTTTATCAGTGCGTTTCTGAATGTCCTGACCTTTGGCGGGTTGGTCGCGGCCCTTGGCAATATGGGCATTGAAAGCAACCCGATCCTGATCGCAGGCCAATTTGCCATCTCGTTCATCGCCGGGGTGTTTTTGGTGCGGCGTCAATTGTCACGCAGTCGCCCGATGTTGCCCCTCGACCTTTTGAAAATTCCGGTCTTTGCCTGCTCCATCGGATCATCCATGACCGGTTTTTGCGCCCAGATGATTGCGTTCGTGACCCTGCCATTCTATTTCCACGATGTGTTGGGACATAGCGCAACAATGACGGGCCTTTTGATGACGCCATGGCCTGTCGCCACCGCGATCATTGCCCCGATTGCCGGGCGGATGGCCGACAAATTCTCGCCGATCCGCCTGACCGGGATTGGCATGGCGGCATTTGCCATCGGGCTTTATGGCACAACGCTTGCCGCTGATGCCGGTGGCTTGGTCCCGATCATTGCCGCCCTTGCCCTGTGCGGCGCTGGCTTTGGTCTTTTTCAGGCGCCCAACAATCGCCTGATGCTGACCAGTGCGCCGCGTGAACGGTCCGGCGGGGCCAGTGGCATGCTGTCAACCGCGCGCCTGACCGGCCAGTCGGTTGGCGCGGCACTGGCGGCCATCCTGATCGGGACGGGTGGCGGGTTTGACCTTGCGACCATCATGCTGGTGGCAAGTGGGTCTGCGGTTGCATCGGCCATCATTTGCGAAGGCCGCCGCCATGCCCTTCGTACCGGATTGATTGCCAGCCCGGCTGGCGTGTGAGGAAATAATAACTGCCATGACCGAAGAAGAACAGATCCATGTCCCTGGCGAAACGCTGCATCGGCTGGTGCATGCCTATAAGCGCCGCCTGATGACGGCGATGGTTGATGCCGACATGCCGATGCCGATTTCGCATAAACGGGTGATGAAATGGATCGTCCGCATTCCGGGCATCACGGCTCAGCAAATGGCTGAAAAATCCGGTCAGGACAAAGGCCGGATCACCCGGCTTTTAAAAGAACTTGAAAATGACGGGCTGATTGAACGCCGCCCGCACCCCGAAGATCGACGGAGCCAAACCCTGCATTTGACGGCCGCAGGCAGCGCGAAAATGGAAGATTTCCGCGCTGTTGAAAAAGATGTCAGAACCCGAATGACACGCGGTCTTACGCCACAGCAGATCCAGGATTTTGTCAAGATTGCCAATCTGATGTCTGACAACCTGGAAACCCACAAATCCAAGAAACTGGACTTCGCGGGCAACGGCCCGGAGGACCAAGGAGTGAATGAATGACCAAGCCTTCCCCACGCGATCTTACCGTGATCAAAAAAGGGTATGTCACCCCCAATATGCTGCGTGTCACCCTTGGCGGTGACGGCATCAAGGAGTTTCCCGAGGATCAGGCAAGCGCCTATATTAAACTGATTTTCCCGATCAAGGACGACGATAAAGGCCGCGTTCTGCGCCGGACCTATACTGTGCGTCATGACCGCATGACCGATCAGGGTCGCGAGATTGATGTTGATTTCGTCATGCATGGCGATGATGGCTATGATCATGACCATGGCGGCCCGGCATCGAACTGGGCGGTCAATTGCCGGCCCGGCGATGTGATCACCATTGGCGGCCCCGGCCCCAAGAAATTGGTCGATCCTAGTGCCGACTGGTTCCTGATTGTCGGTGATATGACGGCCTTGCCTGCCGTATCGGTCAATCTGGAAACATTACCCCATGACGCGCGCGGCTATGCCGTGATCGAAGTCCGGTCCGAGGCCGACATGCAGGACCTGAAAAAGCCCGACAACATCACGATTGAATGGGTGATCAACCCGCATCCGGGCGAACAAAACACGGTCCTGAGTGACGTCGTCAAACGCATCCCCTGGCACACGGAAGGCCGCCCGTCTGTCTGGGCGGCGTGCGAGTTTACCTCGATGCGGTCCTTGCGCAGTTACTTCCGAGAAGTTCGTGGCCTTGGCAAGGATGATCTTTATATCTCAAGCTATTGGAAGCTTGGCATGAATGAAGACACCCACAAGGCGCTTAAATCCGAGGATGCCAAGACCGCAGCCTGACAACGGCACCACGACGCAATCTTCAAACACTTCGGGCCCCTTCGCGGGGCCCGTTTGTACTTGGCAATTGATGTGATCGGATCAGGCATATTGCGCATGCAGGCGCGCCATACGTCTTCGTGCGAAAAATCCGGCATGCTGGGTGGTTTGAACCGCTTCGGGGCGCAACTGCCCGTCCTCGTCACAGACAAAGGCCCGACTGGCGCCAATCACACCTTTTTCCGAGCTATAGACCGCAATGACGATGATTTCGATGCGGCAGTACCCTTGCCCGGCTGTCGGGTCAGGATTATCGCTGCTGCGCGCCTGCTGTGTAATCCGCCGCATAAGGTTTTGCAACGCGCCCAGTTCGATACATCTTCCCGATTCCAGCGGGCCTTGCACGGTAAGTTCATCAAGACGTGCTGCATGGGCCGATTTTCCGCCCTCATTGCGGACGTCATTACCCTCAAAATCCACTTCCGGATCGCTATCTGTGACCTGTTCGCACACCTGTTGCGTTTCATCACCGATACAGACAAGTACTTTGTCGATATGAATGGCTTCCTGGCTCATATTGCTGATCAGAAAGCGCGCCTTGTCGGATTTGCCAAGCATCTGGTTGATGACGATTTTCGGACGTCGGACACGGCGATAGCTTTGAAACAGCAATTGCGCATAGAAAATCCAGATCATCAATGTTGCGATGCTGACCCCGACCTGAAGCAAGGTGGCGTGTTGTTCAATCCATGAACCCATGGGGTACCCCTGAAAACAAAATCGAACTGACTACCGGTCTGTCCGGCATCATCAACTCAACGTGTTTCCGAGGGTTTTGTTTCAAAACGATGCAAAACACCCCGGCCAATGACCGGGGTGCCTGTTATTCGTTTTTCTATTTGCCCAATCAGGCCGCGACACTGCCATGCGGGTCGATGACAAATTTCTTCGCCGCCCCGCCATCAAAATCGGCATAGCCTTTTGGCGCCTGATCCAGATTGATCATCTGAACATTGACCGCCTTGGAGATATCGATCTTTTCAAAAAGGATCGCCTGCATCAGGTTGCGGTGATATTTCATCACCGGGCACTGACCTGTATGGAACGAATGCGATTTCGCCCAGCCAAGGCCAAAGCGCATGCTCAGCGCGCCAACCTTGGCCGCATCGTCCACCGCGCCGGGATCTTCGGTGACATAAAGGCCGGGAATACCGATGGAACCGCCTGCACGGGTCACCTGCATGGCAGAGTTCAGAACCGTTGCCGGGGCTTCGTGGTTATGGTTGCAGCCACAGCCATGCGCTTCAAAGCCGACGCAATCAACAAAGCAATCAACCTCACGTTCGCCAAGGATCGCTTCAAGCTGGTCTTCCATCGGCATGTCTTTTTTAAGATCGATGGTTTCGCAGCCAAAGCTTCTTGCCTGTTCGAGACGATCATCAATCATGTCGCCGACAATCACGCACGCCGCACCCAGAAGATGCGATGACGCCGCCGCCGCCAAACCGACCGGTCCGGCACCCGCGATATAGACCGTCGATCCCGGTCCAACGCCCGCCGTGACACAGCCATGGAAGCCGGTCGGGAAGATGTCGGACAGCAATGTCAGGTCCTGGATTTTATCCATTGCCTGATCCTTGTCGGGGAATTTCAAAAGATTGAAATCGGCATAGGGCACCATGACATATTCGGCCTGACCGCCGACCCAGCCGCCCATATCGACATAGCCATACGCCGCCCCCGGACGCGCCGGGTTCACATTCAGGCAAATACCGGTCAAACCGGACTTGCAGTTACGGCAACGCCCGCAGGCAATATTGAACGGCACCGAACACACATCACCGACATTGAGGAACTCAACGTCACGGCCTGCTTCAACGATCACACCGGTAATTTCATGGCCAAGAACAAGCCCGGCCGGGGCCGTGGTGCGGCCACGCACCATGTGCTGATCGCTGCCGCAAATATTGGTGGTGATAACTTTCAGGATCACGCCATGGTCGCATTTGCGTTTACCCAGTGCGAGTTCCGGAAACGCAATGCTTTCGACTGCGACTTCTCCCGGACCTTTGAATACAACGCCACGATTTGATGGACTGCTCATATTCTGTTTCCTCTTCCCTGATATGGAGTTCAGGATTGTTGTTGATGTCCGGGTATTTTGAGTTCTTGTACCGCGACCCTTCCCGAACCAAGATCTCCGCGCGTTTTCGATCGCGCCGAGTGCAACCAAAACGGTAGGATTGCGTTCGCACCACTGTCAAACGAACTGGTGGGCACCCCCTAAACTTCCTCTTGTGCTCAGAAGATTTGCGACGATTGATCGAAACCGGCCTTTCGAAAGTTTCTTTGACCCGTTTGTGATACGGTGCGTTCACCTGAAACCGGCATGAAGCCTTGCCCCGCGTCGCGGCAGTGCACAATGTTGCGATGTATCAAAGTAATCGTCCGCCAGTCTGGATAGATTAAAAACAGGACTTTTTATTCTGGTCATATGGAGACCGTCCGATGCTGCATCGCCTGATCGCACTTTATCGGGAAAATCCCCGCGAAGGTCGGCTGTTTGCCGCCATCGCGCTTGGCTTTGTTGCGATCTATTTCATCCCGGCGGGCACCGGGCGATTTGACAATGCGGTGCTTGAGGCGGTCTATCTGACCAACTGGTATGCCCGCGAGCATGTCATTTTGTGTCTGTTACCGGCCTTTGTCATTGCAGGCGCAATGGCGGTCTATATCAGCCAGGGATCGGTAATGCGCTATCTCGGCCCGGATGCATCGCGCCCGGTCGCCCTTGGCGTGGCATCGGTTTCGGGCACGTTGCTTGCAGTCTGTTCCTGCACGGTATTGCCGCTGTTTGGCGGGATTTACAAACGCGGTGCGGGGCTTGGTCCGGCGATTGCGTTTCTGTATTCCGGCCCGGCGATCAACATCATGGCGATTGTCGTCACCGCCAAGGTACTGGGGGCCGAAATCGGCCTTGCGCGTGGTATCGGGGCGATTGTCTTTGCGATTGTCATCGGCCTGATCATGCATCTGATCTATCGCCGCGAAGAAAGTGATCGCGCCAGCAAATCAAAACGCGGCTTTGGCGCGGATGATGACGGCAAGCCGCTTTCGATTACCATTGCCTTCTTTGGCCTGATGATCGGCATTCTGGTCTTTGCCAACTGGGCATCGGTCCCGGGCAGCCCGGTCTGGATGGCGGTTTATAACGTCAAATGGACCAACACCGCCCTGTTGGCAGCTGGCTTTGCCGGACTTCTGATCTGGCAATGGAACTGGCCGGTAAAACAGGTCGCAGGCCTTGCGGCCATGATCATCCTGAGTGCCGTCATCGTTCCGGAATACCCGCAATTGGCCTTTGTCATCGGCGTGGTTGGTCTGATGATGATTGCCATAACCCGCGAACAGGACCGTGAATGGGTTGATCAAACCTGGGATTTCACCAAACAGATTTTGCCGCTTCTGGTCATGGGGGTTTTCATTGCCGGCCTGTTGCTGGGTCGGCCGGGGCATGAAGGCCTGATCCCCAATCAGTGGGTGCAGGCAGCGGTCGGTGACAATTCCCTGACCTCGACCGCACTGGCATCGGTCTTGGGCGCGTTCATGTATTTTTCGACCCTGACGGAGATTCCGATTGTCCAAGCGCTGATGGGGGCTGGCATGGGCAAGGGGCCGGCCTTGGCGTTGCTTTTGGCGGGACCGGCACTTTCACTTCCCAACATGCTGGTTATTCGCACCGTGATTGGCACAGAAAAAACACTTGTCTATTGCACGCTGGTTGTCGTCATGGCGACGATTTCGGGCTTCATCTATGGCAATTTCACATCATTCTGATCACAGGAGATCAAAGATGAAATTCAGCATTTATGGCAGCGGTTGCGCAAAGTGTCAGGCGCTTGCCAAAAACGCCGAAGCAGCCGCACAGGCACTTGATCTTGATTACGAGATCGAAAAGATCACCGACACGAACCAGATCATTGATGCCGGCATCATGCGCACCCCTGCCCTGATGGTCGATGACGATATTCTGGTCGAGGGCAAAGTCATCACCCCCGACGCAATCCGCCTGATGCTGTCATAAAAAAAACGCCCCGGCCAGTTCAGGCACAGGGCGTTTTAGAATTAGACCCGATCAAAGATTATTTGGCCGGCGGCAGGTCTTCTTCCAGAATGACCAGGTTCAGCGAGTAGCTGACTTCGCCTTCATCCTCGTCACGGTGGACAACACCGACGAACTCGTCGCCTACGCGCATCTCAACCGGAAGATGCTTTTTCTTGGGCACATCAACGGCGATTTTCGGGTTCTCGAATGTGCGACGCAGGTAATCTTCAACGCGTGCGATCTCTGACGGTGTCATAGGACTTGCCCCTTGTTTTTTCCAACGGCGTTTATCTGCAGAATCACAGGATATCGCATGCGCGCTTTGGCGTCTGCCCTCTTTCCTGTGCCTGTTGTGAAATCTGGTGCACTGTCCTTCCACAAACCGGGCAGTGAAATCAAGCCCACCGGGCCAAAAAAGTCGTAAAATCGGCCAAATTTTAAAGCAGACATGTCAAACAGCCAGATGTTTGCGCGACCTTGTCGTCACACGATTGTCTATTGCATTGCCCGGATGCACCGTTTAAGCCAAATATATGTCCGAAATTGATCTTGTTCCCAATACCGCATCTGCCCCCAGCGACACCGCCGACCTTCCCCCCGCGAAGGACACAAAAGACGGTACTTCGCAATCCCGGCCCATCCTTTACAGTTTTCGGCGCTGCCCCTATGCCATGCGTGCGCGTATGGCGCTGCTGGCGGCCGACATTGATGTCGAGCTGCGCGAAGTTGTCTTGCGCGACAAACCGCAAAGCATGATCGAGGCATCACCAAAGGCCACCGTGCCGGTTCTGATCCTGCAAGATGGCACCGTGATTGATGAAAGCCTTGAAATCATGGTCTGGGCGCTGGCCGAAAACGATCCGCTGGAATGGCTGACACCGGAAAGCGGCACGCTTGATGATATGCTGGCCCTGATTTCGCAGAATGACGGTCCGTTCAAGCACCACCTTGATCGTTACAAGTATCCCAACCGCTTTGATGACGTTGACCCCCTCGAACATCGCCGGGATGCGGAAAAGATCCTTAATCGCCTTGATGGACGGCTTGCTGTTGGCAAATACCTGTTTGGATCACGCCCGGCATTGGCCGATTTCGCCATTGCGCCGTTTATCCGCCAGTTTGCCAATACCGACAAAGAGGCGTTTGACGCCATGCCGTTCGTTCATGTGCAGCGCTGGCTGGATGATTTTCTGGCATCAAGCCTGTTTGACCGTGCCATGACGAAATATGACCAGTGGCACGAAGGCGACGAACCAATCATTTTCAAGGCCGCATAAATCAAACGCGAACCATCCGTCAGCCTTGCATGTCAATCGGCAAGGTCAGCAACCGAGAGCTCAGGCATTTGCCATGCGGATCGAGTGCGAGTGAGCGCGTAACCCCGCCACCAAGCGCCTCATACATCACAAAGTTAAGCGCCCCGATTTGCGGCAGTTCGTAGCGCACGACCTCGCCCGCGATCAAAGCCCCAAAATGGTCGCGAACCCGCTTAGCAGTGACCTGTTCAAGCAAAACAGGCCAGTCTTCTGGGCGATAGGCGATTACTGAAATATTGGAGATATTCCCCTTATCGCCGGTACGCGAATGCGCAATATCGCGAAGCTGCATCGTCACGCCTCCATCATCTCGAAACGGGTTGTCAGCCTGTCTTCGGGCAAAAGCCCGGACACAATGGCAACGATTTCACGGCTTGATTTGGTGACACCGCCACCCCCGGCAGGGCCGTTCAGATACAGGCTTTCAACTTCCTCGCCGATGCGCGCCGCGGTTTGCATGTCGCCCGTCCGAACGACAAAGCGGACCCGAACTTCTGACGGCGCACAATCAGTGGCCGCGACATCCTTGAAAATCGAATTCACCCCGATCAGCTCACCGCGCACTTCATCACAGTCAATGCCGATCTGATCGATACGTTGACGCAGGATATCAAGGGCCAATTGCCCCCGTTGCGACGCCCCCGGCCCGGCATAGGAAATCTGCCCCTCGCCGACGCAGGAATCGATATAGCCGATCGATACCTTAAGGCTGCCGGTTTTTGGCAAACCATTCCCGTTTGATACAGCCACACGATCCGGGCCGACCTCGGTAATTTCAACGGCAGAAAAATCGGCAATCACATCGGGCTGGATATAACGTTTCGGATCATGGACTTCGTAAAGGAGCTGTTCCTTACACGTTGCCGCATTCACAAAGCCACCGGTACCCGGCAGTTTGGTGATGATAGCATTGCCATATTCATCAACTTCGGCAATCGGGAAACCAAGATTGGCCAGATCGGGAACATCCTTTAATCCCGGATCGGCAAAGTAACCGCCGGTAACCTGCCCGCCACATTCCAGAAGATGCCCAACAAGCGTGCCACGTCCCAAACGTGTCCAGTCGTCCATCCGCCAACCAAATTCAAAGATCTGGGGTGCCAAAAACATCGCCGGGTCCGCCGCCCGCCCGGTCAGCACAACGTCGGCACCGGCATGTAAGGCATCGACAATGCCCGCTGCCCCCAAATAGGCATTTGCCGAAATGACGTCCTTGTCAAATGCGCCAAGTGTGCAGTTGGTATCCTCAATCACGAATTCATCTGGCGACAAAACATCCAGCACATTGTCGCCTTGCACGGCGGCAACCCGAAGGCCCGAAAGACCTAACTCACGGGCAATCTTGATGGTGTGTTTGGCGGCCGCCACCGGATTTGCCGCCCCCATGTTTGAAATCACCCGAACACCCTTTTCGCGACAGATCTTTAAAACTGCCCGCATTCGGCGCTCAAGCAACGGGTCAAACCCGGCATTGGGATCATGCATTTTTGCCTGCTGCGCCAATGCAATGGTGCGTTCGGCCAAGCATTCGAAAACGAGATAATCCAGATCGCCTTTTTCGGCTAAATCAACAGCCGGCTCAATCCGGTCCCCGGAAAAACCCGCACCTGTGCCAATACGTATGGTTTTCATTGGCCGCCCTCCAGGGCCGTGCGGCGCATATTACGTCCGACGTAAAAGGCACCGCCAAGCAACACCGCTGCGATCACCGGCGTCAGGAAGGCTGGCCACAAAGCAACTCCGATCACAATCACAAGCAAGCCCCGGTCCATCCATTGCCGTCCGATGAATGTCTGCCCGCCGAGTAGTGCCGGAATGGCGACCACCAGAACAAGGCCAGACAGGATCGCGTTCATAATGGCCAATCCGCCGCCCCCTGCCGTCATACCCGGATAAAGCAACAACATGAACGGAACGACATAGGTCATCGCACCGAGGCGCACTGCCTCGAATGCTGCTGGCAACCAGTTTGTCTGGGCAATCCCGGCCGCGACAAACACTGCAACGCAGACCGGCGGTGTGATCACCGATATGGTGGCAAAGTAAAAGACAAACAGATGGGCTGTAAGCGGCTCAACACCGACCGCGGTCATGGCAGGTGCCAGAACAGCCGCCACCAGGACGTAGGCCGCCGTTGTCGGTAATCCCATGCCCATAATCAGGCACACAAGCCCAACAATAATCGCCACAAGAACGATTGAGTCCCCGGCAATCGCAACAATCATCGAACTCAGCGTCACGCCAATGCCCGTCATGTTGATCATGGAAACAAGGATTTGCGCCCCGGCAAGCAGCACACCAATAATCACCATGCCTTTGCCTGCATCGGTAATGCCAGCCAGAACCCGCTTGAACATCTCGTCAACCGACAGGCGTCCGGCAGATGTCGCCACAAACGCAATCAGAAGTGCGACCATGCCGTAAAAGGCCGAGGTCGCAACCGACCGCCCCATAAAGATGCCAACCGCAAGCCCCCCGAGTGCTGCGATAATTGGCAGCACCTTGCGCAAGGCAAGGATTTCCGACCATGCCGGAAGCTCATCCTCGGGCACCAGTTTAAGGTTCCTTCGGGTTGCGACGATGTGGACTGTCACAAACACAGACAGATAAAACAACACGGCAGGAATGATCGCTGCGACCATGACATCGACATAGGCAATGCCAAGTATCTCGGCCATGACAAAGGCCGCAGCCCCCATAATCGGCGGGGCAATCTGCCCCCCGGTCGAGGCTACCGCTTCGACCGCTGCGGCCAATGGACCGGGATAGCCCAGACGGCGCATCATCGGGATGGTGAAATTCCCGGTGGTAGCGACATTGGCCACCGCCGATCCCGAAATCATCCCGAACAAGCCACTGGAAATAATCGCAATCTTGGCGGCACCGCCTTTTTGGCGTCCGCCAAGACGCATTGCCAGATCCATAAAGCTCTGCCCGCCGCCAGTATGGAGCAGCAAGGCACCAAACAGAACAAAGGCCGCAATCACGGTGGCAGCGACCCCCGTCAACATGCCCCAAATGCCAAGGTCGCCAAGGAAAATGGTTTCGGTGACGAACTCGATATCAAAACCGCGATGACCAAGACTGCCCGGCAGGTACTCGCCAAGCAGCGCATAAAGCAGCCCTACAATCACCAGAACCGGGAAGATCGCCCCGACCGCACGGCGACCGATTTCAAGAACCGTCACAACCAGACCAATGGTCAGGGCCATGTCCAGCCGGGTGGCCCATGGCAGGGTCGTCATGATTTCATCGTAATTTGCGACGATATAGCCGCACGCACTGATCGTCACCGCAGCCAGCAGAAGGTCAATCGCCAAGCCGACTTTCCGCCAACCGGTTCCCTTGCCCAGCGGATATAGACTTAGTCCAAGGCACGTCACCAGTGCGAGGAAAACCGCCCTTTGAATAAGGCTCTCAAATGGGCCGGTTGCGGCGGTATAGAAGACAAATATACCCACGAGCAACGCAAACCCGTCGCGGATGCGCACAGACATGACGGTTTTCCTCTAAGACTTCCGGTTTCTTGTTATTTGGACGGATCGAGTTTGGCCGGGATATCGTAGCCATTCTCGCGGAACCATTTCGCAGCGCCTGGATGCAGCGGAATTGTTGCATACTGCAAGGTCAGTTCGGCCAGATTGACCCCTTTGACACTTGCCATTGCAGTACCCTGCACTTCCTTGTCAGACATGATTGCGTCAACAATCTTGTAGGCGGCATCTTCCGACAGGCTTTCACCAGCCCCCACGCCAACACCGAAGCTCCAGGTGGAATAGGCATCAACGCCCTCTGCCGCACCTGCCGGGATATCAACGACCGAGATATCAGGCATCTTGTCGATCAGCGCCTGTTTCTGATCATCGGTCAGGCTCAGAACCTTGATCGGGGTAAATGTTGCGATATCAAGTGTCGAACTATCAAGTTTAAGACCGGCACCGGATTTAACATAACCCGTAACGCGGTTATCCTTGATCATGTCGACGACATCGGTGGTTGAGCCACGGACATAATCGGCAGAAAGGCCCAGCGCCTCGAACACAGCCTCGCTCGTGCTTTCGGTCGCCGATCCCTTGATACCGGGGTTAAAGCGCTTGTCTGCAAGATCGGAAAGCGATGTGATCCCGGAATCTTCGCGCACAATCACGTTCTGCGGTGCACCGGTATAAACCCACAACAGACCAAGCCCGTCCATCGCGTTTCCATCAAAGGAGTTTGTCCCGGCATGGGCGTGTTGGGCAACGTTGGTGGTTACCAGACCAAGGTCGATCTGATCGCGTTGAATGCGCCGCAGGTTGTCCATTGTCGCACCGGTTTCAACAACAGATGCCTCGATGCCATTATCGGCATCATTGATCAGCTTGGCGACAGAAACAAAATAGCCGTAATGCGATGACGACGCCGAGGTCGAACCGATCAGCAGTTTTTCCTGTGCGAAAGCCGGTACGGACAAACCAAAGGCGAGCACGCCCGCCAAAGCGAGTTTTGAAAGTTTCATAATGTATTCCTCCCTATGCCGTAATCGGCATGTTTAACGTTCCGTCGGCAAGTCTTGCGCTTGGTTGTTTTTGGACGGACCGGAAGTGTCGAACAGTTTCTTTGTTGCAGGAAGATCAAATAATGAGATAATTGATGCATGAAACGCATCAATCTCGATACCGATGAAATAAGGTCTTTCTGTCTTCTTGCTGAAACGGGCAGTTTTCGCAAGACTGCGCAAAGACTTGGTATCTCAGGATCGACGCTTAGTCGGCAAATCAGCCGCATCGAGGACCGCACCCAGGCACGGCTGTTTGACCGTGACACACGAAATGTTGCGCTGACCGAACAGGGAAAAATGTTCCTCAGACTGGCGGAAAGGATCCTCAACACCACTGATTCCGCCCTTGATGAGTTTGACACCTACCTCAATACCAAACGCGGAAAATTGACGATCGCCGGTCTGCCTTCGGTAACGGCCGGATTGCTGCCACCGCTGATTTCCGAATTCATGCAGGTGCATCCGAATGTCGATGTTCAGCTTAATGACATGCTGTCCGAGGGGGTTTTGCGCGAAGTCGAAATGGGGCGTGCCGATATCGGCTTTACCGCCGATGTGGTTGAGGATACAGACAATCTATCCTTCCAACGATTGCTGAGCGACCGTTTCATCGCGGTCGGGGCACCCGGCGGGTTTCTTGAAGAAGATCGAACCTATCAATGGGAAGAAATCCTGTCGCAGCCGATGGTCGCAATGTCGCGCGAAACAAGTGTGCGTTCGATTATTGACGCCGCCTGCACGCAGCATAGCTTTGCCTTTCATCCCCGCTTTGAGGTGGCGCATCTTGCAACGGCGGGGGCACTGGTATCGCAAGGGCTTTGTATCACGGCTCTGCCATCCTTAACCCTGCCGGTTCTTGGCCGGGCCCCCCTTGTTTTTCGACAACTGGAAAGTCCGGTTCTGCTTCGTCATATTGGGTTGATCTGGCGATCCGGGCGTACCTTGCCGCCCGCAGCACAGGCATTTTTGCATCTGGTGCGCAGCCGGAACCTCAAATCACTCGTCGCACATCTGGAAACCGAAAACACAGTGGCGTAGCGTCCCTTGGATGCATTTTCCACTCAGCTTAAAGCCGAGATGCGGTTTTGCACCCTTTGCGGATACATCGACATCTTAAATCTCCTTATGCGCGATAACACATCCAAGCTTGGAAGGATTATACTTCTGTTACCATTCACAGGCTGGTCATCACGACCGGCTTGTGCTAGCAAGCGATGCATCACCAAATAACGCTTCAGGACCGGAATTTATGGCTGATTATGATGTCAAGCCGCTGATAACGGCGGACGAGATTGCCACCAAGATCGATGCACTTGCCGCCGAGATCAATGAAAGCTTCAAGGACACCGAAAAGCTGATTGTTGTTGGCCTGCTGCGAGGCTCCTTTGTTTTCATTGCCGATCTGGTGCGTAAACTGACCGTTCCGGTCGAGGTCGACTTCATGGTCGCATCCAGCTATGGCGATTCCACGGAAAGTTCGCGCAATGTGCGCATCGTCAAGGACCTTGATGGTCAGATCCGCGGCAAGGATGTCGTTCTGGTCGAAGACATCATTGATACCGGTTATACGCTTTCGGAAGTGGTGCGGCTTTTGAAAACCCGCGATCCGAACCGTTTGGAAATCTGCACCCTTTTGAACAAACCGTCGCGGCGCGAAGTCGAAATCCCGATTGATTTCTGTGGTTTTGATATCCCCGATGAGTTCGTGGTTGGCTATGGCATTGATTATGCCCAGAACAACCGCAACCTGCCCTTCATCGGCACAGTCCATTTCCACGGCGAATAAGCCGGGCAAGAACAGAATTCAAAAATGGCGGGAAGCTTTTGCTATCCCGCCATTTTTGTATCTGGATCCTCTTGGGACTGATCGGTTTTCATCCGCCCTTTTGGCGGATCAAAAACGCCAAGAGCGCCAAGATCGGTAATCATCTGATCAAACCCGGATTGCATGCGCGGCTTGTTGCCCTGGCCTGTGGCATAACCGGTCATGGCCGAATGCACCAAAAGATCAAACAACATGTCATCTTCGGATTTACGCGCCTGCGCCGCATGTTCATCAGCAGAGGCATGATCGACCGCGTCGCCAGGATCACGTTGCAGCATCACGGCAAGGGCGACCAGTCCGAGTGTCACCATCGTGCCACCAATCGCCATGGCAGCTGCAATCGCGCCAAAGGATGCGGCAATCGCCATATAGACGGCCGCCAGCAAGAAACCAGCCCCAATCAACATCACAACCGCGATCGCAGCAAAAGCCGCACCCTTGCGGGCTGCGGCCTTTGCCTGATCGACGAGTATATCGGTCAGCTGATCAATCATTTCTGCAGCAGACGGCCTATAAGAAGGCCGACACCAAAGGTCACGGCAACAGATGCCAGCGGGTTCTCACGAACCTGATCCACGGCTACACCGCGTGCATGGTCAATCTGCTCGCGTGCCTGACCGGATACTTCGCGAATGCGCTCTGCCGCAGCCTGCGTTTTGGTCTGCGCTGCATCACCACCCATGGTTTTCAGGGTCTTGGTGATCTCGGCCAGATCGCTGCGCAGGGCATCGACATCGGCCTGAAGTTTTGCAGTATCAGCAGTCGTCTCGGTCTTGGTCGCCATGGTTTTCTCCTATTGTCTTGAAAACAGCAACACACAACTAACGTGCTGACATGGCATATGGTTCCCACAAACAATGTGATGATTTCAGGGCACAGCAAAAAAAGAAGCGGCCCGCGTGGGTTGCGGGCCGCTTCATAACCTGTCGGATTTCTGGGCGGAAATGGAGAGCGGGACTTCTCCGTCGGGGGTGGGTATCCCCGTCACGCCGATCAGTAAGGCAAACCGACGTAATTTTCCGACAGGGTTTTCAAACCTGCTTTTGACGACAGGATATATTCAAGTTCGGCATCCCGGATGCGACCATCGAATTCTTTCTGATCGTCGAAGGTGTGCAGCATGGAGGTCATCCACCATGAGAACCGCTCTGCCTTCCAGACGCGGGCCAGAGCCGTGTCGGAATAACTTGCCAGCAGGTCTTCACGGTTGGACTTGTACTTCGCGATCAATGCCTCGGACAGGTAATGGACGTCACTTGCGGCAAGGTTAAGCCCCTTTGCACCCGTAGGCGGCACGATATGGGCCGCATCGCCGGCAAGGAACAGACGACCATGCTGCATCGGCTCGGCCACAAAGCTTCTGAGCGGCGCGATACTTTTTTCAAACACTTCGCCTTCATTGACCAGTTCGGCATCTTCTTCGCCAAGGCGGGTGCGCAACTCATTCCAGAAACGGTCGTCAGACCAGTCTTCGATCTTGTCGGAGCTTGGCACCTGAACATAATGGCGCACGACCTTGTCAGATCGCATCGAACACAGTGCGAAGCCACGGTCATGTTTGGCGTAAATCAGTTCTTCAGCCACGGGTTTGGCGTGGGCCAGAACGCCCAACCAACCGAACGGATAGACCTTCTCGAATTCCTTTACCCCCGGCAGGGTCTTGCGACCAACACCGTGGAAGCCATCACACGCCGCAATGTAATCGCAGGTCAGTTCAAGCGCGTTGCCATCCTTGAAATATCGAACACTGGGCTTGTCACCATTAATGTCGTGCAGACTGACATCTTCTGCCTCGAAGATGATCTCGCCACCGTGGTCAAGGCGTGCCTGGATCAGGTCCTTGGTGACCTCGGTCTGGCCATACACCATGACAGTCGACCCGCCAGTGAGTTCTTCCATATTCACATGCGTGCGCTTGCCATTGACGCTGATATAGATGCCGCTATGAATGATGCCTTCCTTGTTCATGCGGGCATCAACCCCAACACGTTTCATCAGGTTGACGGCACCCATTTCAAGAACACCGGCACGAATGCGACCTTCGACATAATCGCGGCTTTTGCGTTCTAGGATGACGGAATCAATCCCCTGAACGTGCAGCAGGTGGGACAGAAGTAGTCCGGCCGGGCCCGAACCGATGATGACGACAGGGACATGCATGGCGAATTCCTCACAAGATCAGGGTTTTTGGTTCTGTTATTTTTAATTGGAACAAGAACCGTTCCATTGCGGAAACAATACGCCGGATACCGCTGGTACAGAATGGACAAACCGGGATAATGATTGGACAAATCGAACACGTATCCAGGTTTGGTTATAGTTCAAGGATGATCTGGTTCTATTCTGAAGGAAGTTCCAAAGGTCCGGGTGTGCGCCTTAAGGTTCCAAGCGGTGAACTGCCTTCAAACTGATGGAAATTTCACCATGATCGCCCATGTGATGGAAAATTCATCTTGCGAACTATCGATCCTTTGTCATCGCTGTGCTAAGTTATCTTTTCGGCCCTGCACAATCGGCCGGAAAACCTTTAAAACCGCGACAGAACGGGAATATGCCTCAAAGCCGCGCCATCGCCATTTTTACCGATCTTGACGGTACATTGCTTGATCATGAGACCTATAGCTGGACGGACGCACGCCCGGCGCTGGACCGCTTGAAACATCTTTCTATTCCCCTGATCGCCGTATCGTCCAAAACGCTTGCCGAACTTGAATATATCAATGAGACATCAGGCCTATTTGATGGACTTATCGGTGAAAACGGCGGCGTAATCGCGCTTAACGGCAATGTCGAACAATATGGCCCGGCAACTGAAACGGTTGATCGCGCCCGCGAAAACATCCGGTCTGCTGTCGCTGTCCCCGTTGAAAGTTTCCGCACTGTCAGCCCGGAAGTCATTGCGGCAGAAACCGGTTTACCACTTGAAGATGCCATTCGCGCAGGACAACGGCATTGTTCGGATCCGCTCATCTGGCAACCCGCTGCCAAGGATATCGCCGTTGCCCGCAAGATCGCGGAGAAGTCTGGCCTTACGCTGGTGAAGGGCGGACGATTCCATACATTGTGCGGGACGTCGAGCAAGGGACAGGCGATGCGACGTATGATCGAACGCCTGACAGTGACCTGGTTTGAAGATGCATCGGATGATGCACCTCGCCAGCGGTTCACAACAATTGCGCTTGGCGACTCACCAAACGACATTCCGATGCTGGCCGAAGCCGATTACGCGGTTCAAATTCCGTCAAAACACGGCAAACGCACGCTCCCGCTACTGGAACATCCCAATCTGCGCATTGCGCCCCAACCGGGCCCGGCCGGATGGAATGAAGCGGTCAATGAGATTCTGGATCAGATAACCGATACCAATACCAATAAAAACAGCGAGGTACTTCATGGCTGATTTCCATCAGGGTGGCCCGATCACAACCCTTCATCGCATTCTTGACCGCAATCCGGAAGAACTCGCCTATGAAATGAGTGCCTTCGCCCGCCAGCGGCGCCAGACCTTGATCCTGCCCTGCCTGTATTCCGAACTGGAAACCCCGGCGATGACAACCATTGTCGAGGGGCTCAAACAGGCAACCTATATCGACCAGATCGTCGTCGGGCTGGATCGTGCAGATGCGCAGCAATACCTCCATGCGCGCGAATTCTTCAAAGACTTGCCGCAGCATGTCCGAATTCTATGGAACGATGGCCCGCGCCTGCGCAACGTTCACGATCGCTTGGCCGACAATAACCTTGCGCGCTACGAACCCGGCAAAGGCCGAAATGTATGGTACTGCCTTGGCTATACCCTTGCGTCGGGACGCAGTTCGGTCATCGGCATCCATGATTGCGACATCGCGACCTACACTCCGGATTTGCCGGCCAAACTGATGTATCCGATCGCCAACCCGGCCTTCAATTTTGCCTTTGCCAAGGGCTATTACGCGCGTGTTGCCAATGGCACGCTTAAGGGCCGCGTGTGCCGCCTGTTTGTTACGCCGTTAATTCGTGCGCTTAAACAGGTGGTCGGCAAGACCGATTTCCTGAACTATCTTGATTGCTTCCGCTATGCGCTTTCGGGTGAAATGGCGATCAGAACCGACGTCGCCTATGGCTTGCGCGTCGCGTCTGACTGGGGGCTTGAAGTTTCCATGCTTTCGGAAATGTATCGCAATCATACGGTACACCGTCTGGCACAGGTCGATATCGCAGATATCTATGACCACAAACACCGCGAATTTGATCCGGCGCAGAAGGATGACGGCCTGTCGCGCATGGCAAGCGACATCGCCAAATCCCTGTTCCGCAAACTGGCCACTCAGGGCACGGTCTTCACACCTGAAACCTTCAGAACACTTAAGGCAACTTATTATCGCGCCGCGCTTGACCTGATTGAACAATATCGCGCGGATGCCTTGTTCAATGGCCTTAAGATCAATCGCGATGAAGAAGAAAACTGCGTTGAAGTCCTGTCAGAAGTGATCATCAGTGCGGGTCAGCACTATCTTGAAAACCCGTTGGAGAGCCCGTTCATTCCAAGCTGGCAGCGTGTCGAAAGTGCGATGGGGGACATCTTCGAACAGCTTTCAAGTGCGGTCGAAGACGACCTTCATGACATGGAAATCGGCAAGCAATAGACGTCTGCGCGCGCCTATTCCTCGATTGGGAAAATAGCAAGGAAGACCTGCAGAACGTCTTCCTTGCCCGGTTTTCGAAGCAATACCGGCAAAAGCAAACGGATCGCATTGTGCCAATCACTCTTAAAAACCTGCAAGTGATGCAGCTTTGGCTTGCCTGTCATTCGCAGAACGGTCATTGACGCATGCAGGCTGGTTGAAAACTGGCTGTCGAGTTCACGGGCAAATCCACCGCGCCAATCCTCCCCGGTCAGGGCCGCGATATTTTCGCCTTCGATACGTATCTGAAAATCATCCTTTTCCGGAATATACTCAAAGATCGAGATATCTTCGATCCATGCCCTCAGATTCCCCGGACGAAAATCGCCACGCGTCGGTAATTGTCGCCCTGATGCATGTTTGTTCCAGAATGCAAGCAACTCACGAGCTTTGGCTGGCACATTATCTTCCAACTCATCTTGCGAGATTTCCTTTTCCTGAACGGCACTTGGCTCCAACTCAAATCCCCCTGTTACACAGCATGCATTGGCGCACAGGCGAACCGCGCGCCAATCACCTGATGGACAGGCATCTGAAAATGATTGGATGCTTGGGGCTGGTAATCGCACATACCGGTAACATTGTGCCTGCACCCCAGTCGCCCGGCGACCAGGACGGGATACAATGACATCCCGCCCTCACAGCACCTCTCCAGTGCTTTGTGCCAGACACAGTCAAAGGCACGGATATGTCCGTCTCCACCCTCGGGCAAACGGGTCAATTCAATATCGGAGGTGTCGAACATTGGCGGTCAAATTCCCAAAACTCATTTCAGTATCCACTTGGGGACACTCAAGCCAGAAACAAGCTTTACGGATCAATTCCGCCAATGATTATGCGCGATAAAGGAAATGGGTGACAAAAACCTGCTTGATCACGCGACCGGACCGGTCAGTAGTCTGAACGGGCAGCAAGATACGCAGCCATTCCTCCCAGACCGTGCGCTCATATCCGATGCGTTGAAATGCAGGTTTCCCGGTATCAATCACCTCAAGAAGGGTCGGATAGACGTTGGTTCCGAAATCAAGATCAATCTGGCGCGGGGAACACCCTTTATAACACTCACCACTGGCCGCAATGATATTGGGCGCATCGATGCGAATGACAAAATCGCGTTTCTCGGGCAGATATTCGTAAATGCAGATATCATCTATCCATTGCGACAAAACGTCTGCATTCAACCGTTTACGGTCGGGTAATTGCCCTCCACGGGCCGCATCCCACCAGATTTCGACATATGCCCGAACACGGTGATCGGTATCATCGGGCAGATGCGGAATCCGAACTTCCTGCGCATAAGCCATTGCGCGTCATGCCCCTTGATCTTCTATCCTTTAATATACGAATACAGGAAACAGACACAGCCGCGCAATAGCGTTTCAGCACACCAGATCCGCATTACGATTTAATGATTTTAAGCTGCACCTTAGAAGGTGGAATACCCAGAGGGGATTTTTGAACACTTTTTGTTCAAAGTGCCCAAGGCAACACAGGAAGATCGTGGAAATTAAGCTTGGAATAGGCTTCTCGCTCCATCACAAATACACAGTATATTTGCTGCCCATCGCGTTGCAATGCCAATTGGAAAATAGCGACATTTTCATCAGGGCTAAAACCCAGTTCAACAAGCCCCTCGTCAAGTAGCTCAGCATCCACTTGCATAAGATCATGCGACTGGAATATATCAAATTTTTCCTGTTTTGCACCAACAGCCCAATAGCCACATAGCCCACCATCCTCTGAAATACCAATAAATGTTCCCGTGGCATCGGGAGTCAGAGACAAAGCATAGATTTGGAGTTCGTCAGCGAACATTGTGGTTTCAGGACGATCCAACTGCACACCAGTAGTGCCAGATAGCAACTCTGCTTCTTTCTTAAGGTTAGTGACGTCTCCGGCATTGGGCAAACAAACGTCATCTATTACTGCAGCGAAAACATCCCTTTCAGTCTCGTTGGGATTGGATTGACGTCTCGCTAGCGCACCAGAAACCATGGAAAATACAGCGCTCTCTTCCCGGAATGCGTTTGGTGTCATGAACTCAACGACATCAAGTAATTGTCCGCTGTCCGTCATCAACTTGTATTGCTTAACCTGAAGGTTATGGGCCTCGCTAAACCCATACTGCAAATCCATTACGTCTCCGAAGTCGAACGATGCACCCATGTCTTCCATTTCCAAGCCGAGAGCTTCCCTGAGCGCTTTGCGGAATTCGACCGACTGCTTGGCAATTACCGCACAACTTTCACCTTCTTTTTGCGCAATCACACCAGCAGCCTGGCCACGCTTACCAACGGGGTAAATTGTCGCTCTAACGTTCCTGAGCCCGATCTGGTTCTGTTCCGTTTTCGGTTCTTCAATCATGAACGCGCGCGCAGCCTTATCGATCGCATCGGCATTTCCAATGTTATCAACGCAGATTTCGTTCGCCGCGCGAACCAAAAAGTCGTACTGCGGTCCTTGCCCACCGACAAGATAAGGCTGGGTATGGTCAGTCGTTGTCGTGCAACCATTTAGAATCATAAGCGAAGCGACAATACTCAACGCAAAACGCATACTTTACCCCAAACTCAATTAGCTAAGTCCAAAAAGCATTGACTAGAAAAACACATCTACTGAAGATTGCAATTGTATTGACGGGGCAAACGAACCCGATCACACTGAGATGCTGCGGCGATCAGTAAGGCCAAGGATAAGGCATATTATATTTGGTGGGGATTTGGTCGTACGGTTCGCGATCGAAAAACATGATTGTGCGAAGCAAATCGCCTCGCACAGGAAACACTTTCTCAACAACAGCTGCATTCGCCTTTTCCGAATAACCAATGCGCTCGAACCTATCACCTGTGCCAGAGCGTTGCACTTCGACAATATCGAAGCGTGAAAACGTATCTATTTTATCGAAATGACGCCCTTTCTCCCAATAGCCGCAGATATCCCCGGTCTCTCGCAGGCTTAATATAGAAACATTCGGTAGATCATGCTTATGATGATAGAGAACAAAATTCTTTACTTCATGCCCGAAAGGGGATTTCCCGCTAAGCGCCCTGCCGAGTTTTTTCCTTGATGTAACCTCTGCTGCTGCGGCGCGCATGGCTTCGTAATCTCCGAAATTGGCGATGCAAACGTCCCCAACAGTCGCAAATAGCAAATCGTCATTCGACCGCCGAGCAGACACAACGTCGGGATCAAATGTTCCGGTAATCTGCAAAGTTTTATGTTTATCTTCAGATGCAACTTCCGGAGAAATCAACTCGATGAAATCAATCTGATCTGTCTTGCGGAACAAACGCAAGCTATATTGACGAAATGGCCTTGAATGCTCTCCCACGATCCCATAGGTCAGAGGCACTACGTCGTCCCTGAACTGATCAGACACCCGTTTATCCATTGAGACTTTAAGATTTTGCCGAAAGAATTGGGGGAATCTAAGTCCTCTATGAGCGGCAACACCGCAAACCAACCCACCCGCATTGACGAGCCAAGCACGCCAAGTTCTTTTCTCAGAGAGCTCTCGAACCGGGTAAAACTTTACATTTACAGAATCACCGCGGATGATCGTTTTACCAACAAATGGTTCAGCTCCGGCGTACTGTGTCGCGATCTTGTCGATCTTTTCCGCTTGCCCCAAGTTCTCAAGACAGACCTTGCCAAACACTGACAACAGGTGCCTACGCAGCCCTTCAATTTCATCGGAATAACTGACATTTATTATTGATAGCTTCTCTTCCCTATTAGGCAAAACCGGGAAAGAAACTCGTTGGAGCGAATACTGATAATCAGCAAGTTTCGGGGGCGCTCCATTGACACCTCCACTCCCTGCAGCCCCACTTCCACAAGATAGGCATCCCAGAGCTACAATAACAAAAAACCAGCGCACTGAACCAACTCACTCCCTATCTAAATTCTCACGATAAGATCCATTCCTGAATGAACTTACACTGGCATCGCATCCCGATAGCGCTGCAAAAGGCGACTTTCGGTGCGGTTGCGGCCATCCATGTTGGAAATCCAGACGATCTGATATGGGGCCAGCTTCATCATGCCGTTATAGTCGCCCACCACCTGCTGGGTGATCAGATCCTGCCAGCCTTCGGTCATGATCAGGTTGATCTTGGACAGATCAAGGTCCCGCACATGTTCTGTCAGGTTAAAGACGCAGAAAATGCTTTGTTCGTTCAGGTGCGATTGCCGCCAAACGCCCAACAGATCGGAACCGAGGTTCAGCGTGTATTGTGTGGCATTAGGATGGAAGGCTGGCTGTCCTTGGCGGATCGACATCAACGCGCGCAACTGATCAAAGGCCGAACGGGCCGGACCTTCGCGCGTGAGCGTTTCTTCCGCATCATCAAGTTTCCAGATTTTCCGGTTCAGGCGGCGCGGAATACCTGTTTCGGCGTAAGCCTGCTGATCATTTTCCGTCGCCAGGATGGTCTGGATGTAGACGGCAGGAATGCCTTCAAGCGACATCGCAATCGCCTGGCTCATCACAAATCGCTCAAGCCCCATGGTGGCTTCACCGGCAAAGTTCTCAGCCAGCATGCTAAACAGGGTGACATTCAGCTCATAGGGCTTTTGACCACCGCCCTTGAGCGCCCGGTAACTGACCTGCCCGCCCATCTTGACCGCGTGATCGCGCAAGCCATCGATATCTTCATCAGGGATCAGGTTTTCGGCCGGGCGCAGACCAATACCATCGTGGCTGGCGGTAAAGTTAAAGAACGTACATCCCGCCGGGGCCGGTGGCATTGCCATGATGCATTTGCGGATATAGTCGCTTCGCCCGCTGAGCAGCGCGTGAATGATTACCGGCGGTAGCGAGAAGTTATAAATCAGATGCGCTTCGTCCTGATTGCCGAAATAGGACAGGTTTTCCAAAAGCGGCAAATTGGTCTCGGTAATGAACAGCACATCAGGATGCACGGCATTGCACGCCAGACGCATCGCCTTGATCAGCTTGTGCGTCTGTTCGAGATTGATAGAAGGGGTACCGACTTCCTTCCAGATGAAACCAATCGCATCCAGCCTGACCACCCGAACCCCGTGCTTTAGGTAGTTCAGAACAACCTTGAGCATTTCGAAAAACACATCCGGGTTGCCATAATCCAGATCGACCTGGTCATAGCTAAACGTACACCAGACCTGCTTTTCGCCGTCCTTGGTCACCACGTGATTGAGTAATGCGTGGCTGCGCGGACGAACGACATCAGACAGGTCATCTTCAAGATTTGCGGTCTTGATGTAATCAATCCCGGGCTTCTCGCCCGCCAGAAACTGCTGATACCACGGATGGGATGCCGAAATATGGTTGGCCACCAGATCGGCCATCACGGTTGCGTGCTTTGCCAGATCCTCGACATCGCCCCAGTTCCCCAGTTCCGGGCGCAGCATATCAAAATCACTGACCGAAAAACCGTCATCAGATGTGAAAGGATGAAATGGCAGGATATGAATACCTGTCAGCCAGTCTTTCAGCCACTTGCGATGAAACTCGCCAAGGCTTTGAAGGCCTTTCTTGCCATCCTGCTGGATACTGTCGCCATAGGAGATCAGAAACGCATCGCGCTGATCCCACTTGCGTAGGTATTCCTCGCAGGGTTCCGGCCCCTCGCCCTCAATCGGCAGGCCAAGAACCTCAAACACCCGACGTACCAATTCGGCATGGTCGTGCCCGGGATACACATCCGCAAGGAGGTTGCGCATCGCGCTTGCAAACGCAATGCGTCCCGATGTTCCAACGACGCGATCCATACTGGTTCCTTCCGGGTAGGCAATTCAAATAATTAGCTTAATGAAATAATGAATTTGCCTGCGATGCAAGCAGGCATTTTGCGTTGCCACAAAACAGTGCACCCGCGCAAACCAATGGCGCCCGACAAGATGTCGGGCGCCAACGTTGGATTACATCAGAAAACGCTTAAGGCGCAATCGTCACCTCGACCAGCGCGTGGGTGCGGTTGGTGTCGATATGGTTGATCGCATCGCGCAGGATAGCCGGCAGGTCTTCTGCACGTTTGGCTTTGGCGACCCAGGCGCGGCTGGCCTCGGCGACCTTTGTGAAATCGGGACTGGGTTTGAGTGCGGTTAGGGGCATTTCATTGGTTTTGGCCGCATAGCCATCCGGGTACATGCCCGTGACCGACTGGCGCACCGCCCCCCATTCGTTGTTGTTTAGCACCAAAATCAGGATCGGCAGTTCAAGCGCCTCGGCGATCTGGTGGCAGGCGGTTGGGTTGGCGAACATATAGGATCCATCACCCATGGTGGCGACAACCAGCTTTTCCTTGTCAGCCAACTGATACCCCATCGCTGCCGGGAAGGACCAGCCAAGTCCGCCCGAATGCGGTTCCTGATACCAGCTGCTGTGTTCAGACAGCGACAAAGGCTCCAGCGGGCAACCAAGCTCGGAAAACACCGTCGCGGACCGATCCGCGATGACGTCGGACAGGCAGCGCGAGACATAGGCCTTGGTCATCGGGTCCACCGCCCCGGCATCGGCCGCTGACAATGCGTTTTTGCGGGTTTCGGCATTGATGGCGGCAACCTTGGCCCGTCGGTCTGTGCAAGCCGATTTATGGTCGGCATGGCGGCGGTCCATGGCGTCCGCCAGCATCATGATCACATCCCCCGTCTCGCCGACAAGCGAGATATCGGCGGCGAAATTGCGCCCCGGAAAGCGGGAATAAAGCGGGTTTTGGCCGACCTGGATGACTTGGCAGTCATTACGCAACTCATGGATATCGGGTGACCACGGGGCAAGGCAATCAATCACCACCACCGCATCAGCATCGCGCAGCCACGGTGCCGGGTCCATCCCGGCAAACATCGGATGCTCGGTGCCAATGGCAAGCTGGATCGCCCAGTATTGCACCACCGGAATGCCCCACTGGTCGACCAGTTCACCAAACCGCCCAAAGGCCTCTGCTGTGCCGGTACCGCGTTGCGCGATGATCACCGGGTTCTTGGCATTGGCCAGAATGCCGGCAGCCTGTTCGACCGCGCTTTGCGGCGGGGCCACGGGGACGGGCTGCATACGCAGCGGCCCGTCAATCTCATCCCCCGGGCACGGTTCGCACAGAACTTCGCGCGGCAAGCTAACGTAAGTCGGCCCCTTGGGCACAGAGGAGGCAATCGCATAGGCACGGTCAACCACATCGGGTACCTGTTCGGGGAATTTAAGCTCATATTCCCATTTCGTGCTTTCGCGTACCAAGGCCGCCTGATCGCGCATTTCCTGGCCCCAGCCAATCGGTACGGTGCGTGCGCCCAACCGCCCCTTTTCCATCACCGGCGTTCGGCCCGACATCAAGACAACCGGCACATGTTCGGTCGCGGCATTGATCGCGCCAATCGCACAGTTGGCAAGGCCGACATTGGTATGTGCCATGACGGCTTGCGTCTTGCCGGTCGCAAGGTAATAGCCATGCGCCATGCCCATCGCTGCATTTTCGTGCGGCATGATCAGCGCGTGAGGCAGGTCGATATCCTTTGCCGCGGCCTCGGCCAGCCCTTCGATGATCGGCGGAAAATCAGTCCCCGAATTGGCAAAGATATAATCAACCCCGATGGCCTTCATACGGGCCAGAACCGCCCCGCCAGCAGTCAGGGTGATTTGACCGGAGTTTTCCTGCTTGTCGCTTTTCATCAGACGCCTCTTGCATTCTTTGATCAATATTTCTATATTTGAAATATTATTTATAATATAGTTTATTCTTGAAATCCGGTGGCCGTCAAGGTTTGACGGCATGGCACCAACTTTTTGCGCGGGAAAAACCGATCCGATGACCAGTCAACTAAATGGCTCTGTCCTGAAGGCCTTTAAAATTCTTGATCTGTTTGCGGCCGGGCAAAGCGAACTGACGGCCAAGGAAACCGCCGATGCGCTGGGCATCAACATGATCACCGCCCATCGGTTCCTGCATACGCTGGTACATGCCGGGGCATTGCGCGTCACATCACGCGGGGTTTTCAGGTTGGGATGTATGTTTGCGGATCTGGGCGAACGCGTTTTGCACGATGGCAACCTGCCAATCCTCCTGCAGCCGATCCTTGATCAACTGGCCCGTGATACCGGAGAGGCCTGCATGGCCACCACCTTTGACCGCGACATGGCGGTTTGCATCGCCAAGGCCCTGCCCGACCGGCCGCTTTATGTTGATATCCGGATTGGATCGCGCCTTGATGCCTTTTGTACCGCGCACGGCAAACTCTGGCTGGCGTATATGACTGCTGATGATCAGGATCGCTATTTCAAAAACGCCGAAATGACGCGCATGACTGATCACACCGTCACCGACATCAACGCACTCAAAGCTGAGCTCGCTACCATTCGCAAACAAGGCTTTGCCACCAACAATGGTGAACGTGAACACGATATCTACGCCATTGCTGTCCCGATCCTGACCAAGCACGGCAACATGATCTCTGCCTTTTCGGTGTTTGGCGCATCGCCCGCCCTGCTTGAAGCAGGCAACGCTACCTTAAGCCACCTGAACTCAGCCGCGCAAAGCGCACAGGATGTATTGTTTCAAAAACCCTGACCGCAACGACCACCATTTACGTTCCTGATCGGCCCTTATGTCGAGACCGATGCATCCTCCAAAAACAACTGCATCGTCACAAGATCCAGCCAGCGATCGAACTTGCGCGCGACCTGCCGTGCCCGACCGACCTCGACAAAGCCAAACCGTTCATGAAACCGGATCGAATTGACATTTTCGGCATCGATCCCCCCCATCATGACGTGCTTGCCCGCCTGCTTGGCGTGGGCAATCAGCGCGCGCACCAACACCCCGCCGACACCTTTGCCGCGATGGTCGATATGGACATGCACCGAATGTTCGACCGTGAAACGATACCCCCACCGCGTCCGCCATGGACCATAGGAACCAAATCCCAAAACCCGTCCATCATGTTCAACCACAAACACCGGAAAACCCTTTTCCTGACGTTCCTCAAACCAAGCATGACGCTCATCCAGGGTCGAGGGCGTATCATCATAGATCGCCGTACTGTCGCGCAGCACCTGGTTATAGATTTCAAGGATTTCCGGAACATCATCCTTGGTCGCACCCCGCAAATGCATACTCGCCTCCCCTTCGCGCTAACATCACATGTTGCCAACGTTAATCCATTATAGTAGACAGAAAAAGTCTATTTTAACGAATACAGATGGATTTTTGATCGATATAGAAGACAACACAACGGCATGGCTATCGGCACGCCTTCGCCGCGAACGTGAAATGCGCGGCTGGTCATTGGGCCAGTTTGCCGAAAAATCCGGCGTCTCCAAGGCCATGATCAGCAAGATCGAACGCGGCGAGGCCAGTCCGACGGCAACAGTCCTTGGCCGGCTTTCCGGGGCCTTGTCGCTGACGGTGTCGGCACTGCTGTCACGCACGCCATCCATCCACCATGGTGTACGGAGCCACGCGACGCAGCCTTTATGGTCCGATCCCGAGACCGGTTATGACCGTCGCCAGGTCCTCTCAGGGCAGAAAATCCCGCTGGAGCTTGTCGAGGTCAATTTGCCCGCAGGTCAACAGGTCACCATGCCCGCCTCGGCCTTCACCTTCATCCAACAGGCGATCTGGGTTCTTGACGGCAGCTTGCTGTTTCACGAAGGCAACCGGGTGCACAAGCTTGATCAGGGGGATTGCCTCGAACTCGGCCCGCCGCAGGATTGCATTTTCCAAAATCAAAGCAGTGAGAATTGCCGATACCTCGTCGCCGTTGTGCGCAGCATGCCATAGGCACCCGGCATAATCCCCGGATAATCCCGCGTAACACCTGAAAGACAGCAGGTCTCCCTGCTGTCCTTCTTTTTTGCCCACACATAAAAAAAACCGGCCCATATAAGGGCCGGTTGCAGTCGTGTCGTTTGGAGGTAGTCAGGGCGTTAGCCCCTGGGAGTCTCAGAGAGACCTCAGATCGCCTTGATGGTCACCGGGCGTTCCGCCTGTTGCATCAGGCGGTTGCGGATCGGACGACCAAACAAGGCAGATTCAATTTCAAATTCGTCGCCATCCTGCGTGGTGATGCCATCGGCAAACGAAAGCGTCGCGGTCCCGAAGAAATGCGCGTGCACATCGCCCGGGCGGCGGAACAGGTCGTATTTGAAGTGGTGATATTCAAGGTTGGCGATTGAATGCGACATATTGTCTTCGCCGCTGACGAACTGCTTTTCCCAGATCACCTTGCCATCGCGATAAAGGCGCGAAGTGCCCTCGACATGGCTTGGCAGATCACCCAGCAACAATTCCGGCCCCATCGAGCAATGGCGCAGCTTTGAATGCGCCAGATACAGGTAGTTCTGGCGTTCCATGACGTGATCGGAGAATTCGTTGCCAATCGCAAAGCCGATGCGTACCGGGGTGCCGTCATGATCAATGATGTAGATCGCAGCAATTTCCGGTTCTTCGCTGCCATCAAGGGCAAAGGACGGGCTTGGGATATCTGCGCCCGGATTGGCTACGATGGAGCCATCGCCCTTGTAAAACCATTCCGGCTGCACGCCATGCTCGCCTGCCTTGGGCTTGCCGCCCTCGACGCCCATGCGGAACATCTTCATAGAGTCTGTCTCGTTGGCGTCCTTGTTATCCGCCTTGTGCATGTTCGCACGTGCCGATGCGGACCCCAGATGGGTCAAGCCAGTCCCGGTCACAAGGAAATGGGCCGGATCAACATGGGTGACCGGCGGTAACAGGCGCCCTTCACAGATAACCTCGTTATAGTCGACCCTGGCGTCACCCATGCGGCGCTTCGCCTTTTCGATCATCGTCATGCCCTTGGCAAGCGCAATGGTCGCAAGTTCACGGGTTGTGGAAACGCCCTTGAGCGGGATCAGGGTATTTTCGTCTTCGACCACGGCAACATGCTGTGCGCCGGCGGTGTCCTTGAATTGAACCAGTCTCATAAATTCTGTCCTGAAAGATCTTGATTATCTGTTGGGGTTGTTTGTCGTCGGTCCGGATCAGACCCAGCCGCCATCAACGATAAAGTTCTGGGCGGTGACCATGCGGGCTTCATCGGAAATCAAAAACAGCGCCATGCGCGCGATGTCATCCGGCATCACCTTGTTTTTAAGGCACTGGCGTTCGTCAATTTCGCGCTCGGCCGCTTCATCGACCCAAAGGTCAAGCTGGCGCTGCGTCATGACCCAGCCAGGCACAAGCGTATTGACCCGGATGTGATCCTTGCCAAGATCGCGCGCCATACCGCGCGTCAGACCATGGGTTGCAGCCTTTGCCGTCGTGTAGCCCGGCATGCCGCCCTGCCCCATCATCCAGCTGACCGACCCGAAATTGACAATCGCGCCGCCACCGGCCTTTTGCATCATCGGGGCCACGGCCTGAATGGCAAAGAAGGACGGGCGAATATTGATCGCCTGACGTTCATCCCAGTATTCCGGCGTCACATCCTGCCATTTATGACGGGTATCATTGGCAGCATTGTTCATCAGGCCAGTGACAGGACCATTGATCTCGGCGGCCTTGGCAACGGCGGCCTGCAAGGCCGGGATGTCGGTCAGGTCACATTTGATAAAGACCGGCTTATTGCGCGCGTCTTTTGAAAGTTTCTCGACAAGCGCGTTCCCGGCATCTTCCATAATATCGACAAAGGCAACTTTCGCACCCTGCGCAACAAAGGCGGTTACAAGCGCCTCGCCAATGCCCGATGCGCCACCGGTGATGAATACCGATTTATCTTCAAGGCTTGTGTAGTGTGTCGGCATGCGATCAGACATGATCGTTTCATCTCCCGTCATGTGTTTTATCTTCAGGTATCAGGCACCGGATTCCCCGGACGCCAAACACGATTTTAGGCCAAGACCACCAGAAATTGCATCCATCTTGATGTGTGCGGCGCAACAGAAAACAATTTCTGATACCGACATCTTGCTACGCCTGAGAGTGCCCTTCAGACCAGATTAATGGTCACGGCACGGTATCGCGCGCGATGGTATGATGCTTCCTCCTGACAACCTTGTTTTTTTATTCTTCATACAATAACATTAATGATCAGGATATCCGGGGCTGTCAAGCGTCAAACCATGCAGTCTTTCCTTTCGATTATGCGAAAGCTTGTTTATAAGTTGATGACATACGCAAATAACCGACGGCGCCCAAACGGTACCCCTGAAATAATTATATGCTATGCAGCACAAGGGTTTGGAGGTACCAGATAAGTTGCCCCAAAAATAAATTCATATTATATGAATAATTACAAAGCGGGCCTTATGCCTATTTGCTTTTTAATCAGGCCCACGTCGGAGGAAATATATGCCGTCTACCATGTCGAGAACTTACGCCAAACGCAGTCTGCACAGCATTGTCGCGCACGATCTTGGCGCACGCATTGTTTCGGGCAAGCTGGTGCCGGGCGATGTCCTGCCGACAGAGGCGGCACTAAGTGAATCCCTTGATGTATCACGCACGGCCCTTCGTGAAGCAATCAAAATCCTGTCGGCCAAGGGGCTGATTGAAAGTCGCCCGAAAACCGGCACACGTGTCAAACCGCGTTCAAGCTGGAACCTGCTTGATCCTGATGTCCTGTCCTGGCATTTCCCGGACCCGGACCCGGCATTTCTCTATAGCCTGCTTGAAACGCGCCTGATCATTGAACCCAACACGGCCGCCATGGCCGCCGTCCGCGCCACGCCAGAGCAAATCAAGCATCTTGAAACAGCCTATTTCGAGATGGAAAAGGCCGAACCAGGCACCGAGGCGGTCTATATTACCGATCTTGTGTTCCATCAGGGTATTCTGGATGCGTCGGGCAACGATTTCATGAAATCGTTTGGTATGCTGATCGAAACCGCCCTGATCGGATCTTTCCGCCTGTCATCGGGCGGGCCAAAGGCGCATGTCAAGTCGCTGCCTGATCACCACGCGGTCTATGCCGCCATCAGCCAGCGCGACCCCGAAGAGGCGCGCAGCAAAATGCACGGCCTGCTGCGCCGAACCATGCGCGAGTTGCGCAAGCAGCTCGGCATGTCGGTCGAACATGACTGGGACCAGATCGGGCTGTAATCATTACTTTCAAAGTCTACCAGGAACGAGTCTTTCTAAGCGGAATATTTTTCGAATTCTTCCATTTCATCTATAAGACTAGGGTGAGCATCAATGAAATCCTGCACACTCAAAATCTCACCATTTATAGGGCGCCAGGCAAATGGCTCAACAGAAGTGTCTAAAAATGAAACGCCTTCATCAGATTTTTTTAGAATGAAATGAGCCAATCCAAATTCCGCAAAAAACTTATCTCCAGACCTACTTAAAAAATCCATATTTCCCATCTGGAACAGTAATCTAGTTCCTCCCAACCCAGCACTGCCACTCAATCCAGCACTTCGGTCCATTGCCTGACTTATAGACATATCCCGGATTACTCCGTCCCAAACAATGCTTCCATAATAACACACACGATTTCCTTCGAACTCCTCCTCAATATTAAGGAACGGTATTCTTTTAGTTTCTCCGCTTCGGCACAAATCCCCTAATAGTCCAAATAAATTCAATGGATTAAATATTGAAATTCTAATGACACTTTCTTGAGCTGTATCCTCCAAAATTTTAGAGACACCTGCCTTCCAAATGAAATTGCCTCTCAAGAAACCAAGAACTTTATTGCGCACATAGAAGAAGTGATCCGGGTTTTTAGGGGAAATTTTTGTCACAAAATTATAGGGGTGAAGGCCCTCATAGCCGCAACACATAGACGTAATCTCGTCATTATCAAAAATGCCCCCAGAAAACATTGGCCCAATTGAAATGATATCTTCATAATTCCAAGTAACTAAAATATTATTCAATGAATGCACATTAAAAACATTCAGCTCTTCACCATTTCGCAAAGATGAATTAAAAATTGTTGATATCAAAATCAAACACTTATCAATAAGAACTTTATGTTCATCATCATACAGCTCAAATTCTTCAACACAATCATCAGAAAACGGATTCTCTTTTTCATAAATCTCGATAAATCTCAATATTGAACCGTTATATTCATCAGAAGGCGTAAAAACAGACCACGAAAAACCATAGCCGTTTATTATTTTCTTATCATCTCCTAGATAAATGCATGGGATTATCACTGAATTCAAAAAAGGCACATCTTTTTTAAGGAAAGCAACAAATTTGTCCAGAATATAATAAAACCTTTTCTCATCACGAAACTCCGCAAAGTAAAACTCAGTTAAAACCTCCCCCCCACCCGGGGAAAAGTTAGTCGAAACCTCCTCAAAAGATATCTCCTTTCCTTTAATGAGTATCTTAATTCCCTTTGATTGATAATCTGAGCACTCTGAGAATTCTGAGAATGGATCAATTAGCTCCGACCAATCTGTCGACACTGCAACGCAAGTTATTTGGTCTGATCGCAAATTATACTTTTTCTTTAGAAATGCGGCATACTTGAACAATTGCTGCACAGCTGAACGTGCGCTATTTTTACTTTTTTTAAGTTCAATAACATAAAATCGACCGACATTATCCTTCGCAAGTATATCAATCACAGCTGTTCTACCATCAGGCAGAACTATCCGGTGCTCTTCCGCAGTCAATTCAAGGTCAGCGTCAATTAAATGCAACTTACGAGCAAGCATTTGACGTATATCCGCTTCCTTCATCACCCCCCTCGCCTAAGAAAACATTCCTAATTCTTTATGCTTATTAGACAATACAAATGTGCAATCCGCAAGCTTAGCGGCCTTTAAACATATACAGAACTTTCTTGATATTTGCATCGCCCTAGCTTCATGTCCCGATCTCGTCTCGAAGTCGGGCAGAGCGGAGCGAAGCACAGCCCATTCTTCATACAATATTTATTTCACCCATTTGTGATATTCTTGCTTATTACTTACCAAAACAAGCAATACAGATGGTTTTTCAATATTAGAGAACAAAAACATCGGCCGGAACAGCACCCTGTTCCGGCCGGTTTGTCAGAATTTTTCCGCCCGGTTTTGAATGCTCAACTTGCCCCGGCCCGCATGCCCGAGAAGGAACGCGTGATTAGGCGTTGCAAGACGATAAAGCCAAACAGCAGTGCACCAATCATGATCTTGGTCCACCAGCTGTTGAGCGACCCGTCAAAGGCGATCAGGGTCTGGATAACCCCCATGATGATCCCGCCAAAGAAGGTCCCCATCACAAAGCCCATACCACCGGTCAGAAGCGTTCCGCCAATCACCACGGCGGCAATCGCATCAAGCTCCACGCCCACTGCGGCCAGCGGATAGGCCGATGCGGTATAAAAGGCAAACACCACACCCGAAAGCGCGCTGAAAAAGCCTGACAGGGTATAAACCCGGATGATCGTGCTATGGACCGGAACGCCGAGCAATTCTGCGGAATGACGATCCCCGCCAATCGCATAGACATTGCGACCGAACCGGGTGAAATGGGCAATCACCACCCCGCCAATAACCGTTGCCAACATCAAAAGGGCTGATGCCGTTAACCAGCCACGACCGGGGAGTTGTACCTTGAACCCGCCAAAGGCAGAGACAAACGGATGATCAATCGGAACGGAATCAAGATTGATCAGGAAGCACATCCCGCGCAGGAAAAACATCCCCGCCAGCGTAATGATGAAGGGCTGAATATCGAACTTGGCGATAATCACCCCCATAAACGCCCCGAATGCCGATCCGACGATAATGGAGATCACGGCTGCCGTCACCGGATGCATGCCAAACCCGGTCACAAGTTCGGCCATCAGAACCCCGATAAAGGCAATCATGGAGCCAACCGAAAGATCAATCCCGCCCGAGAGAATGACAAAGGTCATGCCAACGGCGGTAATGATCAAAAAGGCATTATCGGTCAGAAGCGCGCCCAGAACATAGGTATCGGAAAAAGCACGGTGTTCGAAAATGCCATAGCCATACAGCAGTACGAGAACCGCAAGCGTGGCAAGGATCGGATAAAACCGTTCATTAATCTTCATCGGATTTCCCCCGCTTCATGCGTTCCATCGCCTGCCCGACCAGTTCGCGGGATTTCGGTGCCTGCACCAGAAGGACGATCATCACCACGGCCGCCTTGACGATCAGGGTGTATTGCGACGGAAGACCCGACAGCAAGATACCCGTGGTCAGCGCCTGAATGATCAGAACACCAATAACGGTCATGCCAATGAAGAACCGACCGCCCATCAGGGACGCCCCGCCAATCACCACCGCCAGAATGGCATCAAGTTCAAGCCACAAACCGGCATTGTTGGCATCAGCCCCACGAATGTCAGCCGCAATGATGATCCCGGCAAAGGCCGAACACAGCCCCGATGCTGCATAGGCCATCAGCTTAATCCCGCGCGCATCAATGCCCGCGACCCGGCTGGCGCGCGCATTGCCACCAACCGATTCAACAAACAAACCAAGGGCGGTTTTACGCATGATGAAATAGATCGCGGCAATCACGGCGGCCGCAATGATCACCCGCCACGGAATACCCAGCAGATAACCACTGCCGATGCCCTCAAAGAATTCACCGTGGAAAGTCACGATCTGACCACCCGTAATCATCTGGGCGATCCCGCGACCGGCCACCATCAGGATCAGGGTCGCGATAATCGGCTGAATATCAAGGAAGGCAACCAGGATGCCGTTCCACAAACCGCACAAGATCCCGGCACCAAGAGCGGCCAGGATAATTACCGCCGGATGCAGATCAGTATCGCGGATCAGAACCGCCATCACCGCCCCTGATATGGCGATGATCGAACCAACCGAAAGGTCAATCCCGCGCGTTCCGATGACAATCGCCATGCCCACAGCAACAAGGGCAGTTGACGCCCCGCGATGAACAACATCGACAAGCGACCCGTAAAGGTGCCCGTCAACAATGCGGATACTGAAGAAATCCGGCGAAATGATCCCGATCCCCAGCACGATCAAAACCAGTGCTGCGACCGGACCAAACCAGGGTCGACTTAACAAAGAAGATGCAGACATCGTGCTGCTTTCCCGTATTTTCTTTTTGTCTTGCAAACTGGTCATCGCGCAATCGCCTCGATGATGCTGTCTTGGGTGATTTCCGCACCGACCAGTTCAGAAACCTTTTCACGATCCCGCATCACGGCAACACGATCGGCAAAGGCGACGATTTCTTCAAGTTCACTGGATGCGACCAGAAGGGCCAGCCCCTCGTCACACAGCTCCTTGATCAGCTTGATGATATCGGCGTGCGCACCGACATCAATGCCGCGCGTCGGTTCATCAAGAATAAGCAGGATCGGCTTGGACACCAGCCAGCGTGCCAGAATGACCTTTTGCTGGTTGCCACCACTCAGTTGCCCGACGGGTTTTTCGCTGTCGGGCGTGGCGATGCCGAGTGCCTTGATCATGTCATCGGCAAATTGCTGTTGCTCGGCGCGCGGGATCGGTCGCAACCAACCACGCCGCCCCTGAAGGGCGAGCACGATATTCTCGCGCACACTCAGCTCGGCAACAATACCATCCTGTTTGCGGTCTTCGGGGCACAACCCGAAACCAGCCCGGATCGCATGACGCGGGGAACGCAGCATGACCGGTTCACCATCAAGGAACACCAAGCCGCTGTCAGCCTTTTGCGTGCCAAACACCAGTTCGGAAAGCTCCGTCCGCCCTGATCCCAGCAATCCGGCCAAACCAACGATTTCGCCCGCTTTAAGGTCGAGTGAAACCGGCTCCAGCACACGCTTTTTGCCAAGATTTTTGATCTGGATCTGGCGTTCCGGGCCGTCATAGCTGCCCTCGTCCTGATGACGATGGGCACTGACTTCGGCCAGTTCACGCCCCAGCATGTGATTGATCAGGTCAATCTGCGCCAGTTCCTTGGTGACAAATGTGCCAACCAACCGGCCATTGCGCAGCACCGTAATACGGTCGGTCACGGTGTAAACCTGATCCAGGAAGTGGGTGACAAAAACAATACCCAATCCCTTGTCACGCAATTCGCCCATGATCCGGAAAAGGGTTTTGATTTCATCACCGTCAAGCGATGCGGTCGGCTCATCGAGAATGAGCACCTTGGCATCAAGCGCCACTGCACGCGCAATCGCGATCAGTTGTTGAATGGCGACCGAATAGGATCCCAAAGGCCGATTGACATCAATATCAAGCCCAAGGATTTCAAGTGCTTGCTTGGCATGGGCCTCGGTCTTTTTCCATGAAATCAGGCCGAATTTCAGGCTCTGACGTTCGAGCATCAGGTTTTCGGCCACCGACATTGTCGGGACCAGATTGACTTCCTGATAGACCGTTGAAATACCCAGTTCCTGCGCATCTCCCGGATGCTGCGGATGGATTTCCTGTCCGTCGAGTGACACCGTACCGGCATCGCGGGGATGCACCCCGGTAATAACTTTGATCAGGGTGGATTTACCCGCCCCGTTTTCGCCCAGAAGGGCGTGAATTTCGCCGCGTTCAAGGTCAAAATCCACATCCTCCAGCGCCTTGACGCCGGGAAAGAATTTCCCCGCACCGCGCACTGAAAGTACTGTGTTTGACATATCCTGCCCCTCTCCCTGTACTGTCTTTGAAGTCTTTTGCTGCGGATACAACCGGACGCACCCCGGCATTTGCCGGAGCACGTCCAATATCATGAGAAGCGGTCCTCAGGTTTCGTGAGCGCGATGCCCACAAAGACACTCAGAGGTTATTTGCTACGCATTTTGTATTCTTCAGCAGCAGTGTCCGGAAGATAGAGCGGGCCATTTGCCTTGATCCATTTCGGAACTTCTTCACCGTTCATGGATGCCTTGATCGCATCAAAGGACGGAGCACCAAGATGCGGGTTCAGTTCGATGGTTGCGTTGGTATCACCATCGGCCATCGCCTTGAAGATATCCGGAACCGCATCGATCGAAACGATCAGCATGTCTTCACCCGGATTAAGACCGGCTTCCTTGATGGCCTGAACAGCACCGAGTGCCATGTCATCGTTATGCGCATAGACCGCACAGATGTCCTTGCCGCCGTTTTCAGCTTTCAGGAAGCTTTCCATGACTTCCTTGCCGCCGGAACGGGTGAAGTCACCAGACTGCGAACGAATGATGCTAAGCGCCGGGAAGTTCGAAATCACCGACTCAAAGCCTTCTTTACGGTCATTGGCAGCAGACGAACCAACGGTTCCCTGCAGCTCAACAACGTCGCAAACGCCGTTGGTTTCTGCTGCCAGCCAAGCAGCAGCAAGTGCGCCTTCAACCACGAAGTCAGAAGCCACTTTCGTCAGATACAGGTCTTCGCTTGCATCAACGCCACGGTCAACGAGAACGACCGGAATGCCAGCGTCTTTTGCTTCCTTGAGAACCTGATCCCAACCGGTTTCAACAACCGGTGCCAGAAGAATGCCGTCCACACCCTGCGCGATGAAGGAACGGACTGCCTTGATCTGGTTTTCCTGTTTCTGCTGTGCGTCGGAGAATTTGAGATCGATGCCACGACGTTCAGCTTCGGCTTTGATCGACGCCGTCTCAGACGTACGCCAGCCACTTTCTGAACCGATCTGCGAGAAACCGATCATCATCTCGGCCTGTGCGGCAACCGAAAGACCAAGAGCAACACCCATTGCAGCAGTCGATACTGCCAACTTCTTAAAACTTACCACGATTTCCTCCCTAAGAGTGGCTTATTGCTTAAAAGCCATATAGTATTACAATATGATTTCTAAGCCCTCAACCATATAGTGTCTCATCCTTTAGAGTGATCGCGCCAAGAGACATAAAACCTAGACGAAACCAACGAAAATCAATACCTTGGCGGCAACCAAACACCACAAACAACGGCGACACTAAAAATGGCAAAACCCAAAATTGCTGCACTTAAAAAGGGTGAAAATGCCCCGCGCGCTGCATTAGAGAGCCCTCAGATTCGCGTGTTGGTTTCTGCGCTTGGCGCCCGTCTTTGCGAGGTCTATTTGAAAGACCCAGAGGACGGAAACGAAACCAGTATTGCGGTTAATCTGGCAGATGATGCTGCCTATCTGGATCAGGACAGCTATATCGGGGCGGTGTGCGGGCGCTATGCCAATCGCATCGAAGCTGCACGTTTTCCCGACCAGAATGGTAAGATGGTTCAGCTTGCCGCCAACGAAGGGGAAACCCACCTGCATGGCGGACCGGATGGTTTTGACCGGCGTGTTTGGACGATCTCTGATCAGACAGACCGCAGCGTCACGTTCGAGCTGACCTCGCCCGATGGCGACCAAGGATATCCCGGCACAATGACCGCGCAGGCCACCTATTCATTGGTTGCCGATGATCGCATCAGACTTGAAATCACCGCCACCTGCGATCAGCCCTGCCCGGTCAACATGACCAGCCACGCTTATTGGAACCTGAGAGGCAAGTTTGACCAAAGTGCCGCTGATCACGTCCTGCAGATCAATGCTGATCAGTGGCTTCCGGTGGATGACAAACTCATCCCGGATGGCCCGGCGCAAAATGTGGCCGGAACCGGATATAATTTCCAGAAACCCGCCAAAATTTCCGCCAACCTGCCAAACGCCAAACAGGGATATGATCATAATTTCTGCCTGACCGGCGCCCGCGGCGACCTGCGCCAGATCGCGACCCTGTCAGCCCCTGACAGCAACCGGTCGATCAAACTGTTTTCGACCGAGGCCGGTCTGCAATTCTATCTCTCGCAGCATTTCAACGAGGCGATGAAAACCGAAAACGGCGTGTCCCTGCACCCGTCAGGCGGCATCGCACTTGAACCCCAAACTTACCCCAACAGCCCGAACCGCGAAGACTTCCCCAGCCCATGGCTCAAACCCGGCGAGACGTATCGGCATGTGATTGAGTGGGAGTTTTCCTGAAGCAGCAAGGCAGCATCAGTGCGATGAGATTTGGATACGGCGCGCGTTTGTTATTACCAACCGCCCCCACCGCCACCGCCACGACCGCCCCCGGAAAAACCGCCCCCCCGCGATGCAAAGCCAGTCGAAGGTATTGATGGCGCCCCGTGCGATACTGCCGCCGCACCAAGCCGCCCTGCACTGCGCGATCCGAAATCACCAAGACCGCGCCAACCGCGCCGGCTGTCGCGATACCATGCCGGATCATAGGATTGCGCCGCATTTGGATCGGTCGAAGCGCGTGATTTCAAAAAGGCTTCGAACCGTTCGGTCCAGACCTGTTCGGCATCAAGGGCCATGGCAAAGGGCAAATGCTTTTCAAAAAAGGCAATGGCATCGCCCATTTCGCGGCTGGCAAAATTAAGTCGGTCTTCCTCGGCCATGGTCAGATAGCGGCGATAACCTTCGATTTCGGCGCGAACCGTCAGAAACGCCGTATTGGGAACTTCAAGCCAGATGCCAAACAGCGCACAGGTTAGAACCGGCAATGCCGCAACCCCGATCGCAACCGGTGACATTACCCCGGCCACGATCACCGCAACCCCGAAAAACGGCACCATGAAACCAGCACCTATCAACAGCACGCGGATCAGCCGGACATACCAGCCGTCCCCGGCTGACATACCCGACCAGAAACGACGCAGGACATTGAACACCATCATGAAGCCGGCCGAAAAGATCACACAGCCAACCAACGCCCCGACATAGCTTTCTGCGTCGTGCGCAGCAATCGACGGATCAAGCAACACCACAGCCAGCAATGACAATGTGCCGATCACCCATCCGATCCGCCAGGCGCGGTCATTTCGGATGAAATGCGTGTCGCGATTGGTTGGTGCATAGATTTTGGCCAACCAGTTATGGGCACTTTGCACTTCCTGGCGATATTCGTTGCCAATGGTGATTTCGGAAACACCTGCTTCGCGGAACAGAGAATTGAAAACGGTTTGCTCATCATCGCAAAGGTCATCAATCTTGCCCGACAATTTGCCCAGAACATATTCCTCATGCCCGGTGACACTGATCGACAGACGCTTTTTCACGGCAAGACTGGTCAGGACAACGGCAAAGGCCCGACTAGCATAGGTTCGCCCGGCCGATGCATTACGCCACAAGAACCCCACCTTGGCTGCAGACATGCCTTCTGGCGGCTCAAACCGCGGTATAACAGCGGGGCCAGCAGGATCTTTGCCAAACCCGGACCATGCCCAAATGAGATAACCTACCAGCAAAAGCCAAATCCCAAAGCCGATGACAATGCCAATATTGTCGCGCATCAACTGGTCCAGATTGATCGCGCCTTCTGGCCGCACAACATGACCGGCCGGCCATGACACAGCAAATGTCAGCCCCTTGCCCGGCACCAGTTTTTCGGTGGTTTCGACTGTAAAGACATTGCCGTTATCGGGTTTGGGCACACGAAACTGCGCGCCGCGTTCACGTTCATATCCGGTATAGGCCGCAAAACCGGTCCGAACCGCATCGTCCGGCAAATGAATGGTGGCGCGGGCTTTATCAATGGTGAATTGCCAGCGATTGCCCGTGACGTTCCAATATAGCTCGTCGATGCCATCACCAAACGACACTTGATCCTTCATCCGATAGATCAGGGTGAATGTATGATCTCCAGACGAAAGCAACTGATCTGGCTCGCCGATATAGACGCGTAAATCACGGCCGATCGTTTCGGTTTTATAAGCCACATCACGACCATCAAGAAACACTCGGCTGATCTCGATCTCGCTGACCTGATAGAAACCCGATGGCAAGGCAACGACCAACGGAATATCGCGATAAATGCCACGCTTAATCTGCGCACCATTGGCATAAACCGAAATGTCTTCGCGAACAGTAATTGATCCGTTTTGGCCCACCACGATATTAACGGTGAATTCAGTAATGCGCTCTGAATAGCGTTGAGCTGCGGCTTGCCCCGACAAAAAGATGGCAATTAGCCACACAGCAAGGATGAGCCAGGCACCGCGCATTGAGAGGTGCGCGCGCTGCCGTGACTCCACACCTTTCCGATGAATGAGCATTAATCGAACTTCACGCTGGGCTTCTGGCGTTCAATCGCATGCTCGACCTCGTAATAACTGCTCTCGACAAAGCCGAAACTGCCTGCGACAAAATTGCTGGGAAAGGATTGCACCGCGACATTCATCTCGCGCACAGTGCCGTTATAATAACGCCGCGCCATTTGGATCTTGTTTTCCAGCTCCGAAAGCGCGCTCTGCAATTCAATAAACGTCTCATCGGCCCGCAGTTCCGGATAGGCCTCGGAAACCGCAAAAATACGCATCAATGCGGTCGATAGCTGCCCTTCAAGTTCCTGTCGCTGTTGCGCGTTTTCGGACCCGGCTGCCGATGTTTTGGCACGAAGTTCTGCCACTTCCTCGAACAACTCTTTCTCGTGTGCGGCGTAACCTTTGACTGTCTCTACTAAGTTCGGCACCAGATTGCTACGACGTTTCAGTTGAACGTCGATACCGCTCCAGCCTTCCTGAACGGCCTGCCGCAGGGATACCAGTCGGTTATACAAACTGACCCCGTAACCAAGCAGAACCAAGAGGAATACAAAGACAACAACCAGAACTATAACTGCAACACTCAAGGCATCACTTCCTTTGCCAAACTGCTCTGTTGCTTACGAGGCACAGAGCCACAAAAACAAAGGTAGCAAAACCAATTTACAAAGCAACTATTTAGCTCATTCAGCTTTTGAACAGGCGCACTTGCAGCGCTTTGAAAATAATGACTTCAGTAGATTTTACAGCGCCGCAACAGAACCATCCGCCCGTGGATCAGAGGCGCCTTCCATGACGCCATCCTTGCGCAAGCGGATGCCGCCCGCATGGCCCATCATGTCTTCATAGGGGCCGACGCGTTCGACGGTGTGACCGGCTGATTTCAGTTGTTCGATCAGGGCAGGGTCAAAACGGTTTTCGAGTTTAAGGGTTGTGGTGTCATCACCCCAGGTTTTGCCCAGCAACCAGCGCGGAGCGCTCACCGCTTCTTGCAGGTCCTGCCCAGAAAGGACATGGCGGGTGAAGATGGCAGACTGGGTTTGTGGCTGTCCCTCGCCGCCCATGGTGCCATATGTCAGCACCGATCCGTCATTCAGCTTTGCCAAGGCCGGGTTGAGGGTGTGGAACGGCAAGCGGCCCGGTCCCAACTGATTGGGGCCATCATGGAGCGTAAAGCTTGAGCCGCGATTTTGCCACAGCACACCGGTTTCCGGGACCACGACGCCGGAACCGAATTCCCAAAAGATGCTTTGGATATAACTGACCGCAACGCCATTGGCATCGACCGCACCCATCCAGATGGTATCGCCGGGCTTTGCCACATGCGGCCACGGCAAAGCGGTTTTCATATCGATTTTGGCGGCCTCGGCATCGAGCATCTCATCAGACAGCAACGCCATTGGATCAATGCGCATGCGGTCCGGGTCCCCGATATGGGCATCACGTTTCAGAAACGCGCGTTTGGTCGCCTCGACCAAGCCATGGATATGATCAAAGCCGTCAGGCTTTGCCGCCCCCAGCCCCAAACGGTCATACAGACCAAGGATCATCAGCGACGCGACACCTTGGGTCGGCGGCACCATGTTAAACACTGTCCCGCTTGAAAGTTTGACCGACAGCGGTGTCATGGTTTTGGCGTGATAGGCTTCAAAATCCGACAGGCGAAGCGGGCTTCCGGCCGCCTCAAGCCCGCGCGCATTGGTCTGCGCGGTATCGCCGCGATAAAAATCATCAAATCCGGCACGACCAAGATGTTCAAGCGTGGCGCCAAGGGCCGGTTGGGAGAGCACGTCGCCGATCGCAGGGATACCATTGGCGGCATAGGTTTCAACATAGCCCGGAGAGTCTTTGAGTTCTGCCATTTTGGTCGCGGTCAGGGCCGCCTGTGAGGTGGTGACCGGTACGCCGGTTTTGGCGTGATGGACCGCATCGGCCATCAGGCGGCTGTGGGGTATCTTGCCACCAAGCGTGTGTGCCACCTCTGCCGCCTTGATCCAGCCGCCAATTGCGCCTGCCACCGTCAGGGCCGCCAACGGGCCACGGGCCGGGATCGCGGCCTTGCCCTGTTCGCGGTAGAAGTCTGGTGTCGCAAGCCCGGCCGCACCGCCGCAAGCGCGAATGGCAATCGGGTCTTTACCGGGTTCGGAAATCAGCCAGAAACCATCGCCGCCAATCGCGTTCATGTGCGGATAGACAATCGCAATGGTCGCAGCCGCAGCAATAATCGCCTCAACCGCGTTGCCGCCTTCGCGCAGGATGTCACGCCCGGCCTCAGATGCCAGATGATGCGGGGCGGTGACCATGCCCCCAACTGCGGTTCTTGAACGTAGCATTGTCCGTTGGCCTCCCTGCCATTTCAGATTGCATAACTTTCATAGCGCTGTTTTGCCGTTTCGCGGCAGACTTTTCACATTGTAGAAAGCAAACCGAAAACCATTTCGTCTTTCTACCAAAGGCAACGCCTCGTCTTACTAAGTCAAGCTACCCAACAAAGACGCTCAACAGTCCAAAACCGATATGCCCGGATAAATAAATCACCACTGTTGGATATTTTGCCTCATCTGGTGTATATGTCTCGCCAGGAAACGCCTAGAAAACACCAAGAGAACCTCGCAAGAAGGGTCGGATGAACAGATGATTGAGCATCGCCAGTCGTTTGCAATACCACATGACACCAGTGATGCCGTTGGCATTGCCCAGCAACTTTGTCAGGCGCTGGAAGACGATATTGTCAGCGGTGCCCTGCCACCGGGCAAACGTCTTGAAGAGCCGCTTCTGGCCAAACGTTTTGGGGTTTCACGCACACCGGTTCGCGAAGCCCTTCAGATGCTGACCGCGACCGAACTGGCGGAAAAAATCCCCAATAAAGGCGTTTATGTCTCGATCGCCACCCCCGAACGGCTGACCGCGATGTTTGAAAGCATGGCTGAGCTCGAAGGCATGTGCGGCAGACTGGCAGCCGAGCGCATGACAAGCGGGGAGCGCTATAACCTCGAACGCATTCACAATGAACTGTCCGAAACTGTGCGCCTTGGCAATTCCGGGGGATATGAAGCGCTCAACCGGTCGTTTCACAATGCGATTTATCGCGGTACGCATAATGACGTGCTGGTCGATGTGACCCTCTCGGTGCGGCGGCGCGTCGCCCCGTTTCGTCGGGTGCAATTCCAGAGCCTGTCACGGCTTGCCGCATCGCATGCCGAACATCAGGGCATTGTCGATGCCATCCTGCGCGCTGACATCAAGGCGACCGAAGACTTACTCTATGCCCATATCATGGCAGTCCACGAAATCAGTCAGGAATACCTCACAAGCCTGCGCGATGTGTCCGCCCAAAACGACCAAGCCGCTGCAAAATAGGGTTTAAAGGTCAGTATTGTTGGGCAGCCAGCGGCTTTCGCAATCCGCGCCGAAATGCGCCCGGCCCTTCCCCGTATTGCGCCTTGAAGCGCCGGGAAAATGCCGGCATCGATTGATAGCCGCACCGCAAGGCGATCTCATCCATCGATAGGTTGGTATCGCGCAAAAGCGCCTTGGCCCGGCCCATACGCCAGTTTTGCAGATATTGCATCGGTGCAATCCCGACGCACTCGCCAAAACGCAAGACAAAACGGGTGCGTGACATACCCGCCTGTTTGGCCAGCAATTCAGCAGTCCAGTCACGGTCCGGTTGACCATGCATACATGATAGCGCACGCGCGATTTTGGCATCGGCCAATCCGGCAAGGAAGCCTTGCGGCATGTCGGAACGTTTCAGTTGCGCCGCCATCAGCGAAATCACAAGCACCTCCATCAGGCGTGCCAAGGCACTGCGCCAACCCGGTTCGGCCGTTTGTGCAAGCGTTTGGATCATCGCAACGATGGATGATTGCGCGGTCCCGCCGGAATCACTTTGGGCGTCATCTGCGCGCAGGATCACGTGATCATCCATCAGGCCAAAACCCGGATGGCGATAGTCATCGTCAAAGGCGCAAAACCCGCACAACAAACGCACATCGCACCCACCATCGACTTGATTGCGCAACATCCCGGCCACCGGATCAAATCCGGCCGCCATCGCATCAGCGAGCGGTACCGTGCTTGTTTCCGGTGTATCACACAGGATGTGCCCACGGCCATTTGGCACCAGCACAAGATCACCTTCGCAAAGATCAATTGCCGGTGCGTCTTCGGAAAGCAGGAGCTTGCAACCACCGGCCAAAACCAGATGAAAGCGGATGCGTGCACCATCGGCCGGAATATCAACACTGAATTCATCGGCCAGTTCTGCAGTGAAATAAAGATCACTGCGCAACCGCAACCCGGCACACACGTCGCTTAGCACATCTTGCTGCATCTTATCCATCAAAGCGATTTGGAACGATCTGATAATTTATTGACAGCTTAGCGCAAAGACGCACGCCCGGGAATGATCAATGATCGCCAGATCGCGTCACCAGATGGATAGAATTGATCATGAGCCCGGAAAACCTTACAGCCCTGATCGGCTTTGCCTTTGTCATGTCAGTTTCGCCCGGCCCAGGTAACTTCCTGCTGCTGGCATCCGGTGCCAATTTTGGCATCGCCCGCACCATCCCGCTGATCCTTGGCATCAGCAGTGGTTTTCTTTCGATGGTGTTCGTGGTTGGCTTGGGACTGGGCGAGATTTTGCAACGCTTTCCGATGGCTCAGGACATCCTGCGCATCATCTGCTTTGCCTATATCCTGTGGCTTGCCTACAAGATATCGCAAATCAGATCGCTTGAAGGCCATGATCAGGCAACAGCAAAACCCATCGGATTTGTTCAGGCTGCGATGTTGCAGCTCCTCAATCCAAAGGCATGGACCGTCGCCCTGATCGTGACAGTTACCTACACCGTCCCGTCTGCGGGGGTCCCGGGGCTTTTGGCGATGATCGCGGTCTTTGCGCTCGTCAATATCCCGTCGATTTCAAGTTGGGCGATGTTTGGCGCGGCCATGCGATCGTTCATCAGCCAAGGCAACCGAACCCGCATCTTTAACATCATCATGGCCGCACTGTTGGTGGCATCAATGGTGCCGATGTTGCTACCGATATAACAACCCTCAGGCCTGTCGGTGCGACAGAAGCCGATCCAGCGACAGCTTGCCGCCACCAGCAAAGATCATCGCAACCAGAACCGACACCCAAAGCAGGCGCTGATCAATCAGCTCGTTGGGCAGGCCATTGCCAAGCATGCCAAGGGCAGCGCCATGAAACGCCACGTCAACCACGGTTTGCACGACGACAAAGCCGATCATGCCAAGGGCCGCCAGACGGGTAAACAAGCCGGCAACAATCAGGATCGGCAAGACGAACTCGCCAATGGTTCCGGCCCAGACGATCAGATGCCACGGGAAGAACGGAATGGCTGACGTATCATAAAGATACTGTTCGGCAACCGGCGGCAATATCTGTGCAAACGCCCCGGCACTCAGGCCAAAGCCATCGATTTTGGTCAGCGCGCTGTTGAAGTAATAGGGCAGCAGCAAAAGAACAAAAAGCCCGCGACTGCCAAGTGCGACATATTCGCGCCCGCCAAGGGCGTCCATCTTCATTTCAAGACGGGCAAAACCGCCCACTACGTTACTCATCATCATGCCCGTTTCCTCTCGGGATATCAAAGTGCGCATCGAAGGCGCCCATTGTTAAAAATTCGGCAAAGCTCGCAATGACATCAAAATTGGCATCAGCCTGAAGGGCTTCCGTGCAGGCTCTGCCAAGATCGAGCCCGTCTTGCGTCAGTGCGGTAAAGAACACGGTCTGTCCGACTGTCAGAAGGTGCATATCGACCTGCATGTAAGGCCGCGTGACCAGAACGGTTTCAGGGCGCTGCACGATGCTGGTTTTGCCGCTCTGTGCGCCTTCCACCGGGTTCTGGGCCGTCCAGATTGCAAAGATCGGGGAGTCCGATGCAATCACCTGACACGCCGGATGGGCTCGCAAAATCATCTTTTCAAGCTGGTCTTCAAGACCTTCCAGATCCCCAGCCACAAGCGGCTTGGCATCGGCAGATGTGCTGACTTCAAGCCGGGCACGCTCAAGCCGCGCGATGTCGGCCAGATACGGCAGGCTTTCGCGGATCGGATGACCTGCCAGAAACGCGGCAAAGCCTTCCCCATAAAGGGCAAGCGATCCTGCACGCGCGGTTTCGGATTGAACAAAGCCCTGCGCAAGGCGATCAAAAAAGCCGTCGCCCACCAGCTTGCGCACGGTCGGGTAAGCGGCACCCAGCGCGTCGTACAAACCCCGATGAACATTGTTGCGGTAAATCGCAAAGCGGTGCGCATATCCTTCTGCGACACTGCTTGGCACAGCATCGGGTTCCGGTGCGCGCAGTGCGTCGGCAAAGCCGTCATAAAAGGATTTAAGCTCCGTCATGACGCAGCCTCGAACTTTTCAGCCACGGCATTACCTAGATGGCGATCAGCAAGGGCGGCCTCATGGGCCAGCACATCCCAGCCCGGCACGTCATTATCCCATTCAATCAGGGTCGGACGCCGCCCGATACGAGCAATCAGACGATCAAACAAATCCCAGACCGGATCGGCCACGGGGCGTGAATGGGTATCGATCAGAACGTTGTCGTCGGGATTGGCATCGCGCTCATGCCCGGCCAGATGAATTTCACCGACCAGATCGCCGGGAACCGCATCAATAAAGGCATTGGCCTCAAAGCCCAGATTATGCGCCGATATGTAAACATTGTTTACATCGATCAACAAACCACAGCCGCTGCGCTCCGCGGCTTCGCTGATAAACTCAAGTTCGGGGATCGAATTTTGCGGCAGCGATACATAGGAAGTCGGGTTTTCAATCAGGATCCGCCGCCCGATGAAATCCTGCACAGTATTGATCGCATCGACCAACTGCACCAGCGAGGTTTGCGTCATCGGCGTTGGCAGCAGATCGGCCATATAAAGCCCCTCATGGGCTGACCATGCAATATGTTCTGACACCATGGCGGGATTAAACCGGTCAACCAACCGTTTAAGGTCGGCCAGATGGTTTTTGTTTAAAGGTTCCCCACCACCAAGCGACAATCCGACCCCATGCATCGAGATTGGATACTGTGCAGAGAGCTCTTCAAGCATGGCAAGACGCGGACCACCGGCAACCATGTAGTTTTCCGGATGGATTTCAAACCAGTCCACAGCTGGCTTTGAACCAAAGATATCTTGCGCGTGCTCGGCCTTGAAGCCGACACCCGCCCGCCTGGGAAGCTCACGAGCCGGAAGCTTGCGATCAGGAAGCTGTGTCAGCGTTTTCATATCGGGAACTCTCAATCAATCATAGCGCGGGCGGACGGTCAGCACATCGGGACAGGGGGAGACATCTGCAGACATGCAAATCGGTGCTGACCGCCCGTTGGGACGCTTGATAGGCTTTGGAACTTGTCGGGAGTGTTAGCCCTGCGGGATATCGCGATCCAGCTCTTCAAGGCTGCCCATGACTTCACGGCCATCAGCCGTTGTGAAGCTCATATCTTCGCAGGTACCAGCCGGAACCAGCTTCCAGGCATTGCCCTGATAATCAACAGTCGACGTACCGGCACAGGTCGTGCCCGGGCCTGCTGCGCAGTCATTCTGACCGGCCAGAGACACACCAAAGCATTTTTCCTTGGCACCATCTGCAGCAGCCTGATTGACGGCCGCCATCGAAACAGCAGCACTCAATGCTGCACCCAGAACCATAGCTTTTTTCATCGTCTTTTCCCTTCGGTTAAAGTCGGAACACCACATCCATGTGATGGTTTAACCGTAAGGGCGATGTGTATTTTCGTCACTGCACCATTCGCACACGCGCAGTCAAAGAGACGTGAGACATTTCGCACGTCTCCTCACGCTTGCGTGAACAGCGACACTTGGACCAGAAACGACAAAACCCCCGACCGGTTAAGGTCGAGGGTTTCTGAATGTCGTGTGATGATAGGGAATATGATGTGCTGTATTTGGAAGGCCCGGCGGTGACCTACTCTCCCGTGCCTTAAGACAAAGTACCATCGGCGCAGGCTGGTTTC
>NZ_JAAVKI010000018.1 GCF_011806525.1 Thalassospira sp. HF15 | reverse complement strand
TTCTCGTCAACGCTGTAGGTCTCGTCAGCAAAGACAAGCTCTTCAACACCACTGACAATATCTGCACCGTCATCGCCGTCCGCTGCATTGAGGTCCCGAACCGTTAACGTCCCGTCGCCATTGTCCTCGATCACATAGTCATTGCGATTACCGCTAAAGATCGCCTGATCAGCCCCATCACCCCCTAGAAGGGTATCATCACCCTCACCACCGGTCAGGATGTCATCCCCTGCACCACCGGATTGATTATCGGCAAACTCGCTGCCAGAAAGATAATCATTGCCAGCACTCCCTTCCGAAAGAGCAACACTTGCAAGGCTCAACTCGCTGTAACCTTCTGGAGGAGCGTAACTCCAGTCCGTTGACGCAAAAACTGCCGTGCCATAAACAACGTTCGATCCATTTTCGTCCTTCAACATAGGACGCCAAGCCGAACCCTCCACGTCAATAGAAGTGCTGTAAAACTCAGTACCATTTACGAAGAACGATAGCAGACCACTGTCGAGATCAAAGCCAACACCCAATATGTCAGCTCCCGAAACACCCGGAAGTTCAACCAGCTCCCCATCATAGTAGAAATAAGACTTCCCTGATGGATAACCTATTCTCAAACGGAAGCTTTCTGCTGTAGTGCCCAGATCACCTGGTGTATTGGGATCAAAGCTCTCTTTCCCCCAGCCTACAGCAAGGTTGTCGTAGCTTGATCCCTCTATCTCATAATAATAACGCCCTGACGATGCAGATATGTTTGCAGCAACACCTGCTGTCCCAGAAACACCCGTGAACGTTCTGTTATTGTCAGATAGCGATCCACCAGAGAGGCTGGATGCGTCAAACTGGGCAACTCCACTTCCGACCTGTACCGCCATCGTTGCATCACGGCTGAGCCCATGCTCATCGGTCACTCGATAGGTGAAGCTGTCTTCGCCAACATAGCCTTCACTCGCTGTAAAGCTGTAGTTGCCATCTGCATTGATCGTCACACTGCCATTAGCCGGGCCATCCACAAGCTCGAAGCTCAGGCCGTCGCCGTCAACATCTACGCCATGAAGCTGATGCTCAACCGTTCCGGCTTCGGACAG
>NZ_JAAVKI010000017.1 GCF_011806525.1 Thalassospira sp. HF15 | reverse complement strand
CCACTGGTTCGATCACGGTTGATGTTGCCGGTGTTGCGGATGTGCCGACACTGGACGTCAGTGACGCCTCTGGCAACGAAGACAGTGCGATTGCTCTGGATATCGATGCCGACCTCACTGACAGCTCCGAAACTCTGACCGTGACGATCAGTGGAGTGCCGGATGGAGCCACACTGTCGGCAGGTACAGACAATGGTGATGGCACCTGGACGCTGGGCTCTGACCAGCTTGATGGTCTGACGATTACGCCGCCGGACGACTTTAGCGGTTCGTTTGACTTGGGCGTGACGGCAACCTCTGCCGACGGTTCTGATGTTGCGACCACAACCGACAGCATTACGGTTGATGTCGCAGGTGTCGCCGATACTCCGACGCTTGAAGTATCGGATGTTTCGGGCAACGAAGATTCTGCAATTGCACTGGATATCGATGCGGGTCTAACAGATTCTAGCGAAACCCTGACCGTGACCATCTCGGGTGTGCCGGATGGCGCAACCCTGTCAGCTGGGACGGACAATGGTGATGGCACGTGGACACTGGGCTCTGACCAACTTGATGGCCTGACGATCACCCCTGCGGATGACTTCAGCGGCTCGTTTGATCTTGGCGTGACGGCAACGTCGGCGGATGGCGAAGACGTCGCGACCACGACCGACAGCATCACCGTTGATGTTGCCGGTGTGGCGGATACACCGACATTGGATGTATCGGATGCAAGCGGTTCCGAAGACAGCGCCATTGCTCTGGATATCGACGCGGGCCTCACGGACAGCTCGGAAACTCTGACCGTGACGATCAGCGGTGTGCCAGAAGGTGCTTCTCTGTCTGCAGGGACGGATAACGGTGATGGCACTTGGACATTGACCAGCGGAGACTTGGAAGGCCTGAGCGTTACGCCGCCGTCTGACTTCAGTGGTAGTTTTGATCTTGAGATCACAGCGAGTACTCAGGACGGAATTGATATAGCGTCGGTCACAGACACTGTGATGGTTGACGTGGCTGGTGTGGCCGATGCGCCGACACTCGACGTCAGTGATGCGTCTGGCAACGAAGACAGTGCGATTGCACTGGATATTGATGCTGGTCTCTCCGACAGTTCTGAAACCCTGACGGTCACCATTTCCGGTGTGCCGGACGGCGCGACGTTGTCGGCAGGTACGGACAATGGCGATGGCACCTGGACACTGGGTTCAGACCAGCTTGACGGTTTGACGATTACGCCTGCGGATGACTTCAGTGGCTCGTTTGATCTTGGCGTGACGGCAACGTCGACGGATGGTTCTGATGTTGCCACGACCACTGGTTCGATCACGGTTGATGTTGCCGGTGTTGCGGATGTGCCGACACTGGACGTCAGTGACGCCTCTGGCAACGAAGACAGTGCGATTGCTCTGGATATCGATGCCGACCTCACTGACAGCTCCGAAACTCTGACCGTGACGATCAGTGGAGTGCCGGATGGAGCCACACTGTCGGCAGGTACAGACAATGGTGA
>NZ_JAAVKI010000015.1 GCF_011806525.1 Thalassospira sp. HF15 | reverse complement strand
TGCTGTATTTGGAAGGCCCGGCGGTGACCTACTCTCCCGTGCCTTAAGACAAAGTACCATCGGCGCAGGCTGGTTTCACTTCTGAGTTCGGGAAGGGATCAGGTGGTTCCCGGCCGCTATGGCCACCGGGCCGTCCAAACACAGCGAAGAGATCGGAGATCTTTGCAAGATCGTGATTTAGTTTATGCGAACTATTTATTGTTGTGACGTATTGGTCTTGCTGATTTTACCGCTGCGCAAGTCGTATGCAGACAGTAGCAAGAGGGATCAATCAAGCCGATCGATCAATTAGTACTGGTTAGCTTCACGTGTTGCCACGCTTCCACACCCAGCCTATCAACCTGGTGGTCTTCCAGGGATCTGATAGGGATACCTAGTCTTGAAGGGGGCTTCCCGCTTAGATGCTTTCAGCGGTTATCCTTTCCGCACTTAGCTACCCGGCGATGCTCCTGGCGGAACAACCGGTACACCAGAGGTGCGTCCATCCCGGTCCTCTCGTACTAGGGACAGCTCTTCTCAAGTATCCTACGCCCACGGCAGATAGGGACCGAACTGTCTCACGACGTTCTAAACCCAGCTCACGTACCACTTTAATTGGCGAACAGCCAAACCCTTGGGACCTGCTCCAGCCCCAGGATGTGATGAGCCGACATCGAGGTGCCAAACACTCCCGTCGATGTGGACTCTTGGGGAGTATCAGCCTGTTATCCCCGGCGTACCTTTTATCCGTTGAGCGATGGCCCTTCCACGCGGGACCACCGGATCACTATGACCGACTTTCGTCTCTGCTCGACTTGTCAGTCTCGCAGTCAGGCAGGCTTTTGCCATTGCACTCTTAAGCTGATGTCCGACCAGCCTGAGCCTACCATCGCGCGCCTCCGTTACTCTTTGGGAGGCGACCGCCCCAGTCAAACTACCCGCCATGCAGGGTCCCGGATCCGGATAACGGACCTCGGTTAGATATCAGGAAGCAAAAGGGTGGTATCTCAAAGGTGGCTCCACCATGGCTGGCGCCATGGCTTCAAAGCCTCCCACCTATTCTGCACATTCACATCCTGATACCACTGCAAAGCTGTAGTAAAGGTGCACGGGGTCTTTCCGTCTGACCGCGGGTACTCCGCATCTTCACGGAGAATTCAATTTCGCTGAGTTGGTGTTGGAGACAGTGGGGAAGTCGTTACGCCATTCGTGCAGGTCGGAACTTACCCGACAAGGAATTTCGCTACCTTAGGACCGTTATAGTTACGGCCGCCGTTTACCGGGGCTTCAATTCGGTGCTTGCACACCTCCTCTTAACCTTCCGGCACCGGGCAGGCGTCAGACCCTATACGTCGTCTTGCGACTTCGCAGAGCCCTGTGTTTTTAGTAAACAGTCGCCACCCCCTAGTCTGTGCCCCCACCGTAAAGTTGCCTTCACGGTGGGCCCCCTTCTCCCGAAGTTACGGGGGCAATTTGCCGAGTTCCTTCAACACCATTCTCTCAAGCGCCTTGGTATATTCAACCTGCCCACCTGTGTCGGTTTGGGGTACGGTCCATATGTGAGAGTTATTTCCTGGACCTCCTTGGCAGCTTCTCCAATCCAATAAGGAAAAACTACTTCCAGAGGCCGTCACTTCTCACGGGTACAGGAATATTAACCTGTTTCCCATCGACTACGCATTTCTGCCTCGTCTTAGGGGCCGACTCACCCTGCGCGGATTGGCCTTGCGCAGGAACCCTTGGGCTTTCGGCGAGGGAGGTTCTCACTCCCTTTATCGCTACTCATGTCAGCATTCTCGCTTCCGATACCTCCAGCAAACCTTACGGTTCACCTTCACAGGCTTACGGAACGCTCCGCTACCACTTGTTCAAAGAACAAGTCCGCAGTTTCGGTGTGTGGCTTGAGCCCCGGTACATCTTCGGCGCGGGACAGCTTATTTAGACCAGTGAGCTGTTACGCTTTCTTTAAACGATGGCTGCTTCTAAGCCAACGTCCTGGTTGTCTTGGCCGTCCTACATCCTTTCCCACTTAGCCACAACTTTGGGACCTTAACTGGCGGTCTGGGCTGTTTCCCTCTCGACCACGGACCTTAGCACCCGTAGTCTGTCTGCCAGATAGTACTCTTCGGTATTCGGAGTTTGATTAGGTTTGGTAAGCCGGTAAGGCCCCCTAGCCCATTCAGTGCTCTACCCCCGAAGGTATTCGTCTGACGCTCTACCTAAATAGATTTCGCGGAGAACCAGCTATCTCCAGGTTTGATTGGCCTTTCACCCCTAACCACAAGTCATCCCCGTCTTTTTCAACAGACGTGGGTTCGGTCCTCCAGTGACTGTTACATCACCTTCAACCTGCTCATGGCTAGATCACCTGGTTTCGGGTCTAATCCCACAAACTCAATCGCCCTATTAAGACTCGCTTTCGCTGCGCCTACACCTATCGGCTTAAGCTTGCTTGTAAGACTAACTCGCTGACCCATTATGCAAGAGGTACGCTGTCACCCCATAAAGAGGCTCCAACTGCTTGTAGGCATCCGGTTTCAGGAACTATTTCACTCCCCTTATCGGGGTGCTTTTCACCTTTCCCTCACGGTACTGGTACACTATCGGTCGTCAAGGAGTACTTAGGCTTGGAGGGTGGTCCCCCCATGTTCAGACAGGATTTCACGTGTCCCGCCCTACTCGAGGACTTATGCATTTTCTACCCGTACGGGGCTATCACCCACTATGGCCGACCTTTCCAGATCGTTCCGGTTCTTATGCATAAGCCACTGGCCTGGTTCGCGTTCGCTCGCCGCTACTAGCGAAGTCTCGGTTGATGTCCTTTCCTCCGGTTACTGAGATGTTTCAGTTCACCGGGTTCGCCTCCTGCCGCTATGTATTCACGACAGGATCACCCTATTGGGTGGGGTTTCCCCATTCAGAAATCTACGGGTCAAAGCCTGCTCTCGGCTCACCGTAGCTTATCGCAGAGTGCCACGTCTTTCATCGCCTCTTGACGCCAAGGCATCCACCAGATGCCCTTATTATGCTTGAGAGATCCCTCAGCTAACTGTTCTGCGGCTTGCGCAGGGGTAAAACCTGCAAAACCACATCACAACTAGTTCGCGATCACGTTCTTTCGTTGCGAAAAA
>NZ_JAAVKI010000014.1 GCF_011806525.1 Thalassospira sp. HF15 | reverse complement strand
CTGACGGTCACAATCTCTGGTGTGCCTGATGGCGCGACTTTGTCTGCCGGGACCGATAATGGCGACGGCACTTGGACACTGGGCTCTGATCAACTTGACGGTCTGACGATTACGCCAGCGGATGACTTTAGCGGTTCGTTTGACTTGGGCGTGACGGCAACCTCTGCCGACGGTTCTGATGTTGCGACCACGACGGGCTCGATCACGGTTGATGTCGGCGGTGTGGCTGATGCGCCGACACTGGACGTCAGTGACGCCTCTGGCAACGAAGATTCTGCCATTGCGCTCGATATCGATGCTGGCCTGACGGATTCCAGTGAGACCCTGACAGTAACCATCTCCGGTGTCCCTGATGGTGCGACTTTGTCGGCTGGTACGGACAACGGTGACGGAACCTGGACGCTTGGTTCGGATCAGTTCGATGGTTTGACGATTACGCCGGCGGATGATTTCAGTGGGTCGTTTGATCTTGGTGTAACGGCGACCTCGGCAGATGGCGAAGATGTCGCGACTGCAATCGACAGCATCACCGTCGACGTTACCGGTGTCGCAGATGCGCCGACCTTGGATGTGTCTGATGCCAGTGGCAACGAAGACAGTGCGATTGCGCTGGATATTGATGCTGGCCTTACCGACAGCTCCGAAACCCTGACGGTCACCATCTCTGGCGTTCCAGATGGTGCGACCTTGTCTGCGGGCACCGATAACGGTGATGGCTCTTGGACACTAAGCTCGGATCAGCTTGACGGTCTGACGATTACCCCGGCGGACGACTTCAGTGGTTCGTTTGACTTGGGCGTGACGGCAACCTCTGCCGACGGTTCTGATGTTGCGACCACGACGGGTTCGATCACGGTTGATGTCGGCGGTGTGGCTGATGCGCCGACACTGGACGTCAGTGACGCCTCTGGCAACGAAGATTCTGCCATTGCGCTCGATATCGATGCTGGCCTGACGGATTCCAGTGAGACCCTGACAGTAACCATCTCCGGTGTCCCTGATGGTGCGACTTTGTCGGCTGGTACGGACAACGGTGACGGAACCTGGACGCTTGGTTCGGATCAGTTCGATGGTTTGACGATTACGCCGGCGGATGATTTCAGTGGGTCGTTTGATCTTGGTGTAACGGCGACCTCGGCAGATGGCGAAGATGTCGCGACTGCAACCGACAGCATCACCGTCGACGTTACCGGTGTCGCAGATGCGCCGACCTTGGATGTGTCGGATGCAAGTGGTTCCGAAGACAGTGCGATTGCGCTCGACATCGATGCTGGTCTCACTGACAGCTCCGAAACTCTGACGGTCACGATCAGCGGTGTGCCTGATGGCGCGACCCTGTCGGCTGGCTCCGATAATGGTGACGGCACCTGGACGCTCGGTTCTGACCAGCTTGATGGTCTGACGATTACGCCTGCGGAAGATTTTAGCGGTTCGTTTGACTTGGGCGTGACGGCAACCTCCGCCGACGCTTCTGATGTTGCGACCACATCCGACAGCATTACGGTTGATGTTGCGGGTGTTGCTGATGCTCTGACGCTGGATGTGTCGGATGCCATTGGTAATGAAGACACCGCCATCGCGCTCGACATTGATGCAGGTCTGACGGATTCCAGTGAAACACTGACCATAACCATATCGGGCGTTCCAGATGGCGCGACCCTGTCTGCAGGGACCGATAATGGTGATGGCACCTGGACGCTGGGCTCGGACCAGCTTGAAGGTTTGACGATCACCCCTGCGGATGACTTCAGCGGCTCGTTTGATCTTGGCGTGACGGCAACGTCGGCTGATGGCTCAGATGCTGCCACTACCACCGATAGCATTACGGTTGATGTTGCCGGTGTCGCAGACGCGCCGACACTTGACGTGTCTGACGCCTCTGGCAACGAAGATAGCGCCATTGCCCTGGACATCGACACGGGTCTCACGGACAGCTCAGAGACTCTGACGGTGACGATCAGTGGTGTGCCGGATGGCGCAACGCTGTCTGCGGGGACCGATAATGGTGACGGCACCTGGACGCTGGGTTCGGATCAGCTTGACGGCCTGACGATCACGCCAGCGGATGACTTTAGTGGTTCGTTTGACTTGGGCGTGACGGCAACCTCTGCCGATGGATCGGACGTTGCAACAGCAACCGATACTTTGACTGTTGATGTCACCGGTGTTGCGGATGCACCGACGCTGGACGTCAGCGATGCGTCTGGCAACGAAGATAGTGCCATTGCGCTTGATATTGACGCGGGCCTCACCGACAGCTCGGAGACTCTCACAGTCACCATCTCCGGCGTGCCTGATGGCGCGACCCTGTCAGCTGGTACCGATAACGGTGACGGCACTTGGACGCTGGGCTCGGATCAGCTTGATGGTCTGACGATCACCCCTGCGGACGACTTCAGCAGCTCGTTTGACCTTGGCGTGACGGCGACCTCTGCTGACGGTTCTGATGTTGCGACCACGACGGGTTCGATCACGGTCGATGTTACCGGTGTCGCAGATGCACCGACGCTTGATGTCTCGGACGCTTGGGGTAGAGAAGACACGTCCATCGCACTTGATATTGATGCGGGCCTGACCGACGCGAGCGAAGTTCTTTCTGTGACCATTTCTGGTGTTCCAGACGGTGCAACGCTGTCCGCGGGGACCGATAATGGCGACGGATCCTGGACGCTGAACCCCGATCAACTTGATGGTTTGAGAGTTCGGCCTCCTCACAATTATAGTGGCTCGTTTGATCTTGATGTCAGTGCGCAGTCTGCAGATGGATCGGATATCGCGACCGTCACCGACAGCATCACAGTTGATGTCGAAGGTGTTGCAGACCGACCGACGCTTGACGTTTCTGATGCGCAAGGTCTTGAAGATACCGCGATTGCACTTGATATCGATGCCGCGCTGACAGATCCCAGTGAGGTTCTAAGCGTTACCGTTAGTGGCGTGCCCGATGGTGCGAGCTTGTCGGCCGGGACAGACAATGGCGACGGCACATGGACGTTGGATACCAATGACCTTGAAGGCCTGACCATCACCCCACCTGAAAACTTCAGTGGCTCGTTTGATCTAAAAGTCGTAGCGCAATCAACAGATGGTGATTCTGTTGCATCTACCGCCGACCCAATCCATCTGACCCGTGGTTCACCGGGGGGCAACAGCACCATTACTGTCGAGGTCGAGGGCGTGGCAGATGCGCCAACTCTTGATGTCGCGGATGCCTCTGGAAATGAAGACAGTGCGATTGCGCTGGATATTGATGCTGGCCTGACGGATTCCAGTGAAACCCTGACGGTAACCATCTCCGGCGTTCCGGATGGCGCGACCCTGTCGGCTGGGACAGACAATGGTGATGGCACCTGGACGCTGGGCTCGGATCAGCTTGATGGTCTGACGATTACGCCTGCGGACGACTTCAGTGGCTCGTTTGATCTGGGTGTAACAGCGACCTCTGCTGATGGATCGGACTTGGCAACTGCCACCGATACTCTGACTGTTGATGTGACTGGTGTCGCGGATGCGCCGACCTTGGATGTGTCGGATGCAAGCGGTTCTGAAGATAGTGCGATTGCATTGGACATTGATGCCGGTCTCACCGACAGCTCAGAAACCTTGACAGTAACCATATCCGGTGTTCCCGATGGCGCGACTTTGTCTGCCGGGGCCGATAATGGTGATGGCACCTGGACGCTGGCCTCTGACCAACTTGATGGTCTGACGATCACCCCGGCGGATGACTTCAGCGGCTCGTTCGATCTGGGCGTGACGGCAACGTCTGCAGATGGTTCTGACGTTGCGACCACGACCGACAGCATCACGGTTGATGTGACTGGTGTTGCGGACGCTCCGACCTTGAATGTGTCTGATGCAAGTGGTTCCGAAGACAGCGCCATTGCGCTCGATATCGATGCCGGTCTTACCGACAGCTCAGAAACTCTGACGGTCACCATTTCCGGTGTGCCGGACGGCGCAACCTTGTCCGCCGGGACCGATAATGGTGATGGCACCTGGACACTGGGCTCGGACCAGCTTGATGGTCTGACGATTACGCCTGCGGATGACTTCAACGGCTCGTTTGACTTGGGCGTGACGGCAACGTCGGCGGATGGATCCGATATTGCCACCACCACGGACAGCATCACCGTTGATGTTGCCGGTGTTGCGGATGAGCCGACACTCGACGTCACTGATGCCTCCGGTAACGAAGACAGCGCCATTGCGCTGGATATTGATGCGGGTCTCACCGACAGCTGGGAGACTCTGACGGTAACCATATCCGGTGTACCGGATGGGGCGACCTTGTCGGCTGGGACCGATAATGGTGACGGCACCTGGACGCTGGGCTCAGACCAGCTTGACGGTTTGACGATTACGCCAGCGGATGACTTCAGCGGATCGTTTGATCTTGGGGTGACGGCGACGTCGGCAGATGGCGAGGACGTCGCGACCACGACGGGTTCGATCACGGTCGATGTTACCGGTGTCGCAGATGCCCCAACGCTGGGCGTCAGTGATGCATCTGGCAACGAAGATAGCGCCATCGCTCTTGATATTGATGCGGGCCTCACCGACAGCTCAGAAACCTTGACGGTCACCATCTCTGGTGTGCCGGATGGTGTGACCTTGTCTGCGGGCACCGATAACGGTGACGGCACCTGGACGTTGGGTTCGGATCAGCTTGACGGTTTGACAATCACCCCGGCAGATGACTTCAGTGGTTCGTTTGATTTGGGTGTGACGGCGACCTCTGCGGATGGATCCGATATTGCCACGGCCACTGGTTCGATCACGGTTGATGTTGCCGGTGTTGCGGATGTGCCGACACTGGACGTCAGTGACGCCTCTGGCAAC
>NZ_JAAVKI010000013.1 GCF_011806525.1 Thalassospira sp. HF15 | reverse complement strand
GGCCCGTAGCTCAGTTGGTAGAGCAACTGACTTTTAATCAGTTGGCCACAGGTTCGAATCCTGTCGGGCTCACCAATTCAAAACCCCTGGAACCCAGAAGTTCCGGGGGTTTTGCATATCCGGCTTTTGCCATGGTATTTCCCGTCGCATTTCCCGTCATGTTTCCCGATCCATAATGCCGCTGCCATCCCGTAAAGGGCTGCCCTACATCTGTAGTCCGGGGCAGAGGGCAACATGGAAAGACGATTTTGCACGCAGATGAGATTGCATCGCAATTCCATTTACTGTAGATAATGCAAATCAGTTTCAAAATCATCAAGCAGGATGTCTGGTGATGGTCAAATTTTTGATCGGGAAAGTTAAATGTCTGATCCAGTGAATTCATCGGCCGCATCGAGGGATGCTGAAACCCAGCTTTTGCCCGATGGCGCACAGGCAGACGGTGGTGTTGCGACCGGCACACTGAATGCGGACGGTTCTGTGTTGGTAAATCCTCATACCGGGCTTGCCGTTAATACCAACGCGACGATCCAGTCAAATGGCCTTCTGGATGGCTTTACCAGCCTTCCGGTGATTGAACAGGTCGACCGGGCCGGCGTGGTTGGCTGGGTGCTGGCCGCGATGGCGTTGATCGGGCTTTTGGTGTTCTTCTACAAGCTGGTCGGCTTCCTGCGTCGTGGCGTCTTTGCCGATGGCTTTGTAAAGGACGTTGAACGTCACCTGTCATCGGGTGATCAAGCACAAGCATCCGAACTTCTGGCACGCCGTCGCCACCCGGCGGCACGCATTGGTTTGTCGGGCATGAGTTTGCCGGTCAATTCAGCACAGGATCGCGAAGCGGCATCGGATTTGATTGCCGTACGTGCACGCAAGGAAATTGATGGTCTGAATGGTGGTTTGCGGATCATGTCCGCCATTGCCGTACTCAGTCCGCTTTTGGGCTTGCTCGGAACGGTCATGGGCATGATCGAGGCTTTCCAGCGGATGGAAGGGGCGGGCAGCCGTATTGATCCCTCTGTGCTGTCTGGCGGTATCTGGCTCGCACTTTTGACCACGGCAATCGGTCTTGTCGTCGCGATCCCGGCAACCGCGTTTCATATGTGGATGCAGGGCGTGATTGGCCGGGCCGCAGCCACCATGGAAGATGTCTGCACCTTGGTGGTCAACCGTGGTGAACTGGCCCGCAAAACCGTGCACCATGCATCAAACATTTCCGAACTGCGGCACGCCGCCGAATAAACCCCGTTTCCGGAAGTCGTCCCATGCAGCTGCGCGAACGCAACAGCGGTTCATCACCGATGATCGGTCTGACTCCGCTGATTGATGTTGTCTTTATCCTGCTGATCTTTTTCATGCTGGCCTCAAGCTTCCTTGACTGGAAGGGTTTCGAGATGTCGGTCAGCATCACCGATGGCAGGTCCACCAGCCAAAGCGATACCCGACCGGTCACGGTCGAGGTTGATGCGAATGGCAGCCTGTCGATCAATGGTGATGCGATTGCGCTGTCCAACCTGGCCCCAACGCTTTTGCGCGATTATAGCGGCTCGCCGGTCCGTCTGCGGCCAGTCAATGGTGCCAATCTGCAACGGCTGATCACAGTAATGGATATGCTTGGGCGTGGTGGTGTGACGGATGTGGAGTTCATAGAATGAAACGCCGCATCCAGATTGCCGAGGACGGAACGGTTCAGGAGCCGATGCTGCCTTTGATCAACATCGTTTTCTTGCTTTTGATCTTTTTCATGATTGCCGGAAGCCTGCAAAAGCTCGGCCCGTTTGAAGTCGATCCACCGGCCAGTCAAACCGCCGAAGCCCAGCCGAAAGATACCATTGTGCTGTGGTTTGGCAGCACTGGTGAAATTGGGATTGATGATCTGACGGGCGGGTTGGATCGCCTGTCGTCGATGCTGCCAGCCGATTATATCGGTCGTCCGGTCGAAATCCGTGCCGACCGTGAAGTCGAAGGGGTCAAGGTCGTGACCCTTCTGGCGCGCCTGCAGGAACTTGGCATCGAAAAGGTCCAGTTGATGACGGCAATGCAACCGGATCAGCAATAGCATGTCAAAACGCGTTGACCTTGCGATTGCAACCGGCCTGACCGGTCTTGTCCTGATTGGTGGGATCGTTCTTGCCATGCCAGATCCGAAACCATCCGGTTGGGGCGGGGTAGGGACCGTGCAAAGTATCAGCATTTCGCTTGGTGCCGGGCAGGCCGAAACAGGCGATGCCGAAACAGATACCCAAAGTGCCGATGCCCTCGACAGCATGGCGGCCGAAACGCCAGAGGAAATCACTGAGCCGGATCCGGAACAGGAAACCCAACCCGAACCGGTTGCCAAGGACGTGATCGAGGCTGAGCCAGAGCCAGAACCGGAAATCGTCGAGGAACAGCCCGAACCCATCCCGGAACCCGAACCGGTCGTCGAAGAAGTTGTCGAACCACAGCCGGTGGTCGAGCAACAGCTGGCACAGGTCCTGCCAGTGCGCACAAAGCCCGAACCACCCGCGGAGCAGGCCGAGGCGCCAAAGCCGACCAACGCACCAGAACCTGGCGAAAAGGCCACCCAGCCAACGCCACAGGCTTCTGGGCTGACAAACTCGGTCAAGTCCGATGGCACGACCGGCGCAACCACCCAAAGTCAGGCGGCCAGTTCGTCATCGGGCAGCGGTGGTGGTGCCGCAAGTCAGGCCGCGATGGTGGATTATCAGGCATCAGTTCTGCAAATGCTGGCGCGCTATCGGGAATATCCCGAACGCGCCATGCGCCGCCGGATCGAGGGTGAAAATCGCATTCGTCTTGTCATTGCGCGCGATGGCACGGTGCTTGAGGCCAGCATGGTCAGTTCAAGCGGGTCAAGCATCCTCGATCGCGAAACCAAACGCCTGATCAAACGGGTGCGGAAATTCCCGCCATTCCCTGATGAGATGACCGGGCAACAGGTGATCTGGACCGTGCCGGTGGCCTATCAGCTGCGCTAGGGCAAAAAAAAACGCCAGCCCCAGGGACTGGCGTTTTCAAGGCGATTTTCCGGCGCCAAGGCTTAATCGGCGGTGTTGGGCGTTATGACGTCAAACGCGTGATGAAGGCATCGACGTCAGCCCGCAGACGTTCCGAGTTTTGTTTGAGCGTGCGCGCGACGTCCGAGACGTTTGACGCCACTGAACTTGTTCGGGTTGCTGTACCATTGACGGTTTCAAGGCTGCTGTTTACGTCACGGTTGGCCGAGGATACCGCATTGATGTTGCCACTGATTTCGGTGGTGGCAGCCGCCTGTTGCTCAACCGCTGCCGAGATTGCGGTGACAGAATCAACGATGTTGCTGATTTGCCCTGCCACGCCATGAATGGCGTTAACCGCTGCTACCGTGCTTTGCTGCACATTGTTGATCTGCTCGGTGATGTCGCCCGTGGCCTTGGCGGTCTGGTTGGCAAGGTTCTTGACCTCACTTGCGACCACGGCAAAACCCTTGCCCGCTTCGCCGGCACGGGCAGCCTCGATCGTGGCGTTGAGTGCCAGAAGGTTGGTCTGACTTGCGATTTTGTCGATCAGGTCGACAACAGTCCCGATCTGCTCGGCGGCGGCATTGAGTGTCTCAATCGTATCTGATGTCTGCCGAACGGAGCCTTCGACCTCGGTGGAAATCGTCGAGGCGCGCGATACCTGGCTTGAAATTTCGCGAATGGAACTGTCGAGCTCCTCTGCTGCGCCTGCGACGGTGGTGGCGTTGTCGGCTGAAATCTCTGCCGCGCCGCGTGCCTTTTCGACTTCGCCCTGGGTTTCCTGCATGCTGCTCATCAGGGATTCCGAAGCCTGTGACATTTCTGTGGCCGAGCTTGATACAGCTGAAACAACTGTCCCGATGGTTTTTTCAAACTCGTCGGACATTTCATTCAGTTTTGCGGAATAGGTTTTCTGGGTTTCTTCGTAATAGACCGTAATGGCCATTTCGACATCGATCAGCAGGGCTTGCGTAGAGGCGGTAATCAAGACGGGCAACTGACCGTCGCGGTGGAAGTTCTTGCACAGAACAGAAATGATTTCGCCCAGCATGAAGTTATAGGCCGATACATAGGATTCCGGGGTTAATCCGATGCGTTCATGGGCTTTGCCGATGCGCCGGACATCATCATAAAATGATTGGTCAAAAGCGCCTTCAAAAAGCTTGGCCCAGTGTTTGCTCTGGGCATTCTTCAAACCTTCGATATTGGAAGGGTCACCGACAATTCTGGCCAGCCCTTCGTCATTCATCACGCGGCGGTAAAATTCATCAAGCATGGCCGGCAGGTTTTTTTCGATAACAGGCCATGCCCGCTTCAGTTCTTTGATCTTTGGTTCGTCCAGGCCAATGAACTCAAGGCGGCGTTTCATGTCTGGATGCATCACTTTATTCTCCCCGAGAAACGACAAGTAGTTAGAACAATTATAAAGTTCTCTTGGTTACTACAGGTTGGTTTAAGGGGGCATAGTTTAACTATACATACGTATATATACTTGTGCTTTTAAGGAGGAGGATGGCTGGTTTGCTGTTGTGTTTTCGCGTTAAAGGCGAAAATGCAAAAAATATTTTCTCATTTTGGGTTTGGCAGCGTCGTAGTGGCATGAATGCTTTTGATTGAATGGAGAGTTCTATGCCAATCGACGCCACGCAGCTCCGCACACTGGTTGTTCAACCGGTTTTGGCAGCCTTGGGTTTGCCATCGTCCGATGTCGCCGAAAACCTGATTATGGGGACGGCCGCCCATGAAAGCCATTTGGGGGATTACATCAAACAGGTCGGCGGTGGTCCGGCTCTGGGCATTTTTCAGATGGAACCCGCAACCCTGCACGATTGTTACGAGAATTTCCTCGATTACCGTTCAGACCTCAAGGCCAAGGTGGACGGGTTTCTTGCCCCACAGCCGGCTCAGACAGACGGCACACCAGACAAGGATGCACAATTGGCAACCAATCTGGCCTATGCCGCAGCCCTGTGTCGCATTCGCTATTACCGTGCACCGGCCGCGATGCCAAGCGACCCGAACGATGTCAACGGTCTGGCTGCCTATTGGAAGCAGTATTACAACACCCCCCAAGGGGCCGGGACGGTTGAACAGTTTGTGGCCGATTACAATACCTACCTTGGGTCGTAAAAGTCGGAAGAAGGTCTGAAAGCCTTGTTTCCGTAACGTCAGGAAAAAATATTTCCCAAATTCGGCAAAAATAGTGGAAAAGGACAGTCGTTTTAGCCAAAATCCCCCTCCGCAGGCTGGTGGTTGCGCAAAAAACCACCAAAACACAAGAATATAGGGGATCGAAATGAAACGTCGTCAGTTTCTTAAAGGGGCTGGATTGGGTGCCGGTGCGGTTGCTGCCTCTGTTGCAGCGCCGGCTGTTGTATCCGCACAGGAAACTCTGAATTGGCGCATGGTCATGCCATGGCCAAAAGGCACGCCGGGCCTTGGCACCAATGCCGAAAAATTCGCATCTATGGTCAAAGAGATGTCGGGTGGTCGCCTGAACATCACGATCTATGGTGCGGGCGAACTGGTGCCGCCGTTCGAATGCATGGATGCCGTCGAACAGGGCGTGGTCGAAATGGCGCACGGTACCCCGTATTACTGGCAGGGTAAAAATCCCGCCCTTAACTTCTTCTCGACCATTCCGTTCGGTCTGACCGCGTGGGAACTTTCAAGCTGGATCCGCTTTGGCGATGGCCAGAAGCTTTGGGAAGAAGCCTACGCAGAATTCAACGTTGTGCCGTTCTATGCCGGGAACTCGGGCATGCAGGCCGGTGGCTGGTTCAACAAGGAAATCAATTCCCTTGATGACCTGCAGGGTCTGAAAATGCGCTATGCCGGTCTTGGCGGCGAAGCGATGCGCCGTGCCGGTGCCAATGCCACCATGATTCCGCCAGGCGAAATCCTGCCGGCCATGCAGTCGGGCGCGATTGACGCGGCCGAGTGGGTTGGCCCGTGGAACGATATGGCCTTTGGTCTTTATCAGGTTGCCAAATACTACTACACCCCGGCCTTCCATGAACCCGGCCCGGGCCTTGAAATCTTTATCGGCAAGGACAAGTTTGACGCACTGTCGTCCGACCTGCAGGCGATCATTCGCTTTGCTGCACAGGCGATTGCCGAAAATACCCTTGCGGACTTCACCTTCAACAACATCCAGTCCTATCAGCCGCTGATCGACAAGGGTGTTGAAGTGCGCCAGTTCCCGGATGAAGTGATCATGACGCTTGCCGAACATTCCAAGGCCGCTGTTGATGAGATCGCAGCCCAGAATGATCTCTCTGGCCGGATCGCGGCAAGCTACCTTGACTTCGTCAAGAAAGCTGCCCGCTATGGCAAGGAATTCGAGGCAACCGGCCTGATGCATCGTGCAAAGGTTTGGGGTTACTAAGCCCGGACTGACATCTTTATCGGGCCTTGAGGTTCGATCCCCGATCAGGGACTGCCAGTTTGGCAGTCCCTTTTTTTTGAACTTATGGGTGAAGATTTGTCGATAAAATGTCGATGTCATGCGCTCAGGGCGATGCTGCATCCCGCAATCATGAATTGTTGCCCGCGCCAAAAAACGTAACTTTGACCGCAAAGAAGGTTACGAAATTAGCTTCGTTAGCTTTTCACGCAAAATCTTACCAATATTGGGAGCCCCACAATGAAACGTCGCGCGTTTCTGAGCGGTGCAGGCGTTGCCGCAGGCGCATTTGCCGCCACTGCCGCCGCACCATCAATCGTCAAAGCTGATGAAACCATTAACTGGCGCATGGTTATGCCCTGGCCGAAAGGAACCCCGGGCCTTGGCGCAAACGGCGAATTGTTTGCCGAGCGTGTAAACAAGATGTCGGGCGGTCGCCTGAACATCACCGTTTATGGTGCCGGTGAACTGGTCCCGGCCCTTGAATGCATGGATGCGGTCGAGCAGGGCGTTGCCGATCTGGCCCATGCCACCCCGTATTACTGGTTTGGCAAGGATCCGGCTGTTTCGTTCTTCACCACCATTCCGTTTGGTTTGATGGCGTGGGAGCTTTCCGGCTGGTTGCGTTTTGGCGGTGGTCAGGCGCTGTGGGACGAACTTTATGCCCAGTTCAATGTCAAACCGTTCCTGGCTGGTAACACCGGTCTTCAGGCCGGTGGCTGGTTCAACAAGGAAATCAATTCGGTTGATGACCTCAAGGGCCTGAAAGTTCGCTATGCCGGTATCGGTGGCGAAGCCATGCGCCGTCTTGGTGCGACCCCGTCGCTTCTGCCGGCGGCCGACATCCTGCCAAGCCTGCAGTCGGGCGCAATTGACGCGGCCGAGTGGGTTGGTCCGTGGAACGATTATGCCTTTGGTCTGGCATCGGTTGCCAAATACTACTACACCCCGGCATTTGCCGAACCGGGTTCGGGCATCGAGGTCTTTATCAACAAGGACAAGCTTGCCGAACTGCCCGAAGACCTGCAGGAAATCGTTGCCGTTGCCGCACAGGCCAATGTTGACCAGACGGTGTCGGATTTCGCGTTTAACAACATCCAGTCCTATCAGGCGATCCTGGATAAGGGTACCGAGATCCGTCACTTTAATGACGATCTGATCAATGCCTTTGCCGGTGCAGCGAAAGAAGCGATTGCAGAAATCGCAGGCAAGAATGACCTCAATGGCCGCATTTACGCGTCGCTTATGGACTTTGCCAAGAAAGCCGCACCCTATGGCAAGGAATTCGAGGCAACTGCACTGAACCAGCGCGCCAATGTCTTCGCCAACGGCAGCTACTAAGTCGCCAAGTCGTAAGACTGCTGAAATGCGAAAGGCCGGCACCATCGGGTGTTGGCCTTTCCTGTTTTTGGGATTTGATTGCGCTTAGTGAACTGTTGGCGCATTCGGGGCGGCGGGCAGATCAAAGATGAACCTGTCCTGATCCTTGAGCTCCTCGTTGGCGGCACGCTTTACCAGTTCGGCAGCCAGCACAAGCGATGTTTCGATCGTCCACTTAAGCTGTTCGACAGCGCCCTCGTTCCCGGCATTCAGCGCCTCGGGAAGGATGCGTTCCTGCAGGAACTTGGCAACACCGGCAAAGGCGCGCGCGGCACTTTCGCAATTATTGCGTTCGACCATAAATCGACCCGTCTGTTCGATTGCGTCTGAAATCCCCTTCAGATGCCCCATCATGATACGGATTTCCGGGTCTTCGGTTTCGGTTTTCTTTGCCACAAACCGCAAAATACCAGCGTAAAAGCCATAATCAGAAGCCATTCGAACCACGCTTTCCTTGAACTTTATTCTCAAATCGATTTGCGCCGTTTTAGACAATAACGCCGCCGTGGTATAGTCCCGGACACAAGATTGTTTTAACCGCCTGATATGGCGGCCGGTTACAGAATGACATACAGGGCCACGCGCGGATGATTCAGGGCGGACTGATCTTTATTGTTGCCATGACCTATATCGGGTTGTTGTTTGCCATAGCCCATTATGGCGACAAATATGCCGACAAATGGCGTGCATCAAAGCTCAAGCCGACCATCTATGCCCTGTCACTGGCAGTTTACTGCACAAGCTGGACCTTCTTTGGCTCCGTCGGATCGGCGGCCACTGGGGGCTGGGCGTTCCTGCCGATCTATATCGGCCCGATTGTGGTGATGATTGTCGGTTTTGGCATCATGACCAAGATCGCGCGTGTCTGTCATAAGCAAAACATCACCTCGATTGCCGACTTTCTCGGCTCTCGCTATGGCAAAAGCCAAAGTCTGGCAGCCCTTGTTGCCCTGATCGCGGTTGTCGGGGTGCTGGCCTATATTTCGCTGCAGCTCAAGGCCGTGTCGATGTCCTTTGATGTGTTGATTGGCGATCTGGGGCAGCAGGTTGTCCGCCATTCCGAAGGCCATTTTTCCAAGGATACGGCACTTTATGTCACCGTCCTGATGGCGGTGTTTTCCATCCTTTTCGGTGTGCGCTATATCCACTCATCCGAACACCATGACGGCCTTATTCTTGCCGTGGCGTTTGAAAGCCTGATCAAGCTGGCGGCACTTTTGATGGTCGGGTTCTTTGTCGTTTACGGGATGTTTGACGGCTTTGCTGATATCAACAGACGGGCGCTTGCGGACCCAACCATTCGCGAGTTGTTCATCCCTGATACGTGGATGACCTCGAATTTCTTTATCGCCACCATGCTGGCCGGTTTTGCGATTTTCTGCCTGCCGCGCCAGTTCCATGTGACCTTTGTTGAAAATGATGATGGCCGCAACCTGACGAGTGCACGCTGGCTGTTCCCGGCCTATCTGATTGCGATCAACATCTTTGTCGTGCCGATCGCGATTGCCGGGCTGTTCATGTTTGGCGATGATCCAACGGTCAATCCCGATACCTTCGTTCTGACCTTGCCGTTGCTCGGCGGGCAGGACTGGTTGGCAGTTGTGGCCTTTGTTGGCGGTTTGTCGGCCAGTACGGGCATGGTGATCGTGTCCTGTGTCGCGGTCTCGACGATGGTCTGTAATGATCTGGTCATGCCGCTTTTGCTGCGTTCCGAGCGCATCCAGAAACGCATGTCAGGTGATGTCAGTCAGGTGCTTTTGAAAATCCGCCGTGCGGCGGTTATCGGGCTTCTGTTTTTGGCTTACGGGTTTTATCGGTTTCTGGCGGAAAACTATGCGTTGGCCGATATTGGCATGCTGTCCTTTGCGGCCATGGCGCAATTCGCCCCGGCAGTTCTGGCCGCGATCTACCTTAAAAACATCAACCGTACCGGGGTGCGACTTGGTCTGATTTCTGGGTTCGGGCTTTGGGCCTATACGCTCTTGATGCCGACATTTGTGCAGGGCGGGTTGTTGCCATCCTCGATCCTGACAGACGGGCCGTTTGGGATTGGCATTCTGAACCCGCAGGCGCTTTTGGGTGTGGGTATCCAGGATCATTTGACCCATGGGGTTGTCTGGTCCTTGGGGGTGAATTTTGTTCTGATGTTTGTTGGTTCCGCAGTCGGGGTTCAGGGTGTTACCCAACGCCGTCAGGCGCAGGTCTTTGTCGATGTCTGGCGCAAGGATACCCGTGCACGCAATGATACCTGGCCAGGCCGCGTCACGCTTGGTGACCTCGAAGACCTTGCCGCGCGCTTTTTGGGCAAGCATTGGGCACAGCGTGCCTTTCGCAATTATCTGCAATCGCGCGACGGAACGACAAAGCGCACCGATCTTGCCGATATTGACGCTGCGAACTTTACCGAACATCTGCTGTCCGGGGCGGTGGGGGCCGCTTCATCGCGGGTGGTAATGGCGCTTTTACTGCCTGACAAGGCCGTGTCGCGCCGCGATGCCATGGAATTGCTTGACGAGGCGTCCGAGGCCATCAAGTTCAACCGTGACCTTTTGCTCAACACGCTTGAAAACATCTCGCAAGGGGTGGGGGTGTTTGATCAGAACCTTAGACTTGCGACGTGGAACCACCGTTTCATTGATTTGCTGGGCATTTCGACCAGTGACATTCAGGTTACTTTGCCACTGTCCGATCTTGTTCAAATCTGTCGTGAAAATGGCAACCGGGCGGTGGATATCGATATTCTGCTTGGCCGTAATGCCGCGCCGCAGATGCGCCGTTTGCCACATACCTATGAGCGCAAAAGGTCCGATGGCATGGTGCTTGAAGTTCGCACCAACCCGATGCCTGATGGCGGCTTTGTTGCCACCATTGCAGACATCACCGCACGCGTACGCACCGAAGAGGCCCTTCGTGACAGCGAACGTAATATCCGGATCTATACCGACAACATTCCGGTGATGATTGCTTATGCCGACAAAAATCAGCGCCTGCGCTTTACCAACCGCCCGTATGAACGGATGTTTGGCCTGCGGCGCGTCGAGGCGCATGGCATGTCGGTCCGCGAAGCGGTGGGCGAGGAACGCTTTGTCCATCTCGCCCCGATGATCGACCTGGTTTTGCAGGGCTATCGCCAGAGCTTCGAAATCGAATTCCCGGCGATTACGCGCAACCGAAATGACGAACGCGCCACCCTTGGTGTGCGCGAAGGTCGCTATGCCGAAGGCACCTATATTCCGCACTTTGACGAAACCGGCGAAGTGCTGGGTTATTTCTGTATCTATCACGACATTACCGAACGCAAGATCGCCGAACAGGCCCTTAAGGAAGCCAACGAAGGCCTTGAGGCACGCGTGACCGAACGAACGCATGCGCTTGAGGTGCTCAATTCCGAGCTTTCAGACGCCAAGGAGCAGGCCGAAACGGCGAACGATACCAAAACCCGCTTCTTTGCCGCGGCCAGCCACGACTTGCTTCAGCCGCTTAATGCCGCGCGCCTGTTTACCGTGGCCCTTGGCGGCAAGCAGGGTTTGGCCGAAGACGTGCTTGATCTGGTCGGCAAGGTCGATTTGTCGCTTAAGGGTGTCGAGGAACTGCTCAACGAGCTTTTGGATATCTGCAAGCTTGATGCGGGTGCCATGCAGCCGACCGTGCGTGATTTTGCCATCAATGATGTGCTGGGCGCGCTTGAAACCGAATTTGGTCCGATTGCCGAAAATGCCGGGCTGACATTCAAGGTCCATAAACGCGATCTTTGGGTGCGCAGCGACAGTCGCCTGCTTAGGCGTATCCTGCAAAACTTCATTTCCAATGCCATGCGCTATACCCGCACCGGTGGCGCCGTGGTCGGCTGCCGTGTGCGCGGCGATAAACTGAAACTTGAAGTCTGGGATAGCGGGCCGGGCATCCCGGAAGACAAACTCAAAATCATCTTCCGCGAATTCCATCGCCTCGAAGGCCCGGAAACCACCGATGTGAAGGGCCTTGGCCTTGGCCTTGCCATCGTCGACCGCCTTGGCAAATCACTCGGCCACACGGTTTCGGTGCGCTCACGCCCCGGTCGCGGCACGGTCTTCTCGGTCGAAGTGCCACTTGGTGTTGCCGACACAGCTGCCACGCCGAAACCCAAACGCCGCATGGCGGGCGAATTGGGCGGGCTTCGTGTGCTGTGCCTTGATAACGAACCGGCCATTCTCGACGGCATGCGCGCCATGTTGGAAAACTGGGATTGCGTTGTGGTCACCGCCCAGTCGGGGAAGGCTGCCGAAGACGCCCTGACCAAAACAGTCGATGGAAAGTCACCCTTTGCCCCGGACATTATCCTCGCTGATTACCACCTTGATTCCGGCCAGACCGGCTTGGATGTCTTAATGCGGCTGCGTGATGTTCACGGTGTTAACGTGCCGGGCGTCATCATCACCGCCGACCGTTCAACCGAGACCGCCGACTTGATTGCCGAGCAGGGCTTTTCCCTGCTCAACAAACCGCTCCGCCCAGCCAAGCTGCGGGCGTTGATGACGCGTGCGTTAAATAGGTTGGGGAGTGATGCGGCGGAATAATAAACTTAATCGATACGTGTGTTGATTTCTCTTTGAAGTGTTCTTCTAAAATAAGGGTCGACTTTGGGGTCTACTCGTTCTGCGAGCAGACATAAAAAAGCACTTTTTGAAATATTCATTCCAAAATCGCGTTTAAGCAACGGAAACACAGCTGGTAGTATATAAGACTTTCCGGAAACAAAATCTAAGATGTTCATGCGGTTCGCGTTTATCTTATACTGATTGTACTTTTTCAGGATTTCACGGGTATCTGCTGTTGTACGTAGGTGCCGGTAAATATTCATGATTCTTTTGCGTGTTTTACTTGGGCATAAGTCGAACTTTACCGAATCATCATCGGACAATCGTGATATGTGGTGTGCTACCGTTTCAACGCTCTCATCAAGATCGTTTGCGACTGCATACCATACAAATAAATGACGGAGCGATTTTTCATTTCGCTTGAGCCACCCAGATAAGTCGATGTGAGCCTCAGCAGTGTTTTCATCAATATCATGATCAAATATTGTGGCAAGTTGTATAAGGCTTTTTTCTTGAATTAAATAATTTTCAATGCAATATCGCCTAAGTCTGTATAAGTGCTTGAGTTTCGGCTTTCTCTTTGATTTCAACAAATCAAGATCGGCATCGATAATATACAGTCTCGGTTTTGCGGTTTTTGTTTGATCTGCTTTGCATGCATTTATTACTTGCTGTCTGTTTCCAAGCGGGTTTACGTTCTCAACACGTATACCCTCAGGAATAAATCTTTTAATTATGCGTTTCCACATATTGCGACCGGCAGAATCTTCAACGAAGATCGCAATATCATTTTTTCTAGCTTGCAAGTGGGCTAAGCCCTGTGCCGCACGGGGAGAAAATTTGACGGATGTGTTCATGATATTAACGAGATGTCTTTACATTTGTTTGTTCGGTCGAGAATTACTGATGGGGAATGAGTTGCAAGTATGAACTGAATGTTAGTTGAAGCAGTTATTATCTCGTCAATAAACTTCTCTTGCCACTGAACATGAAGAGACAGCTCTGGTTCATCAATGATAAAAATATTGGCGTTTTCAACTTCTGGGTTGAAGTGAAGGTGAGTAAGTATAACAATTAGCTGTATCTCCCCAGATGAGAGAGATTTAAGTTGCCATCGTTTGTTTTTGCTTTCTTGGGAAAAAAGTAATTCACCTACTTCATTAAATTGAATTTTTTTTCCGCTATCTTTCATGAATGAATTTACAGCTCGGAGAAATCTATTTGTTTTCTCAAAAATCTCATCAGATTTCTTGTTGTAATCGGATATTTGCTCGGAAAGTTTTGTCAGTTTCCAAAAATGTGTTTTATTATAATTCCAAGAAAAAATTGCTTCGACTTCCGTGAAGCGATCTTTATCAGTCTTCTTAGCTCTCGCCTTTTTTTGCTTCTCAATTAATGCAATAGTTTTATCTAAATGAGAAAATAAAGGCTCAATGTTTTTGAATATCGCATCATCACTTATCTTAAGTAAGTGGGGTAGATCTTTAATGTGGCGTTTTGCATCCTCGAGCTCTTTAATTTCCGCTTTCGTTGGAGGCGATATTTTCCCATCGAAAATTACGGGAGGAAAATCTAGTAATGTAATCACAAGTTCTTCTTTAAAATAAGCATCAAGCTTGGACTTCTCCTTCATTGTTTTTCTATAGCTGTCTTGCGCGAAGTCTAACGCTTCCTCTAAGCTCTCTCCAAGTGATCGTCCAAACACGTTTCTGCGTTTTGCGATTTTTCCTAGGCGGCGTCCCCATGTTTGATGCGTGTTGTTCTCATCAAGAGAAACTACACGGCGATCGAGCCCTAAATACATTGGAGTGGGAAGGCTAAGTATAAACTCGAGAACTGAGTTTTCACGATTCTTATCAATTAATTCTTGATATATTTCATTTTCATCTTCACGAAACTTAAACGATGCGAAAGAATCGTCGTGAAAGGTTAAAGGTATTTGAAGTTTTTCGCTTGGAAATTTTGAACACGTTATTTCGGTGTAGTTCTCATTTTTATTAACCGTAAGAGTTACATTTTCGTTTTGATGTGTGGCGATATCTACTGATATTTCCTCAAATTCTTGGTCATTGAGGTAGTCAAGTCTCGGCATGAGTAAGGAAAAAATGCAGTTTAATGCAGTGGTTTTACCCGACCCATTGATGCCGGTGACAAAAGTTAGGTCATCAAAAAAACCAACATCAAAATTTAGATACCCATTTACTGATGTTCCGCGGAAACGTTTGACTCGCATATCTATCTGCCACCCGTAATCTGTGCGTTTTAATGGTGTGAGAAGGATATAAATCAATCAAAGATATGTAAAATGGAAATTGTAAATCCGAAAATTAACTTTAGTTGCGTTGGGATTAAAAAAGGGAACAGACTTATTTCTTGTCCTATGCACTTTCCCGAACCGGCTGTATCAAAAAATCTGCCGGAATGTTCCAAGCCTCATTCAGTTTCCTGATCTGAGTCAGGGAAATGCCAGTTTTATGATTGAGGAATTCTGACGCGCGGGAACGATTGCCAAGTAGCTTGCAGTTCTGCGCGTTCCAATCCGTTCTGCTCCATGTAAAACAACACAGCCTCGACCGCATCGGTTGCTGCAATCGATAATTGTTGCGCTTCATATTGATCAATCAGGATACCAATCACTTCGAGCTGATCGGCTTCAGGTGTGCCGGGTTTGGCATCCCAAAACTCTTCAAGCTTCGCCATCATTGCGGTATAGTCAGCTTCGGTCTTGATGGTATCGGGCTTCTGCATGGTGCGACTTCCTTCAATCAGGGATAGGTTACCATAAGTCAGTGATTGGGGCACAATGTTGTTCTATCGGCTGGAGAACACAAGTTTTGCCCCCATCGCAATAAAGGCCCCGGCAAAACCCTTGCCTATCCATGCCATGACTTTTGGGCGTTCGATGATGTGACTGCGCAATGCGCCAGCAAAGCAGCCATAAACCACAAATACACCAAACGTCATTGCCATGAAGATCAGGCCGAGCAGGGTCATTTCTAGCGTTGTATCGGGCGTGTTAGCGCTAACAAATTGTGGCAGGAAGGCGAGGAAGAAAAGCGACAGTTTGGGGTTGAGCAGGTTGAGTAATATCCCGTCGCGGATGATTTTAAGCACGCCGGTAGTGGTTTCATTAGCGGTGACTTTCATTGCACCGGTGCCATGCCACATGCCCCAGGCCATATACAGCAGCCACGCCACACCAAGATAGCGCACGATTTCAAAGGCGAGCGCGCTGGCATGGAGCAGGGCGGCGAGGCCAAGGATACTGGCCGTCATATGCGGAACAATGCCAAGCGTGCAGCCAAACGCCGCCCAGATGCTGGCTTTCATGCCGCGCCCCAGTCCAAGGGCGAGGGTATAGATCACGCCCGTGCCAGGCAGGACGACGATGATAAGAGAGGTTATCAGGAAATCGAGACTGATCATTTTGCATCCGTTCGTTTGACTGCGTTGCGATCAATCTACGGAGAGACGCCGCGTCATTCTTGAACGGAATTGCAGGATGTGAGGTTTGCTCAGTTTGCGCGAACCGCGCGGGCATAGCGGCCCGGTGTCAGGCCAAAGGCGCGGACAAAGTGGCGGTTCAGGTGGCTTTGATCGGCAAAGCCCGCACTGCTTGCGATATCGGCAAGGGTTTCGCCCGATTTGATCATGGCACGTGCCAGATCAATCCGCCGCTGGATCAGGTACGCATGCGGGGTGAGGCCCGTCGCGCGGGTAAAATCGCGAAGCGTCTGAAATTTGCTGAGCCCCGTTGCAGCGGCAAGATCATCAAGGCTGTGGCTTTGCGTTGGGCTGTCATCCAGCAACGCCTTGGCGCGTTTGATCCGGGCATGGGCGACGGCGGTGCGCACGCTTGATTTTGGGATTGGCTCACCCGGCGCCATCATGGCGTGATGGAGCATGAGGAGCAGCATTTCTTCACGCCGGAGCCGTGCGCTTTCTTCCGAACCGTTGGCAATGGCATCAAACAGCGCACCAAAGCAGCGCCGAACATCCGGGCGATCCATCACCGGACGGGTGAATTCATATTGGTCGGTGGCGGTTTCGGAAAGGTCAGATGCGGCGCGTGCAATCAGGGCGGGGTCGAAATACAGCATGTTCCAGCCGCGCGGATTGTTGCCGATTGGGTGGCCATCATGGACTTCGCGTGGGTTGACCGTGATGATGTTGCCTGCCCCGGCCTCGACCATACCACGCCCGGAAGCCGACTTTTGCGCACCCGCATACATGAAGCCGATGCCAAACGCCTCGTGCGTGTGTTTGGCAAAGCTATGGCGTGTTTCGGCCATGACGGCTTCAACACCCGGACAATCATGGGAAATTATGCGAACGTGATCCTGCGACATGATCCGACAGTGTCAGAAACCCATCTAGAAGACAACGACACAAAAAGAAAGGCGACACTCGTTCGAGGTCGCCTTATGCATTTCGTGATCCAGAAGGGCGGGATCAGAAACGTTTGATCAGTGCGAACCGTACGTTATGAGACTCGAAATCAACCTGATGATCGATGGAACCACGGAAGCCGGTTCTTACGAAGCTCTGACGTTCATCAATGACTTTTGGGTAGTAGTTCATGACGTAGTCGCCACGCAGCACCCAGCCATTATCAAGCTTGTAGGACGAACCAAGTCCAGATGAAATGCCTAATGCCAGCGTGCTTTTACTGAAGTCGTTGCCGGCACCGCCGGCGTTGGTGTCGCTGTAGCGGAAATCATAGTCGAAATAACCGATCGACGGACCCGCAGCAGCATGGAACATCCAGTTCCCAACGGCATATCCGATTTTGGGGCGGATGCTGAAAGAAAAGTTTGTTTCGACTGTTGTGCGGACATTGAAGTCGACCGTCGTATTGGTGTTGAAGGTGACTGGCCCAACTGCAGATGTTTCGGAGTAATCCATCACCGATATATCGGTTTCAATGCCGTAGACCATCTGACCACGCGTGTGCTCGTATCCTGCCAAAACAGATCCGCTAAGGGCGGAGCCACTGATGGTTCTTTGCAGGCGTGACTTCATTACTACGGGGTCGTCACCGGTGAAATATTGGCTGAGTTCACTAACGGTGTCGGGGTTTGATTGCCCATAGGTGCCACCAAGTGCAAGGCCGCCATAAAATCCTGACCAGTTTTCCTCTGCGGCGCATGCTATGCCAGGCAACAGAATGCCCGCAGCGATTGCCGCGCAAATGATGGACTTAAACTTTGGTAGGTTGTGCACCCCATTTCCCCCGCGTAAGAGTAGCTATACTACTAGTACTAATTGATTTATTCGTATCTAGCAATATTAACTTTTGGTGTGCGGCGGCGTTGATTTGTTCGGGCGTGTAGAGTTTGAAACCGTCCTGTGCGTTCCAGAAGAGTGTTCGTCCTCCTTCAAGGTGCTTTCACATGCGGGCCAATAAGTTCGCGAAGCCCGCCCAGGCCTTCGACGTGATTGGAAATGACGCTGGCGACGATCAGAAGCGGTACGGCCACCAACACCCCGACAAACCCCCAAAGCCAGCCCCATAGCGCAATCGCAAGCACAATCGCGACCGAATTGATTTTCAGTCGGTTGCCAACAAGCATCGGCGTGATCAATTGTCCCTCAATCACCGTGCAGGCCAGATAAAGGGCCGGCGCTACCATTGCCTGTCCGGTGGTTTGCATCGAGACAAGCGACACAACCGCGACAATCACAACACCGGTCATGGCACCCAGGATCGGCACATAATTAAGCACGGCGGCGGCAATGCCCCAAAGCACCGGGTTGGGCAGGCCAACAATCGCCATCAGGGTGCCGATCACGATGCCAAGGGTGATGTTAATCGCGGTAATGGTTGCCAGATAGCGCGACACTTCGCGTTCGACATCATGGGCGATGCGCAATCCCTTGCGCCGGTCGCCAAAGGTCGGAAGCGAACGGATCAGCTTTTGATAAACCCGATCGCCTCCTGACAGGATAAACAGCATCAGGACCAGCATCAGGGCAATGCCCGCCAGAATATCCGGGGCGCCCTGGGCCGCCTGACTGATCAGGTTGGGTTCTGCAACCACCACTTTTTGCACGTCCTCATCGCCATTATTCTGATCTGTGGCCTCGGATACCTGTTTCTGGGCTTCGCGGAGTTTATCAAGCGGTTCGCTGAGATCAGCAAGGCGCAGGCGCAACTGGCGTTCGATGTTCGGAGCTTCATCGATCCAGCCCGATATCGGGCCGCTCAGGCCATAAATCCCGGCAATCACGGATGCACTAAGTGCCATAACAACGGCGAAGGCCGTAACAGTTTGTGGAATGCGAAACCGTGCGAGCGTGCGCACAAGCGGTGAAAACACAAGCGACAGCAAAAAACCAAGCATGATCGGCAGCAAAAGACTTTGCGCCACGTAAAGACAGCCCAGCATCAAAATCCCGAAAGTTCCGATTACTGAAATGGTGCGGGCCCGGCGATAGACGCGTGCACGGGCAATTGTGCGGCGTTCCGCATCGCTTGGGGTTCCGGCTTGATCCGGATTTGCGCTGGATAGTTCCGGCGTGTTGGGCGCATGCGCACTGCATTTGGCCGACATACATGGTCTCCCGAGGGCGCAGGGCAAGCGCCTGCAAAAATCTGGATATATGTATGAAACGGCCCAAGACCGTGGAAGTTCCGGGGGACGCAGTGGACGTGCTGTCTCGCTGGTTAGGCGTCGATGGCCGGTTCCTGCAATTGCAGTTCACGGGCAATGATCACGGCCTGAGTGCGGCTATGGACCGAAAGTTTGCGCAGGATGGCCGATACGTGGGCCTTGACGGTGGCTTCGGTCACATCAAGCTCATAGGCGATCTGTTTGTTCAGTTTGCCTTCGGTAAGCATGTTAAGCACCCGCAATTGCTGCGGGGTAAGCTGTCCGATCTTTTCGGCAAGGTCGGTTGCCTCGTCATCGGCCGGGCCGTTTTCCATGGCCTCGCGCGCCCAATCGGGCATCCACATGCCACCATCCAGAACCGTTTTAACCGCAAGGCCGATCTGATCGACCGGGGCTGATTTCGGAACGAAGGCCGAGGCACCATATTCAATCGAACGGCGCACAACCGGCAGTTCCTGACTGGCCGAAACAATGGAAACCGGAATGTCGGGATAGGATGCACGCAAGGTAAACAGGCCGGTAAAGCCGTTCATGCCCGGCATGTGCAAATCCAGCAGGACAAGGTCAATATCGCCTTTGTGGGCTTCAACCTGATCGATAGCTTCATACAGGCTGCCAGCTTCGAGGACCGATACGTTTTCCAGTTCTGAACTCAGGGCCTGTTTGAGGGCTCCACGGACAAGCGGATGATCATCGGCGATCAGAATCTGGAATGTCTCGGCCATTGGCGATGTTCCCCTGAAGTTATTTTCCCCGACAAGTCGCAATTATTCTATCCCGTTCAAGCGGAACTCACAAATTATTAGGTGAGAAAAGGAAGGGATATTTTTGATTTTGGTAAGGTGCGACCGGATAGACGCCTATCTGCACAGAAGGTGTATTGTATGGAAAACCGGCAGAAAGGTTGAGGGAAACCAAAGATCACTCTCGCCCCACGAAATGTGAAACTTTGGCCCCCCTCGCGCCACCGTTTGAGAGTATGCCCATTAAAATCGGCCCCGTAAACTCCGCATTTGAGGAAAAATGAAATTTATCCTATCAGTGATATCACTGACCGAAATTCAGTACTGAAACACCACACTGCATTGCGAAATTGGCGAATTTATACAATCCGTTCCAAAACCGCGCAGCCCAAGGAAAAAAGGACACTTCAATGTCTGAACAGCCGCAAGTGATTCGTCGCGAAGACTATAAGGAACCTGACTTTATTGTCGAAAGGGTCGAACTGGTTTTTGACCTTGATCGAGACGTCACAAATGTCAAATCGCGTCTGTTTATGGCTGCGAATCCTGTGCGCGGGACCGGAAAAGGCGATGAAGTTTTCCTGCATGGCGAGGATATGAAGCTCCTGTCTGTTATGCTCGATGACACCCGACTGGCTTCAAGCGATTTCAGCGTTGATCAGGAAGGTTTGCGTTTCAAGGCACCCGGCGAAACCTTCATTGCCGAGCTTGAAACCCAGATTTCACCGGCCAACAATACCCGCCTTGAAGGTCTTTATGTCTCGCAAAGTGCCTTTTGCACGCAGTGCGAGGCCGAAGGGTTCCGACGTATAACCTATTTCCCGGACCGCCCGGATGTCATGGCAACCTACAAGGTCACGATCAATGCCAACAAGGAAAGCTGCCCGGTTCTGTTGTCAAACGGCAATCTGATTGATAGCGGCGATCTTGACGGCGGGCGTCATTTCGCGGTTTGGGAGGATCCGTTCCCCAAACCATCTTACTTGTTCGCGCTGGTGGCCGGTGATCTGGCCTGTGTCGAAGACAGTTTCAAAACCATGTCCGGTCGTGATGTGGCGCTGCGCATTTTTGTCGAGCATGGCAATGAAGACCGCTGCGACTACGCGATGGACAGTCTGAAACGCTCCATGAAGTGGGATGAGGATGTCTATGGCCTCGAATACGATCTGGATCTGTTCAATATCGTGGCCGTATCGGATTTCAATATGGGGGCGATGGAAAACAAAAGCCTTAATGTTTTCAACGCCAAATTCGTTCTGGCGCGCCCCGATACAGCAACCGATGTTGATTATGAACGTATCGAATCCATTGTTGCGCACGAATACTTCCACAACTGGTCGGGCAACCGGGTGACCTGCCGTGACTGGTTCCAGCTGTCGCTGAAAGAAGGGCTCACGGTTTTCCGAGATCAGGAATTTTCCGCTGATCAGCGATCCCGCCCGGTACAACGCATCAAGGATGTTCAGGCACTGCGCGCCGCCCAGTTCCCCGAGGATGGCGGACCGTTGGCCCATCCGGTGCGCCCGGACAGCTATATGGAAATCAACAATTTCTATACCGCGACCGTTTATGAAAAGGGCGCGGAACTGATCCGCATGATGCATACCCTTTTGGGCCCGGATGGCTATCGCAAAGGAATCGACCTTTACTTTGATCGCCACGACGGACAGGCCGTGACCTGCGATGACTTTGCCAAGGCGATGGAAGACGCCAATGGCATTGATTTCACACAGCTCAAACTCTGGTATTCGCAGGCAGGTACCCCAAAGCTGAGTTGGCAGGGCGATTATGATGCGGATGCCAAACAATATCGCCTGACCATCACCCAAAAAACCGACCCGACCCCGGGGCAGCCGGACAAGAAACCGCTGCATATGCCGATTTCCATCGGGCTTTTGGGGGCGAATGGTTCTGATCTTGTTGCCCGGACGGTTGAACTCAAAGACGCCAAACAGGAATTCGTTTTCGATGACGTTGTCGAGGCACCGGTGCTGTCCTTTAACCGCGGCTTTTCGGCACCAGTGAACATCACCACGGACCAACCGGATGATGAACTCGTCTTCTTGATGGGCAATGACAGTGATGCCTTTAACCGCTGGGAAGCCGGGCAGAAATATGCAACGCGTCTGATGCTGTCTGCCATTGCCGCCTATGAGGCAAATGGCGGGGATGTTGATGCCGCCTTTGACGGCGAACAGGCCCGCATGGATGCCTTCATCGCTGCCATGCGCGCAACCCTGATCAATGAAGAGCTTGACAAGGCATTCCGTGCCGACGCGCTTGTCTTGCCGGGTGAGGCGTTCCTGTCCGAACAGCACAAGCCCGCAAATCCAGAGGCGATCTATCAGGTGCGAACCGCCTTGCGCAAACGTATCGGGCAGGCGCTTTCGGATGATTTTGCCGATGCTTATCATCAGAATGCCTCAAACGCGGCCTTTACGCCGGATGCGGCATCTGCCGGCCAGCGGGCCTTGCGGGCAACCGCATTGGCCTATCTGGTGGCAACTGGCGAAAACGAATATGCCGATGTGGCAGCTGCACAATACGGCACGGCTGATAACATGACCGATCAGATGGCAGCCCTTTCGGTGCTCAATAACCTTGATCATCCGGGCCGTGAAACCGCATTGGCCGATTTCGAGAAACGCTTTGCCGACGATGCTGTCGTGCTTGATAAATGGTTCACGCTTCAGGCCATGTCATCGCGGGATGACACATTGGCACGGGTCAAGGATTTGATGAGCCACGCGGCCTTTACCATGCGCAATCCCAACAAGGTGCGTTCGCTGATCGGGGCCTTTGCCATGGCCAATCCGCGCCATTTCCATGCCAAGGATGGATCGGGTTACGCATTCTATGCTGATCGCCTGATCGAGCTTGATGACATCAACCCGCAGGTGGCGGCACGCCTTTGCTCGCCGCTGGGCAAGTGGGCGAAATATGATGCTGACCGGGCCGAGAAGATGAAGGCAGAGCTTAATCGTATCCTCGCCAAGCCGGAAATCTCGCGCGATCTCTATGAAATTGCTTCGAAATCCGTGGCAAGCTGATTGCAATCAGACTTCGGTCAAACGCAAAAAGGGCGGCACCTTTCGGTTGCCGCCCTTTGTTTTTGGTGGTTGGTCAAAAGGCGATCAGGTCAACTTCATCCGCTCGCTGAATTCTCGCATTTTTTCTGACAGGTTGCGTGCCACTTCCGAAAGGTTGTGGCTGGCCGTGTTCAGGTCATGGGCGTTGCGCCCCGTGCCCTGCGCCCCGTCATTCACAAACGTGATCATCTCATCCATCGATCCGGCCCCTGCGGCAATGCGCTGCACGTTTTCGGAAATCTCGCCGGTTGCACGACGTTGTTCATCAACCGAATGGGTGATGGTCGACTGGATGTCATTGACCTGGTGAATGACTTCACCCACCGTGCTGATCGAATGCGCCGCTTTTTGCACTTCCTGCTGGATGGCGGCTGTCAGATCGCCAATCTGGCCAGTTGCACTTGCCGTCTGATCGGCAAGCGATTTGACCTCGTTGGCAACCACGGCAAAGCCCTTGCCAAGTTCACCGGCCCGTTCGGCCTCGATCGTTGCATTCAACGACAGAAGCTTGGTGCGGTGTGCAATGTCGTTGATCAGATCAATGATCGATCCGATCTCGGAGCTGGCCTTTTCAAGCGATCCGATATTGCGCTGGCTTTCCTCGGCTTCCTCGCGGGCGCGCCCGGTCACGTCAGATGCCTCGGTTGCCTGACGGTTGATCTCAGCGATCGAGGATGAAAGTTCCTCAACCGCGGTGGCGACATTCCGTGTATTGGATGCCGCCTCGCGCGAGACATCCAGTGCACTGCCTGATTGCTGGACGGTGTTTTCCGACTGGCTTGTCAGTTCGTTGGCAAGGCTGAGCAACCCTTCGGACTGCTCTGTCACGGACTGTGCCACGCGGGCAACCTCGGCCATCATTTCGGTGACCGCGATCTTGCTTTCCTCACGCTCACTGACATCATTCCATGCCAGCATGGTGCCCAAAAGGACATCATCCTTGTCGCGCACAGGGGCTGCCAGAATATCAAGATATCCGCGCTCGGTCTGGATGATCTCGGTGAAGGGCAGGTTGTTCGGATTGGCAAGTTTGGTTTGGAAATCAGGCCCAAGATTCAGGAAATCACCCGAAATCGTATCGGTCGTGCCACCCAGATAATCCTGCGCGCTGGCATTCAGATAGCTCAGCTTGCCATCAGGCAGGATCATCGCCGTCATGGTTGGCGTATTTTCGACCATGTTTTGCAAGATAAGCGCCTGACGTACCGATTCACGCAGCGCAATCAGCGCCTTTTTCATCTCGCCGATCTCGTCATTGCCGACATCGGGCAGGGTGACGTTGGTATCACCGTTCGAGATTGATGTCATTGCACGGGCAAACGCACGCAGGTTTCGCAGAACCGTGGTGCGCAGCAGGATCCAGCCAACAATCCATCCGGCAAGCAGCACACCGACAAGGATTTCGATCGACAGTAGGCGCAGACTGTCGGTCTGGGCATAGAAATCGGAAACATCGCGGTCAAAGCGCGCTTCGGCCCAGACACCACCTCTTCCGTCACTGATGGCGACGTCAACGGCTGCGCGATAGTGCTCAGAATCTGCTGATTGGGGGGACGTCGTATCGCTTGCTGCTTCTGTGGCAGGTTGTTCGGAATCTGCTGCGGCAGTATCGGTTGTTGATGCTGGTGCCGTTTCGGTTTCTGCGGCTACTTGCGCCTCTGCCGGGGCCTCAAGGCTTTCAAACAGCACCGTGCCGGAATTATCAAGAATCTGGAAGTTGCCGCCCAAAACCTTACCGATGCCTTCAAGCTGGGGCAGGGGATCGGTAATGACTTCAAGGAAGCCAACTGCGCGGAACCCACCCACCGGCAGGATCAGGCTAAAGACCGGACGGCCATCCGGTGTTGCCCACATGAAGCTTGCCGGTTTGCGGGCCTCTGCCTTTTCCCGGTTCGCCAGGAAGGTTTTGACGTCCGGATCGTCGGTAACGCTTGCACCCAGATTGGCTTCCGACGTTGCCAGTTGGTTGAATTCCTGATCATAGGCAATCGCGTCAACCAGGTTCACATCGCCCTGAACAACCTCACGCGCGTTGGACAGGATGTTGAGTTCCGCTTGCATGCGCGTCTGGTCATTTTCCTGATAACTTTTGACCAGGCTGCCAAGCCGCGACCATTCATTGGCGATAGGGGTAATTTTGTCGGCATAGTCGGTTGCAATACGCGAACCGACAAAGAAATTGACTGTTCCACTGACCGAATTGTTCAGCGTTTCAATCGCAAAATTGCGATAGGTGTCACCGGTCCAAAGCAGCATCCAAGTCACTGCACCAGAAACCAGTAACCCTGTTACGAGCAAAATGCGTCGCAACGTCAGAAGGCTGGTAGCGCCCCCTGCAATAGCCGTCTTCGCGGCCTTGTCTCCCGTCATTTTTGTCACTCCAGAGCAAACCGTGTTTATTTTTGTCTTGATTGTGTTGGCTCGCGTCGCTCCCGCTTCACACCGCTACTTCTGATGAGTAGTTTCCCTGATCCAAACAGAGCTTGATTTGGAACACAATCCCTTAGTTGACTGTTCTTGAGGATAGCTGCGGCTCACAGCGCGGTTGGAAGCGCCTGTTATCACGAAAATCTCTTTTCGATTGTGATACTTAGCCAGCAAGTGGCGGGTAGTTTCCTTGCGTTCAAAATTTTTATGCGAATGTGTGTGATAATCGTTTGCAATTGTAAAATCGATGCTCTATGACTGTTTTTGTCAAATGCAGACGACAACGTCGTTTGTGACCGGCCATCAGGCTGACATGGCGTGCCTGATGGCTTCTATCTTCGGGACTCTCTCTCCCCGAAGGTCGATCTCTCTCACTCGTGGGGGCTGGTATCCGGATCATTGTGCGGGACAATGCCGGGGAACATACCAGTCCCCCTTTTTTTACCCGAAATCATCAGACACACATCAATCTTTATCGCGCTGCCCGGTTGCATTCGGGGCAGGGCCTTAGCGTTTTATAAAGGTGCTGGCGGTTACAAACGCAGGGTAACTTTGATGTCGTGAAGGATGGCCAAGTCCATGGCTGACGAAGACCACACCAACAAACCCGATTTGCGCGCAACCCCGGACCCCAAGTCAGATTCGGATGCCGGGCAAAAGGATGCACCGCTGCCGGCCTTTATCTATGGTCGCGACGGGCAGGGTGATGGCAATGGCCACGGCGCAACACGCGCCGGTGATCGGCAAAACCTTAATGCACGGATAGCGGATATGGATCGCAAAACCCTTCTTGGCCTGATCACAGGCGCAGGCATGCTTGGGCTTGTCTTGTTCTTTGCCGGAATGCTGGTTGGCGCCGGGCTGTTTATGGATTCGGATGAAGGTGCCCGCACCACCCAAACCCAACAGCCCGAAGTCGAAATGCTGGCCTCTGCCCCGGAAGAGCCCGCTGTCATCGCAGAAGAAACGCCTGAGGCAGCTGAACCTTCTGTGCCGGAAATCAGCGCAGATAGCGAAGACCCGGTCGGTGATCTGATTGCGCAACGTACCGAAGCCCTGTCAGACGAGGCCGCCAGTGGCGAAGAGGCTCCGTCGGATGTAGCAGATGCGACGGACGCTGCAGAAGCCACGACCTCGGAAGAGCCGGCCATCGCTGCCCCTGAAATCCGTGACGTCAACGGCACGGCCGAAGCGCCCGAAGCTCCAGCCGCCCCGGATGCCCCGGCAGTTGACGCAACAGAAGAAAGTGCTCCGAGCGAAGCCACGGAAACTGCCGAACAGAGTGCGGCGCCAGCCGAAACTGAACCGGCAACCGAAACCGCAGAAGCTGCGCCCGAAGCGGCACCGAGCGCGCCGGCAGGGGACACGGTCGCAGCGGCAGATACCGACAAACCGTTCTCGGTGCAGGTCGGTGCCTTCAAGGTCCATGAAAACGCTAGCCAGCGCGCGGAGGAACTGCGCGGCGAAGGGCTGCAGGTTGCGGTGGTTGTGCGCGGACCAGAGGATGAAGGGGCTTGGTACTATGTTCGCATTGGTGCCTATGCCAGCCTGGCCGAAGCCCGTGATGACGCAGCCAAGATCAAGGCCGATCATTCGATTGATGGTTTCCCGGTGCGCGCAGAGCCCAACGACCGCGTGGTAAATTGAGCGCCCGTGCGTAACCTGTGACGGTTGGCGCCACACTATATATATAGATCTAAGAATGCTGAGCGGGGTGACACCGGAATGTGTCACCCCGCTTTTGTCTTTGTGGGGGATCGGGGCGCGAACTGCTGATGTTGCGCAATTCATCTCATCGGGTTTGTTTTTGTCCTCTGATTGGGGCATTCTACTTGCCATCTTGGGGCAAAAGCGCTACGCGCTTGGTTCGCAAACATCAGATGGGCAGCCGCATGTTTCGGACGGCTGCAAAGCAAGACAGGATGGCCGAAAGCACATGAGCACGCACAAGGATTTCCCGAACCTTCATATTCTTGATCATCCGCTGATCCAGCATAAGCTGAGCCATATGCGCAAGGTCAGCACCTCGACCAAGACCTTCCGTCAGTTGCTCAAGGAAATCGCGCTTCTGATGGGCTATGAAATCACCCGCGAGCTTCCTGTCAGCTTCGAGGATATCGAAACCCCGATCTGCCCGATGAAGGCGCCGGTCATTCAGGGCCGCAAACTGGCTGTCGTTCCGATCCTGCGCGCCGGTTCTGGCATGGCCGATGGCCTGATTGAGCTGATGCCGTCCGCCCGTATCGGCCATATCGGCCTGTATCGTGATCCGGAAACCCACATGCCGGTCGAATATCTGGTGAAGCTGCCCGAAGTAGAAGGCCGGACCTTTATTCTGGTTGATCCGATGCTGGCGACCGGGAACTCGGCGGTTGCGGCGATTGATACGCTCAACAAATATGGTGTGGCGGACAAGGATATCCGTTTCATGGCGCTGGTCGCAGCACCCGAAGGTGTCAAAGTCTTCCAGGATGCGCACCCGGATGTGCCGATCTATACCGCCGGCCTTGATGAGAAGCTCAATGAAAAGGCCTATATCGTGCCGGGTCTTGGCGATGCGGGGGACCGTCTGTTCGGCACGCGCTAAATCAGCTGATCTGCGATTATGCATTAAAAAAGGGTGCCATCAGGCACCCTTTTTGTTTTTGAATTCTCAGTTCCAGGTTGGGTCAGCCTTTCGGCGACACCGTAATATCGACAATCGAACCGGCGAATGATCCACCGGTAAGTTTGATGGTCGCAACGCGGTTTTCGCGGTCATAGACCAGAACCGAAATGTCGGCACGGACAACGGTTACCTTGCTCCAGCCAAAGTTCGGCATTTCGCGTTCATAAAAGTCATACATCTGGGCAGGAGATCCACCTGCATTCATCACCAGCCGGCCATGCCAGGCATCGGATGCGCCAAAGATGATGCTTTTATCCATATCAAGTGACGAATTGGATGGCATCGGAATATCGGTGAACTGGGTGAAAGACGGTCCTGGTTGGCCGCCTTCGCCATCACTGCTTGGGCCCGTGTTGGGCACAAGGTTGGTGCCCGAGCACCCGGCGAGAGAGAGCCCCGCAATCGCGGCAGCACATATAAGATATTGTCGCAGTCTCATCATCTTCCTTCGGTCCCCTGATGCCCGTCTTATAATGAGGGGTATCTCTATGTCGCCCTATCATCGGGTGATAGTGTAAAGGAAAGGTTCACATATTTGCTTTTGCAGCATTTAGCAGCCGTGCCCCGGAAACGGTGTCTCGTGCGGCATCGACGTCTATATGTGAATAAGCGAACTCGTCTTTCGGTGCATTGCATCAAGTCAAACGGCTTTGATTGCTGCAAGTGCCTAGAATCTGAATGGCCGGTAACCTGTTTTTTCGAATCATTCAGATGGGCTTCGGGGTTTTTTGCCCCATGCAAACCTGCTCTTTGCAGGGCTTTGGGCGGGAATTTGCGGGATTTTTCAACCAAGAGTCTGATCAGGTATCTTGCGTGATTGTTATGGTTGGATATGTCGTTTTTCTTAAGTTGTTGAAAAATAAGAATATCTGGAAAAGTTCCCGTGAAATGCATTTTTTTGCGAAAAAGGTGTTTACAGGTCTGATCTAGGGCCCTATAACCCGCCTCCACCGACGGGGTGCGGCGCTCACGATTGAGCGACACGAACCGGGCGGTTTAAGGCTTCGGCCTTTGAGTTCTTTGACATTGTAGATCAGAAGGAAGGGATGCGCGGGCAGCGTTATGGCGCTAAAGTC
>NZ_JAAVKI010000012.1 GCF_011806525.1 Thalassospira sp. HF15 | reverse complement strand
CCCCGCCCTCGCCCCCCCCCCCCCCGCCTCCCCCCCCGCTCCTCCCCCCCCCCCCGGCGCTCCCCCCACCCCCCGCCCCACCCCCCCCCCCAACCCAACAGGCAAACCCCGCCACTAAACCAGCTTCGCCAGATGACGAGGCGGGCGGTTCCGAAGATGCAGGGGCTGATGGCAAGGCATCGACATTCCGTGCCGAAATGTCAGTCGAGCATCAGCAGCTGCAAAAGCAGGGGCGCATTCAGCGTAAACGATTTACTGCCGAACTGCGCCCGCGCCCGATGCAGCAACATCGCCCTCAACAGGTGCAAATGCGTCAGACGCCCCATCCGCAGCAACCTGCACCAAGTGCGCATCCTGCGACGCCTTCGCCTGATACCGGTGCGCCCGCCGCGAAATCTGCAGCAGCCGGAGCCGAAACCGGTGGCCGGTCGACAACACCGTCACGCGATCCGGGCAGGCTTATCCGCGATGCGGCGATCGCCGCAGGTGGCCAGCCGAAAACCACGCCGAAAATGGCAGCGCGCCCTGCGCCCGCCGCACCGGCAGGACGATCCGCACCGCCGCCCAAACGCCCGACGGCACCGGCACAGCAAAAAGGTGCGCGTGCCCAGCAGGCCCGCTCGGGAAGCGCGCCGGCACCAGCAAAACGCCCGGCTGCGCCTCGTGGCGGTATTTCGCTGCTGCCGGAAAAACGTATCAATGTCGAAGCCATTGCCATTGGCAGTTCGACCGGTGGACCGCAGGCCTTGTTTGAGGTTTTGCGTGGTCTGAATGGCGTGCGTCAGCCGATTTTTATCACTCAGCATATGCCAGCAACATTTACCACCATTCTGGCTGAACACATTACCCGTCTGACCGGACTTAAATGTCAGGAAGGACAAAACAATATGCCAATTGTTGGCGGACAGGTTTATCTTGCCCCGGGTGATTACCACATGACTGTTGAGGGGCGTGGTGCAAGTCGGCATTTGCAGCTGAACCAAAACCCGCCCGAGAATTTCTGTCGTCCGTCGGTTGATCCGATGTTACGCAGTCTGGTCGCGAGTTACGGAGGAAACATTCTGACTGCAATCCTTACCGGAATGGGGCAGGATGGTATGCTTGGCGGTCGTGAAGTGGTCAGTGCGGGGGGCATGGTCGTGGCACAAGACGAGCAAAGCAGCGTTGTATGGGGGATGCCAGGTGCGGCAGCGCATGCCGGTATCTGTTCTGCGGTTCTGCCGGTGGGTGGAATTGCGGCCTATATCAAAAAACTTGCAGGGGGTCGTTAACCCACAATGATGAAGCCGGATGATTTCGAGTTTGTAAGCAGACTGATCAAGTCCAAGTCCGGGCTCGTTTTGAGCCAGGACAAGACTTATCTGCTCGAAAGCCGGCTTATGCCGATTGCGCGCAAACGCGGCCTCAAGGATCTGACAGAGCTGATTGGCGCGCTGCGTGGCGGCGACCGTAATCTGGTCGAAGAAGTCGTTGATGCGATGACGACCAATGAAAGCTTCTTTTTCCGCGATACCAAGCCGTTCGATCAATTCCGCCATGTTGTCCTGCCACACATGATCAAGGCGCGTGCGCCGAAAAAACATTTGCGCATCTGGTGCGCTGCGGCCTCGTCCGGGCAGGAGCCCTATTCGCTGGCAATGATCCTTGATGAATTCAAATCCCAGCTGGCTGGCTGGCGTATTGACATCATCGGGACTGACATTTCGCGTGAAATCCTGAACAAGGCGCGCGCGGGCCTTTATTCGCAGTTCGAAGTCCAAAGGGGTCTTCCGATCGGCCTTCTGGTCAAGTACTTCCAGAAGAAGGAAGACCAGTGGCAGATTTCGTCTGATGTCCGTTCCAAGGTTCAGTACAAGGAATTCAACCTTCTGGAAGATTTCCGACCGCTTGGACAGTTTGACGTCGTTTATTGCCGTAACGTGCTGATCTATTTTGATCAGCCGACCAAAAGCGACGTTCTGGCCCGTATTTCGGCCCTGATGCCTGATGATGGCTTCCTGTTCCTTGGCGGGGCAGAGACGGTTCTGGGTATTTCGGACAAGTTCAAGCCGCTTGCGCGTCAACGTGGCATCTATCAGCTTAACCGTCCCGGTGCGCCGGACGTTGACCTGACTGCGCTTGAAAAGGTGCAGGCCGGTGCTGCTGCCGGTGCTGCTGCCGGTGCTGCAGGGGGCGCTGCCGCAGGTGGTCTTGCCTTCCCGAAACCAAAGCATATGCAAACCGGCGCAGGGGCGACAGCGGGTTCTACTGCCCGCCCGGCAGTCGGAACAACCGGGACCGCCACGACACGTCCCGGAACCGCAACGTCGGGCACGCAGGCGACCCAGCGTCCGCTTGGGGGCACGTCCTCTACGACCCGTCCGACAACCGGCACCGGCACAACAGGCAGTGCGTTCAGCAGGCCGTCAGGTTCGACTGGTACTGGTTCGACCACACGTCCGGGGACAACGGGCACAACCGGTACCACCGGTTCGACCTATCGCCGTCCGCTTGGCACCGGCACCGGTGCTGGCGCGGGTGGCACGACCCAGCGGCCGGGGACGACTGGCAGCAGCAATACAAGTGGGTCCAGCGGAACCACACGCCCGTCCACGACCTTTGATCGGTCCCGTTTCGGGAAGCCGGACGACAAGAAGTAGCTGACAGTTGGTGCATTGCCGACTGTTCTGTTGAACGGAAAGTCGGGAAGGCTCAATGACCCCACATTCATCAAATTCCATATCTGCACCACGCCGGGAACTCAGCCGTGTTCAGCGTCGGCGCAAGCTTGCGATTGCCTGTATTGCTCTTGTGGTGCTTTGCGCCCTTCCTTTGATGCAGTCCCTTGCCCGGGTGGAGATGTTCACCCATGAGGGTGTCGAGATTGCCGGGGTTGTCCTGATCCTGATCGCCATATTCGGGCGCGCGTGGTGCACGCTTTATATCGGTGGGCGCAAGGCGCGCCAGTTGACCGATACCGGGCCCTATTCGATCAGTCGTAATCCGCTTTATATGTTCAGCTTCATCGGTGCGACCGGCATTGGTGCACAGACCGGAAGTCTTTTGGTGGCGATCCTGTTTGGATTGGGGGCCTTTGGTATCTTCCTACCGGTGATCTTGCGTGAAGAACGCGCGCTGTCGGAATTGTTCGGGGCATCATTCGAAACCTACAAGGCGCGCGTCCCGCGCTTTGGGCCGCGTTTTGGTGTATGGCGGGATGCGGACATACTAGAAGTGCGCCCGCAACTTCTTGTGCGGACCTTGCGGGATGGACTGGTCTTTCTGATGGTGATCCCGGTCTTTGAACTGATTGATCGGATACAGGTCGGGGGCCTGATCGATCCACTGATTTATTTGCCGTGACCCAAAACGAAAAACGCCCCGGTGCAGTCCGGGGCGTTTTTCGTAGAACGGGCACTGTTGGGGGCGTCAGGCAAGCCTGAAACCGATATCCCGAATATCAGGCCGCAGCGCTGTTGGTGTCGGGGTCGCGCAGGACATAGCCCCGGCCCCAAACCGTATGGATGTAGTTGTCGCCCTTGGTCGCAGACTGGATTTTCTTGCGCAGTTTGCAGACAAAGACGTCAATGATCTTGAGTTCCGGCTCGTCCATACCGCCATAAAGGTGGTTGAGGAACATTTCCTTGGTCAATGTCGTGCCTTTGCGCAGCGACAGCAATTCAAGGATGCCATATTCCTTGCCGGTCAGATGCAGTGGCTTGCCGTCGACATCGACGGTGCGTGCATCCAGATTGACGTTAAGCTTGCCGGTCGAAATCATTGACTGTGCATGACCACGCGAACGGCGAACGATTGCCTGTACGCGTGCCAGAAGCTCGGTCTTTTCGAAAGGCTTGGTCAGATAGTCATCCGCCCCAAAGCCAAGGCCTTTGACCTTGTCTTCGGTTTCGGTCAGACCCGACAGGATCAGGACCGGTGTCTCGACGCGTGCATCGCGCAAACGTCTCAGAACCTCATAGCCGTCAATGTCTGGCAGCATGAGATCCAGAAGAATGATGTCATAATCGTAAAGCTTGCCGATCTCGAGACCGTCTTCCCCAAGGTCGGTAGTGTCAATCACCATGCCTTCAGACTTCAGCATCAATTCGATGCTGTCAGCATAGGTGTTGTCATCCTCAACAAGCAGCACCCGCATGTTTCTGCTCCGTTACCGTGTTCCGCAATAAGTCCGTGTTGATCCGGTTGATCGACAAGCGCCCCAACGATTGCCGCCTTTTTGGGAAATTCTTCCCCCATTCCGTTAACGATACGTTGCTTTGCGACTCGTGGCAAGCAGCCGAGTCGCAACTTGTTAACTTTTTTTCATTCAAAGAAGCGACTCGGGAGCGGAACGCGAGTTTTCCCAACGGTTTGCGATGTTAATCGCCAAAGCCTTATGTAACGAAAAAAAACTCTATTTTATCGTCTACACGGCTTTTTAATACCGGATATGACTATATATTTGGTACGACGCGGTACGATTTGCCACCCCCATGACCGTTCGGCGGGGTAAATTTCCGTGTTACAAGAATTGTTTCCACCGTTTTCGCTGAAAAGAACCGCCCGTGTTTCAGATTGGCCGTAATATTGTCGCAGAACTTCGCCGTATTCCCGACTATCGCGTTGTCGGGCGGGTGACGGCTGTTTTGGGTCTTCTGGTCGAGATCGGCGGGGTTGAAGGTGCGCTGTCGGTCGGTGACCGCTGCAAGGTCAAGCGGCGCGATGGTAAAGCCGTCATTTGCGAGGTCGTCGGCTTTCGCAATGAACGCGCACTTTTGATGCCGTTTGGCATTCTTGACGGGATCGGGATTGGCTGCGAAGTCGAACTCGGCGATACCCAACCGCAAGTCTATCCTGATGAAAGCTGGCTTGGGCGTGTGGTCAATGCGTTTGGTGAACCGGTCGATGGCAAAGGGCCACTGACCGAAGGCAATCGTCCCTATCCGATCCGCAATATGCCGCCGTCGGCCCATTCCAGGCAGCGTGTCGCCGGCAAGATTGATCTTGGTGTGCGGGCGATGAATACGTTTCTGACCTGCTGTCGCGGGCAACGTATGGGCATCTTTGCCGGTTCGGGTGTCGGTAAATCTAGTTTGCTGTCGATGATGACGCGCCATACCACATCGGATGTGTCGGTTGTCGGTCTGATCGGGGAACGTGGCCGCGAAGCACGTGAATTCATCGAGGATGATCTGGGCGAAGAAGGCCTGCGTCGGTCGGTTGTTGTTGTGGCAACCTCGGATGAGCCGCCCCTGATGCGTCGTCAGGCGGCCTATATGACCATGGCGCTATCGGAATATTTCCGTGATGTCGGGCGCGATGTGCTGTGCATGATGGATTCCGTGACCCGTTTTGCCATGGCGCAGCGTGAAATCAGCCTGTCAGTTGGCGAGCCGCCTGCATCCAAGGGGTATACACCGACCGTGTTTGCCGAATTGCCGCGCCTGCTCGAACGCGCCGGACCGGGGGGGCCGGGGCAGGGATCCATCACCGGGCTGTTTACGGTTCTGGTTGATGGTGATGATCATAACGAACCGATTTCCGATGCGGTGCGTGGTATTCTTGATGGCCACGTCGTACTGGACCGTTCGATTGCCGAACAGGGGCGCTATCCGGCGATCAATATCCTGCGCAGCGTGTCGCGTACCATGCCGGGCTGCAATAACGAGGAAGAAAACCAGATTGTTGCCCGTGCCCGACAGCTTCTGGCGACCTACGAAGATATGGCCGAACTGATCCGACTTGGGGCCTATCGCAAGGGGACCGATCCCAAGGTCGATGAAGCCATTCATTACTTCCCGCTGATCGAGGAATTCCTCAAACAGCGAAAAACCGAATGCACGCGCCTGAATGAGGGTTACTTGGAACTCGCCCGCCGTCTTGATCTTCTGGCGGAACAACCCCAGGAAGAGGCCCCTGCAAACGGCCAGCAGGCGGGGCAGGCTGCCCCGCAACAACCCGCTGCTGCGAACCCGCAGCAGCCCGCCGCGGCCGCTGAAATGCCGGCCGCCCGACCGGCACCACCGCCATCAACCGGCCCGAAGATCAATCGCGGACCAAAGGTTCAAAGCCGCTCAAAGCGCGAGAACGGAAAAGACCTGAATGAAGCGAAGCGTGCTTTGCGTCAGGAGGGCAATGATGTCCCCGGTGGGGCATCAGAATGATCGCGGACCCTAGGGGCTGACCCATGGCCAAGGATTTCAAGGCACTGGTGCGCATGCGCAAATGGGCGCTTGACGAGAAGCAGCGCGAACTTGGCGAGATGCTGGGTGTTTTGGGCAATCTTGAAGCTGAAAAAGAAGCGCTTGAGCAAGCAGTTCTTGCCGAACAAAAGATTGCGGCAGAAAACCCCGAACTTGCCGGGTTTGCTTATGGCAGTTTTGCCAATGCGGTGATTGCCGAACGCGAAGCGATCAGGAAAATGATTGCCGATCAGGAAGAAAAAATCGACGCCTTCCGCGAAGAAGTCGCCGACGCGTTCAGGGAGCTCAAGACAGCAGAGATCGCCGAACGCAACCGGGTTGAGGCCGAACGCGCCGAAGAAGACAAGAAAGAGCAGGACGAGCTTGACGAAATCGGGATGCGTTCGGCCACGCGCGATGACGGGCTTATTTAAGGGCGACGTTTCCATCCATCATATCGGGCGAGACCGCAGCCACGCGGTCAATAAACGCGGCGATATTGTTTTTCGCCGAACCCTCATTGGCAAGACGCAGGCGTTGGATCGCAAAGGGTGAAACCCCAAAGGTGGCAGTGTGGCTCGCCGGAATTTCTTCATCAAAAACGGTTTTGCCGCTGTCTTCAGACCGCGATCTTGACGCCTGTTTCGACTCCAGTGATCCGTTTGAGATCAGCTGTTTTAAGCTCAAACACTGTTTTGGGCGTCCCGGCTGCAAGCCATATGGTTTCCTTTTCGAGCAGCTTTGCATCAATCAGCGTTTCAACGGGCTTGGCGTGGCCAAAGGGCGGAACGCCGCCGATGGCATATCCTGTATATTTCCGGACTTCGGTCGCATCGGCCTTGCGGATCGATAATCCCATCAGGGCGGCGACCTTGTCCAGATCGACCTTGTCAGCACCGTTCATGATAATCAGGATCGGGCGGGATGTTTCGGTCATGAAGACCAGTGATTTGCCGATATCGCTAATGTCACAGCCAATCGCGTTTGCGGCATCGGCAGCTGTGCGGGTGCCTTCCGGGAACTCAAGAACTTGGATATCTTCAAGGCTGTGCTGTGCAAATGCATTTTCCAGACACTGCGGCGGATCAACTTTTTTCATCAGCCATTCTCTTGCGCACGTCGTTTGAGTTTACGTTTTCTGTTCAGAAGATTGAGCGTTTCGACCGACAAGCTGAACGCCATCGCAAAATAGATGTAGCCTTTCGGAACATGTATTTCGACCCCATCGAGCAGCAGGACAAACCCTACCAGAATAAGGAATGATAGCGCTAACATTTTCACAGAGGGATGTTGTTCAACAAAGTCGCCAATGGTCTTAGCGGCCATTAGCATCACCAGAACGGACAGGATGACGGCTATCACCATGATCGAAATATGATCGACCAGCCCAACCGCGGTGATCACGCTATCAAGCGAGAAAATGATATCCAGCAACATGATCTGCATGATGGTCATGGCAAAGCCCGACATAATCTTGCCCGGACCATGTTCTTCGGGTTCATCAATGGTGTGATGAATTTCCTTGGATGCCTTGGCGATCAGGAACAACCCGCCAACAATCAGGATCAGGTCACGTCCGCTGACTTCCTGTCCGAACGCGGCGAACAGTGGTGTGGTCAGTTGCATGACCCATGCGATCCCTGCCAGAAGGGCCAGGCGCATTCCCATCGCGGCCAAAAGACCGATCCGACGTGCCGATGCCTGCTGGTTTTGCGGAAGTTTGGAAACGATCACCGACAGAAAAACGATGTTGTCGATGCCAAGAACAATTTCGAGGGCGGTCAGTGTTGCAAGCCCCATCCACATGTTCGGGTCGCTCATCCATTCAAACATTGCAGGTGTCCTTTGTGACCCAAAGCGGTGATCAACTGATTGCAGTCAAAGTGTGTTTGATCAGACTCTAACGCAAGCGTGAATTGATTTTATGCGCCGACTGTTGAAAAACTGACGATTACAAAATCAAAAACCGGCTATGCCCGCCATTCGGGCAAGGCTTCAGGTCATCAGGTAAAAGGATTGTCCGATATGAGGTCAGGATTGCGTACTTTCGTTTCTGCTTTGGCGCTTGTAACTGCGGTGGCGGCGACGTCGCTGTCTGCACCGGCAAAGGCAGACCCGGCCCCGGATGTCGGTAACTGGCAATCGGTACTTGATCAGGCGCGCGGGCAGACCGTTTATTGGCATGCCTGGGGCGGAGAGCCGCGCATTAATGACTATATCGCCTGGGCTGGTGAACAGGTGCGCGAACGCTATGGCGTTGAGGTCGTGCAGGTCAAACTGACCGATACCGCCGATGCGGTCACCAAGGTGCTGTCGGAAAAGACCGCCGGTGTTGATGATGGTGGCGCGGTCGACATGATCTGGATTAACGGCGAAAACTTTGCCGCGATGAAGCGCAATGACCTGTTGTTTGGCCCGTGGGCAGAACAGACGCCGAATTTCGCCTATGTCGATGTTGAAGGCAAACCGACGGTGGTCAATGACTTTACCGTTCCGACCGACGGGCTTGAAGCACCGTGGGGGATGGCGCAGGTCAGTTTCTATTACGATACCGCCAAGCTTGATACCGTCCCGAAATCAGCCCAGCAATTGCTGGAATGGCTTGTGAAGCATCCGGGCCGCTTTACCTATCCGCAGCCGCCGAACTACATGGGCTCAACGTTCCTCAAACAGATTCTGACCGAACTGGTTGATGATCCAAAAGTCCTGCAGCAGCCTGCCGATGAAACCGATGCCGAGGCAACATTGGCACCGCTTTGGGGCTATCTTGAAGATTTGCAGCCGCTGTTGTGGCGCAATGGCCAGGCCTATCCGCAGAACGGGGCATCGATGCGGACCCTTTTGGCGGATAACGAGGTCGATATCGCCTTTTCGTTCAGCTCTGGCGAGGTGTCATCCGCGATTGAGGCCTTTGAGCTTCCCGATACCGTCCGATCCTATGTGTTTGACAATGGCACGCTTGGCAATACCAACTTTGTTGCCATTCCCTATAACGCATCGGCCAAGGCAGGCGCAGTTGTGCTCGCTGATTTCCTGATGTCACCCGAAGCCCAACTGCGCAAGCAGGACCCGCAATACTGGGGGGCGGATACGGTTCTGGCGATGGATAAACTGCCCAAGGACATGCAGGAAGCCTTTGCCAATCTTGATCTTGGCATTGCATCGCTTGCGCCATCTGAACGCGGCACCGTTTTGCCAGAACCACATCCGAGCTGGATGTCGCTGGTCGAGACCGAATGGCAAAAACGATACGGCGTTGTGCAATAATCGCGGATGCTGCGATTTATCCCGATCCTGACGATTATTCTGATGATTGGCCCGGTTTCCGCCGGGCTTATCGGAACGCTGTTGCCTGCGTTTGGGATATTGCCCGCCCTTGGTGGGGTCGAACCAAGCCTTGATCCGTGGCAGGCACTTTTTGCGCAGCCGGGGCTTGGTACATCCATCCGTCTATCATTTGTGAATGGTTTGATCGCAACAGCGATTTCGGTTGCGATTGTGATGCTGTTTTGTGCCGCCTGGCAGGGCACGCGCATCTTTCATGCCATGCAACGGATCTTGTCGCCGATCCTGTCGGTGCCGCATGCGACGGCGGCATTTGGTCTGGCCTTTCTGATCGCGCCATCGGGCTGGATTGTCAGGCTGGTGTCACAGTTTACCGGATGGGATCGACCACCGGACATCGCAATTATTCATGACCCGTGGGGCATGGCGCTGATTGCCGGGCTGGTGGCCAAGGAAATCCCGTTCCTTTTTCTGATGACGCTTTCTGCCCTGCCGCAGGCTGATACAGACCGCACCGCACAGGTCACCGCAACCCTTGGCTATGGAAAGATTGCCGGATGGTTCAAGGCAACCTTGCCGCGGATTTATCCGCAAATCCGCCTGCCGGTTATGGCGGTGTTGGCCTATTCGACCTCGGTTGTTGATGTGGCGATCATTCTGGCCCCGACGACACCCGCACCGCTGGCTGTGCGCATCCTGGGATGGCTGTCTGATCCTGATCTTGCCATGCGGTTCATGGCATCAAGTGCAGCGGTGTTGCAGCTTCTGATCGTCATTGTGGCGATGGCGGTCTGGATTGCGGGCGAACGGATGATTGCAGCAGTGGGGCGCTATTGGGCCGAGGACGGGCATCGTTTCAAGAGTGACCATGCCGTGCGCGGGGCATCTGCCGCAATCGCGCTGGTCGCGGCAGGTGCAGTGGTGCTTGGCCTTGTGGTGTTGCTGGTCTGGAGTATTGCGGGCTTCTGGGCGTTTCCCGATCTGTTGCCGCGTGGTTTCAGTTTGCGTCTTTGGACGCGAGAGCTTGATGCGATTGGTCGCAGTTTGACAACCACACTTCTGATTGGTGTGCCGGCAGTCCTGATTGCGGTCACGCTGGTTCTGGCCTGTCTTGAAAATGAAGTCCGCACCGGCAAGGCCGCTGGTCGGCGGGCGATGCTTTTGATTTACCTGCCGCTTCTGGTGCCGCAGATCAGCTTCATGTTCGGTTTGCAGGTATTCTTTACCTTGCTTGGCCTCGAACGGACATTGTTGTCAGTCGTGCTGGGGCATCTGGTGTTTGTGGCGCCATATGTCTTTCTGTCCCTGTCGGAACCGTTTCACGCGCTCGATCCGCGCTATCGGCAAACGGCCCTTTGTCTTGGTTCGTCGCCAGCGCGCGTATTCTGGCAGGTGCGCTTGCCGCTTTTGACCCGTGCGGTTCTTACGGCTGCGGCGGTCGGGCTTGCCGTGACCGTCGGGCAATATCTGCCAACATTATTGATCGGAGCCGGGCGCTTTGCGACCGTCACGACCGAGGCGGTCGCACTGGCATCCGGTGGTGATCGGCGGATGATCGGTATTTATGGCTTGTTGCAGATGATCCTGCCGTTTGCGGGCTTTGCGCTTGCCTTGCTGATACCAGCCATTTTATTCCGAAACCGGCGCGGCATGGGGGCGCAGAACAAGGGATGATACATGTCTGAAGCGGTAAAAAATGGTCTGGAACTGCGCGATGTGCACATTCGCCTTGGCGAACGCGAACTGGTGGCGGTCGACCTGACGATTGCGCCGGGTGAAATCGTGACCCTGATGGGTCCAAGCGGTTCGGGGAAATCCAGTTTGCTTGGCCATATATGTGGCACCTTGCCAGACAGCTTTCATGTTTCCGGGCAAGTGGTCCTCGATGGCAAGCCCCTTGATGGTTTGGCGCCGCAAGACCGCCATGTGGGCATTCTGTTTCAGGATGATTTGTTGTTTCCCCATCTTTCGGTGGGCGGCAATCTGGCCTTTGCCTTGCCATCACACATCAAGGGACGTGCCATTCGTCGCGCACGGGTTGAGGCAGCACTTGGCAGTGCGGAAATGGACGGGTTTTATGACCGGGATCCGGCAACCCTTTCGGGCGGGCAGCGCGCGCGTGTTGCCTTGATGCGGGTTCTGTTATCCGAACCCTGCGCCTTATTGCTTGATGAGCCGTTTTCCAAACTTGATAGTGGCCTGCGATCCCAGATCCGGTCGTTTGTGTTTGATCTGTGCCGCGAGAACAGCCTGCCGACCCTGATGGTGACCCATGATCCCGAGGACGGCGAGGCCGCTGGTGGGCGGGTGATCAAGCTGGACTAGACGCGCGAAAATGCAACGATGGCCTGCATCGAAATTGCTGGTATCGCGCCGAAATTGGTCTTATAGCATCTTACCGCAAAAGAATTGTCTTGGGCCTGGGGCATCGAATACCGGACCTGTGCGGCATGGAGAATGTCGAGCATGTTTCCCGAAGAAATGTTTGCCATCGTCCCGGATGCACTGGACGCCGCCACCTGTGATCGCCTGATCAATGGGTTTGCCCATGAGTTGGACGAAGGCGGTCTTGTCCAGGGGCAAACGGCAACCCACATCCGCCGATCCAAAATAACCTGGTTTAACGAAGAACAGGAACCGGCAGTTTGTCGTCGCATTGTCGACCTTGTTGCGGATGTAAACCGCAACGTTTTTGACTTTTCCCTGACCGAATTTGCCGAAGACGCCCAGATCGCCTGCTATGCCGGGGATTTGCGCGGTCACTACGACTGGCATAGCGATGTCGGCGCGTCCGAAGTGGCCAGACGCCGCAAACTGACCATGGTCATTCAGCTGTCAGAGCCTGATCAGTATGAAGGTGGGCAGTTGCAGTTGAATCCGGCGGGGAACTTTCTGGATGCGCCGATGGAACGGGGGACTGCTATCTTTTTTCCAAGCTTTGTTTTGCATCGGGTCGCGCCGACCACGGCTGGTTTGCGCTATTCACTGACCCAATGGGTGCATGGAAATCCGTTCCGCTAAGCAGATCAAATGATCAGTAGCGTTCCAAACGATCCAGAAGACGCGGGTTACCCCATTTGGGCTGACGGTCTTCAAGGGCTGTTTCATGGTGGAAGACCTGATCGTTATCAGCGGTCTGTTTATCCAGACGCAGGCTGATCCAGCGTGGCACCAGTTCGTTGTTGAAATCATCCATCAAGAGAACGGCGGCGGCTTCGAAGTTCTCGAACTCTATCCTGGAAATCTCGGCGTAATATTCGGCCAGACTGTTGGTCTTGAGAATCAGACGATCAGGCACATAACGCAGGGTCAGGCGGGCTGGGAAAACATCCTTGGTACCGGTCAGGTTGCTTTGCAAAGTGACGACGTAGTCAATCCGCGGACCGGGGTTCGGTTCGGTCAGGATCAGATTACGGCGCTGGTAGATCTCAAGCATGGCTTCCAACCGTTGTCATAAATGATGGATCAAGGATACGTCTGCAATACGGTGGTTAAAAGCATTCATTTCAGAACGATAACCCTTATGCCTCGATCCCGTGATGGGAATTCGGGCCCTCGGTATCGGGAACGGGGGCGATTTCGACAAAGCGTGATCCATCCTGAAACTGGATATGACCCTTATAGCCGGCAATCTGAAGGGCCTCGCGGAAGATCCCACGAATGTCATCGCGATTATGAGACTGTAACGGGTTTTCGGTCCGAACGATCAGATCAAACTTGCTGTCCTCGCCCTTGACCAAACCGTCAAGCTGGGTGTGGCCGACCACACTGAATGACAAATCCAGCAGGAAGCGCGTTCCCTGATCTTCGGGCTTGTCAGGATCGTTTTCCTGATCGCCGTGACGCCAGCCCAACTGAAGCTGTTCGATTTTTTCACCCATATTGAACGGCATCGTCATGACGCGCCAGCCATCTGGTCTGTCTTCGGTCGCCATCGCACGAAGCTGGGCAAAGTCACCATCAAGCTTTCGAAGCCCGCCACCATCTGCATCGGCGAGGGAGGCCAGGCTGTTTGCCGCACGGTCCCCGATCCAGCCACGTAAATTCCCGCTCTGACCTGTCATTGCGGCAAAGAAAAACATCATGGTCGTTGTCAGTTTTGGACCGGCTTGCGGGATGTTGTTGAGCAAACTGAGTGCCGCACCCGGATCATGTTGTTGAAGGACGCTGACCGCCTTGTGCAGGCTGTCCCAATCATGAGTAAGTGCCGCCGTTTGACCACGTGCAATCAGTTGCGCCTCGGTCATTGGTGCCGAGACCGATGGCTTTGCCGTGCCAGACGGATCCACGTTAAAGGACAGTGTTGCACCATTTGGGGCAGGGACTGGCAGTTTGATACCGACAATCCCGGCAGAGGTGCGAAGTGCGGTAAAGCCCTGTGGCAACATGCGCGCTTCGGCACTGTCAGGTGGCAGGACGGTGCCGGTCAGCATTAATGTGCCAGCCGGTGCTTGTCCGCCTGCTGTTTGCGCAGCGATGGTTGCCGCCATGCCAGCTATGGCACCGCCTGTTGCAGCTCCTGCTGTGCTGCCGGCCACATTTGCACCTGCATTCGCGACCGATGCCATGACGTTGGCGGCCTGTTGCGGTGTTACCGTGCCCTGGCCAAGGAAAATGACCTGTGTCTGGCTTCCGGCAGGCAATTGCGTGCCGTTGGGCATGTTCAGAATGGATGTGGTCACCGCGCTGAATGTCTGGCCCGGTGTCAGAGAACTTCCCGCGAGATTTCCGCTTGCAATGCTGCCCGTTACCCCGGAACCACCCGGCGTCATGGTCTGGGGCAGCAGCTGCAGACGCATGCCATCAGCCGGATTTCCACCAGCTGCGGTTTGTCCGGCACCGGGATTGGTTGTTGGAATGCGTGCCCACAGAAGATCACCGAGATTGCCCGGAAGTGGGGTCGGGACCTTTACTGAGACCAATCCAAGCGCGGTCGCGAGGGTCAGTTGATTGCCCGATTGTGATTGAACCGATGCCTGCAAAAGCGTTTCGACTGGCAGCTTGGCCAGTGCGGCGGCAACCTGTTGGGGCGTTGCATTAGTGACGGTGGCGTTGATTTGAGCAGGGACGGAGCCCTGAGTGGTTTGTCCGGCAGTGCCGCCCGCCGAAGCATGTCCACCGACGGCGGGGCCGGGCGATATTGCTTGTGGCGGCTGCGTCATGACAAACCTACTCCTCGAGAAGGGTTAGGGCGATTGCCTCTATGTCCTGTGCGGCATCGCAATTCGGATGACGGGTCAAAAGCGGCGTTTGATTGCGGATACATTCCGATACCTTGGCATCCGCGCGAATAACGCCAAGCAGCGGCGGCGAAATTTTCAGGAAGCCCTCGCACGCCTTAAGCAGCTTGTTATAGATCGCCTGACCTTCTTTCTTGTCCTTGGCCATATTGACCACGACACGAATATCGGTTTTCGGGCGGGCCATATGGGTGACCTTGATAAAGGCGTAGGCATCGGTCAAAGAGGTCGGGTCACCGTTGGTGATGACAATCACCGTATTGGCAAGGCCGGTCATCTGACGCACGCCCTGATCCACGCCTGCGCCAAGGTCGATCAATACCTTATCATATTCCTTGCCGGTTTGGATCAGATCGTCTGACAAGGCCTGAAGTCGGGTGGCCGGCAGATTGGCAAGACTGCCCGATCCGCTGCGACCGGCAATGATATCAAAGTCGCCGTCCGGGAAGTGTGTCACGGCATCTTTCAGGCTGATACGTCCGGATATCACGCCGCCCAGATCGTATTTCGGCATCAGGCCAAGTTGGATATCGATATTGGCAAGGCCAAGATCACCGTCAAACAAAAGGGTCTTGTGACCTTCCAGAACCATGGCATGGGTCAGGGTAATGGAAAACCAGGTCTTGCCGACGCCGCCTTTGCCAGATGCGACAGCAAGGACGTTGCGGCCTCTGGCCCGCGGGGCAGATTTGGGTGAAGCATCAGACTTGGTAGTCATTTCACGACCTCGGAGAAGCTCGGTTTCGCGGTTTCAGCGCGATGGGACGGTATCAGAAGTTTTGCCAAGGCAAGGGGACTAAGGGCTGTGAGGCCGTCCGCTACCTGGGCTGTCATACTGACATTACAAAGGGAAAGATTACCTGCGTCCGCTCCATATAACGCACCGCCAAGGCGGGCGGCAACATCAAGTCGCGAGATCATCACGCGTGTTGCGCCGCCATCGGCAAAGGCATTGGCAATATCAGCGGACTCGTAGGCATCAATTCCCGCAGGGTTCACCAGTACCGGTTCACTCGGTACTGCCTTCATGAATTCACAAAGCGTGCCAATCTCGGTTTCGAGATAGGGATTGCAGCTTGCCGTATCGATCAGGATGACATCAGCATCGCGGATGTCGCCAAACCGCGCCTTGAGATCATCTGGTGATTTGGCCTGCAGCAGATCAATCTTGAGGATTTTGGTAAAGGCCTCAAGCTGGGCAATGCCACCGGCACGTTTGTAATCGGTTGAAAGAACAGCGACTTTACGTTTCTTCATCACCGCGCGGGCGGCGGTTTTTGCAACGGCCAATGTTTTGCCGGATCCCGGTGGCCCGACAAAAGCCAAGGCGCGCGGTGTGTTCTTTTCGGGGAGCGGCGAGAAATCAAAAATTTCATCCAGCGCGCCGGCCAGCAATTGTTGCTCGGACGCGGCGGCTGTTTCGCGTGCCATCAGGTCGCAAAGCCGAATGCGCAACCGTTCCGGCAAATTATGCCGTGTCAGGGCCGCCTCAACCGCATCAAGTTGTTCCTGAAGTGCCGGGGCCGGACCAACGTCATCTTCAAAATCCGGATCGCGATCAAGGGCAGCTGTCAGGCGCACACCACTTCCGGGGATATCCTGTGTCGAGACAATGATGGCATCAGTGCCCATGTGCTCTTTAACGAGCGCCATCGCCTCGGTCATGGTGGGGGCGGTGAAGGTCTTAAGACGCATTCTGCTCCTCCCACTTTGTGATGTCCGCAAACAGGGCGGTCGGGATCAAGATACGCATCACACCTGCCCCAACGTTTTCAGCTGTGCCTTTGGGTGAATTTCGTTTTGTGACATGACCACCGTGCTCGGGCGGAAACGTTCAACGATCGAGCGCACGTAAGGACGAATGCCCGGGCTGGTCAGAAGGACGGGGCTTTCGCCCATCATGCCCAGGCGTTCAAATGTGGTGCGAACCTTGTTGATGAATTCCTGAAGCTGGCTTGGTGGAATGGAAAGCTGCTTTTCCTCACCCGACCCGACAAGGCTTTCGGCAAAGACCTGCTCCCACTGCGGCGACATGGTCACCAGCGGAATGACACCATCCTGATTGGTGTTCACATCGGAAAGCTGGCGCGCCAGACGCGATCGGACATGTTCGGTCATGAAGGTCGGATTGCGCGTGAATGCGGTGGATTCAGCAATGCCTTCAAGGATGGTCGGCAGATCGCGGATCGATACACGTTCGGTCAGCAGGTTCTGAAGCACGCGCTGAACGCCGCCGACGGAAACCTGACCCGGGACGATATCTTCGACCAGCTTCTTCTGGTCTTCGTCAAGTTCATCAAGCAGCTTTTGCGTTTCGGCATAAGACAGCAGTTCGGGCATGTGATCCTTGATCACTTCGGTGATGTGCGTCGTGATCACGGTTTGTGGATCCACTACCGTGTAGCCACGGAACATGGCTTCTTCCTTCATGCCCTGTTCGATCCACATGGCCGGCAGGTTAAAGGTTGGCTCCATGGTCTTTTCGCCCGACAGGGTGATTTCTTCACCGCGCGGGTCCATCACCAGCAACATGTTCGGGCGCAAGTCACCCCGGCCCGCCTCGATCTCCTTGACGCGCAGGACATATGTATTGGCGGGAAGTTGCATGTTGTCCTGAATACGCACGGACGGCATGACAAAGCCCATGTCACCGGCAAGCTGTCGGCGCAGTGCCTTGATCTGGTCGGTCAGTTTCTGTCCGCGTTCGGTGCTGATCAATGAGAGCAACCCATAGCCCAGTTCGAGCCGGACATAGTCCATGCGAAGCGCATTTGCGATGGGCTCTTCTGGCGGTGGGGCGGCGGCCTCGGCGGCGGCCTGGGTTTCTTTCATTTGTTCTTCGGCAACGGCTGCGTTCTGACGTTTGCCCATGTAATAAGCGAGATATCCCAACCCGATCGCCAAGCCAAGGAACCAAACCATGGGAATGCCCGGCAGAAGCGACATGCCCGCCATCAGGGCGGCGGCAACGCCAAGGGCTGCGGGATAGTTACTAACTTGTCCGAAAACGGCCTTTTCGGTCGCGCCATCAAGGCCACCCTTGGTGACCAGAAGGCCCGCAGCGGTCGACACGATCAATGCCGGGATCTGAGATACCAGACCATCACCAACGGTCAGGATCGTATAGGTCTCGGTTGCTTCACCCAGTGAAAGTCCCATCTGGGCGGTACCAATGATGATGCCGCCAACCACGTTGATAAACGTAATCAGAATACCGGCAACCGCATCACCACGAACGAACTTCGACGCACCATCCATGGACCCGAAGAATGAGCTTTCATCTTCAAGTTCCTTACGGCGTGCCTTGGCTTGTTCTTCGTTGATCAGGCCCGATGACAAATCGGCGTCAATCGCCATCTGCTTGCCGGGCATGGCATCAAGGGTAAAGCGGGCTGCGACCTCGGCAATACGGCCGGAACCCTTGGTGATCACGACGAAGTTAATGATTACAAGAATGGCAAAAACGATAATCCCGATAACGAAGTTGCCCGAAATCAGGAAGGAACCAAACGCCTCGATCACCGCGCCGGCAGCGTGCGTGCCTTCGTGCCCGTGACCAAGGATCAGTCGGGTTGTCGCGATGTTCAGCGCCAGCCTGAGCGACGTCGCCACCAGCAGGATCGTTGGGAAGGAGTTGAATTCGAGTGGTTTCTGAATGAACAGCGATGTCATCAGGATCAGCACAGAGAAGCTGATCGAAAGGGCGAGCATGAAATCAAGCAGCCATGGCGGCATCGGGAACATCATGACCACAAGGATCATGATAAAGCCCAGCGCCATGGCGATGTCGCCACGCTTCATGGCCGAAGCTACACGCGACTGAATGGCGCCGAGATTTAGCCCACCCGGCGCACCGCCACCGGGGCCTTCGGAGCCACCGGAACCAGTCGGTGTGATGTCTTGACCTTCGGCCATTGTCTTTGCTTGTTATCCTGTTGCTTGCTCGAAGTCCGTTGCGCTTTTACCTGCATTGAAGATGGGGATAGCGCAGGGAATTTTCATGTTCAGTCGTGACCATCGCCCGGGGCCGGGACGGCAAGTCCTTCGTCGTTATACTGGCGCAGCTTGTTGCGCAGGGTTCGAATGGAAATGCCAAGAATGTTGGCCGCATGGGTCCGGTTACCAAAGCAATGCTTGAGCGTATCAATGATCAGGTCGCGTTCGACGTCAGCAACCGTACGTCCAACCAGCGCCGAGGTCATCGACCCGTTTCCAGTACCTTCATCTGATGCGCTATCAGAGCTATCAGAGCTATCAGAGCCTTGATCCGCAGCCGGTGCCTCTTCTGCCGGAGCAGAGGGGGCAGGCGGTGGTGTGGGTGCGCTTGGCTGATAGGCCGATGAGGCCGCGCCATAGGCGGCATTGGCGTTGGCATAGGCCGAACTTGCCCGTGCCGGCGCCGCAGGTGCAGTCGGTGCGGGCGAGGGGGCCTGTGGTGCTGCAGCGGTCGGTTCACTCTTGCCTGATCCGGAAAGCATAATGGCTTCGGGCCCGATTTCGTCCGGACCTGCAATCAGCACGGCACGGTGCATGGTGTTTTCCAGCTCGCGCACATTGCCCCGCCAGTGGTGGGACAGCAGGCGCTGGATCGCAAGCGGGCTGATCGGGCGAACCGGAACGTCATTGGCCTCGGAATACTTTTTGACAAAGAACTCGGCCAGAACCGGGATATCGTCGGGACGCTCACGCAGCGACGGAATATCAAGGTTGACGACATTCAGGCGGAAATACAAATCTTCGCGGAAGTTACCCGCATTGACTTCGGCCTCAAGATTGCGGTTCGAGGTTGCCAGAATTCGGACATCGACCTTGACGGGACTTTTGCCACCAAGCCGGTCAATTTCCTTTTCCTGAATGGCCCGCAGAAGCTTTGCCTGCAGGCGGACATCCATTTCGCTGATTTCATCAAGCAAAAGCGTGCCGCCATTGGCTTCTTCAAATTTACCGATGCGGCGTGCCTGCGCCCCGGTAAAGGCACCTTTCTCATGACCGAAAAGTTCGGATTCAAGAAGGTTGTCGGGGATTGCCGCACAGTTGACCGCGACAAACGGCTTATCCGCGCGATTGGACTTGCGATGCACGTAGCGCGAAATGATTTCCTTACCGGTACCGCTTTCACCGGTGATCAGGATGGAGGCCGAGCTGTTGGCGACCTGACCCGCCAGACGCAGGGTTTCTGCCATGCGGGCATCGCGATGGATCAGCGCATGGCTTTCCTCGGTCACGGCCTCAAAGATGGCCGCGATCAGATCTGCTTCGGGCGGCAGGGGGATAAATTCCTGTGCACCGGCCTTAATGGCGTTGACCGCACCGTTGACATCATTGCCGATGCCGCATGCCACAACCGGAACGGTGATGCGTTCTGCACCCATGGCATCAATCAGGGCAGCGACATCAAGAGTGATGTCAGCCATGACCAGATCAATCCGGTTGCCAGTCCGCAGGATGTTAAGCGCCGTCGTCACGCTTTCGGCCAACTGGACCGAAGCGCCGCGCGCCATTGCGATCTTGCTGGCTGCGCCTATCTGTCCGCCCAGTCCACCAACGATCAGTACCTGCATCGTCTCATCTCTTTCCGATCAGTTTCGGGGACCCTGCGCACCCGAATAGTTCAAATGCAACAGGGCCAGTCTTCACACGTGTGATCAATCGAAGTAGCTGACGCGTTTTGACGGCGGCAGGATCGAGTTGATCAGCATTTCCAGGCGGCGGGGGTTTTCCTGCCGACCGATGGAAACAGCACCAACCATATAGACCGAATTCAAAAGTTCTTCGTCGCTTGAGTTGCGTTCAAGCTTACCGGCAAGCGGCATGAACACCATGTTGGCCAGAACCGCGCCATAGAAGGTCGTCAAAAGTGCAACAGCCATCGACGGACCAATGGAGGACGGATCATCAAGGTTACCAAGCATCTGAACCAGACCGATCAGCGTCCCGATCAGGCCCATCGCCGGTGCAACGTCACCAGCCTTTTTCATGATGTTTGCACCTTTCTGGTGGCGGCCGATGGTGGCATTCATGTCCTTGCGCATGATGGCTTCGACTTCCTCGGGCGGGGTGCCATCAACGACCAGCGACAGGCCTTTCCAGAGGTATTCTTCGCTCTGCAAGCTATCGAGATGTCCCTGCAGCGAGAGAACGCCACCCTTACGGGCGATTTCGGCAAGCTGAAGAATCTGAAGGGCAGCATCGGCCGGATTGCGCGACTTGTGGAAAATCGTGCGCATCAGGACCTTGCCAGAGCCGAGAAACTCGCCCAACGCAAAGCTGACAGCCGTAATGGCCGCTGTACCGCCGATCACAATCAGGACAGAGGGGATATCGATAAAGGCGCCCGGCGATCCGCCAAAGATGATTGCAGCGATCACCAACGCAAAGCCAATGGCCAGTCCCCCGACTGTCGCAATGTCAAACGACGTTTTAGTCCCCCCTTCGGCCATAGTCGGATATCCTCTCTTACGTTAGCTTTTCTCTGATTTGATGATTTCCGTCATGGTCACGCCAAGCCGGTCTTCAACCACAACCACCTCGCCGCGCGCGACCAGACGGTTGTTCACATAGATATCAATAGCTTCACCAACTTTACGGTCAAGCTCTACGACAGCACCACGACCAAGTTTCAGCAATTGACTGACCTGCATGGTTGCTTTCCCAAGGACAGCTGAAACCTGAACGGGAATATCGTACACGGCTTCGAGATCCTTGGAAGTCTTCATCTGCTCGCTGCCAGCTTCGGCTGCGGCAAGAAGTTCGGTTCCTTCGCCCTCGAGTTCAATGTGATCGTCATCGAGTTCGGAGAGTTCGAGATCGTCATCATCAGCCATTTTCGTCTCCTGCGTCTTTGGTCGGTTGCTTCACAGCAGCCATCTCGTCGGCTGTGGTCGTCTGGTCATTTTTTGCTTCGGGCTTGTTTTCCGCCTGCTGTTCGGTGGCAGGTTCCGCTGTCGGTTGTTGCGGCGCGGTCGCGTCCGGTTCCGGGCTTTGCACCTCGCCAGTCGACTGTGTCGGATGTGCCATCGTATCTTCTTGCGATGTTTGCATATTCCGCGTCTCGGTGCCATCGCCTTCTTGCGTTGCCGGGCCTTCCTCAGCAGGGTGCGCCGGGGACGGCGTATCCGATGTGACCTGTGTCACCGGTTCTGCTGATGCACCTTGGGTCAGTCCTGCAAGATTGTCCTGCGGCTGGGATGCGCTTTCCGAGGCAGGTGTTTGCGCCGATGATGATGTTTCCGGTGCTGGCGTGGCGTCGACCGGTTCAGGAATTTCTGTTGCGTGTTCGGGCTCTGGCGTTGCGTCTTCTTGCGGTTCCGGTTGCTCTGACATTGCTTCCGGTTGGGCGGCAGCCTCTTGCGTCGGTGCAGTTTGTTCTGGGGTTGGTTCCTCAGCCGGTATTCGGCTTTCCTGAACTTCGGGATCGCCCATATCGCTCTCAGCCAGGTCATGATCACTGGCATGCAGGGCCAGGGCATTATCAATGATGGTGTTGATTTCAGACCAGATACGCGCACTGTCGCGCACTGCAGTCCCGTCACCCCATGAAACCTGACAGTCACCCATCGCAACCTCGGCTTCGCCGACGACAACGACCTTGCCTGAAAAACCACGTGACAGCGCGATGCGTTCAGCAGCGGCGCCAACATCTTTTTCAAGATCAGGATGGACCTTGATCATGACTTTTGGCGCTTCAAACAGGTTGGCCAGACATTGGCGAACAATGTCCTCAATCTCCGTCAACTGGTACTGTTTGGACCAGGCCGGCGCCAGTTTGCGGATAATGCCAAGTGCAACATGGATGGCATCTTCGTTGATTTTGGCATTGGCGCGCTTTTGCTGCTCGTCGATCTGACTGAGCTTTTCGGCGATTTCGGATTCGACATCGCCAACCGCCTTTTCAAGGGAAGCCATGATTTGCTGATGAGCTTCATCAAAACCCTGTTTGTGGCCTTCGGCAAAACCCTGTTCGTGGCCGCGTTGTTCGGCTTCGGCCACCATCTGCGCGCCTTGCTCCTCGGTATAGACCGGCGGAGGGGGCGGGGGGGCTTCTTCTTCTTTCTTTTTCTTCTTTTTCTTGCCCAGTTCGTAATGCTCATCCTCGTCGCCTGCCGAACGGATTACGTTGTCGGCATCGTCGAAGCTTAGCGAGAATGTGAACTTTTCAATGGCCGTCATATCGAAATGCTAAAACGCCTTGAGCAACAAAAGGGGGGCAGCCCTGCGGCTGCCAGTGAGCCGATAACTGTCAGGAGCATCAGCTCTCCTGATACAGCCAGTTGCGAATGATCGAGAGAGCTTCTTCCGGGTGTTTCTCCACGATCTCGCCGATTTTCTTGACCGAGGAGGCTTTCACGCGGCCTTCAACCTGCGACAGGTTGATGAGTTCTTCGCCTTCATCTGCACCACCCGGTGCCATCGGCACAGGTGCCGGGCCTTCAAGCGCCGGTGTTCCCTCAGCACTCATGTCTTCGGAAAGAAGCTGGCGCTGGGCCATATCTGCTGCACTTGGCAGGGTTTCGAATGCACGCGTCAGCAGCGGGCGAACCACCAGCAGGATGACGAGGATCGCAACGATCGCGAGGACCAGCATCTCTGCAATGCGGAATATTTCAGCCTTGTCGAGGCCAAGGAAGGTCTCGATCTCTTCATCCGGGAACAGGTCTTCGGTATCAGCGAACTGCATGTTGATGACCTCGACCTGATCGCTGCGCTGCGGATCATAGCCGATAGCGCTGCGCACAAGGGCGGCGATCTTTTCAAGGTCTTCCGGGGAGCGTTCCTGATAAAGGCGCTCGCCGTTTTCATCGGTTGTATAAGTCCCATCAACCAGCACGGCGACGGTCACGCGCGAAATCTCGCCAATTTCCTTCACCTGCGTGGTGGTGGTTTTGGAGATCTCGTAGTTGACCGTTTCTTCGGTGCGGTTTTCCTGACTTTGGGTGCCAGCACCATTGCCACCGCCAAAGTTGGCGTCGGGCAGGTTATTTTGAAGGGTTACCGGGTCAGCGCCGTCGGTCTCGGAATTGGTGGCATTTTCTTCGATCGTCTGGCTTGAACGGATCACCCGCTCATCGGGGTTGAAGCGCTCATCTGCGGTCGTGATCTTGTTAAAGTCCATCTCGACCGACACTTCGGCGCGAACCTCGCCGTAGCCAAGGGAGCGCGACAACAGATCTTCGATGGTGTTGCGCAGGCGGCTTTCGGTGCGGATGCGCATTTCATCGGCGGTCTGGGTCAGGAAGGTGGAGGATTGCTGTTCGCCATCGCCGCGCGCCAGAAGACGACCACGTTCGTCAATGATCGAAACTTTTCCGGGGTCAAGCTGCGGTACTGCAGCTGCGACAAGATGTTGAATGGCAACAACCTGTTCGGGTTTCAGTTCGCCGCCCGCCATCTTGACCGCGATAGAAGCACTGGCTTCCTGCGTTTCGCGCGAAAACATCTGACGTTTTGGCAGAACAAGATGAACACGTGCCTGCTGGATCGACTGGATCGCGGCAATTGTTCTGGCAAGTTCGCCTTCAAGGGCGCGGACATGGTTGATGTTCTGCTCAAAGCTCGTCGCGCCAAAGCCGTCGGAGTTGTCAAACACCTCGTATCCGACAGAGCCCCCAGTTGGCAGGCCGCTTTCGGCCATGCTCAGCCGCATACGGTTGACCTGATCACCAGGAACAAGGATTTCGGTGCCGTTGTTCAGTAATTGATATTGGACCTGCTGATCCTCAAGACGATTGACGATTTGGCTGGCATCGGCCGGATCAAGATCGCGATAGAGCAGTTCCATGTTCGGAGCTGAAACGCGCATGATCAGAAATGCAAAGAAAACAAGCAGCAATACGCCCACGCCGCTGATAGCCATCAGGCGCGTCGGTCCCAGACCTTTGAGTGTTTGCAACAAGCCGCCCACGTTCGACTGCTCCGAAACGAAATTTTACCACTGTCCCTATGCGGATCGATCCATGCGGAATGCGACCAGCATCAACAACGAATAGTTCTCCATGCTGAAGAACAGGTTAACAACCGGCAATTTTTGCCCAGTTACCGGATTCAAATTCATCAGTGATTTGAATCATTTGGATATTTAAAACTGCTTTGTTCTGCCCTTTATGTAGTGAGTCAATCGGGCAAAAAGAAGCCCGGCACATCGGCCGGGCGAGTCTCGATTGGTGCAAGGTGTTTCAGGGCGGGTTAACGCCCTGAAACAGATATCAATTACCGTTTGATCCGGATCAGCTCATCAAGCATTTCATCGGTCGTTGTGATTGTCTTGGTGTTTGCCGAGAAGGCACGCTGGGTAACAATCATGTTGGTGAATTCCTCACCGAGATCGACGTTCGATCCTTCAAGTGCGGATGCCACGACGTTACCAGCACCGTTCAAGCCCGGTTCACGCAGCAGGTAATCACCCGACTCACGTGTCTGACGGTAAACGTTACCGGTGTGGTTTTCCATTTCATCAGGGGCTTCAAAGGTTGCGATCGCAAGTTTGTAGACCGGACGTTTCACACCGTTGGCGAATTCGACCTGCAGGAAGCCATCCTCGGTGAAGGCATAGTTCACCATGGTGCCAGCCTGCGCGCCGTTCTGGTTGATGAAGTGGGTGGTGTATTCGACAAGGTTACCGTTCGCATCCGAGCCGGCGGCAAACTGGGTAATACCATTGCCAAGACCGATGGTGCCGAAATCAAGCGTGAACTCGCTCGTATCCGAGCCATTGCTCCATTCAGCCGAGATGTCGGTATCGACCAGACTGCCGTTTACACCAACGGTTGTCGCACCGACAGTTGCCTGAACACCCGTAAAGCTCTGCAGGTTACCAGAACCGTCAAATGTGATGGTACCGGCCTGGATCAAGCCATTCGGATGGTCAGTTGCATCCAGTTCGCCGGCGGTAGTGTTCCCGGTCAACTCGAAGCCCCAACGGTTCTGACCAAGTTTGACCACCTGAAGGTTCACGGTGTGGGCGGAACCAAGCGAGTCATAGATGGTAACTGGCATGGTGTTGTCTTCGGCAACTGTTCCGCTTGCGAGATCACCAGCAGTATACGTGGCCGCCAAGGTGCCAGGAACACCCGGAACGGTTATGCCTGTTGCGCTGAATGGCGTGCCAGTTACGTTGGCGAAGGTTACGCCTTGATCGGCAAAGGCAGCGGTAAGTGTCAGGGTGTCGTTCGTACCGGTCGTGGTGGTGGTCGCGTCGATCCCGGTGACAGCGCTGATCGCCGCAGCCAAGTCTTCCAGAGTATCACCGGTATTGATCGTGATATTGGTGGTTGTACCGTTATGAGTGATCGAGAACTGGTCACCGTTATTGATACCGGCAAGCGTTGTCAGATCGGTCGTATCATAGTCGAGGCCAACGGTCGTCGATGTGGCCGTGCCACCGGTAACCGCGGTTTCGTCAGAGTTTAGGTTTGCACCGAATTCGATATTGGTGGTCGATGCGGCCGCCGTCAGGATCGAGTTGATATCAAGAACCTGAAGGTCGGTAACTGCAGAACTGTTTGAAGTTGTCGCATTACCATTCCCATCCAGAAGACCACCGTCACGGTCGGTTGCCCAACCCTGAACATAATAACCGGCAGTGTTTTTCAGGTAGCCGTCGTCGTCTGGTTTGAAATCACCAGCACGGGTAAAGAACAGCTCGTCGTTGGATCCGGGGGTCGCAGTACCGCGAACGATGAAGAAACCATCACCCGAAATTGCTGCTGCCGTGGTTGACGAGGTGGCCTGCAGAAGACCCTGCTTGCTGATCAGTGCGGTCGGATGGAACCGAACGCCACCAGGTGTGTAGCGGGTATCTGTTGCGGCTTCAGTCACCAGGGTCGAGAAGCGCCCGATCGTTCCCTTGTAACCGATTGTGTTGAGGTTCGAGATGTTGTCCGAGATGACGCCCAGGTTCTGAGACTGCGCATTCAGGCCGGAAACACCGGAAATCATTGCACCAAAAAGGCTCATTTTTCTTCTCCTGTTTCACAGGGTGTTGATCAAATCCGGATGAATGCCCTAGGCGGCTTCTTCCTGCTCTTCAGTCCCGGAATTATCTCCGGTATCTGTGTTGTCGTTGGTGGTATCTGTGCTATTCGCACCCAACTTCACGTTGGTGAGTGTCGAGAACGGTACAGAGACATCGCCCATACGCAGGTAGATGTCGCTGTCATCAATATCGACACTATCAACCGTGCCGACGATACCGATTGCCACAGATGCCGGATCACCGTCTTCATCGAGGAAGTTATCGCCGTTGGCTGCCATCGGGCTGACCACGAGCGTATAAGCACCGGGATCCTGTTCCACACCGTTGTTGTTCTTGCCGTCCCAGGTAAAGGTCTGGAGGCCGGAAACATCGGTGAGTTCTTCGGAGTAGATCGTTTTGCCGTTTTGATCCTGAATCTGCAGCTGCAGACGCGGAACTTCAGGCGCAACGTTGTATTTGTAGGTGAGGCTTTCGCCCTCTTCACGCCAGTTTGTATCGCCAACCGCCTCGATCTCGGCACCGACGTAAGACAGTGCAGAAAGCTGACGCTGCTGTCCCTGCATGGCAAGCAGGTCTTCGAGGTTCTTGTTGCTCTGAATGCCTTGCTCAACCTGGGCGAACTGGCTCAATTGGTCAGTGAATTTGTCACTTTCCATCGGCGAGGTCGGGTCCTGGTTTCTGAGCTGTGTCGTCAGCAGGGTCAGAAACGTGTCAAAGTTCTGTGCCAGCTGATTGGCAGAGTTCCTCGAAGACGCATTGGTGTCTGATTGCGATAATCCGACATTTGTCAGGGATGAAATGGTCATGGGATTGTCCCTCTACCTTTTCTAAATCCGGATATCGACAAGGCCGTTGGGATTGATCCCATAGCCAATGGCGACATGTTCGGCGAGTTCGGTTCCACTCATGACATCGCCTTCATCGGGGCTGCTGCCCTGCTCGGCGGTCATACGAGATTGGCCGTTGCCTTCCTGACTCTGGCCACCTTCATTTCTGTGCTCGAAGGTGAAGCTTTGACTGTCTGCATTCAGACCGGCGTCTTTCAGGGCCTGCTGCAGTGCGCGGGAGTCCTGACGCAACATGTCGAGGGTCTCGCGTGTATCTGCCTGGATAACGCCCTGGATACGGCCATCCTGACCAATTTCCATTTTGACATCGACGCGGCCCAGATGTTCAGGACGCAACTGAACGGAAATCTTGTCGACCCCTTCGCTGGCAGCGTTGCGGATCGAAACAGCGACTTGCTGCTGGACTTGCTGCGATGGAGCCTGACGCGCGGTTTGCGCGGTCTGTCCACCTGTGTTGGTCTGGTGCAGGGTGTTGGTGGTGCCCGGCTGACCGTTTGCGGTTACCGCGGCTTCGGTGCCGCCGGTCGCTGTTACCGCGCTGGTTGTGGCAGCGCCTTGCTGGGCAGCGGGATTAGTTTGCGGGTTTTGGGCGCTGGCTGCTGCTGCCATGGCCTGCTGTGCGGCTTGGGCAGTTTGTGCCGGGTTGTTTGCAGTTGCCTGTTGGGCTCCATTGGTGGTCTGCCCGTTTCCGCTTGCTGCAGCATTGGTGATACCGGCTGCATCGGATTTGCCTTTGCCATCGCCGCTCATCGACTCAACGACCCGTGACAGGAATTTGTCGGACGATAATTCGTCACCGGTACCTGCATCCGCACCATTCATGGCCATTTTGGCCGACGATGCAGCGGCGGGCTGGGACAAGGCGGTCGAGTTCATCAAGCCGTCTGTTGTGCTGTCTGCCGCGGCGGCGCCGTTCGGGTTAGTTGTTCCATTCTGCGCATTTGCCAGAGCCGCGTTTTGACCTGTGGTCGCGCCACCAGCTGCATTCGCTTTCACCTCGGCGGCTTTGGCCTTGGCGAGTTCAATGGCTTCTGGTGAACCAGGAAGCGGAACAGACTGTGCCGGATGGTTCGGATCAACCATGCCCGGATTTGTCACGATGGTTTCGGTATTGTCCGCGTCTGTTCCGGTATCATCCGCAGAAGCAGTGGACTTGGAGCTTTCTTCTGAGGATGCATTGGCCTGATCAGAGGTATCGCCTTCGCCACGATCATCATTGCCGCTGTCAGCGTGCTGTGTGTCGTCCGAAGCTCCGTCGTCGTCAGGGCGGTTTGCGTCGGCGTCACGCGGCTCATCAGACTTTTGGTCGTCAATATTGGCGTGATCTTCATGGTCTTCACGTGAAGCGCGGACCGGTTCGTCGTCCCGGCGGTCATCATTATGTGCTTCGTCAATATGGCGTTCGTCACGCGATGACGAACGCGCGTCCATCTCTGCGCGGCGTTCATCAATATCGTTCTGGGCAGATTTTGCCGCGTCGTATTTGACCTGATGGCTGTGCTCAGACCATTTGTCTGTGATCGATGCCATGACATCACCAAAGCCCGATCCCTTGCTTTCGCTTGGGTTTGTGCCGGGGACGGCGACAGTTGGCATCACGCTATTTGTAATCGCAGAGCTGTTCATGACCTTGGTCCTTATGGAAGCAGTGTCAGAACATGTGCAAGTGGTGGGCCAGTTTTGTTGGTTAATGTTTTCTAAATATTTTCAGCACCTTAGAACGTCCTGAGGGCTGAAGGCATATTTTGCCGCAAGACCAGACTGCCAGATACAGGGCAAAATTGATCCAGTGGTTGTTCGAGGTCAGAGTGGAACAGGTCGTGAAAGCAAAAAGGCCTTCGACTAAATCGAAGGCCTTTTTGAGGTCGGTAAGATAATTGATGCGCCCTGGCTTAGGCTGAAATCGACAGACCCGACTTGGCTGGCGCCGGATTTTCGCTGTCGTCCGTTGTGCTTGCCGGTTTTTCTACAGCTTCATTTGTCAGTGCCGGGCGATCCTGTTGCGCGGTCATTACCGCCTGACGCAACTCGCCTTCACTTTTCTCGGAAAGCTCTGCCCAGGAATCCCGAAGCGGGGTGAGAAGTTTAATCACTTCTGCTGCGGCATTGGGATCATTCTTGCGATCTACATCCATCAAACGAAGCATGCAGTGGGTATAGAGGCGTTCGAGGTTCGCGGCGATTTCGCCACCTTGCTCCATATCCAGCGTGTTTGCCAAGTGGGCAATCAACTCCTGCGCACTGCAGTTCGCATTGCAACGACCCTGAATATCATTGCGCTCAATCGCGTTTTGCGCTTCCTGCAAGCGTGACAAGGTCTTCTCAAACAGCATGAACACCATCTTTGCCGGCGTTGCTGTGTTGACCTGTTGTTGCTTGTATGTATGGGCGGCGTGTTCGTTCATGCGACACTCCTCGGTATGCTAAGCGTGTGTCCAGTGTGCATGTTTGACAGAGAAAAGTTAACTATTATCTTTTCCAGCGGCCATTAACCATCTTTGCCCGCAGCCATCAGTTCGTCAAGAGAGCTCTGAATGCTCTTCATACGGGCCAGGGCCGATTCCATCGCAATGAACTGATCCATAAGAACTTCTCGCTGTCTGGCGAGGCGTTCATCAATCCGTTCAACTTTTTCTTCATGCGAAGCGCTTTGGGTCTCCAGTTCGGAGATGGCCTGGGTCAAAGTGCCTTCTTCTTCGTCCAGAATTGAGTCCAGTTCGAAGTAGAATTGCGCGCCGATACCAACACTGGTGGTCACAGTCGCGGTATCAGCAGCATTTGCATCACCGCCATAGAACAGGCGCAAACCGTCTGCAGTCCGGATGCTATTGCCAGATACAACAGCGTTCTTACCGGTTGTGGTGACACCATCAACTGTAATGTCATAGGTGACACTGTTGATCACCCCGCCCGAGGCATCAATGTTAAACTCATAGGTCGCCGCATTGGTTTTGCCATCAAAACCGGTCATGGTGACATCAGAATTGTCCGACTTCCCGCGGAACAGGAAAAGCTCCATGACTTCGTCCGGCTCATTGAGCAGGGCTTCGTTGAGTGCCGTTTCATCAAGTTCGATGGTTTTGCTCTTTAACGGATCTTCGTTGGCACCGTAAGCGACAAAGCCCAGACCGATCTCGGCCAATACCGAATAATCGTCCTTATCGGGTCTGTCGGTTACACCGTTTGCAAAGGAGCCTGCAATTTGCTGAAGGCCAGATTCGATGCCTTTGACCGACGTATTCCCAAGCAGCACCGCATCTTCGGATGCTTCACCGGTAGTCGGATCAACAAAGGTTTTCTCGTTGATGAATGTCTGAACGGCATTGTACGCATCAACAAAATCAAGAATGGCGGTTTTCGCCTGATTGAGGTCTTGCTCAATGTCGATCGTGATTAAAGTGCCAGGTTCCGCGTCATAAAGACTGATGTTAAGACCATCAATCAGATCAGAAAATTCATTTGATCCACGGGTAACCGGGATCCCGTCGAGCTCCATCTCGGCATTGTTGCCAACGTCGATGACGTTGGCACCAACGATGGCCCCGACACCGTCCAAGATATTAAGATTCTGAAGAACATTACCCGTGTCATCGCTAAAGGACATACGATTGTCCTCACCTTCTTCGGTCGAGGTGAGGATCAGCGTGCTTTCAGTGTCAGAAACCTTGACCACCGATGCCTGAACACCGGTAGAGTCCGCGATGTTGTTGATCTTGTCGCGAATATCCTGAAGCGTGTCTCCGGCCGCGACGGTCACAGTAGAACTACCGGTGCCACCGGTTACCGTGAATGTGCCGGTTCCTGTGATCCCGGTAATGTCAGCGCTTGCCGCGACGGGCTGGGTATTACTTGATAGCTTGTGTCTGCTGGCGACCTGGTTGATTTCAAACGTATAGCTGCCGGTTTCAGCCGCATTACTTGCCGTAACCCCCATGAGCGAGGCGGCAGCGGTGCCATCCGAGGAAGCAAAGATCTGCTTCGACTCAAAGATGTTGCGCGAGTTATCAAAGCTCGTTGCACCGTAAAGGTTGGCCATCGAGTCCTTGAGTGTTCCAACAAGCGTCTGCAGCTCTTTAAGCGCAGCAATTTTCTCGTCGTTTGCTTCTACCCGTCTTTCGAGGTTGTCAGCAGGAATACGACGGGCAGCAATCATCTGGTCAACGGTGTCGACGAAATCGATGTTGGACGAGCCGCCAGACAACTGGACGCGACCATTATCGCCAACATAGATGTTATTTAAATTCAAGCCGCTCATTGGTTTAGCTCCTTGGGTGCACCCGGCGGATTTTGCCTGCAACCGACGTGTTTTGTCAAATTAGCATGCAACAACCGTGCCTTTATGCTCCCACTCGCTGTGTTAAATCTCTTCGTCGACAAAGCTGCCCAAGTACTCTCGCATCTGCGAGAATAGCTGTTGCAGTTCTTTTGATGGCAGTTCGCGCAAAACATCGCCGCTGACACGATCAGTTACTTTCGCGACAACACGACCGGTATCCTGATTGAAGTTCAGTTCAACGCGTGCCGATCCGTCCGCAAGGTCAGGCAAGTCAAGGCTCGCCAGTGCATCCTGCATCTTCTGCGGAACCGCCGAAGTTTTTGTTTCCGGTTTTACGGATGCAGATTCCGTGTCAGCTCTCGCTGACGCGACTGCTGGTGCAGCCGACGCAGCTTGGGTGCTACTACCCGGACTGCTTGGCGCACTGTAGTTTTGCACGACTTCCATTTTTCAGCTCCTTAAAGCCGCCATCCTGTAACAGCAGGATGAAACTTGCAAATGACGGGTGCCAATCACCGGTACCCGGGGACCAAAGTTAAGTTACTGGAGCAGACGCAGCAGGTTCTGCGGCATCTGATTAGCCTGTGCCAGCATGGCGACACCCGACTGAACCAAAATCTGCTTGGACGTGAAGGCGGTCATTTCTGAGGCCACGTCCAGGTCAAGCAGGGTCGAACGCGCTGATTCAGTGTTTTCCTGCGTTGTCGCAAGGTTCTGGCCAGCAAAGTCCAGGCGGTTCTGATAGGTGCCAACGCCGGCACGGGCCCGCTGCAGATCATCAATTGCGCGGGTCACAACTTCAACAGCAGACTGGGCATTGCCTGCTGTACCGATTGCATTCGATCCCAGATCGAGCAGTGAGGTTTGGGTTCCCAGCGCGCCAGCGCCAAGCGTATCTGAGTCGACGGCATTCAAAGTGATCGCCAATCGATCATTCGCGGTGTTGCCTGCGCCAACTTGGAAGTTGATCGAGTTTTGCAATGTCTGCCCATTGTCGGCAGCCATGGTGACAATGTTACCGGTCGCGGAGTTAAGGCCGCTGCCATTAAAGTCAGTGGCAGTACCGAAGTCGGATGCGCCGGTGTTGTCACCGCGGATGGTAGCAACCGAAGCCGAGAAGTTGGTGTTGACCGTGAAGGTCAAGCCAAGTTCATCGAAATTCAATGTGGCGTTGTCGCCAGCGCTAATTGCGGTTGTTCCACCGGTGCGGTAATCGGTGATATCAATCGACTGGGTGCGGTCAGCAGCGCCATCAATGGTGCTGGTGACTGTCATGATGACCTGATCGCCTGCGCCATAATTGATGTTCACTTCAAAACTGTTATCGGTAACAGTGTTGGTGTTGGTGTCAGTTGCCCAGTAGTTGTTGTCGGTGATGGCAAAGTTGTCGAAACCGTTCACCGGAACAAGAGCTTCACCAGAGCCGGCGGCAGCAAGGTCGCCGAATTCAATCGCAACATCGCCACCATCACCGAGCAACTGAATGCCGTTGAAGTTGGTCGAAGAGGCAATCCGATCAATTTCTTCGCGCAACTGCACGAATTCATCATTGAGGAAGCCACGTTCAGTGTCGGAAAGGTTGCCCGAGGAGGCCTGAACCGAAAGCGTTTTCATACGGACCAGGATATTATCGATTGTTGCCATGCCGCCATCTGCGATCTGGAGCATCGAGTTGGCCTGACCAACGTTTACAGAAGCTGTTTTGAGGGCCTCAGTTGTGGCATTCAGGCGCGCACCAATGGCCATGGAAGCAGCATCATCACGTGCAGAAACGACACGCGTACCCGAAGAAAGCTTCGAAAGCGACCGTGTGGCCATTTCATCAGAAGCTGACAGGTTGCGGTGCGCTACATTCGCAGCATAGTTCGATATAATGTTAAGAGCCATAACGCATCTCCTACATGGATAGCTCTGGGCAACATCTTGTTGTCCGTGATCCGGCACATTTGCCAGAGAATTTTCAGCCCACACATAGGGATGAAAAAGGTAATACAGATAGGGCGAAATATACTTTTAGGTTAGATTTGTGTCCAGTAAAAAAAGAATCCTAGATTTTCACATTAAAATCAGTTGGTTATGAATGTGCCAAAGTCTTGATCTTGCTAACTCTGTTAATGATTTGTAAACGAATCCGACTCCGCAACATTTGATCTAATGATGGTGGGGCAATTATCCTGATGTATAGATCTAGGCTTGATCTCTGCCTGACTGATGATGCGGTAAAACGCGCGATCAGAAACTTGACGTTAGCAGTTGCTACGCAAAAGGGGCGGCCCGAAGGCCGCCCCTTTGTGAAGACATAGTTGCTTTCGAGATTACTGGAGCAGACGCAGCAGGTTCTGCGGCATCTGGTTT
>NZ_JAAVKI010000011.1 GCF_011806525.1 Thalassospira sp. HF15 | reverse complement strand
CATCTGTGAGTGCACGGCCATAAAGATCGGCCAGATCATCGGTGTGGACCATGGGTTGATCAATATGGTCGCCGCCAACAATGGTAATCATCTTGCTGCTTTGGGCGGATGTGATGGCGCGCTCAAACAGGCCGGTATGCCCATGGCGGCCGGTGGCATAGACACATCCCGGATGAATGATGATGCCGTGCAGTTTTTCATCGGCAAGAATGCGGTTTAGCCCGGCAATCATCCAGTCAAATTCCGGCAAAGAGGCAAAGGGCAGTGTTTCGTCGCCGATCTGTCCCGGTTCGGTTTGCGGATAGCTCCAGACGCCGCCGGTATAGAGGAAGCGCACCGTTCCAGACATGCGATGAAGGGCCGGGATCAAGTGATCAAGCAGATTGGCGTCAATACGGGGCATCTGATCGGAAAAATCGCAGGCCGTGTGAATGACGGCATCAACATCCGGCAGGCCGTTTACCCACGCGGTCGGGTTGGTGATATCGCCCCGGATCGGGGTTGCACCAAGACGGAGGAGCATTTCGTGGCTGGCGCGTGATCGGGCAAGGGCGAAAACATCGTGTTGACGCGTGATCAGATTTTCAACAATGGCCGAGCCGATCAACCCGGTGCCACCTGTGACAAAGACGCGCATTCTAATTACCTCATACGGATGTGATGCGATCCTTGTCCGACCTTAACCATGGTTGAGGTCAAGGGGGTTTGGCGTGCGTCGCGTTTAAAGCCACATCGGAATGATGGAGGCGATCAAAAGTGCACCCAGCGTCACATTGACCGTGCGCCATTGCCAATCCGATGTCAGTAACAGCGACAGGCTTAGTCCCAATGCGCACCAAAGCGCCATCGACAAAAAGCCGGAAAAGGCAAAGGCGCTGCCAAGAATAACCGCCAGTTCAGTCGGGTTCTGGGTGATGGCAGAAAAGGATGCCGCCGCCCCGATGGTGACAGCCCAGCCCTTGGGATTAAGCCACAACAGACCAAAGGCACCAAGAAACGGGATGGGTTGGCCTTGTTCTGTGCCATCGGTTTCAAGCTTTTGCGCAGAGGGTGGTGGCGGGGCCATGGCGATTTTAAAGGCCAGCCACACCAGATAGCTGGTGCCGATCAGCTTGGTGATGAGTTCAATGGACGGAAACGCGCGCACAAGATTCGCCAGCCCCAGCGCACCGGCAACGGAGAGTGTGAGCATGCCGATTGAAATGCCCATGATAAATGGCACGGAGCGGCGAAAGCCGAACTGTGCGCCCGACGCAGTGGCAAGGGTTGTCGCCCCGCCCGGCGACAGGGCCGCGGCCAGGGTAAAGGACAAAACGGGCAGCAGGGTTTCGGGCATTCTATCTTCCAGCGGTGGCGGATGGCGGGTGGCGCGGGGCATGTGAGGCAGGGGATATCAGAAAACAATTCTTTGCATCAGGAAAGCGAATGTTCATTATGGATGGTATTACGTTTGTTAATGCTGTTGTTGATGTCGCGGCTGGATCGGCGGGGAGACCATGCGAAATCTTGATGTGGCGCTGTTGCGTGCCTTTGTGACGGTGGCGGAAACCGGCAGCATGACCGGTGCGGCAGAGGTGCTTAACCTTACGCAAGGGGCGGTGAGCCAGCAGATCAAGCGGCTTGAAACCGCATTGGAGCGCGCCTTGTTTGACCGCACGCGCAAAGGGTTGCACCTGACCGAGGATGGAGAGAAATTGCTGCGCAAGGCGCAGAGGATGCTGCTGCTGAATGACGAGATATGGCAGGACATGAGCGCGGATGGCTATGTCGGCAAGTTGACCGTCGGTATTCCGTATGACCTTGTCGGTACTTTCATGCGCACGCCGCTTCGGAAATTTTGCGACCATTATCCGGGCATCGAGCTTTCGCTGCGGTGCCACAGTTCATCGGAACTGCGGGCCATGGTGAATGGTGGCGAGATTGATATTGCGCTCGTCGAGGAACCGGTTGGTCAGATTGCCGGTGATTGCCTGGCGGTCGCACCACTGGTGTGGGTCGGGGCAAAATCGGGCAAGGCGCAGACAAAACGTCCTTTGCCGGTGTCACTGGTCAGCCGCGAATGTGCATTTCGTCCGGCAGTGATTGATGGGCTTGATCAGGCGGGCATTGCATGGCGCAGCGTGTTTGAAAGCGGCAATATCGAAGCAACTGCAGCGACCGTGCGATCAGATTTGTCAGTTACCGCCTTTTTGGTCGGAACAATCCCCGATGATCTTGAGGCGCTTCGTGGTGATCATGGCCTGCCGGAATTGCCGAAATTTGCCATTAGCCTGATGGAAAAGGCCGGGGCCCATAACGACGTGCGCGATGTCTTTGCCCAGATGGTGCGCACGCATTTTCATCAGATGTAATGGCCCAAAAGAAAACACCGACCAGCGGTGCTGATCGGTGCATGATTTCAAACGCCGAAACGGCGATCAGGCAATTTCAAAGATGCCATCAATTTCAACGGCAACACCGAGCGGCAGGGCAGCAACGCCAACAGCCGAACGGGCATGTTTGCCAGCATCGCCAAAGATTTCGACCATGGTGTCCGACGCGCCATTGACGACTTTTGGCTGATCGGTGAAATCCGGTGCGGAATTGACAAAGGCGTTCAGTTTGACAACGCGGGTGACCTTATCAAGATCACCGATGGCGGCCTTGAGCTGTGCGACAAGGTTAAGTGCGCACAGGCGGGCGGCCTTCTGACCGGTTTCGACGTCATAGTCGGCACCGAGTTTGCCGACAAATTTCAACTCGCCATTTTCCATGGTGATCTGACCGGAAATATGCACCAGCTTGCCCGAGATGACATAGGGCACATAGTTCGCAACCGGGGCGGTCGCGGTTGGCAGAGTGATGCCGAGATCGGCAAGATGCGCGTCGATTTTACCAGCCATGATGATCCATCCTTTTGCTTGGCAGATGTTCAAATTTGACCCCAACTTATCGGGGTTGGCGGGCAAACAAAACAGTTTCTTTGTGTCGATGCAATTGACCGAAACATGCACCTCAGGACGCGGGCAGGCAAGGGGCAGAGGACCATTTGAGAATTGTTGAAAAAATCGAATTGCCATAAGGGGAAAGGCCCGCGACAATGTCTTTATGTGCAGCACGGGTTTAGGGTCCTGACCCTGGAACGCGCTGCTTTGTTTTTGGGACACTCAGTCGGCGTAAGCCGGACAAAGGTTGAAACAGATGGCGTTAATGGACCGGTTTGACAAAGTGCATGGTGGATGGATCGCCCTGTTGGGGGTTGTGATCCTGTCGCCCGATGCGCTTTTGCTGCGTCTGATTGAGGCCGATGATTTTACAACCGCGTTCTGGCGGCTGGGCTTTTTGGCGTTGGCACTTTTGCTGGTGGCACTTTGGAACGGGGCCAAGAAGGGCAAGGGCATCGTGCAATCGATCCGGCCCAGCGGCTTTGAAATGCTGACCGGGCTGTTTTACGGCGGGACCTGCACGCTTTTCATGTTTTCGGTGCGCAATACCGATGCGGCCAATACCTTGATCATTATCGCTGCGACACCGCTTCTGGCCGGGTTGATTGGCGTTTTCATCTTCAAACGCGCGCAACCGATGCGGACATGGGTTGCCTCTGTCGTGGTGTTTGTCGCGTTGCTGAGCCTGTTTAGTGCCGGGTTTGGCGGGGCGAATGCGCTGGGGGATATGCTTGCGCTCGGCGCTGCGATCTGTATGGCAGGTTATTTCAATCTGTTGGGTGTGAAGCCCGAGATTGATGCGATCAAGGGCATGCTGTTTGGATCCTTTATCGTGACGCTTGTGCTGCTGCCGATGGCAGCGCCGTTATCGCCAATTGGCATGGACTGGGTCTGGCTTTTGGCGATGGGCTTCTGGGTTTTGCCGGTATCGTTTTTGATGATTTCCTATGCCTCGCGCAAAATTCCGGCCGCCGAGGTCAGCCTGATCATGCTCAATGAAGCGATATTCGGGTCGTTTCTGGTGTGGCTGTTTGTCAGCGAAGTGCCCGACGACATGACGCTGATCAGCGGGACGGTGGTGATCACCACGCTTGTCCTTCACAGCCTGCTGGGCCTGCGGGCGAGTAAACGGGCCCGGGCCGATGCAAAGGCACGCGCAGCCGCCTGAGGTTTTCGACATCATCTAAGTGATTTCAGTTTGCTGTCAGGTAAGCACGCTATGGGTGGGGCAATGATCCATTGCCCAAGGATACCCGGATGCGTCGACTTCGTTCCTTCTTACGCCTTTCCCCGATTGACTATCGCTATGCGCTTTTGGCGCTGGCGGTGTATTTTGCGCTGGTTCTGAACTGGAAAGTGCTGAGCCACTTTTATGGCATTCTGGGGGGCCTAAGCGATTATGACGCGGGCTTTGCGATCAGTGCGCCGTTTGTTTTGATCTGCGCATCGCTGATCGTGTTTACGCCGTTTTCGTGGCGTTATCTGTTCAAGCCATTCTTTGTTTTCCTGATCCTGACCGGCGCGCTGGCGCATTATGCGATGTTGAAATACGGCATCGTGTTTGACCGCGGCATGATAGAAAATGTCGTCGAGACCAATCAGAGCGAGGCGCTTTCATATTTCAATCTTCAGGCGGCGTTGTGGTTTGTGGTGACCGGGATTGTTCCGGCTTTGCTTCTGATCCTTGTGCCGCTGCGCTTTCCAAAAACCGTCTTTCGCGGCATCGGGCAGCGGGTTGTTCTGATGGTTGTGCCGCTTTTGGTGCTTGGCGGGATCGGATCGCTTTACTTCAAGGATTACGCATCCGTCGGGCGTAACAACAAGGTTCTGGGCAAGGAGCTTGTGCCGTCCAATTACATCACCGGGACGATCCAGCTTGTGAAACGGCGCTATCTTTATTCCGATATGCCATTTCAGGCCATCGGGCAGGATGCGCGCACGGTTGAAATGGCGACGCAGGACAAGCCGACATTGATGTTTCTTGTGATCGGGGAAACTGCGCGCGCGCAAAGCGTTGCTGCCAATGGATATGCGCGCCCGACATCGCCGTTTACCAGTCAGATTGACGGCATGCTGGCCTTTCAGGATGTGTCATCGTGCGGGACAGCAACCGCGGTTTCAGTGCCGTGCATGTTTTCGCCGATGGATCATGCGGGCTATGACGGCGAGGTCGCGCGGCACAGTGAAAGCCTGATGGATGTGATTGATCATGCCGGCATCGATGTTTTGTGGAAGGAAAATGACGAGGGCTGCAAGGGCGTGTGTGACCGCGTGCGCCATATCAATATCGAGCCCAAGGATTTCCCCGAGGATTGCGTACTTGGCACCTGCTTTGATGAAGTGATGTTGCGCGGCCTTGATGAAGAGGTGACATCAGACGCACCGCATGACCGCCTGATTGCCTTTCACATCATGGGCAGTCACGGGCCGACCTATTATAAACGCTATCCCGACGCACACCGGGCGTTTGCCCCCGATTGCCCGCGCAGTGATATTGAAAATTGCAGCGCGCAGGAGCTGATCAATACCTATGACAATACCATTCGCTATACCGACTATGTGGTCGCCCAGTTGACCGAACGCCTGCAATCGTATCAGGACGATTACAATGTGGTTCTGCTGTACGTTTCGGATCACGGTGAGTCGCTGGGTGAGGCGGGTTTGTACCTGCATGGGGCGCCTTACATGCTGGCCCCATCTGAGCAAACCAGGGTGCCGATGATGGTCTGGATGTCAGATGGTTATGCGGAGGCCAACCGGATCGAGACCAGCTGCCTTGCCACGCAGGCACAAACGGGCAGCTTTTCACACGATAATCTGTTTTCGACCGTGCTGGGTGCGATGCATGTTTCGACAGGACTTTATCGACCGGCAACGGACATTTTCGCCCGGTGCCGGGGCACGATGATGCAGGCGGCACTCGAACAGTCTGTGAATGTTGCCCCGAATTGACACTCCCGTTCTGATGATTTAAATGAGTGCGCTCAGTGAGTGAACTCATTTAAGGGGATGTCGATGACTGTTCGCGCTGCGCAGCGGGAAGAAACCCGCCAGAAAATCCTTGATGCCGCACGCGCATGTTTTTGCGCCAGGGCGTTTGATGATGTGCCGACACGTCAGATTGCACAAAAGGCCGGTGTCGCAGAAGGAACGATATTCAATCACTTCCCGACAAAGGAAGAATTGCTGATTTGCTGCGTTGGGCAGCAGATGGCAGAGGCGATTGAAAAGGGCCTGTACACGATGGACCCGGAATGGTGCTTTGTGGACAAGATGATGCATGTCGCGTCCTACCGCTTTACCCAGGTCGGGCTTAATCCCGGCTTGTGGCAGGTGATCATGCAGCAGATTGTCTTTTCACCGAGAAAGGGTGCAGTGCATGCGATCATGGAAAGCAGCGGGCTGATTGCAGCCGTTCAGTCCCTGATCGAGGAAGCGCAGCTTTCGGGTGAACTCAACCCCGATTTGCCGCCGGTTCTGATACAGAAAACCCTGATGGCGCTGTTTTTATTCACCATTCACGAGCATTTCAGCACGCAGAATTTTGACTGCGAGGATATGTGCGGGACATTGCGTGAATTGCTTGAAGTACAGGTCAAGGGGCTTTGGGCGTCCGAGCCAGTTCTGGCGGCATAGGGACAAGCCCGTGCATGGCAATTTATCTGGCCTATTCGCCGATCAGGTGCAAGGTGACCTTGCGATGATGCGGGGCATGGCGGTGTTCGAACAAATAGATCCCCTGCCACGTGCCAAGGACCGCCCGGCCATCAGACACCGGAATGGTCAATGAGACATCGGTCAGGGCTGATTTGATATGGGCGGGCATGTCGTCCGGGCCTTCGCAGGTGTGGCGATAAAGGCTGGGATTTTCCTGCACCAGTTGGCCAAAGAAGGTCTCAAGATCAAGGCGGACATCCGGATCGGCATTTTCCTGAATGGTCAGGCTGGCCGAGGTGTGGCGGACAAAGATGGTCAGCTGTCCGCGTTCAAGACCGGTCTGTGCCACCCATGACTGGATCGGTTCGGTGACTTCATAAAGTCCCTGACCGCTGGTGGTGATTTCAAGGGTGATCTGGTCTTGCGAAAGCATGATATCCGTCCGGCTTTGGGCCGGACGGGATCAGGTGATCAATCCATCAGGCCGCTGATTTGACTTCGTCCTGATCGTAGAAGCGAAGGGCGGTCATGGCAAGGTTGCCGAACTCGTAGCTGTTATGCAGCAGCTTGGGAGAAAACCGTTCAGACGCAGCACCAAGGGCAACATAAAGCGGCATCAGGTGGTCATCTTCGGGATGGGCCATTTTTGCGGCTGGCGCGGTATCGCGATAATTCAGCAGGGCATCAATATCGCCCGCTTCGATCTTTGCGAGCATCCAGTCGGTGAATTCGACTGCCCAGGGATCAATCGGGCCTTCGTTGCGATCGAGTGCGCGCAGATTGTGGGTCATGGCGCCACTGGCGATGACAAGGATGCCTTTTTCGCCAAGTTTGCGCAGTTTCTTGCCGAGTTCAAAATGCTCTTTCGGGCCGCCATGGCCGAGCATGGAAAGCTGGAAAACCGGAATGTCGGCATTGGGGCGGGCGAGATACATCGGCATCCAAGCCCCGTGGTCAAGCCCACGCGCGGCGTCGGTTTCAAGACCGATTTCCTCGGCGATTTCACGTGCCAGATCCGGCGCACCTTTGACATCATAGTGCAGATCGTAAAGCGGTTGCGGGAAGCCATAGAAGTCGTGAATGGTTTCCTGTTTTGCGGCGGTCGAGATCGTCGGATTTGCGGTCTGCCAATGGGCCGAAACCATCACAATGGCGCGCACACCATCGGTGATTTTCGAAAGTTCATCGACAAAGAAGTGGAAGGCCGGTGTGCTTTGACGCGCAACCAGCATCGGAGACCCGTGGGAAATGAAGATCGGCGCAAGATTGTGTGCAGTGCTGCCGGTGTTTGAAACTGTCTCGGTCATGGTGAAACCTCATCGGTCAATCATTTGTAACGACTATGCGCTTCGTTGCAGAGGTTGAACAGTAAGGTTTTGGCAACAGTCTGTTGCCAATCGTCGCTTTTGTTCATTGTGGGTAAACATTGAGTGCGGGCGTAGAGCATAGGGAACCTGCGGGTTTTGGGGCGAAAACGCGCCTGAAACCGGTCCTGATCGCGGCACAGCCGTCAGGTCAGTTGGCGGCGGGGCGGGATAAACGTTCTTGAAAACAAAAGCAAAGCACAGCAGTCTGATATTACGATTTATCCTTCATTTGGCTGTCAAGGTATGACGCATCAATCAGATCGCAAGAGCGCAATTCTTGAAAGATCTCGCTTCTCGCTTCGTGGACTTCCGAGCGCACAGCAATTCGAGATCTGGAAAGAAAGTATCAACTGCATTTACAGTGTCGACGCGGACCGCAAGACCCGTCAGGACGGCTTTGTCGCGAACCTTGATTCATGGCGACATCGCGACCTGATGATGGTCGAGGCGCAAAGCTGTTCACAGAGCTTTTCCCGCACCTCGCAAATGATCGCGGCCGATGGCATGGATCATTACAACGTGCAGCTTTATACCGATGGCGGGGTGAAATCCGACAGGGGTGTGGGCGGTGATATTCTTAAGCGCGGTGGTTTGTTGCTGCTTGATCTGGCGCAGCCGACCGAGGCGCAGGCCAGTGATCAGTTCAGTTCATTGCATCTGTTCTTGCCCAGACATCTGGTCGAGGAACATCTGAGCAATCCGGAAGACCATAATCTGCGGTTTTTGTCGGAAAGGGATCCGTTGGTGAAGATGCTGTTTCAGCAGATTTTGTCGATGCATCGCTATATCGATCAGCTTGATGACGCACAGATCACTGTTTTGCAAAAATCCATCGTCATGATACTTGCAACCTGCCTGAACGCGGCGGAGGGCAACACCCCCGGCACACAGGCATTGCGTCGGGATATCGAAAAATCTGTGCGTGTCCGGCGCTATTTCCGTGAAAACCTGTTGTCGCCGGAACTGACGGCTGAAACGGCGGCCGATGACCTGGGCATGTCGCGATCAGCGCTGTATCGGCTGTTTCAGAAACATGGCGGGGTTAAGCAGTATCTGCGCGATATGCGGCTTCGTCATGCGTTGACATTGCTTGGCGATCGTTCAGGACACAGCCGGTCGATTTATGACATTGCGCTTGAATGCGGCTATGAAACCGATGCCGGATTTATCCGGGCCTTCCGGGCGAAATACGAGGTCACACCGGGTGATGTGCGTGCGGGTGCTTCACCGAATTTAGGCAAGGTTGATGAAGGGGAACTCGACAAGCGTTATGAGCATTGGCTGCATACGCTGTCTTAGGCAAGGGGTTGGACGTGCGTGGCAGAATGTCGCCACTGCCCACGGACCTGCGTCGGTGGACAGTGGCGCAAATATGCTTAACGTTTGCCGCCCGTTACCAGCAACAACAGACCGCCGAGTGAGGCGGCGATACCACCAATCAGATACCAGACCGTTTCGTCGGTATAGCGGCCAAGGAAGGTTTCCGAAAGCTGATCGACGGCACTTTCCGATGCATTAAAGCCCGTCACCAGAAGGCCAATGCCGACCACAAGGGCGACAACACCCAGAATACGGCCAAAGGACATGATGTTTGCTCCTGTCGTTATCTGTTTTGACTGGCGCCGCCCTGACTGAGGGGGCATGGCAGGCGCCAATATATTGAACAGAAACGATAACGCGCGATTCTTCGAGGTGTTCCCGGCAGGTTTGATCTTGGCGCGATCAGAAAGGCAATGACAGGGTGATTTCAACTACGCTGGTATCGCGGTTGTCGTGGCCGTCGTCATCGTTATGGGCGAGCGTCATCCTGTGGCTAAGCGCAAGCTCGCTGGTCAGGCGTCCTGCATCAAAACCAAAGCCGGTTCGGATGCGCTGATTGCCATATTCATTGAGGTTGCTGGTGAAGAACGGGGTGATGATCCCCATTTGCTGCCCGTCCGGGGCGTTCAGGGCAAAGCCATAGGTGACGGTGCCGCCAATAGTGTATTCGGTGTAATCCGCGCGCCCGGCAAGATAGTTGCCTTCAAGGGCGGCATTAAGCCCGGTCATGGCATCAGACAAACGCACACCGCCGCCGAGATTAAAGGCGGTTTTGTCATTGTTGATTTCATCGGTGAAATCATGGGTCAGGCCGGTTTCGAGGAATGGCGTGACTGTCAGGCTTCGGGTTGGCGTGAAATCATAGGCGGCCTCGATGGCCGGTTTTATTTGACGGGTGTTGGAACGGCTCGCCCCATTGGCTGTGCCGTTGCTTTCGCTATAGGCATCGACAGTTTTGCTGGCAGCGAGGACCGCGACCGACGGGGTCAGGGACAGCGGCATGGTGTCAACCGGGCGAACCCGATAGGACGTGGTCAGCGCGGCATACCACATGTCAGAGGTCGTACTGCCCGATACCGTGCTATTAGCGCGGGTGACATCAATATCGCCCATGCCGTAGCCTGCTTCGCCGGAGATGGTGAGGTTATGGACCGGGCGGTAAATGACATAAGGCGATGCCGTCCAGCCGGTTTCGCGGTAGCTGCCATTGTTAAACGACGTCGTCAGGTCTGTATCGTTATAGCCAAGCGACAGACCGGCAATCAGCGCATCGTCAAAACGGTAATCCAGACCGAGATTATATCCCCAGACATCACCTTCATAGCGACTGTCATTGGCGCCGCTGATATAGTCGTTATCGACCGAGGTAAAGGAGCCATGGCCCCAAGCTGTAAACGGTGTGGTAGTGGCAAAGGCCGAACGGCCATCGACACCGGCGGCACCGCCAACATCGCCCTGGTCCGTCGGGCCAAGGCCCAGCATCTGCATGCCTTGACCGCTAGAGCTGTCAAAGCTTCCCATCATCGCCATGCGGCGCAGCGCATTCTTGCCATCGGTTATGCTGTTTCGGGGGACGTCAGCGCGGTGACCGACCAGACTGGCATTCTCGACCTCGTCGGTATCTGATTCGCCAGCATCCGAATTGCCGGTTGCGGCATTTCCGGTACCGGTGCCCCCAGCACCCGCACCACCGGTCACGGACGAGATGCGTGATCCGATATTCTGTTGGATAACAGTGGTTTGTGACCTTGAAACAGCATTGATAACGGCGGACGAGGTGCTGGCGGAGGATGACGCGGCCGGTTCTGCTTTGAGAGAGCAGGCACCTGTCATGTTGTAGGTCGCGCCGACGCCTTGAAAGCGAAGGACGCCGTTTGTGGTGTCGGCCGGAATCTTGAAAGACAGGGTGATGGTGTCGCCATTGTCAGAGCTACCGGTCGTGATCGTCTGCGAATTGGCAGCGTTGTTATTGTCCGTATAGGTAAAGGTATAGTTGATTGTCGAAGCGGGGGCCGCATGTGTGAAGGTAACTTTGGCGACCTCGTTCGCACTAAAGGCGCTGGAGATCTGCAAGCCATCCGAGGTTCCTGAGAAAATGTTTAACTGGTTGCAGCCAGCGCTAAGTGCGAATGCACCGTCGGCAAAGGGCAGCGACAGCCCCGTCAGCGCCAGCGCATAAAGCGCCTTTTTAAGCAGAGACTTACAAGCGGCGAGGCGAAAACGAGCTACACGTTTCAGGTCGTGCCAAGCGCGTATGTCAACAATGGGTCCAACATTACCACTGTTTCCATTGCTGCTGCTGCCGGGGTTGTTTTTTGCAAAAGATTTCACTGAGAAGGCTGATATCGCGCGTGCCCGCAAAGTATCCAGCACGACAGGTCGCTGTGACAGCGATACTTTCGGTTTGCTCATGTATGTCCCTTTGGACCCTTTTTGCCCTGTTGCGCCGTTTTTTATCGGTGGCCTTTAACAACAGGGAGGTGGCTGCTTAGGCAAATTTATAAAGTATAAAATCGACCTAAGCGCAAGATATCATTACCTTGCTAAAAATCTGTTGCATGAATTGAGTGTCATCGCCGACACCCGACAGCATGCAGCTGAACGTAAGTTCACCGGCACGTCGATTGGTATCAAGGGCAAACCCTCAGGACCGGGCAGATGAATGTCGTTTTCTGCGCAATGTGGATACTCGTTGCGCAATGTGGATATTGGGCGTTGTCTGAGGCTTAAGCTGGTCAGGGTAAATGTCGTTTATGACAATGCGTTGATCACATCTCGACTGCGAGTCAGTGCACAATATTCTGAAGCAAGAACAGCGGCATAAAGATCAAACACGTCTTGAGCCGGGAATGTTTTGCCATTGGCATCGGTGACATCAATTGCGGTGGTGGCGTCCAGCACCAGCCAGTTTTCAAAACCAAGGCAATGGGCCATGCGGATGGTGACATCCATGGAGTTGTGGATGACCACACCAGTGAAGATCAGGCGTTTGATGCCGCGCTCATGCAGGTGTTTTTCAAGTGATGTGCCGACAAAGGCGCAGTTTTGCTGTTTGGCGATCACGGTTTCGCCGTCCAACGGCAGGGCTTCGTCCTTGAACGGTAGTCCCGGGCCATCGACATAAAAGCTTGAGGCCGGGTTGGCTTCCTCGTGGCGGACATGGATGACAGGCAGGTTGGCCGCGCGAAATTCCGCCAGCAGCGTGGCGATGACATCGGCGTAGTTTGGATTGTTTTTGCTGTTCCAGCGCGGATCGTCGATGGCCTTTTGCACATCAAGGACGATGAGGGCGGTGTCATTTCCAAGCGTGGACAGGGACATAACGCATTCCTTTTTTCAAAATCCCAAAACAAAACCGGCCGGGGAAGCCCCGGCCGGTTTGCTGATCAGATCAGGTGTTCGGAAGGGGAGACCCCTTAGGAACAACCAGTGGTCGCACCACAAGAGTCACATTTCAGGCAGGTGCCGTTACGCACCAGGGTGAAGTTACCGCAATCCGGGCAACCGTCACCTTCATAGCCTTTCATTCGCGCTTCGCGGATCTTGTCCATCTTGTCATCGGTTTTGGCGATGACTTCTTCGCTGGTGGACAGGATTGCGGCGGCCTCGGTCGTGGTGGTCTTGGTCACCGTGGTGGTGCTTGCCGTTTCCGGGGTGTGGCTGTGGCCATCGGTGCCGGTCGATTTGACTTCGACAACGCGGTCCTCGGCCGGGACGCCGCCATCAACCACATAGAGGTTGCGACGTACGAAGCCCGAAGATGCCACCTTGCGGATGGTTTCGATCGCCTGATCGCCAGCTTTCTCGGCAGCTTCGCCAAGATCACCTTCGGCGACACCTTCGCCAACCGCATCCGGAAGGATGTCAGACGGCTGAACGTGGGCAAGGTCGTTACGGCCAAGGTAGGAGATCGCCAGTTCACGGAACATGTAATCAAGGATGGAGGTTGCCATCTTGATCGCATCGTTACCCGAAACCATGCCGGACGGCTCGAAGCGGGTGAAGGTGAAGGCTTCGACATACTCTTCGAGCGGCACGCCATACTGCAGGCCGATGGACACCGCGATTGCGAAGTTGTTCATCAGCGAGCGGAATGCAGCGCCTTCCTTGTGCATGTCGATGAAGATTTCACCAAGCTTGCCGTCTTCGTATTCGCCGGTACGCAGATAAACCTTGTGACCGCCAACGGTGGCCTTCTGGGTGTAACCTTTGCGGCGACCCGGAAGGGAACGACGGTCACCACGGACAACGCGTTCGATGATTTTCTCGACGATCTGCTCGGACGCCTGGGCTGCCTTGGCAGCGGTCGGCTGATCTGCGTAATCGTCTTCTTCAACCAGTGCGGAGTTGAGCGGCTGGCTGAGTTTCGAACCATCGCGATAAAGCGCGTTGGCTTTGAGGCCCAGGCGCCAGGACAGCATGTAAGCGTCTTTACAATCCTGGATATTCGCGCTGCTCGGCATGTTGATGGTTTTGGAAATCGCACCCGAGATGAACGGCTGTGCTGCAGCCATCATGCGGATGTGGCTTTCTGCCGAGAGGTAACGCTTGCCGATACGGCCGCACGGGTTTGCACAATCAAAGACCGGCAGGTCTTCGTCGCGCAGATGCGGGGCACCTTCAAGGGTCATCGAACCGCAAACATAGGTGTTGGCTGCTTCGATCTGCTTCTTGTCAAAACCAAGGGCGGCGAGCATGTCAAAGTCCATGCTGTTGATCGCCTTGGCATCCAGACCAAGCTGGTTGACGCAGAAATCATCGCCGAAGGTGTATTTGTTGAAGACGAATTTGACATCAAATGCGTTCTTCAGTGCGCCTTCAACCTTGGCAATCGCATCGTCGTCAAAGCCCTTGGCTTTCAGCTCATCATGGGTGATGGACGGCGAGCCTTTGAGCGTACCGTGACCAACCGCGTATTTTTCAATATCGCGGATCTGGTTTTCGGTATAGCCGAGCGTTGCCAGTGCAACCGGAACGGTGCGGTTGATGATTTTGAAGTAACCGCCGCCAGCAAGCTTTTTGAACTTCACGAGTGCGAAGTCCGGCTCGATGCCGGTGGTGTCGCAATCCATGACCAGGCCAATCGTGCCGGTCGGCGCAATAACGGTGGTCTGGGCGTTGCGATAGCCGTGCTTTTCGCCAAGCTCGACCGCCTTGTCCCAGGCCGCACGCGCGGCAACCGGAAGATCGGCATAGGGGCTGTCAGCAGCAACCAGCGGAACCGGGTTGATCGACAGGCCTTCGTAGCCTTCCTGTTCGCCGTAAGCAGCACGGCGATGGTTGCGCATGACACGCAGCATTTCTTTGGCGTTGTCAGCGTAACCCGGGAATGCACCCTGTTCGCTGGCCATTTCCGCAGAGGTCGCATAGGACACGCCACACATAATCGCGGTCAGGGACGCGCCAATCGCACGGCCTTCGTCGCTGTCATAGGAGATACCCATGCTCATCAGCAGACCGCCGATGTTGGCATAGCCAAGACCAAGGGTACGGTAACGATAAGACAGTTCGGCAATACGATCAGACGGGAACTGTGCCATCAGAACCGAGATTTCCAGAACCACAGTCCACAGACGGACAGCATGTTCATACGCCTCGATATCAACGCCACCATCATCAGAACGGAAGTTCATCAGGTTGAGCGATGCAAGGTTACATGCGGTGTCATCAAGGAACATGTATTCCGAGCACGGGTTGGACGCATTGATGCGACCCGAGTTCGGGCAGGTGTGCCATTCGTTGATGGTGGTGTCGTACTGGATGCCCGGATCAGCGCAGGCCCAGGCAGCTTCGCCGACCTTGTCCCACAGATCACGTGCCGAGATCGACTTGGCAACTTTGCCGTCGGTACGACGGATCAGTTCCCAGTCACCGTTATCAAGAACAGCCTGCAGGAAGTCGTTGGAGACACGTACGGAGTTGTTCGAGTTCTGACCCGAAACGGTCAGGTATGCCTCGGAGTCCCAATCGGTGTCATAGGTCTTGAAGCTGATTTCGGTGAAGCCCTGACGTGCGAACTCGATAATCTTGTTGATGTATGAGTCCGGGATCATCACAGCGCGGGCGCCCAGAACAGCTTCTTTGAGCTGCGGGTTGGCGCGCGGCAGGAAGCGGTCTTCGGATTCTGCGTCGCCATCCCAGTTGGTGCAGGCGGCCAGAACTGCCGTCAGGTGCTTTTCAGCAAGTTTGGAGCCGGCGACAAGGGCAGCAACTTTCTGCTCTTCGACGACTTTCCAGTCGATGTATTCTTCGATGTCCGGGTGATCGATATCGACCACAACCATTTTGGCAGCACGACGGGTGGTGCCACCCGATTTGATTGCGCCAGCAGCACGGTCACCAATTTTCAGGAAGCTCATCAGGCCGGAAGAACGACCGCCGCCCGAGAGGCTTTCACCGCCACCACGCACGTTGGAGAAGTTCGAACCGGTACCGGAACCGAATTTGAACAGGCGGGCTTCACGTGACCACAGGTCCATGATGCCGCCTTCGTTGACGAGATCATCGGCAACAGACTGAATGAAGCAGGCATGCGGCTGCGGATGCTCGTACGAGCTTGCCGATTTGGTCAGTTCGCCGGTTTTGAAGTCAACATAGGAGTGACCCTGTGCCGGGCCATCAATGCCGTATGCCCAGTGCAGACCAGTGTTGAACCACTGCGGAGAGTTTGGCGCACCCATCTGGTGAGAGAGCTGATAGCGCATTTCATCAAAGAAAGCCTGCGCATCGGATTCGGCGTCAAAATAGCCACCTTTCCAGCCCCAATAGGTCCAGGTGCCTGCCAGACGGTCAAAGACCTGAGTCGAGCTGGTTTCGCTGGTGTAGCGTTTTTCGGACGGCATTTTGTTGAGCTTGGCGGTGTCAGCAGTCTGACGCCACAACCAGCTCGGCACGTCTTTTTCTTTAACGGGCTTGAGCGCAACCGGAACGCCTGCCTTGCGGAAGTATTTCTGAGCCAGAACGTCACTTGCTACCTGTGACCAGGAGCCGGGAACGTCGATATCGTTCATTTCAAAAACGACAGAGCCGTCCGGGTTTTTGATGACACAAGATGACTTGCGAAATTCGATGTCGGCGTACGGGCTGACGCCTTCCTGAGTGAACTTTCTGGTGATCCGCATGGTCTGCTCCGGTTGTGATCAGACGTGACAGGGCGCTTACGGGTGATGCGCCAACATCGCCTGACTCTATATAGTTTGCTCAATGCTCTTGCGCTGCCCCCGATGCCGATATTTTCCGGCATTTCCAGAGCGTCGCAATTATGGGTAGTCGGTGGTGTGGTCCCCCCTTGGAACCAGCCGGTCCGTGGGGAGGACTATAACGGCAAAATTTCGCCTCAGTCCACTAATCTTTGTGGTTGACAGTAATTTTTACCACAACATCTAGTGGGTCGATTGCCGTCTTGCTGATTCGATGCTGGTGGGATTCTCGTTAACAATCTCTGAATCGGTCCGGGAGGCCCGGAAAACTGCGCTTTGTGTCGCAGTGTGATTGTGTGTCGGTCCTAAGACTCGGACTACATGTTGTGTGGGAACGAGACAGACCCCCACAACGCAGGATCAAGCTAACGCGGATTTCATTCCATTTCCAGTGCGAAGCTGAAAACAGCACGTTTCGTTGTTGTTCCTAGCATAGAGACCAATGATAACAGTTTGATATTTATGTTAAAATGTTCTTTTTCAGACGAGCGCAAATGCAGGGATAGCAACGATCCCGGCCTACTACATGTATGGGGCTGTTTGTGGATAAGCAGGTGGACAAAGCCCCCAGATGTAGATGGATCAATGAGTCGTCGCCCCACAAGCAGTTGTGGGTTGTTTTAAGACGTAAAAAGTCGCCTTTAATACGTATTGATTTCCCATTCAGCGAAACAGCACCGTTTTTGCCGATCTGTTTGGCATTCGCGGGCCTTGAAACATTGACTTTCCCCGAACATCACGACATATAAGTCACTTGATTAACGGGGTGTATCACCTTGGCACCCTGCGATGCCTGTTGCCGCCTTCCCGAAACTCGGGCGGACAAACCAGATCTGGAGAGAGACCCAACATGGCCACCGTCGGCACCCGTATTTATACTGCGCTGTTTGGCAAGCGCGTTGGCGAAGACCGTTTCGGCAATACCTATTACACCGAAAAGACTCCGGCCAAAGGTCGTCGCACCAAGCGTTGGGTTGTTTACAAAGGTGTCGTCGAAGGGTCGAAAGTTCCGGCTGAATGGCATGCCTGGCTGCATTACACCGTTGATGCGCCGCTGTCTGACAAGGCCGAAGACCGTTATGACTGGCAAAAAGATCATCTGCCTAACTTGACCGGTACCAAGCACGCCTATCGTCCGAAAGGCCACGAATATAGCGGCGGCAAGCGTGCACCGGCGACCGGTGATTATCAGGCTTGGTCGCCGGAAGGCTGATCATCCAAAAGAATTCCGATTTCAAGCGGGCGCGGGGCAACTCGCGCCCGTTTTGTTTCGGAACTGCTTGCTGTTTGGCAATGGCCTGTTTTGAGCGGCCATCGTTTGGGTGGTTGTTTTTCGACGCAGGGCAATACAATATAAGTCTCAACAATATACGTCTCAAAGAGATACAGAACGGATAAGGTCTATGAGCAACAGACTGATTGAAACCATTGCCGGTGCTGCTGTGATCGCGGTTGCGGTCGGATTTGCGGCCTATTCTTATTCACGCGCCGGGATCAACACGGTGGACGGCTATGAAATCATGGCCAGTTTCAACCGTATTGACGGTCTTGTTGTTGGTAATGACGTCCGTGTTTCGGGGGTTACTGTTGGAACGGTGACCGCGCAGGAGCTTGATCCCGATAACTATATGGCGGTTGTTAAGATGTCGTTGCGCTCTGATCTTGCGCTGCCGCTTGATAGCTCTGCCAAGATTGCGTCTGACGGATTGCTTGGTGGCAAGTTTGTCGCACTTGAGCCGGGCGGAGACATTGACATGATCGAAGCCGGTGGCGAAATCGAATACACGCAAGGGTCGGTCAATCTCGAAGATCTGATTGGTCAGGTTATCTATTCTTCGACCAACAGCGATAATTGATCCGGTTTAACCGGCCATGATTTTGCCGGGTTTGCATCGCAGGGTCTGGTGCAGATGATGTTAGGGCAGGGCAAGAAGAACAGAACCCTGTCTTTGATAGAATGTCGGAGCGGTTGATGAAAAAGACCGAAAATGTTGATCACTTTCCCACCTGGCAGGCCAGCGATGGTTCGCCGCTATCGTGCGTAGAAAAGATCAAGGTTCTCAATGACAATTTCGGTGAACTGCGCGAGATCATGCAGGACGCACTGGAAGACGCGCTTTTGATGGGCTGTGATGAAGAACAGTTCCGTAATGTGATGCGCGATCTGGTGGCCGAGCTGCACAATCCTTATGACAAAAGCGATAAACAGGACTGAAGACCACAATGAAACGATCCTTTGCGATTGCCGCAATTTGTTCGACATGTGCAATGATCGGAACAGCGTCTTCGGCGCTTGATTATCGCCCGGCCCCGATTGCCCAGCTTCAGGGGCTTGATAAAATCACCGCGCGTATTTCGACATTCGAGGTGCCGGTTGGCCGTACGGCCAGTTTTGGCACACTCGAAATCCGGGTCGATGCCTGTTACCGCACACCGCCGGAAGAACGGCCTGAAAGCGCAACCTTCCTTGATATTGCCGACATCCGCGATGATGGCAATGGTACGCGCACACAGCTGTTTTCCGGCTGGATGTTTGCTTCAAGCCCCGGTTTATCCGCACTTGAACACCCGGTCTATGATGTGTGGCTTAAGGAATGTCTTGATCCTGCCGGAACTGAGACCGATGGGGGTGAAGCCGCACCGCAAGGTCAGGCCGCCCCGGAACAGCCATAGGAAGATCATCATCAATTTGGCAACAAGCCGGCCATGAATGCGGGCAGATTTTTTGTTGGGTAAGGCATCTGGTTTGTCTTGATGCCGCAGAAATCCTGTTGATCGGCTGACACCTGGATCGCGATGATTGGTCGCAAATTGTCAAGAATATGGCAAATATTTTTCTGATTGTTTCCAAAAACGAAAATATATGTTGCGGTTTCACCGGCTTGAGAGCGCCCCACAGCCCTGTCATCCTCAATTCACGATTTAATGCGGTGCAGCAGATGTCTGCGCCTTGTGAACATGAGGGAAATGAAAATGTTTAAGTCGATCAAAAAAGCCGGTGTTGCACTGGCAGTTGTTGCAGGTCTGTCGGGTGCGGCGTTCTCGGCCCAGGCTGCGGATACCTACAAACTCGATCCGACCCACACCAGTGTGATCTTCATCGTCAACCATCTTGGTTTCTCGGACTATCAGGGTCGTTTTGGCGGTACGACGGGTGAGCTGACCCTTGATCGTGAAAATCCGTCTGCATCCTCGGCGACCATCACGATTGATCTCAATCAGATCGATAGTGGCGTTGAAGCCCTTGATAACCACATGAAAACCGCCGATTTCTTCAATGTTGAAGCCTTCCCGACCGCGACCTTTACCAGCACCGACATCGAGTTGATCGGCGACAATGCGGCAAAAGTCACCGGTGATCTGAGCTTCCTTGGTGAAACCAAGCCGCTGGTTCTTGACGTGACCCTGACCGGTGAAGGTGATCATCCGATGACCGGCGATGCGACTGTCGGTTTCTCGGCAACCGGTACCGTGACCCGTTCTGACTATGGCATGGACTACCTCGTTGGTGGTGTCGGCGACGAAGTCGAACTTCAGATTTCTTCGGAATTCCTGAAGAAGAAGTAATTCGGCGAACCTGAATTCTGGCTGTGCGCTGTGACCATTGTGTTGCAGCGCACATGCCATTTCAGCCCCAGACAGGCAGCGAGGCGAGCCCGTTATGAAATTGCGCAGCACGAAACAGATTTTTGGCACCGTAACCAAGAGCTTCCACTGGGTGATGGCGCTTCTTGTGGTCAGCGTGTTTTCCATTGGCTGGTATATGGATCTCCTGCCGTTGGGGATGGAAAAGCTTGAATGGATATCACGCCACAAATCACTGGGGGTGACGGTGCTCGCACTGGTGACCCTGCGCGTGGTCTGGCGCCTGAGTGAACCAACACCAGAAGAACTTGGCAAATGGCGGATTGAACGACTGGCGGCAAAGGCCGGGCATCTGGGATTGTATCTGTTGATGTTTGCCATGCCGTTGACCGGCTGGACCATGTCATCGGCGGCGAATTTTCCGGTCAGTGTCTTTGGCCTGTTTACCCTGCCAGATCTTGTCGCGCCCAGTCAGGAGCTGTTCGATACATTGCGCACCGTGCACTGGTTGCTGTCATGGGCAGTTGCCGGACTGGTCAGTGTGCATGTTCTGGCAGCTTTAAAACATCATTTCTGGGACCGGGATGCGACGTTACGCCGTATGTTGCCCGGCAAATATTCCGGCAAAATCAAGGATAGCTGATATGTTTCTGATCAATCGCAAAATGCTTTCAAGCCTGACTGTGGTTGCGACCCTTGCCGGTTTTTCCGGTGTGGCCACGGCAGCAGATAGTTGGGTGGTTAATGCCGATGAAAGCGAGATCGAATTCACTGGCACCCAACTTGGTGCAGAGTTTGAAGGTGAATTTGAATCGTTTAACGCCACCATCGTATTTTCACCCGATGATCTGGCGGGGTCCTCGGTCGAGGTTCTGATTGATATCGCTTCTGCCAATACGCAGAACGCCGATCGTGACAGCCAGATCGTGTCACCGGACTGGTTTAATGTTGCGCAGTGGCCAACGGCAAAGTTCGCCACCAAGTCATTTAGCCAAATTGCGCCGGGCAAGTATGAAGCGGTTGCCGACCTGACCATTCGGGATGTGACCCGCGAAGTGATCTTGCCGTTCGATCTTGAGATCGAAGGCAACAAGGCCGAAGCCGAGGGCACAGTGACGATCAACCGCACCGACTTTGGCGTCGGGCAGGGCCAGTGGTCCGATACATCCCAGGTTGGTGACCCGGTAAACATCAAAATCGAGATTGAAGCCACGCGTCCATAAAGCGACACCGGTTTGAATATCCGAAAGAAAAGCCGCCCCGGAGATGATCCGGGGCGGCTTTATTTGCGCGTGTCCTATTATTTTTGTGTTGCCTGCCTAGCTTGCGGCACTTTTACGCAGGTCGTCGAGGAAGGCTTCGACAGCATCGTCAAGCGCGACGGCTTCGGAGACCAATTTCTCTGCAGTGCTGGCCAGCTGGTTGGTGCCCGATGACACTTTGCCGGCATTGTCATTGACGGTTTCAATGCGGACCGATACTTCGCGTGTGCCATCGGCTGCCTGTTGCACACTGCGCGAGATTTCACCGATGGCGGCATGCTGTTCTTCGACCGCTGCCGCAATCGCGGTTGAGCTGTCTGCGACCTGGGCGATGGTTTCGGAAATCCGGCGGATGGCATCAACCGCTTCGGTGGTTTCGTTCTGAACAGCCAGGATCTGCTGGTTGATTTCCTCGGTCGCTTTGGCGGTCTGGTTGGCGAGGTTTTTGACCTCGCTTGCGACCACGGCAAAGCCTTTGCCGGCATCGCCGGCACGGGCGGCTTCGATCGTGGCGTTGAGCGCCAGCAGGTTGGTCTGTTCAGCAATGTCGCCGATCAGGCTTGCGACATCGCCGATGCGCTGAGCGGCTTCGGACAGACCGGTGACCGTTTCATTGGTGCGCGTGGCTTCGTCATTTGCACGGTTGGCAATGTTGGCCGAGTTTGCGATTTGCTGTGCGATTTCATCAGAGGAGGCAGAGAGTTCCTCTGTCGCAGCCGAAACCGTTTGAACGTTACTTGATGTCTGGGTGGTTGCGGTTGAAACAGCGCCAGCCAGTTCGCTGTTCATATTGGTTGCATCACGCATTTCATCGGTGGCCGATTGCATATCCTTGATGGAAGCCGAGATTGAGTTGATCAGACCCTTGACCTTCTTATCAAGGGAGTCTGCCATTTCCATCAGGGCTTTACGCTGATTTTCTTCGGCCTGTTCTTCCAGCGCACGCTGGTTTTCCTGAAGCTTGACGTTTTCGCGCGCCTGTTCACGGAAAGAAACCACGGTGCGCGCCATATCACCAACTTCATCGCGGCGTTCCTGACCTTCGATGCTGCCTTCAAGATCACCGGTCGAGATGATCCGCATACGTGCAGCAAGGGTTTTGAGGCCGCCGGTGATGTCGCGGCCAATGGCCAGCCCGACAAGGGTCATGATCAACAGAATGACTGCACCAATAATGATGACGAAGGTTGCCTGTTCGCGGAAGGCGGCGTCGACATCATCAATATAGATGCCGGTGCCAATGATCGATCCCCAGGGGAGGGGCTCTGCAAAGGAGAGTTTTTCGAAGGTCAGGCTTTCATCCTCACCGGGCTTGGGCCAGTGATAGGACGAGAAACCACCACCAGGTTTGTTGCCTGCGGCAATCAGCTGACGGATGAAATAATTGCCCTGCGAGTCCTTGGCATCATTGAGGCTTTTACCCACGAGTGCGGGATTGGCACCATGCATCTCGGTCATGCCATCGGTCGCGAAGACAAAGAAATAACCGATATTGCCATCATATTTGCCAGCGCCTGCAATCTCGTAGAACTGACTGATGGCGTCCTCCTGACTGAGGATGCCGGCATCAACCTTGTCCTGATAGGATTTTGCGATTGACGTGATGTAGTTGGTGGTGGACTGGATCTTGTCCTTGCGATCTTCAAGAAGTGCATCGCGAAGTGTCGAGAGCTGCAGCCCGCCGATCACGATAACACCAAGTAACGCGATCACGGACAAGGCGATGATTTTGTAGCCAATCTTCAGGTTGCCAAGCATGTTTTTCCTCCGCCAGAAGCGACGTTTATTCAAAATATACGAATATAATGGTTCGCCTATCAGTTTAGTGCAAGTAGAATTAGCCCAAAGTATAGGTGTGGTGAGTTCTAATTTGAAAATGGGTTCGCTGCGTCCTGGTTGCAAGTTGCTATGCGTTGCATACGCTGGGCTCGCGGCCGGTGTTGTCTGACGCGAACAAAAAAAGGCTGGAGCATTATGCCCCAGCCTTTCGGATGGTTTCGCTGAATATGCAACCTAATCGGTTGCACGTTTGCGTAGATCTGCAAGGAATTGTTCAACCGCTTCATCAAGCGATTGTGCTTCTTCAACCAGTTTTTCTGCCGAATGGGCAAGCTGACTGGTGCCGGACGAGACGCGACCGGCATTTTCGTTGACCGTCTCGATGCGCTGGGAGACTTCGCTGGTGCCGTCAGCGGCTTGCTGAACGTTCCGCGAAATTTCGCCAATGGCGGCATGTTGTTCTTCAACCGCAGCCGCAATCGCGGTCGAGCTATCGGCGACCTGGGCGATGGTTTCGGAAATCAGACGGATCGCCTCAACCGCTTCGCCGGTTTCATTCTGAACCGAGAGGATCTGCTGGTTGATTTCCTCGGTCGCCTTGGCGGTCTGGTTGGCAAGGTTTTTGACCTCGCTTGCGACAACAGCAAAGCCTTTGCCTGCATCACCGGCACGTGCGGCCTCGATGGTGGCGTTGAGGGCAAGCAGGTTGGTCTGTTCGGCAATATCACCGATCAGTTTGGCAACATCACCAATCTTCTGTGCGGCATCAGCCAGCCCGGTTACGGTCTCGTTGGTGCGGGTGGCCTGTTCATTGGCCTGATTGGCGACCTCTGCCGACTGCGAGATCTGATGCGCGATCTCGTCACTCGAAGCTGTCAGCTCTTCTGTTGCCGAAGACACCGTTTGAACGTTGGTGGATGTCTGGGTCGTTGCCGAGGCGACAGCCGCAGAGAGCTGGCTGTTGGTGTTGCTGGCTTCTTCCATGTTCGAAGTTGCCTGCTTCATCTCGGTGATGGAGCCCGAAATCGCGCGGATCAGACCTTTGACACGTTCTTCCAGGCTATCAGCCATGTCGGTGATGTCCTGACGGCGTTGTTCGTCTGCCTCAGCTTCCAGTTTTTGCTGGCGATCCTGCAATTCACGGTTTTCGACGGCCTGCTGACGGAAGGAAACGACGGTTCGTGCCATGTCGCCAACTTCGTCACCACGTTCCTGACCTTCGATTTCGCCTTCAAGGTTACCATTGGCGATTTCGCTCATGCGGGCGGAGAGTTTATTCAGGCCACCTGTAATGTTACGTCCGATCGCCAGTGCGAAGGCAATCATCAGGGCAACAACGATTGCGATGATCACCATCACAAAGACGGCCTGTTCCCAGAACGCTTTATCAACATCATCAATATAGATACCGGTGCCAATTGCATCGCCCCAGGGGAGCATGGCGGAATAGGAAAGTTTCTCGAACAGTTTGTCCTCGGGCTCACCGGGTTTTGGCCAGTAATAAGAGAAGAAACCGCCTTCGGGGTTTTGAGCCGCGGCGAGAAGATCCTGCACAATAAAGTTGCCGGTCGGGTCTTTGACCTGACTCATGTCCGTGCCGTTAAGTGACGGTTTGGCGCCGTGCAACTTGTTGATGCCGTTTTCATCATAGGCAAAGAAATAGCCGGTGCCTTCGTCAAACCTTGCCGCTGTGCTCCAGCGGTAAAAATCGGCCGTGGCTTCTTCCTGGGTGAGTTCGCCGCTGCTTACGCGGTCTTGATAGGACTGGGCGGCGGTTACCAGCATTGAAACAGTTGCCTGAATTTTGTCTTTGCGGTCTTCAAGCAACCCGCTGCGCAAAGTTTGAAGTTCAAGAGCTGCAATCGCCAGCAAGGCGATCAAGGACAGCAGCGACAAACTGGCGACTTTCTGACCAATTCTTATGTTCTGAAGCATGATCGGTTCCCGTTTTCTTGCTATTCGTGGCGCCAGGGCGCGCGAAGTTATTCTCAGATATGTTCTTTAGTATAGTTTAAAACTATATAATACCGAAAAGTATAGGTTTTATCGTGGTTGATTGCACCAACTTTTTGCAAGCCGATTGTTCGTAAGGCACTGGCACAAAAAGAATTTGTGGGTTGTGGTTTAGACACGTGCGTGGGAAATCGCGCTTTGCTGCTCTTATGTTGGAACGATCAGGCAGAAAAAAAGCACCTGACGTTTAAGAAAGGTGCTTTTTGCCAATCTGGTGTGGACGAGATATCTGATCAGTGAAGCCGTTTGCCCAGGAAGTCGATGGCAATGCCAAGGCCTTCCTCGTCAATGCCGTGTTGCAGGCCCGGACGTTCATGCAGGCTGACGTCAATGCCATTGGCTGCAAGGGTTTCTTTCGCCAGGCGGGAGGCCTCGATCGGGACGACCGGATCGGCAGTGCCATGCACGAGCACCATCGGCGGACGTGATTTGATTTCAGCACCAAAGGCCTGTTCGCCCAGCAAAGCACCGGAAAATCCGACAACACCGGCAATCTGTTCTTTGCGGCGCGGGGCAGTTTGCAGAGACATCATCGTACCCTGCGAAAAGCCGACAAGGGCGACTTTATCAGCGCTGACACCATGGGTTTCCATGACGTGATCAATGAAGTCATCGACATAGGCCGCATTCTTGCGCGCGCCTTCAGCCATCGCGGCAAGGGCACCCGACATGGTTTCCGGCGCGCGGCGCAGGAATTCCGGATCATATTCGGCGAGGCTGAACCACTGACGCCCGAAGGGGGACATTTCGCACGGGAAGGGTGCGTTGGGCGAATAGAAGCTTGTGTCGGGCAGGGCGCGTGCCAGATGCGGCGCCAGACCGATCAAATCATTGCCGTCCGCGCCATAGCCGTGCAGCAAGATGACAACGCTTTTGGTCGTGCCGGAAGCGGCCGGGACACTTGGTCCGGTGAGGAGAGTATCGGTGCTCATGTCTGCTTTCCTGATTTTCCCGTTTCCCCTGCTTAGCAACGCAGCACGTCGACCACCAGCATTTTTTCCACTGAAATCAGCGGGCATCGCAGTTAGTTACAGGACTGAAACATAGATCTTGATGTGGCCTGTGGATAACTTTGTGGATGGAACAGCGTATTTTGGAAAAATTGCGGAATAAAACTTTCGTATGGTGATGCGAAGTCGTATGTCGCTATGCCGCGGTATAAATATTTTATGTTTTCTAATTTAAAGCATCATCACTTTCGGTTTTTAATTTTAATGTTTAAAATCAAATGCTTATCTTGTTTGATTGAAAGTGATCTGAGAAATCTTCCAGAAAATGGCTTTGGTTTGCACGGCTTGCTTGGTGGAATTTTCACCCACAGGCTGTATGACTCGGGACAAAAGTTAACGATGTGGATTTTTTGGACAGCTGGTCAGTAAAAGGCGTCTTTTGCCGTCGGGTATTCTGTGTCACAAGAATTCTTCCGGTTCGCCCGGATGCCCCACAGCATGATCCATAGACCGAGGTCCAGATGAACCGCACGCGCCGCTGGTTTGGCAAGGGGGATCGACGTGTTCTGGCGTTGACCCTGCCGATCATTTTGTCCAATGCGACTGTACCGCTTCTTGGCGCGGTTGATACGGCCGTTGTCGGGCATCTCGACAGTCCGCATTATATCGGGGCGGTCGCTGTAGGGGCGCTGGTCTTTTCCTATGTATTCTGGAGCTTTGGCTTCTTGCGCATGGCCACGACCGGGCTTGCAGCGCAGGCGTATGGACGGCGTGATCCCAATGGGGTTCGCGCAGTTTTTGCCCGTGCAGCCCTGATTGCCGTTGTCGCAGGTTTGGCAGTGATGGTGTTGCAATGGCCGATTATCGAACTGGCCATGTCCCTGATTGCGCCAACACCGGCGGTCGAGGCCGCGGCGCGTGAATACTTCCATGTGCGGATCTGGGCATCGCCTGCGACCTTGATGCAGTACTGCATGCTGGGCTGGTTGTTGGCGATGCGTGACAGCCGGGCTGTGTTTATTTTTCAGGTGGTTCTCAATTCGCTGAACATCATCCTGGATATCCTGTTTGTGCAGGGATTTGGCTGGGACGTGCGCGGCGTGGCTGGGGCGACGGTGATTGCAGACTACTCCGGCGTGGCGTTGGGCTGGTTTCTGATGCAACCGCATCTAAAGCGGCTGGGCGGGACATGGCGCGGGATTGGCTTGCTTGATCGGGTGCAATTGGCCCGTCTGATGAAAATCAATGGCGATATCTTTATCCGCACTATGGCCCTGACATCAGCCTTTGCGCTGTTTACCAGTTTCTCGGCCCGGTTTGGCGAGGTGACCCTTGCCGCCAATGCGGTTTTGCAAAACTTCCTGATGTTTGGGGCATTTGCGTTGGATGGCTTCGCCCATGCCGCCGAAACCCTTGTCGGGCAGGCCTATGGTGCGGAAAAGCGCAAACAGTTCCTTTGGGCCGTGCGCAAAACGACCGTCTGGGGAATTGTGTCAGCCGTGCTGATGGTGGTTATGTTTGCCACATTAGGGCCGTGGATCATTGATGCCCTGACCAGCATTCCCGAAGTCCGCACAGCATCCTATGACTATTTGATGTGGGCCACGATCCTGCCGATTACTGGTGTTCTGGGGTTTCAGTTTGACGGGGTCTTTCTGGGCGCGATGCAGACCAAACGCTGGCGCAACATGATGCTGCTTTCAGTTGCGATTTATGCCGGATTTGCCTGGTGGGCCGTGCAGATGGGGAGCAACCATTTCCTGTGGGCCGCGTTTAACGGGTTCTTCCTGCTGCGCGGGCTGACGTTGGCCGTGCTGTTTCCGACGATCATTCCCAATCAGCGCCCCGAAGCGGCATAGAAAAAGGACCGCTGGCGAAGATCAGTCAGCGTCGGCGACCGGCAGGGTGGTGCTGTTTTTGACTTCGTGCAGGGTGAAGCTTGATTTCATGTTGGCAACACCGGGCAGCTTCATCATGACTTCTGACAGGAAGCGCTGATATGCAGCCGGGTCGGGCACCACAATGCGCATCATATAGTCCTGATTACCCACCATGGCGTAGCAATCAACGATTTCCGGATGTTCCTGCACAGCGCTTTCAAAGCGGCGGAGCGACGGTTCGTCATGCTGGGTCAGGGAAACGGTGACGAAGACATTCACACCGAGGTGCAAATGTGCCGGATCAAGCAGGGCGACATATTTGCGGATGACGCCACTTTCTTCGAGTTTGCGAAGGCGCCGCAGGCAGGGCGAAACAGACAGGCCAACCTTGTCAGCCAGTTCAACCATGGAGATTCGACCATCTTCCTGAATTTCACGAAGAATTTTACGATCAATTGCGTCGAAACCGTTGCGCGCCATGGCGTGCCACACTCCTTTGGACGATAAGATATCGGGCTGAAATCGCCCTGAGAACCATATTTCCGGACGGGTGGATTTTGCCAAATCCCTGACCGGCTGTACATAATTCCTGCTGCGCGATAAGCCATGACTTCGCGTTTCTGTCAATCTTTGCGTCATCGCATCGGATACTTTTTACGCCTTTATCAGTACAAGGCAGCGGTGCGGTGCAGCAGATTTTATTGGTCAAATGGATGCGGATACTTGCATGAAGCGAACAATACCAGTATGTCCTTCAATTGCTTGGAATGCCTGTACTTGTGAGCATCCGCAGCGGAACTTATCATTGCCGTGTGCCATCTGGGCAGTGTAGTATAATCGTACCAATTTACTTATTTCTATTGTGATGATTCTCCTGCCGGTAACCGGGGGAGGCTGACACTGTCTGATAGTTTCGTGACATTGGCAGCCGATATACTGAAAGGCACGCATGGTGGACGCTGCGCAAAACACGCCAGGATATAACCTGGTTACAATTGGCGAGCATAAAATCAATATTCGTCCGGCGGTCGAGGCAGACTTGGCCAATGTTGTCGATCTTGATGACCGGACCACGGGGCTGCGCAAGCCGGATTACTGGGATGATCTGTTTACCCGCTATGGAAATCGCAAGGATTCCCGTTTCTTCCTGATTGCCGAAGAGAACGGAACGCTTCTTGGCTGCATTTTTGGTGAAGTCCGGTCATGGGAATTCAATTCCGTCCCGTGTGGATGGGTTGGCACGGTCAGTGTTGAACCCGACCTGCGCATGGGGGGGATCGGTACGATCCTTTACAATGAAATCTGCCGCTGTTTCCGCAATGCCGGTGTGACCAAAATCCGCACCATGATCCCGCGCGATGCGACCGATTTGATGTCGTTCTTCCGCGCACAGGGCATGATGGCCGGGCCGTTCATCCAGCTGGAAACAGATATGGAAGAGGGGGAATAAGCCGATGATGTCCTTGCAAAAGGCGACGCTGTTTGCCCTCTATGCCGTGCTGGAGCTGGCCGAAGATACCGACCGCCAGCTTTCAGCATCGGAAATCGCCGAGCGTTACAATATTTCGACCAACCATCTGGCAAAGGTTCTGCGGGATCTGGGCCGGGCGGGGCTGGTTGAATCGGTGCGTGGTGCCGGTGGTGGCTATCGGTTCTGCGGCAATGCCAAGCGCACCACACTTTTGGATGTTGTGCAGCTGTTCGAGGAGGTCGGGACAAGCCCGTCCAACAGCATTGTTCAGGATACCAATGCCGGGGCGGCTTTGACCCTTGTGATGGATGAGATCGAAGAGATCACCCATGCGACCTTGCTGTCGATCACGATTGAAACGATGCTTAAGCTCATGCGCAAGCGTCGCCCGGAAAAACCGACATCCACCGGATTGTTCCGCGCCGTTTAAAACGGTGCAGACCAAAATGCAGAGACACAAAAGGCCGTCAGAGCGATCTGACGGCCTTTCTAATTTTGTCTGTATTCGCGGGCTTAGCTTTGGCTGTCAGCCGGGGCCTGTTCCGGTGCCGCGTCAGAACTTTCCGAAGTGTTTTCGGCAGTTTCTGCCTTGGGAGCAGTTTTCTTTCGCGGACGGCGCGGTGCGCGTTTTTTGACTTCCTTGGCCGGTGCGGCGTCAGAAGGTGCGTCGTTTGCGGCTTCTGCCGGTGCTTCGGTTGCTTCTGTTACCGGTGCCGCCTCTGCCGGTGTTTCATCGGCAGCTGCTTTCTTGGTCGAACGGCGCGGCCTTTTGGGGGCGGCGGCCTTTGACTTGTCAGCAGGTTTGCGTCGGGTGGTTTTTTTCGGCGCTTCTTCCTCGTCAGTGGCTTTTTTGCCAAGGCTTGAGGCCGGAACTTTGGTCAGCAGGAAACTTGGCACATGATCGCCAAAGCCGACGACCTGCTTGTCATCGCGGTCATCACGATCACGACGATTGTTGCGGTTGTTCCGATTATTGCGATCATTGTTCCGGTCATTGTTGCCCTTGTTATTCTGGGCCTCACGTGCCGGTGCCTTTGGCGTTTCAGGGTCTTTTTGCTTTGGTGCCTCAGGCTGCGGTTCGGCTGCCTTTTCCGGTGCAGCATCCTTTTTGTCGGATTTGGCCGGGCGGGCAGAGCGATCATCGCGGTTGTTTGGCTTGCGGCTTTTCTTGTTACGCCGTTTCTTGCCGGAGAAATCCAGCTCAAGCGTTTCAATGCCTTCAAGCTCGCTCAACGGGATGTCCATGTTGATCGTCTTGTTTATCGCAGCGACCAGTTTGCCATCTTCGGGCACGGCAAGGGTAAAGGCCTTGCCTGCGCGCCCGGCACGGCCGGTACGACCGGTACGGTGGACGTAATCTTCGGCGTTGAACGGCACATCGAAGTTAAAGACGTGCGAAACATCGGCAACGTCAATGCCACGTGCGGCGACGTCAGAACACACCAGCAAGGTGATCTCGCCAGTTTTGAACTTGGCCAGCGTTTCGGTACGTTCGCTCTGTGCCAGATCGCCATGCATGCGTCCGGCATTGAAGCCGTGCTTGGTCAACGATTTGAACAGGATGTCGACGTCTTTTTTGCGGTTACAGAACACAAAAGCGTTGCGGACATCTTCGGCACGGATCAAACGGCGAAGGGCTTCGCGCTTGTCCATGTCATCAAGAACCAGAAGCTTATGTTCAACCGTCGTTGCCATGGTTGATGGCGGGGAAACCGTAATTTCCTTCGGGTTGGACAGGAACTTGTCAGCAAGGCGTTTGATTTCCTTGGGCATGGTCGCCGAGAAGAAAAGCGTCTGGCGCTGCTGTGGCAGCATGTTGACGATTTTCTCGATATCGGGAATGAAGCCCATGTCGAGCATGCGGTCGGCTTCATCGATCACAAGCAGTTTGCAATCAGACAGCAGAAGCTTGCCGCGCTCAAACGTATCGATCAGTCGGCCGGGCGTTGCAATAATAACGTCTGCGCCCTTTTCCAGAACCTTGCTTTGTTCTGAAGCAGATTCGCCGCCGATGATCAGCGCCTTGGACAGCGAGATATATTTGCCATAGGTGTCGAAGTTCGCAGCCACCTGGGTCGCAAGCTCGCGGGTCGGCTCCAGAATGATGGAGCGCGGCATCCGCATGCGTGCACGGCCATGATGCAGGATATCAAGCATCGGCAAGGTGAAGCTGGCTGTTTTACCTGTTCCCGTTTGCGCACAGCCCAGAATGTCGCGTGCCATCAGCACCGACGGAATAGCTTGAGCCTGGATCGGGGTTGGGGTGTCGTAGCCGGCGTCTGCGACGGCTTTGAGGATATCTTCGCTCAGACCGAGATCGGCGAAATTCATATGGTTCGTTTTCCCGCAATAGAATGCGTTAAGGTTAAGCGGATCGCTAAAAATCTGATTGCGTCGTAAAGCCAAGCCTTAATTAAGTCAAGAAAAACGCCGCATAAATGGCCTTGAAAACCCATTCTGCGAGCTTTGATAGGCTTGTTTGCAACAATTTGCCAGCGTAACCTGACATTACAGATAATATTCGGGGAGAAAACCGGTGCTGATGGATGCAACACGTTCAAGTTTGCTGATAATTGACGTTCAGGAGAAACTCTATCCGGCTTGTGAAGCGCCGGATCAAACCATTGCCAATTGCTGTTTTCTGGTGAAATGCGCCAATCGCCTTGAGGTCCCGGTGATCGTGACCGAACAGTATCCCAAGGGACTGGGACATACGGCAAAGCAGATTGTCGATCTGCTTGAAAAGCCCGGTGATACATCGGAAGGCGGCAATGTTGTCTCCAAGGTGGCGTTTTCGGCCATTCCCGCCGATGGCTTTATCGAGAAGATGGAAGAAAGTCAGGGGCGTGATCAGGTCGTGGTTGTTGGCATGGAGACGCATGTGTGTGTGCTGCAAACCGTTATGGACCTGATCGAGCGCGGGCGCGAAGTTTATGTTGTGGCAGACGCTGTGACATCGCGCAGCCAACAGGACAAGATTTTTGGTCTTGAACGCATGCGCGATGCCGGGGCGAAGATCGTGACCCGTGAAAGCGTGATGTTTGAATGGCTGCGGGTGGCAGGAACGCCCGAGTTCAAGGAACTGAGCGCGCTGATTAAATGACACCGCCCAATGATCAGACTGCCGGGCACGCTAAAAGCGATGGCGTGCCCGTTGTATTTTTATCGGGCATGCTGGCTGATCAGCGTATGTGGCATCCAGCATTGACCGCTTATTCGGAAATTGCGGATGCGACCAAGCCCGCGATTGCACCGGTGTTCTGCGAGCTGTTTGATCAGGACAGGGTGGAAGATATGGCGCGTGCGGTTCTGCAGGCTGCACCCGATCGCTTTGCGCTGGTGGGCATGTCCATGGGCGGATACGCCGCGTTTGAAATTCTGCGCCAGGCACCTGAACGGCTCAGTCACTTGATGCTGGTCAATACCCGCGCAACGGCCGATAGCGAGGCGGTGCGACGCAGACGTTTGTTGCTGTCACGTATTGTTGCATCCAAAAAACCGTTTGTCGCAGTCAATGACGGGATGCTTGATGAGATGCTTCATCCAGATAACCGACATGATGAACCTTTGGTCAGGTTGTTGACCGCTATGGGGGATGATTGCGGGGTCGGGGTGTTTAAGCGGCAAAACAACGCCGTCGCACTGCGGCCGGACAGCATGGCCGATCTTTGTGCTATTGCCGTGCCATGCAGCGTTGTGGTCGGCACGCATGACCGGGTTATCAGCCCCGAAAGCCACCGGGATATGGCAGATGCCATTCCCGAGGCGACGTATCAGGAAATTGCAGGTGCCGGGCATTATGTGCCGCTAGAACAGCCGCACATCTTTGCCCGATCACTTGCAGATCTTCTAAGACGTTAGCAGTTTGGCAAGAACGGGCTGCAGTAGCGATCATCATTGTTGCGCAAGTGGCGTGGGAAAAGCTGATAATTGACTGTGTCAGCGTTGTTTTCCACCTGTTCGGCGAACCGGTCCTTGTTAAAATGCGCGCGTGTTTCCGAGATGATCTTGTCTCCTACACAGAACCCGAAGCGAACGGTAACGGTGTCGCTTGTCTCATCCATGACGAGAGATTTGGGATCGGAGCACAGCTTTCCGCGCATGGTGGATTGTTCAGGATTGACAACGGCAACCATACGGTTTTCGGGTTTGATGGTTTCTCCGTCTTTGATGTCAGCCGGATCTGTTACAAACCTTAGGCGTGGCGGGTAGCCATGATTGGACATGGCCGCACTCCAGAAACCATCTGTGAAGGTGTTATTGGCATCAACGATTTCAAGCATCATTACGCGGCTTGGTGCGCCAGCTTTTTTGAAGCTTTCGACTTCAGTGACTTCATAGTGGGCGCGTTCAATTGCGGCGATGTTGCATCCAGCAAGCAGAGCCAAGCTGCTTGCGGCAGCGGCAATCGATAAAGGGCGTTTCAACTTAAACAGGCGTGATGCACGCGGTTTCATGACAACAATCCTTCGGATCTTTGATCTGAGTTTGTGAGTGTACCTATAGATATTGTCGGAAAATTGTCGAAGTCACGCGATTACGCCGATTTTTTCGGATTTGGGGTTGCTTTCGATCAGACGTCGATATCTTTGACGAAGCGGGTGTGTTCCTGAATGAGCTGGAAACCGAGCTCCGGCTTTTTGCCCATCGGGCGGGTAACATGATCCTTGGTTCGGCCTTTAGAAAACCGACCGGCCAATTGCGCGGATCAGGATTTCCAGCGCACGAATGCCCGCAGCCGAATTGCCTCGCTGATCGAGGCGTGGCGACCATACACAGACCGAAAATTCACCCGGGACCACGCCGATAATACCGCCGCCAACGCCGCTTTTTGCCGGGATGCCGACGGTGAAGGCAAAATCGCCAACGCCATCATACATCCCGCATGTCAGCATCAGCGCGTTGATGCGACTGGTTTCTTCGGCGGTGATAACAGGTTGGCCATTCATGCCGACACCCTTGCAGGCAAGAAATCGACAGGCACGTGCCAGTTCGCGGGCGGTCATTGCGACAGAACATTGTTTGAAATAAGCGCGCACAACGTCTTCTACCGGGTTGTCGAGCTTATCGAAGCTTTTCATCAGATAGGCAATGGCACGGTTGCGATCACCGTGCTGGTCCTCGGAGATGTAAACATCGTTATCAACGCGAATATCGGGATTGCCGCAAAGTTGTCCGAGAAATTCGGCAACGGAGCGATCCGGGTTTGCATAGCGAGACGTGATCAGGTCCGTGACCCGGATGGCGCCGGCATTGATAAACGGGTTGCGCGGAATGCCGTTTTCCTGTTCGAGCTGGATCAGGGAGTTGAAGGCCGAGCCAGATGGTTCTCGGCGCACTGCCTGCCACAGGTCGTCCCCATGGGCGCGCTGGGCGAGGACAAGCGCGAACATTTTTGAAATGCTTTGAATTGAGAAGGACTGATCGGATTGGCCGATGGCAAATTCCTGTCCATCGGTGCCACAGATGACCATGGCAAAATGATCATCGGGCACATCCGAAAGAGCGGGTATGTAATCGGCCTTACGCGCGGTGCCAAAATCAGCTTTGGCAACTTCGTCGGCGATCTGTTCAAGGATGGCAGCATAATCGTGAGACACTATGCGATCCTGTCTTTTTTCTGGTGGGGAAGGCGGACAAAAAACCCGGCGCAACTGGCCGGGTTTTTTTAGAAAGAAGAAATGCCTATCAGACGTCGATATCTTCGACGAAGCGGGCATGTTCCTGAATGAACTGGAAGCGGAGCTCCGGCTTTTTGCCCATCAGGCGAGTGACCAGATCCTTGGTCTGACCGCGTGCGTCCGGTTCGGCCGCATCCGGCAGGGTTACGCGCAGCAGGGTGCGTTTTTTCGGGGCCATGGTGGTTTCGCGTAGCTGGGCCGGGGGCATTTCGCCAAGGCCCTTGAAGCGGGAAATCTCGACCTTGTTGCGGTTCTTGAACTCGCTTTCGATCAGGACTTCCTTTTCGGCGTCATCCATCGCATAGACCGATTTGCCGCCCTGTGTCAGACGATAAAGCGGCGGCATCGCAAGATAGAGGTTACCGCCTTCGATAAGGCCGGGCATTTCCTGATAGAAGAAGGTCATCAGAAGGGACGCGATATGCGCGCCATCAACGTCAGCATCGGTCATGATGATGATGCGTTCATAGCGCAGATCGTTGATACGGAAATCAGAGCCTGAACCGCAGCCGAAGGCTTCGATCATGTCCTTGATTTCCTGGTTGGCCATCATCTTTTCATAGGTGGCCGATGCCACGTTCAGGATCTTACCACGTAGCGGCAGGACAGCCTGCGTTTCGCGATCACGGGCCTGCTTGGCAGAGCCACCTGCAGAATCACCCTCCACCAGGAAGATTTCAGTGCCAGCCGCGATAGAACGCGAACAGTCTGCAAGCTTGCCCGGAAGACGCAGACGACGGGTGGCCGACTGACGCTTGGTTTCCTTTTTCTCCTTGCGGCGCTGACGTTCCTCGGCGCGCAGGATGATGCGTTCAAGCAGACGCTTGGCGTTTTCGGTATCGCCCGTCAGCCAGTGGTCAAAGTGGTCACGAACTGCGGTTTCAACCAGTTTGGTCGCGCCCTGTGTACCAAGTTTTTCCTTGGTCTGACCCTGGAATTGCGGATCAGGAATAAACACCGAAAGCATGATGCAGCCGCCGCCAAAGACGTCCTCGGCGGTGATGGCCGATGCCTTTTTCTGACCGAGCATATCGCCATAGGCCTTGATCGCCTTGGTCAGTGCATAGCGGAAACCGGCTTCGTGCGTGCCGCCAAGCGGGGTCGGGACGGTGTTACAATAGGAATGGAAATAGCCTTCGCCGCTTTCCGGCCAGCCAATGGCCCATTCGACACGGCCGGCACTGTCAGCGAATTTTGCTTCGCCAGCAAACGGGCGGTCAGTGACAAGATCGCGGCCCTCAAGAGTCATTTCCAGATAGTCGAGAATCCCGTTGGGGAATTTCAGGACTTCCTGCTGCGGGGTCGGGTCGTCACTGGTCAGAAGGCTTGGGTCAACAGACCAGCGGATCTCCACACCCTTGTAGAGATAGGCTTTGGACCGCGCCATACGGAAGATGGTGGCTGCCTTGAGCTTGGCACGGGCGCCGAAAATCTCGGGATCGGGTTTGAAGATAACCGTGGTGCCGCGGCGATTATTGATCGCGCCACCATCCTGAAGCGGACCCAGCGGGGTGCCCTTGGAATATTCCTGAAACACCATCTTGCGATCGCGGCAGACTTCCACGCGGAATTTCTCGGTCAGGGCGTTCACCACCGACATACCGACACCGTGCAAACCGCCGGAGGTCTCGTAAGCCTTGCCAGAAAACTTACCACCGGAGTGCAGGGTGGTCAGGATGACTTCGAGGGCGGATTTATCCGGAAATTTCGGATGCGGGTCGGTCGGAATGCCGCGCCCGTTGTCGCGCACCAGCACTGTGTTGTCTGGCTGCAATTCCAGTTCGATCCAGTCGGCGTGGCCTGCGACCGCCTCATCCATCGAGTTATCGAGAATTTCCGCGACCAGATGGTGCAAGGCTGCATCATCGGTGCCGCCGATATACATACCGGGGCGTCGACGGACGGGCTCAAGGCCCTCGAGAACTTCAATATCCTTGGCGGAATAGGCTTTGTCGGTGGACTGGTTTGAATCTTCAAAAAGGTCGGTCATGCCCCGGAACGCAACTTCTTTTATTGTGTTAAAACAAGGTCCAATACCGTATATCTGTTCTTCGATATTCAGGGCTTGGAAGCCTCGGCGCTAAACGAGTACCATATCTTTGTTGGTTCGTACCATATGATCGGTGCGCATCGACCATAAAAATGTGTTTTTGAATCCATTGCAAGTGATGGTCGCCCAATCCGATCATATTTTCGCAAAGACAGGATGCAGAAAACCGCGACCGGGAGGTCCAATAAAAAAATGGCGTGCCGAAATGTGCGTGCCGCAAACAGGAGTGAGCCTGATGGCGACAGAAAAAGAGCAAGCCCTTTTCGCAGACAGCACCATGCCCCGTGGTGATCTGTGTACCCGCACCCTTGCCATGCCCAAAGATACCAACCCGAGTGGGGATATTTTTGGTGGCTGGCTGATGTCGCAGATGGATATTGCCGGTGGTGTCCTGGCAAGTCAGATTGCCGAAGGCCGCGTCGCGACCATCGCCGTGGACGGCATGACGTTCCATCGCCCGGTTTATGTCGGCGATACTGTCTGTGTCTATGGCGATATCGAGAAGATCGGCAATACGTCCATGGTGCTGCATCTTGAAAGCTGGGTGCTTCGCCGCAATCAGCCGCCGCGCATCAAGGTGACCGAGGCGACCTTTACCTTTGTTGCCATCGACGCCGAAGGCCGTCCGCGCATGGTGCGCCGGGATGAGGCAGAGGCCTAAACCCAAGTAAACCAGATCAGGAGCCCCGCCATGCAGAACCGAACATCATTTCGTTTGATGAGCCGTCTGGTTCTTGTCTGCGGGGCTTTGTCGTTTTCGGCGGGTGCCCATGCCGGGGAGGCCGATGTGGTTGCGGCCAAGGCGACCAAAACCGGCGCTGATACTTATCGGTTTGATGTGACCGTTGCGCATGACGATACCGGCTGGGATCATTATGCCAATGTCTGGCAGGTGATTGGGCCGGATGGCGCGGTGTTGGGGGAGCGGGTTCTGGCCCATCCACATGTCAATGAGCAGCCTTTCACCCGATCGCTTTCTGGCGTGACAATCCCTGAAGATATTAAAGGCGTGACCCTGCGGGCCGGTGATCTGGTGCATGCATTCGGGGGCGCGGAGTTGTATCTTGAATTGCCCACCGAGGTCGGACAGGCGGCGACGGTTTCGGATTAAGTTGACAGGCAGAGTGCGATCAGGCCCATGGCCGGTTCGGCAAGGGTCAGGATACCGACCGTAAGCAACGCACAGGCAATCAAGTTCCTGACCACATGACCCAATTGATCGCCCCGTGCAGAACGCTGCAGGAAGCTGATGCCAAGGGCGGCAAAGATCACGGCGGGCAGGGCAGCGAGTGCAAAGCAGGCCATGAACAATCCGGCCTTGGCGACGGTGCCGCTCATCATTGCAGTAAGAAGCGCGTTATAGACCATCGCACAGGGTGTGAGGCCAAGGGCCGCGCCCAGTGAAAATTTGCCAATCCCGGCCCGGAATGCTTTGGGCGCGGTATTTGCTGATTGCGTTGTCTGTTGCCCGTGACCAGTGGTCGCGGCGCCTGCAAGTGCCGGGCGCAACGCGGTTTGAAACAGGAATTTCGGCACGATGCGGTCAAGGCGGTGCAGCGCCGGGGCGATACCAATCACCGCAAGACCGGAATAGATCACCACCAGACTGGCAATGAGGCGCAAGACCGGTTGCCATCCCGCCGTGACCAGCAACGCATCAAACGCGCCGCCAACCCCGCCGACGACTAGACCGGCAAGAATATAGGTCGTGCTGCGCCCAGCCTGCATAAGGACAAGGGTACGGAATTGCTGGTGTGCCGGGCCATTATGCAGACCGCTTGCGGCAAGGATGTTTGAGGCAATCGCCCCGCACATCCCCGCGCAATGCAGGCTGCTGGCAAGACCCAGCAAAAGGCCACTGATGATCACATAGCTGATCGACATGATGACATGATCCGCGTTGGTTGGATCAGATCAGCATTTTGCCGGGCAGCTGGCATCGTTCTTTTCCGGTGGCAAGTTGATGCCCGGATTGCCATCAAAGAAGCCCATCGGCATCAGTTTGAAGCCGGTGGTGACACAGGGCTGAACCGGGAAGTCTTCCATGCGGACTTGATGGTGCAGGCCAAAGACATGCCACATGACAAGGTCGGTATTTTGAAGGGAGCGGTCCTTCTTGATGAAATCAGTCAGTCCGTCACGCCCATCGGAATGGTTCATGAAATCACCGGCGGGGAAGCGTTCCTCGGAATCATAGGCTGTGAACCAGACATGATTTTCAATGAAACTTGCGCGTTTTCCCGATGGATAATCCGGATTGATGAACGGCGTCACGCAATTGGTGGCATCAAGTTTGTATCCCACCGGACGACCGGTTTTGCCAAGCTTGTTGGGATTGACCACCTTCCAGTAGCGTTGCGAGGCCGGGTTGGTTTTGCGTGCTGCGGCCAGTTCGGATTCCAGAACGGTTTCCTTTTCATAGAACGCATTGCCATAGGGGTTGTCGGGACCGGGTTCCTCGGCAAAGGTGTTGCATTCCACCGGACTGTTGCCATAGCCATCAATCGCCATATCAAGCCGCGCGCAAAGGATGTGCTGATGGATCTGACCGGCAACTCCCGGGGAAACTTCAACGGCATATTTGCCAGGCTGACCGGGCAGACAGGCGGCTGTGTTGATGATGCCGGTTGCCTTGACCTCAAACTCGATCATGCCATCAAGGAACAGGTACCAATACAGGGCATACTCATAGTTGCCGACCGTACAGATGGTGGAAATCACCAGCTTTGAATTGCGGCGGCTTTCGGTGCGTTCGGTGCGGAAATCCATGTGCTTCCACAAAAGACCTGCGTCTTCTTCGTGGATGCAAATGGCATTTTCAATCGTCCACGGTTCGCCGTTCATGGTGTTGAGCGTGACATCAAGATACTTGATCACGCCAAGGCAATCACAGCCCAGCGTCAGGGAATTGGCCAATTTGCCAATGCCGTATTCGCCGATATCAAAGACGTTCTTGCGGTAATGCCCGTTATCGGGACTGCCATAAGGGACGGTCATTTCAACGATGGAGGCGCGATGGACAATCGGGCGGCCATTGAATTTGATGTCATGAAGGGTCAGAGATTCGCGGGCGTTGAAGCCGATCACCAGTTCCCAGTTACGCCAACTGATCTTGTTGCCATCCATTTTGAAGTTCACACCTTCGGGCTGAACGACATTGATCGGTTTGGCTTTTGGCTGGAATTCGTCTGCGTCAAAGAAGTCGGCCTCGTAATTGACCTCCGCCTCGGGGATGGGGGCGCCGCCATAATCATCGACCCGGATGACTTCCTTGGACAACAGATCGACAACGGCATTCAGGCCTTCGATCGGGTTGGCGTAGAAGTTTGAGTTCTCGCGTTTGCGCAGCCAGCAGAAAACGTGCGCCAGATGGCGGCCTTCTTCGCCGGGTTTGTCGAAATTGCCTGCTGACCACGGATCGACGCAGACCATCGACATGTCGGTGATGCCACGCTTTTTGCACGCTGCAATGAAGGTCGGGTCGGCACAGACGATTTCCTCGATCTCGACAAACTGTTCTAGCTGGATCATCGGGCGTTTGCCCGGCAGTTCCTTGGCCGAGATGATCTTTTCATCGTCAAGATCAAGCACCAGCTTGGTTACGCTGACCTTGGTGGAATCAAACACATTGACGCGCGCCTTGCGCTTGATTGCATCGCCCGGTTTGAAATCGGCCAGTTCATCCTTTTCGGGTTCCATCAACTCAATGGTTTCAAACAGGGTATTGTCGCCATAGGGCGGATCGGCGCGCACGATGTCTGCCACCTTGATGATTTCCTCGGCGGTCAAGGGTTGAAGCGGGTGGGTGACTTCGACCTTTTCACTGCTGCAACATTTATCCATTCTTTTTCTCCCTGATGATGATGTCTGATCGCAGGCCGGGGTAAACCGGCCGGGCACAGGCGTTTGACAACCGCGTTGGTGGCGCGGAGGGGGCTTTGATTGGACGTTGTTCCCTGGACTTCAGGCAGATGCCGAAAAACGCGTTTGACCATCGGGGGATGTCGAATGAGCGCGGTTTCCCTGATCGGCGATTTTGTATTTTTCTATTTCTAAAATGCTAGCCAATGCCAACGGGTCTGTATTTGACATTTGGTGCCAAAATCACCTCGGCGGCTGGTGTCGGGTTGAGAGGTGTCGTTCAATTGGCACATCAATTGAATGCAGTTAAAGGGTAACTGCCCATGGAATGGATAACCCATGAAACGTGTTTCGGGTGCCATTGACCGTTCGGTTCTAAACAGCGTGATGGGAATGCTTGGTGAGTCCGGCATTGATCATGTGGGTCTTTCTGCGCGTGCGGGGTTGGCAGGGGCTGGGCTTTTTATCTCGCCGCAATCAACACCATTGATGATTTTTACCACCATGCTGGAACTGGCATCGGATGCTACCAATGACCCGGCGTTGGGATTAATGCTTGGTAATACATGGGGTTATCGCGGTCTTGGTAAACATGCCGAGATGGTTTTGACCGCGCCGACTCTTGGTCATGGGCTTGAAAAATTCGCCCGATTTTTTCCGACCCTTCAGGGCAGCACATCCTTTTCGTTGTCGGTCGAGGATGGGCAGGCGAAGCTTTCTTATCGGATTGCCGAGCACGCGGTACGGAGCCGAACCCAGGATGCGATATTCAGCGAAGCATCGTTTCATTCGCTTTTGCTAGCTGCCTTGGGTGAGGGATGGCAGCCAAACTGCATCGATTTTGAACACCGAAATGACCGTGGATTAGGCACTTTCCAGAATCATTTCAAATGTCCGGTCCGTCTGGGGCAGCGTGAAAACGCGATTTTCCTGCCTGCATCGTTGCTCAACAAGCCGATGAAACAGGCCAACCCGGAAAAACACTGGCATTTGGTCCGCGAATTTCAGGTGCGATCAAGCAAGCTTGAACAGAATGTCGATCTTCCGACTGCGACCAAGGCATGGATCGTCGCCACACTTTGCCGCCATCGTCAGATCGATATCCATGACGCGGCCGAGGAATTTTCCATGAGCCTGCGCAGTTTTCAGCGCGAGCTTGATCTGGCCGGGACGAGTTTTCGCAAAATTCGCGATGAAGTGCGCGGTGGGATTGCCAGCGATATGCTGCGCCTGACCAATCTTCCGATCCCCGATATTGCCGAACATCTGGGATATAGTGAACTGTCAGCCTTCAGCCGCGGCTTCAAGGCCATGACCGGCACATCACCGGGACAATTCAGACGTGAACTGTCCCGGACCGGTATCGGCGGTTAGCGTAAAGTCAGATTACGACCAGCCTTTCCTTGCTATGCGCGCGAAGGTTTTGCCCCCTAGTTTTTCGCCGGCGTCCCCCGCACACACGACCGCG
>NZ_JAAVKI010000010.1 GCF_011806525.1 Thalassospira sp. HF15 | reverse complement strand
CCGGAGCTTCTAAGCCCCCTGATCGAAGCGGGCGCAACGTCCCAAAATGCTGGCCATATCGTAACCACCCTGTCAGATGCTGCAACCGCCCGCCTTCTGCAACTGGCCGAGGAAGAATTTGGTCCCCCGCCGGTTCCCTATGTCTGGATGGCAGGCGGATCGCAGGGCCGTCAGGAACAAACCGCGCTTTCAGATCAGGACAACTGCCTGATCATTGATGACGGCTATGATCCCGATCAGCATGGGGACTATTTCAAAAAGCTGGCCGATTACGTCTGCGATGGCCTGCACAGAGTTGGCTATGTATATTGCCCCGGCGATATGATGGCCAAGACCGAAGAATGGCGCCAACCCGCCCGCACCTGGCAGAAATATTTCAACAAATGGATCGAACAGCCCGAACCAAAATCATTGATGCTGTGTTCTGTCTGGTTCGACCTGCGCCCGGTTCACGGGACCAAAAGCCTGTTTGAAGACCTGCACCGCATGATTGTTTCGAAGGCCAAGGACAACCGGATCTTCCAGGCCTATATGGTGGGCAATGCCCTGACCCATCACGTCCCGCTTGGTTTCTTCAAGAACTTTGTCATGATCCGTGGCGGCGAACACGACAAGACACTGGATCTGAAACATAACGGCGTGGTGCCAATCGTCGATCTTGCCCGGATTCATGCTCTTGCCAACGGGGTAGAGGCAGTGAACACCTATGAACGGCTCAATGCTGTCAAATCATTCCCGTCCATCAGCAATCAAGGGGCTTCCGACCTGCTTGATGCCTTTGAGTTTATCAGCATCACGCGCCTTAAACATCAGGTTCGGCAGATCCGACATGGCGAACGGCCCGATAACTTCCTGCAGCCTGAAAGCCTTTCGGCGTTTGAACGCAGCCATCTAAAAGATGCCTTCTCGGTGGTCAAGAATCTTCAGGGCGCGCTTGAGCACGCCTTTGGCAAAAGCGGGACGTAAGCCATATGGGATTGCGCCAAAAAATCCTCGATAGTCGGCTGTATCGTGACTTCGTCCAGCGTAAGGCAAACGGTGCCTTGCAAACCTATTACGATGTGCCACCTGCCGATCCTGAGCGGTCGGTCATGGAGACCGAATTCATCGCTCTTGATCTGGAAACCACCGGGCTTGATCCCAAAAAGTCCGAAATCGTCAGTCTCGGCTGGGTGATCATCCGTCAGCTCTCGGTTGATTTTTCAAGTTGTGAACATATTCTGGTAAGGCCAACCAAAGAACTCAGCGAAAGCTCGGTCGTGGTACACAGGATCTTTGACAGTGACGTCGCCGATGCCCCAAGTATCGAGGCAGCCCTTGAACTTTTGTTGCCGCAGATGGCCGGAAGGGTTTTGGTCGCCCACCATGCGCCGATTGAACTCGGTTTTCTTGGGCAGGCTTGCAAACGTTGCTTTGGGGCACCGCTGCAAATTCCGACAGTGGATACTCTTGTTCTGGCACTGCGTGACATCCGCCGTAGTGGTGAACCAATGAAGGCTGGCGCTCTCCGACTGGATACACTACGCCGCAGTCACAACCTGCCGCCGTTCCGCGCTCATAATGCGCTTTCTGATGCTATCGCGGCCTCGGGCCTGTTTTTGGCCCAGATCGCCAAACGTGATCCGAAAGGCGAACTTGAGCTCGACCGGATACTGCGCTAATCGGTTATCAGGGTTCATCCCTCATCAACAATAACAGCAATTTGGGAGCCACCCCCGCATGTATGTCTTCATTTTCACGACAGTTGTCGTTGGGTTTGCATCGGCTGGCGTGGTCATGTTGCTGTTCCGGCTTTGGGGCCGCAAGGCACCGAAATATGTCATTCCGTTTGTGGCTGCAATTGCGATGTTCGGCTACATGATCTGGGATGAGTACACTTGGTTTGACCGCTATGAGGCACGCCTGCCACAAACCATCAGTGTCATTCAGACCTTTACCGACGAAAACATCTTTGCTCCCTGGACACTGGTCTCAGCACCAACCAACCGCTTTACTGCGATTGACAGGGACAAACTTGTTAGCAATCCCGAAAACCCTGATGAAAAACGTGTCATGACCCTGCTGCTGCGCAAGGGTGGTGAAACGCTTGCCCTGACCCATCTTGTTGATTGTGCCCAGGGCCGCCGTGGCTATATCACGCCGGAATTGTCGCTTGATAGCAACGGCTTCCCGACCGCGATGGATGAATGGTTTGATATAGGTGCAGATGACCCACTGCGGGCAGCGGTCTGTTTCTGAACATCATCCAGACAACTGTTTCTGTTTTTTGGCGCAATTGAAGCGGGTCGTCGCCGTCATCCATTTGATTGCGGGTGATTTTTGCTATAGTGGTCTGCAACGCTTCCCATACAGCCGTTCCAGAGGTCCATGTCCGACACGTTGCGCCGACCATCATCTGCAGTCGTCCTGTTTCTTATCGGCATGTTGACTCTTGGCGGGATGTCGACGCTTGCCCATGCGCGCGACATTACTGTCTTTGCCGCTGCCAGTTTGACCAATGCCATTGAAACCGCGGCAAAAACCTATGAACAACAAACAGGTGATAAAGTCCGCCTGTCTCTTGCCAGTTCCTCGACATTGGCACGCCAAATCGCTGCAGGCGCCCCTGCCGATATCTTTATCTCGGCTAACAATAAATGGATGGACTGGCTTGATGATCAGCAGCTGATCAAACCCAATAGCCGATATGATCTGCTGGGAAATCGGCTGGTGCTGATTGCCCCCGGCGACAGCCGCCTTGTCCCAATTACCATAGATGCGGCCACTGACCTGACATCACTGATCGGTTCTGATGACCGTATTGCGGTCGGTGACCCGGATCATGTTCCGGCCGGGATTTATGCCAAACAGGCGCTGGTATCCTTAGGGCAGTGGGAAACCATAAATCCAAGGCTTGCACGGGCTGATAATGTTCGTGCTGCCTTGGCACTTGTTGAACGCGGCGAAGCACCGCTTGGCATTGTTTATCAGACTGATGTCGGCATTTCAGAAAAGGTCAAAATCATTGGCACTTTCCCTGAAAACAGTCACCTTGCCATCACCTATCCGGTTGCCTTGATTGCCGATCAGGCCGAAGCCAACGCGATAAAATTCCTGCTTTGGCTTTTGGGGGATGACGCAGGCCGCATTTTTGCCGACTATGGCTTTGAACCTCTTGCAACAACGCAGGCAGCCGTCCCCGAACAATGATCAGTTTGACCCCCGCCGAAATTGAAGCACTTCTTCTAAGCTTGCGCATCTCTGGCGTTGCTGTTGCGTGTGCCCTTCCCTTTGCAGTAATCGTTGCGACCACCCTTGCACTTGGTCGTTTTCCGGGGCGATTTGTTCTGGATGCCGTTGTGCATTTGCCCTTGATCCTGCCGCCGGTTGTCATGGGCTATCTGTTGCTGATCGCATTGGGTACCCGCGCTCCGCTGGGGGCGTGGCTCTATGAGACCTTTGATCTGCGCTTTGTCTTTAGCTGGACGGGGGCAGCATTGGCTTCAGCCATCGTCAGTTTCCCGTTTCAGGTGCGCGCCATCCGGCTGAGCCTTGAAAACGTCGATCACGGCCTTTATCAGGCTGCAGAAACACTGGGCGCAGGTCCGATTGACCGGTTCTTCTCACTGACACTGCCGTTGGCCCTTCCCGGCATCATTGCCGGTGCGATCACGGCCTTTGCCGCCAGCCTTGGCGAATTTGGTGCAATCATAACGTTCGTCTCAAACATTCCGGGCGAAACCCGCACACTGCCGCTTGCGATCTATACCGCAATCCAGACACCGGGTGGGGAACTGGCGGCAGCACGTCTCGCTGCCCTCTCCATCGGTCTGGCCTTTGCCGGCTTGCTGCTGTCTGAAATAGCACTCCGCCGCATCCGCAAAAGGGCCGTATCATGAGCATCGGTGTCAATCTCGAACATACCTTCAACGACTTTCGGCTTTCTGCGGAATTCAGCATCCCTGAACCGGGCATTACTGCCCTGTTTGGTCCTTCTGGCAGTGGCAAGACGACCCTGGTCAATATGATTGCCGGTCTGGTCCGCCCGGATCGAGGCCACATCCAGATCAACGATCACGTCCTGTTTGAACATTCGCGCGGCATCAATGTGCCGGTCCGAGAACGCCGGGTTGGCTGTGTATTTCAGGACAACCGCCTGTTCCCGCATAAATCCGTGCGTGACAATCTGTTTTACGGCGCACGCCGCAATCCACACAAGCTGTCGCAAGACGAACAACAGGCCATCCTTGCAATGCTTGATATCGCAGACCTGATGGATCGCCGTCCCAATCTACTGTCCGGTGGGGAAAAGCAACGCGTCGCACTGGGACGTGCGCTTTTGTCCAATCCGGATATGTTGCTGCTTGATGAACCGCTCTCGGCTCTTGATCATGCGCGCAAACAGGAAATCCTGCCGTATCTCGAATGGCTGCGTGATCACCGAAAGGTACCGATCCTGTACGTCACCCACGCCGTTGACGAGGTCGCCCGCCTTGCCGACCACATGGTTGTGATTGATCAGGGCAAAACCCTTGCGACCGGATCGGTTTTTGAAATGCTGGGCCGGACCGACCTGCCACCACTTTCCGGGCGCTTTGATGCCGGGACGGTTTTGCCCGCTCGCATTGTCAGCCGCGATCCCAAAGCCGAGGTCAGCTTCCTTGAATGTGGCGGGCAACGTCTTGTTGTGCCGTATCTCGGCCGTCCGCAATCAGACAAGGTCCGGCTGCATGTTCGCGCCCGTGATGTCATGATTGCCCGAACCCCGCCCCGCGACATCAGTGCGAATAACATCATCCCTGTGACCATCACCAAAATCAGTGATGAGCCCGGTGACACCATCGACGTCACCATGTGCTTTGGTCAGGATGCCGACGCCACCCTTTTGGCTGAAACCAGTGGACGCCCAAAAATCCACGCCCGCATCACGAAATGGTCCGGGTCGCGCCTGAAACTCCAACCCCATCAAAAGGTGTTTGCGGTTATCAAATCGGTCACCGTGAATGGTCAGTTGCGCGATCGCTAGGGTTATTTGATCGAAGCCCACCAAATAAAAAACGCCCCGACGCATGTCTCGACGGGGCGTTGTTCTTCTGACCTCACGGATGCTGATACGCATTGTGTGCAGGCCAATCCCATTTGTCCTGCAAGGCTGGATCCGTTTCATAGATCTCCACTTTCAGCGGATAACATGCCGCTTCATCGCTTGAATGCTCTGAGCTGCAATCGCCCCCCGGACAGGTCGACAGATTCCCCAGCAGATCAATCTCGGCAAACATTTCAAGATAATCTCCCGGACGTACCGGGCTTGCCTTCATGAAATACTGATGGGTGTCCTTGGTAAAGCCAGTACACATGAAGACATTGAGCACATCATGCACATAGTGATCGGCTTCCTGCATCGACATTCCGGTCTCGCTGCTGAACGCACGGCAAAGGTTGGAATGGCAGCAATGGTGATAATCCTGCCCTGACAGCAGGCGGTTGGTAAAGGGATCACAACGGGTGCCAATCACGTCATGAACACTGCCGCCATCTTGATCAAAGCCATACCAATCCAGTGTATCTTCACTGATCAGCGCCATTGACCGCAGATAGGGCATATTGGACCACAACCGGTCGCCTGTCGTCACATGGGTTCGATGCAGGGCACGCGTCTTCCCGCTGAAAAACCGTTCCTTCAAGTCATTGGCATTCCAAAGGTTAAGGTCACCGACCTGAGGGCCTTCGACACTGACGATGCGGAAAAAATGTCCTTTGGGCACATGAAACGTGCGGGCATCGCGGGGTGGCACGATAACCTCATCTGCTTTCTTCATTGATGCCTTGAATTCGGCCAAGGTGGCAAAATCAGGCTCGGGCAGGGTTCCGTTGGGATAGACAACGACAGGCTTTACCGCTCGGCGTGCATTGGCATCTTCCGGGGCTTGGTGCTGGGGCTTGGATGTCATGGAGTGGCCTCAATAACGGGAAAATAGATGCGCGACAGAATGGCACAGCACGCCTGTGAAACAAGCATGTTTCTGCGCGCCGCCAGCTCAATTTCCCGAGAAATTCTGTGTGATCAGGTAACCTGCAAAGCGGCGGGAAGATCACGCAATTGGCGTGATCAGTTCACGCTTCTGATCCCAGGCATCAAGATTATCGACAACAAGTTGCGCCATGGCATCGCGCGTTTCCACAGTGCCGCTGCCCATATGCGGATACAATGCAACGTTATCAAGCGCGGCAAATGCCGGATCAATAGAACCATAAAGAGCGTAAATTCGTGGAAACTCAATTGGTTCTCATCTACAAATACAAATCATACTAATTGAGAGTGTTCATCGGCTATCTCAACCGTGAACCTGCACTGACCGGCCATGACTGTTTACCTTTACTTTGATATCCTCCAAAACAGTCACTCGGTTTCACTGGTGCTTACGGCAACGCTCATTTCGAGGAGCGCGCCTTTCTCCCCGATGAATTGACCAGCGACCGGGACGGCCTGAGACATTTCACGGACCACTGCCACCGCAATAAGATTGCTAGATCCGATACTGCGATTTGTCGGATCAAATGCGACCCAGCCCGCACCTGGAAGAAACACCTCGGCCCATGCATGGGTAGAGCCTGAGCCGTCTGACCCAATCAAGCCACCATGCGTGTTCACGAGATAGCCAGACACAATGCGCGCGCCAAGACCAAGGCACCGCGCCGCCGCAACGAACAAAACAGCGAAATCGCGGCAAGACCCTTGTTGTTTTTCAAGAGTCTCGAGTGGCGTCTGCGTGCCCTCGCTCTCGCGCGCCCTGTAGGCCGTTCTTTGAGATATCCCGAAGCTGATGTCTTTGAGCAACGAAAGTGTGTCAGTCGGGCAACTGAGAATGAAACCATTCACCCATTCCGATAGCCATCCATTCGGGTCTGGGTAATGCTGCGCAGTCAAAGTACCGAGATCAATCCATTCATCATCTGAATACAAGAACGGAAAGCTGCACGCAGCTGCCGAAATCGCAAAAACAGGCCATGGTGTAACGGTCATCTGGAGTATGGATCGGCTTTCAATTTCAAGATAGTCGGTCTTCTCTTTGAAATTTGCTGTCGCGATTGCATTGTCAGAAACATCACGTGTCCAGATTAACGGCGTCTCGGGGTTCATCCTGACTTCAAAGGAAACCAGACGGGTTTCATGCACCTCTCTTGGACGCAGCATTAATCGATGCGGTCCAAGCAAAACCGGCCGACGATAGCGGTAAGTCGTTGTGTGGATAAGCTCAAGAGACAGCATAACACCGCCTCTCGACCCCGCATGTGATTGCCCCAAACCCGCACTGTCGAAGCATCATAATTCTTCTGTCCACACACGGAATTCCAGCAAATCGCTCTCGCCAAAGTTTTGCAGCAACGGCACATCCGCCGCATCCCGTCCTCTGGCAATCAAGATGCGTCCGATCCTCGGCGAATTGTTTCTGGGATCGAAGACCCACCATCTGCCGGACAGGTACACCTCCATCCATGCAGCAAAATCCCCGCTCGGATGCGGAAGAGGCTCGCCAATATCGCTGAGATATCCGGTACAGTAGCGCGCCGGTATGTTCATGCAGCGGCACAGTGCGATCGCAAGATGGGTGAAATCCCGACAAACGCCACGTCGTTCATGAAATGCCTCGGAAGCTGTGCGCGTCGCGCGCGCTTCAAGGTATCCGAACGTGATATGGCGATGGACAAAATCACATATCGCTTTGACTCTTGCCGATCCCGGCTCTGTGCTTTCAAAAAGTCGCCACGCCTCATTTGACAGAAGGTCTGTGTCGCAATAACGACTGCCCAGCAGATAGACTAGTGTATCAGAGGGCAAGTCCTCTATCGGATGTTGCTGTGCATCGCGGCAGTCCTCATCCTCGGATCCATCGTCGAGGATAATGCCATCTGATTTCAGGACAAACTTGCCGACTGGTGCGATCAAACGCGTACATACATTGCCAAACCCATCGATATAGGGGGTTTGCGCGACATCCGGCACAGTCTCCAAAAGATCATCACCCTCCAGATCATCAACCCGGGAGTGGTGAACATTCAACAGGGCAATCATTGGTGTGATCTGTCGCAATTGGTATTCGAAATAGCATCCTATGCTTATACGCATGTGCTTTGCCCTAACCGGCCAGTGTGCGAGGAGGGAACGATCATGAGGTTGGCTTTCTCGACAGAAACAGCTTTGCAAGAGTGACAGCAGCAATCGAATGCTGTCGCCTTTGGCGGCAAAGCAGAGACATACCTCTCATCTCATATCGAGTTGATCTGCTTGAGCTTCAGCGATTATGACAAATCTTCTTCAAGTGCTTTGACACAGGCCTGTGCGAGATCCCGGTTTGGAATTTCTGTGCCCGGCATTGTCGCCCAGCCAGCTTCCATCAGGGCTTCTCTTTGCTGATAGCGTGAAGCATCCCGGATCGTGTCCAGTTTTGCTTTGCGATCTAAATCACCACTTGCCTTGGCAAGACAAACAGGTACTAACGCTGCAATCACATTATCATGCGACATCGTCTTTGACATCTGACGCGCATCACTGCCGGTCACCCAACCGCCCCAGGTAAAACCAACGACCATTGCCAAGGCAGCACCGGATGCAGCACCAAGAATATAGGGCTTTAACCAATCGGGATAATTCATAATTTTTCCTTCCAAAAGGGCAGATGAATGACTTGAATGTCCGGGCTTTTCGCGCAAAGAAGGCTCAAGAAAACACAGCTCTTCCGCTTTGCGAACTACGCGCAATGACGAGGAAGAATGGGCCTCTCAATTTTTCAAATGATTGGAAAATTGCTGTCTAATACAGCGATCATAAAGGCTTCCGCTTGAAACGTGCAGGAAGAGCCCTTTTTTGATTTGAATCCGAGATGACACTTTGCCTTCTCCGATCCAACATCGCAGAACATTCAAGGAGGATTGTTCTTTTACAACCTTTCAGACCGGAACGAACTGATTGAGGTTAGTTTTTGGAAAATGGTCAGCAAGCGTTTCGACGCAACCAGCTCAAGACATGCGATCAACTAGGCGCTTTGCTGCAGGTCGCGGAAAACAATCGAGCTGCTGCGAGATCACATGTCTTTATCCTTCTAGGACTTTCTCTGCCTAAAGCGATCAAACGCGACAGCTACGACAATGAACGATCCAACAAAGGTTCCCTGCCAAAATGTGCTTATCCCAAGCAAAATCAGGCTGTTGCGGATCACTTCAATTAACAAGGCACCGACCACAGCACCAAATGCGGTGCCTCCGCCACCTGCAAGATTGGCCCCGCCAATGACGGCTGCCGCAATTACGGTCAGTTCCATGGCCTGACCAAGATTGGTCGTCACTCCGCCAAGCCAGCCAACTTCCAAAACCCCGGTGATACCGGCCATCAGGGCGGAAAACATATACACGCTGACTTTTATGCGTGCGACCGGAATGCCGGTCAGAACCGCTGCATTTTCGTTACCACCAATCGCGAAAAGGTGCTGGCCCCAGCGTAAATGCCTGAATGCGAACGCGGTCAGGCATGCCAGGATCACCATGATGATCAACGGGTGCGGAAGACCGAGGGTCGAACCGCCACCAAGCCAAAGCAAAAAGTCGTGATCCGGGCCGAACTCGTAGATCATTTTGTTGTCAGAAAGCACCATTGCCAAGCTGCGGGCGACTGACAACATTCCGAGCGTCACAACGAATGGCGGCATTCCCGCATAGGCAATCAGCACACCATTGACCGCCCCCACAAGCAGTGAAATTGAAAGTGCGGCAATACAGCCGACCCAAAACGGCATTCCCGCGGACATGATGACGCTTACCGTCATTGCCGAGATCACCAATGTGGAGCCAACAGAAAGATCTATCCCGCCTGACGCAATAACCGCAGTCATGCCAAGCGCAATGATCCCGACAAAGGCAAAGTTTCGCGTAACATTAAAAAGGTTTCTTTCGGTCGCGAAACTGTCGGTGAGTATCGACAACGCCAAACAGGCAATCACAGCCGCCAGAAACACCCAGAAAATCTGCTGACTGGTAATCCGCGCGATCAATCCATGATGTTGTGAACGGTCGATAACTTCAGCAAGAGTTGGCGTTGCCATCTTCATTTTCCTTTTTAAGTCCACTCATGCGTGCTCAATCGCGCCGGTGATCAGGCCGGTAATTTCTTCTGGTGATGACTGGGCTGCTTTCTTGTCCGCAACAAGTTCACCGCGCCGCAGGACAACAACCTTGTCTGCGACCTCGAAAACATCTGGCATTCGATGGCTGATCAGAACGACAGCGATACCCTGATCACTAAGCTGCCGGATTAGGTTCAGGACCTCTGCCACCTGCCGAACGGAGATTGCCGCGGTTGGCTCGTCCATCAGGACGATCTTTGCGTCACTCAAAAGAGTTCGTGCGATTGCAACGGCCTGACGCTGCCCGCCAGACATTTTGTGCACTAGGTCACGCGGACGGGTTTCTGATTTCAATCGCGCAAACAGCTCAGCGGATTTGCTGCGCATGAAGGCATAATCAACAACCTTGACGGGCCCGATCCTGCGGGTCGGTTCACGCCCCAAAAACACGTTCGAAGCTGCACTCAGGTTGTTGCAAATGGCAAGATCCTGATAAACGACCTCGATACCAGCTTTCTGCGCATCCAACGGCTTTTGAAATTCCGCTTTCTGCTCAGAAATAAGGATATCCCCCGACGTTGGGGCGAAGTTCCCCGCAATCACCTTGACCAAGGTGGATTTGCCGGCCCCGTTATCCCCCATCAGTCCGACAACTTCACCCGGTGCAATGGCAAGGGACACGTTATTAAGTGCCTGAATGGCGCCATAGCGTTTCGATATGTTTTTAAGTTCAAGCACATTCATGAATGTCCCCCCTTTCCTCTGCTGGCCCCGGTAACTTGGCAGGGAGCAGAGGTTTGTCTTTTGTGATCTATGACTTTTGCAACAAGCCCAGCGCTCTCTCGGTGTTTTTTCGGGTGCGATAAGCTGCAAATTGTTGATCAGCCAATACACCAAGCAAGATCACAGCGCCCATCACGGCGAAATTCAGCGACGACGGGATTCCCAGCAAGTTCACCAAGTTTTGCAGCTCTTGTAGCAACACTGCACCCAGAACAATGCCGATGACCGACCCTTCGCCCCCACGCAGAGAACATCCACCCAGCACAGCCGCTGCAATGGCATACAGCTCGTAAAAGTTACCATGCGAAGACGGTTGGACTGACTTGGTGAACATCGCGAAATATATGGCCGCGATGGATGCAAGCACCGCACAGATAACGTACGCCATCACCGTCACGAAACGGGTGTTTATCCCCGAAAAGCGTGCTGCTTCTTCGTTCTTGCCAACCGCACAGAGATGACGCCCAAAAACAGTGTGATGCAAGATAACCCACATCACAGCAGCCACAATCAGCATCGCCAAGAACGAGTGCGGAATCCCAAAACTCCGCCCGATTGTAAGCCATTCGAGCTGCGGATAGCTGGAGCCAAAAGGAAAACCGGCAGTAGATTCCGCGGTGTATCCACGTGCGATGCCGCGATAAATCAAAAGCCCGCACAAGGTAACGACGAATGGCTGAAGCCTGAATCGTGTAATCAGTATACCATGTGCCAGTCCAATCAGAACGCCCAGGCCAATAATGATCGCCACAGCCAGCGGCCAGGGAACGCCAAATTTGCCGACCATGTCGACAAACAACACGCCAAGCAGCGCAATCACCGATCCAACGGAAAGGTCAATACCGCCGGTCATGATGACAAACCCTTGACCAATGGCAAACAAGCCAAAAAGACCAATCAGGTTTGCGGTATTGCCAAGGTTAATAGGCGACAGAAACAGCGGGTTGCGCATATAGACAATTGCGCCAACCACGATAATCAGAATGCCAAGACCAATATCTTTTTTTTGCATTTCTCAGGCCTCTTCCAGCACTTTGCCGACGGCAAGATTGAGTACATTGCTTTCGGAAAACCGAAAGCGCGGCAATTCCCCTGTAATCAACCCGTCTTTCATCACGACAATCCTGTCAGAGACCCCGATCACTTCTTCCATATCGCTCGATATCATCATCACCCCTACTCCACGATCGGCCAGTGATCGCATCAATCCATAAATCTCGGCTTTCGCACCGACATCGATCCCCCGGGTCGGCTCATCGAAAATGATGACTTTCGGATCCATGGACAGCCACTTCGCCAAAACGACTTTTTGCTGGTTGCCGCCAGACATTTCATTGGCTGCACGGCGGACGTCGTGTGTCTTAATTGCCAACGCACTGCGCTGGGCTTCTGCAACGACGATCTGACGTTTCTGGGAGACAAGCCCGCGCGATGTGTAGGCCGGCAAGTTGGCCATTGTGACATTTTCCAGTGTCGGAAATTCAAGGATCAACCCGGCCCGTTTGCGGTCTTCCGGCACAAGATACAGCCCTGCGTCGATGGCATCGGTCGGACTATTGATCTCCGTCGCGATGCCATCGATCTGAATTTCTCCGCCAAGCTTGTCTCCGACACCAAATATGGCTTCGGCCAGGTCGGTGCGCCCTGCCCCGATCAAGCCCGCAACACCAAGGATTTCGCCTGCCATCACGTCAAAGCTGGCCGTGCGGTCAGGCTTGCTTTTGATCGCAAAGTTTTTGACCGAAAGAATGGGTTTGGTGGCTGGCACCGCAGGTGGTGTGTAAAGTGACTTGAGTTCTCGTCCGATCATCATTCGGATCATCGCATCATGCGTGACCGCCTCGCGTTCAAGCACCCCGACATTTTGACCATCACGCAGCACAACGGCCCGGTCGACACATTCCTCCACCTCGCTTAGCCGATGTGAAATATAGACGACGGCAATTCCTTGCGCCTTTAGGTCGGCAATGACCTTAAGCAACATGTTGGTTTCAGAAAGTGTAAGGCTTGATGTCGGCTCATCCATAATGACCAGCCGCGCATTCATCGACAATGCCTTCGCGATTTCCAGCAATTGGCGTTCTGCCAAGGACAAGGTGGAAACCGGTGTGTCCGGCTTGAATGGCGCGCCAACACGCTCAATAAGCGGCTCTGCCATTTCATTCATCGCCTTGCGATCAGTCAGCCTAAGAGGCCCACGAACGATCTCCCGACCCAGAAAGATGTTGGCAGAAACATCCATGTTATCAAAAACATTCAGTTCCTGATGAACAAACGCGATACCCGCTTGTTGGGACTGTTTGACGTCAAATGCGTCATACTGCTGACCATCAAGTATAATCTTCCCGGATGTCGGGGCAATCAGCCCCCCGAGAATCTTCATCAGGGTCGATTTTCCAGCCCCGTTTTCACCAAGAAGTCCAACAACTTCTCCTGCTTTGATCTGTAATGAAACATCATTAAGGGCCACCACCCCAGGATAAACCTTGGTGACTCCTTCAAGTCGCAGATCAAGCCCATGCACTGCACTCATATACTCGGCTCCCCAATGTCCATTCGACATCGTTGGAAAGGTGCGAGTGGGCGCACTCGCAGATCTGTGCACCCACTCGCTAGGCAGGGGGAAGAAAATTACCCGCCTATTCTTTCCTTAACGACGGCTTCGAACTCATCAACATTGGATTTGTCGATTACCTGCGTCGGCACGATGATCAAACCATCTGCAGGCACCTGCGACTTATCACCCTCAAGGTAATCCGCCATCAGATGCATGCCCTGATAGCCCCACTGGTAGGGATCCTGAACAACCGTCCCGGCAAAGCTGCCTTCGCGAACTGCACCAAGCGTTACCGGATCCTCGTCAAATGCAATGACGGTAACCTGTCCCAATTTGCCCGCAGCCTGCAATGCTTCGTATATTTTGGGCGGGTTATAGGAATAGAACCCGACCATGCAATCAATGTCCGGATTTGCCGCAAGCACATCATCGACATTTGAACGTGCGCGCGCAAAGTCGACGTCATCACCGCGCACATCTACAAGTTCGATGCCGCTGCCCTCGACAGCCTGACGGAAGCCTGCGATGCGCTCAATCGCGTTATCGGCCCCAAGGAAACCGACGAAGCCCATGCATTTTCCGCCATCTGGCATTGCCTTGACGGCAACTTCGCCAGCCTGGACCCCTGCGGCAGTGTTGGATGATCCAAGATATGCGATGCGATCACTTTGCGGTGCGTCACTATCGGTCGTGAATAGCGGGACCTGGGCTGCGATGCGGTTGAATGCATCAATTGAATTCTTGGGGTCTGCAGACGAAATCATGATCGCGTCCGTGCCCCCTGCGACCAAATCATCCATCAGCGCGTTCTGCAGAGCTGCCGTCCCCTGGGCAGGGTATCGGAATTGCAGCTCGTATTTGGGCAGTTCAGCTTGTGCTGCCTCAACCCCGGCTTCTGCAAGTTTCCAAAAGTCCGATGCTGCATTCACAACGAATGCAAGCTGCTGCTTTTCTTGTGCAATCGCCCCGCCGGCCAAAACCATAGATAGACCAAGGGTGGCGAATGTTGTTGCAAATTTCATGCGTTTAATCCTCCCGATTAATTATCCGCACAACTGTGTTTATAAATTATCTGTGCGATTCTTAATTAATAATATCATTAATAATTTTGGATCAAGCGTTTTTCACCACAGGTTGCGTAAGTCGATGGTTTTGATCACACATTGACCCACGTTTTTTGCTCTTCACTCGCAAAAACCGCGTCAAGAACGCGCATGGAGGCAATCGAATCCTCAATTCCGTATGGCAAGCTTGTGCCCGTCAAAATGGCCTGCGCGAACATTTCTGCCTGTTTGGTGTATTGGTCACACGCAGGCAAAATCTCACAACCGGCCTGACTGCCGTCCAGGCTTTCACCGGTATCCACGATCAGTGCCGTTTCTTCATCTGCAGGTGCGTTATAGGGAATCATGATTTCAACGCGCGCCTTCGTGCCAAACACGTTTAACGTTTGATACGGGCACAACTGCGTGGAAACCATGAATGACAGTTGTCGTCCGCCCCCGAAGTCGGCAACAACACTTGCCATGCGGTCTGTTTTGAACGTGGGATCACGATCAATCAGCGCCATCACGCGCAAGGGATTGTCTTCAAATAGAAACCGTCCCGCTGTGATCGGGTAGCAGCCTATGTCCATGATTGCACCGCCGCCGGCCTCTGGTCTGTTGCGAATATCCTGCCCGTCATTGTTGAAGTAACTGAATGCTGCCTGGATCGCCCTTACCTCACCAAGCTCGCCACTCCTGACCATCTCCCGGACACGGATCCATTGCGGGTGGTAGCGCACCATGAACGCCTCTGCGACCTGCACGTTCTTCGGACAGTCCCTTAACCGCTCTGCATCGCGCGCATTCAAACCGATAGGCTTTTCGCACAGCACATGCTTGCCCGCCCGCGCCGCGGCAAGCGTCCAGTCCACATGCATGTTGTTTGGCAACGGGTTGTAGATCGCATCGATTTCCGGATCTGCGATCAATGCCTCGTAAGAGGCGTAAGACTTTTGAATTCCAAGGTCATTGGCCACCCTCGCTGACCGGCCCGCATTGCGCGATGCAATCCCCAACACATTCGATGAGGGTGATTTCTTGATTGCCGGAATAACTTTTCCCACGCCGATGTTGGCCGTCGAAAGAATACCCCAATTGATTTTTTTTGTATTTGTCACGTCGTCTTCCGCCCCTGTGTAAGTCCGGATAAAAATCGAGCCGGATCTGATCGACAAATCCGGCTCAGTTCATCAAGGATTTGTATTAGTTATCCGCGCAAAAACCCGGATCCGATTGATTGCAAACATCCAGCCCCGTATAGAGCGGATCATCGACCTTTTTGCCATTGATCAGTTCGATCATCACATCCGGTGCCCGATACCCCATCTCAAACGGACGCTGACCAACCTGCGCATGACTGCGCCCATCCCGGAATGCCTGTGTCTGCGGCGGAAGGGTATCGCCAGCGATCAGGATCAACTCCTTGGACTTCAGCCGGTCCATGACCTGGTCGGTAACCTGCGCATAGGCTTGCGGCGCGAACTGGGCCCAGCCACCAATCAGAATAAAGGCATCAAGATCCGGGTTCGCCGTAAAGGTGTCGGCCATCTGCTGGTTGGCAAGATCAACCTGATCATTGGTAAAGACCGGACAACCTTCGATTTCCGTCCAGCCATTGCTGTTCGCAAGGCGCTCGGTCCCTTTTACCCCTGAAATTGTGTCGCGGAAGCCAGCGGCACGTGCATTGATATTGTCAGCCGCAACATTACCCAGTTGCAAACATACCGATCCCCCACCCGGCTTCAGAGTCATGGCTTCTTCGGCCATTTTGACACCCATCAGATAGTTGTCGGTTCCCAGATAGGTCGCACGCAAATCGCGATCTTTTTCAAGGAAATCGGCATCAATCGTCATCACCGGAACATCCGGATTGATCTGACGAATTCGGTTAGCCATGGCTGGCGCATTCGACGGTGAAATTGCGATTGCAGCAACACCGCGGGTCAGCAAGTCATCAACGATCTGAACTTCGCCCGCCTCATCGGCACTGGATGCAGGGCCGGTGTACAAACACTCATATTCAGAGTCCATGTTCTCCGAAATCCACTTCTGGCAACCCAGATTGATTTGCTCGAAGAACGGGTTATCCAAGCCTTTCACCACAATGGCCAATGTCTTTTTGTCATCGGCATTTGCGGTGCCAACACCTGCCGCGATAATCAGCGCAGATGTGAGAGTTAGTAACATTTTATGTTTCACGTTTAGCTCTCCCTAGTTGGTCTGGCCCGGAATTGATTACCCCGGATACCAGATTTTCCGAGGATCGCTCGGGCTTCTCTCATATGCCCAGGCCCGCTCGATCATCTCCTCGAAACCTACTTGCGGCCGCCAACCGAACGCGTGCCGCGCCTTGGTGTTGTCGAGCCAGTTACTGTGAAACGGCGTGGGTATTTCCACTGGCTCCATATCACGCGTTCGCATCAGGTATTCTGCCACCTGTGCGTAATCGACCGGCTCATCCATAGAGATATTGAAAAGCTCCTGCATCGCGGCAGGGTGATCGAGGGCCGCCATCAACGCAGCAACCAGATCATCGACATGAACAAAATTGCGCTTGAGAGACGCACTTGTCTTGTCGCGCATCAACGGCACAAAATTGCCCTCGGCAAGACGCGATGCCTTTTCTGCACTCATCAGGTCGCTCCAGACCGGACCGCCGAACTGGTCAGCCCCGAACGAAAGCGCGCATTTAAAATCGTCTTTCTCCATGATCCAGGGCACACGTAAAACTGTGCCATTCAGGCCATACTGGATCTGATATTGCTCGATCATCACCTCTTCGAGCACCTTGGTCAGCGCATAGCAGCCGCTGTAGGCCTGCCTTGGGGAGACTTCTGTGATCGGCGCTGGATAATCCTTGAAAATATGCCCAACAGAGCAATCGCCACCGATAAGAATGAACTGCTTTAGGGTCGGAGACTGGCGCGCGGCCTCAAGAAGCAGGAACATCCCCTTGATCGCGACATCAATAACCAGATCAGGGCTTTCTTTCACGGCCGCCATATGAAGCACATGGGTTACGCCATCCATCGCGTGCGCAACGGCTTCCGGGTCGGACAGAGAACCCGTAATGACCTCAACCCTCTCACCCGCATCTATTTTTCGGTTATGGCACAGCGCCACGACCTTGGCCGATGCATATCTATGGTTATCAAGAAATGCCGCCAAAAATGCCTTACCGACCTTTCCGGTTGCACCCGTGATCAAAATTTTCATTAATTATCCTCCCTATTGAATTAATAATATTAATTAATAATATCGAGTCAAGTGACCTTGAGGTAGAATGTCGATATAAATTCAACCTTAACGATGATTAGTGATTGTATGGCAGAGCATGCAGACGGCTTGTCTTGATCGGATTGAAAAGGTATTACCAGTGTCGGCTTGGTGGATTAGGCGTTCGCCAAACTATTCAATTCTCAGGGCCAAGACGCTGCCTATCAGTCGTTTTCGCACCATCTGACGCCATCGCTGCAAGATATCGCTTGGCTAAAAGACCAGAGGCAAAACAAGTTCTATGTCGCAAAAGAAACATTACGGTGGCAAAAATCGCCCAACGATGATGGATGTCGCCTCGATGGCGGGCGTATCACAAGCAACCGTCTCTCTGGTCCTGAACGGCAGTCCTGCCAAATTGACCGAAGCGACACGACAACGCGTGATCGATTCTGCCAACAAGCTTGGCTACCAACTTGTTCGGCGTGAAAACCAAGTGGCACCGAACAATAAATCACGGTCCGTCATTATCTTTATTGCCGATGAAATCAGCACCGACCCCTGGATGGCCCTTGCCTTCGATGGGGCGCACAACAAGGCCCTGGAATACGGGATCAATGTTTGCATGGCTGTCAGCCATGGCAACGCGAACCTTGAAGCAAGCATCGTCAATCAGATGGCAGACTCGAACGTCATCGGCATTATTTACGGCACGATCCTTACGCGACTGGTCGAACTGCCGCCGGTATTGTCAAAGAAACCAACGGTCCTTGTTAATTGCTACGATGGCACCCGGACCCTTCCGTCGGTTTTGCCTGGCGACCTTTTGGGAGGACGGGCGGCAACAGAACGCCTGATAAAAGCTGGCCGTAAACGCATTGCGATCATTAACGGACAAAAAGGTGTCGATGCCTCGCGCGACCGGCTTAAAGGATACCGTCAGGCACTTTCCAGCAACGACATACCGTTTGATCCGACACTTGTGTGTCCGGGCAACTGGGAACCATCAACCGGTTATTCAATGACCCATGAACTCATGGCACTCGATAATCCGCCTGATGCCATTTTCTGCGCCAATGATCTGATGGCGCTGGGCTGTTATGACGCGTTGCGCGAACTTGGGTTACGCATTCCAGAAGATGTGGCTGTAGTCGGCTTCGATGATCGCGAAATTGCGCAGCACACGCACCCTGCCCTTACGACGCTTATTCTTCCGCACTACGAAATGGGCGAAATTGCCGCCGAACTGCTGATAGACAGCGTCGGGGGTCTACTGGCTACACCGAACCAGATAAAAGTCGAATGCCTGATGGTTGAACGCGATTCTGTCGAGAAATCCAACGAGAACGCCTGATCCTACTGGACGTTTTCGCACCGTCGCCAATAGGTTATCGGACCATCGCCTGAGTGTTGACGTGTATGGCGTAAACGCTTGTCGTTGCCGTCATCAGAATCTCGTTTCCGCGCGCACCGCCAAACGTCAAATTCGATACTGTTTCCGGCACCAGAATTTTGCCCAGCAATGTCCCCGCCGGGTCAAAGCAATGCACGCCGTCCGCAGCCGAACTCCAGACATTACCCTCGCAATCAACCCTGATCCCGTCCGGCAAACCTTTGTCGATCTCGGCAAAATCACGACCGTTTTCTAGTGCCTTACCGTCCACAACGTCATAAACCCGAATGACCGCTGGAACGGACGCGTCGTGGCTGCTTCCTGATTCAGCAATATACAGCAACTTTTCATCATTGGAGAATGCCAGCCCGTTTGGCTGGCGAAACTCCGACGTGACACTGGTTAAACTGCCTGTGTCTGGATCAAGACGAAATACGTTATTGTCTTTCTGGTCCGGTGTCGCCTTATACCCCTCATAGTTCGACAATATCCCGTAGGTCGGGTCCGTAAACCAGATCGATCCATCCGACTTGACGATAACGTCGTTTGGCGAGTTCAGCCGAAGCCCCTTAAATCCATCCGCAAGCGTTGTGATTGATCCGTTATGTTCGGTACGGGTAACCGACCTCGTGCCGTGCTGGCAGGTAACAAGGCGACCGTTCAAGTCGACCGTGTTGCCATTTGCGAAGTCTGAATGGTCGCGAAAAACATTGACCGACCCATCACACATCCAACGATAGATTTTCTGGTTGGGGATGTCGGAAAATAACAGGCACTGATGCGCTGCAAACCATACCGGTCCTTCCGCCCACAAATGCCCACCAGAGATTTTCCTCAGCCTGACATTTGCCAACACAAGGTCGCGGAACCGGCTGTCAAGAACCTGATAGGGTTCCAGCATACCCGCTGCGTCTTGTTGCTTTTGTGCGGCACAGTTAGCCAATTGATTGTCCTTTGCTAAATTCATCGGACGTCAGAAAGTTGGCAACGTTGACCATGAAGGCCTTTAACGCACCAACTGCTGACGGCCATAGATCAACAACATTCCGATGATAACCACGCCAAATACGACCTGCCGGAAGGTATCCGCAGGAATATCGACACCGAGTTGGGCAAAATACCTTTGTGGCTGAACCACCGAGAGCATCGATTGCAAGATTGTAATCAAGATGACGCCCGCGATCGTGCCAACATATTTGCCACGACCACCCAGAACGTTGGTGCCGCCAAGAATAATCGCTGCGATTGTCGGCAAAAGGTATGGATCCCCCATGGCCTGATAGGAACGGTTAGCCCACCCTGCCAACAGGACGCCAGTCAGCGCTGCACATGAACCGGAAAAGATAAAGCACGCCAGAATAACCTTGCGCGTATCTACACCGCTCAAAAAGACGGAACGTTCCTGATTTCCGACCGCATAAATCCGTCGGCCAAGAACGGACCGGTTCAGCATGAAAACAATCGCCGCCCCCAGAACGATCCAGATAAGAAGCGGATTGGGAATGCCGGGGATAAAATGCCCGACAGCCAGTTCGCGCATGAACTCAGTTGCACGGTCCTGGGGGGCAAAACCACCGGTGTGATACACCATAAGACCTTGCGCAACGGCATTCATGCCAAGCGTAAAGATCATCGCTGGCGCACGCAGATACGCCACACCCAAGCCATTTACCATTCCGATCAATGCACCGCACAGAACACCGAATGGAACGGCAAGGGTAACGCCCCATTCCGGCCCCAGGAACCCGGTGGCACCGGTTGCCATCATCCCGCCGACACCGATGGTCCAGGGGATGGACAGATCAATATGCCCCAACAGAATGACCAGCATGACACCGCTTGCCACAACGCCAAGGAAGGAGGCCGTATGGAGCTGCTGGATCAAATATTTCGGTGACAGAAAGGCCGGTTCAACCATTGCCCCGATCAAAAGCAGAACAATCACACATGCAAAAGCAATAAGCGTTGCCCGATCAAACTGCCTTGCGATTACGCCTGAAACACTCATTTTTCCGCCTTACCGATAAATATCTAGTCTGTTCTTGATTCTCAGGACGCGCAACGAACCGAGACTGACCGCAACAAGCAGTACGACGCCGACGAAAAGCGGCTGCAAGACAGGATTGATGTCAAACACGATCAGCAGATCACCAACCGTCCGCATGACAAAGGCACCGAAAATCGACCCGACAGCGCTGCCAACCCCACCGAACAAAGACGTGCCTCCAATGACCACAGCCCCGATGGAATTGAGCGTGTACTCGTTGGCAATCGTGATTTTTGCGGCCCCGGAATAGGTCAGTGCCGTCAACAGGATGCCGCCAATGGATGCCAATAGTCCGCTCAGGGTATATGCCAGCATCTTTGCCCGATTGATCGGAACTCCCGACATATAAGCCGCCTGCTCGGATGAGCCGATGGCAAAGGTAGCCCGCCCCAGGACCGAGCGGCGATAGGGGATCCAGATAAACAGAACGACGGCCAGCAACAGCAAAACAGTATGCGGCACGGCAAGCGTCGAACGTGTCATGAAGTCAGCAAGTTCAAAATTGACCAACCCGCCTGGCTGCGGCCGAATGGCAAGTGCAAGGCCAAAATAGACAGCACTCGTGGCCAGCGTCGCTATCAAGGGCTGCAACCGCCCATAAACAATAATCAGACCGTTTACCGCACCGCATGCCAGTCCAAGCAACAGGACACCCAAAACACCAAACGTGGTTGCGACCGGCCCACCGACAACAATTGTCGATGCCAGACAGTTTGCCAGAACAAAGGTCGCCCCGACCGACAAATCCAGCCCGCGCGTAATAACCGGCAAGGTCTGCGCCATGGCGACAAGCGCCAGCAATGCGCCCTTGTTCGCGGCAGTGTTTATCATGTTTGGCGAAAGGCCCACCGCCTGCTTCCAGCCATAGACAATGAACATGGTTGCAAAGATAAGCATTGCGATCAGAACACCACGTTGTGCGGCGGAAAGGCGGGTAATCCAGCCGAAATATTTTTGTCGTGAAACCAGATCTGCTGGTTCAGAGCCCACAGTCATAGCGACGCTCCCTGTTTCTCGTTTGGTTCAGAACGTGCCGCAGCCTGTTCCGGCAAGTTAAGCGCAGCTGAAACCAGATTTGTTTCGTTAAGGTCATCGCCGGCAAGGGTTCGAACGATCCTGCCGTCATACATGACCAGCACACGATCGCAGCACCCGATCAGTTCATCGTAATCGGTTGAATACAAAAGGATTGCACATCCCTCCGCCGCCAATTTCTGCAACAGTTGATAGATTTCCTGCTTGGTGCCGACATCAATGCCACGCGTCGGATCATTCAACAGAATGATCCGGGGCTTGGTCATCAACCACTTGCCAATCACGACCTTTTGCTGATTGCCCCCGGATAACGCCCCGACCGGGCCATCAATACCGTCCGCCTTGATCTTGAGAAGTTCGACCATCTCATCGATCGCCGCTTCTTCTGCGTGTGAATCGACAACGCCCATCCGGCTCATTTTTTCGACTGCTGCGAAGGACAGGTTTTCACGCACCGTCATCGACAGCATCAGGCCTTCGTGCTTGCGATCTTCGGGAACCAGGGCAATACCGATGTCATCCGACTTCGCCATCTTCGGGCTGTTCAACTTTACCGGGGCGCCATTGATCTCCACCGATCCGGTTGCACCAATCAGGGTGCCAAACAAACCCAATTGCAGTTGACGCTGTCCCTGTCCGTCCAAACCGCCAAGCCCGACGATCTCGCCCGGACGCATTTCCAGATTGATGCCGTTAAGTTCCTCGTTCCACGAAAAGTCCGATACTTTCAGGATCGGTTCGGATGCGGCGGGTCTAGTGCTTTTCGCCGGGTAAACACTGCTGTATTCCCGACCGATCATCATCTCGACAACGGCACTGTCCGATTTCGTACCGTTTTTGAATGTCTCGACTTTGGTGCCGTTGCGATAAACCGTACAGGTATCTGCAAGCTCGGCGATCTCGGGCATCCGGTGTGAGATATATATGATGGCCATTCCTTCATCGCGAAGCCGATGAAGCATCTTGAAGACCTTTTCGACATCGGCGGCAGTCAGCGCAGATGTCGCTTCATCAAGAATCAGAATTTTGGGATTCCGGGCCAGTGCCTTGGCTATTTCCACCATCTGACGCCGGGAAAGCGACAAATTGCTGACGGTTTCCATCGGGTCAATATTATCGCCCCCAACCCGCGCAAGCGCCTCTTCGGCGATACGCCGCTGCGCGCGATAATCAATCATCCCGAATTTGCGCGGCGGACGGGTAATGCCAATGTTGTCGGCCACGGTCAGGTCCGGCAACAGGGACAATTCCTGGAAGATACATGACACGCCAAGATCATTGGCTTGTTGCGGGTTTGCAAAGCTGACCTGGTTACCATCAAGCTCGATCGTTCCGCTATCGGGCTGCACGACGCCGGATAGAATCTTGATCAGCGTCGACTTCCCAGCCCCGTTTTCTCCAAGCAGCGCATGGATTGATCCACGTTGCGTGTCAAAACTGACATCTTCGAGTGCGCGGACACCACCATAACGTTTGGTTATGCCCGACATGGATAATAAATAAGGAGATTTGCTCTCTGACACGGCAGTTTTCCTAACCAGTCTTGAACACCGTCGATGCCAGGACTGACATCGACGGCGTGTGGTCGTTTATTGTTGTTAGTTGTTCTCGCCTGTCTGAGACGCGATCTCTTCGGCCGTAAAGCCAATGTTGCAAGCTTCAAAGTTGTTACCCGCAAAGAAGCTGCCCGGCAGTTTCGGGAACGTCTGGACACCTTCCTCGAAAGGTGAATACGAAATCGACGTCGGCAGCGCGATTTCTGATGGGATCACTTCACCTTTAAGCGCCGCAATCGCGGTTTTGATGGTCACAGATGATTGTGCCGGTCCCGTCCCGCCTGACTGGCAGCTAAGACCCGCACTGTTGCAAAGCTGACGAAACGCATTCTCGGTTTCCCCGGAAATCGGGGCCTTGAAGACACCCGCATCAAGCATTGCGGTCGCGACACCTTGCGAGCCGCCCTGAACATAAATCCCGTCAAATACGCCGCCAGCAGCAATCGCGTCGGCCGTCACTTTCTGACCGTCACCCGGTGCCCAGTTACCGACAACATCGACGACTTCGATATCACGACCGGATTCCTTGATAACCTCAAGGAAACCTTCATTACGTGCGATATCTACAGGCTGCCCTGCCGGACCACGCACATGCAGGAACTTGGCCGGGCCATCACCACTTTGCTCAAGAAGGAACTCGCCAGCAGACATGCCAAGCCCTTTTTGGTCAACGTTGATCGCGATCTGGTTGGGATCGTCAATCACGTTGTCGAAAGACAGAATGACGACATTGGCATCGTTGGCCTTACGCACCACCGATCCGAATGCGCGGGTGTTGTTGGCGTTAATGATAATGGCGTCAAAGCCCTGATCGATGAAGTTGTTGGCAGCTGCAATCTGTGCTGCGATATCTTCACCGACAGAAACAACCTTGAATTCTTCAATTTCGGCGGCCACTTCCGGCTGTGCGGCATAGGCCTTCGCGACCGCAATCATCTGAACACGCCAGTCATTGGCGATAAAACCATTCACAAGCGCAATCTTGTATGGGCCTTCGCGCGCAGGCCACTGGAAGTAGGTTGTGTCATCGGAAACCGGCGTGAAACACGACGGATCGGCACCGGGACCAGAAACGGTATTCGGGCCAGCAGTCGCAACCTGTGCTGCCATCATCAATGCGACAGCGGCGGTGGTCATTGTCAGTAGTTTTTTCATGGTAGTCCTCCCGTTGGATGCGCTGTTCTTTATCGCTTCCTCAGCAGGTCAGCGCCCCTGCCCGCATTGTGCAAGTTCTTGACGTCTCGTTTGCCGCATGCCGGATCAGACACTTCTGATCAACGAACAGAAATGACGGAACTTCAGATGGTTGTAAGAGAAATTTCGTTCTCACGCGGTTTTCGCGTGGACCGAGCATTCCCCCCTGATGTCAGCATGTGACTTGTTATTTTTGTTTGTTTCTTTGCCGTCGACCGGCAAGGGTTGGTAATTGCCTGTAAAAGCAACCACCAAACCATGGCGCAATCTTCATCAGTTCCGATTAAATCGTAAAGAGCAGTTTCCGCAGAACGCGTACGGTGTTACGCATTCAAGTTGCGGGTTCCCGCAAGACAAGAGAAATGCCGGTGAATATTATCGAAGAGCTGGAGGAAAACACCCATGTCGGATCTTGCTCATTACCTTCGCATATCCAATTTGCTTGCGGGGAATCTTGATATTCACTCGGCGTTAAGCTCGGTCAAAACCGAGATCGACAAGATTATCGAGTTTGATCACCTTGATGTGTGCCTGATTGACACGGACAAAAGGTGGGCGACGGCTTATGAGGTCGGCGTGGAAACGGCCTGGAGCAAGATGCGTTCGAACGTGCACAAGGCCCCCATCCGCGATATTTTGCTGGGTAAAACAGATCATCTACTGACGGGAAATGCCCTCCAGGACCAGCGTTTCCTTTTCCCCGGCGCCGTCAGCGCCCCGATTATTGACCATGAACTTCGCAGTCGCGTCAGTGTCGGCATGAAGGTCCTTGGCGAAGTCGTTGGCTCGTTGAATTGCTCTTCGAAGAAGGAAGACTTCTACAACCAAAGCCACCTTGAACAGATGCGCATTCTGGCAGATATGCTGGCACCTTATTTCTACGCCTTGCGCGCCAATGAAAAGGCAAACAAGGAAGCCATCATTCGTGCCGAAATCCTTGCCCGTGAAGAAGGCCTGCGCCTTGGCGCACTCAGCCTTACCGATGCGCTTGAGGCCGAACGCCAGCGCATCGGAATGGACCTGCATGATCAGACTTTGGCCGATCTGACCCGCATCGCCCGCGACCTCCGCCCCGGCCTGAGCGAGGCGCAGTATTTAAGATTGCAGCAGCAAGTCCAAAACATGATCCAGGGACTGCGCGATATTATCGATACGTCGATCCCTTCCATTCTTGATCTTTTTGGCTTCCATCATGCCGTCCAAACGCACCTTGAACGCGCTGTAAGCTATGACAGCGCCATGCAGTTCAAGGTCGATGACGAGACAGACGGGGCGATTGACCTGCTTCCTGAAACAACGCGCATTGCGGTATTTCGCATCTGTCAGGAAGCCATCAATAACGCGGTTTTGCATTCAAATGCGTCACTTGTTTCGGTCTTGATTACCAAAAGTCCCGATGACTGCCTGATCATCAAGGTTTCAGATAACGGAAACTTCCAGACAAATCCAAGAAAGCCACCCAGTGGCCTCGAACATATGAAGACACGGGCGCGTCTGATCGGTGCAAAATATGACCTTTCAACCACGGACGGCACACAGGTAACAATCCAGTTGCATCAAGCGACCAGACAAGAAGGAGAAACCATGAATGAAAATATTGCTGGTTGAAGATGACAACATGCACGCGGATTTCCTGAAGGAAATCGTCGAACATGCGTTACCCGAATTTGATGAAATCCTGGTCGCACACAATGGCAAAGAGGCCGAAACGTTGGCGCATCGCCATCAGATCTCGGCAATCGTGATGGACCTTCGCATGAAGGAACATAACGGCATTGAAGCGGCGCGCACCATCTGGGCAGAACGTCCGGACACCAGAATACTGTTCTGGTCAAACTATTCAGATGAGGCTTATTTGCGCGGCATTACCCGGATCGTTCCCGATCAGGCGGCATATGGTTATGTTTTGAAAACGGCGACACAGGATAAGATGCGACTGGCTTTGCGGGCAGTCCTGATCGAAGCGCAGATTGTTGTTGATCGCGAGGTCCATCAGATCCAGGCACAGCAAATGCGTTCTCGTAGTGCTTTGACAGAATTCGAATATCTGATCTTGCTTGATCTCGCACTCGGGCTTCCAGACAAGGCAATTGCGCTACGGCGAAAACTCTCACTTCGGACTGTACAGAACCGTTTGCTATCACTTTACGACAAACTGGATGTGGAGGAACAAGACCAAAACGAAAAGGGCATTGTGCTCAACAAACGTACGCGCGCCGTTTCCAGCGCCATTGCGCGCAAAATCATCAATCGCGAAGGATTGATTACCGCAAACAAAGAACTTGGCGCGTGGCTTGCCGGCTCACCTGTTTCTCAAGATTAAGCGCAAAACCTTTATTTTTCGGCTTCACCTATTTGGTTGGAAGTGGTTCCTCAGATTGATATGCCAGCGCTGGATAAGTTGCCAAACAACGGCTTCACTTGCTATCGCGCTGGAAAATCCAGTCATGATCCGGATGGTTCTGGAAACGCCATTTGCGCATCGGGCCCGCCATGACGTTAAGATAATACATTTCATAGCCATATGGGCTGCCGCATGGGTGATGGCCTTTTGGCACAAGAACAACGTCACCATCCGAAACCGCCATGGTTTCATCAAGTTCGCCATCTTCGGTAAAGACCCGCTGGAAACCAAAACCCTGTTTCGGGTTCAGGCGATGGTAATAGGTCTCTTCAAGATAGGTCATGTCGGGATAGTTATCCTCATCATGACGATGCGGCGGATAGCTTGACCAGTTACCTTGCGGGGTAAAGACTTCGGTCACCAAAAGACTGTCGGCAATGTCTTTTTCTTCCATTGCAATCGGGTGAATATAGCGGGTATTCGCGCCTTTGCCACGTTCCACCAGTTCGATATTCTCGATCACGCGTGCCGGATAATTTCCCTTGCCCGGTGCGGTGCAGACGCCGATTGTGCAATCCGTGGTCGCCACCGCTTTCCATTCACTGTCATTCGGGGCGTACACACAGGCCGGTGGAATGCGCTCAAACACGCTCATACGTTTGCCAAGCTCGCCAAAATCCTGATCATCGACCGAAATTTGCGCCTTGCCTTCGACCAGAACCAGAATAACTTCGCGATCGCCAGTTACCTCGGCGGCAGTTTCTCCAGCCTTCAGGTGATACAGCCCGAAGCCGACATATCCCCAACCAGCACTTTCGGCTGTAATATCGTGGACCTTGCCTGTGCTTCCATTTGGTTTTCTCAGTAGATCAGCCATCAGGCTTCCCCTTTATCCAGTCCGGTTTTGCGTGCCATATCACGAAGCGATTTAAGCCCCAGCGACTGATACTCAAACGGGTTGCGAACATTTGGGTCCTGTTCGGCCTCAATCACCAACCATCCCGAATAACCATGTTCACCGGCGATTTTCAGAACCGGTTCGAACGCAACGCCACCCTCAAGATCACCGGGCACGGTGAAGACACCCCGGCGCACACCCTCAAGGAAACTGAGCCCCTCTTCACGAACCTGTTTGCTGATTGCCGGACGCACATTCTTACAATGGATATGACCAACCCGGTCCATGTAACGTACCGCAAGTTCTTCCGGATCTGCCCCGCCAAACCAGGCATGCCCCGTATCAAGCAGAAGCTTGGTCTTTGGGCCGGTATTAGCCATGAAGGCATGAATTTCATCGGCCGTTTCAACAATCGTACCCATATGGTGATGGTACAACAGATCAATGCCCTGATCGGCACAGTAGGCCGCGATTTTCTCGACATCTGCGCCGAACTTCGCCCAATGATCTTCGTGCAGAACCGGGCTATTATTCAGAGCTGCGCCGTCATTGCCATGAATAGCGTTTGACGTTTCACAGACGATACAGACCTTACATCCCATCGCCTTTAGCAAATCCAGATGTGGCTGGATGGCCTTTTTCTCTTCCTCGACCGAATGCACAAGCAGATTAAGCGAATGCCAGCCCGACACGAATTTCAAGCCGTGCGGATCAAGGGCGGCTTTAAGCGCCACCGGCTCGGTCGGCATCTTGTGGCCTTTTTCAATGCCATCAAAACCGATCTTGCCCGCTTCCGACAGGCAGGTTTCAAGGCTGATTTCTGCACCCAGTGTCTGGTCATCATCATTTGACCAGGCAATCGGGTTGGTACCGTAAAGGATCATGTTTTTAATCTCCGGGACGCTGATTTTTCAGCGCTGCTTCGTAATTCTTGCGGGCTTCGTTGACGGTCGGCCGTACAGAAACCTCTGGCACGGCAACATCCCACCAATGGCCACCGGCCTCGGTACTGGGTAATGGATCGGTATCAATCACGATGGCATAGGATCGATCCGCCCTACGTGCGCGAACCATTGCTTGTTCAAGCTCCGTGATAGAAGAAACTTTTTCTGCAATCGCGCCCATTGCACCGGCATGGGCAGTAAAATCAATCGCAGACGGCTCAACATGGCGCGCGGTATCAAGAAGGTTGTTAAAGCTTTCCCCGCCGGTTGCCATCTGCAAACGGTTGATGCAGCCAAACCCTCGGTTATCAAGGATAACGGTGATGATCTTGTGGCCCAGCATCACACTGGTCGCGAGTTCCGAATTCATCATCATATAGGACCCGTCACCGACCATCACGACAACGTCGCGATCCGGGCAGGCCATCTTCACACCAAGGCCACCGGCAATCTCATAGCCCATGCAAGAGAAACCATATTCGACGTGATAGCCATTCGGTCGGGATGCTTTCCAGAGTTTGTGCAATTCTCCGGGCAAACCGCCGGCTGCACAAACAACAATTGCGTTTTCATCTGTGCCACGCTGAACGGCACCGATCACCTGCGCATCGGTTGGCAATGCATTGGTTTGCGGTAAAGCTGTCACTTCATCAACGGCATCGATCCAGCTTTGCTTAAGTGCGGGATCGACCACACTCGCGTGATGATCGCCCAAGGCATTGGTCAATTCGGCCAATGTCACCTTGGCATCGCCGACAACTGAAATCGCATCATGTTTGCGTGCATCATAGGCAGCAACATTGATCGACAGAATGCGACGATTAGGATTTTTAAACAGCGCCCAACTGCCCGTGGTGAAATCCTGAAGGCGTGTACCAAGCGCAATGATCAGATCAGCTTTTTCGGCAACCGCATTGGCGCTGCTTGCCCCGGTTACCCCGATGGATCCCAGATTGAGGCCATCATCCCACGGCAAGGAAGATTTCCCCGCCTGGGTTTCCGCGACCGGAATATTATGCTGGTGGGCAAAGTCGCGCAGATCGTCACATGCATCGGCATAGTGAACCCCGCCGCCGGCGATGATCAGCGGGTTTTTCGCCGCTTTGATGGCAGTTACCGCTTTATCAATCTGATCAAGGTCTGCACGTGGTCGGAGTTGCTTCCATGTTTTCGGCGCAAAGAAGCTCTCTGGCCAGTCATAGGCTTCTGCCTGAACATCCTGACAGAATGCCAGTGTAACCGGGCCGCAATCGACGGGGTCGGTCAGAACCGCCATTGCGCGTGGCAATGCTGTCAGAAGCTGTTCCGGACGGGTAATGCGATCAAAATACCGACTGACCGGTTTAAAGCAGTCATTGGCCGAAATCGTGCCATCGCCAAAGTCTTCGATTTGCTGCAAAACCGGATCAGGTGCGCGGTTGGCAAACACGTCACCGGGGACAAGAAGGACCGGCAAACGGTTTACATGTGCCAGTGCTGCGGCCGTCACCATATTGGTAGCACCCGGCCCAATCGACGTTGTGACCGTCATCGCGCGTTTGCGATTTGATGCCTTGGCATAGGCAATCGCCGCATGGGCCATGCCCTGCTCATTGTGGCCACGCCATGTCGGAAAACTGTCACCTGCACCATGAAGTGCCTCACCCATTCCGGCGACGTTGCCGTGACCGAAAATGGCCCAGCAGCCGCCGAAAAAACCTTCGCCGTCATGATTAAGCTGTACACTAAGATACCGCACCATGGCTTGGGCTGCGGTTAATCGAACGGTTTTCATGCCGCTCCTCCCGATTTTTCACGTGCCGCGTCCCAGGTATCACATAGGGCGCGATATTTTTGGGCCATTGACGCAACGGCCTGTTCATCTGTCATCGTACCGCGCATCCAGTCGCGCGCAACGTCGATAAAGATGGTGCGTCCAACAGCAAAGCCTTTGACCATATTAAAGCGCGCGGCGACTTCGAAACTCTCGACAAGCTCCGCCTCGGGCGCATCAAGACCAAGTACGACGATACCGCGGCAATATGGGTCATTGTTCGCGATGGCGTCACAGGCATTGCGCCATGCCGTGTCGGTCTTCATCGGCTCCAACTTCCACCAATCGGGATAAACCCCGATTTCATAGAAACGATCAATCACCCGGGCAGTTGTTTCATCATCACACTCGCGCACTTTTGACGGAATGACTTCCAGCAAGAATTCCAAGCCATTGCCACGTGCCGCGTAGGCAAGACGCAAAATGGTAGCTTCTTGATTGGCCTTTGTTTCATCATCATCATCGGGATGGTAGAAGCACAGAACCTTGACCACATGTTCGACTGGCCATTCGCTTAAATCAGTGCCAAGATCGGGCCCGATTTCAAGATCAAGCGGACGCGAACCCGGAAGTTCGACCGGTCGCCCGATCCAAAGCCCGGTACCCGCCGCCGCATAAAGGGCATCACGCCCCAATCGGCGGTCGCACAGAATACCATACCCTTCCTTGCCACCTGAAACCTCGCGAACCGCACTCAGACAAAGTTCCTTGAACGGTCCGATACGGTCCCGCGAAACACTGAGTTCGTCTGCAAGATCTTCAAGCTGCATTCGGTGATCAAAGGCAAAAACGCGCATGTCCGGCCAATTGCCCGTCCGGTTGGAAGACCAGTGGATTTGCTCCAACTCTGCATCATTGCGCAGTTCCGGGGTTTTAAGACCGCGATCAAAGAAGAATTGCAACTCTTCCCAGCTTGGATAAGCCGGCGTACAGCCATGTCGGGAAACGGCAAATGCCCCGCATGCGTTGGCATATTTCAGTGATGTTTCCCAATCCTCATCACTTAGCCAGCCTTTCAACAGGCCCGACATAAACCCATCACCCGCGCCAAGAACATTGAACACATCGACGGCAAATCCCGGACCGGAAATACCGTCATCAAGACTTTTTCCAATCCTGTCAGAAAATGCCACAGCCCCCATTGGCCCGCGCTTGCAAACCAGCGTCGCGTCGGAAACCACGCGCACATTTTCCAATGCTTCCAGCGTGTCGGTTACACCACCGGCAATATGGAACTCTTCTTCGGTCCCGACGATCAGATCAAACAGATGCAGGGTCGCCTGCAGTTCTTTGGTAACAGCGTCCGAGGCAATAAAGCGGTTTTCACCATCCCCATGCCCGGACAACCCCCAAAGGTTCGGACGATAATCAATATCCAATGCAGTCTTCGCACCGGCTTCACGTGCAAGCCGGACAGCCTTTAGAACTGCCGCACGTGTTTTGGGATGGGAAAGATGCGTTCCCGTCACCGTGACACAGCGTGCGCTTGCGATAAAATCTGGATCAATATCATCCTCGCACAGCGCCATATCGGCACAGTTTTCGCGATAGAAAATCAACGGGAACTGTTCCTGATCGCGGACCCCCAAAAGAACAAGTGCGGTCAGGCGTTCTGGGTCGGTTATCACGCCCTGGACATCGACACCCTCGGCAACCAGCTTTTCTCGGATAAACCGGCCCATATGTTCATCCCCAACACGGGTGATGAGCGCGGACTTAAGCCCCAACCGGGCAGTCCCGCAGGCCATATTGGTCGGGGAACCACCGATATATTTGTTGAACGATGCCATGTCCTCAAGGCGCCCGCCAATCTGAGCGCCATAAAGGTCCACGGATGATCGTCCAATTGTAATCACATCAAGCCGCTTCATTAAATCGTCCCTCCGAGCGACCCTTCGAGTTCGGCCAGTTCCTGACCGCCCGCCATGAGGTCTTGAAGCTCTTCCGGTTTGATTTCACCACGTTTCGCGGTGCCGTGAGTTTGGCCACGGTTCAACACGGTAAACCGGTCGCCCACAGCCATGGCATGACGCACGTTATGGGTAATAAAGATCACGCCAATCCCGGCTTTGCGCACCCGATCAATGGTTGCCAGAACGTTTGAGGTCTGGCGCACACCAAGAGCAGACGTCGGTTCATCAAGAATCAAAACCTTTGCACCGAAATACACAGCGCGCGCAATTGCCACGGTCTGTCGCTCACCACCCGAAAGCGTGCCAACCGCCTGTTCCGGTTCACGCAAATTGATCCCCATGGATGACATTTCATCCATGGTCACCTTGTTGGCGTGCTTGAAATCGATCCACTTGAACGGGCCAAAATTTTTGCGCGGCTCGCGCCCCATCCAGAAATTTCGCGTCACCGACATCAACGGGATCATTGCCAGATCCTGATAGACGGTTGCAATTCCGGACTCCATCGCGTCGCGCGGACTATCAAAGGTGGTCTCCTGACCACTGACCCGCATGACGCCCTTTGTCGGTTTGTGAACCCCTGACATGGTTTTGATAAAGGTCGATTTACCCGCACCATTGTCACCAAGAAGACAATGACATTCGCCTTCCATGACATTGAAGGAAACACCGCCCAAGGCAATGACCGGGCCAAAGTGCTTTTCGATATTGTCCATTTCAATCAATGGCGTGCTCATCACCGTTCTCCCGTAATCATGCGGCGGATATAGGTATTCATGATCACAGCAAAGATCAGAATACCGCCAAGGAACACACGGAACAGCGAACTTTCCGCACCGGCAAAGAACAACCCTTGCTGAACGACACCAAAAATCAACGCACCCAATGCAGCACCGATGACCGAACCATAGCCACCTGTCAGAAGCGCACCGCCAATAACCACACAAATGATGGCTTCAAATTCCTTGAGCAAGCCACGATCCGCAGCAGCCGAGCCAAATTCCATAACTTGGCAGGTCGCAAATACGGTTGCGCAAAATGCGGTGAACATGAACATCAGGATTTTAACGCGATTGACCGGCACACCGACATAACGTGCTGCTTGTGCATCGCCGCCAGACGCAAAAATCCAGTTGCCAAATCGTGTCTTGGTCAAAAGCCAATGACCAAAAATAACCAGAGCCAGCGCCCAGATCACAAGCATCGGCAGGCCTTCAACAACCGGCTGCCCCATACGTGAGCCACGGGTAAAGGTATCAATAACGCCGATATCACCAAGCCACTGGAAGAAACCCTTGAAGATGACGCCACCAAACAACCAGGCAAGCGGATCACCCTCAGCGGCCTCCTTCACGCCGCCAATAATGGTTTGACGGGTGGTCAGAATGGACAGCCAGATGGTCAGGCCGCGCAGAATATAAAGAAATGCAAGGGTAACAATGAAGCTCGGCAATCCGGTTTTGATCACCAGAAATCCGTTCAGTGCGCCCAATGCCGTACAAACGATGAAGGCCGCAATAATCGACAGCCAAACTGGCAGGCCCCACTGAACAGACAGGATGGCAATCACCACTCCGGCAAACCCGATCATCGAGCCAACAGAAAGATCGAATTCTCCGGCGATCATCAACAGGCAGGCACCCACGGCGATAATCGCAAACTGGGCCGATACGACCCCCCAGTTCTGGATACCTTCCGGGGAAAACATGCCGCTATCACCGGCAATCATGAAGAAGAAAACAAAGACCAGGATCGTACCGCAGATCGCACCGAGTTCGGGCCTGATCATGGCACGGCGAATGGCTGAGACTTGCTTGAGCCGCTCGTCCGACATGGCATTACTCTTTTAACTAACAGGTGGGTGCCAAGGGCGGCCTGAGGCACGCCCTTGGAGGGAGGAAGTCTTAACGGTATTCGCCGGCGTATTTTTCGACCTGCGCGATGTTGTCCTTGGTAATGAAGCCAGGGCCAGAGTTGATATGACCGGATGGCAGGACGCTATAACGGGCATAGTTGGTCAGAATGACGACCGGAAGATACCCCTGCAGGTACGGCTGCTGATCAATCGCAAAGTTGATTTCACCCGCTTTGATCGCCTCGGCGATCTCGGAGGACAAATCAAAAGTGCCAAACATGAGTTCGCCGGCAAGGCCTGCGTCACGAAGGGCCGCAAGTGTCGGATGGGCGGAGTTCGGACCAAGCGTCAGCACTGCATCAACATCCTGATGGGAGTTCAGATACGCGCTAACCTTGTTCTTTACTTCCGACGGGTCCTGACCGCTGTCAATCATCTGGCTGCCAAGCTCAACACCAAGTGCGTCGGCAAAACCACGGCAACGCTCAACAGATGCCGGGTTGGTGATGTAATGGTTCACACAGACAAAACTTTTCGCACCGGCAGCAGCGGCACGCTTACCTGCGCCAAAACCGGCATCATATTCCGGCTGCCCGACATGCATCAGGGCACCAAGTTCTTCGGACTGTTCCTGCGTGCCAGAGTTGATCGTGATCACCGGAATGCCCTTATCAACGGCATCGGTGATTGGTCCTTTGAGAACGTTAAAGTCAGCGATGGTAACGATAATGCCATCCGGATTGGTCGCAGCAGCCTGTTCGACAATACGCGCCATGTCGGCAAGGTCACCGGTCGGCGGATTACGATATTCAACTTCCGCACCCATCTGATCACCAGCGACCTGGATCGCATTCTTGATCACGTTCCACCAGCTATCAGAATCCGGTGCATGGCTGATCAGAACAAATTTTTCATTTTCTGCAGATGCAGTCCCGGACAAACCGGCAAATGCAAATGCTGCTGCCGCAATGGCAGTAAGCGCCTTTTTCATCTGTTGCCTCCCTAGTCGGCTGAAATATTGGGATTTTCCCATTGAGCTTATGTGTTCTTCCTGCAGCAAGTCGTCTTTACGCAACCTTACTGCTCCTGTCGGCGTGGGCGAGCTGAGCCCCTGAAACCGTTGAATAGAATTTTTGTTCTATTTTCTATCTAAATCAACATTTTTTTTCTATTGCACTGCGAGATAGCCCTGCATTGGGGCTACAAAATTTGGCCAAACCGTCTGTAAACTGCCGTTCAGCGGTCGTGGAAGCAAATTCGCTCGGGTGCGGCGTCGTGGTCAATTGAAGCCGATAACAGGCGGTGTTTTTTAGCTGTGCAAACGACTCGCCAGACAAAGAAAACCCGATCGACAAACGAAAACTGGCACAGCTCAGGGGCTGTGCCGGTCTGATTAAAAGCGCTGATCAGGATAGAGTTTGATCAGGGCAGAATTTCTGCTGCCACATCAACACTACGCCCTTCACGCGCTGACAGTGCAGCTGCCTCGGCAACGACCAGTGCATTGATCCCATCCTTTAAAGTGACAGGAAGTGCGGCTGCCCCTTCGACACCCTCAATGAAACTGTTCCATTCGATTTGATAGGCCTTGGCATAGCGCTCCAGGAAGAAATGCTCGGGCTTGGCCTTGGTTGCCCCATGCGTAGTAATTTTCTCAATCGTGTTTTCCAGAACGTTATGCGCGGCAAGCAAGCCTTCTGATCCCAGAAACTCCAGTCTCTGGTCATAACCGTATGCCGCACGACGGCTGTTCTTAATCACAGCCATGCGCCCGCCGGAAAACTCAAGCGTGGTAACCGCAGTATCAAAGTCGCCTGCCTTGCCAATTTCCGGATCAACGATACTCGACCCGATGGCCGTGACTTTGTCAGGAAGCGCGCCATACATCCAGCAGGCCATATCAAAGTCATGGATCGCCATATCCCGGAAGATGCCGCCTGAAACCTTGACATAACTGACTGGCGGCGGGGCTGGATCAAAGGAGGTAATCGAAAGCAATTCACCCTTGCCGATTTCGCCTTGGTCAAAGGCTGCCTTCAGACTGGCGAAATTCGGGTCAAAGCGGCGGTTGAAACCCACCATGACAGGCCTGCCATGTGGTTCGCATCGCGCAAGGCAGTCCAAAGCACGCTTAAGGTCAAGATCAACCGGCTTCTCGCACAGAACAGCTTTTCCTGCGGCGGTTGCCGCTTCCATCAGGTCAGCATGGGTATCGGTCGATGTTGCGATCAGAACGGCATCAATGGTCGGATCTGCAATGATTTCTTCACTGCTGCGCACGGCAGCACCATGCATCTGCGCGAGCTTCCGGGCAGGTTCATCAAACTTGTCTGAAACCGCAACCAGTTCACTTTGCGGATGCGCGACAATGTTCACCGCGTGGACCTGGCCAATACGTCCCGCGCCCAACAAACCTATTTTAAGCATTCCGATATTCCTTCCCTTTGGCGTTGCCGCCTTGACTGGCGATGATCGTCCCGTCTGCGGCCAACCGCCTGCAGGACAGGAGCAGACAAATCGGCAGAGCGATGATTTCGGGATGATCATGCGGATGTCTATTGCACCCGTTTATGCTGACACGCATGCGCTGTACCCAGACATGCTATGGAATTTTTATTCCATTATTTTTGTTTTTCAATAATTATTTTCCATCAATAAGCTTCTCGCGCTTTGCCCCGACAGACACCGCCAACGCAATCGCCAACGAGATCGTCGCCGAAAGCGCCCTGAACGCGCCGACATCCACTTCGGAGACCGACAACATCAAGGCATCGGTCTTGCGCATCGGTCCGCTAAGCGCATCACTAATCGCGACCACCTTATTGCCAAGTCCATGCGCATAGGCAGCAAGATCAATGGTTTCCTGCGAATAGGGCGCAAAGGTGATGGCAATTACCACGTCCCCTTTCCGGATCGCATGATATGGGTTGAGGTTCCCCACACCGTCATGCAGAACAGCGGCAATGTTCATTTTTTCAAAAGCATAGGACAGGTAACTCGCAACCGGAAAGGCACGGCGAAAACCAACCACATGGATCATCGGGGCTGCGGCCAGAACATCGACTGCTTTTTCCAGCGTTTCCAAGTCAACCGTCGACGCCAGATTTTCCAATGATAACCGCCCGGCCTCAACAAACTCGGCCAACAACGCACTGGGACTGTCATCCCCGTTCGCACGCAGGTTTTCGAGCCTGGTGGCGTAATCAGGCCATTTTTGCGCATAGGTTTCGCGAAACATCTTCTGCATTTCGGAAAAGCCGGAAAACCCCATCAATTGACAGAACCGCATGAAGGCCGATGGTTGAACACCTGCACCGACAGAGAGTTCCGCAACGGTGGAAACGGCAATGCGATCCGTATTTTGCGCAACATACTCCGCACATTGGCGCAACCTTTTGGGCATGGTTTCCGATATTTCGGCCAAGCGGTGATTGAATTCCTCAAGCGAGACAGGCGCGATCTGATCACTCATGGCGTTTGTTTTTCCTTTTTTGATTCTGCTTGACGCAAGGTTCGTTCCATGATCATCCATTAAATAGAACAAAAATTCTATTTTGACTAGGTGAGGAGTTCCAATAAATGAAATCTCTGGGAATTGGCCTGATTGGCACAGGGTTCATGGGCAAGGCGCATGCGCTGGCATTTGGTGCTGCACGGGCGATCATGGGCGATGTTCCGGAGTCTCACCTTGCGGTTTTATGTGACACCCCGGCCGAAAAAGCCAAACAGATGGCTGATCAGTTTGGCTTTGCACGCAGTACTGCCGACTGGAACGCACTGATTTCTGATGCAGATGTCGATATTGTCTCGATCACCACCCCGAATGCGCTTCACTTCGACATGGCAATTGCCGCGATCAAGGCTGGCAAGCATGTCTATTGCGAGAAACCTCTTGCCTTGACGCTTGATCAGGCGCGCCAAATGCGCGATGCCGCACGCCAAGCAGGCGTCAAGACCATGGTCGGATATAACTATATTAAAAACCCGGCCTTCACACATGCCTGTCGACTAATTGAAAGCGGCGAAATCGGCAAGATCGTGCATTTTCGTGGCTGGGTAGATGAAGACTATCAGGCTGACCCTGATCTTCCCTGGACCTGGCGCGCCAAACTTGCCGATGCCGGCCTTGGTGCCCTGGGTGATATGGGATGTCACCTCGTTTCCATGGCATACGGACTTGCGGGCCCAATCGAAAGCTTGATTGCCGACATGCAAACTGTCCATGCTACACGTCCGCTCCCCGATGGAACCGGGCGGGCAGAGGTTGAAAATGAGGATACAGCATCTGCACTGGTCAGATTCACCAATGGTGCGCAGGGCAGTCTCTCGACATCACGGTCGGCCTGGGGGCGCAAAAATCGTCTGGCTTGGGAAGTTCACGGCACCAAGGGCATGATCTGTTTTGATCAGGAACGCATGAACGAGTTGCATCTCTATCGCAACTCAGGAGACAAGGCACAGCAAGGGTTCACAACCATTCTGACCGGACCGGCCCACCCGCCTTACGGCGAATTTTGTCCGGCACCGGGTCACCAACTTGGCTTTAACGACCTCAAGGTCATTGAAGCCGCCGCATTACTTCGCGCGATCCGCGATGACAATGCCCCGTACCCTGATTTTGAATACGCTTACGAATTTGAAAAGGTTATTCACGCCATAGCCAAGTCTGCGAAAAACGGCACGCGCGTCTTGCTGTCTGAGATATAGCCCCGACTTATGACAACGCGCGAGCACGCGCGGACACCTGTATATGTCACGTCAGGTAGAAAATCGTTTTTGGATGTCAAGTGCCAGAAAAGATGACAATGTTCATTTTCCAGCGAAAATGCCCGGATCAATCCCCTCTCATCAAACCTTTTGAAGAGAGGGGAGAGCACATATCAAAATTGATCTGGTCTAAATGTATGCTGACTTTCTAATCAGCAATACCGCTAGCTCTGCCAATTTGCGGCAATTACTGTTTGCACATTCGAGAACGCTTCGCTGTTACGATCAATCGTATCTGCAATGACATCTCCAACACCGAACACTGACATGGCATCAACCAAGGCCTGAACATTTGCCCCGCCCAGTGATGCACCAGAACCGAGTTCAATGTGTTCGACCTGATGGTTACCAGTTCCATCGAACCAATCTGAAACCGTCAAACTGTCTTGATGGCCAAGTAATTGGATTACCAAGTCTTCGCCATCTTGAAGGAACCATAGTTCGTCAGCTTCAAGTCCCGCCGTGATTTCAATATGATCATCAACGGAGGCGTCCTCTACGACATCTGCATCATCATCTAGACCAAAGACAAATGTGTCAGCCCCGTCACCGCCAAAGAGCGTGTCATCTCCTTCTCCGCCTTTGAGAAGGTCATCACCGGCATCTGCCGAAATGACATCATTTAGAGTACTGCCATACAGAACGTCATGGCCTGATGTGCCATCAATCTCGGCACCATGATCGACTACATACAGACCGGTCGCATCTGCTCCGTCATAAGCGAACGCTTCCTGACCGAAATTGTATTCGACAGCAAAGTCGCCACTACTTACAGCAAAGTCGTATTCTCCTGACGGGATATCTTCAAACACAATCCCTTGGTCAACGCCATTCAGGAACCAGCGCAAACTTCCGGTATCCGCGTTATATAGCAGACCGATCTTGTCTCCATCAGAAAAAGAGGCGTCCTCAGCGATAACGCTGACACCATCTGGACCACCGCTATATTGGTTCACTGCCAATGCGTTACCACCACCCACTTCCGGTGTGAGATCGAGCGCATACTCATCCTCATAATACCCGATCAGATGTGGGTTATCGCGGCCGACACGGTCACTCAGGTCACGGCCTGCGGCAATGATCCCAATGCGCAGCCTCCAGGAATCCGCCGCGGAGGCGCTCGTAACAGGTGTCACTTCGAAATAGGACTTCCCGGACGTTGGCAGACTGATCGAGCTTGAAGCGGATTGGAACGTATTCGGATAATCGTGATCCGTACGCAGGCCATCCTCATCGACAACATTGCTGCTATGAACATTTGACGTATCAATCGTCGCAAAAGTCATCTGCGAGCGGTCAGGCCCGACCTGCACCGACATCACACCTTCACGGCTCAGCCCATGCTCATCGGTTACGCGGTAGCTGAAGCTATCCTCGCCGACATACCCATCATTCGCCGTGAAGCTATAGCTGCCATCCGCATTGACCGTCACTGTGCCATTCGCCGGACCATCGACAAGCTCGAACGTCAATGCATCGCCATCGACGTCAATACCGTGAAGACGGTGTTCAACTGTCTGCGCTTCAGGAAGAACGATACGTCCGCCGTAAACATCGGGACGGTGATCCACCTCAATTGATGCGACCGCGGTGCTCATGCCGCCTTGCCCATCGCTGATCTCATAGGTGAAGCTGTCGGTGCCACTAAAGCCTTCTGGTGCGCTGTAGCTGAAACTACCATCGGAGTTCACCGCAATCGCAACACCTTGTGCTGTCACATAGGAGGATGGCGTCACTGTTAGCGGATCACCATCAATGTCACTGTCATTGGACAAAAGATTGAAAGTGCCTGTGCTATCAACCTCGACAACAAAGCCATCATTTTCTGCAATCGGCGCATCGTTGACAGACAAAATATCGATCGTTGCAATGCCACCATCTTCCAACTCTCCATCAGACACCACAAAACTGAGTTCGACGTTATCACCATGAAAATTCGCCGAAGGTACAAAGGTCCAACTGCCATCACCATTATCGGTGATCGTGCCGAATTGTGGATTAACAGAAACCGAAGCGATATTTAGAGAATCTCCATCAATATCGCTGCTATTAGCCATAAGTTCCTGGGCGGTGATGATCCGACTGGTATCTTCGTCAATCGAACCAAAATCGACATCGCCGACAACCGGCGCATCGTTTGTACCCTGAACGGTGATATCAAGTGTGGACTGCGATGTTCCGCCATGACCATCACTGATGGAATAAGCAAAGCTTTCAACCACAACCTGCCCTGCGGCAAGGGCCTGCACGGCGCTAATGGCGTTATCAAGCTGATATTCATAGCTGCCATCGGAATTCAACAGAAGGCTGCCATATGTTCCGATAATCTGCTGGCCGGTAAGTTCCGCCTGACCGTTTACTGAAACAACCTGCAACGTGTCGCCGTCGACATCCGTGTCATTCTCAAGAACATTGCCTGTTAATGGATCTGTTGTGACATCTTCTGTAACAATCGCCAGGTCAGCCACGGCAGCTGGCGCATCGTTGCGCCCTTCAATCGTCACAACCGCCGACGCCCCAACAGGCACCCTGCCATCAGAAACCGCATAGTCGATATTGATGGTAATGCTTTCGCCCGCGGCAAGGTCATTGAACTGGCCAGGATCCAGCACCAATGCGCCCGTCTGCAGGTCTATGGAATAATCCAGTACCCGACCGTCAGAGACAGTCACACCGACATTCTCAACACTTAATGCATCACCATCCACATCCGTGGCATTTGACAGCAAATCAACTACCACAGAGGCTTGGTCTTCATCGCCAAGCACTGCAACTGCACCGTCAATAACCGGCGCATCATTGGTCCCTGTCAGCGTGATATCGACGGTTGTCGTCGTGACACCACCATGGCCGTCATCAACACTGACCTCGAAGCTTTCAACCAGCGTCTCGCCTTCTGCAAGTTCATCAAGCGCGCCATCAGAAACAACATAGTTCCACTCAACGAGGCCGTTATTGCCACCCGTCGCATCCTGCGAAAGCGTTGCAGTCAACACCCCCTTGTGGCCAGAAGGCGACGCAACCGACACAGTGTGACCGTCACTCAGATCAAGATCAGAAAATTCGACCGTACCGTCCGCTGTGTGCTCTGTCGCGCCTTCACCGGCATCGCCATCGGCAAGTTCGCTGATAATGGCACCGGGCGATGACACCACAATCTCGGGCGCATCGTTTTTGCCCGTGATGGTGACGCTGACTTCTTTTGAAACCTCTCCACCCTGATCGTCGAGCAGCACCATCACAAAGGTTTCTGTGGTACTTTCTCCAGCCCCTAAATACTCAATCGCAGCATCATTGACGTAATATTGCCAAACTACAGTCCCACTTCCATCACCATTTGCAGGGTCACCAACAAAAGCCGTAAATGTTCCGAGAGACGAGTTCGGCTCAACAACCGAAATGCTGTGAGAATGCGCGATGTCCGTATCACTAAAAGCTATCAAACCGAAAGACGCATGAGTGTTTTGCGCTTCCCCCGGAGCACCATCTGCCAGCTCATTGATCGGACCGGAATCTACACCAGCCCCCCAAACCGACGTTGCTACAACATTCTCATTTTGTTGATCAGCCATGACTATTCCCCTTGGTGCCTGACGAAAGAGGAAGCGACGTAGATGAGCCCCCTATCTCTCTGAATTTAATGATGAATATTAAGAAGAAGATTGCGGAAAATGTCACGATATAAAATTGTAAAACATCTTTACAAGCATCTATTAGTTTAAACAAGAACGATATTGCACTAAAAATGGAGTATAAAATTAGATTATTTCAACTATTACATACTAAAACACAGAAGTCTTAGAAATCAGATCCGCTTGCGTTGTAAAACAGCCCCGCAGCAACTGCTGCGGGGCTGTTTGTTTAGATCACAGCTCTATCATCGCGTTAACAGGATGCTCAAGCTTCATCTTTCTCTGAGGGCCTCATCGCCGTACTTCATTACAGGAGACAACAGAAACTCGATAATCCGACGCTTCCCAGTTTTCACCTCGATTGACGCCGTCATCCCAGGCACCAGCTTAACCATCCGGCCATCGGCGAAGATTTCTGAATTATCAAGGGTAGCTCGGACCTCATAGACCAACCCCAGATCTTCATCCTGAATAGCATCGCGCGAGATGCTTTTGACCTTGCCGTCGATCTTGCCGTAGCGAGTGAAAGGGAAACTGTCGATCTTGATCACCGCGTCCTGCTCTGTCGCGACAAACCCGGCATCCTTGTTTTGCACCTTGGCAACGGCCTCAAGCTCCACATCATCGGGCACCACCACCATCAGGCTTTCAGCGGGCGAGACAACACCCCGCACTGTATGGACTGCCAATTGCTGAATCGTACCGCTGACCGGGGCACGCAATTGATGGCGGTCTTCGCGGCTTTCAGCTTTGCGCAGTGTGATGACAGCGGTCTCGTACTTGTTACGCGCTTCAAGCAACTGTTCCAACGTCTGCTGCTTGGTTTGTGCGATCAAATTTTCCCGGTCTTTCTCGGCCGCCAAGATCGACGCGTCGGCTTCCTCAAGACGGTTGCGATAAATCTCAAGATTGCTTTTGGTTTCGATCAGCTGTTGCTTGACTTCAAGCCAGACCGGCTTGGTGCTGATGCCATCCGATACAAGCCCGGAAAGCGATCCTTCTCGTTCGACCAGTAGTGGTAAAAGCTCCCGGCTTTTGGCGATTTCGGCATCGATTGAGGCACGCTCTGCGCGGAGCTTTGCTGCCTCTGCATCCTTTGCAGCAAGCTTGGCAAAGAAGGCTGCAAGGTCACTTCGCAGTTTTTGTTCTGCCGTTTGCAGAATTTCGTCATTGAGTGCCGCGTGCTTGGGCAGTGCCGGAATTTCCCGGCGATCCAGACCATCCAGAAAGGTTTTAAGACGGGCAATATCAAGGGCCGCTGCATCACGCTCATGCAACAGCTGTCCCTTGTCGGCTTCGCTTTCAGTCGGGTCCAGTTCGATCAGCAAATCCCCAGCCTCGACATGTTGTCCATCACGCACATGAATAGCGCGCACAGTTCCGATTTCAAGCGGCTGGATCTGCTTGACACCACCATTTGGAACAAGCCGCCCTTGGGCGACAGCAACCACATCAACTTCGCCAATCACCGCCCAACCAACGGCAATGGTAAAGAACGCGGCCAGCGACAGCGCCACTGTCCTGCCAATCGGGTTGGCCGGGGTTTCCATGATTTCAATCGCCGCAGGAAGAAACTCGCGTTCCTCGGCTGAGCGACGTGATTTTGCCTGATCCGAATTCGGGTTCAAGCGCGGGAACCGTTCGACAAGTTTCAGCAAGGCCTTGCTGCAGGCCTCCTTGGCGTAAGCCCAACACTCTGCAAACTTACTGCGCAGCGACATCACTTACCGTCCCTGCCTGCAGTTGATACAATTTGGCGTATCGACCTCCGTTGCGAAGAAGTTCATCATGGGTGCCATCTTCGATGACCTGACCGGCTTCGACCGTGACGATGCGATCGGCATCGCGCACCGCCGCCAACCGGTGGGCGATGATCAGCACCGTTCGCCCTTTACAGATACGGCGCATGTTTTCCTGAATGATCTTCTCAGATTCATAATCCAGAGCACTGGTGGCTTCATCAAAGATCAGAATCCGCGGATTGTTGACCAAGGCACGGGCAATTGCCACACGCTGGCGCTGCCCACCCGACAGGTTTGATCCCCGCTCACCAATCTTGGTGTCATAGCCATCCGAAAGCGACAGGATGAATTCATGGGCACCGGCGAGTTTTGCGGCCTCGATCACACGCTCCATCGGCATACCGGGATCAGACAGCGCAATGTTTTCGCGCAGCGACCGGTTAAACAGGATGTTCTCCTGCAATACCACACCGACTTGCCGCCGCAGCCAGGCGGTATCAACCATCGAAAGATCGATCCCGTCAACAAGCACACGGCCACTTTCGGGCACATACATGCGCTGCACCAGTTTGGTCAGCGTGCTTTTGCCCGATCCGCTTGGCCCGACAATACCGACGACTTCACCTGCCTTGATCGACAGATCCACCCGACGCAGGATTTCTGGCCCATCGGGGCGATAGCGGAAAGTCACCAGATCGAACTTGATATCACCCTTGATGTCATTGAGTGTGGAGCGGTTCGGGTTGTAGGCTGGTTCGGTCGGTGAGTTCAGGATATCGCCAAGACGATCAATTGAAATGCGCGCTTGCTGGAAATCATTCCAAAGCTGCGCGAGGCGCAGAATTGGCCCGGTCACACGCCCGGCCAGCATGTTAAAAGCCACAAGCTGCCCGACCGTCATATCCCCACCAACAACGGCGGTTGCGCCGAAATAAAGCGTCAGAACAGTCGTGATTTTGGAAATCAGTTGGGTCAACTGGCCAGCGACATTCCCAAGATTGGCGGTCTTGAAGCTTGAATGCACATAACCCGCAAGTTGCTCTTCCCAACGCCGCTGCATTTGCGGCTCGACTGCGAGCGCCTTAAGCGTCTCGACCCCGGTAACGCTTTCAACCAGAAATGCCTGATTTTCTGCCCCACGCTGGAATTTCTCATCCAGACGCCGACGCAGGATGGGGGTTACGACAAAGGCCAGAATGACAAAGAACGGGATGGAACCCAGAACGATCATGGTCAGAAGCGGGCTGAAATGCCACATCACCGCAAAGAATACGATGGTGAAAAACAGATCAATCACAAGGGTCAGGGCCGACCCGGTGATGAAATTGCGGATACTTTCAAGCTCACGCACGCGTGCAACACTTTGCCCGACCTGACGGGCCTGAAAATACCCCATCGGCAGTGACAACAAGTGCCTAAACAACCTGGCACCGAGTTCTACATCCACCCGATTGGTGGTGTGCGAAAAGATATAGGTTCGAAGTGTGCCCAACAGCACTTCAAATACCGATACCACAAGCAACCCGAAGACCAGAACATCCAGCGTCGTCAGTCCGCGATGCACCAGAACCTTGTCAATCACGACCTGAAAGAACAGCGGGGAGATCAGAGCAAAAAGCTGCAGGAAGAAAGAGGCAACCAACACCTCAATAAAGATCCGGCGATATTTTGAAAGAGCTGCAACGAACCAGGAAATATCAAACTTGCCGCCCTGACCAAGAATCGCGGCGCGACGCGTTGCCAACAACAAACGCCCGGACCACTTATCTTCGAACTCGGCTTTATCGACGGTAACGGCCCGCCCGGCAATCGGGTCCTGCACAAGGACCTTGCCTTGCTCCTCATCAATTTTGGCAACGATAACAAAGCTACCGTTTTTGATTTCGGCAATGGCGGGCAAGTTTGTTTTGGAAAGGCGATCCCAACCCGACTGAACAATCCGGGATTTCAGCTTCAGACGCTTGGCTGCAAGCTGCAGATCCTCAATAGCGAAAAGCGCACCGGGTTTGCCAAACTGATGCCGGATCTGCTCTGCATCTGCAGGCAGATTGAAAAAGCGTAAAATCGTGACCAGCGCCAATAGACCGCTATCCTTGGGTCCGTCGTCATCTGGTCGGTTGTCCCCGTTTTGGTCTTGCAAAAGACTTCCCCACCTTTGGCGCAGAAGCTCCTGCATCTGCGCACGAAAGGGTATTAATAATCGTCCAGTTCAAAACTGCAATTATAGATTGATTAAATTAGCAACTCCAAACATTTAACTAGGCACACGGTTTTGACTATGTGGACTGGAGAGTCCTCACAAGCTTGAAACATATCGATAGCCAGCCCTGCCTAGAGCACAGAACGCATTATAACGTTCTGCTCTAGGAAATCGGCCTAACTGCTTTGCCAATTTGCGGCAATTACTGTCTGCACGTTTTGGAATTCAGTGCTGTTGTGGTCGATTGTGTCGGCGCTAACATCACCAATCCCGAACACAGACATCGCATCGACTAGGCTCTGAACATTCGCCGCGTCTAACGTACTTCCCGAGACTTCGATTTCACCGACCTGTTGCGCCGTCGATGCATACCAATCTGCTACTGTTAGACTGTCATCCGAACCAAGCAACTGGATCACCAAATCATCACCTTGCTGGAACAACCAGACATCGTCCGCACTTAATTCGGATTGAAGCAGGATGCTATCTGCTGTTTCGGCATCAGTAATGACATCGTTATCAAAGTCACGGCCAAAGACAAAGGTGTCAGCATCATCGCCGCCAGTGAGAGTATCATCACCTGCACCGCCGGAAATGACATCATTCCCCGCAAAACCATTGATGGTGTCAAACGCGAAGTCTCCCGAAAGGGTATCATCTATATCGGTTCCTTCAATTTGATGCCGAACAAGAACACCACCCGTTACCGCAGAATCAATATGAGTTCTCGTGAGGCTGCTACCATTTTGATAAACGATATCCGCCCCGCCGTCAGAAGCCGGCTCCAGACGAACCCTAATCTCATCTCCGGCACCTAGTTCCTCAAAATCCACTTCCCCGCCAACGGCATTCCCTGCCGCATCAAAGCGTTGGCCGAACACACGCCATCCCTCATGTTTGAGAACAAACACTCCTCCGTCGGCAAGAGCAACCAAATCGCTGCTATCGGTCCTACCGCCAACAGCGAACGAGCTGTCGAGTGAAATAGCATGTGACGCATCTAGGGAGTAGATATTGACCTTTCCGTCTATCATCGTTGCCATACGTCCATCGGCCAACCGGATAGTCGTATGCGTTACCTGCCAATACTGAGCAGGCGGAGCAATTTCAAGATCGAAGGCATCACCAACCGCACCTAATTGCACATCGTAAACCTGCATACGCATTGCCCAATCATCACCGTCTTGATGAAGGACGTATAAAATGTACGCACTATCCGAGATTGCCTCCACACCGCGCAAGGGATTTGGTCCATCGGTGTAATCAAGCTCGAACGTATCGGATATCTTGTTACCGTCGGTGTCATAGTGCTGGACAAAAAGACTAAAGCCCACACCAGGTTGATTACCAAAGGCCACAACAGCATAAGTACCATCAGAATGTGGCACAATTCTAGAACGGCTCATGGAGTAGTTCTCAACAACAAGCGGCTCCCAAGCTTTCACGAGCGCACCGGTACTATCGTAAATTGCACTTCCAACTTGGTTGCTTGCGGAGATCGCAAACCCACCGCCCGCTAGCGGTTGAATGTTTGCGCCATCGCGCAGATACTGATCTTTGGCAATCAACTGACCATCAGCATCATAAATATCAATGTAACTTGGTCCATTTGCTGCAGTGCGCCATAGAATGACTTGGCTACCATCAGCAAGCTCAATGGTTGACCATTGCTGCCCCTCGACCTCCGAAGTCACAACCTCTCCGTTGTCCAAAGTGGCCCGAACATCAATCGTGACAAAAGCCGTACTGGTTTCGCCGGCACTATTGACCAATGTATATCCAAAAACAGCATTACCGTAATAGTTATCCTCGGGTGTGAAGACGACATTACCATCCGCGTCAAGCGATACGGTTCCATGCTCTACATTGTGGACAGAAACAATGGAATAACCTTCGGCGCCGGCATCGTTGTCAAGCAACGTAGAGGCTTCAATTACGTTGCTGCGATTGGCAAGAACTTCAACAAAGTCTCCAGCAGCCACTTCTTCCCAATCAAAGAAGCCCTCTGCAGCCGTGCCACCTGTGACAAGCTGGCTCAAATGAAACCGTCTAAGTTTATCGTTACCGGTCTGATAAACCACATAGGCTCCACCATCCTGAGCAACGTCAATATCAACTCTGCCAATACTAGCACGTTCAAAATCAACGTAATTAAACTCTGCACCTACCGCAACGCCGTCCGCGCTATATCGTTGCCCGGTAATTCCAGTGGTACCATTTATGTCCTTACGGCCGACAACGAAAAACCCGCCGTCAGCAAGCTCGATGAAATCGGTATTTGCCGCAACGGCAAAACTGGTTTCTTCTATAAACTCATTCGTCGCACTGACGCTATATATCGTTACAGAACCTTGCGACAGCGTGGCATACCTGCCGTCGCTTAGAGTCAAAGTCTTGCCTCCAATAGCGGAACTGGAACTGTCGCCCAAAGCATATGGGTCTCCAAGAGCATACCCATCGCGGCTATAAAGCCTTAAATTAAGGGTGTAGGTGCCGGAAACACGCTCCCGAGAGTAAATAATAAACCTGCCGTCCGAGAGGACAGTCTCGCCCAGAATATCTTGTGAATTGCCTTGGGAATCAGGTGCTCGGGGATATTTGACTTCGAAATAATCACCGACCTTATTGCCCGAGGCGTCATAACGTTGGCCCCAAGTTTCTGTGGTCTGGTTCCGGTACGCGACGACCATGAAACCACCATCTGATCGCGCAGAAAACTTGGGGCCTGCTGGAACACCCGGCAGCTGAATGGCTTGCGGATCTCCGACCATTTGCCCGTCAGCGGCGTATACCGCGTATTGCCGTCTCCCTCCCCATACGAAACCACCATTTTTTAGCGGCACCAGGCTCCCAAGAATTCTTTCATCGGCTACATATTGATCATCAACCACCACCGATCCGTCGGGACTGTAAACATCCATGAACTGCTTATTAGTTCTTTTATCGACCCATATTACCACTTGGCTGCCATCTGCAAGCGTGGCGGCATTCCAGCGCTGATAATAAGTATTTTCGCCAACCGTTGATGAGTCATCTACCGCTGGCTGGACATCGACTGAAACACTGCCGACATCTGTTCCCCCACGACCGTCAGAAACCGTGTAGCTAAATGAAGCTCCGCCCGTGTAGCCAGTGTCGGGTGTAAAAACGATATCTCCGTTTTCATCCAGCGAAACGGTTCCATTTGCCGCATTCTGCACTGAAACAATGCTGAGACTGTCCCCGTCTGCATCGGTGTCGTTCGCCAAGAGCGTTTCTGCTGCGATAACAGTCGGCGAGTTGGCCAATATCTCGAATGTGTCATCACCGGCAACGGGTGCTTCGTTCCCCAGAAGCACATCGATAGATGCTGTTCCAGTGGTTTCCGCAGTCCCGTCTGAGACAACGAATTCGATCTGCACATCGTCCTGAACATTGCCCAGCTGGGGTACAAAGGTCCATGTACCGTCACCATTGTCGTAAACAGCCCCGGCTTCAGCATCGACAGAAACTGAAACAACCGACAGAGCGCCACCATCAACATCACTACTGTTGGCCAGAAGCTCCGCAGAAGTAATGATACGGGTTTCGTCATCGTCAACTTCACCAAGCTTGACACTGCCAACAACCGGAAGGTCGTTGGTTCCATGTATGGTGACATCAACTGAGGCAATGGCTGTTTCGCCATGTTCATCACGGATCTGATAGCTGAAACTCTCGTTGACAACCTGCCCTTCGGCCAATTCCTGAACAGCCTGAAGCGTGTTATCAAGAACGTAGCTGTAACTGCCGTCCGCGCCGATCGTAATCAGGCCATAAACACCCTGAATCTGCTGCCCGACATACCCGGCCTCTCCGTTTACGGAGATGACCTCCAGGGTGTCACCGTCCACATCCGTATCGTTTGAAAGAACATTGCCTGTAATCGGCGAAGTCGTCGTGTCTTCGGTCGCCAGCACCACATCTTGAACGGCGACAGGTCCGTCATTTCGCCCTTCGATGACGATAGCCGCAGAAGCCGGCACAGCCGCCGATCCATCGGTAACATCATACGAGACGGTGATTGTTACACTTTCACCTTCCGCCAGGTAATTGAACTGACCGGGATCAAAGGCCAAACCACCTGTTTCCGAGCTCAGGGAATAGGCAAGAGGACGTCCGTCACTTACGGTGATCGCTGCATTCTGAACATCAAGATCATCTCCGTCACTGTCGCTTGAGTTTGCCAACAGATTGATAATCGTCGGAGCATCATCTTCGGAAAGAGCAGCACTAATATCCGCAGAAATGATTGGCGCCGTATTTTCTGGCGCGCTTAACGTCACGTTCACAGACGTCAGGACAACACCACCGTGCCCATCATCGATCTGCAGCAGGAAATTCTCAATAAAGGTGTCGCCTGACGACAGATCATCAAGAGAACCATCAGAGACAACATAGCTCCATTCAATCACACCCGTGCCGTCACCTGTTGCAGACTGCACGATGTTGGCAACGAGCTCGCCTTTGTGACCATATGGCGAGAAAACGGTCAGGCTATGTGAGTCTGTGAGATCCAGATCGTCGAACTCAACAGAACCGGTGGCGGAGTGAGTGGCCTCACCTTCCCCTTCCGCACCGTCAGCCAGGGCAGTGATCGTTACATCAGGAGATTGGGCAATGATTTCCGGTGCGTCGTTTTTGCCTGTAACGGTAACCGTGACATCCTGCGTCACTTCTTCACCCTGATCATCTATCAAGTGCATGGTGAAGACCTCGGTTACGGTCTCACCTTCGCCGAGATGTTCTGTCGCCGCATCTGGAATAGAATACTGCCAAAGAACCGTACCTGAACCGTCTCCCGTCGCCGGGTCAGCAACCATTGCGGTAAACCCGCCAATGGCCCCATCCGGGCCGTTCACAGTGATGCTGTGATACCGGTCAATGTCGACATCGGAAAACGAAATAAGCCCCAACGCTGAATGCGTAATTTGCGACTCACCCGTTACGTTATCCATCAATTCATTGATGGTTCCAACAATCCCACCAGAACCCCAGTTCAAACTGCTCACTGACATCGACCATTCTCCGGTTAGCAAAGGAAATTATTGTATTCTGATAGAAGGACCATAATTGGCACTCTTTGGATAAAAACTGCCCCTACGCTAAGGAAAATCCATATCTATCAGAATGATAAATGAAATTACGCCCTATAATTACATAGCAGTCAAGTTAACAATTAATAATTGTATCGTAATAAGTTTTGCGACTTACGGGCTAAATAGCATAAGTAAAACAACCAACTAAATCCCGCTCGGATTCTTGATATCCAAGACCCGATTAAGCCTGCCATATAGGAAAACGCTCTTAAGTTCACGGGCCACTATGGTGGCAATTTCGAGGTCGAAATTGCCAGAGCCTCTGCCACTCTCGAAACTGTTCATCTTGGCACTTCATGACGGGAGATAATAGAAACTCAACAGCCCTACGCTACCCAGCTTTAAATTCGACCGAGGCCAATAAAATCCATCGCTTGAATACAAAGGGATTAGCTCTGCCATGAAACGTCTTGAAGGAAAGTCCGCACCGATTTCTATAATTTCGACAATTCAGGCGGACCAGTAATTCTGACTGATTTTGAACGGAAAAATAGAGAGCGATGGAGCAGTGATTACGCTCTATAAACACTGCTCCACGGTAGGCCCGGAGGGAGCAGCACAAGCACAAAAAACCCAATGAAATCAATAGGTATGTGTCCCACGGCAAGTCCAATTCAGCCTGAAACATATCAATATGTTAGCCGCAGAGTGTCCCACGCCAAAGAGCGTCAATGACACTATAACCCTGGCTCACTTGGTCGCGCTTTTATCGTCCGGTCTTTTGGAATTGTCCCGACAGCTCAAGGCTGAAGATCAGCAATAATCTCGTCTGAGATTCCGGTCTTTTCCAAACCGGATGAAGGCCGATAAATATAAATATCCTTCTGGCTGTAGAAATCTTCCGCTGAGATAATCGCCATCACACTCCCATCGCGAGAAGATTTCATGAACGAGTTTCTTGCATTCATAGGTAAAATCTTTCTCACAACATTATCTTTACTCGCATAGATATCAGTCCTGAAACGGTCAGCCCCCTCCTCAGAGAAACCCAAGAAAACGATTTCGTCATCTTTTGAAATAGATGGGGATGAGATGAAGGTCTCCTTTGCAAACTCAACAACATCTAGAACTTTGTAATCGCCTCGGCGGAATTTGTAGAGAACAGGAAAACTAATCGCCGATCTATACTTTTTAAGAGGCTTCCGGATCGCGGAGTCCGCCGAATATATGGCAGCATAATAGTTACCGTGACTGTCGAAAAAGGCATGACGAACTGCACGCACGATCCCCCAGTCATCAAACCTCTGAAGAACTTCCTCTTCTCCGTCAAAGTTTACACGCGCAAGTCCTCTATGAGACCTGCCGTTATCTGGACCAAAAGCATAGACAATATGTTTCCCGTTGTTCGTGAACACAGGACCACTTTTATATCCCGGCCCAGTCGTCATAAGCTTGAAGTTCGGCTCACTATTTGACAGATCAATAAGAGCTATTTGCGCTCCCATGTCTTCTTTTAAACAAGAGACAACACACGCACTCGTCAATGCCAGATAGCGACCATCCGGACTTACAGCCGGTTCGCTCCAATATCTGTTTGACGGTAAGTCGACAGGAAATCTCTCTTTTGAGCCCAGAAAGTAAAATCCGACTTTCTCGGCGCCATTCGGTAATACATACTCGAAGATCAACATCTGATTATCTGGCGTGAAATCCATCAACCCGAAATGAAACTTGACTTCACTCTCTGCGGAAGATGGATATTGGCCCATTGCGCAAGCTTGGAGATGGGTAAGACCAATAACCGTGATTGATATCGAAGCCGCCCGTAATATCATTCTTTTAAAGCGCGTCAGGTCGATCACCACCATCACTCCGAAACTCTCAAATCAAAATGCTTTCTTAGCGGGCGACTCAATACGCACACTGAACTCAACCTAGATAATAACCAGACAAGGCACTTAGACAACCCGGAGCCACCTCCAAGACATGGCTTTTGCCCCACTGCCCAGTCTGACCGTGGGACACATTCAGTGTAAGCCATTGATATTAAATTGTTATTTTGAAAAAATGTGTCACGCACCACAAAAGATGACATTCGACATGCAGCGAAATCAACAACTTGGCATTTCCGATTGCCAGATAAGTTGACATCAATTGACACATAAGCTGACAAAAAGCTGCAGGATTGACAGAAAAGCTGACAATTTCCGTCTCATGTAATTACTTACACAATGTAGTCAGTGAAAAGGTTAGGAATTGAAGCTACTGACTTGTTGATAGCAGCTTCAATTCCCCTCTTCTGAGACTCTAGCTTTGCCAGTTCGCTGCAATCACCGTTTGCACATTGGTGTAGGCCTCGCTGCTCTTATCAATTGTGTCTGCAGCAATTTCATCGATACCAAATACAGACATTGCTTCAACCAGCGCCTGGACATTGGCACCACTTAGCGTCTCACCGCCAGCCAAAGCCACCTGATCCAGTTGGTGCTGGCTGGTGCCATCGAACCACTCAGAGACCGTCAATGTATCGTCACTACCCAGCAACTGGATGGTCAGACTGCTCCCGTCCTGACGGAACCACAAGTCATTGACGCCAGTGCTTCCGATTACGGAAACACTGTCACTTGATTCAGCATCCGCAAGGATATCCTTACCAAATCCATCTCCAAAAACAAAGTTGTCAGCACCATCACCACCAACAAGCGTATCGTTACCCGCGCCACCTTCAAGAACGTCATCTCCAGCTGCACCGGTAAGTGTATCGTCCAAGGCTCCACCACTCAGAACATCGTGGCCTGATGTACCTGACAGTTCCATTGCTTCTGGATCGATCACTACATCTGTTTCGGAGAGCTCCATGCCGGGATCCAACTCCCAGGCAAAATCTTCGACAACTTCTCCATTTACCGTGACACTTATATTTGAAAGCGTTCCACCAATGTCGTGTATTGGCGTACTTGCCCACAATGGTGTGCCCGTTGGCACAGTTGAGCCACTTGTATAGAAAACAGCTCCATTCTTGCTGTAAGTCACTTGACCTGAACTGTTCCGCGAAACACTCAGGACGTCGCCAATGCTATATGACCCACCAGTGAGATAGGCACCTTTCTCATAAACTTGGAGAGCACCATTCGAAGCCGTATAAAGTGCAAAATCGACTGTTTCATAGCTGGACCCGGAATTACCTGACGACCAGCCAAACATGCGCCCAGCCGTTGTTTTGGAAACGTTTATGCTCAGAGACAGCTCACCTGAGTAACTTTGCTTGGAATATCCGGATGAGTTCCAACCCGCAGCACCTGTTGTCTTGGTAATACTCTGTTCCGTCAAAAATTGCCCGACCCTCAACGAGACTAGGCCCTCGGAACTCAAGCCATGCTCATCGGTCACGCGATAGGTGAAACTGTCCTCGCCGACATAGCCATCACCCGCCATGAAGCTGTAACTGCC